>JAMZNZ010000004.1 GCA_024178355.1 Maricaulaceae bacterium EIL42A08 | reverse complement strand
ACCGCTCAATTGCTGCGGAAGTCAGCTATGGCTTCAGCCTTGATGGAGACAGACTGGAGCTGGGTGGCTTTGGTCGTGTGGAGGGTCCGCAAGCCCGGTTCGATGCCCCTGAGGCGCAAGTCATTGGTGGCCTTCGCTTCAAGGCTCAATTCTAGCAAGTAACTGGTTCGACTAAAGAAAGCGAGCCCGCTCTCCGTCAAAAGGGGGCGGGCTTTGCCTTTGCTCAATTAACTCGTTCAATAGATATTTAGTAACAGCATGCAACCCTGCTAACTGTCTGGTTTTCCAGGTTGGGTCAGGACTATGTGTGTACGTTTCGTCATCGCGATTCTCGCGGTGGTTACCATCTTTGCCGCTGATGCCAGAGCGCAGGAGCAATCGGGCTTTGAAGGTGCGATTGCCGAGGCTCGGGCTGCGATGATGCGTGACCCTTCAGCGGCGCTGGAGCTGGCGGAGGGTGCTGAATCTTTTGTTCAGAACCCACAAAGATATGCGGGGCAGCAACAGCTGGCTGAAGCCGAGTGGCTTCAGGCGGAAGCGACAACTCGGCTGGGGCGTCCGGTGGAAGCCGCCGAAATTGCAGAGCGCGCACTTGAGCGCCTTGGCAGCAACCCTCAGCCTTCCAAGCTTTTTGCTGACCTGAACGTCGCCCGCGGCCGGATTGCCATGGCGATGGGCGAGTTTGACACCGCCTTCATCAGCTTTTCGGCCGGCTATGAGGTTTTTCAGGGCATTGGAGATACTCGAAGTCAGGCGATCGTGCTCCAGTCGCTGGGATCGATCTATACAGCGGCCGGTCAGTATGAGCGCTCACTTGATTATTTCGAGGATGCCCGTGCGCGCCACAGCGATCCTTCGCTTGATCTTGCGGCACTAAACAATACTGCGAACGCTCATCGTGAGATCGGTGATTACGATGCTGCGCTATCAGAATATCGAGCTGCGCTTGCAATCGCCGAGGCTATGGGCAGCCCGGTTCTTGAGGCAAGAATCCTGAACAATATTGCGGCACTTCACGTGCAGTTCGAAGCCTTTGACGAGGCTGAGGCGGCTTTGGGTGACGCCTACAGACGTGTTGAGGGCGCAGGCACCGGCGAATGGATTCGTTTCCTGCAAGGCGTCGAGGCTCAAATCTCCGCAGGCCGGGGAAACTATACTGCAGCGCGCGATCATCTCGAGCGCACTTTTGAGGGCATTCCTCTGGACCGTTCGCCGCAGAATTTCGCCGAATTCCATGAGGTCGGGACAGAAATCTATGCTGCGCTGGGGCAGTGGGAGCAGGCGCTGATCCACATGCGGGCTTTCAAGCGTCTTGATGATGAGGCGCGTAACGTGGCAGCCTCAGCCAACTCTGCACTCCTGGGAGCGGATTTTGAGTTTGCCGAGCAAGAATTGCAAATTCAGCAGCTGCGTGGCGAGCGATTGGAACAGGATCTCGCGCTCGCGAGCGCGCAGGTCCGCACCAATATTCTGGCGTCTCTGATCGGAGCGGTCGTCCTGATCGGTTTCTTGATTTTCGGGGCGACCCGCTACCGCGCAGAACAGGCGCGCAAGCGAGTCTTGGCCGAGGCACTCTATGTCGATGGTGAAACGGGCTTGCCCTCGCGCCGTGCTCTGGAAGAGACGCTGGATGAGCTCTCCGCGGGAGGCTTTGAATATTACGTCATCGCGCTTGAACTCGACCGTCACGTACACTTGCGCTCAGCACTGGGCTTCGCAGCGTTTGCCACGTTGACGAAACTGATTGCCGAACGACTCCAGCAAGGGCGTGCCAAGACCCATGTCGGCCTCATCTCGCCTGGTGTGATTGGTGTACTCCTCAATGCTGACGAGCTGGTCACCCGGTCCGACGATGAGGTCGAGCGTGAGCTTTGGAGCGTGGCGGCTCATTACAAGGAGCCTGTTGTCATTGATGGTGTAACGATTGATCTCTCGGTTGTCGTCGGCACCGCGCTCAATCCGGTTGAAAGCCACGAGGCGAACCTGACAATCAAGAACGCTGTCATCGCAATCGAGCAGGCACGCAGCCAGCTTCGCAAATATGCAATCTATGATGAAAGCCTGTTTGGAAACCCTGCACAGAACCTTGCTTTGATGAGCCGCATGAGCACGGCGATGGAGGCCGGGCATATCAAGCTTCACTATCAGCCGAAGCTCGACCTGCGTACGAATACCTTCACAACTGCGGAAGCCTTGATGAGGTGGACGGATCCGGAACAGGGCCCGATTGCCCCTGACAGCTATATCCCGTTTGCTGAAGAAACTGGTCGGATCAAAGAGCTGACCTTGTGGTCGCTCAAACAGGCCGTCATGGATCAGTATGCGCTGAACAAGGCTGGCCACGACATCAAGCTGGCCATCAATATCTCCGGGGCGATCCTGACCGATACAGACTTTGCAAACAAAGCCGCCCAGCTTGCGAACCAGTCCCGCACTGGGCTTATCTTCGAGGTGACGGAAACCGCCATTATGGCGGACATTGAAACTGCCCTTAAGACGCTCCATCAATGGAAGCAGGCTGGAATTATTCTCTCGATTGATGACTACGGGACCGGGCAGTCTTCACTGGCCTATCTGAAACGTATTCCAGCAAGCGAGCTTAAGCTTGACCGCACGTTTGTCGCCGAGGTGATCAAGTCTCAGCGGGACCGCATGCTGGTCAAGGCGACCGTAGATCTGGCGCATAATCTGGATATGACGCTCACCGCCGAGGGGGTGGAGGATGGAGAAACCCTTGCTGCGCTCCAGTTGATGGGCTGCGACCTCGCACAGGGATATGGCCTTTGCCGACCATGCAGTGTGATGGAGCTGATTGGGTTTTTGCAGCGGGCAAATGACGCTGATGCGGCGCACGGGCCTGGCGACCACTTCAAGCTCGGCTAGAGCGGTTTTATCGCCCGTGCCTTCACGTCAGCATTCAAAGGGCTGAATTGTCCAGGGTCCGCCTTTCATGCGGTCTCGGGCATTTTCGCTGGCAAGCTTCCAATGCTCAATCTGTTGCATGCTTTGTGCAACTGTCGGCTATTGTGTCGTGAGACGAGCGACTTTTTCTCAAATGGAAAAGCGGATGCTCACGCGACTGTGAAAGACTGGGACTCGTAATCACCTTTCAAGACCCCATATCTGCATTAAAGCGCGGACAACATGCACGGATTGGTCGAAAGAAGAATGATGGCGAAATACCTCTCCATGGCACTTGCTGCCGGAATATTTGTGGTGGCGGCTGTTGTCGCGGCTTGCAACTCTGGCTCAGCGCTTTACATCTCGTAGACAAAGGTGACTTAGGTCACCTTTGAAGGTTGAATCCAGGCCTCAAAGTGCGTCCCCCCAGCCTGCCCGATGAGGCCTGCAGGCACCGTCAGACAAGCCTGTCCCCGTCTGACGGTGCCGCCCTTACAAAAAGCCCCCGCAGAAATCTGCGGGGGCTTTTTACTTAATAGGCTGGCCGCGCTGACTACCAGGGCAGGTCTTGACCGCTAACGTGGAAGAAGCGGCCATTCATGGCCGGGTTGGCGCGCGCGATCAGGTCTAGCTGACCTTCAACGCACTCGGTCACTGTCAGATTACCATTCGGGCCGCCCATATCGGTCCGAACCCAGCCAGGATGAAGGATCAGGACATTGATGCCCTTGTCCTTCAGATCAACACTCAGCGATTTGCCTACTGCGTTCAGTGCCGCCTTTGACGCGCGGTAGGCGTAGCGGCCACCGCTGTCATTGTCGGCGATGGAGCCCATGCGGCTGGATTGAAGCGCAATGACCTTCAGCTGGCTTTCGGCCACCTGGTCTGCGAAAGCTTCAGCAAGTGCCAGCGGCGCAAGTGCGTTTGTGCGCAGTGTGTCCATGAAGCCTTCGCTGGCTGCGCTACCAAACTGCTGGTCAGACGGTCCCATAATGCCAGCGTTTGCGAACAGAATGTCCAGCGGGCCGCTCACCTTGTCCTTAAGCACCTGCGCGGCGTTCAGATCGGTTGCGTCATAGGCCTCAATACGCAGGCGGCCATCACCGGGATCCAGCGCCTTGAGATCTGTGGCTGCTTCCGGGTTGCGAACCCCGGCGGTGATCGTCCAGCCACGGTCCAGAAGCTGGCGGGTGTGTTCCAGGCCAATTCCGCGATTGGCACCGGTGATGAGCGCGTGAGGCATGGGGGGATTTCCTTCTCATTCAGTATTTATTATCGCGACGCGAACGAAGCATATGGCGACTGTCAGGTCTACTGGCCAGCGCGGCTTGAATGGTGTGTTTGGCGCAGTAGTCTGCAAACCACACAGCGAATCCGGAAATAATACCGGAACGCCTCAGGAGGATCTGACCATGACCGCTGTCGTCAGCGTGAATTACGCTTTTGATCGCGACGCCTTCCTTACCGCGGCGCGCGACCGGTTCAAGAAGAACTTCTCCAGTGTCGGTGCGGATGCCGAGAGCTTCCTGATCCAGGTCTGGGGCGATGCCCTGGCTGATGATCTGGTGACGCTGAGCCTGGATGATCTCGTTGATCAGGCATCCCAGTTCTGGGCGTTTGGAGCCGATCGCAGGGTTGGAAATCTGAAGGTTCGTATCCGGTCTGCCAAGAGTGTCGACGACAAGGACCTGGGTCGAGACATTCTGGAAATTATTGGCCGGGACCGCCCTTTCCTTGTTGATTCAGTCATGGGCGAGATCGCCTCGCAGGGCCTGGACGTGCTGGCGATGTTCCACCCGGTAATCCAGGTGCGTCGCACCGATGACGGTGATCGGGTTGAAACAGGAGGCCGCTGCCTTCTCGAATCCATGATCCAGGTTCACCTCGATGCCCTCAGCGATGCCATGCGTGAGCGGCTTGAGGAAGGCGTCCGCGCGACTCTGTCTGATGTGCGCGATGCCGTTGATGACTGGTCTGACATGCGCGCCCAGATGGATGAGGCGATTGAGCGCCTGTCAAAGGCCAAGACTCAAGCCTCCCGCGAGGAGCTGGAGGAGTCGCTAAGTTTCCTGTCCTGGCTGCGTGATAACCACTTCGCCTTCCTGGGGTGCCGCACTTACACTTTCGAGGTGGACGAAAGTGGCCAGCCGGCCCGCAAGGAGCCCGACATTTTGCCCGATAGCGGCCGGGGTGTTCTTCGCGATGAAGATCGCAATGTGCTTCGAAAGAGTGCCGAGCCGCTGCTTCTGACACCCGCGATTGAAGCCTATATGAAGGCGCCGTCACCGGTGATCGTGGCCAAGGCCAACATGAAGTCGCGCGTCCACCGCCGCGTCTACATGGACTATATCGGGGTCAAGATTTACCGCGAGGACGGGGCCGTCATTGGCGAAACCCGCTTTGTGGGCCTGTTTACCGCCGAAGCGTACGACCAGATGGCGCGCGAAGTGCCTTTGATCCGGCGCAAGGTGCGACGGGTGCTCGAGAAAGCGGCCAAAGCGCCGGGCTCCCATTCGGCGAAGAAACTCCAGAACATCGTGGAGAACTACCCGCGCGACGAGCTGTTTCAGACCGACGAGTCAGACCTGCTGCAGATTTCGCTGGGGATTTTGCACCTCTATGATCGACCGCGAACCAAGCTTTTCTTGCGACGGGACCAGTTTGACCGCTTTGTGTCCTGCCTGCTCTTTGTGCCGCGTGACCGGTATAATTCGAAGGTCCGCGCCGATGCAGGCGATCTGATCCGAGAGGCCTTTGATGGCCGCCTGTCGGCATTCTACCCCAGCTTTGGGGACAGCCCGCTGGCACGTGTTCACTTCATCATCGGGCTCAATCCGTTCAACCACCCGGAACCGGACCCGGCCGAGCTGGAACGACGCATCGTGGCCATGGCCCGGACCTGGGAAGACGACCTGCACGGAGGTGCGAGGGAGTCGCTGGATTCAGTCTTGCGCCATGCCGTGCCGAATTATCTCAACGGCTTCACCGCCGGCTATCGCGAGCGGTTTGACCCTGACGAGGCGCTGGCTGACATCACGCGCATGGAGCGTCTGCATGATGGGCAGAAGCTCGACGCGCGCGCCTGTCGCCGTGAGAGTGAGGGCGCGAACCGGATCCGGGTAAAGCTCTACCAGCTCACGGACGCGTTGCACCTGTCGAAGGTGCTTCCGGTTCTTGAAAATCTGGGCCTGCATGTACTGTCCGAGGCTGGTTACCCTGTGAAACGCGAAACCGGCCACGACGACGCTGGCGAGCGTAATTTCGAAACGGTCTGGGTGCACGAGTTTGAAGCTCACCTGGACGGCGAAGGTATTGAAGACCTTTCAGCAATCGCGAATGAGTTTGAAGCGGCACTCCTGGCGGTTCTTGAGGACCGGGCTGAGGATGACGGCTTTAACCGGCTTGTGCTGGGCCTGGGTGTCACCTGGCGCGAAGCGGCCTTCCTGCGCACCTGTGCCCGCTATCGCCAACAGACCGGCCTTGATCCGTCTCAGGCCATTCAGGAAGAGGCGCTGGGTGCCCACCCGGATATCGCCCGCAAGCTGCTCGCGCTGGCTGAGATCAAGTTTGATCCTGAGCGCTCCGAGACGGTCGATGAGCGCCGGGAAAAGGCCGAGGCGTTGGGCGCTGAAGTGCGTGGAGACCTTGAACAAGTCGAAAGCCTTGATCATGACCGCGCTCTGCGCCGCATCCTGCGCCTGATTGAGGCGACCCTGCGCACCAACTTCTATCAGACGGACGCAGACGGTCTGCCCAAGCCGTGGATCTCCTTGAAGATCGCGAGCCGCATGATCCGTCATCTGCCTGAACCCAAGCCGTACCGTGAGATTTTTGTGTGGAGCCCGCGCGTCGAGGGCGTTCATATTCGCTTTGGACCGGTCGCGCGCGGCGGCTTGCGGTGGTCGGACCGGCGTGAAGACTTCCGTACCGAGGTGTTGGGCCTGGTAAAGGCTCAACAGGTCAAGAACGCTGTCATTGTGCCGGTGGGCTCCAAGGGCGGCTTCTATCCTAAACAGTTGCCAGATCGTGGTGATCGGGAAGCTTGGTTTGAAGAAGGTCGGGAATCCTACAAAGTCTTCCTGCGCGGTCTTCTGGATATCACCGATAACCTGGTCGATGACGGCGTTAAGCGTCCTGATAATGTCGTGTGCTTCGACGACGATGATCCCTATCTTGTGGTCGCCGCCGACAAGGGCACGGCCACGTTCTCTGACACTGCAAATGGTGTTGCGCAGGACGAGTATGACTTCTGGCTCGGGGATGCGTTCGCGTCGGGTGGCTCGGCCGGTTACGACCACAAGAAGATGGGCATCACCGCGCGCGGTGGCTGGGTCAGTGTCCAGCGCCACTTCCGCGAGATGGGCAAGGACATCCAGAGCGAACCCTTCACCGTCATCGGTGTGGGCGACATGTCTGGTGACGTGTTCGGCAATGGTATGCTTTTGTCTGAGCAGATCCGTCTCGTCGCAGCCTTCGATCACCGCGACATATTCATTGATCCCGATCCGACCGATCCCGAACGCACCTGGCACGAGCGCAAGCGGCTCTTCGATCTGCCACGCTCCAGCTGGCAGGATTATGACAAGAGCTTGATCTCCAAGGGCGGCGGCGTGTTCTCTCGAAGCGCCAAGTCGATTCAGCTCACTGACGAGATTCGCAAGTTGATCGGTAGTGATGCCAAATCACTACCGCCAAGCGAGCTGATCAGCGCGCTTTTAAAGACCGAGGTCGAGTTGTTGTGGTTTGGCGGTATTGGCACCTATATCAAGGCCACGAGCGAGCAGCACTATCAGGTTGGCGACAAGGCCAATGACAGCCTGCGTGTGGATGCGCCCGATGTTGGCGCGAAAGTCATTGGTGAAGGCGCTAACCTTGGTGTGACCCAGGCAGCGCGGATCGAATTCGCCCGCGAGGGGGGACGCGTGAATGCCGACTTCATCGACAACTCAGCTGGCGTCGACAGCTCTGACCATGAGGTGAATATCAAAATCCTCCTCAATCCGATGGTGCGTGAGGGCAAGATGGACATCCCGTCTCGAAATGCCCTGCTTGAGGAGATGACCGATACGGTCGCCGATCACGTTCTGGAACACAACTACGATCAGACCCTCGCATTGACGTTGGCGCGTAATCATGCGGAAGAGGACATCGACGCTCATGAGCGGATGATGGAGCGCCTTGAAGCGGCCGGACGTCTTGACCGAAAGGTTGAAGGCCTGCCAAGCGCTGAAGCCATGCGCGCCCTGAAAGATCAGGGGCAGGGGCTGAGCCGTCCTGAAATCGCGGTTCTGATCAGCTACGCCAAAATCGCCCTGTTCGATGGCCTGGTCGCCTCCAGCGTGCCGGACGATCCGCACTTTACCTACTCGCTGGTGACCTACTTCCCGAAGCATCTGGCTGAGCACGCCGACGCCATGCAAAGCCACCGCCTGAAGCGAGAAATCATTGCCACGCGTCTGGCCAATGACATGGTCAATCTGGGTGGGCCCACCTTCCTGCACAGAGCCAAGGAAAGCACTGGTGAAGACGTGGGTGGCATTGCGCGCGCCTTTGAGGCTGGTCGCCACATCTTCCGCTTCAAGGACTATACCGACCAGATCAACGGGCTCGACAACAAGGCTCCGGCCTCGGTCCAGAATGAGCTCCATGATGAAGTCATCCGGCTTTTGCGTCGCCAGACCTATTTCCTCGCGCGTCGTGGCATGAACCAGGACTCAGAGAAGATTGACGACGTGATCTCTGCCTACCAGCCGGGTGTTGATGCGCTGAAAGACATCATCACCGATATCGCGTCGCCATTTGACAAGGCTGGGGTGGAGCGCCGCGCGGCGCAATATCGCAAGGGCGGGGCACCAGAAGACCTCGCGCTTTATGTGGCGCGCCTGCGGCCGCTCACGTCCAGCTCCGACGTGATTGACCTTGCCCGCCGGATGAACTGGCCGCTTGAAGCCACTGCGTGGCTCTATCATCGGGTCGGTGCGCGCTTCGGTTTCGATCGCTTGCGCGGTGCGGGCGGGCAGTTGTCGTCGCGGCTGCACTGGGACCGACTGGCCATGCGCCGCCTGATCGAGGATTTGTACGCCAGTCAGCAAACGCTGGTGGAAGCCATGATGCGCTACGCTGCGGCAGCGGGTGGTTCGCTGGAGACCGGTGTGGAACAGCCGAACGGTGACTGGGCTCAGTCGTTGGTGGAAAGCTGGACCAGCGCCAACAGTCCAGAAGTTGATCGCGCTGACCGAACGCTGGAGGAGATCGCCGAGGGAAGCTGGACGCTGTCCAAGGTCGCCATCTCCTCAACCCAGCTTCGAGAGCTGGCGGCGGTTGCAACGGCCCGCTGATCATCTGTCAAATCAGGAATAAAGTTATGTTGTGGGGGCTGCCTTTTAGCCCGTACTTCATTTGTGGGAATTAGAGCCGGTTTTATGGGGTGTCAGCCAAGTGCCTGCACTCTAAGTGAGCTTTTGGGGGGGGCGAAAATTCGTTACAGGCAAGGCGTATCACAAAGTGTGAATAGACTTATAACCAAGTGATTTCATATTTCATTAAGTCTAAAAACGACATTCCTTCCGCGTCTTACGTGGAGGATTGCATGCCCAAACTCTCAGATTTTCCGATTGCCATAAAGCTGGCGTTGGTGATCGGCCTGTCGATCATATGTCTCGCGGCGGTGGCCGTTACCGGCGTTATGTCGCTGGGCAATGTTGCGCGGTCTGCTGATCAAATGGCGGACTCGTCTGAAGAGCTAAGGCTGGCCGCTCTCATCCGCGAAGACGCACTCGAGCTTAGCCGTTGGGAGTACCGTCTTGCTGCCGACCCTTCCATCGTCGCTGAGGCTACTGGTCGCATCAATGCCATCGAGCAAGGCTTTCGGGACCGGGTCGCCCTCGCTGAGAGCAGCGCAAACGCCCAACAGTCGCAATCGCTGCGGGCGCTGAATGCTGAATTCTCCGCCTATCTTGTTGCCCTGCGCGAAACCATTGCGGCGGCAGAGGCTGCTCAAGCGGTGACGTTGGATGCGGCCCAGGAACGCGTTGTCGAAGCGGCTCGATCCTCGCGCGATGAAATCGACTCTCTGATCGAGGCGGTTTCAGCCTACGGCCAGGCAACCGATGCGGCGGTGGACCGCCGCGCTGAAGAAGCCAGCGATATCTCCACGGCTGCATCGACGACGATGGTCGTTGTGGCCGTGATGGGTGCATTGCTGGCGCTGGGTGCCTCGATGCTGCTGGGCCGCGTTCAGATTGTGATGCCGATCAAGCGGGCCATTACCAATGTTCGCCGCCTGGCAGAAGGCGAGGTTGAGTTCGAGATTACCGGCACCGAGCGCAAGGACGAGGTCGGCGACCTTAGCCGCTCACTTTTAAAATTCCAGCAGGATGCCCGTGAACGCCTTGAGATGCTCGAAGAGCAGGAGCGCGATGCCGAGCGAAAACTGAAGCGTGCTCAAGAGGTCAAGGCCCTGACGGATAGCTTCAAGTCCAGCATCGATGAGTCCATTGAGGCACTTGCGGCTGCGGCGCAGGAAATGGAAGCGACCGCGACCACCATGTCTTCCACGGCAGAGGAGACGAGCGCAGAAACCCAGTCTGTCTCAAACCAGACAGGCCAGACATCATCGAATATCCAGACTGTTGCGTCGGCGACTGAAGAGCTGTCGACCGCCATTTCTGAAGTTTCCCAGCAGATCGGTCGTGCCGCTGACATCTCTGAACGCGCAAAGGACCGGGTCGCTGCGACGCAGGAACGTATGAAAGCGATGGCTAGTGCGTCTCAGGCGATTGACGAGGTGACTCAGCTCATCGCCACGAGACCAAGCTGCTCGCCCTGAATGCGACGATTGAGGCGGCGCGTGCTGGTGAGGCTGGCAAAGGCTTTGCTGTGGTGGCCAGTGAGGTCAAGGACCTCGCCGAGCAGACCGAGAAAGCGACGGCCAGCGTTGCCGAGCAGATCCTGAGGATCAAGGAAGCCTCCGATAATGCCACTCAGGCGGTCGGCGAGCTGGAAGAGGTCGTTCAGGAGGTCAACGACGTGGCGGCCTCGGTTGCCTCCAGCGCTGACCAACAAGTTGCTGCGACCAACGACATCAGCTCCAATGTGGCTGAGGCCGAGCAAGGCGCTGAGCAGGTATCACGCTCGCTCGACGCGCTGGAAAACGCATCCCAGGGCACTGCGGCATCGTCTACACAGGTGGCCTCGACCGCTGAAGAACTGGCTCGCCGCAGCCAGTCCATCAAGGACGAGATCGAGCGCTATATCGCCGGCATGGAAGCCGCCTGATTTTCTCTTCAACCATTCAATTAAGCTGGCCGCCCTGTCTTCAGGGCGGCCAGTGTCTTGATGCTGGTACCTGCCCATGCCGTATCTTTGTCAGCTCTCCTATATCAGTCGTCCGGTACTAAGCTCGCCACGGGCGTCGCTGCCGAGGCTCGCCAATTCCATTGCCCGACAGGCCGCGCCAAAGAATGCAGCCGCAGGTATCAGCGGGCGTCTTGTTGCTTTGCCGGATGCGTTTGTTCAAATCTGCGAAGGTCCGCGCACCGAGTTGACCGACCTTTTGCGGTGTTTGCTCAATGATGATCGGCATGCCGACATGGTGATCGTCAATTTCTCTGCCCTGAGAACGCGCGAGTTTGGCAGCTGGGCCTTTTCGTTATCTTCGCAGGAAACGAATTGCCTGTTTGACGGGCTGACTTATGCAGACCTTGTCAGGATGAGACCGTCGGAACTGCACAGGCGCATGAACAAAACGGAACCGGACCTCAAGGTCAGCATTGCTCGTTCATTTTATGACAGGGGTGATTTGGTCGCCAAGTGATCACAGCCAGCCGTTTTCCCGAGCAATCTGGAAGGCTTCGATACGATTCGCAGCGCCAAGCTTGGAGGCAGCTTCAGCCAGATAATTGCGCACTGTGCCCGGTGATAGCTCGAGCGTGCGCGCAATCTCCTTATTGGTACGCCCCTCTTCCACCAGCCGCAGGATGTCGCGTTCGCGTTCGCTTAAACTGACCGGCAGGCTCCAGGCCGCTTCGGCCAGTTCCGGGGCCACGGCCCGCTGACCGGCCGCAACCTTTCTGACGGCGTCCGCGAGGTCTTCTGACGGAGCATCCTTCAAGACGTAACCCAAAACTCCAGCTTGCAGGGCGCGCTGCAGGTATCCGGGGCGGGCAAAGGTTGTCACGACCAATACCCGGGTTGATGCCCCTTGCGTGCGCAGCCTTTCAGCCAGCTCAAGACCGGTGAGTTCGGGCATTTCGATATCGGTGACCAGAACATCGGGCTGCTCGCGAGTCACAAGCTCAAGCGCTTCTTTGCCGTCAGCAGCCGAAGCGATGACCTCCAGATCAGGCTCCAGGCTTAAAAGACTGGCGAGTGCACCGCGAAGCAGCGACTGGTCTTCAGCAACAACAAGGCGGATCATGATCCCTCCAGCGCAGTCTGGGTGGGCAACCAAATCCGCAGTTGCACGCCGGCAGCGCCTTGACCGATCCCCAGCGTTCCACCTTGCGCCTCAATACGGATGCGCATGCCATTCAGGCCAGCACCGGGCACTGGCGTTTCACCTTTGCCATTATCCTCTATCGTCAAGCTGATACCCTCGGCACTGTGAGTGATCGTAATGCTCGCGTGAGTGGCCTCGCTATGGCGCAGTATATTCGTCACTGCTTCACGTACCGCCAGTCCCAGTGCTGAGCCTTGCTGTGAAGGAAGCGCGGGCGTCGTTCCCGTGATGGAAAGCGCGACATTTGCACTGTCCAGCGCAGACCGGGCCCGGTCGAGCTCCGCGGTCAATGTTGTCAGGTGCATGCCGGCAACGGCGGCGCGCACCTCTTTCAAGGTTGCGCGCGAGGCATCGCGGATTTCGGTGATCTCCTGACGCGCTTTGTCCTGATCGCTGTCGAGCAGGCGGGCAGCGAGGTCAGATTTGACGGCAATGGTCGTCAGCGTATGCCCCAGCACGTCGTGCAGATCGCGCGCAATGCGTTCACGTTCACGCACGGCGGCCAGCTCCGCCTCCAGCCGCAGGCGGCGCTCACGAATGTCGGTGCGCTCTGAGGTGTTGTAGCCAGACCAGGCCGCCAGCCCGGCCATGATCGCAAGGAAAGCCGTGAACCCGACTTCGAAGGTGCTCAGGAATATCTCCAGCGGGCCGAACATGATGAAGAGCGAACCGGCTACATAAACCACCCACGCCCCCGCCATGGCCTGCAGCGCGAGACGCTCCGGCCGAATGCTGGAGCACAGTGTCACCGCATAGATCGCTAATGTTCCCGTCATGCCATTAAATGGCGTCAGACCGAGCGCTAACGCTAGCGCCAGAGCGGTGGCAGCCAGGATCACAGGCGTGTTTCGTCCCATCGCGTAGACGTAGACGACATTGAACACGATAACGCTGGCAATGCCGGCAATAACGTCGACCAGCGTCGGGGCCACAAAGAACCAGCTTGAGAAATAGAAAAGGATGTAGAGCAGGTAGAAGTAAGGCCGCTGCTCCAAGCCTTGCGTGCGCGAGTCAGAACAAACACCGGAATGCGCGGTCAGGTTTGGCTTTTGCAGGGGCGATTTCGCCATTTTCTTCTCTTCGGGTAACGGCATCAACAAATGCCAAGAGGGAAGCAGTTCGCTAATGTTAGCTAGAATATGGCGGCCCATCGATTGGCGAGCGTCAGGGTTTGCGGGTGACATATGTCATGAAAAACGCCGCGCAGGCGGTCCTGCGCGGCGTTTGTTGTCCGGCTTAGTTGAGCAGGATTTTAGTCTGCGGCGCTCAGATTGACCGCCTTCGGGCCCTTGCCGCGGCGATCCGGCTCGGTCTCGAAGTTCACGCGCTGACCGTCTTTCAGGTCATTGAGGCCGGCATCTTTCACTGCGGTGATGTGCACGAAGACGTCATTGCCGCCCTCGTCCGGAGTGATGAAGCCGAAGCCTTTTTCCATGTTGAAGAATTTGACAGTACCACTGGCCATGAGGGGAAGTCCTTATACCCGACCCACGCGG
The DNA here is from genome assembly GCA_024178355.1 of Maricaulaceae bacterium EIL42A08. Taxonomy (GTDB): domain Bacteria; phylum Pseudomonadota; class Alphaproteobacteria; order Caulobacterales; family Maricaulaceae; genus Oceanicaulis. Next base: position 50,781 of record JAMZNZ010000004.1, on the reverse strand, counting down.
CGTCCCGCGCATAGAAATAACGCATTTAGCGTCCCAAATGCGGCATGCGGTCTAACGGTCGGGGAAGGGAAAACGGCGTAGGCGTTCGGCACGCGGTATGCTCACTCATCTCCACCGGGCCTTGAAGAGGCCGCTTGTGCGGGCGACACTATGGCTCAAATCTGACGTAATCACAAGCAAATGCGCCCAGTGCGGGTAAAAGGGATTGCTGGTTAAATGCCCCGTCGCCGTAGTCGAATTCTGGAGAACCGTCAGGCTCGCCGGTCCTCTCCCGACGGATTTGATCCGTCTGCGGCCATTCGTCTGGCTGGCTTTGTGGCGATGGTCCTGGTGGCGATTGCTGTGGCGGCCGGATTTCAGGGCGAACGCCTGGCGCTTGTTATTGCCGAAGCCATGAGCCGTTTTGCGCCATGGGTGGAGCCTTCTTTTCTGGGCGTCAGCCCGATCGAGTGGATCATCATGGCGCTGGTGGCGTTAATCGCGGCCTTTGTCGTATGGCGCGGGTTTCGCCGCCGTCGCTAACGGTCCGATCACGAGTTCGTAAATCGCCTGGCCAGCGCCCTTGCGTTGGCGCAGGATCATGACGATTTAAGTGTGGCACTCGCGCCCTGAACTGGAGACCTCCTCATGCGCCGAATTCTTGCTGCTTTTGCCTTTGCGGCGCTGCTCATTTCTGGCGCGCATGCACAGTCGTCAACCGATGCAGCCATGGAAGCCGCTGCTGAATTCGGCCCGGCTGTTGGCTCTATTGCGCCTGAGTTTGTTGTCACTGACGCGACCGGGCAGGTCCGTACTCTGGCAAATCTTTCCGGTGAGAATGGTGTAGTGATCTATTTCAATCGCTCGCTGGACTGATGCCCGATCTGTTTGCGACAGGCGCTGGAGGTCGATGCCGCCCAGGAGGCGTTTGAAGCAGCCGGCTGGGATGTTGCGCTTCTCACCTATGACAGTGCAGAAACCCTGGCCCGGGTGGCCGATCAGCGTGAGTTGACACTGACGCTGCTGGGTGATGAGGCGATAGAGGTCATTGACGCCTTTGATGTGCGCGACCCGATCTATGCCGATCCTGATCACATGGCGCACGGCGTGCCCTATCCGATCGCCTTTGCAATCCGCCCTAATGGCGAGATTGTCGGAAAGTTCTGGCATGAGGCAGGGCTCGGCCAGCGGCGTGGTTATGCAACGCGCATCTCAACCGATGATGTCATTGCTGCATTGGCGAATTAAAACCAGCCTGCGTCGCGTAGTTTTGGATAATAGGTCCGGCTGACAGGAGCCTCGGTGCCATCGCTGAGGATCAGTGTCGCGCGGCCATCGCCTTTGCGCACATCGTGCACGGCATCGCGCGCGACCCACCAGGATCGGTGTGTGCGCGCACCGTCCAGCGCTTCGCACGCCGCTACCGCATCAGACAGGCGCATGAGGATCAGGTCCTCGCGAGGATCTGTGCACACGCGCAGATAATGATCTTCGGCTGACATCGAAAGAAGCTCGGCCTTGCGCAGGCGATGGGGCAGTTTGTCCAAAAGGGCAGGTGAAGGCCGCGCGGCGATATCCGGCGGCGTGTCGGTGAAGACTTTTTCAAGTGTCCAGGACACAGCCGCCACAAAGGAAGATATGACCAGCACCATCGCGTAGGTGGTGAGGACATCAGCCAGGTCCGGGGTGCGCGCGAAAAAGTCGGTGCCCAGGGCAAGAACGGCGACTGTCACGGGCACCGACACCGTGATGACTATTGCGGCATAGACCACCAGCTTGGGCACTTTTGGCATCAGACGCGGCAGCCAGTGGCTCGTGACATATCCGATTGTCGCGCCCAGACCTATGATCCCGACCCAATAGATCCAGAGCCAAGGCCATCCCATACGGGAGCTTCCATAGGGGGCCAGGATCGCCAGGAAGGTGCCGACACCCACAATGGTGGTGACGGCGCGAAGCCAGCTTGAAGTCCAGAGCTGAGAGAATTTGACGTGACCCACCGAGAAGTGTCCCTGCCGTTCGCGAAGCGTGAACAGCAGGGTGGCCGCAACTCGCGTACAGGTCCAGTCCGTCCACGCAATCTGGCTTTTACGCTCAATAATTTCAGCGCTTTGTCGGGGCGTTGCAGCACAGCGAGCTGTAGCGATGACGAAAACCAAGGAGCAAAGTCATGAATACCCCACTGAAAGCTTTAAGCGCGATCTGCCTGGCCGGAGCTGCGCTCGTTGCCTTCACGCCGCCGCAAGTTGCCAATGCAGCTGCCGCCCTGTGTGACGCTGCCGTCGGGTCTGAGAGCCAGGAGCTGACGGTGCGGGTTGTTTATCCGTCCAATCAGGCCGGTGAAATCTGGGTTGGCCTCTACGCCGATGAAGAGGCCTTTGATGCAGGTGAGGAGTATCGATCTGCCCGAATTCCTGCTGATCAGCCCATTCTGGCAACGGTGTTCGCAGACCTGCCGGCTGGCGAATACAGCCTCATCGCCTTCCATGACAGCAATAGCTACAATGACTTCAACAGCAATTTTCTAGGCATCCCGATTGAACGCTATGGCTTCTCGAACAATCCGCGGCCTCGTTTTCGGGGTGCGACGTGGGCTGAGTCCCGTTTTGAGCTGAGTGCCGGGACAGCCCATGATGTAACGATCGAGCTGATGGGAGCGGGTGGATGAACCCGGATACGCTCCTGACGGCACCCTGGCATATCCAGCTCCATGCCGTTTGTGCGCTGGGGGCGCTGGTTTTGGGGGTGGTGCAGCTCACCGCCCCCAAGGGCACGCTGCCCCACCGCGCATTTGGCTATATCTGGGTGGGATTGATGGCCATCACCGCGGTCACCGCGATTTTCATCCAGTCCGGTGGGACATTCAGCTGGATCCACATTTTCGTGCCGATGGTGCTCATCAGTATTGTCCATCTGTCCTGGCGTGCGCGCAAAGGCCTGACGACAGGGCACCGGCGTATCGCCCTGAATCTGTTCTTTGGCGCGCTTCTCATCCCTGGGGCGTTTGCCTTCATGCCCGGACGGTTGATGCAAGCGACCCTGTTCGGGTGAGGGCTGAGTGCCACCGTCGTCATTGATATGTTGCGCTAATGGCTTAAACCCTGTCTCTAGTTATGTGACCAAAGGGGGCTCGCCATGATCCGTTCAACCTGTCTGCTCGCCGCGACCAGTATCGCTGCACTTCTTGCTGGCTGTTCCGAGCCGGTCGCACCTGACGCCAGCACGCCTGCTGCAGCACAGCCTGCAACCGCCATGGCGGAACCGCCGCGCACCGCTGTTGAGGCGCTCGCCCCCTTCTATGCGCAGCTTGATTATGACGCACCGATCGCAGCCGCTGGACCAGCGCTGCCGTCCGCGCAGACAACGTTGACCTCGATTGCGTTCGGGTCATGCAACACGTCGGAGCGGGAGATCCCGATCCTGAATACCATCTCGGCTGAAGACCACGACATCTTCATGTATGTCGGCGACAACGTGTACGGCGACACTTATAGCGACGACGCCACCCTGCCGGAGCTGCGCGAGGCCTATCACATGCTCGCCGACCGCCCGGAGTTCCAGAACCTGCGCTCGCGCTTCCCGATGCTGGCAACCTGGGATGATCATGACTACGGCCAGAATGACATGGGTGGCCGCTTCGCCTTCAAGGGCTTCTCCCAGCAGCTTTTCCTCGATTTCTGGCGGGCGCCTGAAGACGATGTGCGCCGCACCCGTGAGGGTATCTACGACGCGCATGTCTATGGCCCGGAAGGTCAGCGCGTGCAGGTCATCCTGCTCGACACCCGGTATTTCCGCTCTGATCTGACCCCGACCGATGATCGCGGCGCTGTGGGGCGTGAGCGCTATCTGCCAAGCTCTGACCCTGAGCAGTCCATGCTGGGGGCGGCCCAGTGGGCCTGGCTTGAGGACCAGCTGCAGCAGCCTGCGGATGTCCGCCTCATCGTGACGTCGATCCAGGTCCACGCCGATGGCCATGGCTGGGAAGCCTGGCGTACCATGCCGCTGGAACGTGAGCGTCTGTATAATCTGATCGGGGAAACCGGCGCTGAAGGCGTGGTTTTTGTGTCGGGTGACCGCCACTCCTCCGGCCTCTATGTGCGCGATGATGTGGCTCCCTATCCGCTTTATGAGATCACGTCCTCGGCGCTCAATATGAGCTTCCGTGATGAGAATAACGAGCCAGGCCCGCACCGGATCGGTGACATGTACGCGCTGGAAAACTATGGCGTGATCGGGTTTGACTGGGACGCGGGAGAAGTGGCGTTGCAGATCAAGTCCAATGCGGGCGATGTGGTGCGTGAGCAGATCATCTCCATGTCCGAAATTGGCGCGCGCTAAAGCCGGGCTGGCGTTGCCAATTGGCCACGCCGTCGGGTGATGGCGTCGCCTGAGGTGGCATCAGGCTTGCGTACAGCCTCCTGTCGGTGATGATCACCGCGCCTTTGGGGGAGGCTGACGCCAGCCATGATTGAGATGCGCCGTTTCCGCGCCTTGTTTGCCGACGCTGAGGCTGACGGTTCCGATTTTTCCGGCGTCGGCCCGGTTCAGCGTGTCACGGCCACCACGCCGGGAATTGTGGACCTGATAGTCGGAGCTGCGTTGCGCCTGGCTTTCGTCGTCCAGTTCTACACCTGGGCGCGGGCCAACGCACAGCCGGTCAACGATCCGTTCAACTGGCGCGACTGGCTCAACCCGTCCGCCGGGCTGGAGACGGCGGTCGAGGTGTGGACTCTTGGCCGTATCGATCCAGGATTTGCCGCCTTTGTACTGCTCGCAATTGCGATGCTGTTCGCTGTGTCGCTCGGGCTTGGGCTTTTTACACGCGTGACGGCGCTCCTGATCGGGCTCGGCGTGGTCTGGCACATGGTGGCCATTGCGCCGTATGCCTGGCCACAGACACTGACCTATGTCGCCATGGCCTTGGCTCTGGTGTTGCGTGGCGGTGGCGCAGCGTCGATCGACTGGATCCTGTCGCGGCTGACCCGGTTTGGCTAAGCGCCTGACAGCCTTGAACCTGTAGCCAACCCGTGGTGATTTAGCGCTCCAAGGTCGTTGAGTGCGCGTGAGGCCGCCATGCTTGTCTATCGCAATGTTGCTGTGGTCATGGCCGCGATGCTGCTCTTCCAGCTTGCTGCCGGTGGTCTCTGGGTGGTTCTGCCGCTTGCGATGGATGCGGCTGAATGGAGCCGGTTTTCGGTCGGCGCGACCTATACTGCCTACGCCATCGGCTTCCTGATCGGAGCGTTCGGGGCACCGGATATTATTCGGCGCATCGGCCATATCCGCGCCTTTGCGGCCTTTGCCAGCCTTGCTGCAGCCACGACGCTGGGCCTGGGTCTGGGTTTCGATTTTATTGCCTGGATGGTGTTACGGGGAGGGTTTGGTCTTGCCGCTGCGGGCCTGTTTGCGGTGTCTGAAAGCTGGATCGCCGATGCCACACCGGCTGAAAACCGGGGCGCAGTGGTCTCGGTCTACCAGATCGTTGGCCGACTTGGCCTGATTGGCGGTCCCTTCCTGATGGCGATGCCGGCCAGTGGCACGCTTGGCAGCATGATTGTCGGCGGCATGTTGCTGGCGCTCTGCCTGCTTCCGGTGGTGTTCACCCAGCGTGGCCAGCCAATGCTGCCCCAGGGCGAAGTCGTCAATCCGATGCGCCTGTTCAAGATTTCGCCCGCCGCCGCGCTTGCCGCCTGTGCGGCCGGGGTCATTAATTCTGGTCTGTTTGCCTTCCTGCCAATCTGGGCAGGGGAGCTGGGTGAGGCGACGGCTCAGGCAGCCGCGATCATTGTTGGCTGTGCCTATGCCGGTTCGCTGATCACCCAGTGGCCAGCCGGTTTCATTTCCGACCGTCTCGACCGCCGCGTCGTTATCGCCGTCCTGTCTGGTGTGGCCGGGCTTGCGGCGCTGGTGCTTGCCGTTGTGCTCAATCCAGGCGTGACTGGCGGCAGCATTCTGATTGCCCTGTGGGGCGCGTCGAGCCTTGCCTATTATGCGATTGCGGTGGCCCATGCCGCTGACCGCTCCCGGGTTGAGGAACTGCCGGCGATTGCCTCTGGGCTTCTCATGGCCTGGGGTGCGGGCTCCATTATTGGCCCGCTGATGTTCGGTGTGGCCTATTCAGGCCCGCTGGGAGCACGTGGATTATTCTTCCTCGCCGCCGCTTTGAGCTTTGCGCTAGCCGCGGCCATGCTATGGCGTCGTCGGCAAAACGCACCAGTGGCGGAGGAAGAGCGTGAGCCCTTCGTCAACATGCAGGCCACGTCTGCCGAGTTTGCCGAGATTGATGTGCCCCATGACGCGGAGCCGCGCCCATGATGATCGCTTCTGTCGTCCTGCCAGCCCTGGTCTGCGCCATAGCTGCGCTTCTGCTAAGGGCGTATTTGCGTGACGCAAGTTTCATCACCTGGGTCGGTCATGTGCTGATCGGCACGGGTGTGCCGGTGCTGGCCGGGCAGGGCGCGGCACTGGTGGTGATCGAGACAGGTGGCCCTGAACATGCTGCGCTGTTTCTGGCTGCGGGCCTGTCTGGTGGTCTGGGCTGGTGTGCGGGGGCTTTGAGCGCACGATTTACACGCCCAAAATCTGACGACTGAACTCAGACCAAAGGCGGACGTGTTCGCCGCATTGCGCCGGGCAGTCTCAGTGTTATAAACCGCCGCGACCTTTCGCTGCGTGTGGCTTTTTGAGTCGCGCGCATCTTGCTGAAAACGAATTAGAGCTGCGAGACACCGTCCCATGAATATTCACGAGCATCAGGCCAAAGCCCTCCTGAAATCTTTCGGCGCCCCGGTTGCTGAAGGCGTGGCCGTCTTCACCGTGGACGAGGCGGTGAAAGCTGCCGAGACCCTTCCTGGACCGCTATATGTAGTGAAGTCGCAGATCCACGCCGGTGGCCGCGGCAAGGGCAAGTTCAAGGAGCTGGGTGCTGACGCCAAGGGCGGTGTTCGCCTGGCTTTCTCCATCGACGAAGTGCGCGCCCACGCCGAAGAGATGCTCGGCAATACTTTGGTGACCCACCAGACCGGCCCTGCTGGCAAGCAGGTGAACCGTCTTTACATCGAGGACGGTGCTGACATCGCGACCGAGCTTTACCTGTCGCTTCTGGTAAATCGCGAAACCGGCCGTGTGGCCTTTGTGGTCTCCACCGAAGGCGGCATGGACATTGAGCAGGTCGCTGAAGACACCCCGGAGAAAATTCTGACGGTGAATATCGACCCGGCAACGGGTGTAACCGGTGATGATGCGGCCAAAATTGCCTCAGCTCTGGAGCTGGAGGGTCAGGCTCGCGAAGACATGCTCTCGCTGGCCCCGACGCTCTACCGCGCCTTTACTGAAAAGGACATGAGCCTTCTTGAGGTCAACCCGCTGATCGTCATGGAAAATGGCCGCCTGCGCGTGCTGGACGCCAAGGTTTCCTTCGATGGTAACGCCTTGTTCCGCCACGATGATGTGATGGAGCTGCGCGACCTGACCGAGGAAGACGAAAAAGAGATCGAAGCGTCGAAGTATGACCTCGCCTACATCGCCCTTGATGGCGACATTGGCTGCATGGTCAACGGTGCAGGTCTTGCCATGGCTACCATGGACATCATCAAGCTCTACGGTGCTGAGCCGGCCAACTTCCTCGATGTCGGTGGCGGCGCCTCCAAGGAGAAGGTCACCGCGGCGTTCAAGATCATCACCGCTGACCCGAACGTGAAGGGCATCCTGGTCAACATCTTCGGCGGCATCATGCGTTGTGACGTCATTGCTGAGGGCGTTGTCGCGGCCGTGAAGGAAGTTGGTCTGTCGGTGCCGCTGGTGGTGCGCCTTGAGGGCACAAATGTCGAGAAGGGCAAGGCCATCCTCAACGAGAGCGGTCTTGACATTACCTCGGCCGATGACCTCGATGATGCAGCCAAGAAGATTACGGCTGCTGTGAAGGGATAAGCCATGACCCGCCTTTCGACTGCGCTTTGCATAGCGCCTGCCCTTATTGTCTCACCGCGTGTGGCGATAACGGACAGGGGCTGATGGAGCGTAGCCTGGTGGGCCAGATGACGGTGCTGTGCAGCGCGTCGGAGTACGCAGATTACGCCAACTTCGCCCGCAGCACGCGCCGTCTCGGGCTGGAGCCTGATGGTGGATCTTACGTCTCAGATACTGTGGTGACGTCTCCGCCGACCCAGAGCCAATGGGTTGCCTCAACCGATCTTGGTAGCCGATCGACAATCTGGCGTGGCAGCTTCGATGCGGGTGAGTTTCCGTATCGCCGCGTCACCTACGTTGATGACATCGGAAATGTGATAAATAACCCCGATGCTGTGGAGTATCGTGGGACTGGCTATGACATGCGCTCTTATGAGAGCGCTGAGGTCTGCGTGCTCCATTCTCAAGACACGTCGCGCGGTGACGGGGTTCAGATGGCACGCGATTTTGGCATGTCTGATCTTCGGCACTCCTGGGAGTCAGTACGCACGGATGATGGGCGGCTGGTGACCACGGCCTACCGCCTGATTATTGAGGGCGACAATGATATCTGGCGTGAGGTGGAATTTCGTGTCGCCGCGCCCGGTGAGACCGGACTGACCATTATCAGGCGTCATTTTGAAGGGGCCGGGCCGGAGCCAGAGGCTGAGGGCATCACTTATTAAAGGCTGAATGGATGTCGCCCGGGCGCTCTTAACAATTGGCGACCGGGCATCCTCGCGCTAAGCTCCTGCCCAAGATGAGCGGGTGAGGGGTTTTTATGTCGATCATCTTCATGGCAACCAGCCTGTCGGCTGTGGGGGCGTCTGCTCTGACCGTGTGCGCATTTGCGCTGCGTGCGCGCCTGGCTGCAGGCAAGAAGAAGCGCGCCAATGAGGCGCTGACCCCCATCGCAAGCTTTGCGACCGAGCACGCGGCGCTGGCCGGTGCCAGCCACAGCGCGATGATCCAGGACACCAGCGACACCTTTCGCTGGAACACGCTGCGTCTCGATGATCCGCAAAAAGCCGTTGCAGATTTCAGTGCGTTCCAAACCGCGCTCACGCGGTCTGATGCGGTCAGTTCTGACCGCCTGAACGCGTCAATCGCATTGCCGGGGGGACAAGAGCGATGACCCTAAGTCGTAAACAGGTCGAGGCGGCCATCCGGCGTACCGGGGCCAGTTTTGTGGGTGAAGAATCGACGTCAGACGGCACCGAAGCCATGGTGTTTGAAGCCGAAGGCCTGCGCTTTATCGCCTTTTTGACCATGGAAGAGCGTGGACGTTTCGCGGCCATGAAGCTCTGGGCGGGCTTTCAAGGCGTCTATGACGCTGAGTTCGCAAACCGCGTGAACCGCCAGCTTGGCGTGGGCAAGGCGGTGGCCATGGATGATGGCGGTCTGGTGGTGACGTTCGATGTTCTCCTGCATGGCCTGTCAGAGCTCGCAGTGACCAAATCGGCCAGCTTCTTTGTGCTGGATATCGTGCGCCAGCTGCAATCTTCCTGATTTTTACCGGCCTTGGAGGGGCTCACCCCTCGCCAAAGGCACGGCTGCGCCCTAAACACTGAGCCGTGATTAGAACGCTTTTAAATCTTGGCCGCCTGGCGCGGGCCGGCTGGACGCTGGCCCGCCACGACGCGATTTTCCCAGCCGAGTATCAGCAGGCCTTCCCGCTGCCCGCAAGGCTATTGGGCAAGTTTGCGCGCCTTATTGCGATCCGGGGTCGGGCCGACAATCCCGGCGAGCGCCTCGCCCGTGCGCTGGAAAAGCTGGGGCCGTCCTACGTGAAATTCGGTCAGGTGCTGGCAACCCGGGCCGATGTCATCGGTCCGCGCTTTGCCCGGGGTCTTGCGCGCCTTCAGGACAAGATGGAGCCGTTTGACAGCGCCATCGCCCGCAAGACCATTGAAGCTGAGTTCGAAAAGCCCGTCGATGCGCTGTTTTGCGAGTTTGGGGAGCCGGTGGCTGCGGCGTCTATCGCTCAGGTCCACAAGGCGACCACGGTGGATGGCAAAACGGTTGCAGTGAAGGTGCTGCGCCCTGACGTCGACGCGAAGATCAGGCGCGACGTGGAGACCATGCGTCTGGGGGCGAAGCTGGCTGAAGGGCTGTTCCCGGCGTCCAAGCGCATGGAACCTAAAGCCTTTGTCGAAACGGTCGCGCGCTCGCTCGTGCTGGAGCTCGACCTGCGCCTGGAAGCAGCCAGTGCCAGTGAGCTCGCCGAGGCGGCCGTTGCGGCTCAGAATTTTCACCTGCCGGAGATTGACTGGGCGCGCAGCAGCAAGCGGGTCCTGACCACTGAGTGGATCGACGCGATTCCCATGACCGACATGGATCGCGTCAAGGCTTCAGGCGTTGATGTGGTCAAGCTCGCTGCTGACCTTACCGACGCTTTCCTGACCACGGCTCTAGAGCGCGGCGTTTTCCATGCTGACCTTCATGCGGGCAATCTTTTTGTCGGCGAAGACGGGCGACTCTGGGCGGTCGACTTCGGCATTATGGGGCGCCTCGGCAAGGACGAGCGCCGCTATCTGGCCGCCATCCTCCACGGCTTCCTGTTCAAGAACTACGACGCGGCCGCTGATGCCCATTTCCAGGCTGGCTATGTGCCGGGCAAGTTTTCCAAGGCGGACTTCGCAAGTGCCTTAAGAGCGGTGGCTGAGCCCATCTTCGGCAAGAACGCATCAGAGACGCCCATGAGCCGCGTGCTCATGCAGCTCTTTGAGATCACAGACCTTTTCGACATGCATCTCCAGCCCCAGCTGGTGCTGCTTCAAAAGACGATGGTGCAGGCCGAAGGCGTGTGCCGCCTGCTCAGTGACGAGCATAATATGTGGCAGGCCTCGGCCCCGTCGGTGGAGCGCTTCATGCGCCGCGAGCTGGGTCCTGAAGCGCGTGTGCGTGATGCGCTTGATGAGCTGGATCGCTTGAAAGACGCCGTCCTGGCGCTGCCTGAAACAGTGGAACGCATGAGCGTTATTGCCGAGACGGTGGCTGGGCCCCGCGGCCACACTGCGCCGCAAACCGGTGCCGGCGGCTGGGTGCTGCGCGGACTTGCCGGGGTCGGTCTTGTTGCAATCGGTGCTGCGGCGGCGATGCTGCTACTCGGCGCTGGCTAGCGCTGACGCTTCACTGGCTTCACGTTTCGCGTGGCGTCGGGTCCAGAACGGGTGCTCCGCAAAGCGCTGCTCGGCTCCTTAAAAGCTCTTGCGCTGGGCCCGAAAAGTCTCAACGCCGGCCTTCACCTGGGCCGCATAATCGCCAAGCCTGGCGCGGTCGCCACCTATGGCTCTTACCATCGCCTCAGCGGCCTGGTGCCCGGTCCACAGCGCGGTCGTCATGCCGTGACTGGACAGTGGATCGAAGGCGGCTGCGGCATCGCCAACGGCGGCCCAGTTCTCACCCGCGCAGGTCTCCAGCCATGTCGTGCCAGCGCTGGCGAGTGTGGGGGGCGCTACCGCTTCAAAGCCAGCTTCGCGGATCCAGCGTGCGATGAAGTGTGGCTGCTTTAGCCTTGCTCGCCACAGCTCGACAGTCTGGCTCAAGCCCTTGTTTACAAAGTCAGGATCGGTGAACCAGGCGACCGAGAGGCGGCCATCTGGAAGCAAGGCGGCATACCACCAGCCTTCTTCGACCGCCTCGATCAGGGTGGCCTGGGTTGGGTCTACATCCTCGCAAGTTTGCTCAAGAATGGACCAGGCGGCGACCTGCTGGTCCGCGCGGTTGAGGCGTGATTGTCCCTTTCCCCACAAGGCTTTTGCGTCCAGTTGCATCGATGATGAAAGCACTTTCAAGCTGGCTTCCATCCTCAAGCTCGATCACCCATCGGGTGGCCTCTCGACGAACCGAATTGACTTTGCCGCGCTGGGGTGGGGCCTGGGCCTTGGCCCTTGAAATCAGTTCTATTTCAAAGCGTTGGCGATCCAGCACCTAGCCTGAACCCTCCAGGTGGGTGATCGAATTGCGCTCCACCAGCTGGCCCCGACCCCAGGCTGAGAACATGGCGTTGGAGCGTCGATGCGTGCCTGAGTTCAAAAGGTCAGTGGCATCAAGGGCTTCGAGTGTGCGGTGAGCGGCCGGGCTTAAGGATTCCCCGACCCGGTCGCCGGGCTGGACAGACGGTGCAATCCAGATCGGACTTACCCCACACCGCGTGAGGGACAAGACGGCGGTTGCGCCGGCAATCCCGCCGCCGAGGACCGCAATCGATGGACTATGTTTCACGTCACCTGACCTTGATCCGGGTGAAAGCTGACCCGTCCATTATTCGGGCAGGACTCCGTCCTCTGGTCGCCAGGTGAACATCAGCTCCATATTGCTGCGTCCAACCTCCACGAACATGTCTTCGGTCAGCGAAGCCGGGGCGCCTGAATCGCTGGCACCGGGTCGGCGAACGACGAACCCCATGCGCTGCCACAGGGTGATCATGTTGGTGATGCCATCCCAGTAGCTGGCATTGGCGTGGTAGCCGAAACCGGCCACGTCTCTGGACCAGGCGACACGGCTATTGAAGAACTGAACCCGATCGTCGGTCGGCAGATCGGTCCTTTGCAACTGCTCGTAATAATCTTCGGGCAGGACGTCGATGGGCAGCAGGGCCGGCCACCAGGTCGCGGTCGGGAAATTCTCCTGCATCAGGACGGCCTGGCAGCTGAAGGCATCGCACTGCCAGGGCAGGCCCATCCACCGGGTCAGGTCGCCGGGCATTTGCGGACCGATGGGCGGCGGCACGTCACCATCGCCACCAAAGGCTTTTTCCGGGGTCAGGAGCCGGCCGATATTCTGGATCAGGGAGGGGCGATCGCCGCGGGCTATGCGTAAGGGCTCTGCACTGGAGTCATCGTTTTTGGCGTACATCGGCGTGTGCCGCAGATAGTAGGTGAGCTCAACACCGGGGTGGAACGCCCCTCCAGAGCACGGCTCCAGCGCCGCTTCGGTCAGCGCTCCCGGCTGCAGGCTGAGCGGGATGTCGTCAAAGCTCTGGATCGGGTCGGTGCCGTCTTCCCAGTCATTGATGAAGTTGCCAGCCGCCCACTCGGCCAGCAGCTCATACTGCAGCTTGGGCATCTGGAACCATTGCAGCGGGCTTCCGTCGTAATTCACGCCATGGCCCATCATGTACGGCATCTTCAGCCGCTCGGTGATATAGGCGTCGTCACTGACATTCTTGGGGTTCCGGATCTGGTCGAAGATGGCCGTCCGGAAAGCGCCGTTCGCCGCGCTCGGGTCTGCGAGGCGCGCGATATAGGCCGGGTCGGTAAAGTCCCCGACATCCAGCCAGCCTTCGCGTAACAGCGCGGCTTCGGTGAGCCATTTCATCAGCCCCAGCCGCTGGAAGGTCGGGTAGATGTCGCGGCGGAAATAGGGCTGGTCGGGTCGATCGACCCATCCAGCCTCCACATTCATGTCCTGGATGACATCGTAAAGCGTCGAGACCGGAGCGATTTCAGGCGCGAAGTTGGGGCCCACACTGGCGATCCAGGCCTGGTCCGCTTCAAGCGTGCCAAGGCCTGAAATCTCCACGCTGGCGCTGACCGGGCCATCGCACCAGTCATCATGCCAGCCATCATTGTCGGCGAAGCTTGTGATTCCGGCATTGACCGGGCTTTTGGAGACGCCATCGGGCGGGAAGACCATCAGGCGGCCTGCCTCATCAGTGCGCAGATGACCCAGCCCAACCGGTTCGCTGCCATAGAAGGTCCCGCCCATGGCGTAAGCGCTGTCGGTCCCATCGCCATTGGTATTGGCCCCGGAGATCGCCGTCGCCCCGCCATCGATGATGAGCATGGCTTCGCGCTGGTCGTCGCTGACGAAGTAGGGGTTGCGCTTTTGACCGGGCAGACTAGGCGCGACCTCGCCTTCATCCAGCGGGTTGTTGAAGCCGTACCAGGCCGCCTTGGTATTGGCGACGTGGACATTCCAGGTGATGCGCGCGTCGTTAGCTGTGACTTCCCCGATCACCCGGTCCTGATCGTCAAACGCGTAGATGCGGAAGCGCTGGACCTGTTTCTTGATCAGCTGGTCACCGTCCTTGAAGTCGCCGTCCTCAGGCATGGGCGGCAGGCCGGGCACTTCCGGGGCCAGGAAGAATTTTGGACTGCCGCCAACCCGTGAAATACCGATGGCCGGGTAGATCGCCACCCGGGCGATTGCGGCACCGTCCGGCGCGGCTTCAGGGGCCGCAGCCCGCGAACAGCTTGCTACGAAGGGAAAGCCGAGCGCGCCAGCGCCTGCCCCTGCCAGGAAATCACGCCGCTTCATGCCCGTTCTCCAATTCTGGTAAAATGCCGAACGCTGTCTGCCCTGCGCTCTAGCAATCTCATGTTGTGCAAACCTTCTATATTCGCGCGATTTTGGCAATGGCCGAGTTGGCGGCTGTGGCGGTGTGCCCCGATCACACAGTGTCTTGAACGTCGCGAGAGGTGACGGCGCGTGCGTTCGCGGGTAGACCTTGGTTCGCACAGTCTTTTCTCGCACGGAGCGCGCATCTGGCATGGCCGATCATCGCATCCTTCTGATCATTGGCGGCGGGGTTGCCGCGTTCAAATCGCTGGAGCTGATCCGCACGCTGAAAAAGCGCGGTGTCGCCTCGCGCTGCATCCTGACCGAGGCGGGAAAGCAGTTCGTTACCCCGATGAGTGTCGCGGCCCTGTCGGGTGACAAGGTCTATGACGACCTGTTTTCCCTAACTGACGAGTCCGAGATGGGCCATATCGAGCTGTCGCGATCGGCAGAACTGGTGGTGGTGTGTCCGGCGACGGCCAACCTGATGGCCAAGGCGGCCCACGGTCTGGCCGATGATCTGGCCTCCACAACTTTGCTGGCCACCGACAAGGCGGTGCTGATGGCCCCGGCGATGAATGTGCGCATGTGGGAGTATCCGGCCACCAAAGCCAATGTCGAAACCCTGCGTAGCTATGGCCACACGATTATGGAGCCGGACGAAGGCGAGATGGCCTGTGGTGAGTTTGGACCGGGCCGTCTGCCGGAACCTGATCGCATCGCCGACGCCATTCAGGCCGCGCTGAAGGGCTGATCCATGCGCGCTGTCGTGACTGCCGGACCCACGCTGGAACCGATTGATCCGGTGCGTTTCCTGTCCAATCGCTCCTCCGGGCAGCAGGGCTATGCGCTCGCCGCAGCGCTGGCGGCTGAAGGCTTTGACGTGACGCTGGTGTCTGGCCCGACGGCGCTCGCCGACCTGGCGGGTGTGACGATGGTGCGGGTGGAAACTGCACTTGAGATGCTGGCAGCGGTCGAAGCGGCGCTGCCGGCAGAGGTTTTCGTGGCAGTCGCGGCGGTGGCCGACTGGCGCCCGGCTGAGGTCTCTGACGTGAAGCTGAAGCTCGATAAGGCAGCGATGGCGAGCCTTGAGCTCGTTGAAAATCCCGACATCCTCAAAACCATCTCTGGCCGGGCGGCTGAAACGCGTCCTGATCTGGTGGTGGGCTTTGCCGCTGAAACCCATGACGTGGTCGAGCACGCTCGCGCCAAGCGGTTGCGCAAGGGATGTGACTGGATCGTGGCCAATGACGTCTCCGGCGATGCCATGGGCGGGGCGGAAAACGCCGCGCTGGTCATCAAGCCAGACGCCGAGGTCGAGCTGCCCCGCGCCGCCAAGCCGGAAATCGCCCGCCAGCTCGCCGCTGAGATTGCTGCTTATTTCGCCCACTGATGGTGGGTTTGCGATGGGACAGGATGCTGCGTTAGGGTCGACGCCTCAACGCAGACGACCTGAACGAAAATTCGCAGCGGAGATCACCCATGAAATCGCTACTGACTGCAGCCGCATCGACGGCCCTGATGGCTATGGCGGGCGGCGTTGCCAGCGCCCAATGCGCCGAGATTGAGGCCGGAGGGGCCTCGGTTCGTGTGCTTGAGGGCTATAATGTCGCCGAACTTGCGGCCGAACCAGGCCTGATGCCGGCACCTGAATTGAGTGAGGGGGCCATCGGTGTGCTGTGCGATCGCGACACCATCGTGCCCGATGCCAATGATTTCGAGCTGGTGCGCTTCCACCGTGTTCCGCTTTACATACGCGACGGAGAAGGCGACGACGCCACCGTGCTCGCGCTTTATTTCCAGCCTCAAAGCGAGAATGAGGACGGTACGATCAATCCGCCGCAATACGGCGCTGAGCTACCTCAGGGCACGCTGACCGATGAAGATCGCGCGGGCATCGTGGCCGCGATTGAAGGTTTTGCTGAAGGCGAGCAGGCACTGGACGCTTATATCCTTGCCCAACGGGAAGCCGAAGAGGGCTGACCTTTTTCAAGAACCACGCTAAGCTTCCCGGTCGTGCTGTGACACCGCCGGGAGGTTTTTTATGGTTCAGGTTCGCGTCAAACCGCTCGATCATTTCAAGGGCCTTGAGCTACCGCGCTACGAGACGCCCGGTTCTGCCGGTATGGATTTACGCGCAGCGGTTCCTGAAGACGCGCCGGTGACGCTCCAGCCCGGTGAATGGCAACTCATCCCCACCGGTATCTCCATGGCGCTGCCCTCTGGCTATGAAGCCCAGATCCGCCCGCGCTCTGGCCTGGCGGCCAAGAAGGGCATTTCCTGCGTCAACACGCCGGGTACCGTCGACAGCGATTATCGCGGTGAGCTACGGGTGAACCTCATCAATCACGGCAAGGAGCCGTTCGTGATCCAGCGTGGCGAGCGCATCGCCCAGATGGTCATCGCGCCGGTGATTCAGGCCGTTTGGGACGCAGTCGACAGCCTTGATGAAACCGAGCGCGGCACCGGCGGATTTGGGTCAACGGGGGTTTAAAAAACGCTCTTTTTGTGTCCTCCATCCCGGACGGGATGTCGGTTCCTCACTCCCGATGAGCAAGCTCATCTTCGCTACGGACGGCTGTTCGCCTTGTGAGCGCTAACGCGCTCGGGGCGCTCAAATCAGACAAAGCTTGGATAACGCGTCCGATGCGCATGCCGATGGGCCATTCCACGGTGCGGGTGCCGGGGCCCCAGGCGTCGATGGCATCGGTGAGGTGGCGCTGGATCAGGGCCTCCTCGCCAGCCTCGCGCGCCAGACGTAGCGCGGACCAGGTCTGCACATAGTTACTCATGGCCGCCACGTCCCAGTCGCGGCGAATGGGATCGACCTCCAGCTCGAACTCTTTAAATGGAAACTCAAAGCGGCTGTAGAGCGTCTCCACGTCCACCCGCTCCGGCCGCCACCAGGGATCGAGCGCGTCATAGAGCGCGCGGTATGGGGCAAGCGCGGCGTCGTCGCCAACCGGATTGTTATAAGTGATCAGGGCCAGCACCGCGCCGGGCTTTGCGATGCGCCGGACTTCCTTATAAAAGCGGGGGCGGTCAAACCAGTGGGCCGCCTGCGCTGCGGTGATCAGATCGGCTGAGCCGTCCGCGCTGGGAAGCTCTTCAGCCGGGGCCACGGCGTAGCGAACCTTGGGGTGAGCCACTGCGCCGGACAGCTGGCTCTCGCTCGGGTCATAGGCCTCAACCGCCTCAAAATGCTCAGCCAGTAGCACCGACAGCTGCCCAGACCCACACCCCACATCCACCGCCAGCCCGCGCTCCTGAGTAACGCCCGCCAGGGCTTCAGCTAGCTGCGCCGGGTAGGTGGGGCGGTGGGCGGCGTAATTCTCGCCGCCTGCGGTGAATGGGTTCGCGTTCATGGGGTCAGCATACCTGAAAACCGAGCCTCAACTGCTGCAATCGCCGCCGCCTCACGCTCGGCCCAGCTGCCGCTGATCTTTACATAGTCGACGCCGTACTGCTTCAGCGCGGCTTCGGACAGTGCGAAGAAGTGCTGGCGGCTGGCATCCTCGCCATAGACGCGCAAATCATCCTGAACGAAGGGCGTGTCGATGTCGGTCAGCAGGTAGAGCGCGCCGGAGATGCGCGGCGGCGCGGCTTTAAAACAGCTTTCGCCCAGCATCATGTGCGACCACACCTCGGTGAGCAGCGCATCGGTATCAGAAAAGATCATCCCGTCGGTCTTCCGACCGGCTGCATCAACGGCCGCGTTATGCCCGGCGGCAATGTTGAGCAGGTCCTGTGCGTCGCAATCGGTGCCGTGGATCTCGCAATACTCGCGGCCATATTCAGGCACCAGAATGCCGCCGAAATGGGCGGCCAGCGTCTCAGCCAGTGTCGACTTGCCGGTGCTTTCCGGGCCGTGTGTGACGATGGTGCGGGCTCTGTAGGGGGCGGGCGTCATGCGGCGGTGGCCTCAGGCGTCCGGTCGCGCCGCCATTCGATATAGCCCCACACGCACATCGCCAGGAATACCCCATAGAGTCCGCTGGTCAGGTAAAGGCCCTGGCTAAAGAACAGGCCGATGGCGACCACGTCCACACCGATCCAGACCAGCCAGTTTTGAAGATATTTGCGCGCCAGCAGGAATTGGGCGACCAGCGAAAAGCTGGCGATGCCGGCATCAAAATAGGGCGCGGCCCCATCGGTATAGCGATCCATCATTGTGCCAAGCCCCGCCGTGGCGACCACGCCGACAATCAACCAGATCGCCAGCGCCTTTAGGCTCAGTGTCTTTACCGGGGCCTTCTCGTCGGCTTCGGCCTGGCTGCGATGGGACAGCCAGTACCACCAGCCATAGGCCAGCAGCGCACAGAACACGCCCTGCAGACCCACCTGGCCGTAGAGCTGGGCGTTGAAAAAGATCAGCGCATAGAGGCTGACCATGGCAATGCCCGCCGGGAAGGCCCACAAGCTCTGCCGGATCAGCAAAAACAGGTGCGCCAGACCCAGGACGGTGGCGATGGGTTCAAGAAAGCCCATGGGACGGGCGAGGGCAGCCTAGCTGCCGCTCTCCATGTCCTCATTCCACTCGCCCATGCTGGCCAGGCCATTCATGCGGGCGCGGTGGTTGAAGGCTTTCTGGCCCGCTTCCAAGTTGGAGCCGTTCCAGGCTTTCAGCGGAGCCGCCTGCAGGGCGCGACCATAGGAGAAGGTCATCGGCCAGGGCAGGTCGAAGCCCTCATTCATGATGTTCAGGTGCGCGGTGGCGTCCACGTCCGACTGGCCACCCGACAGATAGGCAATGCCCGGTACAGCGGCGGGCACGGCGTTGAGCAGGCACTGCACCGTCATCTCGGCGACTTCTTCGCGGCTTGCCTGATCGGGGCAGTCGGTGCCGGAGATGACCATGTTCGGCTTCAGCACTGTGCCTTCCAGGATCACGCCCTGCTCAAACAGCTCCTTGTAGAGCGTCTTCAGGCCGAACTCGGTGACCTCGTAGCAGCGCTCGATGTCGTGGTCGCCATCCATCAGGACTTCCGGCTCCACGATCGGGACGATGTTGGCTTCCTGGCACAGCGCAGCATAACGCGCCAGCGCGTGCATATTGGTGTTGATGCAGTACTGGGACGGGACGCTGTCGTCGCCATTGGCCCCGATGGAGATCACGGCGCGCCATTTGGCAAAGCGGGCCCCGAGCTCGTAATACTCGTTCAGGCGCTCACGCAGGCCATCGAGACCCTCGGTGATGGTTTCACCCGGCGCGCCCGCCAGCGGCTTGGCCCCTGAGTCCACCTTGATGCCCGGGATCGCGCCCGCGTCTTCTATCAGCTTGGTCAGCGGGGTGCCATCGGCGGCCTTCTGGCGGATGGTTTCATCATAGAGGATGACGCAGGAGATGTGCTCGGACATGGCCGGCTCGGTGCGGAACAGCATCTCGCGCCAGTCGCGGCGGCTGTCGGCGGTGCTTTCAAGCCCGATCGTGTCAAAGCGCTTCTTGATGGTACGCGTGCTTTCGTCGGCGGCCAGGATGCCCTTGCCGGGCGCAACCATGCGCAGAGCGATCTCGTTGAGCTGATCCAGATCCATTTCCATGGTCGTCCCCCAAATCGGTTAGGTCAGATAGGCTGAAGAATTTCGCCCTTGATTGCGTCGGCAGGTCCGAACGTCAAGCCTCGTCGGACTTCAGCGCTTCAATTCCTGGCAGTGCCTTGCCCTCAAGCCACTCAAGGAAGGCCCCGCCCGCGGTGGAGATGAAGGTGAAATCTGTTGCTGCACCTGCGTGATTAAGCGCTGCGACCGTGTCGCCGCCGCCCGCCACAGCTGTCAGGCCGTGGTTTTTCGCCCGGTCTGCGGCAAATCGCGCCGCTTCCACCGTGGCGGTGTCAAAGGGCGTGATCTCAAACGCACCCAGCGGTCCATTCCAGACCAGCGTGCGCGCGGTGGCGATGGCATCGGCCAGCCGGTCAACGGTTTTAGGGCCGCAGTCGAGCATCATCTCGTCAGCACCAATTTCATCGACATTGACGACGCGGCGCTCCGCATTGGCCTTGAACTCCTTCGTCACCACGCCATCGACTGGTAGCAGGATTTCAGAATTCGACTTCGCCGCGATGTCCATGATCTCGCGCGCGGTATCCAGAAGGTCCACTTCATGCAGGCTCGCACCCACATCATGGCCCTTGGCTGCCAGGAAGGTGTTGGCCATGGCCCCGCCCACAAACAGGCGGTCCACCTTGGTGACGAGGTTTTTCAGAAGGTCGATCTTGGTGGAGACCTTCGCCCCGCCCACCACGGCCAGGAGTGGACGTGACGGGTTTTCCAATGCCGCCGTGACGTGATCGATCTCGCGCTGCAGCGCCAGCCCGGCATAGGCCGGGATCAGCCGCGCCACACCTTCAGTGGAGGCGTGGGCGCGATGGGCGGCGGAGAAGGCATCGTTCACATAGAGGTCGGCGAGCTTTGCCAGCTCAGCGGCGAACTCGGGATCATTCTTTTCTTCGCCTGCGTGAAAGCGCGTATTCTCTAAAAGCAGCACGCCGCCTGCGGCGAGCCGGGAAACCGCCTGCTCGGCATCCTCTCCCACACAGTCAGAGACAAATTTCACGTCGACGCCGTCGATCAGCGCATCAAGGGCGGTGGCCACGGGTGCCAGGCTCATGTCCAGATTGCGCTGGCCTTTGGGTCGACCAAAGTGCGCGGCCAGAATGACTTTGGCCCCGGCCTCGCGCAGATGCTCAATCGTAGGAAGGGCGGAACGCAAACGAGTGTCGTCGCTGACCTGTCCGTCCTGCATGGGCACGTTGAAGTCCACGCGCACAAGCACGCGCTTGCCGGCGACGTCAGCATCTTGAAGGCGGCGGATCATGGCGAAGTCTCTCCGGCTCTACTTGAAATCCCGGCCAAGTCGCGAAGCGGCGCAGAGCCGGGACCTCATTCAAATCTGATCAAGGCCCCGGACCGACCTTTCAGGCCGTCGGGGCCTCAAGGCGTGGCTAGATCAAGCGCCCCATGGCCACGGCGGTATCGAGCATGCGATTGGCAAAGCCCCACTCATTGTCATACCAGGTCATGACGCGAACCAGCTTCTCGTCGATGACCTTGGTCTTGTCCAGCGCCACGATGGACGAACGCGGGTCGTGATTATAGTCGATCGAGACCAGCGGGATCTCGTCACAGCCCAGAATGCCCTTCAGCGGGCCGTTCGCAGCCGCCTTGACCGCAGCGTTGATCTCTTCAGCGCTGGTGGCTTTGCCGGGCATGAACACCAGGTCGATCAGCGAGACGTTCGGGGTTGGCACCCGAACGGCCGCGCCATCCAGCTTGCCCACCAGTTCAGGCAGGACCAGACCAACAGCTTTCGCCGCGCCGGTGGTGGTCGGGATCATGGACATGGCTGCCGCGCGGGCGCGGTGCAGGTCCTTGTGGTTTTTATCCAGCGTATACTGGTCGCCGGTGTAGGCGTGGATCGTGGTCATGTGACCACGCTCAATGCCCACCGCATCGTTTAGAACCTTGGCAACGGGGGCCAGGCCATTGGTGGTGCACGAGGCGTTGGAAACGACGGTGTCGTCTGAGGTCAGCTGGTCGTGGTTCACGCCGTAGACGATGGTCTTGTCCGCGTTTTTGGCCGGTGCAGAGCACAGCACGCGCTTGGCCCCTGCCGCCAGGTGGGCTGAGGCTTTTTCCTTGTCGTTGAACGCGCCCGTGCATTCCATGACCAGGTCGATGCCCATATCGGCCCAGGGCAGCCTGGCCGGGTCGCGCTCGTTGACCTTCGTGATCTTGCCGTAGCCCAGATCCAGCCAGTCATCGCCGGTGGTGAACGAACCGGCGTAGCGACCATGGACGCTATCATAGGCAAACAGGTGAGCCGCATCGGCGGCCGAGCCTGAATTGTTGATCGCGACAACTTCAATCTCGTTGGTGCGCTGGTGCTCCAGCACCGCACGCAAAGCCAGACGGCCGATCCGGCCAAACCCGTTGATCGCCACACGAAGGGCCATGATGCGCTCCTGCTCTTTTTAGTCTGTTAGCTGTGCCCGGCGCGGCAGCCCGCCGCGCCAATTTGCGCGCGGTTTAGACGCTACAGACGCAAAGGTCCAGAAGCGGTGTCTGACCCACGTTGTCATTCAGGGCTGGGCTGGAGAGTGGTTTGGTACCGGTCTTAGAAGCGTGACGGCAGCGCCAGGTTTTCCATCACGGCGCGAAGCTCGGATCGGGCTGCGACGGCGGAAAGGGTGGGGCGTACGTTATCGTCATTCATGGCATCAAGAAGCGTCAGGCCTTCATCATGGAGCTCGCGGAACACCACGCGCTCGGTTAGGCCCGGGCCGATATCAAAGTCAAAGGTTTCCGCGAGCCGGCGCAGGCGCTCATCCACGGCTTCGGCATTGCGACTGTAGAGCGTCGACAGGCGGTTGCGGATGATGGTCCAGCGCAAGGGACGCAGGCCCTGATCTGCACGAACCTGTCTGGCCTGAAGAATGCTCTCGGTCAGCGGGCCCGGGGTGCCGTCCCTTGATCCGATCACGTCCAGATCGACAAAGCTTTCATTGATCGGCGTCACGACGATCTGGCTGCGCACGAGCGCCGGTTCCATAAGCTGTGAGCGGCTTCCGGGCAGGTCGATGATCACATCGCCAGCGCGTGCTGCGTCTCGGATCATGTTTTCAAAGCGGATACGCGCATGGGTCCCACTGTCGATCTCGATCTCGGGCAGGCTCAGCACCGCCTTTGCCGCTCCATTCAGACGCGTTGTGCGCCAATTGAGGAAGCGCTGGCTGGAAAGCTGGTCAATGTCGGTATCAATCAGGGTGGCGTTCAGGCGCTGGGACTGCAGGGCCGCGGCGATATGAATGGCCAGCGTGGATTTGCCCACGCCGCCCTTGATGCTCGCAACGGTAATGATCGCCATGAAATCTGCTCCCACACGCTGTGTCGGCCCTCTAACTGGATGGCCGATGCAGGGCTTGTGCCAGACAGGGGTGCGATGGCTTTGGGCAGGGCCTGGTTCTGAACAAAGGTCTAACGCCTTGAAAACCGGACCTTAAGCATCCCATGCCTATAACCGTCCCGTAATCGGACGGTCCTGGTAGTCCCAGAGCGGAAAAATCCGCCAGCCAGGAGGCGTCCATCCAGAACGGGTGGTGGGATAATGTTTCAGATCATAGGCGTCCTTGTCGTCTTTGGCATGGTGTTCGGAGGATTTACGCTCGCGGGCGGTAAATTCGACATCATCGTCAAGGCTCTGCCCTTTGAAATGATGATGATCGGCGGGGCCGCCGTTGGCGCATTCCTGATTGGTAATGCCTTTGGCACCGTGATGCAGACGCTGAAGGATTTCGGCAAGTTGCTGAGCGGCTCGAAGTGGAAGCAGCAGGACTATGTCGACCTGCTGACGCTTCTGTTCCAGCTGACCAAGACGATGAAGACCAAGGGCGTGATCGCGCTGGAGTCTCATATCGAGAAGCCGCACGAGAGCTCGATCTTCTCGGCTTATCCCAAAATCATGAAGGACCATTTCGCGGTTCACTTCATTTGCGACACCTTGCGCATGATGACCATGAATCTGGAAGATCCGCACCAGGTCGAAGATGCCATGGAAAAGCAGATCGAGAAGCATCACCACGAAGCCGCGGGTCCTGCTCACGCGCTTCAGACGATGGCTGATGGCCTGCCGGCGCTGGGGATTGTGGCAGCTGTGCTGGGTATCATCAAAACCATGGGTGCGATCGACAGCCCGCCGGCGGTGCTGGGTGCGAAGATTGGTTCTGCGCTGGTGGGAACCTTCCTCGGAGTGTTCCTGGCCTATGGCCTGGTGGGACCGATCGCCGCGCGTCTGGGCCAGATCTATGACGAGGAAGCCGCCTTCTACAAAATCATCCAGGCTGTGCTTGTGGCGCACCTGCACGGCAATGCAGCCCAGATCTCGGTGGAGATTGGTCGCGGCAATGTGCCGTCAGACTTCCAGCCAAGCTTTGGCGAACTTGAAGACGCGGTGTCCAATGCACCAACGGTGTAACAATAGCGAAGAACCGGGACCAAACCCGGCCCGGGCCGCTCGCAGTCAATGCGGGCGGCCTTTTCTTGTTCTTGTTATCTGCGCGCTTGAAAGCGCGACAAAGCTTTGGCATGGCAAGCCATGGCTGACACAGATCTCCACACGCTCAAACGCCCGCACGCCGCCTTGTCCTGGGGGGAGGGTGGTCCTGTATCCGACCTGAGCGGTGACGTCTATTTCTCGGCAGAGAACGGGCTGGAGGAGACCCGAGCCGTCTTCCTGGCCGGGGCCGGATTTCCAGAGCGATTTAATGATGACCTGACCGTGGTGGGGGAGCTGGGCTTTGGGACGGGCCTTAATTTTCTCGCGCTTTCGCAGCAGTTTCTACGCCACGCCAGGCCTGACGCCCGGCTTCACTTTGTGTCGGTGGAGGGTTGGCCTCTGCACCGCGAGCACGCAGCTCGGGCCCTGGCGGCCTTCCCGGAACTGGAGCCGCTGGCCACGCCGCTTCTTCAAAGCTGGCCATCGCCCCAAAAGGGTGCCCACCGCCGGGGCTTCGCCGATGGCCGCATCACGCTGACCGTGTTTCATGATGAAAGCCACGCGGCGCTCACCAATATGAGCTTCAAGGCCGACGCCTGGTTTCTCGACGGGTTTTCGCCCGCCAAAAATCCTGACATGTGGACACCAGAGCTGTTCTCACACATCGCGCGCCTGTCCAGACCAGGCGCGCCAGCGGCCACCTTTACCGTTGCCGGCTTTGTCCGCAGGGGGCTGGCTGAGGCTGGCTTTGCGGTGGAGAAGCGCCCCGGATTTGGCCGTAAGCGAGAGCGCCTCGAAGCGATCTACTCTGGCGATGCCTCTGAGGTGGAAGAGGCAGGTTTCGCCCAACCGGCCCCTGCGTCTGGCGACATTGCGATTATCGGTGGCGGGATCGCGGCGGCCTCGCTGGTTGAAGCGTTGGCGCGGCGGGGTCGAACACCGACCGTGTTTGCAGAGGGCGGCTGGGCGAAGGGCGCGTCTGGGGCACCGCTTGGTCTTTTGACGCCGCGGCTTGAGGCTGCCGATCGGCCCCATAATCGTGCGCTTCTGGCTGCTTTTGACTACGCGTCCAACCTGTATCGCCAGCATGGCTGGCTGGACGCGTCCGGGGTGTTGCGATGTGCCGAGGATGAAAAGGGCCTGGCCCGTTTGCAAGCGCTTGCAGATCGTCTCGATGATCGCTTCACCTGGGTTGACGCTGATGCCGCAAGTCAGCGTATGGGCGTTCCAGTCAGGGCCGGGCTCTGGATGGAGGCAGCGGGCAGCTTTGATCCGGGTACAATCGTTCGCGGCCTCGCAGGCGCTCTGGAGCCGGTTGATTGCCAGGTTGTCGGGCTGTCGCGCAATGAAGGCGGCTGGAGGCTGAGCGATGCCAACCAGGCGACCTACGGGCCGTTTGAAACGGCCATCGTCGCTGGCGGGTATGCGGCAAGCGGGCTGGGGTCCTTGCACCTTGAAGCCACGGCCGGGCAGGTGGCCCGTTTTGGCACGGACGATCGCTTGCAGGCTCCGGCGGCGTGGGGGGGCTATGTGGCTCCGATGGCTCGCGGTGAGGTGCTGGTGGGGGCAACCCATGTCAAAGGCGCTGATGCGGGCACCGCGTCAGAGGGGGAGGCTGCGCTGCGCCAGACCGCGAGCGAGGCCCCGTTAAAGCTGGGGCTGACCGATTGCCGTGAAGTCTGGAGCGGCGTTCGCGCGGCTGTGGCCGATCGCCTGCCGCTTTGCGGACCGTCCCCCGATGAGAGATTTGACGGGCTGTGGCGCGATACCGCGCGCCGGGGCGGGGTGCCTGCGTCAGGTGTCGGGCAGGGCCTCAGCGGTCCAGTCCTGCTCAGTGCTTTGGGAGCGAGAGGCTTCGCTCACGCGCCCCTCCTGGCTGAGGAGATTGCCAGCGCCTTGTGCGGAGAGCCGGCCTGTCTCGAGCGCGATGGGCTGCAGGCGCTGCACCCGGCCCGTTTCGCCTGGCGCGCCTTGAAGCGTGGGGCCTGACACCAGGCTGTTTCTGACGCTTAAGAGAGGGCACCCCTGGCGCAGGCACGTTTCGGCCCGCACGCTGATCGCGTCGTTTTGACTGCCGAAGGCAACAAGTATCGGGCCTAGCTGCACCTCGACCACAGCGGTGCTGCGCGGTGGCTCGCTGGTGAGCAGCGCAGCCCCAAGGACCGCAGCCGCGCTTGCGCAAAGGGCTGTGATTAACGGGCGGGACAGGGGCATTGCGGGCTCTCAAACATGGCTTACCTGTCATGATGCGCGCCGGGCCCGGTTTGGATGCGGTATGCATTTTGCGCAGTCCGTTTTGAAACAGTGATCTGTGGAGCAAAACGGGACTCATGAACGCGCACACGTCTTTGGAAGACCTGCTCAAGGCAGCTCCTGCTGGTGATCCCCGCCCCGAGGGTGAGGGCGATCGCCGCCGCAAGGCGCGTCATATCTGGTTTTTAAATTCAGTCTTTGACCGGATCAGCTTTGATACCGCGGTTCAGCGCATCACCGAGCGCGACCCGTCCAAGCCGTTTGAGTTTGTGGTCACGCCGAATGTCGACCACCTGGTGCGCCTGCGCCGTGATGGGGTGCTTGCCCCGCTCTACGCGCAAGCCTGGCTGACCGTTTGCGATAGCCGCGTGCTTGAAATGATCGCGGCCATGTCGGGCGAAAAGGTCGACGTGACGCCAGGGTCTGACCTGACCGAGCGCCTGTTCGAAACCGCTATTGAGCCAGACGAGACCGTGACCATCATTGGCGGCAGTCAGTCTGTCGTTGAGGGTGTTAAGGCCCGTTATGGCCTGACCGATGTGCGCTGGCACGAGCCGCCCATGGGCCTGAAGGATAATCCCAAAGCCATTGCTGCGTGCGCGAAATTCGTGGCGAAGAACCCTGCGCGCTTCGTGTTCCTGTGCGTCGGCTCACCCCAGCAGGAGCTGGTGGCAGAGGCGTGTCTGGACCGTGGCGACTGCACCGGTGTCGGGCTGTGTGTTGGCGCTTCGCTTGATTTCCTGTCCGGAGAGGCGCGTCGCGCGCCCAATTGGATGCAGCGCGCCCGCCTTGAATGGCTTCATCGCCTCGCTGAAGAACCCAGGCGCATGTGGAGGCGCTATCTGGTGGAGGGGCCGAAGGTGGCCTTCCTCTGGCTGGAATGGCGCAAAGCCCGCAACAAGCTCAAGCGTTATGAACGCGAGCTTGAAAAGGCGTTGTTCTAGGCTGCGTTGCCTGTCCTCTTTCGCGTCCGCTCAGTCGGGCGCGATGTCAGCCCACTTAGATGCCACCTATCGCTCGAGACCATCGCTGAGGTCTTGTGGCGTTGCAGGATGAGGCATGTCCGAGCGCTTTAGCGCTCGCAAGGGCGACCGCCCGCCCGCAGCGTGAGCGAGGACCGACTGACCGGATGGGAGGAAGGACAGGAAAATGGTGGGCGCGACAAGAGTCGAACTTGTGACCTCTACGATGTCAACGTAGCGCTCTAACCAACTGAGCTACGCGCCCTTGAAAAGCGGTTCGCCTTCAAGCTTTCCCGAGCCGTGCAGACCCGTGAGAGCGGAGGGTAATAGGGCTTCCAGATACGCGCTGTCAATCGTGTCCACTGCGCAGGCCAATCTGCCTTTGGCTCGCAAGCGTGTAGCACCGGGAACTGGATCGGATTTCGGGTCTCACAGGTCTGAAATCGGGGCTGCTGGCTAAAGCTGAGGTCGCTGGCTCAGGGCTTGTTTCAGGAAGTCTGCCTCTTCGTTGAGGAAGCGGGCCTCCCATTGCGCAGCGTCATCGTGGGTGACCGGGCTTGCACGCGTCGTTCTTTGCTCGGGGGTGTGCGCTTTGACCCCAAGAAATGACGCAATGCTGGCAATCGTCTCCCCGGGAGCCTCTTTAAGGTTGTCATAAGTGAGGCGCAGAGGCTGCATTGCCTGGCGATCAAACATGCGCTCGAACCAGATTTCGTCGTGAAGAATGCCTTGGATTTGCTCTTTTATACCCGCCGGGCTGTACACCAGCTGGTCACCGCTCACCGCTCACCGCCCATCGGCTATCGGCGTCACTGACGTGGTAGACACCGGTCTGTTTGGCAACATGCATCGAAATCGACTGTCTTACTATGTTCGAGCGGCGTAAATATACAAACCTCGTTTTTGGACTTAAAATATTGAAAATATTATCTAAATTAAACGCATACATAAGCTGCAACAGCGGTAGCTCCACGCCCGATGCCCCTGACGGGCCTTCATGCTCTGACAACGTGCTGAGAAGGTAGCCAGCGAGATCGCGCCGCCCATGCTTGCGGATGTTGGCTTCCTGGCGCGCGAAATTCAGCCATTCGTCTGGAAACCCGAGCCCGTGGTCGCGCATAAGCTCGGCCAGCCAGGTGCTTCCGCTTCTTGGTGTCACGAAGATGGCATAAGGCACTTCAGGGCGATCCGGCGTCGGCCCATCTGTGGCCGTTGCGTACCGTTCCAGTGTTTCGCGAAGTGGGTTGTCGGGCATTCCAAGCATTCTCAATTGGTTGCGTTAAGGTTAATCGACTTCGGGCCGACTATGGCGTTTGTGCAACAATCTTGCGACAAAGCCATTGGAAGCATGAATAAGAGTGCGTGTCGCGCTTTACTGACGGCTGTCTGTGTTCGCATAGTCCGGTGCAAGTGTGGATGCATCCGCACGATGCCACTGCGCATGCGCGTCGTGGTAACGATCCAAAACTAAGGGGAATGATCGTGAGCAATTGGGATAAAGAACGCCTTCTGCGTTCCACCATCCTCGCTGGCTTCTTCGCTGTTGGTCTGGCTGCATCGCCTGCCATGGCTCAGGAAGCTGATGAGGACGACCAGGAAGAACAGGCGGAAGAGCAGGAAGATACGATCGTCGTTACGGGTTCCCGTATTCGTCGTGACTCCTTCACCTCCACCGCACCGCTTCAGGTTATCGATTCGGAAGAGATCCGTGACTCCGGTCTGATCGACACCGCACAGATCCTGCAGCAGACCACCGTGGCTCAGGGCGTGCAGCTCGACAGCACCATCACCTCGTCCTTCGTGACCGACGGTGGCCCGGGTGCCAACAACGTGTCGCTGCGTGGCCTTTCGGCTGACCGTACGCTGGTTCTCATTAACGGCCGTCGTTTCGCACCGGCTGGTGTGGAAGGTGCTCCGGCCCTTCCTGACGTGAACCTGATCCCGTCCTCCATCATCCAGCGCATCGACATCCTGCTCGATGGCGCGTCGTCCGTTTACGGTTCTGACGCTGTTGCTGGCGTGGTGAACGTTATCCTGCGTGACAACTTTGACGGCCTGCAGGTCGACGGCTTTGTGAGCGTCCCGGAACAGTCCGGCGGTGACTCCCAGCGCTGGAACATCCTGATGGGTGACTCCACCGAGCGCTCGTCCTTCATGTTCGCAATGGAATTCTTCAACCAGACCGCACTTGAAGTTCAGGACCGCGACTGGGCATTTGACCCGAACGAGAACACCTACTGCTCGCGCGACATCGAACTGGATGCCGACGGCAATGTGCTCTCCGAGTGTGAAGGCTCGATCATCAACCGTATCCGTGTTTACTCGGCCTTCCAGGACGGCAACCTGGACTTCTCGCTTTATGATCCGGCGCTCTTCGGTGTTGACGTTTACCGCAACGGTGGCGAAGACCGTCCACTGCTAGCTGGTACCGGCTTCGGTACGGGGACTTCCACGGACGAAGCTTATCGCTCGTCCTACCTGGAAGGTGCCGATGACATCATCCCGCAGTCCCAGCGTATGGCGCTCTTCTTCACCGCGGACCGTGACCTGGAGCCGATCTTCGGCATAGAGGGCATCAATGCCTTTGTTGAAGCCTCGCACTCCAACAGCCAGACGGCTGTAAAGAGTGGCTACCACGGCCAGATCTTCGCCACCGTGCCGGCCTCCAACCCGTTCAACCCGTTTGGCGTCGACGTTGTTCCGATCTTCGCCTCGCCTGTTGAGCGCAGTAATATTGACATTGAAGTTCAGCAGACCCGTCTCATCGGTGGTTTCACCGGTGATCTGGCGGCTCTGAATGCACCGGAATGGTCCTGGGAAGTCTTCGGCGGTTACACCCGCTCCATGGGCTACTCCTCGCGTCCGGCAATCGACGAAGACCGTTTGCGTCACACCATCTATACCTCGCGTGATGATGGTAATGGCAACATCGTCTGCGGCACGCCGCAGGATGCGGAACTCTTCGGCTTCCTGGGTCCGGACAGCTGTGTGCCGGTTAACCTCTTCGCCGCAGGTCTCTATCCGAATGACGGCCAGACCAATGTTGGCTTCGCTTCGGCTGCAGAGCGTGAATATCTTGAGATTGAGCGCACTGTGACGACCCTGGTTGACCAGCAGACCCTCGGTGGTTTTGTCACCGGTCCGATCCTGGCTCTGCCGGCTGGCGATCTGAACGTTGTGGTGGGTGCTGAATGGCGCAATGACAGCATCGACTCCGGTGTTGACACTGTTGCTGGTCAGGGCCGCGCAGCTGGCTTCTTTGCAGACCGTAACTCTCGTGGTGACGTGGGCCTGTTCGAAGTCTACGGCGAAGCGTCGATCCCGGTCCTTGCTGGCCAGGCTTTTGCTGAAGACCTCACCATCGATCTGGCAGCGCGTCTGACCGATCACGAGTTCTATGGTCAGAATGAAACCTACTCGGCACGTGGCTCCTGGTCGCCAACCGACTTCCTGACCTTCCGCGCAACCTACGGCACGTCTTTCCGCGCGCCGAACGTTCGCGAACTCTTCCTGGGCGGTCAGACCGGCTTCACCTCGGGCTTTGCTGATCCGTGCGTGGTTCCGTCCGCGGCAAACAATGCCGGTGTCTACGATCCGACCGAAGACAACCGTGACCCGCAGGTTATCGCCAACTGTATCGCAGAAGGTGTTGACCCGACGGCTCTCGGCCTGAACGGCGTTCCGTCCATCGAGTCCTTCCGTGCAGGTAACCCGGGTCTCGATCCGGAAACCTCAACGGCCTACTCCTACGGCGCCGTGTTCGAACAGCCGTTCATCGACGCGTTCGACCTGACCCTGGGCTTCACGGTGTTCAACATCGAGGTGGAAGACTCCATCGCGATCCCGGGCACCGCGTTCTCCCTGGGCCAGTGCTACAACTCGCCAAACTTCCCGAACGACCCGTTCTGTGCACGCCGTCAGCGTGACCCGAACACCGGCCTGCTGTCCTTCGTGGACAATACGCCGTTCAACGTGTCCCGTTCGGAAATCTCCGGTGCTGACTTCAACGGTCGTTTCAACTACGACGTTCCGGAAAGCTTCTTCGGTGGCTTTAACCTGGACGTGAACACCGTCTGGACCTGGTCTGATGAGATCCTCAGCCAGACCACGGACCAGTCGGTTGTGAACAACCAGGTTGGTGACTGGGGTGCGCCGGAATGGCGCGGTACGGTCAATACCCGCGTTAGCCGTGGTGACTGGTCCGCCCTGTGGCGTGCCCGTTACGTCGGTGAGCAGGCGTCGATTTACAACGACACAACTCCGGGTGCGGCCTTCCCGTATGGCCAGCGTGTCTACGCATCGTGTGAGCTTGCAGGCTGTGTCCAGACGGACGATCCTTCGACTCCGTACCTCGACTTCTCGTCGGTGGTGACGTCCAAGGACGCTATGTTCTACCACGACCTCTCGGTGACCTACTCTCAGGACACCTGGATTGTTCGCGCTGGTGTGAACAACATCTTTGATGATGAGCCTGCGATCATCGACCAGAATGCTTCGGGTTCCACCCAGGCATCGTCGAACGCTCAGCTGGGCTCGGGTTACGACCTGCTTGGCCGTCGTCTCTTCGTGAACGTCACCAAGCAGTTCTAATCGGCTCGCCGATCTAGAACCCTAAGACTGGGGCCCGCACCATCTGGTGCGGGCCCTTTTCTTTTCTGGCCGGGCCCAAGGGACTTGCGACCTTTAGCGCGGCTGCTGTTTCACCATTCGAAAAGACGCAAAAAAGCCCGCGCCGGATGGCGCGGGCTTTTTGTTGGTGTGGCAGAAGGGAAGGGTTAGTCGATCCGGCGAACGCGGATGGCGCGGCCCTCGCCATTAAGACGGAGGAAGTAGCCGCCCGCACCCGCTGTACGGATCTCTGCGGTCATTTCGTCTGTATTGCGCGGCACCGAAAAACGAAAGCCGTCAGTAACTTCCCAGACCTGACCATTGGTCATGTGGAAACGCTTGGTGTTGTAGCCATGGGTGGACATACGATCCACCACCATCAGGACGCGGTCGGGATCACCATCTGCGTCGCGCTCGAGGATTTGCGTGTCCGGAATGGACCGGCCCGATTGCTCGGCATCGGCCAGATCAGCGCCGCCTTCAAAAGCGCGGCCGAAATCAGGAAGGCTCGGCACAGACACTGACGGCAAGCCGGGCAGGTTCAAGCCTCCACCGCTCTCGCGCCCGAACTCGCCAGCCTCATTTTCGGCCTGAGCCTGAGTGCCAGAGGCTGTCGACGGCGCTGACGCCGGCATGCGCGGCGCGGTGCCGGTTCCCACCGGCGCGGACGGATTTGCACGATTGACTTCTTCAATGGCCCGGCGTGCAGCAGCCACGCCACCGCGCATCGCCATATCGAAACATGCGAGACGTGCGGCATCAGATTCAATCTGCGCGCACCTCGCCATGAGTTCGGATCTGGCCGAATCGGCCTCCTGAGCCAGCGCCGGACCTGCGCCAACAGATAAAGCCAGGCAGCTGCCAGCAAACAATACACGGAACATGGTCGTTACCCTCTTGTCCTTTAATCGGCGAAAGCCACTATCGCGCGCCCTGCGGCACCACGCCACCCCGATAGACATGCAAAACATGGCTCATAGCTCACCAAAATGTAACCTCAACGCTTGTCGCGCGAAGCTCATGCGATAATCTCTGTCCCACATAAAGCCACGCTGCAACACTCGCGGCGGGGAAAATGAAGGGGAACATCATGGACGTCATCAACCGCCTCAAACGCGGTATAGGCGCAATTGTGGGTGCTGCGATCGCTGCGCCGCTCATGGCCACAGGCCTTGCTGCGCCAGCTTCGGCCCAGACCGTTGTGCCGCTGGAGGCCTATTCACGGCTTTCGAATATCAGCTCGATGAATATCTCTCCGGACGGAGAGCGGATTGCCTTTATCACCGGTGCCGAGCGAGATCAGATGTATGCGGTTATCACCCGCATCGATCAGTCCGAGCGACCGTTTGCGATTCCTGGCTTCTCCCAGAATATCGACGACGAACTTCTGTTCGGCGTTCAGTGGATGAGCGACCGCTACATCATGATTGTCTACCGTGAACGTGTCCGGATTCCCGGCGGTTCCACGGAAGATTCTGATTTTGCACGCCGGGTCATCTACGATCTTGAAGAGCGCGATTACCTCGAGTTTCCCGCCGATGCGAGCATTGAGTCGCTGCTCCCGTCAGACCCTGACGAGATCGTCATCAGTGCGCGCACCGTTCAGGATGTCGGCAACTCCGTGACGGCTTCTCGCGGGGCCGGTAGCCGCGCCTTTGTGTTCACGCTTTATCGCTACAATCTCGATGATGGCGATACCGACCGGTTGATCCGCGGAACGCGTTTCACGTCGAACTGGCTGCTTGATGAAAGCCAGACACAACCTTTGCTCCGCCAGGACTTCGACACGGACTCCAGCTCCTGGAAGGTCTTCCAGTATGAAGGGCGTTCACGCGACCTGATTTATGAAGAAGGCTATACACTTGAGCGCTTTGGCCGCCGGGGTCGCCGCGCGCTGTCTGCGATGTCCAACCTTGTAGGTGAGGATGTTCAGGGTCGCGGTATCTGGTTTTCACAGCTGCGCGATCGCGATGAGGTCGCAGCTTACCTGTTCCATCCTGACACCGGCGAGATTTCCGGTCCGCACGTGGACACCAATGGTTTTGACCTCGGTGGTTTCCGGACCGATTGGCGTACCGGTCTCGTGATTGGGGCGACCTGGGCTGAACAGCGCCAGCAAAATGTCTGGTTTGATGAAGAGTTTGCGGCCCTTCAGTCGCAGCTTGATGACCTGTTCCCGCTTTCAGACGTTACCATTACTTCGTGGGACATGTCTGGTGATCGCATGGTGATTTCCGTCTCTGGCGGAGATACCACGCAGGATTACTATCTGCTGGACCGGTCCTCAGGGTCGCTCGACTTCATGGCGACGGCCTACCCGGAGGTTCCGCAGGAGCGGGTGCATCCGGTTCGGATCGTGGAGTATACGGCCCGTGATGGCATGCCGTTGTGGGGATATCTCACGCTGCCAAATGACCGTCCGGCTGAAAATCTGCCCTTCCTGGTCGTGCCACACGGCGGCCCGCAGGCGCGCGACACCTACGGCTTTGATCCGCTGTTTGCCCAACCGTTCGCCGATATGGGCTACGCGGTGTTCCAGCCGAACTTCCGTGGTTCGGGCGGTTCAGGGCTCGACTTTGTACGTGAAGGTCACGGCGAGTGGGGCCGCGCAATGCAGAATGACGTCTCTGACGCTGTTCTGCACTTTGCCGAACAAGGTGTCATTGACGCAGATCGAGCCTGCATCTGGGGCTGGTCCTATGGCGGCTACGCCGCGCTTGCCGGCTACGCCCTGACCCCAGAGCTCTACCAGTGTGCGATCGCTGGCGCGCCCGTGTCTGACATCTTCACGATGATGGACTGGCAGGCAGATCAGCCCGGTGGTGCCGGCGCTGTTGACTACTGGACCGAGTATATAGGCGACTGGCGTACCCAGCGTGATCAGATGATTGCGATCTCGCCGCTGCGCAATATCGACAACACTGACATTCCGCTCCTGCTTATCCATGGCGTAGAGGATGATATCGTTCCTGTAGAGCAGGCCGAGATCATGTATGACGCTGTGCGTGAAGCGGGCAAGCCGGTTGAGTACGTCGCGATTGAAGGCGACGGCCACAACCTGCTTTTCCAGCGGACCCGTCAGATTACGCTGGAGGCGGCAACCGAGTTTCTGATGGAGCATAATCCACCAGATCCTCGCTAGGCTCGCTGGCCTGGACGAGAAAGCCCGCCTGGTTTCCCAGGCGGGCTTTTTCTTGCCTGACTATGGCTGGCGATGATCAGGCGGCTTCCACCACCTTCGCCACCTCGTCCACCAGGTCGCGCAAGTGGAAGGGCTTGGACAGAACCTTGGCGTCTTTCGGCGCGTCAGAGCCTGCGCTCAGGGCCACGGCTGCAAAGCCGGTAATGAACATGATCTTCAGCCCCGGATCGACCTCAGCGGCACGCCGGGCCAGCTCAATACCGTCAACGCCAGGCATGACGATATCGGTTAGCAGGAGTTCGTAGCGCCCGGCTTCATCACCCAGCTCGTCCAGGCCTTCTTCGCCATCGGCTACGGACGCAACTTCATGACCGGCACGCTGGAGTGCCTTGGCCAGGAAATCGCGCATTGAATCATCGTCTTCAGCAAGAAGAATGCGGGCCATTGCCGCCCCCTTAATCTAATTCCACCACCTCGAACCATACACCCATAGGGTAAAGGTCCGCTGAACAAACTGCGATTTACCTGCGACGCGGCGACAGATTGACCCCGGTCTAGCCACACCCCAAATTATTCGCCGTGGCTGATCAAATATCTCCCTTCGCTTTTAGCGAGCCGTGGCCGGAAGGGCCGCCTGTGCACGTCTCAACCCCGGTTGCGCGAACGACGCCCTATGTTTTTACGTCACCGCACTCGGGTCGTGACTATCCGGCGGGCTTTCTGAAAGCCTGCGTACCACCGCTCGCCACACTGCGCCGGTCTGAAGATGCCTACGTGGACGAGATTGTCGGCGATCCCGCCTCTTTGGGAGCCAGTTTCCTGGCGGCCCGTTTCCCGCGCGTTTTCATCGACCCCAGCCGGGCCCCGAATGAGCTTGATCCGGCGATGTTTTATGACACGCCGTCTGGTGCCATCGGGCCGCCGAGTGCGCGCGCGTCGGCTGGGCTTGGCGTGGTATCGCGCCTGGCTGCGGATGGCCGACCGCTTTATCGCGGTCCGATCTCCTATGATGAGGCCCGCCAACGGATTGCGGCCTGCTACCGGCCCTACCACCAGCGGCTGAATGCGGAAATTGCTGCAGCTCGCGCACTGTTTGGCGAAGCCATCATTATCGACTGTCATTCCATGCCGTCAGCTAGCGCCCGTGGTGCGGATATCGTTCTTGGGGATCGATATGGCGCGTCATGCTCCAGGGCTCTGGTTGCACGAGCCGAGGCTCATTTTCGCGATCTCGGTTTTGCGGTGGTGCGAAACCGGCCCTATGCTGGCGGATATACGACCGAGCACTACGGCCAGCCGTCTGCGGGCGTGCAGGCGCTGCAGATTGAAATCAATCGCGGACTTTATCTGGAAGAGGCGACGGTCACCAAGTCCCGTGGTTTCACCGCTCTGCGCGAAAGCTTTGCAGATTGGACGCGCCGCATGGTTGCTGAAGCGAAGGGAGTCAGCCTTGCGGCTGAGTGACTTGGCGGCAACTCCATTGCCTGAAATTTAATTGTCATATTCACTTATTGGGCGAATGGGTATATCTGCTTTGGGGTGTGTTCATTTGTGGACGAATCCAGTCTAAAACAGTGACGTCCGGGCTGAGTTTTAAGGAATAAATCGATGACGAATGAAATCGATCACCACGTTGGCAAGCGCATTCGGCGTCGGCGTCGTCTGCTTGGTCTGACCCAGCAGCAGCTCGCTGAGGCCGTGGGTATCCGTTTCCAGCAAATCCAGAAGTACGAGAGCGGTGCCAACCGGGTAAGCGCGAGCCGTCTGTTTGAAATCGCTGAAGCGCTTGATGTACCGGTGCAGTATTTCTACGAAGGCATTCAGGGCAGCGGTCATTCTGCTGTGCCCGAGGGCGAAGAGATCGCCTCCGATATCCTTTCGCAGAAAGAGACGCTGGACCTCGTTCGGGCTTACTACAAGCTCAATGAGCGTCCGCGCCGCCGCCTGCTTGAGCTTGCACGCTCGCTCGATCCTGAGACCCGCTCGGACGAAACTGCAGCGTGATCCAAGACGCGAGCGTCATGTCTTCCAAGGAAGATCTGGCGTTTGCCGAACGCCTCGCTGATGCTGCGCGTCCCATTGCGCTGGAATATTTCCGCGTCGGGACGCCAGCAGATGCCAAGCCGGGACAAGAGTTTGACCCGGTCACCGCGGCCGACCGCGGTATCGAGCGACAGCTGCGCTCACTTATCAGCGACAACCATCCAGACGACGGCGTCCTCGGCGAAGAGGAAGCTGAACGCGTTGCGCGCAATGGCCGGACCTGGGTTATCGACCCCATAGATGGAACGCGCGCCTTTATCGCCGGCCTTCCTACCTGGATGGTGATGATTGCGCTTTCCGACACTAGCGGCCCCCGGTTGTCTGTCCTTGACCAGCCCTTTATAGGCGAGCGGTTCACCGGCATCGCGCATGATGCCGCCTGGCTGTCGCGCGGCGGCTCGCCGGAGCGCATCCGCGTCCGTCAGGGTGTCACGCGGCTGGACGATGCGATCCTGTCCACGACCGATCCAGGCCTTTTTCACGGCGACGAGGCGACAGCCTTTGACGCCATCGCCAGACAGGCGAAGGTGCGACGGTTTGGTCTTGATGCCTATGGCTATGCCGCACTTGCTCTGGGCGGGATTGATCTGGTCATTGAAAGTGGGCTGAAACCCTGGGACGTGGCGGCTCATATCCCGATCGTGACGGGGGCAGGCGGCGTCATTACCAATTGGCGCGGCGGAACTTGCCAGGCTGGCGGGCAGGTGGTCGCCGCGTCCAGCCCGGAGCTTCATGCGGCCGCGCTTGAATTTTTGAAGCCTGCAACCGTCTAGCGTCGGGTTTCCAGAACCGCGTAGAGCGGGGCCGTGCCAAACCGAATACCTTTTGCTCCCCGGCTTTCACCCTCGTCCGGTGTGACTAGAATATCGCTGCTGAACACGGCCTGGATGGTGCGTGTTGTGCCATTGTCCATGACAAATTCCGCCTCGGGTGCAGGTCCGTCAAATGCGAACCGAACTGTGTCCAGACGCGGCATGAAAAGCGCGCGCAGTCCCATCGTTTGGCGCATGGCGTTGCCAGCCTGCGCCAGTGCAGCTTCCAGCTCGGCCAAATCGTAGTCGGTGCGCGTTGGCGCGGGCAGCGTCAGGCGCATCTCAACGCGGACAGCACCGCGCGGTGCATCGGTGAAAAGGCGGTAGCCGCGCTCAAAGGCGTCTGTATCTGGCGGCGTAATGGGGCGTGACGCATCAAGCTCAATAAAGCGCTTCGCACCCTCCTCAACCCAGAAGCGGTAAGCCTGACCGTCACCGCGCAGCGGGGCGTCCAGCGTGTAGCTCAGGTCAAAGGCATCGCGCTCGTCCGCAGCCATCATCTGATAGTCCGTCCAGAAGATGAACACGTCGTCGAGGGGTGCCGAGCGGGCATCCGGCCCCGGCGCTGTCGCTTGAGCCATGGCGACCAAGACACCAGCAAGCGGGGTGATCATTCGCTGTCACCCGCCGGTGTCACGTCGGCGTCCGGCCTGCGGAATAACAGCGTCATGCGGTCTGACTCACCGATGGCGCGGTAGCGCTCAGAGTCAAAGTCTGGATCGGCCTCCTCACCAAATGCGGCATTGCGCAACACCGGCGGCAGCGTCCAGACTCCGAAGGGATGATCGGCGGTATCGGCAGAATTGGCGTTGATTTCGCTGGAACCTACGAACTCCAGCCCGGCCTCGGTCGCCAATGCGATGACATAGTCCTGCTGGACGTAGCCGTTGCTGGCGCGCGGATCCTGGACCGCGCCGGCGGGTTGGCGGTGGGCCACAACACCCAGGACGCCGCCGGGCTTGAGCGCGGTGCGGTAGCTTTCAAAGGCGGTCTCAGCAAAGCCGCGCCGCAGCACCGAATGGATATTCCGGAAGGTGACGATGGCGTCCACGCTGTCCGGTTCTGCCAGTTCATTGGCGCCCGGACCGAACTCGACGAGTTGAGCGGTGCCGAACACGTCCTCGTCAAACCGGGCCATGAAGCGATCCTGGAAGCTCTGCGCGCCAGTATCGCCGTCCGCGATCGGCGTCCAGGCGGCAATGTATTGCCCGCCATTGGCCGCAATCCAGGGGGCGAGGATATCGGTATACCAGCCGCCGCCAGGCCAGACCTCAACCACGGCGGATGCCGGATCAATCTCAAAGAAGCTCAGCGTTTCAGCCGGATTTCTGAACTGATCGCGCGCCCGGGCCTCCTCGCTGCGCCACGGGCCCTCAATGGCGGCTGTCAGGGTGGAGGCATCATAAAGCTCTACAGGTGCGACCTCGCTGGTTTCAGCTGCCTCATTTTCAGTCTCAGGCGCGGGCTGGTCGCCGCCACAGGCCGCCAGAAAAACAGCGAGGGAAGGGGCGATTGCAAAAAAAATTCTGGACGACATGGCGAAGAAAATCCTCAAGCAGCGCAATAAGATCGAAGTGTCTGACAGGCTGATAAAATGTGCAAGTTGGCAATCAGGTGACGCTGACCCCTTGCACAGCGAAAAACCATTTCCCAACTCAATATCACGAGGCCGCCAGATGGGGTCTCGAACATCGCTGAAACGACCGGGGCCATGATGGGCCGGCACCGATCAGCGGCTTTGTTGGAATTGACGCGCCTTACGCGGCGCAAGGATCGCTTTTAGGAGGATCGCCCCTATGCGTACGACTGATTTCTCGCCTCTGTACCGCACCATTGTCGGCTTTGATCGGCTTGCGGACATGATTGACACTGCGGCCAAGCAAGAGCCCGGTGCTGGCTACCCGCCCTACAATATCGAACAGCTTGGCGAGCACGAGTATCGCATCGAACTGGCCGTGGCCGGTTTCGGTGAAGAGGATCTCGACATTCAGGTTCAGGAAAACGTTCTGACGATTTCCGGCAAGCGCGCGCCGAGCGAAGGCGAAGACCGCAACTTCCTGCATCGTGGCATTGCCGAGCGTTCGTTTGAGCGCCGCTTCCACCTTGCTGACAATGTTGAAGTGCGTGGTGCCGACCTTCGCAACGGCCTGCTTCAGGTCCGCCTTGAGCGTGAAATCCCTGAAGCCAAGAAGCCGCGCCAGATTTCCATCAATGGGAAATCCGGCACCAAGCTTATCCAGGGTGGCAAGGCCGACGCGGCCTAAAACCCTGGCGGGTCGGCCGGACGCTCATCGTCCCTCCCCCCACGCTCAGGCGTTCGGTCGACCCCTCTTTCTTTCGTTCCCCGATTGACAAACTGGCGCGCCGGTCTCCCCGCTGGCGCGCCTTTTTCTTTCTTTCTAAGGCTCAAAACCGTCCGGATTTTCGCGCCTCGCTGCGCGGGGGCAGGCTCCGCTTGCTGCGGGCGGCTGTTCACCTTGCGAGCCTGATGGGCTCAGGGCGTTTTGGTTTGAAATTTATTGAAACCCCAGCCAAGGCAAAGCCTCAGAGCCGGGGCCTCCACGAGGATTTGGCTTTATTCTACGCAAGCTCTTTAGATCGCTGCGCACTCGGGAGTTCGGGCCCTAAAGAAGCTCTTGTTTCAAGGCCTCGATCGCGTCCAGCCAGACGCGCGCTGAGCTGTCCGATGGCATGCGCCAGTCACCGCGTGGAGACAGGGCACCGGCACTGGTGAGCTTGGGGCCATTGGGCGTCGCTGAGCGTTTGAACTGGCTCTGGCCGTAGAAGCGCTTTGCAAAGACTTCCAGCCATTTCAGGGTTTCGGCCATGGTGTAGTCGCGCCGGTCGGCATCGGCCACATGCGCCGGCCACGCGCCGCGGTCTGCCTTGCCCCAGGCGGCCTGTTGCATGAAGGCGATCTTGGCCGGTTCAAACCCGTAGCGCACCACATGGTGCAGGGTGAAATCCTGCAGCGGGTAGGGGCCGATCACGTCCTGCGTGGACTGGATGGCTCCGCCGTCCTCAGCCGGGATCAGCTCTGGCGAGATCTCGGTCCCGAGGATCGCCATCAGCGTCGTGGACACCTCCGGCCCATACTCATCACGGCGCGCCGCCCAGGCGATGAGGTGCTGGATCAGCGTTTTAGCGACCCCGGCATTCACATTGTAATGGCTCATCTGGTCGCCGACACCATAGGTGCACCATCCAAGCGCCAGCTCGGACAGGTCTCCGGTGCCGATCACCAGCCCGTCTTGATGGTTGGCGATGCGGAACAGATAATCAGTGCGCAGACCCGCTTGCACATTCTCGAATGTCACGTCGTAGGTCTTGCCGCCTTCCGAATAGGGATGACCGATATCGCTCAGCATGCGTTCAGACGCCGGCCGGATATCGATCTCGCGGTGGGTCGCGCCGAGCCCCTTGATGAGGTCCAGTGCGTTGGACCGCGTCCCCTCACTGGTGGCAAAGCCGGGCAGGGTGACCGCAATGATGCCGCTCCGATCCAGTCCCAGCCGGTCAAAGGCACGCGCAGCGACGATCAGGGCCTGGGTGGAATCAAGGCCGCCAGAAACGCCGATCACCACTCGTTTGAGCCCTGTGGCATTCAGGCGCTGAACAAGGCCCTGGAGCTGAATATTATAGGCCTCAAAACAGTCCTCATCGAGGCGCATTTCGTCGTCTGGTACGAAAGGATAGCGGTCGATATGGCGTTCCAGCGGCAATGCTGTATCCAGAACCGCGGCTCCGTCAAAGCTAATCCGCTTAAAGTCTCTCAACGTCTCGGCAGACCGCGCCACGCTATCGCGCCAGGTCGACAGGCGCAGTCGATCGGCCTTGATGCGATCAAGGTCGATGTCGGCACAGGCGCTGGCTCCATCATTTTCAAAGCGCGGCCCCTCGCTCAAGCACTCACCCAGCTCGTATATCAGAAGCTGCCCATCCCAGGCCAGATCGGTTGTGGATTCGCCCGCGCCGGCGGCGGTGAAAACATAGGCCCCCATGGTGCGCCGGGAGTGTGCATCGATCAGGGCCGCGCGCTCGCGCGCCTTGCCAATGGTGGCGTTCGACGCTGACAGATTGACCATCACCGTCGCCCCGGCGAGGGCTGCTTGGGTGCTCGGCGGAACCGGAGCCCAGAAGTCCTCACAAACCTCGGCATGGAGCACGAAGCCGGGGATGTCGCGCGCTTCAAACATGAGAGCTGTGCCAAACGGCGCGGCGTGGCCTGCGACCGTGATCGTCTCGCTCAACCGGCCGGTGGCGTCGGCAAACCAGCGCTTTTCGTAAAACTCGCGATAATTGGGCAGGAAGGATTTCGGCACCACGCCCAGCAGCGTGCCGCCCTGCACAACGAGGGCGCAATTGAACAGCTGATCGCCAGACCTAAGTGCGGCTCCAAACACGATAACGGGGCGCAGTTTTGCGCTGGCCGCAATCACGTCATCGCAGGCCGCTTCGACAGCGTCGAGAAGGCTGGTCTGATGGTGCAGGTCATCGATCGAATAGCCGCTAATGGATAGCTCAGGGAAAACAGCCGCTGCAGCTCCGGCCTTGTGAGCTTCGGTCGCGTGCTCGATCAGCGTCCGGGCGTTGGCACCAGGGTCGGCCAGCTTCAGCGCAGGCGCAAAGGCAGCCACACGCGCAAAGCCATGACGGTAGAGATTTTGAAACGGCACCATGGCGTTACTCGCGCTCGCTGCGGGTCGAGAGACCCTTATGCTCAAACTGAGTATTTATAGGCTGATGACCCGGTGGGCAAGCGGTGGCTCTCAACGCCTAGGCCGCCGGCAGGTCAATGGCCCCGGAAATGTCGTCAATGGCGTCAGCAAAGCCTGAGGGCAGGCGCGTGCCGGTAAAGAAGGCCTCGGCGAATTTCGCCTTGCGCACATCGGCCCCGTGCAGGCGGGCAAAGGACAGGTCCGCGCCCTGGGCTTCCAGATGGCGCAGGTCCGCGCCCGACAGATCCACATAGCGCAGGCAGGCTTCAGCCAGATTGGCCGCGAGCAGGCGATCATTCGGAAGGATGAGCGGGCCGAGCTTGGCCTCACGCAGGTCTGCATTGTTCAGCTTGGCGCCCTTCAGATCCGCCCCGCGCAGATCAGCACCCCTTAGAGAGGTCATGCGCAGATCGGCTTCAGACAGCTTTGCGCCCTGCAGCTCTGCACCTTCCATGTCGAGACCGTAGAGCACGGCTCCGCGAGCCTGGAGCGCTGTGAGATTGCGGCGAGCGAGCGTTTTCAGGCCGCGCAAGTCCTTGCCATCAAAACTGGAGGGCTGACCTTCAGCGCCGCCGGTCTCACACCAGCGGGCGTGGGCATCGAGCGCCTTGGCCGTTTCTCCACCGGGGTCGGCGACTGAAGCCGGAGGCGCGTCTTTGAAAGCGCCGGTCATGTCCGCACCATTAAGGCGTGCCATGTCCATCTTCGCCCCGATCAGCACAGAGTCGCGCAAGTCTGCGTCGGTCAGGTCTGCACCATACAGGTCTGCGCCTTCCAGATTGGCTCCTGGAAGACGGGAGTTGCGCAGATTGGCCCGGGTCAGACGCGCACCGATCAGCACCGCATCAGAAAAATCCGCCGACTGGGCCACCGCACCGGTCATCTTGGTCTGGGAGAGGTTTGCGCCCTTAAACGAGGCTTCGGTGGCTTCGCCGGCGCGCATCTCGTAGGTGATGTAGCTCAGGCCCTTTTCCTTATCGACTTGCGCGATAGCGCCTTCACGCAGGTCGGCCTGGGACAGGTCAGCCCCCGTCAGATCTGCACCCCGTAGTACGGCCCCGCGCATGTCAGAGCGGTGGAGTACCGCACCAGACAGGTTGGCGCGTCGAAGGTCGGCGGCAAACAGATTGGCCCGGGTCAGGTTGGTACCCGACAGATCCGCTCCCTCCAGTATCGCGCCACACAGATCTGCATCGGCCAGATTGCGACCGGACAGGTCGATCCCGGTCAGCACCCGGTAGGAGAAGATCGCGCGCCGCCCGCCCATGCGTCCAGACATGAGAAAGTCGTGGCGACGACACACCTCGTCGGCCTCGGCCTGGCTCATCGGTTCGTATTCGATCGGCTTGCCGACCATTGAGGGGCGCTTTCTTCACGTCACCCGCAGGGAGCGCGGGTCAGAACACGTGGCTACACTGCCACATCCGCGTTAACGCTATCTTGCTGGCATCTGCGGGTTTTCAGCTCTGGCGCAGGCGTGTCAGGCGTCTGGCCGCTGCGGCTTCAAGCGCATCATCCATCGACTGGCCGGGTTCAATCTGAAGGTCGGCGTCATAAAGACTTCGCCGCTTGTCCCTGACCACAAGCGGGCGGTTGTCGCGCAGCAGCGAGAAGAAGCCCGCATTGATCTCGATCGCTTCATGC
This sequence comes from Maricaulaceae bacterium EIL42A08, assembly GCA_024178355.1. GTDB lineage: Bacteria > Pseudomonadota > Alphaproteobacteria > Caulobacterales > Maricaulaceae > Oceanicaulis. Next base: position 6,397 of record JAMZNZ010000004.1, on the reverse strand, counting down.
TCACGCACGCCGGTCACTACAGGAATGCCTGCAGCGTTGAGGATGTCGACGCCGCGCCCATCAACCAGGTGGAAGGGGTCAAGGCAGGCGATGACAACTTCACCAATCTGAGCGCTGACAAGCGCTTCAGCACACGGAGGTGTCACACCGTGGTGGGCGCAGGGCTCCAGCGTGACATAGGCTGTGGCCCCTGCGGCGGCTTCACCGGCCATGGCGAGGGCCTGGGGCTCTGCGTGGGGGCGACCGCCGGGTGCCGTGTGGCCTGTTCCGACAATGCGCTCATCCTTCACGATGACACAGCCCACGGACGGGTTGGGGGCGGTGCGCCCCAGCCCGGCAAAGGCCAGAGACAGCGCCACATCCATATAGCGCCAGTCGTCTGGTGTCAGCTCACGCGGGCTCACGGGCAGGCAGGGAGCGGTTTGGTCCGATCTGCGTCGAGATACTCAGCGCTTACGGGCTTCAAGCCCTCAAGCTCGATCATCAGCGGATTACCCGTCGGAAATTCAAACCCCATGATGTCGTCAGAATTGACGTTGAACAGGACCATCAGGAGCGCCCGTAGCGAGTTGCCGTGCGCTGAAATCAGAATGTCCTTGCCGGCGGCCAGATGCGGCGCGATCTCGGCAGCGAAGTAGGGTTCAACGCGTACCAGCGTGGTCTGAAGGCTTTCGGTGGCCGGCAGGAGGGCGCGGTCCACATCGGCATAGCGCGGGTCGTGGCTTGGGTGATAGGCGTCGGTTTCAGCCAGCGGCGGCGGGGGCACATCAAAGCTGCGCCGCCAGATATGGACCTGGCCTGCGCCATGCTTTTCAGCTGTTTCGGCCTTGTTGAGCCCTGTGAGCCCGCCGTAGTGACGCTCATTGAGACGCCAGTCCTTGGTGACCGGGATCCACATGCGATCAAGGCCCTCCAACGAGAACCAGAGGGTGCGAATGGCGCGTTTCAGGACGCTGGTATAAGCCAACTCCGGCTCAAATCCCGCCTCTTTCAGCAAGGCTCCGCCACGCCGGGCTTCAGCTTCGCCCTTTTCGGTCAGATCGACGTCGACCCAGCCGGTAAACCGGTTTTCCAAATTCCACTGGCTTTGGCCGTGACGGATGAGCACGAGGCGGGTCATGCAGGTCTCCAACTATAAGGTCGACACGTTGAGCGCGGTTTAGACAATCCGCGGGCAGGCGTCGAGACCTGTTGCATTTACGGCACGCGGCTTGCCCGTTGGAAAAATGCTTCTTGCACGCGTTCAATTATGAGCATTAAGGTGTTGTTAATGCGCGTATGGGCGCGCAGGATAGGGGCATGGGGACCGACGTGGAGCGGGCAACGGTTAGACTGACGAATTCAAAGGACGCAGCCAAGCTGGATCGCTTGATTGCGCGTTTTGCCGAAGAGCTCGCCACGCGTTCTGATGAATGCATGTTTTGCCTCAGCGAGCCGGCCCTAGGCCGCGAAGCGCGGGTCGTTGAAACCGAAACCCCCGAAACGCTTCAACAATTCATTGCCTTTGCTTCTCCGCATCTTTCCATCCAGAGCAGCTAAACGCTGACCGTCGACGGTGGCAGATCATTTCAGGCTTGCGCTTGCGCGCGTGTCCTGATTGAACACCGCCCATGACAAAGCCTAGCTCTGACCGGCTGGAGGACGGGCGTCTGCTCGCCGCCATGCGTCGCACTTTGACAATCGAAATCAATGCGCTGGAGGCGCTGTCGGACGGGCTTGATAGCCGCGCCGCTGACGCTGTCCGCTTGATTGCAGGCCTTAAAGGCCGTGTTATCTGTGCTGGCGTTGGAAAGTCAGGCCATGTTGCCAGGAAGATTGCTGCGACCTTGGCGTCCACCGGCACCCCGGCCCAATACGTTCATCCGGCTGAGGCCAGCCACGGTGACCTTGGCATGATCACGCCTGATGATTGCGTGCTGGCCCTTTCGAAGTCTGGGGAGACCCGCGAGCTGGGCGACATGATCGCATACTGCCGCCGCTTTGGCGTACCCCTGATTGCCATGACGGCGGGTGCTGATAGCACGCTGGCCAAGGGCTCTGACATCCTGCTGCTTCAACCCAACGCCCAGGAAGCCTGCGGCGAAACCCGGGCCCCCACCAGCTCCACGACCATGGCCATGGCCTATGGCGATGCGCTGGCGGTTGCTTTGATCGAGGCGCGTGGTTTCACGGCGCAGGATTTTGCGCGCTACCATCCGGGCGGGGCGCTTGGCTCGGCGCTGGCCCGTGTCGAAGACCTGATGCATGGCGGTGAGACGATGCCGATCATCGCAAGCGGTGCATCAATGGGTGACGCACTCATTGAGATGAGCACAAAGGGCTTTGGCTGTATCGGTGTGCGAGCCGAAGACGGTACGCTCGCCGGCATCGTCACCGATGGTGACTTGCGCCGGAATATGTCGGCCAACCTGACTTCACAGCCGGTTGATCAGGTCATGACGCGCTTTCCCATGACGGTTGAGCCAGACACGTTGGCGTCCGAGGCGCTGCGCCGGATGACCGCGGGCAGCCGCAAGATCACCCAGCTCTTCGTCTGTGAGGCAGAAGGCAAGCCGGTGGGCCTGTTGCATATCCACGATCTGTTGCGCGCCGGGGTCAGCTAGCGCCAGAGCAGCCTCGCGCCGTAATTATGTGTCCAGGGCATAGCCGCCCTTGTATTTCCAGCACCGAACGCGCAAAAGCATGAGCAGACTTTTCGCGTCCCTGAACGACTGAGGCAAACATGCGCGTTGCAATGATTGGAACCGGCTATGTCGGATTGGTATCTGGAGCCTGTCTGGCCGACTTTGGCCACCATGTGACCTGTATCGACAAGGCAGAAGACAAGATCAAGATGCTGCGGGCCGGCACGGTCCCGATCTACGAGCCAGGGCTGGACCTGTTGATCGAGCGCAACGTGCGTGAGGGGCGTCTGGATTTTGCCACCGATCTGACTGCTGCGGTGAAGGAAGCCGATGTTGTCTTCATCGCCGTGGGCACGCCGTCGCGTCGTGGAGATGGTCATGCGGACCTGTCTTATGTGTATGCAGCTGCTGAAGAAATCGCGCAGGTCATGGACGGCTTCACTGTTGTGGTGACCAAGTCTACGGTTCCGGTAGGCACCGGTGACGAAGTTGAAAAAGTCATCGCCAAGACCCGCCCGGACGCGCAGTTCACGGTCGTTTCCAACCCTGAATTCCTGCGTGAAGGCGCAGCGATTGAAGACTTCAAGCGTCCCGACCGCGTTGTGGTTGGCGTTGAAGAAGACCGCGCGCGCGAGGTCATGCGCGAGCTTTATCGCCCGCTCTTTTTGAACGAGACGCCGATCCTGTTCACCGAGCGCCGGACGTCAGAGCTGATCAAGTATGCTGCGAACGCCTTCCTGGCGATGAAGATCACTTTCATCAACGAGATGGCAGATCTGTGCGAGGCTGTCGGAGCCGATGTTCAACAGGTTGCGCGCGGCATTGGCCTTGATAACCGGATCGGGTCGAAATTCCTGCATGCGGGACCGGGCTATGGCGGCTCCTGCTTTCCCAAAGACACCATCGCGCTGTCACGGACGGCGACTGAATATGAGCGCCCGCTGCGTCTGGTCGATACCGTGATCGAAGTGAACGCCAAGCGCAAAATCCGCATGGCCGACAAGGTGATCGCGGCCGCTGAGGGTGACGTGAAGGGCAAGACGGTGGCTGTGCTGGGCCTGACCTTCAAGCCGAACACCGATGACATGCGTGACGCGCCGAGCCTTGATATCATCCCGGCGCTACAGCGCGCAGGCGCGCGTGTGCGCGCGTTTGATCCAGCCGGTACGCTGGAGGCGGAGAAGCTTCTCACCGATGTGGAGTTTACCACCGGTCCTTATCAGTGCGTTCAGGATGCCGACATTCTGGTGATCATCACCGAGTGGAACGAGTTCCGTGCGCTGGACCTTGAGAAAATCCAGGATCGCATGAAGGGCAATGCGGTTGTCGATCTGCGTAATATCTACGAGCCCGAAGACTTCACCAAGCGCGGCATGACCTATGTCAGCGTCGGGCGGTAGGGTATCGGTCTCGTCGTGCCCAGCCTTTCGCTTTCAGACCGGTTTTTCCTGCCCCTTTTTGCGCTGGTCTGCGCCGGGCTGATTTATCTGGCTCTGGAATATCGCCCCTCGGGCGATGATGCTGTCATTACGGCTGACCGCCTTGTTTTTGAGGGCGCAGCGCTCGCTCAGCTTATCCCGGGCCCTGGAACCAGCTCAGCGTTCGATCCTGCGGCTATGGGTGGACCCGTTGCACGTGCTAGCGCGGTCTCGAGCCTTCAGGCAGCGGGCAATCAGTCAGCTGGGGTCGGGGCGCTGGTCCCGCCTGAGTTTGAGGCAGCGGTCCTGGGGCACGACATCGAGGTGTCCATAACGCTGCGCGCAGAAGATCCGGACCACACCGAGGTGGCCATGGGCTATTTCGTTGTTGGCGCGGGCGATACGGGCTGGCTGTTGCGGACCATCCCTGAAGATGGCAGCCCGATTACACTGACACACACGATTCCGCCGGACTCCCCGACGGGGAATAATGACTGGATCGGGCTGTGGCCGGATCTTGATGGTGCGGGCCGAACTGTTCTGGTGGAGCGAATTGCCGTTACGATTTTGCCGGACGAGGACGTGGCCGGGGATTGACGCCCGCCAGACAGACCGGTCTAACCCGCATGACAGCAGGCATTGAGGGACAAAATGCGCAGCGATCTGAAACCGAATACGTGGGAATTTGAAACCGAAGCGCTTGTGAAGCCGACCGGCTTTCGTGAGTATGACGCGCGCTGGTGGTTCGGCCATCCTGGCTCAGAGAAAGCGCCTGAGATCAATCTCAATGGCATTCAGGCGCTGGGCCTTGGACTTGGCACACTGATGCACGAACGGGGCAAGTCGCCCCATATCGTGGTCGGTCATGACTTCCGCGGCTATTCCCTCTCGGTCAAGCAGGCTCTTGAAGTCGGCCTGATGCAGGCAGGCATCACGGTTCACGACATCGGGCTTGCGCTATCGCCGATGGCCTATTTCGCGCAGTTCCACCTGGACATCGACTCGGTGGCCATGGTGACCGCCAGCCACAACTCCAATGGCTGGACCGGCGTGAAGATGGGCATTCAGCGCCCGCTCACTTTTGGCCCTGACGAGATGAGCCGCTTGAAGCAGATCGTGCTGGGCGAAGAAGGCGTGGCGCGTGCCGGTGGCGGCTATGTGCGCGAATCCGGCGTGGCCGAAGCGTTCAAGGCTGATGTCACGGACGGCGTGACCCTGAAGCGCAAGCTCAAGGTTGTGGCTGCCTGTGGCAACGGGACGGCCGGGGCCTTTGCGCCGGACGTGTTGCGGGCCATGGGCGCTGAGGTGATCGAGATGGATTGTGAGCTGGATCACTCCTTCCCGCACTACAACCCGAACCCTGAAGACATGAAAATGCTGCACGCGATGTCGGCGCGGGTGAAGGAAACCGGTGCGGATATTGGTCTTGCCTTTGACGGCGATGGAGACCGTTGCGGCGTCGTTGATAACACCGGTGAAGAGATCTTTGCCGACAAGGTTGGCCTGATGCTCGCCCGCGACCTGTCGGCTGAACATGCCAGTGCGACCTTTGTGGTGGATGTGAAATCCACCGGGCTTTATGCGATTGATCCAGTGCTAATGGCCAATGGTGCAAAGACGGAGTACTGGAAAACCGGTCACTCCTATATCAAGCGCCACGCCAACGAGCTGGGCGCGCTCGCCGGCTTTGAAAAGTCGGGACACTACTTCCTGCAGCCACCGATCGGGCGCGGCTATGACGATGCGCTGGTGTCTGCGCGCTGCATTCTGGAGATGCTCGATCGCAATCCGGACAAGTCGATGGCAGACCTTAAGAACGATCTGCCGGTCAGCTATGGCTCACCGACCATGTCGCCGTCCTGTTCGGACGAGGAAAAATACGCCGTGATCGATCGCATCGTGGCTGAGTTTGAACGTCGCGAGGCTGACGGCGAGGCCGTGGCCGGTCGTAAAATCGTGGATGTGAATACCGTCAACGGCGTGCGCTTCACCCTTGAAGGCGGAGCGTGGGGCCTCGTTCGGGCCAGCTCGAACACCCCCAATCTGGTGATCGTGGTGGAAAGCCCGGACAGTCAGGACGACATGCGCGCGGTGTTTACAGCGATTAAAGAAGAGCTTGCTAAGCATCCTGAAATCGGAAGCTTCGATCAGGAAGTCTAGCGCCCGCGCAGGTCTTGATCTTGCGGTGGACGTCGGTTCGCGACGGGTTTAACGCGCCAGGAGGCGATCATGTGCGGTATCGTGGGTATTGTCGGGTCGAACCCGGTTCGCGACAGGCTTTTAGAAGGCCTCAAGCGTCTGGAATATCGCGGCTATGACAGCTCCGGCATCGCCGTCATCGACGACCAGCAGCAG
>JAMZNZ010000005.1 GCA_024178355.1 Maricaulaceae bacterium EIL42A08 | reverse complement strand
CCGCAGCGCGCCGGTCGCTCGAGCTAGCTCGGGGCTCCGCTCCCGGCACGCTCGCCAGACCTCAAACCATGGACTATGAAAGGCTCAGACTCTCGAAATAAACGAAGGATCGCAGGGTCTCAGGTCACTACAGCCTCACCGACTACACCCGCGATGAAGACCTGATCGTCTGCCGCCATGTCTATGTCAGCCGGTTTGAAAGTCTCGTCTTTCCCCAACTGCCAGAGCAATTTTCGCCATCGATTTTTGATATCGAGCGATCTGCTTACATTGATATCGACGAAGGACCGGTTGTCCCTGCAGACCTGCCGCGCGCCGTAGATATGGCCACAAGTTTCGATCAGCTTGCTGCAATTGTCAGAGTGCTTGAAACCAAATCCGGTTCTGCGCCCGACACATTGGACGCTCGGGCGTTGGAGATTTTCTCATGTAAGGCGCTGGAGCATTGGGGTGATTATTGTCGTGCCAATCCCGAGAGCCGGATTTTGATCAGTTTGTGGTAAAACAAAAAAAGCGCGCCGGGTTGCCCCGACGCGCCTTCTTTTGTCGCGTATCGCGTGGAGTCTTACGCCGTGTGCGGTGCGATGGTGATTTCCACGCGGCGGTTCGCAGCGCGGCCCGCATCGGTGGAGTTGTCCGCGATCGGCTGATTTTCACCCATGCCAGCGACATAGAGGCGGTCGCGCAGCACGCCGCGAGCAATCAGCTCACCGGCGGCAGAACTGGCGCGGCGCTCTGAGAGGCGCTGGTTGTAGGTGGCATCGCCAGTGGAGTCGGCGTGGCCCACCACGTTCACATAGGTGGCCGGATAGGTCTGCAGCACGTCAGCCACATCATCGAGCACCGGGCCGAAGCGCGGGCTGATCTGGGCAGAGTTGGTGGCAAAGGTCACATCGCCCGGCATGGTCAGGATCAGCTCATTGCCAACCCGGCGCACAGAGACGCCCGACCCGCGCAGACGGTTGCGGAAGGCCTCTTCCTGGCGGTCCATGTAGTTGCCAACAGCGCCGCCAGCCAGCGCGCCAACACCGGCACCGATCAGCGCATTGCGGCGATCATCACCGCCCGCCAGCGTGCCCAGAAGCGCGCCCGCAGCCGCACCCGCCAGAATCCCGCGGCCGGTCTGGTTCGGATCGCGATTGCCATACTGGTCAGTGGTGGTGCACGCAGCGGTCATACCCAGCGCAGCTACGGCAACCATTGCATTACGAAACATCATGTCAGTCGTCCCTCGTTAGAGCTCGAAAAGGTGTGGTCGCACACTGCGTACGCAATCACCTTTACCGGGCAGTCTAACGCATCTGGCCAAAATGCACATGAATGTTTTCTGAATGGGGTTTGTGGGGATGACGGGACCGGGTTTCCCACCAAAGACCAAATATCTTTGTCATGGTCCGGCTCGTGCGGGCCACCTATGCCGGTTGAGTTCAGCCCGTCTGAAACATCAAAGAATGGGTCCCCCGAATAAATCGGGGGGCGAACAGCCGCCCGCAGCGTCAGCGAGGATCGACCGAGCGGTCGCGGGCGAGACCCTGCAAAAAGAATCCACTTTTCGCACCTCCACCCCTCTTGACGCCCTGCCTTTAGACGCCTATCTCCGCGCTCGTTAGCAGCCGGGCTGGGTGAGTGCTAACGCACTGCCTCCAGCCCGTGCCCGCTACACGAAACACCAACGAAAGAGCGAAACGCTCACGTATTGGAGACAAGGCAATGACTTTTCGTCCTCTGCATGACCGCGTGCTGGTAAAGCGCGTGGAAGAAGAGACCACCACCAAGGGCGGGATCATCATTCCCGACACCGCCAAGGAAAAGCCGCAGGAAGGCGAGATCGTCGCTGTTGGCGGCGGTGCCATTAAAGACGATGGCTCCGTGCGTCCGCTGGACGTGAAGGTTGGCGACCGCGTCCTGTTTGCCAAGTGGGGCGGCACCGAGGTGACCATTGACGGCACCGAGATGCTGATCATGAAAGAGTCCGACATCCTCGGCATTCTGTAAGGGATTTTGCTGACCTGCGCGAAAGCTCGCTTCCGCTGCAGATGCACTCCCTTCAAGACGTAAAACCATTTCTCAGGAAAGAGACGAAACATGGCTGCTAAAGACGTGAAGTTCGGCGCTTCTGCGCGCGAAAAGATGCTCAAGGGCGTCGACACCCTGGCTGACGCTGTAAAAGTCACTCTCGGCCCGAAGGGTCGTAACGTTGTGATCGAGAAGTCCTTCGGTGCGCCGCGCACCACCAAGGACGGCGTTTCGGTCGCCAAGGAAATCGAGCTGGAAGACAAGTTCGAGAACATGGGTGCTCAGATGGTCCGCGAAGTCGCTTCGCGCACCAATGACGAAGCCGGTGACGGCACCACCACCGCAACCGTGCTGGCCCAGGCCATCGTTCGCGAAGGCCTGAAGTCGGTGGCCGCTGGCATGAACCCGATGGACCTGAAGCGCGGCATCGACATCGCCGTGAAGAAGGTTGTCGAGAACATCCGTTCCATCTCCACCCCGATCAAAGGCAATGACGAGATCGCCCAGGTCGGCACCATCTCTGCCAACGGCGAAAAAGAAATCGGTGAGATGATTGCTCACGCGATGGAAAAAGTCGGCAACGAAGGCGTCATCACGGTTGAAGAAGCCAAGTCGCTGGAAACCGAGCTGGAAGTCGTTGAAGGCATGCAGTTCGACCGCGGCTACCTGTCGCCGTACTTCATCACCGACTCTGACAAGATGGTTGCGGATCTCGAAGACCCGTACATCCTGCTGTTCGACAAGAAGCTGTCCTCTCTCCAGGCCATGCTGCCGGTGCTGGAAGCTGTGGTTCAGTCCAACCGTCCGCTCCTCATCATTGCCGAGGACGTGGAAGGCGAAGCTCTGGCCACCCTCGTGGTCAACAAGCTGCGCGGCGGCCTGAAGATCGCAGCTGTGAAGGCTCCGGGCTTCGGCGATCGTCGCAAGGCGATGCTCGAAGACATTGCGGTCCTGACCGGCGGTACGGTTGTCTCTGAAGACCTCGGCATCAAGCTTGAGAATGTCACCCTCGACATGCTCGGCACGGCCAAGAAGGTCAACATCACCAAGGACGACACCACCATCGTGGACGGTGCTGGCGACAAGGCTGCAATCGAAGCCCGTGTGGGTCAGATCCGCAGCCAGATCGAAGCCACCAGCTCTGACTACGACAAAGAGAAACTCCAGGAGCGTCTCGCCAAGCTGGCCGGCGGCGTTGCCGTGATCAAGGTCGGCGGCGCTTCGGAAATCGAAGTGAAAGAGCGCAAGGACCGCGTCGATGACGCCCTGAACGCTACCCGCGCTGCTGTCGAAGAAGGCATCGTGCCGGGCGGTGGTATCGCTCTTCTCAAAGCTGGCAAGGTGCTGGCTGGCCTTGAAGGCGAAAACGACGATCAGACCCAGGGCATTGCCATCGTGGCACGCGCTGTTCAGGCTCCGATCCGTCAGATCGCTGAAAACGCTGGCGTTGAAGGCTCCATCGTGGTCGGCAAGGTTCTGGAAAGCACCGACGCCAACTTCGGCTACAACGCTCAGACCGAAACCTATGAGGACCTGGTCAAATCCGGTGTGATCGACCCATCCAAGGTGTCGCGCATCGCGCTGCAGGACGCGGCCTCTGTCGCAGCCCTGCTGATCACCACCGAAGCTGCCGTGGCTGAAAAGCCGAAGAAGGACAGCGGCGGTACGCCTGACATGGGCGGCATGGGCGGAATGGGCGGCATGGGCGGCATGATGTAATCATGGCGCTGAGCACAACGCTCAGACGAAATGGAAAGGGCGGCTCACCTGAGCCGCCCTTTTTGTTTGTGAGCTGCCGCTCGCCCTAAACCTTAGGCACCACGTAAACCACAAGCGTGCGGCCATTCATCAGTCCGGTTTCAAAGCGGGTTTGTCCAGTTTCAGCCACGCCGACGCCATGGACGAATTCGCGCACGGTTTCGCCGTTTTGCGATTCCCCCACGGTCAGGCGCAGCTCACCGGCTTCACAGCCCATAGCGGTGTCTTCACCACAGCTCACGGCCACCAGCTCAAAGCGGATATCTTGCCCAAGCGTGTCACTGACGGGCGCGTTCCCGGTTGACGTCTCACCCATGGAGACGATCTGGCCGACACCATCATCCACGATGACCTGATAGGCGAGCTGCATGTCTGCTGACGCCGTGGGCGCAAGTAGAAGACCGGCCGAAGCAGCCAGCGTTGTGGCAAGCGCGGCGGTGGCCGCGCGGACGGGGCGGATCAGAAGGGATTTTAGCATTTCAAGCATCCTTGTTCGTGTGCGTTGGATCACAACGAACAGGCCCATCAGATCACGCAGCGCCGCGCTGGCCGAACGATTGGCCGAGCGGCAGGCCGCCATGAAGGCGCTCTTGTCGTCCTCGCTGACACGCACTTCTAAAGAGACGGTCTTCTTGGGCGGGCGCTTGTGTTTGGGACTGTTCGTCATGGTTTCACTACATGGGGCTTGAATGCCAGCAGGGTGACAGAATTCGTGTCTGGAAAAAGACATTTCGTGTCCGGACAAAGGATTTGCCAGCCCCCACACCAAAAAGGGCGGCTCCGGCGGGCCGCCCTTTCATCAGGATGGGCGCACAGCGCCTAGCTGAGCTTGCCCCAGACATCTTCGCCAAGGACCGTCATGGCTGCACCCGGGGGCGGACCACACTGGATCGGAGTGATGTTCTCGACACAGCTCGCCCACTGGGCCGTACCCCGCGGGAAGAACAGGGCACAGTCTTCCTGGAGCTGTTCAAAGCAATCATACCAGGGATCAGCAACAGCGGCGGGCGCGACCATCGCTGACAGACCAAGCGCCACTGACGCCGCAAGAGCAAAACGCTTCATCGAAATCTCCTTTTAAAGTTGCAGAGAAACAACCTTGAAGCATTAGCTTTTTTCGCGTCAAGATAGTACTTATTTCCCTTATATTAGTGCGGACTACTGAGCCTGCGAGATCGTGGCCATTGCAGATCAATAGAGTTGACATCAATAAGCAATCGCTCACAAATTAGCGTACGCTAATTAATGGAGTGAGCCATGGCAGCCGCTGGTCAGCGCAAGATTCTGAACTCTGCCTTCAAGCTGTTTTCTGAGCGTGGCTTTGATGGAGTGTCCATTCGCGATATCGCGGCCGACGCCGGGCTCACTAATCCGGCTCTTTATCGCCACTATCCCAGCAAGGAAGCTCTGGGCCTGGCGCTCTATCGCAAGTCCTATGATGCAGTGCTGGAGCGCATTGAGGGCAAGGTCAAAGCGTCCATGTCCGGCATTGAGAAGCTGGACGCCTATATCGAGGCTTGCGTAGACCTGCACCGTGTAAAGCCCTCGCCGCTTCTTTATCTGGACGAGCTTCAAAACACCTTCTGGCCAAAGGTCCGCGAGGAATACGGTGAGCGAACGCTCTCCGGGATGATTTTAAGCTGGATTCGAGAAGGCCAGAAGCAGGGCGATATCCGCACGGACCTGGATGCCATCATGCTGGCGACCATACCGGCAGGCAGCGTGGCAGAGTGGAGCGTACTGGCCCGAAACGGCATGGCTCCATGGTCCACGGCCGCCACTTCGCTAAAGCAGCTGACGCGTGATGCGCTGGCCCCGGCCTGAAGCCCGGGGCCAGCGATTAAGTTAAAGCGGACGGGTCAGGCGCAGCATGAAGTCCTGATCTGGCGCGCTGTCAGACACGCCGAACAAGACGCCCGCTGACCATTCGAGATTTGCACCCAGATCGCCGCCAAGCACCGGGCCAAGTTGGTGGTTCTGGTCATCAAAGCCACCAAAGCCGGCGTCGAGGCCGCCAAACTCATTGAAGCTTTCGACGCTGACGGTCAGGCCATTGTCGAGCGAGCGGCGTACGCTGGCGCGGGTTTCGACGATCCAGTCATCGTTGGACTGTGGCCCGACGTCACGATCCAGAAGCAGAAGCGCACGCACGCGCCACTGATCATTGAGCACCCACTGGTTCGTCCAGTTCACGCCGATTTCGTGGGGGCCGTTGTCGCCTTCGGATATCCGGGCATCAAAGCGCAGGCCGCTGGAATAGCCTGAGGGCGTGCGGCCGATGATCTGCCACAACAGCTCGCCCTGAATGTGATCGAGCTCAAGGTCGCCGCCGATGGGATCATCGTAGGAGATGAGCGCGCGCCAACGCAGCGTGTCGGTCAGCGCCTGCTGATAGTGCAGGCGGTGGGACAGGGACGCATCATCGCCAGACTGCTCGAACTCAGCGGCAATCCGGTACTCAAACTCACGCCCCTCCGGATCGACTTCGGGACCAAAGACCGTGCCGGTGGTCTGAGCGGCCGACAAGCCAGTCAGGGAAAACAGAAACGCTACTGCAGTCAGAAGAAATTTCATGACGCCCTCCGCAATTGGGTTAGTCAGGGTGGTTAATTCAAGGAAGTAAATAAACTTGAAGCCGAGTGCGGCGAGGCTTGGGGACAAGCAACTGCATCTGCCCCGAATTCCAGCGAAACCTGGTCAGCGCGCGTTTAGACGGGCTGCGTCCCGGCCGATATGGCTGTTGAGTTGATCGATCCGGTCATTGGCGTCGATCAGACGCTCTCGGCTCAGCTCGCCGCGTTCAATGGCCGCCCCGACCCACTCCACAGCGCGGCGAGGCAGGTCAGGGTCCGGGTTGTCTGAGTTGGAAACAAGCAGAAGGTCATTGCCCGCAGCCAGCGATCCTACAATGGCTTGTTCGCGCGTGTAGTGGTCCCGGATCGCCCCCATGTCGAGATCGTCTGTAATCACTGCGCCCTCATACCCCATCGCCTGGCGCAGCAGACCATTGAGGATGGGCCGAGAAAGCGTGACCGGATCACCGGTGGGATCGAGCCTTCGATTGATCAGGTGCCCACCCATGACAAGATGAGCCTTGTCCTGGCGCATCAGACGGGCGAAGGGCTCCACCTCCTCAAAGCTCCAGGTCTCGGTCAGGTCCACAAAGCCATAATGACTGTCACCGGACGAGCGGCCGTGGCCGGGGAAGTGCTTGATGGCACAGGCGACACCGGCCGCCTCCATCTCCTCGATGAAGAGCGCGCAGTAATCCGCCACGGTTTCAGGGTCCGTACCAAAGGCCCGGTCCCAGCGCCCGATCACTTCATTGTCGGCTTTAAACAGGTCCGCCACCGGCGCGAGGTTCAGACAGAAGCCCGTCGCGCCCAGCTCCTGAGATGCGGTGCGGAACACGCCGCGCGCCTGGTCACGCCCCATGGCCTGCAGCTGCTGGGCGGTGGGAATGTCGGTAAAGCCCATATCCACGGTCAGGCGCTGAACAAAGCCACCTTCCTGGTCGATGGAGAGCCAGGCGTTTGGTGCCGCGTCGCGAAACCGTTGCGCCAGGCCGAGCACGCCGTCACGTGACCGCGAATTATGGCGAAGAAAAAGAACACCGCCGATACGCCCTGCATCCAGATCCGCTTCGATCGGCGCGGCACCGTCAGCGTCCACACTGGAGCCGATAAATCCCAGGATCAGCGTTCGCCCAACCAGCGTGGCCAGGTCCGCATCGCGCCAGCGCGAGGCATTGGCCATGGCTGAAGATGGAGCCATTACCAGGCCGGTGGCCGCGGTCAATCCACCAAGAAGCGTGCGTCGATTAAACATGACTGGACCAATGGCTCCGCGATATCGATCAGACACCAGATAAGCGCGTCAGCGCGTGCCCTGTCCAGCGCAGGTCTCATTATCCTGTCTGCAGTCTGTCCAATTGGTAAGGCGCAGGAACGGGACCTGTAATCAGGCGCAGTCTAGGGTGAACTCGATAGTTTGGGAGGACCAACCATGAAACACCTGCTTGCTGCAGCCGCCTGTACACCGCTTCTAATTGCCTGCGCATCTGCTGGCGCTCAACCCTCAAACCTTGCCGAGGTTGAGGAAACTCGCGAGCACCGTGTGCTTGTGATCAATGGCGAACGCATTGAGCTGGATGGTGAGGGCGACGCCCGCATCGCCATCCGCCAGGCCCTGCGTGACGGCGATGGCCAGCACCGCATCGTCCTGCATCTTGATGAAGACGGCCAGAACGCTTTCTGGACCGAAGACGAAGTGTCAGACTTTGCCGAAGCCATGTCAGGCATGGCGATGTTCTTCACCGACGAGTTCGAATTCGACTTTGATGGTGATCTTGAATTCGGCGAAGACTTTGAATTCCACTTTGATGGCGAAGGCTTCGACGAAGACGAGCTTCGCATCCACGTGGAACGCATTGAGCGCGACGCCGAGCGTCATGCCGAACGCATGGAACGCCACGCCGAGCGTATGGAGCGCCGCATTGAAGTTCATGTGGACCGCGCAGAACACATGGCAGAGCGCATGGCTGCACGCGCCGAGCATATGGGCGCGCGCATGGCGATCCGAGGGATGGCCGCAGGCGTTCGCGGTATGGAACGCGGCATTGAAGGCATCGACCGGGTTCTGGAGCGCGGCTGGTACACCGAGGACGGCGAGCGTGTTGAACTTGATGATGAAAAGCGCGCTGAACTGACCGAGACCCGCGCCGAGCTCGCGGATGACTTGGTAGACCTGCGCGCTGACCTGGAAGAACTCCGCTCGAGCCTGGGTGCCCGGGGTGAGCGCCGCGAAGTTCGCATCGAACGCCACAACGGCACGGCACGCGCCTGGGTCAATGGTGAGGAAGTCACCGGGTCTGAGCTGGACCGCCTGCTGGAAGGTGCCCCGGAAGCGCCAGAGCCGCCCGAAGCCCCCGACGCGCCTTAATCGGCGCGTCACCCCCGTCGTCCCCCAGCGGCGGGCTCCTGAAATCGGAGATAAAAAAAGGCCCGGCATCGAAAGATGCCGGGCTTTAAAGATCTGGTTGGTCGATTAAGAGACGTCTCCTCCCCAGAGACACCGCTTAAGAGACAAGACGGTCAGGCCTTGTCATGTCGAAACCGTGACCCAAGACCCTATAACCCGTCAACCCCCTAATCTCAGGCAGGTTTCGATCGCAGTCCACAGCTTCCGATTCCAGAACGCCTGTCATTGCCGGGTTGGCGAGCGGCTCATCAGCGGCGATAGAATGGGGTCATGACCGGGCTGGACCTAGCGCTCAGCGCCCTGCTTCTCGCGGCGCTTTTAATATTGGCAGTGATCGACTGGCGCACCTATCGCCTGCCCGATGCCATCACCTTGCCCCTGATTCCCGCCGGACTTGCCGCGGCATGGTTGATGGGCGAGCCACTATGGCTGCATGAACTTGGTGGTGCACTTGGCTACGGAGCACTTGTGATCCTGGAAAAAGGCTATGAGCAGCTACGCGGTCGCCCGGGGCTCGGACGCGGCGATGCCAAGCTGTTTGCCGCCGGCGGCACCTGGTGCGGCGCGATGGCCCTGCCCACAGTGCTGTTGGTCGCCAGCGTCATGGCGATTATCTGGATCCTGGTTCAGCAGCTGGCCACTGGCAAGCAGGTCCAGGGCGATTCCATGATCGCCTTTGGACCCTTTCTGGGACTTGGGATCGCCGTCGCCTTTATCGGCCAGCGGCTCAATCTGCTCGCCTTTGCAGGGCTTTAGCCCTTAGCGCGTGAAGCGGTAGCCGACCCGCACACCCAGCTCATCCAGCGCCTGATTGCGCCCGGAGGCCAGGATCTGACCGTGGGAGAAGTGCTCATAGAACACGCCCACAGCCCAGTTTTCGGTCACCGCATAGTCCGCCCCTAAGCGCGAATGGAAAAGCCATTTGGAGCCCAGAAGCGCACGTGTCGCGGCCGTTTCTATGCGGTAAGGGTCGTCAGGCGGCAGGTCCACCACATCAACGACACCGTCGTTATAGGAAATACCGAAGGCCGCCTCAAAGCTGACGCGCTCGGCTGGCTCAAACGTCCAGTTCAGGCCCGCAGCGCCCAGATTGGTATAGCCCTGGGTGTTGAAGGAACCGTAGAGATAGGGGCGCGGGCTAAAGATCGGGGCGAGGAAATCCGGGCTCGCAAACAGCGCTTCAACCGAGATTTGCGGACCGTCTTCGGCGTGATCCACCACATCGTGGGCCACCACACCGAGACGAATCTCTTCCACGATCTGAGCGTGGACCGGAGCCGCCATGAGGGCGAGAACCCCTGCTGCTACAATATATTTAACCGTCATTGGATATGTGTCCCCTCGACGCAAGTTAACCGTAATTCTCGCCAGCTTACGCCCGCCCGCGAGATCAGGAAAGGCGCTCTTTAATGGCGGCGACCAGCTGATCGCGAGACACCGTGAACTGAGCGGGCTGATCCTCGCGCCAGGTCTTGTTGTCCTCAATCTGTGCAGCGAGGCGTTTGCCCAGCGCCAGATCCTTGATCTGGGCCTCGCCCTTTTCACGCTCCTCAGAACCGATGATGACGGCCATGGCCGCATCACGGCGATCAGCATATTTCAGCTGCTTGCCCATATTGCCGCCACCCACAAAGGCTTCGGCGCGCAGGCCCGCGGCCCGTAGCTCAGCGGCAATCTGGAAATAGTCGGCCATGCGGTCTTTCTCCGCGGCAATCACCACAACCAGCGGATCAGGCCTCGCCGCATCAAGCCGCCCCAGCGCCGAGAGTGCTGCTGCAAAGCGCGATACCCCGAAGGAGAAGCCGGTGGCGGGCACAGCCTGGCCGGTAAAGCGGGACACCAGGTCGTCATACCGACCGCCGCCGCCCACCGAGCCAAACTGGATCGGAGACCCATCGTCATAAGTGGCCGTGGCCAGAAGCTCCGCCTCGAACACCGGACCGGTATAATAACCAAGGCCGCGCACGACGGAGGGGTCGAACATGGCCCGGGTTTCAGTGACACCCAGCGCCGCCAGCACCGAATCGATTTCTTCAAGCGCGGCAAGGCCTTGCGCACCGACACCGTCGCCAACGACAGGTTTCAGGGCGTCGAGAACCTCACCGCGGGTCTCGCCGGTGGCTTCAAGGAAGCCCAGCACGCGAGCACGTCCGGCCGCATCGAGGCCTGCGCCTTCGGTAAAGTCACCGCTGTCATCCTTGCGCCCCTCGCCGAGCAAAAGCTCTACGCCTTCAGCGCCCAGCCGGTCCATCTTGTCGATGGCGCGCAGCACGCGAAGACGCTTTTCAGGGGCTGCATCGCCCAGGCTTTCCAGCACGCCATCCAACAGGCGGCGGTCATTGACGCGCACCACATAGTCGCCCTCGCCCAGACCGGCTGCGCCCATGACTTCACTGGCAAGCGCGATCATTTCCGCATCGGCCGCAGGGCCCGGCGCGCCGACGCTATCAGCATCGCACTGGACGAACTGGCGAAAACGGCCCGGCCCCGGCTTTTCATTGCGCCAGACTTCGCCGAACTGATAGCGGCGGAAGGGCTTGGCCAGATCCTGGAAGTTTTCAGCGGCAAAACGGGCCAGCGGCGCAGTCAGGTCATAGCGCAGCGCCATCCACTGCTCGTCATCGTCCTGCATCGCGAACACGCCCTCATTGGGACGGTCTTCATCGGGAAGGAATTTGCCCAGCGCATCGGCATATTCAAAGGCCGGTGTTTCCAGCGGCTCAAAGCCCCAGCGCTCATACACGCCGCTGGCCGCAGAGATCAGCGCGCGCTGGGCGCGAAGGCTGTCTGCGGCGCGGTCTTCAAACCCGCGCGGACGGCGGGCCTTGGGCTTGAACGCTTTAGTTTTGGCCATGGGAAAAATCCAGCTTCTGGCGTTAAGGCAAATATGAGGTCTGGCACTTAAACTCCCCGACCATACTGATCAAGCGGCGCAGGGCTTGCATGCGCATCAGATCAAAGCTTTGGAGATGCCCCATGGTGCTACGCGCGCTGATTATCGTGATGGTGGTCCTGACCGGGATCGCGCCCGCCTTTGGAGATGCCGATCGCGTTGTGCGCCTGGCAGCTGGCATCGCGTCGGAGGCCGAGCGCCGGGCAGAAGCGCTGCGTCACAACCCGGCCGCTCCGGCGGTTCCGTTCGAGGCTGGCGACCCGCTTTTGACAGAGCTTGATGAATTTGCGCTCGCCGCCCTGACCCTGTCACGCGCCATCGAGGCTGAAGGCGGACCGGAAGACCTTAAATGCATCTTCCTGGGCATAAGCCGGGATGCTCCGGCCCGCATCGCCGAGGTGGAAGCAGCTGATACCCGCGCCGACCAGTCACGCGCCTACGCCGAAATCGCCCGCCTCACCCGCCAGGCCGAACGCATCGCCGCAGAGCCGGACGCTTAGGTCGGGACGCAGTACGTGAGCTGCGGAGGTTAGGACTTAAAGGGCTGGCGACCACCCCTCACCTAACCTCTCCCCTCACGGAGGGGAGAGGGATTGCGGTGGCGCTTTAAATTCAAACGCAACGTGGATGTCCCCTCTCCCCCTTGAACTGGGGGGAGAGGTAAGGTGAGGGGGTGCACCTGAAGGAGCAGACCCAACTTCCCCATCGCGAAATGCCCTGTCCCGGACGTCGCAGGCGATCCGGGATCAACGAGTAAGACGAACCGAACTTCGCTGAGGTCCTATCGGTC
This sequence comes from Maricaulaceae bacterium EIL42A08, assembly GCA_024178355.1. Lineage (GTDB taxonomy): Bacteria > Pseudomonadota > Alphaproteobacteria > Caulobacterales > Maricaulaceae > Oceanicaulis. The sequence continues at coordinate 110,488 of JAMZNZ010000005.1, read as the reverse complement.
GATCCCGGCTCTGCGGCTGTGCCTTGGCCGGGACAGGATGTCAGGCGTCTCTGTGCTTTCAGACAAAAGTACCCCCCGCCTCTTACCTGTCATCCCGGACTTGATCCGGGACCCACATTCGGCACCGTGAGATGGCGTGAGTCGCGGGCTCGCTTCGGGTCCGGGATGACAAGGAGATCGCGGCCAACAGCGCCACTACTTCACGCACATCCAGCGGCTGGGATTGATTTGCCAGGGACTCGACTGCCAGTTAGTCACGCGCGGTGTGACAAGGGCTTTGGTTTTTTCGATAAAGATCGGAGTTTCACCGCTGCCGTCCAGAAACAGCTGCTCGGCATCCGCCAGTTGCTGGTAGCGCGCCTCGGTGTCGGGGTTCTGCAGCGCGATGCGAAGCAGGCCATCGTATTCAGGCGTGCTCCAGCGGGAAAAGTTGATCTCCCCGGCATCAGAACCGAACTGCAACAGATAGGCATAGGGGTCATTGAAATCTCCGACCCAGCCGGACGTTGCCGCCACGAAATCACCAGAGCGCATGGCATCATAGTGAAGCTGGCTATCCCGGCTCATGATCTCGATCTGGACCCAGTCGGCAATCAGGCTCCAGTCCTGCTGCACCACCGGAGCGACACGCGGCCACCCAGCTGAGGGCTGGTAGTAAAGCGTCAGGCTGAGCGGATTATCAGGGCCATACCCCGCCTCCTCCAGAAGCGCGCGCGCTTGAGCGCGGCGGGCGTCCATGGGGTCATCCACATAGGACAGCTGCGGCCCGTCCAGCCGCCCCATCACACCTTCTGGCACATAGCGGCGGGCGGGGATGTCCGCACCCGCCAGCACCTCCTCGGTCACGAAGCGGCGATCAATCGCCATGCCGAGCGCGGTGCGCACCCGCACATCGCCGCCAATCTGGCTTTGCGTGTTAAACGCAATGGAGCGCACCACCAGACCGGGCACCATATCCACCAGCTCCGGGTGGCGCTCGTTAAGCATGGGCAGGTTTGCGCCGGAAAAATCGGTATTGAGGTCCAGCTCCCCATTGCGCACCCGGCGCTCTGCCGCGCCGGTATCGACCGTTGGGTAGTAGTAGACCCGATCAAGGCAGACCTGATCAGCGTCAAAGAAGTTCGGGTTCCGCTCCAGCTCGATCAGATCGTTATTGCGCCAGCGCACAAGGTCAAAGGCCCCGCTGACCACAATGTTCTCAGGCTGCATCCAGGCCTCGCCAAATTCAGCAATGGCGTGGGTTGGCGCTGGCTGCCCCCAGACAGACAACACGCTGGGCAGGTAGGGCGCGGGGTGCTCAAGCGTGATGCGCAGCGTGCGCTCATCAAGCGCTTCAACGCCAAGCGCATCAGCAGGCATCCGTCCTTCTGAAACCGCTTGCGCGTTTTGAATGGCAAACAGGGTTGTCGGATAAGGATTGCGCGTGGCCGGATCAACGGCGCGGCGAAGCCCGGTGACCGCATCGCTGGCTGTGATCATCTCGCCATCGGACCAACGCGCCTGGCGCAAACCCAATGTCCAGGTCAGTCCATCTTCAGAGACAACAGCGCTGGTCGCCAGAGCAAAGACCGGCTGACCGGCATTATCCGGCTGATAGAGCCCGACAAACAGGTCATTGATGATCTGTCGCTCCGGCGTGATGTAGCCCACGTGAGGGTCCAGCGTCATTGGCTCCATCGTGTTTCCATGATGGATCACCCGCTCGTCAGCGTCGATCTGCGCCTCGCCACAGGCACCCAGCACCAGGCATAGTGTCGCCAGTCCCGCAAAAAATCTCATCGGCCACTCCCCCGTTATGGGCCCAGCGTCGGGCGCGAAACGGCCAAACGCAAGCAGAACTTCGGCGCGGAGCTCTGAAGGCCATCCGACGAAAGTCTGCGGTCGCCCGCCGCGCGGCAGTGTGCCGTATGGCGGTCCCACATAAAGAAGCGCAGTAAGTCCTTACAAATTTTGTGGGAAAGGAAAAACCAATGAAAACCCTCCTCCTCGCCACCACCGCGGCCATGGTTGCCGGTGGTTTCACAGCCCCCGTTCTGGCCGATGCCGGTGACTGGCAGTTCCGCCTGCGGGCCATCACCGTGGCTCCGGACGAGAGCGCGGATATCGACCCGATCGGGGGTGACGCAGACATCTCCACCACCACGGTGCCAGAGTTCGACATCACCTATTTCTTCACCGACCGTATCGCCGCTGAGCTGATCCTGGGTGTTACACCCCATGATGTGACGGCCGTGGGCACAGCCCTTGGCGATGTGGACCTGGGCGAGGTCACGCTTCTGCCGCCAACGCTGACCTTGCAGTACCACTTCAATCCTGACGGCCAGATTCGCCCCTATGCTGGTGTGGGTGTGAACTACACACTCTTTTTCAATGAGGACCTGCCTGCCGCAACGGTACTCGACAGTATCGATTACGACCCCAGCTTCGGGCTCGCTCTTCAGGCCGGTGCCGACTACATGCTCAATGAGCGCTGGTTCCTCAATCTCGATTTGAAAAAGGTCTGGATAAACACCGACGTGACCATTGATGCGACAACCAATCTGAGCGCGGTGGTGAACGCCGATGTCGATATCGACCCGTGGATTTTCGGGGTTGGCATCGGCTGGCGCTACTGATCACGGTCTGCACAGAGCGCCCGGCACCCCCGTTGCCAGGCGCTTTTGCCTGCTACAACAGGGTTAACCGGTGTCCCTGTCAGTTGCGTCTCATCGTCGGGTGCGCTAACCAGCCCTGTCTAATTTCCAAGGGGAACTTCACATGGCTGACGCGCCTGCAGGCAATATTTCCGTATCCGGAAGTCTTCCGCTGTATAACAAACCTGAACCGATCAATCCCGGCGCACACCGTGGCAAGGGCCTGAAGTGGACGGATCGTCCGTTCGACTTCCTGAGCCAGGCACACTTCGTGCCGCTGACCATGGGCGAATTTGCACCGGCATCGGCGCACTATCCGATCATCTTCCTGGGTGAGCAAAAAACTCCGGTTGCAGCGATGGGGCTGCAGCAGGGTCACAACCTGTTTGTGAACCCGGCTGACGGCAACTTCCAGCAGTATGCCTATCTTCCGGCCTATGTGCGTCGCTATCCGTTCGTGGCTGCGTCCCACACCGAAGAAGAAGACAAGTTCACCGTCTGTGTTGACACCGGGTCTCACCTGTTCTCGGACAAGCCGGACGAGCCGCTCTTCAACGACGCTGACCAGCCGAGCCCCTTCCTGGAGCGCGCGATCGACTTTGTCCGCCGTTTTGAAGCTGATGTCGCGACGACGCGCAAATTCGTTCAGCGCATGGAAGAGCTGGACCTGTTTGATCAGCAGCAGGCAACCTTCCAGCCGCGCGGCGCTGACGGCCAGCCCGCCGGTGAGCCGCAGGTTATTGCAACCTACCAGGCCATTGTTGGCGAGAAGCTGCAGAAGGTTGACCCGAAAGTGCTCGCAGAGCTGCGCGACGAAAATGCCTATCTGGGCGCCATCTACGCGCACATGCTGTCGCTGGGTCGCTGGGAAGTGCTGATTGCCAAAGCCCAGGAGCGTGCAGGCAACGCGTCGGCACAACAGGCTGCAGGCAGCGTGACGCCGCCGCCTGAAGCATAAGCGCAAAGCGTACCTGGCCATCTGGCGCAGGAATCGCAGACTTAAAAGAAGCGGCCGGTTGCGTATGCGACCGGCCGTTTTCTTTGGCTCACAGCTCCGCCCATGGAAGGTCACTGCGACATCACAAGCCCGTCAGGTCGCTTTCCCGGTGCGGGGGGAGTTGTTACATCAGCAATCACCAGACTGATCAGCCCAGGTTTATTGATGCTACTGCGTCTTGTCCTCACCCTCCTTGCGCTTGCGACGACTTCGGCCGCGCAGGGCCAGTTCAACAGCTCCGACCCGATGGTCGATGTTTCGCTGGTGGCGGACCTGACAAGCGTCGAGCCGGGTGAAACCGTCTATATCGCTCTGCATCAGGAAATTACGCCGGGCTGGCATACCTACTGGCGCAATCCCGGTGATAGTGGCGAAGCCACAATGGTGGATCTGGCACTGCCAGAAGGCTGGGCTCAGGGCGACATTATATGGCCCGCACCCAAAGCCTATGCCCTCGGGCCACTGACCAATTACGGCTATTCTGATCAGGTAACGCTGCCCATTCCGGTGACCGTGCCAATCGATGCCCAACCCGGGCCGGTCAGCCTTGACGCGACCGCCAACTGGCTGGTCTGCGAGGACATCTGCATCCCTGAAAGCGCGACGCTACAGCTCAGTTTAAATGTTGGTCCACGCCAGGTGGAGCCACTGGGCTCAGCCCTGATCGAGCGTGCTATTGATGCAGCCCCGCAGCGTGTGGACGATCGCTTTCAGGCTGGCCTGGTGCGGAGCGAAGACGGACTGACGCTGACACTGACAGGTGATGCGCTTGGCACCTCCGCCGACCAGATCCGCGACCTTTATTTTTACCCTCACACCTCAGGCATCATTGACCACGCCGCGCAGCAACGCGTGAGCTATGGCGATGGCCAGGTTCGTGTGGACGTGGACAACGGTTATCTGACCCGCAACGGCCTTGAGGGCCCGACAGATGGCGTGGTGGTCTTCCAGGCCAATACAGGTGGGATATGGGCCACGACAGCCTTGGAGTTTACCGCCGCGGCAGGGGCAACGGTCAACGACCTTGAGGCTGAAACACCGATCGAGCTTCCCGACGTGGAGCTTCCAGATTTCGACGTGACACCAGCCACACCCGCGGCTGCGATGGGTTTTGTCCAGGCCGCTCTTTTTGCGTTGCTGGGCGGTCTGCTCTTGAACCTGATGCCGTGCGTCTTTCCGATCCTCTCGATGAAGGCCCTGACCCTGGTTGAAAAGCGGGGTGCCAGCCGTAGCGACGCCATCCAGCTGGGCCTGATTTTTGCCGCCGGTGTGATCGGTACTTTTATACTTCTGGGTGCCGCCATTCTTCTGCTTCGAGTCGCTGGTTTGCCAGGGCTTTGGGGTGTGCAGCTTCAGGTGCCGGTGATTGTGATCTCGCTGGCTTTGCTGATGTTCCTTATTGGTCTGAATTTCCTCGGGCTTTTCGAGGTCGGTACCAGCCTTCAGTCGGTCGGCTCTGGGGTTAAGGACAGCGGCAAGCGCGGCGCCTTTTTAACGGGCGTGCTGGCGGTTTTCGTCGCCGCGCCCTGCCTGGCTCCCTTCATGACTGGCGCGCTAGCCTTTGCCCTGTCCCAGCCAGCCATCCTGTCGCTCGCCATCTTTGGCTTCCTCGGCGTGGGCCTGGCCCTGCCCTTTGTGCTGGTCACGGTCATACCCGGCGCGATGGCCTTCCTTCCCAAGCCGGGGGCCTGGATGGTCCGCTTCCGGCAGATCCTTGCGTTTCCGATGTTTGCCACGGCGATCTGGCTGACCTGGGTTCTGGTTTCACAGGTTGGCAATACTGGAGTGATCCTGGCGCTGACCGCGTTTCTGAGCGCTGGATTTGCGGTGTGGACTCTGGCCATCAAGGGGCTGCTGGCGCGAATTGGAACCGTCTTCGGGATTGCGGTTGCGGCAGGGGCCATTCTCCTGACCGCCCAGATTGAGCCGGTGGAAAGCTCGGCCCCCGCCTCTGCCCGATGGGCACAGTGGAGTGAAGAGGCGGTTGCCACCGCTCAGGCTGAGGGCCGTGCTGTGTTTGTCGACTTCACCGCCAGCTGGTGTGTCAGTTGCCAGATCAACAAGCTTGGGACGCTGAACGACGCGGACGTCAAAACAGTTTTCGACACCGAAAACGTCGCGCTGTTTCGCGCCGACTTCACCAATCACGACCCGGTTATTGCCGAGGCGCTGGCCCGCCATGGCTCGGCAGGAGTGCCGCTTTATCTGGTGTACCCCGCAGGAGGCGGAGCGCCAGAAGTCCTGCCACCACTGCTGACGAAAAAAATTGTGATCCAATCTGTTGAGCGCGCCGTAGAAGCCTAAAAAATCAGGAATTGCATCATGAATTTCTCTGTTGCTTCGAACCGTTACTCGACCAAGGGCACGATCAGCGCGGCCATTGCCGCGGCTCTGACTGTATTTGCCGTGGTCGCGCAGACCAGCGCTCAGGCGGCCGACGCTGTGGCGTCCTATGAAGGCCAGACAGCGGCGCAACAGCCTCTCACTGACCGCCTGGAAGAGCTTTAGTCGCGCGATTTTCCTCCCCGATCGCTGCGATTAAAAAAAACGGCGCTCCGGAAGTCTCCGGGGCGCCGTTTTAAATTCAGCCTTCTGGGGCCTTTGCCTTTAAAAGCCTGCGACCAGGGCAAGGCGATAGTTGCGGCCCGGCTGGGGCAAAAGATCCTTCAGGAAGCTGGTGTGCGAGCGCGCTTCTTCATCGGTGATGTTGCGCACCCCAAAGATCAGCGACACATCCCTGTCGGCCACCGGCTGCCACTCCACAGAAGCGTTGAACAGCGTGTAGCCATCTGTGGGCAGCTCATTGGCCGCCACCTCATCCTGCTCAGAGACCAGTCGCGCTTCGGCTCGGGCATTCCACTGGCCGAAGTCCGCTTCCACACCGAGCAGGCTGGACAGCGGCGGAATACGCGGCAGGTCCCCATTGCCATCAGCTTCACCGCGCACATAGTCCAGCGAGCCATCCGCCGACCAGACAGCACCCAGCGCCTCACCCAGGTCCATCGCACCGGACAGCTCAAAGCCGCTCAGGGTCGCGTCAGACTGGCGATATTCGAACACATCCAGCCCGTCTTCTTCCTCGCCGGTCGGGAACAGCCCGATAAAGCCAGCATAGTCGGCATGGAACACGCTCAGCTCGGTGCGAAATCCGTCGCCGCGCCAGCGAGCCGTGCCCTCAAAGGACAGCGCCGTTTCGGTATCGAGGTTCAGATCGCCAATTTCGAAGGTTTCTGTTGCGATATGCGGACCAAAGGAGAAGACCTCTGTGTCGGTCGGCGCGCGCTCGGTACGCGACACTGTTCCGGACAGGAAGACGCCGTCAGCAGGACGGTAGAAAAGCGAGCCAGAGCCGGAGATCGTGTCAAAGCGACGCTCGGCGCGCAGGCCGTTCAGCTTGCGGGTCTCAAGGCGAGCACCGCCCTCAAAACCCCACGTGCCGTAGTCCCAGCGTTCCACCGCGAACAGCCCCCAGTCCTGGGTCGTCACCGGCTCGATATAAGCTTCTTCACCAGCGGCCTCGAAATCCTGCGCGAGCACTTGAAGACCCCAGGCCCCGCGACGCACATCATCGTGGGCGTGGGACAGTTCAAAGCGGCCTTCAATGCCCTCCTTGTCGAAGGCGACGCCGATTTCGTCACCTTCAAGTTCGGCATGGTCATAGTCGGCATGACCGACCGAGAAGCGGAGACGGTCAAAGAAGATGCCCTCGCCCAGATTGATCTCGCCACGCAGATCAATGCGGGTCTGATTCATCTTCAACAGCGCGTCTTCTTCCTCTTCGCCGTGCTCGTGACCATGCTCGTCTTCATGGTCTTCCTCGTGGTCTTCACCCTCATGGTCTTCGCCGTGGCCATGCTCATGGCTGTGACCGGGCAGACCATATTCAGCCTCGGTTTCCTTGACCGAAAGGCCGACAAAGCCCCAGTCCTGAACCAGTGAACCGGCGACGGACACGCTTTCGAAGGTATAGAAGGAGTTGGACACCGTCCCGAAATCTTCTTCCTCCTCTTCGTGATCATGGTCCTCATCATGACCGTGTTCGTCGTCATGCTCATCTTCGTGATCGTGCTCTTCTTCCTCCAGCGCACGCTGCAGCGCGCTTTCAGCAAAGCCCGGGATGGCAAAGTTGCCGGCATCACGGATCAAGGCATCAATCTGGAAAACAAACGGGCCCGCACCAAGGCTTACCCGGCCGGCTGCCTGGCTACCGTCATCAACACTGGTGGTGCCAAGATAGACAAAGCCGTCCACATTGCCCTCAGGCGCACGCGTGGGAATACGGCCGTCAATGATATTCACAACGCCGCCAATCGCACCGCCGCCGTAGGCAATCGCCGCCGGGCCGCGCAGCACATCCACCTGCTCGGCGCCCAGCACTTCACCGGCAACCGCGTGATCGGGGCTGGATGTGGACGCATCAAGCGCGCCAACGCCGTTGATCAGCACACGAACCCGGTCTTCGCCCAGACCGCGAATGATCGGACGGCCGGACGCAGGGCCAAAATAGCTGGAGTGAACGCCGGGCAGGCTATCAAGCGTGTCGGCCAGATTGCCACCAAACAGGCTGAACAGGCTGTCCTGACCGATCGCAATGACCGAGCCCACCGCGTCGTCATCAGACACTTCAATGGGGAGTGTCGTGACAACAATAACGTCGTCAGTCGTATAGGGCTGTGAAGTCGTTTCGCCCGTTGCAGAAGCTGGGGCCGCAGACGCAATTGCAAGCAGGCTGGCACTGGAAGCAAAACGCGCGATCATGATCACTCCGTAATGTTATAGTATCACGTTACGGAGTAACTAGTCTCTGCGTGCATGGGGGGCAAGGGCCTTGAACCCCTGGTCCCTATATTTTCTCAGGCGGACAAACGAAAAGGCCCGACGTCACCGCCGGGCCCTCTCTTTGAAGTCGGTGTTTGGACTATAGCCTTAAAGCTGAGACAGCATGTGGTCGGCTGAGGAGACTTCAAAGCCGCCCGCTTCGTCGACGAAGAGGTGCTCCACCACACCGTCATTGACCACCATGGCGTAGCGCTGGGACCGCTTGCCCATGCCGAACGCCGTGCCATCCATCACAAGGCCGAGCGCTTCAGCAAAGTCGCCATTGCCGTCCGCCAGCATCACAACACCGTCCGCGCCCTGGTCCTGACCCCAAGCACCCATGACGAAGACATCATTGACCGAGGTGCAGGCGATCGTGTCGATGCCTTTGGCTTTCAGTTCGCCAGCCTTCTCGACAAAGCCCGGCAGGTGGCGTGCCGAGCAGGTCGGGGTGAACGCGCCCGGGACAGCAAACAGCGCCACGCGCTTGCCCGCGAACACGTCGGCGGTGGCCAGCGGAGCCGGACCATCGGCGGTCATGGTCATGAAGTTCGCGTCAGGCAGGCGGTCACCGGTTTTGATGGTCATGGCAGAAGGCTCCTTTCACCAGAGCGTTAAAGGGTTCTCGCGCCTCAGGTAGCGCCTCTACCGCCAAGCGGCAAGGCAGATGACACGAATCCATCGCTGGACTTCGGCAAAAACAGAGTCAAAGCTGGGGTATGACAGAAGCGCGCACCCAGACCGGCTTTCTGGCCGGGAAGTTTCTTATCGCCAGTCCGTTGATTGGCGACCCACGCTTTGACCGGGCGCTCGTTTACATGTGCAGCCATGATGATGAGCAGGCCATGGGGCTGATCATCAACCGGCCCATGGAGGGCCTGCGCCTGCCCGATCTGCTCGAACAGCTGGAAATCGCCGACTGGGACCGCGCCAACGACACGCCCATCTTCGATGGCGGGCCGGTGGATCGCGATCGCGGCATGGTCATCCACACTGATGACGCAGGATGCGGCCCGGCCACCATGCATGTGGAACCGGGAATCGGCCTGACCGCCACCAAGGAAATGCTCGACTGCCTGGTCTCCGACGCGCGTCCGCGCAAGGCACTTATGGCGCTTGGATATGCGGGCTGGGCGTCGGGTCAGCTGGAAGACGAGATCGCGGCCAATGCCTGGCTCGTCTGCGATGCCGATGAGCAGCTTTTGTTTGGCGATGACTGCGAGCCCAAATGGGCATTGGCGCTCAACAAGCTGGGCGTCACCCCTGAATTTCTCACCGCCGCAAGTGGTCACGCCTGAGCGCCTGGCACGTCTATGCGGCTCTGACACCTTGCGCTGACCCAAAGGCGGGCTAACTCCACGGCCATGCTGCCCGTTGTGTTTCACGATGCTTATGTCGCCCGCGATGTCCCGGCCGGACACCGCTTTCCCATGGGCAAGTTCCGCGCGGTGGCCGAAGAGCTGGTGCGTTCCGGCATCGTGAAAGATTTCGGCGGTTTTTACCGCCCCACCCCGGCTCCGGCGAGCTGGCTGCAGCTGGCCCATGATGCGCGCTATGTGGATCAGGTCTTGACCCAGACCGTGCCCACGCCGCTGGAACGACAGATCGGATTTAAAATGACCGAACCGGTGGCGATGCGCTCGCGCTGTGCGGTCGCGGGGACGGCCCTGGCCGCGCGGCTCGCGCTTGAACACGGCGCAGCCTGCAATACCGCCGGTGGCAGCCACCACGCGTCATTTGATGGCGGAGCTGGCTTTTGCGTTTTCAATGATGTGGCCGTCGCCAGCCGCCTGCTGCTGACCGAGGGCGCGGTGAGCCGGGTGCTCGTCATTGATCTTGATGTTCACCAGGGCGACGGCACGGCGCGGATTTTTGAAGATGACCCAAGCGTCTTCACCCTGTCGGTTCATTGCGAACAGAACTGGCCGCGCCGCAAGGCGAACTCGGACATGGATATCGGGCTTGATAAAGGCACCGGCGACACCGGATATCTGGCCGCCGTTCAGGACGCGATATCCGACGCGCTGGAGGCGAGCCGCCCCAACCTGGTCTTCTACAATGCCGGGGTGGACCCCCACCGCGATGACCGGCTCGGGCTTCTGGACCTCACCGATCAGGGGCTGGCCGCCCGCGATGCTCTGGTCTTTAGCCAGGTGATGCGCCGCGGCATACCGATCGTCGGGGTTCTGGGTGGCGGCTACTCGAAGGATGTCGCCGCGCTGGCCCGACGCCATGCCCTGCTCCATCACGCTGGCGCGGCCGCCCTGGGCGAATTTGCATAAAAGTTGACCCCGCCTGATGCGAAGGGGATGCATCAGACGGGGCCAGGGAAACGGCCGTGAGCGTATAGCCGTTTAGGGGACGTTGTTTTCGGTTGCGGGCTTAGCGAGCCGCTGCGACGCGAATGGTGCGATTTTCCGCAAAGCGGCGAAGGCCGGCATCAGCGAGCTTTTGCTGGAGTTGAGCCTCACCGGCCTCAATTGCAGCTTCAACACATTCAGCCTGGGCGCGGCGCTCGGCATAGGTCGGGTTGGCAGGCGCAACACAAACCTCTTCGGCGGCCTGGCGGATTTCGTAGCGCAGATCGGCCACGCCGCGGGCGGACCCCAGCTGGGACTGTTCATAGGTGATGACCGCCTCGTGATCGTCGGCAAACGCAACAGGGGCAGCAGACAGAGCGGTGGCGGCAGCAGCAAAAAGGATGAGGGATTTCATAGCGGTGACTTTCTCTTGTTTCGACCAGGAGATCGGTCACCCGAAGCAATCATGAGGTGTCACCCCGTCGCGCCAATCTCTGAAACAGACATTGGAACACTCGAGATGACATGACGTTTGCGGCCAGATGAGAAGTCGGCAATCTTAGCCTTAGCGCTTGGTAATTTTCCCGTCAGACTACGGTTATGATCGCGCCTCGCCGGCACAGCGTTTGGAGCAGTATTTCACCTGCTCCCAGTCACGTGCCCATTTCTTGCGCCAGCTGAACGGGCGCTGGCAGGTCACGCAGATTTTCTCTGGCAGATTAGACTTCGCGGTCTTCCCGCCCCGATTTTTATTTTTCGCCATGCCTGCCCTTTAAAACTCGAAACGCGTCTGGCGCTCATCGGCTTCAGCCTGGCGCGCCTTGCGACGGCTGGAGGCCGAACCGGTCTGTTTCAGTCCCGACTTGCGGCTGCCGTGTTTGGCCTGGATGGCAGCAGCCGCCGCGCGGTGATCCTCGCCCTTGCGTAACGCCCCGATGCGCGCCCGCGCCTCACGCGCGGCCTGCTCATGATCGACCATGCGAGCAGGGTAGCTCTCGCCCAGCCCGACACCGGCCTTGGCCAGCACATCGTCCGGAGCTTTCCATGGCTCATGGATAAAGCTGGTGGGCAGGGCGGCAAGCTCTGGCACCCAGCGGCGCACAAACACACCATCTGGGTCCTGATCGAGCCCCTGCTTGACCGGGTTATACATGCGCGGCGTATTCACACCCGTGGTGCCTGACTGCATCTGGAACTGGGGATAGTGGATGCCCGGCTCAAAATCGACAAACCGACGCGCCAGCGCTTCGGCCGGCTGCTTCCAGTGCTGCCAGAGGTGATAGCTGGAAAACGCCACGACCATGGCGCGCATACGAAAGTTCAGCCAACCGGTGGCATCCAGCGACCGCATGCAGGCATCCACGAAAGGAAAGCCGGTGCGCCCTTCAATCCAGCGCGCCAGCGTGTCTGGATCAGGCTCAGGCCGCGCGCCGCGATAGGCCGGATGCAGGTCGCGATACTCCATCGCGGTTTCGTCTTCGAACTTTTGCATGAAGTGGCAATGCCAGTGCAGGCGCGAGATAAAGCTGTCGATGGACTGGGCATAACGCCCATCACCCGCCTCCCGCTTGACCGACCGGGCGCGCAGCGCCGCCTGATAGGTTTCACGCATGGACAGCGACCCCAGCGCCAGATGCGCACTCATACGTGAGCAGGCGTCATAGGCCGTCAGCGGTGAGGACATGGCCCGGCGATACTCGCGCCCGCGCTCGTCGAAAAAGCTCTTCAGGTCCGCAATCGCTGCGCGGCGACCGCCCGTCTGCCGTTGAGGACAAGGGTCGGCAGCCAGCTCCAGCGCTTCTGCCGTGGGCATGGGATCCGATTTCACCTTCACCGTCTCGATACGCTCGGGCGCAGGCGTGACCGGCAGGCTCATCAGCTGATCCCAGCGCTTCGCCCAGCCATTGCGCGACGCTAGCCCCCGCACCACGCCGTGCTGGCTTGTCTCGTGAAAGGCCACACCCTTTGATCGCGCCCAGGCACTGACCGCGCGGTCACGCTCGCACGTCCAGGTCAGGCCGGTTTCCTCGTGAGCGTGGATCGCCGACAGCCCCACCTCGTCATGGAGCCGGTCAAGCACGTCCGTCACCGCGCCCACGCGCACGGTCAGCTGACCCCCTCGCGCTTCGATGGCCGGTTGCAGGTCGCCCAGCGTCTCGGTCAGGAAGTCGTATTGGCGCGCGGAGTATTCAGGCTGCGCCCACAGCTCCGGCTCGATCACATAAAGACAGATGACAGGACGCCCCGACCGACAGGCCCGCGCCAGCGCGCCGTGGTCATGGACCCGCAAATCCCGCTTGAACCAGACCAGCTCGGCCGTCATCAGCTTGCCCGACGTACAACCTTTTGAAGGCTGGGACGAAAGATCAGGAATAAGCGATACAGCCCCTCCCCGATCCAGACGAAGGGCGGCACAGCCCCGATATGGCCCAGCCAGCGCCAGCCGGGCGTGGCTTTCCACAGCTCGGCAAAGGCCGCCGCACCGGAGAGCAAGGTGCCGTCGGACTTGCGCACATGGAAGCGGCCGAGCGCCTCTTCGCGCGTGATTTCAGGCGGCGCATCACCGTCACCGGCCACATTGGTGAACCGGGCCTCAGACCCGCTGCGCTGATAAAAGCCAATCTCGGCACGGCAGAGCGGGCATTCGCCATCAAAGAAGACTTCACACTGCGCAGGATTTTCTGCAGCTGACTCAGTCGTTTTTTGTGTTTCCTCGGTCATATGCGAGGAGATAGGGTTCAAGCTGGGTTTAGACAGGGTTTGTGCATGAATGTCGCGGTGATCGGATCAGGACTGGCAGGGGCCGCCGCTGCGCGCCAGCTGCGCAATGCCGGTCTGGATGTGTCCCTGTTCGACAAGGGCCGCGGCGTGGGAGGCCGGATGGCCACCCGCCGGGCCGAAACACCGCTTGGCGAAATGCGCCTCAATCACGGGGCCCAATACGTCACCGCCCAGACCGACAGCTTTGCCAGCTTCCTGGGGTCTGCGGTTGAGGCGGGTGCGGCTGAAGTCCTGAACGCGCGCCTCGTCAGCATTGATCGCGGCGGCAACAGCGCCCCCTTGCGCGGCGGCGACCGCCATGTGGGCACGCCGGGCATGAACGCGCTGGTCAAACACGCGCTCGACGGCTTTGAGGTCCAGACTGCACGCCGCGCCAAAAAGCTGAAGGGTGAGCCGGGCGCTTGGACCATCATTTTCGAAGACGGCTCAACAGAGGGCCCTTTTGAGAAGATTGCGCTGACCCTACCGCCGGAACAGCTGATCGATTTTCTGGCTCGCAGCGATGGCGATTTTGCCTCCATCATTGCCGCGGCCAATACGGTGAAGATCGCGCCCTGCTGGACGGTCATGGCAGCGCTGGACCAGGACTTTGATCCGGGGTTTGACGGGGCCAAGCTGCTCGGCGGAGCGGTGCGCTGGATGGCGCTGACCGCCACAACCGCGCCTGCTGGCGTGATCCTGCAAGCCTCGCCCGACTGGTCAGAGGCCTTCCTTGAGGATGAGCCGGAGACCGTGGCCCGGGCCCTGTGTGAAGAGATCTTCGTGCGCTTTGGCATGCCCTCGCCGGTATGGAAGACCGCCCATCGCTGGCGCTATGCCATGGTCACCGAGCCTGCAGGAAGTCCCACACAGCTGAGCGATTGCAAAACGCTGGGCGTGGGCGGCGACTGGCGGCTTGGCGGCAAGGCTGAACACGCCTGGACCTCCGGCGAAGCGCTGGGCAAGGCGCTGGCGGTGTGAGCCAAGGCCAACTTCACGCTCAGACCCTCACTCGCAGCAGGCTTCTGGTCCGCGCCATTCCTATCATGGGGGCCAATCTCGCCGCGCCTTTGGTCGGGCTCGCGGACCTGGCGGTCATTGGCAATACCGGCGACACCAATGCCATCGCCGCAGTGGCGCTCGGCACGCTGGTCTTCAACGCCTTTTACTGGTCGCTGGGCTTTCTGCGCATGGGCTCCACCGCGCTTGCCGCACAGGCCGATGGCAGCTCGGTGCCCGGCGAAGTCGCGGCGGTCCTGTGGCGCGGCGTGGCCGTGGGTGCAGGACTGGGCCTGCTTCTAGTGGTGTTCCAGTGGCCTTTAAGAGAGCTCGCCTTCATGGCGTTTTCCGGTGACGCGGCAACCGAAGCCACGGGCCGGGACTATGTGGATGCGCGCATCTGGGGCGCGCCAGCGGCGCTCGCTGGCTTTGCCATTTATGGCTGGTTGATCGGGCTGGGGCTGACCGGCCGCGCGCTGATCCTTCAGATCGCCCTGAACCTTGCCAATATCGTCCTGTCGCTGGTCTTCGTACTCGGCCTTGATTGGGGCGTGGCTGGTGTAGGGGCGGCGAGCGCGCTCGCCCAATGGCTGCATCTAGGGCTCGCGGCGGTCCTGCTGCTGCCTGTTCTGACCCGGCGGGGACAGCCGGCTCGCCGCCAGCTGCTCGATCGGGCCGCTGCAGTCCGCCTGTTCCAGGTCAATCGCGATATCTTCCTGCGCACGCTGGCGCTGCTGGGCGGGTTTTACTGGTTTAATGAAGCCAGCCTGCGCGAAGGCCCGGACGTGCTCGCAGGCGCGGCGATCCTTCTTCAGTTTATCTCCATCACCGCCTTCTTCCTCGATGCCTTCGCCCATGTGGCTGAAGCCGAAACCGGGCGCGCAGCCGGCGCAAAAGATTGGCGCGCGCTCACTCGCGCCTTCCGCCTGACCAGTGAGCTGGCCGCCGGAGCCTCGATCCTTTTAGGCCTTGGCATCTTCGTATTCGGCGATGTCTTCATCGGCTGGATGACCACGGATGCCGCGACGCGGGCGACCGCCAGTGCGGCGCTAGTCTGGTGTGCGCTGGTGCCGGTTCTGGGCTGGCCGAGCTGGCAGCTGGATGGCCTGATGATCGGGGCGACGCGCGGACGGCTGATGCGCAACGCCATGCTGGCGTCGCTGCTGATCTATCTGGCGCTGGATTTCACCTTGCGGCCGCTCTTTGGCGTCGACGGCCTGTGGGCCGCCTTCCTGCTTTACTATGTGGCGCGGGCCGCAACGCTGGCGGTGGGCTGGCCGGGTTTAAAGCGCGACTTCACCTAGACGTCGACGCCCACCGCATCGGCCAGACGCTCAAAGCCATCAGCTTTCAACAAATCGGCCAGACCATCACGGATACGTAGCGCCAAACCCGGCCCCTGATAGATCAGGGCGGTATAAAGCTGGACCGCATTGGCCCCGGCGCGGATCTTCGCATAGGCCGCTTCGGGGCCATCGATCCCGCCCACGCCAATGATCGGCAGATCCGGCCCCGCGCTTTTGCGGAACCGCTTCAGCAAGGCCGTGGACGGTTCCAGCAGAGGCGCGCCGGACAGGCCGCCCTTTTCACCTGCATGTTTCGACTGCAGGGTTTCAGGGCGCGCCAGCGTGGTGTTCGACACGATGAGGCCGGAGATGCGGTGACGGTTCACCGTCTCCAGGATCGGGTCGACATCGTCTTCAGACAGGTCTGGGGCCAGCTTTAAGAACACTGGCTCGGCCCAGCGCGCGTCGTTGACCCGCTTGAGGAGGTCATCGAGCACCGTGCCGCTTTGAAGGCCGCGCAGGCCCGGCGTGTTGGGCGAGGAAATATTGACGGTGAAGAAGTCCGCCAGCCCCGACAGCGCCTTCAACAGGATGGCATAGTCCTCAGCGGACTCGCCGCGCTCCACGCTTTGCTTGTTGGCGCCCAGATTAACGCCGACAATGCCCGGTGCCGGATTTTCCTGGCGCGCTTCAAGCCGGGCTTTGACAGCATCAAGGCCTTCATTGTTAAAGCCCATGCGGTTGATCACCGCGCGGTCTTCACGCAGGCGGAACAGGCGCGGCTGCGGGTTGCCCGCCTGGGGCCGCGGGGTGACCGCGCCCACTTCCACAAAGCCAAAGCCGGCATTCAAGAGCGCATCGGGCGCTTCGGCGTTCTTGTCGAATCCCGCCGCAAGCCCCACCGGATGGGCCAGCTCCATACCGGCTAGCGCAGTGCGCAGGATCGGATCAGCGGGCGTTGAGGCTTTCGGGCCAAAGCCCTGCTTCATGCCCCAGATCGCGGTACGGTGCGCGGTCTCTGGTGGCAGCAGAGTGAGGAGTTTTGCGCCCAGATCGCTCATGCGCTCAGCTCCGCCGGTAGCCGCCAGCCTTCCTCATCGCGCTTGATCAGATGCACCGCCTCAACCGCACTCCACGGCAGGTCGCCATAGATATGGGGGAAGTCCTCACCGCCGCGCGAGGCTTCCCAGCGGACAAGGTCAGCAATTGCATCGAGCTTGATGACCGCTACGGCCAGCCGCTCCGCATCGCCATAGTGGGCCGTCAGCGTGCCTTCCAGCTGCGCCAGGGTGGAGGCGTGGATGAAGCCATCGGCCTTGTCGTGGGCTTCACCGGTGTAGGCTCCGGCCAGCGAGGCTGCAGCCAGCGCTTCAGGCGCAGCGATGCGATAGATATGCTGTGTCATGGCCGCTCGCGTACCCTGACGACCCGGCTGTGGCAAGCATCAAGCACGGGTGATTTTCGCGAGGTGCACACTGGTGTAAGGAAAATTTTCCTGCTAGACGGGGTTTAGTCCCATTTTGATTAACGGGACCGGTCAGGAGCCTTGGCAGGCATGCTCACTCATACCCAGATCTGGCGCGGGATCGACCGCCTGGCGCACAAGGCGGGACTCACGCCCTCTGCGCTGGCAAGGCTGGCCGGGCTGGACCCAACCACCTTCAATCCGTCTAAGCGCACCAGCGCCGATGGTAGCAAGCCGCGTTGGCCATCGACCGAAAGTCTCGCCAAAGCGCTCGGCGCGGTAGGCGTGAAGTTTGAAGACTTTGCCGCCATGGCCGCCGGGAGTGCGGCGGGACGCTCAGTGCCGTTGATCGGACTTGCCCAGGCCGGTGATCAGGGCTTTTTTGATGATGCGGGCTTTCCGGCCGGTACCGGGTGGGAGGAGATTCACTTTCCCGGCGTCGATGATGAAAACGCCTACGCGCTGGAGATTTCAGGGGACTCCATGGCCCCCCTCTATCGCAATGGCGACCGGGTGGTCGTGGCCCCTGACGCCCCGCCGCGCCGTGGTGACCGGGTGGTGGTCAAGACCCGCGATGGCGAGGTGATGGCCAAGGAGCTGGGCCGCGTCACCGCCAACACCGTGGAGCTGATCAGCCTGAACCCCGACTATTACAACCGCACCCTGAACACCGCCGACATCGTGTGGATGGCCCGCATCGTCTGGGCCAGCCAGTAGGGCTGGACCGGACGGGCGCGAAGTGCAGGTGCATCGTCTGGGCCAGCCAGTGAGGCTTAGGCGGGCCCTACCCCGCCTCCCCGTACTGAAACACCTCCTCAAGGCCGACCCCGAAGACCTCAGCGATCTGGAAGGCACTTTCGAGCGAGGGGGAGTATTTGCCCTGCTCGATGGCGTTGATGGTCTGGCGGGTCACACCGATACGCCCCGCCAGATCAGCCTGCGTCATTTCATTGGCGTGAAAGCGCAGCTCTCGGATCCGGTTGCGGATTTTGGTTGGCTTTCCCATGGCGCTCACACGCCCTGGCGGTAGTCGACGGCGCGCAGGACGCCCTTGGCGATCTCGCCGATGACCAGCCCGCCTAAAAGGACATGAGCGATCCAGAAGGGATTGGCTTCAAAAAGGGCCATACCAACGGCCGTAATCGCGCAGAAGCCAAGGATATAGCTGGTGCGGGCGTCGGCGCGCATCTCGATGAATTTGTCGCGCTCGTCGGCCGTGTCGGGTTCGTTGGGAGCCAGCATCACGATCAGGATGTGACCGACGATGCCGCCCGCAACGAGAAAGATCACCGCGCCCAGCAGCAAGCCCTTCACCGCCTCCACCGAGCCACCGGTGTCCAGCGCGGGCGGAATGACGGTGTAGAAATAGCTGCCATAGACCAGCGCGAAAATCACCGTCATGGCGAGGTTGCTTTTTTCCTGAAATGACATGTCGAATATCCTTTCCTTCATGTCGAATATCTTTGACATCTCACGATGTAGGAAATCTTCGACTTCATGTCAAATATTTTTGATATTAATTCTGAGACAGGCGCACGGGTCAGGTTTCACCCCGATTGGAGTCAGGTTCAGGCAATGTTGGTCGAAAGCGTGCGGCTGCGCACGCGGCGGGCCGCTCACCAAATCGGGACTTGTCCCTCAAAAGCGGGGCGCTTTATCCCCGCCCCTAGCGCTCGAGCCGGGTGATCGCTTCGACCTGAGCCGCCTGCGGGTCAGCCACCAGCAGATCGAAGAGGCTTTGAGCGAGGCTTTTCGCGGTCTCGTCGAAAGCGGTTTGAGACGGATGGGCGAGCGTTTGCGCCAGCATGGCTTCAATCTCCTCGCGGTGGGCGACCGGGTCTTTAGCGACAAGCGCAAGCGCGAAATGATAGGGGATAGAGGGCTCTACACCCTCCATGGCGACGGCTGCACGATAGTGGGTAAAGGCCGCATCAAGGCTGGAGCCCAGACGCCCCTCCCCGCCGCGACGGGCAACCTCGAAATGCCAGGCCCCCAGCATGGCCGGGCCCCAGGGGGCGGAGGGATCAAGCGCCATGGCGCGCTCGATATGCTCACGCCCCCGCTGAGGCAGGCGCGCCATAACTGCCCGTAATGGCGAGACATAACGGCCCTCATACCCAAGCCCGGCAGCCAGGCGCAGGTGCGCTGGCGCGTAGTCTGGATCCATGTCGAGCGCCGCCTGAGCATGGGCCTGAGCCCGGCGAGCAAAGGCGCGCCGCTCGCGTTCTGGCAAGGCAGACACCTCACCGCTCATCAGCTGGGCCAGCACGGCTTGAGCCGCCAAGGTGTGGGAGACTGGATCAGACGCGGTGACAGCGGCCTGCTCGGCGGCCTCCCACTCACCGGCTTGATAAAGCGCGACGGGGTCGCCAGACGCAGTGCTGACCAGAAGGGCAAGGAGCAGAGCTTTGATCATGAAACTGATCTAGCGCGCAAATGTGCCCAAACGAGGGAAAGCGCGTGGCAGACGCCGCCTAGGCCTTCAGAACGCGCCCAGCCACCGCGTCGAGCTTCTCGATGAGGGCCGGATCGCGATGATCGGGCGCGGTCAGGATGGCGTAGTCGAGCGCGGTTTCGATGCCTTGCGGGCTTGGCGTGCGTTCAGTGCCGGCCAGCGTTTTGGCCAGATGGCGCACCAGCGCATGGGCGCGCGCGGTATTGGTGCGCATCACCGCCAGGATCTCATTCACATCCACATCGGACTCATCACTGCGCCAGCAGTCATAGTCGGTGACCATGGCCAGGCTGGCGTAGGGAACCTCGGCTTCGCGAGCGAGCTTGGCTTCGGGCATGTTCGTCATGCCAATCACATCACAGCCCCAGCTGCGATAGAGATGACTTTCAGCGCGGGTGGAGAACTGCGGGCCTTCCATGGCCAGATAGGTGCCGCCGCGCTGAACATTCTCAACGCCAGCGGCTTCAGCCGCATCGGCCGCCAGACTCGACAAGCGTTTGCAGACCGGGTCGGCCATGGCCACGTGGGCGACACAGCCAGCGCCAAAGAAGCTTTTCTCGCGCGCGTTCGTGCGGTCGATGAACTGGTCAACGGCCACGAAAGCCCCCGGAGCCATATCCTCATTCAGGGACCCACAGGCCGACAGTGATAAAAGATCGGTCACGCCGGCACGCTTCAGCGCGTCGATATTGGCGCGGTAGTTGATCTGGCTTGGGGGAATGCGATGGCCTTCATCATGGCGCGGCATGAAGACCAGCTTCAGCCCTTCCAGCTCGGCATGGATCATCGGGCCGGACGGCGCGCCCCACGGGGTGATGACCCGCTGCTTGCGCACATTCTCAAGGCCGTCGAGGGCATAAAGCCCCGATCCGCCGATCACACCCAGAACCCATTCACTCATTCAGCACTACTCCAGTATACGTCCGGCGCTCCGGGCACCCAGCGCGTCTCGCCTGCCCAGCTCTCCGCGGCGCGCTGCGCCATCTGGATGAAGGGCTGTTTGATCGCCGCATAGGCGGCGCGCATGTTGCGGGTGCGCTCGGCCAGCGCCAATTTGAAATCACCATAGTCACGACGCGCCGCTTCGCTATCGCGCAAGAAGTCGCGGAGCAGAAGCGTGTTGCGAGCCGCCGCCGCGCCATTGCGGCGCACATGGATGTGAACCCGGCGCGCGCCCTCTGGCTCGCGGAAATACAGCTTTCGCCAGTCATCCTCGCCCAGAACCGGCTTTGAGTCCGGATTGACCGGATCATCCACATTCTTCGGGCGGAAGCGGAAGCCTGCTTCGACAAGGGCATCAACAATGGCGGCGTCCGTCAGATCCAGGACCTGAGCCTGGATATCGATGACGTCCTTGGCGGCGAGACTCGGCACCGCGGTCGATCCCACATGGTCCACCCGCATCGCCAGTTACCCAAGTGCCCGTGCGACCGCTTCGGCATGGTCAAAGCCCTCCTCCACCCAGCGCGGCTGGTAGGCAATGATTTCGATGGGGTCCTTGACCATGGCGGTTGGCATAGGTGGGGTCTTGGTCGGTTGAGTTTACAAAAAGGGCCGCCCGATCCCGAGCGGCCCTTCCTATTATGTCGTGGTTTGGCGCAAAGCCTAGTGCTTCACGTTACGCCACAGCGTGCGATAGGCCGCATAAAGCAGACCACACAGCAGCAGGAGGTAGAGCATCACAGCAACACCCATGCGCTTGCGCGCTTCCAGGTGCGGCTCTGACGCCCAGTGCAGGAAGGCCGCAACGTCGGTGGCCATCTGATCAACCGTCGCTTCGGTGCCGTCTTCATAGACCACACCATCGGGATACAGGACCGGCGGCATCGCGATGACTTCGCCGGACATGTACGGGTTGTAGTAGTTACCCGGACGGATATCGAGATCCTCAGGAACCTCGTAATCATAGCCCATCAGCAGCGAGCGGATATATTCCGGACCGCCATAGCGGGCCTTGGTGATGACCGACAGGTCCGGCGGGTAAGCGCCGCCATTGGCCGCACGGCCCTGGGCTTCATTTTCCCACGGGGACGGGAAGTCGTCAGCGGGACGCCCTTCACGCATGAACATGTCGCCATACTCATCCGGGCCATCTTCAACCATTGTGCGCGAGGCGATCTGACGGATCACTTCGTTCTGGTTGGGGTCCGGGCTGTATAGCTCTTCCATGCCGGCCACCGCCATGCCCTGCTCATCAAACGGACCGCCGTCCATACCCAGATGGCGGAAGTCGAGATGTTCAAGGCTGTGACAGGCAGCACACACGTTTTCGTACACGGTGAAGCCACGCTGGAGCTGAGCCCGGTCAAAGGTGCCAAACGGACCTTCGAACGAGAAGTCGTACTCAGCAGGCTTCTTGTACTCACCGGCGGCCCACGCTGCGACCGAACCGATCACAGCTGCGCCAGCGGCAGCAATGAGAACGCGATGGAAAGTTTTCATATCTCGCTCTCCTATTCAGCAGGCGCTGCAGCAGGGGCAGCAGACTTGCCACCGGTAACCGCTGCGTCGATGGATGCAGGGCGTTCCTTGGGTTTCTCTACAAAGCCCAGCACCGGCAGGATCACCAGGAAGTAGGCAAAGTAGTAGAGCGTCAGGACGCGGCCAAAGAACAGGAAGTCGATGCCCACAGCGCCGAGGATCGGAACCGGGTTGTCCGGAAGCTCAGCCCCTGCCCAGCCAAGGCCGAGGCAGGCAATCAGGAAGCCCACGAAGAACCACTTGGCCATCGGGCGGTAGCGCATGGAACGAACTTTGGAGGTGTCGAGCCAGGGCAGGATGAACAGCACGCCGATCGCGCCGAACATCAGGATAACGCCGCCCAGCTTGTCCGGCACAGCCCGCAGAATTGCGTAGAAC
Organism: Maricaulaceae bacterium EIL42A08; assembly: GCA_024178355.1. Taxonomy (GTDB): domain Bacteria; phylum Pseudomonadota; class Alphaproteobacteria; order Caulobacterales; family Maricaulaceae; genus Oceanicaulis. Next base: position 87,916 of record JAMZNZ010000005.1, on the reverse strand, counting down.
GGCAGCAGATACCATTCCGGCACAATGTGCGCAGGCGTTACCAGCGGGTCAGCCTCGATATAGTTGTCAGCGTGGCCCAGAACGTCCGGTGCGTAGAAGACAAAGGCAGCGAAAATCACCAGGAAGACCGCAATCGCGAAGCCATCCTTGACCGTGTAGTACGGGTGGAAAGGCAGCGTATCGTTAGAGGTCTTTACCGAGATGCCGGTCGGGTTGTTGTTACCCGGCACGTGCAGCGCCCAGACGTGCAGGCCTACAACGCCGGCAATCAGGAACGGGATCAGATAGTGCAGCGAGAAGAAGCGGTTCAGCGTCGTATTACCAACTGCAAAGCCGCCCCACAGCCACTCGGTGATCGGTCCGCCAACTAGCGGGATCGCGCCAAACAGCTCTGTAATCACGGTAGCGCCCCAGAAGGACATCTGGCCCCACGGCAGCACGTAGCCGAGGAAGGCCGCAGCCATCATCAGCAGGTAAATCACCACGCCCAGGATCCACAAAACCTCGCGAGGAGCCTTGTATGAGCCGTAGTAGAGGCCGCGGAAGATGTGCAGGTAAACCGCCAGGAAGAACATCGACGCGCCAACGGCGTGGATGTTGCGCAGGAGCCAGCCAAAATTCACATCGCGGTCGATGCGCTCAATGGAGGCAAAGGCGTAGTCAACGTGCGGCACATAGTGCATGGCCAGCACGATACCGGTCAGGATCTGAATCATCAGGCAGACGGTCAGAATGCCGCCGAAGGTGTACCAGTAGTTCAGGTTTTTCGGGGTCGGGAAGTCGACAAAAGAGTCGTATCCCAGCCGGATGATCGGCAGCCGACTGTCCAGCCAGCGCTCAATCCCGGTCTTTGGATCATAGGTGCTCGGTCCGCTCATCTATCTATCTCCTAGCCGAGAACGAGGGTCGTCGGCGCCGTAAAGGTCATCGGCGGGATGGGAAGGTTTTCCGGGGCCGGGCCGCGACGGATACGGCCAGCGGTGTCGTAGTGCGAGCCGTGGCACGGGCAGAACCATGCATCATACTCGCCGGCACCTTCGGTCGGCACGCAGCCAAGGTGGGTGCAGTTCGCACCTGACACCAGAATGGTGCGCGCAAAGGCTTCATCCACCGTCACGCCATCGGCCACCGCAGCGGTAAGCGCGGAGCGGTTATCGACCGTGGCCAGCTCTCCATCACCAATGTTGACGTTACGCGCATTGCTGTCCGGCAGGCGGTTCACATCCGCTTCTGCGGCCGCTTCAACTTCAGCAGCCGTACGACGGCGCACGAAGTGAGGACGCGAACGGAACATCACGGTGATGCCCACGCCTTCGTCCAGAGCCGCCAGATTCACCTCGGTGGAGGCTTCAGCCAGGGTGTCTGCAGCCGGGTTCATCTGGTCGATGAAGGGCCACAGGGTCAGCGCACCACCGATGGCAGCTGTGCCGCCAGCAGCGATGTAGATAAAGTCACGACGGGTGGTTTCTTCACCGCCGTCAACAGCTTGGGTCTCGTCCGTCACGTTCCGACCTCTTCTATAATTCGATCACCCCAACCAAAAACTCCGGCAGGTGGAGCCTTGGGCGATCGCCATGCGGGACATAGCGCTTTTGGCTGGCCGGCCAGTGCGTCGTGCTGACGCATAGATGCAGCCGTTAGCCATTAGGGAGGCGAACTATACCGACCCACGCACATTTTCAACCGGATAATCCCGCGAGAGTCAGGTGTGCACTGGAAAAACGCGATCCGAACAAACCCTCAGCTGAAGGATAAGATCGCGAGGACCTACACCAGCCCTGCTCGTTCCAGGGCGGCTTCGACTGTCGCAAAACGACTGCCGCCGCGTTCCTTCACACCCACCGGATCGGCTTTGAAGATGTCGGAATTCAGCCACGCCTCTGCGCCAACCGCTTCTGGATCGAGCCCGACGAACTCGGCCACGGGCTTGAGAGCCTTGGCCGGATCGGCCGCCAGGTCTTCGTAGTTGACGGTCATGAAACGATCCTCAAACAACGAGGCCCAGCGGTCGCACAAGCGATTATGGAGCACCAGCACCCTGGCGATGTCGTCCGGGTGATAGGACCAGTGACGGCCCTTGCGGAAACGACGTGAATATATGGCCCAGGCCAGATCGCGCGGATCGCGCTTGATACGCACAAACTTTGCGGCTGGAAGGCACAGACCTGCCGCGCCGCCGGCAATCTCAATCAGTCCGGATGGGTCGATCACACGGCGCGCCTCCCCAACAATCTCGGCCAGACGCTGAAGGTAAACCCGTCCGACATCCACCAATACATTGGGCCCACCTTCCAGAAAGGCGCGGTGCAAATCGTCAGGCGTGTGATCACCCAGTGTCGAGCCGCACATCCACAAGAGGCCATTATTGCGTTCAAGGCGAGCTGCATCATCGGGAGCCGCCAGGGCGCGCGCCATCCAGCTGGCTCCCGCTGCGGGCGGTGCCATGATGAAGACCGGACGGGCGTCGACCATGCCTGCATCAGCATTGGCGCGCGCAAACCGTTCCTCGTAAATCGACAACACGTGTTCAACGCCGCGCTCATGGCGTTCCAGGTCGAAGGGGGCAAACTCGCGATAGAAGCCAGCCCCTTCGGTCACGCGCCGCCCAGCGGCTTCATATTCACCAATATCGGCGTAGGCCTTGGCCAGCGCATAGGACAGGATACCGCGCTTGTCGGCCGAGGTGCCCTCAGGCCATCCGATTCGGCATTCCTCCATGGTGGCCAGATCCGGGTCACCGGGCCTGAACGTCTTGGAGTGGGCCAGCCCCTCATAGGACTGGGCGTCATAACCATCGATCTCAAGGGCCTTTCTAAAACACAGCTCGGCCGTTTGCGGTTGCCCCATTTCCAGAAGCGCTCTTCCCGCTCGACGGTGGATCGTGGGATGGTTCGGAAAGCGCTTCATCTGGCGCTCCATCAACCGCAACGCTTCGCCATGCTGGCCAAGTGTGGAATGAACACTCGCCACCCAAAGCCAGGAATCAGCATTGTCCGGAACCGCTTCGGTCAGTTTCTTTGCAGCATCCAGCGCTGCCATTTCGTCACCGGAACTCAGCGCTGCAAGTGCCATATCGCCCCAGCGCGCGCCCAGTGGCGCATTGGACTTGAGAAGATTGCGGACTTCATCGGCCACATCGAGCATGCGTTCGGCATCGATAGCGGCATTCAGTCTTGAAAACGGGTCGGACATTGGACAGTCACCGAAAGAAGAAATTTGGCTGAGGACCCTAGCCAAGCTGCAAACAGCGCGCCAGCGCGACGGCACACCCTCTTGCATATGAGGCCAAGCAAGGGTCTTCTAAAGACCCCACGCGAAGTAGAGATTTATCCGATGCCCGACACTGCCCAGCCGAACGCCGACATGGACACCCGCCGCGCCGAGGCGCGCGCCTGGTTTGAAAGCCTGCGCGATCAGATTGTTGCGGCCTTCCACCATCTGGAGGATCAGGCCGATCCGGTCATGTATCCCGGCGATCCCGGCCGGTTCGAGCTGAAGCCCTGGAAGCGCGGGGATGGCAGCGAAGACCTGGGCGGCGGCGTCATGGGAATGATGCATGGGCGCCTCTTTGAGAAGGTCGGTCTGCACGTCTCCACAGTCTATGGGGAGTTCAGTCCGGATTTTGCCGCCAAGGTCAAAGGCGCAGCAGAAGACCCGCGCTTCTTTGCCACCGGCATCTCGCTGATCGCCCATATGCGAAATCCGCATATCCCGGCCGTTCACATGAATACCCGCTTCATCACCACGACCGAGAGCTGGTTTGGCGGCGGTATGGACTTGAACCCGACACAAGCCTACCAGCGCACCAAGGAGTTTGAGGACAGCGTCGACTTCCACGCCGAAGCCAAAGCCGCCTGCGACGCCCATGGTGCTGATTACTATGAGCGCTACTCCAAATGGGCAGATGAGTATTTCTGGCTGAAGCACCGTGAGGAGCCACGCGGCACCGGCGGTATCTTCTACGATCATCTGGATTCAGGCGACCACGCGGCAGACTTTGCGTTCACTCAGGATGTGGGCCGAGCCTTCCACCGGGCTTATCCGGCCATTGTTGCCAAGCGCATGAGCCACCCGTGGACGGAAAAGGATCGCCGCGAGCAGCTGATCCAGCGCGGTCGCTATGTGGAGTTCAACCTGCTTTACGATCGCGGCACGACCTTCGGGCTACAGACCGGCGGCAATGTGGATAGCATCCTCTCCTCCATGCCGCCTGAGGTGATCTGGCCCTAAGCATCGCGTTCAGGCTCGTGAACGCTGCCTAGCCGATGTCGATACTGACAGACGGATTCTGACTGATTGCCGAGACAAGCATGCGGTCGCGTGGGTCTTCAATATCGCCCGGCTCCAAAATACTCAGTTCAGCGGGTCTGGGCCTGTATTGCACATCAATGTGGCTGAATGGACCGGCTGCTTCGACCGGCAGAGTGGCAGGCTCATTTTCCGGCTCGCGCAGGGTTTGAATGCTCTCGGAGCTGATCCGGTAACCCACAACAGACGCAGGTGCTGGCCCCTCCAGGATTGAGCCGCGGAATTCGCCCTCGCCGCGGTTCACAAGGCTGAAAAAGGCTAGCTGATGCTCCTGCAGGAATGAGGCACTCGACCGGGCCTCATCGCTGACCTCATCAGGGAAGACCTCTGTCGGATCGACGTCCGGCAACTGGTCCTTGATCATCTCGCGCAGGGCTTCGGTGGAGAAATCTGAGGACAGGACAAGCGTGTTCACGCCAGCCGCCGGGATCAGATACCCACCACGCGCGACGATCTTCTTGCGCCGACGACGCAGCTCAGCCACGCGTACTATCGTGCTATTCTGATCGAGCTTGATCAAAAGCAGGCGACGCTCGACCAGGCCCGTGTCCGGTGGGATGACATAGGTACGATAGACACCATTGGCCCGAAAAATCTTTCCGGTATCTTCCCACTTCAAGGCTTTGTCCTGATCATAGGCAAAGCGATACAGCAGACCGCCGGTAAGCAGAGACAGCGCCTTGTTGCGCTGTATCGCCAAGGCTTCCTGCTCTTCTTCTGCGACCTTCGGCGCGCCATCACCTTCATCGCCGATAAGGCGTACCGGGAAGCCGATTTCTTCCAGCCCGGACTTGCGCAGGAATTTGGCGATCCGTTTGAGATGATCCTTATCGGCACGCCCCAGCACGACGTCGATATTGGCTACCCGAGGCCCACGCGAACGAGGATTTTGAACCGGAAGCCCCGTGGCCGGTTGCGGCAGGGTGTTCAGCAGCGACCGGAACAGCCCCGCATTGGCCTGGTAGGCGCGCTTGTATTTCGCGCTGAACGCTTCATCAGGAAAGACGGAGCGATCAGGCTCTGCGCTGCCCGCGAACAGCTTGCCAATGCCCTTGGCGAGCCAGATCAGCGGCAGGAAGGGCAAGCGCAGAAGGAAGAGGCCAAGATGGAAGTCGGCTTTCTTCTCCTCGTCCTTCGGTTTGACGGTGTCGCGATAATAGACAGCAAAAGCAGACAGCAACCAGGCCCGGTCCACATAGCCAAACGCCTTCATGCGATCAAAGGTGCTTTTGATCACCGCTTCTGGATCAAGCTTGTCTTTTTCCTCGCTCACGCCGTGCCCCCGTCCAGTCGCTCAAGCAGGCTCGCCCGGGTCAGCGTAAAGCCGCTGTCCACCCAGATCGCCTCCAGCGCTTTGAGCTGCTGGCCCATTTGTGGACCGCGCGGAACACCCGCCGCGGCCAAATCCTGTCCTGTGATCGGGAAGCGGGGCTTTTGCCAGTGCGCGGCAGCGGCGAGGTCTGCATCTGCATCCCCCGCACCGGCCGCTTCGGCCAGGCGCATCTGATCGCTGAAGGCCTCAGGCCCCATGTGATAGAGCACAGCTGAACGCTTCCGCTCGCCAAGCCCTGGGCGCACAGCGGCAACGCCAAACGAGTCAGCACTGGCCGTCATGGCCGCGCACCGGTCGCGTTCGGCATTGGATGCCTTCATCTGTTCGCACACGCTAGCCATGGCGGCCCCGTCACGTCCCAGCAGCGCCGCAAGCCTCACCAAAGGCTCGGGCGAGCGGGATTTGCCTCGATCAGCGTTAATTATGGCTAAGAAGAGGTTGAAGTCGATATCCCCTGTTAAGATACGCTTAAGAACGTGTCCTTCCTGCATCGCTTTAACCGTGTTGGACGGATCCGGCGCGGCCAGCAGCTTTTTCAATTCCTTCCAGATCCGCTCCACTGACAGGTCGCTGAGCGTATCGGCCATCTCCATGCAGGCTGTGTGGCCTGCTGGGTCAATCTGGCGGCCATACCAGGCGTTGAAGCGATAGAATCGCAGGATGCGCAGGTGATCTTCGCCAATGCGGTCGCGCGCCTCGCCAATGAAGACGATTTGCCGGTCGGCCACATCATCAAGCCCGCCAAAGGGATCGTAGAGCGCGCCATCGGGGCTGGCATAGATCGCGTTGAGCCGGAAGTCCCGGCGCAGGGCGTCCTCTTTCCAGTCTGTGGTGAAGGCTACAGCTGCGCGCCGCCCGAACGTCTCCACATCCTTGCGCAGGCTGGTGATCTCAAACGGCTCACCGTCAACCACCGCCGTGATGGTGCCGTGAGCGATACCGGTGGGGACAGCCTTGATGGAGGCGGCCTCCAGCGCCTTCAGGGTTTCGTCAGGCGTCAGCGTGGTAGCGATGTCCACGTCATCAACCGGCTCACCCAGCAGCGCATTGCGAACGCAGCCGCCAACGAATCGCGCCCGGTCCTCCTTCTGGCCGTCGCTATTGAGCGCCGCCAGGACCTCACGCGTTTTCGCATCGGTCATCCAGGCATGCTCTGCCGGATCCAGGCGAACCTCAGCCATCGCCGGGCGGATCTTCTGGAACATTGTCGCCTTCATCGGGCACGAAGCGACCCGGCTGCACTTCGCCATTCACCACCCGCGGCGGCTCGTAGCGACCGTCGCGCGACACGCCGGGTCCATCCACAAGCGCCAGCGTTACCGTTGCCAGAAGAGCGAGCACAACGCCGATGATCGCCAGCGTCGTCGCTGGAGCCTGTTCGGCCTGATCGGTCTCGGGCGACTGCACAAGCCGCCAGAGATGCCAGGCAATGAAGGGCAGAGCGAACATCGCAGCCATCAGCAGGATGAAACGCAGCATAAGTGTGTTCCTTTTTTTCTAGGGTCTCAGTCCCTGGGACGCCCCAGCGCCCAGCGCTTTGACAACGCCTTGAGCATGCCAGCGGTTGCGCCCCAGATATAGCGCCCCTTCCACGGCATGGCGTAGTAGCGCCGCAGCCGACCGCGAAATTCCTTCTCCTCCAGACGATGATTGTCCGGATTCATCAGAAAATCGAAGGGGGTGCAGAAAATTTCTGCCACTTCACCGGGATCGGGGGTGTAGTCAAAGCCTGCGTCGGTCACCCCAATGAAGGGGGTAACTTCATAGCCGGTGACCGTCTCATACCCCTCCCAGTGCCCGATAAGTGTGATGCGATCAGCTGGCAGGCCGATTTCTTCTTCGGTCTCACGAAGCGCGCATTCAGCCAGCGTTTCACGCCCCACATTCTGGCGGCCACCGGGAAAGCTGATCTGGCCGGCATGGGCCTGAAGATGGTCTGCGCGCCTTGTGAACAGAATATCAAGCCGGTCGCCATCGCGCACCAGAAGCGCCAGCACGGCGGCGGGTTTCAGCTTGCGACCCGTCGGTGAGGGCGTTCCGTTCAGATCGCCATCGCCAAAGCGCACCCGGGTGGCGCGCTGGTGTAGCGGATCGAGCACATCGCCAAGCCGCTCTAGAATCGCATCGGCACCGCCTGCCAGCGCTCGGGCCGCGCTCACGCTTTTGGCCCCAGAACAAAGAACTGGCCACAACTCCACACGCCCATGGCCGGTTCGCCATCGGCGCCTTCGCCTTCAACGGCGAGCTCAGCAAGATCATAAAAGGCCGCCCGCGTGATCAGCGCCTCAAGCCGGCCGCGAATGTGGATGAATGGCTCAGGTTCACCATCAGGGCCGATCTCCACGCGCAATGGATGTTCAGGACCGGCCACGACCGCATCGTCCATATTGGTCAGGAAAGCGATGCGCTGATCCTGGCCCTCACCGCTCGCATCAACCCGCACACAAAGAAAGGGTGCAGCCTCCACTGTGATGCGGATCTTCTCGACCGGCGTGACCAGATAGGTGTGACCGTCCTCATCCTTGCGCAGGATACGGGCAAACAGGCGGATCAGCTTTTCCCGCCCAATGCGTGTTCCTTCATGCCACCAGGAGCCATCGCGGCGGATGACCATATCCATCTCACCGCAATAGTCAGGCTCCCAGCGCTCCACCGGCGGATAGCCGGTCTGGGACGTGGTTTCCTCAGCCGCCTTAAGTAACGACTGCATTGCATTTTGTTCAGGCACTGCACGAGCCATGGACACTCCAAGGGGCAGCGGCCATGTTCTGTCATGACCAAGGTGTCGACACGAAGGATGTAAGCCGATGGCCGCAGAGATTAAAGACACAGATCTGGCTTCAAAAGCCGACAAGGCCACACAGCGCCTGTCAGAGGTGAAAGCCTCGATCGCCAAATCCATTGTGGGCCTTGATGGCGTGGTGGAGCAGTCACTGGCTGTCATTTTGTCAGGTGGCCACGGATTGCTGGTGGGTGCGCCCGGTCTGGCCAAGACCCGTCTGGTGCACACGCTGGCGGTTGTGACCGGGCTTGATGACAAGCGGGTACAGTTCACGCCCGACCTGATGCCGGCTGACATTCTCGGCTCTGAAGTTCTTGAAGAAGATGCCCAGGGCAAGCGCGCCTTCCGCTTCATTCCCGGTCCGGTTTTCTGTCGCCTGTTGATGGCTGATGAGATCAACCGCGCCAGCCCGCGTACGCAAGCCGCGCTGCTACAAGCCATGCAGGAAGGCTTTGTGACGGTTGCTGGGCAGCGCCACGATCTGCCCAAGCCCTTCCACGTGCTCGCCACCCAGAACCCGATTGAACAGGAAGGCACCTACCCGCTGCCCGAAGCACAGCTCGACCGCTTCCTGATGCAGATCGACGTGCCCTACCCCACCCGGGACGAAGAGCGCAGTATCCTGCTCGCGACCACAGGCGTTGAAGATGCACAGTCGGAGCCTGTGTTGAACGTTGAGGAAATCGTCGACCTTCAGCATCTGGTCCGCGCCATGCCTGTGGGCGAAGCGGTGATGAATGCCATTCTCGCGCTCTTGGAAAGCGCCCGCCCCGACACCTCATCGGATGGTGATGTGCGTGATGGTGTGGCCTGGGGCCCGGGCCCGCGTGCCGGTCAGGCGCTGATGCTGGCGGTTCGCGCCCGCGCGCTGCTTCAGGGGCGCCTCGCGCCCAGCACCGGTGACGTGCAGGCACTGGCGACCCCGGTCCTCAAGCACCGCATGGCGCTAAGCTTTGCAGCGCGCGCTGATGGCCTTTCGCTGGATGATCTGATCGGTCGCCTCGCTGCCGAGGCCGCGTAACGCCCGATATGCCTCAATCCCGCCTGTCTTCCCGCTATTCGCCGTTGCGCCATGATGCGGAGGCTGCTGCCTCGCGCTTTCCTGCCCTGCTGGCCGAAGCAGAGCGCATTGCCGCCAGCGTGGCCCATGGCGCGCACGGCCGGCGCAGGCCAGGAGCGGGCGAGACCTTTTGGGAATATCGCCCCCACCGCTCAGAAGACGGGGCGGGTTCGGTCGACTGGCGACGCAGTGCCCGCGGTGACCAGCTCTTCGTGCGCGAGACAGAGTGGGAAGCGGCCAACGCCGTCCACCTCTGGCGCGACGGCTCGGCAGGTATGGCCACGGGCTCCAACGGCCTTGCCACCAAGAAAGACCGCGCTGCGATCTGTTTGATGGCGGTAGCAAGCCTTCTTATTCGCGGCGGCGAGCGCATCGCGGCTTTGGGCGAAACCGGACGCGCGCGCGGCGGCAATGTCGGACTGGAGCTGACCGGGCGGGCCCTGGCCGATGGACCAGGTTCAGCCGCTTGGGTAGAAGCGCCGGACCTGCCCCGACACGCCCGCGTCGTGCTCGCCAGTGATTTCCTCGACCCGACCGAGACCTGGGAGCACCGGCTTGCCGCCTTTAACGGGCTTCAGGCACGCGGAATCCTGCTGCGCGTGATCGATCCGGCCGAAGAAGACTTCCCGTTTGAAGGGCGCACCCGCTTCACCCCGCCTGGCAGCGGTGAACCACTTCTGTTTGGTAAAGCTGAAGAGGCCCGGCGCGCCTATGGCGATGTCTGGTCGTCCCATACCCGCCAGCTGAAAGATCTCGCCCGGCGCATGGGCTGGACGTTGATCACCCATCGTACCGACCGCCCGGCTTCCACTGCCGTTATGGCGCTTTATCAGGCGCTTGCAGGGGGACGAGCATGATAGGTCTTGGTCCGCTTGCCTTTGCCGCGCCCTGGGCGCTGGCCGCCCTCATCGCGCTTCCGGCGCTGTGGATGCTTTTGCGCGCGACACCGCCTGCGCCCCGGACCGTCGTGTTTGCGCCGATCCGGCTATTGCAACAGCTGGCGCGAACGCCGGAGACGCCGGAAACCACGCCGTGGTGGCTGATTGCCCTGCGCCTGTTCATGGCAGCCTTGATCATTCTGGCGCTGTCCCAGCCGATCTGGCGACCCGACACCACCGCCAACACCGACGCGCCGCTGCTGGTTGTGGTCGATGATGGCTGGGCCGCCGCACAGGACTGGCCGCAGATTCAGACCACAGTGCGCGGCCGCCTGGAAGGTGCGCGTGCCGATGGCCGCCCCGTAGCGCTGGTCTTCACCGCCACCGACCCGCGCTTTGCCGAGACACCCCGCTTTACCAGCGCCGCGAACGCGCTGGCGCGCATCGACGCCCACACGCCCCAGGCCTGGTCGCCAGACCGCGCCGCTGCAGCTGAGCGCATCGAAGCGGCCATGGCCGCAGCCGGTGCACCATCGCGCGTGGATGGCCTTTGGATCAGCGACGGGATTGAGGGGCCTGGCGACAGGGTCCTGGCTCGCGCAGTCGGCGAAGCCGGATCTCTGCGCCTTGTCCTTCCCGATGATACCAGCCTCGCCTTCGCGCTGACCGAGCTTGGTGCCTCTGCTGATGGATTTACCGCCACCGTGCAGCGCCCTGCAGCTACCGGAGAGCGGAGCGTGTCCATCACTGCTTTTGGAAGCGATGGCCGGGCGCTTGCGCGCGCCGACGGCGTGTTTGAACCCAGCGAAACGAGCCTCACTCTCGAAGCGCGTCTGCCGCTGGATCTGCGTAATCGCATCACGCGGGTTGAAGTCGATGGTGCAAGCTCGGCCGGTGCGACACACCTGACCGGGGATCGCTGGCGGCAACCTCGCGTGGGCGTCCTGCAGCCTGAAGGTGGGCGCGATGGCCAGCCGCTCCTGTCAGACCTGCACTATGTGCGCGAAGCCCTGGGCCCCAGCGCCGAGCTGGTCGTCGGCAACCTCGATCGCGTGCTGGAGTCCGAGCCCGCCGCCCTCATACTTGTGGATGCCGCAGCCACGTCGAATGCCCAGCTGCGTGAGTTTGTGGACCAGGGCGGCCTGATTATTCGATTTGCCGGACCGCGACTTGCGGCCAATCAGGATGACCTTCTGCCAACCCCGCTGCGCCAGGGTGGACGCCTGTTTGGCGGCGCATTGGCCTGGGATGAGCCACAGGGCCTTGGCAGCTTTGCCGATGAAAGCCCCTTCGCTGGCCTCAATATACCCTCAGAGGCTGTGGTCAATCGTCAGGTACTGGCCGAGCCCGGCCCGGACCTGGATGACCGCGTGTGGGCGCGCCTTGACGACGGCACGCCGCTGGTAACAGCAAACCGCCGCGGTGAAGGCTGGCTGGTGCTGTTTCACGTCACTGCAAGTCCGGACTGGTCGAGCCTTCCCCTGTCGGGTCTGTTCCCCGCCATGCTTGATCGTACCCTGGCTCTGGCCGACAGTGGACGTGCGCCCGCGCCCACCGGCGGGGCCTGGACGCTCGATCAGGCGCTAACCGGGCGCGGCGCGCTCACCGCGCCGCCCGCAACCGCTGAACCCGTCCCGGCCCGCCAATTCGCCACGGCCAGTGCGAGCCCTGCCACACCGCCAGGTCTGTGGACGCTGGGTCCCTCGGGCGCAGCTCTGAATGCGGTCGGACCAGACACGCAGCTGGCCCCCATCGCCCGCGACCTGCCTGGAGCGATCATTGAAGCGCGCGGTGCGACGCGGGACCTGCGCCTGGCCGGTCCAATGCTGGCGCTGGCGCTTTTGATCCTGGCCGTGGACGCACTCATCGCCCTTGCCCTGTTAGGGCGCATGCCGGAGCTGAAGCGCGTCCTTCCGGCGGTACTGCTTGGTCTAGCGGGTGCAATGGTGACGCCCGCCGCGCTGGAAGCTCAGACACCGCAAGAGATTGAAAGCGCACTGGAGGTTCGCCTTGCCTATGTGGCCACGGGTGATGCCTCCATCGACCGGATCAGCGAGGCCGGTCTTTTCGGCGTGGCACGTGAGAGCACGCGGCGCAGCGCGGTGGAACCAGCTGCCCCGGCTCGCGTGGATATCGAGCAGGATGAAATCCTGTTCTTCCCGATGCTCTACTGGCCCGTAACGCTGGACGCGCCGGAGCTTTCTGAAGCCGCCGCCGCAAAGGTCTCGGCCTATCTGCAATCGGGTGGGCTGATTGTGTTTGATACCCGCGATGGTGGTGATTTCGGCCTGCGCCGCGAACCCCATCCCGGTCTGGCCCGCACGCTCGATGCCATCGACCTGCCGCCGCTGCAGCAGGTGCCCGCCAACCACGTGATCGGGCGGACTTTCTATCTGCTGGATGACTTTCCCGGACGCTATCCCGGCGGTCAGGTCTGGGTGGAGGCCGACGATCAGGGCAGCGCCCGCGATGGCGTGTCCGGTGTCGTGATCGGGTCCGCCGACTGGGCCTCAGCCTGGGCCATGGACGAGAACGGTCGCCCGCTGGCCCCCGTTGAAGGCGGCGAGTTCCAGCGCGAGCTCGCCATCCGTTTCGGCGTCAATCTGGCCATGTACGCCCTGACCGGCAACTACAAGGCCGACCAGGTGCACGTGCCCGCCATTCTTGAGCGACTGGGGCAGGACTGATGGACGCGACAACGCTCTCCCTCTCGCCGCTGCTGGCTCCGGCGCTGATCGCAGTGCTGGCTGGCCTTGCAGTGCTGGCGGCGGGCTTTGCCCTGTTTCGCGGTCTTAAGGGCTGGCTGTGGCGCGCGCTGGCTGCGCTGGCGCTGGCCGGTGTGCTCGCCAACCCGGCTCTGGTACGTGAACAGCGCGAGGCGCTTAACGACATCGCCCTTCTGATCCTGGACGACAGCCCCTCCATGCAGATCTGGGCGCGCGCCGGAGCGGCCAATGCAGCGGCTGAAGCCCTGCGCGCCGAAGCGGCCAACGATCCAACGCTCGATCTGGTGGAGATCAGTGGCGGCCGCGCGCCCGATGGCACCCGCCTGACCCCCAGCCTGCAGGATGGCCTGGGTCGCATCCCTCGTGAGCGTCTCGCCGGTGTCGTCGTCGTCTCTGACGGGCAGATCCACGACGCCCCGCGCGATGCCGACAGCTTTGGCCTCAACGCCCCGGTCCATCACCTGGTCGCGGGCGATGCCAATGCCGGCGATCGCCGACTGATCGTGTCCCAAGCGCCGCGCTATGGCCTGGTTGGGGAAGACGTCACCTTCACGATTCAGGTGGAGGATGAAGGTGAGGTTGAAGGCACCGCGAATGTCTTCCTGTCGGTGGATGGCGGCGACCCGATCACCGCGCGTGTGCGCATCGGTGAAGAAGTCGAAGTGCGTGCCACCATTCAGAACCGGGGCGTCAACACCGTCCAGATCGATGTGGAGCCGGGACGTCAGGAATTGTCGCTGGTCAACAATACCGCGGCGGTAAGTGTGACCGGCGTGCGCGACCGTCTGCGCGTGCTTCTGGTCACCGGTGAGCCCCATAACGGCGCACGGGCCTGGCGCAATCTTCTTAAATCTGACCCCAGCGTGGACCTGGTCCACTTCACCATTCTGCGTCCGCTGGACAAGGACAACTCGGTCCCCGCTGACGAGCTGGCACTTATCGCCTTTCCCACGTTTGAGCTGTTCCAGTTGCGTCTGGAGGAGTTTGATCTGGTGATCTTTGATCGCTACCGCCGCCGCGGCATCCTGCGCCCGCTCTATCTTGATAATATCGGGCGCTATGTGGACGCTGGCGGTGCGCTTCTGGTCACCACGGGTCCGCCCTTTGCCGGCGGGGCGAGCCTTGCCCGATCGCCGCTGGCCAGCGTGCTGCCGGCAGCCCCAGATGGAAACATCCTTGAAGGCGCCTTCACCCCGCGCGTCAGCGAAGCCGGCGCCCGCCATCCGGTCACCGCGCCGCTGCTGGATCAGCAGGAAAGCTGGGGACCCTGGTTCCGCCAGATCGGTGCACGCGAAGTGTCCGGCGAGACCATTCTTGAGGGTGAGAATGGCGAACCGCTCCTGACGCTGGCCCGCGCCGGGGAAGGTCGTGCGGCGGTACTGCTGTCGGATCAGGCCTGGCTGTGGGCACGCGGCTATGAAGGCGGCGGGCCCCATGACGAGCTGTTCCGCCGGGTCGCGCACTGGCTAATGGGTGAGCCGGAGCTTGATGAAGAGCGCCTCACCGCTCAGGTCTCTGATGGTGTGCTGTCAGCGACGCGCACCACGCTTGATGACGAGGCCCCGCCGCTTGAGATCGAGTGGCCGTCCGGGCGTACCGAAACCCTGACCATGGGCGAAACCGCACCCGGACGCTTCGTGGCGGAAACCGAAGCCAATGAACAGGGGCTGGTTCGCCTGACCTCCGGTGATCTCACCGCTGTGACAGCCTCGGGTCCGCTCAATCCGCGCGAATATGCCGACCTGACACCGGACCCCAACCGCCTTGATGTGTTGACCGAAGCCAGTGGTGGCGGCGCGCGCGCCCTTGAAGATGCCAGCGATATCCCGACGGTACGCCGCATCCGTCCAGGGACTGAAGCAACGGGCCGCGACTGGATTGGGCTACAGCGCAATGAGGCTTATGTGGTCACCGATGCTGAGCGCACCCCGCTGGCACCGGGGCTGTTGCTGGCGGCACTCCTGATGGCGCTGTTGGCTGGAGCCTGGCGTCGCGAGAGCGCTTAACCGCCAATCAGCTGCAGCCACTCATCCTCGGTTAGCGTAGTCACACCCAGCTCCGTCGCTTTCTTCAGCTTTGAGCCTGCGCCCGGACCGGCCACCAGATAATCGGTTTTGCCCGATACGGACCCCGCCACCTTTGCACCGAGGCTTTGGGCCTTGGCCTTGGCTTCATCGCGGGTAAAGCGCTCCAGCGCACCGGTAAACACCACCGTCTTGCCGGCCACCGGAGAGTCGCTGGACGCCTGTTCCGCATCCTGCGGCATGACTTCTTTTAGAAGCGCATCAAGCGCCTCGGCATTGTGGCTTTCGGCGAAGAATTCGGCGATCGAGCGCACCACCGTCTCGCCCAGCCCGTCGATGGAGAGTAGCGCTTCGCGCTCCGGGCTTTCCGGATCTCCGGCCGCTTCAGCCGCGGCGCGGAACGCCTCCCAGCTGCCATAGCTGGTGGCCAGAAGGCGGGCGGTTTCCTCGCCCACATGGCGGATACCCATGGCGTTGATGAAGCGCGCCAGAGGCATCGACCGGCGCTCATCAATGGCGGCAAACAGATTGCGTGCCGAGGTGGGGCCCCACCCTTCCCGCTCGGCGATGGGCGGCGTCAATTCGCCAGCCTCGTTGCGGGCTTTCAGCGTGAAGATATCGGCCGGGGAGCGCACTGCGCCTTCGTGGAAGAAAGCGGCAATCTGCTTTTCACCCATCCCCTCAATATCGAAGGTCTTGCGCGCCACGAAATGCTTTAAACGCTCCACGATCTGGGCGTTACAGATCAGGCCTCCGGTACAGCGTTTGACCGCCTCACCTGGCTCGCGCACCGCGTGGCTGTCACAGATCGGGCAGGTGTCAGGGAAGACGAAGGGCTGGCTATCAGCCGGGCGCTTTTCTTTCACCACCTCAACAATCTGAGGGATCACATCACCAGCACGCTGGATCACCACCGTGTCGCCAATGCGTACATCCTTGCGGGCGATTTCGTCCTCATTGTGGAGCGTGGCGTTGGACACCACCACCCCGCCCACTGTGACCGGTTCCAGTTTGGCAACCGGGGTCAGGGCGCCGGTACGCCCCACCTGAATGTCGATATCGCGAAGGACGGTCGTGGCTTTCTCGGCGGGGAATTTATGGGCGATGGCCCAGCGCGGCGCGCGCGCCACAAAGCCCAGCCGATCCTGCAGATCGAGGCGATCCACCTTGTAGACCACGCCATCAATGTCATATCCGAGCTGGGCGCGTTTGGCTTCCAGCCCGCGATAATGGCTGATCAGCGCCTCAACACTGTCACACAGCGCCATGTCGTCATTGATGACAAAGCCAAGCTCTTTCAGCCGTTGGACCGCGCCCCACTGGGTATCGCTCAGCGGCTCGCTCAACTCACCCCAGGCATAGGCAAAAAAGCGCAAGGGCCGCTGCGCGGTCACCTTCGGATCGATCTGGCGCAGGGAGCCCGCCGCCGCGTTGCGCGGGTTCTTGTAGGCAGGCTTGCCGATCTCTTCCTGGCGCTTGTTCAGGCCTGCGAAATCCTCATGGCTCATGTAGACTTCGCCGCGCACCTCGAGCACATCCGGCGCGCCCTCAATCGTATGGGGGATGTCGGAGATGGTCTTCAGGTTGGCGGTGACATTCTCGCCTGCCCGGCCATCGCCGCGCGTCGCGCCGGTCACCAGCACACCCTTCTCATAGCGCAAATTGGCACTCAGCCCGTCAATCTTGGGCTCGGCCGTCAGCTTCGGCGTCTCGGTTAGATTGAGGAAGCGTTTGATACGCTCTACGAAGTCCGCGACGTCGTCATCGTTAAACGCATTACCCAACGACAGCATGGGCACTGCGTGCTGGACTTCGGAGAATTGCTCTGAGGGTGCAGCCCCCACCCGGTCGCTCGGGCTGTCGGAGCGCTTTAAGTCCGGGAAGCGTACTTCAATGTCGCTATTGCGCTGGCGCAGTTCGTCATAGAGCGCATCGGAAATCGTCGGTGCATCCTTGGCGTAATAGGCCTTGTCATGCTTGGCGATTTCCTTGGCCAGCCGCTCCAGCTCGGACGCAGCCTCAGCCTCGGTCAGCTTGTCGACATCTTTCAGCGCAGCACTCATCGCGATTCCCCTAAAGGTCTGGAGCAAAGGTGAGGATGGGGGAGCGTAGGTCAAGCGGGAGGGGTGCGAAGAGCGATACGCTGTGCGTCCTTCGAGGCTTTTGCATTCGCAAAAGCACCTCAGGATGAGGGAGGGAAGGGTTTGATCTCACCCTCATCCTGAGGTGTGACCCCGGACTTGATCCGGGGGAGCCTCGAAGGACCCTCAGAATGTTGCCCCTACCCGCCCATCAACTGGTCAGCCGCAGCCCGTGCTGCATCGGTCACCTCAGCGCCAGAAAGCATGCGGGCGATTTCTTCGCGGCGTTCCAGCGGGCCCAGCTCGCGCACGGTAGTGCGCACTTCATCGTCGCTGCCACCCTTTTCGATGCGGAAATGGGAGCTGGCGCGGGCGGCTACCTGCGGCGCGTGAGTGACGACCAGCGCCTGACCGGTTTCAGCAAGGCGCTTCAGGCGTGAGCCAACCGCGTCGGCCACGGCGCCGCCAACCCCCGCATCAACCTCGTCGAACACCATCACCTTGCCCGCCTCACCCACGAGACAGACCTTCAGCGCCAGGCCAAAGCGCGACAGCTCACCGCCCGAGGCGATCCTGTCGAGCGCGCCAAAGGGGGTGCCGGGATTGGTGGACACTTCAAATGCGACCTTGTCCCAGCCTTCGGGGCCCGGCTTGTCCTCATCGCTGGTAACTGAGGCGCGAAAGCGGGCTCTATCCATTTTCAGCGGCGCGAGTTCGGCTTCCACGGCTTTGGCCAGCGCCTCGGCGGCCGTCTGACGCTGTTGGCTCAACGCGGACGCGGCGTTTGAATAATCCGCCTGTGCCGCCTTGCGGGCCGCTTCAGCCTCATTCAGGCGATCATCGGCGTGTTCGATCAGGTCCAGGCGGTCCGCCAGCGTCTGGCGTAGCTCAGCCAGCTTTTCGACATCGACATTGTGCTTGCGAGCCGCGCCGCGCAGAGCAAACAGGCGTTCTTCAACCTCATTAAGGCGGCCCGGTTCCACCTCGAAACGTTGCGCGGCTTCGCCGAGCGCATCTTCGGCCTCGTTAAATTCAATGAGCGCTCGATCAAGCGCCCCGGCGGCCCGGTCGACGGCAGCACGCGCCACAGTGGCATCGCCCTGGCCATCGCTATCGGCCTGTTCGCCCAGCGCAGAGCGCACCCGTTCCAGGCCGCGAAGCGCGGTATTGAGCCGTCCCGATAGGCCCTCCCCGCCGGACACCGCATCCAGCGCATCCTGAAGCTCGGTCAGCGCGGCTTCGGCCTGCTGCAGGAATTTGCGTTCATCGGCGAGGCGAGCCTCTTCACCCGCTTCGGGTGCCAGAGCGTCGAGCGCTTCCACGCTATCGCGCAGAAAGGTCTCTTCCTCAGCGGCACGGTCGCGCGCCTCGGTCAACTCTTCGACGCGCTTTTTCGCTTCAGCATGCGCCTTGTAAGCGGCGCGCGTCTGTGCGGTATCAACCCCGGCATAGCTATCCAGAAGTCGGCGGTGAGTTCGCGGATCCATCAGCCCGCGCCCATCATGCTGGCCGTGGATTTCCACCAGGGTTTCAGCCAGTCGCGCCAGAAGACCGACACTGGCGGGTTGATCATTCACATGAGCACGAGATCGACCGTCAGCGGTCAGCGAGCGGCGCAAGATCACCGCCTCACCGGGCTCAACCGAGACACCCGCGTCTTCCAGAATGGCGTAGCAGGGGTGGTCGACCGGCGGTTCAAACAGAGCCGTGGCTTGCGCCTTCTCGGCACCGGCTCGAACCAGTCCGCGCTCGGCGCGGTCACCGCAAGCAAGCCCGAGCGCTCCAAGAAGGATGGATTTACCGGCGCCCGTCTCCCCGGTCAGGGCAGACAGACCGTCGGCAAAGTCCAGCTGTAGCTGGTCAATGAGGACAATATCGGTAATGGACAGAGAGGCCAGCACCGCTTTGCTGTGTCCCCCGCCTTAGCCGAAGATCCGGTCGAGCGCCCGGCGCAGCAGGGTCGGGTCACGTTCGATATCAACCGCGTCTGGCAGATCCACACCACGCTCTGTCATAAGGGTATAGGTGTCCTGATACCACTCTGAGCCCGGGAAGTTATAGCCCAGCACTGAGGCGACCTGACGCGCTTCCTCGTCGATGCCGAGCGCCACATAGCTCTCCACCAGGCGATGCAGAGCTTCGGGCGTGTGGCTGGTGGTCTCGTAGTCGCGCACGACCGTCTGGAAGCGATTGATCGCAGCCAGGTAGTAGCCATTGCGCAGATACCAGCGACCCACGCTCATTTCCTTGCCAGCAAGGTGATCGCGCGTCATGTCCAGCTTTAGCCGGGCATCGCGGGCATAGGGCGTTTCAGGGTAGCGGCGGACAACCTGCTGCAGGGATTCCATCGCCTGCTGGGTCGTCGACTGGTCCCGGCCCACGTCATAGATCTGCTCGTAATGGCATAACGCGATGAGATAGTAGGCGTACGGCGCGCTGGATGAGCCGGGGTGAAGCGCAATAAAACGCTCCGCGTCAGAGATAGCTTCAGAATACAGTCGCGCTTCATAGTTGGAGAACGCCGCCATGAGCATCGACCGGCGCGCCCATTCAGAGAAAGGGTGCTGGCGCTCCACCTCGTCGAAAAACGCAGCAGCTTCATTATAGCGGTTGCGCTCGAGCGCCTCGAAGCCACGATTGTACAGCGCCTCAACCGGCGTTTCGACATAGGTCAGCTGGGCATCCTGGCGGGAACCACAGGCCGCAACGGTCAGGGCAAGAAGGCTGAGCGCAGCTGCGCGAAAGGCGAAAGTCATGTGTTCGGTCGACCTCTGACGTCATTAAGTGGACCGCGTCCGGCCCGGAGTCGGAACAAAGGTTTAGCCGATCAGACGCTTTTGCAAAAGCGCTCTGTCATTACTCAGGAATGAACCTTCAAGCCTTCAGCCTGTTCAGCATCAGCCATATTGGCCCAGCGCCAGGCGGTTTCGTCCGCCAGAAGCGCTTCAACCGCTTTTGCATTAAGGCCATGGCCCGGACGGGTTGCTCGGTAAAGCCCCAGAATCGGTGCGCCTGCGAGATACAGATCGCCAAGCGCATCCAGCGCTTTGTGACGCACAAACTCATCGGCAAAACGCAAGCCTTCAGGGTTTGCAACCTTCCCCTCATCAATGACAATGGCATTGTCGAGAGATCCGCCACGCGCCAGACCATTCTTCAGCAGCATATTCAGATCGCGGCGGAAGCCGAAGGTCCGCGCGGGCGCAACCAGATCGGAAAACGCATCACGATTGACCTCAAACGCGAAATGCTGGCGGCCAATGGTCGGGTCATCAAAGTCAATGGTGACATCAATCGCCGGCTTTACCGACGGAAGGAAGATCGCACTGCGCGCACCATCTTCTACCTCAACAGTCTTCAAAACCTGAATGGCGCGGCGCGGTGCCGGGCTTTGCGTCAGGCCGACCTGCAGCATCAGATCCACGAAGGGGGCAGAGGAGCCGTCCATGGCCGGAACCTCCGGACCATCCAGCTCGACAATCACGTCATCAACACCAAGACCGGCAAATGCCGCCATCAAGTGCTCTACCGTCGCAGCAGACGCACCCGCCTCGTTGACCAGCGTGGTGCCAAGGTCGGTGGAACGCACGAACTCACGACGCGCCGGGACGCGGGCATCTGCAACATCAAGATCAGAGCGCTCGAACACAATGCCGGAGCCCACCGAAGCCGGCTTCATGACCATGCGCACACGGGCCCCGGTGTGCAGTCCAATTCCGGCACAAACCGCCGGTGCGCTGAGCGTGGTGCGGTGCATGACCATCCAGCTCCATCCAGATTAAGTGTTTCATTCAGTGCCCCCGTCGCCGCTGAGTTCAACGTGCGAAAATGACGGCATTTCCCCTCATTCCACGATCATCCTAACAACGTGAGCAGTCGCAGCAATTAAACGATTGTTGCACGGTGTTACTGGTTTTCGAGCACAAATGCGCTCGGTTTTTCTCTGTCCTCCCCCACGTCAGTGGGGTCGGGTCCTCGCTAAAGCTGCGGGCGGCTGTTCGCCTTGCGAGCGCTAAGGCGCTCGGGGCGGCGAGCTATTCACCTTATCGGTGTCATGGCCCGATTTATTCGGGCCACCCATGCCGGTTGAGTGATAACACGCTGCAAGGTCAAAGAATGGGTCCCCCGGACAAGCCGGGGGATGACATTTAACCGAGCCAACATCGCGCCCGACTGAGCGGGCGCGAAGGAGGATCAACAAAAACTGTCATCCCGGACGCGAAGCGATCCGGGACCTTCGGCATTCCTGAAAAGTGTGTGGGTCCCGGATCAAGTCCGGGATGACAAATGTTGAAGATCCAGGATTTCGCCCGCGACGCCCTCAGGCGTCGCAAGGCGAACAGCCGCCCGGAGCAAAGACGAACTTGCCTCCTTGAGAGCGAGGAGATAGCGGCCCCGCTCAGGGCCGCAGACAATCAATTCGCCTGACGCCGCAGGAAGGCCGGGATTTCCAGATCACTTTCGTCCAGCTGGTCACCGAACAGGTCACCACCAGCCTGAGCTGCCGGGCGCGGGGCCGGCTGGGCCGGACGGGCTGGCTCACGCGGTTCGGCCATGCGGCTCGACAGCGGATCTGGGCGCTCGACCGGAGCCGGGGCTGGCTTCGGGCGGCGGCCAAAGAGCGACAAGCCGCGACGCTTGGGTTCGGCTTCAGCTTTGGTTTCAGGGGCCGGTGTGGGAGCAGGCTGAGGAGCTGGTTGCGGTTCAACAGCGCGGATTTCCGCCTGTGGCTGGACCTGGGTTTCAGCCGTAGGCGTCATTTCGCGCTCAAGGCGTTCCTGGGCCTCGACCACGGCCGGTTTACTGGCTTCGATATCGGTCTGTGCCGTGGCCATCGCCTGGGCGTGCTCAGCGGCACGCGCGGCGAGCTTTTCAGCCATGGTCGGCTCTGAGGTTGTCGTCGCGGCCGGTGCGGTGTTCGTTGCCGTGGTTGGCGTTTCGTTGACAGCAACAGCATCCATATTGGTGCGCACCATCGGTTCTGGACGCCGCTGAGGACGGGTCTCGCGGCCTTTCCAGGCGTTGGTCACATTGTCTGGACGGCGGATCGGCTGGGTCGCGGTTTCTGCGTCAATGCCGGTCGCAACGACGGACACGCGCACCGTACCATCCAGCGCCTCGTCAAACGTGGACCCGACAATGATGTTGGCGTCGGGATCGACTTCATTGCGAATTTCGTTGGCCGCCTCATCGACTTCATACAGCGTCATGTCCATGCCACCGGTGATGTTGATAAGTACGCCCTTGGCACCCTTCATCGACACATCATCCAGAAGCGGGTTGTTGATCGCGTTGTGGGCCGCCTCGATCGCGCGCTTGTCGCCGGAGGACTCGCCGGTTCCCATCATGGCCTTGCCCATTTCGTTCATAACGGTGCGAACGTCGGCAAAGTCGAGATTGATCAGGCCCGGCATCACCATCAGATCGGTAATCCCGCGCACGCCCGAATGCAGCACCTGGTCGGCCATGCCAAAGGCTTCGGCGAAGGTCGTCTTTTCCGTCGCAATGCGGAACAGGTTCTGGTTTGGAATGATGATCAGCGTGTCGACCTGCTCCTGCAGGCGCTCAATGCCGGCCTCGGCGATGCGCATGCGGCGGGTGCCCTCAAAGTGGAAGGGCTTGGTCACAACACCGACCGTCAGAATGTTCTGCTCCCGGGCTGCGCGCGCGATCACCGGCGCTGCGCCTGTACCCGTACCACCGCCCATGCCGGCGGTGATGAAGACCATGTGTGCGCCCTGAAGGTACTCACTGATTTCCGCGATGGAGTCTTCAGCGGCCTGCTCACCAACCTCCGGGCGCGCCCCAGCGCCCAGACCCTCGGTGATGGCAGCACCCATCTGAATACGACGCTCGGTGCCCGACCGTGCCAGCGACTGGGCATCGGTATTGGCCACTGCAAAATCAACGCCCTCAAGCTGGGAGTCGATCATGTTATTGACCGCGTTACCGCCAGCACCGCCGACGCCAAAGACGAGGATGCGGGGCTTCAGCTCCGTAGTTTCCGGGGCAGACAGGTTAAGGGCCATGGGGGCAGCTCCTTCAAGGCGCGGCGTGGTTAAGGGTCGGTTATCATCAGAAGATGACGGCGTGTGATTAATCGCCGGTTAAGCCAAGCTACCAAAATGCAAAGGAATTTTCAGAACGCTTCGGGAACGAATGATTAATGGGAGGTTGAAGAAAATGGTTAATGACAGGCGCGTCTGTCGAAGGCGTTCCTCGCTGCGACGGGGTTAACCCGGCTCGCTGCGGGCGGCTATTCGACTTGCGGACCCGATGGGTCCGGGATGACAGGATAATCGCTAAAAGCTCTCCGCGAACCAGCGCAGGATTGCCTTGGGGCCGCGATCAACCGCTTCGACCGGGCGGCGGCGTGCGGATGCGCGTTCAAAGCGCGGCGGGCCGGAGATAGCTTCAACCGGCCCCTTCACACTGCGCTGGATCACACCGGCGCAGGCGGAAAAGCCAGGACCGGAGACCGCGTCACCAAGGCCCGCCAACGCTTCGGGACGCGCGACACGGGCCTGTTTTCCTAAAATGCGCCCGGCCAGCTCACCGGTACCGGGCAGCTGGCTCGCCCCGCCGGTCAACACCAGGCTGCGGCCTGCAGCGCGATCAGCTCCAGCGGCTTCGAGCCGGTCGCGCATCAGTTCGAAGATTTCTTCAAGTCGTGGACGGATAACCGCATTGAGAAGCGCGCGCGGCTGCTGGCCCATGGTGGCGTTGTCACCACCGGCCACAGGCGGCGTTTCGATCATCACCTGATCATCATCGGGGCTGTCGAGGGCACAGCCATAGAGCGCCTTGATGCGCTCAGCGGCCTGGATCGGTGTGGTCAGACCGCGGGCAATATCGCTGGTCACATGCGCCCCGCCCACGGGCAGGGCATCGACATGCTGCAATGCGCCTTCGGCAAAGACGGCAAAGCTGGTGACGTGGGCCCCCATGTCGACCACCAGCGCGCCAAGCTCGCGCTCGTCCGGGGTCAGCACGCCAAGACCGGAAACATAAGGCGTGGCCGCGACACCAGAGACGGTCAGCTGGCAGCGCTCCACACAGGCAATGAGATTCTGGATCGGATCCGCCGCCGCACTGACCACATGAAGGTCAACGCCCAGCTGATTGCCAAACATGCCGCGCGGGTCTTTCACCCCGCGATGACCATCCACCCGCCAGGATACAGGCAAGGCATGGAGCATGACCCGGTCCGGCTCGCGATGCTGGTGCAGGGCTTCGGCCAGAATCCGATGCAGATCACGATCGGTCACCTCACTGGCGGCGAGATCCATGTCCACGCTGATGCGGGCGCTGGTGGGTGCGCCCGCAGCGGCAGACAAGACCACCTCGCTGACTGTGTGATTGGCCATGCGTTCGGCGTTTTCCACAGCAGAGCGCACGCTGTCGGCGGCGGCTTCCATGTCGATGATTGCTCCGGCCCGCACACCGCGGGTCGACACATGGCCGACGCCAATCACCCGCGGACGCAGGCCGGCCAGCGTCTGTTCGGTGCGCGCCAGGAAGCAGACCGTCTTGCCCGCGCCGACATCGACAGCGGCATAGACGCCCGGCTTTGGTCTTGTGTCAGAGCTGGCTTTGCGGCCAAACACGCCCGTCAGGCCCATCGGTTACGCTCCCCGCCCTGCCGCTTCGGCGGCCCGGTCCGGCCAGGGGCGCAGCACCATTTCACCCTCATTGCGCAAATCAACGATCTGCGCGTCGTAATCCAGCACGCCGCGGTCAGCATGCATGCGACCTAGCAGGCTCAAAGCACCCTCAGGATCTGACTGAGGCAGCAGGACTTCCCCGCCGCTCACCAGCCGCAGCGACCAGCGACGCTCACCGACGTAAATCAGATGGCTGACCCGGCGCGCAATGGCGTCATCGCGCAGTACCATCTGAACCATGGAGCGCGCGGTTTCGTTGGCACCCTCCCCCACAACGCGGGGAAGGTCAGCAAATTCAATTGGATCAGCAGATGTGATGACCGTGCCGGTGCCGTCAATGACGTGGTGTTCGCCGTCCACCTGCCACAGGGCGAGCGGTTCACGCTCTTCGATCACGACGGCGAGCCGGTTCGGCCACAAACGATAGACGCGCACGCTGGCGATCCATGATTCTGCCTCCAGCGCTGTCTTCGCCGCTTCCAGGTCGAGACTGGCCAGACTATCGCCTGGTTCAACGCCAATGATCGCCGCCACCTCTTCGCTGGATAAACGGTTCGCACCCGAAACATCGATCCAGTCTACAGTGAAACCCGCCTGCGTCAGCTGTCGGTCGGCATTGCGAGCAATCGCCTGACCGGCATCGCCAAGCCCGCCAGTAAACGCGTACAGCGAAAGGATCAGGCCAAACAGCACCAGCGCAGCAATCCCGCCCAGACGGAAGGCATAGCTGACCCGGTGACGGGCCGCGCGCAGCTGGGCGGCAAACCAGTTCACGGTTTTCGCGCTTCCCTTGCGGGGCGCTGATTTGACCTTGCGCTTAGAGCTCGACTTTGCCCCTTTTGAGGACCCGCGAGCGCTGGCGCCTCTTACCTTGGACAAGACGCATCCTCCGCCATCCACTCGACGAGATCTTCAAACGAGATCCCGCACCAGGCCGCCTGTTCAGGGGCCAAGGATGTAGGAGTCATGCCCGGCTGGGTATTAATTTCGAGTAACCAAACCTTACCCGTTGCAGGATCATAGCGGAAATCTGACCGCGTCAGACCCGCGCATCCCAGCACCTGGTGCGCCGCTAGCGCATCGCGCTTGCAGGCCTCGGCGACCTCATCTGGAATATCAGCAGGAATCTGGTGCACAGAGCCGCCATCAGCGTATTTGGCTTCGTAGTCGTAAAAGGCTGTTTTGGGTGTGATCTCGGTCACTGAAAGGGCGCGATCGCCCAGAACGGCAACCGTTAATTCGCGGCCAGGACAGAAGCGCTCGATCAGCACCTCATCTCCATAGGGCCAATCGTCCGACGCCAGAATATCCGGCGGTGTTTCAGTGCCCTCCGGCACAATCACCACGCCGACGGACGAACCTTGCGCATTTGGCTTGGCCACATAGGGCGGCAACATCACATGGGCCTTGGCAGCGTCAAACCGGTTGACGATCTGCCCCTCAGGACAGGCAATCCCGGCATCGCGCAGCACCGCCTTGGCGCGCTGTTTGTCCATCGCCAGGGCCGACGCCATCACGCCAGAATGGGTATAGGCAATGCCCAGATATTCCAGCACGCCTTGAATGCGCCCATCCTCGCCCCACTCGCCATGGAGTGCGTTGAACGCCAGATGGGGCTTGGTGGCGATCAGCTGGGCCTGCCAGTCATCATCGGCCGGATCGATATGTATGACCGCATGGCCACGCTTGCGCAGCGCCTCGGCCACTTTCTCGCCGGATACCAGCGAGACATCACGCTCCGGCGAGCGACCGCCCAGAAGAACGGCGATGCGTTTAGTCATGATGCAGGCTCCCCGATCCGCCGGACTTCCCAATGCAGGTCAACGCCGAATTTCTTCTTCGCATCCGAACGAACATGCTCGACCAGCGTCTCCAGATCGCTGGCGGTCGCGGTCCCATCATTGATCAGGAAGTTGGCGTGTTGCTCTGAGAAGCGCGCGCCGCCAATGGGCTTGCCGCGCCAGCCGGTGGCGTCCACCAGCTGCCAGGCTGACTTGCCGCCTGAGCTTTGAGGATCGGGGTTTTTAAAGGTTGAGCCGGAGGTTTTCTCCCGGATCGGCTGGGTGCTTTCGCGCCGCTCTGTGATGGCGTTCATACGCTCGGTCACCGCTTCGGGTGTATCGGGTTGGCCCTGGTAGAGCGCCTCAATGAAGATCCA
This sequence comes from Maricaulaceae bacterium EIL42A08, assembly GCA_024178355.1. Taxonomy (GTDB): domain Bacteria; phylum Pseudomonadota; class Alphaproteobacteria; order Caulobacterales; family Maricaulaceae; genus Oceanicaulis. Next base: position 60,902 of record JAMZNZ010000005.1, on the reverse strand, counting down.
GTCGTCCGGCGCATCGCTATGGCGATAGGCATAGCCCAGCTCGTCCAGCGGCGCGACGATACGCCGACCCCGACGGTCCAGTGCCACCGCTTCGATCAGAATATCCTTCGTTTCCGAACCATAGCAGCCCGCATTCATGCGTAGCGCCCCGCCAATGGCTCCGGGAACACCCACATAAAACTCCAGACCGGCAATACCGGCCTTGGCAGCGGCTTTCGCCACAGCCTTGTCGAGTGCGGCCGCCCCGGCACGGACCTTGTAGCCGTCTTCGACGGTAACTTTGCCAAAGGCGGGCGTTAGCTTGATGACGACACCGCGAACGCCGCCATCGCGCACCAGCGTGTTGGAGCCTGCGCCCAGCACGTGGACCGGGATATCGCGCGGTGTCTCAGCCAGAAAGCGGGCCAGATCGGCCGCATCAGCAGGCAGGAAGAGCACATCGGCCGGCCCACCCACACGCAGCCAGGTGATGTCGGACAGCGGCGCGTTCTCGATCAGCTTGCCACGAACGGGCGGAAGACGGGAGATGAGGTTGGTCATGAGGAACACCCCACCCTGGCCCTCCCCTCGAGGGGAGGGAATGGAGTATCACCGTCGAGTTCAGACTTGGAAACGCCCAGAAGATGGTCTCGCCCTTGGCAAGGTGCCATCCCTACACCCTCCCCTCGAGGGGAGGGTTGGGGTGGGGTGATCGCGCCACCGTGTTCAGCAAGCACCCTCACTCCAAGGCCTCCAGTTCTTTTGGAAGCGCAGCCGCCCAGGCGGTGATGTCGCCGGCACCCAGACACACCACCAGATCACCTTCACCCAACTTTTTCTTCATATCCGAAGCAAGTGCCTCGCGCGTCGTCACCCCGACATCGCGGTGGCCGTGGCGCTGCAGGCCCTGAGCGAGGTGGTCTGAGTCTGCGCCCTCGATCGGGTCCTCACCGGCAGTAAAGACCGGCGCGACCAGCACGGTATCGGCGTCATTGAAGCAGGTGCAGAAATCCTCGAACAGATCATGCAGGCGTGAGTAGCGATGCGGCTGGACCACGGCGTGGACCTTGCCGCTGCCTGCTCGCTGGCGCGCGGCTTTGAGCACGGCGGCGATCTCCACCGGGTGGTGGCCGTAATCATCAATGATACTGGCCCCCAGCGCATCGCCCACATGGGTAAAACGACGCTTCACACCGGAGAAACCGGCAAGGCCCGCGCGCACCTCAGCCTCGTTGCCCCCCAGCGCTTCCACGACAGCGATGGAACCGGCCGCGTTGAGCACATTATGCTCGCCCATCATGGGAAGCTGAAGGTTGGCCCAGGTCTTCGGATCGCTGCCGCGCGCCTGGAAGGTCAGCGAAAAGTTCGCGCCCGAACTATCCATGGTGAGGTCGCCAATTCGCACATCGGCCTGGGGCGACTGGCCATAGGTGATGACCCGGCGATCCTCGATGCGTGCTGCAAGCGCCTGGACTTCAGGATGATCGATGCACAGCACGGCGAAGCCATAGAAGGGCAGGTTTTCGACAAATTGTTCAAACGCAGCGCGCAGGGCATCAAAACTGCCGTAATGCTCCATGTGCTCCGGGTCGATATTGGTAATGATACCAACCGATCCGCGCAGCTTTAAAAACGAGCCGTCGCTTTCATCGGCCTCCACGACCATCCAGTCGCCCTCGCCCATCTTGGCGTTGGAACCGTAGGCCGAGATAATGCCGCCGTTGATCACGGTGGGGTCGAACCCGGCCGCATCCATCAAGGTCGCCACCAGGCTGGTCGTGGTGGTCTTGCCATGGGTACCAGCAACGGCCACCGCCTGTTTTAAACGCATTAGCTCAGCCAGCATTTCAGCCCGGCGCACTACCGGCACACGGGTCGCGCGCGCCGCCACCAGTTCTGGATTGTCTGGCTTGACCGCGCTTGACACCACCAGCGCACCAGCCCCGTCCACATTGTCAGCCGTATGGCCGATATGGATGGTTGCGCCCTTCTTGCGCAGCCGCTCGGTATTGGCGCTGTCCTTGATGTCAGAGCCGGTGACCGCATAGCCCAGATTGAGCATCACCTCGGCAATGCCGCTCATCCCGATGCCGCCGATACCGACGAAGTGAACAGGGGCAACGGAGTTGGCTAGATCGATCGGTGGCATTGGTTCTGGTCAGGTCCCTGCAGCGGCAATAATTAGCTCGGCGAGGCGCATATGGGCATCCGCACGCGAAACCGCGCGCGCCGCTGCAGCGCGACGGGCCAGAGCTTCACCATCTGACAGGGCTGTTTCAAGGCGAGCTGACAGCGATTGTGCGGCAAAGTCAGATTCCGCAATGGATTCAGCAGCCCCCGCTTCGACCAGACTCATCGCATTGGCGCTTTGATGGTCGTCCATGGCGATGCCAAGCGGCACAAAGATGGCGGGGCGCCCGTGGGCGGCAATCTCACTGACCGAGCTGGCACCGGCCCGGCTGATCACCAGATGCGCCTCAGCGTAGAGCTTGCCCATGTCGGTGTAGAAGGGTTGCAGGTCGGCCTCTATCCCGGCCCTGGCGTAAATCGCCTTCGCCTCTTCCAGGGTTTCTGCCCGGGTCTGCTGCACCACACGCAAGCGCTGGCGCAGGCTTCCCGGCAGGTGGGCCAGTGCTTCAGGCACGGTCAGCGACAACAAGCGCGCGCCCAGACTTCCCCCAATCACAAGCACGTGGATTTCGCCGTCAGGGGACGGCGGTGTGTAGTCGGTGATCGACTTCAGGACAGCCTCACGCAAGGGGTTGCCCGTCACCTCATGGCGCGCGTCAGGTATTAACTTGTCGAGCCGGTCAAAGCCGGAGGCCACGGCCACAGCAGAGCCTGCAAATAACCGGTTCACCCTGCCCAGCACCGCATTCTGCTCATGAATGATGTGCGGCGTACCGGTCAGGCGCGCGGCCGCCAGCGCTGGAAAGGCTGGATAACCGCCAAAGCCGGCGACCACCGCCGGCTTGAACGCATCCATCAGCTTGCGCGTGGTGCTGTAGCCCTTGGCGAGGCTGAGAAGTGCCTTCATCGCGCGGATGGGGGTTTTCTGAAACGGGCTCGCCGCATCAATGACCACAGGCTCACCGCCGGGAAAGTCCGTCGCGTGCTTGAGCCCGCGCACATCGGTGACAAGCTTCACCTCCCAGCCGCGCTTGGCCAGTTCATCGGCCGCCGCGCGCGCCGGGAAGATATGCCCGCCCGTTCCGCCAGCCGCAAAAAGGGCGCGCCTGTTCTGTGGACCCTCACTCATGCCAGTGCCTTTCGGCTGGATGGTGGGGCGTAGGCCCCTGGTCGCTTGCGGGTCAGCGCCAGCAAAAGCCCGGCTGAGAAGCACAGCGCCAGCATGGACGAGCCGCCATAGGAGATGAAGGGCAAAGTCATACCGGTGGGCGGCGCAATATCCAGATTCACCGCGATATTGACCAGCGCCTGCAGGCCAAACAGCAGCGCCAGACCTGAAGCCGCAAGCTGGGAGAACGGGTCCTCCAGACGCAGCGCCAGCATCCAGGCGCGCGCAAACAACAGGCCATAAAGCCCGATTATCGTCAGCGACACGATGAGGCCAAACTCCTCCGCCGCGACGGAGAACACATAGTCGGTATTGGCCATGGGCAGGATATGCTTGATCTGTCCCTCGCCCGGTCCGGTCCCCCAGAAGCCGCCATTGGCAATCGCATCGATCGCGATGTCGGTCTGGGTGCGACCACCCCCGGCATCACCATCGGACAGGAAGCTTTCGATGCGCGCCCGCACGTGGGGCAGTGTGAAATACGCGCCTGTGGCACCGGCTGCGCCGAGCCCAGCCAGAATGGCGGTGTAGGTCCACGACAGGCCGCCCGCCCACATCATCGCCCCGAAGGTCAGCGCGATCAGAACCGTCTGGCCAAAGTCCGGCTGAAGTAGCAGCAACCCTGCCGCCAGCGTGAAAATGATGAAAGCCGCAATACGACCGGGCACCGGAGCGCCCTTGTCTTCTTCACTGAACAGCCAGGCGACAAAGACGACGAAGGCGGGTTTCAGGATTTCACTGGGCTGAAGTGAGAAGCCACCAATCAGGATCCAGCGCTGTGCGCCATTCAGCTCTGCCCCGACCAGCAGGACGAGCGCCAGCATGATCAGGCTGAACAACAGCGCCAGCCCCGACATGCGACGCACGCCGGTAATGTTCAGCGCAGATGTTATTGCCAGCACGGCAAGGCCAGCGGTAGCAAACGCGACCTGCCGCTTCAGGAAAAACCAGGGATCATCGGCACTGGACACCGCAGGGCTCGCGGCAAACGCCAGCACAATGCCCACCATCATCAAGAAGAGAATGGTCGCAAGGATGGACCGATCAAGACCGCTCCATAGCGATATCTGACGACTGGACCGGGTCATGCGGCCTCTCCCTGTCGGACCTGCTGGATCAACGTATCAAGGGCATCGGCAAGATCGGACGGTTTAGGCCCGCCCTCGCAACCCGGCGCAATGACAATACGCGCGTCGGGGCCCGCCTTCAGCGCGGCAAACAGCGCGCGCGCCGTCAGTGTGCCTGTGTCAGTGACGATCTGCGTCGGGCAGAGGCGCGACAATCCCTTGGCCGCTTTGGCGCGATCCCCGGTCATGAAGATGCGGGTCGGTGTGCGCCCGGCCGCTTCGATCAGAGCGGCACTTCCCTTTTCAAGCGCAGGGCCCGCGACCCATATGACTGGGCCGGGAGCTCGCAGCGCCAGAAGTACAGAGCGCAAATCCTTTGTATCCGAATAATCAAGCAGCTGCACCGGACCAAAGCGCGCGACAGCTTTACCCCAACCAGCGACGCCCTCGAAAACTTCAAGCGCCTCGCAGGATCGATCCAGCGAATATTCGCACGCGCGCACCAGGCCATGGGCCATGGCCAGCAATCCGGGCGGTGTCACCGCCACGCCCTGTCCAGCAGGCACGGGGGTCAACCGACTGGGCGGTCCGTCAATGCCGTCAAAGACTGCACCGGCACATACAAACACGCCGCCGCCCAGCGACTGGCGCCCTGATGCGAGGATGGAGCGCAAGGGGGCCCGGGTCGCAAGGCGCGCAGCGGCCGGGTCATCGGCGTTCAGAACCACAGGCCCCGTCATTTCCGCGATAATACGCTGGCACTCGACCTGCGCCTCGCCGGAGGTCACCACGAGCAGATCCGGCGTGATCGCGACGTCCGCATCCTCAAGCGTCAGCAGAACAACACTGCCCGGCCCAGGGCGACGCGGAGCCGCAGACAAGTCTGGACCAACGACGTCCGCACCAATGGCGTCCAGCAGCGCCGAACCAATACGCGCGACGGCATCCGCCTGCGTGCCCGCGACAACGCAAACAGTGGTGTCGTATTCGCTCACAAGCGCTCTGGCGATCAGGCTGGTGGCATCGATAACCGGAATGTCGAGCGCATGGGCCATGTCCACGGCGCGGATCGAGACGTCCTCGTCCAGCATGGCCTTATCGCCAACCACCAAAGCCGCCAGGTCTGACCAGTCGCGGGTCGACGGATCCTCAACCTTGAGGCCGAGCGCGCTTGCTGCGTCACAGCGCGCCTCATCCTCGTCCCATACGGTCACGCTTGCGCCCCCGCTGGCGAGCGCCTGCGCTGCGCCGAAGCCAGCCTCGGTCAGGCGAAGGACGCAAACACGTTGTCCGGCATGGGCGCGGACCGGGACCATGGCAGCTCCTAGCGCAATTTCAGCGTCGACAGGCCGATGAGGGCGAGCACAAAGGCAATGATCCAGAAGCGGATCACGATGGTGGGTTCAGCCCAGCCTTGCTTTTCAAAATGGTGGTGGATGGGAGCCATCGCGAAGACGCGCTTGCCCGTGAGTTTGAAGCTCGCCACCTGGATCATGACCGACAGGGCCTCAAGTACGAACAGGCCGCCGATGATGACCAGAACGATCTCGTGCTTGACCGCCACGGCAATTGCGCCGATTGCACCGCCGAGGCTGAGCGAACCGGTATCGCCCATGAAGACCATGGCGGGCGGCGCGTTGAACCACAAAAAGCCAAGGCCAGCCCCGATGATCGCCCCACAGATGACGGCCAGTTCACCGGTGCCCGGCGTGAAGTTCAAGAACAGATAGTCTGAATACACCGCATTACCGACAAAGTAGGCGATCAGACCGAAGGCACCTGACGCGATCATCACCGGCACAATGGCGAGGCCATCGAGCCCATCGGTGAGATTGACCGCGTTGGACGCGCCCACAATCACCACCATCCCAAACAGGAAGAAGCCAAAGCTGAGCGGGATGAAGAGGTCTTTAAAGAAGGGTACCGCGACTGAAGTCGCAAAGCCGTCCGGCGCATCGGGCGCATTGGACAGAAGCTGGACCATCCACACCACCGCAATCAGCGCGACAGCAAACTGAAGCACCAGCTTGCCCTTGCCAGACAGGCCCTTGTGGGACTTTTCGGTAACCTTGCGCCAGTCATCGATGAAGCCGATGCCGCCAAAACCGGCCGTGACGAACATCACGACCCACAGATACTGATTGCCCAGATCACCCCACACGATCACCGACGCCACAACCGCCGCCAGGATGATGAAACCGCCCATGGTCGGGGTTCCGGCCTTGGTCACCACATGACTTTCAGGACCATCATCGCGGATCGGCTGGCTGCCCTTGGATTTGAGCCATTTGATAAAGGGCTCGCCAATGATCAGCGCAATGATGAATGCCGTCATCAGCGCGCCGCCGGTACGGAAGGTCAGGTAGTTGAAAACATTGAACAGCTGGAACTGCTCAGAGAAAGGGGCGAGGAATTCGTAAAACATCGATGATCAGGCCTTTGTTGTCGCAGCGTGGCGACCCTGCCGAAGCGATGCGGCAAGAGTGTGAACCTTCGAAGCATTGGACCCTTTGATTAACACAAGGTCTCCATCGACAAGCTGGCGCTGTATTGTGTCAGCAGCGTCTGCAGCACTGGCAAAGCCCTGGCGTTCAACATGATCAGGAAGCGCCTCTAACAGCGCGCGCGCATTGGCACCCACGCCAAAGACCAGCTCAGCGCCAGCATCAGTTAGCGGTTGGGCAAGATCGGCATGCATGGCCTCAGATTGCGGCCCCAGCTCCAGCATCTCACCAATGATCGCAACGCGGCGGCCACCCTTACCCGGCTGTCGAGCTGCCAGCGCAGAGAACGCCGCGCGCATGCTGGCGGGGTTGGCATTATAGCTGTCGTCGATGACAGTGACGCTGCGGCCATCGCCCAGATCACGGGTGAACACCGAACCACGCCCTGCTGCCGGTTCCAGCTGGGACAGCGCGTCAATGGCAAGCTCCGGCTCCACGCCAGCTGCCAGCGCCGCGGCGACCACGCCTGCTGCATTGACCGCCTGGTGAGCGCCGGTGAGCTTAAGTCGGAAGTCCAGCAAACGGCCCATGACGTCCATCTGCCCCACACCGCCCTCAGCGCCGTCTTCATAGCGCAGCACGCGGACCGCAGCGGTCGGCGCGTGGCCAAAGTCGATCAGGAAGCCTGCCTTCGACCGACGCACAGCCTCAGACAGGCGCGGTGCGAACTCGTCGTCAGCCGGAATGATCGCCACGCCATCATCGGCAAGCGCGGTGAAGATCTCGGCCTTCGCGTCGGCGATGGCTTCCATGGAGCCCAGATTCTCAAGATGGGCGGGCGCGATCTTGGTGATCAGCGCCACATGGGGGCGGACCATGGAAACCAGATCTGCGATCTCACCGGCATGGTTCATTCCCATTTCAAACACACCACGCTCGGTCTCGCGCGGCATGCGAGACAGGGTCAGCGGCACACCCCAATGATTGTTATAGCTTTTCTCGCTCCAGTGCGCGCGACCTGCAGCGCGAAACACCGCCGCGAGAGCCTCTTTCACGCTGGTCTTACCCACCGAGCCGGTAACGCCTACGCGCACTGCATCAGACCGCTCGCGCGCCGCAGCGCCCAGATCACGCAGCGCGCTCAGGACATCACGCACCACAAGCCGGGGGCCGCTTGCGGCTTCCGGTTTTGACACCAGCACCGCCGCGGCACCGGCATCCAGCGCAGCCTGCGCAAAGTCATGGCCGTCACGCTGGTCGGTCAGCGCCACGAACAGATCGCCAGGCTGGATGGTGCGGGTGTCGATGGACACGCCGGCCGCGGTCCAGCCGCCGTCGGTCAGCTGACCCTGCGTGGCGCGCGCAGCCTCAGCGGCAGTCCAGAGCGGTGCGCTGCTCATGCGCCCTCCTTCAGGATGCGCGTCACAATCTCGGCCTCGTCAAAGGGGATCACCCGATCGCCGACAATCTGGCCGGTTTCATGGCCCTTCCCGGCAATTAGCAGCACGTCGCCTGCCTCAAGCTCGCCAATCCCGGCGCGGATGGCAGCCTCACGATCACCAATTTCGGCGGCCCCCGGCACGCCCTCCAGCACCGCCTTGCGGATCAGAGCCGGGTCTTCTGAGCGCGGGTTGTCGTCGGTGACGATGACAGTGTCAGCGAGCTTTGCGGCAACCGCGCCCATCTTCGCCCGCTTTGTGGGATCGCGATCCCCGCCCGCACCGAACACAACGATGATGCGCCCCTGGGTGTGCGGACGCGCAGCCCGCAAGAGCTTGTCCAGACCATCAGGCGTGTGGGCGTAATCGAGAAGGATCGGCGCGCCATCCTTCGTCTGTCCCACCGCCTGAAGGCGGCCGGCCACACCGGTCAACTTTTCCAGCCCAGCAAAAGCGGCCTCCGGCTCAACCCCGGTGGTAATGGCCAGCCCGGCGGCGACCACGGCATTGGCGCTTTGAAACTCACCGATCAGGGGCAGCGAGATCGCATGCTCCCTGCCCTTCCAGGTAAAGCGCAAATGCTGGCTTGCCGGGTGGGGTGTGATTTCAGTGACCGTCAGGTCGCGCCCGCGCCAGCCCACCGAGATGACGTCCAGTCCCGCCGCACGGCAGGCATCGGCCACCTTGTCGCTCCAGTCTGAATCCATATGGATGACCGCGGGTGCACCCTCAGCCGCGAGACTGGAAAACAGCCGCATCTTGGAGCCGAAATAATCAGCAAAGTCAGGATGATAATCGAGGTGATCCTGGGTGAGGTTGGTAAAGGCCGCCGCCGTCACCTTCGCCCCGTCCATGCGCTTTTGCTTCAGCCCGTGGCTGCTGGCCTCCATGGCCAGATGCGTCACGCCCTCACCGGCCAGCGCATCCAGCGAGCGGTGCAGCGCGATCGCGTCCGGCGTCGTGTAGCCCACATCGGTTCGACCACTGGCGCGCGTGACACCCAGCGTTCCAAGGCAGGCTGCTTCAAGTCCCGCCGTCGCCCAGATTTGGCGCAAAAACTCAACGGTGGAGCTTTTGCCATTGGTACCGGTGACCGCGGCAATCGTTGCGGGCTGGCGCGGGTAGAAACGCGCCGCCATCGCCGCCAGAACGCCCGACGGATCATCGCTTTCGATCACCGGAACCGGCGCTTCAGTGCCGGTGGGTGCGATGATCGCGACCGCGCCTTTTTCAACCGCCATGGGAATGAATTTGCGCCCGTCAGTGTGAACCCCGGGCAGCGCAGCAAACACATCGCCGGGAGCGACCTTACGGCTATCAAGGGCAAGACCAGACACAGACAGGTTGGCGGCACCATCCGGCACGGCCACCCCTTGCGGCAAAAGATCGGCAAGCGATTTCGTCATGGCTGAGCCCCTTCCTCGACAGGCAGGGGCGCAGGCTCTTCGGCGGGCACGGTCGCAGTCGCGCGCTCGCGCGGCGCAAACAGGGCGGCCACCGTCGACAGGCGCGCTTCGGGGTCCACCTCCCGGCGCTCCAGGTTCAGCACTCCGGCCAGGTCGGCCATGATTTCACCCGCCGTTGGCATCGCGGTCCACCCTGCTGTTGCGTAGCCATGGGTGTCGGCGGTCGGGCGCGGACGATCAAGGCTGACGGTCAGCACGTATTGCGGGTCATCGAACGGGAATACCGCCACAAAGGTGTTAAACCGGTCGTCCTGGGAATAGCCGCCATTATAGGCGCTCTCCGCCGTCCCCGTTTTGCCCGCAACGACGAGACCCGGAATATCAGCCGATCCGGTTTGCGAGCGCACCACGTTTTCGCGAAGCACACCAAGCACTTGCGCCGCCACATGAGGGCGCATGACCGGCTCGCCGGCCACCTGCTCACCTGGCGCGACGGGGCGAATGGTGGGCGGCACATAGACCCCGCCATTGGCCAGCGCGCCATAAGCGGCCGTCAGCGCCAGCGGGCTAACCCCGAAGCCATGGCCATAGGACGCGGTCATGGTCTGGATGCGACCCCAGCGATCAGGCAGCTGCGGCGGTGCCGACTCTGGAAGCTCGATAGGAGCGGCCTCAAACAGGCGCAGCGAGCGATAAAAATCGGTCAGCACATCGGTGGTGATCACATCACTCATCCGCGCCGAACCGATATTCGACGAGTAGAGAATGACTTCGCGCGCCGTCAGAGGCCGGTTCTCACCGCGATAATCGTTGATGGTGTGACCGCCAATGCGCACAGGGCGCGAGGCATCAAACACATCATCCAGCGAGACAAGATCGGCTTCCAGACCTGCGGCCAACGCCAGCGGCTTGAACACCGAGCCAAGCTCCGGCGCGCCGGAGCTCGCCAGATTGAAATGGGGATGCTGGGCATCAGACCGCAGGCGGCGCGCATCGCGCCAGAGGTTCGGATCGTAATCAGGCAGGGACGCCATGGCGATGATCTCACCGGTGCCCACCCGCATCAGGACAGCGGCGGCTCCGGCGGCCTGGAACTCCGCCATGCGGCGACGCAGAATGCTTTCGACCCGATGCTGGGCAGTGAGGTCGATGGACAGCGCAACCGGCGCTGCGCCTTCAGCGAGCTCAGCCTCAAAGGCAAGCTCAGCGCCAGCCAGACCCTGATTGTCATCGCCCACATAGCCGATCACATGGGCGGCTGCGGTCTGTTTGGGATAGACGCGCCCCGGCTCTGACCTGAAGAAGACCCCCGGCAGGCCCAGCATGTGCAAGGCCTGGCGGGTGCGCGGCGACACGCCCTCGGCAATCGGGGCGTATCGGGTATCAGACTGAAGGCGACGCAGCAGACGCTCGCGGTTCAAATCGGGCAGCACGGTGATTAGCTGGTCAGCCACCTCCACCGGGTCCCAGACATAGTAGGGGTCGGCAAAGACGGTGTGAAAATCCATGGTCGCAGCCAGGATTTCACCGTCGCGATCCACCAGCATGGCGCGACGAACCTCCGGCACACTGACCACTCGGGCCTCTTCAGGCGCATGACCAACCAGGGCGACTTCCACAGCGCGGCCCGCCGTGATCAGAAAACCAAAGGCAAAGACCAGCCCGATAACGCGGAGCCGACGACGCTGGCGATCCTGAGCTCCAGCCCCCTGCGCTGACAGATGGATGCGCCGGGTTGCGCGCGCCGGTGCCGCTTCATCAGGCGCGGGCGGTGTCTGCTGGCGGGTCGTTATAACTTTGACCTGCCGAAGGAGACGGCGCAGCTGCTTCACGGACGCAGGGTCTCCTCATCATCAAGACGCAGGGACGCGCGGGCGATTGACGCCTCACCTGAAGGCTCCTCACCGGCGTTAAAACGCGGCAGTTCTGAGAAGGCGATTTCCTGATCTCCGCGCACCGGCTCAAAGCCCAGATAGACGCGGGCGAGACGGCGCAGATTGTCGCCATCTTCCTGGTGGGAAATCTGAAGACGCAGGGCGCTGATCCGGCCCCGCTCGCGCGCCAGCTCCGCCTGAAGCTCAGCCAGCTCGGCCTGGTCGCCCGACGCCCCGGTCTTGGCCACGTAGAGCGCAGCCAGCAAGGAGATGGCGACAACACCAGCAAGGATTTCAGCAAGACGGATCATGATGCGATCTCCAACAGGCGATCAAAGGATGGTGCGCCGGGAAAGGCGCTGTCGGGACGGGGAAAGGGTTCAGCACTGGTGCGAATGGCGGCGCGCAGCTTGGCCGAGCGGGCCCGCGGATTGACCGCCGCCTCATCTTCAGTGGCCGCTTCAGCCTTTTTCGACACCAGCGAAAAGCTCGGCTTGTGCTCAGGCAGAACTTCAGGCTGGTAGCGCGACCCGCCAGGCACCAGACCGGCGCGCTCACGCAGGAAGGTCTTGGCGAGGCGGTCTTCCAGCGAGTGGAAAGTGACCACCACCATGCGACCAGCTGGCTTCAAGCCATACTCAGCCGCCACGAGGCCGCGGCTCAATTCGCCCAGCTCGTCATTGACGCAGATGCGCAAGCCCTGAAAGGCGCGGGTGGCCGGATGGATACGGCCCGGCTTGCCACCAACCGCCCTCGCGATGATATCGGCCAGGCGCAGCGTGGTGGTAATCGGCTCGACCTGGCGCTCGCGCACAATCGCAGCAGCAACCCGGCGGGCCTGACGCTCCTCGCCATAGACCCTGAAGATCGCCGCCAGCTCGGATGCCTCGAGGCCATTGACCGCATCGGCCGCGCTTGGCCCCGACTGGGCCATGCGCATGTCCAGCGGGCCATCCTTCTGGAAAGAAAAGCCGCGCTCGGCCTGATCAATCTGCATGGACGAAACGCCAAGATCAAAGACCACACCGTCCGCGCCGGAGCTGTCAGCCTCATCAAGGATGCCTTCCATCATCGAGAAGGGACCAAAGCCAAAGGCAAAACGCCCCGGGTAAGCGGCTTTGAGGCGTTCGGCCGTTTCGCGCGCACTGGGGTCGCGATCGATGCCAAGCACGCGGCAGTCAGCCGCTTCCAGAATGGCGCGCGTGTAGCCACCCGCACCGAAGGTCGCGTCGATGTAGAGCCCGCCATCACGCGGCTGCAGACCCTCCAGCACTTCGTTCAGCATCACGGGAATGTGGGGCGCGGTCATCAGCCCTCCTCCCGCCGGCGGCGCGGCGTGCGCAGCGCGGTTTTGTTCTCGCGCGCAAACTTCAGCGCACCTGCGGCTTCTGGCTGGTAGTCCGCCGAGTTCCAGATTTCAAAGCGCTTGCCCAGACCGATGAAGACCGCCTGCTTTTCAAGGCCAGCATGTTCCATGAAGGGCTTGGGCAGGACGACGCGGCCGGTGGAGTCAAACATCAGCGGCTTGGCACCGCCAAAGATCACCCGCTCAAACGCGGTGCGCGCGTCGTCATAGGGGTCCATGTCCTCGATGGCGTCCTGATAATCCTCCAGAAGGCGCAATCCACCGCCCTCCAGAAACGCCCCGTTAAAGCTTGGCCAGACATAGATGCCGGCAAAGCCCTGCGCGGTGACGACCGAACGGAAGTCCGCCGGAACGGAAACCCGTCCCTTGGCATCAATCCCGTTTGTGGTCGTCGAGACGAACATGGCTTTGAACCGCTCCCCATTGGTTCACGCACCCCTGATGCGTGGTTAACTATGGGATACCATGGGAAATTATGGGAAACAATGCCGAAACCCGCATTCCACGCGGCTTTTTCTCTTATTCACAAGTAAAAGCGCCCAGCCCAAGCGTTAACGAATAGAACAGAAAAAGAACTCAAAAAGCGCCCACGGCAAGCCGGGGCGCTTTAAAGGCGAGCGAGTAAAAGACGATAGGTGTCAGATGGCCTGTAAGCCGGGTTCTGTACGCCTGACTTAAAGCCTGACGTGGCGACCATTCATCTGGGACGCCGCTTGCGCGGACGCCTCGTGCAGCCTACCCGGATGCCAACGCGGAAGCGCGCGTGCCCGATGAACGGGCGGTGCATCCCTATTCGGCCTTGCTCCAGGTGGGGCTTGCCGTGCCCCCTTCCTTGCGGTCGGGGCGGTGGGCTCTTACCCCACCGTTTCACCCTTACCGGGCGCGAGGCCCGGCGGTCTGATTTCTGCGGCGCTATCCCTAAGCCAGCCCGTAGGCCAACCCGCCGGGATTTCCCCGGCACCTTGCTTCCATGGAGCCCGGACTTTCCTCTCCTGACGGTCTTTCGACACTCGCAGGAGCGGCCGCCCAGCCACCTGACACATCGCGTTAGTCAGCTTTCACCCCGATTGAGTCAAGCCGGACATCATCCTGGTCGGTAGGCCTTGAGGATCTGACCGATGCGTTTTTGCGTTTCGGCATGGATAAGTCCGTCGATGGCGGCAGGCATGAAGCGGCGCTGAAACGCGGTGATCAGCTTTGACGGATCGTCGCCCTCAGGCTTCGGATACCCGATCTCCACCAGCGCCTCGACCGGGTCATCGACAGACGCTTCACCCGCGCTTTGATCAGGCCACAGGCCGATCCCCTCACCGGCGAAACGCTGCCATGGGAAGTGCTCGCCGGGGTCTTGCTTGCGGCCCGGGGCCATGTCCGAATGGCCAATTATCCCCGTAGCCGGTATCGCATGGCGGCTCAGGATATCCTGCGCGAGGGCGATCATCGCCGCGATCTGGGCTTCGGGGTAGGCAGGAAGGCCGAAGTCATGGCCACCATTGACGATTTCGATCCCGATGGAGGCTGAATTGAGGTCCGTTTCGCCGCGCCAGCTGCCCACGCCGGCATGCCAGGCGCGCTTGTTTTCCGCCACCAGCTGCAAGACCGAGCCGTCCTCCTCCACCACATAATGCGCGCTCACCCCGGCGTCCGGATCACACAGACGCTCAATCGCGGCGGCCCCGGATTCCATGCCGGTGTAGTGCAGCACCAGCGCCGAAATCGGCCGCTTGCGATCATTGAAATTCGGCGATGGACGGTGGGTGACGGTCAAGGTCATGGCCAGCCTCCTTTTCCCTAACGCGGGCGCTGGATCACGTTTTCAGGCGGCAAGGTGCGCGACCGACGCGCCGCCACCACGGCCACGCCAGCCAGCGCCAGAGCGCCCCCCAGCACCAGCTGCCAGGTTACCGGATCGCCCAGCACCAGCACGCCCAGGATCACTCCAACCAGCGGTGCCATCAGCGTCAACGGGGCCACCAGCGAAGCATCATAGCGCCGAAGCAGGAAGTAAAAACCGCCGTGGCCCAGTATGTTGACCGCCACCACCGTAAAGACCAGCGAGGCAAAGAACCACCAGCCACCCGCCAGGGACGCCGAGATCTGGTCGCTTTCAAAAATCATCGAGGCGATCAAAAGCGGCGGCCAGGAGATCAATCCGATCCAGGCCTGAACCGACATCACCGGCATGTCGAGGCGCTTGACGAAGATGGAGCCAGCACCGGCCGCCAGCGCTCCGCCCACAGCCGCGAGAAGCCCGAGGGTGAAGCTGAACTCAGCCGGTTTGAACACCACCAACGAGGCTCCGACAAAGGCGAGCCCCATGCCGATCGACCGCACCCAGCCAACCTTTTCAGACAGGAAGATGATCGACAGGATGGTCGTAAACGGCACGGCCAGCTGCACGATGATGGCAACTGTAGAAGGTGTCGCAAACCGCAAGCCAATGAAAAGTAGGGCAAATTGCACCGCGCCCATAGTCAGGCCCGCGCCGATGACAAGCCCCATCTTTTTGGGGATCGGCCTTAGGAAAGGCCCCAGCACTGCGTAGAGCAGCGCAAAGCGGATGAAAGCAAAAAAGAGCGGCGGCGCGCCCTCAAACCCCTCGACAATCACCGGCGTTCCCGACAGTGACCACTTCGCGACGATGAAGTTCAGGCCCCAGATCAGGCAAACGCCGACGAGCAGAAGGAAATGGCGAGCACTCATGGGCGCGGCTTACGCTCATGCGCCAGCACGGGCAAGCTCTGTCTTGCTCAAGAGTCTGTGAGATCGAAAGCTTTTACGCCTTAAGCGCTGTGATCGCCGTCCACGGTCCAGCCGTGCGGGCCCCGACGGGCCACAAGTACATCCGGCTTGGAGCGCGTGGTGCGTCCGCGCACCTTGCGATACAACCACCAGGCCGAAGCACCCAGCGCGCCAACACCAGCCGCCACAAGGGCAGCCATGGTGACGAAGGCGGCAAGAAAGAAGACCAGGGCGATGAACGCCACAGCGATGACAGCGGCAAGGCCTGCGCGAAGAAGGCCGACAAAGCCTGCGCCAGAAACAGCCTGTTGATGCGTCATCTTTGGTCTCCTCGAAAGCTCACGGATGGCGAGGGTGCCAGCCTTACAAGATTTGGGCCTTCTTTGCGTCTGGTCAATGGCGCAATGGCAAATACGCCATTACCAATCTGCAATGCGTCGCGATGCTCAAGCGTCTTCAAGGGCTTGGCGCCGCTGAATTTCACGGTATGCCGTGTTGATCGCCGCCATTTTCTCATCGGCAATGCGCTGCAGTTCCGCTGGCGCGCCCCGGGCGATGAGTCGATCTGGATGGTTTTGCGCCGCTGCCCGACGCCAGGCGGTCTTGACCGCATCGGGGCTGGCATCGCGCGAAACACCCAGAATGACGTAAGGATCGTCCTCCGGCGCGCCGAGATGGGCCACCTTGATCCGGTCATAATCCAGCGCCTTGAAGCCGAAGATTTCGGCCACCCGCTGCAGGTAGTCCGCCTCATCATCGGTCACCCGGCCATCGGCCTTGGCGATATGAAACAGACCATCCAGCACGTCTTCCAGCACAGCCGGATGATGGCGGAAACGACGTTTCAGGCGGTGGGCATAGCCGTCAAAGCCCAGCGTCGTCTGCTTGGCCAGATCAAACGCTCGGCGCAGCGGTTCTTCAAACTCGCGCGGGGCTTTGAAAACCTGAGCAAAGGCAGCGACTTCATCGCGGGTAACTTCACCATCGGCCTTGGCCATTTTCGCGCCCAGACCGATCAGCGCCATGGCGTAATCAGCATCATCCACCCGGTGCCCAGGCAGGCAGTCCTCGCCCTCACAGTCAAAGGACTGCGAGCCGCCGGTCACCAGATCCATCAGCGCACGCCAGAAGCTCATCGCCCGCCCTCCAGGCAGGTCGACTGGCACGCCATGGCGCGGCAGGAGGAGGAAGTCGCAGCACTCATCGTTGCGCGAAGTCTAATATGTGCAGGTGCGAAAGGCCATTAAATCCCACCGCCGCGTGCTGTTATTCACCGCTCCGCCTTGGGCTTTGCCCCGCGAGTGGTCTAAATGACGCGCCAGAGCGTGAAGGAGACCTGCCGTGACAGATGCTGCGACCGGACACACCGCCTGGGAATTCTGGATCGACCGTGGCGGCACCTTCACCGACATCATCGGCCGCGGTCCCGATGGCCAGCTGCATGCCTCCAAGCTGCTGTCTGAATCTGATGCTTACACCGATGCGGCCAGTGAGGGCGTGCGGCGCATGATGACCGCAGCCGGTCGCGGTTTGAGCGATGTCGCCGCGGTGAAAATGGGCACGACAGTTGCCACAAACGCGCTGCTGGAAGAAGACGGCGCACGCACGCTTTTCCTCGTCACCGAGGGCTTTGCCGACATTTTGATGATCGGCGACCAGACGCGGCCAGATATCTTCGCGCTCAACATCAAGCGTCCCGCCCCGCTACCAGAAGATATCGTGGAAGTCGCCGGCCGCGCCGGTCCTGAGGGCGAGATCGTGGATGAACTTGATGAAGAGACGGCCCGTGACGCGCTCACCCGGGCTCGAAAGGACGGGTTCGAAGCGGTCGCCATCGCTCTGATCAACGCTCACGCCAATGACGCCCAGGAAAAGCGGCTTGAAGCGCTGGCGCGGGAGGCCGGGTTTGAGCACGTCATCTGTTCCAGTACCGCTAGCCCTCTTATCAAGTTCGTCCCGCGCGCCTCAACCGCGGTCATCGACGCCTACCTGACGCCAGTGCTGAAGGAATATGTGGCACGTGTGGACCGCGGGCTGGAAGGCGCGCCGCTCTACTTCATGCAATCGAATGGCGGCCTGTCGACCGCCGATGCCTTTGCCGCACGCAATGCGGTGCTCTCCGGTCCGGCAGGCGGAGTCGTGGGCATGGCCATGACCGCCAGGGCCAGCGGCCATGATGCCGTGATCGGCTTTGACATGGGCGGCACCTCCACCGACGTGTCGCGCTTTGATGGCGGCGATTATGCGCGTACCGCTCAAGCCTCGCTGGATGGACGCGTCCTGCGCGCGCCCATGCTGGACGTGCACACGGTCGCGGCGGGTGGCGGCTCGGTTCTCGCCTTTGATGGCGAACGGGCGCGGGTCGGTCCGCGTAGCGCTGGCGCTGATCCAGGTCCGGCCTGTTACGGGCGCGGCGGCCCTGCCGCGGTGACCGATGCCAACGTGGTCCTGGGCCGCATTCAGCCTGACTGGTTCCCGAAAGTCTTTGGCCCAAATCACGATGGCCCTCTGGACGTGGAAGCCTCCCGAAAAGCCCTGGGCGACCTGGCTGATGCCATGGGGCTGGAGAGCGCCGAAGCGGCCGCTGAAGGCTTTTTGACCGTGGCGATCGAGGCCATGGCCGAAGCCATTGGCAAGATCTCCACCGCTGAGGGTGTGGACGCGCGCCGGTATGCGCTCAATGCCTTTGGCGGAGCGGGCGGTCAGCATGCCTGCAAGGTCGCCGACGCGCTAAGCATGCGCACGGTTCTGATCCATCCACAGGCCGGTCTGCTGTCAGCCTATGGGATTGGCGCAGCCCCGATCCGCGCGCTGAAAGAGGCCGGGCTGGAGCAGTTGCTAGACAAGGCCGGACTTCAAAGCGCCGCCGACACGCTTGCGAACTTGAGCGACACAGCACAGCAGTCAGTGGAAGATCAGGGCGGTCAGTCAATCAAGCTGAGCCGTGAGATCCGCCTGCGCGCCGCTGGATCAGACACCGCGATCACGGTGAGTTGGGGCGACGCGGAAGCGATCATGGCCGCCTTCCTGGCCGCCCATAAACAGCTCTTCGGCTTTGAACCATCGCGGGAGGGCATCGTCATCGATAGCGTCGCAGCCAGCGCCGAAGGTGCACCACTGGGCGGTCCGGTTGATCTGGCGCTCGACGCCGGCACCCCCCCGGATCCAGATGGAACAGCACGCATATTTAACGATGGGCAGTGGTCCGAAACGCCTGTCTACACGCTGGAAAGTCTGGGCCAGGGCGCAATGATCACAGGTCCCGCCCTTGTCATGGACCCCAACCAGACCATCGTCGTGGATGCAGGCTGGACCGGTGCGCGCGACGAGACCGGCATGCTGATCCTGTCTCGCACCAGCGAGGCTTCAGGCCGAAAAGCCGCCAGCACCGAGTATGACCCGATCACACTTGAGCTGTTCAATCGCCGGTTCATGGGCGTGGCGGAAGAAATGGGCGTGGTGCTGGAGCGCACGGCCCACTCGGTCAACATCAAGGAACGGCTCGACTTTTCTTGTGCGGTGTTTGATGAGCATGGCGGCCTGGTCGCTAACGCCCCGCACATGCCGGTGCATCTGGGCTCCATGTCAGACAGCGTGCGTGCCGCTATCAAGGCCCATCCGGGCCTGGGACCACGCGACGCGATTGCGCTCAACAATCCCTATAATGGTGGCACCCACCTGCCCGACGTGACGGTCATCCAGCCGGTGTTCAGCGATGACGGCGAGCGCTTGTTCTTTGTCGCCTCGCGCGGTCACCACGCCGATATTGGTGGCATCGCGCCGGGCTCCATGCCCGCCTTTTCGCGCACCATCGAGGATGAGGGCGTTCTGCTCGATGGGTTCGAGCTTTTAAAGGACGGCGTGTTTCAGGCCGATGCCTTGCGCGAGGTGCTGGCGTCCGGACCCTACCCGGCCCGCAATCCCGATCAGAATATCGCCGACCTGAAGGCTCAGCTCGCGGCCTGTGCACGCGGGGCTGAAACTCTGAAGACCATGGTCGCAACCGAAGGGCTCGACGTCGTCAAAGCCTATATGGGCCACGTCCAGGCCAATGCTGAACGGGCGGTGCGCCGTGTCATCGGCGCGCTCACTGATGGCAAGGCCGAGATGGCGCTGGAAAACGGCGCGGTTATCAAGGTCGCCATCAAGACCAATCAGGTCAAAGGCTCGGCAGTGATCGACTTTACCGGCACCAGCGCGCAGCAGGACAACAATTTCAACGCCCCGTCTTCGGTGGCCCGAGCAGCGGTGCTCTATGTGCTGCGCTGTCTGGTGGAGGATCAGATCCCGCTGAACGAAGGCTGCCTGATCCCGATCCAGATCGTGCTGCCTGAGGGCACCCTGCTTTCACCCAAACCACCCGCAGCGGTGGTGGCAGGCAATGTAGAAACCAGCCAGCTCGTGGTCGATGCGCTGTTTGCCGCCACTGGCCGCCTCGCCGCCAGCCAGGGCACGATGAATAACCTGACCTTCGGCGATGACCGGCGTCAGTATTATGAAACCCAGTGCGGGGGTGCCGGAGCTGGCATAGACGGCAGTGGCCAGATCTTTGACGGTGCGAGCGCGGTACACACCCACATGACAAACTCCCGCCTGACCGACCCGGAGGTGCTGGAGCTGCGCTATCCGGTGCGCATCCGTAAGCACGCCATCCGTCACGGCTCTGGCGGTGCTGGGAAAGGTCAGGGCGGCGACGGGGCTGTGCGATGCTTTGAGTTTCTGGAACCGCTGAATGTGTCATTGCTGTCAGGTCGACGTGCGGCAAACCCGCCCGGTCTCAATCGCGGTGAACCCGGCGCGACAGGGGACCAGACACTGGTCAAAGACAACGATTGTCATACGCCGTTACCCGCCTGTTTCAGCATCGAAATTTCGGCTGGCGAGAGACTAGAAATTTTCACCCCCGGTGGTGGTGGTATCGGCTAATAGACTGTTTATGAATAGAAATATGAATTAAACGTGTTCACCTAACACGCCCCACCCACTTTTCGGCATTCATTTTTATTGATACGCCGGAATCAGTTGGAAGGGGAAAGCTGGTGTTTCGCATAGCCTACCGATCGCGCCTGACCAAAGGCACGAACGAGACCGATATCGCAGCCATCATCAAGCACGCCGTTGAACGCAATGGCGCGCTCGGCATCACTGGTGCCTGGATGATCTGCGATGACGAATGCCTGTCATCGATCGAGGGCCCGCCGCTCGCGGTAAAAGCTGTTGCAGAATCAATATGGGACGACCCTCGCCACACCGCTTTCCGGCTTGTCGCCATGGAGCATACTGACGAGCGTCTGTTCGAGGGTTGGCCGCTTAACCTGCTTGATCCCGGCGCGCTGAAAGACAATCCGAAGCTCCAGGACCATGCGGGCGTTTTATGGCTCAGCGCGTTTGAAGGCGGGATTGACGGCTTCTTCGGGGACGCCCTGCGTTACCACCACTAGGCCGTGCCGATCACCAAGACGGGCACCACAGCCGGGAAATCCGCGATTTTCTCATTAAACTTCGGACATATTTCAGGGTGACCTGATCCACATCCGCCTTAGTCTCGTAGTATTGCATGTTCTATATTTGATAGAACGCGTGACGGCTGTCTGCCGTCGCGGACCGAGACCTCCATATCCCCCGGACACCCACAGGGAGAATAGATCATGCGTATCACTACAAGCCTTCTTGCCGCGGCCGCTCTTGGCCTGACCGCAGCCGCTCCGTCCTTCGCTACGCCGAAGGGTTTCAATGATCACCACGCCGAAATGCAGAGCTCCATCGTTGAGATCGCTGTGAGCGACGACAACTTCTCCACCCTCGTGGCGGCACTGCAGGCTGCTGACCTGGTTAGCGCACTGGAAGGCGAAGGCCCCTTCACTGTCTTCGCACCGGTCAATGACGCCTTTGCGGCCTTGCCGGCAGGCACGGTCGAAACCCTGCTGCAGCCAGAGAACAAGGACCAGCTGGCTGCCATCCTGACCTATCACGTTGTTGCTGGTGAATACCTCGCCGCCGAGACCCCGGCAGGCACCTATGAGCTGGAAACCCTGCAGGGCGACACAGTCGAAGTCGTCGTGGACTCGCACGGAGCGGTCACTGTTGACGGCGCAAGCGTCATTGCCGCCGACGTCGACGCCTCCAACGGCGTCATTCACGTGATCGACAGCGTCATCATGCCGGGCTAAGCGCCCCGCGCTAAACGCCCACGTGGAAGCCCCGCAGTGCATCGCGCTGCGGGGCTTTTTCGTATCAGGGCTTACTGCTGGCAGACTTTGTACGGCGGGCCGGGGCGCGGCTAACGCTGCGCACATGGCCTTCCAGATATTGCACGATCAGGTCGGCCACATCCTTGCCAGAAGAGGCTTCAATGCCCTCAAGCCCCGGCGAGGAGTTCACCTCCAGCACCTTTGGACCGGAGTCCGACCGCAACAGATCGACGCCCGCCACCGCAAGGCCGAGGGACTTGGCGGCGCGCACGGCGGCCTGGCGTTCTTCTTTTGAAATCCGCACCTTGGTGGCAGAACCGCCGCGATGCAGGTTGGAGCGAAATTCGCCAGACGCCGCCTGGCGCTTCATGGAGGCGACGACCTTGCCGCCGACAACAAAGCAGCGAATGTCCGCGCCGCCAGCTTCCTTGACGAATTCTTGAACGATGAAGTTGGCATCGAGGCCCCGGAAGGCATCGATCACGCTTTCTGCGGCCTTCTTGGTTTCCGCCAGCACGACACCGCGCCCTTGCGTGCTTTCCAGCAGCTTCACCACAAGCGGCGCGCCACCCACATGGGTGACCAGATTGCCGGTGTCCTTGGGTGAGTGAGCAAAGGCGGTGGTTGGCATGCCGATCCCGGCGCGCGCCAGAACCTGGTGAGCATAAAGCTTGTCACGGCTAGCCCCAATGGCTTCAGCCGAGTTCAGGATATAGGCCCCGGTCAGCTGGAACTGGCGGATCACGGCCATGCCGTAATTGGTCATGGAGGCCCCAATACGCGGGATCACGGCGTCATAACGCGGCAGCTTGCGACCGTCGTAGTACACAGCCGGATTGAGCGCGTTGATGGCCATGGTGCAGCGCGCGGTATTGATGGTCTCGGCCACATGCCCGCGGGCTTCCACCGCCGCCTTCAGGCGGGTCGAGGAGTAATTGCGCGGCTCACGCGTGAGGATCGCCACGCGCAGCGGACGCTGGACGCGCGGTTTTTGCGGGATCGCCTTGTAGGCGGCATAGCCCAGATCACCCTGCACACAGGACTGGGTAGGATTGACCACCATGTCATCGCTGATCGCGGTGCGCCCGAGAAGCATGCGGTATTGCATATTCTCCCGGTTGGTCAGCGAAACCTCGATGGGCCAGCTGCGATCGCCGATCTGGACAGGCGTACGGATCACCCAGCGCAGCTCGGTCTCACCGTTGGAGCTGGTAACCTCGCGGCGGTCCACAGCGGGCGCAGCGCAGACAACTTCCACCTCCGGCTGGTGGGGGATCGGGTGCATGACAAAGCGCACCTGCGGCTTGGCATCAGAGCCAAAGGGCTCAATCGCCATGGCGTGGAGCGCACTGGTACGCGCACCAGTGTCCACCTTCGCCTTGATCGCGGGCAGTCCAAGATCTGGAAATGCGGCCCACTCTTCCCAGCCGAGTGTGAAAAAGTCCTGGGTCATGTGCGTCCTTGCAGTCAGCCTGCGGCGAGCGTCCCGGCAAGGTTGACCGATTGGCGCGCCAATAGGTTGAGGTACAACGCTGAGAGCGCAATGAACACCCCTGCAAACAAGCTCACCTGCGCCGCCAGCCGCAGCCACAGCGGCTGATCAGCATGGAAACGCTGAGAAATTCTTGGCGCAACGCCCACATTAAACACCACAAAGCTGACCAGCAGAGGCAAGCCGACCAGCAGGGTCAGTGGGCCGTTGGGGATGGTTTCAAAACCGGGATGGCGCACCATGTCCACAAGCGTCTGGCCCAGCCCTTTGGCGAACCCGGCTCCGGCCCTTAGCGCGGCATCCTCACCGCCAGACGCGCCAACCAGGCTGCCCAGTGTACCCGGCACGACACGTAGAAGATTCTCACCCGTACGCCCCATCCAGCTGGTCTCTGCATAAAGCGTCTCAAAGAAGACCCAGTTGGTCACGCCCACAAGCGCGCCTGCGCCGAGGAGCGTCAGGCCCAGAAGACTGAACAGATAAAGGCTCGCCTCACGGATCTGGCGCAGATGCACGCCTGCGGCAAAACTGATCACCACCAGCACGGCAAAACCGGCAAGCAGGCGATAATCGGGGCGTAGCGCTTCGGCGGCACCAAGCCCTGCCCCCTCAACCATGTCGGGTGAAAAGAAGGCCAGCCCGAACCCGGTCAGGAACAGGCCTGCGAGCGCCAGAAGTCCACCTATCCAGTTCAAACCCGGTCGTCCCCCGAAATCGTCATCTGGACCAGACAACTCAAAGAGCTGGGCAAGAAGAAGGCGAGCGCCAGCTTTGACGGTGAGGAAACAGTGTGTGTCTGACACCGCCCTCGCTTTCGCAGCTCCCAGCGGCCATATCAGAACCAGACACGATCAAGACAGCGCTTTTTCAAGGAGCTTTCCCATGAGCGAACGCAAGCTCGCCCAGATCACCCGCGGCATGCCCACCAGCGACGGTGCCGGTGTAAAGCTGACCCGCCTGCTTGGCACGCCGGAGCTGCGCGCGCTCGATCCCTTCCTGATGCTCGACAAATTCCATTCCGATAATCCCGGCGACTATATAGCAGGCTTCCCGCCCCACCCGCACCGGGGCTTTGAGACCGTCACCTACATGGTTGCCGGGCGCATGCGCCACCGCGACAACAAGGGCCATGAAGGCGTGATCGAGCCGGGCGGCGTGCAATGGATGACGGCTGCAGGCGGCATCGTTCACTCTGAAACGCCCGAACAGGAAGACGGGCTGATGAGCGGCTTCCAGCTGTGGGTGAACCTGCCCGAAGCTGAAAAGATGAAGCCCGCTAGCTATCAGGAATATGGCGAAGACGACGTGCCGTCTGATATTCGTGACGACGTGGTCGCCAAGATCATCGTGGGCAAGACCTCCACCGGCTTTGAAGGCCCGGTCCGCGACATCACGGTGGAGCCTTTCTATGCTGAGCTGCGCATGGAGCCCGGCGCGGTGTTCGAAGAACCGTTGGGCATGGACAAGACCGCCTTTGCGGCGGTCCACTCCGGATCAGTTGAGACCGGCGGCGAAACACTCGGCGAAGCGATGCTGGGCGTGTACGAGCCCGGCGATATCGTCAAGTTGACCGCCGGTCCGGACGGTGCCCGCGTGATGCTGGCCGCCGGCAAGCCGATCCGCGAGCAGATCTACTGGGCCGGTCCTTTCGTGATGACTACCGAAGCCGATGTCCGCCAGGCCATGCTGGACTACCAGCAGGGCCGCTTCGGGCCGCCGGTTCCGGCTTAGGGCACGCTCACCGTTACCGCCTCACCATAAGCGCCCTCAGCCGTCCAGGCGGTGAGGACCCACTCGCCATCTGGCAGGAGTAGCGTGTGGGTATCGCCGGGGTAGAGCATGAGGCGTTCCACCGGCATGTGATCGAGGGTTTCGCCCGGATAACGGGCCTCGATGATCACAGGGGCATCGACGGGGAGCAAAGCATCCGGCACCGCGATCGCGCGATCGCCGATCTCGCGCCGCCAGGCCGGGCGGCCGTCCTCAAACTGTAGCGGGGCGTAGGCCACCGCCAGATCGACCGAGCCTTCGACGAGAACGCCAGATGGATTGGCAAGCGCAGGCTGGCCGGTGGGGCGTTCTTCGACTGACGACGACGCATCGACACGCGCTTCACCTTCGCCCTCAGCGTCAGAAGCTGGCAGGCCGCAATGGGTCTGGGTGATTGTGAGCGGGTCGATCCCGGTTAGCTGCTTCAAACGCAGGGCAAACCATTCCAGCGGCGGCTCGCCCGCCATCATCATTTGTGGTGCTTCGAGAAGGTGAGCATAACCCACATGGACAAGGATGCGCGCGTTTGGATTTTCCGCGAGCACTTCCGTGATCAGATTATCCGCCTGGGCGGCCTCACGTACCGCGATGCGTTCAGCCATCGTCGTTGCCTCGGGGTCGCGCTGGGCGGCGCGGATTTCATAGGCGGCAAGCTGGTAGCCTGCCGCCTCTATCGCATCGACCTGACGGTGGAAGATCGGTTCGCGATCATAATAACCCAGCGCCCCCGCCTCGCGCGGTTCCATCAGGCGCAGATAGTTGAAGGATTCAGCCGCGAACACATCAAACTCACCGCCCAGCGCCTCGGCGAGCCCGGTGATGAAGTGGCGATGAAGCGGTTGGTTATGGGCCTCGTTGACGATGACGAGCTGGGCGTCTCGGGCCGCGGCGATAGCGGTTTCCAGCGCATCTCCGTCCAGCACCGGGCATTCAGTTAGCGCATAACTTCCCGGCACATTGCGTGCCACCAGGTCTTCGCGCCCTACCATGGCAAAGCTCTGCTGGGCCAGCGACAGCGCGCGCCCCTCTGGCTCCCACCCCTCAAGCGTGGCGGGAAGAATATCAAAAAACTCCATCGCCACCTCGGAAACCGGGGCCGGCATCTCCAGCTCGTCTGACCCTTCCACAGGCTCGACCGGCTGAGCGGCGGCGTCTTGCGCCAAAAGACCAATAGCAAGGATGAAGGCGGTCATAGGTGAGCTCCCCTCTCACGAGTGTGTGGTCACGCTAGCTGCGCACCAACCAACTGGTCCAGCGTTGGCGCTGAATGTGGCGATAATTTAAGCAATCAATCCCATGCGTGGCGCGCCACGCGCCAAGCCATTAGACTACCGCTCATGACGCGCTTACTTCCCATCTTGATCCCCACCGTCCTTGGAAGCGCCCTGCTGTACGCCTGCGCCCCAACACCATCGCCAGCCCCAACGCCCGAGCCGGAAGCTGAAGCCCAGACCGAGAGCCGGATCTACACCGCCGGTTTGGCATCAGGCTCCAGCGGCGCAGGGGTTCTGGACGGCACGCGGTGGGTGATTACAGGCCTGCCGAGCCGACCCATGCCCTTTGCCGATCGTCCGTCGATGGCGTTCGACAATATGGGGGTCACCGGCTCGACCGGGTGCAATCGCTATTTTGGCGGCATCTCGGTGGATGAGCGTGAAATTCTGATCGCCATCATGCGGGTCAGCCGCCGGGCCTGCGCGCCAGAAGTGCTGGGCACTGAACAGGCCGTGCTTGAAGCCCTGGCGAGCGCCGACGGCTTTGCTCTTTACGGTCAGGACCGCCTGGAAATCAGCGCTGGCGGACGCGTGGTGATCGAGGCGGCGCGAGAGCCTTAAGCCGCGTCGGCTTTCTCAGCCGCTTCAGCGTCCGGCTCATAGCCCAGCACCGGCGACAGCGCCTTCTCGGCCTCTTCAATGCTCCAGCCCTTGCGCCGTGCATAGTCTTCAACCTGATCACGCATGATACGGCCCACGGCGAAGTAAGCACTGTCCGGATGGGCCAAGTAGAGGCCTGAGACACTGGCCGCCGGGCTCATCGCGAAACTTTCGGTCAGCGTGATGCCGGTGCGCGCTGGCGCGTCGAGCAGGTCAAACAGGGTCGCCTTCTCGGTGTGGTCAGGCTGGGCCGGATAGCCCGGTGCGGGGCGGATGCCGGCATAGGGCTCCTTGATCAGCTCTTCTGGCGAATAGGCTTCATCAGCTGCATAGCCCCACAAATCCTTGCGGACGCGCTCGTGCAGATACTCGGCAAAGGCTTCGGCAAAGCGGTCGGCAAGCGCCTTGAACAGGATTTCCGAATAGTCGTCGTTGGCCTTACGGAATTGCTCCGCAATCTCCGCGTCCGCCTCGCCGGAGGTCACGGCAAAGCCGCCGATATAATCGGGCTTGTCCGCCGATACGAAGTCGGAGTTACAAAAATGAGGCTTGTCGCCGGTCTTCTCCATCTGCTGACGCAGACCGAAAAAGGTGCCCACGACGTCCTTGCGATCGTCATCAGCAAACACACGCACATCATCGCCCACACGCTGGGCTGGCCACAGGCCCACCACGCCGCGCGGTTTCAGCCAGTTTTCGGCCACCATGCGTTTGAGCATGGCCTGCGCATCATCAAACAGGGCACGGGCCGCCTCGCCGCGATCCTTGTCCTCAAGGATGGAGGGGTAGCTGCCCTTCATGTCCCAGGCGAAGAAGAAGGGCGTCCAGTCGATATAAGGTGCCAGGTCGGCCAGCGTCACATCGTCGATGGTCGTCAGGCCAAGGTTTTTGGGTTTCACCGGGGTGTGATCGCCCCCGTCGAACAGATTCTTGCGCGCCGCCTCAAGGCTGACTCGGCTACGATTGGCCTGGGTGCGGGCGCGGGTTTCGCGCACCTTGGCATGGCCCGCTTTCAGCTCTTGCCAATAGCCGTCACGCTGCTCGTCGCTCAGCAGTTTTGAGACCACGCCCACCGCCCGACTGGCGTCAAGCACGTGCACGATCGGGGCTTTGGAATACGCCGGTTCAATCTTCACCGCGGTGTGGGCCGGGCTAGTGGTCGCTCCGCCGATCAGCAGCGGCAGCTCTAGACCTTCGCGCTCCATTTCGCTGGCGACGAAGACCATCTCATCGAGCGACGGCGTGATGAGACCGGACAGACCAATAATGTCCGCCTTCTCTTCACGTGCGGTCTTCAGGATCTTGTCGGCCGGTACCATGACGCCGAGGTCCACGACCTCATAGCCATTACATTGCAGCACGACAGAGACGATATTCTTGCCGATATCGTGCACATCGCCCTTCACGGTCGCCATGACGACCTTGCCCGCTGCTTCCTGCGCCAGGCCCAGCTCTTCCTTCTCCTTCTCCATGAAGGGGGTCAGGTGGGCCACAGCCTTCTTCATGACGCGCGCAGACTTGACGACTTGGGGCAGGAACATCTTGCCCGCGCCGAACAGGTCACCGACGACATTCATGCCATCCATCAACGGGCCTTCAATGACATGGAGCGGACGCTCCACTGTCAGGCGCGCTTCTTCCGTGTCTTCAACGATGAAGTCGTCCATGCCTTTGACAAGCGCATGCTTCAAACGCTCCGCCACGGGCAGGGAGCGCCACTCGGCGATGGTTTCTTCAGCAGCCTCACCACTGTCGCGGAAGCGCTCAGCCGCATCAAGCAGGCGCTCGGTGGCATCATCGCGGCGGTTGAGAATGACATCCTCCACCAGCTCGCGGAGCTCGGCATCAATCTCGTCATAAATGTCGAGCTGGCCGGCATTCACGATGCCCATATCCATGCCCGCATTGATCGCGTGATAGAGGAAGACCGAGTGCATGGCCCGGCGCACAGGCTCATTGCCGCGGAATGAAAACGAGATGTTGGACACACCGCCAGACACATGGGCCCCAGGCAGGTTTTCCCGGATCCAGCGCGTCGCCTCAATGAAGTCGACCGCGTAGTTGTTGTGCTCTTCGATACCCGTCGCCACGGCGAAGATATTCGGGTCGAAGATGATGTCGTTGGGATCAAAACCGACCTGATCGACCAGTATGCGATAGGCCCGCTCACAAATGGACGTCTTGCGCGCTTCGGTGTCGGCCTGACCCTCCTCGTCAAAGGCCATGACGATGACCGCCGCGCCGTAATCGAGACACGCTTCGGCGTGGGCGATGAACTCCGCCTCGCCTTCCTTCAGAGAGATCGAATTGACGATGGACTTGCCCTGGACACATTTCAGGCCAGCCTCGATCACCTCCCATTTGGAGCTGTCGATCATCACCGGCACGCGCGCGATATCGGGCTCGGCGGCGATGAGATTGAGGAAGGTGACCATGGCCTCTTTTGAGTCCAGCAGGCCCTCATCCATGTTCACATCGATGATCTGCGCCCCGGCGTCCACCTGCTGGCGAGCCACCTCCAGCGCGGTCGGGTAATCGCCCGCCTTGATCAGTTTCCTGAAGCGAGCCGAGCCGGTGACGTTGGTGCGCTCACCGACATTGACGAATATGGCACGGGGTTGGGTCATGACTTAAGCCAGTTCAAACGGTTCGAGTCCGGACAGGCGCATGGCGGCTTCGCGCTCGATCGGCTTGCGCGGCGTTCCGCCTTTGGCGGCGGCGGCGATTGCGCGGATATGATCCGGCGTCGTGCCGCAGCAGCCGCCGAGCATGTTGAGATAGCCCTGCTCGGCCCACTCTTTAACGAGCCCCGCCATCTCGCCCGGGCCCTGGTCATACTCCCCAAACGCGTTGGGCAGGCCGGCATTGGGATAGGCGAGCACCTTGCATTCAGCCACCCGGTGCAGCGCCTGGACGTAGGGGCGAAGCTCCTCAGCGCCGAGTGCGCAATTGAGACCCACCGCCCAGGGGCAGGCGTGGCGCACGGCATTGTAGAAGGCTTCGGTGGTCTGCCCCGATAGCGTTCGGCCAGAGGCATCAGTGATAGTACCGGACAGGACAATCGGGATGTCACCCGGCACGGTGCCCGCGCGGCGCAGATCCAGCACCGCCTTGATCGCCGCCTTGGCGTTGAGCGTGTCGAAAATCGTCTCGATCAGGAAGAAGTCCACGAAGGGGGCCATCGCCTCGACCTGTTCAGCATAGGCGTCGCGCACCTCATCAAAGGTCACGGCGCGATAGCCGGGATCTTCCACATTAGGCGACAGCGACAGCGTGCGGTTGGTCGGCCCGATCGCGCCCCAGACCACCTTCGGCTCGCCGGTATCCGCTTCGGCAGCATCAGCTGCTTCGCGCGCCAGACGCGCACCCTCAGCGGCAATCTCCGGAGCCAGCTCTTCCATGGCGTAATCGGCCTGGGCGATGGAGGTCGCCGAAAAGGTATTGGTCTCCACCGCGTCGGCTCCGGCGGCGAAATAATCGGCATGGATCTCACGCACGATGTCCGGCTGGGTCAGGTTAAGCAGATCGTTATTGCCGCCCAGCGCCTGGCCCCAGTCAGCAAAGCGCTCACCGCGATAGTCGGCCTCGACCAGCTTGCGGTTCTGGATCTCGGTGCCCATGGCTCCGTCGAGGATTAAAATCCGCTCGTCCGCCAGCGCGTTAAGCGCGGCGAGCCTGT
Organism: Maricaulaceae bacterium EIL42A08; assembly: GCA_024178355.1. GTDB lineage: Bacteria > Pseudomonadota > Alphaproteobacteria > Caulobacterales > Maricaulaceae > Oceanicaulis. Next base: position 30,281 of record JAMZNZ010000005.1, on the reverse strand, counting down.
CCTGTCGTGTCATGGCAGTCCTCGTTTAGGCCGCTGCGGGAACGGGGTCAGGCTTCACGCCCAGAAGTGCACAGGCCGACTGAGCCAGCCCCGCACGGTTCAGGGTGTAGAAGTGGAACTGGTCCACACCCTGGTCGCGCAGCTTGCATACCAGCTCTGCCGCCACGTGGGCCGTCACCAGCTCACGGGTACGCACATCATCCTCGATGCCGTCATAAAGATCGTTGAGCCAGCCTGGCACCGACGTGCCGCACAGGCCCGCCATACGCTTTAAGCCCTTGAAGTTCGGCTGCAGCATCACGCCCGGCACGATCGGGATATCAATCCCGGCGGCGCGCACGCGATCAAGGTAACGCAGATAGGTGTCCGGCTCGAAGAAGAACTGGGTGATGGCCCGAGTGGCCCCGGCATCGATCTTGGCCTTCAGCCAATCGAGATCCGCTTCTGCGCTGGCGCTTTCCGGGTGCACTTCGGGGTAGCAGCCCACAGAGACTTCAAAATCACCAATGGCTTTGATTCCTGCGGTCAGCTCAGCGGCGTTCGCATATCCGCCGGCGTGGGGCAAATAGGCCCCGCCAATGCCCGATGGTGGATCACCGCGCAGTGCCACAATGTGGCGCACGCCGGCGTCCCAATATTCGCGGATGACCTCATCAACTTCAGCGCGCGTGGCCTCCACACAGGTCAGGTGCGCAGCCGGAGCAAGCCCCGTCTCTTCGACAATGCGCCGCACGGTGCGGTGAGTGCGGTCCCGCGTTGAGCCGCCTGCGCCGTAGGTCACCGACACAAAGTGTGGGTTCAACGGCTCAAGCTTGGCGATGGACTCCCACAGCTTGTCTTCCATCTCCTCGCTCTTTGGCGGGAAGAATTCAAAAGATACCGCAATATCAGAGCCTTGGCTCTTTGATGGAGGCGTGAAAGCGTTCATGGCACCGGTCCACTTGTTCGAAACTACGCTCCTTATAAACCACAACACCGTATAAAGATATCTTTATGTGTGAATTTTTTGTGCGATATTTGCGATTAAAAACCCCGGCACGAGGGCCGGGGTCAGAGCAGTCTTACACTTTCTGTCATGGCCCGGTTTATCTAAGGCCACCCATGCCGGTTGTTGGCAGCTCGCTGATACCTCACAGAATGGGTCCCCTGGGCAAGCCGGGGAATGACAGTCAAGAGGACCTATCGCGCAAATTTCTGGAACTTCACGCGCTTGGGCACCAGGGCATCGTCGCCGAGGCGGCGCTTCTTGTCTTCCAGATAGTCGGTGAAGCTGCCTTCAAACCACTCCACATGGCTGTCGCCTTCATAGGCCAGGATGTGGGTGGCGATGCGGTCCAGGAAGAAGCGGTCGTGGGAGATGACCACGGCACAGCCGGGGAATTTCTCCAGCGCGCTTTCCAGCGCCGACAGCGTTTCCACATCCAGATCGTTGGTCGGTTCGTCAAGCAGGAGCAGGTTGCCGCCCTCTTTGAGCATCTTGGCTAAGTGCACGCGGTTACGCTCACCGCCGGAGAGCACGCCGACCTTTTTCTGCTGGTCGCCGCCTTTGAAGTTGAACGCGCCCACATAGGCCCGGCTCGGCACTTCGCGGTCGCCCAGCATGATCATGTCATTACCGCCGGAGATTTCCTCCCAGACGGTCTTGGAGCTGTCCAGCGCATTACGGCTCTGGTTCACATAGCCGAGCTTCACAGTTTCACCGAGGGTCACCTTGCCCTCATCGGGCTGCTCCTCGCCGGTGATCATCTTAAACAGCGTGGTCTTACCCGCACCGTTCGGACCGATGACGCCCACAACACCGCCCGGCGGCAGTTTGAAGTCGAGGTCGCGGATCAGCAGCTTGTCGCCAAAGCCCTTCGACACATGGTCGAACTCCACAACATTGCCGCCCAGGCGTGGGCCCGGCGGGATGTTGATGACGGCGGTGTTGATCTTCTCGCGATCGGCCGCGTCACGCTTCTCCTCATAGGCCTTGATACGAGCCTTCGATTTGGCCTGGCGCGCCTTGGGGCTGGAACGGATCCACTCCAGTTCCTCATTGAGCGCGCGCTGCTTGGAGCTTTCCTCGCGCGCTTCCTGAGCCAGGCGCTTGGCCTTCTGCTCCAGCCAGCTGGAATAGCCGCCCTCGTAAGGGATGCCCTTGCCGCGGTCGAGTTCCAGCGTCCAGGTGGTGATGCTATCGAGGAAATAACGGTCGTGGGTCACGATCAGGACCGCGCCGTCATAGTTTTCCAGGTGGTTCTGCAACCAGGCGACCGACTCTGCATCGAGGTGGTTGGTCGGTTCGTCGAGCAGTAGCATGTGCGGCTTGGACAAGAGCAGGCGGCAGATCGCAACGCGGCGCACTTCACCCCCGGACAGGTTGGTGACGTCGGCCTCGGCCGGCGGGCAGCGCAGGGCCTCCATCGCCATTTCGATCTTGCTGTCGATGTCCCACGCGTCGCGCGCGTCGACCTGCTCCTGCAGCTCGGTCATCTCCGCCATCAGCTCGTCGGTATAGTCCTCGGCGAGCTTCATCGCGATGGCGTTGTAGGCATCGTAGATCTGCTTGTCTTCAGAGCCTTCGATGACGTTTTCCCAGACGGTTTTCTCCGGGTCGAGCTGCGGCTCCTGCGGCAGATAGCCGACGCGCACGCCCTTCTCCGCCCAGGCCTCGCCGGTAAACTCGGTATCGGTGCCCGCCATAATGCGCAGCAGCGAGGATTTACCCGCACCGTTGACGCCTACAACACCGATCTTGGCGTCGGGCAGGAAATGAAGATTGATGCCGGAAAAGACCTGCTTGCCGCCCGGGTAGGTCTTGGCAAGATCGGTCATGTGATAAACGTATTGATACGCAGCCATTGGCCGTGCGCTCCTTGCAATGCGAAGCTTGAGGGGATTTGGCTGGAGCGTATAGCGGATATGGGGGGTGTGGAGCAATCAGGGATGCGGGCTGTCGCCCGTCTTTTCCAGCCTCCCACCAAAGGCTAGGCTTGGGACCTTACAGACCGGAGCCAACCATGCGCACCCTTATCGCTCTCCTCACCGCCCTCGCCCTTACCCCTACCGCCCTCACCCAGACCGGTGACGATTACGCGGAGCTTGACGCCGAGACAGAGGCACTGTTCGCGGCTTACCCGGTCGAGGTGGGCGAGGCTCACCCGCTGCCGCTGGCCGTGGAGGTTGAGACGCCGGTGGGACTGCAGACCGCACACGCGGTGTTTGACGACGGCGTGAACTTTGCCGGGCGCTATGTACTGGCGACCATCGGATGCGGGACGGAGTGTCAGGCGACCTATCTGCTCAATCCCGCGCCCGGCGATGCCTTCGTCAGTCTGGTCTCCGGCCACGGTATTACGTATCGCGCGGACAGCCGGTTGATCATCGTCAACCCGCCCGAAGAATTGACCTATTGGGGCTCTGATGAAGTGCCAGAGCGCCTCCACCCTCAGTGCTTTGTTTATCAGGGCGGGGCGTACGGGCAGATCGGGTGTGCCGGCTATCCGGGGTAGACTGCGCTAGTAGCGCAGCCCGATCCCGACCGTGAGGTAATCATCACCGCCGGCGGCATAGATCGCACCACCGCCATTTAAGCGATACGCGACGCTACCGTAAGCGGAGGTCAGGTCTTCAGAAAGGCGTCCGCCAACGCCAACTTCAAATCCATTGTCGAAGGCCCAGCCCGCTTCAAGCTTGCCATAGGCCGACACATCAGGCGCGCAATTGGCATCATCGGCGAACTGGCCATTGGAAAGATCACGGCAAACCGTATTGCCGTTGTTGAACGTCTGTTCCTCGAAGCGGTCATCTTCATTGGCATAGATAAAGCCGCCGACCATGCCGGTCAGGCGCAGCCCGCTCCACGCATAGCGCCCGCCAACCCCAAGCTCAGCCCCGTTGCGGTCAGCGACCTGGGCGTAGCCCAGCTCCGCAGCCAGGGACACGCTACCCGATGGCTTGGCAACGTCTTGCGCAACGGCGGTCGGGGTGAGCGCCAACGCAAGCGCCGCGACTGCCGAAGACAGAAAAACCGATGAGGCGGATTTCATGATTGCACTCCAAGTTTATACAACTATTGCGTGCTATTTGACTCTGCAATCCTTGCCAAGGGGTTATGCATTCAACGGATAGCGTTTGTCCCCCTTGCCTCCCTCACCCACCTCGCTAGGCTCCGGCGCAAACCAAACCATCTCGGGGACTATCCATGCGTTTTGCGACGACCGCCCTTGCTTCTGTTTCAATTCTGGCGCTTGCCGCCTGCTCTCAGGACACAGCACCTGAAGCTGCGGAACCCGCCCTGGCAGAACGCCCCGTCGACACCGCCGCGCTCTCCATTGACCGGCTGTATTCCTCACCCTCGTTGTCGGGCTCCAGCCCGCGCAGTCTGAGCTTTTCACCTGACGGGACGCGCGTGACCTTCCTGCGTCCCAAGGAGGAAGACCGCACGGTGCTTGATCTGTGGGCGATGGATGTGGCCGACGGCGACACCTATCGCCTGGTGGATAGCCGCGCGCTGGTGCCAGACGAAGGCGAGCTGAGTGAAGCAGAGATCCAGTTCCGCGAGCGCGCGCGCATCTCCAGCTCCGGCATTGTGACCTATCAGTGGGATGAGGCCGGTGAAGCCATCCTGGCCCCGCTTGGCGGGGACGTCTTCTACATCGATGTGGAGACCGGCGAGGCCCAGCGCCTGATGGAGACGCCGGACTTTGAGACCGATGCGAAGATCAGCCCCGATGGCAGCCATGTCAGCTTTATCCGTAATCAGGATCTGTGGGTCCACGATCTGGCGACCGGTGAGGAACGCGCTCTGACCACCGATGGTGCCGGCCCGATCAGCTGGGGCATGGCCGAGTTCGTCGCCCAGGAAGAGATGCGCCGCTACACCGGCTATTGGTGGCACCCCGAAGGCACGCACATTGTCGCCGCGCGCATTGACGAAACGCCGGTGGAAATCGTCCCGCGCTTTGGCATCAATGCCGAGGGCGTGACGGTGACCGACCAGCGCTATCCGCGCGCAGGCACGCCGAACGCGCTTGTGGAGCTTTATGTCATTGACGTAGCGACCGGTGCGCGGACCGAAATCGATCTCGGGCAAGAGACCGATATCTATCTGTCGCGCGTCAACTGGGCGAGTGATGGCTCGACCGTTTATGTCCAGCGCCAAAACCGCGAGCAGACGGTGCTGGACGTGCTGGCGGCGGATCCGGCTACGGGTGAGACCGAAGTCATGCTCACTGAAGAAGCGCCGACGTGGATTAACCTGACCTACGACCTGCGCGCGCTAGACGAGGGCGGCTTTCTGTGGACGTCAGAGCGCACAGGCTTCCGGCATATCTACCATGTGAGCGCGGACGGTGAAGCGCGGGCGATCACGTCCGGCGAGTGGGTCGTCGACCAGATCACGGGGCTCTCTGAAGACGGCTCCACTGTCTATTTTGAAGGCTGGATGGACACTCCGTTGGAGCGCCACCTCTATGCGGTGCCGTTCGAGGGCGGTGAACCAACGCAAGTCACCACCGGCGAGGGCTGGTGGAGCGTGTCGCTGGGCTCTGGCGCGCAAGGCTTTTTCGGCAGCTATTCAGATCCGAACACGCCGAGCCAGACCGGGCTTTATGCCATGGACGGCACGCTGACGGCCTGGATTGAGGAGAATGCGCTTAACGCTGACCACCCCTACGCGCCCCATGTGGACAGCCATCTGACGCCTGAGTTCGGCACGCTGACCGCAGCCGATGGCGAGACCGAGCTTTACTGGTCGATGCTGAAGCCTGACCACTGCACCGCAGAAACGCCCTGCCCGACCATCGTTCAGGTCTATGGCGGCCCGCACGTGCAGACCGTCCGCAAGGGCTGGACCAGCCCGCGTGACCAGCTGTTTGCTGATCGCGGCTATATCCTGTTCAAGCTGGACAATCGCGGCAGCTGGAATCGCGGCCACGCCTTTGAGGCTGTGATACACGACGTGATGGGCATCCCCGAAGTCGAAGATCAATTGGTCGGTCTGGATTATCTGGAAAGCCTCGACTTTGTGGATGAAGAACGCATTGGCCTGTGGGGCTGGAGCTATGGCGGCTACATGACGCTGATGACCACGCTGCAGGCACCGGGGCGCTTTGATGCGGCCGTAGCGGGCGCGCCGGTCACCGACTGGGCGCTCTACGACACCCACTACACCGAGCGTTACATGGACACGCCGCAGGCCAATGCTGAGGGCTATTACGAAGGCTCCGCCTTTGCCCATCTGGATGGCTATGAGACGCCAACGCTGGTGATCCATGGCATGGCGGACGACAACGTCACCTTTGACCACACCACCCGCCTGATGGCCGAGCTGCAGGTGCGCAACGCCGACTTTGAGCTGATGACCTATCCCGGCCAGCGCCATGGCGTCCGCCCACCGCCTTTGCAAAAGCATCTGTGGACCACGATCTTCAATTTCTGGGACCGCCGCCTGGGCGAGGGTGAGGACGAGGGTTAAGGATTTGGGGTCCCCCCTGCTTTTTTTGGGGAGAGTGAATTTGCACTGAATTCCCGGACGCGTAGCGAGCCGGGACCTTGTGCAGTATGTCGCGTCAACCTTAGACGGAGGCCCCGGATCAAGTCCGGGGTTTCAGATGTGGTGAGATCTCCAATCCAATGCCTGCTTTCTCCCGTTCCAGCTTTCGCTGGGGCAGAGAGCGTGTGTGGTAACCCTTTACGTCTGCTCCGCCACCCACAGATCGAAGCGGTCCTGGCCCCAGTATTTGTGGGGTCCGGCTACAAGGAAGGGCACGCCGAAGACACCATCCGCGGTGATCTTCTCGCGGTCCTCGCGCAGGCGTTCGCTGATCAGCGGGTCGGCTTCGACAGCGTCTGAGTCATAACCGGTCCATCCAGCGGCAACGGCTGCGTCAGTGATGACGGCGCGGTTGGAGATATCCTTGCCTTCCCCCCAGCGCGCCTCAGACAGCGCCAGCGCCATGGCAAGGCCATGCCCGGCCATGTCAGCGGCGATACAAGCGCGATTGGCAGGCTTGAAGCTCACCTCAAACGGATCGGGCAGCGCAAATGGCAAACCCATCGCTGCGGTCGCACGGGGCACATCCTGAGCGAAATAGGCAAACTTGTACTTGTTCGCCGCCGGGTCGGAAAACGCGACATCGTCTGGGGGCCCGGTGAAGGGGATCAGCTCCACATCGAGGCCGGACCTCGCAACCTTGTGAAGTCCCAGTCGCGAATAGGGACTGCGCAGCCCGAAATAGACCCGAGGGCGTTTACCATGCTGTGTGTTTTCCATGTCGCGCCTGCCCTTCTTTTGGTTTTCGGCAGCTTAACAGGGTGACCTTGCCGCGCTACGTTGCCAGGCATGTGGGAGCGCGCCGTTTAAAGAGCTGCGCCTGTGGATGAATCGCGAGGGGATGCGATGACGTCGGAAGTCATGATCATGAACCGGCAAGCGGTGGTGCTTGCTGCGGACAGTGCCGTCACCTATGGCGGCGGTCCTGAGCCGGTCGTCACGCTGGAAGCAGAGAAAATCGTCAATCTTGGGCCGAATATCGCCCTGATGGTGTATTCGCGCGGTGATATACTGGGCCGGTCCTGGTCGCATATCGCCCACGCCTTCACCCGCGAGCATGGTCAGGTGGACTACGAGACCGTGGACGATGCCGCCGCCGCCTTCTTCCAGTTCCTTGATAACAACCGCCAGCTCTTCCCAGAGCATGAGGAGCGCGAAGAGTTTGAAGGCCTGATGCGCGCCGCCTTCCTCACGGTGCTCAACCACGCCAAGGCCATGCGCGGCTATGCCGGTGGCGGGTATGAGAGCGATGAGGCGGCCTTTACCGCCGCGCTGGACCTTTATCTGGGCCACCTGACCGTGGACGAGATGGGCAATGAGCGCCAGCGCCTCGAGATCTTCTCCGAGTTTGAAGGCGAGCAGTTCTACCAGCGCTATGGCGAGATGCTGGACGCGCTGATTGCCGAGGCACTGGGCGATTTTGGTATGGCTGAGGGCACTCGCGCCAAGCTGCATCGCTTTGCCTACATGATCGCAACCCAGCCGGCCTTTCTGGAGCCCTATGCAGGCCTTGTGTTCGCTGGCTTCGGGTCAGCCGATGTGTTTCCGGTCTACTCACATTACTACGCCTCGATCCTGATTGATGGCGTGTTGAAGCGCGCCCATGACGAGGCGACCGCGGTGGGCGTTGAGGACGGCCCGAACGCCTTCCTGCGCACCTTTGCCCAGGCGGAAATGACCCACGCCTTCCTGCGCGGGGTGCATCCTTACATGTTCGACGTGATGGTGTCGCTGAACCTCATCGCCAATGAAGCAGCCGCCGAGACCGCATTAAAGCAGGCCGGTGTGGCCGAAGAGCAGATTGATTCTGTGCTCGCCAACATGCGTGAACAGGCCCTGCCGCAGCTGGCTGGCGAGTTTGCGCACGCGGTCCAGAATGTTTCACAAGACGAATTTATCAACCCCTTCATCAAGGTGGTTTCAGCCTCCGGCAAGAAGCAACTGGCTGAAACTGCGAAGGCTTTGGTCGAGCTGAATATCCTGAAAAGCGATCTTCACATGCACCAGACCGGCGTTGGCGGCGAAGTTGACGTCGCAATGGTCTCGCGCACCACCGGCTTTGAGTGGTATGCTAAGAAATCGTAAACGTGCGATTGGCCTTTTTGGGAGGCAAAGCCATGACTGAAGACACCACCCGCCTGAACATCGAACGGGCCCGCGACGCGCTTGCCCGCGCGCGTGCTGATCAGGTTTCGGCTGCTGTGCGCTCACCGCGCCCGGCAGACCTGTCTCGGCTCCAGGAAGACGAAGCCCGCCGCATGTCCATCGACACGCGCGCCGGGGCTTTCCGTGGACAGCTGCGCGAGCAGCTTGGTCTTGGTGACTATCGTGGTCCGGAGACGCCAACCTCCAGCTACGTTTCCAGACTTATCTCAGCCCCGCTGTGCGATGCCGATGTGTGTGCTCCGGTCCGCCCCGTCGATATGAAGACCGCGACCCTTGAGGACGCGAAGGCTGCCAAAGGCAAATCCGAAACGATCACCGAGACGGTTGCTCCACCGCCGCCCGCGAAGAAGCGCCGCAAGTTCCTCGGGATTTTCTAGGGTCTCTTCTTTAAAGCGACGCTTGCCCACCCCACTTGAGCGTGTCCAGGACAGGCCCGGGGAGGAAGCCATGCCCGATCGCATCGATAAAGCGTTATTTTTATTGGGATTTGCGGTTTTCACCACGGGTCAGGTGATGCTGCGCCTGTTCGATTCGGCAGCGCGAGGCGAGCATCCGGTGGACTACACCCACTGGCTCTTGCTGATCGGTGTCGTACTGCTCATACCCTATACTGCGCGCTTGCCACGCCGAGGCTTCCATCTCGTCACAGCACCGGTTCTGCTTTTAGGCATCGTTGCGACGATCGGTATGAACATTCTCGATTTCGTTTTCTGGGCCCTGCCGCCGGAGTTGAACGGCGACATTTATCGGGTTTTCAGCGTCGAGTCGTCGATATGGTGGCCCTTCATGCGCTATGGCCCGAACGAGTTTTTCATTACCGCCTTTGTGCTGCCCAGCCTGACACTTTTCCACGTTTCCAGGATTGGGACCGGCCTTGTGATTGCCGGTGCGGTGACGATGGCGCTCGGCACGGAGTGGTTCAATGTTGCAGGCTATATACTTGTGATCGCAGGCTATTTCCTGTGTTTTGACCGTTTACGGCCCTCAACTCAGGCGGCCTAAGCCGTAAGCAGGGTCTCGCAGATCGCTTCCAGCCCGGCCTGATCGTCCGCATCAAAGGCGTTGAGCTCAGACGAGTCCACATCCAGGACCGCCGCGATCTTCCCGTCCGCGTCAAAGACCGGAACCACGATTTCAGACTGGGAGCGGCTGTCGCAGGCAATATGACCTGGGAAAGCGTGGACATCGGCCACCAGCTGGGTTTCGCCGCTCTGTGCCGCAACACCGCACACGCCTCGCCCGAACGGAATCCGCAAACATCCCAAAGTGCCCTGATAGGGCCCCACCACCAGCTCGCTCGGCTTGTGCGGGTCCACAACATAAAATCCGGTCCAGAAAAAGCGCGGCCCGAAATTATGCGCCAGAAGGCAGGCCGCCGTGGCGTATCGCGCGGTGTGGCTTGTCTCACCTGCAACAATGGCGGCGATCTCCTTGCCCACGCGCACATAGGCCTCGGCTTTGGTTTCACCGGGCTCTGCGGTCGACATTGCTTCAGCCATTTTTAGCGCTCCTGCTTCTTGATGCGACACAGTTAGGCGGCGTGATCGGCAAACGCCAGCCGGAGCCATGTATTTAGACAGGCTGTATCACCACCCCTCACCTAACCTTCGACAATTCGATTGATCTACAGGGTCAATCTCGGATGCCTCAGCCCCTTCCAAAGGGGGAGAGGGATCGTGCTGGCGCTTTAGTACAAAGCGCGACGTGGATGCCTCCTCTCTCCCTTGACCAAGGGGGAGAGGTACGGTGAGGGGGTGCGCTTCAGCTTGGCTGCTGGCGAGCAATGCGATGCTGTTCACGCCGCCGTGACGCAGCCTCACGCCCACCACACGCGTCTGTGCTTCGTTGTGTAATGCGCCGGGCGCTCATCGGGCCTAGCTGTCTGTCATCGACATTGACCCGAAGGACACCTCTCCGATGAAAACCCTCACCCTCGCCCTTGCGCTCAGCCTGTCTGCGACTGGCGTAGCGGCCCTGCCCGCGACCGCTCAGGCGGCTGATGATCTCATTTATACCGGCCTGTTTTCCAACACCGCTGTGGGCGGGTACGACACCGTCAGCTACCACACGGGCGGCGAGCCTGTTCGCGGCAGCCGCGAGTTCCGCACCGACTGGCAGGGTGCCGAGTGGCGCTTTGCCAGCCAGGACAATCTCGATCTTTTCCTTGCAGACCCGGAACGCTACGCCCCGGCATATGGTGGCCATTGCGCCTGGGCGATGGCTCAAGGTTATTCCGCCAAAGGGGCACCGGACATCTGGCGCATCGTGGACGACGTCCTCTACCTGAATTTCGACCAATCGGTTCAGGAGATGTGGGAAGCGGATATCCCCGGCTTCATCGAGGCGGCCGACGCCAACTATCCCGCCGTACTGGAGGATTGATCCATGAGCCTGACGCGAAACATCACGCCGCGCCTTGTGGCAAGCTACGCGGCTGGCGGCTTTATCGCCGCCATCTTTCTGGACTCGCTCCAGTTCAAATTCACCGGCCACCCGACGCCGCAGCATATCTTCACAAAACTGCGTGACTGGTCCGGCATTGATCTGTTCTACCCGGCCGGTCCGTGGATCATTGGTCTGGGGGAGTTGCTGTCTGCCCTCTTGGTGCTGCTCGTGCCGCTGACCCTGCGTTTTGTTGGCCTGGCCCGTCTTGCGCCGGTCTCACAAGTCCTCGGCGGTCTTGCCGCGGTCGCCATCATGACTGGAGCGATCAGCTTCCACCTCTTCACCCCGCTGGGTATCGCAACGCCTACCGCATGGGAGAATGGTCAGATCGTTGAGGAGGGCAGCTTCCTATTCGTTGCCGCCGGTATCACGTGGATGTGTTCAGCCTTGATTCTGGTCCTTAGAGGGCGCGAAGCCCTTCGTGTAATCAAGCTGTTACAAGAAGAGAATGCTGTTACCTCCCACGTCTGAGCCCACCTAACCCATTTGTAATACTATAACCCCAGCTCTGGTGGGTTGTTCTCCCCCGATTGGTCCGTAAAACAAGGCTCATGTTAACACCTGAGCCCTGTGGGCCGATCCGGGGAGTATCCATGAAGACCCAGCTTTTCCTGTCATCCGCTGCCGTGGCGATCACACTTGCCGCCTGTGGTCCGGCTGAAGACGCCGCGACGCCGACCGACGCTGAGACGAGCGCTGCCACCGAAACCCGCGAAACGGCGGCCGCTGAAGCCACCAACCCGCTGCTGGCTGAGTGGGACACGCCTTTTGGCGCGCCGCCTTTTAGCCAGATTGAGGAAGCCCACTTCCTGCCGGCGTTCGACGTTGCGCTTGCCAGCCACCGCGAAGAGATCGACGCCATCGCGTCCAACGATGCTGAGCCGACCTTTGAAAACACGCTGCTGGCCATGGAAAACGCCGGTGCGGACCTGACCCGCATCAGCCGAGTCTTCTTTAACCTGACGAGCTCGGCCTCCAACGACGAGATCCGTGCGATCCAGCGTGAGATGAGCCCGCGCCTGGCGGCCCACAACGCCGCGATCACGCTCAATGCGGACCTTTTTGCGCGCATCGAGACGATCTACAACACGCTTGATGAGCGTGATCTGACCGCCCAGCAGCGCCGCCTGGTGGAAGTCACCTATGAGAACTTCACCCGCGCTGGCGCGCAGCTGGAAGGCGATGATCGCGAGCGCTTTGCCGAAATCCGCTCTGAGCTGGCCGGTCTTTACACCCAGTTTTCCCAGAATGAGCAGGCCGACCGCGAAGCGTGGACGCTCTCCCTGTCTGAAGAGGATCTGGCTGACTTGCCTGCTTACATCGTATCAGCAGCTGCCGGTGCGGCCGCCGACCGCGACATTGATGGTCACGTGGTGACGCTGGCGCGCTCCAGCGTGGAGCCTTTCCTGCAGACCTCACCGAACCGCGAGCTGCGCGAGGAAGCCTGGCGCGCCTGGTATAGCCGCGGCAGCAATGACAACGCCAACAACAACGCTGACACGATCCGCCAGATCCTGGCCCTGCGCCGTGAGCAGGCGGAGATGCTGGGCTATGAGAGCTTCTCTCACTACCGTACCGGCGGCACGATGGCCGGCACGCCTCAGGCAGCGCTGAACCTGATGGAACAGGTCTGGTGGCCAGCCCGCGAGCGCGCGCTGGAAGAAGCCGCCGACATTGAAGCGATGATCGCCGCTGATGGCCTCGACCATGAGCTTGAGGGCTGGGACTGGCGCTACTACACCAGCCAGGTTCGCGCCGAGCGCTTTGACCTCGATGAGAGCGTTGTGAAGTCCTACTTCCAGCTCGACAAGATGATTGAGGCTCAGTTCTACGTTGCCGAGCGTCTGTTCGGTGTGCGCTTTAACGAACGCACCGACATCGACACCTATCACCCCGACGTGCGCGTCTGGGAGATGCTCGATGCCAATGACCAGGTCGTGGGTCTGTTCTACGGCGATTACTTTGCCCGCCCGGGCAAGCGTGGTGGGGCCTGGATGTCCAGCTTCCGCGCCCAGAACGGGATCAATGGCGATATCCCGATCATCGTAAACAACTGCAATTACAACAAACCCGCCGAAGGTGAACCGGCGCTGGTCAGCTTCAATGATGCGTCCACGCTGTTCCACGAATTTGGTCACGGGCTTCACGGCCTTCTGTCCTCCACCGACTTCCCGTCGCTGGCGGGCACGGCTGTGGACCGTGACTTCGTGGAGTTCCCGGCCCAGATCTATGAACACTGGCTGGAGCAGCCGGAAATCCTGGAGCGCTTTGCGGTTCACTATGAGACCGGTGAGCCGATCCCGGCGGATCTGCTGGAGCGCCTGATGGCGGCAGGGACTTTCAACCAGGGCTTTGCCACGGTTGAATTCCTGAACTCCGGTTTTGTGGACATGGCCTATCACCTGCACGAGGACCCGATGTCACTCGACATCGAGGCGTTCGAGGCTGAAGTGCTGGAAAGCCGTCAGAACCTGCCGCAAATTCCCATGCGTCACCGGTCGACCCACTTCCTGCACACCTTTGCTGGCGAAGGCTACTCGTCAGGCTATTACAGCTATCTGTGGGCCGGCGTCCTGGACACCGATGGCTTTGAAGCCTTCCGCGAGGCTGGCGACATCTTCGATCCGGAAGCCGCGCAGGCGCTTTATGACAGCGTCTTTTCTGCAGGTAACTCAGAACCGGCCATGGACGCCTATGTGGGCTTCCGTGGTCGTGAGCCGCGCGTGGATGCGCTTTTACGTGACCGCGGCTTTGTGGAGGCTGAGGGCTAACCCTCACCTCCCATCGCCAAACGAGAAAGGCCCGCAGCTTCAGCTGCGGGCCTTTTTTATTGGGACATAAAAATCTGGATCAGAGCTGGACGTTCATCAGTACCAGCGCCGCCAGATACCCAATATAGCCCAGCGTAAAGAGCACCCCGAGGCCGCGCCCAAGCGAGCGACGCGCAAATATGAGGCCGGTAATCACCAGCATGGCTCCCGCCATCACCCAGAAGTCAAAGCGCATGAAGGTCGGGTCAAACGGGGCCGGACCACCGGTCGCCAGCGTCGCGCTGATACCGGTAATGCCGCCCACAGCCGCGATGTTGAAGATGTTCGAGCCGATGACATTGCCGATGGCCATCTCAGCCTGCTTGCGCATGGCAGCCACAAGCGCAGTGGCAAGCTCCGGCAGGCTGGTACCCACCGCCACCACGGTCAGGCCGACGACAGCTTCGGGGACACCGAACATGTCAGCGATGTCGACTGCACCCTGCACGATCAGATGTGCACCAAGCGGCAACAGCACCAAACCCGCAACCATGAAAACCGAGATAAGGCCACCCGTTTTGGGCAGCCCCTCCATGTGATCAACGTCGGTCAGCTCCGCAATGACGGGATCATCGGCAGCGTTTCGCGAGGCGATAGCGAGATAGACAATGTAGGCCACGATAGCTGCGGCCAGGCCAATGCCTTCATTGAAAGTCAGCGCCCCATCAACACCCATCCAGATGAAGACGGCCGTCAAGATCAGCGCGATAGCCGCATTGACCCTAACGCCGGAAACCTTCGTCGCCAGCGGAGCGAGCAGGGCCGGAATACCCAGTACTAGCAGAATATTGGCGATGTTGGAGCCAACGATATTGCCGATCGCCAGCCCCGGTGCGCCCTCAATCGCGGCGGCGGCACTGACCACCATCTCCGGCGCGCTTGTGCCGAAGGCGACAATTGTCAGACCGACGATGAGGGCCGGAATACCCAGCCGCCGCGCAAGCGCTGTTGCGCCTCGAACCAGAAGGTCACCGCCGTAGAGCAGAACCACAATTCCAACGGCGACGAAGCCAAGAGCGATCAGAAGATCTGTCATGAGTAAATGCGTCAGCCTGAGGCGACGCTAGCACCTAGTCCAGGCGCTTGTTGTCGATCAGGTTCAGGACCGCAAAAACTGCAAACGTTCCGCCAAGAGCGATCAGTGCCCACATAGTCATTCTCCCGTTATTACGAGCCGGTAAGGCTTTTCGGATCGGGATATAGCGCGCCACCCGTGCGCGCGAAAGGCTCCCCTCATCTTTTTTGCTTCATATTAACAGGCGCAGTTTATCAACCTTAACTCTAAGAAGTCAGAGTGACGGAAAACCGTGTCATCAAACCCCATGAAACCCGAAAAAAATCAGAGATCAGGCCTGAATGAAGTCCATGCCCGTCTGGCTGTGGAAGCTGCAGGGCTTGGGCTGTGGGAGTGGGATATTGCCGCTGACAGGGTGACCATAAACGAAAGCCTTGGTGAGGTTTTGGGGCGGCCGGAACGGGTCAAAGCCCCGTTCGAGGCGCGTGTTCTGACCGAGCTGACCCATCCCGATGATCGCGAAAAGGTCGCCGACGCTCTGAAAGCCTGCATGAAGTCTGGCGATGGCCACTTCATGGTGGAGCACCGGATCAGGTGCCCGGATGGCGAGGAGCGCTGGCTGTGGATCAGCGCCTCGGCGGTGGAACGCGCATCAGATGGCAAGGTGCAAAAAATCGTGGGTGTGGTCCAGGATCGCACCGATCAGAAGCTGGGCGAACAGGCCCTCAAGGCTGAAAAACGGCGCATAGACCTGGCGCTGGCTGGATCTCTGACCGCGATCTGGGAATGGAACCCGGCGGCGAACCTGACGAGCTGGTCGCCACGACTTGCAGAAATGATTGGGCTTCCGCCGGACCAATTGCAGGGCGAAGGCACGCCGCTGACAGACGCGATCCATCCCGACGATGTCCCGCGCATTGCACAGGCCGTGGAACACCACGTGCGCTATGGCGGCCTGTATGATGTCGAGTTTCGGATGCGCCACACGGCCGGGCACTACATTATTGTCCGATCCAAGGGGCAGGCGGAGACCGATGCGGCCGGCGAGATCACACGTATGGCCGGATCGTTGGAAGACATCACTAAAGAGCGGCTGGCAGAAGCCACTGCGACACAAGCCGGCTTGAGAGCTCAGCTGGCCGTCGAGGCCGCAGAGTTGGGAACCTGGGAACTTGATCTTGTTTCTGAGACTGCAACCATGGATTCAAGGCTTTCCGCAATGCTTGGTCGTCCCGAGCTTGCGGACCAGCCAATACCCAGCCAGTCCATGCTTGAGTTCACCGCGCCAGAGGACCGTGACATTGTGCGCGGGCTCTTTACTGCGCTGATCAAGGGGAAGAGTGAGTTTGTTCGCAACGAGCATCGCGTGATGAATGTGAACGGCGAACGCATCTGGATTTATGCGCATGTTGGCGTTGCCGAACGCACAGAAGAGGGAAGAACACTAAAGCTTGTTGGCGTCACCCAAGACCTGTCCGACCAAAAAGCAACCGAAGACCAGCTCCGTGACGCGAAGGAGCGCGCTGAAGCCGCTAGCGAGGCCAAGTCCAACTTCCTGGCCACCATGAGCCACGAAATTCGCACGCCCCTTAACGGCATGCTTGGCGTTGCCCAGCTCCTGGGCATGTCACAACTGAACGCCAATCAACGCCGCTACGTGGAGACCCTGCGGTCGTCTGGCCGCACGCTGGCCAATGTTATTGACGATATCCTCGACATTTCGCGCATTGAAGCGGGCAAGTTGTATCTGTCTGCTGAACGCGTCGACATCCACGCATGGATCAAGGAGACCCTGGCGACCTTTACCGCGCTTGCTAAAGAAAAATCGCTGGTGCTATCCCATGAGATCAGCATTGAGGCGGCCGAAACCCGACATTTTGACCCCAAGCGCATGGCTCAGGTTGTTGGCAATCTGGTATCCAACGCCATCAAGTTTACCGAGACCGGCCATATCAAGGTGTGCTTGAGCGCACCGTCGCCTAACTGGCTGAGGGTTGAGGTGTCGGACTCCGGCATCGGCATCAGCCCTGAAGATCAGACGAAGGTCTTTGAGCGCTTCAGCCAGGCCGACATGACTGCAAGCCGCACCTATGAAGGGTCAGGCCTCGGACTGGCCATTGTAAGCGAGCTGGTGGATCTGGCCGATGGCAAGCTGGGCCTGGACTCTGAACTGGGCAAGGGATCAACCTTCTGGTTTGAAATTCCTGCGCGGCGGACAGCTCGTTTCCAGCCCGAAGACACACCCGCGCACACCTCCCTGCCCTCATCGCTGCGTGCGCTTATTGTTGAAGACAATGCGGTGAACCGCGACACGCTGTCAGAGATGTTGGCACAGCACGGTATCCAGTCGGTCGGAGCAGCCAGCGGTGAAGCCGGGCTTGAAGCACTCGCGAGGCGGCATTTCGACTTTGTCCTTCTTGATCTGCATATGCCGGGCCAGGGCGGGTTTGAAACCCTGCGGACAATCCGACAAACCGGCAAGACTCGCGAGATCCCGGTCTATGTGGTGTCTGCTGACGCAACCCCGAGCGCGCGTGAAGAAGCCTCGGCACTGGGAGCCAACGCTTTCTTTACAAAGCCCGTGGATATGACCGCGCTGATCAACACTATTGCGGAGCTAAGCGATACCGCGCGGAGTGGATAATGGCCAATATCGCGCTGATTGACGACGATCCGACAGAGGTCATGGTTCTTGAAGGCATGCTGATGCATAGCGTGCATGGCCATAGCCTGACCGCTTTCAGCCGGGTTGAAGATTTTCCGTCTGCTCCATACAATCAGGTGTTCGACTTTGTCCTGCTGGACCGGCGAATTCCACCCCATGCAGACTTTCAAACCTCGCTGCCTATTCTGGCAAAGGCGGGCTATACCGGTCCCATCGTCCCGATTTCAGCGGGCTATATGGATACCATCGGTCTTGACCCGCTGAACGTTCTGGAGCCGGTTGAGAAATCTCGGCTCCTGACACCCGAAGCGGTTGACGCGCTAATTGCGTCGGTCACCGGAGCGACAAAACCCGCCTAGTAGCGAACGCGAACCTGGCGGGCCTCGACCCACTCCAGGGACCGACTGACCCCCATGAGCGAGAAGGTGGCAAGCCGGTCATTGCCGCTGACATCCACATACTGGACCGTCAGGCGGGAGCCGCGACGCATGGCCCCAATGAGGCGTGACGTGGACTCCTGATCGGACAGGACAAACGCACCGTTTTCGCTGGCGCTGTAGCCTGAGTAGGGGCGGAACACGACCGGGTTGCGGCCATCAACACGCACCGCAATGGCCCGCGCTGCGTCAACCGGATGACGGTTTGACGAGAAGATGATGTTCCAGCCATCGCCGCTGGCGCGCAGTGCGGTCTCCAGGCGATCGCTGGCCTCCCCGTCACCCACCGTGGTGAACGCCGTGCACAAGCCTCCGCGGCGGCAGCGCGCGGTCCAGTCGCGATAGGTCTCGGTTTCAACCGAACAGAACGGGCCGACGCACTGATCCGGGTCTGGCGACCAGCCTGGGTCGATACCGGCTGGGTCTATTTGGCCGGCAAGCTCTGTCAGGCGCTCAGTCTGGGCACGCAGAAGCGAAACCCGGCAGGAGGTCGCCTGAAGGCTGCGTGCCGAATAGCTGTCACCCAGCATGGCCCCTTCAAAGTCGCACTGGAAATCGAGATAGGAGCGCCAGGTCTCGCGAGCGAACCGAAGCGCCTCAGCCTCCTCGGCCTGCTGGAACTGGTCTTCACGTTCTTCAACCATCGTCACCAGGGTTCGAAAGCTGATATCGTAGCGACTTTCAGCTTCCAGAAGCAGGCGCGACAAACAGGCTCGCAATTCCAGATCGCCCTGGGAACCGCGGCGGCACTCTTCCAAAGGGGTCTGGGTGTAGTAGCGCGTCAGCGGACCGGAGTTGAACTGCCAGTCCGAGCCCTGGCTCCAGTCGGCATTTTCAGCCACGGCGGGCGTCGCGATAAAGGCAGCGGCAATGACAAACATGCGCGCGACACTGGTGAGTTTCATGGATTGTCCCTCCTGCGCCGGTATCGCGCGGCCCCCTGACCCGACGCGATTCGCGCACCTTTTAACCATATTGCCGTGCCACCTTAGCAACGCAGCAAGCGGTTGAGTAGGATTTTGTTAACGATATTTACCCAAGCGCCCAGATCGCCTTAGCACAGGCGCTTCGACAAGGTGCATTCCGTCCTCGCGCCCACCCGTCGCTCGCTTCGCAATGCTCTTTTTGTCGCCACTTACGACGAAGCCTGCGCCTTTAAATGGCGAAGAAAGTCTTAACAACAGCAAAAAGAGCTCTCCTCAAATTTCGAGAAATTGTATATATTTCAATAATCAAATCCGCTTTGGGAGAGCATTTTTTCGTCAGTATGCAGATAAAGCTTGCCAGCCACACCGATTATGTTACGTTTATATGACAAATGGGTGACATGGAAGTGACAACAAGTTCTTTCCAGCGTGCAGCCTAAGGGGTTAGCGGTTCCACCCACCGCGAAATTGCCCCGGTGGCGCATGGCTGTGAGCGAGACACTGGAGATAAAGATGAAAAAGACCCTGTCCGCACTGATCGCGACCGCTGCCATTACCCTTGGCGCGGGAACGGCTCCGGCTCTGGCCACCGATAGCGAAACCTTCGTGTTCCGTGTTGATGCCGCTGCGCTTCAAACACCAGCAGATGTAGATGCCGCTTATCGGCGCCTGTCTGCTGAAGCTGAGCGCTATTGCCGTACCCTCGACCTGGTTGTGGCCAGTGACCGCGCATCGTGCCGCCTCGACGTGGTGACGAATGTTGTGGCCGCTGTGGGTGATGATCGCCTGTCCGCTGCCCATCGTGCAGCAACCTCTGAACTGCGCCTCGCGTCTATCGACTAGATTGGGTTCTCTCGTCAGCGGTTAGCTGGAGTGTAGACACAATAAGCCTGCCTGGACCCTAACCAGGCAGGCTTTTTTTGTTCCGCTGGTCAGCGTAGGCCTTAACGTGAGCGTTGATCAAAGCCTGCGCCTGGCACACTGCGCCGCGACGGCACCTTGAGTCTTGACGCAGTCTGGCGAGGGCGGAATGCTCACCCTCAATCTAAAAAGGGGTACCGGGCATGGACCATATCAAACGCGCAATCCGAACAATCCCCGACCACCCCAAGCCGGGCATTCAGTTTCGCGATGTCACGACACTACTGGGCGATGCAGCCGCGTTTCGTGCTGCAATTGATGCGATGGTCTACCCATTTGCGGGCAACAAGATCGACAAGGTGGCCGGTATTGAAGCGCGCGGCTTTATTCTAGGCGGGGCAGTGGCGCACCAGTTGTCAGTTGGCTTCGTCCCGGTTCGCAAGAAGGGCAAGCTACCCCATGACACGATCGCCGAGAGCTATGAGCTGGAATACGGCACCGATGAGGTGGAAATCCACACCGACGCGATCAAAGACGGCGAGAACATCCTCATCGTAGACGACCTTATTGCAACGGGGGGCACCGCGGAGGCGGCGATCAAGCTATTGCGCCGTGCCGGGGCCAATATTGTCGGGGCCAGCTTCATTATTGATCTGCCAAACCTGGGTGGCGCGCGCCGGGTCACCAACTTGGGCGTTCCGGTCACGCGCCTGGTCGAATTTGAGGGCGATTAAACCGCTCTGGCCGCAGCTATGGCAGCGGCGGCGGGAAGGACGGGCAGCTGTCACGGCCAATCACTTCCATCTCGCCCTGATCAATGCCCCAGATCAGAATGTACTCAAACGGCTCATCAAAGCAGCCGACTTGGCCGTGACCAACGACCTGACCGTTCAGGATGAAGTTCACATAGTAGACATAGCTCGCGCTGCTGGCCGTTGCGCTTGCGGTGCTTGGTCCGGCAAAGAAAGCGGCAGACGCTAGCGTTGCTGCGGCAATGAGCTTGAGGGGGTTCTTCATGGAATAGTCTCCTTGATGACACCCGCCAGGATAGGCGGACATCAAAGAGTACCATCATAGATTGCAATGAATCAAGCCCTGAAGGGGAATTTATAGCGGTTAGAACGCGGTTAAGTTTAAGCGCGACCTAACGCGGCCTCGATCAGCTCGATCGTTTGCGGCAAGCCATAGAGCGCGGCGAGCCCTCCAAAACGTGGCCCCTGACTCTGGCCCAAAAGCACCTCGTACAGGGCCTTGAACCAGTCGCGCAGATTCTCGAACTCATGAGCTTTGCCAGCTGCAAAAACTTCGGTCTGAATGACTTCCGGATCGGTCTCGGTCGGGTCGAGCGCCTTTAAACGCTGGACCAGATCTTCCATTGCTGCACGCTCTTTCGCATCGGGCTCCCGGAAGACCTTCGTCGGCTTTACGAAGTCCTCGTAGTAGGCGAGCGCATAACCGGCCAGGCGATCCAGGAATGGCTCGTTCTCAGGGCTCGCATCCGGCGCATAGCGCGCGATAAAGCCCCACAGCGTGGCCTTGTCTTCAGCATTGGCGACCGATACCAGGTTCAGCATCAGCGAGAAGCTGATATCAGCCCCAAGCTTTGGCGGATTGCCGGAATGAATATGCCAGGTGGGGTTTTCAAGCTGCTTGTCCGCGCTCTGCCCGTCAAAGGCATTGAGGTGCTGGCGATACTCATCCACAGCCTTGGGGATGACATCAAAGTGCAGCTTTTTCGCCGTGCGCGGCTTCTGGAACATGTAAAGCGACAGGCTTTCCTGCGGCGCATAGCGCAGCCACTCTTCCACCGCCAGGCCATTGCCTTTTGACTTGGAGATTTTCTCGCCCTTGTCGTCCAGGAAGAGCTCGTAGACATACTGCACCGGCGGCTCAACACCCAGGATGCGGCAGATCTTCGAATAGATTGGCGCGTTGGCCTGGTGGTCCTTGCCGAACATCTCAAAATCCACGCCCAGCGCGGCCCAGCGCATGCCGAAGTCCGGCTTCCACTGAAGCTTCACATTCCCGCCCGTGACCGGAAGGGTGATGTCCTCTCCCTCTTCGTCAGCAAAGGTGATTGTGCCCTCAGACGGGTTGGTCGCCTTCATTGGCACGTAGAGCACCTTGCCGGTTTTGGGTGAGATCGGCAGGAAAGGCGAATAGGTGGCGCGGCGCTCCTCACCCAGCGTGGGCAGCATCACGTCCATGATCGCCTGATACTTCTCCAGCGCCTTTAAGAGCACCTCATCAAACGCGCCAGAGCGGTATTGCTCCGTCGCAGAATAGAAGTCGTACTCAAAGCCAAACCCGTCCAGAAACGCGCGCAGGCGCGCATTATTGTGCTGGGCAAAGCCTTCGTGGGTGCCAAACGGATCCGGTACATCGGTCAGAGGCTTATCGATATAGCCTGCCAGCATGTCCTGCTGCGGCAAGTTGGAGGGCACCTTGCGCATGCCGTCCATATCGTCTGAGAAGCAGATCAGCTTTGTGGGGTACTCATCCTTGGTCAGCACGCGAAAGGCATGCTGAACCATGGTGGTTCGCACAACCTCACCAAAGGTGCCGATATGGGGAAGACCCGACGGGCCATAGCCGGTTTCAAAGATCACCGCCCCGCCCTGCAGGCCCGATTTCTCCACCCGTTTCTTGACCAGACGCGCCTGTTCAAAAGGCCAGGCCTTGGCGGTTTGGGCAAAGGTGGAAAGATCAGTCATGGCAGGGGCTCGATGATGTTGATAACTCTGGGCAGGCAAGTAGGCCCCTGCCCCGCGCCGGTCAACTGCCAGCTGCGCTCAACAGAACCGCAAGGCTAAGCCCCGTCATCAACAAACACCTGCTCAATCGGCAGCTGGAACACCCGTGCGATCTTGAAAGCCAGCGGAAGCGAGGGGTCATAACGGCCATTCTCGATCGAGATCACCGTCTGGCGCGAGACATCGAGGCGCTCGGCCAGCGCAGCCTGGCTCCAGCCCCGCTCCGCGCGCAGGTCCTTCAGATGGTTCCTCATGAGAACCGTCGAGCAACGATGAAGAGGCAGGCGTAGTAAGCCAATCCAAAGACAGGAAGCGCGAAGATCGAATTGATTTCGCGCAACTCAAACACCAATGCGGCCATGCCCCACAGAGTTGCTCCGACTGTGACGAATCCGCCAGCTGCGGCGAGCGCAATCATCTGCAGCTTGAATTGAAGCTCATCCAGCGCTCGCATAAGAACAATGAATTCGCCAATCACAAAAACCAGGCAGACCAGTGAGAGCATTTGGGCGATCTGGCCCAAACCTCCCAGATCAAGCACCTCCGGCCCTGCATAGAGCAGGATAAAGCCCGCCATGAGCGGCACGGTTCTCACCGCATATCGCTTGCGGGCGGACGCCGGTGCCGAAGCGGTTTCAGGCATGAATATCATGAGCATGGGTTGCCCTCACTTTTCTACGCTGCACCGCCCGTCAGGCGCTTCCACAAGCGGGCCCGGTTTGCAAACACCGTCCAGCCCAGAACAACCGCTCCGACCCAGAACACCAGCTCAGTCGACACCGCCGCAGCCACGACCGCGCCCACGAAAATCGGCTGCGACCAGTCCAGCGCCCAGGCAAAGCCAAGAACGATCCACGACGTCACGCAGCCAAACAGCGCGAGGACGAAAAGGGCACGGCGAGTCGTTTCTCCAAATGTCATGTCTTGTCTCCATAACCAACCAGATGTCACGCCCGGATTTTTGTTGTGTGGGCGTCGTTTCCGCCTCACGAAAGTAAAGCGTGCTTGACCCTATGAAGCAAAGGACCCTTTACGTCAAGCACCCTTTACCAGAGAAATTCATAGTGGGATCGTTTACCCGCATAAGTCGTTGTAAAGTCCCCTCGAAGCCGCCACTGTCGAGGCAGATAAGGACACGTTTAATGATCAAGACTTTCAGCCTCGCTGCTTTGGCGCTCACATTTGCGGCGGCCAACGCGGCGGCAGATGACCCCAGTCGCCAAGACTATGCGCAATGCCTGGCGTCCACAGACTTGGCGCTTTGTGTGCTGACCGTTTCGCAGCGAAGCGTCGCGCTAGCTCCTGACGAAGACCCCAGACTTGAAGGGGCACCGGATATCATTGAAGCGCTGCGCCCCCATTATACACCCCCGGATTTCACAGCAGCCGTTCGTCGCGCAGGGCGCGGCGCTCTTGGAAATCAGATCAGTACTGAGGTCGAGTTTCGCCAGCGCCTTTGGGCAATGGTAGAGGCTCGCGAGTCCACGCAAAACATTATCGATTTCATTGGTAACGCCGAACGCGGCCGTCCAGCGCGGTCAGCCTTTGCCGGCCAAGTTCACATGAATTCAGGCGCTGAAATGCGTGCGGAGGCTTATGTCCTGCTATGGCGCAGTCATGTGGAGGCTGACCGACGCAGCTTGCGCCTGCAAGTCTCGGAGGAGTTGGCCCGTGCTGCGGTCGAGGCCTGGGAGGCTGAGGCATCATCGGTGAACACCTACGCCAACTCGCATCTGGGGCCCCGCGGACTGGTTCGGGCCTACACCTATTTCGGTGATGAAGACGGTCTTCGACGCGCGAAAAAGCTTGAAAATGGTGGCCCCCTCACCCTTACCGATGAAGCCAGCATTCTGATTAGCCTTGGGCGTGAGCCAGACGCCGTAGAGCTGGTTCTATCAACCTTGGAGAACCAGGCTAGCCATCCAGCAGACCAGGTTCAGCAAGCCGTAATGCACCTCGCCAGGATCGCAGAAAGGCTAACCGCCGAGGTAAACTGGAACGGTCTGTTGGCGGCCTATACTGAGGTCCTCCTGGCAAACGCAGAAGGACATACACACGGCTTGTCACTTCGCGCGCCGGTCATCAATGCAATCCTTGACGGAGCCAACCCGCCGACAGATCAGATCACGGATCTGGCGGAGCTATTCGAAGCTCAGTCACACAGACGTGGGCCGGAATCTCCTACTGGCGCTTTTGCCATAATGACCTTTGAGCTGTGGTCACGCCTTGGGCAGGACGACCGTGCTCTGGCGGTCTTCGATCGCTGGAGTGACGGGCTTGAGTGCCTGGAAGCGGGCGAAGCGCACTGTCGCTATCAGTTCAGCCAGTCTCGTTTAGTGGTCGATCATATGCGCGGGCGATTGAACCGGCTGATCGAAAGCTATCGACCCCGCAGTTCACAGTGGTTGGGACAAGCTTTGCGCATTGACATTGAAAACAGTCGAGGTCTCCAGAATATGGATGCCTTCGTGGAGCTGGCAGATCCATCACCGTCACAGATTGCAACAGATTTGACGTCAGACTGTCTCTATTTTTCATTCGAACAGACCCCACCCTTGCAAGAGGCTGGTGAAGCCTGTGCCGAAGCGCTTCGCACCTATGCTGATACCAGCGCCCAGCCTGACGCATTCGCGATACCCGCGTCCGATGCGTATATTTTCCTCGCCGAGAGACAGATCGAAGATGGTGCCCCAGCCGCAGCGCGATCGTCGCTTCTTATCGGATTGGAGATGGCGTCACGGTCAGACTATTCGCCGAACATCAGACACGATCTGCTTCGCAATATCGCAATTGGACTTCTTAAGGATGAGGGCCGGTTACCCGGTTAAGGCGTCCACGTCCCGCCGCATCGGCAAAGCCGGTTGAGCGCCGGGTTTTGTGGTGGCAAGGGCCCCGGCGGCACAGGCAAAGCTGAGTGCATCAGCGGCAGGGCGGTCCTCCAGCAACGCCACGACCAGCGCGCCGCAGAAGGTGTCGCCTGCGCCGGTGGCATCGACAACGCTGACTGCGGGTGGCGTCGCCCGGGCGATCTCCTGACCGTCCCTGAACAGAATCGCGCCCTGGCTGCCCAGCGTGATCGCAACCAGCCCGCCGGACGCCAGCAGTTTCGCCTCGCCATAAAAATCGGCTTCGGTTTCGTTGACGATCAACAGATCGGCGCGGCTTAGCATGGCGTCTGAGGTCACCATCGCGGGGGCGAGATTGAGCGCCACGAAGCCGTCGCAACGGGCAATTGCTTCCGCGAGCGTTTCAAGCGGGACTTCGTGCTGGCCCATCAGCGCGCCCTCAATCCGCGGCGGCAGATCCGTTGCGGTCAGGGCCGCGTTGGCACCGGGCGCAACCACGATCTGGTTTCCCCCGTCGGGCGCAACGGTAATAAGCGCAACGCCGGTGGGAGCCACTTCACTGACCCCAACACCGGATACGTCAACGCCGTCAGCGCGAAGCAAAGCCAGCGCCTCATCGGCATTGGCATCCGCGCCCACCTTGGCGATGAGTGAGACGTCCGCGCCGAGCCGCCTCGCCGCCAGCGCCTGGTTCGCGCCCTTGCCGCCGGGATGGCTGGCAAAGGCTCCGCCCATGACCGTTTCACCCGGCGCAGGTAGCCGGTCTGCGTTCGCCACGAGGTCGAGATTCACTGACCCCACGACCGTGATCTTCGGCGCACTCATAGCCGGGCAATCCGGTCCAGAAGAAGCTGGAAGACCGCATCGGCCTGAAGCCCGGTTGCCCAGTGCGCGTTGGTCGCTTTCGGCTTTTCATAGATATCAACAGAGGTATGGCCCCGCGTCAGCCCGGCCCGGGTCTCAACGTCAATAAAGGCTGGTAAAGTGGTGAACAGCTCCGGCGCAAGCAGATAAGCCACCACGCATGGATCGTGCAGCGCCGCACCCTCTGCGCCATAAATCTCGCCATAGATGGCATTCACATGGCCGATCATCTGCGCGGCAACGGGGCCGGCCGCATTGCCCATGTCTTCAAGCGCCTTGTGACGCTGAGGCGTGCAACGCAGCTGGAGCGTTGTATCCAGCCCGATCGCGGTGATTTTCAGGCCCGACTGGAACACGACGCGCGCCGCGTGCGGGTCAGCATACATGTTGAACTCGGCCGAGGCGGTAATATTCCCGCCCTCGCTCCGCGCGCCGCCCATCAAAACGATGTCTGCGATGGCGTCTGCAATGTCGGGGGCCTTGACCAGCGCGACGGCCAGGTTGGTCAGCGGTCCGGTGGGCGCAAGCGTAATCGAGCCCGGCTCGGCCGCGCGCAGCGTCTCGATCAGGAAATCCACCGCGTGTTGGTCCTGTGCGGTGCGTTTGGGGTCGGGCAGCCTTGCCGCGCCCAGTCCTGTCTCGCCATGGATATGGGCGGCTGCTACTGGCTGCTCCACCATCGGGCGCGGACAGCCTGCGTAGATGGTCACGTCCTCGCGCCCGGCAAGCGTCGTCAGCGCCAGCGCATTGCGGGTACAGGTTTCAAGCGAGACATTGCCCGCCACCGTGCAGATGCCAAGCACCTCAAGCTCATCCGGCGACGCCAGAGCCGCCATCAGCGCGATGCAGTCATCAACGCCGGGATCACAGTCGAAAATAACCTTGCGGGCCATGGCTGGTCAGCTCGCGGGCAGGAACAGCATCCCGGCGATCACCGCACTCATCAGATTCGACAACGTGCCCGCCAGAACGGCGCGCAGACCAAATTTGGCGATATCACCCAGCCGATCCGGGATCAGACTGCCCAGACCGCCCAGAAGGATGCCGATAGAGCTAAGATTGGCAAAGCCGCACAGGGCCACAATCAGGATCGCCTGGGTCCGCGGTGAGAAGTCTTCAGCCACCTGGATGTAGGACAGGTAGGCCACGAACTCGTTGATAATGATCTTCTGACCCAAGATCGCGCCCGCATCAGTGGCCTCTGACCACGGTACGCTCATCGCCCACATGAGGGGTGCGAACACATAGCCCAGGATCATTTCAATGGAGAGGTCCTCAACGTTCACCACCGGGCCCAGCAGCGCCAGGAATCCGTTGAGGAGCGCGATCAGCGACACGAACGCGATCAGCATCGCGCCGATATTCAGCGCCAGGTTCAGACCATCCTTGGCCCCCACAGCCGCCGCCATCAGTACATTGGCGTGACGGTCAGGCCCCACCTTGGGCTTGAGGATATCCTGCGCCGTGTCGTCCTTAGGATCATCCGGCATCAGGATCTTCGCCATCAGAAGACCACCCGGAGCCGCCATGAAGCTGGCAGCCAGAAGATAGCTCAGCGGGATACCCATCTGGGCATAACCGGCCAGCACCGTCCCCGCGACAGACGCCAGACCGGACGTCATGATCGCGAAAAGCTGCGGCTTGGTGATGCCTTCAAGATAGGGTTTGACTACCAGCGGCGCTTCGGTCTGGCCCACAAAGATATTGGCTGACGCATTGAGCGATTCCACGCGGCCCGTCCCCAGCACCTTGTTAAGGAACCACCCCACACCCAGGACGACCCACTGCATTATGCCGACGTGATAAAGCACCGCCATCAAGGCAGCGAAGAAGATCACGACGGGCAACACGTTCAGCGCAAAGCTGAACCCGACCGCGTCACCAATCAGCGGGCCAAACATGAACTCGATGCCGGCATTACCATAGCCCAGCAGCCAGCCCACGCCGTTGGCCATGGCCTGCAAAACCGCCTGGCCGACCGGCAGGAAGAAGACGAAAACACCAATCCCCACCTGCAGCGCCAGCGCGCACAGAACGATGCGCAGATTGATCGCGCGGCGGTTGGTTGAAAACACAAATGCGATTGCCAGAAGCAAAAGCCCGCCAAACGCGGCGTGCACCATCTCGGTCATGCGTGAAGGCCCCAGTTGTCACAAGCTCAGCAACCTGCCGCGAGACTGCGCCAAGAGCAAGCGGGCGACTGCGGGTGGTCGGGTGAGCTGGCAGCTCGGTATGCCGTCGCGGCCAAACAGACCAAAGCTCGCCGCTTGGATGACCAGGCGCGCCGAGGCATAGTCTCCTGATGTCCACTTGCCTGCCTCCCGGTGCTCGATTGATCGATTCATTTGTCGACCAGCGCGAAGCCGAGCATTTGCTGGCGGCCATTCGTGCGGGTCCGTGGCGGTCTGACTTGAAGCGCCGGGTGCAACATTATGGATGGCTCTATGACTACCGCGCCAGGGCCGTGTCGCTGGATATGGATTTGGGGCCGTTGCCAAGCTGGTTGGCCGAACTGGCCGACCATGTCGGACAAAAGGGCAGATTCGGGGTCGCGCCCGACCAGGTCATTGTGAATGAATATCTGCCCGGTCAGGGAATTTCGGCGCATGTGGATTGCGAGCCCTGCTTTGGTCCAGTCATCGCCTCACTCAGTCTTGGCGGATCAGCGGAAATGATTTTCGCAAAGCGCTCAGGCGGCGAGCGCAAAAGCATCATCCTTGAGCCGCAGAGCCTCCTGATCCTGTCCGATGAGGCGCGGTATGACTGGACCCACGAAATCCCGGCCCGCAAATCCGATGTGATCGAAAGCGTGCGCCAGCCCAGAACCCGCCGCGTCTCGCTGACCTTCCGGACGGTGACCGTTAGGTAGCCAAGTCAAACCAGGCGATGTCCCTCGAACCGGCAAGGTTCGCAAGGGCGAACGCCCGCCCGCAGCGAGCCGGGCTTACCCCGGCGCAGCGAGGAAGCGACTGAGCGGACGCGAAGAAGTACTTTAAAAAGATGGTGGGCCCGGAGGCAATGATAACAGCGAATGAAATCAATTTGTTGGGTGATTTCGAACTTGTCGAATTGTTCGGTCGCGTTCGATGCGGTTCGCCAGTGATGTCGAAAAAGACAACGGCGACGCGGTGGCGAGATAGAGACACGAACCCGTTTCGTTCACTACCCGCCCTGTTTCAGCTCTCAATTCGGCGCTTTCTAGGTTGGCGGATATTATTACCGTGAAAGCTCCGCGTGAGATGTAAGGACAATGGTCATTCTTAAATGCAATGGAATAGGTGCGAGTTGGGGAAGAGCTTTGCAGAGGAATACAAACAGCTCTCTGCGGAGCCACCGAGGGGTCAGTGTCATCAACGCAGCAACGGGGCCCCAACTCGCGACTACACACCTAACAATCCATAACCCCCCTTCAAGGGAGTTAATTGGAATTCTCGCGTTTACCGGTAATTCGAGGTATTGCAAGCTGGAAATTGGCCCTGACAATCTCGGTTTGGGCAGGGCTTATGACAAGACTGTATTACATATTAGATTTCATATACGCCGAAAAATGATGAACGCTTGGAGTAGGATGCTAACTGCGGCTCACTGGCACCAAAGACAAAGCCGAAGGGCTTTTGCCCCTCGGCTTGTAGGTCAGGTGTTTGGGGTCTCCCCGCTTGGCAAATAGGGGGCTACTAGCCAAGTGCATTTATCTTCGCAGCCTCACCTTCCTGTTTCGCTAAAGCCTTCACAAACTTATCCTGTATCAACACCTGCAGGACGCACCATATTCGATTGTGGTTACGCGCCCTCCTTGTCTTGATGTGAGATATCTATCAATCGGCCTGATGACCTGAGCCCCATTTGGTCCCGCATTTGAATTGAGAGTCTGTCGGAATGGAGACAGACGATGCGAAAGAGCAAATTTTCCGAGGAACAGATCATCGCGATCCTGGCGGAACAGGAGCGTGGCATG
>JAMZNZ010000006.1 GCA_024178355.1 Maricaulaceae bacterium EIL42A08 | reverse complement strand
CGTAGAAGGGGTTGATTTGACCCCAAAATGGCGTCACGTCGCCCCAAAATGGGCTGATCTGACCGTAGAAGGGATTGATCTGCCCATAAAACGGATTGATGTCCCCGTAGAACGGATTGATTTGCCCATACGATGGCAGAATGAAGTCAGAGGATGCGGCGTGCGCTTCTTCATCACCTGCATCCTGCGCAAAGGCCGGCGCGCCGAGAGCGCAGGCCAGAGCAGCAATAGCGCTGCCAAGCTTCAATGAATTCTTCATTTCGGTCCCCATGCATAAAAATGCGATGGGGTCAGAATAGGCAGCTACATATGTGAGCCAGCCTAACAAAGATGCCTAACAAAGCGTGAATTAGATACAGAGTTAACAACGGGTTACACTGTCAGCGACATTTGACTGCATGACGCAAAGCATACCTCACACAGGACGGTAGACCCATTGCGTCGTCACGCGCGAACAGCACCGGACCCATGCCGGGTGAATGTCTTTTAAAATTTTTGAAGGAGGGAGAAGAAATGGAGCGGGTGATGCGATTCGAACGCACGACCCTCACCTTGGCAAGGTGATGCTCTACCCCTGAGCTACACCCGCTCATTTCTTCGCGGCTCCCGGCCAGCGCCGAGGCGGGTGTATATGACTGAAGCGAAATTATTTTGCAAGCCCGGTAATGCGGCTCTTGTGCAGATGATTTCAGTGCGATGAAGCTTGCACATAAAAATACGACAGGCTAACGCACGCGGATGACCTTAATTTCCGCCCTGCCCGACCGCCCGGCAACCCGCGCGACGCTGCTTTCATGGTTTGATGCGCTTGGCCTTGAGCACAAGACGGTCGACCACGACCCTGTCTTCACTGTGGCTGAAGGCGAGGCGATCAAGGCGGATATGCCGGGCGGCCATACAAAGAATCTGTTCTTAAAGGACAAGAAGGGCAATCTGATCCTGATCTCGGCGCTACAGTCGACAGAGATCGCGCTGAAGCATCTGCATCACCGCCTTGGCTGTGGGCGTCTGTCATTTGGAAAGCCGGAACTGCTGGAACAAGCGCTTGGCGTCACGCCGGGATCGGTTACCGCATTCGCGCTTGTGAACGACCCTGACCAACGCGTTCGCTTTATTCTAGATGCGGCACTCATGGCCCACGAGGTCGTGAATTTTCACCCGCTAAAAAACGACGCGACCACCGCAATGCCCAGCGATGACCTTTTAAGAATGCTCACAGCCCTGGGCCGCGAGCCTGAAATCGTCGACTTCACTGAGTGAAGCGCTGGCGCTTGCATCTGAGCCCAATTGCCGCCACCTAGACTTCAACAGACACTCTCGGTCCCCATGGAGACCCGCAATGGAAATTCTTGGCGCGAATGGCGAACCTCAATCCGTCGATCAAACGGCCGCTCAGCCGTCTGGAGATCTTGTTAAAGACGGCACCGATCAAACATTCACGCAAGATGTGATCGAGCCCTCAAAGGAAGTCCCGGTCCTAGTCGACTTTTGGGCCCCGTGGTGCGGCCCCTGCCGCCAGCTTGGGCCAGCCATCGAGCGTGCGGTGACCGGCGCTGGCGGGGCGGTAAAGCTCGTCAAGATCAATATTGACGAGAACCCTGGCATTGCTGGCCAGCTGCGCATCCAGTCCATCCCGGCGGTGATCGCCTTCAAGGATGGCCAGCCGCTTGATGGCTTTATGGGCGCATTACCTGAAAGCCAGATCAAGGAATTCATCAATCGCATCAGCGGTCAGGTCTCCACTGAAGACGTGGACGCCCTTGTCGAGCGTGCAAACGCAGCGCTTGCTCAAGGCGATCTGGGTGGTGCAGCTCAGGACTTTGCCGGCGCCCTGCAGATGGACCCAGAGCGCGCAGATGCCATTGCAGGCATGGCGCGTATTCACCTGGCCGGAGGCGACGCGGACTCAGCAAAACATACGCTTGACAGCGTGCCTGAGGCCAAGAAATCGGACCCCGCCATCATGGCGGTTCGCGCCAGCATGGAGCTTGCCAGCGAAGTCGAGGGCGCAGCCGATCTCGCCGACGCCGAAGCTGCTGCCGACAAAGACGCAAGCGATCCATCCGCCCAGTTTGAGCTGGGTCGGTCTCGCCTGGCGTCTGGCGACATGGGCGGCGCTACGTCGGCGCTTTTAGCCAGCATCAGCGCGGACCGGGACTGGAATGATGCGGCTGCGCGCCAGCTTCTTTTGCGGATTTTTGATGCCGCAGGCCCGGACTCAGACGTAGCCAAGCAGGGTCGTCGCCAGCTGTCATCCATCCTGTTTAGCTAAGATGTCGCACACGGCGGCACCTTTTTTTGAGGCACAATCCACCTAGTTTACGCTTCGAAGCAAACGACATGATCGAGGCCCATGACTGAAGGCATTGAACCGCCCGGCGAACTTCCGCTCTTCCCGATCCGGGGCTGCATCCTGCCGCCGGGCGAGCACTTGCCGCTGAACGTGTTTGAGCCGCGCTACCTCAATATGATCGACGACGCGATGAATGGCGATCGTTACATTGGTATGGTTCAGCCCTGTGAAGGCGGCACAAAGGAAGTGCCCGCTCTTGAGCGCATTGGCACCGCGGGCCGGATTGTCAGCCATTCTGAAACCGAAGACGGCCGATATCTGATTGTGCTTGAAGGAACGATGCGTTTTCGCATGATTGAAGAGCTGAACAGCCAGACGCCGTACCGCATGGCGCGCGCCGATTATCGCGGCTTTGAACATGACATGATGCCAGAGGCGTTAGATGCCATGGGCGACAAGGCTGGATTCCTGTCGGTGATGCGCGACTTCTTTGAGCTGACAGGTATTGAAGCGGATTGGGACAGTATTGAATCAGCACCGATGACCGCCATCGTCGACAAGGTGGCCATGGTTGCGCCTTTTGATCCCGGCGCGAAGCAGTCGCTTCTGGAAGCCAAGACCCGCGCCAAGCGCGCCGAGCGCATGACAGCCTTCATGGCCGGAGCGCTGCAGGCGTCGGGTTCGACAGGACGCGCCTAGACGTTTCATCAAAAAGGGCGAGCGCATTCGCGCCCGCCCTTCTATGTCATCCTTTTACACAGACAACCTGCTTGAGCGTGTGGACCACCTCCACCAGATCGGTCTGCGCTGCCATGACAGTGTCGATGTCCTTGTAGGCTGCAGGCGTCTCATCGATGACGCCCTGGTCCTTCCGGCACTCGACCCCTTCGGTGGCCTTGCGGTGATCGCCCAGCGTGAAGGTCCGCTTGACTTCAGTCCGGGACATCTTCCGCCCCGCCCCGTGGGAGCAGGAGCAGAAGCTCTCAGACTGCCCCTTCCCGCGCACGATGAAGGATTTCGCCCCCATCGACCCGGGAATAATCCCAAGCTCACCCTCGCGTGCTGAAACAGCACCCTTCCGGGTCAGCCAGACTTCGGCCCCGAAGTGATGCTCACGCTGCACATAATTGTGGTGGCAGT
The DNA here is from genome assembly GCA_024178355.1 of Maricaulaceae bacterium EIL42A08. Lineage (GTDB taxonomy): Bacteria > Pseudomonadota > Alphaproteobacteria > Caulobacterales > Maricaulaceae > Oceanicaulis. The sequence goes on along the minus strand of JAMZNZ010000006.1, from coordinate 446,570 downwards.
TCACGGCCGACTTGTCGGTCTTGAACTTGCCCAGCGTTTTGCGCATCGCCATCAGAACCCGCGCCATCATGGCTTCCCGGTTCAGCCGGGCGTAGTCCTGCGCCCAGCCGACAGCTTCCACATAGTCATCGAACAGAGGCTCACCTTCCACGAAGAAGGCGAGATCCTTGTCAGGCACGTGAAAGTCCAGAACCCGGCGAGCCAGCTCCTCACGGGCCCGATTGATGAAGTAGGTCCCCACCATGTTCCCGGTCCCGCGCGAGCCAGAGTGCAGCATCACCCAGACATCACCCGCCTCATCAAGGCACAGCTCGATGAAGTGGTTTCCGCCCCCAAGCGTGCCCAGCTGACCAGCAATCTTGTGAGCGCCGATCTTTGGGTGCTTGTCGTTGATGACCGAGAACCGCTCGGCGATCTCTGACTCAACGAGCATGGTGCCCACCGAGGACGGGGCATCGCGATGATCGCCGCGCGGCCCGTTCCCGACAGGAACCGCCCGCTCAATCTCATCACGCACTTTCGCCAGGCTGTCCGGCAGATTGACTGCCTTCAGGCTGGTTCGGATCGCCATCATCCCACAGCCGATATCCACCCCGACCGCGGCGGGAATGATTGCACCCTTGGTCGGGATGACCGAGCCTACGGTCGCGCCGCGGCCCCAGTGTACGTCCGGCATCACCGCCAGGTGGCTGTGAATGAAGGGCAGGCCCGCAACATCGCGCAGCTGCTCGACGGCCTGGTCTTCAACTGGCACGCCTTTGGTCCAGGCTTTGATGGTCCCTGAATGGGTTTCGATGGCTTCGTACGTGATAGTCATGGATCTGTTCCTGATTTTGCCAGGACCTCCGAATTTGAAAATAAAAAACCCTCCGCGAGCTTCGGCTCGGGAGGGCACAGACAATCCAGTTAGGGGCGTTTGAAACGCTACCGGACTCCCACCTCCCGCAAGGGCGCACAGCCTTGTTCACCACGTGCAGAGCGCGGGGCGAAAGCAGGCTGACGATTTGAAGTCAGGCGTAACATGGCCTTCAAACTCCTCATGGACGGGTTGGGGCGCGGTGTATGACTGCGCCCATTTCAGCGCGCAAGTGGAAATCAAGCGAGCTACCTTCTGCGCACTCGAGCGATGCACATTTGCCACACTCACGTGGCGCGAAAGGCGCAATTGTTATTTAGCATTGACGCTAATTAGCGCTTTGTCTAATAAAAAGTATGAGCGATGTTTTTCAGGCCCTGGCGCACCCGGTGCGTCGCGCTGTTCTAAAGCGCCTGCGGTCCGGGCCCTTGAGTGCGGGCGAATTGGCCGATGCGTTTCCTGTGTCGAAACCGACCATGTCGCGGCACTTCCAGACCTTGAAAGACGCAAACCTGATCCGGGCGGAACGCTCAGGCACGACCATCCGCTATCGGCTCAACGTCACGGTCGCCGACGAGGCCATCGCCATGGTGATGGACATGCTCGGACGGGACGGCCGCGACGAGGACGACAGCAGCGAAGGAAACTCGACATGATCATGCGTGGTTTGATTGTTTCAGCGATCGTGGCTGCGGCCATGGCCGGGCTGTCCGCCTGGGCCTGGAGCGTAACGCCGGCCGATGCCCAGATCCCGGTTCACTTCTCCGTCAGCGGAGAGGTCAATCGTTATGGGTCGCGCCTGGAGGCCTTTGGTCTGATCCCCGCGCTGACAATCGGGTTGAGCTTGCTACTGGCAGCCGCCCCGAAGATTGATCCGCGCGGGCGCAACCTGGCGAGTTCCGGCCCGCTCCTCATGACCGTATGGATGGGGCTTCTGGCCATCCTGACAGTCACTCACCTGGCGTTGACGCTGCCAGCCCTTGGCGTCGTCGAGGCTGAAAGCAGCCTCATGCCGCGGCTGGTTCTGGCGGCGGTGGCGCTGTTTCTGGCCGTTGTTGGCAATATGCTCGGCAAGGCCCGGCCGAACTGGTTTGTCGGCGTGCGCACCCCGTGGAGCCTGTCATCTGACCATAGCTGGGATGTGACCCACCGCTGGGCCGGGCGCGGCTTTGTGCTGTCTGGAATCGTGGGTTCGGGCGTTATCCTGCTGGCTCCGGTCCAAATCGGCATCGCCGTCTTTGTGGCACTGATCTGCACCACATCGGTGGGCTCAATCCTGATCTCCTATCTCGCCTGGCGCACCGATCCTGAGCGGGAGACCTTCAGCGAAGCAGATTGAGCCGCGTATGCTGTGAGATTGCACGCTTTCACACACGGCTTCAGATCGCTAGATTGCCGCGCTGCACAATCCCCTTGAGCGGAGCGCTTTCATGACTGCCAAGCCGAAGAAGATCGTCCTTGCCTATTCAGGCGGGCTCGACACCAGCGTCATCCTGAAATGGCTTCAGGACCACTATCAGGCCGAAGTGGTGACCTTCACCGCCGATCTGGGTCAGGGCGAGGAGCTGGAGCCGGCACGACGAAAAGCCGAAGCGGCGGGCATCAAGGACATCTTCATTGAAGATCTGCGCGAGGAATTCGTGCGCGATTACTGCTTCCCGATGGTGCGCGCCAACGCTGTCTATGAGGGCCAGTACCTGCTCGGAACCTCCATCGCGCGCCCGCTCATCTCCAAGCGCCTGGTTGAGATCGCCCACGAAACGGGCGCGGATGCCGTTGCTCACGGGGCGACCGGCAAGGGCAATGACCAGGTCCGCTTTGAGCTCGCCGTGGCGGCGCTCGACCCGGGTCTGAAATGCATTGCGCCCTGGCGCGAATGGGAGCTGACCTCTCGCACCAAGCTGATTGAATATGCTGAGAGCCAGGGCATCGAAGTGCCCTCCGACAAGCGCGGTGAAGCGCCCTTCTCGGTCGATGCCAACCTCTGGCACACCAGCTCTGAGGGCAAGATGCTCGAAGACCCGGCCGAGGAGGCCTTCAACGAGGTTTGCCTGCGCACCCAGCATCCTGAAGACGGTCCGGATGAGCCAGAATACCTCACCATCGGGTTTGAGCGCGGCGATGCGATTTCTATCAATGGCACCGACATGTCGCCAGCAACGCTGCTGACCGAGCTCAACGCCATAGGCGCGCGCCATGGCATTGGCCGCCTTGATCTGGTGGAGAACCGCTTTGTGGGCATGAAGTCGCGTGGCATTTATGAGACGCCGGGCGGCACCATCCTGATGATGGCCCATCGCGGCATCGAACAGCTCACCCTTGATCGCGGTGCCATGCACCTCAAAGACGAGCTGATGCCGAAATATGCCAAGCTCCTCTATGATGGTTTCTGGTTCTCGCCAGAGCGCGAAATGCTGCAGGCGGCCATCGACCATTCCCAGCGCCATGTCAGCGGTGAGGTTCGCCTCAAGCTCTACAAGGGCAATGTCATGGTGGTGGGCCGCACCTCGCCCAACTCACTCTACTCGCTCGCCCACGTTACCTTTGAAGAAGATGATGTGTACGATCAGAGCGATGCGGCGGGTTTCATCACGCTCAACGCGCTGCGCCTGCGCCTGCTCGCCGACCGCAAGAAGCGGCTGGGCCAGAACGACTGATCCAACGGACCAGATTTTTGAGTATCGGACCTGAAAACATCCTGATTCTGACCGGCGCTGGCATCAGCGCTGAGTCAGGGCTCGGGACGTTTCGGGAGAAGGGCGGGCTGTGGGAGAAATTTGATCCCATGAAGCTCGCCACGCCGGAGGCTTTCGCTGACGATCCGGCGCGCGTTCTGGAATTTTACAACGCCAGGCGCGCCAATCTGGCCGATGCAAAGGCTAACGCGGCGCACTTTGCCCTCGCCGAGCTGGAACAGGCCTGGATGATGGCCGGGCGCGGTGAGTTCACGCTTGTCACACAGAATATCGATGACCTGCACGAGCAGGCGGGCTCGGCCAATCTCTTACATATGCATGGCGAGCTTTTAAAGACCCGCTGCCAGGCCTGCGGGCATCTCTACACCGACGCCGGTCCCATCACTCACGGTGCACCCTGCTCGGCTTGCGGCAAGCCCCATGGCCTGCGCCCGCACGTGGTGTGGTTTGGCGAGATGCCGCTGGGGCTCGATCAGATCTACCGCGCCATGGACCGCGTCGATCTGTTCATCGCCATCGGCACCAGCGGCACCGTCTACCCGGCGGCCGGCTTCGTTCAGGAGGCCAAAAAGCTGGGCGCCTGGACGGTGGAGCTGAGCCTTGAGCCGGGCGAAGTCAGCGAGATTTTCGACGAAGGCATTTACGGTCCGGCCACAGAGTTCGTGCCGGAGTGGGTGGCGAAGAAGCTAGCTTAACCCACGCTGTCTTCAATCGCGTGCATGTCCTCATCGCTTAAGCCGAAATGGTGGCCGATTTCGTGGATGAGGACATGGGTGATCAGCTCTGACAGGGTGACATTGCCCCGCTCGCACCACTCAAGAAGAATGGGCAGGCGGTAGAGGAAGACATAGTCCGGTTCCGGGCTGGGGTCGGAGACCGACTTACTTGTCAGGTCCACCCCATGATAGAGCCCGGTCAGCTCATACGGGCTGTCCATTTCAAAATGCTTCAGGACTTCTTCTGGCGCAAAATCGGTCACCTGGATCACGACGCTGCCGCACATCTGTTTAAAGCCGTCGGGCAGCTCGGCCCAGGCCGCATCGGCGAGCGCCAGAAAGTCGTCGGTGGACGGCGGCCGGGCTTTGGACCAGCGATTATGGGTCTTGCGTGGTTGTGTCTTGCTCATGGCGCTCTGCCTAGCAGTGACTGCGGGGGAGCGAAAGGGACGACTTGCGTGCGGAACATAAATCGAACACAGTATTGGCCATGGCTGTCACCGATCCCTCCTTCCCCGCGCGTGCGGATAATCCGAGCATTGATGATGCGCGCGCGCTGATGCGCGGGGCCTCACGATTATTGCTGGATCTGGGCGTGACGCCGATCCCGGAATTTACCCTGCCCTGTGGGCGGCGCGCCGACCTTGCCGGCCTTGGCCGCAAGGGCGAGGTGGTGATTGTGGAGGTCAAATCTGGCATTGCTGACTTCCGCGCCGATGTGAAATGGCCGGAGTATTTTGACTGGTGTGACCGGTTTTACTTTGCCGTTTCGGACCGCTTCCCCAGCGACGTGCTGCCGGTTGAAACCGGATTGATCATCGCGGACGGTTTTGGCGGCGCGGTGGTCCGTGAGAGCCCGGTTCAGACCCTGGCACCAGCGCGGCGAAAATCGGTGACACTGCGCTTTGCGCGCAACGCTGCAGAGCGCGCGTTACGCCTGCTCTAGATTTTTGCTGGCGATGACCGGAGTGCGCGGCTAGGCCTTAGGGCCATGAGCCTGACCCTTCTTGCCACGGCCGGACTATCGGCAGCCCTTGCCGGAGCCATTGGCGCGCCCCTGAGGGCGCTGGCCCGCCGCGACTATCGTTCGACGCCACAGCCGCCGACCTCTGACGGACCGGACGGGCCCGCCTACAGGGGCCTGCCGCCAGCGGCCTTCACCCATATGCACCGCCAGGGCGGGTTTGGTGAAGCGCTCACCTTCGTGATGATGGCAGCTGACGGTTGGCGGCCCATCAATGGCAAGCCCGGAAAAGGTCCGCAGGGTATTGATGGCATCTTCTGGCAACGGACTCATGAGGGCTGGCAGGCGCGCCTGATTGAAACCAAGACCAATACCAGTGGCTACAAGCCCCATGCGATGAGCCATGAGAAGCTGCTGGGCAATCTCGACGATCTCTACGTCAGTGCCGATGAGACGCTGGGTGCGCTTTATGCCCATATTGCCGCGGGTCTGCGATCTGGATCGCCCGCCGTCACGACTGAGCTTTGGCGTCATGATTTGCGTCGCGGTGTGACGACGGTGTCCCAGCTCGATGCCGGTGGAACGCCGACAGGCCAATCCCATTCACGTAAGTCAGTGGCGCATATGGAAGCCCTTGCCGAGGGTGTCCGGGAGATGGACCCGTCCGGATCCATCCTGACGCCCTAGCGTCTGGCCAGTGCCTTGCTGATTGCATCGCCCATGACCCGGCGGCGCGCGGTGTAAACTTCGCTCGTCAGCTTCTGAACCGTGGCGGGTTCGGCAAACTCAGGGTGACCGGAATGGCGCGGCTGAGGGTCGTACTCCAGCGCCAGCTGGAGGCTTCGGGCGGCATCCTCGCCGCGCTCTACGGCAACAATCTGAAGGGCAAAGTCGATGCCGGCTGTTACACCACCGCCGGTGACAAGCTGGCCGTCAAACACGACCCGTTTCTGTTCGCGCCTCGCTCCAAACAGCGCCAGAAGATCGTGATAGGCCCAGTGGGTTGTTGCGCGCTTTGACCTTAGAAGCCCGGCCGCCCCCAGAATGAACGCCCCGGTGCAGACCGAAGTCACCCAACGCGCTTTTCCAGCTTGTTTCTTGAGCCAGGTGAGCGCGTCCGCGTCTCCCATAGCGCCGGACACGCCATAGCCGCCGGGTACGCAGACCATGTCGAATTGGCCGCCGGCTTCAAACGTGGTGGTGGGGACGAGCGTGAGAGGTCCGTCGGTGGAGCGCGGTCGCAGGTCGCCCGCGACCAGCTCGCAGGAAAAGCCATCGACCTGACTGAGCACTTGAAGCGGCCCTGTCAGGTCAAGCTGGGTGACCTTGTCAAAAACAAGAAAGCCAATGCGCACAGGCTCCGCCTAGCGCGGGGCGCGCTTGGCGAGGATACGCTGCAGGGTCCGGCGGTGCATGTTCAGGCGACGCGCTGTCTCCGAGACATTGTGATTGCACAGCTCGAACACACGCTGGATGTGCTCCCAGCGAACGCGGTCCGCGCTCATCGGGTTCTCCGGCGGTTCAGGCTTGGCTTCGGGACGCGCTAGCAACGCCTTGGCCACATCGTCGGCATCGGCCGGCTTGGCCAGGTAGTCGATCGCACCAGACTTCACCGCTGCGACCGCCGTGGCGATATTGCCATAACCCGTTAGCATGACCGCGCGGCAATCGGAGCGGTTATCGTGCAGCGTACGCACAACATCCAGCCCATCGCCGTCTTCCAGGCGAAGGTCGACTACGGCGAAGGCAGGCGGGTTGTCGCGAGCCACACGCATGGCCTCCGCGACAGTCGCGACAGACGCTGTAATCTCGAAACCACGCGAAGCCATGGCCCGCTCAAGACGGGTGCGGAAGGGCGTGTCGTCGTCGAGGATAAGAAGCGTCTTATCGTCGGGAAGAATTAGGTCTTCGGCCACCTGGCAAAGGCCTCCTTTAAGGCTTCGGTGAATGCACACCAATGATTTAGCCGAGTTCTTGAAGAATCAAGAGGGGGGTATGGCGCATTGTCGCACCCCAAGCGCACCTGCACCCGTTTTTTCCAAGACGACGCAGGCGTCTACTCTGTCGTACGTCCGTCAAAAAGCGGGCCAGCTTCGAGGTCGGCGCGCGGCAGGATCAGCCGTACAGACGCCCCAAGCTTGGGCGTATTATCAAGCTCAACGCGGCCACCGATCCGCTCCACCAGCGTAATCGCGATGAACACTCCGAGCCCCAGACCTCCATGTCCAGGCTCGGCGCGACGGGTCGTGACATAGGGCTCACCCAGCTTGGCCAGAATGTCAGGCGGAAAGCCCGGGCCATCATCAACCACCGTGAATTCAAGGGTTTCCGCAGTCCAGCGACCCGTGATCGAGACGCGAGAGGTGGAATAGTCCACGGCGTTTTCGACAAAATTGCCAAGCGCGTAAATCACCTCGGCGCGGCGCTGCATGACCGGCGGTTCCGGGTCCTGTGGGTCAGGTTCGAGCGTAACAACAATCTCAGCACCCAGCCCGCGAAGGGGGGCTGCGGCCTCTTCCATAGCTTCTCGCAAGCCGACCCGATCATGCATGCGATCGGAGGCTTCATGGTTCTGCGACAGGCGCTGCAAAATTTCCCGGCACCGCTGAGCCTGGGACACCATCAGCTCGGCATCCTCTCGAAGCGTCTCATCAGAAGCGGCGCGCAGAATTTCCTTGGCGGTCAGCTGCAGGGTGGCAAGAGGCGTACCCAGCTCGTGAGCCGCAGCAGCAGACAGCGCACCAAGTGCAGACAGGCGCTGTTCACGGGCAAGCACGGTTTGGGTCGCGGCAAGCGCAGTACCCATGCGCCGCGCCTCTGACCCGACGCGCCAGGCATACATGGCGGTAAAGGCAATCGCGATCGCCAGCGCAACCCAGATCGCGGCCTGATAAAGCGGGGGAAGTTCAGGCTCTAGCCCACTCCACGGCAACGGAAAATGCCAAAGCGCCAGAATGATTGAGCCCGCTGTAGCAATCACAGCGAGGATCGCCCACCACCGTGTTGGCAGCGCGGCCACGGCAATAACCACCGGTCCGACCAGCATGACCGAGAACGGGTTCGTCAAACCGCCCGTCAACGCCAGCAACACCATCAGCTGGATCACATCATAGGCCAGCTGCAGGAAGGCCTCCCAGTCCTTGGCAAAACGCTGGGTCGGCAGCGCTAGCGAAACCCAGGCATTGACCCAGGCGCTGGCGGCAATCGCGCCCAAGCACAAGCCGAGCGGAAGGTCGAAGCCAAGCCCGTAATAGACAACCACCACACACAGGGTCTGGCCCACCACCGCCAACCAGCGCAGCAGGATCAGCGTGCGCAGGCGCACCCGCCCGAAGACGGGGGTCAAACCGGCCTCGGCGTTGAGCTTTTCCCATTCAGGTTCAAACGAAATCATGCGGTGTCAGCCATGTTGGATTGAACGCCATGGTGGCAGGTCTTTGCGGGCGATCGTCAAGCGGACCTTTAGACGCGGCCCCTGGCTGTGCTACGCCACTGCATCCATATAGGCGAGGCCGGGGTCCAGTCATCCACTGAATGTCGTATGGCGCGCCGCACAAAGATCATTATGCTGCACCGCGAAAGGGTTTGCTCACATGAGTCTGTCCAATCGGCCTGTATGGCTAATTCCCGCGCTCACCGCTCTCGTTGCGGGGGTGGCTGCGGTTGTTCTGATTATCCTGCCCCAGCTGCGCGATAGCGGCCCGGTTACCAGTGGCGGCTCTAGTGTGCGCACGTCCGGCGAAGCGCAGATTGGTGGAGCCTTCACGCTCACCAACCACCTGGGTGAAACGGTGACCGACGAAAGCTTTCGCGGTCGTCCGATGCTGATCTATTTCGGCTTCACCTACTGCCCTGACGTTTGTCCAGCCTCGCTACAGATTCTCGGCGCAGCGCTTGATCAGCTTCCAGAAGATGACGCCGCAAAGTTCCAGCCGCTGCTGATCACCGTGGATCCCGAACGCGACACCCCTCAGGCGCTGGCGGACTATGTTTCCGCTGATGTGTTCGCTGACAACCTCATGGGCCTGACTGGTACGCCGGAGCAAATTCGCGAGGCTGCCGAGGCGTACCGCGTTTATTATGCCCGCGTGGACGCCAATTCGGAGTTTACCGAATACACCATGGACCACCTGTCGGTCGTTTTCTTGATGGATGCCAACGGCGAGTTTGCCGATATCTTCCCCCACGGTACGGCCCCTGCGGCCATCGCGGCGCGGCTGCAACGGTTTTTAGAGGAAAATCCAGTTCAATCGTGATGAGGCGGCTCCAGCCGCTGGCGTCCTGACCGGTTTTTAAAGGACTTTTCGATGCTTTACTCCTTCCTTGAACTTAGCCGGGCCGCAATGCTGCCCTGGCGTGCGGCCGCCAATGTAACGCGTCGCTCCTTGCGCAGCCCGCTCAACCCGGCCGGCGACACGCTCGCGGGGCGGGCAATGGCAGCTGGCGCGGACCTGTTTGAAAGCCTGACGCGCTATTACGGCAAGCCTGACTGGGCGATCAGCCCGGCCGACGTGGATGGCAATCCGGTCGATATCGACATTGAAACGGTCTGGTCGAAACCCTTCTGCAACCTGCTCCACTTCAAGCGTGACAGAGCGGCTCTGGCCAAGGCACGCGGAGTCAAAGCGTCTGAGATCAAGGATCCGAAAGTTCTGCTTGTTGCGCCGATGTCAGGCCACCATGCGACGCTTCTGCGTGGCACGGTCGAGGCCTTTTTGCCCGATGCCGAAGTTTACATCACAGACTGGATCGACGCGCGCCATGTGCCGGTCCTGGAAGGGCGCTTTGACCTTGATGACTACGTGCAATATGTGCGCGAGATGATCGAGGCTGTGGGCGAAAACACTCATGTCGTGGCTGTCTGCCAGCCCGGCCCGCCAACTCTGGCCGCGATTGCGCTGATGGCTGAGGACGAAGACCCGATGCGTCCAGCGTCCATGACCTTCATGGGCTCGCCCATCGACTCGCGCAAATCGCCGACAGTGCCCAACAAGCTGTCTGAAGAACGGCCCTATGAATGGTTCCGCGATAATCTGATCCAGACCGTGCCGGCAACCTATCCAGGCGCGCTTCGCCGCGTGTATCCGGGCTTTCTGCAGCTGACCGGCTTCATCAACATGAATTTTGACCGGCACGTGGACGCCCACTATCGCTTCTTCAATCACCTGGTTGAGGGCGACGGCGACAATGCCGAAAAACACCGCAGCTTCTACGATGAATACCTGTCAGTAATGGACCTGACCGAAGAGTTTTATCTTCAGACCATCAAGGACGTGTTCCAGGAGCACAAGCTTGCACGTGGTGAGATGACCGTGCACGACCGCCCGGTGCGACCAGAGGCGATCACCGACGTTGCGCTCCTGACAGTGGAAGGTGAGAACGACGATATTTCAGGTATTGGCCAGACCCAGGCCGCTCACGGCCTGTGTACCAACCTGCCTGAAGCCCTGCGCAAAGACCATGTCCAGGACGGCGTCGGCCACTACGGTGTCTTCAACGGCAGACGCTTCCGCGAAGAAATCGCGCCCATGATGAAGGCCTTCATGGCCGAGCACGGCGGACGCAAGACCAAGAGCAAAGCTGCATAGTCAACTGGCGTTACCGTGGCGGGCTATGGGTGATGCTGACGCCGACATCTGAGGGCAGCGTGCCGTCTGAAAAGCGTGACATCTCCAGCGGCCCTTCGGGCTCAACGGCAATGGTCAGCGTTCCGCCACTGGCGACAAAGCCCATGAGCGCGCCTTGAGCCGTCTGGATCAGGGCGCGGTCGGCATAGTCACTGGCCAGCAGGCTTGCAAAGGCAACGAGGCCTGAGGCCTGAGCGCGCATGGCCTCCGGACTCATGCCCCGTTCTGCCGCCATGGAGGCGAACAGGTTGTCGAGCAGGGCCTCATCTTCAAGCTCGATCACGAAGCGATTGAGGGCCAGAAGAGCGAGCACATCGGCAGGCGGAGATGTCTCGCCTTCCGGCGCTTTGGCAAGCCAGTCTGCATAGGCCTCGGCATAGGCGGCGACGCCGCTGAAATCCTGGTCAACGGACAGACGGAAGCCATCTCGAAGGACCAGCGCATTCTCACCTTCGGTCCGAACCCTGTCTTCGGCTGCGTCATAGACTGTCGTCGACTGGAGCGAGAAGTGCAGCGCCTCAAAGCCGGCCTGGTTCAGACCTGTGGCCACCTGCGCTCCGGTCGCGCCGCCATCCGGGTTTGCTGAAATCACAAGTTCCGGCATGGAGAGGGTTGCCGCGACGGCATCGTCTGATCGCGTCGAGGTATCACCGCGCAGCTCTGGCATCGTCACGCGCAGACCGGCGCTGTTGACCAGCAACTCACTGACAAGAAAGCGCTCATAGGCTTCGCCAATATTCAGCCCCCGGGCGAAGGGCTGGGCGTTGGCCATGCCAACGATATTGCCGCCAAACCCGTCAAGTTCGACCGCGGCCAGTGAAACGGTGACCACGTCCTTGTTGGCGTTGGTGGTTTCCAGCGAGAGTGTATCAAGTCGGAAACGGTCCAGGGCCTCGCCGTCAAATCGCTCGGCCTCCATCGCTACCAGGCTCATCGTGAGCGGATTGCCCTCTTCAGTGGTCGCATCGACCTGAAGATTGCTGACCGAAAACCCGCCAAAGCCCTGATCTGATGGATTATCCTCGTCGACGATGGCGTCGCGCCCCTGAACCAGCGCCGCAAAGGACTCCGCAACCGCCGGTCCTGCATCGGTGACGCTGAAACGATCAAAGCGAGCCGTGCCCTCATCGAAGGATATCTGCCCGCCGTCAAAGACGAGGCCGTCAAAGACCGGGCCATCATCACTGAGCTCTGGGCGTTCGAAGGTGAAGGTGTCGACATTCAGGACACCGTCTTCGTCCGTGAGCGTGAACTCGGTAAATCGAAAAACGCCCCCCTCAGAATCCAGTGCTGCCCAGGACACCCGATCGTTCTGCTCGGTCAGTCCGAAAGCTTCCAGCGCGGTGGCATAGGCCTCAGGGCTCATCGCACTCTGGTTTGAACGTGCGCCATCAACGTCTGGCGAGCAGGCCGCCAGCCCCGCGACGACTGCAACGGTCAATGCTGTTCGTGTACACGCCATTTCATTGCTCCTAATGCCTGATCGATTGCCAGCATGCATGCCTTGGCCTTTGTTATCCAGTCAGAACAAGGCAGCTGTGTGACGGATGCAAGACGGGTCAACCCTGATCGTCGAGCCGCGTGGCAACCCCATCCTCAACCCGAACCCTCTGGACGCCCTCACCAAAGGCCTCGAACAGGCCCGCCTCGACGCCTGTAAGCCAGGCCTGAGCACCAAGGTCCAGAAGTCCCTGTGCAAGCCCCTCACGCCGCGCCACATCAAGGTGGGCACAGGCTTCATCGAGGATGAGAACGGGGGCCGCGCCGCGCACACGGGCAATCGCAGAGGCCTGAGCCAGGGCCAGCCCCAGCACCAGCGCCTTTTGCTCGCCGGTTGAGCAATCAGCGGCCAGCTGATCCTTCTCACGATGGCGCGCTGAAAGCTCTGTGCGGTGCGGGCCCGTCAAGGATCGCCCCGCCGCGCCATCGCGGCGCCGCGCGTCCTGCAGCGTCAGGATAAAGTCATCCTCGACCACACCGGCCGCCTCACCGGCTGCCAGACGGGCTTCCAGAAGCCCCTCCAGCTCCAGATCAGCTTTCGGGAAGGCGGTATCCGGGCGCGCGTCGATCTCTGACTGAAGGCGCGCCAACGCGTCAACGCGGGCGGCCGCCAGCGCCACGCCGCGCGCGGCCATCTCTGCCTCCAGCGCATTCAACCAGTCCGGATCAACACGTGCGCCTTCATATTGCTTGTCGAGCAGGCGCTGGCGTTCCCGTTGAGCTTTTTCGTAGCCGCTGGCTTCGCTGCCGTGATCCGGTGCGCCAGCCAGGACCAGCCTGTCAAAAAAGCGCATGCGATCAGAGCGCGGGCCCGCCCACAGCCGGTCCTCCCGCGGAGTCAGCCACAGCATTGGAAACAGGCGCGCCAGCGCGGTCTGGGTGGTAGCGGCACCATCAAGGCGGGTTTTACGGCGACTGGGTTCTGCCGGATCAGAACCGGTGGCAAGGCTCACAGGCCCCTCAACCGTCATGGCTTCGGCATAGACGGCCCAGATGGGATCATGTCCCTCTGCCGTCCGCCGACGCACGGCATCTGCGCCCGCCGCGCGCACCCCGCGCCCCGGGCCTAAAAAGCTGACCGCCTCAACCAGATTGGTCTTGCCAGCGCCATTGGAGCCGAATAGCGCCACCGGTCGCGGATCCAGGGTCAGATCCAGCGCTGCATAATTACGAAAACCGGTCAGCTTCAGACGCGTGACGCCTGGTGCAGATTTCAGGTTGGCGTTGGCTGTCTCGTCGATCACACGCGCAGCGGCATCAGCACGTATTCTGCATCCGGATCACCGGAGTCCGTTACACGAGTCGGCGAGCCAGAGTCGGCAAATTCGAAGATGGCTTCATCACCTTCAATCTGTCCGGCCACATCCAGCAGGTAGCGAGCGTTAAAGCCGATCGCCATCTCTTCGGACGCGTAATCAGCCACCAGCTCTTCACTCGCTGCACCGCTTTCAGGATTATTCACGGTCAGGATCAGCTGGCCTTCAGACAGCGCCAGCTTCACCGAGCGCGACTTTTCCTGGGAGATGGTCGCCACACGGTCCACAGCCTGGGCAAACGGAGCCCGGTCAATGCGAAGGGTCTTGTCGTTACCCCGCGGGATGACCCTCTCATAATCCGGGAAGGTACCGTCGATCAGCTTGGATGTCAGCACAGCCGCACCCAGTTGGAAGCGGATCTTGCCTTCAGACACCGAGACATCCACGTCGCCATCAAGGTCTTCAAGAAGACGACGCAACTCCTGGATCGGCTTGCGCGGGATGATCACGGCAGGCATAGCCGCTGCACCATCTGGCAGATCGGTTTCAGCCAGCGCCAGACGGTGCCCGTCGGTTGCCACCGCGCGCAGCGTCTTGCGACCGTCGCGCTCAGCGGCGTGCATGTGAATACCGTTCAGATAATAGCGCGTCTCTTCGGTCGACACGGCGAAGCGGGTCTTGTCGATCAGGCGTGCCAGCTCACTCGCCGGTGCAGAGAAGCTGACCGCCAGGTCTTCGCTCGGCATGACCGGGAAGTCACCCGCCGGCAGGACTGGCAGGTTGAACTTCGAGCGCCCCGCTGACAGCGACAGACGCGGATCGTCCCCGCCGCGCTCCAGCGTCACCTGACTGCCTTCTGGCAGCTTGCGGGCAATCTCATACAAGGTGTGGGCCGGAGCCGTGACATCGCCATCCTGGGAGACGTCAGCTTCGGCTTCCTCCACGATCTCCATATCAAGGTCAGTGGCCGTCAATCGCGCGAAGCCATCCTTGGCCCGGATCAACACATTGGACAGGATCGGGATCGTGTTGCGACGCTCCACAACAGCTTGAACGTGTCCGAGGGCTTTCAGGAGCGTTGCGCGCTCAATCGTCAGCTTCATCTGTCGCCTCTGCCTCTGGAGGGCGCTTTCCCCGGATGACCAGAGAATCGCCGTTAAAGTTTGGTGAAGCACCATAAACCAAAAGAAACGACCGCAAGAAGGGGCTCTTGCGGTCGTTTTTCAAGTTTGGCGTCTGTTTTAGTCGCGAAGGCGACGGCGCAGCGCCTCAATGTCCTCAGAAAGGACCGCATCAGAGGGGAGCTGATCGGTAATTTTGTTGACCGCGTGAATAACGGTGGAGTGATCCCGACCACCAAAGCGACGGCCGATATCGGGCAGCGAACGCGTGGTCAGTGTCTTAGCCAGATACATGGCGATATGGCGCGGGCGCACAACCGTTTTAGTCCGGCGCTTGGAGTGCAGGTCCTCAACGGTGATGTCGAAATAATGCGCCACAGCCTTCTGGATGTCGTCGACGGTCACGCGCTTTTCTGAGCGCACTGGCAACTCACCCAGCGCGTCTTCAACCGTATCGATCGTGACGGGACGATCCATCAGCGCGGTGCGCACGATGACATTATTGAGCACACCTTCCAGCTCACGCGCCGAGGTGGTTACCCGGGCCGCCAGGAAATCCCGCACGGTCTCCGGCACTTCCAAAGTCGGGCAAAGCGATCGGGCCTGGGCAATCTTGCAGTCGATAATTTTGCGGCGCAGGTCCAGATCCGGCCCCTGGATCGGGCAGACGAAGCCACCAGAAAGGATGTCATGGAGGCGACGGTCTGTGACTTTCAGTTCGGACGGTGTGCAGTGCGAGGCTAAAACCACCTGCTTGTCAGCGGCAATCAGGGCGGTGACGGTCTGCAGGAATTCCAGCTCGGTCGCGGCCTTGCCAGCGATGAAGTGCACGTCGTCGATCAACAGCACATCACAATCGCGCACCAATTCCTTGAACGGGCGCACATCGCGGGCGCGCAGCGCGGACTGGAAGCCGTTGATGAATTCTTCAGCTGTCAGGCACAACGCCTTGCGCTTGGCACCGCCAATAGACACCGAATGGGCAATGGCCGCCAGCAAGTGGGTTTTGCCCACGCCGTAATCACCATGGAAGAAGACCGGATTGAAGGGCGGTGCGCTGGAATTGGCCACAGCCTTCGCAGCGGTGGAGGCCATGATATTGGCAGAGCCCACCATGAAGGTATCAAACGTGAAGCGCGCTTCGCGGTCGTCGGCTTGCTCAGGAGCAGCAGCGCTGTCGGCCGGCTGGCTTTCAGTGTCAGACTTTGGCGCAACCGGAGCCGTGGACGCCATCAGCGGCGCACGGGTGGCACGGGCAGCCTCAGCTTCAGTCGCCACAAGAATTTCGGTCACGTTCGGATCGGCGGCAATCCAGAGTGCGCGCAGGCGGCTACCCAGATTGTCTTCCACCCAGGCGCGGCTGAACGCGTTAGGGCACACGACGCAAACACGGCCCTCGCTCATATCGGACACGCGCAAGCGTGCAATCTCGCCCGCATAAATGGTCGGACCATATTCATCGCGGAGGCGCGCACGCACATTGCGCCAGACTTGAACCACTCGATCGGCTTCGGTCATCGCTGCGTCCTGCTTTCGGGCTGCAGACGCTGAATGCAGATTCCCCATTTCACCCCAACCCATCTCTTCATCTTGCCGTGGTAGACCACGATCAGGCTTCTGAATTGAGACACAGCTTTCCTGTTCAGGCGCACGTGGAAATCCCACCGCCGGCGGTCTTCTTTGATCCGTATTAGGATGACTGTCTCTGTCTCCACACAGTATCCACAGAGCCCAGCGAATCAACTCCATTAACCATGGTTTTTGCTTGATTCGAAGCTTGACAGATTGATTCCGTAAGCGGTGTCAGCGTTTGCGTGATGAAAAAAAATTTTGGTGAATTTTGGGCTTGAAAAGAGTCTGAATTTGAGCGTTGGGCGAAATTGCGGCGCGCTGTCACATAAGACGTCTGGAGGCCTTGCCATGCTGGAAATCTTGGCGGTTGAGATTTGTGCATGGCACAAAAAAAACGCCTGCGATTTACTCGCAGGCGCTTCATAATTCCATCCGGCTCTGGACAGCTTTTTACTTGGCTGTCATCGCCTTAACGCGGGCCGACAAACGCGACACGGTGCGCGAACCGGTGTTCTTGTGGATAATCCCGGCAGACACCGCTTTCATCACTTCAGACTCTGCCGTGCGCAGGGCCGTTTTGGCTTCCGCCTCGTCGCCAGCAGCGACAGCTGCGTGAAGGCGCTTCACAAAGGTCCGCATGCGCGTGCGGCGAGCCTTGTTGAGCGCGGTGCGGCGCTCGATCTTGCGCGCCATTTTCTTCGCTGAGCGAGTATTCGCCATGTGAACCGTCCGAACTTGTTAGTGGCAGCGTGCGATGACCCGCACAGCCGCAGGAAAAACATGAGGCGCGGCGTATAGCTCTCGCGCCGCCCCCCGTCAACAGCGAGCTGCCGATTACCGGTGCTTGAAGTGTGCAGCGCGCTTGTCGGCAAACGCCGCCATACCCTCAGTCTGGTCTTCGGTAGCAAATTGCGACTGGAAGACACGGCGCTCAAAGCGCACACCTTCTGCCAGTCCCATCTCAAATGCCATGTTGACCGTTTCCTTGGTCATCATGGCAATCGGCATGGACTTGGATGCAATGGTTTCAGCCGCTTCCATCGCAACATCCATGAGATCATCAACCGGAACAACGCGGCTTACCAGGCCCGCACGCTCAGCTTCTTCAGCCGGCATCATGCGCCCGGTCAGGCACATATCCATGGCCTTGGCCTTGCCCACAGCCCGCGGCAGGCGCTGCGTACCGCCTGCTCCGGGCATCACGCCCAGATTAATCTCAGGTTGGCCAAACTTGGCGGTCTCGGAGGCAATGATGAAGTCGCACATCATGGCGATCTCGCATCCGCCGCCCAGCGCATAGCCGGATACAGCAGCAATGATCGGCTTTCTGAAGCGGGCGACACTTTCCCAGGTCTCGGCGAACGGGTCGTGCTTGTAGAGCGAGATGAAGTCCTTGCCCTGAAGCTCCTTGATATCGGCACCGGCAGCAAAAGCCTTGGCCGAACCGGTCAGCACCACGCAGCCAATTTCCTCGTCCCGCTCAAAACCGCCCAGCGCATCGGCAAGCTCGCTGGTGAGCTCGTCGCACAGGGCGTTGAGAGCTGACGGGCGGTCAAGCGTGATCACGCCAACGCGGCCCTCGGTCTTGGTCTGGATCGTGTTGTAGGCCATGCGGCCCTCCTCAATCATTTACGCGCCCGATTGCGGCGCCGGTCAGACAGTTGCGCGAGCCAGATACACGAAGCCCGCGCCGGGGTCACCCTCGGCGCGAGCCAGTGTGCAGCAAGTGTGACTTTAAGCCTACTGTCGTGTGACGGTATGACCTTCGGCTTCCAGCAGCGCCAGGACGCCCTGCGGGCCCGGCAGGTGGCCAGCACCGACTGCAACAAGAGCATCATCGGAACCGGCAAGCGCCGCTTCGATCTGCGGGATCCAGTCAATGTTACGGTCGACAATGATGCGCTGGAAAAGCTCCGGCGAGCTATTGCTCATGGCATCATTGAATAGCGTGTCGAGCTGCTCCAGATCACCAGCCGCCCAGGCCTGAACCATATTGCTGAGAACATCGGGCTCCTCGACCATCTGACGGACACCGACTTCAAAGTCGGTCACCTGAAGCTCCATGGGAACGTCCGCAAAGAAGCGCAGCTGCTGCTCGACGTCTTCAAAGTATCCAAACTCCTTGCCTGCGCCCTGTGCGAGACCGTTGAGCTGGGCTTCAACGCCTGAGGCCGGGTCGTAACCGCCCATCTGGATCTGCAACACAGCCAGCGTCAGGCTCGCCAGCCAGGGCTGGAGCGGGTCCATCTGTGCAGCAAGGGCATCGGCAGGAGCACCGAGACGGCCCGCAATGATAGCCATATGGCCACGTGCCTCATCGCTGATCATGGAGGTCAGCGTCACGCCGGGCGGGTTGAGGCCCAGCTGAGGAATAAGGGCCTGAGTGGCAGCCTGAGCCTCGGGAGACAGGACATCAGCCTCAAAGTAGACCGTCTCGGCATCATTCAGCGCCGCCAGGACGGTCTCACTCTGCCAGTCGAGTTCCGGCGGCAGGATATGCACGGTCCCGAAGATGTAGACTGTGGAGTCCTCGTCGGAGATCGACCAGACACCGGGATTGGCATCAATAGCAGCGTAGTCCGTCTGAGCGACAGCCACACTGGCAAGCACCGTGCCGCAGCCGACGCCAGCAACGAAAGCGGCCGCGCCTTTAAGAAGTTTCTTCAACATGGGCTCATTTCCCTTTTGCGTTCGATGCCAGCTTTGACACCGTGGAGGTTGCAGTCAATTCAGGCAGAAGCGCGGCATGCCGCCTTCCAGATGCACATCATGTATCAAGACAAATGTTGTATGTACACAACAAAATGGGAAATATGTCTAAAATTTCATATTTGATCTGTAGCCAAGCCTCTCAACGCTGACAGCCCGGGCAGTAAAAGGTTGAACGGCCAGACTGGACGATCCTGCGGATTGGCTCGCTCTCACATCGCCGACACGGCTCGCCCTCGCGGCCATAAGCATCAAAGCTATGCTGGAAATAGCCCATCGCTCCATCAGCACCGGCGTAGTCACGAAGCGTCGAGCCTCCTGCCTCGATCGCTTCGGCAATGACGTTGCGAACAGCGACTGCAAGACGCTCAGCCCGAACCGGGCCGAGATTGGCGCATTGGCGCTTAGGCGAAATCTGCGACCGCCACAGGGCTTCGCACACATAGATATTGCCCAGACCCGCTACCACGGTCTGGTCAAGCAAACCGGCCTTCAGCGGGCTCTTGCGTCCCTCGAAAGCCTCCAGCAAGCGTGCGCTTGAAAAAGCGTTTCCGTTTGGCTCTGGCCCAAGGTCTTTAAGGTAGGCAACTGTGTCTTCAGCCTCGGTCGGAAACATCACCATGAAACCAAAGCGCCTTGGGTCGTTGTAGGTGACGCGCACCCCGCCCTCCAGCTCAATGACAACATGGTCGTGCCTGGGGTCAGCAGCCGGCGCATAAACAAAGTCACCCGGCTGACGCGACACATCCTCGGCATGGATCGAGAAACGGCCCGACATCCCCAGATGCATCAAAAGCGTCTCGCCAGAACCCAAACGCACCAGAAGGTATTTCGCGCGGCGATCAATCCGGTCGACGACAGTCCCGGTCAGGCGCTCGGAAAAACGCTCCGGGAAAGGAAAGCGCAGGTCTGGCCGGTTAGCCCGTGCGCTCAAAATGCGACGCTTTTCCATCGCCGGTGCCAGTCCACGCCTGACGGTCTCGACTTCTGGCAGCTCTGGCATCACTTTGGCTCCTTGAAGGGGACGATCTGTCAGATCAGGAGATAAAGAATGGCGGCTGCGAGGGCGAGCCTCATCAGTGCAAAGACGACGCATGCTGTCATCGACCGGGTGCTCGCTCACCTGATTGCATCACGGGGCGAGCAAGAGCATCCAGGGCTTTTCCCGATGGAGGGTCACCCCTGGACCGACCATCTGGCGAGGCTTCTACGCGATGAGGTTGCAAGCCAGATCAGCCAGATCCCTGAAGATGACAGCATCCATGTGGTCGCCGCCAATTGGCGCTCAGCCTCACTTTTGGGTCAAAGCCCGGTGCGCGCAGGTGAACATCCGCTCTATGATATCGCGTGGCGAAGCTACCCGGCCGATGGCGAGCAATTGCTTGCCCAGCCGCTGGCGGTGGAATGTGTGTGGAAAGGCGGATGGCCTGCGCTGGCCCGCGCCTGCGACCGCCTCGCGCAAGCCCGCGCCGAGGTCAAACTCATCACCGCAATGGATAACCCCAACAGCAAGGTTGGCGAAATGACACTGGCAGAAGCCTGCGCCTTTCGCATGAATGCCTTCGCGCCAGCAGGCGACCGGCTCACACTTGCTTTTTATGGAAGCGGCAGCGAAGACAGCTGGCGGGACACGCCTGGATTTTCCCTGTTCGACTATGTCACGGGTGACCGAGAGGTCTCTCAGCGATCCTGAGCTGCACTTGCACGCAGCTTCTGTGCTGGCGCAATGGCCTCTTGCGGCTTAGGTTGCACGTCATGAACAACGATACAGTTTCCTTCGGCTTTAAAGAGGTTCCGCGCGAGAAGAAGCAGGGCCTGGTGCGCCAGGTCTTCGATTCCAGCGCGCGACGCTACGATCTTATGAACGACCTGATGAGCCTTGGGGTTCACCGGGTCTGGAAAGACATCACTGTCACCAAGGCGGCCCCACGCCCTGGTGCGCGACTGATTGATGTGGCTGGCGGGACGGGCGATATTGCTCGGGCTTTCCTGGATCGTGCCGATGCGCTGCAGGAACGTCGCGGCGGTGAAAAGGCTGAAGCGGTGGTGGCAGATATCAACGAAGCGATGCTGCAGTCGGGTCTGAAGCGTGGCGGCCGTGATCGCCTCGACTGGGTGACGGCAAACGCAGAATGCCTGCCCTTTGATGATCACAGCGCAACGGCGGTGACGATCGGCTTTGGTATCCGCAATGTCACCAATCGTGACAAGGCCCTCAAAGACATGCACCGGGTGCTCAAACCCGGTGGCCGTTTTGTGTGCCTGGAGTTTTCACACCCCACCACGCGCCCCTTGGCCAAGCTCTATGACGCCTGGTCGTTCAATGCGATCCCGGTTCTGGGCGAGCTGATCGCAAAGGACCGCGACAGCTACCAGTATCTTGTGGAATCCATCCGTAAATTCCCGCGTCAGTCCGCTTTTGCCAAAGAGCTGGAAGAGGCCGGTTTCAGCCGCGTCTCGGTCACCAACCTGTCCGGCGGCATCGCAGCGATCCACACCGGCATCAAGGTTTAGCGCAAGACCGCTTCAGCGCTTGCCTGAAGCTGGTTACACATATTATGTGTTCCACATATCCTGTGGAGCGCGCCGATTTGGCCAAGAATATCACCCTCGCGATTGATGAAGACTTGCTCGACAAGGCGCGGGTGCTGGCGGCCATGCGCCGGACAACCGTCAACGCGATGGTGCGAGACTTCCTTCAGCGCGCGGTCGACGCGGAAGTCGGCCAGGACGCCATCACCCGAGAACTTCTGCAGCTGTCACGCGCCAGCACGGCCAACCTGGGCGATGTCAGCACAGCTACGGCTCGGCTGCGCGAAGAGGGCTCGGCATGATTGCGGAGACCTTCCTGGATACCAGCATTCTTCTGGAAGCGGCGAATGGGGCCAGCGCTTCACCGCACCGGCATGGCATTGCCCAAGGACTGCTTACGACGCCCTTTGGCACGTCAGCTCAGGTCCTGAGCGAGTTTTACACCCTGGCAACCCGGTCCATACCACAGCCGCTGCCCGAAGAGACCGCGAGCCGTTGGGTCGAGCTGCTCAGCCAGAAAACGGTCCAACCGGTGGACGCCGGGCTTGTCACATCCTCAATCGCCCTGTCTCGCGAGCATGATGCGGCTCCCGGCGACACCCTCATTCTTGCCGCCGCTGAGAGACTTGGCTGCAAGACGCTTTTTTCCGAACGCCTCACGCATGGAAAGACCTACGGGTCGGTGCGTGTGGTCAATCCTTTCCTCGATGACACTCCAGCAGAAGAAGGCTGATCCATGTCCATTCTCGTCGACAAGAATACCAAGGTCCTCGTCCAGGGCCTGACCGGCAAGACCGGCACCTTCCACACCGAGCAGGCGCTTGCCTATTACGGCACCCAGATGGTGGGCGGCATTCACCCCAAGAAGGGTGGCACCACATGGACCAGCGGCATGGACAGCTCTGCTGAGCTGCCGATCTTCGCCTCGGTCGCCGAAGGCAAGGAACGCACCGGTGCCAATGCTTCTGTGATCTACGTGCCGCCAGCCGGTGCCGGCGCAGCCATCATCGAAGCCATCGATGCCGGCATTGAGCTGATCACCTGCATCACCGAAGGCATTCCGGTTATGGACATGGTCAAGGTGAAGGCCCGCCTGGAGAAGTCGAATTCCCGCCTCCTCGGCCCGAACTGCCCAGGCGTCCTGACCCCGGAAGAGTGCAAGATCGGCATTATGCCAGGGTCCATCTTCTCCAAAGGCTCTGTGGGCGTTGTCTCGCGCTCTGGCACCCTGACCTATGAAGCGGTGTTCCAGACCTCCAATGCTGGCCTGGGGCAAACCACGGCTGTGGGCATTGGCGGCGACCCGGTCAAAGGCACCGAGTTCATCGACATGCTGGAACTGTTCCTGGCGGACGACGAAACCAAGTCGATCATCATGATTGGCGAAATCGGCGGCTCCGCTGAAGAAGAAGCGGCGCAATTCCTGAAGGACGAAGCCGCCAAGGGTCGCAAAAAGCCGATGGTCGGCTTCATCGCTGGACGGACCGCCCCTCCAGGCCGCACCATGGGCCACGCTGGCGCCATCGTGTCCGGCGGCAAAGGTGGCGCAGAAGACAAGATCGAAGCCATGAAGTCAGCTGGCATCGTCGTCTCCGACAGCCCGGCACGCCTTGGCACCACTCTGGTGGATGTGCTGAAGGGCTAGGCCCAGACCTGTATCAGGCGGCGACGCTGAGCGTGGATGCGTCAGCGAGCGCCGCCTGCATATAGTCGATGAGCTGCTCTGGCGGCTCTTCGCTGAGCGGCAATCCCGGCAATCGGTAAATTGCCGCCTCGCCCACCTTTGTGAACGCCATACGCCACTGAGCAAACCGGCGCGTAGAAGCAGATCGGCGCAAGATCACCTGCAAGTCGCCATGGCGTGGGTCATCTGCGATTACGCCAAAGCGAGCCTCGACCGCGTCGCTCGGCCCCTCCAGCCATTGCAGGAACCGGCCGCGATCATAAAGCAGCGCGCCGGTAATATCCTCGGCCCGGTTGTGTCGCCCACTGGCGCTCAGAATAGATCGGATCGCTGCCTCAAATGCGCCAGCCTCCGTCGAGATCGTTGAACGACTGACATACATGAGCTGTGTGATGGGTGAGTCCATGGCAACAACCGTGCACGTTAAGCCCCTATAAAATTACGGGCATTTACCAAATTCGATGAGCCTGAATATTCTCATTCCAAAGATAACCAGCTCATTAATCAGCTGAAACAAAGCTTCCGCGTTGCATAAAATATATTCAGTGAAACAGTTTCTTAATATGAGAGAGACAACTTTTGCGGCAATGTAATTTGCTCGCGCCTGGAGGGGCTCAGCCATGACCCATGAAAGCCTGCGGCTGGCCGCGCTTAAAGGCCACGGCATTCTGGACACACCGGATCACCCGGCGTTCGACGCGGTCACCAAAGCTGCTGAACTAGCGTTCGACGTGCCGATCGCCCTCATTTCTCTGGTCGATAACAAGCGCCAGTGGTTCAAGTCCTGTGTCGGCCTTGATGTGCGCGAAACGCCCAGAGACATATCCTTCTGCACCCATGCCATCGGCCAGCTGGATGTGTTTGTGGTTCGCGATGCATCTACCGATGCAGCGTTCAAGGACAATCCGCTGGTCACCGGAGAGCCCCATATCCGCTTTTACGCTGGCGCGCCGCTTGTCGATGCCGAAGGCTTCGCGCTTGGAACGCTTTGTGTGATTGACCGGGTGCCGCGCAAGTTCACCGCCCGGGACGCCGAGCTTCTACAGTCGCTCGCTCAATGCGCCATCACCGCCATCACAGTTCATTCCCAGGGCGAATTGCTGAAAAGGGCTGATCGCCTCCTGCGTTCGCGTCCCAAAGCCTCAGTCCTGCAAGAAGAAGAGACAATTCTGGGCTGAGACCTGCGACCTTCGTCCCAATTCCAGCGCTTTGGTCTTCCGTTTTTGGTTAAACCCGCATACATGTCGGGCAACAGATTGCGTCCGCGTTAGCGACCGCTCACCCGCCAAAACTGTGGGACCCATGACCGAAGACCGCTCTTCTCAGAACCAGACCTTCCTAGACACCTCATTTCTGTTCGGCGGCAATGCCGTCTATCTCGAGCAGATGGCCGCGCGCTATGCGGATGACCCGTCCTCTGTGCCTGAAAGCTGGCGCAGCTTCTTTGAAGAAGTCGGCCATGACGCCGGCGATGCCCGGCACGCCGCCAGGGGCCCGGGCTGGAAGCGCGCCGACTGGCCGCGCCCTCAAAGTGGCGAGCTGGTTACAGCGCTTGGTGATATTGAGCAGACTGCCCCAGCGCTTCCCGACGCAGTTGTCGAACACATGGGTGAAGGTGCCTCGCCCGAAGCGGTTCAACAGGCGGTAAAAGACTCCATCGCCGCGATCATGCTGATCCGGGCCTATCGTATTCGTGGGCACCTGGCCGCGGATCTGGACCCACTGAAGCTGACCGATTTCGGTCACCAGCCTGAGCTGGAGCCAGCCACCTACGGCTTCACGCCGGACGATTACGATCGCGAAATCTTCATCAACGGCTATCTGGGCCTTGAAACGGCAACCGTGCCGCAGATGCTGGAAATCCTGAAGCGGACCTATTGCTCCACCTTTGGCATCGAGTTCATGCATATCTCCAACCCGGAGGAGAAGGCCTGGCTTCAGGAGCGCATTGAGGGTCCGGACAAGGAGATTGCATTCTCCAAGGAAGGCAAGATCGCCATCCTGAAGAAGATCATCGAAACCCACGCGTTCGAGAACTTCCTCCACAAACGCTATCCCGGCACCAAGCGCTTCGGCATTGATGGCGGTGAAAGCCTGATCCCGGCGCTGGAACAGATCATCAAGCGCGGTGGCGCTGAAGGCGTTGAGGAGATCATTCTGGGCATGCCGCACCGCGGTCGCCTGAACGTCCTCGCCGCAGTGATGGCCAAGCCCTATCACGTGATCTTCCACGAGTTCCAGGGCGGCGATTCCATGGGCCATGGCGATTTCGCGTCCGGCGACGTGAAGTACCACCTGGGCTCATCGTCCGATCGTGAGTTTGATGGTAACAAGGTACACCTGTCGCTGACCGCTAACCCGTCCCACCTGGAAGCGGTGAACCCTGTTGTTCTGGGCAAGGCGCGCGCCAAGCAGTCCAAGCTGCGCGCTGGCCTGGGCGAAGACGCGAATACAGCGAGCGCCGTGCTGCCGCTGCTGCTGCACGGTGATGCGGCCTTCGCCGGTCAGGGTGTTGTGGCCGAGTGCTTTGGCCTGTCAGGCCTTAAAGGTCACCGCACAGGCGGCGCAATCCACTTTGTGGTGAACAACCAGATCGGCTTTACCACCAACCCGAAGGACAGCCGCTCTTCGCCCTACCCGTCGGACGTCTCCCTTATGGTGCAGGCCCCGATCTTCCACGTGAATGGCGATGACCCTGAAGCGGTCACCTATGCCACCAAGATCGCGACCGAGTACCGCCAGAAGTTCGGCAAGGACGTGGTTGTGGACATGTTCTGCTATCGCCGCTTTGGTCACAACGAGGGTGATGATCCAAGCTTCACCCAGCCGATCATGTACAGGGCGATCTCCAAGCACCCAACCACGCTGAAGCTTTACGGCGACCGGCTCATTGCCGAAGGCCTGTGCACTCAAGATGACATTGACCGCTGGGCAAAGGAATTCGATGAGTTCCTTGATGCTGAGTTTGAAGCGGGCAAGGAATACAAGGCGAGCCGCATTGACTGGCTGGACGGCGTCTGGTCAGGCCTGGGCCTGCCGGAAGAAGATGACCGTCGCGGCCAGACCGCAGCCGAGATGGAAAGCCTGAAAGCCGTTGCCGACAAGATGACGACCGTCCCGGACGACGTCGCCATCCACAAGACGCTCAAGCGCGTTATCGCCAACCGCCGCAAGACGGTGCTGGAAGACGGGAACGGCATTGACTGGGCAACGGCAGAGCACCTTGCCTTTGGCACGCTGTTAACCGAAGGCTTCCCGGTGCGCCTGTCCGGCCAGGACTGTGGCCGCGGCACCTTCTCCCAGCGTCACTCCCACGTGATCGATCAGGAGACCGAAGAGCGCTACACCCCGCTGAACAATCTCAGCGAAGATCAGGCCCGCTACGAGGTGATCGATTCCATGCTGTCAGAAGAAGCCGTCCTCGGCTTCGAGCATGGCTATTCGCTGTCCGCCCCGAACACGCTGGTGATGTGGGAAGCCCAGTTTGGTGACTTCACCAATGGGGCCCAGGTCATCATCGACCAGTTCATCTCATCGTCTGAGCGCAAATGGCTGCGCATGTCCGGCTTGGTGATGCTGCTGCCCCATGGTTATGAGGGTCAGGGTCCGGAGCACTCCTCAGCGCGCCTGGAGCGCTTCCTGCAGCAATGTGCCGAAGACAATATGCAGGTCGCCAACTGCTCCACACCGGCAAACTATTTCCACATTCTGCGCCGCCAGATCCACCGCGAGTTCCGCAAGCCGCTGGTGCTGATGACGCCGAAGTCATTGCTGCGCCACAAGCGCTGCGTCAGCGCGCTGTCGGAGTTCGGTCCTGGCTCCAGCTTTCACCGTGTGCTGTGGGATGATGCTGACGCCAAGGCGCGCGCCAGCATTCCAACCATCGCCGAAGGCCAGACCAGCATCAAGCTGGCTCACGACGACAAGATCCGCCGCGTGGTGCTGTGCTCGGGCAAGGTCTACTTTGACCTTCTTGAGGCGCGCGAGGCGCAGGGCATCGACGATGTCTACCTGTTGCGCGTGGAGCAGTTCTACCCCTTCCCGGCCAAGTCGGTGATTGATGAGCTGAAACGCTTTGGCAATGCCGACGTGGTCTGGTGCCAGGAAGAGCCGAAGAATATGGGCGGCTGGACCTTCGTGGAGCCCTATCTGGAATTCTGCCTTGATAAGGCCGAAACCAAGGTGAGCCGTGCCCGCTATGCCGGACGCGCGGCTTCGGCCTCCACAGCAACCGGCCTGTTATCAAAGCACAAAGCCCAGCAAGAAGCGCTGATCGAAGACGCCCTGAACGGCTAACCCTTTTTGGCCATCCCTCGGCCTGACGAAACGAAGAAAGACTTGAAACCATGACTGAAATCATTGTCCCAACGCTTGGTGAATCCGTCTCCGAAGCCACCGTGGGTGCCTGGCAGGTGTCTGAAGGTGACGCGGTGAAGAAGGATGACGTCCTCGTCGAGCTGGAAACTGACAAGGTCTCCGTTGAGGTGCGCGCCGAAGACGACGGCACCATCGCCAAAATCGTGGCTGCCGAAGGCGACACCGTCGAGATTGGGGCCGTCCTGGCCCAGCTGGGCGATGGCGGCGGAGACGCGGCTCCGGCAAAGGATGAAGCGAAGGACGATACGCCCGCAGAGGCCTCGGTTGAAGACGCAGGCTCTGACGCTCGCGGCGACGGCGAGCTGATCGACGCCAAGGTGCCGGTGATGGGCGAGAGTGTGTCTGAAGGCCAGGTCGGCCAATGGCTGGTGCAACCGGGCGAGGCGGTTGAACAGGATCAGGCGTTGCTTGAGATCGAAACCGACAAGGTCGCGGTTGAGGTTCCTTCACCGGCCGCAGGCGTGCTTGAAAACCAGCTTGTCAGCGAAGGCGATACCGTGACCCCGGATCAGGTCATCGCCCAGATCAAGGCCGGTGCCAGCGCCTCTGCTGCGCCGTCTGAAGCACCAAAATCCGAAGCCACGGAGGCCCCTTCTGCCAAGTCTTCCGGAGACACCAAGGCCATGCCGTCCGCATCGCGAATCGCTGAAGAAAACAAGATGGATCTGTCCAAGGTTGAAGGCACCGGCAAGGATGGCCGCGTGACCAAGGGCGATGCGCTCAAAGCGCTGGAGTCCGGCTCCGCCTCGGCGTCGACTCCGGCCCCGGCGGCTGCGCCATCTGCACCGCGCGAGACCGGTGAGCGTGAGGAGCGGGTGAAGATGACCCGCCTGCGCCAGACCATCGCACGCCGCCTGAAGGATGCGCAGAACACCGCAGCCATGCTGACCACCTATAACGAAGCGGACATGAGCGCGATCATGAAGCTTCGCAAGGAAGTGCAGGACGACTTTGTGGCCAAGCACGGCGTGAAGCTGGGCTTTATGAGCTTCTTTGTGAAGGCCTGTGTCGCGGCGCTTAAAGACATCCCGGCGGTCAATGCCGAGATCGATGGCACCGACATCATCTACAAGAACTATTTCGACATGGGCGTCGCGGTCGGCACGCCAAAAGGCCTTGTGGTTCCGGTCGTTCGCGATGCGGACACGCTGTCTCTGGCCGGTGTCGAAAAATCCATCATGGACCTTGGCAAGCGCGCCCGTGACGGCAAGCTGGGCCTTGATGAGATGCAGGGCGCAACCTTCACCATCTCCAATGGCGGTGTTTATGGCTCACTGCTCTCCAGCCCAATCCTCAATGCGCCGCAGTCCGGCATTCTGGGCATGCACAAGATCCAGGACCGCCCGGTCGCAGTGAACGGCGAAGTTGTCATCCGCCCGATGATGTATCTGGCCCTGTCCTACGACCACCGCATCGTCGACGGTAAAGAGGCGGTCAGCTTCCTGGTGCGTGTCAAGGAGAGCCTGGAAAATCCCCAGCGCCTGATGCTGGATATCTAAGAGGGTTTTCAAAAGCCGCAGCGTTTCAAAAGCCCCGGCCTGTCCCGCAGGTCGGGGTTTTTATTTGAAAGAGTGCAGGGGCGACCTTGCCACACACCCCAACCTCCCCGACCCTAGTGTCACCACAAGAAGGAGACCCCCATGGGTTGGGCGCTGAGCATTGATCGGGCTGATATTTCAAAGGCGAGTGTGGTGGATATCCCCCATCACGCGCTGGCTAAAGGTGAGGCTCGGCTTAGCGTGAAGCGGTTTGCGCTGACGGCCAATAACGTGACTTATGCCGTTTTTGGCGACGTCATGCGGTATTGGGATTTTTTCTCAAGCGCGGACGCTGGACGCCTGCCAGTCTGGGGCTTTGCCGATGTGGCAGAGAGCCGGTGCGAGGGCCTTGAAGTGGGTGAGCGCATCTACGGATATTTCCCGGCCAGCGATGAATTGATCGTCCAGCCGGGAAATCTGTCCGCGGGCGCCTTCACCGATCTCGCTGACCATCGCAAGGAGCTTCCGGCAGCCTATAATCGCTATGTACGCACGGCTGCAGACCCTGGATATGCGCCCGGCCGAGAGGGGCTACAGATGGCGCTGCAGCCGCTATTTATCACCAGCTGGCTGATCGATCTGCACTTGCGCGATACCCATTACGGCGGCGCTGAATGCATCAGCCTGACCAGCGCATCCAGCAAGACAGCCCTCGCCCTCGCCTGGCTTTTACACGGGGATAAACCGGACGGGGTCATCGTCGAAGCCATCACCTCGGAGCGCTCAAAACCCTTCGTGGAGAAGACTGGTTTTTATGACCAGATCACCCTCTATCCTGACTTGAATGAGGTGAAAGCTGACCCGCGCCGCCTGGTGGTCGATTTTGCCGGCGATGCGAGCGTCAATCGCGCCCTGCACGGCGCGCTGAAAGACGACCTCATCGCCAATATCCGCATCGGCGCCAGCCACTGGACCAACAGCGCGCCAGCGAGCGACCTGCCCGGCCCGAAACCGACCTTCTTCTTCGCCCCCGACCATGTCGCCCAGCGCATGAAAGCCTGGGGGCCAGCTGAATTTGGCAAGCGCTATGGCGCAGCCTGGAGCGCGTTCGCCGATGCCATCGACGGCATGTTCGCCGAGCAGAGCCTGGAAGGCGCTCAAGGCTGCCTGTCGGCATATAACGATCTGGTTGCCGGTAAAGCGCCCGCCAGTGCGGCGTTGATCGTTGAAGCTTGAATAAGTCGCCGGGCACGCCCTCACCCCCTTTCGTCATCCCAGCGAAGGCTGGGATCCAGCGGCTCCGGCGGTGTGACTGGGTCCTGACTTTCGTCAGGATGACGAAGGAGGTAATCAAGGCGCGCAATGCCTAACCGCCCCCTACCGGTTCCGTCCGAGCTTTTCGTGGCTTTCCACCCAGTCGCCAGCGACGACGGCTCCGGCGAGCGAGATTTCTCCGGCGAGGACTGTGGCGGCGCAGATTTCGATGAAGCGGCCGACCTTGCCCTTGCCGCGACAGCCGAGCAAATCAAGGCATTCGCTTTGGGTAGGCAGCCCCGTGCCGCCACCGAACGTCGCCACGATCAGAGCAGGAAGCGTGATGGACCAGTAGTAGACGGTCTCGCCGGTCTCCTCGTCCTCTTCCAGGCGCACGAAGGTCATGGCGGTATGGCTTTCGGCCACATTGGCCGCGTCCTGCCCCGTTGCGATGAACAGCGCCGCGAGCGCGTTGGCGGCATGCATGCCGTTATTGGCCGAGCCTGCCATCACCGAGCCCGCGAACGAGTTTAACCGCACCTTGAACAGATCAGCGGCGGCCACACCCACCCGCTCCCTTAAAACCCGGTCGGGGATGCGCGCTTCGGCGACCACCCGGGCCCCGCGTGAGTGCAAGACGTTGAGTTGGCTGTGCTTCTTGTCGGTGTCCATGGCCCCGGACAGGGTGTAGCGAACGCCGCCAGGATAATTCGCCGCGATCCACTGGCAGGCGGCAAGTCCGGCCTTGCCGGACATGTTTTGACCCGCCGCATCGCCGGTTTCGAAGTTGAAGCGTACATGGAGCATCGGGCCGACGGCATAGGTCAGCTTCACCACGCTGGAGCTGGCCTCGGCCGCGGTGCGCACGCCGTCCATATTGGCCTCAAGCCAGGCTTTAAAGTCGCGAGCGCCGCGTGCGTAGTTGAAGTGGAAGACCGGCGCGCGCTGCATATAGCGCTCCACAATCGTGGTCTTCACCCCGCCAGCCTCAGACAGGATGCGCATGCCCCGGTTATAGCTAGCCACCAGCGTGCCTTCGGTGGTCGCCAGCGGCACGTAGACATCCTCGTCCTCAATATGCTCACCGCGCACCCGTAAAGGCCCCGCAACGCCAATCGGCACTTGGGCCGCGCCGATATAATTTTCGATATTCCCGGCGGTCAGCGCCGGATCAATCGTCGCCCGGCCCACATGGTCGAGGCTTACGCCCGAGCGCTGGCCTAAAAACGCCCTGCGCTCCTCAGCGGCCTCGTGGGAATGGTCATTGTCCTTGCGACGCGGAATGCGCGCACGCACATCATTGGGGCGGTGTGAATCGGTCATGGGCGAGACGCTAACTCGCTAACGCCCCATCGGCAAAGCGCCCGTCCGCTTTACAGCGCTCAGCGAAAAGCTCGTTTCGATCGCGGAGACACCCGGCACGTGGTTCAGCCGCTCGCGCAGGAAGTCGGCATAGCCTTGCTGACTGTCGGCGACGACCTCCAGCAAGTAATCCTCCGACCCTGAGGTGAGGTGGCATTGCAGGACTTCGTCCATGGCCAGCACCGCGCGCTCAAATTTCGACACCACGTCGGAGGTGTGACCGGTCAGCTTCACCCGCACAAAGGCGGTGATGGGCAGGCCCGCGCGCTCCCGGTCCAGCGTCGCCGCATAGCCGGTGATGAGACCCGCCTCCTCCAGCGCGCGCACCCGCCGCAAACAGGGTGACGGCGACAGGCCCACCGCGTCGGCAAGCGCCTGGTTGGTCATGCGCCCATCTTGCTGAAGCGCGGCGATTATCTTTCGATCCATGCCATCCATGGAGCTTTTGTAGCAGATTATTGCTCAAATACGAGCCTTAAGGGCTGATTTAGACAGCACCTGCTCTCCACTCAGCGCTATTGTGCAACATGGCCCGTTTTTAAAGAGGCCAGCCCATCCGGCCCGTCAGGGAGGCCGCCCCCTTCAGGACCTGACCTCACACGGTCGGCCCTGGGGGGGGGGATGAATTTTTAAAGGGGACCACCATGGATGGATCGAATGTTTTTCAGCGCAAGTCCGGCTTTGCCACCCGCGCCATCCATTCTGGCTATGAGCCCTCGGACGCAGGCGGCGCGCTGACCCCGCCGGTGCACCTGTCCTCCACCTTCACGTTTGAAACGGTGGAAGCGGCTGGCGCTGCCTTCAGCGGTGAGCAGCCCGCCCACATCTATTCGCGCATTTCCAACCCGACGCTGGACCTTCTGGAGCGGCGCGTCGCCGATCTGGAAGGCGCAGAGGCCGCCGTCAGCTTTGCGTCTGGCATGGGCGCGATCACCTCGGTGTTGTGGAGCCTGCTGGAGCCGGGTCAGGAAATCCTCGCCGACAAGACGCTCTATGGCTGCACCTTCTCCTTCCTGCATCACGGTCTGAAGAAGTTTGGCGTGAAGGTGCGCCATGTGGACATGACCGACGCCGAAGCGGTCGCGAGCGCCATCACCGACCAGACCCGCGTCGTCTATTTTGAAACGCCCGCCAACCCGACCATGTCACTGGTGGACATTGCCGCGATCAGTGCGCTCGCCCGCAAGGCTGGCGCGATCAGCGTTGTCGACAATACCTACGCCACCCCGGCCCTGACCCGCCCGATCGAGCTGGGCGCGGACATCGTCGTGCACTCGGCCACGAAATATCTCGGCGGCCATGGTGATCTGGTGGCTGGTCTCGCCGCCGGTCGCAAAGAGGTGATGGACGAGGTGCGGCTTTATGGCCTGAAAGACATGACCGGCGCGGCGCTGGCCCCGCTGAACGCCATGCTGATCCTGCGCGGGCTGAAGACGCTGGACCTGCGCATGGAACGTCACAGCCAGACCGCTATGCAGGTCGCCAGCTGGCTGAAGTCGCGCTCCGACGTGGTGTCGGTCGCCTTCCCCGGCCTTGAAGACCACCCCCAGCACGCCCTCGCCAAACGCCAGATGGCCCGCTTTGGCGGCATGATCGCGTTTGAACTGGAAAGCCTTGAAGCCGGGATCGCCTTCATGAATGCGCTGACCATGATCAAGCGCGCGGTGAGTCTGGGCGATGCTGAAACCCTGATCCAGCATCCGGCCAGCATGACCCACTCCACCTACACCCCCGAAGAGCGCGCCGAGCATGGCATTTCAGAAGGCCTGATCCGGTTAAGCGTCGGGCTGGAGGATGTGGCGGACATCCTGTCCGATCTGGATGGTGCTCTGGCGGTTGCGGGTTAGGACGAGCTCCGGCACTTTTTCTTCCGAGTCCTTCGAAACCCGCTGCGCGCCCTCAACCCTAATCGTCATCCCAAACTTGATTTGGGACCCAGGGGCTCAACGGGCGCGACTGGGTCCTGACTTTCGTCAGGATGACGCATGAGGATGGGAAAAGCGCAAGCGCCTGACCGGGTTCCACACCCTTCACAAATGGTCTAAACCCCAGCGCTCTTGCCGCCATTTTAGCCGTGTGAAGATCGCTGAGCCATGAAACCGTTTCCGCAAAAATACGACATCAAAGCTTCTGAAGCCGCGCTCCAGGCCCGCTGGGCCAGTGAAGAGGCCTTCAAGTGGGACTCGGACGCCCCGGCTGAGCTTGATTATGTGATCGACACCCCGCCGCCGACCGTGTCCGGCGCGCTGCATATTGGCCACGTGTATTCCTACACCCAGGCCGACATCATGGCGCGCTATATGCGCATGAGCGGTCGCAACGTGCTCTACCCCATCGGCTGGGATGATAACGGCCTGCCGACCGAGCGTCTGGTGGAGAAGGTCAAGAAGGTGCGCGGCGGCACCATGGCGCGTGATGAATTCGTGGCGCTGTGTAAAGAGGTGATCCCCGAGTTCGAGCAGCAATTCCGCGATCTGTTCTCTCACCTGGCCCTTTCGGTGGACTGGAGCCGTGAGTATCAGACGATTTCCGACGAGAGCCGCACCGTCAGCCAGATGTCTTTCCTGGACCTGTTCCATAAAGGTCTGATGGAGCGCCGCCTGGAGCCGTCGCTTTGGGACCCGGCGGACCGTACCGCGCTGGCCCAGGCCGAGATCGAGGATGCCGAGCGCGAAGGCCTTTTGAACTACATCCCGTTTGCCATTGAAGGCGGCGAGCTGGAGCCGGTGGTGATTGCCACAACGCGCCCCGAATTGATCGGCGCCTGCGGCGGTCTGATGATCCACCCGGAGCATCCGCGCGCCAAGGAGCTGATCGGCAAGCGCGCCATCAGCCCGCTCTATAACGTGCCGGTGGAGATTTACGCGGAAGACAGCGTCGATCCGGAAAAAGGCACCGGCGTTGTGATGTGCTGTACCTTTGGCGACGTGACCGACATTCAGTGGTGGCGCACCCACAAGCTGCCGCTGCGCATGGTGATCGATCAGGCTGGCAAGATGATCGAAGAGCTCGCCATCGGCACCGATGAGTGGCCGAGCCTGGACCTTGATAGCGCGAAGGCCACCATGGCCGCGCTGGCAGGCCTGAAAGCGGCGAAGGCCAAGGAAACGATCCTCGAACTCCTGAAAGACAAGGACCTGGTCCTGAAACAGGAGAAGACCGACCAGATCGTGCCCGTGGCCGAGCGTTCTGGCGCACCGATTGAAATCATCGTCACGCCCCAGTGGTTCATCAAGACGCTCGATTTCAAGGACCAGATCCTTGAAAAGGCGAACGAGATCACCTGGCGTCCAGCCTATATGAAGCAGCGTCTGGAAAGCTGGGTTGAGGGCCTGAAATGGGACTGGCTGATTTCCCGCCAGCGCCATTTCGGCGTGCCGATCCCGGTCTGGTATTCCAAGCGCCCCGGCGAGGAAGGCAAGATCATCCTGCCGACCAAGGACGAGCTTCCGGTTGATCCCACCCTCACCCCGCCGGCTGGCTACACCATGGATGAGGTGACCGGTGAAAAGGACGTGATGGACACCTGGGCGACGAGCTCGGTGAGCCCGCAGCTCAATACGCGGTCGGTGACCGAGGAGTATGCGCTGGACTATGAGGTCCACAAGCGCCAGTTCCCGATGGCTTTGCGCCCGCAGGCCCATGAAATCATTCGCACCTGGGCCTTCTACACCATCGTCAAGGCGCTCCACCACGAAGACGTCGTGCCCTGGAAAAACATCGCGATCTCCGGCTGGTGCCGGGCCGCGGACGGCGAGAAGATGTCGAAGTCCAAGGGCAATGTGATCGACCCGATCAAGCTGATTGACCAATACGGCGTCGACCCGGTGCGCTATTGGACCGGCACGTCCCAGCTGGGTCAGGACACCAACCTGTCGGATAACACCCTGAAACAGGGCAAGCGCCTGGTCACCAAGCTGTGGAACGCCATCAAGCTTGGTCATATGAGCTTCAGCGCAGCCGCTGAGGCCTGTGAGTTTGCGCCAACGACGCCAGCCGCTGACATTGCCTCTGGCGCGATCAGCCATCCGCTCGATCGCTGGCTTTTGGGCAAGCTGGCCGAAACGGTTCAGACCGCCACCAAGGCGTTTGAAGCCTACGAATACGCCGCCGCCCAGCGCGCGGTGGAGGACTTCTTCTGGCGCACCTATTGCGACAACTATCTGGAAATCGTGAAGCGTCGCACCCGTTTTGAGGGCGAGCCGAGCGATGAGGAAATGTCGGCCTGTTTAACCCTTTGGCATGCCTCTGACACGCTGATCCGGCTCTACGCGCCGTTCACGCCTTACGTCACCGACGCGCTCTATGACATCCTTCATGGCGAAGGCGAAACCTCACCGGGCACGGTCCACGCTCGCGGCAGCTGGCCGAAGGCAGACGACATGGCCGAGCAAGGCTTCTACGCCGATGAAGGCCGGGCCTTCGTGCAGATCCTGGGCGCGGCCCGCAAGGTGAAGTCTGACGCCCAGGTCTCCATGAAGACCGAAGCGACCATGCTGACGGTAAAGGGCGATGGCACACTTGAGGCTCTGATCGGCGACACGGTGGCAGACCTGCTGGCAGTCACCAACGCGCAGGCCGCTGAAGTGGGCGACATCCCCGCCGGCCTGACCCCGGCCGCATCGCCTGACGAGCGCTTCACTGTGGCACTGGCGCTGGTGAAGCCGGAAGAGTAGGTGACCATGACCGCGCTCACCCGCTGGGTTGTCCGTCTGCATAAATGGCTCGCGCTTATTGTGGGCCTGCAGATCTTCCTGTGGGTGATGGGTGGTTTTGGCATGGCGCTGATGCCCATTGAGCAGGTGCGCGGCGAACACACGATTGCGGAGACTGCGCCTGCTGAAATCGACCTGGCGCGCGTGTTGGCCTTGAGCGAAGCGGCAGAGCGCGCCGGTCTCGTTGGTGCGGTCACCAGTGCTACGCTCGGCCAGTGGCATGCCGGTCCAGTCTATCGCTTTGCCACTGAGGCTGGACCCGTTCTGGTGGACGCTGAAACCGGCGAGCGCCTGTCACCTATGGATGAAGCGACCGCGCGCGCCGTGGCGCTTGCGGGCTATGCCGGTGACGCCCCCATCAGCGCAATTGAATACTTCCCCGAACCCACCGGCGAGTATCGCCGCCCCAACCCGTCCTGGCGGGTCAGCTTTGATGATGGCGAGGGCACTCGGCTCTATGTGAACGCCGAAACCGGGATCATCGATGCGCGCCGCAATGATATGTGGCGGCTGTTCGATTTTCTCTGGATGCTCCACATCATGGATTATGAGGAGCGCGAGGACTTCAACCACCCGCTCATCATCACCGCCGCCGGTCTGGCGCTGAGCGTCGTGCTGGCCGGTTTCGTGCTGCTCTTTGTAAGGATGCGGCGGACGGTGCTGGTGGCGATGAATCGGCGGGCGGCTGAGCGCTAGGTTCCATGAGCCTGACCGCGCCAGAGGAAAACCAACCCTGTCCCGGCCAAGCCTGGATTTAATCCGGATCGCTTCGCATCCGGGACAGGTGGGCTCACATTTTATCGCCAACATCCTATTTTCCTCACCCTACCCGTCCAGCTCGAGCACACCACCCCCCGTTCATCCTGAGTAAACCCTACAGACTTTATGCCCTCGGCTCTGGCATCATGGCGTGAGGGCGTTATCCTGCGCTGGAAATCTGCGTGCGCGGGTCTGGCTCGCGCTCCCACGAGGGATGAAATCTTGACTGACACGACCCAGCCGATCTTCCAGGTCGAAGACCTTAACGTCCGCTTTGCTACGCCCGACGGCGAGGTCCACGCCGTGCGTGGCATCGATCTTCAGATCAATCCGGGTGAGTGTCTGGCGGTCGTGGGCGAGTCCGGGTCAGGCAAGAGCCAGACCTTCCTGGCGGCGATGGGCCTGCTGGCGTCCAACGGTCGGGCGGAAGGCTCCATCAAATATCGCGGTCAGGAAATCCTGAACCTGTCGCCGAAGAAGCTGAACCGGGTTCGCGGCAAGTCGATGACGATGATCTTCCAGGATCCGCTGACTTCGCTGACCCCGCACATGCGTGTGGGCGATCAGCTGAAGGAAGTCCTGGACGTTCACATGAATCTGAAGGGCGATGCGGCAGAAAAGCGCTGCGTGGACTGGCTGGAGCGTGTGCGCATCCCGGAAGCCAAGCGCCGCCTGAAGCAATTCCCGCACGAGCTGTCTGGCGGCATGCGCCAGCGTGTGATGATCGCCATGTCCATGCTGTGCGAACCCGACCTTCTGATCGCCGACGAACCGACCACCGCGCTCGACGTGACGGTTCAGGCCCAGGTGCTCGACATTATGGATGAGCTGAAAGACGAGCTGGGGGCCGCCATTGCCCTGATCACCCACGACATGGGCGTTGTCGCGCGCATGGCAGACCGGGTTCAGGTCATGAAGTTTGGCGAATATGTCGAGACCGGCGATGTGGATGACATCTTCAATGCGCCGAAACACGATTACACACAGATGCTGCTGGACGCGATGCCGCGTATCGACCAGCCCGACAAGCCGGGCCATGAAGGCCTGCCGCCGCGCGAGGTGAAGGGCGAGGACACGCCGGTCCTGATCGCGGACGATGTGAAAGTACACTTCCCCGTCGCGGTAACCGATGGCCTGTGGCCCAAGCGCAAACCACTGAAAGCCGTCGACGGTGTCAGCTTTGACCTCAAAGAAGGCGAGACGCTTGGCATTGTGGGTGAGTCTGGGTGTGGGAAGTCCACGCTGGCGCGCGCGGTCCTGCGTCTGGTTCCGGCCACAGAGGGCGCAGTCAGCTGGATCGGCAAGGACCTGCTGGCCATGGGCGCAAAGGAGCTGCGCAACTCTCGCGAAGACCTGCAGATCGTGTTCCAGGATCCGCTGGCATCGTTGAACCCGCGCATGACGATCGGGGCTTCGATTGCCGAGCCCATGCTGACCTTCCGCAAGCACATGAAGTCGACCGAGCGCGAGGTTGAGATCAAAAAGATGATGGAGCGGGTCGGCCTCGACCCCAACATGATCAACCGCTACCCGCACGAGCTGTCCGGTGGTCAGAACCAGCGCGTCGGCATTGCCCGTGCGATGATCCTGAAACCCAAGCTGGTGATCTGTGACGAGGCGGTCAGTGCGCTGGACGTGTCGATCCAGGCCCAGATCATCGATCTTCTCATCGGGCTTCAAAAAGACTTCGGCCTGTCGATGCTGTTCATCTCGCACGACCTTTCGGTGGTGCGCGAGGTCAGCCACCGGGTCATGGTGCTTTATCTGGGTCGCATCGTTGAGATGGCCGACCGCGACGCCATCTATGACGACGCCCGCCACCCCTATACCAAGGCGCTGATCAGCGCGGTTCCGATCCCCGATCCGAAGATTGAAAAAACCCGCGAGCGCTTGAAGCTGTCCGGCGACCTGCCGAGCCCGATGGATAGCCGCGCCCAGCTGCGCTTCATGAAGTCAAAGCTGATCGATGACCCGGATGCAGAGCAGTATCGCCCGAAACTCATTGAAGTGGCACCGGGGCATTTTGTGGCCGAGCATGATCCCATTGAAGAAGTGCTCGACGCGGACGCGTGACAAAGATGGCTGCGACCTAACCGCCAGCTAACCGCCGGATAACTGAGCTTTCATTTGCCCCGCTTGACCTTGTCGCTATCTTCGGCACGGTTCGCCCGTGTGTGTTGGCGTCAGGAATGACCATGCTTTTGAAACAATCGTTTTCCATCCTTGTCACTGGTTTGGCCGCGCTGTCTCTGGTGGCCTGCGGCGATGGTGACAGAGGCTCCGCGCCTCAGGACCTGGACGCCGTGCGCGCAGCCTTTGCTGAGGCTGACTTTGCTCACGAGGCGAGCGACCTGCCCGCGGATCCGGCGGTGCGCTACGGCGTACTGGAAAACGGCATGCGTTACGCGATCATGCCCAATGACACGCCCACAGGCACCGCGTCGATGCGGCTGATCTTCAATGTCGGCTCCTTTGCCGAGGACGAGGATCAGCGCGGCCTGGCACACTTCATCGAGCACATGGCCTTTAACGGTACGACCAATGTGCCTGAAGGCGAGATGGTCACCCTGCTGGAGCGCTATGGCCTGGAATTTGGCCCGGACACGAATGCTTTCACCAGTCAGGAAGTTGTCGGCTACCAGCTCGACCTGCCCTCAAACGACGAAGACCTGATCAATATCGGGCTCTTTCTGCTGCGCGAAACCGCGTCTAAGATTGTCTTTGACGCTGAGGCCATTGACCGCGAGCGCGGCGTCGTGCTGGGTGAAATGCGGTTCCGCGATACGCCGGTCAATCGCTATTTCGAAGCGTTTTACGACTTCCACTATCCCGACACCATAATCACAGACCGCATGCCCATCGGCACCACCGAGGTCATTACCACCGCCCAGCCTGAGCAGTTTCAGCGCTATTACGATGAATACTACGTGCCGGAGCGCGCCTTCCTTGTGGTCGTGGGCGATGTTGATCCTGATCAGATCGAGGACAAGATCACGAACGGTTTCGCGCTGTCCTCACCCACCATCGACCTTGAATTTGCTGAAGGCTTTGCCACCTGGCAGCAGCCAGAAGACGCCCCCGGCGATCCCGACATCGGATCAGCCGGCTGGACCGAAGAAACCGCCTTTGGTTTCTTCCACGACCCGGATGTTTTCACCATCATCAATGTGGATGTGATGAAGCCAGGCCTGCCGCTTCCGGACACCCGGCAGACCAGCCTGACACGGGTACAGTCACGCCTGGCCAACGCCATTCTTCAAAGGCGCATCCAGAGCCGGATCAATAGTGGCGAGTCCGCCTTCCTGCAGGCCAATGTCAGCTACGGCAACGACTTTGGCATCGCCAATCGGGCGGGCATTCTGGGCGTTGCGACACCTGATCGCTGGCGCGACGGCGTGGCAGAGCTGGAGAATGAAATCCGCCGCGCACTGGAGCATGGTTTCACCCAGGGCGAACTTAACGAGCAGCTGGCCAATCTGCGCACCAGCCTGCGCAACCGCGCGGATCAGGCTGACACACGCAATACGGTGGCGCTGGCGACAGCCCTGTCAGAAGCATGGAATACAGACCAGGTCTTCACCCACCCCAGCTATGATCTGGCCTGGCTTGAAGAGGTTGAAGACGAGCTGACGGTTGACGCCATTGATTATGCCTTCCGCAAAATGTGGAAAGCGTCAATGCCGCGCATTTTCGTGGCTTTGAATACAGACTTGCAGGATGGCCCGGCAGCTGTACGCGAAGCCTGGCTCACAGCCTCGGCTGAACCGGTGGAAGCGCCGCTGGATGTCTCCGATGAGGCCTTTGCCTATACCGACTTCGGCCCGGCAGGCGAGGTCGTTGAACGCACTGAGGTCGACGATCTGAGCGTGACCCAGATCCGGTTTGATAACGGTGTCCGCCTGAATGTGAAGCCCACCGATTTTGAGGATAATGTCATTCGGCTGCGCGTCGATTTTGGTGCTGGCGATCTGACCGACCAGCCCACCCCGGCAGCCGGCTCGATCCTGGGCGCAGCCTTTGGCGGTGGTGGGCTTGAAGCCCATGACCGCGATGCCCTGCAACGCCTGTTTGCCGGTCGCTCGGTTGGCTATGGTGTCGGCGTGGGCGAAGACAGCTTCTTCTTTGCTAACGCGACAACGCCGACAGATCTGGAGCTGCAGATGCAGGTCCTGGCGGCTTTCATGACGTCGCCGGGCTGGCGTGATGCGGGCCTCAACCAGTTCCGCGGCATTGCCGAGGAAGTGCGCCGGGGTCAGAACGCCCAGGCCGTTCAGGTCGCGCAAAGCCGCGTGGCGCGCCTGTTGCGCAGCGGTGACCCACGCTGGGGCTTCCCCACCGCCGAAGAAGTCGACGCCTTTACCATGGATCATGCACGCGCTTTTCTGGAGCCCGCCCTTGAAAGCGCCCCTATCGAAATCACCCTGGTGGGCGATGTCAGCGTTGAGACCGCCATCGAGGTCGTCAGCACGACGTTCGGGGCCCTGCCCGAGCGCGACGAGAGCTGGCCAGCTTTTGAGCAAAACACCCAGGTCAGCTTCCCGGAGCCGACGCCCGAGCCCGTTGTGGTGCGTTTTAATGGCGAGCCAAACAGTGCCATGGCCAACACATATTTCCCGGTCGGCGACGGCTTTGATCCGGTGCGCCGGGCCGAGCTGGGCCTGTTGCGCGGCGTATACAGCCTGAAGGCAACCGACCGCTTCCGCGAGGATGAAGGCGCGACCTATTCAGCCATCGTATCCAATCAGGCCTCTCAGATCTTTGAAGACTTTGGCTTCTTGTGGGTCGGGCTTGATGTGGACCGGTCAGATATTCCAGCCATGTATGAGATCACCGACGAGATTGCAGCAGCCATGGCCGCCGGTGAGATCACCGAGGACGAGCTGCAGCGTGCGCGCCAGCCGATCCTGGAGCGGCTGGAAGAAGGCCAGGAAAGCAATGGCTACTGGCTGGCCAACCTTTCACGGTCCCAAACCGAGCCGCAGCGCCTTAATGATCTGCGCGCAGTCCAGGCGCGCTATGAAGCGGTGACGGTTGCTGACCTGAGCGCCCTGGCTGCGGAAGTTCTAAACCCGGAGGCCGCCTATCGGGTGACGATACTGGCGGAGGGGGCCGAGGGCCCCTAACTCTGACACCAGACCGACGCGAACAGCCCGAAAGAGGCTGACGCTGTCATGTTCACCATGGAAGGGGAGACACCCATGCGACTGACCACTGTCAGCCTGGCCGCAATGGTCATGGCCGCCACACCTGCCTTTGCGCAAGACGCACCGACACGCTTCACCGAAGGCAATCTGGTGATGGAAAACATTCCAGATGTCCCGGCAGAGGTACGCGAGCGCCTGCAGCAGTACAATAATGTGCGCTCGGCCGGGTTTTCTGACTTTGCCCCCGACGGCGGCATCTACATCACAACCCGTTTTGGTGAGACGACCCAGATTCACCATGTGGCCGAGCCTATGGGCATGCGCCGTCAGGTGACCTTCTTTGACGAGCGGACCTCCGGTGCAAACGTGCGCCCGGGCGATAGCGGCCAGTTCGTCTTTACCCGCGACACCGGCGGTGATGAGTTTTTCCAGGGCTTCCTGTTTGATCCCGCTGATGCCTCTG
Organism: Maricaulaceae bacterium EIL42A08; assembly: GCA_024178355.1. Lineage (GTDB taxonomy): Bacteria > Pseudomonadota > Alphaproteobacteria > Caulobacterales > Maricaulaceae > Oceanicaulis. Next base: position 403,785 of record JAMZNZ010000006.1, on the reverse strand, counting down.
CGACCCCGTTTACCGAAGCGGGAACCCGCAACTCCTCCATCAGCTGGAGCGATGATGGCAGCCTTGTGGCCTGGTATCGCCAGACCGACGGTGACCCGAACGCAGACATCATGATCGCCGACCCGACCGATCCGGACAGCCGCCGGGTGGCACTGGAAGGCGAAGGCCTGATGATCCCGGCCAGCTGGTCGTCAGACAACAGCCAGATCCTGATCCTGCGCTACTATTCCATCACCCATGCCGACATCTATGTGTTGGACGTGGACAGCGGTGAGCTAACTGAAATCCTGCCCGATCTGGATGTTGCCTATGGCGGGATCGCCTTCTCCCACGATGATGAGAGCATCTACGCCATCACCGACTGGGACAGCGATTTCCGCCGCATCCTGGAAGTGGAGCTTGATGACTTCTCCGTGCGCCAGGTGTCCGGCGACCATGACTGGGATGTGGAGGGCATGGCCCTCGCGCCCGACGGTTCCAAGCTGGTCTACACGATCAATAATGGCGGCAATGAAGAGCTGCACATGCTCAACCCGGACACCGGCCAGACGCTGGACGTGCCGGAGCTGCCGCTGGGTCTGATCGGCGGGCTTCAATTCAATGACGACAGCTCGATGCTGGGCTTTTCCCACGTCTCCGCCCGCTCTCCGGGCGATGCGTGGAGCTATGACATTGCCTCTGGGGAGCTGACCCGCTGGACCCAGTCTGAAGTCGGCGGGCTTGATACCGACGCCCTGGTGGAGCCAGAGGTCATCACCTTTGAAAGCTTTGACGGGCTTGAAGTGCCAAGCTTCTACTACCGCGCTGAAGGCGATGGTCCGCGCCCGGTCATCATCGATATCCATGGTGGCCCGGAAAGCCAGGAGCGCCCTGGCTTCAACTCGCGCATCCAGTATTGGGTCAATGAGCTGGGTATCTCCGTTCTCGCTCCCAATGTGCGCGGCTCAGCGGGCTATGGCCGTGAATATCTGTTGATGGATAACGGCTTTAACCGCGAAGACAGCGTGCGCGACATCGGGGCCCTGATCGACTGGGTGGAAGCCCAGCCTGACCTCGATAGCGAGCGCGTTGTCGTCTACGGCGGCTCCTACGGTGGCTATATGGTTCTGGCCTCCATGATGCATTACTCGGACCGCCTGGCCGGGGGTATCAACATTGTGGGCATCTCCAACTTCGTGACCTTCCTTGAGAACACGAACGGCTATCGCCGCGACCTGCGCCGGGCCGAGTATGGCGATGAGCGTGACCCGGCGATGTATGAGCATCTGCAGGCCATCTCGCCATCCAACAATGCCGATCAGATCACAGCGCCGCTGTTCATCATCCAGGGCTTTAACGATCCGCGCGTCCCGGCCTCTGAAGCCGAGCAAATCCTCGCCGCTGTGCGCGAGGCCGGCGGTGATCCCTGGTTCCTGATGGCGATGGACGAGGGTCACGGCTTCCGCAAACAGTCCAATGTGGAATTCCAGCGCGAAACCGAGACGCTCTTCCTGCAAGAGATCCTCGGGCTGGAGTAGGCGCTGGCCACCCCTCACCCGACCTTTCTCAGGAGGGGGGGCAGTTTGATTCTCCCCCTTTCACCGAAACGTCACGCGCATCGCCGGTGACATCGCGCTAGGCTCCTCACAAATCGTGAGGAGCCTTTTGCCATGCGCCTGCCTGTCCTTCTTTCAACGCTCGTAATTGCAGCCTGTAGTCCCAATAGCAGCGCGGGCGATGACGCTGTGGACGGCTGGAACACCCGCAATGGCGCAGCGCCTCTGGTCATCGCCCACCGTGGAGCGTCCGGAGAACGTCCTGAGCATAGCCGGGCCGCCTATGCGCTCGCGCTGGACCAGGGGGCGGACGTCCTCGAACCGGACCTGCAGGTGTCAGCTGACGGGGTACTGATCGTGCGCCACGACCCGTATCTTTCGACCTCCACCGATGTGGCCGACCGGCCAGAATTTGCAGACCGCCGCGCAGAGCGCTTTGGCCAGACCGATTGGTGGGTCGCCGACTTCACCGCCGCTGAACTGAGCAGCCTGACCACGCGCCAGGTCTTCGACGATCGCTCCGACGCGTATGACGATCAGAAGCCGGTCCTGACGTTTGATGATTTCCTGGATTTCGTCGCCGAAGCCGAAGAGGCGTGCCGCTGCACAATCCCGGTGGAGCCAGAGGTCAAGCTGCCCGCGCTTTATACCAGCGAAGGCCTCGACCCGTTGCCCATCCTGATCGACATGCTGGAGGCGCGCGGCCTGAACGAGGCCGACAGCGCGGTCGTCATCCAGTCCTTTGATCCAGACTTCCTGCAGCGCTTGCGCCCGGAAACCCCGCTGCCGCTCGCCATGCTGATCTCTTCACCAGATGAAGCGGGCTATAACGCCGGCGGTCTGTCGATTGAGGAGATTGCGAACTTCGCAGACGCAATTGGGGCCAACAAGGCGATGCTCCTCAATCCCGACGGATCCAGCACCGGCTATCTCGAAGCCGCGCATGCTGCCGGGCTCGACGTGCATGTCTGGACGGTGCGCGATGATCGCGAACCAATCCTTGGCGAGACGGTCGAGGACGAGTTGCGCGCGCTTTACACGCTGGGCGTCGACGCAGTGTTCACCGATCATCCCGCCACCGCTGTTCGAGTAAGAGCGGAAATGGGCGGAGAGTAACGGGGGGCATCTCGGTTGAAACTAAGCCCTGCCTACACCCCCCTCAATGAGCCTTTCTCTTGCCCAACTGCGTGTCTAAGGCTCCAATCATGACCATGACACGCCTGACCCTGATCCTCGCTGCGGCTATGGCCGCTTTTTCTGTGATACCGCCAAGCGCGACTGCACAGGACGACGCCATCACTTTGCGCGACGCGTCGCTGGCGCTGCGCGCTCAAACGCGTGAAGCGGCAGGTAATGAGGACTGGGAAGCGGCGATCCGCAGCAATGAGGCGGCACTGGCCCTGCAGCCGGGCCATCCGGGTCTTCTAAACAACCGCCTCGTACTCGCACGCCTGTCCGGCAATATGCCGGGCATGCTCGATGCCCTCGACGCCATCGCAGGTCACGGTATCGCCTTTGACCTTTCTAACCTTGAACAAGCCGATGAGCTGCGCACGCTGGATGCGGAGCGCTTTGCCGCCATTGAGGCCCGCCTCGCTGAAACCGCTGCGCCGGCGGGTGAAGCGCGTCTCGTCGCCGAGCCACCCCTGCGCGATGCCCTGATCGAGGCGCTGGCGGTCGATAACGAGACTGAGCGGCTGTATCTGGGCTCTGTTGTTGATCGGCGCATCTATCGCGTGGAGCCGTTCGAGCCCAATGAAGCTGAAGTTTTCGCCGGCGAGGAGGCCGAGATCGGGTCGATCTTTGGCCTCGCCGTGGATCGTCGCAACGGCCTCCTCTATGCCGCCGAAGGGGCGGTCGACATCACTCCGCTGACCAGCGATGAGCCGATTGGAACGGCTTTGGTTGCCTTTGATCTGGATACCGGTGAGATCGTGCGTCGTCACACAATTGAAGGCGCAACGCGCATGGGCGATGTCGTGGTACGCGACGGGATTGTCTACGTGGCCGATGCCGATGGCGGACGTATCTATCGCCTCGACGGCCCGCGCGGTGAGCTGGAGCTGTATGCGCAAGACCCGCGCTTTGTCTCACTGCAGGGCGTGGCCCCGGCGCGCGGCGCGCTGTTCGTGGCCGACTATACCTGGGGCATCTGGCGGATCGACCCGGTGAGCCGCAACGCCACGCTTCTTCCAACCCCGCCGGGCGCTGGCCTGATCGGAGTGGATGGCATGGTCGCGGATCGCACCGGGCGGCTATTCCTGGTCCGCAACGGTACGCGTCCGTTTGGGCTGTTTGAACTGGAATTTGATCGCTTTGGCGACACACCCACAGCGCTGACGCCGGTACTCATCAACGACAACCGGCTGGGTGAACCCACCACGGTGCGCATTGCCGATGGCCGCGCCTTCCTGATCAATGATGCCCAGTGGGCACTGTTCGACGCCGATGCTGACCCGGCTGAGCGCACCGATCCGATGATCCTCAGCCTGCCGCTGCCATAAGCGTGTCTCGCGCGTGCGCCTGATTGGGTTAACCATCGTTTACCCCTTTTGAACGCTCTTGCGGCGACACTGGTCCCATGACCGACACTGCCGCTGAAACCAACGAGACCGTATCCGGCTTCAAGCCGAGCCTGATTGCGCGCCTGCGCACCTTTGTGGTGGGCGTTGGGCTGGCGGCTGGCGGGCTGTTTGTGCTCGTCTCGGTGTTCAGCCACGACCCGCTCGACCCCAGCCTCAATGCAGTCACGGGCCTGCCGGTGAGTAATCTGGCTGGGCAGGCCGGAGCCATCACCGCTGACCTGGTCCTGCAGATCGCAGGCTGGGCCGGAGCCGCCGGGGCGTGCGCCCTGCTGGTTTGGGGATTGATCCTGATCCTGCGCGGGCCGCGCAATCGCGGTGTCTGGCTGGGTCTGGGCCGAGTGATCGCCGGTCTTGCGGGCCTGACCGGTTTTGCCCTTGCCGTCTCTGCGTTGCCGATGCCGGCCAACTGGCCCTTTGCGGTGGGTCTGGGCGGCTTGCTGGGCGATGGAGTCCTGAATGCCCTGACCGCCAGCTTCGGCTCTGTCGGCCTGCCCATGGCGGGCGGGTTCGCGGTGATCCTCGGCCTTCTTTTTGCGGTGTTCGGAGCCTTTTTCTGCTTTGGGCTTCGCGTGGCTGACCTTCTGGCGGCACGCGATGCCGGTGAGCTTGCCTTTGACACGGTCCGCGTGTGGATTGACCAGCTGCTGGGCTTCATCCCGCGCCCGACGCGCGCTGACGAAGCTGATCTGGACGACATGCCAGCACCTGATGGCACAGCGCGCACTGCGCCGGCCTTCCTGCGCCGCGGTGATGATACGCCCACGCCTACAGACCGCATCGAACCGGCCGCGCCAACCCAGACCGCCGCGCGCAAGGCCCCGGCCAACGTGAAAGTCGCCAAAAAGCGCAGCGCCAAACCGTCCGGCCGCGAAGCGCGCGAAGCCCAGGGTGCCCTGCCCTTTGCCCAGAGCGAAGGCTTTGACCTGCCGCGGCTTGATCTGTTGTCTCCACCACCCCCGCGCACGGAAGCCGTTGATCCCGATGCCCTGCAGCAGAATGCCGAGCTTCTGACCAGCGTGCTGGCCGACTTTGGCGTGAAGGGTGAAGTGGTTCAGGTCCGTCCCGGCCCTGTGGTCACGCTTTATGAGCTGGAACCCGCACCGGGCGTAAAGACCAGCCGTGTGATCAATCTGGCCGACGATATCGCCCGCTCCATGGCGGCGGTGGCTTGTCGTGTCGCCGTGGTGCCGGGCCGTAATGCCATCGGTATCGAGCTGCCGAACCAGGATCGCGAGACGGTATTCTTGCGCGCACTTCTGGCGTCCAAACAGTTTGAGGCGGCAAAGGCTGAATTGCCGCTTGCGCTGGGTGAAACCATCGGCGGCGAGCCCTTTACCGCAGACCTGGCGAAAATGCCCCACCTGCTCATCGCCGGTACGACCGGTTCGGGTAAGTCGGTGGGCGTAAACGCCATGATCCTGTCCATGCTCTACCGCCTGCCGCCGGAAGAGTGCCGCCTGATCATGATCGATCCGAAGATGCTGGAACTCAGCGTCTATGACGGCATACCGCACCTCTTAAGCCCGGTGGTGACCGATCCCAAGAAGGCCGTTGCGGCGCTGAAATGGACCGTGCGCGAGATGGAGTCGCGCTATCTGAAAATGTCCAAGGTCGGCGTGCGCAACATGAAGGGCTTTAATGAAAAAGCCCGCAAGGCGCGTGAAGCCGACGAGATGCTGGAGCGCACCGTCCAGACCGGCTTTGACAAGGAAACCGGCGAGCCGGTTTACGAAACCGAGACGATCCAGCCTGATCCCATGCCCTACATTGTCGTGGTGATCGACGAGATGGCCGACCTGATGATGGTTGCCGGCAAGGAGATCGAAGGCGCAATCCAGCGTCTAGCCCAGATGGCGCGTGCGGCGGGCATCCACCTGATAATGGCTACCCAGCGCCCGTCGGTGGACGTCATTACAGGCACGATCAAGGCGAATTTCCCGACCCGGATCAGCTATCAGGTCACCTCTAAGATCGACTCCCGCACGATTCTGGGCGAGCAGGGCGCTGAACAGCTGCTGGGCATGGGTGACCTGCTCTTTATGGCCGGGGGGGGTCGCATCCGGCGCCTGCACGGGCCGTTTGTGTCCGACAACGAGGTTGAAGACGTAGCCGCCTATCTTAAAGAACAGGGCACCCCGGAATATCTCGACGCAGTCACTGAAGAGACCGACGAGGGCGACGCTGGCGATCTATTGGGCGGCGAAGGCGGGTCTGGCGATGATCTGTTCGACCAGGCTGTGGCTGTGGTCGCGCGCGACCGCAAGGCGTCGACCAGCTATATCCAGCGCCGCCTGCAGATCGGCTATAACCGCGCTGCATCGCTGATCGAGCGCATGGAAGACGAAGGCATGATCGGCCCGGCGGATCATGCGGGCAAACGCGAAATCTTCCTGCCCGAGCGCGATGTTTAGGGCTTCAATACCTTAGCCTGTCCCGGCCAAGCGAAGCTCAGAGCCGGGACAGGAATTGTGAATTCTGAGAGATACCACGGCTCTACTCTCTCCAACACGCACCCCCAAACCAACCCTCTTCCCCTTCCCACACCAAAAGCCCATACTGTGAACAAGGTCATATGGGGAGGTGATCATGGCTGATGCAGCTTCAACCAAAGTCGGCGGTGTGCCCGTCTGGTTCTGGATCGTGGCTGGAGTAGCGACGCTGTTTAATGTGGGCGGCGTCATGGCCTATCTGGGATCACAGTTTGATCCTGAAAGCGCGACCGCGGGCATGACCGCTGAACAGGCCGCGTACTTCCTGAACTACCCCGCCTGGTATGTTGCGATCTATGCGCTCACGACCCATCTGGCCCTGGCGGGTGGTATCCTGCTTCTACTGCGCCGGAGCTGGGCTTTATATGCGTTTGGAATTTCCGCTGCCCTCTACCTGTTCTCAGTGATTTATCACTATGTCCTGAACGATGTTTTCGCCACGTTTGCAGCGGGAATTCATATCTTCAACTTCGTAATTGGCGCACAGCTTCTGGCGTTTGCCTTCTTTGCCCACCGGGCCACGGGCAAGAGCTGGCTGCGCTAGGGATGCAAGGCTCGCCCTTGGTCGCATTGACCCCGTTGAGAGTGGGAGTAGGCTGCGCGCCAAATTCCCTCCTCTGCTGGGCAGCGGTCCGGCGCTAAACCACGGTGATCCTTGCCATGTCTGAAGCTTATGATGTCGTCATTATCGGGGGCGGCCCGGGTGGCTATAACTGCGCTATCCGCGCCGGCCAGCTGGGCTTGAAGACCGCCTGTATCGAGATGCGTGAAACGCTGGGCGGCACCTGTCTGAATGTCGGCTGCATCCCGTCCAAGGCCCTGCTGCATGCGTCGGAGCTTTATGAGGAAGCCCGGACCAACTTTGCCGACATGGGCATCGAGACCGGCGAGCTGAAGCTTAATCTTGAGAAGATGATGGGTCAGAAGGACGACGCAGTGAAGGGCCTGACCCAGGGCGTCGAGTTCCTTCTAAAGAAGAACAAGGTCGACCATATCCGCGGCAAGGGCCGCATTGCCGGCAAGGGCAAGGTTGTAGTCACCGATGCCGACGGCAAAGAGACCGAGCTTTCAGCCAAAAATATCGTCATCGCCACAGGCTCTGAAGTCACTCCGCTTCCCGGCGTGGAGATTGATGGCGAGCGCGTGGTCACCTCCGATCAGGCGATTGCGCTTAAAGAGGTCCCGGAAAAGCTGGTGCTGATCGGCGCAGGCGTCATTGGCCTGGAGCTGGGGTCTGTCTGGCGCCGTCTCGGCTCTGAAGTCACGGTCGTGGAGTTCATGGATCGCGTCATGCCAGGCATGGATGGCGAGGTGTCCAAGCAGGCCAAGCGCCTGTTTGAAAAGCAGGGCCTGAGCTTCAAGCTGGGGCGCAAGGTCACCAGCGTCGACACGTCTGGCAAAACGCTGAAGGTCTCCACCGAAGCGGCCAAGGGCGGTGACGAAGAAATCCTCGACGCCGATGTCGTGCTCGTCTGCATTGGTCGTCGTCCTTACACCGAAGGCCTGGGGCTGGAGACGGTCGGCATCGAACCGGACAAGCGCGGCGTCATCGCCAACGATCACTGGAAAACCAGCGCCGAGGGCGTTTGGGTGATCGGTGACGTGACCTCAGGCGCGATGCTGGCTCACAAAGCCGAAGACGAGGGCACCGCCTGTGCTGAACGCATTGCAGGCAAGGCCGGGCATGTGAATTACGACGCCATCCCGAACGTGGTCTACACCTACCCGGAGATCGCCTCGGTCGGCGCGACCGAAGAACAGCTCAAAGAGCAGGGCCGCGACTACAAGCTTGGCAAGTTTCCCTTCATGGCGAACTCGCGCGGGCGCACCAATCACCAGACCGATGGGTTTGTGAAAATCCTTGCAGATGCCAAGACCGACGAAATCCTGGGCGCTCACATCATTGGGCCAAGTGCTGGCGAGCTGATCGCCGAAGTGGCGCTGGCCATGGAGTTCAAGGCGGCGTCAGAAGACATTGCCCGCACCTGTCATGCCCACCCCACCCTGTCTGAAGCGGTCCGCCAGGCCGCCATGGGCGTTGAGGGCTGGACGATGCAGATGTGAGCCTGAAAAGGCTGTCCCATTCAGGTAACGGTAACCGGCTGCATCGCAATATGCTCGCGTGACAGGTGCGGATCGTGTGACAACGGTGTACACTGTAAAAGCGTCACAGAACTCTGTTAGGCGCTTCCCCGACATGTGAGGGGATGTGCGATGAACTGCGGAGCCAAGATGGCAGAACGCCTGGAAGTGCAAACGCCGCGACTTCGACTGGTGGCGATTGATGCTGAGCTCGCCCGCCTTCAGGTGGACGATCGCCCGGCCTTTTTCTCAGCCATTGGTGCACAATCAGAAGCCGCGTGGCCGCCTGTTCATAACGACGAACCCAAGCTGGTTGAAAAGCTGAAGCTGCTCGAGACTGACCCTGAACAGGTGGGCTGGCGCGGGTGGGTCTTCCTGATGGGTTGGACGCCAGGCGGCCCGGATCGCGCGGTGGGTACAGGCGGCTTTTTCGGTCCGCCCGATGAAACCGGTGAGATCGAGATCGGCTATTCCATGTCGCCCAGCTTCCGCGAACAGGGCCTCGCCACAGAAGCCGTTGGCGGCTTGCTGGACTGGGCGTTCCAGGATTCGCGCGTGCTCAGCGTGCGGGCTGTGACCGAAGCCCATCTCTACGCGTCACGCCGGGTCCTGGAAAAGTCCGGCTTCACCGAGACTGAAACCATCAGCAATGGCGAAGAGTCGGTGCGCTACGACCTGGCTCGCGACGACCGCGCCGCCTGACGCCTCGCGCGCGGATGAGTTGCGGTGTACAGACGCTTTAAACTCGCGGTTTCGACTTCAGCATAGACCTGCGTGGTCGATAGCGACGCATGGCCGAGCAAATCCTGGATCGAGCGCAAATCTCCGCCATGGGCCAGCAGGTGCGTTGCGAACGCATGGCGCAGCGCATGCGGCGTGGCGGTCTGGGCAAGCCCCAACCGGCTGCGCAGCGTCTGCATTGAGGCCTGAACATGGCGCGGGGTCAGGTCGCCACCGCGCTTGGCTTTAAACAGTGCGCCATCAGCCTCAAGCGTGAACGGGCAGAGCGACGCATAGCGCGCCACAGCCTCCGCCACGGCGGGCAGGACCGGAACGATGCGGGTCTTGTTGCCCTTACCGGTGATGCGTAGCGTTGAAGGAAGCTCGCGCTCCCGCCCCGTCAGGCCCAGCGCTTCAGAGACACGCAGTCCACAGCCATACATCAGCGCAAACACCGCAGCATCGCGGGCCGCAACCCAATCCGGCTCGCCTGTGCTGGCGGTTTCCTCGATCAGTTCACGGGCGGCCCGTTCGCTGACAGGCCTGGGCAGGCGGCGCGGCGCTTTGGGCGCTTCGACAAGGCCAAGCGCCGGGTTTTCCACACCCCAGCGTCGACGGGCGTAAGTGTAAAAGCTGCGCACCGCCGACAATCCACGCTGAAGCGTGCGCGACCCAACGCCGGAGCGGCGGCGGTCCGCCAGCCAGGCGCGCCAGTCAGCACTGGTCAGGCAGGCCATGTCCGACAGGATCAGCCGCTTTCCCAGATGACCGGTCAGAAACTCGATCAGAAAATCCAGATCGCGCTCATAGGCGTCCACGGTTCGCGGGCTCGCCCGGCGCTCACCGGTCAAATGGTCAAGGAATGCAGCCTTGGCCGCTTCCACCGTCAGGTCAGGTGCATTCAAGCCTTCAGCCATGGCGAAATCCGCCGCTCCAGCACACGCGCAAAGAAGTGCAGCAGGTCCGCGCCCATATCCGGGGTGAAGGCCGCCTCGTCGCGAGCCCCCAGGCACAGGGCTGCGGCGTGACTGCCCACATCCATGCGCACCAGCGCTTCAGAGCGCAGGCCCGGTCCCTGCTCGCCAAACACCGCATCGGCAAAGCGATGATCGACAGGGCCAAGACGCTCGGCTTTTGATCCGATCAGGCTTCCCACCAGCTCAGGCGCGCAGCCAATGATGGAGCGGCCATCTTCCAGCGGTCGGCAGCCTTCGATGAGCACGCGCACCTTGTCCACGCTCAGCGCGCCGGCGACCCGACCATCCAGCTTGCGATCAAGCGCAGTCAGGTTCTCCGCCTCCAACACCGCCAGAACGGCGCCATGGCACTGAGCCTGCGCCGCCAGATTGGCTTTGGACAATTCGATCAAGGCTGCATTGGACGCCCTGGTGCGCGACAGCTCGGTTTCCAGCTTCGCCCGTTGACGCCCCGCCAGATCCACAACGCCTTCAGATGACAGTGCAGACCGCACCAATCCCAACAGCTCGGCATCGCCCGTAACAATATCCGGCTGGGCGCGCACAAGGGTGCGGATGTCATCGACAGAAAGGTCAGGCGTGTCAGTCATGGGAAGGTCCTTTTCCACGCCTGTTTTACCCGCCAGCACTTATGAGTGCGTTAACCCTGAAGACGACGCGCTGAGGTTTGCTAGGGTGGGGTCATGATTCAATTGCATCTCTCATGCCCTATATCTAGGCTTGGGCCGATCCCTCAGGGTCCTTCGAGACGCGGGTTGCACCCGCTCCCCAGGATGAGGGCGATATCAGACACAAACCTCCCTCATCCTGAGGAGCGAGCTCTTGGCGAGCCTCTCGAAGGACGCACCTCGCTGTTATCCCGGCCAAGCCCGGACCGCGTCCGGTTGTGCAGCCAGGACCTGCAGCCCATAAAGACGAAAGCATTGTCGCATACGCCGCGGGTCCCGGATCGCTGCGCGTCCGGGATGACAGGAGTGGAGAGGCCGGTGCCATGACCGCCACCCTTGCCTCTGTCCTGATTCCCATGCCGCTGCCGGAGCCGTTCGACTATGCGGTGCCTGAGGGGGTGGATGTAGAGCCGGGCGATCATGTGATCGTGCCACTGGGCAAGCGCGCGGCGAGCGGCGTGGTCTGGGCGGTCAAGCCAGACGATGGCACGCGCAAGCTTAAATCCATCGAAGCTGTGCGCGGCGGACCCCGCATTGAAAAGCCGGTACGCGACTTCATCGATTGGACCGCGCGCTATCTCGTCGAGCCGCCGGGCATCATCCTGCGCACGGTGCTGCGTAGTCCTGCGGCGCTGAAACCCTCTCCAGTCGAGACGGTCTACTCAGCCACCGGCCAGACGATTGCCCGCATGACGCCCGCGCGCAAAGCCGTTCTGGAGGCCGCGGAACAAGGCCCGGCCAGCGCGGCCGAGCTTGCCAAACGCGCAGGCGTATCGTCTTCGGTGGTAAAGGGACTGGCCGAGGCCGGAGGCTTAAGAGCGCGCGAGATCGAGATCGATCCGCCCTTTGAGGAGCCTGATCCTAACCGTCCGGGCCTGCCCCTGACCGATCTGCAGGAGGAAGCCTCGCGCACGCTGCGCCGTCTGGTGGCGGCGGGGGGATTTCAGTCTGCGCTGATTGATGGCGTGACCGGGTCGGGAAAGACGGAGGTTTATTTTGAGGCCATCGCCGAGTTGCTGCGCCGGGAGCCGGATGCGCAAATCCTGGTCCTACTGCCGGAGATTGCGCTCACCCAGTCGGTGATCAAGCGCTTTAAAGATCGCTTTGGCGTGGAGCCCGCGCGCTGGCATTCGGGCCTGTCGGACAAGGAGCGACGCCGTAGCTGGCGCGAGGCCGCATCGGGACGGGCGCGGATCGTGGCCGGAGCGCGCTCGTCGATTTTCCTGCCCATGCCAAAGCTTCGCATGATCATCGTGGATGAGGAGCACGATCCCACCTACAAGCAGGACGAGATGCTGACCTATAACGCCCGCGATCTGGCCGTAGCGCGGTCAAAGCTCTCCGGTGCGATCGCCATTCTGGCAAGCGCGACCCCATCCATGGAGAGCCTGGTGAATGCCGAGGCCGGGCGCTATGTCCATGTCAGCCTGCCTGCGCGGATCACCGGCTCGGTCCTGCCCCAGGTGGAGCTACTGGATTTGCGCCTCAGCCCGCCGGAGAAAGGCAACTGGCTGTCTGAACCGCTGGTCAGCGCCGTCAACGAAACGCTGGAGCGGGGCGAACAGGCGTTGCTTTACCTCAACCGGCGCGGCTTTGCCCCGCTCGTTCTGTGCAAAGCCTGCGGACACAAGATGAAAAGCCCAGAGGCCGACCGCTGGCTGGTGGAGCATCGCTATACCGGGCGCCTGGTCTGTCACACCACCGGCTTTTCCATGCCCAAGCCGAAGCTGTGCCCTGAATGCAAGGCTGAAGACAGCCTGATCGGCGTGGGCCCCGGTGTTGAGCGGGTCGTCGAAGAGGCCGTGCGCCGCTTTCCAGACGCGCGTATCGAGGTCTTCTCCTCTGACACCGCCCAGTCCGGCGAGGATGTTCGAAGCCTCGTCGAACGCATGGAGCGCGGGGAGATTGATATCCTTGTTGGCACCCAGATCGCCGCGAAGGGCCATAACTTTCCCCATCTGACGCTGGTGGGCGTTGTCGATGCCGATCTGGGATTGGCGGGCGGTGATTTGCGCGCGGGCGAGCGGACCTATCAGACGCTGGTGCAGGCCGCAGGCCGGGCAGGCCGTGCCGATAAGCCGGGCCGCGCCCTCCTGCAAACCTGGAACCCCGACCACGAGGCGCTCAAAGCCCTCGAAGCCGGGGACCGGGAGGCCTTCCTGGGCGCAGAACGCCAGATGCGCGAATTGTTAAAGCTGCCACCCTTCGGTCGCCTTGCCGCGCTGATCGTCTCGGCACCGGATGCCGCGCTTGTCGATGACGCCTGCCGCACCATTGCCGCCGCGGCTCCAGCAGGCGACGGCATCGAAGTCTTCGGCCCCGCCGAACCCCCGCTGGGCGTCGTCCGCGGCCGTTGGCGGCGGCGTTTCCTCGTTCAAGCCGACAAGACTGTGGACGTCAGCGCCTATATGCGCGCCTGGACCGCCAGGTTCAAAGCGCCGTCGAGCGTGCGCGTGACGGTCGATATCGAGCCGTATAGCTTTTTGTGAGGTCTAGGTGCCTGACCCCATAAACCTGCATGACAGCGACACTTCGGCACGTGTACCAGTTGCCCACCTCGCACCCCTGTGCTAGTTCGGCGCCGGGTTTGGAAGTGAGAGCTGGTTAACCCGCTCGCACTTCTGGAAAAAACCTCGTTCCTTCAAGCGCTTAAGCGCGCCTCGCGAGTCGCGGGGCTCACGCTGAGGCGCAAGTCACGAGAAGAAAGCGGCGAACACGGTGACCCCTTCTGAGGATGTGATCACAGGCGAAGCTGGCGAACGCTATGCCAAAGCCCTGTTTGAGCTGGCTGATGAGGCCAAGGCGCTCGACACGGTTGAAGGCGATGTGGAAACGCTGCTGACCGCCTTTGGCGAGAGTGCAGATCTGGCGCACGCGCTGAAAAGCCCGGTGTTCAAGGGTGCGGAAAAAGCCGCGGTCCTGACCGAGCTGTCAGCCAAGCTGAAGCTGCACAAGCTGACGACAGATTTCATGGCAGTCACGGCCCGCAATGGCCGCGCCGGCGATCTGAAAAATATCCTGCGCGCCTTCAAGGTGCTCGCCGCGAAGCGTCGCGGCACTAGTTCGGCTGATGTCATTTCAGCTGATCCGCTGACTGCAACCCAGATCAAGGAGCTCAAGACGGCTCTGAAAACGGCTCTGGGCCGGGATGTGGAAATTCGCACCGAGGTGCGTGAAGACATTATTGGCGGGCTGATCGTGAAGGTTGGCTCACGCATGTTCGACTCGTCTCTCAAGTCAAAGCTTGAGGGACTGCGCAAAACGATGAAAGAGGCGTAGAGCGATGGCCATCAAGGCGGCGGAAATCTCCGCGATCCTCAAAGAGCAGATCAAGAACTACGGCGCTGAAGCTGACGTCTCCGACGTTGGTCAGGTGCTCAGCGTTGGTGACGGTATCGCCCGCGTCTACGGTCTGGACGAAGTTCAGGCTGGCGAGCTGGTGGAGTTTCCCGGCGGCGTGAAGGGCATGGCCCTGAACCTGGAACGCGACAATGTCGGCTGCGTGATCTTCGGCGATGACCGGGGCATCAAGGAAGGCGACACGGTCAAGCGTCTGGGCTCCATCGTGGACACCCCCGTCGGCAAGGGCCTGCTGGGCCGCGTCGTGAACGCGCTGGGCGAGCCGATTGACGGCAAGGGCCCGATCCAGGACGTGGCCGAGCGCCGCATCGTGGACGTGAAGGCACCGGGCATCCTGCCGCGTAAGTCCGTGCACGAGCCGATGGCAACCGGCATCAAGGCGATCGACTCCATGATCCCGGTTGGCCGTGGCCAGCGCGAGCTGATCATTGGTGACCGCCAGACCGGCAAGACCGCGATTGCGATCGACACCATCCTGAACCAGAAAGCCATCAATCAGGGCGATGACGAGAGCGCCAAGCTCTACTGTGTCTATGTCGTTGTCGGCCAGAAGCGCTCCACCGTGGCCCAGGTCGTGAAGACCCTGGAAGAAAACGGTGCGATGGACTACTCCATCGTGGTGGCCGCGACCGCTTCGGACCCGGCTCCGATGCAGTTCCTGGCACCGTTCACCGGCTGCGCCATGGGCGAATACTTCCGTGATAACGGCATGCACGGCCTGATCATCTATGATGACCTGTCCAAGCAGGCTGTGGCCTACCGTCAGATGTCGCTGCTTCTGCGTCGCCCGCCGGGCCGCGAAGCGTATCCGGGTGACGTGTTCTACCTGCACTCTCGCCTTCTTGAGCGCGCTGCAAAGCTGAACGAAACCCACGGTTCTGGCTCGCTGACGGCTCTGCCGATCATTGAAACCCAGGCCAACGACGTGTCGGCCTACATCCCGACCAACGTGATCTCGATCACTGACGGTCAGATCTTCCTGGAAACCGACCTGTTCTACCAAGGCATCCGCCCGGCCGTGAACGTGGGTCTGTCGGTGTCTCGCGTGGGCTCTGCAGCTCAGACGAAGGCCACCAAGCAGGCCGCCGGCAAGATCAAGGGTGAACTGGCTCAGTACCGTGAGATGGCGGCCTTCGCTCAGTTCGGTTCTGACCTCGACGCCTCGACCCAGAAGCTTCTGTCGCGCGGTGAGCGCCTGACTGAACTCCTGAAGCAGCCGCAATTCTCGCCGCTGTCGATGGAAGAGCAGGTTTGCGTGATGTATGCGGGTACCAATGGCTATCTGGACAACATCGCTGTGTCCGACATTGGCCGCTACGAAGAAGAACTGCTGCGCAACCTGCACGGTGAGCACGCAGACCTTCTGGCTGGCATCCGCGATGGCAAGAAGCTGACCGACGAGCTGACCGAAAAGCTCAACGGTGCGCTCGACGCCTTCACCAAGAACTTCGCGTAAGGGGTTTCGGTGAAGCGATTTCTGACCATACCTGTGCTGTTGACGCTTGCGGCCTGCGCCACGACGCCTGACCCCGCGTCGGTGTCGGTGACCCGGGCTGACGTCGACACCTGGTATGCGTGCGAAAATCTTCGCCACTCCCAAGCCGATTGTGGATGCGTGGACCAGGAACTGGATGCCATTCTGGCGGACGAGGTTCGGGTTCGCGCTGCAGCCAATAATGCGAGTCAGATGCTTTCGATGTCGCCTCAACAGGTAGACGAGGCCGCTCTGGTTCAAGGCACCGCAACTATAATTTTCCGAGAGGCTGTCTCGCGGTGCGAGATCAGCGAGGACAAGTAAATGGCGTCTCTCAAGGAACTGAAAAACCGGATCAACTCGGTCAACTCGACCAAGAAGATCACCAAGGCGATGCAGATGGTCGCGGCGGCAAAACTGCGCAAGGCGCAGGAAGCCGCTGAGGCCGCGCGTCCCTATGCCGAGCGCATGTCTGCGGTGATGGCAAACCTGTCATCGTCCATGGACGGCCCCAGCGCGCCGCGCCTTCTGGTCGGCACCGGCAAGGACGACACCTATCTGCTCGTTGTGGCTACGGCCGATCGCGGCCTGTGCGGTGGTTTCAACACCAACATCTCCCGCCTGGCCCGTGAGCGTATTTCTGCGCTCATCAGCCAGGGCAAGGATGTGAAAATCCTGACCGTCGGGGCCAAGGGGTATGACGCCCTGAAGCGCCTCTACAAGGACAAGATCATCGACTCCATCGAGCTGCGTAACGTCAAGAAAATTGACGGTGCTGTGGCTGGCATGATCGGCGACAAGGTCACGGCCCTGTTTGAAGACGGCGGCTTTGATGTGTGTGAAGTGATCAGCTCCGAGTTTGTCTCGGTGATGAGCCAGAAGCCGCGCAGCCAGACGCTGATACCGGCTCGCGACGCCATCGATGGCAGCGTTGAGCGCCCGGATCTTGCCGGCGCGATCTATGAATACGAGCCGGACGAGGAAGAGATCCTCGCCGCGCTCCTGCCGCGCTATATCAACACCGTCATTCTTTCAGCGCTGCTGGAAAATGTGGCTGGTGAGATGGGCGCGAAGATGGCTGCCATGGACGCGGCAACGCGTAACGCTGGCGAGCTGATCGACAAGCTGAACCTGGAATACAACCGCACCCGCCAAGCCAAGATTACCAAGGAGCTGATCGAGATCATCTCCGGGGCTGAAGCGGTCTAACGGACGAATTGAAGAGAATATCCAACGGCGGATAACCCGCCGAACCGATTGGAAAGAGGCAGACCATGAGCAATCTCAAGGGCCGTATCGCACAGGTGACCGGCGCCGTCGTGGACGTGGAGTTCGAAGGCGGCCTTCCCGAGATCCTGAACGCGCTTGAAACCAAGAACGGCGACAAGACGCTGGTGCTGGAAGTGGCCCAGCACCTCGGTGAAAACGCTGTGCGGACCATCGCCATGGACGCCACCGAAGGCCTGAAGCGTGGCCAGGACGTGACCGACACCGGCGAGCCGATCAAGGTTCCGGTGGGCCCGGGCACGCTGGGTCGCATCCTGTCGGTGACCGGTGAGCCGATCGACGAAGCAGGCGACGTGACCGCAACCGCCTACGCGCCGATCCACCGCGAAGCCCCGGCCTTTGACGAGCAGTCCACCGAAGCTGAAATCCTGCCGACCGGCATCAAGGTCATCGACCTGCTCTGCCCGTACGCAAAGGGTGGTAAGATCGGCCTGTTCGGCGGCGCTGGCGTGGGCAAGACGGTTCTGATCCAGGAACTGATCAACAACATCGCCAAGCTGTTCGGCGGCTACTCGGTCTTCGCCGGTGTGGGTGAGCGGACCCGTGAGGGTAACGACCTGTACTACGAAATGATCGAATCCGGCGTGAACAAGGACCCGAAGGAGCACAATGGCTCCACCGAAGGGTCGCGTTGCTCGCTGGTTTTCGGCCAGATGAACGAACCGCCCGGAGCGCGTGCTCGCGTGGCGCTGTCGGGTCTGGCTCAGGCTGAATACTTCCGCGATGAAGAGGGCAAGGACGTGCTCTTCTTCGTGGACAACATCTTCCGCTTTACCCAGGCCGGCGCTGAGGTGTCCGCACTTCTCGGCCGTATTCCTTCGGCCGTGGGTTACCAGCCGACCCTGTCCACCGACATGGGTGCTCTGCAGGAGCGTATTACCTCCACCAAGAAGGGCTCCATCACCTCGGTACAGGCTGTCTACGTGCCGGCCGACGACCTGACCGACCCGGCTCCGGCCACGACCTTCTCGCACCTCGATGCGACGACGGTTCTGAACCGCGCCATTTCGGAAAAGGGTATCTACCCGGCTGTGGACCCGCTGGACTCCACCTCGCGTATCCTCGAGCCGCGCATCGTGGGCGAAGAGCACTACGCCACCGCCCGCCGCGTTCAGGAAATCCTGCAGAAGTACAAGTCGCTGCAGGACATCATCGCGATCCTGGGCATGGACGAACTTTCTGAAGAGGACAAGCTGGTCGTGGCGCGCGCCCGTAAGATCGAGCGCTTCCTGTCCCAGCCGTTCGACGTGGCTGAAATCTTCACCGGCTTCCCGGGCATTCAGGTTCCGGTCGAAGACACCGTGCGTGGCTTTAAAGCCATCTGCGACGGTGAGTACGACCACCTGCCGGAACCAGCCTTCTACATGGTTGGCACCATCGAAGACGCCGTGAAGAAGGCTGAAAAGCTGGCAGCAGACGCTGCATAACGATAAGGCCCGCGCTGACCACAGCGCGGGCCGTTTTACCGCTTGCAAGGCGGTGAGCTGACGACAAGGACCAGCTTATCATGGCTGACAAACTTCACTTTGACCTCGTGTCCCCTGAAAAGCGCGTCTTTGAGGGCGATGTTGATCAGGTGGTTGTGCCCGGCGTTGAGGGTGAGTTCGGCGTCCTGGCGGGCCACGCGCCCTTCATGTCGACGGTGCGCTCCGGCGCGATTACCATCCACGCTGGCGGTGAAGTCACCCGCACCTTCATCCGCGGCGGCTTTGCTGAAGTGACCTCCGAAGGCCTGACCATCCTGGCTGAAGAGGCCATCGATCTGGCCGATGTGGACGCCGCTGAGGTGAACAAGCAACTCACCGAAGCGCGCGAAGATCTCGGCCAGGCCCGCGACGAAGACGAAACCCGCGAAGCCCAAGGCCGCGTGGAAAAATTCGAAGCCCTGCTGCAGGCGATTGCGCACTAGGCCGCACGCTTCATGGTTGACACCTTTGCAAGCCCCGCGCGAAGATTCGCGCGGGGCTTTGCTTTTAAGGATCAATCAGATGAAATCTTGGATCGCCACGGCGCTCGCCACAGGCTGCGTCTTTGCACTCACCACCTCCGCCGATGCTCAGCAGCGTATTCGTGACGGACAGGGCGGTGTGGTTTTCTCCTATGAACAACCGAATTTCGGCGATTGGCGGCCACTGACCACCTTCATGTTCGCCGAGGTTGATCCAGAGACCGGCGAGCTTGTCGAACGCGGCGAGACCCAGCGCTACACACCGCAGGCCCGCGACTGGCCGCTGGCCGGGACCCGCATCGATGCGGGCAGCTATGTCCTGCGCGAAATCTACCTTTATGCAGGCGCGTCCTCCGCCTACTGCTTTGCCGATCGCACCGTGCGAGTCGATGTCGAACCGGGCGAGGTAGTCTATCTGGGCCACCTGACCTTCCAACCGGCTGGCACGCCAGAAGGGCTCGTAAACCAGGCGCTGGGCAATCGTGGCACTTGGCGCGGCGAGTTGATACGAACTGAGGGCAACCGCGCCGCAGCAGAAGCACAGATTGGCGAGCTATTCCGCGATGTCGAAGGCTTCAGCGCTGATGAGCCGGGCTATGCCAGCTTTACCATTGACGGGCTGGGCCGCCGCCAGATCGGGCGAGATTGCAGCAACGCTGAAATCTACTAGAGGTAAAAAATGCAAAAGCCCTCACTCTCTCTTGCGATTTCGCTTTTTGCAGCTGGAAGCCTTGCGGCCTGTTCGGCAACTGCATCGCCAACCACCACAGTCGATGCTCATACGCTCGTCCTGCCGGAGCGTGTCCCCGGAAGTTCCGAAGCAAGCGACGCTCTGATCCCTCAGCTGATTGAAGACCTTTGCCTGCCAGCCATGGCCGACGGGCAGATGGCAGACCGGGCCAGCCAGCTCGGTCTGGAGCGCGCCAATCTTGACGGGCTAAGCCTTAGCAATTTTGTCAGCTTCGAGGCTGAAACCTATACCTCAACAAACGCACCGCGCGTGTTTATCAAGCGTATCGCCTTCCCCGATAATGGCTCGGCGCGGCGCGGATGCACGCTGGCTATTTTCGACTGGGATTTGCAGCGCGCTGTTGATACAGCCGTCGCCACGTTCAATGAGATTGCCGAAGCCGCAGCCAGCAAGGGCGGTGGGGCGAGCGCACCTGACGTCTCTGAAATGACCGCACAGAGCCAAGTGCTCGTGGAGCTGCCTGCCGGTGATCGCGTTCACAGGCTGATCATCACATCTGAAAGCGATACCGAAACCATCCGAAAGAGCATGGGCACCAATAGCATGATCCCAACCAGCTCGCTCATACGCCAAATCGGCCCGACCGAGGGCGTCATTATTTCGCTGTGGTCGATGGCCCCGCGCTAACCCGCCAGCCCCGCAAACGCCTCAGCGACCTGCTCATACACCTCCCGCTTCCACGGAATGATGAGCTCCGGGACGGAGCTTAACTCCACCCATTTGAAGGCTTCAAATTCCTGGGGCGGGACAGCCTTGAGGTCAAAGCAGGTGTCGGTGCCGATGAAGCGGTAGGCGAACCAGCGCTGTTTCTGGCCCTTCCAGCGGTTCTTGCGGCGCTGACCCAGCACTTCAGGCGGGAAGTCGTAGGCAATCCAGTCCTCAATGGTGCCAAGCGGCTCAACAAGGTCTTCGGTAATGCCGGTTTCCTCGTAGAGCTCGCGCAGGCCCGCAGCCTCCGGGTCCTCGCCGGGGTCTATGCCACCTTGGGGAAATTGCCAGCAATAGTCGCCGCCCTGGGCGTAGCGCTTGCCGAGCCAGACTTTGCCCGCCCCGTTAAACAGGACAAGGCCCACATTGGGGCGGTGTTCGGGGAAGGGCTCGGTCCCGTGACCGTCGCTCATGTTTCCGGCTCTTCGCGGGCCTGGCGACGTTCCATCAGCACGCTGGCCGGGGCCAGCTGATAGCCGCGCGCGGCGAGCGCTTCAGCCCATAGAGCCACCGTGTCGACCGTGGCTGGATAGGCAAAGCCATGGCCCAGCGCATTGCCGTTTTGAAGCGCGAGGGCTTCCAGTTCCAGCAGGCGGCGATCCACCGCATCGGGATCAGGATCGGCATCAATCACCCGGTCGGCAATCGCGACACGAGCATCGGACTGGCTGGCAGCCGCCTCCAGCACGACGCGGCGCCCCGCCCCATCGTGGTAGATGGACAGGCCGCGGGCTTCCAGCTGACCAAAGATATGGGTGAGCGCCGCACGCTCCGCGCCCAGACGGGCCCCGAGATAGTTGGCCACCCCGGCATAGCCCGACGCGCGCGACAGCAGCCACATCAGGCGGCGATCATTCTCCGACATTCCGGCATCGGCCAGCAGCGTGTGCGGGCCAGGGTCATTATTGGGATAATCAAACGGCTCCATCGGCAGCTCGATCAGCACCTCATGGCCATCGGCGCGAGCCCGGTCGATCCACATCTGGAGGTTTTCTGAATAGGCCGCAAAGCTGAGCGTGACTTCTGCGGGCAGCGTTTCAATCGCGCGCTCGGTCAGGCGCTCTGACAGGCCAAGCCCGCCAACAACCACGGCGATGGTCGGCGCACCGGGCGTGTCATCGAAAGATGCCGCATAGGCAGCATCCGGCCGGGTGCCGTCGGCGGCAATAATCGGAACCGGTGCTCCCCCAGGACCGGCTTCAAACAGACCCGGCAGCGGGGCCTGTGGTCCTGAACGCACCGGCGTTTCGCGCGGGGTTGGAACCGGCGTAGGTGCTGGTGCAGGCGCAGCCAGCGCGGTTTCGGTCTCTGTCACACCCGGCAGCGTCACATCATCGGTGGGCGCATTGGCGAAGGGATCAGCGGGCGCTTCGATTTCAGCCGAGGCCAGCACCACCGGCTCAGGCTGGGCGATGTCCACGCTGGCGCTAACCGGTTGAGGCTCAGCACCAGACAGCCAGGCAAGCCCCACGGCACCGCCCGCCATGACCACAGCTGCGCCCAGCCCCGCCATAAGCGGCGTGCGCAGGGGAGATGAAGAGCGAGCAGGTCCGGGCATGGCGACGGTTCATGGCTGGAGCATGCGCACACGCGCACACGAATCAGCCTCAAACGTCGCTCAGGCTACGGTAAAGAATCGTTAACGAGATGGGTAACGCCTACAGACGGGCCTGCTGGCTTTCCATCTGCGAGCGCAGGATCTCGATCGCGCGATGCAGCTGGTAGTCCTGAGACATATCCCAGTCCTCCGGCGGCTGCTCGATGATCGTCTCATCCAGCTCCTCACGCTCCACACCGGTTTCGTTTTCCAGCGAATTGCGCAGATCGGCTTCAGTGAAGCGCTGCGGTCCGTCAAGATCGATGCGGCGTGCGGCGATCGCGATGTCCGGCTCGATACCGGTGGCCTGGATGGTGCGACCGGCGGGCGTGTAGTAGCGCGCCGTGGTCAGGCGCAGCGCCCCATCTCGGCCCCCGCGCAGCGGCACTACGGTCTGCATGGAGCCCTTACCAAAGCTGGTCATGCCCACAATGGTTGCGCGCTGGCGATCCTGAAGGGCACCGGTGACAATCTCGGATGCGCTGGCCGAACCGCCATTGATCAGCACCACAATGGGCGCACCATTCAGCATATCACCCGGCTCTGCGTTGTAGCGCATGGTGTCGCGCGGATCGCGGCCGCGGGTGGACACCACCTCACCGCCAGACAGAAAGAGGCTGGAGACCGTCACCGACTGCTCCAGCAGACCGCCCGGGTTGGAGCGCAGATCAAGGATCAGACCTGGGATTTCACCGCCGCTGGCTTCGGCCAGATCGCGAAGACCTGTTACGGCGTTCTCGGTGGTGTGTTCGTTAAAGGTCGTGATGCGCAGGTAAGGCACGTCCATGTCCTCACCTTCCATACGCCACAGGGCCGAGCGCACTTCGATGATGTCGCGCACGATGGTGACGTCGAACGGGTCCATACCTTCGCGGCCAAAGGTGATGGTCACCGGCTCACCGACGGGACCGCGCACGCGCTCCACCACGTCAGAGCTGTCAGCGCCCAGCATGGACTCGCCTTCAACGGCGAGGATCACATCGCCAGACTCAACGCCAGCACGCTCGCCCGGCGTGTCGGCGATGGGCGAAATCACGGTCACCATGTCGTTGCGGATGGTGATCTCGATCCCGATGCCGCCATATTCGCCACTCGTGGAGACCTGCATCTCCTGAAAAGCTTCCGGCGGCAGGTAGGACGAGTGCGGGTCGAGCGAGCGGAGCATGCCCTCAATGGCGCTCTCGATCAGTTCAGCCTTGTCCGGCTCGGTCACATAATCAGCTTCAACACGCGACAGAACATCACCAAACAGCTCCAGCTGCCGGAAGGTTTCTTCCCGAGCGCGGTCGTCCCCTTCAGCAGAAACGGCCAGGGCCGCTGCCCCAATTCCGAACGCCACGGCTGATGCGATAATGTGCAAGCGCATGTTTCTTATCCTTAATCCGCCCTCAGGACGTGAACCTAGCCTTGTCCCCTGCGAAATTCGGGCCGAAGCCAGTCCTCAGGGTCCACGGCATTTGTCCCGCGTGCAATCCCAAAGTAGAGCATCGGAGCCGGATTGGCACGGTCTGGCATCACCCCGACCGGTTCTCCGGCCAGTAGCGATTGTCCCTCATTGACATAGACCAAAGCCATGCCGCCCAAAATTAAAGTGTAGTCATCTGGCGTGGTAATCATGATCACATTGTCGAGACCGCCAAAGGGACGCGCATAAACCACCCGGCCATCGAAGGGCGCACTGACCTGTCCGCGGGCACCAGTCTGGAACCAGACGCCATCGCGCTGAACACCATCTGGACCGCGCGCGCCAGCCCCGATCCTCAGCTCTCCCAATGCCGGCGGACTTAAGCGCCCACGCATGTCGGCAAAGCGCAGCGTGTCCATCGGGCCGTCCAGAGGCCGCGCACTAACCAGCACACCCGGTGGCAAACGCTCAGGACGCAGACGTGGCACCGGATCGGTATTCAGATCATCTGGAACCGCCGGGCGCGGAGCGAGCCTGGGCTCGACTGCCGCATAGCGCCGAATCTCAGCCAGAAGCTCTCGCAGGCTTCCGGCCCGTGCGGCTATCGCCTCGGCTCGTTCAGCCAGGTCATCGGACTCCGCACGCAGCCGCGCTTCAGCCGCCCGGCGCTCTTCAATCAGGGCTTCTACCTCTTCACGGGTATTGGCGAGGCGCTCTCGGGCATCGCCCACCGCTTCAGCCTGGCCCGACAAGCGTTCACGAAGGGCTTCGAGTTCAGCCAGGCGTGTGCGAACAGATGCGGCGCGCCGTTCCAGCTCTGGCGCGATCTGAGCGAGCAGGCCTGCGGCCCGCGCGCCTTCGGTCGCGTCGTCCGGATTGACCGCCAGCGCAGGCGGATCGGCAAGCTCAATACGCTGCAGTGCCGCCAGCACACGCGCCAAACCCGCCTGCTCAGCCGACAGACGGCTTAACAACACCGCTTCTTCAGCTTCCAGCGCTTCAAGTTGGGTGACGGCGGCATTGGCTTCTGCCTCGCGCACGCGCACCCGGTCGCCGGCATCCACCAGGCGGCGTTGAAGCTGGGCGATTTCGGCGCGGATGGCTTCAGCTTCCAGCTCGCGAGCGCGCGCCGCTTCGCTCATCTCAACCGCCTCATCCTCCAGCGCCTCGATCTCGTCTGGATCGGGGGCCTGCTGGATCAGGGCGGCAGCAGCGAGCAAGGCAGCAAGCATCATCCCTCGCGGTGATAGGGCGTGCCGGCAATCAGCGACACGGCGCGGTAAATCTGTTCGGCCACCATGGCGCGAACCAGCTTATGGGGAAAGGTCGCCGCGCCAAAGGCAAGTAGTCGTGCGCCAGGTGGCAACAAGTGGCGCGCATGGCCATCCGCCCCACCGATCAGAAAGACTGCATCGCGCACGCCATCATCGCGCGCCGTTTCCATCACTTTGGAGATCGCCATGGACGTCATCGACTTTCCGGTTTCATCCAGCGCAAAAACCAGCGCTCCCGGGCTCAGCTCTGCGATCAGAGCCTCGGTCTCTGAGGCTTTGTCCTTTAACGACCTTGGATCAATCTCGCGCTCTGTGACCGGTCCGAGCCCATGGCTGCGGCCAAGCACCGTAGCGCGCTCCAGATAATCATCGACAAGCGAGCGCTCGGGCCCGGATTTCATCCGGCCGATGGCGCGAATTTCAGCGCGCACGTCCTGACGTGTTACGCCGCGCCGCCTGGGGCCACGGACCACATTTTCTCAAGATCGTAGAATTCGCGCACTTCCGGGCGGAAAATATGCACGATCACGTCCCCAGCATCGATCAGCACCCAGTCGCAGGTCTTCAGACCCTCGACTTTGGCGCGACCGTGGCCAGCGTCCTTGAGCTTTTTGAGAAGGTGGTCAGCGATAGCGCCAACATGGCGGTTCGATCGTCCTGAGGCGATGACCATGATGTCAGTGACTGAGGATTTACCCTCCAGATCGATAGAGATGACATTTTCAGCCTTGTCATCATCCAGCGTGGCCAGAACCAGTTCCTCAAGCGCTTCGGTGCTCATCAGAACATCTGTGGTCGCGACGTCATCAGCCTGACGGCTTTGCAATTCGGTGGACAGCGTCCGGTCTCCCTTTATCAAACCGAAGTCTTCTGTATCACGGTTCGCCGAGAACTTCGAGCCAGTGAATGGAGAAGGCTTCAGTGGCGTCCGTCCACACATCCACCGCCTTCAATCCCGCTCGCAATGCCAGGTCCTGGAAGGTCGAAATCGTGAATTTGTGAGAGTTCTCGGTATGAATTGTTTCATGCTCGCGAAGAACAAAGTCCTGATCCGCAACAGTAAAATCCATGTCCCGCTTCGCCTGTAGATACATTTCCACCCGCGAGCGATAGGGATTCCAGTGGGCGCGGTAGAGCAGGGCTTCAGGATCGATGGTCCCGCCAAGCTCGGTGTTGATCCGGCGCACCAGATTGTAATTGAATTCAGCCGTGACGCCGCCCGCGTCATCATAGGCCGCCTCCAGCGTCGCGCCGTCCTTGCGCAGATCAACACCAATCAGGAGACCGTCGCCCGGACGCAAATAGTCCCGCAGGACCTCGAGCAGGGCCTGCGCCCCGCTGAGTTCAAAATTGCCGATAGTGGAGCCGGGAAAGAACACCACCCGCTTGCCGCTGGGTAGAGGCAGGGCCGACAGATCAATCTCTTGCGTAAAATCGTGGCACACCGCGCCGACGGTCAGGCCTGGATAATCTGCTGCAATCGCCGCGCAGGCTGATTTCACATGCTCGCCCGAGATATCCATGCCCACATAGGCGGCGGGGGCCTCCAGCGCATCGATAAGCTTGCGGACTTTCACGCTGGATCCGGCCCCCGGCTCCAGCACCACAGCGCCAACGCCTGCCCTAGCACGCAGTTTCGGCGCAATCTCATCAAGAAGAGCCAGCTCTGTACGCGTGAGATAATATTCGGGAGCTTCGGTAATAGCGTCAAAAATCTCAGAGCCTGCCGCATCGTAGAAATACTTGGCATCAAGCGTCTTCTGCGGCTTTGAAAGCCCGGCCAGAACATCAGCCTTGAAGTCGCCTTCGGGCGGGTGAAGGTCTTCAAAGAAGGCGAGCCCACCGTCTGCGTTCTGGGTCGCGTCGGTCATGGAAGGCTCTTTGGGTTGCTTCAGGTCTGAGGCGAGCGGCCGCGCAGCTCGCGCGACGCGTGTGGGTGTAACGGCTCCGTCAGGTAAGTCCACCCCCGGCGTCGGGTTTTTAACGCTGTCGCGGAGATTTCCGGGACGCGCGCGCGGGCCATCTGACGGGCCGCCGGACTTAACCGCGCCTTCATGGCAACGCCGGGCCTTGCCACCACGCAGATGGGGAGCCGGGACGCAATCTCAGTCCATCCAGCCCATCGATGAAACTGCAGCAGCCCGTCAGCGCCCATCACCCAGACAAAGCGCACCTGCGGATAGCGCGCCTGGAGATAGCAGATGAGATTGAGCGTGCGGTTGGATCCCAGCTGAGCCTCAAGATCGCTCACGACCTGACGCGGCTCTGGCACACACGCTGCAATGGCTTCAAGACGATCGTCCAGCGGGGCGGGCTGGTGGGCCTTGAACGGATTGCCCGGGCTTGGCAGCCACCAGACCCGGTCCAGCCCCAGTCGCTTCAGGGCCGTGCGCGCCACATGCACATGGGCCGTGTGAACCGGATCAAAGCTGCCGCCATAAAGCCCCACCGTCATGCCGGGGGCCAGCGTCTCGGATTTCAAAGCGGCCATGGATACGACACCTTCTGACAGTCCACGACTTACCCCTTTAGCGCCGGGTCGAGAACCAGATCGTCAGCATGAACTATCACAGCGCCCCGCGAATACCCCAGCACCCTGTCAATGGCATCCGATCTCAAGCCCCTGATCCGGCGCACCTCTTCATCGCCATAACGGGTAATCCCTACAGCGATGGGCGTGCCGTCGGCCTGTTGAATCTGAACGCCTCCACCGCTTTCAAACTGCCCCTTCACCTCCACAATGCCTGCAGGCAGGAGACTCTTGCCGACCAACACGGCCTCAGCCGCGCCATCATCCAGGACCAGTACCGCGTCGCCGACCTGTAGCCCGCCAATCCAGGCGTGGCGCGCCCGTTCCGCTGTTACCGCGGCAACAAATCGGGAGTGCGGCGCTCCGGCCTCGATCCGAATGATGGGAGCCTCGGCTTCGCCCTTGGCGATAATGACCTCACACCCGGCCGCGGTCGCCATGCGTGCCGCAGCCAGCTTGCTGGCCATGCCGCCGGTGCCAACACCGCTGCCCGTAGCAGAGCCAGCCATGGCTTCGATCAGCGGTGTGACAGCCTCAACGCTGGAGATATGGCGCGCACCGGGAGCTTGAGGATCACGGTCATAAAGCCCGTCCACATCTGAAAGGATGATCAGGGTTTGCGCTCCGATCATCTGGGCCACCCGCGCGGCCAGTCGATCATTATCGCCAAACCGCAATTCGTCGGTGGCCACCGTGTCGTTCTCATTGATCACGGCAATGGTGCGCTGGCCCATCAGGGCATCCAGCGTGTCACGGGCATTGAGCCAACGCCGCCGCACTTGAGTATCCTCTGGTGTCAGCAAGGCCTGCGCCGCGACCAGGCCGTGAGCGTCGAGCGCCGCAGACCACAGACCAATCAGAACGGGCTGACCCGCGGCTGCAGCGGCCTGCTTCTGCGCAAGCGTTCTGCCATCCCGCCCTGGCCAAAGCGCCAGCCGCTGGCGGCCCAGCGCCACAGCGCCTGAGGTGACAAGAACCACGTCAGCTCCATCGCGGTGAAGCGTCGCGATATCCTTTGCAATCGCATGAAAGCGATCAGAGCGGGCCCGGCCGGTTTCAGGATCGACCAGCTGGGACGAGCCCACTTTGATGACGACCCGCCTGGACGCGGTACGTGCACCGCCAGAAGTCACGGCTTCCAGCCGGTCTCACCACGCGCTTCGGCCTCGGCGCGCTCTTTCGCTTCAATCTCGGCTTTGCGACGAGCGTCCACCGCCTGCCAGATCACACCCAGCATCGGCTTCACGCCGTCGCCAGTGACACCAGACAAACGCCGGATCTCGGCACCTGTTTCTTCCTTCAGCTCGGTTTCCAGCTCATCAAGGCGCTCAGACTCAACCGAGTCGATCTTGTTGAGACCGATGATTTCAGTCTTGTCGCCGAGCCCTGCGCCATAGGCATCCAGCTCACCGCGCACCACGCGATAGGCCTCGACCGGGTCTTCGCCGGTGGCATCAATCAGGTGAACCAGAAGCGCACAGCGCTCGATATGCCCGAGGAAACGGTCGCCGATGCCGGCACCTTCGTGGGCACCTTCGATCAGGCCGGGGATGTCAGCCAGCACAAAGCGGTTGCTCTCGCCCATATCCACGACACCCAGATGCGGATGCAGCGTGGTGAAGGGATAGGCCGCGATTTTCGGATGGGCGCGGCTGGCCGCTGACAGGAAGGTCGACTTGCCCGCATTCGGCAGGCCGATCAGGCCCGCATCGGCAATCAGCTTGAGGCGAAGCCACACCCAGCGTTCCTCAAAGCCCTCACCGGGCTGGGACTTGCGCGGTGCCTGATTGCGGCTGGTTTTAAAATGGGCATTGCCCTTACCGCCACGTCCCCCGACGGCCAGCATGGCGCGCTGGCCTACCTCGGTCAGGTCGGCCAGCAGGGTTTCCTTGTCCTCATCGAGCACCTGAGTGCCAACCGGGACCTTGAGCACCATGTCCTCGCCATCGCGGCCGGTGCGGTTACGGCCGGAGCCATTAAGCCCGCGCTCAGCCTTGAAATGCTGCTGGTAACGGTAGTCAATCAGGGTGTTGAGCCCTTCAACGGCCTCCACCCAGACATCACCGCCCTTGCCGCCATCACCGCCATCCGGGCCGCCATATTCCACAAAGGCTTCGCGCCGGAACGAGACACACCCCGGCCCGCCCGCGCCGGACTTCACATACACCTTGGCCTGATCGAGGAATTTCATTGCGTGGCACTGCCTTTAAACGTGAACCGCGCCTTATAGCGCAAGGCCGCGCTTGACGCGATGGGGGTGTGCGGCTTGACGGACGGGGGAGTGCGTTGAAACGTGGGGGTGTAAGTGAGGAGCATCCATGGCCAAGACGTCCACCCACCCGAAACGCATTCGCCGTTCCCTCGGCGAAATGAGCTTCTGCGCCGCGCTGGAGGCCGGGGAGAAGTGGACGCCGGTGTTTCATAAAAAGTGGTGCAAGGCCAACAGGAAGAACCCAAACGACCCCATCACCGTCCGCGCCGAATTGATCCGCGCAATTCTGTTCGTTGAAGGGGCTCATATGAGCGGCTGCACCCCGCCGACAGCCGAAGCCGAGCGTCTTGACGCCTATAGCCTTGATCCAAAACGCCGCCACCTTGCTCAGGCTCTGGTGATCGACTGGGTCACCGACAATCTGGCGACGGTGGATCGCACCGACGTGGAAAAGGACATGGAGGCGATGGGGGAGTTCGAGCCGCTGCCGGACTTCTGGACGAAAGAGCAAAAAGATGAGGAACGCGAGCGCCGCATCACCGCGGAATGCGACTGGCGCGCGCACCATTTGATCGCGAACCGTCCGGTTGTCACCGGCGATCTGAACTTCACCGGCGGCCGGTTTCCCGGCGCGATGCTGCTGCGCGGCTGCGTTTTTGGAGGCTCCGGCGCGCGCAAGCCCGGGGCGGAAACGCCCCCCGCGCCCGTTGGCAACCTCACCCTCGACCGCGCCATGCTGGGTGGCCTCGACCTCGCTGGCGCGGCGCTAGGTCAGCTTTCCGGCGATCGGCTCAGGGTCGAAGCCGATTTTCAGGCATGGGACCTTGATTCGCACGAAGCCGCTTTGCGTGGCGTGCGCATCGGCGGCGGGCTATTCTGGCAAGGCGCGCGTCTGCGGGCGACGTTCGGCTGCGCCATGAACGCCAACGCCGCCGAGATCGGCGCGGATGTATTTTTGTGCGACGGCTTCCGCGCAGCCGCCGAGGTAAGTATCAAGCGTTCACAAATCCGCGGGCAGCTGGTGTGTACTGGCGGACGGTTCGGGGCGAAGACGGGCAACGCCCTGAACGCCGACGCCGCCGAGATCGGCGCGGATGTGTTTTTGCGCAACGGCTTCTTCGCAAGCGCCGAGGTTAACTTGAGGGGTTCACAAATCCGCGGCCAGCTGGACTATACTGGCGGACGGTTCGAGGCGGAAACGGGCCGCGCCCTGGACGCCGACTGCGCCGAGATTGGCGCGGATGTGTTTTTGCGCAACGGGTTCTTCGCAAGCGCCAAGGTGGATTTCGTGCGCGCGCGGATTGCGGGAAGTTTAATCCTGTCTGGCGGGCACCTAAAGCCGTCAAATGGAGGCGTCGCGCTGGACCTCGACAGCGCTGAGATCGGCGCGTCGCTGATGTTCGCCATTCCATGGAGCGGCGATAGTGCGCCGGCGCGCATTGCCGGCGATGTGGACCTGTCCAATGCGCGCTGCGCCGTTCTGGATGATGCCCCGCTTCAACCAGCGGAGGGCCAGCCCTGGCTTGAAAAAGACGCAAAGCTCATTCTGGACGGCTTTACCTATGGCCGACTGGGCTCGCGCTCACCGACCGATTGGGCGAACAGGAAAGCCTGGCTTGGTTGCCAGCCGGAGGCGGATCGCGAGGGCGATGCGTTCAAGCCCCAGCCCTATGAGCAGCTGATCAAAGTGCTACGCGAAATGGGTCACCCCGCCGAGGCGCGGGAGGTTGGCAGGGCCAAGGAGGGTGCCCATCACAGCGCCGTTTGGCACCGCACGCTGGAGGGCGGCTGGATTCAAAAGGCGCTTGCCCGCGCCTGGTGGGTGACCCGCTGGCTGTTGTTCAAGCTCACCGGCTACGGCTACAGGCCGGCGCGGCCTTTCGCATGCATTGGCCTGCCTTTGCTCCTTGTGTCGCTTTTCATTTTCGCATCGGCTTATCGCCAGGGCTTTGTCACGCCCGCCCAGCCCCACGCGGCGCTGGCGCAAATCGGCGCTGACGTGGACGCCATACGAGGCGCGGCAGGCGGTGCCGGCCCGCCTTGCCCCGCCGCAGACCTCACCGAAGCCGTGCCGCCCTTCCATGCGGGCATGTATGTGATCGACGCTTTCGTGCCGCTGGTGGATATAGATCAGGAATCCAGCTGGAAGCCGGCCCGAACTGCGCGCTGCGGCGGCGACGCGGCAACTCTGGCGCGGCTCGACGCGCTTAATCCGGGCTGGGCTTTCACGGTCGGGGAGCAGACAGGCCCGTTCAGCGTCGTCACGAATGCCATCGACGCGGGTGTACGTTGGTGGGCGCCAAGGGGCGGCCTTCTCTGGCTCCAATGGCTCCTCATGATCTCCGGCTTTGCCATATCCGCCCTGATCGCAGCGTCGCTGTCGGGCCTGATCCGGCGGGATTAAGCTGGGCGCACAATGGCTGCCATGGGTTTCAAGCCGGACTACGGCTTGAAACCCATGGAGAGCAAACTCGTGCAAGGCCTTCTAAAGCGTCTTCGTCATGCCCACCTGGGCCTGTTTGGCCAGGAGGGCCGTGCAGAATTCGGGCTCGTCCTGGCCATTGCGCTCAAAGCCGAGCTTTGAGAGCACCCGGGCCGAGGCGGCATTATGGCTGAAGAAGCCGGCAACCAGCTGGCGCGCGCCACGCTGGCGGAGGGCTTCAATCATGGCAAGGCCAACTTCAGTGGCATAGCCCTGCCCCCAGGCCGTGCGCTTGTACCAGTAGCCAAGGCTCCACACGCCTTCACCGCGCGGGTTTGCGCCGATCACGCCAATGGGCGTGCCATCTTTCAAACGGACCGCCCGGACCAAATCGCCCATATTGGCTTCGCGCGCTCGTGCGGTCAGGATGAATATCTCCACACCCAAAGCCGGGTTGGGCTCCGGTACCAGGGCCAGATTACGCGCTACCTCCGGCTTACCGCTCTCACGAGAGACCCAGTCGGCGTCCTCCACGGCAAGCGGGGTGAGGACCAGGCGTTCGGTTTCGATCACGGACATGATGTCAGCGTCTTGAGCGGCGTGCGTTTCGATTTCCTGGTCCAGCATGGCGGCCTCCTGCCGATCTGGGATTTGAACAACTTGTCGGTTCAGGGGAGGCAAAGAAAAAGGGGAGCTGGCGATCCAGCTCCCCTTGGTCTTTTGGATCGCCCCCTTTTGGGGAGAGGCGATCGGTCTGGTCGATCGCCTTATTCAGCGGCCTCTGCGAGCGGTGCGACGGACACGAACATCTTCTTGTCCTTCTTGCGCGCAAAGACGACGCGGCCTTCGGTGAGGGCAAACAGGGTGTGGTCTTTACCCATGCCGACATTATCACCTGCGTTATAGCGGGTGCCGCGCTGGCGAATGATGATGTTGCCCGGGATCACGTGCTGACCGCCGGATTTCTTGACGCCTAAGCGCCGGCCTTCTGAGTCGCGGCCGTTACGCGATGAGCCGCCTGCCTTTTTGTGAGCCATGATGGCCTCCTATCAAACTGCTTCGCGGCTAATTAGCCGAGCTTCTTTGCTTCAGCGACCCAGTCGCCTTTTTCTGCTTTGGTCTTCAGACCGGAAATCTCACCATCAAGGCGCTCGATCTCGGCTGCGTCCCAGGCGGCGACCTGAGCAAAGCTGGTCACGCCAGCTTCGTTCAGCTTCTTGGCGAAGGCCGGGCCCACACCTGTCAGCTGGGTCAGGTCGTCATTACCAGCCGGTGCAGCCTTGGCTGCGGCCTTCGGCTTGGCCTCTGCCTTGGGAGCTGCCTTCGGCGCTTCTTTCTTCGCAGCCGCTTTTTCAGCCGGTGCGTCAGCCTTCTTGGTCGACTTGGCCGACAGCTTGGACTTGGAACCCGGCTTCAGGATTTCAGCCACGGACACAACGGTCAGCCACTGACGGTGGCCAGCCTTGCGGCGATAGTTCTGGCGGCGGCGCTTTTTAAAGACGAGGACTTTCTTGTCCTTTCGCACGTCGAGAACTTCAGCGGTCACTTTGGCGCCATCGATGGCAGGGCTACCCACCAGCGCGTCGCCTTCGCCGCCAATCATGAGAACTTCATCAAAGGACACTGTGTCGCCAGCTTCCACGTCGAGCTTTTCGACGCGAAGGATGTCGCCTTCGGAAACCTTGTATTGCTTGCCGCCGGTCTTGATTACCGCGTACATCGCCATCTTCCTTTTTCGCTCAGAACCGTCCCGAACCGCCCTTGTCTCAAGTGGGGTCCGACCGGGTCTCTTTTTCTTCGCGGGTTCTTGGATCCGAGCCCGCGTTGTCAACAACAAACCGCCCCGCCAGGAGGACCCGGCGGGGACGGAGCGCGGCTTATCGCCGATCATGAAAGCAGAGTCAACGCGAAAGGCCTGTTCTACAAGGCCAGAGCGCCAGATCCGGAAAACGGTTTAGCGACCGCCGCCAAACCCACCCGCACCCGGCAGCACCTGCTGGCTCTGCTCGTTGCGATCCTGCACGACCTGTTGGGCGTTTTCTTCCATTTCATCCCATTCACGCTGGGTCAGGCAGATGCGCGTCGTCATGCGAGAGCCGGTTTCACGAACATTCTCGCACCGCACACGGTCACCATCCGTCTGGTCACCGCGCAGCTGCCCTGCATCGACCAGCTCCTGACGGTTAGACGTTTCGGTGGTTGCACACGCACCAAGAACAAGCGCCGCAAATCCTGCGACGACAGCACCAATCACCTTCATCTTGTTTTCCCCTTCGATAAGGCTTGT
Source organism: Maricaulaceae bacterium EIL42A08 (assembly GCA_024178355.1). GTDB lineage: Bacteria > Pseudomonadota > Alphaproteobacteria > Caulobacterales > Maricaulaceae > Oceanicaulis. The sequence goes on along the minus strand of JAMZNZ010000006.1, from coordinate 369,474 downwards.
CGTTGTCACGTAAGCTAGTGGTCCGACACGCCACGTCGACTCCTTTTCGAAGAAGATTTCATTTTTTTAATCTGGTACGCGAATTTGATCCGCTGGAATGGCGGCACATACTCGGTATCTACGCCCACAAAGACCGAAGTTACCGTGTTGGACCACGGCCTCCGCCAAAGTCGCCCGGCGGCGCATCAGCTGCACTTGGAAGGGTGATCAGATTTTGCTCATCGCGATCACGGCGCGCCTGCTGCGCATTTTCTTCCATCTGGTCCCATTCACGCTGGGTCAGGCAGATGCGTTCTGACAGGCGCGAACCTGTAACCCGAACGCTTTCACACCTCACACGAGAGCCATCACTTGCTTCGCCAGTAAGCTCACCGGCGTCCACAAGTGCCTGACGATCCATATTTTCTGTGGTTGCGCAGGAAGTGAGCATCAAAGCCAGGATGCCCATACCGATAATCGGTTCCTTCATGACAACTCCCCTTTTCCAATCACGTATGACGCGAAACACTACCAGAAATACGCCCGGAGTCGATCAGAACCGTTTTTGGCGGTTGATTTTATCACGCTCATGGGCCACACCACGCAGCCCGTGCGGAGAGGTGCCGGAGTGGTCGAACGGGGCGGTCTCGAAAACCGTTGAGCGCGCAAGCGTTCCGAGGGTTCGAATCCCTCTCTCTCCGCCATTCTCTTTAAAGTTCATATAAAACAGAGATTTAGGCGATAGTGTACCGCCTTGAAATGTAACGGCCCGTTACACATCTAATAGGGTATGAACGCTTTGAAGTGGAATCTCCTGACCCGGCGCGGTGGCGGATACGCTATTCGCGTTTACATACCGAGCGATCTTCAGCACCTCCACACAACAGCGTCGGGCAAGCCCAAGCTGGAAATCGTTCGAGGCTTGAAGACCAAGGACCGGAGAGAAGCGCAGACAAAAGCGGTCGCTCTCCTGCCAGAGCTGACGGCGGTAGTTTACCAGCTGCCAGACGCCAAAGCGTTCAAGGTACGACCTCGGACTAAAAAGGTCGCCGTGTACTCCGACGACCCAGCTGAGCGATTTGAGGATAAGCCCAAGCCTTCTGGCTTCGTCCATGTGGTTGATGACCAGCACCCTGCATTGGATCAAGAAGTTGAAAAGATTGCTGCGGTCCACGGCGATGAGACAGCTCGCAAGTGGATGGAAAGAGCTATTGGCAAGGTCACGCTTGCCTCAGCGCCTGATGAGTACAAAGAGCACTGTGACAGGCGGGGTATTACGGACCAGCGCACTCGCAAGAAGCGCCTTCGCCATCAGGCTGAGTTTGCTGAGTGGTACGAAGTCGAAGATGCCAAGCTGAGGGACATCAGCTTCCTTGATGCCACCACATATATCGATGACCTCTTGGACCGGGGACAAGCGCCCAAAACCGTGATCGACAAAGTCAGCAGTCTTGGGACCCTTTGGCAGTGGGCGCTGCCGCTGGGCCTAGCGCAGATGAACCCATGGCGCGGCCATAAAATAAAAGCCGAGCAGAACTTACAGAAGCGAGCGTTTGAGCCTGCGGAAATCGCAAAGCTTCGGACACATGAGCGGCTGCTCAAAGAGCCAAAGCACATCGATCTCGTGATCTTGCTACTCTTTGTGGGGTGCAGGATTGAGGAACTCTGCTCTCTTCGGGTCGAGCAGGTCACCAAAACCAGTAAGGGCAAAATCACAGGACTGATCGTGAAGGACGGTAAGCGCGGCAAAGGCACGAAAGATTGGTTCCCAGTTGTAGCGACCGACGCTTTGGAAATTCTTGAGCGCAGAATCAAAGGCAAAGCCCCTACGGATATGGTCTTCGATGAACTGACCCCCGGCGCGCAGGGTTATTCACATAATGTCGCCAAAACACTCAGAGCAGCGGTGCGCGATGCACTGGGCCTGCCTGCATCAGGAGCTGCGGAGGTCGATAATCATAGCTTCCGACGCACACACGCCACCGCCGCTGAGAATGCCCAGCTGATGCCTCACGAAATAGACAGGCTTCAGCGCAGGGTTACCGGCTCAATCGCTGGCGATGTTTACTCCAGCGGACCTGTGGCGAAAGAAAAGGCAAAGCTCCAGAAGAGGGTGACGAACAAGCTGCTAGAGCGATACTGGAAATAAGAAATCTAACTATGCTCACAGGCCGTTTCGCGGCTTCAGGCTACCCAAGGCACCAAAAGTTACTGAACGGCATGTGGGCATAGCAGAATTAAACGTGGTGCCAGGCTCAGGCGTAGCCGTAGACCCGCTCTTGAGAGGTCAACAGACCGCGCTCTAAGGCCATAAGCCGATGAGGAGTATCAATCCAACCCCAGCGGCTCCATTGCTCGTTCGATATCCTCGCCAAGCACTCTCAAGATCCGCCCACGGCTGCGCGGGTAAACATCAAGCCGCTCAACGTGCTTCGACCCGTCAGCTCTCTCCCGCTCCCAGCGTTTATGGGTGCCTGACGCTAGCCGATGAACAAGCTTGGCAGCTTGCACGCGCCGGAATTCGGGTTTGGTATCAGCATTGGTGTCGGTGCGGATCGCCTCGTTTACTGAGAGCCAAGCTAGGAGAATCTTTTCAGGTGCCACCTGAGCATCCCGAAGCCTCGCCCATGCTTTTCGGGCGCGCTCCTTTGGCAACATACCTTTGAGGCGGTAGGCCGGTACATGGGGGCCTGCGGACCGGTAAAGGATCCGAATGCGCTCTAAGGCCGCCAGAACGCCCTGAGAGTCGCGATTAGATCTTAGCCACGCCCTAGCCGCCTTCCGGGCCGATTGAAGCTCAGCGGCCTTGTATGAGCCTCTGTAAGGGCTTCCATGGCGCTGGTAGTGCTCGTAGTGTTTTCGGCAGAAACGTTTGTTGATACCTTGAAGGCTAGCCGCGCTGGTAGGCTCTGAGCACTCAGGCAGCACGCAGGTTTCGCGGTAGGCATCCGCCCGGATTAGCTTCCTCTGAAACTTGTTGAAGTCGGGGTCTTCTACGGTCATTCGTACAGCTGCGTGCTAGCTCTTATGAGTCCTACTATGGGGAAGGAGGACAGACAGCTCTTAGTTGATATCCATACCCCCATCTATCAAACTAATCCTATGATGCCCCAGTCTCTTTAGAGATCCGAGCCTTACCTCCAGTCACCTGTTCAAAGACAGACTTCATTACCCCCTCGGCCTCACTGGCAGCTGATCCAGGTACGAGGATGGCGTCGAAGATGGGCAAGCTAATGATGCTTTTCTTCATCAAGGCCTCGGCCACACAAAAGAGAACCTCACTTTCGTGGAACATCAATTCCATACCCCTGCCAGTTTCAAACCAGCCCTCGATAGGTTGGTGTTTTGCAAGCACCATTTCTCTCACCATTGATGCTGTGATTTCACGTTCACTAGATCCTTCAGCGACAATTAGAGGCTCAATGTCCTTCGGTCGCCTTGTCATTGGTGATGACCGATGAAGCATGGTGTTCGTGTATTGCTTCACACGCTTGCGGATTGTCGGATTCCAGACACTCTCAAGCTTATCCAGCGCATAGAGATCGCCAGCAGGCAGGGGATGGCCAGCTAGGCCGTAGGCGACCGAGAGCGACATCTGTTGATAGTCGAGTTCAACCACGGACTCGCCATCCAGCTCGATTTCGTTGAACCGGTCTTTACTACTCATGCTCTGCCAGAAGCCGCCGACGAGTCGTCCTCCATGATCGAAGCGACCGTTATTAAAGACCCGTCGAAGAGCGACCTGTGTCGGATCAACGTGCTCGAGATCACCGACTATGATTTCAGCGCTCTCCAGAAATTCGTTGATCTGAGTGAGTCGATCCCGCCAATTCTTGGTTTGCTCCGTGTCTTCGTAATCGATCAGCTTAGCGCCATCCGACCCTGCCTTTTTCGGTGCCTTGAGATGAATGATCTCACCACCAGCAGCGCGCTTTATATCTTCAACATCGACCTCGTGTTTCTCGAGGTAAATCTGAAGTCGTTTTGAAGCTCTGATCGTGGTCGCTGGCGCACCAGAGAGCCTAGTTTGAACTCCAATACGCTGCTCAATCCACCCGGCGTTTTCTGCTGCGAGCGCATCCAAAATCTTTGGATAGGGCTTGGAGGCCAATGGCGACTTGTATCGCCCGGCAGATCCAAGACGGTCATTGCTTCTGGTGGTCACTAGCCAGCCATCCAATCCGAGAAGGTGGTGCTTAGCGATAGCGCAGAGCACACCCGCGACTATTTGGTTGAAAATTGCTTGGTCGGCTGGCTTGCGGGCGCGCCTTCGGTCCTCGCTCCGCTCTATGTCGTGCTTCGCGTACTCAATGATTTGCTTCATCGCATCCGATGCCGGACGAAGCCACGGATCCAGATACTTGTCATTGCCTATAGATATGACGTTGCGTGTGGTGCTCACCGACCCTGCCTGATCCGAAGTGGGGTCACCTAAGTAGGTACACATAGCCACCGGTTAAAGTGGGGCAGCCATCGGAACCGGCATGCCCCGCCCATCTTACTTGGGTTATTGGAAGTGACAGTACTTCAACAAGCTAGCCGCCTTATCTGACTTTACCGACCTCTATTCAAAATAGCTTGGTTCTCTCTAAAACGATCAAGCAACTCCTGCGAGGTAACCGCTTCCTCCAGAAGTCTTTGAGAACAGAACTCCACACCAAGTTCAAGAAATCTAGGCTCAGAAATTGTTTCTAATGCCCAAATGAAGCTATGACCGCTTAGGTCTAAGCCAGCGGCTTGCCAATCGTCCTTGTGCGCATCTAGGCGCTCTTCCACCCTCTGCTGGCCAAACGGGTCGTTAACATATTGCGGACTGCTGAAAGAATGCCCCGGCTCCAAAGCCGGCGCATCTTCAAGGCGAAGGCTTACAACACAAACTAGATAATCCCATGCTTCCGGTCCAAGCTCTTCAAGATACGCAAGCCGCATCAAATTGGCGGCCTCGATCGCATTAGGATGCATTTCCTCTGGCAGGCTCAGAGGTGACCGCTCAATGCGCCCCACAATGGTCACTTGAACTGAGACGTATGGCAGAAGAAGGTTAGCACAATCATCAATGTGATTGTCAGAAGTTACTTGATAGTCGGCCCACCTCGCAACTTCCGACCGATATTCAGTTGATTCTTGCCGAGGGAGGTTCTGAGTAAGTGTTCTTATCTCATGCTTGAGGTTATTATCGGCGGGGAATATATCTTCCGGAAGGTGAATTATAGTATTTTCAGGAAGTTGATTTCGAATTTCACGCCGAACAGCTCGCGCCTGTTGACAGGCAAAATACTCCACGACCTCCTGACCATCGGGAAATTCTGCATAAAGCTCAAGAACTCGCTCTAGCCGGTCTTGTGACGATATGGTTGAGGATAGCCGTTCGTCGCCATACGCCGTAGAAACGTTTAAGGCCATAATGCTTATGGCTGCTAGAATGGGACCTAACTCACCGTTCGTCAAAGGCATTGCACAACTATTTCCTACAACAAAAAAGACGTCCAAAATAATCACGCTCTCCTTTAAGGCGAAGTTAATGATCGACCATGAGCCATTAGACCATGCCCTAAGACGCTCCAAATAGATTTTCTCTAATGATTCAATTTGTACTTCGCCATCCGAAAAAAGAGTTATTGAGGGGTGGCATTATCCTTCCATTTCATGCTTCGGTATGAACACCTAAAAGCCTTCTGCTGGGAGAAAAAAATGAAATTGGCTAAGATCGCGTCTGTCTTCGGAATAATGCTAGCACTAGCCGTTGGCTCGAGCACTGGTGTCGTTTTACTGGGGCAACCCAACGCAGAAGCGCAAGCTGGAAGTGGGGTTACAGTGATTATTCCCTCGACCACACAGCAAGGCACTTACATCGTTGGATGCGCCAATGGGACCGTTGCGGCAACACCTACGCCAAGGTTATACGAGAGCAGACGCGTCTGTTAATTTAGGTCCTCAGCCAATCGCGCCACTCGATGAGGGCGGCGTCGCGAAGGTCCTTAAATCTGGATCGGCGTTCTAGGGATCGGTCGTGGTTGAAGTGGTTGTGGACGGAGGCGTGGGCGGCTGGTCATGCTAGCATTCTGACCGCGTGCCGGCTAACGGGCAGTTTCTTCTGACAGCACCAGCATTAGGCTAAGCAAAACAGTTGCGTTGGAGGGAGCGATGACCAATTTCGATCTAGAACGGATAACCGCAGCGGCGCTCTCCGGATTCGACCGCCTCGACCATCCGATTACCTCAGTGGTGCTGACGCTCGGTGTTTTTCTGTTCAGGGGATATCTTGCGAGGCGGACTGCACGTGATAACGCTGCTTCACAATTATTTTCGATCCAAAGACACCTGGCGGATATAGCGTTCGGTCGCGGTGGTGGGGCCAAGCTTCAAGATCATGTGGCTACAACGTTAAGAGGGCAGTTCATCGCGCGCATTGACGAGGTCAAAGCACAAGCTCGCGCCTCTGGCCTTGGTGGCAAGGTTGGACCAGCGGTCGACTCTTACAGTAGGAGCGTCAGCACCTTCTTCGACCACTGGGAGGGATACACGAACGCCACCGACAAGATGCGTGGTTGGTATGGGCAAACCAAAGGCGAGCTTCATGATGCGCTCAAAGCGCTTGGGCGTTACAAGACCTTCAAGCACAAAATAGAAACCGACGAAGATGGGCAACCAATCGCCGATCCAGACGGCGTTGGCGGAGACGAGGTCTCGACGTTTGATCGGAACCAAATGGGCTACGCACGAAAACCAGAAACGGCGACCTCTACTGCCTGAGGCATCTCAATAGACCATGCTCTATTGGTACGCCTCAGCTGCTCAGGTCGAGTGTATCACACAAATCATATATTGACTTCTGATACAGTCGGACTCATATGTCTCAAATGTCATTGAGACACACTAGGAGACAGACATGAGTGAGACAGTCGGATACGCCAGGACATCAACGGTCGATCAGAGCTACAGCTACCAAGATCAGCTCGACACGCTTCAAAGAGAAGGGTGCACCAAGGTCTTCAGCGAACAGGTCAGCGCGGTAGCTCAAGAGCGCCCTGAGTTCGACGCCGCGTTATCCTACCTTCGACAGGGAGACACACTGGTCGTGACGAAGCTGGACCGCCTAGCACGCTCGCTGCCTGACCTGATGTCGATCAGGACTGAACTTGAGACACGTGGCGTTGGACTCAGGGTTCTAGACATGGGCCTAGACACATCGACACCGCATGGGAAGATGGTCATGGGCATCATCGGGTCGGTCGCAGAGTTCGAGCGTTCGCTGATGCTTGAGCGCCAACGGATAGGCATCGCCAAAGCGAAGGAAGCTGGGAAGTATAAGGGACGCGCCCCCACAGCGATGGCCAAGGCTGAAGAGATCAAGGCTCTCGCTGCTCAGGGTGTCGCCAAGACCGAGATAGCTCAGCGACTGGGCATCGGTCGGGCGTCAGTATATCGGGCATTACAGGCTGAGTAGGGGGGCTACAATGCCCCTCGCGTCCATTTTTGCTAGGATGTGGGAGCCTTCAGCGCTTTTTGTTTGGTACCCTACCTGAGACCCTTCGAGGCGCTGACATCTCACTTAAATTCAACGCCCCCCTCACGAGAGAATAATTTAATAACATACCCTCCACCCCCAGCCTTCGCACTCTCACGGAGCGCGAGGGGGCAAGGGGGAAACTCGCGCCGCGCTATACATCAAGAGACCCGACAGATTGTTTGGTAATTTGAACGACCCCTCTTGAATGCCTTTCATGTTTCCGCACTAAAGCTGAAACCTGAGCGCATCAGTTACCTTGGTCGGAAAACTCCGTCCGACGTTGTATGGGATTTTATATATCCGAACATGTTGTCGATCCGCTCTGCGCGGCTTGAACTATTCAAGTCTTCATCACGATAGCCATTGCGCCACTGCCGATACGCGGACCATCCTTGCTCCAAGCTATAACCGTGGATGCCAGAAAGCTCGGACAAGAGGATGCAAAACTCGCTACAGAAGTAATCCGTCCGCTCAGCGTATTGCGCTCGCCGTCCCACCTCTTCTGCAAGAGTTACCAAGTCAGGCTTCTTCCAGCGTCTCTGCGTCATTTCCTGTTGAAGGAGGGCAGCTGCTTCAGCGGACCCGCTTATCTCCAGAAAAAACTGTTTTTCCTGTTCTCCGAGCATGGCGGGACGGTATCGCTCTAAATACCAAAAAAGCCCACCGACAATGACACCAAAGCCAATTGAGGCAAACCCAGAAGGAATTGCGAGTACAAGTGCAACACCCGCACCAATTGTCAGCTCAGTGTAGGCGCGCTTTAGGTTCGGATAACCATCTAAAACCTCTCGCCGGAGGTGTAAGCGAGGAGCCGATGCGTCGTCGGGAATGCTTTGCTGTAGCTCAATACCCCGTCCCGGAGATTCAGCGATCTTTTGGGGCGTAGTTACCGCAATCATTGGCGTTCCTTAGCTCAGACGCAATTGTACAATTTGTCGGAGAAAAGAGACTATGCTCTCTCCAGCACTACACAACCAAAATCAAACGAAAGCTTCAAACACTGAATAGCCGCTAACGGCTACTGGGAGACGCTTATCTCACTGCTGATTGGTTGGGAGAGGCTGGCCGGGAGGGTGCATGAGGTGGACGCCGAGCTATCGGGGCTTGAGCTAGCGGCGCTTGACGCCACCGCCTAGAACTTCCAATGTGTAACGGGACGTTACAGCTTCATTCGGTACACTCTTTTATGTCTTAGTAACTGATTTATAATAGCTTTATTAGATATAGCGGAGAGTCCCTCTCTCTCCGCCAGCTTTTCCCGCAATATGATGTCTGGCGGCCAAAGGCGCTGGTTGGATTGGCCCCTGGCCCTGCCTGCCCCATCCCCAAATTGACCGTCGTTGTCAGTATGCTGTTGACCGGGTTTGCCGTTTCCGGTGTCTAATCGCGTCCAGCTTTTAAGGGGGGGCGTCCATGGCCATGCAGTTTCAGCTAAATTCACGCAGTTCATTTGTCGCCTTGTGTGCCGCGCTCGGCCTGGTGGGCTGTGGGCCTGAGGAGGCTGCGATGGAGGAACGCCCCGGCATGGCCGAGCCGGTCTTTGTGAATCTACCTGACGCAGCGACCGCGACCCCCATGGCGTGGCCCGCCATTGAACCGCTTGCGCTTGATCCTGAGGTCGAAGCGCGGATCGACACGATCCTCGCCATGATGACGGTGGAACAGAAAGTCGGCCAGACGATCCAGGCTGACAGCGGTGCAGTAACGCCTGAAGAGGTGCGTGACTACCGGCTTGGGTCTGTCCTGAGTGGCGGCAACTCGGCCCCGGGGCCCCTGCCCTATGCCGATGCGCAGACCTGGCTTGATGCTGCCGATGCCTATTTTAACGCTTCGCTGGACCCAGACGGGGTTGAGATCGCGATCCCGATTATCTGGGGCATTGATGCGGTCCACGGTCATGCCAATCTGCGCGGCGCGGTTGTCTTCCCTCACAACATCGGGCTCGGCGCGGCGAATAATCCTGATTTGATAGAGGACATCTACCAGATCACAGCGCGCGAACTTTCGGTCTCCGGACATGACTGGACATTTGCTCCTACACTTGCCGTGCCGCGCGATGACCGCTGGGGCCGGACCTATGAGGGCTTTTCAGAAGATCCGGAGATTGTACGCGCCTATGGCGAGCGCATCGTATGGGGGCTTCAGGGGCGACCAGGAACCGAAGACTTCATGGCCACCGGCCGTGTCATCTCCAGCGCCAAGCACTTCCTGGCCGATGGCGGAACGATCGACGGGCGCGATCAGGGCAACGCCGAAATCAGCGAGGGCGAGCTGCGCGATATTCATGCCCAGGGCTATTACACTGCCATCCCTGCAGGCGTTCAGACGGTGATGGTCTCGTTCTCGGCATGGAATGATGTGCGCATGCACGGCAATCAGAGCCTTGTGACCGATGTGCTAAAGGACCGTATGGGCTTTAACGGTTTTGTGGTCGGCGACTGGAATGGCCACGGGCTGGTACGCGGATGCACGGCGACCGACTGTCCGGAGAGCTTTAATGCCGGCGTCGACATGTACATGGCACCTGGCAGCTGGCGCGAGCTTTATGAAAGCACGTTGGGCCATGTTCAGGCTGGCCGCATCTCCATGGAGCGGCTGGACGATGCGGTGCGTCGGATCCTGCGTGTGAAGATTCAGTCTGGCTTGTTTGAACAAGTCGCTCCCAGCCAGCGCCCACTGGCCAACAACATGGACATCCTGGCAGCACCGGAGCATCGCGCAGTGGCCCGGCAGGCGGTCCGCGAATCCCTTGTTTTGTTGAAGAATAACGCAAGTGTCCTGCCGCTTGACCCTGGCATGACGGTGCTGGTGGTGGGCGATGGAGCCGCCTCAATCGGCAAGGCGGCGGGCGGCTGGACGCTGTCCTGGCAGGGCGGCACGCATCACCCTAATTCTGAGTTTCCAGCCGGGCAGAGCATCCTGGATGGCATTCGCGAGGCCGTTGATGCGGCAGGTGGCACAGTCCTTTTTGATGAAGGCGGTGAGACGATTGATCCGACACAGGCCGATATTGTCGTCGCCGTTTATGGCGAGAACCCCTATGCAGAATTTCAGGGCGACCGGGACCACCTCGCCTTTCAGTCTCCAGGCTTTGATACCCGCCATTTGAGCAGCTACCGCGATGCCGGTGTGCCGGTGGTGAGCGTTTTCCTGTCCGGGCGCCCCATGTGGACCAACCCTGAAATCAATGCCTCTGATGCCTTCATCGCAGCCTGGCTGCCTGGCACCGAAGGAGGTGGGATTGCAGACATGCTGTTTCGCACTGATCCGACGTTTGAGTTTACCGGACGCCTGTCTTTTTCATGGCCCAACACGGCGGTTGGCGGTGGCCCCAATCGTGGGGAGAACCAGGACACTACACTCTTCGCTTACGGTTATGGGCTCGGCTACGGTGATACCGTAACGGTCGAGGCTCTGTCTGAAGAGTCTGGCCTTTCGGCTGAAGACCTGGCCCCGAGCGGAGCCTTCTACATGCAAGGTCAGGCGGTTGCTCCGTGGGTGCTTGAAGCAGGCTCAGACGAGACCTGGACGGCCGCAGAGGCCGGGCGGCTGGACGCCGGGGCCGTCAGTCTGGCTCAAACCGACCGCACTGCCCAGGAGGATTCTATCCAGTTTACCTGGCGGGAAGCTGGCGCGGGCTTGCGACTGGCGAGCGATAGCGGTGTTGATCTGTCGCGTGAGTCCAATGGCGAGATGGAGATATCCTTCCGGGCCCGCGCCTTTGACAGCGTGGATGTCTGGATGGACGTGGGAGCCTCTAGCGCCGATGGTGCTTCACACTTCGTGCCCATCAAAATCACCCAGGGACCCTGGCAGGAATACCGCGTAAGCCTGAGCTGCTTTGCCCAGGCCGGGGTGAATATGACCGCGCTGGACGCCGCCTTCATCCTGCGCTCAAACGAGGCAGAAGGTGAGATCGGCCTGGGCGATATCATCCTGGCATCGGACACCGATGCTGTTCAGACCTGCGGTGATGAGCGCTGACGGGCCAACGCAGCGACGCGTACCCTCGAAGCGTGGCTTGATTTGGTGCTGGCCGGTTTTGATCTAGGTCTGAAGGCATTGAATTTTGCCAATTCCAGACCTGGGTGATCGCCATCTCTACTCCGGACCACGACGACAAAAAGGCCGAACAGCTTGTAAAGCGCGAGGATGTCGCGCCCAAAACCCTCTATGCCGCGATCAGCGAGATGGGCGAAGAGGAGCTGAACCGTCCGGTCAGTGCACTATGGTTTTCCGCCATCACTGCAGGTCTGGCGATGGGCACCTCTCCCATGCTGATGGGTGCGCTTTATCACGCTGGCGACGGAACAAGCGCCAGCCACCTGATCACGGCGCTGGGCTATCCGGTCGGCTTCATTCTGATCGCGATCGCAAGGCTTCAGCTTTTCACCGAAAATACGCTGACTGCCGTGCTGCCTGTCACGCGCACGCCCGGGATGTCGAGCTTTAAACTTCTGCTTCGGCTTTGGGGCGTGGTTCTTCTGGGCAATATGGTCGGCGCGGTCATAGTGGGCCTTGCCTATCCAGCCATCCTGACAGGTGATGCGATGGGCGCAGTCGTCGATGCAGTCTCGAAGATCGGGGATCGCGGTCCCCTCGCCAATCTGGTGAGCGCCATTCCGGCTGGATTCCTGATTGGACTTCTCGCCTGGTAACTGCCTTCGGTCCGCCAGCAGCGAATTTTAACGGTCTTCATTGTGACCTATCTGGTGGGGGCTGGCGGCTTCCCACACATCATTGCAGGTACGGTGGAAACCACCGTTCTACTGGTCAGTGGCGACTTTGGCGTGGCCGATGCACTTGGTTTCATTCTGCCGGTCCTGATCGGCAACACTTTGGGTGGAGCAGCGCTGTTTGCCGGACTCGCTTACGGTCAGGTCCGCGAAGAAGTTGAGCCCTGAGGGGCATCAAGCTGGTCGTCGCAAGATCAATGCGGCGGTGAACCCGAACAGGAAGTTCGACACGCCGATCTCAACGAGGTGAGGCAATCGGACTTCCCATGGTATAAAGGCGTTTGGATAAAGCAGCTGCGCTGAGGCCAGCACCGAAAAGCAAAGACCCACGACCACTGCAGCAACAAGCGGACCACGTTCAAGGCTGCGGACGATCACAAGCGCCAACAGCGCCCACATAAAGCCCCTAAAGACCTGAAAACATGCCAAATTAAGCACATCAATCTGGATACCGTCTGCATAGTAGGCGCGAACTTCCGGTGCCGCCCAGGCGATGAAATAGCCCGCCGTAAAATAAGCCAGCACGTAAAGCAGTGTGACGCCGGCCAGTGAGTATGCAAATCTAACACGATTGCCTAACTCAAAGTTGAAGCGACCCTTACCGTTGAAAACAAATGTGGCAAGCAGCCCGACCGCCGCTGCAGCGGCAAGCGCAATGATGCTACCGGCCGCGAGCTCAGCAATCGGTACACTGACGCTTTGCGCAAAATAGACTGCTTCAATCAAGAGCAGGAAGGATTGAGCAAAAAAGAGCGTCCCACCCAGCACAAGTCCCAACCGCCAGCCACCGAGCGCGGCACGGTGGGCAATCGCCGCCAGCACCAGCGCGTGAAGCCCATTGACGACAAGGAAGGCAACGCCTGCTGCCAGCGGCCCATCCTCCGGTACCGCCTCGCCAGCCACCCCGATGAACACTGAAGTTGCAACGGATGCGGCAAGGATCGCGGCCCACAAAAGGCCAGCCTTCAAGATGAATCGGCTTGCTGATCCGATCATAAGCAAAACTCTCTTTTTGCGAAGGCTGCCCATTGGATATGAGCCTTGAAGCCGCGAATGCCGTTCTCCACGGCAAGGCGGCCATGCCGGCTTAAGGACTGCCCCTCCGGGCCAGTCAGGTAAGCCTCAAGATCGCGCGTATGGTGCGCGACGGCGTCTTCAAAACTCGACAGGAACTGCCGTGTAATCGCATCATCCCCGGCGTCTTCCAGGAAGGCGAAACGCAACAGGACAAGATCGATGGAGCTTGCAACCTCATCAATGGTCACTGGGGCTCTCAGCCAGGCCATCATCATGTCGCCACCACGAGGAGTCAGATAATGGAGCGCACTGCCTCCCGTCGCCTTTGAGCGCTTCTCGATCAGCCCTGCGTTCACCAGCTTTTTCAAAGCTGGATAGATGCTTCCCGGACTGGAGGAGAATGCCCCCATGGGGGTGGTTTCAAAAACCTTGCGCAACGCGTACCCGGTTCGCGGCCGGGCGCGGACGAGCCCCAGCAGGGCGTATCCCAATGCTGTAATATTCATGGCCTTATCCATAATACGTTTCGTACTAAATAATACGATGCGTACTATAAATCAATGGGCATTATTGAAAGCAAGCTTGCACCGCGGCCGCTCAAGCCCCATTTGCAGACTAGGAGAGGGCATCAGCGATGAAGCGTGTCGTGTCACAGTCAACGGTCACCTTTGGTGACATTTTCCGGGTGATCTTCTCGGTGATCCTGCCGCCGGTCGGGGTCTTTTTTCAGGTCGGCTTCGGACTTCATTTCTGGCTGAACATCCTGCTGACGCTGCTGGGCTATATTCCAGGCCTCGTGCACGCCATCTGGATCATTGCCACACGGCGCTAGACCGCCCTTTGGCCGCACTTGCCACGCTTCCATATCCAACCTTGATCGTTAGACTGTGTTCAACGATTTCAAGGGGAGGAGGCCGAGCCTTATGGACGGTCAGACCAAGGCCTCAGGGCCGGTGAGAAAGCTGGTCATCGTGGGCGGTGGGTCGGCGGGCTGGATGGCCGCTGCGGCCATTGCCAACGCCACCAAGGGCCAGTGCCAGATTGATCTCATCGAGTCCGATGCCATCGGCACCGTCGGCGTCGGTGAAGCGACCATCCCCTACATCAAGATCTTCAATCGCGAGCTTGGGATTGACGAGAATACCTTTGTTTCGAAGACGCAAGGCTCGTTCAAACTCGGCATTGAGTTCATCAACTGGACAACCGGTGAGGATCGCTACTTCCACCCCTTTGGCCTTTATGGGGCCGACTTCGACAAGGTGCCGCTCTATCACTACTGGCTGAAGGCGCAGGCGGAGGGCAAAGCCAGCGACCTGCAGGATTATTCCATGTGCTGGGGCGCGGCCAAGGCGGGCAAGTTTGACCAGCCGCAACAGGATCGTCGCCTGATCCAGTCCACGTTCGATTACGCCTATCATTTCGATGCCGGCCTCTACGCCGCCTTCCTGCGCGACTATGCCGAGGCGCGCGGCGTAAAGCGCACCGAGGGCAAGGTTGCCGACGTATCTGTGCGCGCCGAAGACGGCTTTATCGAGGCAGTTACACTGGAGGATGGGCAGCGTTTTGACGCGGACTTCTTCATCGATTGCTCGGGGTTCCGCGGCGTGCTGATCGAGCAGGCCCTGCAGACCGGCTATGAGGACTGGAGTCACTGGCTTCCGGCGGACCGGGCCGTGGCCGTGCCGTGTGAGCATGGCGGTGATGGCCTGACGCCCTATACCCGCTCCACCGCGCGCACGGCAGGTTGGCAGTGGCGTATCCCACTACAACACCGTACCGGCAACGGGCATGTCTATTCCAGTGCCTATCTGGATGATCAGACCGCCGCTGAAACGCTTGTGGCCAATCTTGATGGTGCGCCGCTGGCCGAACCGCGCTTCCTTCGCTTTACCACCGGCATGCGCAAACAGTTCTGGAACCGGAACTGCGTGGCCATCGGGCTTTCAAGCGGCTTCCTGGAACCCCTGGAATCCACCTCGCTCCACCTCATTCAGGTGGGCATCATGCGGTTTATCGCCATGTTTCCGAGCGCGGACAGCCACGCGCTGAATGCGGCCGAATACAATCACCTGATGAGGGATGAGTTTGCCGGGATCCGCGATTTCCTGATCCTGCACTACCACCTCAATCAGCGCAGTGAAGGGGAGCTCTGGCGGTATTGCCGCGAGATGGATATCCCCGAGAGGCTGAAATACAAGATGGCCCAGTTTGAAGAGCATGGCCGCCTGGTCGCGCGCGGGCTGGAGCTGTTCACCAACCCCAGCTGGCTAGCGGTGATGACCGGCCAGGGCCTGATGCCCAAGCGCCATGATCCGCTGGTTGATCTGCGCGGCGTTGATGGCGCGCGCTATCTGGCGGGCATCAAGACGGCTATCGAAGGGGCTGCCAGCGCAATGCCAAGCCACGAGGCCTATATCGACAAGCACTGCCGGGCGATGCCCCTGGCTGCCGAATAGGCACTACGCCGCGGGTGGCTCAGCCGGGCAGGTGCGCGCGATGAAGTCGGCATGGCTCGGCATTTTGTCAGCCGCGCTGGTCACGATCTGTCGGATATTGGTCAGGAATCCCTTAAACTGGTCCGGGTCCAGCTGGTCTGCAATGGGGTGATAGCTTTGCGGCACAATCCCCTGACCTACCATCACCTGCAGCCAGCTTGAATCGGTAAACAGGTCTTCCTGCTCGTGATAGAGGCGGCCCGCTTGCTTAAAGAGGGCCATCTTGCGCTGCAGGGTTTCGGGCACTTCCATCTCGCGGCAATCGATCCAGAACTGGGAGTCAGTGCGCTCATTGGCGTGGTAGTGCAGGATCAGGAAGTCCCGGATTTTCTCAAACTCCAGCCCCATTTGCCGGTTATATTCATCTTCGGTCGCAGGATCGAAACCCCCGTTTGGAAACAAGGGAACCAGGCGACTGATACCTGACTGGATCAGATGAATGGAGGTGGACTCCAGCGGCTCCAGAAACCCGCTCGCCAGCCCCAGCGCAACAACATTCCGGTTCCAGAATTTCTTGCGGCGACCAGTGGTGAACTTGATCAGGCGCGGTTCGGCCAGCGGCGCACCATCAAGATTGGCCACAAGCGTTTCAGCGGCGGTCTGATCATCCAGATAGGCACTGGAATAGACATGCCCGTTGCCGGTTCTATGCTGCAACGGAATGCGCCACTGCCACCCCGCCTTGTGGGCAATCGACTGGGTATAGGGGCGCAACGGCCCTTCGTTGGCGCAAGGCACGGCAAACGCTCGATCGCTTTTCAGCCAGCGCGTCCAGTCCTCATAACCGGTCTGAAGCGCCTGCTCGATGAGCAACCCGCGAAAGCCCGAGCAGTCGATAAAAAGATCGCCCTCAACCGTCTGGCCGCTTTCAAGCTTCACCCCGGTGACGAAGCCTGTGTCGGGGTTCTGATCGACATCCACGATTTTGCCCTCGACACGCTTGGCTCCGCGCGCTTCAGCATAGCTGCGCAGGAACTGGCCATAGAGGGCAGCATCAAAATGGTAGGCGTAGGCAATGCCGGACAGGGGTGAAGAGCCCAACTTTTCAAGCGGCGCGAACTTCATGGCGCGGGCGGCCTGTGTGTTGACACAGAAGTCCCACAGATCAACGTCAGAGCCTTCAGCCCGAGCGCGCATCCAGTAGTGATGGAAATGGATGGAATTCAGATTGAAGCCGATATTCCCGAAATTATGCAGGTAGGCATGGCCTTGCTGGCGCCAGTTGAGAAACTCGATCCCCAGCTTGAAGCTGCCCTGGGTTTTGGCAACAAACTCGGCTTCATTGATCTCCAGCTCTCGGTTGAGGTGCTTGATCTGGGGGATGGTCGCTTCGCCGACGCCGACGATCCCGATTTGATCAGATTCCACGAGCGTGATCTGAAGGCCCTTGCCCATGAAGCGTGTCAGCGCCGCAGCGGCCATCCAGCCTGCGGTTCCACCGCCAACAATCACCACTGATTTTACGCGCGAGTCCTGCACTTAAGCGCCTCCCCGTCGGCCTTTTTGTATAGAGCAATCGTGGCGCACCACCCCTTGGGGTCAAGCAATTTGAGTGCGACCGATTCAGCGAAAAAAGAGACCCTCGCTGGTTGTCCAGCGAGGGTCAGTTTCACACAGTCTGGAAGGAATTGCGTTCCTTAACGGCGCCAGTTCACACGCAGGGTGTAGGTGGTGCCGTATTCTTCCCAGTTCCGGGCAAAGCGCTCATCACCATTGATGAAGGTGCCAAAGCGCTCGTCGGTCAGGTTCTGGGCCTGGAACAGAATGGTCAGACCATCAAGATCACCTTCGGTGAATTCGTAGCCAATCTGGGCATCCACAACCGACTCATCAAAGGCGGAACGAAAATCCGGCTGACCCGTGAAGTCTGGCAACTCTGCCAGGAAGTCGCCGCGCCAGCGATTTGAGACCCGGGCTTCCCAGCCACCACGCTCATAGTAGAGGGTAATGTTGCCGAGATCTTCGGACAGACCCGGAATGGTAATCGGGTTTGCGGCTGTCGACGGCTGAATTTCACTGTCAGTGATCGAGTAGGTGGCAAAGATGCCAAAGCCTTCAAGCGTCGGCGTGAGCACTTCACCTGGCAGGCTCAGCGACGCTTCCACGCCCCGCAGCCAGCCACCGTCAGAGTTCTCCGGTGCAAAATAGCGTGCCTGCTCAATGCCCGGGTTCGCCGCAGCGGTTCCGGCACCAAAGATGGAATCCACCACTTCAGGCACGACGACGTTGCGGCCAACATTGCCGAAGACCCAGGAGTCGATTTCCTTGTGGAAGAAGGCAAGCGACCAGTACGCGCCATCAGCGAAGTAATGCTCAAAGCCGATGTCGAAGCTGTCGGCCATGTACGGACGCAGACGCGGATCACCCGAGCCACCGCTCACGCAGGTGCCGTTCGGATCCGCGCCCGGGATGAAGGCCTGCAGGGAGCCGTCCGGATTTTGAGGACAGATCGTGGAATTGGTTCCCACGCCCACCGATGCGCGCATGTCATCCATACGGGCCCGGGCCAGCGTACGGGCGGCGCCGATGCGAATATAGAAGTCTTCAGTGACCTCGAATGCCGCATTCAGGCTAGGCAGGACTTCAGTATAGGTATCGCCATCGGTAGAGACGACCGGCAGGAACCCAGTGCCAAAGCCGATCGGACCGGTTGAGCTCTGGTCGGTATGCACGACCTGAAGGCCCGCATTACCACGCATGAAGGCAAAGCCCATGTCACGCTCGAAATTACCCTGGACATAGCCCAGCAGAATTTCTTCCTCGACCTGCCACTGCTTGTTGGGAATGAAGCCGAGCGGTAGCGGGCGAAGCGTGTAGGTACCGTTGTTCAACAGCTCGGTCGGGCTGTAGGCCACGACGTTGATGTTGGACACAAAACCGAGGCTGGTGGAGCCGAAGACCGAACCAGCCGGGAACGGGTCAGCGCCATTGCCACTGGCCAGATCAACAAAGCTCTCGATCGTCTCTCGCTCTTTTTCGCGGCTGGTGTAGTACATGCCAGCCTCAATGGAGGTGAAGAAGCCCTCATTGAACTCCCGCGTGGCACTGCCGCGCAGGGCGGTCAGCGCATCTTCGGTATTCAGGATCTTGTGGAAGCCATCCTGACCCCAGCCACCCGGGTCTGTGAGGACCATCAGGTTCGGGTCAGCATAGTCAGAGCCAACGGTGGAGAAGAAGCGATAGCGCTCGCCACCATCAAGCTCAAATCCGATATTGTCGATGGCGGACGGGTAATTCGGCCAGCCACCTTCGGCAAAGCCGAAATAGCTTTCAAAGTCGAGCGCAGAGCGTTCAACGCGCGAATAGCTCAGGTCACCTTCAAAGGTCCAATTGTCGATAGGCTGCCACTGGACATTACCGCCAATGGAGAACAGCTCCGCTGTGCGCTCCTGGACGTCATTACGCCCCACGGCAAACACATTGCGGAATTCACCAGACGTCACAAGGCCGTTTTCAACTGTTGAGTTGAAAAGGTCGAGACCGGTGTTGGAACCACCGAGCCAGGTTCCGGTCGGCAGCTCAAGACCGCGGCGAATGCCGCCATCGGTAAACTCGGTATACATCACGTCCAGCGACGCGTTGACTGTTGAGTTCGGCTCAAATTCCAGTGTGCCAAGAACCGCAGTGCGATCCAGGTCACGCGATTCTGAAAACATCTTGAAGCATTCAGGAGCCTGCGCGCCGCCACGATCCTGGAAGTTACAAATTTCGTAGCGCTCGCCCTGGGTTGGCGTGTCCTGGTGGGCGATGGAGAACACAACACCAACGGTATCGTTGGCGAACTGATCCACATAGGTCCCGGTGATGCGGTAGCCGTTGTCATCGAAGTCCGGGTTCAGGCTGCCGTTGGAGTTGACCTCATAGGACCCCGATAGGCTGATCGTGCGCTCACCGAAGGCCAGCGGACGGATGGTGCGAAGGTCGACCGTACCAGCAAGACCCTGAGAGACCAGCTGGGCGTCTGGCGTCTTGTAGACGATCGCCTGATTGATCAGCTCGGCGGGGTACTGGTCAAACTCAACGCCGCGGTTGTCACCAGCGGTAACCTGCTCGCGGCCATTGAGAAGTGCGGTGGTAAAGTCCGGACCCAGGCCGCGAACAGAGATCACCTGAGCGCGACCACGAACGCGCTGAGCGGCAAGGCCGGGAAGACGCGCCAGCGATTCAGCGATTGAGACGTCTGGCAGCTTGCCAATATCTTCTGCGGAGATCGCTTCAACGATCGACGTGTTTTCGCGCTTCTCAGCAATGGAGCTGAGAATTGAGCCGCGAATACCGGTGACGGTGATGACGTCGTCGGTCTGAGTGTCTTCAGCTTCCTGTGCGAGTGCCCCGGCGGTCATGGCCAGCGCAATGCCGGCGGCCGTCGTTGACAGAAGCACACGCCGATACATGCGTGATTGAGCCATTTTATTCCCTCCCCTGGCCGCCAGACAGATTGCGGACCGTGCTATGTAATGAATGCAAATTAATGAGAATTTTTAAAAGCAGCAAGTGCAAATTTTGCTAATGCGACAGGGTCACGCACCCTCGCCCATGCTGCACCGAGAAATTTTATAGCTATATGTGTCAATAATAGCTAAGCATTTTGAGATATTTGTACTCGTGACGCGGATTTGCACACTTGCAAGAAAGTGCAAAATAATGCTTGATTTGCAAATCGCATTCTTGATGTTGCAAGGCGTGCGGGGCCTGGAGACGACAGCGCGTCGTGTATAAGGGCCAACCAATGGAGACGACGCGTGACAGCACTGGATGCGACCTCGCTACAAGACGCCGTATCAAGCCCGCAGCCCTGGTGGCGCGGCGCGGTGATCTATCAGGTCTACCCACGCAGCTATTGCGATTCCAACGGAGACGGGGTGGGCGATCTCAACGGGATCACGCAACGTCTTGAGCATATTGCTTCACTGGGGGCTGACGCGATCTGGCTGTCGCCGTTTTTCAAGTCGCCAATGGCAGACTTCGGCTATGATGTATCTGATTATTGCCAGGTGGACCCACTATTCGGGACGCTCGAAGACTTCGATCACCTGATTGAAAAGGCCCATCGGCTAGGCATGAAGCTGATCATCGATCAGGTCTTCTCACACACCTCTGATGAACATGACTGGTTTAAGGAAAGCCGCACCAGCCGGACTGGACCACGTGCGGACTGGTATGTATGGGCAGACCCAAAGCCGGATGGCACGCCACCGAATAACTGGCAGTCAGTCTTTGGGGGGGCAGCCTGGACGTGGGACGCCCGCCGCGGCCAGTACTATCTGCACAACTTCTTAAGCTCTCAGCCCCAGCTCAACCTGCACCGCCCCGATGTTCAGGCCGCGATCATGGACACCATGCGCTTCTGGCTGAAGCGCGGTGTTGATGGCTATCGCCTCGACGCGGTCAGCTTCATGATGCACGATCTCCAGCTCCGCGATAATCCGCCGCGCGAGGGCAATGATCGGGCGCGTACCCGGTCCTTTGACTTCCAGAAGCATCTCTACAACCAGTCCCAGCCCGCCATTGTCGACTTCCTCAAACGCCTGCGCGCGGTGGGCGACGAATTCGGAGCCTCCTTCATGGTGGCCGAGGTCGATCGCGAGCATTCCGATGCCGAGATGAAGGCCTTCACACATGGCGATGATACGCTGCAAAGCGCCTACGGCTTCACCTTTCTCTATGCCGACACACTGACCCCACAGCTGGTCCGTCAGGCCATGGAAGAATGGCCCGGCAACCCCGGAGAGGGCTGGCCGAGCTGGACCTTTTCAAACCATGATGCACCGCGGGCTGTCAGTCGCTGGGCAAAGGGCCGCGACCCAAAGGCCTTTGCCGATATGGCGGTGATGCTGCTGACCGCTCTGCGCGGGAATATCTTCCTTTATCAGGGTGAGGAGCTGGGTCTACCCCAGGCCGAGGTGCCGTTCGAGCGCCTTCAGGATCCTGAAGCCATCGCCAACTGGCCGCTGACGCTGGGCCGCGATGGGGCCAGAACACCCCTGCCCTGGAGCAGTACGCAGCTCCACGCCGGTTTCGGTCTTAGTACGCCGTGGCTTCCGGTTTCGGACGACCATGTCGATCTGGCGGTTGACCGCCAGGAGAACGACCCGAACTCGACCTTGCATCATACGCGCAGAGCCATTGCCCTTCGCAAGAAGTTTGCGGCGCTGCGAATCGGGAAGATCGAGTTCGTGGCCTCCGATGATGACTTGCTGGTTTTTACCCGCGGCGAAGGTAATGAGGCGATCCTGTGTGCCTTCAATCTCGGTCACGCTTCAGCAGAGTTCCCGCTGCCAGAGGGCTGGCATGTGGTTGAAGCGATCAATGGAGCCGATCCGGAAACTGGGCAACTGAAGCCGCTACAGGGCCTTTTCGCCCGGCGCTAAGCGTCTAGCCGCCGCAGCTTTCGCGCACGATCAGGTCTGTTGCCAGATATTCCGATGCCGGGGCCCCGCGCCCCTGGCGATCCAGCAGCTTGGACACCATCAGCCGACCCGCTTTGGCCATGTCCTGGTCAATGGTGGACAGCGAGGGGCTGGAGTAGCGGGCAAAGGAAATATTGTCGTAGCCCACGATGGCGACATCTTCGGGAATGCGACGCCCGGCACGCTGCAATGCACGCTTGGCCCCCAGCGCAATCAGATCGGTCGCGGCAAAAATCGCATCGAACTCAAGGCCCTGCTCCAGCATGGAGTCAATCCAGGACTCGGCCGATTCAACCGCGAAGAAGGATTGAGCCGTCAGGTCTGGATCAAGCGTCAGGCCACTTTCCTCCAGCGCATCACAATAGCCGCGATAGCGTTGCCCCATCTCCGGCGCGTCAGTCTGGCCCATGAAGGCGATCTTGCGACGCCCCAGACGCGCCAGATGCGTCGTCGCGCGCCAACCGCCCAGATGGTTGTCAGAGCCGATGGAGCAATAGCGCTGTTCTGGCAAACTGCCGCCCCAGACCACAAATCGCCCGTCGGACTCAGCGAGCTTGTTGAAAGCCGCATGCAGATTTGCCTGACCAAAAAAAACGACGCCTTCAGCCCGATGGGTGGTGAGCGCCAAATGAAGATCCTCGTAATTAGAGGGCGTGACATGACTGATATGGACATCACATCCGCGCTCGCGGGCCGCATCACCCAGCCCCGACAAGAGCTCGAAGAAAAAAGGGTCAGACAGGCGCGCCTCACGCCCCTGCGGCTTTGGCACAACAATGGAGATTGTCGCCTTCGCCCCAATGGGACCGGCAGGCATGGATCGACGGAACGGGTAGTCATGCTCGCGCGCGAGCTTCCAGATCGCCTGCTTTGTGCGCATGTTAACCGCAGGACTGTCGTTGAGCGCACGAGAGGCTGTCGACACAGAAACCCCGGCCATGCGGGCCAGATCTTCCAGGCGCGTGACTTTCTTTGAACCCTGATCTTCCATCTCACACCCTCATGCCGTAACCGATCATCCGCAATTTGCATTTTTGCACGCAAAATTGCAACGCAAATTTCTGCGAAATCAGAGCCAATTTTTTTTGATCTAGACCCTCTTTAAATTGAGAGATTGATCAGAAATCTGATAATCCAGCCTCACTATAACCCTTTATATATATGTAAAATATAAGGTTATTTGGTCGCATCCGAATTCGGGTATATTTTCTCGACTTCGAGGACACATTTCGTCAAACTCTGCAAAAAATTTACAAGGCTTAAGGGGAGGGTCATGCAGAAACCAACTTTGGGCTTCTGGTCGATCTGGAATATTTCGTTTGGCTTCTTTGGTGTTCAGATCGCTCTGGCTCTGCAAGGCGCGAATATCAGCCGCATCTTCCAGACCATGGGCGCAGACGTGTCCAACCTGGCCATTTACTGGCTGGCCGGCCCGGTAACCGGTCTGCTGGTTCAGCCCATTGTCGGCCATTTCTCCGACCGGACCTGGGGGCCCATGGGTCGACGTCGCCCCTACTTCCTCGCCGGTGCCGTCCTGACCACAATTGCCCTGATCTTCCTGCCAAACTCCCCCTATCTGTGGCTCGCTGTGGCGTTGTTCTGGCTGCTTGATGCGTCGATCAACATAACGATGGAGCCTTTCAGGGCTTTCGTCGGCGACATGCTGCCAAGCCAGCAGCGTACCCGCGGCTTCGCCATGCAGACAATCTTCATCGGTACCGGTGCTGCGCTGGCATCCATTGCCCCGTGGGCGTTGACCCAGCTGGGCGTGGCCTCCACGGCGGATCCCGGCATCGTGCCCGATGCGGTGCTCTTCTCCTTCTATATTGGTGCCGCCGCCGTTCTGCTGGCGGTTGGCTGGACCATCGTTTCTACAAAAGAATACACACCTGAAGAGCTCGCCAGCTTCAAAGAGCCACCTAGCCTGTTCCGCGAGGATGCGGTTCAGGAAACCATCAAGCCGCGCTCGGTCGGGTATTTCCTCGCCAATGGGTTCAGCTTCTTCATGGCCGGTCTGGTGGCCAGCATCGCGATCTGGCGCTTTGAGTTGTCGCCACAGCTTCTGGTAATCTCCATCACCATTGGCGGCGTGGGCGTGATGTTCATCCTCACCGCGCTGTTCAAGCAGCTTAAAAGCAGCGACAATATTGTCGTTCACATCATGAGCGACCTGGTCGCCATGCCCAAGGTCATGCAGCGCCTGGCCGTCGTTCAGTTCTTCTCCTGGTTCGCTCTGTTCATCATGTGGGTCTACACGACCCCGGCGGTGACCGCCTTCCATTACGGCACTACGGACACGACCTCTGACCTCTATAACGAGGGCGCAAACTGGGTCGGCATCCTGTTTGCAGTTTACAATGTCGTGGCGGCGATCTGGGCGTTGCTGCTGCCCTATGTTGCGCGAATGTCGAACCGGCGCATTGCCCATGCGGTCAGCCTGCTAGCCGGAGCAGCGTCCTACGCCAGCTTCTACATCATCTCTGATCCGACCCTGTTATGGATCCCGATGATCGGGATTGGCATGGCCTGGGGCTCCATCCTGACAATGCCCTACGCCATCCTGTCCGACAGCCTGCCGGTCAAGAAGATGGGAATCTATATGGGCATCTTCAATTTCTTCATCGTGCTGCCCCAGATGATGGTGGCCGGCGTCATGGGAACAGTGCTGTCACTCTTCCTGGGCGGGAGTGCGATTTATACCCTGTTTGTAGCCGCAGGCGCTCTGGTGTGCGCCGCCGTAGCTCTGACGCTGGTTCCCGGCAAGGGCCAGTTCATCCCGGCCCACGAGGAGTAAAGATCACCGGTCAGGAGGGAGCCCCGACAAAGATCTTCCTCCTGACCGCTTGGCTCTTGACCCTACAAAGCCTATGGGCTTATGCCTTGACCTGTGACGGTTCTCCCGCGAGGGAGCGAAGAGGGAATACCGGTGCGACCCGCCACGGGTCAGGTCCGGAGCAGTGCCCGCTACTGTGAGCAGCGAGCCTTGCGCGCACAAAAGCCACTGGGAGCGATCCTGGGAAGGCCGCGCGACACGAGGCAATGACCTGCAAGCCAGGAGACCTGCCGCCACGGTCGCTCGTTCGCGGTGCGGGAGCACACCGTTCAGGACGCGGGATTATTCCGTTTGAAGCGACGCACATCGGTGCGTGAGCGCTGCGAAAGCAGGGGCACCGTGTCGCTTCACACCCGTGCTGGCTCACGGCGGGTGCTATGAACGGAAACATCGATGTTCAGGACATCTGTCAGTGCCATCGCGCTGACCCTTGCGCTCACTCCCTTCAGCCTGGCTGAAGAGGCTGATCGCATTCTCATCACCACAACGCGTATCGCCACCGAGGCAGACACCCTGCCCGCAACAGCGACGCTGATCGATCGCGATCAGATTGAGCTGGAAGCAATCGCGACGCTGGCAGAATTGCTAGCCACCGTGCCTGGTGTTCAGGCGGTTCAGTCTGGCCCGGCCGGCTCGTTGACCAGCTTGTTTTTTCGCGGGGCCAACGCCAAGCATACGCTCGCGCTTTATGACGGCATCCGCATCAATGACGCGAGCTCTGCGACGGGCGTTTTCAATCCTGGCTCAGACACGCTGGGCGACGCCGGACGCGTCGAGATTGTGCGCGGGCCGCTCTCCTCCATTTACGGCTCGGACGCTGTGGGCGGGGTGATCAATATCCTGCCGCGTGCGCTACCAGATGAGAGCGTTCAGGCCTATGGCTCGGCCGAGCTGGGCGAATTGAACACCCGCCGCGCCAATGCCGGGCTTGGCTATGGCGGCGATCGCTGGCGGATCGGCGCATCCGTCGAGCTGATGGACACGGACGGCTATGACGTCACCCCAGCACGCCTGTCGACCGCGAATGGTGATGAAGACGGAGCCCGGTTCCGTACCGCGACCCTTCGCAGTGAGGTGGACCTGACTGATGGGCTTGAAGCCGACGCGCTCTATCGCTGGCGAGAAAGCCAGGTGGAATTCGATACCTTTTCCGGCGGCCCGTCTGGCTTCCAGCGCGCCGATGATCCCGACCTTGAAAGCGAAGATAGGCTGCAGATTGTCGCCGTTGGCCTCACTCACGAAACCGAAACCCTGACCACGCGGCTGCGCGCTGGCCGTGTCGAGACCGCGCTCGATAGCTATGACGCTAACGCGCTCACCGACACCTATGACAGCGAGCGTAACTTCGCTGAGGCGCGGGCAAGTTTTGCGCCGGGCGGTGCGCTAAGCCCGGTCCTGACCCTTGGGCTCGACTGGCAGGATGAGACCATTGCGACTGACACCGCCTTCAATGTGCCCTTGAGCGTGAGCGAATACGGCCTGTCGGGCTATGTGATCGGTCAGGCAACGCTGGGTGAAGTGACCCTTACCGGATCGCTGCGCCACGACGACTATGAGCGCTTCGGCTCTCAGACCACACACAATATCGGAGCCGTTTGGGCCATTGAGGCGATCTCCACACGGCTGCGCGCCAGCTGGGGCACCAGCTTTAAAGCGCCGACCCTGTCTGAACGCTTTGCGAGCTCGGCCTTCATCACCCCCAATCCAGACCTTACGCCGGAAGAGGGCGAAACCATCGAGATTGGCTTTGATACAGAGCTGCTGCTGGACGGCACCGACGTCCAGTTTGGTGGAGCGTGGTATGACGGCGAGATCGAAAACCTGATCGAGACCGTGTTTGATTTTACCACCTTTACCGGCACCAATCAGAATATCGGCAAGGCCGATCTGACCGGCTACGAGCTTTATGCCGCCATCACGCCCATCACAGGGCTTCAGGCCCGCCTTGATTACACCCACACCGACGCCACCAACGGCGACACCGGTGTAGCGCTCCTTCGCCGGCCTGAGCACGCGGTGAGCGCAAGCCTCAGCTGGCAGGCGAGCGAGCGGCTGACGCTCAGCACTCGCCTCACCCATACCGGTGAACGGCTGGACGTCACTTACGACGATGACGGCTTCTTCGTCAGTGGTTCGGGCCAGGTCGACAGCTACCAGCTGCTGGACATATCTGGACACTTCGACCTCCGTGACGATGTCCAGCTGTTTGCCCGTATCGCGAATGCGTTCGATAAAACCTACGAGCAACCGGCCGCTTTCGCAGGCGCGCCGCGCACGGTATCGGTTGGGGTAAGATGGCATCCATAACCCTCATCACCGCGCTTTCAGGGCTCGCTCTGGCCACCGCCGAGGCGAGCCCACCGCGCGTGGTATCGCTGGATTTCTGCGCCGATCAGTTCGTTATCGCCCTGGCTGACAGGGAGGACATTCTGGCCGTCTCCCCCCAGGCTGATGACGCCCACTCCGCCCTGCGCGATCAGGCCGAGGGCCTTCCTCAACTGAGAGCGACAGCTGAAGAGGTTCTGGCGCTCCAGCCCGACCTCATCGTGCGCAGCTATGGCGGGGACGCGCGCACCCTCAATTTTTTTGAACGGCTCGGCCTTGAAGTCTACCAGATCGGCTTCGCCAATGACTTTGACGGTATTCGTAACAATGTTCGCGCCACAGCCGCGGCGCTGGGCCAGTCAGAGCGCGGCGAAATCTTGATCACGGAAATGAACGCCCATCTCTCGGCGATGACCGGCACGTCTGACCGCTCAGCGCTATATCTGACACCCTCGGGGGCCACGACTGGGGCTGGCACGCTCATCGACGCGACACTAGAAGCTGCGGGTCTGGAAAACGCTGCACCCGGCACGGGCTGGCGCAGCCTGCCGCTGGAGCAGCTGGCGCAGGAGACGCCAGAGCTGGTCGTGACGGCGTTCATGGACGATCAGAGCGCACCTCCTGACGGGTGGGCGGTCGCAAGTCATCCGGTGTTTAAGCGCCTGATCGGGGACACGCCGCGGCTTGAAATGGACGGTGCCCGCACTTCCTGCGGCACATGGATGCTGGCAGAGGCTGCCGGTGATTTGAGAGACGCCGCAGATGCGCTGGAGGCTGAATGAAACCGGTGCGCCTCCTCATCGCTTTAGGGATCGCCAGCCTTGTGACGCTTGTTCTGTCGGTGGCGAACGGTACGGCAGACCTGGGCCTTGAGCAAACCCTCGCCGGACTGTTTGGCGCGGGCGATGCCACGACCGCCGTGATCATCTGGGAAATCCGCCTGCCGCGTGCGCTGGCGGCCTTTCTGACCGGAGCGGCTCTGGGAGCTAGCGGTGCCGCGCTTCAAGGCCTGCTTCGCAATCCGCTGGCCGACCCCGGTGTGCTCGGCGTTTCAGCCAGTGCATCGCTGGGGGCTGTGATCGCACTTTATTTCGGACTGGCGAGCCTGTCGGCCTTCGCTCTGCCGGCATTAGCGCTCATTGGGGCGCTGGCCGCCACAGCCGTACTGGCAGTTCTGGGGGCCGGGCGACTGGGGCCCGTGGGTCTGATCCTTGCCGGGGTTGGCCTGTCGAGCTTTGCTGGCGCGCTCACCGCGCTGACCATCAATCTGGCCCCCAACCCCTTTGCCATTGCTGATCTCATCACCTGGATGCTGGGTTCTGTAGCGAACCGGTCCTGGGTTGATCTGGGATTTGCCGCGCCGTTCTGGGTGGCTGGAGCCGTGCTTTTGGCCCTTGCGGCACCGGGCCTGCGATCCTTGAGCCTTGGCGAGGAAACGGCGGCGAGCCTCGGGGCAGACGTAGGACGCATCCGGCTGCTCACTGTGCTCGGGACAGCGCTTTTGACCGGAGCGGCCGTCGCGGTGGCTGGCGTGATTGGCTTTGTTGGCATTGTGGCCCCGCACCTGATCCGCCCCTTTGTAAACCATGACCCGGCCCGCCTGATCTGGCCCAGCGCCCTTTTGGCGGGTGTGCTGCTGTCGCTGGCGGATCTGGTCCTGCGTCTTGCACCGCTGGATCAGGAATTGCGTCTTGGCGTGATGGCTGCCCTGATCGGAGCACCCGCCTTCATCTGGATTGCCGCCCGCAATCGGGGGATTGGCCAGTGAGCGCGCTTGTCCTTGAATCCGTCTCCGCGCAGCTTGGCCGCCAGCAGGCACTGAGCGGCGTGAGCCTGAGCGTGAAGCCCGGCGAAGTGCTGGCGCTGGTCGGTCCAAATGGTGCAGGCAAGACCACGCTGATGCGCGCAGCGCTCGGACTCATTCCAGCCACCGGAACAATCACCCTCGGCGGGGCCGATCTGACCGCGCTCGCCCCGGCTGAACGCGCTCGACTCGCGAGCTATCTGGCGCAGGAGCGGTCAGTCGCGTGGTCGCTTCTGGGCGGCGATCTGGTTGCGTTAGGACGCTATGCCTGGGGCGGAGGACGGGCTTACGACCAGCTCGAAGCCGGTGATCGTGACGCCGTCGACGCAGCGCTTGAAAAAGCCAATGCCACTGCTTTCAGGGATCGGCCTGTGCGCGATCTGTCCGGTGGGGAGCAAGCCCGGCTACATCTGGCGCGATTGCTCGCATCCAGCGCCCCATTACTGATCGCCGACGAGCCCGCTGCCGCGCTTGATCCACGCCATCAGCTAGACGCCCTCGCCGCGCTGAAAGCAGAAGCCGGTGACGGCAAGGCCGTGCTGGTGGCACTCCACGATCTGACGCTGGCTGAACGCATGTCTGACCGGATTGCCGTGCTGGACGAGGGCAAGCTCGTCGCGGTCGGCAATGCGCGTTCAGTGCTTGACGATGCAACACTCTCGACCGTCTTCCGGATCAAGCGCCGCACCGACGGTGGATTTGATCCGGCCTAGACCGAGACCGAATGCTTGACCGGACCGGTGGCGAGATAGGCATCAAACGCCGCCGCCGCGAGTCGCGCCAAGGGCTTGTAGGCCGGGTTTATCGCAAGACAGGTGCCAAAGCGGGTGACAATGCCGGCGGCTTCCAGCTCGCTGACATCAAAGTCTGGCGCGGGAAGGCCTTGGGCGTTCGCGACGGCTACCACATCGACCGTCAGGTCGGTCATGATACGCTCGATAATCGCCCGTCGAAGGTAGTCTTCGGCACTGATAGCGACACCGCGTGCGACCGGTAGCTGCCCCTCGCCAATCGCCATCCGCCAGCTGCGCACGTCGGCAATATTCTGGATGTATCCGGACGGGTTTTCCCCGATTGCAGAAGCACCAAGCCCGATCATCGTGCGGGCCTTGTCCGTGGTGTAGCCCTGGAAGTTGCGCTTCAGAACACCGGCGTCGAGTGCTACCGTCATAGGATCGTCCGGCTGGGCGTAGTGATCGATGCCGATGGCGCGATAGCCCTCATCACGGAGGGCGTGGTCCATGGCGTCAGCCTGGGCAATCCGGGTGGCCGGGCCGGGCAAATCCTCCTCCAGGATCAGCTTTTGGTGCGCCATCATGTGGGGCACATGGGCATATCCAAACACGGCCAGGCGGCTAGGGTTCAGTTTCGCCGCTGCTTCAGCGCTAGCAAGCGCGCTTTCCACCGTCTGCTTTGGCAGACCGTAAAGAAGGTCGGCATTGATCCGCGTAACGCCAGCCTCCCGCAGGCGGTTGAAGGCGGCTTCCACAAGCTCAAAGGGCTGGACGCGATTGATCGCGGCTTGCACGGCCGGATCAAAGCTCTGCACCCCGGTGCTCGCGCGGGTGAAACCATTGCGCCCGAGCGCCTCGGCATCCTCGCGAGTGAAGTGACGCGGGTCGATCTCAATTGCGAGCTCGGCGTCTTCGGCGAAGTCAAAGCGCGCGCGCACATGCTCCATCAGCCGATCAATCTGGCCCGGCGTCAGGATCGCTGGCGTGCCGCCACCCATCGCCAGATGTGAAATCATCATGCGCGACGGCAGGCGATCCGCCACCAGCGCAAGCTCATCCATCAGTGTCTCCAGATAGGCAGCCACCGGCTCCGGCTTTGTCGTTGCCCGCGTATTACAGCCGCAATACCAGCATAGCGTCCGGCAATAAGGCACATGCAGGTAAAGCGAGACCGGCTCGCCGGGATCCAGCTGCTCCAGCCAATTGCCATACACATCCGAGCCAACGCCGGTGTGGAAATGCGGCGCGGTGGGATAGCTGGTGTAGCGCGGGCTGCGGTGGCTGGCGAAGGCCCGAAGTGTCTCACGACGACCAGTCATGCTCTATTCCCCTATTTGAGTTAAGGGTATTTGCATGATCGGGCCCTGTCCACAAGCCCGACCTTCGGCGCATGTAAACCGACTTGTCTCTTGCAGAGCGCGGATGAGCCCGCTACCTCGCTGTGTCATGACAAAGCCTGCCAAACCAAAGAAGACCAAACGCCGTCCGCCGGGCCTGAACCCGGAAGCGGCCGAAGAGCTTTACGCCCGCCTGTCAGAGGTGATGCCGGACCCGAAAACCGAGCTGGAATACACCTCGCCTTTCACCCTGGTGGTGGCCGTTGCCCTGTCGGCGCAGGCCACCGATGTGGGCGTCAACAAGGCCACGCGCCGCCTGTTTGCGGCCGCCGATACGCCCGAAGCCATGCTGGCTTTGGGCGAAGATCAGGTACGCGAGCATATCAAGACCATCGGCCTGTTCCGCAACAAGGCCAAGAATGTCATCGCGCTTTCCAAAATGATCATTGAGGAGTTTGGCGGCGAAGTGCCCCAGACCCGTGATGAGCTGGTCCGCCTGCCGGGGGTGGGCCGCAAGACCGCCAATGTGGTGCTCAATGAGGCGTTCGGTCAGCCGACCATTGCCGTCGACACCCACATCTTCCGCGTTGGCAACCGTACACGGCTGGCCCCTGGCAAGAATCCGGATGAAGTCGAAGAACGTCTGGAGCGGATTACGCCTGAGAAATACCTCAAAGGTGCGCACCACTGGCTGATCCTGCACGGGCGCTATCTGTGCAAGGCGCGTACGCCGGAATGCTGGCGCTGTCCGATTGCCGATATCTGCAAGTTCAAGGACAAGACGCCTGCCCCTAAATCGGTCAAGGCCAAGCCACAGGAGTAGCCCCTTGGACAAGCCATCTGTCTATCTGGAGCACGAGGGTGCGGTCGCTCATCTGGTGCTGAACGCCCCGAAAAAGCGCAACGCCCTGTCCGAAGCCATGTGGCGCGCGATCCCGGACCTTTTGACAGAGGCGCGCGAGACCGACGCAGTCCGCTTGCTGGTGGTGCGCGGTGAAGGCGGCGCGTTTGCCGCCGGGGCCGACATCTCCGAATTTGCCGCCGTTTACGCCACACCAGAGCGCGCCGCGGAGTATTCCAAAGCCATCGCCACCGCGCTTGACGACCTGGCCGCATTTCCAAAACCAACGCTGGCCGCCATCGACGGGGCATGCGTGGGTGGAGGGTGCGCGATCGCACTGGCGTGCGACCTGCGCTTTGCTGCAGATGGCTCGAAATTCGGGATCACGCCAGCAAAGATGGGGCTCGCCTATCCGCTCAATGATACCCGCCGCCTAATCAGCGCGGTGGGCGCTTCGGCAGCCAAGGACATCCTGTTTACAGGACGCCTGATGCAGGCCGAAGAAGCCCTTCAGATCGGCCTGATTGATCGCCTCGTGGAACGCGGCACGCTGGATGATGCGGTGGAGGACTTTGCGAGGCAGGTCTCCGCCACCAGCCCGCGTACAGCGCGTGTCACCAAGGACATCATCGCGCGCATCGTCGCCGGTCAGGACGAGGACGACGACGCCACCCGCCAGCTCTTCCTCGATGCCTTTGCCAGCGATGATTTTTCTGAAGGCTATAACGCCTTCCTGGAAAAGCGCGCGCCGCGATTCTAGGGCCACTGGACTCTCCACAGATAGATTACTGAATATATTCAGTAACGCTTAATCTTGCTCGGCTATAACCGGGCTCATGAGTATTGAAGCCCTGCTTCCCAATGATCTGGCCATCGCGCCAGAAGACCCTCACCACCAGCTGGCGGGGTTTTCTCCTGAATGGCCGTATCGCTCGGTCAGCCTGTTAAATCCGCGGCTTTATTTCGTGCGACTATTCCATACACAGCACCATGAGGACGCGGAGACCAACGCTTTGATGCTGGGGCGTAAAGTCGCCGAAGGAGGCTATAAGGGCCTCGTCATGGACTACCGCCGGGCCACCATCAACCACGACGGTAACGGGTTTGGCAAAGTGGCAGACGCGTTCACCGCAAACTTCCCCAAATCGCTGCTCATCGCCTATCTGTGTGACGAAGATACCTGGCCCTACGCACGTTTGATGACGGCGATGCTCAACGCCTATGGCTTCAAGACGACGGTCAAGCGCGACTTTGAAAGGGCCGCTGAGGCGATCATGGAGCAGCTGGACGCGGGTTAGGCGGGTCCGGTGACCCGTCGCCGGCTCAAAAACAGGATCAGGCCAAGCGCGCTGAACCCGGCTGACGCCAGGAAGGGTGCGCCCGCAAACTCGATGCCCGCCAGCCCGCCTTCAAACAGATAGAAAAGCTGGGTGTAGAGTAGCGGCGCGATGGCGAGCACAATGGCGCCCAGCGAGGCGAGCCCGCCCTGCAGCTCGCCTTGCGCATCCTTGCCCACCCGTTCGGTCATGATCTTCATCAGGGCGGGATCCTGAAGTCCGGTGAAGACCGCAAAGCTGATCCAGAAATAGACCCAGAACCCGCTGGGCGCGAAGGCGAAGCCGATGAGCGCGACAATCTCTACGCACAGCGCAATCCAGATGGTTCGTCGTTCACCCAGCCGCGGAAGCACAAAGGGGACCATCACCGTCTGGCAGATCACATAGATCGCGCCATAAACAGCAAGCGAGAGACCCACCTGGCTTGCAGCCCAGTCAAACTTGGCAATGGCCACATAAGTCCAGACCGCTGGATAAACGAAGCCGGACAGTCCCATACAGGTATAAACCCAGATCAGAACGCCGAGCCCCTCGGTTTGACGCAGGCGCATCAAAGTTCCCAGCGGATTGGCACGGTTCCAGTCAAAAGCTCGGCGGTTTTCTTCTCTTAGGCTTTCGGGAACGACAAAGAATCCATAGAGCACATTCACGCCGGCAAGCGCGGCCGCCACAAAAAAGGGCGTGCGCGGATCGGCGTCGCCCAGAAGCCCGCCCAGCGCCGGGCCCAGAATGAAGCCAGCCCCCGCCGCCGCGCCCAGCCGGCCATAGCGCTTGGCTCGCTCCTCCGGGGTTGAGATGTCGGCGATATAGGCGTTGGCGGTGGAGTGAGTTGCGGCAAAGATTCCCGACAGAAGCCGGGCAAAAAAGAACACGAATAGGGCATGAGCCAACCCCATAAGGAGAAAGTCCAGCGCCAGTGCCGTAAGCGACAACAGCAGCACCGGACGCCGCCCAAACCGGTCCGATAGTCCGCCAATGATTGGCGAGCAGACAAATTGCATCACCGCAAATCCGAAGGTCGCAAGACCACCCCAAAAGGCCGCAACGCCGATACCACCGGCAGTCAGCTCCATCAGAAGCTGAGGAAGGACCGGCATGACTATGGCAAACGCCATGGCATCAATACCCACCGTGCCCACCACAAAAATGGTGGCAGCGGTCCGGGGCTTGCGCTGCGACGGTGCTGGGCAGGTCTCGTCTGTCATGGACGCTTTGATGTCAGGTGGTTCATGGGAGCAACGACTATAACCCACCCGCCTTTATGGAAATCCATTCTTTCCGGTTCTCGCCTTAATCATGTCACCGTGTGCGGTTAATATCGCACACGAAACCAACACAACTGCCTCACCAGCTTGTGAGGGGCTCGCGCTTTCAAAATCGGATACCTATATGGGTAGTCCGGCGCGCAGGGCCGAGCCTGCCAGAGCGTGCCACATGAGGGGGAAAGACCCATGTCGAATACATCGATGATCCCGCTGTCGCCGGAAGGCGGCCTGTCCCAGTATCTGGCCGATATTCGCAAGTTTCCGATGCTGGAAAAGGACGAAGAATTCATGCTGGCCAAGCGCTGGGCCGAGCATGGGGATACCGAAGCGGCTCATAAGATGGTCACCTCTCACCTGCGTCTGGTGGCGAAGATTGCCATGGGCTATCGCGGCTACGGCCTGCCGGTGGCCGAGGTTATCTCCGAAGGCAATATCGGCCTGATGCAAGCGGTCAAGAAATTCGACCCTGACAAGGGTTTCCGCCTTGCGACCTATGCCATGTGGTGGATCCGGGCGGCCATCCAGGAATATATCCTGCGCAGCTGGTCACTTGTGAAAATGGGCACCACGGCTGCCCAGAAGAAGCTCTTCTTCAACCTGCGCCGCATGAAAAGCCAGATGGAGGCTCTGGAGGAGGGCGATCTGCGCCCTGAACAGGTCGAGGAAATCGCCACCAAGCTGGGCGTCACCAGTGACGAAGTCATTTCCATGAATGGCCGCCTGTCCGGTCCGGATGCCTCGCTAAACGCCCCGCTGCGGTCAGATGGCGAAAGCGAGTGGCAGGACTGGCTTGAGGACAACGACGCGGAATCGGCTGAAGACGAGCTTGCTGAAAGCGACGAGTTTGATACCCGCATGGCCCTGCTTCAGGAAGCCATGGGCGCGCTGAACGAGCGGGAGCAGAATATCATTCAGGAAAGAAAGCTTACCGAAGAGCCGAAAACCCTGGAAGACCTGGCCCAGGTCTATGGCGTCAGCCGCGAGCGCATCCGCCAGATCGAAGTGCGTGCCTTTGAAAAGCTGCAAAAGGAAATGGTCCGCCTCGCGGCCGAACGCGGTCTTACGCCAGCTGAAGAAGACGCGTAAGACAGCGCCTGAAACCACGGACTTGATCCGGGGCGTCTCTCACAGTGAAGCGCTTAGATCTGATGAAGGTCCCGGATCTGCGCTGCGCTCCGTCCGGGGTTTCATTACATTTTGCTCTCCCCCCTCACCAAGGGGAGAGAGGAAAGCTCTGGCGGTCGCGCCCCATCCCCCTCAATGAAAATCCCGGCTGGCGGGAATGATCTCTGCGCCTGGAGATATCAGCCCGTGCTTGCGACCCGGTTTCTGGCGTGCATCCGCCCCTGGACGGGCGATTTCATCGGCGTGAGCAAGGCTGGGGTCAAAGCCACCCTCGCTGAGTTTGGCAAGCGCCGGCGTCCAGTCGACCAGTTGTTCCGCCACCAGGTGGATCACCTCCCCCTCACGCTGAAGCCTGCCGGTCACGCCCAGAAGCTTTGCGCCAATCACGGTCTTTCGATAGCGCTGGAACACGCTTTGCCAGATGATGACATTGGCGATACCCGTCTCATCCTCCAGCGTGGCGAAAATCACGCCCTTGGCTGACCCAGGGCGCTGTCGCACCAGAACAAGACCGGCAAGACCAAATCGGGAGCCATTTTTGGCAGTCAGAAGCTGCTCGCATGGCCGGTAGCCATAGCTGTCAAACCGGCGGCGCAGAAAGCGCATGGGGTGGGCTTTAAGCGACAGCGACAGGTGGACATAATCGCGAGCAACCTCCTCACTTAAAGCCATGGCCGGAAGGCGCGCACCGGACAGGTCCGGCACGCTGCGCCGCTCTCCACCCGCCACGTCAAACAGAGGCAGGTCCGGGCCCGACAAGCCCAGCGCCCGCCAGCCCGCCTCGCGCCTCGAGGTCCGGAGTGAGCCAAAGGCATCACCAGACGCCAGCCGGTCCACTTCGGCCCGTTTCAACCGGGCGCGCCGCGCCAGATCCTCCACGCTGGAAAACCCGCCGCCTTCAAGGCGGGCGGCCATCACGCGGGCCGCCGTGATCTCAGCCAGCCCCTTGATCTGGCGCAGCCCCAGGCGCACGGCAAAGCGCCCGCCGCCTTCAGGTGTAGCCCGCACGCCCTCACCCTCGCTCAAAGGCTCCATTGTGCAGTCCCAATCAGAATGATTGACGTCCGGCGGACGGACCACCACCCCATGCTCGCGCGCATCGCGCACCAGCTGGGCTGGAGCGTAAAAGCCTAGCGGCTGGGCGTTCAGCATGGCGGCCAGGAACACGTCTGGATAATGGCATTTGATCCAGCAGGACACGTACACAATCAGCGCAAAGCTCGCCGCGTGACTTTCGGGAAATCCATACTCGCCAAAGCCTTCCAGCTGTTTGAAACAGCGTGCGGCAAAGTCCAGCTCATAGCCGTTAGCGATCATGCCGCTGATCAACTTTTCGCCCATCTCCTGAATGGTGCCAGAACGCCGGAAGGCCGCCATGGAGCGGCGTAGCCTGTCAGCTTCAGACGGGGTGAAGCCAGCGGCCACAATGGCGATCTTCATCGCCTGTTCCTGGAACAGCGGCACGCCGAGCGTCTTGCCCAGCACCTGGTGCAGGGCGTCAGACGGGTAGTCCACCTGCTCCTTGCCTTCGCGGCGCCTCAAATAAGGGTGGACCATATCGCCCTGGATGGGGCCGGGGCGCACAATGGCGACCTCGATCACCAGATCATAGAAGCAGCGCGGTTTTAAGCGCGGCAGCATGGTCATCTGGGCCCGGCTTTCAATCTGAAACACCCCCAGCGTATCGGCCTTGCAGATCATGTCGTAGACACGCGGATCCTCCGGCGGAATGGCGGCAATGGGTAGATCACGGCCATAGGTCTCGCCAATCAGCTCCAGCGCTTTTTGCACAGCGGTGAGCATGCCCAGCCCCAGCACATCCACCTTCATCAGGCCCAGCGCCTCGATATCCTCCTTGTCCCACTCAATGGCGGTCCGCTCAGGCATCGCCGCCTTGCGCACCGGGACGATTTCATCAAGCCGGCCCAGCGTGATCACAAAGCCGCCGGGATGCTGGGACAGGTGGCGAGGAAAGCCCTGCAACGCCCTGGCCGCGCCCAGTGCACGCTTCAACACCGGGCTATCTGGATCAAGACCCAGCTCATCGCGGATGACCTGAGGCGTGATGCCTTCGCGCCAGCCCCAAACCGCCTTGGACAAAGCCGCAATCACATCCCCGGAGAGACCGAAGACCTTGCCACATTCGCGGATCGCCCCACGCGGTCGGTAGCAGTGGACAACAGCCGTCATCCCCGCCCGGCGGCGACCATATTTGCGATAGACATACTGGATGACCTCCTCGCGGCGCTCATGTTCAAAATCGACATCAATATCAGGTGGCTCGCCGCGTTCAGCCGAAACAAAGCGCTCAAAAAGCAGGTCGACCTTGACCGGGTCCACCTCTGTGATGCCAATCGCGTAGCACACGGCCGAGTTTGCCGCAGAGCCCCGCCCCTGGCACAGAATGCCTTCGCTGCGGGCATGGCGAACCAGATCATAAACGGTCAGGAAATAGCTGGCGTAATCGAGCTCTTCGATCAGTTTGAGCTCATGGTCCAGAGCCGCGCGCGTCTTGTGCGGCAGGCCCTCGGGCCAGCGGCGATGGCTACCCTCTTCAACCAGACGCCTGAGCGTCTGCATGGGCGTTTCGCCCTCACCAATGACCTCGTCGGGGTATTGGTAGACCAGCTGATCAAGCTGAAACGACACGCTATCGGCCAGCTGAGCGGTGCGGGTCACCGCATCCTCATAACCGGCAAACAGCCGCTCCATCTCCTCGGGGGCCTTCAGGTGACGCTCGGCATTGGCCTGGAGCAGGCGGCCCGCCGCATCGAGGCGCACATGCTCTCGAATGCAGGTGAGCACATCCTGCAGCATGCGTCGCTCCTGCGCGTGGTAGAGGGCATCAGTGCTCGCGACGGTTTCTAGTCCCAAGGCCCCCGCCAGACGGCTCTGGCGCATCAGCCGCGCACCATCGCGCCCGTCAAAGCGGCGCACCAGAGCCAGGTGAACCGGGCTTTCAGCCTCAGCCAGAAAGCACTCCACGCTGACGCGCCAATCGGGTGTTTCTTCCGGCGGCGGTATCAGAATGAAGATCTGGTCTTCGCCCAGCGCCGCGCCGGCTCCAGCAAGCTGCACCAGCGGCACGTTGGGCTCCCCGGCAAGCTGGGCATCGGTAAGGTAGCGTGACAGGCGGCCATAGGCGGTGCGCGTCCTTGGCACGCACGCCAGCTCAACGCCCTCTGCGGTCACAAGGCGGCACCCCACCAGCGCGCGCAAGTCATGATCCTTCGCCGCCAGAAAGGTGCGCACCGCGCCCGCCAGCGTGTTGCGATCGGCAATCACCAGCGCATCCAGGCCCAGCCGTGCAGCCGCTTGCACCATCTCATGGGGATGGCTCGCACCGCGCAGGAACGAGAAGT
Source organism: Maricaulaceae bacterium EIL42A08 (assembly GCA_024178355.1). GTDB lineage: Bacteria > Pseudomonadota > Alphaproteobacteria > Caulobacterales > Maricaulaceae > Oceanicaulis. The sequence continues at coordinate 330,364 of JAMZNZ010000006.1, read as the reverse complement.
TGGACAGGGCGCAAAGCTCTGCAAAGCGGGTCATCACCCGGCTCCATGAACGAACCAGGCTGGCTGCATGGTTTCGCTGGCATAGAGGCCATCGCGATAGAGCCAGAAGCGGCGGCCAGCGTCGGTTTCGACACGGAAATAATCACGGGTCAGGCCGGGGCCTGCGCCTGCGGGCGCGCGCCACCATTCGGGTGCCAGGCGCTCAGGGCCTTCAGCGCGCTTCACATCATGGCGCACCCGCCGCCAGGTAAAACGACGCGGCGGACCATCGGGGATTTCCGCCACCGCTTCGGCCGGTTCCGGGCGGTCCAGGATCAGAAGCGGGCGACGCTCCGCACGCTGCGGCCAGGTTACACCTTCGCCGTGCGGCGACCAGCTGGCAGCGCGTTCAGGCAGGTGGCTGTTCTGCGGCCGCGGATGCTGAACCACATCCGCGCCAAGACGCGCATTAAGCCGGTCAGCCAGTCGGGCAGCTTCAGCGCCCTCAACACCCGTGCTCGCCATATCGCCCTGAGCGTGATCAAGGCGGCGGGCGAGCGCGGCACCCGCCTCCACCAGATCCACACCAAAGCCGATATCAATACTGGCCCGGGCCAGGCGCTCTTTCAGCAAGCGCTTCAGGTGGTCAGGGTCCCGGCTGGGGGCCGCCACCCCGATCAACACATTCCGAGCCTGACCATCCACGCGATAAAGCGTGATGCGCAAACGGGTGACGCCTAGCCCCTCCTGTTCCAGGGCCTGACACAGGCGCGCGGTGGCATCGCCCGCTGCGGCGGTGATGGCATCGAGGGTCTGCAGCGGTTCGGCAAAGCGTACGCGGGCCCGCAAGTCCGCCTGTGGGCTTAATGGCGTCAGGCTTTCGCGCTCCTGGCCACTGGCCTGATCGAGGCGGCGCACCAGCTCCAGGCCGAAGCGTTTGGCAAGCGAGGCTCGTGGCAGTGCCTGCAAATCCGCCACCCGCTTCAAGCCAAAGCGTTTCAACTTTGCGGCCGTCTCACCAATGCGCAGCGCCTCCACCGGCAGGCCAGGCAGGGTTGCGCCCACACCGTCCACCGACACCCACGCGCGCGCTGTATCCGGGGCCGCAAAGCGAGCGAGCGCCCAGGCCAGCCCCAGCGTTGGTGCCGCCGCCGCAGTCGCCGTCAAACCCAGCGCGCGCGTCTCATTCACCAGCCGGGTCAGCAGCTGATCCTCTCCGCCGAACACTCCCGCACAACCGCTAACATCCAGCAGCACTCCATCCAGTCCGGGCAAGCCGGGATCGGGCGCGGTCCACGGTGAAAAACGCCCTGCCCAGCGCGCAAAGCGCTTCAACGCCGCACGATCAGCTTCAGGATCAGCTGCGCGAGCCTGCAGCGCAGGTGCGAGCGCCCGGGCATCGGCCACACCCATTCCAACGGACAGGCGTGCGGCCTCAGCGGCCGGCGTGAGCGCGTAGAGCCGTTCGCCGCCAGCGCCCGTCTGGGTCAGGACGAAGGGACGCTCGACGCTATCAGCTGGCGAGGGCCTGAGGCGCTCGACCGGCCAGCGCGGCAGGCTCAAGGCTGCGTACCGCATCATCCTCCCACTCCATCTCAAAACTGGCCGGAGCCCCGCCACGGCGTCGCTCCAGAACCGCTCGCAAACGCAAACTGCCAAGTCCGGGCAGGCCACCCGCTCCGCGCCATGGAGCCGCCGCGCCCGGCATAGAGGCCAGTCGCCAGCGTGTCAGCGCCGCGCTGGTCCCGTCAGCATCGTGGGCGCGCACCACCAGGACCTGTCCGCCGCTTTCCCGCGCCGCACGGTGCAAACGCCGCGATGCGGTCAGGTCATAGCTGCGCGCCAGACCGGCCTCGCCCAGAACAAAAGCCCCGGCGTTGAGCGCCTCTTCCATGGCCCACAGGGCATCGGCTCCAGCCCGCGCCTCCACCCGGATCAGGCGGGCCGGATCAAGGCCCAGCTCGGCCAGTCCATCTGGGCAGGGCGCGCCGAAATCAAGCCGGGTATCGCCGCGCGCGCGCACCCAGACCAGCGGTCGGTCGCCGGGCAGCCTGGCCAGCCAGCACGCGGCAAACACATAGGCCGCTGGCGCATCAAGATAGCTGTCCGGGCGCAGGTCATGGAGCCCGGCCTGAGCACGAAACACCGCCAGCGGATCGTCATTGGCCGCGAGACCTGAAACCGGCGCTTCAGGCGCATTCAGGCGTGCAAGAGTGCGGATCTGGCCCACTCCCTCGCCCTCCAGAGCGGCAATATGATCGCGCAAACGATCCAGCCTGGCCCGGCGATCAGGGCACTCCCTGACCTGGGCACACGTGGTCTCTGTCGCGCGGCGGCTCGCTGCGCGGGGCATGGACAACTCCTGTCTTTGAACCTTTAACCGAGCCCTTCAGAGCCCATTTGTTCTATTTTTGTTCTTTAGGGATTCAGAGTCAAGTACGCCCTTGCGCAGGGCAACGCTCTTGCATTTTATAGATGCGCATAACGGAGGCATTGTCCATGTTTGAGATCGCGTTGAGCGCCCTTTCCCTGACACTTGCACAGGAAGAAGAGGCTGATCCCTGGATCCAGGTCGATGGCGAATGGCAACGTACATTCACCTGTACAGTCGATGATACAGGTTATTTACGCATGGACGATCGCGATCGCGCGCCCAACCCGAGCATGAATGCCGGCGATACATTCCAGCTCACCGTGCGTGATGATGACAACTACGAAGACAACCAGCTTCTCGGGATCATTCTTACCCCACCAGAGGACTTAGACGCGCCTCCTGAAACGACAGAAAGCTGTACCCTTGGCGAGGACGGTATGATGTTTCGTTGCACAGCGTCGCTGCGCCCCAACCGAATTATCGACTGGTATGGCAGCCTTGAAGAGCACCGCTTCAATGTTGTGTGGGTGCGCAGTGCAATTGGAATGGCCACATCCTGGGGCAGCGATCCGAGTGACATGGTGATCGAAACGGCCAGCGGCGTCTGCCTCGACTAACCCAAAACCAGGCGCGGGCCGGCACCTTCCCCGCCGCGCTCATCAGCCGGATTGTAAAGGCCGCAAGCCTCCAGTGAGAGGCAGCCACAGCCAATGCAGCCATCAAGACGATCGCGCATGCGCTCCAGCGCGGCGATCTGGTCATTGATGCGGGTTCGAATGCCGGTGGATATCTTTGTCCAGTCCGCTGCGGTTGGCGTGCGCCCGTCGGGCAGGCGGGACAGGGCCTCGGAAATCTCCTCCAGGCTGAGGCCAAGCTTCTGGGCAATCAGAATGAAGGAGAGCCGCCGGATCGCTGCGCGAACAAATCGCCGCCGGCCACCTGGACTACGCTCGGAAGTGACCAACCCCAACTCTTCATAATAACGGATAGCCGAGACGCTCAGACCGGTCCGCGCGGCAATCGCCCCAATGGGCAGCGTGGTCTCAATGCGTTTAGTCATGACGCCAAGCCTTTCAAAAACAAAGAAACTAATTTCTTGATCTCAAGTTAGCTTGAGATTTCATACTCCTGGGCGTCAAGTCAAAACATGATGCTGGAGCTTCACACCCTATGGACGATCTTTCCCTCTCCCCCGCCCTGACCAATTTGCCCGACAGCTTTGCCTCTTCCCGCACCCCGCTGGATGCCGGTCTGGACGCCATGCGCCGCGCCCACCCCATCATGGAGAACGGTTATTTCGACCATGGCACCATGGCGCTTGAAGCGCTGGATGCGATGGGGATGCGCTCCCAGATCGCATCCTTTACCGCCCAGCATCTGGCCCACGCGGGCGTTCGCCGCGCCCCTGAGGCCGCTCAGCCCATCCAGGCCAATCAATGGCAGAGCGCCCTTGGTCAGGGCGAGCGCTTTGCCGACTGGGTCGAGCTTCTGGAAGCTGAACTGGTGGCGAGCAGCTGGAAATCGCTGGCACAAAAGTGGGTCGTACGTCTGACACCAGGGGCCACGACAGCGGCCCTTCACGGCCTGATCCGGACCGCCCACGCGGTCTGCGCGTTGAGCCGGCGCAACACCGCAGCACGCCGGGCTGAACTGGTGCGCGCCATAGCCAGCTGGGCCTCGCTTTACGGTGTACCGCCATGGCCCGCGATGACGGGGCAAGGCAAGCTCAGCCCGCGCGCAACCTTCCAGCACTTGACGCCAGCGCCGCAGGATCAGCGCGCGCCCCAGGGCTCCATCAGTGGCGGGCTGACACACGCCCTGAATGCCCCTGGCTTTGCTGACGAGTTGGCTCAGGCAGACTTCACACGCCCGCTGGAGGACAGCCTCAATACGCTGGTGATCACCCTGGCTGACGCTTTCCTGGCCCAAGCGCGCAGCCCCTACACCGCCGTGGTCTGGTGCCATGCGATCACCGCAACGATGGCGGTGCGACGCCTGCGGCCGGTATTAAACGACGACGAAGCTCGCGCGCTCTTGATGCGAGTGTTTGAGGCAGCCGCAGCCATGAAAGCCGCCTTCTTCGGCCTGCATGGCGATCAGGACCCCGGTTCCGATGTCGCAGATGCCCGCTACACGCTGGCAAAGCTCGCCGCGCAAACCGGCGATGATCACGCGATCAAGCTGACCGACGCCCTGCTGGAAGCCCACAGCGCGCTCGGCGATGAGCGCCTGCTCCTGGCAGCCAATCGGGGGATTCGGCTGTTGGGGCGTTAGTTCGCGGTGGAGTCTGTCTTTCTCCCTCTCTTTACGTGTGGAGAGTGGCAAGGCTGCAAGTCTGGTCAGTTGGGGGGATGAGAGACGGTGCGCCACGGTCTGCTTCTCAGAACGAACAACCCTGTCCCGGCCAAGCCCCTTCAAGGGCGCAGTGCCGGGATCAATTGATTACGCCAGGTTCTGATCGCAGAAACACCGACCCCAGGTCCCGGATCGCTTCGCGTCCGGGATAGGTAAAACGCCGATTACGCCCTGAACGGGTCCTGCATCAGGATGACGTCGTCGCGTTCGGGGCTGGTGGAGAGGAGGGCGACCGGGGTTTCGATCAGCTCTTCGATGCGGCGGACATATTTTACCGCTTCGGCTGGCAGGTCGGCCCAGCTGCGCGCACCGGCGGTGGAGCCTGACCAGCCCTCCATCGTTTCATAAACCGGCTCGACCTTGGCCTGGGCCGAGGTCCCGGCCGGCAGGCGGTCATACATCTCGCCATTAAGCTTGTAGCCGACGCAGACCTTCAGCTCGTCAAAGCCATCGAGAACATCCAGCTTGGTCAGCGCGATACCCTTGATCCCGTTGATCTTTGCGCTCTGGCGCACCAGCACTGCATCAAACCAGCCACAGCGGCGCTGGCGGCTGGTGACGGTGCCAAACTCATGGCCGCGCTCGCCGATCTTCTGGCCGATCGCGTCGGTCAGCTCGGTCGGGAAAGGCCCCTCACCCACGCGGGTGGTGTAGGCCTTCACGATGCCCAGCACATAGCCAACCTCGCCCGGCCCCACGCCGGAGCCGGCCGCGGCCTGACCCGCCACGGTGTTGGAGCTGGTCACGAAGGGATAGGTTCCGTGGTCAACGTCCAGGAAGGCCCCTTGCGCGCCCTCAAACAGCACGCGCTTGCCATCGGCGATCTTGCCATTGAGCGTCTTCCAGACCGGGTCGGCGAAAGGCAGGATTTTTAGCGCGATCTCGAGCAATTGCTGAACCAGCTCTTCGGCATCGGCTTCAGCCACACCAAAGCCACGGCGCAGCGCATTGTGATGATGCAGCAGCTCGGTAATGCGCGAGCGCAGCTGGCCTTCGTCAGCCAGGTCGATGACGCGCACCGAGCGGCGGCCCACCTTGTCTTCATAGGCCGGGCCAATGCCGCGCCGCGTTGTGCCGATTTTCATGCCGTCGTCGCGGTTCTCACGCAGGGCATCGAGCTCGCGGTGGACGGGAAGGATCAGCGTCGCGGTTTCGGCGATGCGGACCAGCTTGGAATTGATGTCCACGCCCTGGGCGCGGACGGTCTCGACTTCCTTGATGAAGGCCCAGGGGTCAACGACCACGCCATTGCCGATCAGCGACAGCTTCTTCTGGACCACGCCGGAGGGCATCAGGGAAAGCTTGTAGGTCACCCCGTCCACAACGAGCGTATGACCGGCATTGTGACCGCCCTGGAAGCGCACCACCAGATCGGCGCGGTTCGACAGCCAGTCCACGATTTTTCCCTTGCCTTCGTCGCCCCACTGGGCACCGACGACCACAACATTCGACATGACAGAAAACTCCGCGCACCGGCCAATAACCGGGCGTGAGGCTTACGCCCTTATCCCCGCCGCGGCAAGGCGCATGCTGGTATCGGCGAGCCCTTTATTTCCTGTCCAAATGATAATGCGGGCAATACCCTTTTCTGAAGTATGGTCTCCGGGTCGATATCAAGCCAAGGGGAGACGATCCATGATCAAACCTGTACTGGCCGCTGCGGGCTTGCTGGCCCTGTCCGGCACTGCGCTCGCGCAACAAGCCCCGCCCCCGAACCCGTGTGAGACCGAGGCGATCTACGGCCATTTTGATTTCTGGCTGGGTGACTGGAATGTCTATGCCCAGAACGGTCAGTTTGCGGGCGTTAACCGGATCACCAAGACAGAGAATGACTGCCTGATCCGGGAGAGCTGGCGTTCGGCCAACAACACCACTGGTTTCTCGATGAATTTCTATGATGCGGGCCAGGAGGCCTGGCGGCAGGTCTGGGTCAGCCTCGGCGCGCAGATCGACTATATCGGCAGCCTCGATGAAGAAGGCACCATGCGGCTGGAGGGCGAGATCGTCTATCCAGGCCAGGGCACGCGCGCGCCCTTTCGCGGTAGCTGGGCGCTTCAGGACAATGGCGAGGTGATCCAGAGCTTCCACCAGCAAAACGCCGAAACCGGTGAGTGGTCCGTCTGGTTTATCGGGCGCTATGTCCCGGTGGAGGCCGACGGCGAGAATGACGCCGCCGACGCGCTGTGGGCGAATTTCGACTAGCGACGCGGCCCGCCCTCATCACAGCGACGCACACCGGCCAGCGGGCGCACCACACGTGTGCCATCAAGCTGGTGTGCGGTCAGAATAACGTCATTGAGCTGCTGCCCTTCGCTCGTCTGCTCACCCACCGTACCGTCAAGCGTAAAGCGCAGACCATCATCGGTGGTCGAGTAGCTGCGCTGGAAGGCGTCACCAGCAATAAAAGCCGCATCGCGAGAGGTGATCGCGATCTCATAGACCGAGCCGCCGTGAACGAGCGTGACCTGACGGGCGGCCTCATCCTCGAACAGGACGAAGTCGAAGGGTTGGCGCGTTCCAAACAGGAAGAGCCCACACTGCCCCGGATCAAGGCGCTGGGCGGGAAGCGAAGAGACCGTCGCGACCGGGTTTGTGGTTGCCGCCTCGACACGCGCCCCTCCTGGGACACCCTGCTCACTCGTGGCGCAGGCAGACATCGTTAGGAAAAGCACAAAAATGGGGAGATAACGCATCGTGCTAGCCCTCCTCAGGCAGTGGAAGGGTCAAGGTGTAGGTGGTCTGATTGACCTGTTCGAACCCCATGAAAGACAGCGCCGCGATCACATTGGTGACGCTGGTTTGCGCTTCGATGCGCCCTTCCGGGCCCCGCTCGGTAAATTGTAGACGACCTTCAACCTCAACCGCGTCTGAGAGGCCGGACACGTCAGCGCCGATACGGTCACCGGCGCATATGAGGTCAAAGCGCAAGACCGGCAGATTAACCCCATAGCGCTCGCCCAGACCAATAAGTGCAGCCGTAGTCGCCTGACCGGACGCGGCCTCGCAGCGGCCGCTTGCGTCCAGCGCCAGCGCTTCGAGGCTCAGCTGAATCACTTCATCGCCCCCCAGCGCCGCCAGCTCAGGCATCACCTGATCCAGGCGCACAACGCCGCGCGCATCCTCAATGCGGACACCGCCACCACTCAGGATGACCACACCCTCGCCGCGTAAAGCCGGGTCAGAAAGCGTCACATCAAAGCGCGGAGAAAACCTAAGGAGACTTGAAGGCTCGAGCGAGGCACGCGCTTCATCGATGGAAAGCTGGCCGGACCGAATCCGCAGGAGTTGGGCATCCCAGACCCGCCCTTGCACAAGGCCGGCTTCAACTCCGGCCGGTTTGAGGGCCAGATCAAAGATCAGACGCGCCGGCATTGCGGCAATCAAAAATCCAACAAACAGGATCAGACCAAACAGGAGAGGCGGGATGATGCGCATCATTGTGCGCCGCCTCTGACCAGAACCATCTGGGTGCGCACACGCTGATCGCCTTCCCGATCGATGCTGATCTGATCCACCCGAATGCCTTCTTCACGCGACAACGCCAGCAGCCAGGTCATAAGCGCCTGATCAGAAACGCCATCCATCCAGACTCCCAGGCGCCCATCTTCCAGCGGCTGAACGCGGCTGATCGCCAGCTGGCGTGCCGAAGCCGTGGTCCCGACAATAGTCCGCAAAGCCGTATCCCCCTGGGTCTGGTCGGCCGCGGCCAGCTGTTCACGATAGCGCGCAACGCCGGAGACCATGGTCTCGTAGTGGCCAACGGCTATGGCATGGCTTGCACGCGCCTCGGCGCGCCAAGACAGGGCAGGCGACAGGATGGCGTACCAGGCGACCACGCCAACCAACAAAGCACCAACCCCTGCGACCAGCATTTGCTCACGCGGGGTCCGCTCTGCCCAAGCCGCTTTTAGCGGTGCCAAACGATCTGATCGGTTCATGGCAGCCTCACGGTAAATGCGCCTTCGACCCCGTTAGCCGACTGGCGCGCGCCGCCATCTTCAAGGATTACGTCCTCAGCGTCGGCGGCCACGCGCAAGGCTTCAAAATCATCAAATCCGGCATAAAGCGCGCTCACCGACAGGACACCGCGATCAGCATCATAGCGTATCGAGTCGACACGCACGTCGTCATTGCCGTCCACAATCCGCGCCAAAGCAGCCGCGAGATCAAGGAAGCCGGCGCTGTCTTCAACTGCGCCCACTGACGCCAGCGCGCGGCGCAGCTGGACCTGCGTATCGACAATGCGAGTGTCCGGGAAAGCATTGCGGAATGCGTCCTGCTCGGCGCTGGCGTAGGCACTTGCGCGGCGTTCCAGATAGGCGGCCTCACCAGCCGCAAAAATCGCCGTTCCCAGGACAAGGATAGCCGCCAGAATTGCCGCTCCGCGCCACGGTTTGAGCAGTCCTGCCCAATCCAGTGCTCGCATCAGACCAGCCCCGAAAAGCGCTGGAAGACTGGCCAGTGTTTCAGCTGAGCTCTGAGCCGCGAGAACCCGCAAGTCCGGCGCAGGCACGCGCTTGAGTGCAACCGGCTCTGCGTCAGGGGCAGCCAGGTTCGGATTCAGCCCCTCACTGACCAGCACACGCTTTGGGGCGAGGTGATTGGCAAGCGCGGGCAGCAGCGCCTCAGCCAGGTCAGTATCCAGTGAGATGGCCACCGGCTCGGCCAGCGCGGCTTCAACATCGCGAGCACCGCCTCCGTCGGCTACATCTGCGCTACGGGTGCGCGCAAGGACCCGCGCGCCATATTCAAAAGCCACGAGGTCCGCGCCCACATCAGGAAGCACGAAGGCATCCGGCACCAGATGGACAGGCTTGATGCCAAGACCCAGCGCAAAGCGCCGCCAGCTCGCCAGCAACTCCTTATCCACCGCGCCCACAAATCGTGCACCGTCCGGGGCGGCTGGGCCAATGGCGGTTTCCACATCCTCCAGCGGCTGAGCCAGCTGTTCTTCGATCAGGAAAGGCGCAGCCCGCGCCGCATCACGATCATTAGCACCCGGCACCGGCGCGCGGCGCAAGAAGACAGACTCAGCAGGGGCCAGCGCCACGGCGTGGTCTGCTGATCCACCACCAGGCAGCCGCGGCTCTTCACCGGATGCAATTTCACCGTCAGCCAGAACCACATCGCCTTCAACCAGCGCCCATCCGGCCTGAGTGGCGGTGGCTTCAGCGGGCAGGGTCAGGACAAGCACACGCATTTAAAAGGTTCCAAAGCGTTGTTGGTGGCGCACGACACGCCCGGATTCATCGACTTCTGCCAGCTGGCGCACTGTGAAGCGCGCCTGTTCGGAGCGTACACTTATCACCATGGCAAACCAGCTGCTGCGCAACGTGACGGCAGACTGGTCCGCCCCGTCCAGTTCCAGCTGCTCAATCACCGGGTCGGCGAAAAAGCCTTCAAGAGCGTCATAGCCTTGCGGCGGTCTGCGGAAAAGCACGCGCTCCGCATCGCTGACATCCAGACGCTGCGAAAACGCGGCGGCAAGAAGCGGGGCCTGCTCCAGCCTCAACGTGTTGAGATTGAGCGGCGGCTGGCCGGACGTCGGCAGCACACACAGCCACGGCTCCAGAAAGGCGTAGAAATCTGCTGTCATGGCAGGCAATGCCATCAGTTCATCCAGCTCGGCCATGGGCCGGTTGGCGGCGCGATAGGGCGGATCAAAGCGCTGATAGGCCTCATCCTCGGCACCACCGGCTTCGGGCCGGGTATCACGGTCGATCCAGTCAATGATCTGCGCTTTCAGGTTACTCGCCTGACCCGGTGGCGCGCCAATGCGATCCATCAGGATATCAAAGCGCTCGCGGTGACGCTGAAGGGCGTTTTGAGCTTCCGGGTCATCCTCGTCACTTGGACCAAGGGCGAGAGTATTGATATTAAAGCAATTGTTGGCATCGCTGATCGTGCCGGAAATGAGAGCGTTGTCGGCGGCAAAGACCTGCGGCTCATTCAGCCAGGGCAGGTCCGCGCGCATCACTGAGCCCTCAAGGCCGCGCGTCACAACGCTTTCGGCAAACTCGCGCGCACCTAAAGCCTGCCAGTAGGTTTCCGAGCGGATATCGATATGGCTAGTGCGGAACACCGCAAAGCGCGCCATGTCCACAAGCTGGACGCTGACCGCCGCCATCATGGCCACCAAAAGAAGCGCCGCCATCAGCGCCGTGCCCTGATCCTTTGGCTGGGAGGACTTACCGATCATGAGCGCGGCTCCACCGCCGGGGTCAGGATGATGTGCTCCAGCTGGCCCAGCCCTGGCAAGCCATAGCGTAGGCGCACCGCATCTGGCAGCTCGGCTTCGCCCTGCTCGCCTGCGGTGACTCGGGTTGTGTTCCGCCAGACGCCCGCCTGCAGGACCTCGATCTCGACATCAATCACCCCTTCAGCCAGCAGCTGACGTTGGGGCTCGGTGTCCAGCCCAGCATCGGGATAAGCCCAGACACTGCGGTAGAGCCGGTCCTCATCAAGGATCCACGACACGCGCTGCAAGCTGGAACGCGGCTGCAGGCGGCCTGGATTGGCCCAGCCGCTGCGCGTCATCACCATGATCTCCACCGGGCCGGTCAGGCGGGTGCGCACGTCTTCGGTCCCGGTAATATCGGTGGCAAAGACGCGTGGATCATTCAGGCCCTCAGAGTTGCGCACCGGGCGGATGGCAATCTGGCCCACATCCTCGCGAATGAGCGCGCCGATCCGATGCACGTCAGAGACTTCCGACAGCACCGCCTCGCCCTGTTCCTCAGTGCGTAGCGCGCCGATCAAAAGGCTGGCGGACAGCGAAGCCACCACCGCAAAAACAGCGGCAGCGGCGAGCACTTCAAGCAGGGAGAAGCCCTGTTCACGTCCTGTCATGAGCGCGCCCTCACAAAGGTTACGCGGCGGGCCTGCTCGCGTTCATCACGCTCGATTGTCACCGTGACTCGGGTGAGCTGAGGGTCAGGCGTTTCTTCAAGAGCCAGCGTCCAGTCGTACTCTGTCCCTGCCAGTTCATACGTCCCTGATCGCGCCCGCAAGTCCTGTCCCTGGTCCGAGGCGAGGTTGAGCGCCATCACATTATCCGCCGCGACACCGGCAAGGCTGATATCGCGCGCCTGCGATGCGGCGCGGACACTGGACGTCATGGCATTGGTCAACGCAACGCCGGCAACCGCCAGAATGGACAGGGCCGCCAGCATCTCAACAAGGGAAAAGCCTTCGGTCCTGCCGGTCATGACGCTGCAACCCCGGCCCCATCGGTGACGAGACGCAGCTCGCCCCGCTCATCGCGCAACACGGTGAAGCGGTCGTCGTCACTGCGGATAATGTAGGCAAAGGGCTGGTCAAATCCGGTGGGGTCAAAAAAGACCTGAGGAGCTTCCCTCGTCTCCTCGTCCTCCCTGCGCTGAAGAGCGCCTTCGGTAACATAGATTGATACCCCGCGCGGCAGCGGCTCAATACCGAGGGCCGGGTGATCGCCCATCACTTCCCACAAGCCATCAGGGGCATGGAAGAAGCGCCAGCCACGCTGATCAAAGTCGGCGGCAAAGCCGATTGTCTCTCCAGAAACCAGCGCAAACTCGCGCGCTTCAGCAAGGCGGGTGATCAATTGATCGGCCGCCTGGCGAGTCTCGCTGGGCCGACTGCCCATGGACACAATCACCGCCCCGGTCAGGATCGCGATCACCGCCAGCGCGGTGAGCACCTCCATCAGGGACAGGCCAGCGTCCTTGGATAAGTCGGCGCGTGCCATTAGTTGCTCTCTGGCGTCCAGTTGCCAATATCGGCGTCTTCGCCTTCACCGCCCGGACGGCCATCTGCCCCCCAGGTCCAGATATCGAACCGACCATTTTCGCCCGGATAGAGATACTGGAAGGGATTGCCCCAGGGATCGAGCGGCAGCTCGTTAATGAAGCCATCTTCAGGGAAGCGAGCGGCATCGCGGGGATCTTCCGGCGGCACAACCAGTGCTTCAAGGCCTTCCTCGGTCGAGGGGTAGCGGCCAATGACAAGGCGATAGGTCTCAACACCCTGTTCAAGCTGGCTGACCTGCGCCTCGGCGGCCTGAGTATTCGCCCCGCCGATCAGCGGCAGAACATTGATGACCACGATCGTTCCCACAATGCCGATGATGGCCAGCACTGCCAGCACCTCGATCAGCGAAAGGCCGGCTTCGCGATCCTTGATGGCGGGCTCTTCGATTTGAATGTCATCGGTCATGACGTGTCTCCTTGTCTCGCAACGCAACTATAGCATCGGAGAAGTACTAAGCTGGATCATAGGTAGCAGGATCGCCAGAACGATCACCATAACGATCCCAGCCATGAATATGATAATGCCCGGCTCCAGCAGGCTGAGGCCAGTGCTGACCGCGCCATCGATATCGGCTTCCAGGTGATTGGCGGCGCGCTCAAACATATCGGCAAGACGCCCGGAGCGCTCACCGGCGGCGATCATGTAAATGAGGATGGGTGGAAACGCCTTGCTGGCACGAAGCGCATCGGCAAGGCCTCGCCCGGTTTCAACCTGCTCGATCACACCGGCGATCACATCCTGGAAGGCCAGATTGCCCGCAGCCCGTCTGGCCGCGCGCAGGGCGTCGGGAAGCACCGCGCCAGCATCGATCAGGATGCCCATGGTGCGCGCAAACCGCGCCGCCTCGGTTCGCTCAATAAAGCCGCCAAGGGCTAGCAGGTTGAGCAGCGTGCTGTCGCGCGCTTTTCGCACCACTTCCTGGCGAAGCGCGATCACGCTGGCGATAACCGCAACCAGAACGATCCCAAGCAGCACCGGCCAGATCTGCGCCAGGCCGTTCGACAGACCAATCACAAAGCTGGTGATCCCGGGCAGGGTCTGGCCCATGGAGGTTAGCTGCTCGGATATGCGTGGCACGATGAAGGTCAGCAAAAAGACCACGACCAGAAGCGCCATTCCCCCCAGCACGCCGGGATAAATGAGTGCCGAGCCCACCTTGCGTTTAAACTGGTCAGCTTTCTCCAGATAATCGGCCAGGCGGTCCAGAACCTGGTCCAGTCCGCCTGCGCTTTCACCTGCTGCGACCATCGCGCGATACACCGCTGGGAAGCTTCGCGGATGGGCTGCCATGGCATCGGACAAGCGCTCACCTTCGGTGACCTTGGCGCGAACCTCCATCAGCACACGCGCGGTCACGGTGCCGGTCGCTTGTCCGCCAACAACGCCGACAGCTTCTTCCACCGGCATACCGGCTCCGATCAGCGTCGCGAGCTGGCGCGTAGCCCCCATCAGATCTCGCTGGCTCATGGGCGGGGGACCACTGAATCGCTCGATCAATCCTTTGGACGATTGACCTTCACCGGCCCGGCTCACCGATAGGGGAGCCAGGCGGCGGCGCCTCAGCTCGCGCCGGGCGGCCGCTTCAGAATCCGCCGACAGCAAGCCGCGGGTGCGTTTACCGGTCGCGTCCAGGGCTTCATACTCAAACGCCGCCATCGCGTTCGGCGTCCTCCCGACATACACGCATCACTTCAGCAAGGCTGGTCTCACCGGCCAGCGCCAGCTTCACACCCGACCGCCACAGCGTATCACGCTTGGTAAAGGCCGCAGCCGCCAGAGCGCTCTCGCGGGCATCGTCATGGATCAAGGTGCGCAGATGGTCGTCCACAACAGCGATCTCGTAGACACCGCGACGCCCGGCAAACCCGGTTCCACCGCAGCTGTCACAGCCCATTGGACGGTAAAGCGTCGCGCCCTCACCGGCCTTCAGGTCCAGCATCCGCCGCTCAGCCTCATCGGCCTCATAGGGCTGCTTGCAGGACGGGCAGAGGCGGCGCACGAGGCGTTGAGCCAGAACAGCACTGACGGTGGAGGCCAGAAGATAGCTCTCCACGCCCATGTCGCGCAGCCGGGTAATCGCCGCAACGGCAGAATTGGTGTGGACGGTCGACAGCACCAGGTGACCGGTCAGAGAGGCCTGCACGGCAATCTCGGCGGTCTCATGGTCGCGAATCTCACCGACCATCACCACGTCTGGATCCTGACGAAGGATCGCTCGCAGGCCGGCCGCGAAGGTCATGCCGACCTTCGTATTCACCTGAGTCTGGCCGATACCCTCCACGGCGTATTCCACCGGGTCTTCCACGGTCAGGATATTGCGGCTCTGGTCGTTGAGAAGATTCAGACCAGCATAGAGCGTCGTGGTCTTACCGGCACCGGTTGGGCCGGTGACCAAAACGATGCCGTTGGGCTGGGCGAGAACTTTTTCCAGGTCCGCAAGCTGGTCGGTCGCCATGCCGAGATCTTCCATGGAGAAGCGCGAACTCTCCTTGTCGAGAAGGCGCAGCACAACGCGTTCGCCGTAGCGCGAAGGAAGGGTCGACACGCGGACATCCACCGACTTGCCGCCCAGCGTCAGGCTCAGGCGACCATCCTGCGGCACGCGTTTTTCAGCGATATCCAGGCGCGCCATCACCTTGATCCGGCTGATTAGGGGCGGGGAAAGCTTTGAGGACAGACTGACTGCCTCACGCAGCACGCCATCAACCCGCAGGCGCACCGAAACCCGCTCTTCAAACGGCTCTACGTGAACATCAGACGCGCCGGAGCGCACAGCCTCGGCAATCAAACCATTGATCAGCCGGATAATCGGCGCATCAGAGGCACTGTCGAGCAGGTCTTCGGTTTTCGGGATGTCGTTGATCAACTCGGTCAGACTGGACAGATCGTCGTCATCCTCGTCACTGTCTGCGGCTGACTGAGCCAGACCATCAAAGGCATAGATGTCCGACAGCGCCTGGTCATAGCGGCGTGCATCGAGGGTTTTCACCTCATAGGCCGCACCCGCCGCACGGCGCGCCTCGATCAATCGCAGCGGGTCCGCCCCTTCGCGGAACAGAAAGGCTTGAGCCTCGCCGATCTGAAGGGCGATGCCGTGCTCGCGAGCAAAGGCGTAGGCAAGCGGCTTCAAGGTCTAGTTACCCTCTTCGCGAGCCGGTAGCGGGCGATCAAAAGCAGCCTCCCCGTCCAGCATCATGTCGACCAGATCATCAAGGCTGGAACGCCCGTCGTCAGCCGCACGCTGGGCCGCGACCGAGTAGTCATAGGCGTTACGGGTCACCCGGCGCATGTCCTCGGGACCGCGGATGATCACAGGGCGCAAGAAGACCATAAGATTCCGGCGTGTCGTGGAGCGGGCCTGGTTCTGGAAAAGACGCCCGGCCACCGGCAAACGGGACAGGCCCGGCACCGCGTCGGTGGCAACCTGTTCGTCGGTCTCGATCAGACCACCCAGCACAATGATTTCGCCGTTGTCAGCCAGCACTGTGGTGGAGATCTGGCGGGTATTGGTGATCAATTCCTGGAAGTTGGCGCTCACAGGACCGGCCACCGAGGAGACTTCCTGGACGATATTAAGCCGGATCGTATCGCCGTCGTTGATCTGAGGCGTGACTTCCAGCTTGACGCCCACATCCTGACGCTCGATCTGGCGGAAAGGGTTGGCGTTATTAGCGCCCAGCGATTCACCGGTGGTGATCGGGATTTGCTGCCCGACAATCAGGGAGGCCGCTTCGTTATCGAGCACCGTCACCTGGGGCTTGGACAACACATTGCTATCGGTATCGGCTTCCAGCGCATTGAGCACAACGCCAAACAGCGCGCCGGTATCACCAATCTCGCCGCCCACACCAAAACTACCGCCCCGCGCCCCGAAAAGCGACGCCAGCGCCAGTTCGCGCAGGTTTGCCCCGCCAGCGCTGCTGGTGGTGTCATCAGAAAAGCCATCGGTGATCAGGGCACCGGCGAGCGCCAGCAGATCAGGCGAGGTCGACGAGTCATAGCGCGTATAGCCAAATGGCGTTGCATTGGAGCCATCACCGGACAACAGGAACTGAACGCCAAGATCGCGTGCAGCCTGGTCAGAGATTTCCACCACAATCGCTTCGACCTGCACCTGCGGGCGACGAATATCGAGGCGTCCAATCACCTGCTCCAGCTCGCGCAGGAGATCGGGATCAGCGTTGAGAATAATGGCGTTGGTGGGGGCATGGTGAGCAATGGAAATCGGACGTCCGCTGCCCGCCTCGCCTGGTGTCAGGGCCTCGGCAAACTGCTCGAGGATCGGCAGGAGCTGTTCGCCTTCAGCGTGGTCAAGATAAACCACACGGAAGGACTGGTTCGACGCGCTGACCGCGTCCACCCGGCGTGCCAGGGCAATCATTTCACCCACAGCCCGAGGCTCTCCACGCATAAGAAGCGCATTGGAAGCCGGGACCGCTGCGACAGTGACTGCGAAGGCCCGGTCATCTTCACCCTGAGCGGTTCGGGTACGCAGGCGCTCTACGATGGAAACCATGTCTTCAGCCGGAATATTCTCCAGAACCAGCATTTCGACGGTAGAGCGGTCCACATCCATGGCACGCAGCACTTCTTCGATGGATTGAACATTGCTGGCAAAGTCGACCACCACGATCAGATTGCCGCCTTCAACCGCATTCGCCGCACCGTTACCGCTGATCATCGGACCAATGGCACGCACAGCATCACGCGCCGAGGTGTTGGTCAGCCGAAATACAGACGTCAGGAAGACATCACCATCGCGGGCTCCGCCAACCGGTGCACCGGCGCGCGCGCCTTCGGCAATCGGGACTATCTGAAAGACCCCCGGCGCAGTACGAACAGCCGCATAACCATTAACGCGCAAGGTCGAAAGGAAGACCTGGAAAACCTCCTCAGGCGTCAGTGGGGACTGAGATGTGATGGTGATGCGCCCGCGCACTTCAGGGTCGACAATAAAGGTATAACCGGTCAGCCGTGAGACATCTTCGATCACCGCAGCAATCTCGGTATCGCGGAAATTCAGCGTCTGGGCCCCCGACTGCTGTGCGATGCCCGCGGCGGGAAGGCTTGCGATAAGCCCCAGGCTCAAAACCGCAGCAAGCGCTACGGTCTGGAGTTTGGCTAGGCGTTTGGCAATCATCGTCAGGCTCCTCGCGATCCGCAGTCTAGTTCAGCGGAACATCAATCTGGACTGGCGCGTCATTCCGCTCCAGCGACAGGGAAAGTCGGTCAACGGTTTCAAGGGACGAGAGCGCGCGCTGTGCTGCCTCCAGGCTGGTCAGGCGCTGGCCGTTTAAAGCGATAATAATATCACCTGGCTGCAGGCCAGACGCGCGCAAAATTTCCAGATGGGAATTGTCGCGCACACGAAGACCGGTGATCTGGCCATCCTCAAAGCGGGGGGCAAGTCGCAAACCCTCCACCCAGTCCTCCACGTCCAGCGAACGGGCCAGTTCAAGGTCCGGCTGCCCGGATAACGGGCTTGCGGTCATTGTCGCGGTCGAAGTCGGCGGCGGTGCCGCACCAGTGGCGGCATTGCGCGCGCGCTCCGCCGCTTCCTGGCTAATAAACAGGCTCTCACGGCTGCCACCGCGACTGATAATCACGCGGTCGCCATAGATTTCTTCCAGCGTCACACCGGTTGCAATCTCGTCGCCAGGCGCATAGGAGCGCTGGCCGGTATTGGGGGCCTCGATAAAGGCCGCCCCGGACCGCGGGTCCGAGCCCGCACGCACGCCACTGAGGCTCAGGTTCAAGCGGGTTTCAGGAACGACTTGTGGCCCTGCCTCTTCCATATGGGCACTGGCCGCAAACAGACTCATCCCGGTCAGGACAGACAGATCGGAGACACGAGAGGTCGAGCCACCTGCCTGCGCGGTCGACGTTGAGATATCAAGTGGCCGGACTGCATCGCCGTAAGTGACAAACCACACCGCCTGAGCTGCCCAAAAGGCCAGCATAGCCACCAACGCCAATTCCACACCGCGCGCGATCCATTTGGATAGCGACGCAGCACTTGTGGGGCGCGAGGATGCGCTTTGGGTCAGATGATCTGCAGCCATAGAGTGAAGTTCAATCACGTCCGGGCCCGGATGAAAAGCGGTCTTAAGATCCAGGTCCGATTATCCTGAGGAATAACTTAACGAAAAAGACGTAGGGCGGGATTTCCGATTTATTGGAAAACCCGCCCGGTCTTTCGCTCAGCTGACAGGTAGGCAGCGCCCTAGAAGGAGCGGCTTACCGACAGTGAGAAGGTCGTGCCGATTTCATAGCTATCCACGACCAGGTTGGTTCCACCAGACGACTGGCTAGCGGTGTAGTTTTCGTCAAGCAGGTTGCGAACCGCAAAGCGTACGTCCAGATACCCTCCGTCCTGCATTTCCCAGCTGCGGCTATGAACGAGGTCGACCAAGAAGGGCGGCTCTTCAACCACTTCAGGCAGACCACGGGCCACATTCGCCAGCGCACGTGTGCGCTCACCGGTATAGTTGAACAGCAGCGCAGTGCGGTGATCATCTTCCTCCCAGCCAATCTGGAGATTGGCGAGATTTTCGGACTGACCCTGAAGGGCCTGACCATCGAGGATATAACCACCCGCTGATTCAACCGCAGCCACCGGGTTACCCGCAGACGGGTTGGCCACGATCACCGTGTCATTGGCACCCGCAGACATCTCGCTATTCGTGTAGGTGTAATTGGCCTTCACGAACACTTCAGCGTCCTGCCAGAATTCACCGTCGAAGATATCGCCCATGGCGAAGGTCTGCTCGTACTCCAGCTCAAAACCGGTGAGTGTGGCTTCCGGTCCGTTGATGAAGGAGGTCGCAAGCGTTTCCCCTTCCGGCAGGATGTATTCCACGATCGGGTTTTCAAGCTCCTTGTGGAACACGCCAGCAGTGATGAACTGGTTGCGGCCGAAATAGTATTCCAGACGAGCGTCGTAGTTGGTGATCTCGGTATTCACCAGGAACGGGTTGCCGCGGAAACGCTCGTCGGTCTCGGTGTTGAAGAACTCGGCAAAGCCAAGCTCACGGAACTGAGGACGCGTGATGGTTTCCGAGTAACCCAAACGCAGCTGGAGGTTATCGGCGAAGGTCCAGGTCAGCGTGGCCGCTGGCAGGACATAGTCTTCGTTGATCTGGGTTTCGACCAGGCCGTTATCGGTCGATTCAATCGGGAACCCGAAGGTGTCTACTGACTGCTCACCGTCTTCAAATCGCACGCCAAAGGCCGCACGCAGGAACGGCGAGACCTCAACGTCAGAGCCGAAATAGAAGCCCTCAACATCCAGCTCACCGCGATAGGCTTCCGGGGTGAGAACGCCGCCGATTTCACGCAGACGGAAGCGCGTGTCGAGGATGTTCTGGTCAGCAAAGATGAAATCGATGCGGCTGTCAGCCAGATCGGCCGGGATCGACCCCTCAAAGCCGAATTCGCGGCTGTAAGCGGTGCGCTCCTTGCTCATAGTCGAGTAACCGGCGCTCCACTCCCAGTCCATGCCGAACAGGGTGGTCGGCAGCTCCAGGTCAAAGCCAAGATCATCGGTGACGTCATCAACGCGGCTGAAGGTGATGGAGTTACCATCGATCGAGTTCAGCAGGCGATAGTCGACGCCGGGGCCGCCGTCCTCGTCCTCGTAAATCGCTTCACGGCCGTTTGGCGCGTTGCGCGAGGCGTCAGACGTCGACGCGCGCCATTCCAGGTTCAGGCCCTGGCCGATGTCGAAGCTATGGTCGCCGGAGAGCTGGTAGGTGTAAACCTGACGCTCAAACCAGGCGGTAGAGTCGATGCGCAGGTCCGCATCACGGTCGTCATCGCGACCGGCCAGGATCTGGGTGTCCTTATCAGACGAGCGCAGCACAAAGGCCAGAGCGCGTACTTCGTGGTCACCGGTTTCAAGGCCGACACCAACCATTCCGCTCGTCTCGATCGTGTTGGTCGTCTGCTGACGATCAAACAGGGTGCGGGCAGAGAGCTGGTCGTTAGTGATGCGGGCCTTGCCGCGCTGACCGACACGGGTTTCCCAGCTGTTGTCATAGCCGACAGAGCCAAGGATACCGATCGAGAAATTGTCGAAGTCAAAGCGGTCACCGGCTTCAAAGGAGAAGCCGATATCGCCTGGAATATCGCCTTCCTGAACAACCCAGAGCTTTGAGTTTTCAAGATTGCGACCAATTGTGGCCAGCGTGATCGGATCCTGCTCGGCCGGGCCGATATTCTGGGTCTCGAAGATGTCAGCGAACTCTTCCGGGAAGTCCCGGGTGCCGTCTTCAAAGCCCAGCCAGTCATCGTCGCCGCCGTCGTGCAGCAGACCATCATCGAAGCTGGTGGCCGTGTTGGCTGCACCGCTGACCGACACGTTGAAGAAACGCTCGTTCGGCAGAGTCGTGGTTTCGATCTCGACCAGACCGCCACCGAATTCACCAGGGAATTGTGGTGAGAAGGTCTTTTGCACCAGAATATTGCTGATCAGTGAGGTCGGGAACAGGTCAAGCGGAACGGCCCGGCGGAACGGCTCGGGGCTGGCCAGCGGAGATCCGTTGATCAGCGTGTTGGAGTAGCGCTCATTCAGACCCCGAACGATGACAAAGCGTCCGTCCTGTACCGACAGGCCCGTCACACGACCAAGAGCCGAGGCAATGTCGGAGTCGCCGGTCAAGGCGATATCATCGGCAGACAGGAAGCTGGAGACTTCGGAGGTTACGCGCTTGTCGTCAGGAACGAACTGGTAGCGAACCGTGATGACGTCGTCAGTCTGTACCGCCTGAGCGGTTTCGGATTCTTGCGCCAGGGCGGTGCTGACCGGGATCAAACCGGTTGTTGCCAGCAGGGCCGCCGAGAGCGCGATGCGGTTGGTAAACATTATCTTCCCCAATTCATGTGCATCGCTGGAGGGAGGCAGTGGGGCTCGAGATCATCTCAAGCCCCGCCGGCCCTTACTGCTGGGCGAGGGTCCAACCCTGGTACCAGGTGTCGTTGGCGTCTTCGACCGCACCCACATAGGTGACCGGGGTGAAGAACGGATCCAGAGTGGTTACGTCAAAGACGGTCATGCCGGCCTCTGGACCTGCTGCAGCCGGAACGACGCCGGTGGCGTTGTTCGCAGTGAAGGTATCACCCAGTGCGGAGAAGTCCGTCACGAAGGAGAAACCAGCCAGCGAGGTCGTGCCTTCCAGATTGTTGGTGTTCGCAGCGAAGCCCGTGCCTGCAATGAAGGCCGCTTCATCGAAGCCGTCACTGTCAGTCGAGGCGTTTGGCGTACAATCGAAGAAGGTCGAAGCGACGATCAGGTTACCTGCGGTGGCCTGCGCGTGGCTTTCGGCCTGGTCAACGTCGAGGCAATCGCCTTCAAAGTCCACCACGATGCCGTTGACGAACGTACCGGCAGTACCTTCGCGCAGCAGCATGCCGGTGTCAGAGCTCTCAGAGCCGCGCACGCCGATCAGGGTGAAATTGGAGATGCTCGGATTAGAGCGCGGCAGAGCCGAGTTCTCGTCACCATTGTTGTCGAACTCAAAGCCCTGGTCGCCGTCGTCAGCGGCGTGCTGAACGATGATGAACTGAGCATTTCCGACCCAACCGTCAGTGTAGTCGAGGCTGTCGTCGGCGATGCCGGTCAGAACCAGATACTTGGCATTGGTCGCACCGCCGAAGAATTCGATGCCGTCGTCTTCGTTATTGTGGACCTGCACATAGTTCACTTCAGTACCAGAACCGGTAGCCTGGAAGGCGATACCATTCAGCTCGTCGTCTGCGTTCACGCGGAAGCCAGCGTACTGAACGCGGGTGTAGGACAGCGAGCCCGAGCTGTCGTCGGACACTGCGCCACCGAACAGACCTGAAGAGCCTTCACCGGACTTTTCACAATCAGCCGTACCGCCAGTCGCCGTACCATCGATACAGGCGTTGATCGGCGCACGACCGTTGATCACCAGGCCGCCCCACTGACCGCGATCGTCGTTCGGGGACTGGTTGGCACCAGCAAAGTCAGCACGCGAGGTCATGACAACCGGCGCGTTGGCCGTACCGTTAGTGCGGATTTCAGAACCACGAGACACCACGATGTAGTCAGCACCCGAAGAACCGATGATGGTTACGCCAGCGTCGACGGTCAGGACAGCAGCATCACCGCCGGTGCCCTCTGCGCCAACGTCCTCACCGATGAAGACCGGGCCGACCAGCTCGTAAACCAGCGACGAACCGCCGGACAGGCGCAGATCACTGGTCACGGTGCCGGTCAGGCGGCAAACACGCTTCTGGTTGATGATCTCACCGGTTGCCGAGGTGCCTGCAGGGCACTCAGGTTCCGGGAACAGACCAAAGGTCCAGCCAATCGCCCAGTTCGACGCTTCGTTCTCAGCCGGTGAGAATGCACCGATATAGTTGGCGGCATCAAAGAAGCCGTCATTCGGTTGTGCGGTCGGAACAACGGCCTGCTCAGCAGAACCAGAGAAGAGGCCAGACATGGTGTTGGCACCTTCAACATTGTTCACATTGCCCGCAAAGCCCGTGCCAGCAATGAAGTCAGCTTCGGAGAAGCCGTCATCGTCGGTGGAGGCGTTCGGCGTACAATCGAAGAAGGTAGAGGAGACCGTCAGGTTGCCTGCGGTCGCCTGATCAAAGGTTTCCTGCTGGTCAACGTCCAGGCAGTCACCTTCAAAGTCGAACACGATACCGTTCATGAACGTACCGGCCGTACCTTCGCGAAGCAGCATGCCGGTGTCGGAGCTCTCAGAGGTCCGCACGCCAGCCAGGGTGAAGTTGGAGATGGTCGGAGCAGAACGCGGCAGAGCGGAGTTCTCATCACCGTTGTTGTCGAACTCAAAGCCCTGGTCGCCATCGTCAGCGCCCTGGCGAACCACGACATACTGAGCGCGACCGACCCAGCCGTCGGTGTAGTCGAGGCTGTCGTCTGCAATACCGGTCAGAACCAGATACTTGGCGTCGGTTGCGCCGCCGAAGAATTCGATGCCGTCATCTTCGTTATTGTGGACCTGAACGTGGGAAACGGTCGTGCCCGAACCGGTTGCCTGGAAGGCAATGCCGTTCAGTTCGTCGTCAGCGTTCACGCGGAAGCCCGCAAACTTGACCTGTACATACTGAAGCGAGCCAGAGCTGTCGGTCTGGGTTGCACCACCGAAGAGGCCCGAAGAGCCCTCGCCAGACTTCTGGCAGTCTTCGGTGCCGCCCACTGCTGCGCCGTCGATACAAGCGTTGATCTGGGCGCGGCCATTCAGCACCAGGCCACCCCACTCACCACGGTCAGTCGTGTTGCCGGCGCGCGGCGTGCCGATGCGCGAAGCGAGCTCGTCAGCTGCAGAGGTAAAGGTGATCGGGTTGGTTGCGGTACCCACGGCTTCAATGCGTGAGCCGCGTGACACCACGATATAGTCACCGCCGGTCGCGCCAACGATGGTTGCGCCAGCCGGGATCGTCAGGGTCGGACCAGCCGCACCGCCCGGAGCTGCGCCACCGTCCTGGCCCACAAAGACCGGACCATCGAGGAAGTACACACCGTCAGAGGTCAGCGAGGTGTCGCTGAGCACGTTACCGGTCAGGCGGCAGGCCGTGACGTCAACAGAGCTGCCACCGACATTATAGGTGTTGGTGGTCGAAGCCGTACCAGACGGGCAACCGCCAGCCGGCAGAAGCGAGAGCGTCTGAGTGCCGCCACCACCGCCACCAGGCGGGGGCGGGGGAACCTGGTTTTCTTCACCCGGCGAAGAAATGGATGCGTTGGAGCACGCAGCAATGACGGCGCAGGATGCACCGGCGAGCAGCAGCTTGAGCTTGGACAGATTGGTCGACATTAAAAGACCCCCCGCGAGGTTGGTTAGCTACAAAGCAAAAAACATCACCGCGCCGGGGCTTCCAGCGGGCAATCGCTGGGATGCGAAAAGACCCCAGCTTTGTTACGGGGAGACTTCAAATTGACGACAGATTGATGACTAATCCAGTTTTTGTCAGACAACGGATTAAATCTCAGATCCGTTAGCAATGTTTGATGAGGACAGAGCGGCCTCAAGCAACAAGAAAATGCACTAGTGTCCCTATGGCCACAGCTGGAGTTTTTCATTTGTGAAATTTCAATGACGCGACCATCTGGGGGACGATCAGCGCTAGCCCTGACCGTCAAAGCGCCCCTGATCACCGCCCGGACGGGGGAGAATTTCCGGCGCGAGCGCAGAGATGGCCGCATACTGGCTTAAAAAGATCTGGCCGGTGAGCGCGTCGAGGAAGTGCGTCCTCTGAAGGCGGTCCATAACGGGTCCCTTCACTTCCGACAGGTGTAATGTCACCCCCGAATCAGACAGGCGCTGATTGATCGCCTCCAGACTCTCCAGCGCGGACAGGTCGATTGTGTTGACCGCCGGGCACATCAAGATGAAGTGCTTGATCTGCGGGTGGTCTGCCACGAGCGCATAGACACGATCCTCAAGAAAACGCGAGTTCCCGAAGAAGAGGCTTCGATCAACCCGCAATGTCAGCACATGCGGTGAGGTCAGGACATCGTGGCGGTCGATATTGCGGAAATGCTCGGTTCCGGCCACCAGCCCCACAACAGCCGAATGCGGCTTGCTGGTTTGATATAGGAAGATCCCGAGCGACAGCACAACACCGGCCATAACCCCGGTCTCCACGCCCATGACCAGCGTAATCACGATGGTGGTCAGCATGGCGGCAAAGTCAGAAAGGGCATAGCGACGCGCCCTCATGAGCGCGCCGAAATCTACAAGGCTGAGCACCGCCACGATGATGGTTGCCGCAAGGACAGCCACTGGCAGGTTATATAGCAGCGGCGTTAAAAACAGGGTCGCGATGGCAATTCCAATGGCCGTGAACGCGCCCGCAGCGGGCGTCTGGGCCCCCGCATCGAAGTTCACAACCGAGCGGGCGAATCCACCGGTGACCGGATAGCCACCCGAAACCGAAGCAGCGATGTTCGACGCGCCAAGGCCAATCAGCTCCTGGTCAGGGTCAATGCGCTGGCGGCGCTTGGCAGCGAGCGTCTGGCCTACCGATACACTTTCCACAAAGCCGATGATCGAGATCAGCATGGCCGAATTGACCAACAGGCTGAGCACGCTGGGCTCCAAGTTGGGAAGCGCGAAAGCCGGAAGGCCCTGGGGCACATCGCCAACAACCGCCACACCCGCCGCTTCAAGGTCAAACAGGACAACGACACCAATAGACACAGCGACGGCCAGAATGGGTCCGGCCTTTGTGGTTACGTCGGCCAGCCGCGCCGGAACACCGAGGGCTTTAAGCGCAGGCTTTAGCCCGGTTCTAACCCATAACAGAAAGATCAGGGTCGCAGCCCCAATGGCCAACGTGATCAGGTGGGTTTCACCGATATGAGTGATGAGGCTGACAACCAGTTCAAGCAGGTTGTGACCATTGGTGGAGATGCCCAGCACATGTTTGACCTGGCTTGCGGCTATCAGGATGCCCGACGCGGTAATGAAGCCGGAGATCACCGGGTGGGACAGGAAGTTAGCCAGGAAGCCCAGCCTGAAAATGCCCAGCAGAAGCAGAAATAATCCGGAAAGGAAGGCCAGGCTGGCCGCCGCCGCGACATAACCCATGCTGCCAGCTTCAGCCACATTGCCGACGGCGGCAGCCGTCATCAGGGACACCACCGCAACCGGCCCGACGGCAAGCGTTCGGCTGGTCCCGAAGATCGCGTAGGCGACCAATGGGAGGATGGAGGCGTAGAGCCCCACCTCGGCCGGAAGCCCGGCCAGGAGTGCGTATGCCAGCGATTGCGGGATCAGCATGATCGTAACGATCACTGCTGCAAGAAGATCATTGGACAGGGTCTCGCCATCATACTGGCGGCCCCACTCAAGGATCGGCAAATAGCGGGAAAGCTTCACTGACTTTAAGCCGATTTGGATGGTTTTTCAGGAAGGGCGTCCAGCGCATCATGCAAAACCGGGTCATGGTCAAGGCGGTCAATTTTCATCATCCACTCCTTGCCTGCGAGCATTGCGTCAAAATAAATCCCCGGCAGCATCTTTTCTTTAAGGAACCAGGCTAGTCGCGTTGGCTTTCGACCATCCACAATCCATTTCGGGAAGGTGGGTAGCAGCTTGCCGCCATATCCAAATTCGGCAAGGACTATTTTGCCACGCTCCACTGTTAGCGGACATGAACCGTAGCCGTTATAAATCGCGCGAGGAGCTCGGCCCTCCAGAACCGAAACGACATTCTCCGCTACAACGGGAGCCTGCGCTCGGACGGCCGCAGCGGTTTTGGCATTGGGCGTAGAGCTTGCATCTCCCAAAGCAAATACATTGCCGTATCGCGTATGTTGTAGCGTCTCAGGTGACACATCAATCCAGCCAGAGTCGTTGGCCAGCGGGCTTGAGCGAACGAAATCCGGTGCCGTTTGAGGAGGGCAGACATGAAGCATGTCGAACGTCTTTTCGACCTGACGAGCCTCTCCAGCATCATCCACTTCAGTGAAGACAGCGGTCTGGGTATCGGCATCCACCGCCGTTAGCCGCGAGCCAAATTGCAGGGCAATTCCATAGGCCTTCACATAGTCCATCAGGGCAGGGACATAGGCGGCAACGCCAAATAGTGCCGGACCGGCATTGTGGAAGCTGACATCAATATCGTTCAGGACCCCAGCTCGTTTCCACGCATCACAGGACAGATACATCGCCTTTTGGGGTGCCCCTGCGCATTTAATGGGCATGGGCGGCTGGGTGAAAAGTGCTGTTCCGCTTTTGGTCGCTTGCACCAGATCCCACGTATACGGCGCAAGGTCGAACAGATAGTTGGAAGTCACACCCTTTCGGCCAAGAGAGCCTCGCAGCCCCTCGATCTGATCAAGATCGAGCTTGATTCCCGGTGCGGCAACCAGAACGGAGTACGACAGGCGCGACCCATCCTCTAAAACTACAGTACGGGTTTCCGGTTCAAACCTCGCAACGGCAGCCCGGATCCAGTAAGCGTCTTCCGGCATCAAATCAGCCATTGGCCTCCGGGTCTGTTTGCGATCAAAAACACCACCCCCAACAAGCGTCCAGCCAGGCTGGTAGTAATGTTCGTCGCGAGGCTCAATGATTGCAATGCTCAAATCCGGCCGACGATTTAGAAGGCTTGCCGCCGCTGAAATACCGCCCGCACCACCTCCGACAATCACGACATCAAAGCTTCGCGCATGTGCAGGCCCACTATCAGACACTGTGGCGACTTGCGCCGACATTCTGGCTGCGAACCGGCTTTTAAGGCTGGATATATCGTAGCCAATCTCCTCGGCAGCCAAGACCAAAGCACCGGCATCCATATGGTCGGCCTCAGATAGCGACCAAAGGGAAATGGACCGCTGGCCAGAGCGGCAAAAAGCGAGCACAGGCCCAATGACTTCGGCTTTCGCAGAGGAAAAAGCTGCGATGTCGGGGTCGGAAATCTTGCCCCCAATGACTGGGATGTGTCGGTAATCTAGACCTTGCGCCCTCGCAGCACGTTCGATGTCAGCACTGGTCGGCTGATCATCACTCTCACCATCAGGCCGGTTGTTTATGATCGTTTTGAAGCCCTTGGTGGCGGCAATACCAACATCCTGGACCGTCAGTTGCGGACTTACAGAAAAAAAGGGCGAAATTCGTTTGATATCCATGGCAAGGGCTCCCCGGCGAAACGGCTTTCAAATTTGGTGGGCGGCCCTGGCCGTTCGGGCCGCCTCAAATGGACTATTCGGGCCTATAACGTGTCGATCGGGATCTTCATGTAGCGCGTGCCATTGTCCTCAGCGGGTGGAAGCTCGCCAGCACGCATATTGATCTGTACCGACGGCAGGATCAGGACCGGCATCGCCAGTGTAGCGTCGCGCTCGGTGCGCATCTTGACGAAGTCTTCCTCGGTCTTGCCGGCACCAACGTGGATATTCTTTGCCTTCTGCTCACCCACCGTGGTTTCCCAGGCATAATCGTCCCGTCCCGGAGCCTTGTAGTCGTGGCACATGAACAGGCGGGTTTCATCTGGCAGGGCAAATATCTTCTGGATCGACCGATAAAGCGTGCGAGCATCGCCGCCCGGGAAGTCGCAGCGCGCCGTGCCATAGTCTGGCATAAAGAGCGTATCGCCAACAAAGCCGGCATCGCCGATTACGAAGGTCATGCAGGCCGGAGTGTGACCCGGCGTGTGAATGGCTTTGGCCTCAATCGAGCCAATTGCGAATTGCTCGCCATCCTTGAACAGATGATCAAACTGAGAGCCGTCGCGCTGGAACTCGGTTCCGGCGTTGAAGACCTTGCCGAAGACATCCTGCACGGTGGTGATATTGGCTCCGATGGCCAGCTCACCGCCCAGCTGCTCTTTGATATAGGGGGCTGCCGAGAGGTGGTCGGCGTGAACGTGGGTCTCTAGAATCCAGTCCACATCAAGGCCCTGCTCGCGCACAAAGGCGATCACGGCATCCGCGCTGTCCTTTCGGGTGCGCCCGGACTTGGGATCATAGTCGAGCACCGAGTCGATAATGGCCGCCTTCTTCGTGGACGGGTCAGAGACCACATAGCTTACCGTGAAGGTCGCCTCGTCAAAAAAGGCTTCTACGTCTGGTTTCCGGGTCATTGGGTTACTCCTTGGTCGTTCGCCGGTGACGGCGATGAATTTAGTTGGGGTTTGAGATCCGAGGCGAAGGCGGCACACATGGCACGCATCAGCGCCTCGATCCGGTGATCGGCAAGCCGATAGAAAACCTGCTTGGCCTCACGACGCGTGGTCACGAGACCGGCATCACGCATGCGAGCCAGGTCGCGCGAGAGGTTTGGCTGCTTCACACCGGTGGAGGCTTCGATCTGCGATACCGAGCGCTCGCCTTCCATCATTTCACACGCCACAAGCAGGCGGTTTGGATGGGACAGAAGCTTTAGAAGCCCTGACACCTCACCGGCCCGCTCGCGCAGCTGCTCAAGATTCAAGCTGTCCATATCGGCCTCCTCGGCCTTTACAACATTTATCATTTTCGATAATTGATAATTAAAGATCGAAATGCAAGGGCTTTCGCCAGAAAAATCGATCCAGACATCTCTCTTGGAGGCCAGACATCGCTCTTTGCGGCGACCAGGGCCAAAAGGAAAAGTTGGAGACACCATGGACTATGCAACTGAGTTTACACCCATTTCCGCAGCCATTGGCGGCGGCCTTATTGGGGTTGCGACGCTTTGGCTGATGGCGGCGAACGGCCGCATCGCCGGAATTTCAGGGATCGCCGGATCGCTGATCGGGCCTGATGGTGGTGACCGCCTATGGCGCCTGGCCTTCATCGTCGGCCTGGTTGTGGCACCGCTTGGCTATATGGCGACGGGTCGCGAGATTGATGTGAACATCCCCGCCTCCACACCCATTCTGGTCATTGCCGGTCTGCTCGTCGGCCTTGGAACCCAGCTGGGGTCTGGTTGTACGTCAGGACATGGCGTTTGCGGGATCTCGCGCTTCTCCGTTCGCGGCATTGTGGCGACGATCACCTTCATGGTGACCGGCGCGATCGCCGTCTATCTCATCCGCCACGTGCTGTAAGGAGGCTTCCCATGCTACGTGCCCTTTCAAGCCTCATCGCCGGTCTCATCTTCGGGCTGGGCCTTGTCATTTCCGGCATGATCAACCCGGCCAAGGTCCAAAATTTCCTCGACATTACAGGTAGCTGGGACCCCAGCCTCGCCTTCGTCATGGGCGCAGCCCTGATCGTGACCGGCGTGGGTTTTGCGGTTCTGAAGACATCCAGCCGCCCGCTCCTCGACACCCGATTCCAGTGGCCCACCCGCACCGACCTTGATCCGCGCCTCATCTCCGGCTCGGCGACCTTTGGCGCGGGCTGGGGCCTGGCGGGCTTCTGCCCGGGTCCCGCGCTCAGCGCAGCGGCTCTGGGTGCCGGACCGGTCTACATCTTTCTGATCGCCATGATGACCGGCATCGCGCTCTGGCGCTGGGTCATTGCGAGCATGCTGGAGCCGAAGGCAGCCTGATCCACACCAGGACCTCTGACACAGCCCTTCAGGTGCGCTATAGGCATCTGGAGGGCTAATGTCTTCGTATAGAGACCTGATCGACTTGCGCCGCTCCAAAAAGGCCGCTGATGGAAATCCTGCCGCTTCTCGCCACCAATCTTGCCCTCGCCCTTGGCCTGTTTGCCGGATTGTGGGCGCTCGCGCAGATTAATCGTGATCCGAGCTTTGTCGACGCGTTCTGGGCATTCGGCATCACCCTGATGGCTATTTCCAGTTTTTGGCTCGCCGACGGATGGGCCCTTCGCCAGCAGGTGATCACCGGGCTCGTGGCCGTCTGGGGCATCCGTCTTGGGCTGCACATGTATTTGCGCTGGCGTCATGAAGGGGCAGACCGTCGCTATGAGAAGCTGCTCGCCGACGTGCGCGAAAAGAGGGGCTGGTCCTTTGGGCGCACGACCGCCTTCTTTGTGTTCATACCCCAGGCCATCCTGCTCTGGCTGACCGCTCTACCCGCCCAGCTCGGACAGGTGTCCAGCGATCCAGGCTTTGGCCTTCTGGCCTATATCGGCATCACCATGGCGGTGTTCGGAATTATCTTCGAAGCTCTGGCAGACTGGCAGCTGACGCGTTTCAAAGCCGACGCCGCCAACGCAGGCCAGGTTATGGATCGCGGTCTCTGGGCCTGGTCGCGCCATCCCAATTATTTTGCCGAGGCTGTGACATGGTGGGGGATCTGGCTGATCGCAGCAGAGACACTGCCGGGCCTGCTCTCGATCTCGGGGCCAGTCTTCCTGACCTTCACGCTGACACGCTGGTCAGGAGCGCCCATGCTTGAAGCCGGGCTCGCCCAAACGCGCCCGGCCTATGCCGACTATATCAAGCGAGTATCGCCCTTTATTCCCTGGCCACCGAAACGGGCAACTCAGGAAAATTAGACCGGGCCGTTATCCGGCGTAATCGGCTCAAAGCCCTTGAAATACGCCATGATCGTCTCAACACCGTCCTGCATGTCTTCAAGGACATGCTCTTCGGGTGTGACTGTTTCAGCAAAAGACGCCCGGACACTGTCAGGGCAAATCACGTAGGCAGATAGCAGAACACCTGCCGCGGCAAAACCAAATACAACGCGCATCACGAGCCTCCCCAAGCCGATTTGCATGAGAGACGCTAGCATTACAGTCTTGTCATCAACAAGCGCTAATCTTGCGAAAATGTAAGATTTCTCTAGCTCGCAGCGTCAGCAGCGGGATCGGCTGAGTCTGCGGACATCGATTTTACCGCTATATTCAAAGCCTTTAGCGCCTCCTCGACGCTGGCCTCAAGGGTGGCCGCGCTGCGTTCGGCCCGGTCGGCCGCATCGCTTAATCGATCCGCATCCAGACGAGATGCTGCATCGACAACCTCCGACGCGGCAGCCTCGATTCGCTGGGCGGCTCCATCAACGCGCTGGCCCATGGCCCCTGTGATTGCATCCAGCTCGGCCCGGAAATCAGACAACACCTCACTTTGTGCACCGCCAGGAATACCTGCCGCAATCTGGCGCATCTCGGCGCGGAATGCGCTGATTTCACCAGCAATATCAGGCGCACGCGGACGCTCGGGCACCTCGGTCAGCGCCTCCAGCGAATCCATATCTGGCTCGGCCTTGGTGGTTTGAGGCTCACCCCAGACCGGTTCGTCAGGCGCTGACACGAAGACAGGCGGCTCTTCGATCTCAGACGCCGGAGTCGGACGTGTAGCGTCTGGGGGAACCTCGTCGTCATCGACAAAATCGACGTCATAGGCATCGACTTCGAAGACGTCGCTTTCGTCATCAAAGGCTGCGCGCTCGGCGGCAGTTGCCAGGTCCCAGCTGGCGTTACTCGCATCGTCTTCGGCTGGCTGAAGCGTGTTTTCACCCGTGACACTTTCGGTCGGGTCAGACAGATTAGTGGTCGGCAAAACGGTCTCTGAAATCTCGTTGGCGGAGCCAAAATTCAGATCATCAAGAACGAAGACATCATCCTCATCCGCGCGCTCAGGATCTGCGCTGTCGCTGGCGATGACCTCATCTGCAAAGGTAGCCGAGGTGGCTGGTGCCAGCTCTTCAGAGCTTGCAGCCGCGACCGCGTCAATATCAAGATCGTCCGACTGGAAGAATGCATCGCCAGACGAAAGGTCATCGCCGATCATTTCGTCAGCGGACCCGCCCTCAGCTTCGGCCTCTTCAAAGACAAGGCTCTCCGACGGTGATTCTGCGAGCGTCCAGTCATCGTTGTCGGCACCAGCGCTGTCGTCGGCATCGCTTGCACTCTGGCTGACTAGCGTCTCAAGCTCGGCAATGACCGCATCGGGGTCTGCCTCAAGATCGCCCTCTGCCGTTGGCTCGGAGTCAATCTTGTTTTCCACCGAGTTGGGATCAACGGGCTCAACGCCGAACGGCCATTCCAGCTGAACCTGTGTGCCGTCGTCTTCGCCATAAAGCGACGTTGCCAGACCAGCGCGGGCCTGATCGAGCGTGAAGGCCGATTCAGCCGACGCTGCTATCACCCAGGTATTGCCCCCCATTTTGGCAAAGCGGGCGTCAGAAGGCTCCGCTGAAGCCAGAAACAGCTCAACGAACTGACCAATCTTGTCCATCAGGGCACCGCCATCGGCCCCCCTTGCTGAGGGCATGCTCAGCTGAAGGATATAGGTCTCCTCACCGGAGCCCGGATTGGCATCATCGATCGACACAAGCTGCATGCTGCACGCGCCGAATCACTCCGGCGCCCCCTAAAGGACTGCTAGCGTTCAGAAATGGGCCGCTTGGCGTTGCAAAAGAGTTAACCGGATGGAAAGGAAGGTTTACGGCAGCGCCCGATCCAGAGACGCGAGCGTTGGGGTTGCTGGCGCGACCGCTTCACCGTCCGCGTGGACAATCGCCACTGTCTCGCGACCAAAGCGCGCCCCGGCAAGCGAGGGGGCATCATCAATGGCGTGCACCATCAGGCCCGGCGCAAAACGGGCATCTGCCGTCGCGCTTTCCGGGTTAAGACGGGCATAGGCCACCTGCACAAGCGCCAGATCAGACAGCGCACGCACATCGGCGTCCCGGCCAGCCCGATTATCCATCACCAGCCGGTCTGCATAAACGCGCAGCGGAGCACTGACATTGGTCGGCTGGGTATTGATCGCCAGGAAGGGCGTGGTGATGGGCCCGGTCTCGCCGCTTTCAGCCGCAGAAAAATCAAAGTTGATTTCAGCATTGCCAGGCACGAAAGCCGCCAACGCTTCGGCAGTAACGCGCGCTGCAATCAGACGCTCTCCCGTCATCATGGTGTCGGGCAGGCGCACAACAACGCCATCGGCAAAGGCGCGTGGCAAGGCGGTGAAGCCCTCAGCCCCGGCACCACGAGAAAACACCAGACCGCTGGAGTCCGTCAGCTGCACCGGATAGCGCTGCTGGCTGATTTCACAGCCGCCATCATCGCGGTGGCGCTGGAGCACGACAGCGACTTCATTGTCGAGCGTCTGCAGATGCGGCGGCAGAGCAACCGCATACTGATTGGTGTTGCCTGCGCTCAAGCGGCGGGAGTCGATGAACTCACCATTGAGCTCCTCATGGGCGATATTGGTAAAGCCGTCAGGCCCGTCAGGCAGGCGCAGGTCCACAGCCAGCGCTTCTGGCAGCAAGCCGCCAGGCAGCTCAGCCAGTGCATAATCAAAGCGCCAGTCGCGATTGTCAGCGATACGCTGGATCGAGGTGTCAACGCCAAAATGAGCCACCGAGCTCAGCGCAGCATTGGCATTACGGCTGTCAAAAACCACCGGATCAATGCTGTCGCCGCGTGCAATCGCGGACAGCTCACTGGTCAGGAAGCGAATGGTTTCAAAACGTTCGGCGTCGGTCAACGCGATCATTGTCATCCCGGCACGCCGCCACAGACCGGCACCCGCCGGTGCGCCACGCTCGCTGACGGCGACGAAGCCGGCCCGTTGCAGCGCTTCGGTTGGCGCAGCGAGAAACACACCGCGAAGATCCGGCTCTGCCATTGCGGCAGCTTCTTCAAGGCTGACCATCTCAACGTCATAGCCATTACGGCCCAGACGCGCGCCCAGGCGGGCGGCCATCTCAAACCAGGCTTCGCCCTCACCCACAGCGATTGTCACCTCACGCGGGGTCAGAGCCAGCACGTCACGCACCGAGCTGACCGGACCATTGAGCTCAACCTCGAGACCAGACTGGGGTGCAAAGGCAACAACGGCACCGACCGAGCGGTCGTTATGGCAAAGATGTTCTGGCAGATCACCGATCAGCTGAAACGCTATGCGAGCGCCTGGCTCTCCAGCCAGCTCTTCGGTCAGGTCGAAAACCCAGTTGAACTCACGGCGCCCCGGGCTGAGTACGCGCTCCATGACCCGGCGACCATTCACGGTAACGCGCAGTGCGGTCACTGCATCGTTGGAGATATCCTGCTCGCCCGCCAGAACCAGACGAACCGCGCGTGGCTGCTGATCGCGAACCAGCGCCAGGTCGGTCGACGCGTAGGATGGGAAGCCCGACACGACGAGGCCATCTTCGGCACAGGCATCGGCAAAGCTGATCTGGTGACGACCTTCTGAGCTCAAGTCGGCGTGGGCGGTGGTGATGCGATCCATCACACGGGTGACGAACAGACCAAACTCGCCCTGACCCGCATTAAGCTGACCAGACACCACGAGCGTTGCCACACTCGCCACGGCAATGACGCCCAGCGAGGCGGAAAACCACGGAAAGCGGCGTCTATATTCGCGATTGGTCTTCATCAGCTTGCCCCAGAATTGGCCCAAACACGCCAGTCCCGGCGCACCCGGAAGTCGTTAACGACCTCTTCACCCTGTCAGGTTTCGCGCTTCATTACGGCTTCGACATGATCGGTTTGGGGCCGAAATGGGGCGAATCTCCGCAAATCAGCGCATGAAAGCCTTAGAATTCCACGCGCAAGCCAACCTGGAAGGTCTCCCCGCCATAGTCGCGCAGGGCAAAGTTCGAGCTGTTGTCCAGATACCCGGCGCTGGCAAAGGCGGTGATACGCGCCGACACTTCACGCTCAACCCGCAGGTCAGCCGTAAAGCGCTCATCAGCCCGCGGGCTGGCGATCAGCGGTGTGAAATCGGCGTCGTAGTCGCGGTCGCGATAATCAAGGCCGGCCACGACCAGCGTCTTGTCGTCGGGCTGCCAGGCGACTTCAGCGCGCGTGCGAACCTCATCAAAGCTGAAACGATCATCATCGGCCTCTGCCGTCTCGAGAAACGCCGAAAGGCGCAGCGACAGGCTGTCATCAGCGTTGCGGAAAAACTGCTCCAGACCGTAACGGACGCGTGTGGAATCAAGCCCCTGCAAAAGCGGGTTTTCAAAGTCATAGGCGTTCACGCGAACCCGCGCGACCGTTTCCAGCTGGCGCTCGCCATTGTGACGGTAGCGCAGCTGCGCTTCGCTCTCAGGCCGGGTCCATTGCTCGTCGCCATCGCGGGTCATATGCGACCATCCCGCCGACAGGCGAACCTGAAAGCGATTGTCGCCGCTGGTGTTCCAGTATTGAACCCGCGGGGTCAGGAGGAGGGAGTTAAGCTCGTTCTGGTCAAAATAGGTCCGGACGCGCACCTGCTGCTCAAAACGCAGGACCTGGCGCCCCTCCAGCGGCTGCACCCAGCGCAGCCACGTATTGGAGTCAAAGCCGGTCTCAAGCTCAAACGGGGCACCGAGGCCAATAATGGTCTCATCACCGGGCGCGAAAGGATCAGAGCGCGCGATCATATTATCGCTGCGGAGCTCAAACCGGCCCTCATCGGCAAGCGCCGCGCTGGTGCCAGCGGCAGCCAGAGCCGCCATCGAAACGGTCCAAACAGATTTGGTCATGGGTGTCCCCTCAGATGCCCGGGCGCCAGATAGCCATAGTCTAGACCATAAGAGCGCCCAATTCGCAGGTTTAAAAAGTCTTAATTTCGAGCTTTACTCGGTTTTTAGGGCCGTGCGGGGCAAGGACGCGGCTTTTTTGGGGCAAGACCAGCCATGTTGGATGATACACACGCACCCCCGACACCGCCGCGGCCTGAAACGGTCACGGCGAAGCCTGGCTCAAAGCCAGCAAAGCCGAAGCTGGACGACCAGGGGCGGTCCACGGACTTCTTTCGCTCGGTAGACTCAGCGCCAACTGGAGTTTCCGTTGCGCGCCCGCGCATCATTCAAGACACCGCACTTGTCGGCTTCGCCTTCGTCTCGATCATTCTGCTGGCCCTGCCCGAAGTCCTGCGCGCGAGCGCCGGCATCGAGCTACCGCGCGATTTTGTGGGCTTTACCGCCGACCGGCTGAACGCTGTGCTGCCGGTGCGCACATTTCTGGTCAGCTTTTTCCTGACCTATGCCATCTTTGCCTATGGTTCAGTCGGAACACGCTTGAAGCTCGCGCTGTTATTCCTGACCAAATTTGCCGCCTTCTGCGCCATCGTGGACATGGCCAGCTGGACCAGCTGGCGCTTTGCCGATGCAGTCTGGCCCATCCATTTCCAGCAATTCCTGGTCGGGATAGCCGGACTTGCCATCTTCCCTCACACGGTCATTTCCAATGCCCGCCTGCCTGTCGATAGCGGCGTTCCCAATTTAAGAACCGGCAAGTCCTTTGAATACACAGCGTTGATGATCACGGCCCTGATCGCAGCGATTATCGCCATCATCCTTGCCACCGTGTTCGAGCCTGAAACCAGCTATCTGCGATCCATCGCCATTCTCGGCGGCATGGGACCGGGGGTGTTTCTGGCTCAGCAGGTCATGGGCGGGCAGCTCGCTCTGATCGGCTGGCTTCGCAACCTGATCTCAAGGCGGCGCGCCTTTTCGCCGCCTGTGGCCGTCATGATCCCGGCCCACAATGAAGCGCACCAGATCGGCGCAACTCTGCGCGCCGTAGACACCGCAGCCGCGCGCTACAAAGGCGATGTCCGGGTGATCGTGATGGAGAACTGTTCTTCAGATGAGACAGCCCGGGTCGCCGAAACCACGCTTGCCGCCTGTCAGCACATTTCCAGCTACATGGTGGATACCAGCACCATTCCGGGAAAAGCGCGGGCGCTGAACCGGGGCCTCGATCTCATCACTGAAGACTTTGTAGTGCGCATTGATGCGGACACTGAAGTTTCAGAGCGCGCCATTCACATCGCCATGCGCCACTTTGCCAGCGACACTGTCGGCGCGGTGGGCGGACTTCCCATGCCGCACGAGGATGAAGGCCTGCTGTCGAAGGTAAGGGCCATCGAAGTCCTGCTACGCCATGGCTTTGTCCAGGTCAGTTTCGGAGCTTTTGGCGGCATCTTCGGCCTGCCGGGGATGTTCGTGATTTACCGCAAGGGCGCACTCGATGCCGCCGGGGGCTTTACCGAAGGCATGAATGGTGAGGACACCGATATTACGCTCGCCATGGCGAGCATCGGCTATCGCAATGTGTCTGAACCGCGCGCCAAGTTTTACACCGAGACGCCAGACACCCTCGCCTTACTGCGTGAACAGCGCACCCGCTGGTTCCGCTCGCTCTACCACGTGGTGGCCCACAACCGTTCGGCCCTGTTTGCCAATGGCTCGGTGATCGGGAATGTCTCTTTGCCCTTCACGCTGCTGAACGGCGCGCGCCGGGCCATGATGACACCGCTTCTGATCTAAGGCCTCATCGTCTTCTTCATCTTTGGCGGCGTTTACGGACACCCTGGCTTTGCCACGGTGGTCGCGGTGGTGCTGGGCATGCCCTTCGTGTTTGCAGCCTTTGTCCTGATGATCTGGCGCAGGCTGGATCTGTTATGGGTCTTACCGCTCTATATGGGCTTCAGATTTCTGCGATCCTACTACACGCTGGGGTCTACGCTTTCGCTGATCTATCCAGCGAAAAGGCAAGAGCGCGCGTTTGAAGCGCAGAAGCCACGGCAGTATCCGCCGATGCCGGAGCAGGATGCACCCTAGCCCCTCACCCGGAAGAACAGGCCGTAGAACACCGGCGTTGCGATCAGGGTCAGGACAGTCGCGAAGGCGAGGCCGCCGATAATCGTTACGGCCATGCCCTGGAAGAAGGCATCGAAGATCAGCGGCGTCATGCCAAGGATCGTCGTGCCGGCCGCCAGCATCACCGGTCGCAAGCGACTGACCGAGCCTTCCAGCACGGCAGTCAGCTTCTCGTCGCCACGCACTCTGCGTTGATCCAGCTCATCGACGAGCACGATGGCATTCTTGATCAGCATGCCCGAAAGCGAGAGCAGCCCAAGCAGCGCAGTGAAGGAGAAGGCGACATTGGTGGCCAGCAAGCCTACCGTCACACCAATCACGCTCATCGGCACGATGAGCCAGATAATGAGTGGCTGGCGCACGCTTTGGAACAGCAGGACCGAGGTCACCACCATCACCAGAAGCGAGAAGGGCAGCACTCCGCCAAGGCTCTCATTGGCCTGCTGGCTGGCCTCATGCTCACCGCCCCATTCCAGCGAATACCCCTGGGGCAGCTCAATCTGAGACGCCACGGCAGAAAAGCGCACGAAAGCGCTGGCGGCCGTTTCACCGTCCGGCGGGTTGGCCTGAACGGTCAGGGTGCGGACCCGGTCGCGGCGCTGGATCAGCGTGTCACGTGCCTCCAGCGCGAAGCCATCAACAGCCTGGGTCAGCGGGACATAGGCGTTCTGCGACGGGCTCCAGATCAGGCGGTCTGACAGATTGTCTGCAATCGCCCGTTCAGCTTCCGGCGCACGGGCGATGATCGGGATCAGTCGGTCGCCCTCGCGATAGGTGCCGACATTGACCCCTTCTGTGGCAAAGCGCAGCGCTTCGCCGATATCGGCGCGAGTCAGGCCGATGGTGCGGGCGCGCTCCTCCACGATCTGGGGACGGAGCACCAGCTCGCGATTGCGCCAGTCCGTGCGGAGGTCACGCACATTGGCTTCGGCGCGCAGGCGGGCCATCGCCTCGTCGGCCAGACCGCGCAGCACGTCAGCATCGGGTCCCATGAATCGGGCTTCCAGTTGAGCCCCGGATGGCGGGCCAAACACAATGCGATCAACGCGCGCTTCCACATCAGGGTGGGTATCGGCGATGTATTGAAGGATGCGATCGCCCAGCGGCGGGATATCCTCCAGCCCGTCGGTACGCACGACCAGCTGGCCATATGCGGTGTTGGGCTGTTCAGAGGTATAAGTCAGCATGAAGCGCGTTGCGCCCTGGCCCACAAATGCATCGACATTAATCGCTTCTGGCTGCGCCCCGGCATAGCGGGCGATATCGCGAATGGTGGCGTCAGTCGTCAGGATATCGGCACCCTGAGGCTCCAGAATATTCACGTAGAACATCGGCGTGTTGGAGTTCGGAAAGAAAGACTGGCGCACCTGCCCAAAGCCGACATAACTCGCTACCGTGATGACCAGCAGAGCGACAACCGTCACCCAGCGAAACTTTAAAGCACCAGACAACATGGACCGGTAAGCGCTATAAATCGGCCCCACATAAGCGTCCTCAACGGCCTTGCCCTGCTCGCTTTTAAACAGATGGTAGGCGATCATCGGAGCCACGGTGATGGCCAACAGCCAGCTTAGAAGTAGAGAAATACCGATCACCGCGAAGAGCGAGAACAGAAACTCTCCTGTCCCGTCCGGCGACAGGCCAATCCCGGAAAACGCCATGATCCCGATCACCGTCGCACCCAGCAGCGGCCATTGGGTCGACGCCACAGCATCCTGCGCGGCTTTCATCCGACGCTCGCCACGCTGAACGGCGATCTGCATGCCCTCGGTCACCACGATGGCGTTATCCACCAGCATGCCCATGGCGATGATCAAGGCGCCCAGCGATATCCGCTGCATGGTGATGTCAAATCCCGCCATGAAGGCCAGCGTGCCGAACACCGTCAACAGCAGCACCGCGCCCACCGTTACGCCGGCGCGCCAGCCCATGAACACGCAGAGCACGCCGATCACGATGGCAAGCGACATGCCCAGATTGATCAGGAAGCCGTTGATGGCCTCATCGACCACCACGTGCTGCTCATAGATGGGTTTCAGCTCCACCCCGATGGGAAGGTTGATCATCAAAGCGTCGAGCTTGGCTTCAACCGCCGTGCCAACATCGACAATGTTGGCATCGGCAAGGCCGGAGACCCCAATCGTGAAGGAGCGCTCTTCATTGTGGTAGATGTATTGATCGGCCCTCTCCACCGGAGCGCGTCGAACCTCGGCAATATCGGACAGGCGCAGCGTACCGCCTGCATCACCGGGATTAATAAGAAGAGTTTCAATCGACTCGACGCCACCAATGGTCTGGGGCAGCTCTATGGACAGAAGACGGCCACCGGCCGGAGTTTCGCCAGCGGACACAACAGCGTTTTCATTGGATAGCGTGGACAGCACCGCGCCCACCGGCAGCCCGAGGCGAGCCAGATTTTCCTGGGGGAGCTCGATATAGATGCGCTCCTCAGGCACGCCGGCGACCTGAACCTTTGACACCCCGTCCACGGTCAGAAGCTCGCGGCGCAGATAATTGGCAATGTCGCGCACTTCAGCGTCTGAATACCCCGGCGTCGCAACCGCGTAGAGGATGCCGTAGACGTCTGCAAAGTCATCAAACACCCGCGAAGGACCCGCGCCGGGCGGCAGTGAGGCCTGGGCATCACGTACCCGCAAGCGCAGCTCGTCCCACACTTGAGGCAGCTCCGAGCCATCAAACTCATCGCGTACAACAACGCGGATTTCGCTCATCCCGGGCGAGCTTTCAGAGCGCACTTCTTTCAGCTGGCTCATCTGCTGGATGGCGGTTTCCAGGCGCTCGGTGACCTCGCGCTCCACCTCTTCGGAGCTTGCGCCGGGATAGGGTGTAAAGACGATGGATTCCTTGATGGTAAAGGCCGGGTCTTCCAGCCGCCCCACCGTGTCAAAACCCCAAAGCCCACCAAACAGGCAGCCCAGAATGATCAGCCAGGTCAGGACCGGCTTTTCGATCGCAACACGTGCCAGCGCGCCCCGCCGTGTCGAGGTGTCGGTATCCGCCATCTTCTACGCTCCCTAGTGCCTGGCTTAAAACAGGCCGGATGCCGAACCCGTGCGCACGGCCCGCTGTAGCGGACGCACCGACATACCTTCATGAAGGGCGGTGACGCCTGCGGTCACGATCTGCTCGCCGGCGGCCAACCCCGTCTCGACCAGTACGGTGTCCCCGGTCACAGGTCCTATGGCGACAGATCGCGCGCTGACCTGGCCTTCGCTCGGGCTATAAACCCAGACTTGGAAGCCACCGTCAGGACCCGCAGAAAGTGCGGTCACAGGCACCCGGACACCAGGATTTTCATTGATGGCATCCGGCTCGATCACGATACGCACATTCGCGGTCATGCCGGGCAGAATATTGGCCGGAATATCATTCGGCAGGGCAAAAAGGACCGTATAGGTCTGGCTCGCCTGATCGGGCTCGGCCACCAGCTCGCGAAATTCCAGTGGGAAGGTTTGGTCTGGCAGGAAGGGGAAACGCGCCATCATCTCGCGCGGCTCGTTTTCATCAACCAGCGCCAGCGTGCTTTCGGGCACCTGGATCGCAACCCGCAATTCGCCGACATCCTGCAAGCGCACAACCGGCTGGCCGGGCGAAATGGTCGTGAAATTGTCTACCAGGCGGCGGCTGACCAGCCCGTCAAAGGGAGCCTCAATGGTTGCGTATTGTCGGTTTTGGCGCGCATTATCGAGCGCCACGGCGCGCAGATCATAGGCAGTCTGTGCATCCTCCAGCGCCGCATCCGAGGCGATGCCGCGGTCATGCAATATGCGTTGGCGATCAAGGTTTTGCTGGGCCTGTTGAAGCTGGACCCGCGCTTCGCGCAGAGCGCGCTCAAAGTCCTGGGTCTCCAGGGACGCGACCAGGCTGCCCTGATCGATCTGCTGACCTTCACTGACCGGGAAGGCCGACAGACGCCCACCAACCTGGAACGCAAGATCAACAGTCAGGCGCGCCTCAACCCGGCCGACAAATTCCCGCGCAGAGGAAGACTGGGCCGGCTGGACCTGTTCGATCCGTGCAGCGCGGACCTGCGGGGGTTCAGATACAGGAGCTGGTGAGCAGGCGGCCAGCGCTGCGCTCACCGCTCCGGTGATGGGGAGGAGGTGTTTCATTGGGGAGGCTCCGAAACCAGAGCGATGAGACGGGCTTCTACGGCCTCGCGCTCATCGTCTGCGAGAATGTCCAGTCCGAGGATGTCAGAGAAATGAAGGCCGTCTGAGGCCAGAAGCATGATGGTGGCAAGTTGAGGGTCCGCTGCATGGGCCACAATATCGCTGCGAATACGGGCGATCGCGTCGCGGATTGGATCGATCAGCTCCGGATTTTCTGCTGCCGCCGCGAGCAGCCCCATGGAGACCTGACGATCCACCTCGCGCTCTTCCTTGGAAACCAGCGCGCGGGCCATGGCTTCAAGCGGTGAGCTACCTTCAGCCTCCGCACGGGCCAGCGCCGCCTCATGGCGCTGGGTGTGGCTGTCCACGATGCGCTGCACCATGCCTTTGATCATGTCGAGCTTGGACGGGAAGTTATAAAGGACCCCGCCTTTGGAATAGCCGCTCTCCTTGACCACTGCATCAATGGTCAGGCGGCGTGCGCCGTCGCGCGCTACAACGCGCTCGGCCGCATCGAGGATCAGCTCGCGGGCGCTGCTACGATCCTCAGCGGTCTCGGTTTTTGGTGTTGATACGTCGTCGGCCATGGCACTCATCACACTTATGCTGCACCGCATCTAGACCGTCTGGACGGTTTTTTCAAGATAAACCGTCCAGACGGTACAGAAAACTTTCTCGCAGGCCATTTCGAGCGCGTCGAGGCATCCGGATATGTCAGTTTCGTGAAATGGCAGTGTCGCCCTACTGGTTTTCCTTGACCCTTGCGCCGGGCTTGCTATCGGAGCCTTGTATCTGCGCGTAACGGCGCATGAGGGGTAATCGCCGGAGTAGATTTGATGGCTGAGCTTTCAGTGTTTGGTGTGCCGCTGTTCGCCCTCGTGGGCTTCATGTTTGCGGCCTACGCCATTGTGGCAAATGACGTGATCCAGACGCTGGGAACTTTCCTGTCCTCCAACTCCAAACGGCCCTGGCTGGTGTTGTGGGCCTTCGCCGCCAGCATCATCATTGCGGTCATGCTCTATGGATATTTCGGATATGACGGCGACATTGCCTTTGATCGCCTGAACTCAATTCCCTACCCCGAAGCTGGCATCCAGTGGTGGCATGTGCTTCCGCCGCTCGTGCTGTTGCTGCTGACCTATTTCGGCATTCCGGTCTCCACCACCTTCCTGGTTCTGACCATCTTCACGCTGACCGGCGGCGCTGCGACCGCGGGCGTACTGGGCAACATGCTGATCAAGAGCCTGCTGGGCTACCTCGTCGCCTTTGGTGCTGGAGCGGTGCTCTTCCTGCTCATTGCGCGTATGTTTGAAGCCTGGATCGCCAAGACCAATGTGGACGACGAGCACTCTCCGCCATGGGCGATCCCAGCGGTCACCGGTCTGATCATGCTTCTGGCCTATCTGCTGCACGCTGGTCCGACCCTACCCGACATTGCCAATGCCAACTGGCTGGCCGTCGGCATTGTGGCTGTTGTGGGCCTTGTCATCGCCTTCGCCACACGCGCCATCAACACCTGGTATGTGCTGCAGTGGCTGTCCACCGGCTTCTTGTGGTCGCAATGGTTGATGCAGGACCTGGCGAACATCTTCGTCTACCTGCCGCGCGAAACCGTGATCGACCCGGTCAGCGGCGATGTGACGGTGACCTTCTCGGTGGCGATGCTGGTCTTTGCGACGCTGCTCATGGTCGCGCTTCACGCCATCATCTTCGCGATCCGCGGTGGTGAGATCCAGAAAATCGTTCTGGCCAAGACCAACACCGTAGACGTGCGCGCAGCGACCGTCGTCGACTTCTCCTTTGGCATCATTCTGATGTATTTTAAGGAAATCAACGACATCCCGATGAGCACCACCTGGGTCTTCCTGGGTCTTCTGGCAGGCCGCGAGATCGGCATCGCCATCATCACCAACCTGCGTGACCGGGTTGAGGCCTTCAAGGACGTCGGCGGCGACATGGCGCGCGCGGGCTTCGGTCTTGTGGTGTCGGTGGCCATGGCGATGTTCCTGCCCTTCCTGGCGACGGGCCAGTGGCCGGACATTGCTGGTGCCCTGTTCGGCTAACTCCAAGCGCAACACCATCGACTAAAATCCATCTGGACGGCTTTTGCGTACTGGTACTTGGTGGCAAGCACGCTAACGTGCCATCAAGGCGCGGGTGTGCGCAGCGACCTTGAGTGGATTTAAGACCTGATGACTTCCGATTCTGAAACCCCATCTGTCGATCGTCGCTATGAAAACGGCTGGATCGGATGGATCCAGATTGGGGTCATCATCGCCGTCATCATTGTGGC
The DNA here is from genome assembly GCA_024178355.1 of Maricaulaceae bacterium EIL42A08. GTDB lineage: Bacteria > Pseudomonadota > Alphaproteobacteria > Caulobacterales > Maricaulaceae > Oceanicaulis. The sequence continues at coordinate 285,498 of JAMZNZ010000006.1, read as the reverse complement.
CGGTGTTATCACGCTTTCCCTGTCCTCCGGTGGCGACAATGGGAGCGGCGATGCGCCAGAGCGCGCAAGCATCCCGGTCCAGCTGATTACTCCCACGACCGGGAACCACACACCGATGGTCACGATCACCGGAACGGTGACAGCCACCGCACCGGTTGATATCTCCCCTCAAGTTGGGGGCCGGGTTGAAACGGTAAGTGACGATATTCGCCCCGGTGCCGGTTTTGAGGCCGGCCAAATCCTGTTTCAGATAGATCCGCGCGATTATCAGGTAGCGGTGGCCCGCGCAGAAGCCGCGCTCGCAGATGCCGATGCAACCCTGCAACAAACCGAGGCTGATGCTGAGATTGCCCGCAGGGAGTGGGCGGCGGTCTACCCTGAGCGCGAAATCACACCCCTCGCCGCTCGTGAGCCACAGCTTGCCGCCGCCCGCGCGCGCAAGCTGGCCGCAGAAGCGGATCTGGCTCAAGCCCGGCTCAATCTGGAGCGCACACAGATAAGTTTCCCCTTCAACGGTCGCGTCACCGACAGCCGGATTGAAGCGGGTCTGCTTCTTGTGGCTGGTCAGCGCTATGGCTCGGTTTACGACATTTCCACGCTGGAAATTGTCGCGCCGATCTCTCCGTCTGACCTGGGGCGTCTTGGCGATACAGATCTTGCCCAGGTCCGCGTCGCTTTTGAAGATGGCACCCGCGCCTTTGATGCAGAGATAGTCCGGGTTGGGGCGCAGCTTGATGCGCGCACACGCTTCATTGATCTTTACATCGCTCCGGGAGAAGCCGCCACACAGCTTCGTCCTGGCCAGTTTGCCCAGATCGAGATCATGGCCCCCACCAGAGACGATGTGCTGGTCCTGCCGGCTGTGGCCGCGCCAAGCCTGAATGTGGTGCGGATCGTTGAAAACGGCGAGATTTTGGAGCGCACGATCACCGTTCTGGACCGCCCAAGAGGTCAGGTCGTGGTTGAGCCGTTTGAGTATGGCGAAGGCATTATTGTGTCGCCGCTACCTGAGGGCTCAATCGGTCGCGCCGCCGAGATTGTCCCAGCCGCCACCACTGGGCGGTAAAAGCCATGAGCGAAAGCCCGCAGCCCATCCCGCCCAGCATTAATTCCAACTGGCCTGGCAAAGGCCTGGTCAGCTGGTTTGCGCGCAACCCGGTCGCGGCGAACCTGTTGATGGTGCTGTTTCTTCTGGGTGGGGCGCTAACCGCCTGGACCATTCCCACGGAAGTCTTCCCAACGCTTACTGCGCGCTCCATCCAGGTGTCGGTGATCTATCCTGGTGCGACGCCCGGCGAGGTAGAAGAGTCGATTACCCGGCGCATGGAAGAGGCCGTTCTGGGCCTTGAAGGTGTGGAGCGCGTTCGCTCGGTTGCATCGGAAAGCCGGGGCACGGTAACGATCGAGCTTCTCGATTTTGTCGACGCGCAAATCGTCAAGGATGACGTGGAAACCGCCATCGACTCGCTGGCCGACTTTCCACCCGAGGAGGCTGAGCAGGTCCAAATCCGCATCCCTCAGCCAATCACGACTGTGCTGACCTTTGCACTCACCGGCGCGGTGGACGAGCGGACGCTGCGTGAGGCCGGTGAATCAGCGGAACGCGATCTCCTGTCGCAAGGTGATATCTCTACAGTCAATTTGCGCGGAGTGCGTGCCTATGAAATCTCGATCTCGGTCGATGAGGACGCGCTGCGTCGCTATGGTCTGACCTTCAGCGAAGTGGCCCAGGCGGTCCGAACATCCTCTCTTGATCTGTCCGGTGGTCAAATTCGCACCAGCGCTGGCGAAATCCTTTTACGCACCGACGCCCGCGCCGAAACCGGTGACGCGTTTGAAGACATCATACTGCGCTCGTCTCAGTCGGGCGCACGCGTCCGTCTGGGCGATGTTGCCGAGGTCGTGGATGGCTTCCAGGAAGAACCGCTTCTGGCCACCTGGGACGGCGTCCCGGCCGTCTTCGTTGATGTGCAAGTGCGCGGCGGCGAAGACCTTCTCGATGTGCGCAATAGCGCGGTGGAGTGGATTGAAAACACCGCCTTCCCACCCGGCATCAACGTCGTCATCGCCACCGACCAGAGCGAGGTTTTCTCTGACCGCATCGCGCTTCTGGCGCGCAACGCCATCATCGGCTTCACACTGGTTTTCCTGCTGCTAGTGCTGATGCTGGACCTGCGGCTTGCCTTCTGGGTGTCGATGGGCGTGCCAATCTCCTTCCTTGGCGGCTTTGCGCTGTTTGGTGCAGCCGGGGTTACACTCAATTTCATCACCACATTTGGCCTGATCGTTGTGCTGGGCATTGTGGTCGATGACGCCATTGTGGTGGGTGAGAACACTGACCGGGAGCGCGCCAAGGGCCGGTCTGGTGAAGACGCGGCGATTGCTGGGGTTACAGGTGTTGCCGCCCCGGTTCTGGTTGGCGTTCTGACGACCATGGCCGCCTTTGGTCCGTTGGTTTTCTCTGGCGGCACCTTTGGCGAAATTACCCGCCCGATCCCGATCGTAGTGATCTGTATTCTGGCGATTTCGCTGATTGAGGCCTTCCTGATCCTGCCCGCGCACCTGGCCCATGGTGACAACTGGTCGAAGGGGCCTCTTGCGCGCGTTCAAGATGCGGTGGCAAGCCGTCTGCAGGCTTTCTCAGATGGCCCCGTTGCAGGCTGGGCGCATTTTGCGGCGCGCAAGCGCTTTCTGGTGGCTTTCGCCGGGCTCATGATCCTCGTCGCGGCCATGTCGATAGCGACTAGCGGCGTGGTACGCTTCATCTTCTTCCCCTCCATCGAGGCTGAGCAGATCTCTGCCGACCTGCAGCTGCCCGACGGTGCACCCTTTGAAGCGACGCGCTTAGCCGCTGAGCGCATGATCAGCGCCGCACGCGGTATTCAGGCTGAATATGAGGAGGCAGGCGAACCCGCCATTGCCGGCGTGATCGCGACCATTGGCGGGCGGACCAGCCTGTTCAGCGGGCCGGGATCGACCAGCTCCACGACAGTGGCCTCAAACCTGGCGCAGGTGGAACTTCAGCTCACCCCGGCGGCCGAGCGAACCGTGGGTTCAGCCCAGCTTGAAGCGGAATGGCGCCAGCGTATCGGCCGCATTCCCGGCGTCGAGCAGCTGACCATTATCTCGTCGGCAGGACCGCAGGATGCCGACATTGCCTACGAAATGTCTCACCCGGACAACACCACACTGGAAGCAGCGGTCGCCGAGTTTGCCGAGCGTCTGGCGCTCATTAATGGCGTGACCGAGATTGATGACGGCTTTGATCTGGGCAAGCGCCAGCTGAACTTTGCGCTGACCCCGGCCGGTGAAGCGGCGGGCCTCACCCCGTCTGATGTCGCACGCCAGGTTCGCCAGGCCTTCTTCGGCGAAGAAGTCCAGCGCATCCAGCGCGGGCGCGAAGAAGTGCGGGTCTTCGTGCGCTATCCGCTGGAGCTGCGTAACGACCTGGCGGCGCTGGATCAGCTGCGTCTGCGCACACCCGACGGTGCCACGCTCCCGCTATCGGTGGCTGCGACCTATTCAGAGACCCGCAGCTTTACGCGCATTGAACGCATTGATGGTCGCCGGATTATCGAGCTGACCGCCGATGTCGATGAGGGTGTTATTACGCCCGGTGATGCTCGCACCCAGGCTGAAACCGAGATCCTGTCTGATCTTCTGGATCGCTATCCAGAGCTACGTTCAAACCTCGCTGGCGCGGGCCGAGAGCAGGCGGAAGACTTTGCAAGTCTTGGACGCGGCCTGCTGATTGCGGTGATCATCATGTACGCGCTTCTGGCAACTCAGCTCAGAAGCTATGTCCAGCCGCTGATCATCCTGATCGCCATTCCGTTTGGCATTGGTGGTGCCATTATCGGCCACTTTGCGCTTGGCTTTGACCTGTCCTTCCCCTCCATCTTCGGGATGGTGGCGCTATCGGGTGTGGTGGTGAACGCCTCGATCGTGATGATCGACCGCTACAACATCAATCGCAATGAGCGCGGGATGGACCCTGAAGAGGCCATATCCGAAGCGGCCGCCCGACGCTTTCGCCCCGTGATGATCACCACGCTGACAACCGCGCTCGGCCTTCTACCAATCATCTCGGAACAAAGCCCGCAGGCTCAATTCCTGATCCCCATGGCGGTGTCGCTGGGGGCCGGGCTGCTGTTTGCCTCGGTGTCGATCCTGATGCTGCTGCCCGCCTTTGTGATGATCGTGGAACTGATCCGCAAATATGGATTTCGCGTCTTTATGGGAGCGTTCGCGATAACATTCGAGCTTGGCCTGTTCAGCATATTTGGCACGCTTGGCGGTCTCGCCGGATTCATCTTAATCGCCGCCATTGTTGCCGGAACGCTCTACGCCCGGCGCAATCGACTGGCCTGACCTCAAAAAGATTGCGCTCTAGACGCCGCGCCGCTCCATGAGATAGCCAAGGCAATCGGCACGGATAGCCGCTTCGCTCATGGTCAACATGGCCGGTGTGGCATCCCGGGTCAGGATGACCCGGTCGCCTTCGACCTTGAAAAAGCGCTCGGTCACGTCGTTGCGATCATCGTCATACACCGTCATGACCTGACGCCCGGTCAGGCGGCGCGCGAACGTGGTTCCGGCAGGGCGCTCAAAGAAGTTCCAGTGTTCGAGCTTTGGTGGCAATTCCAGATCGGCCTTGACCCCATGGGCAAAGGCAAAGCTGGCATCTGAAGCAATCTCGATACGCCCCTTCACCTCAAAAACCTGCAGCTCAAGGTCTGGCGCGCCCCTGAAGTGATCCAGGTGCAGCGTCGCCATAACAAGATTGAAGGCTGCGTCCTCGCCATCGATTTCGCCCGGTTGGCCACACTCGGCCGTGATCGCAGGGACCTGGTCTGCCCGCGAATTGGAAAACATCGATGGCGGATTATGGGTGTACATCGCCAGCGGGCCCAGAAAACTTGCCAGCTGAAGCGTATCCGGGCGTTCATTGTGGATGCAGCAATAATGCGGATTTGCACCCGTATTATTATGCAGGTCGATATGGGCAAAAATTCCAGCCGCATCGAACGCGTCCAACACCTCGGCAGCCATGGCGTGTTCCGGCTGCGGACCGCCGCGCCAGATGCGATTATAGTCTGGTCGATCCGAAAGCTTACGCACGCCCGCCTCTGCGGCAAAGACGTTGCCAACAAAGATGATCAGGCTGCGCGGCAGGGCGTGGCTTTTCATCCAGACCTGAAGTCGCTTTAACACTGCCAACCCCACAATCTCATCACCGTGGAGCATGACGCTCAGCGCCAGGGGCTGCTTGTGGCGCCCCTCAAGCCGGATGAGGGTTGGATTGGGAAAGACAGTGCGCAGCTGTCGCGCGCTCACCGTTTCAAGGCCGGCCGGCAGATGATCAAGCTGGTCAAGTTCAGGCGTGCTCATACCGACCATGTATGGACCGGTTTCCCGCTCTGTTGAAGGGCCAGATAGGCCCCCATCAGGCCTTGCATGTCGCGACCGTTGCAGTTGACCCAGGCGCGCTGCCAGGTTGCGCCATTCATCCCCGACCTGGCACGCGCTCGGATAATGTCCATGTATTTGCACGCACTCCACTTATCGACACCGGCGGTTATAAGTGCCCGCTCTGCCTCATCGGCAAGCTGGCGGGCAATCAATTGCTGGACATCTCCAGCTCCGCCATCAAGCCAGACCACGCGCGCACCCAGACCCGATTTGGCCGCGCGATAGAAATTCTCGCGCGTGTCAGCAAACGGCAGCGCCTTTTCCGGAGCTTCGTCCAGAGTCGAAAGATGCAATGTCAAACCAATGAAAAACGCGGCATTGGCGGCCATATCGACAGGTGTTGGCCCGGCAGGCGTGATGCGGTTTTCAATGCGAAGATGGGGCACGCCCTCCTTGTTGGTGTCCACGATGGGCCGGTTCCAGCGCCACAAAGTGCCGTTTTGAAGCTTGAAATGGCGCAGCTTCTCCGCGGGCGCGTCTTCGATCACCGGCAACAGAGGAGCGTGGCCGTCGAGGTTTTCAATGAACAGCTCCATAAGGCTTTCGCGAACATACTGGGTGCCGAAATCAACCCGGCCCACATGGCGACCGCCCTTATCCTTGAAGCTAAAAATGCGAATGGCCTGTTCAAAGGCGGGGATACGCGTCTCTTCCCAAAGCCGGCGGCCATACAAGTAAGGCGCATTGGCCGACACCGCGAGCACCGGTGCTGACGCGATCATCGCCGCGTTGAACTGGCGGGCCTGACAGGCAGGATCGATCATCAAGTGGGTCTGCAGGGATGTGCAAGCGGCCTCCATCATCAAATGGTTCTCAGCGCGCTCCAGCCGCTCGCGACCCTCAATCTCGTAGGCCAGCGGCACCCCGCCTCGCAGCTGCATGACCCGGTCGTTTAGCGCGCGATAGCGGTTCGATGGGGTCATCGCTTCAAGATCAAGCATGCCTTCACGCAAGGTTGGCGGCATGCCGATCATGGCGGCCTGCATATCCATGGCGCGCGCCGTAGCGCAACAATGATCCCACAGCGCGGCAAAGCGCTGCTCCAGAGTTTCCAGTCCGCGCCCTGACAAGCTGACCGGATCAAGATTGAGCTCAAAATTATACTGGCCCAGCTCCTGGTCGAGGCCAGGATCATCAGCCGCATTCAGGAATTCGAGATTGCGGGGCGCTGGCATCAGGTCCGCATCCAGCAGCCACCCTTCCACCTCCGCCCCAATCATCGGCGGGGTCGCCTGCTCAAACGCACCTTCTTTAAACCAGTTCATGACCAGCAGCGTTTCAGCGCGCAGGCGCGCTTTGAACCCGGCTTCATCAAAAACGTCCGCAGTTTCTATTTCCTGTCCCATAGAGGGGATATTAGGCAGCGCCTGATAAGCCGCCTATGCGACGAATTGGGTATCAGCGCAGCGCTTCCACCCAGTCGATCAGCATTTTCGACACGTCCACACCGGAAAAGCGGCGCAGCTCCTGAATGCCGGTGGGCGAGGTGACGTTGATCTCAGTCATCACATCGCCGATCACATCGATCCCGGTGAAGACCAGACCTCGCCGCTTCAGCTCCGGGCCGATGATGGCGCACAGCTCAAGATCGCGCTCGGTCAGGTCAGACTGAACCGCCTTGCCGCCCACATGCATGTTGGCGCGCACTTCACCTTCGGCCGGGACGCGATTGATCGCGCCCACCGGCTCGCCATCGACCAGAATGATGCGCTTGTCACCGTTGCGCACGTCCGGCACGAACGCCTGGGCCATCAGCGGGTCACGGCTGATCTGCTGGAACATCTCCACCAGGGAGGCAAGATTCTCCGCCGAGTCCCGCATCCGGAACACGCCCGCGCCACCATTGCCGAACAACGGCTTTACGACGATGTCGCGGTCGTGGCGCTCGAAGAAGTCGCGGATTTCCCGCTCGCTCGATGTGATCAGCGTGGGCGGCATGATGCCTTCAAAATGGGTGATGAACAGCTTTTCCGGCGCGTCGCGCACGTGGCGCGGATCGTTCACCACCAGCACCTCGGGCATCAGATGCTCCAGCAGGTGGGTGGTGGTGATATAGCTCGTGTCAAAGGGCGGATCCTGGCGCAGGAAGACCGCATCAACCCCGTGCAGGTCCAGCGTCACCGGCGCGGCCAGGCTCACATGGTCGCCTTTCACTCGCTGCAGCGTTTCCACCTTCTGGGCGGTCGCCCGCACCCTGCCGTCCTCGAACGACAGATGCCGCGGCTCATAGACCCAGATCTCATGACCGCGCGAAAACGCCTCCAGCGCAATGTCGAAGGTGGAGTCCCCGTCAATATTGACCCCCGTAATCGGGTCCATCTGGAAAGCGATCTTGAGCATGGGCGAGAGCCTTTCGCGGGCCGGTGCAAGCGTAAAGCGTTACAGGTAGGCGGTAAGAGCGAGAAAGGGAAGGCGGGGTGTGCCGCCCTGGGACCTAGCGCGCCAGGAAGGCGCCCACAGAGGCCCCGACCAGTGCAATGACAAATGCCAAGGCGATCCAAGGTACAGCGAGCACCACCCAGAACCGAAACCCCAGAGCCATTGCGCTCACCCGCACGCCGCTCTCGGCACACTTTATGTCATAAGCTTTTGTCGCCTGGAAACTCGCCACAGTGATCGCGATGAGTTGAAGCGTCAGCAAGAGGGTTGCACCCAGCTGCGGTGCCAACAGCACGCCTACTGCCACGGACACAACAAGCGCGATCAGGAAAAATCCCAGATACCGGCCAAAGCAATCAATGGCCGCCACCCAGGCTGACGGAGAGTGTGTCCCGGTCATGATAGCGTCCCGCCATCGCGGGGCGACAGAAACCGCGCCAACATCACGCCGACGGGCACGCCCAGAACGATAATGACCGGCGCGACGACAAGACCGATGAAGCCCACAGCAAAGGCAACCATGCCCCCCGCCACAGAGTTGGACTGGCCAAGGGCGATGAGCATGGGCAGGCCCACCATGGGCACCGCCAATGTCACGCCATAGCGCATGACAAGGCTGAAGCCACCGGCGCGCGCCCGCCCTTCGATGAAGCCCCGGTCATAAAACCGCGTCGCCATAAAGCTTGCCACACCCACAGCTAGGACCTGCATGCCCGCCAGCACAAACAGCGCCAGCGGATCGGACAAAAGGTTTTCCAAAGTCGGATACAGGATCAGGCTGACCATGAACAGGACGCCATAGAAAAAGGCGCACTGCCAAGCTGCGCCACCCACAGTCGGAGATTGTGTCTCGGTCAAAACGACCTCCAATCTCCCTTCCCTGCCGCACACACAACAGGAGTGCAGGGGTTTAAGCAAGGCGTTTGTTACCGAGCGCAACAAAGGTCCCAGATCCACAGACTCAGTCGTGTGCCACCGTTGACGGGCTGCGCGTGACCACGTGTAATGCTGTTATGAACTCTTCTGCTAGGCGTATCATGGCCGTCGCATCTGCTATCCTGCTGTCTGGAGGATGCGGACAAGCGCAGACCGATCTAAGCGCCGTCGATATCGATTATATCTGCGAGATAACAGATGCGGATCTTGGTGGGTTTGCGCTCCGCGACCCCTCAAGGGAAGAGGGCCGCGAGGCGATACTCGCCTGTCTAATCGCCCATGCTGATGCCGTGCTGGACCAGCGCCCGGCAGATTATGGTGAAGCGCACATGCGCTGGCACGCGTATGCCGTTCTGGATGGGCGACAGCCGGCGCAAACGCTCAGCGTGCCTGCGGCCCGGCTCAGTCAAAGTGAAGTGGCTGAAGCCGCGGCCTGGATCGATCAATTTCATGGCGTTGGAACTGGCGCGACCCTCGATGCGTACGGCTGCCGCGTCGTCCCTGAAGAGGTTATGCCCGCTTTCCTCCAGGCCAAGCCGGACACGGTCTCTCAACTGTGTGATCAGCTGCGCCAACAAGCCCCCGCCTCGGACGACCGACGCGCGCTTCATCAGATCGCCCATTTTGAGGGATGCCCGGAGGTCGACGCACCCGGTCGACCAGAGCTGAAAATGCTACCGGCTCGTCTCGCTGCGCAGGTCGACGGCAACCGGATCGCGTTTTCCTGCCTTCTTGATAACGCGCGCCGACCGCTGTCGAGCACCTACATTCCTGTAGGTGACCCGCTCATCGTGCTCGCCGCCGGGCATAGCGCTGGAATGCTGGAGGCCGGTGAATGGGCCGATGTCATACGGCGCGTCGATGATGAAGCGATCATCGCAGATGCCTTGGACACCGCCGCGCAGGTGTATGGCGCAGTGATTAGAGCTAACGGTGAGTGAGTTTGGATCGGAGCGATTTAGATGGATTAAACGAGAAGCTGTTGAAAGGGTCGCCATCACATTCAAATTGAGCATGGGCCCGAAACGACCGCTCGATCGCTTGCTCGAGCTCTCTAATTTCAACCAAGTGTTCTCGCTTTGACGCTCCGATTGAATCCAACTAATTTTGACGACGAAAAATCCGGTTATCGAGTTCACGTTCTGCCTCCATCACACGACGTATCCGATCAGCAGCGTCAAACAACTCCCTGATATCAAGGATCTGACCAAGACGACGAAGAATCTTGTAGAGCGCCCCCAGCGGCCCTCGCGGTGGAGTCACCCCACTATCAGGGATGGGCAAAGTCGCTGGTACTGATCGGCTGACATCAAGTAGCTCTGCCCGCTCCCGCTCCAACTGACTGATTTCTCGCTCCAGCGTTGCCTCACGATGGACAAGCGCACGAAAGGATGTTTGCACAACTTGGAGCCGGGAACTGTCCGTGCGGATGTTTCTTCTAATTGCTGAGCAATTGCTATGCTCAACGCTTTGCATGTTGGTGTCGGTCTTCAAGAAAGCCTCCCATTAGGCTGGTCGGCCTATTGTGAGGCTTAGACCAAGGCCGTGGATAACTTCTCCTCGACCCCCACACTTGACTCTCACCCCCTCCCCCGGTAACTCCCCACGCTCCTACGCAAGCGCCAATCCGCTTGCCTAACCAACACACGGCGTCCACGCATCGTGGATCACACGCCCGGAGGTTGGCGAGGTCCCCCGCTCGACGAAGTTTTCGTTCAGCGGGGCGGTTGCGGCGTGCGCGTTGAGTACTCACCTTTTCGGGGTGGTTTGAAGCAGAGTTAAAGCAGGGCCCATGTTCGACAGCTTAAGCGAACGTTTGACAGGCATATTCGACGGTCTCACCGGGCGCGGGGCGCTGGGTGAGAAGGACGTCGACGCAGCCCTGCGCGAGATCCGCGTGGCACTGCTGGAAGCCGATGTCGCCCTGCCCGCGGTGAAGGACTTTACCAGCAAAGTCCGTGAGAGCGCGGTGGGTGAAGAGGTCATCCGCTCGGTTTCGCCCGGCAATCAGGTCATCAAGATCGTCCATGACGCGCTCGTTGAGCTGCTAGGCGGTGAGGGTGAGCCTGAGGGGCTGAGCCTGGGCGGCGAGCCGCCGGTCGCCATCCTGATGGCCGGCTTGCAGGGTTCGGGTAAGACGACCACTACCGCCAAGCTCGCCAAAAAGATTTCCGAGCGCGAAAACAAGAAGGTCCTCGTCGCCTCGCTCGACACCCGTCGCCCAGCCGCCATGGAGCAGCTGGCCCAGATGGCCGAGAAGGCGGGCGTGAACTGCCTGCCGATCGTAGCGGGTCAAAGCGCGGTGGAGATCGCCAAGCGCGCCATGAGCGCGGGTCGCCTGCAGGGCTATGACGTGGTGATCCTGGATACCGCCGGCCGGACCTCCATCGATGAAGAAATGATGGGCGAAGCGGCGAAGATCGCCGACATTGCCCGTCCGCGCGAAACCCTGCTGGTCGCCGACGCGCTGACCGGTCAGGACGCAGTGGAGACCGCCAAGCGCTTTAACGAACGCCTGCCGCTGACCGGTCTGGTGCTGACCCGGATGGACGGTGACGCGCGCGGCGGTGCGGCGCTATCCATGCGCTGGGTCACCGGCCTGCCGATCAAGTTTTTGGGCGTCAGCGAAAAGGTAGACGGCCTTGATGCCTTCGATACCAAGCGTCTCGCCGGCCGCATCCTCGGGCGCGGCGACATCATTTCGCTGGTTGAGAAAGCCGCAGCTGAAGTCGACCAGGACAAGGCCGCCAAGCTCGCCAAGAAGATGGCGAAGGGCAAGTTCGATCTGGATGATCTGGCTGATCAGCTGCGCCAGCTTCAGAAGATGGGCGGCCTGGGCGGTCTGATGGGCTTCCTGCCTGGCATGAACAAACAGGCCAAGCAGCAGATGGCCGCCGCCGGCATGGACGACAAGATGCTGAAGCGGCAGGAGGCGATCATCTCCTCCATGACCCGTGAAGAGCGCGCCAAGCCGGACATCCTCAAAGCCAGCCGCAAGCGCCGCATCGCCAAGGGTGCGGGCGTTGAGGTTCCGGACGTCAACAAGCTTTTGAAAATGCACCGCCAAATGGCGGACATGATGAAGAAGATGGGCAAGAAGGGCGGCCCAATGGGTAAAGGCGGGGGTGGCTTCCCGGGCATGCCCGGTGGCGGAATGCCGCCTGGTGGAATGCCACCGGGCCTCGATGCGGCCGCGTCTGATCTTCTTAAAGGAAATGCACCGCAAGGTGCCAACCTGCCAGGCCTGCCGGGCTCTGGCGGGAGTTCCGGACTGCCAGGTCTTGGCGGTTCGGGTGGCCTCCCTGGCCTGCCCGGCGGCAAACCCAAGAAATAGGTAAGGAAAACCCATGTCTGTGAAAATCCGTCTCGCCCGTGGTGGCGCGAAAAAGCGTCCCTACTACCGCATCGTTGTTGCCGACGCGCGCATGCCGCGTGATGGCCGCTTCATCGAAAAGATCGGCTCTTACAATCCGATGCTTCCAAAGGACCACGAGCAGCGCGTCGTCGTCGACGCTGAACGTGCCGCTGAGTGGATCAAGAAAGGCGCAAAGCCGACCGACCGTGTCGCCCGCTTCCTGAAAGATGCTGGCGTCTACGAATGGACCGCCGGCAACAACCCGAAGAAGGGCGAGCCCGGCGAGAAGGCCAAGGAACGCGCCGAAGAAAAGGCTGAAAAAGAAGCCGCCAAGAAGGCCGCTGAAGAAGAAGCCAAGGCGGCTCCGGCTGAAGAAGAAGCTCCCGCTGAAGAGGCTGCGGCCGAAGACGCTCCGGCTAAGGCTGAAGCCTCCGAGGAAGAAAAGTCGGAGTAATCCGAACTTTCTTCTGACAGGACACCAGAAAGGCCGGGCGGAAACGTCCGGTCTTTTTTCTTTGGTATCTGCCACCCGAACCACTGCATGCGTGGACAGCGCGGCTTCAACTCCTTAAATCGGAACTGTTGCTTTGCCGGATTTCTGGCAAGGCCTTTTCGTGAACCCTTCAAGCTCAAGAAAACGAACCCAGTCATGTCGCAAGACGCTTTTCCCGTAGAGACGCGCCGCCACTCGGCCGCGCACCTGATGGCTGCCGCGATCAAGGATCTGTATCCGACCGCGAAATTTGGTGTGGGACCGGCTACCGAGACTGGGTTCTTCTACGACATAGCGCTCGACGAGCCGCTGACGCCGGAAGATCTGCCCAAGATCGAAAAGCGCATGAAGGAACTTCGCAAAAAGAAGAAATACTTCCAGCGCGAGGAAGTCAGCGCCGACGAAGCCATCGAGTACATGAAGAAGGAAGGTCAGGACTTCAAGGTCGAGCTTCTGGAACTTCTGCGCGACAAGGGCTCCACAGCCATCGCCAAGGAAACCGGCGACGAGTCCGTCGTGGGCGAAGGCGAAACGACGATCAGCTTTTACCGCACGGGCGATTTTGTTGACCTGTGCCGCGGCCCGCATGTGGACCACTCTGGTCAGGTGGGCCACTTCAAGCTGCGCTCCATCGCCGGGGCTTACTGGCGCGGTGATGCGAAGAACGCTCAGCTTCAGCGTATCCATGCGCTCGCCTTTGAAACAAAGGAAGAGCTGGACGCCGAGCTGCTACGTCTGGAAGAGCAAGCCAAGCGCGACCACCGCAAGATCGGCAAGGAACTCAATCTCTACACCCTGGTTGAGGAGGTGGGATCCGGCCTGCCGCTCTGGCTGCCCAACGGCAATGTCATCCGCGACGAGCTGGAGCGCCTGGGTAAGACCGAGGAGCACAAGGGCGGCTACAAGCGCGTGACCACGCCGCAGATCACCAAGGGCGATCTCTACCACCGCTCCGGGCACCTGCCCTACTACGCCGAAGACATGTATGCCCCGATGAAGATCGACGAGACGGACTATTATCTCAAACCGATGAATTGTCCGCACCACCACATGATCTATGCCCATGATCAGTGGTCCTATCGCGATCTTCCGGTGCGCCTGGCCGAATACGGCAATTGCTATCGCTACGAAGCCTCTGGCGGCCTGTCGGGGCTGATGCGCGTGCGCGGCTTCTGCATGAATGACGCGCACATCTATTGTCGCGAAGACCAGGCCAAGGACGAATTCCTGTCGGTCATGCACTTGCACGCCAAATATTATCGTATGTTCGGCATCGATAATTTCTGGATGCGCCTGTCGCTGCCAGATATGGAAAATCTCGACAAATATGTGGACGATGCCGCCGGCTGGAAGCGCGCGCTCGATATCCTGAAAGAGGCCATGGACGAGTCCGGCTATCCTTACAAGGAAGTCGAGGGCGAAGCGGCTTTCTATGGTCCGAAGGTCGATTTCATGGTTAAGTCGGTGGTCGGCACCGAGTATGCCATCTCCACCAACCAGCTCGACTTTGTGGCCACCAAGAACTTCAATCTCGGCTACACCGATGCTGATGGTGAAAAGAAGCCGGTCTACGTGATCCACCGCGCGCCGCTGGGCACACACGAGCGCTTTATCGCCTTCCTGATCGAGCACTATGCCGGCAAATTCCCGACCTGGCTGTCACCGGTTCAGGCCGTGGTCATCCCGATTGCTGACCGCCATGAGGACTATGCCGCCGAGGTAAAGAAAAAGCTTTTATTCTCCGATGTAGATACCGTCCACGGCGGCATCCGGGCCGAGACCGATTTTGCGTCCGAGCGCATGCAGAAGAAAATCCGCAACGCTCAAACCAAGCAGATCCCCTACATGTTGGTGGTGGGTGATGCCGAAGCAGAAAATGGTGAAGTAGCCGTGCGGCACCGCGACCATGGCGACCTCGGGACCATGACGATCGACGCCCTGATCGAACGCATCGCCAAAGAACAGCGCACCCGCACCGACGAAGGCGCTTAACGCGTATTGCACCCTGTCCGCACGGTAACTTGACCGGTCGTGTCGACAAGGTGAGAACGGCCGAATGGCAACAAACACGATTAAATTTCGCAAAGCGACTGCAGCCGATCTTGATGCGATCATTCGCCTTCTGACCGATGATATTCTCGGCCAGGGGCGTGAGGGCGGAGCCAGTGACCGGCCGCTTTACCAGCGCGCCTTCGAAGAGATTGATCGCGATCCCAACCAGTTTTTATGCGTCGCAGACGCTGATGGACAGGTCGTGGGCACGCTACAGCTTAGCTTCATCCCGGGGCTCGCCCGCAAGGCAGTCAAGCGCGGCCAGATCGAAGCGGTTCGCGTCGCCTCTGACCGGCGGTCGGAGGGGCTCGGCGAGAGTCTCTTCCAATGGGCTATAGAAAAGTGCCGCGATGAGGGCTGCGGCCTTGTCCAGCTGACGACTGATAAAGCACGGCCCGATGCTCACCGTTTCTATGACCGGCTCGGGTTTGAACCGAGCCATATTGGATACAAGCTGGCGCTTTAAGCGGCGCTCCGGGCACAGGGTGGTAATTGAGCGGGTTCAGGGTTGTGAAGGATGGGCTTACAGGTCCATAACGTGCGTCACTTTCCGGAGCTCCAGTCCATGTCCTCTGACCTTGAAGCTGACCTGAAGCGCACGCGCGACGTGCTTGCCGAGCTCGCCAGCGCTGCCAATCACGATCTGAACGCGCCGCTGCGCCACATTCACATGTTTGCCGAGCTGATACAGCGCGATCATGGCGAGGCCCTGCCCGATGGCGTAACCGCCTATCTTGATCGCATCCTGGTGTCGGTTGACCGCTCCGAACGCCTCGTGAGCGCCCTGGTCGATTACGCACGCCTCGCCAGTACGCCACCTGCGCTTGAAAGGATTGACCTAAACGCCATTGCCGGTGCCGCGGCTGCGCCATTTGAGTCCGCTTACTTGGCAGCCGGAGGAGCTATCGAACTCGGCCCGCTGCCCATCGCCAAGGGCGAGGCCGAGCGACTGGAGCGCGTTTTTACCGCACTTTTTGATAACGCCCTGAAATACCGCGCCCACTGCCTGCCGGTGGTGCATGTCGCTGGTTTGCCGACGCAGGATAGCCACGTCAGAGTGCGGGTTGCAGATCAGGGCCCTGGCCTGCCCGCCGCGCACAGCGATGTCGCGTTTGAGTTGTTGCGCCGGTTGACCGGAGCCAATGATATCGAGGGCGAAGGAGTGGGTCTGGCGCTGTGCCGGCTGGTGATCGAAACCCATGGCGGACGGATTGAACATGACCCGTCCCATAACCACGGCACTGCCTTTGAATTCACCCTGCCTGCGGCAGACTAGCCAGACCCTCTTGTCAGACAGGGCCAGCCCACCCTACCTAGAGCATTACACGAGCAGGAGGAGCTCACACATGGATTTGTCCTTTGGTCAGGCAATCATTGTCTATTTCATCCGCCCGGTTCTGACGCTGGTTCAGATCGTTCTGTTCGTTAATATCATTCTGAGCTGGTTGATCAGCTTTAACGTGGTCAATGCACACAATCAGGTGGTGGCCACCATCTGGCGTCTGACCTCCAGCCTCGTGGAACCCTTCCTCAGCCCGATCCGCCGGATCCTCCCACCGTTTGGCGGGCTGGACCTGTCACCGCTGGTGCTTTTGTTGGTAATCTGGTTTGTTCAGGACTGGGTCCTGATGCAGCTCTTCCGGGCGCTGTAAAATTCCTCGGACAGGCGCAAGCCCCTGCGACGAAGGGGCCCTTCGCCAAGCGTTTACCTTGCCTGCTAAACTGAACAACGTGTGTTTTCCAAACACGTTGTTTTCATGCGCCGCAATTTCAGGTGCTCAGCCCTGGAAGGTCCACCATGCGCCGTTTGCTCCTGATCCTCAGTCCTCGCCAGCATAGGGGGAGCGGCCTACTGGTATATTTTTGAGCGAGAAACCGACTGGGCACAGGCCACGCTTGATGATGTAAGCCACATCTACCAAGCCCTGCACTATGGGCACCCTGGAAGTGTCGACACAACAAATCCAGAATTCCGGCAAACCCCTGAAACAGCTCATTTAAGAGCCCTTGATCGCGCTTCAACGGTGACAACTGCAGCCGGGCACTTCTATACAAAGCGCGCGTTCACGGTGGCATTCCAGGACGTGCACGTGGGTGACCAGCTTTATGCCAGACCCGAAAGGGATCGCCGATGGCCAGGATTTGCTACGGCTTTGAACTCAAATGGCGACTTAGAGGTTTTCAGACGCGACGCCGAGGCGACACCACCCGTTGGGGCTACCCTTATCTCCTGCGACGCAGAACCCCTTCAGGCGCTGTTTGAGCGTCTCATTGCGCCCTTCTGCCATGGCTCGTGGTTGACCACTAATCGAGGTGGCGACCTTCCCTATATTTTGCTCGATTCTGGCAATCCGTTCGTCGAAGTTCCGACAGCATGTACCTTCGAGTTTAATGGGAGCACGCAAGACTTTGTATTAAACTGGGAACCGGCGAGCGACGCCTTGTTTCGTGAAATTCTGGATCATATCGAGCCGGTCTTTGAAGTTGAGACAGGATTGCGGCTGACCTATACCAATCTGGCCTGGGTCTCCATCGCCAGCTTTAACGACAGCGACCCAGCCATAGCCGAAACACTGGCTGACCTTCGCAATGATATCGAGACGCGCCATAGTCAGATCGCGGCCGCCGATGCCATCGTTCTGGATGTTCGAGGGAATAACGGTGGCGCAACATCGGCCGGTCAGGATGTCGCCGCTGCTATCTGGGGCCGCGCCTATGTCAATGACCACCGACCAACATTTGAGCAAACAGAGTGGCGGGCTTCTGAATTCAACCTCGAACTGGTCAATGGGTTTGCTGACCAGATCGCTGACGCGATTGGAGCAGATGCCCCGCTTGCCCAAGAAGTGGCTACAATCCGCGATGGCATACGCTCGGCTGTTGAGAACGGAAACAGCTTCTTTATTCAGACACAGGATCAGGTGGTTCCCACTGGGACGCCATCCAGCGTCGGGCCCATCCCCGTCATCCTGTTGACCCATGGGAGTTGTGTCAGCGCATGCCTGGATTTTGTCGACCTCGTCATGGCGTTTGATCAAAGCTTGCATGTAGGCGCGGAAACCGGCGGCGATACCCGATATCTTGAGGTCGTGTACTCAGACCTACCTTCAGGCAAAGGCCGAATCGCATTTCCCACCGCAATCCATCGCGGCCGTGATCGCGGAGACAATGTGACCTATGTGCCAAGCGAGGATTGGTCGGCTGAAATCACCAATACACCGGTTCTCGAAGCGCGCATCAGCCAGCTGGTCAGCTCACTCCCAGAGTAGTCCAGAGCACTTCACATGGGCCCGCCGGGATAGCCGTCCGTTTCAGGCCAGTTGACCTGCGACCAGCCCTGCCCGGCAGGCGCGATGTGAACCACCATGCCATAGCCGCTCAGCGAAATGATGCCTTCGGCATTAATCGTGGCGGCGTCGTAGGGGCCAACCGTGCTGCAATACTCATCGCTGGCACGGTCTGCGGCACAGGTCCGGTTGGCGCTATCGTAGCGCTCGATATCGCGGACCTGCATGTCCCATCGATCCGTCTCCAGCTCAAAACCAGACACAAAACCTCGACCGGTGTAACGGCCCTGTTCGTGTAAAAAGCACCGCCCTTTCAGTTCCATCGCAGCCAGATCAGCAAGGCTTAAGGGCTTGTCCATGAGATGCTCCTGTCGGCGGCTTTGGCCGGTTGCAGGCCAGTGCATCATTGATCAAGCCTGACTGTCGCAAACGCCATCAAATCTAGACAGGGCACAATGGTGCGCTTCACTGCGACCAGGGCGATATTTCTGCTCGCAAAGCAGATGATCTTGCCTCAACGAAAGCGAGGAGCCGACCAAGCCGGACGCAGAAAGACCAAGAGAAAATGTGGTGCCCAGGAGAAGACTCGAACTTCCACTCCCATACGGGAACTGGCACCTGAAGCCAGCGCGTCTACCAATTCCGCCACCTGGGCAGGTCACGAGGCGCGGGTGATACGGCGCGAGGGGCGGGCTGTCAATAAGCTGTGTGCGCTCTGGTTCACCTTTGCGGCGCGCCGCCACACCGCATGGACAGAGCGGCGAAATTTTGGTCTACCCACGCGCAAATGCCCACCTTTGAGTCAAGGTTATAGCGATGACCCTTCGCGATGAGATGATTACCGTTTTCGGCGCCTCCGGCTTTATTGGCCGCTACGTGGTGCGCGCGCTGGCAAAGGCCGGCTACCGGGTGCGTGCGGCAACCCGTCGGCCGCACCTGGCCCATGAGCTCAAGCCCATGGGTGTGGTCGGTCAGGTTCAGCTGGTTCAGGCCAATCTGCGTAATCCAGACAGCGTTGCCCGTGCTGTTGAAGGCGCTGATGGCGTGATCAATCTGGTGGGCATCCTGTTTGAAGGCGGGCGTCAGTCCTTCGACTCGCTGCAGTCTGAGGGGTCCAAGCTGGTTGCCGAAAAGGCTGCCGAAGCTGGCATTGAGCATTTCGTGCAGATTTCGGCCATTGGGGCGGACGCTGACAGCAAGAGCAAATATGCCCGCACCAAGGCGCTGGGTGAGCAGGCGGTCCGTGCAGCCATCCCCGGTGCGACGGTGCTGCGCCCCTCCATCGTGTTCGGCACCGAAGATCAATTCTTCAATAAATTCGCGGACATGGCCCGCTTTGCTCCGGCCCTGCCCCTGATCGGTGGCGGCAAGACGAAGTTCCAGCCCGTGTGGTGCGCAGACGTTGCCGCAGCCGCCGTGGCGGCGCTTGAAAGCGATGCTGCACGCGGCAAGACCTATGAGCTGGGCGGCCCAGAAGTCTATACATTCAAAGAGGTTATGGAGTTCATCCTGACCACTATTCGCCGCAAGCGCATTCTGGTACCGCTGCCCTTCCCGGTCGCCTCCTTGATGGGTCTGGGCGGTGAGATCAGCGGCATGCTGCCCTTCGTCGAGCCTTTCCTGACCCGCGATCAGGTCAAGCTGCTGAAACAGGACAATATCGTCGGCATCAGTGGTGAAGAAGTCGGCACACTGGCCGATCTGGGCATCGAGCCGGAGACGGTGGAAGCCGTCGTGCCGGAGTATCTTTATCGCTATCGCAAGGGTGGCCAGTTCTCTGAAGCAACCGACTAGCTTTGGGTGAAGCTGACCTCAAATTGGGTGAAACATGACCACGAGCGAAGATAAGGCTTTTCCTGGCTGGCGCGGCACTACGATTCTGTGCGTGCGCAAGGGGGATAAGTTGGCGTTGGCTGGCGACGGTCAGGTCTCAATTGGCAACACCGTGATGAAGTCCACCGCCCGCAAGGTTCGGCCCATCGCCGGTGGCAAGGTGGTCGCGGGCTTTGCCGGCGCCACCGCAGATGCCTTCGCCCTGTTTGAGCGTCTGGAAGGCAAGCTTGAGACCTATCCTGACCAGCTTGCCCGGGCGTGTGTGGAGCTTGCCAAGGACTGGCGCACCGACCGCTATCTCAGGCGTCTGGAAGCCATGCTGATCGTGGCCGACAAGACCGAGACCTATATCCTGACCGGGGCCGGTGATGTGCTGGAGCCTGAGCATGGCGTCGCCGCGATTGGCTCTGGCGGTAATTTTGCCTTGTCCGCCGCCCGCGCCCTGCTGGACTATGAGGACGACCCCGAAGTCATCGCCCGCAAGGCCATGAAGGTCGCCGCGGAGATCTGCGTCTTCTCCAACGAAAACCTGACGGTGGAAACGCTTTAGGTCTGCTCCACCAGGCGGCCGCGATAGGCGATGACCTCGCCAACAAATTTCAGGCTGACTGAGACATCAAACAGGTGTGCACCGCCATAGGCCCGCTCGCTGGCTGTGACCTGTGGGGTGAGCCATTGCGGAAGCGGTATGCCGTGCCAGTAGGCGCGTTCCGCATGCAGGTTCAGGCCATCATGGCGAGGCTCAATTCGCAGGCGCGTCGCGATCGGGCCGATGGCCTCCATCAGGCGCAGACCATCGGGGCCTTGCGCGCTGTACTGGCGGCTCTCGAAAATCGCGCCCCCGTAATCGCGCACCAGACGCTCTGCCTCTCCCTCAAGGCTGACGGTCACCCTGGCGGGCACGCCATCTCCAGTCTTTGGAAACTTCAGCCAGCTGGCGACCAGTCGGGCAAGCACCGAGCGACCCCGCCGGATCTGGGCCCGTCCGACAAAGACGCGCTCCGGCATCGGGCTGTGCAGGGCCTTCGTCACCGGCGGCAGGGCGTCAAACCCTGCCCCCAGAATATTGCGATAGAGCGGTTCAGGCATGACTGACCTCCGAGCTCTTGTGTGGTTTTAAAGGATCAACACGGGCAACAGCGTCGCGATGCGGCAAGCTCTGTGGCGTGACCAGATCGCTCGCAAGCCCAAGCCGCTGCATGGTCTGAAGCACCCGCCAGCCGGGATCGCACTGCCCCGGCTCGACCCCAAGACGCGCTGAACCGGGAAAGGCGTGGTGGTTGGCATGCCAGCTCTCACCAAAGGTGATCCACGCAAACAGCGGCCAGTTATAGCCCTGCACGGCGGCTCCCTCGACGCGCCAGCCCTGATGACCATGGCGGTGGGCGACGTGGCCCACGGCCCAGTGCCCGGCCAGCGATACCGCTACGCGCAGGCACACGCCCCAGAACACCCAGCTCCAACCGCCGATCAGGAAAAAGACAATCGCCACTCCCAGCTGGTGCCAGCGCCAGCTGGCCTCAAGCCACCGGTAGACCGGGTCCCTGGCGACCCGCTCCTCCAGCACAAAGGCTGGCGCGGAAGCGAGCTCAATCCGGCAATTCATTTGCTTCCAGGCATCATCCCAAAAGCTGTAGCGATGGGCGAAATAGGGATGGCAAGCGCTTTGACGCTGCGCCCAGTTTCGCAAATCATGGGTGTGGATCATGCCGCGCGGCCCCGCCATGCCCACCAGGCAGCCAAGCCAGACCAGCAGATATTCCACCAGTCGTGGCGTTTTAAAGCTGCGATGGATCAAGACGCGGTGCATGCCGATGGAGTGGCCAAGGCCGATGGTGATCGCGGTGGACACCAGAAACACCGCAACGCCTTTCCAGCGACACCGTCATCGCGCCACCCACCAGGCCTGCCCCCGCCATACCCAGCGTCCAGAGCGACTGAACCGGTGCCCAGCAAACCTTGCCAGCAACCGCATCCGCGCCTTCAGCGGTATCTCGCATGCGTTCGATTTCGATCATCGCCCACTCCCTCCATTCAGTTATTTCTGTCGAAACTGAAATAAACGGTCAAAAAACTCACCCGCCCACGAAGCGGGCAATACGTGCGCCCATATTCATCAGCTTGATGAGGGTGTTCTTCGGCAGGCGGCGGACCTGCTCGTACCAGCCGGTCAGCGTCTCGATGAAGTCGAGCATGTGCTTGACCCGTTTCAGGGCATGGGCCGGGGTTTGCGGGTCGCCTTCCATCTCGTTCACACAGGCGCGCAACACCGCCAGCGTCGGATCGATCTCGCGCTTCTTGCGGGCTTCAGCGATGGTCATCAGCATGTCCCAGGGCTCGACCAGCGTTTTGAAGTGATCGCGCCGATCTCCCAGCACATGAACCCGCTCGGCCAGCCCCAGGCTTTCCAGCTCCCGGATGGAGTTGGAAATGTTGGAGCGCGCAATCTTCAGCGTCTCCTCAATCTGGTCGGCCCTTACCGGCTCCTCGCTAAGATAGAGCAGCGCATGGATCTGGGCGATGGAGCGGTTCACCCCCCAACGATCCCCCATCTCGCCCCAGTGCAGGACAAAGCGCTCCATGGCCGGTGAAAGCTGCATCACGTAATTCCGTCATTTCTGTCGCAACAGAAATAGCAGATTTGGAGCGGGAGGCAAGGGGGAAGTAGGGCGGGGGTGTTGGGATAGGGAAGGCCGGGGAGTGATGGGGTATGGGAGCGCAGGTCGGATGGGTCGGGGAAGACCGAAGAAGGCTGGAAGGGTGCAAATGTGCGGGCCGATAAGTCGGAACACCCTCTCGGCGGCGAATGGAGGTCAAAGTCCTCCGCCTTCGTCATCCCCGCGAAGGCGGGGACCCAGAGCTTTTGCGCTCAGCGCTGCGTGGATCCCGGATCAAGTCCGGGATGACAAGTGGGGGTTACAAGGGGAAACCCCGCCCCAACTCACCCTGCCCCTTGCCCAAACCCCCTTTGCCGCGCCATATCGCGGGCCATGTCTGCACCGCTTCTCACCCTTGATCATATCGGCCTGACCTTTGGGGCGACGCCGCTTTTGACGAATGCCTCCCTGATCGTGCGAGAGGGGGAGCGGATTGGTCTGGTGGGGCGCAACGGGTCGGGCAAGAGCTCGTTTTTGAAGATCGCCGCCGGGATCATCGAGGCCGATGACGGCGAGCGCTTCATTCACCCCGGCTCCACCGTGCGCTATCTGCCCCAGGAACCGGACCTGTCTGGGTATGACAGCGTCATTGATTATGTGCGCGCAGGCCTCGCACCCGGTGATGATGCCTACCGCGCCGACTATCTGTTGGAGCATCTGGGCGTGGCGGGGGACGCCGACCCGTCCAACCTGTCCGGCGGTGAAGCCCGGCGCGCGGCGCTGGCGCGCACGCTGGCGCCCGATCCAGACATCCTGTTGCTGGACGAGCCGACCAACCACCTCGATCTACCTGCGATCGAGTGGCTGGAAGGCGAGCTGGCGGCCAAGCGCGGGGCCATGGTCCTGATAAGCCACGACCGGCGCTTTCTTCAAAACCTGACCCGCCAGACCGTCTGGATCGACCGGGGCGAGACACGGCGGCTCGATCAGGGCTTTGCGAAATTTGAAAGCTGGCGCGACGAGGTGTTCGAGGCCGAGGAGGCCGAACGCCACAAGCTCGCCCGCCAGATCGCGCGCGAGGAAGACTGGATGCGCTATGGCGTCACCGCCCGGCGCAAGCGCAATGTGCGCCGCGTGTCGGAGCTGAAGGATTTAAAGACCCAGCTGAAGACCTGGCGCGGACCGCAGGGTGCCGCCCAGCTGACCGTCAGTGAGGCCGATCGCTCCGGCAAGCTGGTGATTGAGGCCAAAGGTGTGAGCAAGGCCTATGACGGGCGAGCCATCGTGTCGGACCTGTCGCTGAAGGTGGCGCGCGGAGATCGCATTGCTCTGGTTGGCCCCAATGGGGCGGGCAAGACGACGCTGATCAACATGCTCACCGGCAAGCTTGAGCCCGATGAAGGCACGGTGCGGCTCGGCACGCAGCTGGAGATCGCGAGCCTCGATCAGCGCCGTGCGGCGCTGAAGCCCGACTGGACCGTCACCGAAGCGATTGCACCGGGCGGCGGCGAGCGCATCACCGTGGGCGGCAGTGTGAAGCATGTGGCCGCCTACATGAAAGACTTCCTGTTTGCGCCTGAGCAGGCCCGAACGCCGGTCCATGCCCTGTCCGGCGGGGAGCGGGCCCGCCTGATGCTGGCGCGAGCCCTGGCTCTGCCGTCCAACCTTCTGGTACTGGACGAACCGACCAACGATCTCGATCTGGAGACGCTGGACCTTCTGGAAGAGCTGATCAGCGATTATCAGGGCACAGTCCTGCTGGTCAGCCACGACCGTGATTTCATCGACCGCACAGCCACGGCCACCATCGCCTGGGAGGCCGATGGTCAGTGGCGGGTCTATGCCGGTGGCTATGAAGACATGGTCGCCCAGCGCGGCGCTGGCGTTGCCGCCCGCAAGGCGGAGAAGGCGGCAGCGACGAAGTCAGCAAGGTCTGAAAAGCCGCGCCAGCGCACCGCAAAGCTGAGCTTTAAAGACAAGCACGCGCTTGAAACCCTGCCCGATGAAATCGCAGGGATCGAGACGCGCATCGGCGAGATCGAAACCGAAATGGCTGACCCCACCCTCTTTACCAAGGCCCCCGACCGCTTCTCCGCCCTGACCAAAGAGCTTGAAAAGCTGCAGGCGGACAAGGAGTCCAAGGAAGAGCTGTGGCTTGAAATCGAGATGAAGCGCGAAGAGCTTGAGTCGGGCCAATAGACGCTCAAAGACTTGATCAATCGGCCAACGCAGGCAAAGTGTTGCCACCATGCTTTACTACGCTATCGGCGATATCCACGGCTGCGCGAAATCGCTGAAAGCGCTTTTGAAGAAGATCAACGCGCACGCGAAGAAGAAGCACCCCGACCGCGACTACAAGATCGTGTGCCTTGGCGATTATATCGACCGGGGGCCAGACAGCGCGACCGTGCTGGACCGCGTCATCAAGCTTGAAAAGGCGGGCCATATCGTTCTGCCGGGCAATCACGACTGGCTGATGTATGCCGCGCTTAAGAAGCGCTTCAAGGACTCCAAAATCCTGGAACGCTGGCGCGCGCGCGGCGGCGATGTTGCACTGGCAAGCTATGGCCTGAGCGAAAAAGACGCCTGGTCATTCAAGAAAGCCCGAAAGGCCATTCCCGGCCGCCACAGGCGCTTTTTAAAGCGCCTGTTTGATGGACGCCCGGTCTATCATCTTGATCGTGAAGACGGCCTGTTCTTCGTCCACGGAGGGGTTCAGCCAGAGCTTGCACTCAGCGAGCAGGGCGATCAGGCGATGTTGTGGATGCGGCCCTCCGACCGCACCTCAGACAGTGACCCGGCCTGGGTGGAGGGCTTGCGCGTCATCCACGGACACAGCCCGACCAGTCGAGCCGTGATTGGCAAGACGCGTGTCGGGCTGGATACAGCCGCCGCCTATGGTGGCCAGCTGAGCGCCGGGGTGTTTGTCGACGGCGAGCTGACAAAGGTGCTTAGCGTGAAGGGCTGGCGCGACTAGCGGCCGGCGACCCAGCGCTCACCCTCATCCAGATCCAGAAACCCCCGCACGCGCACCGCATAGGGCACAGCCGCGGTCTCAATCAACGACACCGTATCTTCGCGCATTTCACCAGACACAAAGGCAAGCCGGTGGGGCGATGCGCTTTCAAGACAGGCCTCCAGCGCATCAGCGAGCTGGCCGGGCGTATAGTCCGGATGCGACTGGCGTGCATCAATCACCAGACCTGACAGGGTGCGCCCGCCCAGCCGGTCGTGCAGCCAGCGCTGGGCTCGGTGCAGGTCATCACCGCGGATGGGGCCTGAAAACCGAAGTGTGGCAAGCGCACCGCTTTGGTCGAGTTCAATATCGACCCGCGGCAGCGTCATGTTTGTGTGGTCCATGGGGAGGAAAGACCAGGTTGCTTCTTGGATAGGCGCGCCTATGACCCAAGTCAGCTTAGGGTTAAAGGCGGAATAGCAGTATGAATTCGAGCGCTAGACAGGGCCGACATTGACCGCAAAGGCGTAAAGCCCGATACGATGGTGTGTTTCTCGATTTTTCCTGATGACACAGGCGAACTGCAATTCATGGCTATTCATCTTCACAAGGGCGACCTGCCCGCGGATCTGGACCTGGGCACTTCTGTCGCGGTCGACACGGAAACCCAGGGGCTTTCGCTGGTGCGCGACCGGCTCTGCCTGGTGCAGCTTTCAGCCGGCGATGGCGATGCCCACATCGTCCAGCCCGACCGGTCGACCTATGACTGCCCGAACCTGAAACGCCTTCTGGCCGACCAGAGCGTGGAGAAAATCCTGCATTTTGCGCGCTTTGACGTGGCCGTATGTGAGCGCGATCTCGGCGTCACGATGACGCCCATTTTCTGCACCAAGATCGCATCAAAGATGGTGCGCACCTACACAGACCGCCACGGCCTGAAGGATGTCGCCCGCGAGATTGCCGGTGTTGAATTGTCCAAGCAGCAACAAAGCTCTGACTGGGCCGCCAGTGACTTAAGCGACGCGCAGCTGGCCTACGCCGCCAGCGATGTGCTTCACCTTCACGCGATCCGTGATGGCCTGACCGCCATGCTGGAGCGCGAGGGTCGCCTGGATATGGCGCGCGCCTGTTTTGACTTCCTGCCGACCCGGGCCCGTCTTGATCTGGCAGGTTGGGATGAGGTCGACATTTTCGCCCACTCATAGAATGGTGACCGCAATCGGATGACTGCCATAACCGCCCATTCTCAAACCTCGACCCTGGGGGCCCGACGCTCCCGGTCGCTGGCGGCTGCGCGGCGCAGAAGCCGGGTGGTTCAAGGGCTGCGCGTCATACTGCTAACCCTGATTTTAGCTGTGGCAATCAATGCTGGACTTCAGCTCATTCAACAAAGCCTATCAGGCGGGCGCGCAGCGCCAGCCGAAACCACCGGCTCACAGCGGATTGTGAACCCCCGCTTCGTCGGGCGCGATGAGGGCGGAGCACCCTTCGTTGTGACTGCGGACAGCGCGGTACGGCGACAGGGTGGCGTCAACGGCGTTGCCGATCTTGAGCGCCCAACGCTCGATTACGAATTGCTGGACGCCACGGACGCGTCTCAGGTCCTGGCTGACACAGGCGTTTTCGATGATGCCGCCCAGTCACTGGATTTGGTCGGCAATGTCAGCCTGACGACCCGATCGGGCTATCAGTTCGACACTGAAGCAGCCCTCATCAGGCTTAGCGAAGGCGAAATCTCCGGCCAGGTGCCGGTTGTGGGCAATGGGCCGTGGGGGATAATTCGCGCCAACAGTTTTCAGGTATACGATGACGGTGAACGCATCGTACTTTCCGGTGATGTGCGCACGCGTCTATACATGAACACGTCTGAGGAGACCCAGCCATGATCCGCACCCTGCTTGCCACGCTGCTCGCCGCATTTGCGTCCTGCGGATTAGCACTGGCTCAAGCGGTCCCGGGTGAGGGCCCGATTGATGTCAGCTCCGATGACTTTGAAGTGATCGATCAGGAAGATCGCGCGGTTTACACGGGCGACGTCAATGTGACGCGGGGCAATACCCGCCTGCGGGCAGATCGCATCGACATTTTCTTTATTCGCGATGCCAACGGCAGCTTCTCAAGCTTTGATCGCTTTGAGGCCTCCGGTGATGTTTTCTACGTCACGCCGAATGAGATCGCCCGCGGCAATGCCGGTGTCTACGACCTGGCGAATGGTCAGATCACTCTGACCGGTGATGTGGTGCTGACCCAAGGCTGCAATGTCTCCACGGGCCAGCGTCTTGTGGCCGACCTGAATGGAGGGTCTGCGCGCCTGACAGGATCAGATGGTGACGGCGGCAATCAACGTGTGCGATCTGTGTTTTTCGACACGCCAGATGCGGAACCGACCCCCCAGCGCGACTGTCCTGCGCCCACCATCCCTGGCGACGGCCCGCGGCCCTTTGAATCAGAAGATGGTTAAACCCAATCCCCGCTTCACACATTTTTAGGTGTGCAGGAGTTAAGTATGGCTGAGACGGCAGTTCGCGATTCCGCACCCATGCCGACATTCGAGGGCGATGGCGTCCAGGTTTCCAATCTGGCCAAGTCCTATGGTCGGCGGGCTGTGGTCAAGAATGTCTCCCTGAGCCTCAAGCGAGGTGAAGTGGCAGGCCTTCTTGGTCCCAATGGCGCGGGCAAAACGACCTGCTTTTATATGATCACAGGCCTTATCGAGGCCGACCACGGGACCATTATGCTCGACGGCGAGGACATTACCGGCCTTCCCATGTACCAGCGCGCCAGGCTGGGCATCGGATATTTGCCGCAGGAAGCCTCGATTTTCCGCGGGTTGTCGGTCCACGACAATGTCGCGGCTGTGGCCGAAATCGTGGAGCCCAACAAGCAGCGCCGCAAAGAGCTGGTCGACGACCTTCTGGAAGAACTTCACATCGACCACTTGAAGGATAGCCCAGCCATGGCGCTGTCGGGTGGTGAGCGCCGCCGCGCGGAAATCGCGCGCGCCCTGGCCGCTCAGCCGAGCTTCATGCTGCTGGACGAACCCTTTGCCGGGATCGATCCGCTGGCCATCACCGATATCCGTGACCTGATCGAATTCTTGAAAGGACGCGGAATCGGCATCCTGATTACCGATCACAATGTGCGCGAAACGCTGCATATCTGTGATCGCGCTACGATTATTCACGACGGCGAAGTGCTGTTTGAAGGTTCGCCCGAGGCTGTGCGCTCTGATGAGAATGTGCGCCGTTACTATCTCGGCGAAAGCTTCAACTAGGGGGGATTCATGGCGGGGCTTGGTCAAAAACTAGAGGCGCGCCAGGGCCAGGGGCTCGTGATGACGCCCCAGCTGCAGCAGGCAATCAAGCTGCTGCAACTCAATAATATCGAGCTGACCGAGTTCGTCGAAGAAGAGCTGGAACGCAACCCGCTGCTGGAGCGTGATGAGCGCCCTGAAGCCGGTGATCCCGAACGCGCCGAGCCGGTTGAGACGAGCGATGCGGCTGCGAGTTCTGATGAACTCAGCTTTGATGCCCCGGCCAAGGCCGAAGACGCCATCGATGCAGACGCCGAGACAATGTATTCAGACTCCAAGTCTGACATGCAGGGCGCGGACGCTGGCGGCAGCGTGGACTGGTCACGGGCCGGAACAGGTGGAAGCGCCTCGTTCAATTCTGAAGACTTTGATGCGGCGGCCAATGCCAGCAAGGAGAAGTCCTTGCGAGAGCATCTGCACGATCAGCTCGCCGATCTAGCCTTGCAGCCCGCAGACCGCATGATCGCGGCTCACCTGATCGATCTGGCCGACGATGATGGCTATTTCCGCGCTGACCTTGATGAGACCGCAGAACGCCTTGGCGTGACCCGCTCTGAAGTCGAGGCCATGCTGGCCTGTGTCCAGAATTTTGAACCCGCCGGTGTCATGGCGCGCTCGCTACAGGACTGTCTGGCGCTGCAGCTGAAAGATCGTGATCGCCTCGATCCAGCCATGGCGGCTTTGGTCGACAATCTGCCGCTGCTGGCCAAGCATGATTATGCGGGCCTGAAGGCCGCGTGTGAGGTGGATGGCGAAGACCTGACAGACATGATCGCCGAGCTCAAGCGCCTGACCCCGAAGCCGGGCCTGGGCTTTGGCACCGACAGCACCCGCAGCGTGGAGCCGGACGTCACCGTCAAGGAGCGCCCGGATGGCAGCTGGGCGGTGGAGCTGAACACCGACACCCTGCCCCGCGTCTTGATGAATAACCGCTACGCAGCCCAGATCTCCAAGGCGGCGCGTAGTGACGAGGAGAAAGTCTTTATCACCGAATGCGCCCAGAACGCCAGCTGGCTGGTTAAAAGCCTGGATCAGCGCGCGCGCACGATCCTGAAAGTTTCAAGCGAGATCGTGCGCCAGCAGGACGCCTTTTTTGCCAAGGGTGTGGCCTGGCTGCGCCCGCTGAACCTGAAGACGGTGGCTGATGCGGTGGGTCTGCACGAATCCACCGTCAGCCGGGTGACCTCCAACAAGTATGTCGCCACGCCTCGCGGCCTGTTTGAACTGAAATACTTCTTCACCTCCGCCATCGCGAGCTCTGATGGCGGCGAGGCCTATTCGGCTGAAGCGGTTCGCTACCGCATCAAGGCGATGATTGACGGTGAAAGCCTGGAAGAGGTGATGAGCGACGACAAGATCGTCGAGCGCCTGCATGAGGATGGCGTGGATATCGCCCGCCGCACGGTCGCAAAATACCGTGAAGCCATGAATATCCCCTCCAGCGTCCAGCGCCGCCGCATCATGAAGGGCATGGGCTAATCGCTTAACCCTTGCCGCAGTGCATGATTGACGGGTGGCGCGGTCGAGCGATACCGTAATTTCCTGATTTCCGATGTGGACATCAGGCCGCGCGGCAGGCGCGGGCTGGGACGATATTCCCGCTGGCGCGCCGTGCGACTTCGGCATGCAAGCCAAAGGGAGTTCCCATGCATATCCAGTTCGTTTCCAAAGGCATCGATGTTTCAGCTGCACTGCGCGAGCATATCGACACGCGCGTTACTGAAGCCGCTTCGAAGTATTTCAGCCGTCCGGCCGAAGCCTTCGTGGTCGCCTCAAAGGAAGGATTTGGATTCAAGGTGGATATCTCCGTCCACCTTCCATCAGGGGCCTTTCTACAGGCCTCCGGAACAGGCGGCGATGCCCATGCAGCCGCCGAGGATGCCTCCACCCATCTTGAAAAGCGATTGCGGCGCTACAAGCGCAGGCTGAAGGACCACCACGCCGACAACAAGTCAGCCGACATGTCCGTCGCCGTGCTGCGGTCTGAGGGCCGGTCGTCCATCGTGGAAGAAGACGATGACGGCGGAGCACAAGGCGGCGAGGAGCCGGTGAT
The DNA here is from genome assembly GCA_024178355.1 of Maricaulaceae bacterium EIL42A08. Taxonomy (GTDB): domain Bacteria; phylum Pseudomonadota; class Alphaproteobacteria; order Caulobacterales; family Maricaulaceae; genus Oceanicaulis. Next base: position 254,772 of record JAMZNZ010000006.1, on the reverse strand, counting down.
TATCGCTGAACAGCCCGCAGAGCTGAAAACTCTCACCGTCTCTATGGCTGTTTTGGAAATGGACCTGGCCGATGCGCCCTTTTTATGTTTCAAAAATGCAGCAAACGATGCAGTAAATATCGTTTATCGGCGCCCAGATGGTCATGTGGGCTGGATTGATCCAGCGCGAGCGGCTATAGGGGCAGCGAAAGCTACGGTTGGCTAGGAACGCGCATACGTCGCAACCCATATTCCTGACCGTTGTGTGTGCGCCGGTGTGGCGCGGTTGAGATGAAGCGAAACATGCCTCTAACAAACCTGATCGTCCCTGGCGGGATTGTTGCAGATGTGTCTGTGACGAACCGCAAGCAGGCCCTTCATGCGCTTGGTGAGCTGGCGCACAAGACGCTCGACGTGCCCGCACGTCCCATCGTGGACGCGCTTGTAGAGCGTGAGCGTCTTGGCTCAACAGGGGTTGGCCACGGCGTGGCCATTCCCCACGCGCGCACCGACCTGGTGGACGAGGTGGCCGGTTTCTTCATGCGTTTGAAGCAGCCGGTAGACTTTGATGGCGTGGATAGCCGCCCGGCTGATCTGGTCTTCATGCTTCTGGCTCCTGAAAATGCCGGCGCCGAGCACCTGAAGGCCCTGGCCCAGGTCGCTCGCCTGTTCCGTCGTGAAGATATCCGGCGCAGCCTGCGGTCTGCACCCGATAGCGCGGCGCTGGCATCAATCCTGTTTTCAGCGGTCGATGCGAACGCGGCCTAGGCGCATCTGAGCCTAGAACGTCCGGACCAGCCTGAACTGCCAGGCCTGATCGTCGGTGAGATCAGACAGGCCAAGCTGCACACCGGTATACCAGTCCCAATTACCCACCAAAGGGCCTCTGGCCATGGGGCCAAGGCTGTGGCGTTGCTCGTTGAAACGCCCGAGCACCTGATCGGTATTGCCGTAGCGAGAGAAATTCTCCAGCCCCAGCTGGAGGCCGCTGTCAAACCGGCGGATCAGGCTGGAGCGCATGCCAAGCGTGACGCCATCGTCCGCGGCTGACCCAACCTCATGGGCAAACAGGTCAATCACTCGCAGCCGCCACGTGTTCGACAATTGCCAATGATGGATCCAGTTTAACCGCAACCGATCAGGGCGATCCCCTTCGCGCAGGGTCCGCAGATCAAAGCGCAGGGCGGACTCATATCCGTCCGGCGTGCGCTCCACAGTCTGCCACAACAGCTCCAGCTGGACATGCTCAAGCACCAGCGCGCTATCGGGCACAGCCAGCACCTGGATGACACCGCGTAGCCGAAGGCGATCATCAAGGGCGCGCTGGTAATGCAGCCGGGCCTCGCTGGTCCAGTCGCCCACCTGATCCGGCGCAAGGCCAAGCCGGACCTCAAACTCGTGATCACCGGCATCCACCGTCGGGCCAAAGACACCGGGGATGTTCTGCGCCTGTGCGCATAGCGGCAGCCAGATGGCCAACACCAGCGCGCTAAAAGCTCGTATCAAGCTCGGCTTCACCACCAACAAAAAGGTCCCAGTGCTCAGATCAACAAGCACTAGGACCTTGAAGTGGTGAATGTCTCGTTAGGCCTCGCAGCCGAGGCGGTGCGAGATATCGCCTATTCGATTTCGCTGAGGAGCTCGGGTGCGGTCACCAGCTGGCGCACACCATGGCTTTCCGTCTCATTGAAGACATTGCCCTCAGCCGCCCAGCGGTGGAGCGAACCAATGTCGACCTTGGCGCACTGCGGACGCACATTCCACGTCACCTGAAGCGGCGAACAGGTGGCCTGGGTATAGCTCGGGCCCGTGGTTGAACCACGGAACAGCACAGGCTCACCGGTACCGGTGGGAAGTGCTGCGGGCTGGTGCAGGCCCGCATCATTGGCGCTGCCCGAATAATCCAGCGTGGTGAAGTCGATCGCGTTTGGATCATTCACCACCAGGAAAGTCTGGGCTTCCACACGCAGCAGCGGGTTTTCACACGTGTCGGACAGGCAGGAGCCAAGGCCCTCACCCGGTGTGATGTCACAGCTTGAAAACACCCAGTGGACTTCAATGGTTTCACCCGGCACCACGCCGCCGAAGGCTGCTTCACCCTCATACGGGGCCAGCTCGGCCTCGGTCAGGCTGTCGGTCGCGTTACAGGCATAGCCACCATTCACACCGTCACCGACGAAGACCGAGAAATCCGGGCCCTTGTGCTCTGAATTGGTGTGGGAGTGGATGTTGCACAAATTCATCTGGGCTGGCTCAGGTGCCAGCTCGAACATCACCGGGTTGGTGCCAACTGTGCTCGTGATATCGCGCGGCGTTTGCGGGCCGAAGCCTTCGCAAAGCTCGGTCGCCATGCCGGCCAGTTCAGCTTCGGGCGTGGACGAGGCCTCAGTGGCCATTTCAGCCGCTGCGGTATCAGTGGTCTCAGCTTCGGTGGTGGTATCAGCAGCTTCACCGCACGCGGCGAGGACCAGAGCAGACAGGCTTACGCCCAGAAGACACATACGCATGGATAAAAACTCCCCGTTCCATGGACAATTGTTCATGTATCTTGGTTGGATTTGAACGCATTCAAGAGATTTGAGCCGATTTTTCGCCCTAAAAACACGGACTTACTTTAGCGTTATTAAATAACGTATATATTTTAGTTGGTTATAAAACGGCATCGATGAAGTTTTTGGCACCGTGAAAACACTAGCGCGTCTTCACCGCCACCTCGATCCGGCCATCGGCGTGGACAATCGCGCGCTTCATGCCCGCGGAATTAAACTGGGCGGAGACGTTACCTTCTGCATCAATGGCAATGATGCTGCCATCTCCGCCCAGATGCGCCACATCATCGAGCGCGCCTTTTACCGCTGCATCCAGCGTTTCACCGCCATAGCGCACCCGGGCCGACACATCGGCGGCCGCATTGGCGCGCATGAAGTATTCGCCCTGCCCAGTACAGCTGACCGCAACGCGCTCATCAGCCCAGGTGCCCGAGCCGATGATGGGCGTATCGCCCACCCGGCTCCAGACCTTGTTGAGCGTGCCCCCGGTTGAGGTCGCAGCAGCAAGCCGCCCGCGACCATCCAGCGCCACCGCACCAACAGTCCCGGTCGGCAGCTCGCGCGTATCCGGGGCTCCCGCCGGTGTGTAATAGCTTTTGGGATCGGCAACGCGTTCAAACGCGTGCTGCCTTGCAAAACTGGCCGCACCAGCACCGGCCAGCATCACGTGGGGCGTCTCGTTCATGACGGCTCGCGCCAACTCGACCGGCGAAATGAAGCCCTCCAGCGCAGCGACAGCCCCCGCCTTGCGCGAGGGGCCATCCATGACAGAGGCGTCCAGCTCGTAATGCCCGGACCGGTTCGGCGAGGAGCCCTTTCCCGCCACATACAGCCCTGAGGCTTCCAGCGTGCGCACTGCTGAGCACACCACATCCATGGCGCTGGCCCCGGCGTCGAGTGACTTGCGCGCAAGCTCGGCCATATGGGCTTCCTCACGGTCATAACTACGCGCAGCGAGTACGCCAGCGCCGCCGTGGAGGATGAAGACAGGGCGTGATGTGGCCATCGTGAATAGCTCCGGGATTTCAGCGTCCTGTTATCGCCCGAGACAGCCGCCAAGGCCAGCGACTTACCTCGCGCCTTTTCTCTCCTCCCCATCCCCGCTATGTCTCTGGCCAACCAATTTATCCGGGAGGACTTCACATGGACATCAAGGGTATTGCAGCGGTTGTGACTGGCGGCGCATCGGGTCTGGGCGAGGGCACCGCCCGCCGTCTGGCCGCCGAAGGCGCTAAAGTCACAATCTTTGACCTCAATGAAGAGCGCGGCAACCAGGTCGCGTCGGAGATCGGCGGGGTTTTTGCCAAGGTCAACGTGGCCGACGCTGAGAATGTGAAGGCTGGGTTTGAAACCGCTCGCGCCGCCCACGGCCAGGAGCGCGTTCTTGTGAACTGTGCCGGCATTGGCTGGGCGGAGAAAACCGCGCGCCGCAACTCCAAGGGTGAGATCGTTATGCACCAGCTCGACAAGTTCGCGCTGGTCATTAACGTCAACCTGATCGGCAGCTTCAACTGCGCGGCCATCTCCTCGGCTGGCATGCTGGAGAACGAGCCGGATGCGTCAGGACGCGGTATCATCGTGAACACCGCCTCGGTTGCGGCTCAGGACGGTCAGATCGGCCAGGTCGCCTACTCAGCCTCCAAAGGCGGCATCTATGGCATGACCCTGCCGATGGCCCGCGATCTTGCTCGCGAAGGCGTGCGCGTGAACACCATCCTGCCCGGCTTCTTTGAAACCCCGATCTACGAGCAGATGCCGCCGGAAGTGAAAACCAACCTGGCCGCCAACCTGCAATTCCCGCAGCGCTTCGGCACCCCGGCTGAATACGCTGACCTGGTGCACTTCATGGTGTCCAACGACTACATCAACGCCGAGTGCGTCCGCCTCGATGCCGGTGCCCGCATGCCCCCGAAATAAGGGCCGCGACACCGCAAAAACATCAACCCCCGGAGCGCAAGCCCCGGGGGTTTTTGTTTGAGCAGATTTAAGTCAATCAGCCTTGCGCCCGTGCCATTAGCGCCGCCATGCGATCGGCCGCTCGACCAGGATGGACAACAGCATCGGCGGCGGCCTGGTTCGGGGCGCCACCGCTGCCCACCTTGATCAGGCCGACCATGCCCGCTTCGTAGTGAGGCAGGCACTTGATGCCGTGAAGACCTTCTTCAGTCACCGTGAAAGTCATGTCCTGGTTCATGGAGCCGACAAAGCTGTCGGCCCCCTCAGGCCAGACACCTTCAATCGTTTGAACATTATGGGCACCCATAGCGTTGACGATCACGATGGTGTCGCCAACCTCGGCCTGCACAAAGGCGGGCTGAAACACCATGGGCTGGGCGTCTGAGCCGATATTGCGCATCTCGATGCGATGTTCTTCAGCCAGTGCGGCAGGCGCGAGGGCCAGCGCAGCAAGCGCCCCGCAAAGAAAAGTCGTCTTCATGTCAGAGTCTCCGGCTCTTTTGAGAATGCAAGTAAAGGCACGACTGATCATCAGGTGCCGCGCCGCATGACGAAGCGATGCAAACTCTTAATCGCACATTAATTTCAAAAAAAGCGAAGATAGCCTGTATTGTATAGAGTGAGATTTTTATTGAAATAAAAAGATGCCTAAATCTCCATAATAGAAATCAGGTTTTATATCCGTATTATTAATGTGATATTTCATAATGGAATAACTGTTCAAGTTTCATTAATCACCTGAACCGCACTAGTGCCTGATCGGGTACAGGGATGAAATACCATGGATAATTTATCGATCAGGTGGCGCCTCGGCGGGGGCTTTGCCATTGCCTGTGCGGGCATTCTGGTGATGGCGGCTGTGACCGTCGTAATGCTGATGCGATTGGGTCAGGACTTTGGTGCCCTGGATTCTGCGTTTGAGGTCAATACTCAGGTCTCAAGTATTCAGGAAGACGTCAGCAACGCTAATCTTGCCGCCTTTGCCTGGCTTGCCACAGGGGCCAGTGAGCGCCGCGAGGACGTCTCTAGCCATGCCAATGCGGCAATCGCCCAGATCGAAGCGCTGTCCGGCTCCGGTATATTTTCCCAGGACCAGATCGTTGAATTCACTGATCTGGTTGAAGAGTTCAACACAGCCTTTGAAGCTCTCGTCGGCGGGGATGCAGCTGCCTATGAGCAGATTGGCGAGCTTGGACCGCAAATGCTGGAGCGCGCAGACATCATGCACGCCCAGGTCGGCGAAGAGGTTGCAGCGCTGAACTCCACCTACACCGCGCTGTCATCGCTCACCATGATTGTTGTGCTGGTCGTATGCGCCATTGGTGCGGTGGTTTGCAGTGCCCTGGCCTTCCTGATCGTCAAATCGCTTTCAAAGCCAATCAGCGCCCTGATCAATCGGGTCGAGGGACTGGCAGAAGGCGATTACGACACTGAGACTCCCTACACAGATTTGCGCGATGAGCTGGGCCAGATGGCCGCCGCTCAGGAGACCCTGCGTGCACGCCTGAAGGAATTGAACGCGCTTGAGGCACGCAAATCAGAAGCCGAAGCCCGCGAGCGGCGCGCAAAAGCTCTGGAGGAGCTGATCGCCACCTTTGAGGCTGAGGCACTGCGCAGTGTGGAAGCGCTGACCGAGGCTGGTGAGCAGCTGAAGGCCGCATCCGGCTCGGTGGCCGACATCACCACGTCCATTGGCGAGCGTGCCAGCTCTGTGGCGTCATCGTCGACGGAATCTTCGGCCAATGTGCAAACCGTTGCGAGTTCGGCTGAGGAGCTCTCAGCATCCATCTCGGAAATTCTGCGAGCTGCCCAGGCGACCGCTGGCGGTGCGGCTGACGCCACCGAACAATCGCAAACCGCGCAGAGCGAGCTTGATGCCATGGTCGAAGCCGTTGGCGGAATGACCGACCTGCTTGGGTCCATCAGCGGTGTGGCAGAACAGACCAACCTGTTGGCCCTGAACGCCACCATCGAGGCGGCACGCGCCGGTGAGGCGGGGAAAGGCTTTGCGGTTGTGGCTGAAGAGGTGAAGGCGCTGGCAGGCCAGACGCAGACCCTTACAGAGCAGATCGGGGCACAAATCCAGTCCCTGCGGGACCGCTCTGAACGCGTCGCCTCGAGCGCGGGTGCCATCGGCACGGCCCTTGATAGTATTCGCGGTCAGGCCGAAACCACCAGCAGCACGGCGGAGCAATAGGCTGCAGCTGTGCGCGAGATCTCGTCAAACGCCCAGGAAGCCGCCGACGCGGTGTCGGAATCCTCGGTTGGCGTCGAGACCATCTCTCAAGCGATCCGCGATGCGGTCCGTCAGGCCCAGACCATGCAGACAGCCTCAAGCCAGGTCGACACGACCTCCAATCAACTCGCCGGCCGCATCTCTACCTTTATCAGCGCGGTGAAGGCGGTTTAAGCCGGCTATCCGAGGCAAGGCTCTTTGTTGCGAACCCGCCGGGAGATGAGGCTCCGGGCGGGCTTTCGCCTGTCTAATGCCCCAGCGGCATACTCATCATATCCCCGTGGGTCGCGACGCGAACAGTTTGCATCATGCCCTCATCCCCATGGCTGGCGAAGTGGCAATGGAGCACAAAGTCACCCACGAAGCGGCGGTAGCGCGTACGCATGGTCAGGATGTGATCGCGCTTGACGATGACGGTGTCCCGCCAGCCGCCAATCATGCCCGCATAGTCGGGATCAAAGTGGGGGCTGCCCTCGATCGTGACGTCATTCCCATCAGGATCAACGATGGAGATGATCTGGAACGGATTAACGTGAATGTGGAAAGGGTGGTTCGCAAGATTTGACGTGATCTCCCACTCGTCCACGTCACCAAGCATGAGTGTTCGGTCTACTCGACCGTGTTCGAACGGGACTCCATCAACGCTTAGCGTCGCGCCGCCCATCTCGTGCTCAACAATACTCAATGTAGCCGTCTGGCGGCCGGTCAGCTCTTCATCAAGGACCGGTTCGTGCCAGACAAAGGCATGAAGGTTCAGATTTTCGGTGAGGTCCTGAGTGACCGATCGGCGCATGGCATCATCACGAATATTCAATTCGGCAGCCATCACCAGTGTATCGGTGAGATGATCCCTCACGTTATCAACGCGCTCTGACTCACCTTCGACCTCGATAAGACCCAGCATGCGCTTGTCATCGGGCACCATCCGCCATCCTTGGTCGTTGACAATGCAATAGGTCCCCGGCTCCTCGAAATACACCAACGAGTCAAACCGCGATCCAGGATAGAAGCGCGCCTCGTCGACCTGTCGCATGGACGATCGCGTTAGTCCGTCATCGGCGAAATGGAACTGATCAATCGGCTCACCAGTACAGTATTGCTCTATCCAGCTAATGTGATCTGCAGCCGGAATGTCCCTGAGGTCGGGTGCGTCCGGCGCAAGTTGCCTGATATTGGCATTGACGGACCGCCGAAGCCCCGCGTGGATCATCCTCAGCCGCTGGAACCGTCCTGTTTCAAATCCGGTGAGCGTCGGTTGAATCTCTCCGTTAATACCAATGAAGCGGCCTGACGTCATTTCGTTGCGGGGCCTGAACTGATCCCAGCTATCCACCGTCCCCAGATCGGCTTCCACACAGGCCCAGGCGGGATGCTCCCACGGTCGCGCGTCCGGGTCGGATGATCGCGGCGCGTTCAATTGGCCGTGATCGTCATAACAGCCGTATTGAATCTGGGAGAAGACAAGAATGTGCTCACCAAAGGGCTCAGCAAACCGCTGGGAAAAGAGGATATCAATGTCCCCGGGCGACGTGGATGTTGGTTGTCTGTCGCCGTCAATAATCAGGGCACCCGCCATACCCGGGCCCAGATGCACGCTCGTGCCGCCATGGATGTGGGGGTGGTACCAGAACGTCCCAGCAGGATGGTTGTCCGGGATTGCAAACTCGTATTCGAACCGCTCACCCGGTCCAATCGATAGCATGACATTGTCACTATTGCCCGAAGGCGAGACCCAGAGCCCGTGCGTATGGATATTGGTTGCATTAAAGCAGGCGAACGGCAGGCGTTCAGATCCGTCACAGGCTGGTAGATTATTCTCCAGATCCAGTCGAAGCACCTGTCCGGGCCAAACCCGCATGGTGGGCGCAACAAGCGCGTCGCTTGCCTCATCGCGAAACGCTCTGACTTCCACCGCGTCATCGCGCAGTGTCCACGGATTATAGAGCTGGCTGGTCACGCGCTCGACTGACAGCTCATAATGAACTGCGTCAGCGCGCTGTGACACGCCATCCTGCGGCATGCAGCCAGCCATGCCGATAGCGGTGCAAATAAGTATCGATACTTTGTTCATTTTAGACGTCCCCATGTCCCCGATCGGAACAGTAGGCCGCAAATGACAAGGTTGTCGAAAATAAACGAAGCTGTGCGTCTATTTGGCTTTAAGCTACTTTCACGGCGCAAGTATTTTATCTGGTAGCGGAGCGTTTTAATTACTCCCGTTACGCGGCAGGAGACGGGGGCACATTTATGATCTTGCAAAACATTTCCAAAGCCATGCGGGAACAGAACTACTACGCCGTTGCCGTTGAATTCGTCATCGTTCTGGCGGGCGTGGTGATTGGTTTTCAGGTCAATGCCTGGAATGAAGCGCGCGTTTCGGATCAGCGCGCCGTTGAGCTGCTTGACCGCATTGAGGAAGAATTTCTTGCTTTGGAAGCAACCCTTGCTCGGTCTGAGGAAATCATTACCGACTATTAGGCCGGCTCGATCAATGTCATCGCAGCCATTCGCAACGAAACGATTACAAGCACCGATCCAGCATTGATGATGGAATGGCTGGGCGCGGTTCGCCACGTGGGACGTCCCCCAACACGGTCTGCAGTGCTTTCAGAGATGGTCGCATCAGGCGAGCTGTCACTCCTTGATGAAACGCTGCGCTCGGCGCTCTATCGGTTTGATCACCAGATTTCCAGCAATGAGTATCTCTGGCCCGAAGCGGCCAGCCATCTGACCGGGGCCACAGCCCTTTGGGACGCCGTTGAGTACACCTCACTTCGTGCGGACGTGCGTGTTCTGTCCTTTGATGCCGAGCTTTTGCCGTTGGCGGAGTCAGAGCTGGAAGCGCTAGTGATCTATCAGGGTGCGCTACGCTTTGCGGTCAGCCGCGCCCATGCCGACGCCGTTGAAATTCTTGAGCTGATCGAAATGAGCCGCGAGGCGCGCTAGCCCAGCATCGCTTTCACGCCTTCAATGCCGGTGCGGAATTGCGGCCGCCAGCCCAGTACTGCCTTGGCTCTGGCGTTGGAGACGCGGCGGCATTCGGCAAAGAAACTTGCCGCCATGGGGCTAAGATCCGCGTCTTTAAACGCCACGACTTCGGGCATGGGCAGGTCGGACAGCTCAGCGGCTCGTGCCATCAGTTCCAGCTGGGTGGAGGGCCAGTCGTCCACCAGATTGATCGGGCCGGTCACATCGGGATGCTCCAGCGCCTTAACGACCGCCGCGGCGATATCGTCCACATGAATACGACTGAAAACCTGGCCGGGTTTGTCGATGACCGGTCGGCCAGATTTCAGACGCTCCAGCGCGCTTTGACCGGGTCCGTAGATTCCACCGAGGCGCAGCGCAAGCGCGCCTCGTGACCGCCAGCTCGCTTCGGCATCAGCCCGTCGCTGAGAGCGTTTCTGTTCGGGTGACACCGGCTCCCACTCAAACGCCCAGCCGCCATCACGATCGCCATAGACGCCGGTCGTGGACAGATAAATCAGGCGCTTGCTCGACACATCCACGCCTTCAAGTGCAGGCAGAATGGGGTCACCCGCCTCACCGGGTGGAACGGTACTGAGGACCGCACCAGCAGTCTCCACCGCCTGGCACAGCGCTTTCGCGCCCTCATCTGTGGCCGGGTCCGCGACCACAGCCTCGTACCCGCTTTGGGTTATATGTCTGGCAGTTTCGTGGCTGCGAGTGGTCGCCATCACCTGCCAGCCCGCTGCTTTGACCAACCGGGCCGTGGCTTTGGCGCTATAGCCGAAACCAATAATTAACATGCGCTGCGGCTGGGGCATGGACGCTCCGCTTCCTCTTCGTCACTGTCATGGTTCTAGTCGATCTGACAGGGAACGTCGCCATGCTCGCGCTCATCGCTGCTGCCAGCCTTCAAGTTGTTGTGGCCAACACCGCAGCCGACCGCCACGCGCAGTGCCTCGCAAGCATCTCACAGAACGCTGAAATGGCCTATGAAGATGCGCTCGCCTGGACCCATCAAGGCGGCGGCTGGCCAGCAGAACATTGTGTCTCCCTGGCGCTGATGGCGCTTGATCAGCACGAATACGGTGCTGCCCGCCTGCGCGCCAACGCAGAAGGAGCGCTGTCCGCCACAGACGCCAGCCGCGCGATCATGTTCGGTCAGGCCGGTGATGGCTTCCTGCTGGCTGAAGCCAACACCGAGGCGTTTGCTGCATTCACCCGCGGGCTCGATTTCGCGCCGGGTGATGCCGGCCTCCATCGCGGTGCCGCCCAAGCGGCGTTGGCCGATGGCGATGCTGAAAGGGCGGAGCAGCAGGCCAGTGCAGCATTGGCCAGTAACCCGGCCACCCCTGAAGCCCTTGAGGCTCTGCGGGTACGCGCGCAGGCACGCCTTCAGGCTGGCGACCTGAGCGGAGCCCAGAGCGATATGGAAACAGCCCGCGAGATCGCCCCTGAGGATATTGGGCTATTGCTGCTGCGCGGTCAGATCAACGAAGCACGCCGGACGGCTGGCTAGCGCCCGGGCTTCAATCCAGATCCACACCGACGCTGCGCGTTGGCGTCCAGCTCCACAAGCCGAACGGTGAGTGCAGGCAATTGCGTCAGCTCCAGGCCCGAGGTCGTCAGCCGGTCCACCCGCGGCTCCAGCTCTTCAGCCAGTGACAGAAACTCAAACTCAGCCGAATCAAGCGATGTACGGGCTAGACGCACCAGGCAGCGACAGGCATAGGATCCGCCACCCCGCGCCCGACAATCCGCCTCCACCCGTTCAGCCGCCGTGCCACGGGGCATGGGCTCTGCGGGGCTCGGCCCAAAAACAGAGCCTTGATTGGGTGGACGATCCCAGTCAAACCGGGGACCATCGGGCAGGCCAATGACAGGCCCGTTCGCAGACGGCGCAATATCCAGACGCGCTCCTGGCACGATAGTGATGCGGTCATCAGATCGCGAAGCGTTGTCCGACTGGCCGAACTCATCGCGCAACGATCCCTCACGGTTGTCGAAATCGCGGAAAGCTCCGCTGTCAGAGGGCAGATCATTCTGGCCGGTAACCCTGTCGCCGAGGAAATACCAACCGGCACCGGCCGCAGCTGCAACAATGACGAGGACAGCCGCCAGCGCAGCGCTTCGCGTCATCATGTCCATCGTCACCGCCTCCCTCTGCACCCTTCCCCTGACGGGCGCTGTTAAGCATAATGGCGATGGGGAACAGCCGTAACAAGGAAAACCCGCGATGTTTCGAACACTGATTTGCCTTGGTGCCGTTGCGAGCCTGGCCGCATGCGCCACCGCGACCCCATATCAGCAAGCCGCAGGAGGGGCTTACGGCTTTGACGAAATGGCGATCGAGAACGACCGCTACCGCGTCAGCTTCTCCGGCAACTCACTGACCGACCGGGCAACGGTAGAGAATTATCTGCTATTCCGCGCAGCCGAGCTGACGCTGGAGCGTGGCTATGACCATTTCTCCATCGCCCAGCGCGAAACCGATGCAGAGCGACGCACAGTCGGGACCAGCGGCGATCCGTTCCATTCAGCCTATGGCTTTCGGTATCGCTATTTCCACCCGACCTTTGGATGGTATGGCCTGCGCGATCCTTTCTGGGACGACGTAAATATGCGCGAGATTACCCGTTATGAGGCCCAGGCCGAGATATTGATGGGGCGCGGCCCGGCACCAGACACGCCTGAGGCTTTCGAAGCGCGCGAAGTCGTTGAAAATCTGGGCCCACGCATTGTGCGCCCCGAAACGCGTTAGCCAGAGCGAAGATCAACCTCAAGCTCCGGCCAGGCCGCTTTCCAACGCTCAGCCTTGCGGGCAAAGCCTGCAAGGTCAAAGGCGTTCGCGCAGGGCGTGACCCTCAGGCTCATCACCGGCTCAAAGCCCAGCGGGGCGTAGATGCCCAGCTCACCACCGGCCCGCCGGGTCACGCCCAGCTTGTGCGCATCAGCGGCATAGGCATTAATACCGTCTTCAACGGATTGAAACGCCGGGCGGTCTGCTGAGTATTTGGCATTGAACCACAGGTGCACGCGCGCCTGGTTACGCACTTCGATTTCAGCCTCAAGGTCGCAAAACAGGTCGGCTGCACGGGCAATAACCCGGTCCTCGGCCTCATAGCTCAGATCGGGGTCGAAATAGGCAAAGTCATAGTCGGTGATACCGTGGCCGGGCTTGCGCCCGGTCAGGGCATTCCAGACATTCTGGTAAACCGCGCCTGCACACAGCATCCAGCTTTGAAGGCCAAGCTCAGGCGCGCGGTCCAGGATCGCACAGCAAACCGGGTCGGCCAGCGTAGCGTCGATCACGAACTCACGCTGGGCCTCGACGGATGCGCCCACCATGCGATGGGGATCAAGCCGTGTCGCCATCTAGCCCCGCAGGCTGGCCCCGGCTTTCTCAGCCGCAGCCACGACCTTGGAGGAGATCTGTTCGATTTCCTTGTCGGTCAGTGTCTTGTCGCGCGGCTGGATCACAGCTTCAACGGCCAGCGAGACCTGCCCTTCTGGCACGCCCTTGCCGTCATAGACGTCAAACAGGCGGGCATCGGTGATAAGCTGTTTGTCCGCACCGCGCACGGCCCGGATCAGGTTCGCAGCTGGAAGATCGACCGGGGCCAGGAAGGCAAAATCGCGCGTAACCGGATTGAGCTCCGGCAGATTGAGCGCCGGACGTGCCTTCAAGGCCTTCTTCTTCGGTGCGGGGATATTATCGAGGAAGATTTCGAACGCGAGTACGCGCCCATCAATATCCAGCGATTTGAGCAGGCTTGGATGAACCTCTCCGAACTGGGCCAGCACATTCTTGCCAAGCCGCATTACACCGGAGCGGCCCGGGTGGCACCAGACACTGGTATCGGTCGTAACCTGCAACGAGGCAGGCGCGCCGACAGCGTCAAGAATCGCCAGCAGGTCAGCCTTGATCGAGAACACGTCCGGCGTCTCACTACCCTGCCAGTCACGGCCCGTCACGACCCGGCGCACGCCTGCGACGACCGTTTGCTGACCGTCCGGATGGTCGTTGAGATAGATCGGACCGGCTTCGAAATAGCGCGCATCTTCAACGCCGCGATCGGCGCTACGCTGGACGGCTTTAAGAAGGTGGATCAGCGCGGTGGGGCGCATGACGTCCAGTTCAGAGCTGATCGGATTGGCGAGCTTCAGGCCCTGGCCATAACCGCCGAACAAATCTGCCTCGTCATGGCGGCAGAAAGACCAGCTGATGGCCTCATCATAACCTGCCAGCGCCGCAGCCCGGCGCGCCGCGCGCACCCGGTTCTGCATCGTCGTGGCCGGCGCTTCAAAGCGCTCCCCCACCACACGGCCAAACGGCGTCGTCGGCAGGTTGTCATAGCCGGCAATGCGGGCCATTTCCTCGATCAGGTCAGCCGCCATGGTGGCATCACGGCGCCAGCTCGGCACGCCTACGGTCCAGGTTTCACCACGGCTCACGGTAAAGCCTAGCGACACCAGGATTTCCTCGATGCGGTCATCACTGAGCTTGATGCCCAGCAAGCGCTCAGCGCGGGCCGGATCAAAGCTGATGTCAGCATTGCGCGCCGGAGCCTCACCTGCAACCGTGACCTCAGTTGGCGTGCCGCCGCCATACTCCATGATCATCCGGGTCGCGAGCTCGATCCCGTCGCGCACGCTCTCAGGGTCCACGCCGCGTTCAAAGCGATACTTGGCATCGGACTCGATACCGGTCTCGCGCGCGGTCACCCGGGTGATGCCTGGATCAAACCAGGCGCTCTCGATGAAGACGTCGGTTGTCTCTTCAGTGCAGCCTGAATACTCGCCGCCCATAACACCGCCAAAGCCGAGGCAGCGCTCATCATCAGCGATGACGCAATGGTTGGCGGAAGGCTCGTAGTCCTTGCCGTCCAGCGCCTCGAAGCGGTCGGCCTCGCCAGCCCCTTTGCGAGCGCGGATGGTCGAGCCGATTTTTGCTAGATCATAAACGTGCAGCGGGCGAGCCCGATCGTATGAGATATAGTTGGTGATATCGACCAGCAGATTGATCGGACGAAGGCCAATCGCGGTCAGACGCGCCTGCAGCCAGGCCGGTGACGGACCGTTCTTTACGCCCTTGATCACGCGGCCGGCGAAGACGGGGCAGGCCTCATCCCAATCAAGTTCAATCCTGACCGGGCAGTCGCCCTCGCCTTTGACCGGCTCTACCGGACCGGTTTTCAGGCTGCCGATGCCGGCGGCGGCCAGATCGCGCGCAATACCATAGACACCCAGCCAGTCCGGGCGGTTCGGCGTCACCTCAAAGTCGATGACTGCATCATCCAGACCCAACGCCTCAGCCGCCGGGGTGCCGACAGCAAAATCGCCCTCAAGGTCAGCGATGCCGTCATGGTCCTCACCCGCCTCAATCTCGTTGGTGGAGCAGAGCATGCCATGGCTTTCGATGCCGCGGATCTTGCGCGGCTTTTTATCCAGCGAAAAGTCCAGACCGGGGATATAGGTCCCCAGCGCCGCATAGATCGCGGTCATGCCCGCGCGCGCGTTTGGCGCTCCGCAAACGATCTGCTTGGTGCCATCCTTTGTCTCCACCGTGCACACGCGCAGGCGGTCAGCGTCCGGGTGCGGCTTGGCGTCGGTGACATGAGCGACCGAAAACTCCGCCAACTTGTCAGCCGGGTTGTCGATATCCTCAATCTCCAGACCGGCCATGGTCATGGCCTCATCCAGCTGATCAAGCGTCAGGTCGGTATCGAGATGGTCGGAAAGCCAGGATTGGGTGAATTTCATCGGATCGGTCTCAAATCTGAAGCGGCTTACAGAGCGCTTGCCTCATCGGCATCGCAGCTGTCGATTTCAGCGGGTGGATTTGTGGTGGTGTCGGAAAGCCAGCAATCGCCAAGGCTGGAGCAGTAGCAGACCTCTGCGGTCCAGCCCCCGATTGCGCGGCTGGCCAGGAGCGGATCAACAGGGCCTTCGACACCCAAAAATCCGGCCGGGTCATCGGTGCGGAACACAAAGGGCTGGAACGCGCCACCGGAGGCCAGAATGCGCCCTGTGCCGGTATCAAAGGAGATATCCGCGCTTTCATCGATGCGCGAACGCAAGTCTTCAATGTCAGCAACGAGGCTTTGCCCCTGGCGCACGGAAATGCGTTCGATCAGAGCCGGACCCACGCCAGCGTTTTCGATATTCAGGCCGATTGCCAGACCGTTCTGGGTATCCACAAAGCCCTGAACCTGGAGCGCCGGCCAGACGCTGGCGCGTATATCCTGGCGCATGACCTGCGCCTGGTCATAGCTGACCCACAGGGCAATCACCCCCACCACAATCGCTGTGATGGAGCCAACTGTCTCGAAGCGGAGACGGGACAGGAGGGAGCGCTTTTCGGTCACGGGTTCAGCTCAGCCCCGTTGCCAAATTTGCCTGCAGGAGCGGCGAGAAACCGTAATGGCCTGACCAGCGGGTGTCGGGTTCAAAGAAGGGGCGCAGGTCGCTCATGCCATATTTCAGCATGGCGAGGCGATCCACACCCATGCCGAAGGCGAAGCCCTGATACTCTTCCGGGTCCAGGCCGCACGACTTGATGACGTTCGGGTGGACCATGCCGCAGCCGAGAATTTCCATCCACTTGTCGCCGGAGCCGACTTTCACCGCATCGCCCACGCGCTCATAGCGCACATCCATCTCCGCGCTCGGCTCGGTGAAGGGGAAGTGGTGCGGACGGAAGCGAGCTTCGACCGTGTCAGTTTCAAAGAAGGCCCCGACAAACTGCTCAAGACAGCCTTTCAGGTGGCCCATATGGGTGTTCTTGTCGATCACCAGACCTTCGACCTGATGGAACATCGGCGTGTGGGTCTGGTCCCAGTCACAGCGATAGACCCGGCCCGGCGCGATGATGCGGATCGGCGGCTCTTCGCTGACCATGGTGCGGATCTGAACCGGGCTGGTGTGGGTGCGCAGCACTTTCGGCGTTTCACCGTCGGCGGCCTCCATGAAAAAGGTGTCATGGGTGTCGCGCGCCGGGTGATCGGGCGGGAAGTTCAACGCGGTGAAGTTATGGAAGTCGTCTTCCACGTCCGGGCCTTCAGCGACTTTAAAGCCCATATCGGCGAAGATCACCGCCAGCTCTTCCATCACCTGATTGACCGGGTGGAGCTTGCCAATACGTGTTGGCGCAACCGGGCGGGTGACATCCACGGTTTCGCTCGCGAGCGCTGCGTTGAGAGCCTCGTCTTCCAGCGCCGCCTTGCGCGCTTCAATCGCCTCATTGAGACGGTTGCGCAGGCCGTTGAGCGCCGGGCCCATAACCTGACGCTCTTCCGGGGTCATCTTGCCCAGCGTCTTCATCAGAAGGCTGACCTCACCCTTCTTGCCAACAGCGGCCACACGCACCGCATCCAGCGCGGCAAGGTCGCTCGCACCAGCGATATCGCTCGCAAAGCGCGCTTCGAGGGCTTCAAGGTCGGCGGTGGCGGTGTCGGTCATGGGCTTGGTCCGAATATGTCAGCGTTACCGGGCGTGTTTAGACGAGCGAGGCTGAAGATGAAAGCGGGGACTGAATACGAAAACGCCCGCCTGACGTGGGCCAGGCGGGCGCTTTGGTGTTTGGTGTTGAGCGGTTGCTCTTAACCCAGCGCAGCCTTGGCTTGCTTGGCCAGCTCAGCAAAAGCTTCCGGCTCGCGCACGGCGATGTCGGCGAGGACCTTGCGGTCAAGCTCGATGCCAGCCTGCTTCAGGCCGTTCATGAAGGTGGAGTAGGTCAGCTCATTAAGACGCGCGGCGGCGTTGATGCGCTGAATCCACAGAGCGCGGAAGACGCGCTTCTTGTTGCGGCGGTCGCGGTAAGCGTACTGGCCGGCTTTTTCGACTGCCTGGTTGGCAGCGCGGAAGGTATTTTTCCGGCGGCCATAATAACCTTTGGCGTTGTCGATGATTTTCTTTTTACGGGCGTGATGGGCGGGTCCGGAAGACACTCGTGCCATGGGTCGCTCTCCTTAAATTCTTTGAAAAGCCAACCGCTTAGCGGTTGTACGGCATATAGCTGCGCTTGACGACACGTGCATCCGGCTCAGCCATGGCAGAGGTGCCACGCTTCTGACGGATCTGCTTCGGCGTACGCTTAATCATGCCGTGGCGCTTGCCGGCACCGGCAGCCAGGACTTTGCCCGTCGCCGTTACCTTAAAGCGCTTCTTGGCGCCCGATTTGGTCTTCAGCTTCGACATTTCGCTCTCCTTCGTTTTAGGGCGGCAAGCCGTCCCGAGGCGTTCCACACCCGCCCGGCATGTCGAATATGGCCGGGACGAGCTGTTTTATGGGAGCGGGGGTTATACGCGTCCCGTCGCAAAACGCAAGCGGGCATAGCCGATGAAGCTGCGCCCGCCCACTTTCAGGTGGAAGATGCGGCGCGCGCCTACTCTTCCCAGTTATCGGTCGGCGCTTCAAACTCGGAGATATTGAGCTGCGCAGGCGCAGTCCCGCTCCCAGAATAGAGCCCGACATAGATGTCGTAGACACCCGAAGGCGCGTTCTCCAGCGTTACCGACGCGTCAACGCCAACACCGCCGTCATCATCGCAGACCCAGCTGCCGTCGGGCAGATTAATGGCCAGCGTGGTGTCACGCTCCGAGTTTACAAAGATGGAAAGCGGGTCCCCATTGCCATCCCAGTTGAGCTCCACGCTCGGGGCCTGCGTGATGTTGCCAGCACACCAGCTCCAGTCGTCGCCACCACCGGCACCGGACTCATCGGCATCCAGCGGGCCGCCCGCTTCAAGCTCAATAACGTAAGGGTCGGGCAGGAAGCCGGCACTCAGCGATAGCGTCTCGAACAGAGCTGGCAGGGAGAGGTCGACCTGCGGTCCGGCCGGAATACCTTCCAGCTCCGAGATGAACAGCTCTGCGCGGGTTGAGCCGTACGGCTCGTCACTGAAAGTGCCCACATAGATGTCGTAAACACCGCTCTGCGGGCTTTCGAACATGATCTCCGGGTTCAGGTCCCCACCGCCGTCGTCATCACAATACCAGGTGCCGTCCGGCCCGTTGACCGCCAAGGTCAGGTCCGCTTCACCGCGGGCCGCCAGATAAAGCGGCAAGGCTCCGGCCTCATAGGTAAGCTCAACGCTCGGCTCGCGCGAAACATAGCCAGAGCAATACCCGTCGGTCATACCGCCAGCCGTGGCCACGTCAGCGTCAACACGACCGCCCGCGTCAACATTGATCACGATTGGGTCCGGCGTGAAGCCGCTTTCAACTGTCAGGGTTTCGAAGCGAGCCTCAGCGGACAGGTCGACACGGTTATCGAAGCCGGAAAACCCGATCTCGGAAATCGTCAGCTCGCCATCAACCACACGGCGACGCTCGCCCAGCAGTCCCGTCCAGACCTGATATTGCCCGCTTTCAGGGCTCTCCACATGAACGCCCGGATTAAGCCCGACCTGGTCGTCATTGCACAGCATCTGACCCGATGGAGTGCGAACGGCGATGACGCCATCGGCATCGGACTCCATCAGGAAATAGAGGTCATAATCTCCAGCCCGATAGTCGACGGACACATTTGGAGCCGCACCGGCATAACCGTAGCAGCTGCCATCCAGGCCATCGAGCGACGCTTCGCCGCCAGCGCGGACAGCGACGCGGCGCGGATCATCAGCAAATCCGGCCCGCAGGCGAACCGAGTGGTTCGCCGCCAGCATTGGATCTGGCGAAACCACAAACGGGTTATCGGTGATGAACTCATCTGACACGTGAAGGACAGTTGTGGGGTGACCCACGCCCGCACTATAGCTGCCGATCCAGACCTCATAGGCTCCCGCTTCAGCATCTGTCAGGGAGATTCCAGGATTTAAATTACCAGCTCCATCGTCATTACAGGTCACCCTGCCATCCGGGCCGCGAACCACCATGACCAGGTCTTCATCAGCTCCAGCGGCGATCGATACATCACCGCGTTCGCCCAGAATGACACGGGCGCTCGGGGCGGGACTGATATAGCCGTAGCAGCTGCTGTCCAGCCATTCGGCAGGCATCGCACCGGCAGCCAAAACGACAACGCTGGCCGGGTCATCACCCGGTGCCCAGTTAACGTCACCATAGGCCGGCGGGCCTTCGAAACTTTGTGCGTAAGCAAGAGAAGAGGTCGTGGCCAGCAGGCTGGCGGCGAGCAGAATCCGCATGGGGCGCTCCTGTGGTGACTTTAAAGGGCCTGCAGGGGCTCATTCACCATATGATGGCGAGTGCACCCCTGAAGTTATTGCGTGCGAGACGCCTTACTGGCTGCTGATCTCGGACACATAAAGGGTCGCCGTCTCAAGGCTTGAGCCACCATAGGTGCCAACCCACACGTCATACTGACCCGACTGCGGGTTTGAGAAGCGGTAGGACGGGTTCAGACCGTTGCCACCGTCATCATCACAATACCAGCGACCGTCAGGGCCGTTGATCACAAGCGTGGTGTCGGAATCAGAATTCACCGAGAAGATCAGCGGGAAGGTCGAGCCGGCTGAATAGTTCACGCGAACGTCTGGCGCGCTCGAGACGAAACCGCGGCAGCTGCCGCCAATTGTCTGCGAGGCATCATTGCTGCCACCAGAGCTCAAGCGAACCGTGCGCGGATCATCAGAAAAGCCGGAGCTCAGATTCATCGTCGTGTAGTTTGGCGACAGGCTGTAATCCTGTGCCGCGGCGACGCCAGTAAAAAGGCCAGCCACAAGGCCGACAGTTGCGATTGTTTTAAGCATGAGGGTCTCCTTCCCCTAGGTTTTCAGTCCCAATTGAAAAACGAATTGCCCCGTCTGGAGATCAAACGGGGCCGGTTCGCGCTATTTGCTGTTAACGCCATAGTCCATGGCGATCTCAGAAATGTTCAGCCGTGTCGACTGCGATCCCTGAGAGAAGGTGCCGACATAGATGTCGTAGGTGCCTGTGGTGCCCGAGGTCAGGCTCACACCGGCATTGGCCCCGGAGGCTCCGTCATCGTTGCAATACCAGGTCCCATCAGGCCCATTGACGGCCAGCGTCACGTCAGCAGAGCCAGACGTGTAGATGTGAAAGTCACTAGAGCCATCATAGCGGACTTCAACGGTGGGCTCGGCAGTGATGTAACCCGAGCAGAAGGTATTGGCGTTGATCGCGTCATTGGCACGCAGCGGGCCACCCGCGGTGACATCCATCGTCCAGGGATCAGGCAGGAAGCCGCCGCTGATCGTACGATTACCGTAGCGGGCCGGAAGCGAAATATTCGCACTGGACGACGATGAGCTGCCACCACTCGAACCGGAACCCGTGCCATAATCCATGGCGATCTCAGAGATATTGAGCCGGGTCTGGCGCTCACCCTGAGAGAAAGTGCCAACATAAATGTCATAGGTGCCCGTGGTGCCCGAGGTCAGGCTGACGCCCGCATTCGCCCCGGAAGCCCCGTCATCGTTGCAGTACCAGGTCCCGTCTGGACCATTGACGGCCAGCGTCACGTCAGCAGAGCCAGACGTGTAGATGTGAAAGTCACTGGACCCATCATAGCGAACCTCAACGGTGGGTTCGGCAGTGATATAGCCAGAGCAGAACGTATTGGAATTAATCGCATCGTTGGCGCGGAGCGGGCCGCCTGCGGTGACATCCATCGTCCAGGGATCGGGAAGGAAGCCGCCGCTGATCGTGCGGTTACCGTAGCGAGCCGGAAGCGAGATGCTCGCACTGGAAGACGACTGGCTCGACCCACTCCAGGAGGAGGAGCCATCGCGGGTATGCTCGCCAACTTCAGAAACGAACAGCGTTGCCGGCACATTGGAGCCGCGCGAATAGGTCCCGACCCAGATATCATAACGGCCAGACTGCGGGCTGTTGAAACGAACCATCGGGTTCAGCGGCTCTTCGGCCCCATCATCATCGCAGTACCAGCGCGTATCCGGGCCATTGATAACCAGCGTCGTGTCGCGATCGGAATCGACCGTAAAAATCAGCGGAAAGGTCGATCCGGCCGTGTAATAAACCGAGTAATCCGGCGCATTGGCGATATAGCCTCGGCAACTGGAAAACCGGTCTTGGGCCCGGATTGAACCCCCTGCCGTCAGGTTGCGAGAGTGAGGGTCTGGCGTGAAACCCGCCGACAAGGTCACCGAACCAAAGGATGGGTCGGCGCTATAGTCCTGTGCGCTCGCGTTTGCTGAAAGTGCAGCCAGCCCAAGGCTCGCTACCAGTCCAATCATGGTCTTCATAATATGTCCCCATTGACCTGGCCGAGCCCCCGATCGCGCAAGCGCTTCAGAAGCCCGCAAAATAAAATCAATCCCTTTGAAGACCTTACGACCTTCATCTCCCAAAATCCAACGTTACGTGGATGTAAGGCGAAACTGGGGCGCAATGACGCAAGCTTTAAGGAGAAAGAGCGTTTCAACACCGCCCCGAACACGAAAAAACCCCGCCGCATAGCGCATGCGACGGGGTTTTAATGGATCAGAAAGCCCCTCGCGACTTAGCGCGGAGCCATCACCATGATCATCTGGCGGCCTTCGAGCTTGGGCTCAAGTTCCACCTTGGCGAGTTCACCGAAGTCTTCCTTGACGCGGTTCATGACATCCATGCCCCGGCTTTGGTGAGCCATTTCGCGACCGCGGAAGCGCAGGGTCACCTTCACCTTGTCGCCCTCTTCGAAGAAGCGCGTCATGGCTTTGGTTTTCACCTGATAGTCATGCACATCGATGTTCGGACGCATTTTGATTTCTTTGACGTCCTGAGTTTTCTGCTTCTTGCGCGCTTCGGCTTTTTTCTTTTGTTCCTGATACTTCAGCTTGCCGTAATCGATAATCTTACAGACAGGCGGATCAGCGTTGGGGGACACTTCAACAAGGTCCAGCCCAGCCTCTTGAGCGGCTTCAAGCGCGGCTTCAACGGGCATGATGCCCTGTTTTTCACCCTCTTCATCGATCAGCAGGACCCGGGCGGACCGGATCTCTCTGTTAATTCGCGGGCCTTCCTTCTTGGGCGGCGGCGCGGCGTGCGGACGTCGAGCTATGCGTCTTCTCCATGGTGACTGCAGGTCGAAATAAAGCGCAAGGATACCTCATCCTTGGCTCGGGAAACAGCGAATATCGCAATCATAGTTGCAAGATCAAGCATCTCACGCCGCGTCAGCGTCATTGACGCTGAAGCCACCGGCGCAGCGCATGGCCTGAACGGCCTCCGGCGCGCTGATCTGAGCGAGGGTTGGCGCGAACATCATGACGGTTGGTGCCCGGCCCCGCGGCGCGGTTTCAACCGGCGCCCGATCGCCGGCGTTGAACTGAACGGCGGGGGCTCCAGCAGCGACCAACAGGTGCAGAAGGGGCACGTCCTCGCCAAAGGCAAAGCTCGCCTTGCGACCAAGCCCGGCCAGCTGCACCAGATCAGCGCGGCCTGTCAGATCACGAGCGCCAGGCACCATGTGCGCCACATAGCGGCCGATCTCGCGCGTTGTTGGCCCGCCAATCACGACCGGTTCAACACCTTCTTCAATGAGAGCATGGGCAAGCGAGGCCCACCGCTCTTTCGGCCAGCGCAGGGCGGGCAGGCTGTCGTCGCCAACAGGTGCGAACAGGGCAAATTTTCCATGCAGACCAAAATAGGCCGGATCCAAGGTGCGCGAGCGCTTGGCGACGAAATCCACCCAGTCAAGATCTGGCGGTTCAGCCTCACCCAGACGGACAATCTGCGGACCACTCAGACCTGCAGCGGCCAGCTTGGCTGCCATCTGATCGAGCGGGTGCCCGTCTTCAAGCTTGCCGGGCGTTGCGTCGATCCAGCCCCCCTTTGCAAAGCGCGCCGCGCTTTTGATCTTTTTAGCAGCCACACCACCACCCAGATCATAAATCACGTCGACATGGGAGTTGCGCGCCGCTTTCAGACGATCAAAAAAGCCCTGCTTTGCCGTGGCTTCAAGCTCAGGCTCGACGGCGTCGAAATAGGGGCAGTGTTTCAGGAGCTTTTCAAACTCTTCGCCGCATAGAAGCGTGATCCGGGCCTTGCGATGATGCTCGCGAATGGCGCGCGCACCGGCCAGCATCCGCACGACGTCGGCCAGCCCGCCATCATGCAGGATCAGGATCTGTTCTTTTTGCGGTTCGCTCAAAGCCATCGCGCTACTCTATTAACTCGCGATAAACCTGCAAGGTCGCGTGTTGCAGAGCGGCAGTAGAAAACTTCTCTGTGATGCGTTCGCGCGACGCTTTTGCCATGGCATCGGCTGCTTTTTCGTCGAGCCCGAGGGCCTCGATCAGCGCAAGGCCCCAAAGGCGCGCCTCGCCGGGTGCAGCCAGCCAGCCCGTTTCACCGGGCACAACGACTTCGCACGCGCCGCCGTGATTGCTGGCAATGACAGGCTTGCCCATGGCCTGGGCTTCGGCTGCCGTTCGACCAAACGCCTCTGGTTCCAGTGACGGGCAGACCACCACATCTGCTGCCGCGTAGGCCGTTGCCATGTCACGGGCGTGACCTGGAAGGCTCAGGCGTACGCCGCCAGCCTCAGCTGCGGACGTCAGCTCACTTACGTATTCGGTGCGCCCTTGGGCATCGCCCAGGCACACCAGCTGGCAGCGGTCTTTCACCGCAAGACCCGCCAGCGCCTCGATGAAAAAGACCTGACCCTTCCAGCGGGTCAGGCGCGCGGGCAGAAGGATCACCCTGTCGTCTTCGCTCGCGCCCCAGCTTTTGCGCAGGTCGGCGACCGCATCGGCATCAACTTTCGACGGATCGAGCGTCGCCAGATCAACGCCGCGCGGAATCACCCGCAGACGGTCATCCCCCACGCCGTGCTCGGCGCGCACGTGGTCGGCGATGAACTCAGAATTCGCGATCACGCGCTCACCGGCGGCCATGACCGCGTTATAACCCCGCTTCAGCGCCGAGCGGGCGTTATACGTTCCGTGATAGGTCGTGACGTAGTACACACCTAAACGTCGCGCCGCCCAATTGGCGCTCCATGCCGGGGCGCGGGACCGGGCATGGATAATGTCGACACCTTCAGCCTTAGCGATCTTTGCCAGCCGCCCGGCGTTAAGCCAGATCGAAACCGGGTTCTTGGTCTTCATATCCAGACGGACGAGCTCCCCACCGACCGCTTTCAGATCCGCTTCCAGACGTCCGCCCAGACTGGCGACAAGCGCGCGCCCGCCCGCCGCCACGATGGCTTCAGCCACTTCAATCGTGGTGCGTTCTGCGCCCCCGGCGTCCAGCTCGGGTATGACCTGAAGAATGTTCAAAGCCTGTCACCTGTCGCGCCCGGGCCTTGCCGCGAGCATGAAGCCCCGTCACATACCGCCCTAAAGGCGCTGCGCCAATGCGAAAGGACTGCCATGAGTAATGAGACCCGGTTTCTTGACCGAAACGAGGGCCAGAAAGTTGCCTACGCAAAGCATGAGGGCAATGGGCCCGGCGTCGTGTTTCTCGGCGGATTTCGCTCCGACATGACCGGCACCAAGGCGACCCATCTGGACCACTGGGCGCGTCGGGCCGGTCGCAGCTTTGTGCGCTTTGACTATTTCGGCCATGGCCAGTCGAGCGGCGACTGGGCCGATGCCACAATTACCCGCTGGCGCGACGACAGCCTTGCGGTCATCGACCAGCTGACCGAAGGCCCGCAGGTGCTGGTTGGTTCTTCCATGGGCGGATGGATGGCGCTGCTGGCGGCGATGGCAAGGCCTGAGCGCGTGAAGGCCCTGGTCCTGATCGCACCGGCCGCCGACTTCACCGAAGCCCTGATGTGGGAGCAATTTCCGCTCCATGTGCGCCAGGTCATAGAAGAAGACGGCCAGTGGATGGCCCCCAGCGCGTATGGCGATCCCTATCCGATCACCCGCAGGCTCATCGAGTATGGCCGCAAATGGTCGATCCTGAACGACACCATCCCCGTCACCTGCCCCGTTCATATCCTGCAAGGCTATGCCGACCCCGACGTGCCCTGGACCCATGCCATGCGCACCGTTGAGGCGCTGGCGAGCAAAGACGTAACGGTGACGCTCACCAAGGCAGGCGATCACCGGCTTTCGGGCGAGGCGGATTTGGAGCGTTTGGTGGGAGCGATTACGGCCCTCTCCGCCTAGCCCCGCAGCTCCAGCGTGACCGGGGCGTGATCTGATGGCTTTTCCCAGCTGCGGGTGTAGTCCCAGACGCGGAATGTGGCGCGGCCGCCGGTCATGGCGGCGCTTTCCAGTGACGGGCTGACCCAGATATGGTCGAGGCGGCGACCGCGGTTGGACTTGGCCCAGTCTCGGTTGCGATAGCTCCACCAGGTGAAGATCTTTTCCGGCTCTTCAATCAGGGCCCGGGCCACGTCGATGAACTGGCCCGCATCGCGCACCCGGTCCAGCGCTTCGGTCTCCACCGGAGTGTGGGAAACCACTTTCAGAAGCTGCTTGTGCGACCAGACATCATGCTCACGCGGGGCAATATTGAGATCACCCACCAGCACAATGTCGGAGTTTTCCCTGGCACGGTCAGTGGCATAGCCTTCCAGATTATCAAGGAAGTCCAGCTTGTGTTTAAAGCGGGGGTTGGTTTCAGGATCCGGCTCATCCCCGCCCGCAGGGATGTAGAAATTCTGGATCTCAACACCGTCGATTTTGACGCGTTGGAAGCGCGCTTCGCCGCGCGGGCACAGCGCGTCATTGTCCAGCTCTTCAATAGGCAGCTTTGAGGCGATCGCCACACCGTGCATCCCCTTCTGCCCGACAATGGCGACGTAAGGATAGCCCATCTCGTCAAAGGCGGCGGTCGGGAACTGGTCCGGCAGGCATTTGATTTCCTGCAGGCAGATCACATCCGGGCGCGCATCAGCGGCCCATTTGGCCACCAGCGGATGGCGCATACGGATGGAGTTGATATTCCACGTCGCAATCGTCAGACCGCCCATGGCAAACCGCCCTCTGTGTTAAAGAATATTGTAGGTCGACCCGGCAACACCCACCGGCCAGCGCCCGCGCACATAAAGCCGCCAACGCGCCAGAAAGGGATGCGTCGGCTGATCATCTTCCGCTTCAGCCAGGATCACCAGCGCCGCCCCATTGGCTGCCTGTACCAGTCCGCCCGCAGCCGCATTGATCACTGTCTCATCGTAGACATCATCAAGCGCCGCACTGGCTTCGGCACCATCGCGGGCCGCGTCGCCAATCTTGGAGGCAATGAGCGCAAGTGCAGCCTCGAGCGCCTGCTGATCGAGGCGTTCCAGCACTTGGTCCACCAGACCCGTACGGAGCATCTCCTCAGCCTCCCAGGCGATGGGATCGCGGTCGAGCGTCTCCGCAGCGGCAACGGCATCCGACCAGTCTGCCAGTGAAGCTGGATCAGCTTCGGGGAAACCTAACCCGTCGAGATAGGCACGCGCCAATTTCAGCTCGCGCTCATCCAGTGGCTCGCCCAGTCGCGAGAAGTAGGCCGGGTCGTTAATCGACTCGGCAAACGCCTTCGCTTTGTAAAGCAAAGGGATTTCTTCCAGCAGTCGGGCAATCTCGTCTTCAGAGCCGTCCAGACCGCCTGAGGCCTCGGGATTTTGATAAAACGTCATACCGCCTACTTAGCTTGCCTTGGCGCATTTCGCACGCGGCAAACTGTATCGAGTTCAGTTAACGAAGCGGAGAACTGGCGCCCGGCGAGGAGGGGTGCGTTTCGCCGGGCGCCGCTCTTATAACGCGAGCTCCGGGGGGAGAGCACGCGCGTCGCACCGAATAATGGGGGTAACCCGGTGCGTTGCGATCCCGAGCCGCCGCGGGGGGACGGCATTTGAAGCTCAGGAGCAGCCCGTGGGCCGCAGGTGTATTTGTGCCACATCCAGACGGGTTTGTTCAATTAAATTCGTGAAAGAATTTGCGTGTGATATTTATGCCGCTAAATGCTGCGCCTGCGGCATTCTGGTCACGGGCGTAACGACTAACCGACGTTGCTGCCGGCTTCAGGCTCGGCAAACCGCTCCAGGTCCTCAAGCGGCATCGGACGCCCGAACAGATAGCCCTGGGCCAGAGTCGCACCCAGCCCGCGCAGCTGGGCATATTGCTCAGCCGTTTCAACACCTTCGGCGACCGTTTTCAGATTCAACGACTTGGCCAGAGCCAGAATGGTTTCGACCACGACGCGGGCGTGCTCGTCTTCAGACATGTCGCGCACAAATGTCTGATCGATCTTGAAGACGTCAAATGGCATACGCGTCAGGTAGGACAGGCTGGAATGGCCGGTGCCAAAATCGTCGATCGCAAACGTCACGCCCATTTCCCGCAGGGGAGCGATCTGCTTGAGAACACGCTCGGGATCACGCATAGCGGTAGATTCGGTCAGCTCAAGCTCAAGCATCTCAGGCGGCAGACCGGACTCGTTGAGCGCATCAATCACCGTATCGGCGAAGGTATCGCTTTCAAACTGCATGGCCGACACATTCACGGCGACCGGCACACTATGGCCTTTGGCCATTAATCCTGCTGCCTCATGGCACGCGCGGCGCAGAACCCAGTCCCCGATCTCGCCAATCAGGCCGCACTCTTCAGCCGCCTGAATAAAGGCCCCCGGCGACAACAAGCCAGCCGTGGGATGCTGCCAGCGCACCAACGCCTCCGCACCGGACAGCGCACCGTCATTCATGCCAACCTTGGGCTGGTAATAGACAACCAGCTGGTCTTCACGCACGGCCTCGCGCAGTTCGTTCTCAAGGACGAGGCGCTCAAAAGCGCTTTGGTTCATGGCACTTTCGAAGAACTCACAGGCATTGCCTCCCGCACGCTTGGCCGCATCCATCGCCAGATCTGCATGACGCAGAAGGGTTTCAGGATCAGCACCATCGCGGGGGAATACAGCCGCACCGACGGACAGGCCAAGGAAGACCTGATGGCCAGAGATTTCAAACGGGCGGCGCACTGCATCAATCACGCGGCGCGCCAGTCGCGCTGCATCGGTTGCATCGCGCAGGCGCGGCATAAGGATCGTGAACTCGTCGCCGCCCAGACGCGCGACCATGGACGGGCCGGCACTGGCATCGCCATCTGCCAGATCCCAGGCGCGCGCTGCTTCGCGCAGACGCCGCCCAACCGCTTCTAAAAGCCGGTCGCCCTCACCAATGCCCAGGGAGTCATTGACGCGCTTGAAGCGATCAAGATCGAGGAAGAGGACCGCCCCCTCCTGATCCTTCTCGATTGCGTCCCTCGCGACCTGTTCAAGCTCTTTACGAAAGCGCTCGCGGTTCGGAAGCTCCGTGATCATGTCCACATAAGCCAGGCGATGGACCCGTTTCACACTGGCATCCAAGCGCGCAAACATACGGTTAAAGGCGTTCGCCAGCACTTCCAGCTCATCACCGGTCTGGACATCAATGCGCAGGTCCAGCTTGCGAGAACTGGCCAGGCGCGCTGCTTCAGTCAGTTTGGCAACAGGTGCCAGCGCGCGGTTGATCAGATACGCCACCAGCGGCAGGAAAATCACCAGCGCGATAATCGCGATCAGGACCTGACGGACAATGAGTGCACTTGCCGGACGCGCGACCGCCGCCAGGGGGATATTCGCAACGACCGCCCCAACGAGGCGTCCATCGCTAAAGACTGGCTCTGCGACGCGAATATTGCCCGAAACGACCTCCATGCGCGTGTCGACCGCACCGATAGCTGACTGGATCAAATGATCAGAAGCGCGATCGCCAACCGCGTAATTGACATCGCCGGCAGCTGACAGGACACGGCGGTTCACATCTGCCGCATAGACGCCGGTGACCTCTTCACGCGCACCAAATTCATTGACCACACTATTCAGGCGGCTTGTCTCGCCAGAGCGTATGAAGCTTGCGGAATTTGACGCGAACAATTCAGTAATCAGCGTCGCGTGACGAAGACCGGAAGCATTGTTTTCTGAGCGCTTGAGCTGGAATTCAACAGCCATAAGGGACGCGGTCGCCGCCACAAGAATGACGCCGCAGAGCAGGGTGAACTTCATCACCAGTGAGCGCATGACCCGCGCAAATGCGTGCCGTATCGGCGCCATAGGGCCCCCAAGAAAGCTGGCGCGCACCGGTTGTGCGCACACGTTCAAGAGGGGACCCTAAAAGCAACAGACTGAAAATCTCGTTAAAGCAGACCGCGGTCAGGCTTTTTACCAGATTTCCACAGCTTGATCGCCGCTTTAGACGGCCGCCAGCTCGATACCGTGGCTGGCAGCAAGGGCCTTTAGCTCCACCTGTGGGCGCGCCCCGATGTGGGAAATGATCTCGCTGGCCGCGATAACGCCAAGCTTCCCACAGGTCTCCAGATCCATGTTACGGGCATAGGCTGCAAGGAAGCCAGCTGCGAACAGATCGCCTGCACCTGTGGTGTCTTCAACGCTGGTCACATCGCCAGCTGGAACAGCGACTTCAAAGTCACCGGATACAACAACAGCACCCTTTTCGGAGCGGGTCACAGCGGCAACGCGCGTTTCGGCGCGTACAGCGGCGAGCGCTTCTTCAAAGCTGTCGACTTCATAGAGCGATTTCAGCTCCGCCTCATTCGCGAACAAAACGTCGATATGGTTCTTCACGAGCTGGCGGAAGCTGTCGCGGTGACGCTCCACGCAGAAGATGTCAGACAGCGTCAGCGCCACACGGCGATCATTGGCCTGGGCGATTTCAGCCGCGCGCACGAAAGCGGTCTTGGCTTCGGGGCGGTCAAAGAGGTACCCCTCAAGGAAGGTCACCGTGGACGCCTTGACCAGCTCTTCATCAATGTCAGTGTCAGCGATCAGTGCCGAAGCGCCCAAGAAGGTATTCATGGCCCGACGCGCATCTGGCGGCACGGCAATCAGGCACCGGGCGGTTGCCGGACCGCCTTCAAGTGGCGCGGTGTCGTAATGCACGCCCGCAGCCCGCAGGTCATGGGCAAAGACATCACCCAGCTGATCCTTGGCAACCTTGCCGATATAGGCACCGCGAGCGCCGAGGCTGGCAATACCCGCCAGCGTATTCGCCGCTGAGCCGCCTGAAATTTCCTCCCCTGGCGGGAAGGCAGCGTAAAGGGCTTCAGCACGCTCCTCATCAATCAGCAGCATGGCATCCTTGGCCAGGCCGTGCGCTTCAACAAAGGCATCATCAACACGGGCGAGCACGTCAACAATGGCGTTGCCTACACCTAGAACGTCGTAGCGATTTTCGGTCATGAAATATCTTCCGGATCTGGGAAAGAAAAACTGTTCGCCGGTGACCTAGCGCGGCCAGCCCCCATTCACAAGCGCACAGCTTCACGCTATCTCGCGCGCCAGCACATCAAGGAGCCCTCACCATGACGTCCAGGCCACGCGTCTCTTTCCTCACCTCAGCTGACATGATGAAGGGCCGTCCCGGCGCGCGGGAGGACTGGTTTGAATACGATCTGGAATTCGGCGCCCTAAGCAGAGCCTGTGACGCGGCCGGAATTGAGCTGGTCAGCACCATCTGGGACCAGCCGTTTGACCCTGAAGGCTTCGATGCCTTCATGATCGGAACCGTGTGGGATTATCCACCCAAGCAGAAGCTTTTTCTGGACACGATTGATCGCCTGAACACAACCGCACCGGTTTTGAATTCGCCAGACATTGTGCGCTGGAACATCGAGAAGACCTATCTGCGCGCCCTTGATGAGGTAGGCGCACCATCTGTTCCCACGCTGTGGCGCGATGCAGCCTCACCAGAAGCCATCACAGAGGCATTTGAAACCTTTGGGGCCGAGGAAATCGTTGTGAAGCCGCAGGTCGGGGCGGGCGCATGGCGCCAGGCGCGCATCAAAAAGGGCGACCCGTTGCCAGCTGCGGACATGTTGCCACCGGCTTCAGCGATGCTGCAGCCCTTCTTGCCCGCCATCCCGGAAGAGGGCGAGTACTCCTTGATGGTCTTTGGTGGTGAGCTGTCCCACGCCCTGGTCAAAAAGCCCAAGTCCGGCGACTACCGCGTACAGTCCATGTACGGGGCGACTGAGGCGGTCTGGACACCGTCAGACGAAGAACGCGCCACGGCGATGCAGGTCCTCCATGCGGCTGAAGAGATCACCGGCGAAAAGGACCTGCTCTACGCGCGCATCGACATGGCACGCGGCCTTGATGGCAAGCTGGCCGTCATGGAGCTGGAGCTGATCGAGCCTTACTTCTATCCCGAACAGGGCCCGGATATGGGTGAGGTCTTCGTCAGGGCGCTGAAGAAGAAGCTCTAGGACGAAGCGCCCGAAAACCGCTCGATCAGCTTGTCTGGATCATAGGGCAACGGACGCATGGGCCTGAACACCCATGCCAGCGACCCGCCGATGAGCAGAAACGGAAATCCTGCAAAGGCCAGCAGCGCGCTTTCCTCCACAATCGCGAACCAGCCAATCACAAAAAGTGCGGCAGCGGCCATGATCACACCAAGCCCGGCCATGATCAGGCGGAAGCCCAGCGATTGACCCTCAACAAAGGCGACCTCTTCAAAGCGAGGCTTGAGCGCCGTGTGCAGGGCGACCATGAGGGCCTGAAACTCAACCACATTGTCATCAAACGCGCCCTTGTTGGCGCGGCGGCTACCGAACACGATCTCACCTTGAGGGCCCGTGACCCGACAGACCACCTGCTTGTCCTGTCCGGCCATCTCCACCGCCAGGCGCACCTGCGTTACAGCACCCAGATCAATGCGCCGGGTCAGGCTGTTATCGGTCCAGCACTCAAGCCGGTCTGGATGCAGGACCAGCGCCTGTTCTGGACTGAGCGGATTGCGCCGGTCAGACATGCGAGCCAGAGCCTCTTCGCCCATGACAGGGCCTCCTTGATAACAAAGCGCTTGCCCGAACGGGCTGAAACAGGTCAGCTTTACCCCATGACGACCGCACGTAAATTTCTGGTGATCGCCGACGGCAGTGATGAAAGCCGGACAGCGGCATACTTCGCCGCCCGCCGTGCACGCAAGACTGGCGGCAGTGTGGCCATCCTGGCAACAGCGTCGATGGAGGCCGGGTTCGAGCACTGGCTGGGCGTTGGCGATACCATGCGCGCTGAAGCCATGGAGGCGGCCGAGGCGGCGCTGGAGAGTCTGGCCGAAGATGTAGAGGGCGTGATGGAAGTCCGCCCGGAGCTCCACCTGAAAGAGGACAACCTCATCAGGGCGCTCGGGCAGCTCCTGGAATCCGATCCTGATATTGCCATTCTGGTGATCGGTGCCGCGCCCCATGGCGAGGAGCCTGGTGCCCTGGTCAGTGCGCTTGCCACCGGTAAAGGCCTGTTTGAAGGCCGACAGATACCGGTGACGGTCGTGCCAGGCGACCTGTCAAAAGAGACCATCAAGGCCCTAGCCTGAGGCCGCCCGGCTCATACATTTACGCGACAAGGGCTTGCGCAAGCGGCGTGAGCGGTCCACCTGTTGGGCGATATCCAACCTCAACGCTCAGGTTTTGCCATGTTCATCCAAACCGAACCCACTCCGAACCCGGAAACCCTGAAATTTCTGCCTGGCCGCGATATCGCGCCGGACACGCCTCGCGAATTTGCAACGCCGGAAGAGGCAGAAAACTCAAAGCTGGCGCGCGACCTGTTCAAGGTGGAAGGCGTGATCCGCGTCTTTGCCGGAGCTGATTTCGTGTCCGTGACCAAGGCTGAAGGCGTTGAATGGATCCATATCCGCCCGGCAGTTCTGGGCGCGATCGCTGACGCTCTTGAAGCTGATGTTCCGCTGTTTGAAGAAGCCACCAGCGACGGTCACGCCGTTTATGAAGGCGAAGCCCAGGGTATCGTCAAAGAGATTATCGATGTGATCGACACCCGGGTGCGCCCAGCGGTGGCGAACGATGGCGGTGACATCACCTTCCAGTCCTATGACGAGCAATCCGGCGTCGTTCACCTGCACATGCGTGGAGCCTGTGCCGGCTGCCCCGCCTCCACGATGACGCTGAAACACGGCATCGAGAATTTGCTGAAGCATTATGTGCCGGAAGTGACGGCTGTTGAGGCGGTGCTGTAGCGCGGCCTTCAACGCTGGCTGAAGATGCTGGCTCGCCCTAGTTATCGAATAATCGACTTATTCATTCCCGTTTAGAGGAGTTCTCCCCCATGTCCGACGCTGCTAATTCAGATATCCCGCTGGCGCTTGAAGACCGCCATTCCATCCTGTCCGATCAGGCGCTGGACCAGCTGTTTCGCGGTGCGCGGACCTTCTACTCCTGGGAAGACCGGGACGTCTCCAACACCACGCTGCGCGCGCTTTATGAGCTGCTGCAGTATGGCCCGACCAGCGCCAATCAGAGCCCGGCGCGCTTCCTCTTCCTGAAAGGCGAGAGCCAGAAAAAGCTGGTGCCGCACCTGATTGAGCCCAACGTGGAGAAGACCGTGACCGCACCGGTTACGGTGGTGCTGGCCTGGGACTGGAATTTCCATGAGAAAATCCCCCAGCTCTTCCCGCACAATCCGGAAGCCAAAGAGTGGTTTGCGGCTGACGATGCCCGCTTTGAGAACGGCTTCTGCAACAGCTCGCTGCAGGGGGCCTATCTGATCATGGCCGCTCGCGCACTTGGCCTTGATTGCGGCGCGATGAGCGGTTTCGACAAGGACGGTGTCGACGAGACCTTCTTTAAAAACGATCCGGAAATGGGGGCCTGGCGCTCCAACTTCCTGATCAACCTAGGCTATGGCACCACCGAGAAGCTCTTCCCGCGCCTGCCAAAGCTTGGCTTTGACGAAGGCGCGCGCATTCTCGACTAGGCCATGACCCAGCCCATCCTTGTTATCGACACGGTCGGTCCGTGGTGCGCGGTTGCGCTGCGTGTCCAAGATCAGGTGTTAGAACACGCTGAAGACATTGGCCGCGGCCATGCTGAACGGCTGGCCCCGATGGTCGAGGCTTTGCTTGTCGAAGCGGGCATCGCCGCAACGGACCTTGTCCGCATTGGCGTCAACACCGGTCCCGGCAGCTTTGCCGGGGCGCGCGTGGGCATCGCCTTTGCGCGGGGCCTCGCGCTCGCAAGCGGGGCGCAAGCGGTGGGCGTCGGGCTACTGCCAGCCCTGGCAGAGCGCGATGGTGGCGGATCGCAGCGAACAGTTTTCGCCATCCATGACGCAAAACGCGGCGAGTATCTGTGGAGCGTGTTCCGTCCGGGTGAGCGAGAAGCATCGCTGGAGCGTGGCATGTTGATGGCAGCGCAGGCTGCGGTCGCAGAGCTCCCCCATCCACTGATTACCGGATCCGGCGCTGAAGCTGTTGGCGGGCCGCAATTCGATGCTCGCCCGCCGCTTTCCGCGCTGCTTGCCTTGACCAAGGCCGCACCAGCGGACAGCCCGCCCCCTGCGCCGATCTACGCGCGGCCGCCGGACGCGAAGCCCGCCGCATAAGCAGCGGCGATCCCGTCAAAATGATCATACACCGCCGCGGCACCCGCCGCGCGCAGGCGCGCTGCATGGCCAGGCGGGCAATGCTCACCCCCGGTATAGCCCCAGCATGTCATGCCCGCAGCAACCGCAGACCGCACGCCCGACGCGCTGTCCTCTATCGCAAGGCTTTTGGCCGGTTCGACGCCCAGACCGCGAGCTGCGCGCAAATAAAGATCCGGCGCAGGCTTGGCGTTATCGACATCATCTGCCGAATGCACATGCTCGCCAAACAGATCGGCCAATCCCGTGCGCTGTAGCTTCATGCCTAAAACGCGCCGCTCGGACGAGGACGCCACCGCGCGCGGCACGGTCAGGCCGGACACAAAGGCGTGCACGCCTGAGTGGGCTTCGATGCGGGTTTCCAGCGCAGCATAGGCGTTGGCTTTGAGCGTTTCGAAAAATCCGTCGGGCAGATCGCAGCCATGCACAGCGCGATGGTCAGCGTTCAGGCCCACCTTGAAGTCAGGCACGCTCATGCCAACAAATCGGCTGATGAAGTTAGCCTTTTCATACACCACGCCGAGACTTGCCATGGCGGCCATCTCGATTTCTGTCACAATGGCCTCGGTATTCACCAGAACACCGTCACAGTCGAAAATCACGCCATGGGCCAAGACACGCCTCCTGAAGAACCTGGCCAACCAACCAAGCCCGGCCATCAGACGCAGATCACGCGTTTGGGGCAAGAGGCGGCTGCGCTGTTTGCCGACCTGCATGCGCGATGCTTCGGGGCGCCCTGGCCGGAGGAGGACTTTGACCGCCTGCTGGCCTCATCCGGCGTTGTCGGGCTGGTGCTGGAAGCCGATGGCGAGCCCGCTGGGCTGTCGCTCATTCGCACTATCGCAGGGGAGTGTGAAATCCTGACGATTGGTGTGGCGAGAGCTGCAAGGGAGAAGGGCCTGGGACGCCAGCTCCTGACCGCAAGCGAAACCGAGGCCCGGCTTGGCGGGGCTCGGCGGATGATCCTTGAAGTGTCGCACACCAACACACCCGCCATCGCGCTTTATGACCGCGCCGGATATATAGAGATTGGCCGCCGCAAGGCCTATTACCGGGACGGCAGCGATGCACGCGTGCTTGCCCGACCGCTTTAGCAGTTTACCCTAGTATGGACATCCGGTCGCAGGCGCGGCTATCACAGGGGCCTTGAACGGCTTCGCACGAAGGGACCCCCTCATGCCCGACCGTATTGAACAGCTCTGTGTCGACAAGGGCCTGCGCATGACCGAACAGCGCCGGGTGATTGCCCGCGTGCTGTCGCAAGCCGAAGACCATCCCGATGCCGAAGAGCTGCACCGCCGTGCGTCCAGCGTGGACAGCCGCATCTCGCTGGCGACGGTGTATCGCACCGTGCGCCTGTTTGAAGATGCCGGGATTATCGAACGCCATGACTTCCGCGACGGCCGCTCGCGCTATGAAGAAGCCCAGGACGATCACCACGATCACCTGATCGACATGAATTCCGGCGACGTCATCGAATTCTTCGACGAAGAGATCGAAGAGCTTCAGGAAAAGATCGCCAAACGCCTCGGCTACAAGCTCGTCGACCACCGGCTCGAGCTCTACGGCGTGAAGATCAAGGATGGCGAGGGGTAAGTTCCACTCCTTCGACTCCCCACAACGCTTGTCATATATGGCTGGTGGACGCATATAGCGGGCCATGGAACTCATCAATCATCGGCCGTCGAAGTCTGGCGGCTCTGACACGACTGCGCCACAGGGCGCTGAAGCTGCTGAAATGGACGCCGCGCCGGTGAGCGACGGCGACAAGAAGCGCGTCTTCATCAAGACCTATGGCTGCCAGATGAATGTGTACGATTCAGAGCGTATGCGTGATCTGCTGGGCCCGCTGGGCTATGCGCCGTCTGACACGCCTGAAGGTTCAGATCTGGTTATCCTGAATACCTGCCACATTCGCGAAAAAGCAGCCGAAAAAGTCTATTCAGAGCTCGGCCGCCTGCGCCCCTTGAAAGAGGCGAAAGAGGCTGAAGGCTCCTCCATGACCATCACGGTGGCGGGCTGCGTCGCGCAAGCTGAAGGCGCTGAAATCAAACGCCGCGCGCCGGTGGTGGATCTGGTTGTGGGTCCGCAGACCTATCACAAGCTGCCTGAACTCATCGCAGAAGTGCATCGCGGCACCGGCCAGTCCCTCGACACCGAGTTTGAGGTTGAGGACAAGTTCGACGTGCTTGCCACGCCAGAGCGCCAGATTGACGGCTATTCGGCCTTTGTCACCGTGCAGGAAGGCTGTGACAAGTTCTGCACCTTCTGCGTCGTGCCCTACACGCGTGGCGCGGAGTGGTCGCGTCCTGTTGATCAGATCGTGGCTGAGGTGCGCGCGCTGGCAGCAAAAGGCATTCGCGAGATTACGCTACTGGGTCAGAACGTCAACGCCTATCACGGCGACGCCCCGTCGGGTGATGAGGCGAGCGGCACCTGGGGCCTTGGGCGTCTGGTGCGCCATCTGGCCCTGATCGGCGGAATCGATCGCATTCGCTTTACCACCTCGCATCCGCGGGACATGGACGAAGAGCTTATTCAGACTTTCGCTGATGAGCCCAAGCTGATGCCGTACTTCCACCTACCGGTTCAGGCGGGATCGGATCGCATCCTGAAATCCATGAACCGCAAGCACACGGCTGAAGAATACATCGCCATTATCGATCGGCTGCGCGAGGTGCGGCCCGATATTGCGATCTCCGGCGACATGATTGTCGGCTTCCCCGGCGAAAGCGACGAGGATTTCGAGGCAACCATGGAACTGGTGCGCCGGGTCAATTACGCCTCCTGTTTCTCGTTCAAATACTCCCGCCGGCCTGGCACGCCGGGGGCAGCCATGGCCGGTCAGGTGGACGAAAAGGTGAGTTCAGAGCGCCTCGCCCGCCTGCAGGCCCTCCTGGCTGAGCAGCAGGAAGCCTTCAACCAGTCCATGATTGGCAAGACGCTGCCAGTGCTGTTTGAGCGTGAAGGCCGCAATGAGGGCCAACTCAATGGCCGCAGCCCCTATCTTCAGGCGGTTCACTGCGACGCACCGCTGGAGCTGATCGGGCAGATTGTGAACGTGGAAATCACTGGTGCCAGCAAGAACGCGCTCGCTGGCCGACTTGTCCCTGAGGAGACGCGCGCCGCGTGAGCCGTTCAGCCAAACCGCGCCGCACCCGCCGGGAACCGTCTGAGACACTTCATTTTGATGATGGTGATCTGGTGCGCCTGGTCGCCGGTGCCAATCACGAGAATTTCGCGCTCATCGAAGCCGAGTTGGACATCCAACTGGAAGCCCCCGGTGGCGGCACCGTCGTCGTGACTGCCGCTGATGGAACCGCCCGCCGCGAAGCACGCCGCGTCATCAACGCGCTTTATGGACGCGCTGTAGAAGGCCTGCCCATTGAACCTACGGATGCCCGCGCGGCTTGCCTGATGGCCGAAGACGATGCCGGTGAAACCATCGACAGCGTCATTCGTGTGCCTCGGGGCACCAGCTTTTCAGCCCGGACCGATGGTCAAAAGACGTATGTCCGCGCTCTTAAGGACGACAAGTCCTATGACATGGTGTTTGGCGTCGGGCCTGCCGGCACCGGCAAGACGCTGCTTGCCGTGGCCTATGGTGCGTCCCAGCTTGCGCTGGGTCAGGTGGAGCGTCTGGTGATCACCCGTCCCGCGGTGGAAGCGGGCGAGCGCCTCGGCTTTCTTCCAGGCGACCTGACTGAGAAGATCGACCCTTATCTGCTGCCGATCTGGGATGCTTTGCGCGACAGTCTGGGCCAGCGCGTTTCAGAAAAGATGCGCGAAGAAGGCCGGATCGAGGTCGCGCCACTTGCCTTCATGCGCGGTCGGACGCTGAACCGCGCCTTTGTCATCGTGGACGAAGCCCAGAATGCCACCGTGCCGCAAATGCGCATGGTGCTGACGCGTCTGGGCGAAGGCTCTCGCATGGCTGTGACCGGCGACCCGACACAGACCGACCTCAGGCGTGGTGAGCCATCCGGCCTGCCCCATGCGCTGTCCATCCTGTCTGATGAGCCGCGCATCGCCGTGCATCGCTTTGGTCGGGCAGACGTGGTGCGCCATGGCCTGGTGGCCCGCATCGTGGACGCCTACGAGCGCGACGATGCGCGCCGGGAAGGCAAATCCGATGAGTGAAACCGGGCCCCGGCTTGATTTCATCATTGAGCATGACGGCTGGGCAGCCATCGATGGACTGCAGGCGCGCTGCGAGGTGGTCATCGAAAACGCGCTATCGCAGCTGGAGCATGCACGCCCCGGCACAACCGCGGTGCTGCTGACAGATGATAAAAGTGTGCAATCGTTGAACGGCAAGTTTCGCGGCAAGGACAAGCCAACCAATGTGTTGTCCTTCCCCGCGCCAGAGATCGAAGGCTATCCCGGTGATGTGGCGCTGGCCTTTGAAACCTGCGCGGCCGAGGCTGAGCGCGATGGAAAAAGACTGCTAGATCACGCAACACATCTGGTGTTGCACGGCGTTCTGCATTTGAATGGATTTGACCACATTGAGGAGGACGAGGCCGAGGAGATGGAAGCGCTGGAACGCGATGCCCTCAAATCGGTCGGGATTTCAGATCCCTATAACGTCAGAATGGAGCCATGAGCGAAGACCCTTCGTCGCGAAGTCTGTTTTCACAGATCAAGCGCGCATTCTCCGGACCGGAAAACGGTTCGGCCACACCGCCCCCCGCCCCTTCGCCACACGAAGCCGTAGGCGGTGCCTTCATCCTGAATGTACAGGAGTTCCAGACCAAGAAGGTTGAGGACGTCATGGTCCCACGCGCCGATATCGTCGCAGTGGACATCGAGACGCCCCTCAACGAGCTTGCTGGTATCTTCAGCGAGGCGGGTCATTCGCGACTACCGGTCTATCGCGAGACGCTGGATGACCCGGTGGGGGTCGCTCACATCAAGGACATGGTCGGACACCTGTCGCGCTATGCCGAACAGGCCGGTGATGCGGACTGGGGCGAGGCGCGCATACTCGATGCGATCAAGCGGCCCCTTCTTTACGTGCCAGCCTCCATGCGCGCGATGGACCTTCTGTTAAAGATGCAGTCCCGCCGTCAGCACATGGCGCTAGTTGTCGATGAATTTGGCGGGACCGATGGTCTTGTGACGCTTGAAGACCTGCTCGAGCCGATCGTCGGTGATATCGAGGACGAGCATGACGAAACCGACGCGCCCATGATCCGCGCCAAACAGGCCGGCTGCTGGGAGGCCGATGCGCGTGCCGAGATTGTCAGCCTTGAAGAGGTCATCGGCAGAGAGATCGCAACGGATGAAGAAGAGGCTGATGTCGATACACTCGGCGGCCTGATCTTCCGCCTTGCAGGCCGAGTGCCGGAGCGCGGTGAAGTTCTCGAGCACTCGTCCGGCTTCGAGTTTGAAGTTCTCGATTCAGATCCACGGCGCATCAAGCGGGTCCGGGTCAAGGCAACCAGACCGACCACCACGCCAGCAGGTGAAAACGAAAGCACGACCGGCGACCCGTCGTGATGACTGCGCGCATGAAGGCTGCCCAGGCGGGTTTGCGCCGCGCTCGTGCCTGGCTGCGAAATCTGGGGCCAAGGTCAGTCTTGATCGTGCTGGCGCTGCTTGGAGCGATTAGCGCCCTTGCCCATGCGCCCTATCATGTCTCGATCGCGCTCGCTGTGGGCCTGAGTGTTCTCTTGCTGGCGCTGGATGACGCGAGATCAAAGCCAAATCCAGTGCTCGCAGCCTTCTTTCGCGCCTGGGCTTTTGGCTTTGGCCACTTTCTGGCAGGAACCTTCTGGGTCGCCAACGCTTTCCTCGTCAGTGCGCAGGATCACGCTTGGCTGATCTGGGCTCCTTTGAGCCTGTTGCCGGGCGGCCTCGCCCTGTTCTGGGGTGCCGCAGGCATGGCTTACACAGCTCTCAGGCCAAGGGCTGATGCGCGGGTTCTCGCATTTGCAGGACTATTCTTCACCGTTGAGGCACTGCGCTCTCATATCCTCTCCGGTTTCCCCTGGAACCTGGCCGGACACGTGTTTGAAGCGGGCGGAGCCATCAGCCAGACTGCCAGTCTTGTCGGTGCTTTAGGCCTTACGGCGGTCACGCTTTACGTGTTCAGCGCGCCAGCAGCGCTGCTGGGCCGAGGTCCGCTCCTTAATCGCGCCTATCCGGCAGGTCTTTCAGCGTTGCTTGTGGTCGGGCTATGGACCTGGGGTTCACTGCGGCTGGCCAACGCAGACCTGGAGGAAACCGATGCCCGTGTTCGCGTTGTGCAACTCAACAGAGCGCAAAGCGAGCTTCGCCCTGAGGCAAAGGACGAGATACTGGAAGAGTATCTCCTCCTGACCGCCCAGCCTGGCATTGAAGAGGCGGATCTGGTGATCTGGCCGGAGGGTTCTATTCCCGCTTACCTTCTCAATGAGCCCGAGCTATTGGAGCGCATCCGCACAAGCCTTCCAGTGGGGACCCGCCTTGCAGCCGGTGCCCCCCATGTGGAGTGGGGGCCTGAAGACAGGCCGCGCGCTTATTTTAATTCACTGCACTTTTTGAAAGTCCAGACAGAGAGCCTTCTTGTGGAAGGTCGCTATGATAAGGCAAGGCTGGTTCCCTTCGGGGAAGCCAACACGCTGGCCGCGCTCACTCGTCCGCTAGGTCTTGAAACACTGTCTCAGTACGGCATTGGATTTGATCCGGGCTCTGGTGCTGAAATGATACACTTGGAGCGCGTTCCGCCGTTCGCGCCGCTGATCTGCTATGAGGTAATTTACCCCGAATACGCGTCTGAGGCGAGCTCCGAGTCTCAGTGGATACTTAATGCCTCAAATGACAGCTGGTTTGGTCACTCAGCTGGCCCAGCGCAGCTGCTTAATCAGGCAGGGTTTCGCAGTATTGAGCAGGGTC
The DNA here is from genome assembly GCA_024178355.1 of Maricaulaceae bacterium EIL42A08. Lineage (GTDB taxonomy): Bacteria > Pseudomonadota > Alphaproteobacteria > Caulobacterales > Maricaulaceae > Oceanicaulis. The sequence goes on along the minus strand of JAMZNZ010000006.1, from coordinate 212,904 downwards.
TTCCATTGGTGCGCGCAGCCACAGCGGGTATGTCGGGCCTTATTGACCCCTACGGTCGAGTAGTGCACATTGCCAACGTTGAAGAGAGCCAAGTCCTTGATCTTGTTTTACTTGCAAGCGTGGACAAACCCCTCTACGCACGAATTGGGCATGTTCCCGCGCTGATCATCTGTTTGATCTTTATTGGGTTGGCCCATTTATTGCCGAGGGCGGCTCGCGGACTGGCTTGAAGATAATTTTAGTTCAGTGAGTCCAAAAATTGATTTACTCTTTAGTGCGGGTGCGTCGCTCAAGGGTAAAATAAAAAGGTGAAGTGAGATGACCAGCCAACCCAATCCACGCGGCCCTAACGCTGTTGACCGCCATGTCGGATCTCGTATCCGGCTGCGCCGTCAGCTTCTGAACATGAGCCAGGAAAAGCTTGGTGAAGAGCTCGGCGTGACCTTCCAGCAGGTTCAAAAATACGAGCGCGGCACAAACCGCGTCGGTGCGGGTCGCCTGTTCATTCTCGCACGCGTTCTCGATGTCCCGGTATCCTTCTTTTATGATGGTGTGTCCGAAAGCATGGCCGCACCGGGTTTCTCTGAAGGCGACCAAACCCCGATTGTGGACGACTTCATCCAGTCAGCCGATGGCGTTGCATTGGCTCAGGCCTTCGCCCGGATCAGCGATCCCAAGGTGCGTCGTCGCATTCTTGAGCTCGTGCGCACGCTCGCTGCTGAAGAGGCAGAAGCTGCTGCATCTGGTGAAGTCTAGACATACAGACTTGCCATAGGCGCGCGAATGAGGTTTAAGCCGCCATATAAAGCTGTCTTTATATGGAGCACCGATCGTGGCCCGCAAGTCCTATCATTTCACCAGCGAAAGCGTTTCTGAAGGCCACCCTGACAAGGTTTGCGACCGTGTCTCTGACGCGGTTGTTGACTTGTTTTTGTCCAAGGACCCGGTCGCTCGGGTGGCCTGTGAAACGCTAACGACGACCAATCGCATTGTCTTGGCGGGCGAAGTGCGCTGCGCTGGCGATATTGATGACGCTGAAATCGAGGCGGCAGCCCGTGAGGCGGTTCGCGATATCGGCTACGAGCAGGACGGCTTCCACTGGGAGACGGCTGAGTTCCACAACTATCTGCACGAGCAGTCGGTTGATATCGCCCAAGGCGTGGACGAAGGCACCGGCTCCTTCACCGAAGAGGGCGCTGGCGACCAGGGCATCATGTTCGGCTATGCCTGCGATGAAACGCCGGAGCTGATGCCTGCGCCGATCATCTACTCCCACCAGATCCTCAAAGAGATGGCTCGCCTGCGCAAAAGCGGCGAGCGTCCAGAGTTTGAACCTGACGCCAAGTCCCAGGTCAGCCTGCGCTACGAAAACGGTCGGCCGGCTGAAGTGACCAGCGTTGTGGTCTCCACCCAGCACAAGGATGGCGTATCGCTCGACGACATTCGCGAGCTGGTTCGCCCGATTGTTGCCGATGTGCTGCCAAACGGTTGGTTCCCGCCCGAAGACGAGTTTTACGTGAACCCGACGGGCAAGTTCGTCATTGGCGGCCCTGACGGCGATGCCGGCCTGACCGGCCGCAAAATCATCGTGGACACCTATGGCGGTGCTGCGCCTCACGGTGGCGGCGCTTTCTCAGGCAAGGACCCGACCAAGGTGGACCGCTCGGCCGCCTACATCTCTCGCTATCTGGCGAAGAATGTCGTGGCCTCCGGCCTGGCGCGCAAATGCACTATCCAGCTGTCCTACGCCATTGGTGTGGCCAAGCCGCTGTCGGTCTATGTCGACACCCACGGCACGGGCGAGATCGACGAAGCGGTCCTGGAAAAGAAACTGCCGGAGATGGTCGATCTTTCTCCGCGCGGCATCCGCACCCATCTGCAGCTGAACCGTCCGATCTATGCGCGCACGGCAGCCTACGGCCACTTTGGGCGCACCGCGTCCGATGATGGCGGCTTCTCTTGGGAGAAGACCGATCTCGTTGATCAGCTGAAAAGCCTCGCTTGATTTCGCGACGAGCGGAGAACTTATAACCGTGAGCGATCACCCCAAAGGCAAACGCCTGTTCGGGCGGTCGCAGGGTAAGGCTCTGTCAGGTCGCCAGCAACGTGCGGTGGACGAAAGTCTGCCGCACTTGAGCTGGCCGGATGAGGGTCCGGTTGACCCAAAGGCGCTGCTGCCAGACTACGATCACCATGTGCTGGAGATCGGCTTTGGAGGCGCGGAGCACCTGATTGGTCAGGCCGCAAGAGCGCGTGAGACCGGGTTTATCGGCATCGAACCCTTCCTGAACGGCGTGGCCAAGGCACTCACGGGCATCGAAGACCACGGCCTCACCAACGTGCGGGTCAAGCGCGAGGATGCGCGCGATGAAATGGTGCGCATGCCTGACGCGGCCTTTGATCAGATTTACCTGCTCTTCCCAGACCCGTGGCCCAAGTCTCGCCACGCCAAGCGGCGCTTTGTGCAAACCGAGACGGTACACGAGCTGGCCCGATTGCTGAAGCCAGGCGGGCGATTGCGGGTGGCGACCGATGTACGCTCTTACGCCGATCACGCCTTCCCGCTTCTTGAAGCTCATCGAGAGCTGACCTGGACTGGCAAGCAGGCGAGCGATTGGCGCGATAACCCGGCTGATCACATTGTGACCCGCTACCAGACCAAGCAGCTCGGCGACATCGCACCGGTTTTTATGGATTTTGTAAAAGCCTAGCCCATCCGGTTGAGCAAGATGCCGGCCTCGCGCGTCCACTCTGCGCCGTCACGCACATAGACCGTAAAACCAATCAGGCCTGAGGGCGGACGGGAAATCGGGATCGGCGTGAAACTATACGCTTCAGCCACCAGCACCCGGTTATTGCCATCAAAGAAGATGGGCCGAGAAAGGCTCAGCGTTTCCACGGCTGGCGGCGCATCGGGGTCCGGATTGCTCATCTGCGCTTCGGCCCACCGCTGAACACCAGCAATATCGGCCTCAAAAGGTGACTCGGAGGTATCCAGTCGATCACAGGCAATGGTCCCCTCGGTGGTCAGCGCAGCGTGAAACGCATCGATATCCGCTTCGGTCATAGCGCCGATCGCGGCCGCAAAATCTTCATTATAGGCCATACCAAACGGCGCATCGGGCCCGCTCTGGCGCCCCTCCTGACGCAGCACCGCAGCAAGCTGATCGCGCTCGCCAGGGGTTGCAAGCCAGTTCGCGCCCACCGCCATGCGGTGTCCGTTCTGCTCCGACGGACCGACGAAGTCGCCGACGCGATCGGCCAGGAAGGCGCACGCCAAAGGTGAGGCGGTTGCGGCATCGGGATTTGGCGCGGGGTCTCGTGGGTCTTCACACCCGGTATAGGCAGTCCAGTAATCCATGCCCCAGCACGCGATCAGCCGGTCGACCACCGGCAGGTTCGGTGGATCGGTGACAAAACCATCAGGCATCCGGATATTCGGGTTTTCGTCGAGGAAACGCTGATTGGCCGCCTGCTCGTCAGGACTGGGGGCGAAGTCCATCAACGCCTCACGGGCCGCAATAATCGCGTCATAGTCGCCACGCAGGAACGCGATGGTCGCATCCGCGTATGCATTCCACGCCGAGGCTTCAGCGCTTTTGGCTGCAACAAAAAGCGGGATCGCCGCGTCGTAGTCACCACCCGAAGCAAACATTTGCGCGGCGTGCCAGCGCAAGATGCCAAGGTCATCGGGCTCCACCTGGGCAGAGTGAGTGAGATAGGTCAGGATCAGCTCTGCGGTCGCGATCTGACAGCCATCCATATTGCCATAGGGACGCCAGCCGCCATTAAAATCCTGATCAAAATCCTGCTGCGGCAGATTGATCAGCCGCTCCAGTTCCGGCGCATCAATCCCGCACGCGGCCATGCGCGCTGCGGCGTTTTCATCAATGCCCTCACCCAGGTCCGCGCCTGTTTGAACTTGCGCCTGCGCGCTTGAGAAACACAGCGCCAGCGCAGTGGTCGCAAAGAGTGTACGCAGCATGATCATCCTGTTTAAATAATACCTGCCGACGCGAGACGTTAAAGAGGTGTGCTGCACGGGCCAAGCGTTCAAAGCCGCGCACCAGCCTTGCTTTATACCGGCCAGGCGCGTATACCCCGCTTCATCAAGTTCGATACGTCGGATGACGCAATCGAGCGGCTCGGGTCCCCGAGCCGCTTTTTTCGTAGCTTCATCCGGGCAGATTTGGAGACGCCCTTGAAGACCAGCTCACCCCAGGACGAGCGCATTCTTGCGCTCGTGGAGCCCGTCGCCGATGCGATGGGGCTTGAGGTGGTGCGCATCCGGGTCATGGGCGGCAAGAAGACAACGGTCCAGATCATGGCCGAGCGCAAGTCCGACGGCACCATGGTGGTGGAAGACTGCGCCAGGTTGTCCCGCGCTGTATCAGCCGTTTTTGAAGAAGAAGACCCGGTCTCTGGCGAGTATAATCTTGAAGTCTCCTCGCCTGGGATCGACCGGCCGCTGACCGCCCTGCCTCACTTTGAGCGCTGGGAAGGGTTTGAAGCCAAGCTGGAGCTTGATCGTCTGGTGGAAGGGCGCAAGCGCTTCCGTGGCATTCTGGCCGGAATTGAAGATGAAAACGTGGCGATCAATCTCAAAGGCGAAGAGGACACAGCCCTCATCCCGTTTGAGTGGATTATCGACGCCAAACTGGTGATGACCGACGAGCTGGTCGATGCGAGCCTGAAGGCCCGCGGCGAACAGAACGGCGAAACGAACGACTAAAAGCAAGAAGGAGCGCGTCTCATGGCCATCGGGGTCAGCGCCAACAAGCTGGAAATCCTGCAAATCGCACGCGCGGTTGCTCAGGAAAAACTGATCGACGAGTCGATTGTTCTGGAAGCCATTGAAGAGGCCATCCAGAAGGCAGCTCGCTCGCGCTATGGCGCTGAGCTGGACATCCACTGCAATATCGACCCCAAAACCGGTGAAATGCGCCTGACAAGCCGCATCACCGTGGTCGAAGAGGTGGAGAACGACACCCACCAGCTGACCCTCGAGCAGGCGCGCAAGACCGATCCGGATGCTGAGATTGGCACCTATTACGAAGAAGAGCTGCCGCCGATCGAGTTCGGTCGCGTTGCGTCTCAGACCGCCAAGCAGGTGATCACCCAGAAGGTTCGCGAAGCTGAACGCGCTCGCCAGTACGAAGAGTACAAGGATCGCGTGGGCGAGATCGTCAACGGCATCGTCAAGCGCGTTGAATATGGCAATGTCATCGTCGACCTGGGCAAGGCCGAAGGCATTATCCGCCGCTCTGACGGTATCCCGCGCGAGAGCCTGCAGCTGAACGATCGTGTTCGCGCCTATATCTATGATGTACGTGAGGAAGTGCGTGGCCCGCAAATCTTCCTGTCGCGCGCGCATCCGGACTTCATGGCCGCCCTGTTCTCTCAGGAAGTGCCGGAAGTCTACGAAGGCATTATCGAAATCCCGCGCGTTGCTCGCGACCCGGGCAGCCGGGCGAAAATCGCTGTTATCTCCAACGACAGCTCCATCGACCCGGTCGGTGCCTGCGTGGGTATGCGCGGTAGCCGCGTGCAGGCCGTCGTGAACGAGCTTGCCGGCGAGAAGATCGACATCATTCCGTGGAACCCGGATCCTGCGACCTTCATCGTGAACGCCCTGCAGCCTGCTGAGGTGGCCAAGGTCGTGCTCGACGATGAAGCCGAGCGCATCGAGGTTGTGGTGCCTGACGAGCAGCTTTCGCTCGCCATTGGCCGCCGCGGCCAGAATGTACGCCTGGCCAGCCAGCTGACCGGCTGGGCCATCGACATCCTGACCGAGGAAGAAGAATCCGAGCGTCGCCAGAAAGAGTTTGCCCAGCGCACCTCGCTCTTCATGGAAGCGCTGGACGTGGACGAGGTTATTGCTCAGCTGCTGGCCACTGAAGGCTTCGCGGACATGGAAGATCTGGCCTTTGTCGAGCTGGATGAGATTGCGGTCATCGAAGGCTTTGACGATGACACCGCATCTGAGATCCAGACCCGCGCGCGCGAATTCCTTGAAAAGCAGGCGGCCGAACAGGACGCCAAGCGCAAGGAGCTGGGCGTTGAGGACGAGGTTCTAGAGCTTGAAGGTGTAGACCTGCCGATGGCGGTTCGCTTTGGCGAAAACGACGTCTTCACCGTTGAGGACGTCGCCGGCCTGACTCCAGACGATCTGCGTGGCTGGTATGAGACTCGCGACGGTGAGCGTATCCGCGAAGAGGGCATCCTGGATGGCCTCAACGTTGATCCGCAAATCGCTGAGGACCTGATCATGAAGGCGCGTGTGCAGGCGGGCTGGATTGAGGCCTCCGACCTTGAGCCGGAAACGGAAGGTGGCGAAAGCGCTGAAGAGGCCGATGCCGGTGCTGAGGCTGACGCCGAAATTGGTGATGATGCCGATCTTGGCGATCTGGATCTGTCGGCTCTGGAAGCTGAAGCCGAGCGCCTAGGCGTTTCGCTGAGTGAACTTCTGGAAGCCGGTGATGACTCTCAGGAGGGCGACAAGGAGTAGTGGGCCGAGGCGCACGTACATCCCGCGACAAACCGGTGCGTGAGCGCCGGTGCGTGGTGACCGGCGAGACGGCAGGGCCAGACCGGCTTTTGCGCGTGGCGCTTTCGCCAGACGGGGTGGTGACACCAGACATTGCCGCGCGCCTTCCAGGGCGCGGTGCCTGGGTCACAGCCGACCGAGCATTGATCGACAAGGCCGTCAACAAGCGGCTCTTCAACCGCGCTTTTGAAAAGCCGGTTGAAGCGCCCAAAGGCCTTGCCGATCAGTTTGAGACCCTGCTGGAAGCGCGGGCGCTTTCCATGCTTGGTCTGGCGCGACGTGCAGGACGGCTCGCGATGGGTTACGATACAGTCAAGCTGGCGCTGTCAAAGGGTGACACACCAGCCTGGCGGATCGAAGCCAGTGACGGTGCCGCGGATGGGCGAGGCAAGCTCGACCGTATCAGCGCCGCCGCATGGCCCCATCTGGCCACAGTGGGATGTTTCAGCGCCGAGGCCATCGGTCAGGCGCTGGGGCGGTCTGGTGTGGTGCATGCGCTTTTAACCGTCGGGCCTGAGGCAGACGGGTTTGGGGCGGTTGTCAGCAAGCTGGCTGGCTTTCGTGTCATCAACCCGTTTGACACACAGGCCGACAAAGGCGCACAGGACGGTTGAATCGCCATTCAAGGCGAGTAGTTTAGCGGCCCTCTGGCAGGGCGGTTGTGGACAAGACCACAAGCGCAACGCGATGGGGCCAGAGATGAGATACATTTCACAGCGCGCGGCGGCGGTGAAATGGATGAACGATCTGCCGCAACAAGGACGCTCATGAGCGACTCTGACGAACGCAACACCTCGGGCCGCAAGCCCCTTTCCTTAAGCGGACGCTCCTCGTCCGGCACCGTGCAGCAAAGCTTTGCGCGCGGACGGCAGAAGGCTGTCGTGGTCGAGAAGAAGCGCAAGCGCCCCGGTGCCGCCCCAGCGGCTGGCGCAAAGGATGCAGGTGCCGCCAAGGCTCCGATCTCCGATAAGGACAAGGCGCGCGCCCTTCTGGCAGCCAAAGCCAAGCAGCTCGGCCTGTCTGAAGAGGAGCTGCTGCGACGCCAGGCCGCCATTCAGCGCGCCAAGTCGGAAGCCGATGCACGCGAGGCCAAGAAGAAGGCTGAAGCTGAGGCGCTGAAGCAGCGCGAAGAAGAAGACCAGCGCCGTCTGCGGGAGCAGAAAGAGCGCGAGGAAGCCGAACGCAAGGCCGCAGAAGAAGCCGTACGTCGCGCCAAGGAAGAGGCCGAAGCCGCCCAGCGGGCAGCGGAAGCCGAAGCTGCTGCAGCCAAGGAAGCCAAGGCTGAAAAGCCGAACCGCAAGGCCGACAAGCCGCGTGGCAAGTCCGCTCCGGTTGAAGAACCACCTGTGGACAACGTCAACATGCTTGAAGCCATGGGCGGGCGCGTCAAGCAGAAGCGCTCCAACCCGGCCGCTGAGAAGCAACAGCCGTCACGCACCAAGGAACCCAAGCGACGCCAGGGCAAGCTGACCATCCAGAACCTGGTGGAAGACGATTCCGATCGTCAGCGCTCGCTGGCGTCCATGCGCCGGGCGCGCGAACGTGAAAAGCAGCGCCGTGCTGGCGGTGCGTCGCGTGAGAAAGTCTCACGTGAAGTGGTCGTGCCAGAGGCGATCTCCGTTCAGGATCTGGCCCAGCGTATGACTGAGCGTGCCGCGGACGTGGTGAAGTATCTGATGACCCAGGGTCAGATGATGCGCGCCACCGACATGCTGGACGCCGACACCGCCGAGCTGATCGTCGAAGAATTTGGCCATACCATCAAACGTGTGTCCGAAGCGGACGTGGAAGAAGGCTTCATCGAAGCTGATGACCCTGAAGATACCAAAGTGGGTCGTCCGCCGGTCGTGACCGTTATGGGTCACGTTGACCACGGCAAGACTTCGCTTCTGGACGCCCTGCGTTCCACTGACGTGGCTGCAGGCGAAGCCGGTGGCATTACCCAGCACATTGGTGCCTATCAGGTGCAGCTTAAGACTGGCGCGAAGATCACCTTCCTGGACACGCCAGGCCACGCGGCCTTCTCGTCCATGCGTTCGCGCGGGGCCCAGGCCACCGATATCGTAATCCTGGTTGTGGCCGCAGATGACGGTGTGATGCCGCAGACCATTGAGGCCATCAACCACGCCAAAGCGGCTGAAGCTCCGATGATCGTGGCGGTCAACAAGTGTGACAAGCCGGACTCCAACCCTGACAAGGTGCTGCAGGAACTGCTGCAACACGAAGTGTTCGTGGAATCCATGGGCGGCGACACGCAGTCCATCAATGTGTCGGCCACCAAAAAGACCGGCCTTGATGAGCTGACCGAAGCTATCTCGCTGCAGGCTGAACTGCTTGAGCTGAAAGCCAACCCAAAGCGCTCGGCCGACGGTGTTGTGATTGAGGCCCAGGTGGACAAGGGCCGCGGCCCGGTCGCGACGGTTCTGGTCAAGCGCGGCACCCTGAAGCGCGGCGATATCGTTGTTGCTGGTGCCCAATGGGGCAAGGTCCGTGCGCTGGTCAACGAGCGTGGCCAGCAGATGAAAGAAGCCGGTCCGTCGCTTCCTGCCGAGATCCTCGGCCTTGATGGTGCTCCGGAGCCGGGCGAACTCTTCGCTGTGGTGGAAACCGAGGCGCGCGCCCGCGAGCTGGTGGACTACCGCCAGCGCCTGAAGCGCGACAAGTCAGCGGCGGCCCGTTCAGGCGGTGGTGCTTCGCTTGAGCAGATGATGGCCAAGCTGAAGCAGAGCGAAATCGAAGAAATGCCGCTGCTCGTCAAATCCGACGTGCAGGGTTCAGGCGAAGCCATCGTTGGCGCGCTTGAGAAAATCGGCAACGAGGAAGTCCAGGCCCGCGTCATCCACCACGCCGCAGGCGGTGTGTCTGAAAGCGACGTATTGCTGGCCCAATCCTCGGGTGCTCCGATCTTTGCGTTCAACGTACGTGCCAACAAGCAGGCCCGTGAGCTGGCTGAGAAGGAAGGCGTGGAGATCCGCTACTATTCGGTGATCTACGACCTCATCGACGATGTGAAGGACACGCTCCAGGGCATGCTCGCTCCTGAAAAGCGCGAGAACTTCATCGGCTACGCGGAAATCCTGGAAGTGTTCAACATCTCCAAGATCGGCAAGGTTGCCGGTTGCCGCGTGACCGACGGCGTCGTGAAGCGCGGCTGCGGCGTACGCCTGCTGCGCGACGACACCGTCATCCACGAGGGCGAGCTTTCAACGCTCAAGCGCTTCAAGGACGAGGTGCCAGAAGTGCGTGCCGGCACCGAGTGCGGCATGGGCTTTGTCGGCTATCACGACCTTCAGGTCGGCGATCAGATCGAGTGCTTCGAAGTCCAGGAAATCGAGCGCAAGCTGTAAGGCTTCGTTCTCATCCAGACATGCAGACGGGCGGTCCATCGGGCCGCCCGTTTTGCTTTTGGGGCCCGCCGCCATACCTCTCAGGTCCTTGATTAATCCATTGCTCAAGGACGTTTGCCCATGAACTGGTCACTGCTTATCCCGCTCCTCATGACGCTGCTGGCCGGGGCTCTGTCTTCGATGCAGCCTGCGTTTAACGGGCAGGTTTCAGGCTATCTGGGCACACCGCTGCGCGCGGCATTGATCAACTTCAGCGCCGGGGCTCTGGTCCTGTTGTCGGTGGTGACGCTTTTCACGATGCGTCAGGGCGTGCCGAGCGTGGAGCGGCTCAGCTCTGTGCCGCTGCATCTATGGGTGATCGGCGGTACGCTGGGCGCGATTTTTGTTTCAACCGCCACCTGGGCGACGCCGAAGATTGGCGCAGGCGCCTTCTTCGCCGCGCTTTATGCCGGACAGCTGATCATGGCGCTGGTGCTGGATCATTTCGGCCTGCTGGGCCTTGAGCAAAAATCCGCCACGCTGATGCGTATGGCGGGGGTTCCGATCCTGCTGCTGGGTGCCTGGCTGATCGTGCGGGGCTAGGTCAGGTCCCTAATCTGGAGTCGGTGCCGTACGCCAGATCTCGAACAACTGCTCCAGCTCAGCCGCATAGGCTGGGTAGGGTTCGATCACGGTAAACTCGATCGACCACACGTTCGAACCACGTTCTTCGGTTGGACCGCGGCGCACCGGTGTCGATGAGCTTGCCCCGATACAGGGGTAATCCGGCTCCAGACAGCTGATATTGAGAATGAGGCTGGAGCGCTCGGCATTAAGCTCGACGTCCACCGGCGCAATGTCGAACCGATGAGTGTGCCTTGAGTGCGCAAACCATCCAGAGGCCTCTTCATTCAAAGGCTCGCGAACGCCGCGGCGGTACACCGTCAGGCTGTTCTCCAGAACACTGATATAGCGCCCCTCAATCGCTCCGCCTTCAGCGTAGGTCTCCATCATGCCATAGGCGAGATAGTTCTGGATCAGCAACGCAGCCTCCGGCGGCGACAGGTGCGACCAGTCCCGCACGTCATCGGCCTGAGCTGTGAGCAGTGCGACAGCGGCCAGCGCGATCATTCTGCGCCCTCGCCTTCGGCCTGCTCTTCGATCCAGCCACGCATCTTGTCTTCCAGATACTCCAGCGGTACGCCGCCTTCTTCCAGAATGGTGTCGTGGAAGTCAGCCAGATCAAAGGCCTCACCCAGCTCTTCCTCACCGTCGGCGCGCAGCTCGCGGATCAACAGCTCGCCGGTCTTGTAGGCCAACGCCTGGCCCGGCCAGCTGATATAGCGGCTCACTTCATTGGTGATGTTGAGCGGTGCGAGCGCGGAGTTTTCCAAAAAGCAGGCCTCGGCCTCATCCCGGTCCCAGCCATACCAGTGGATGCCGGTATCCGCGACAAGGCGGCAGGCGCGCCACATCTCATAGGTCAGGCGACCGAACTCCTCATAGGGCGTTGAATACATGCCCATGTCCTGGCCCAGGAATTCGGTATAGAGCGCCCAGCCCTCACCAAAGGCGGTGATATAGGTGTTGCGGCGGAACTCCGGCACGTCCTCCAACTCCTGAGCGATGGCGATCTGGTGATGGTGGCCCGGCACAGCCTCGTGCACCGTCAGCGCGGGCATCTCATAAAGCGGGCGCTGATCAAGCCGGTAGGTGTTGACCATGTATCCACCGGCCGTGCCGCTTTCGGCATCACCCGGCCAGTAACGGGCCGTAGTATAATTTGGCGCAATGGCGGCTGGCACCTCACGCACCCCATAGGGCAGGCGTGGCAAATTATTAAAGAAGGCCGGCATCGCATCATCAGCCTTCTTCGACAGGTAGGACGCGACCATCATTAGCTCGAGCTCGGTTTCGGCGTAGAACTGCGGGTCGGTGCGCAGGAAGTTTAGGAATTCAGCAAAACTGCCTTCAAAGCCAGATTCAGCGATGACCTCTTCCATGTCGGCGCGGATGCGGGCGACTTCGGCCTGTCCGCGCTCGTGCACGTCTTCAGGGGTCATATCCAGCGTCGTGTGCTGGCGAACCAGCGCGCGATAGAAGTCCTCACCGCCGGGCATGGAGCGCGCACCAAGGCTCTCACGAGACGCCGGGATATAGGTGCCAGTGAAGAAGTCATGCAGCTCGCGAAGCGCTGGCAGGGCTGCGGTTTCAATCGCCTCAATCGCTTCGGCACGCAGGCGCACCCGCTCTGCCTCCGGCATGGATGCTGGCAGATTGTTGATCGGGGTTAAAAGCTGGCTGTCTTCAGCGTCCTCAACGATCTGGGCTTCAATCTGATCGGCGACACCATGCAGGATATCGCGCGGCTGGGTCCAGCCTTCATCAATCCCGCGCTGTAGCCAGGCGGTATGCTGGGCGAAGTAATCCGGCAACCCATTAAGGCGCGCAATCCAGGCCTCGGCCTCTTCCACTGTGCGCGCCCGGACCGTCAGCGCAGCAAAGCTCGGCCCGGTATGAAAGCCACTGTCGTTGGTGAAGGGCATCATCGCGGTCTGGACGCGTGGGACTTCAACGGCGGTATCCAGATTATAGGCCATCACCGCATAGCTGGCGCGATGGGCCTCAGGCAGGTCATCGGGATCAATGGCGTCCACACGCTCATCAAACGCCACCATCGCCGCATCCCAGCTTTGGGCCGCCTCATAGCTGGCGTCCGGCCACTGGGCGGCGGCCTCCAGATCGCCTCGGCGGGCGCGCGCGTTGACATTGCGCTCTTCAACGAAGGCTTCGTAGTCGGCAATCAGCGCTTCAAAATCCTCCACCGGATCGGCGAAAGCGGGCGCGGACAGGACAAGCGCAAGGCTGCCAGAGAGCAAAGTCGTGATACGGCGCATGGAAGTCTCCCCTGAGATCATGTTTGTCTCAGAGCTTAGACCGTGGCATCCGCCGCGTCAGCCTCGCGATGTGGTCGCAGCCCTTATAGGGCCCGGCCAGCCAACCGTTCCAGGCAACCATTGGTCATCAGGTCGGCGTCTGCAGGCACGATGCGCTGGCTCATTTCCATTCGGCCATTGGTCGGGCGATAGCTCATGACGCGTTCATTGCCCTCTAGGTCGAGCAACCGAAAAGCGCTGTCCTGCGTCGCATCGCCGACCGCACCGGCAACTCGCTCCAGAAGCACCATGCCAGGCGCAAACCCGCCTGCCGCGGCCGGACCATCAGGGTCAACAGCGGTCACCAAAGAGCCCTCACCATCGGGGTTGGCCCCAAGCTCCATGCCATAGACAAAAACCGGCTGCAGGCCGCTTTCCACCACGCCGCAGCTTCCAAACGTGTTGGCAGGCAGGATGATGGTTTCACCCTCGATGATATGGCGCTGGTGCAGCTCGGTGATATCCAGTCCCGTCACCTCGAAAACAAAGTCGACAAAGGTATGGGCCACGAGCCCCTGCTCCGGCGCATCGCGCATGGCAAACAGCACATCGTCCAGACTGTGAGCGCCATTGGTCTCGGTATGAATATGCTGGTCGACCAGAAGCGCGAACAGATTGCCCCGCAGATAGGGCAGGCGCTGGTGCTCAGCACTGGACCAGAAGCCATCGCGGATCGCCGTATTGGGATCTTCTCTGGCCGGACTTGCCATGTATTCGGCCAGGAATTCATTGAGCTGGCCGATGGCTGCCTCTGCGTCCCAGGCTCCGGACATGAGGCCTGCCCGTGTGGTCACAAAATCGGTAAACCCTTCAGAGAACCAGTAATCCTGCGGCTGTTCAGGGCCTTGTGTCAGTGTGCCCATCCGACCGGGAACCCAGCTGTGGGAATGTTCATGGACCAGCACCCGGGCAATGATCTCGTCAGGCACATTATTGGTGCCGAAGATCGCGAACGCATCTCTCAGATTGGTACCGCCAAAGCTTGAGCGTCCCGGCTCCACCTCGATGGGAAGGGCGGTTACCAGATAAGGCTCGCCCGCATCCCCCCAATAGGCCAGATTGCCCTCCACAGCGGATCGGGTGACCGACATGATCTGGGCATCACTCATCTCACCGCGCACCGCCACACGCACCGGCGCGCCGTCGATAATCTGCTCACTCACGCGAAAATCTCCGACGACGATCACCGATGCGCCAAGCCGGTCATAGGGCAGGCTGCCAATCTCCAGATCGGAAGCCAGGGCCCAGTCGCCCCCAACATCAAAGTTGACGCTCACCGGCATATCACCGGACAGTGGATTGTTGTCCCGTTCGGCGCGTAGGAAAATCGTCTGCCCCAGCAGGTGAACATAGCTGGGCTGCAGCCAGGGCCGGTAGTTGTCACGCGCCGCGGCGGAGGGGGTGCCCTCCCTGTCCTGGATGATCTGCCAGCGAATGGTCAGGTCTGCGCCAGCGTCATGGGTGACCACGCGCTCAGTGGGCGTTTCGGGGTCGGCTGGCTGAAGCGTGCCGCCCTGGACGCTGATCCCGGTAAAGCCGCGCCACAGCTCGTCCTCACCGCCCCAGCTGGACGGCAGCTGCAGCATCGTCTCACCGTCGCTGTCGCCTTCGATGTGCAAGGTGATGAAGACCTCGGCGCTGGCACCGTCCTGAGGCCGGATTTCCACATGATAGTCGCCAGCAGGCGCACTGGCCTGTGCCAGCGCGAGCAAGGATGTGATGATCATGGAAACCCCTCAGACTTCAAACCAATTAGAGGGTCAGTCTAGGCGAAGGCGAGCAGACGCGCTAACGCTTTGAAAGGACTTAACGTCGCGCGTCCGGCGTCAGCCCCAACCGCTTGGCGATCAGGCGATCCACCATGCGGCTTGGCAGGACCGACATAAGCCATTGCTGGAAGGGTTCGGGCGACAGGATGGTGTTGAGTTTCGGCTTTTCATCGGTCAGCCCGGCATAGATCGCTTCGGCCACCTTGATCGGCGGCAGGCCGCTGCGACCCCGGTCCAGCATATAGCCAAGGATTTTTCGGATCGCAGCCTCATAATCAGTGCCCGCGTACTGCTCGGGGTCCATCTCCTCGGCCTTGTCCCAGATCGGCGTGGCGATGGGCCCTGGGTTAATCGCCACCACATCGATGCCATACATGATCAGTTCGCGGCGAAGGCCCTGGGTGAAGGCTTCCAGCGCGTGCTTGGAACAGGCGTAGGGCGTTACCAGCGGTGTCGCGCTCAGGCCTGCAACCGAGGAAATATTCACGATCCGCCCCGGCTTGCCGCCACGCCCGACTTCAGCCCCCAGCAAGGGCGCAAAGGCTTGCGTCACGCGCAGCTGGCCAGTCACATTGATCTCCAGCTGGCGCTGCATGTCCTCAATCGGCAGGTGCAGCAGCGGCCCGGCCACAGCAACGCCTGCATTATTGACAAGGCCTGCCAGGTTTTCCTCGCCCAGCATTTCCCGGACCAGATCGCCAGCGGCTTTCACCTGTGCACCGTCGGTGACGTCACAGATCACAGGCGTGACCGCCTCACCCAGCTCTGATTTTAAGCGCTCGCCATCTTCGGTCTTGCGAACTCCGGCGAAGACATTCCAGCCCTTCTCGACCAGAAACTTGCTCGTCGCATACCCGATCCCGGTCGATGCCCCGGTGATCATGGCGCTGGGTGAAACAGACATGGCAGGAGCCCCCTCAACAAAACACGCAACTGTCATTTTACGGTGACGAGCTGCGCAGCTGCGGTCAACGGCTCGCGATTAACAGTTAGGAATGATTTACATCTGCAAACATCGTCGTCAGGTGCGGCGGTGTGCCCGTTGACCTTGGGGGTGCCCAGATTATTGTCCGCCCCAAACTCGCTGTTGGCTGTTCAGCCAATGGGGTAACTTGTTGATCGAAGGGGGGCCGAATGGCCAATTCTTCCGGACCGTCCCGTCCATTATCTCCTCACCTTCAGGTGTGGAAGTTCCACCCGACCATGCTGTCATCCATCCTGCACCGGGCCTCCGGTGTGGTGAATTATGTCGGCGCTGTTCTGGTCGCCATCTGGCTGATCGCGCTGGCGTCCGGTGAAAGCGTCTATACCGGCCTGATGAATGCGCTGAACGGCCCGATCAAGATCCTGGTGATCCTGGCGCTGGTGGGTTTCACGCTGTCGCTGATCTACCACATGCTCAACGGCATTCGTCATCTGGTGTGGGATGCCGGCAAGGGGTTTGACCCGGCCGCCTCCAACCAGCGTTCGGTTTTCATCATGATCGGTTCGGTCATCCTGACCGTGATCATCTGGGTTCTGGCTCTAGGAGTCGTCGGATGAGTGATTTTCGCACCCCTCTTGCTCGCGCTCGCGGCCTTGGTGCTGCCAAAAGCGGAGCCGGCCACTTCATCGCCCAGCGCGTCAGTGCCATTGCCCTGATCATCCTGGTGCCGCTGTTTACCTGGTCACTCGCCAAGCATGGCTTTGGCGACTACGACGCGGCCATCGCCTGGATTGGCTCGCCTCTGGGCGCGATCGTGACGCTTCTGACCCTGACTGCGGCATTCTATCACATGCGTCTGGGTCTACAGACGGTCATTGAGGACTACATCCATAAGCCAGGAACGAAAATCGCGCTCCTGCTCGTGAACACTTTCATCGCAGCAGGTCTCTGGCTGGCCACCCTCTGGGCGGTCCTGTCAGTCGCGGCGCAGCAATAAAGAGGCAGTCGTTTAAATGGCGTCTTACGAGTTTATCGATCACACCTTTGATGTCGTCGTTGTGGGCGCAGGCGGCTCCGGCCTTCGCGCAGCCCTGGGGGCGGCACAGGCTGGCCTGAAGACGGCCTGTATCTCCAAGGTTTTCCCCACCCGCTCGCACACCGTGGCGGCGCAGGGCGGCATTTCCGCGTCGCTGGGCAATATGGGCGAAGATGACTGGCGCTGGCACATGTATGACACCGTGAAGGGGTCAGACTGGCTGGGTGACCAGGACGCCATCGAGTATCTGTGCAAGGAAGCGCCTGCGGCCGTGTACGAGCTAGAGCACTGGGGCGTGCCCTTCTCGCGCACCGAGGACGGCAAGATCTACCAGCGCGCCTTTGGCGGCATGACGAAGAATTTCGGCGAGGGCCCGGTGCAGCGCACCTGTGCGGCCGCGGACCGGACCGGTCACGCCATCCTGCACACGCTCTATGGCCAGTCGCTGAAGAACGCGACCGAGTTCTTTATTGAGTATTTCGCCCTTGATCTGATCATGGACGAAGAAGGCGTCTGCCGTGGTGTCACCGCGTGGAAGCTTGATGACGGAACGCTGCACCGCTTCCGCGCCCAAAAGGTCATTCTGGCCACCGGCGGCTATGGCCGCGCCTACTTCTCCGCCACGTCGGCTCACACCTGCACCGGTGACGGTAACGCCATGGTGCTGCGAGCCGGCCTGCCGCTGCAGGACATGGAGTTTGTGCAATTCCACCCGACCGGCATTTACGGCGCGGGCTGCCTGATTACCGAAGGCGCGCGCGGTGAGGGGGGCTATCTGACCAACTCTGAAGGCGAGCGCTTCATGGAGCGCTATGCCCCGAACGCCAAGGATCTGGCCTCCCGCGACGTGGTCTCACGCTCCATGACCATGGAGATCCGTGACGGCCGCGGCGTGGGTGAAAACGGCGACCACATCTTCCTGCACCTCGATCACCTGGACCCTGACATTCTGGCTCAACGCCTGCCCGGTATCTCCGAAAGCGCCAAGGTCTTCGCCGGTGTGGACGTCACGAAAGCGCCGATCCCGGTTCTGCCCACGGTCCACTACAATATGGGCGGCATCCCGACCAATTATCACGGCGAAGTCCTGACTAAGGTGAACGGCGATGCCGACACCGTGGTGCCTGGCCTGATGGCTGTGGGTGAAGCCGCTTGCGTGTCCGTGCACGGTGCCAACCGTCTGGGCTCCAACTCGCTCATTGACCTGGTGGTGTTTGGCCGGGCCGCTGGCCTGCGTGCTGCTGAAACCACCGAAGCCGGTGCCAGCCAGCCGGAATTGCCGGAAAGCGCTGGCAAGCAGACGCTGGAGTGGCTCGACAGCCGTCGCCATGCGTCGGGCGGCACCAAAACCGCCCAGCTGCGCCTTGATATGCAACGCGCCATGCAGGAGAACTGCGCGGTATTCCGTACCCAGGAGATCCTGGACGAGGGCGTGGAGCGTGTCGCCAAGGTCTATGAGGGCGCGGACGACATCTCGGTGTCGGATCGCTCCATGATCTGGAATACCGACCTTCTTGAAACGCTGGAGTTCGACAACCTGATCGCGCAAGCCGCGGTCACGGTGGGCTCGGCCGCTGCGCGTACCGAAAGCCGCGGCGCCCACGCCCGTGAGGACTTCCCCGATCGTGATGACGAGAAGTGGATGAAGCACACGCTCGCCTGGTTTGATGGCAAGGTGAAACTCGATGACCGCCCGGTCCACGAATACACCCTGTCCAACGACATCGCCTACATCGAGCCGAAGGCGCGGGTTTACTAAGCCCGCCGCCCGGTACAGACACAAAAAGAACGGAACGACTGACATGGTCGCACTGACACTGCCGAAAGGCTCGCAGGTTCAAAAGGGTAAGGTCTGGCCGAAGCCGGAAGGCTCGGATGAAAAGGACCTGCGCGAGTTCAAGGTCTATCGTTATGACCCGGACACGGGGTCCAACCCGCGCTGGGACACCTATTATGTGGACACCGCCAAGTGCGGGCCGATGATTTTGGACGCGCTCTTCTTCATCAAGAACGAGATCGACACCACGCTGGCCTTCCGCCGCTCCTGCCGCGAAGGCATTTGCGGGTCCTGCGCGATGAATATTGGTGGCCGCAACACGATTGCCTGCACCAATGGCATTGAGGACCACAAGGGCGCTATCACCATTTCGCCCCTGCCGCACCAGCCGGTGGTCAAGGACCTGATCCCGGACCTGACCAATTTCTACGCCCAGCTGGCCAGCATCAAACCCTTCCTCCAGACCGAGACGCCTCAGCCGGAAAAGGAATGGCGCCAAAGCCCGGAAGATCGCGCAGAGCTGGATGGCCTTTACGAGTGCATCCTGTGCGCCAGCTGTTCGACCAGCTGCCCGTCCTACTGGTGGAATTCAGACAAATATCTGGGCCCGGCGGCGCTGCTGCAGGCCTATCGCTGGATCGCTGACAGCCGCGACGAAGCCACCGGTGAGCGCCTCGATGAGCTGGAAGACCCCTTCAAGCTCTATCGCTGCCACACCATCATGAACTGCGCGAATGTCTGCCCGAAGGGTCTGAACCCGGCCAAGGCCATCGGCAAGATCAAGGAATTGATCGTCGAACGCCAGGTGTAGGGTTAGCGCTTGCATCCGAACGAGAAACGCCCCGGTCAATGGCCGGGGCGTTTTTTGTTTGGACGCGGCCTTTTCCAATTCTCTCCAAACCGCCTCGCGTCTGCCGCGATTTATCCACAAACCCTGATCAGGATCCGCGCCGCTGGGACTGACAGGAGACTCAAATTTCATGATCAAGGGACTAAGCGGGCGATCGCTCGGGCTGAAACTCATCCTTATTGGCGGACTTATTCTGGTTCTCGGAGTACCGCTGCTTTTCGTCAATGTGCTGACCTGGGAGCGGTCAGGGCGCGCCGCAGAGATTATCGAGGAAGTTGGAGCCTCGCTTGGAGGACCACAAACGGTTCGTGGTCCCCTTCTTATCGTACCGATCGAATTTCCTCAGACATTCATGCGGGAAACCGAACGGGGTGAGGAGGCCATCACGCGGACCACCAGGCAGGACCTCGTCATCGCGCCGCAGTCACTTGAAATCTCAACACAGCTCGATGCGGAGCTGCTGACCCGCGCGATTTACGACATTCCAAGCTATACGGCGACCGTCGCGATGGAGGGCCGATTTGAACCGTCCGTCATAAATGACTTCCTGCCCGATGACGGCGAGGTCCAATGGAGTCAGGCGCAGCTTGTCCTCGCCATCAGCGACCTGCGCGCCTTCAAAGCGCCCGTAGACATGGTCATCGGGCAGGGCGAAACTCCGTTGGTGTTTGAGCCAGGATCAAGCCTGGACCCCCACGCCAGCGACTGGCGTGGGGTCACGACCAACCTTCCGCTCGACCCTGACGAGGGCTTTTCGTTCGCAGCGACGGTCGTCGTAGGTGGTGTTGAATCCCTGACTTTAGTCGCCTCAGGCCGCGACACCATCGCAGAGATGGCAGGTGACTGGCCTCATCCCGGCTTTTCGGGAAGCTTCCTGCCGCAGGTCCGCGAGGTGAGTGATGACGGCTTTACAGCCCGCTGGCAGGTCCCCTATCTGGCGCGCGGCGTGCCGGAGGCCTGGGTGGATGGCCAAGCCGGTGTCTTCCAGCGTGCGGACCGCGCCAGCTTTACCGTCAACCTGACCAACCCGGCCGATGGCTATGCGCAAGTCAGCCGCTCGCTGAAATATGCTTTCTTCTTTCTCGGCTTTACCGTGCTTTCGGTCTTCCTGCTCGAAGCGATAAGCGGGACCCGCATTCACGCGGCTCAATATATCCTAATCGGCCTGGCCCAGATCAGCTTCTATGTCCTTCTTCTCGCGCAATCAGAGCATCAGTCCGCGGGCCTTGCTTACGTGATTGCCGCGACTGCCACGGTCATCATGACCGCGGCATACAGCGCAACGGCCCTGAATGATCGGCGAAAGGGCCTGATCATCTTCGCGCTGATGACGCTGGTGTACGGCCTGCAGTACGTGCTGCTGATCATGGAGAATTACGCGCTCCTGATTGGAGCCTGGCTCGCTTTTGCGGCCCTTGGCGTCACTATGTGGGTAACGCGCAATATCGACTGGTATGGCATCCAGGAAAGCTGATCCACCGGCCTGGGCGCGCTAATCTTGGCGCGCCCACGCCAACCCTTCGCAGACCGCCTTCAAGGCGTCAGTCGCGCTTGCGTCATCACCGGCCAACTCCCGAGCCTTCACGGGCCCACCGAACGCGAGGCGGTAATGCTTGCCGCGCTGATTCAAGAGGCCGTGGAACAGGGTGATGTCGCGCAGCTCTTCGTGGATGTGGGAGAGGATGTAATAGGCAAGCGGCATACGCTGAGTAACCCCCATCGGGATGATCGGCGCGTCAAACCGTCGGGCCATAGAAACGCCAGCCGGAGACCACTCCGGTTCCACGATTGTGCGGGTTTTCCAGCTCCAGTCGGCCATGCGACCTGCGGGGAAAATCACCACGCAGCGCCCGGCGTTAAACGCTTCCATGGCGCTTTTCAGGGTTTCGCGGGCGCGCTGGCGCGAAAGGGCGTGCTTGCGCCATTCCACCGGAATGATCCGATCTTTCAGGCCCGGACAGATGCGCAAGGCATCCCGGTTGGCAAAGAAGACCACATCATCGCGAACCGGCTTGATGGCGTTGTAGAGCGCATTACCATCAGGGATGCCGCCGGGATGGTTCGCGATAATCAGCGCCGGACCGGTGGCTGGCACATGCTCCAGGCCCTCAGCCTTCACGGAAAGGTTCAGGAATGCGTCACCCCAGTCAAAGCAGCCGTCAGCATCCAGATCGCGTACCGCCTCAACCAGGCGGATAGCCTCGCGATAGCCCAGAAGCGGCAGAACGGTGTGGCACAGCACTGGCCAGAGCCACGGGTTACGGCTCAGCTTTGGCGCGCGCTCCTCGATCATCGCGTCGACCAGCGCAGCGGCGTCATCGGCACGTACGGGCTCTTCCATGACCGACAGGCTCATGACGCCTCCCGCGCCAGGGTCTCGGTCATCTGGCGCAGCGCTTCGCTGGCCCCGGCTTCATCTTCGGGCAGGTCCGCCGGATCCACGGCCTCGGCGAATTTCATCTGATAGAGCGCACCCTTCTTGGCGAGCAGCTCATGAAACACCGTCATGTGCTTCAGCTCTTCATGGATCTGTCCAAGCCCATAAAACATCAGCGACATGCGTTGCTTCAGCCCCAGCGGGATGACCGGAGCGTTGAATTTGCGGGCCAGAGAAACCGCAGTCGGGGCCCAGGCCTGCTCCACCAGTCTGAACTTGCGCCAGTCCCAGGCGGCCATGCGCCCCGCCGGGAAAATCACGATGCAGCGTTCAGTGCGGAAGGCGTCAATCGCCATGCGCAGGGTTTCACGCGTCTTGTCGCGGGACTTCGACCCAGCGCGCCATTCCACCGGAATGACCTGATCGGCCAGGCCTTCGCACACCCGGATGGCGTCGCGGTTGGCAAAGAAGACCATGTCCGGGCGGCGTTGCTTGAGGACCGACCACAGCGCGATCCCGTCGGCGATCCCCCCGGGGTGATTGGCGACAATCACGCAGGGGCCGGAGTCGGGTACGGTATCAAGGCCTTGCGCCTGGACGCGCATGGACAGGAAGTCTTCTGACCAGTCCATCGCCTCAGCGCCGGTCAGCGGAGCGATCTGATCAGCGATGTGGGTCGCCTTGTCATAGCCTAGCAGCGGATAGAAGACGCGCTTCACCCACAGCCATAATATCCGGTTCTGGCGCAGGCGAATGGCGCGCTCTTCAATAAGCTGATCGACGATATGGCGCGTGGACTCTGACATCGCCGATGAATGAAGACCAATGCGCTGGCTCCGCGCAAGGCCGATATCATCAGCTGGCCTGGCGCCGCTGCTGGAAGGATGGCAGTTGCGCGCACACATCAGGATGGCCATTGCAGCAATCTTCGACCAGGAAGGTCACCAGATCAGCCACGGCATCCACGATTGGCGTATAAATTCGCCGCCTCCCATCACGCCGGACCTTGATGAGGCCCGAATGGGTCAAAACCGTCAGATGCGCCGACAGATTGCTGGGCGTTACCCCTGCATGCTCCGCGAGCTCACCGGCCGTGACCCCCTCGGTCCCGGCCCGCATGATTTTGCGAAACACGGTCAGCCGGGTTTCGTGGGATAGGGCTCCAAACCCAAGCGCTGCTTGCTCCAAGCTTGCCCCCGCTTCACTAGATGCGTTCACGATAAAGCGCTTTGTCGCGCTGAACAGTGTTTACCGGTAGAATTTTCGCAAATTGCTTAAAAAGTCGCAGCTGACCTGATCCGTTTCAAAAAACCTTGAAATAGCAGTGCCGGTACAGTATCGGGCTCCAACATGGATTGGTGGCGGGGCCTGAGACATGAACATCCTCATTCTGTGTACCGGAAATAGCGCGCGATCCATAATGGGGGAGGCGCTTTTTACCGCGCGTTCCAACGGACAGATTCAGGGGTACTCAGCTGGATCAAACCCCACCGGAACGCCCAACCCCTACGCCATTGAAACGCTTCAACGCCACGGAATCGATACCGGGTTTGCCCGCTCCAAATCCTGGGACGAGTTCGATGCCGCCGACGCGCCGGTCATGGACGCGGTCATTACGGTTTGTGACAGCGCGGCGTCAGAGACCTGTCCGGTCTGGCCCGGTGCACCGGTTCGCGCCCACTGGGGCTTGCCCGATCCTGCGGCCATTACACAGCCAGACGCGGCGCGCGCAGCCTTTGAAGAAACCTACCAGAAGCTCGCCGCCGCGGTCGACGCCGTTCTGTCCTCACCCGACTGGGCAAGCGGCGGCGGTGCGCTGAAAGCTGCCCTCGACAGGGCGAGGCCTGCAGCATGAGAGATCGGCTACTGCGTCTGGGTGCCGAAGCGCTGGGTACCTTCTTCCTGCTGGCGGCGGTTGTGGGCTCCGGCATCATGGCAGAGCGGCTAACAGCTGACACAGGTCTGGCGCTGCTGGCCAATACGATTGCTACGGGCGCAGCACTTTACGTCCTGATTACTGCCTTCGGCCCGGTCTCAGGGGCGCACTTCAACCCGGCTGTCACCCTGGCGATGGCGCTGCGACGGCGCATTGGCCGGAGTGAAGGGGCAGCCTTTGTGGCAGCACAGATCATCGGCGGCATCCTGGGCGTTGCCTGCGCGCACCTGATGTTTGATTTACCTCCGCTGGAGCTCGGCGATCAGATCCGCACTGGCGCACCACAATGGCTGGCCGAAGGGGTGGCCACCTTTGGTCTCGTCTTCTTCATCTTCATGGCCGTTGCGCGCAAGCCAGACAGCGTCGCGACCGTCGTCGCGCTTTACATCACCGCGGCCTACTGGTTCACCGCCTCCACAAGCTTTGCCAATCCGGCCGTGACGATTGCCCGGTCGCTAACCACCAGCTTTTCCGGCATCCAGCCCGCCGACGCGCCCGGCTTCATCCTGGCCCAGCTTGTTGGCGCGGTCCTGGCGACCGGTGTGGCTGTGGCCTTTGACCGCTTCGGGGTCAGCCCTGCCTCCCCAAAAGCCTAAACAGGACGGCGCACTTGCAGTTTAAGGAGCTCAGCCCTTGTTGATCGCGACCCTTGCCGCTCTGGTCAGCCTGCAAGCCGGTGAGCCGGCGCCCCGCTTTGAAATCGAGGGGGAAGTCCGGGCCCGCTATGAATCGCTAAGCGGTCAGTTCCGCGCCGGGCGAGACGGGTCCGATCAGCTGCTGGCCCTGCGCACACTTGTCCATGGTCGCGCGACCTTTGACGGCCTCAGCCTTGGTATGGAACTCCAGGACAGCCGGACATATCTCGATGACGCTGGCACACCGCTGTCGTCCAGCTATGTCAATGCGATCGATATCCTGCAGGCCTATGCGGAAGTCGACGTACCCAGCCCCTTTGAGGCCGGAAACGCGTCTGTCACCCTTGGCCGTCAAACCGTCTCCATTGGGTCCAAGCGCCAGATAGAGCGGGTTAGCTACGCCAATGTGATCAAAGCCTATACCGGGTTTCACTATGCAGCGGCCAGCGAGACTCGGGGGCTGCATGTTATTGCGGTGGTGCCTATTGACCGTCGACCCGGCGACCAGGCTTCGGTCGGAGATAATGAAATCGTTGCCGATGCCGAGCAGTGGAATCGCCTAATCTGGGGCGCACACTATCGCCATCAGCTGGACGAGCTGTGGCTGGAGGGCTTCGTCTACGGTCTAAACGAATCCGATAGTGACACCTTCCCGACACCGAACCGGCGCTATGTCACGCCAGGGATCCGGGTCTTTCGCGCACCATCGGTTGGTGATTGGGATTTGGATGTGGAGGCTGCGCTGCGCTTCGGGTCGCGACGCGCAAGCAGCGCGGCAACAGACACCACCGATCTGGATGTTGCCGCCGGCATGCTGCTCGCAAAGCTGGGCTATACGTTCGACACGCCCTGGCGGCTGCGCGTCGGGGCTGAATACTACTATGCAAGCGGTGATGAAGACCCCAATGATGGCCGCTTTGATCAGTATGAGCGCCTTTTTGGCGGTCGGCGTACAGACCTGAACAATACCAGCCTGCACGGGCCACTGACGCCCGCCAACCTGTCGGTCCCCGGTGTTCGCTTTTCCGGCGAGCCAACCGCGAACACAGATTTCTGGCTGAAGCTGTCGGCCCCCAGCCTGGCCAGCGCAACCGATAGCTGGGTCATCGCCCGGCGGCGGGATCCGAGCGGCCAGTCGGGTCAGTTCCTTGGCACCATGATTGACGGACGCCTGCGCTGGCGGCCTGGCCCTGACGGGTTGGAATTTGAATTCGGCGCGTCGGCCCTGTTCATGGATGGCTTTGCCCGCGACGTGCCCGACGCGCCATCTGATGGCACGACGCTGTTCGGCTACGCCCAGATCGCGTACGGCTTTTAAGCCCGCGCGCCTCGACAAGCGGTAACAGACCGCCTAGGCAGGAAGGGTCTCACTTGGAGCCGCTTCAATGATCAGCCTTCTTGCCGCCCTCATCCTTGTTCAGGACGCTGATCCGGCTGGCCGCTATCAGATTGAGGGGGTCTCCAGCTGCACGGTCCGCCTGCAGGACAGCCTGCCCAGCCTTCCTGAAGCCAATGTCGAGGGCGATGCGGTGTCCGGCTTTGCGTTCGCAAGCCCGGGCTGCCCGGCGGGCCTGGACGCCCTGGCCTTGTGGAACTTTGCGTATGAGACACAAACGCTGACGCTGGTTGATGGCGCTGGCGAGACGCTTGTCACCGCAACGCTCGAAGATCGTGTCTGGCAGGGCCAGACGCCCGGTGGGGACGTCGTCCAGCTGACCCGGAACTGAGCGTCGACTGAGCGGCACAGGCCGGGCATCTCGACACTGAGTGTCCAGCCCGCTACACCCCTCGACAAATGAAAAACGCGCCGTTGGTGCGCCCTATAAGTTCTTGCGGAGGATCCCCATGACCGCACAGCGTGACGTCCACCACTTTATCAATGGCAAGGCCGCTCCTGGCACGTCTGGTCGCTTCGGTGACATCTACGACCCCAACACCGGTGAGGTTCAGGCCAAGGTATCGCTGGCCAGCAAGTCAGAGATGGATCAGGCGATTGAAATCGCCAAAAATGCGCAGGTCGCCTGGGCCCAGGTGAACCCTCAACGCCGCGCCCGCGTCATGTTCAAGTTCAAGCAGCTGCTTGAGGAAAACATGGACGAGCTGGCCCGCCTGCTCTCCATCGAGCACGGCAAGGTCGTCGCTGACGCCAAAGGCGACATCCAGCGCGGCATGGAAGTGATCGAGTTTGCCTGTGGCATCCCGCACCTGCTCAAGGGTGAGTTCACGGAAGGGGCCGGCCCGGGCATTGACGTCTACTCCATGCGCCAGCCGCTCGGCGTTGTGGCCGCCATCACCCCGTTCAACTTCCCGGCCATGATCCCGATGTGGATGTTCGGCGTGGCGCTGGCCTGCGGCAATGCGGTCATCCTGAAGCCGTCCGAGAAGGACCCGAGCGTGCCGGTGCGCCTGGCTGAGCTGATGCTGGAAGCCGGTCTGCCTGAAGGCGTTCTGAATGTCGTCCACGGCGACAAGGAAGCTGTCGACGCCATACTGGACAATGACGACATCAAGGCTGTCAGCTTCGTCGGGTCGTCCGACATTGCCCACTATGTCTACTCACGCGGCACGGCGAACGCCAAGCGCGTGCAAGCCATGGGCGGAGCGAAAAACCACGGCGTGATCATGCCAGACGCCGACATGGATCAAGTCGTGAAGGATCTGGTCGGGTCCGCCTATGGCTCGGCCGGCGAACGCTGCATGGCACTGCCCGTGGCGGTTCCGGTGGGCGAAGGCACCGCTGAACGCCTGATCGAAAAGCTGCTGCCGGAGATTGAAAATCTGGTGCCCGGCCACTCCCACGACCCCGACGCTATCTATGGCCCGGTGGTCAGCCAGGCCCACAAGGAGAAGGTGGAAAGCTATATCCAGATGGGCGTCGACGAAGGCGCAACCCTGATCAAGGATGGCCGCGGCCTGAAGCTTCAGGGTCTGGAGAACGGCTACTTCATCGGCCCGTCCCTGTTCGACAATGTCACCGCCGACATGCAGAGCTATCGCGAGGAGATCTTCGGCCCGGTACTGCAGATCGTGCGCGCCAACGAGCTGGAAGAGGCCGCCGCGCTCGCCTCCAACCACCAGTATGGCAATGGCGTTGCGATCTTCACCCGAAATGGCCTCGCCGCCCGCGAGTTTGCGTCAAAGGTCAATGTGGGCATGGTCGGCGTGAACGTGCCGATCCCGGTGCCGGTGGCCTACCACACCTTCGGTGGCTGGAAGCGCTCGGCCTTTGGTGACAGCAACCAGCACGGCTTTGAAGGCGTGCGCTTCTTCACCAAGATCAAGACCGTCACCAGCCGCTGGCCGTCCGGCGAGGTGGCCGATCAGGCGTTTATCATTCCGACGATGCAGTAGGGCTCATAGCGCTGAGACAAACCTCACGAGTGACCAAAGAGCCAGACCGGCAAACGCAACGCTCCCGAAAGCACACTGCAGAAGCAGTGGTCCAAGCTGAAGGTAGGCAGCCACCCGCCACGGGTCTGGCTGTCGACCTACCCACTTCATCGCCCCACGCCAATTGATCGGAGTGCGCCGGCGTCTCACGAAACCGGCCTTGGCTACAAGCCAGACTGAGCCAAATTCCAGGTGGCATGAGTGCATGTAGAAATAGGTTCCAGCCAGATTGATGCCCGCAAAAACTGCCAACCACAAACTGGCTGACGCTAGGCCTCCAAAGAGCAAATGCGGCTCGAAGCCGCGCAGGGCCAGAACCGCGATTGTCACGAGAACCGGAACACGCCACGTCCACCCGAGAACACGCATGATCATCCGAACTCGGTCAGGAATCATTTTTCTTGAATAGTCAGGAATCGAGTCGTTTAGCGCGAGCCACAATGTGCGGACAGCCTGATCAGGTGATAAACCTGCAGCAACAAGCTCTTCGAGTATCGGTTGATAGGGTGACTGAACCGGCGATGTGACCGGGCGCCCACCAAGCCGCCGCACGGGTTTAAGGGGCCGTTGGTATGCACGAAGATTCAGTCGGAACGACTGGTGCTGGAAGCGATATAATTTTGCCATCAAATTTCAAGGAAACTGAAAACCAGTACGCTCAACATTAATGACGATTTCATAAGCGACAACAACCAAAGATATGCGTGTGTGGAGGCTGTTTACTTGATCGCCAAACCCTTCCCCCCTCACCCCGGCTCACGCTAAACACCTTTCATGCGACGGATTGAACGCCCTGTGTCCCTGATTATTGCTGCTGTGCTCGCCTTCGGGCTTCTGGGCGCAGCGGTGTTGGTGTGGGGGCTTTGATGACGCCGAACGAGGCGCTGCAGGGTGGCATTGATGAAGGTCGGCTCCAGCCCGATGCCGCTCAGGCGCGGGCTGCTGACCTGCTCACCCATCTTTGGAAGAATCTGGAGCAATGGAAGGGCGGCAAGCGCGGCCTGTTCGGTCGCCGTGAGCGGTCGCCAGTGGGGGTCTATCTCTATGGCGGGGTGGGCACCGGAAAGTCGCTGATGATGGATCTCTTTTTTGAGACCGCGCCGGTGGAGCACAAGCGCCGGGTCCACTTCCATCAATTCCTTCAGGAAGTGCAGACCCGCATCACCGAGGAGCGCGCAAAGAAGGATCGTGATCCGCTGCCGCGGGTGGCACAGGCCATCGCGAGGGAGGCCCGCCTGCTATGCTTTGACGAGCTTCAGGTCACCGATGTAGGCGATGCGATGATCCTCGGCCGCCTGTTTGAAGGCCTGTTCGCCGAGGGGGTTGTGATGGTCGCCACATCCAATCGCCACCCGGACGAGCTCTACAAGAACGGCCTCAACCGGCAGCTTTTTGAGCCCTTCATTGATATGATCAAGGCGCGCATGTCGCTATATGAGCTTGATAGCGGGCGCGATTACCGGTTGGAGCGGCTGGAAGCAGGTCCGGTCTACTACACCCCGCTGGGCGCGGACGCCGATGCGGCCATGAACGCCGCCTTTGAACGCCTGACCATGGGGGCCAAGGCTCGCACGACATCCATCACGGTAAAAGGGCGGGTGCTGGACGTGACCCGTGAGGCCGCTGGTGTGGCCCGCTTCGAGTTTGAGGAGTTGTGCGCTCGCCCGCTGGGGCCAGCCGATTACTTGGCGCTGGCTGAACGCTTCCACACGATCCTGATCGATCACACGCCGCTGCTCACCCCCGACAAGCGCGATCAGGCCAAGCGCTTCGGCACCTTGATTGATGCGCTATACGAGGTGAAGACCAAGCTGGTGATGAGCGCCGCGGCGGAGCCCGACAGCCTCTACACCGACGGCGACTACGCCTTTGAATTCCAGCGCACCGCCAGTCGTCTGATGGAAATGCGCAGCCATGATTATCTCGCGGCCGAGCGCAAAGATGCGATTGCGTCCTCGCCCGCCCAGATGTCTAGCGCCGATCGCCCGCTCTAGCTCTGGCCGGAGAACTGCGCGAGCGCTTTTTTGACCTGGTCCTTGATCGCGGGGCGGGGACTGGACACGAGATTCCAACGCCCCGTGTCCGCATTGGCGGCGATGACTTTACCATCCAGCTCGTCGTCTTCCATATCGTGAGCTGTCTGAACCCGCGCATCAATCAGTTGCTTGACCTGTGAATGAAGCTCAGCGCTATCGACAACATAGCGGCCATCGGCATCAGGTTTGGAGCCAACACGCTCGAATGTCTCGTCGATGATGTTGAGGTTTGCCGTGGCAATCACCTCATTGATCAGACTAGACGTCTCGTCGTTGTCGCTGGTCTGGCCTCGGCTGCGGTTTACGACATCCACAACGGCCAGGGTCCATCCTCCACCACTCGTGACCTCATCCGGCCAGTACCACGCACCCGCCTTATAGATGGCCTCAAGCGATGCATCCTGTGTTGCGACCTGAAGGAGATTGTTTGCAGCCCCGGAAAAAATCTCGACGCCCGCGTCAAGCAGAGCCTCTACATGGCCAGGTTTCGCCTTGTCTCCCGGTCCGTTGTTGAACCAGACGAGCGGTTTGCCTTTAGCGGCATTTGCAAGCTCGGAGAGGTTTGAAGCCTCATAGAAGTCGTTACCGCTCATTGTTGTAAAGCGCGCTTCGGGATAGCGACTTTGAACACTTGCAACTGTCTCCGGCTTCACATCAAAGCCGTAGATATTTGCCATGTTGAAACCGGACTTTTCCAGCAGATCGAGCGCGACACCACTGACCCCGCCAAGGCCCTCGATCAGGATATGCACATGCTTGCGGTCAACACCCTTACCCCAACGTCGCTCAATCAATTCAATCAGGGTAATGACAGCACCTCGCGCTGTTGGTCCATTGGATTCTTCTTTGGGACCGTGGTGTGGATGGTCCGATGGAAGGCAGGTCACCATTTCCAGAGGATGACCGCGCGCATGCCACGCATCAATCAGCGGCTTCCAGTATTTGCCAGACAGCATGTCGGGTGACGCTGTATCGGACCGTGCGTAGTTGCGGTCTTCGAAATCGCTAATAGCGCCAAGCACGCCGTCCACAACCGCGTGCTCAAGCCGCAAGCGATTGAGAAAGCGCATTCCCTCAGCAATTATGAGCGACCCAAGCGCGACGGTGGCTTCATCCGACAGCCCGATAACCGGGCGCCCTTCGCGGGTGACGACCGCCCACTCGCCCTTCTTTCCACCGTGGAGCGTCCCGATTTCAGGAAAGACCGTTACCGCCTTGCGCAACATTGCAACGGAGAGGTTCTTCACCCGGCCCAATATGCTGCCGAGGGACTGGAAGTCGCGATGGCAATCACCCCCGACAAAAATTGTCATATCCTTGCTCGGGCCATAATTGGCGTGGATCACGCAGTAAGCGACGTAGAACTCCCCAAAATAATCAAGCGCAGAATTCAACTCTGCCATGACCTGAAAGCGATTCCTGAAGCCCCTGGTGGCCTGCTGGACGCGGTCGCGCGTGACCCGCTGGAGGCACAGGCAGATGTCGTTCACGTTCATTTCCTTACGCGCCTGAACAAGCGCTGCGCCGCCAGAGGCGCGCATCATCGGGCCATGTACGGATGTGGCCGCGTAGGCCTGATCACCCCGTCGCTTTGTTGTCAGCAGGAATATGCGGTCAGCCCCCTCACCCTCCATCAAGGGAATGACGCGTTCAGGGATCTCGTTAACCATTGCAACTGTTTCAGCGGAAACGTCTGGATGTCTTGATGTAGCGTTGGCCATGAGAACCTCATTTTCTGAGATTTAAATCTGCAACCTTAGGGATAACCGGTCAAGGTGCTACAGCGGTTTCATTGCGCACACTGTGTATCAGGGTTAGACCTCCCCGCGAGTAATACAGCGCCCGCCGCCATGCGGTCGGAGCGCCAGTGGTTCGGACAAGGAGAACACCATGGCTCGCAAGAAAATTGCTCTTATCGGCGCTGGCATGATTGGCGGCACGCTGGCTCACATTGCAGCGCGCGAAGAGCTGGGCGATGTGGTCCTGATGGACCTCAATGAGGGTACCGCGAAGGGCAAGGCACTGGATCTTTGCGAGGCCAGCCCGGTGTTCGGCAAGGACAGCCACCTGACCGGTGGCTCGGTGGAAGACTACGCCCCGATCGAAGGTGCAGATGTTTGCATCGTGACAGCGGGCGTACCGCGCAAGCCGGGCATGAGCCGCGATGATCTTCTGGGCATCAACCTGAAAGTCATGAAGGCGGTCGGCGAAGGCATCAAGCAATTCGCCCCGAACGCCTTCGTGATCTGCATCACCAACCCGCTGGACGCCATGGTCTGGGCCCTGCGCGAGTTCTCCGGCCTGCCGCACAACAAGGTCGTCGGCATGGCGGGCGTGCTTGATGCGGCGCGCTTCCGCTGGTTCCTGGCTGAAGAGTTCAACGTCTCGGTTGAAGACGTTACCGCCTTTGTGATGGGCGGCCACGGCGACACCATGGTGCCGCTGACCCGCTACTCCACTGTCGCCGGGATCCCGGTGCCGGATATGGTGAAGATGGGCTGGTCCACCGATGAGAAGATTGACGCCATCGTGGATCGCACCCGAAAGGGCGGCGGTGAGATTGTCGGCCTTCTGGGCAATGGCTCGGCCTTCTACGCGCCTGCCGAAAGCGCGATCGCCATGGCCAAATCCTACCTCAACGATAAAAAGCGCATCCTGCCGTGTGCCGCTCACCTGACCGGGCAGTTCGGCGTGGACGGGCTGTATGTTGGCGTGCCGATCCAGATCGGTGCCGGCGGCGTTGAGAAGGTTGTCGAAATCAGCCTGAACGACGACGAGCAGGCCATGTTCGACCACTCGGTGGACTCGGTGAAGGGCCTGGTGGAAGCCTGTAAAGGTATCGACCCAAGCCTGGCGTAAGCGCCTCGCCATAGACGTTACAGAAGCCCCCGAGCGGCGACGCTCGGGGGCTTTTTATTGCCGCATGGTCAGACTTTTCACGTGAACGCGATCAACCTTGCGGCAGTTTCACTCGTCATTCTCGCCACGCGCCTCTAATCCATACCCATCGTATGGAAATAAGAAGGCGTCACAAATGATCCGCAATCTCCCCAATCTCGTTGTTTCGATTCTGATCGTTGGCTTCCTGATCTTTTACTCAGGTCAGAAGTATCTCGCCGCCGCCCCGGCCAGCTTTAACCTGACCTATGTCATCTCGGTTGTGCTGCTTGTCGCGCTGACCGCCCTGATCCAGGTCGCCATCACGTGCTTTGCCACACGCATAGTGCCCGGCAAGGTCGGCAAGCTTGTCACTGCAGCTGTTTTGCCTCTGGCACTCGCTGCCGCAGGCTTCTGGGTCTACTGGGCGGCCTTCCTGAACCCCAGCTATGGCGTCCCGCTGGAGGTTGTCATGCCCCGCGCACTCTTTCCGGGGGTGACCCTTGGGGGTCTGATGGTGGCACGGGTGTTAGTGAACCCAAGCTCGGGAGCGGACGCGCCTCATTCCCGCGATCCGGTCATAGAGGGCTGATCGTCAGCCGGGGCGTATTCCACGAGCGGTTTGATCCGCTCTCGCTTGAATGCCTTTATGCAAGACATTGATTCCGCATCAGTTCAGGCTGAGAAGCGGGAGTTAGGATATTGTCAAAGCTGAACAAGCAATCGCCATCACCCCCGGTACCGAGCGCTGCGATCAACCGGCCAGAATTGCTACGGCAGGTCGCCATCTGCGTCGCGGCTATCCTGTCGATTTATCTGGTCGCTGTAGCCATTCTGCTGCCCGGTCTGACCCCGGCCAAGATTGTGGGCGGTATATCCGTCCTGATTCTTCTCGCAATTGCCTGGATTGCGGTGCAGCCGTGGGGCTATTCACTGGGGGCGATCACCATTGTGGGCTTGCTGACCCTGGGTGTCTTTGGCGCAAGCCTGACCAATGGCGGGGTAGAAGGCTATCTGACCCCGTTGATCCTGACAGCTCCGGCCTGTGCCGCGATATTCCTTGGTGCGCGCGCAGCTCTTGTCGCTTGCGGCGCTGTGGCTCTAACGCTCGCTGCACAGGTGTTTAGCGCTAGAATGGGCTGGGTCAGCGACACACCCTACCCGGCCGATGTCACGAGCACTGCCGCGGCCGTGCTTCTTATTGCTGCGACAGCCATTATCGCGGTGGCTGTTGGTGTCTTTGCCGGGGACTCGCAGCGCCTTATCAGCCATCTGACCGATGCCCGCGCAGAGGCTGACCGTGCCAACGCGGCCAAGACCAAGTTTCTTTCCAATATGAGCCATGAGCTGCGCACACCGCTTAATGGCGTACTGGGGATGGCTCAGGTGATGCGCGATACCGAGCTGAGCGATGATCAACGACACCGCCTGTCCATCATCCTGAAGTCGGGTGAGGCGCTGCAGGATCTGATCCAGGACGTCCTTGACCTGTCGCGGATTGAGGCCGGTCGGATGGAACTGGCCCTCTCCTCCTTTGAACTTGGCCCCTGCCTGGATGACGCGATCGCGGCAACCACAGGCGCGGCGCAAACAAAGCGCCTTTCGCTGACAGTGGAGGCCGATCCCCAAACCCGGGCCCTGACCTGTCACCATGATCGCAGCCGCCTGCGCCAGGTCCTGATCAATCTTCTTGGCAATGCCGTGAAGTTCACCGAGGAGGGTGGTGCCACCCTGAAGGCGCGTGAAACAGACGCCGGTTCCATTCGTATCACCGTTCAGGACACCGGGCCGGGCATCCCTGAAGACTACACGAACTGGTGTTCGAACGCTTCGGTCAGGGTGAGGACAGCCGCAATCGGGGCAATGCCGGATCGGGCCTCGGCCTGACCATTGCCCGCGACATCATCGAGCTGTCCGGAGGCACGCTTTCTCTCGATCCGGACGTCCGCAACGGAGCGGCTTTTCATATCGATCTGCCACTTGAAGCCCCCGCCATTTAGCCCACGATTACAGCATCGCGCTTGATCAGACGCTGAAATTGCTTACCTCGGGTGCGCCGTAGTATCTGCGGTGTTTCTCCTTCGCGATCCCGCCTTTGAAGATGGGCGCAAAACAGGACCGATGTCATGGCTCTCAATATTGCTGTTCTTGGTGCGACCGGTGCGGTTGGCGCTGAAATGCTGACCATTCTGGAAGAGCGCCTCTTCCCGGCCGACACTGTCTATGCGCTGGCCAGCCGCAAGTCGGTGGGCCGTGAGGTGAGCTATGGTGACAAGACGCTGAAGATCAAGGACGCCGACACGTTCGACTTCTCTCAGGTTGACCTGGTCTTGATGAGCGCGGGCGGGGAGCTGTCCAAAGAGATGGCTCCGAAAATCGCCAAGGCCGGTGCCCTTGTCATCGACAACTCCTCGGCCTGGCGCATGGACCCGGAAGTGCCCCTGGTGGTGCCGGAGGTGAACCCTGAAGCGCTGTCGGCCCGCCCGAAGAAGAATATCATCGCCAATCCGAACTGCTCGACCATCCAGACGGTGGTGGCGCTAAAGCCCATTCACGACCGGGCTGGCATCAAGCGCGCCAGCGTGGCGACCTATCAGTCGACCTCCGGCGGCGGCAAGGAGGCGATGGACGAGCTGTGGCACCAGACCCGCGCCATCTATGTGAACGACCCCATCGAGCCCCAGGCCTTCGACAAGCAGATCGCCTTTAACGTCATCCCGAAAATCGACAGCTTCATGGAGGACGGCTCCACAAAGGAAGAGTGGAAGATGACGGTGGAGACGAAGAAAATTCTGGATCCGAAGGTGAAGCTGTTTGCCACCTGCGCCCGGGTTCCGGTCTTTGTCGGCCACTGCGTCGCCGCCCACCTGGAGCTCAATGAAGAGCTGTCCGCAGAGGACGCGAAAAACCTCTTACGCGAGGCCCCAGGCCTGATGCTGATCGACCGCGCCGATGAAGACGATCCTGCCTATGTTACGCCGGTTGAAAGCGTCGGTGAGTTCGCCACCTTCGTCAGCCGCGTGCGCAACGACCCCACCGTCGACAACGGTCTCGCCCTGTGGATCGTGTCCGACAACCTGCGCAAAGGTGCCGCGCTTAACGCGGTTCAGATCGCAGAAGGGTGCGTGAATGCCGGGTGGCTACGGCGGTAGGGGTTCGTCCCTCACCTGGATCAGAGACCGAACCAGCTATCAGAATACCTGCCCCGGCCAACCCCGGACCCGATCCGGGGGCAGAGCCGGGGTCTATCGCAGGCGGCTGAGCGCCATCACAGGGACGCCACCCGCAGATCCCGGCGCTCCCGCTGGTCGGCCGGGACAGGTGTAGACGCGCGCGTTACTCTCTCAGCGTCATCTTTGAGTTTAATTCAGGACCCAGCCGCTCCGACAGAACCACTGGGTCCCAAATCAAGTTTGGGATAACGGAGGTGATTTACGCCTCCTTTGCCAACACTACGCCCCCCTCACTCCAGCCCGTTCGGGTCATGCCCGCCGAGCAGCCACGCGAGCTGGAGATGCACCCGTTCGCGCCAGGCGGCCTCGTTGTGGGGGGCGCCTTCGAAGCGGCGCATGGCGTAGCGCTCGCCCTCGACCAGGCCCTGAGATTCCAGCCACGGACGCAGAGCGTCATGGATGGGCGGGTAGGTCTCATCGAGCGTAATATCGCCATAGTCAAAGTACAGCCGAATCTGGTCAGGGATCGGGGTATCCTGGTCCGCAGCGACTAACAGATAGGGCCGCTCCGGATCGGCATAATCGCCCGGATCAAGACCCAGGAATTCCTCCGCCTGAGCCGGGCTAAAGGGCACGTGGGTCGACACACAGCCACACGCATTGAACACCTCTGAGTGAGAGCGCACCAGATACTGGCTGATCAGGCCACCCATGGACGAGCCCATGGTGAAAGTGTGCTCTGAACCAGTGAGGGTGCGAAACTGAGCATTCACACGCGGCATGATTTCTTCAATGATCATGGCCGCATAGCGCGGCCCGCCATGCCAGGGCGACAGCTCGAAGCCGCGAATATTCGTGCTCCAGATGCCAACCACGATGGCCGGATCGTGCAGACCCGCCTCCACATTGCGCATCATCGCTTCATCGACGCCCCAGTCGGTGCCGGTATTGGCGATGCGGGGGTCGAACAGATTCTGCCCGTCATGCATGTAGATGACCGGGTAATTGCGCTCTGGGTCCGCGTCATAGCCCGGCGGCAGCCAGACCGAAACATGACGGGTGACGTCGAAGAATTGGCTTTCAACATCAGTCCAGTAGATCAGCGCGCCCAGCACGCCAGAGCCTTCAACATCGGCGATATAGGCGTCAGCTGGCCACTTGAAATCAACAATCTCGACTTCAACGACATTGTCGCCACCCGCCTCCACCGTGTGGGAGAAGTTTGGCAAAACGGTGCCGGATGGACCGGTACCTTCGGTGTCCCAGCTGCCGCCGGTGAGCTTGAACTCCAGCGCAAACCCGTCCCGCAGCGCCAGCGTCGTGGTGCGGTACCGCCCCTCGCCGGTCATCAGCTGACCATCGGCGCGCCAGAGGCCCAAAGCATCAATGTTTGCAGCCAGATAAATCTCGCCTGCGTCGTCGGGCACCGTTGCGTTGATAGTCACCGCAACCAGCCCGTCCTCCGCCTCAACCGGCGGCACAGCGACCCGCTCGGCTTCCGGCCCGCAGGCGGCAAGCGCCGCTGCAATCAGGGCGCTCGCCAGACCCCTCATGGGGCTACAAAGCGGATTGCGGCACCCCCGCTGGCCGCCAGCGGCAGCTCCATAACGTCCGCCGAAGTGACCTCACGCTCCTCCACCACATAGGCGTAAGGGTTGGTCAGCCAGTGGGCATCAGCCCGGTCGCGATAGATCTGGGCGGTGTATGTGATACCGTCTTCCAGGAAGTCGAGCGGAACCGACAGGCCCCGCGGGGTTTCATCGGTGATCGCCCCCAGATACCAGTCGGCGCTGGCCCGGTCCTGACGCACCTGAACCACATACTCACCGACCTCGCCCTGGAGCGCGATGGACTCTTCCCAGTCGGCCGGAACATCCCGGATAAACTGGAACATTTCCGGATGGTCGTCGTAATTTTCGATCAGGTCAGCCGCCATCTGAAGCGGGCTGTAGAGCACCACATAAAGCGCCAGCTGCTTGGAAAGTGT
The DNA here is from genome assembly GCA_024178355.1 of Maricaulaceae bacterium EIL42A08. Lineage (GTDB taxonomy): Bacteria > Pseudomonadota > Alphaproteobacteria > Caulobacterales > Maricaulaceae > Oceanicaulis. The sequence continues at coordinate 175,327 of JAMZNZ010000006.1, read as the reverse complement.
GGTCTGCACGCCGCGGCGTCCATCACTACGCTCAAAGGTCAGATCAAAGATGCCCGGCGTGAAGTCGGCGGGGCCGGCCAGCATGCGCGTATAAGCAATCGTCGGCGTGTGGGAGGGGCCGTTGGGCGGATCGCCCCAGGCGTTAAATTCCTGCCCGCGCACACCTTCTCGCGTCATCAGATTGGGGTAGGTCCGGCGCAGGCCCGTATCCTTGATCGGCTCGTGGGCATTGATCGCCACACGATGACGCGCTGCGACCTCGGCAACCCGGGCATGATGGCCGACCATAAATTGGCTGTCGTGCCACTCATAGCGGGCATGGCCGGCTTCATCCCGGCGCAAGACCTCACCAGCATCGTCCACATAGCCGGTTTTCACTGCGCGGATCCCCATGCGCTCATAGAGCGCGAAGGCGTCTTCCATCTGGTTTTCATAGTTGGTGATGGCCGCCGACGTCTCGTGGTGGCCGATCAGGCGGACACCGCGTTCTTCGGCATAGGCAGACAGGCCTTCCAGATCGAAATCGGGGTAGGGCGTTGTAAAATCGATGATCTCACCATTATTGAACCAGTCGCCGTCCCAGCCGATATTCCAGCCCTCGACCAGCACACCGACAAAGCCATTTTCGGCGGCAAAGTCGATATAATCGCGGGTCCGCTCGGTGGTGGCACCGTGGTTCGGGCCCGACCCCCACGTATATTCATTCAGGTGCATGCCCCACCAGATGCCGACATAATTGCCGGGCTCCAGCCAGCTGACATCGCCCAGTACGTTCGGCTCATTCAGATTTAGCGTGATGTCGGTGCCATTGATCAGGCCGGGCGCATCATCAGCAATTTGGATCGTACGCCACGGTGTGGTGAAGTGAGCGGTGGTACGCACCTTGCCGCCATCGCTCCAGCTGCGCAGCTCTGCCTCAAACACCCGGTCGCGCCGCTGGTCCAGCGACATGGCCGAGTAGTCCACCAGCGCCGCCTCGTGGATCGCCAGATATTGCCCGCCTTCCAGACGCACAGTGAACGGCGTGTGTGCGTTGGCCGCGTCTTCCACTGCCCCATTTGAATAAATATATTCATAGCGATTGAACTCGTGAGCGGGGGTCCACCAGGCTTCGCCAGTGCTGGCCAGATGGAACTCGGTCAACTCGTCGGTGATCTCCACCGGCGCCTCTCCATCCGCACCGCGCTCGACCTCGAAGCGGAAACCAATGCCGGCATCAAAGACCCGGAAGCGCACGGTGAATTGACCGCCCTCGAACTCGGTCGAGGTGAAGGTGGCCGCCAGCTCATTATGGTGATCGCGCACGATCCGGCGCTCGCCCCACGGCTGCTCCCAGCTTTCATCATGGGAGTTTGTCAGCGCGTCGGTCAGGACCAGACCTGCTTCCAGGTTCGGCCCTTCAGCAAAGCGAAACCCCATCTGGGAATTTGCCAGCACCGACACGCCATCGCGCTCCACCGTGTAGTGGGGCTCACCCGCCTCGCTCCAGACCCGCACGACGGTCCGCCCATCCGGCGAAGCGACGCTTACCGGATCGGTGATGACGGGCCCCACATCCAGCGGCTCAGGCGCTGCGTTTGCCAGTGGACCGCTTACCTCGCCCCTTGCAGCCCGGGGAGTACCGGCATCAGAATTCTCCGAGGACTGAGGTGAGCCGCATGCGGCTAGCAAGCTGACGCAAAAACCTGCAAATAGCAGATTTTTGAGCTGAGCTGTTGATATGATGGGCCCGCCAAGCTGAGTGGCCATGCCATGTCTCCCGTTGTTTTTGTTGCGGCTGTGCAAGGTGCGCTACCGCCTCTCATTGACCGACAGGGTGCACACATGTTGCAAATTTACGCAATAACTTGTCCGCTTTTGCGTGACTTCGCCGCACCAATCGGTAGACTGACCCGCAAATAAAGCCTCGGGAGGTTCACCATGATAGAGCGCAAATTGGCGCAAGCCCTGCTATGCGGCGTTGCCGGGGCCAGTCTTCTGGCCGCTCCAGCCTGTGCCCTGCCATCAGGCGACGCGCCGGGCATGACCGGACCGACCAATGCTGAACGGCTTGCCTCGCAACCCGACCGCCGCCCGGAAGACGAGATTATCTACTTCGTCATGCCGGACCGGTTTGAGAACGGTGACCCATCCAACGATACCGGCGGCATCGAAGGCGGGCGGCTCGACCATGGCTTTGATCCCACCCACCAGGGCTTCTACCAGGGCGGCGACCTCCAGGGCCTGACCCAGCGCCTTGATTATATAGAGGGCCTGGGTGTCACCGCGATCTGGCTGACCCCAATCTTCCAGAACCGTGCAGTTCAGGGCGGGCCGGGTCAGGAAAGCGCGGGATATCACGGCTACTGGATCACCGATTTTCTGGGCGTGGACCAGCATCTGGGCGGACGCGAAGCTTTTGCCGAATTTGTAGATGCCGCCCAGGCCCGCGGTCTGCGCGTCTATATGGACATCATCACAAACCATACCGCCGACGTTGCCTATATGCGCGAATGCCATGATCCGGAGTTTGAAGGCTTTATCGACCCTCAGGGCGGCTGCCCCTACCGCTCAAAAGCCGACTACCCCTGGACCACGATCGGCGGGCCCGATGGCGAAACGATCAATGAGGGCTTCCTGGGCGACGATCCGCATAATCTCACCGCGGAAAACTACGCCAACCTGACCAACCCCAACTGGGCCTACACAGTAGCTATCGATCCAGAAGACGAGAACGTTCGCAATCCCGCCTGGCTCAACGATTTGACGCTCTACCACAATCGCGGTGAAAGCTTCTGGTTCGGTGAAAGTGCGCTTTATGGCGACTTTGCGGGCCTGGATGACCTCAACACCGAGCACCCGACCGTGGTCAATGGCATGATCGATGTCTACCGGCAGTGGATCAGCGATTTCAACGTGGATGGCTTCCGTATCGATACGGTCAAGCATGTGCGCCCTGAATTCTGGGCTGAGTTCAATCCGGCCATGGTCGATCACGCCGCCAGCCTGGGGATCGATCATTTCCATGTGTTCGGCGAGATCTATGAGTTTGATCCAGGTCGCCTTGGCGCGCACACGGTCGAAAGCCACCTGCCATCAACGCTCGACTTTGCCTTTCAGGGCGCGGCGCAGGCGGTGATCGCGGGCGGTCAGCCCACCTCGGTCCTGTCGCGGCTTTACGAGTTTGATCCAGCCTATGCCGACGGATTTGAAACCGCGCGGATCAATCCGACCTTCCTGGGCAATCACGACATGGGCCGCTTTTCCATGTTTTTACGCCAGGCCGACCCGGACATGTTGGACGCTGAAGCCCTGGCCCGCATGGAGCTTGCTCACGCCCTGATGATGTTCACGCGCGGCGTGCCAACAATCTATTACGGCGATGAGCAGGGCTTTGTGTCGGACTACAACGACCAGGGCGCGCGCGAGACCATGTTCCCGTCTGTGACCCCAATCTATATCGACAACGACCAGATCGGTACCGATGCGACGCCTGCTGACAATAACTTTGATCCGTCTCACCCGCTCTACCAGGCGATTGCCGAGATGGCCCGGATCCGCACCTCAGAGCGCGCCCTTCGTCGGGGCAGCCAGCTGGTCCGCCATTTTGACAGCCCTCAGGACGCAGGGTCACAAGGCATGTTTGCCAACTCAGCTGATGTTGCCGAGGACGAAAGCGAGGCGGTCTCCACCCATGGCGGACTGTTCGTGATTTCTCGCATTGATGAGGAAAGCGGCACCGAGGTCGTGGTGGCGTTCAACGCCAATGAGGTCAGCCGCAGCGCCAATGTCGTGGTGGACGGCCGCTCGCTGGCCTGGACCAGCCGCTCGGGCACGTGCTCGCCGACCGCATCTGCACCGGGCAGCTATGCGGTGGAGGTGCCAGCGCTCAGCTTTGTGGTGTGCCGGTCCGGCTGGGCTGGCTAAGCCCCAGCCCTGACTCTGAATGCCTAGAAGCGACGACCAAGCGCGACGCCGGTAAAGACCTGTGTCTCGCTGCCACGCACCGCTACGATGGGGCTGTCGGCGAAATCACCCTGCAGCTGGGACACACCCAGGATGCCGCTGACATTCCACTCTCCGCCGACGCCGACGGTGAGGATGGACGTCAGGCCGATGTCCTGCACACCGCCTTCGGCCTGAAAGGCCTGCAGGCCGGACGCGGTTGCGCCTGCTGCATCAATGGAGAACAGCGTATCGGCGTAGTTGTCAGAAAATCCGGATACCGAAGCTGACAGCACGAAAAGGCTGGTGCGCGAAAGGGCAGTTGTATAGGTGGCAGAACCTGTCCAAGCAGCGCCTTCAAAACGCCCTAAAATGTCCGCACCAATCCGTAGGTTAACGGCGAAGCGGTCAAAACCTGTCAGGAAATTTTCCGCAAGCATCACGTCCACGAAGCCGCCAGCAATGATCGAGTTATCAATCTCTGGCAGCAGGGAAACAACTGCGTCATCGACATCATTGCGACCGGCAGCCCATCGGCCAAATACACCTGCCGTCACGCTACCATTGCGATACAAGTCAACCGCGAGCCCAGGGCCATCTGACCGTGTTACAATATCCCCAATCTGCCAACGCACCGCACCAAATGGAATAACGCGGTAGTCATCAGACCCTGTATAATCGGGCAGGTAGGCTGCCCCAGCTGAAACGAAATTCAGCGACCGGTCGACCTCTGCTGCACCACCGGCAAGCTGGCCGAAGGCGGGCGCTGCACCAAGAGCAAGAAGGCTGGCGGCAGCAGACAGGTTCAGGGCAAGGCGGGACATCGGCAGGGCTCCGTTTCAATGTGAAGCTTGAGCTAGGGCGCATCAGGGGCACAAGCAAGACGGCAAGGACAATTTCAGCGGCTGAACACTCCGCCTTTCTGGGCGGGGGTTCTCGCAGATTGGCCTTAAGTCTTTGCTATTCACCCCGGTGAGACCCCCATTTGCTCGGCGCGAAGGCAGGCGAACGGAATTTTTACCTCGATATGGCAGGGTCACCCCATGGCATTCGAGTTCAAATCCTCGCTTGGCGCGTTTGGTGCCGCCCTGGCCCTGACGATGACGGCAGGTCCGGGTGCGATGGCCTTTGCGCCAGCCCCTCCGGCTGAAGAGCCCTCTTCAGACGATGATGGCCGCGCGCTGTCAGCCGCGGCGAGCTATGTGCGCATGCCAGCCTTGCAGACCTCGGTTCAGGACGGTCGGCGCACACGTGGCATGCTTCAGGTCCGGGTTGCGCTGGATGCTCCAGCGCGAAGCACGCGGCGACTGATTGAAGAGCGCGAGGTCTGGCTACAGGACGCTTACGCAGAATCCCTGCTCATCTATGGCGGTCGCATGTATCAGTGGGGCTATCTGCCCGATGCGGAGCTTATTGCAGACATGCTGCAGCAGGATACAGACCGGCTTCTGGGTGAAGGGCGCGCGCAGATCGTGCTTGATACGGTCGTGATCCACCCGCGCTGATATCAGGGACGATTGCCGGTATCGAGCCGGGTCAGAAGATCCGCCAGCGGATCCGTCTCGCCGTCTTCACCACCCTCAGCATCGTCCAATTGCTCATCGCCAGCAGGCGCAGGCATCTCGGCATCGCCCTGAAGCAATGAGGCCACCGGATCAAAACTCCGGTCGGCGAGAAGACTGTCCAGCGATGCCGGGTAAACCGGAGTGGCCTCGATAAAGCGGGCGAATACCCGAGCCGGACCAGCGCCGCCAACGGCGTTCTTTGTCGCCGAGAAGTCGTCATTGCCCATCCAGACTACCGCGGTCAGGCCTTCGGACCAGCCTGCAAACCAGGCGTCGCGGGAGTCGTTGGTGGTTCCGGTCTTGCCGCGAACTGTTCGCCCGGCCACCTGGGCACCGCGGCCCGTGCCATAGTCCACTGTGGCAGAGAATATCTGTTCCATCTGGCCCAGCACCCGTCCAGCCAATACCAGGTCACCCTGAACCCGCTGATGCTGAAAGAGCAGTGTCCCGTCCGCCGTTTCAATCGTCAGGATCGCATGGGGATCGACTGCACGCCCGCCATTCATGAAGGGCAGATACGCGGCAGCCAGCTCAATCGGGGTGACCTCATAGGAGCCCAGCGCGAGCGAGTGAGTATTCTGGATCGGGCTGTCGATGCCCATGCGGCGTGCGGCCCTGACCACCCAGCCGCGACCCGCCGCCTCTGATACCTGCACCGCGATAGAGTTTGAGGATCTAGCAAAGGCGCGCTCCAGCGTCATCTCGCCTTCGTAGCGACCGTTGTAGTTTTCAGGGGCCCAATCGCCATATCGAACCGGCGCATCTTCAAAGATATCATCGGGGCCGTAACCGGCCTCAAACGCCGTCAGGTAAACAAATGGCTTGAAGGCTGAACCGGGTTGGCGAAGGGCATTCACCGAGCGATTGAACGGAGCCTCCCGGTAATCCGACCCGCCAACCATCGCGGCCACACCGCCAGCGCCATCCAGCGCAATCAGCGCGCCTTCGCTCGCCCCGCGAGCCCACTCTGGCGTTGAAAGCCCAAGGCGCAGCGCCGCCTCTGCGGCGCGCTGAGCATTTACGTCGAGTGTCGTACGCACGATCAGATCGCCAGTATAGCCTTCAGACAGCTCACGCACCTGAGGAATGATCCAGTCGGCAAACCAGCCGGCACCCGGGCTCGACGCTCCACGCGACACCCGGATGGGCACCTGGGCGGCGGCAATGCGCTCAGCCTCGGTTATACGCCCGGACGCAAGCATCAGGTCGAGCACGACGGTGGCGCGCACGCTGGCCCGCGTGGCGTCATTGGTGGGCGCATAACGCGACGGCGCTTTGAGCAAACCGGCTAGCAGGGCCGCTTCACCAATGGCAAGGTCGTCAGCCGGTTTGCCGAAATAGCGCCGCGACGCCGCTTCAGCGCCCCAGGCTCCGGCACCGAAATAGACCCGGTTCAGGTAAAGCGCGAGAATTTCATCCTTGGTGAAGCGGCGCTCCAGCCAGAGCGCCAGCATCATCTCCTGCATTTTGCGGGTGATGGTTCGATCAGACGTCAGGAAGAGATTTTTGGCCAGCTGCTGGGTGATCGTCGAGCCACCCTGCACTACGCGGCCCGCTTGAAGATTCGCAAGCGCAGCGCGGCCGGTGCCGATGATATCAACGCCGAAATGACCATAGAAACGCCGGTCCTCCACAGCCAGCACGGCATCCACCAGGGCTTCAGGAAGGTCATCCGCCTGAATGGCGTCCTCAGAGACGGTGCCGCGGCGCGCGATCGTGCGACCGTTGCGGTCAACCAGAACCACTTCGCCTGAGCGCGGCGCAGCTTCAAGGCCATCAAGGTCAGGCAGGGTGCGGGCGAGATGGATGACCCAGGCCCCGACCGCCAGGCTGACCACAATGCAGACCGAGACCACCATCCGAAGGATCGGGCGGGGTTTGGGACCAGCAGAGCGACGACGGTTGCGACGGGCAGGCATGGCGGCTTCCGAACAGGTAGCGGGCATCAATCAAGCCTTAACCAAACCCGAACGGCGTTAAGGCCGCGTGAACTTTAATGGACCGGAGCCTTGCTCCCTCAGCGATAGGGCGCAATCATGGCTGGGCCGTGTCGCAGGCTGGTCTGCGCACTGCCATGAGGGGGAGATCATGGACACCAAGTCGTTCGCACGCGCAGGCGTGCTTCTGATCGCTGTGCTGGGCCTTGGTGCCTGTTCGATCATTCCAGCTGGCGAATCCACCTGCACTGATGGTGGCCCCAACACTCCTGGCTGGCCCTATTGCGCACCGGCTGATCCCGGTGGTCCTGGCCCCGTTGACGATCCCATCGACCCCACCGGCGGTCGAGGCTAGCAGCCGACTAGTAAGGCTTTAAATCAACACCTTGAGTGCGCAGAGCTGGCGGCTGGCCGGTCGTGCCTTTACGCGCGCGCCAGTCTTCCAGCGCCCAGCGGACCGACGGGAAGGCCAGCTCATTCATGGGAATCTCCTCCCATTGATAAAGCGCCACCTCCTGGCTTTCAGGGCCCGCTGCGATATGCGGATTGGCAAGGCGCGCACGAAAGAAGATCTGCACCTGTGAAATGCGCGGGATGGAGTACATCCCCAGCATGTCGATGATCTCGATCTCGGCGCAGGCCTCCTCCCGGGCTTCTCGCGCGGCCCCATCCGAGACGCTCTCGCCATTTTCCATATAGCCGGCAGGCAAGGTCCAAAAGCCGCTTCTGGGTTCAATCGCGCGCTTGCACATCAGGATGCGTCCGTCCTCAGCCTCGACCACGGCTCCAGCCACGATTTTCGGGTTCACATAATCGATGAAGCCACAATGATCACAGATCTGGCGCACGCGATCATCGTCACTGGGAATACGGTTGGAAAACGCGGGGTTGAGGTCTGCCATGGCGATCTCCCTGTGGGATACCCGTTAAAAAGAAATTCCGTCTCAAGACGTTTGTGTAATGGAACCGTCGCGAATTGCTGGTAATCTTCAACGCGTTCGGTCGCCAGAGGGTGGGATTTATGGCTGAAGATGTCGATTACGACCTTGCTACATCGCCAGGTCACCTCCTCCATCGCGCCCAGCAGTTTGCCTCTGACCAGTTTGCCGAAGCGTCCGGCGGTGTCGAGATCACACAGCGCCAGTTTGCGGTTTTGTGTGCGGTCAACGCCAAGGAAGGCCTGACCCAGACCGAACTGGTCAAGTCCACCGGTATCGACCGTTCTACGCTGGCAGAGCTGGTCTCGCGTATGGCCAAGAAGGGCTATCTGGAGCGCCAGAAAGCTCCCGGCGACGCCCGCGCCAACTCCATCCGCTTCACCGAAGCCGGACGCACGCTTTTCAACTCCGCGATTGAAGGTGCCAAGGCGGCCGATGCTGCTATCCTCGCGGCCTTGCCTAAAAACAAGCGCGCCAGCTTTGCCGAAGCCCTGAGCCGGATTTCCCGCGCCGTAGATCTGGGGGCTGAGGCGGCCAAGGCCGAAGCTAAAAAAGCCAAGGTCAAGGCCAAGAAGGCGAAAGCCAAGGCCAAGGCCGCCGAAAAAGCCAAGAAGAAAAAGAAAAAAGCGAAGAAGAAGAAGGCGGAAGACTAGGACGCCGAGGCCGGGGCCCCGAGGCTGGGCAGTTGACGCACATCAACGGGCGCTCCGCCAGCCGCGTTCCATTCGTCTTCAAACACGCTGACCCAGACCTGGTCGGTCACCGCACCGCGCCAGCGCGCGCGCACAATCCCGTCTGCGTCCACCAGGAAGGTCTCCGGCGGGCCGGTCACGCCCAGCTCAAAGCCGACCCGGCCTTCCTCGTCCGCAGCCAGGGCTGCAAAGGGATCACCCAGGCGATTGAGGAAGCGGTTCGCATCCGCGGGCTCATCCTTATAGACGACCCCCATGATCGGAACGCCCTGGTCATGAAGCTCTTGAAGCAGGGGGTGCTCCACCACACAGGGCGGGCACCAGCTGGCCCAGAAATTCAACAGGTACGGCCCCTCAACCATGGCAGGATCAAAGTCGCCTTCACCGCCGGGAAAATCTCTTAGCGGCAAAGCCGGGACCGGCTGACCCACCTGGGGGTCGATGCCCCCTTTATTGTTGAACAGCGCATAACCCATGACGCCAAGGATCAGCGCGATGGTCATCAGCGGCGCGGCCATCAGGATGCGGTTCATGCCTCGCCCTCGACCTGTTCCAGCTCAGCCAGACGCTTCGCGGTGGCACGACGTCGCAAAACCGCGTGCAGCACGAGCCCGCCCACACATACCAGCGTTAGAAGATAGGCGGGCCAGACAAAGGCCGCGTATCCATCCATGCCCAGCCACTCAGTCATAGGGCAGCCTCTGCTTCCAGACGGCTTTCGCGCTGGCGCTCGAGGCGCTCCAGTCGCCGCTCCACAATCATCGTGCGCATGGTGGTCAGCACCAGAGCAGTGAGCAGCACGGTAAAGGCCAGCGCCATAATGGACAGCGGCCAGAGCTTTGACGCGTGAATGGTCGGACCATCAAAACGGATGACGCTGGCAGGCTGGTGTAGCGTATTCCACCAGTCCACAGAGAATTTGATGATGGGCAGGTTGATGAGGCCCGCCATGGCCAGGATCGATCCGGCACGCGCCCTCAGCTTCTCATCCTCGATGGCCCCGCGCAGCGCCATGTACCCAAGATACAGAAGGAACAGCACCAGCATGGAGGTCAGGCGCGCATCCCAAACCCACCATGCGCCCCACATGGGACGGCCCCACAGGGCTCCCGTCACCAAGCAGAGGAAGGCGAAGACCGCTCCGGCCGGAGCCAGCGCCCGGGCGGCAAGGTCGGCCAGGTTATGACGCCAGATAAAGTAGACGAAGCTAGACACCCCAAGCCCGGCATAGGCCGCCATGGCCAGCCAGGCGGCTGGCACGTGGACATACATGATGCGCACGGTTTCAGACTGCTGGTAGTCGGCCGGCGAAAACACCAGCGCCCAGGGCAGGCCAATCGCAAACAGCAAAACCGTCAGACCCCAAGTCCAGGGCAGCATGGCTGCGGCGAGGCGATCAAAGCGTTCAGGATTGGCGAAATAAGACCACATGAGGCGTCAGTTAGCGTCCTGTGTTGGGCTGAGCAAGAGGTGAGCGACCGCCTGACGCGGCTGTGATCGTCACTCCAGCCTCGCGCGCAGCGCCGCCGCCGCCCCCAGCGGTGCCAGAACCAGCGCGGCGAGGGTGAAGGCCGCGGCCATCATCAGGTTGGGCAGCACGGTCGGCGTGCCGTCCATGGCTGCACGCCCTGCACCTGCGGCGAAGACCAGAAGCGGCACCTGTAAAGGCGCTGCGATGAGCGCGATCAGCAGCCCGGCGCGCTTCAAGCCCGCCGCCAGCGCGCCGGCAAAAGCCGCAACCAGCGCAAGACCCGGAGCCGCCAGAAGCAGACCCGCCGACAGGACAAGTGCCGAAACAGGCTCCAGCCCGTAGGCAAGCCCGCCCAGAAACGCCAGAGCCGGCAGCGGCCAGAAGACGGCCAACGTAAAGGCAAGTGCCTTCATCAGGCTGGCAATCGCGAGGCCGACGCCAGACAGCGCATAAAGCTCCAGCGTGCCGTCGGCGACGTCTTCACCGAAAATGCGCTCCGCTGGCTGCAGCGTCGCCAGCAAAGCGGCGAAGGTGATGATGCCTGGACCTGCTGCAGCGAGCGTTTCTGCGTCCGGGCCAATGGCCAGCGGCGCCAGCGCCAAGGCGGCGAGATTAAACGCTGCCGGGCCTGCCGGACCGCCACCGCCCGCCCAGGCGAGCCGGACTTCGCGAGCAAAGAGAGCCATCGCGCTCATGCGCTCACCCTTGCAGCCGTCGCAGCTTCGGTGAGATCCAGCTGCGTCTGGTCCGGCCAGTCAAGCGCAGCGTGGGTCGTGGCGATTACCAGCCCGCCCGAGGCGCGGAAGTCTGCGATGAGGTCAGCCAGCCGCGCCCGGCTTTTGGCATCAAGCGGCGCAGTCGGTTCATCCAGAATCCAGATAGAGGCATTGGACAGCGCCAAACGGGCAATCGCGGTCCGCCGACGCTGGCCCGCCGACAGCGTTCCACACGCCCGGTTCTCCAGATGCGCCACCGCCATGCGCCGCATGACAGGCTCCACCACAGCACTGTCGACACCCTGAAGCAGCGACCAGAAGCTCAGCGCATCGCGAACGGCTTCGCCCGGCTTCAGGCCATCGGCATGACCAAGAAAAGCGATGCGACCCGTGACAGCAGGCTCAATATGGATGTCGCCGCCATCGGGATGGATAAAGCCAGCAATCGCACGCAGCAGCGTCGTTTTGCCCGCACCGTTGGGGCCGGTAATGACAAGCGCGTCACCCGGTCCAGCCTCAAAATTCAGATCGCGCACCAGCGTGCGTCCACCCCGCGACAGGGTCACGCTGCTCGCGCGCACGGTGGCGCGGTCAGACGCGGTGGGAAAAGGCAAGCTCATGGCCGCAGAATTAGGCCGGTTTTGGCGCTGTGTCCAAACCCCAAACCGCCTGCGCACCCTCATTTGCGACCTATTCTCAGAGATTTACTGCAGGCCTAGTCCCTTCGCCGCATTGCAGAGCACAAATGACGGCGTTAAAACGCGCGCGAAACCCCTTCCGCCCTGTGGCTTTCACAGGGATTTGCGCCGATCGATTGCGTGCGTGCCTGATGCAAGCGACCGGCCCCCAAGCATGAGGACAGACCATGGCTTCACTGGACAGCTTCAATTGCCGCCGCGAAATGACCGTCGCGGGCGAGACCTACGTATATTTCGACCTGAAGGAGGCCGAAAAGAACGGGCTCGCCGGTGCCTCCAAGCTGCCCTACACGCTGAAGGTCCTGCTTGAGAACCTGCTGCGCTTTGAAGACGGGCGCACGGTGACCAAGGCCGACATTGAGGCCGTTGCCGCCTGGACGAAGGAGGGCAAGTCCAGCCACGAGATCGCCTATCGTCCGGCCCGCGTGCTGATGCAGGACTTCACCGGCGTTCCGGCGGTTGTGGACCTGGCCGCCATGCGCGACGCCACCACCCAGCTGGGCGGTGATCCCAAGTCTGTAAACCCGCTGGTGCCGGTTGATCTGGTGATCGACCACTCGGTGATGGTGGATTATTTCGGCCACGAAGACAGCTTCAAGCGCAATGTGGAGCGCGAATACGAGCGTAACGGCGAGCGTTACAAGTTCCTGAAGTGGGGCGCGAGCGCGTTTGACAATTTCCGCGTTGTTCCGCCGGGCACCGGTATCTGCCACCAGGTGAACCTGGAAAACCTGGCTCAGACAGTCTGGACCAGGGATGAAGACGGCGTCACCTACGCCTACCCGGACACGCTGGTCGGCACCGACAGCCACACCACCATGATCAACGGCCTGGCCGTTCTGGGCTGGGGTGTTGGCGGCATTGAAGCTGAAGCCGCCATGCTGGGTCAGCCGATTTCCATGCTGATCCCGGAAGTCATTGGCTTTAAACTGACGGGCAAGCTGTCTGAAGGCGCAACGGCCACCGACCTGGTGCTTACGGTCGTGGAGATGCTGCGCAAGAAGGGCGTGGTCGGCAAGTTCGTGGAATTCTATGGCGAGGGCCTTGATAATCTGTCGCTGGAAGACAGCGCCACCATCGCCAACATGGCCCCTGAGTATGGCGCGACCTGCGGCTTCTTCCCGGTCGACAACGAGACGCTGGAATATCTGCGCGCCACAGGTCGCGAAGAGGGCCGCGTTCAGCTGGTCGAGCAGTACGCCAAGGCTCAGGGCATGTTCCGCCCGACCCGTACCGAAGACCCGGTCTATACCGACACTCTGTCACTGGATCTGGGCACTGTCGTACCGTCGCTGGCTGGTCCGAAGCGTCCACAGGATCGCGTGCCGCTGGACGGTGCAGCGGAAGCGTTTGCGGTGGAACTCGATCGCGAATTCTCCAAGACCGACGATGCCAGCCGCCGCGTGAAAGTGGACGGTGAGGATTACACCATTGGCCACGGCGATGTGGTGATTGCCGCGATCACCTCGTGCACCAATACCTCCAACCCGAGCGTGATGCTGGGTGCAGGCCTCGTCGCACGCAACGCCCTGAAAAAAGGCCTGAAAGTCCAGCCGTGGGTGAAGACCTCGCTGGCCCCGGGCTCCCAGGTCGTGACCGACTATCTGGAGCGTGCCGGGCTGCAGGACGATCTGGATGCGCTGGGCTTTAACCTGGTCGGCTATGGCTGCACGACCTGTATCGGTAACTCCGGTCCGCTGCCGGAGAAAATCTCCAAGGCGATCAAGGACGGCGATCTGGTCGCGACCTCGGTGCTGTCGGGCAACCGCAACTTTGAAGGCCGGGTCAGCCCGGACGTGCGCGCCAACTACCTGGCGAGCCCTCCGCTAGTGGTCGCCTACGCCATTGCGGGCACGATGAATATCAATGTGGCCGAAGATCCCATTGGTCAGGACCCAGACGGCAAGCCGGTCTATCTCAAAGACATCTGGCCGAGCTCTGCTGAAATCGCAGAAGTGGTTCGCAACTCGGTCACCCCTGAAATGTTCGCCGAGCGTTATGCCAACGTCTTCCTGGGCGATGAAACCTGGCAGGCGATCGAGACCTCTGGCGGTCTGACCTATGACTGGCCGGACTCCACCTATGTGGCCAACCCGCCCTTCTTTGAAGGCATGACCACCGATGTGGCTCCGCCGAAGGACATCTCCGGCGCGCGTATCCTGGGCCTGTTTGCGGACTCCATCACCACCGACCACATCTCTCCGGCCGGTTCGATCAAGGCTGATAGCCCGGCAGGCCTGTTCCTGCAGGACAACGGCGTCACCCCGCGCGACTTCAACTCCTACGGCGCTCGCCGGGGCAATCACGACATCATGATGCGCGGCACCTTTGCCAATATCCGCATCAAGAACCAGATGGTGCCTGGCGTTGAAGGCGGCGTGACCAAGTTCCAGCCGTCCGGCGAAGAAATGCCGATCTATGACGCAGCCATGAAATATGCCGAAAGCGGTACACCGCTGGTCGTCTTTGGCGGCAAGGAATACGGCACTGGCTCTTCACGCGACTGGGCCGCCAAAGGCACCCGCCTGCTGGGCGTGAAAGCGGTCATCACCGAGAGCTTTGAGCGCATCCACCGCTCCAACCTGATCGGCATGGGCGTGCTTCCGCTGCAGTTCCAGAACGGCGAAAGCTGGGAGAGCCTGGGGATCACCGGCAAGGAAACCGTCGCCCTGAAAGGCGTTGAGGGCGTCACCCCGCGCGGCACCGTCACGCTGGAGATCACCTACGAAGACGGCCGTACAGCCGCCACGGAGCTGCTGGCTCGCATCGATACCGAGAACGAGCTCGACTACGTGCAAAACGGCGGCATCCTGCACTACGTGCTGCGCCAGCGCGCCGCGGCGTAGGCCGTAACACCTCATAGGGTCATCCCCCGGCTTGTCCGGGGGACCCATTCTGTACCGTTACAGAATATTCCAGCGTTCCAGCATGGATGGCCCGGATCAACCGGGCCAAGACAAGACTTCAAACCCCGGCGGAGCGATACGCCGGGGTTCTTTGTTCTTTGCCACTTCAGAAGCCCTAAGCCGCCGCGATCTGGCCCATCAGGCATTGGATCTCAGTGAGCACCGGGCGGTTCTCGGCCTCGCCAGATGCCGCCTTGCCCCGGTCGCTGGTTAGCAGGCGAAGGGCGCGCGCCTTGGCGTCCTCGCAACATTGCCCCGTCGGCAGGACGCCCGATGCGGCCAACTTTAACAGAGCCCGCGCACTTTCAAGCGGTGGACGATCAGCGTTGGCAAGCCGGGTGAATATCTTGGTTTCATCAAGGACTTTGAGGCCCAGCGCATCAAAGGCCGCCGCAAGCTCCGCCTTGGCGTCCTTGGGAAAGCTGCTCTTCAAGGCCCGCCTTTGAAGACTGGTCAGGCGGGCGAGGCGCTCCAAAGGCTGACCTTCACCGCGCACAAAATGGCTTTCCGCCTGCGGGCTACCGATCCGGGCGCGAAGGTAAGAGGCGAGCTTCTTCTTGTTCTGGTCACCCACGATATTGTCTTCAACCTGGTAGAGGCGCTCGATCTGCTCCTCGATGCCATTGGCCGACTCCAGGATTTCATCAATGACCTCAGGAGCCAGGAATTTGGCCGAGCGATGGGTGAAGGCATCCACCAGCGAGTCCGGATGCAGGTTCGGTCCTGCCGCCACGATCAGGCGCTGAGCCAGCTTTCGCGCCAGCGTGATCTCATCCATTACGCTGTCCGGACGAAAGCGTTTGGGTGCGCGCAAAGCATCAAGAATACGCTTGGCGATCTCAATATGGCTGGTGGGAAAAGCCTTTTCAGCAAAGCTCGCTGCAAGCTCACGGGATGATTTGGGAGCCTCGGCCAGGTCCTCGCTATCCGGTTTACCTTCATAGAGCGCAGTCATCCGTGTGATCTGATCACCCAGCTCAGGCGCATTGCCGATCACACCGCGCAGGCCACCATCAAAACTGAGGATTTCAGCCAGGAAGTTGTCCGTCTCGCGTGCTGCAAACGCGCGTGCTTCGGGATCATCGGGCAGGTCCTTGTGCATCTGCAGGATCAGCTCGGCCTTCTCTCCAAAGTCTCTGGCATCACTCAGCTGCTCGGCGATGGCCTTTCGCAGTCGCTTCTCCGGTGCGCCCTCTGAATGGATTTTGCTGACAATTTCAGCAAAGGAATTGCCCTTCGGTGATTTTTTTGCGGCCTTGGCTTCCTTGCGCGCCTGGGTCACGCCCTTTTCCACCAGCTCTGTGATCAGGCGCACATAGGCGTGAACCGAAGCATCGGACTGGCTGGCGCGGGCCAAAGCGACTTTCTGGATGGCATGCTGAAGATCGGTGTCGGAGCCGTCGAGATCCTCAATCAGATCAGCCCGGTGCAAGAGCTCCATCGGGACGGCCTGGTTACGCTCCAACCAGCCCGAGAGTACGCGGCGCATTGTATCGCGCGCAGCTGGACCGGCCAGATCAGACGGTGTCAGGCAGGGAATCGACGCCTCAGCCGTCTTCTCTTCAGGGTCTGAAAACGGCTCATTGCCCGATTCGAAAATGGTGGTGCCAAGAAATTCACCTTCAGACGGCTGCCAGACTTCCTTGACGACACGCACCGACCCTTGCGGATGGGCATTCTTCAACTTTTGCCCCAGCGCCATGGCATCATTGCGATCCACAATCGCTTCAACCAGGGTCCATGAGGCCTTTTTGTGTTTTTTCACAAAGACTTCGTGATGGGTATCTTTGCCCGCCATAGCCTGCTGCCCGCCTGTCATAGGTCTTGAGCCTGATAACCTGCACTGAACGTGCTTAACCGTGCGTAACCGTGGCTTGCCACAGCGGACGTGACCGATAAGCTGGGCCAGTTCCGTCTGCTTTGCAGGCTTCAGACGGCAAGGAAAGAAAGCCCATGGCCACCATCGCGCTGGTTGATGACGACGAAAATATCGTGACCTCCGTCTCCATGTTCCTGGAGAATGAGGGTTATAACGTGCATGCCTTCAATGATGGCGCGACAGCCTTACCCCAACTGATCGACAACCCGCCGGATCTGGCCATCTTTGATATCAAAATGCCGCGTATGGATGGGCTGGAACTTCTGCGCCGGGTGCGCCAGAGCTCGAATCTGCCAGTGATCTTCCTGACCTCCAAGGACGAGGAGTTCGATGAGGCACTGGGGCTGGATCTTGGGGCCGATGATTATATCGCCAAGCCTTTCTCCCAGCAGCTTCTGGCGCGCCGCATCAAGGCTGTGCTGAGGCGCTCTCAATCGGATCCAGAGCTGGACGGTGATAGCAGCGACCAGAAGGCCATTCAGCGCGGCAAGCTCACCATGGACCCGAATCGTCATGCGTGCCTGTGGGAGGGCCGACCCGTCCGGCTTACCGTGACGGAGTTCCTTATCCTGCAGTCGCTCGCCCATCGCCCAGGCTTTGTGAAAAGCCGCGACAATCTGATGGATGCCGCCTACGACGATCAGGTCTATGTCGACGACCGCACTATCGACAGCCACATCAAGCGCATCCGCAAGAAGTTCCGCCAGGTTGATACCAGCTTTGACGGGATCGAGACTCTTTATGGCGTCGGATACCGATACAAAGAGGCTTAGGCGCGCACGGGTCTCCCTGCTTCGCTCCACAGCCTGGCTGCGCCGATCGTTCACCTCGAGGCTGGCGTGGACCATTATTGGCGTCAATCTGGCGTCATTGCTCGTTCTGCTCGGCGGGATGGTGGCGATTACCGAGAATCGTCGCGGTCTGGTCGACGCCAAGGTCGACTCGTTGACCGCTCAGGCAGAAATCATCGCGAACGTCATCACCGAGACCTCGGTTACCGGCGTGACGCCGGGCCCGCGCATGGACGCAGAAGGTGCACGCGAAGTCCTGCGCCGCCTGTCAAAGCTCTACGTGCCCGATGAAACGCGCGCCCTGCTTTATGAGCCAGGACCACGGCGCATCGCCGACAGCGACCTTATCCTCGGCGAGGTGGAAGAAAGCATCCTTGCCCCGCTTGGCACCCCGGAGCGAGCGGATCGAAGCCATCTTCGACGCTTTGAGGACTGGTTGGGAAGCCTGTTTTTGAACCGGGAAACCCGGGCGCGACTGGACCGCGACCTCATCGAGGAAGTCAAGGAAGCCTTTGAAACAGGCGAACCGCAAACCGGTCTAAGGCGGGGGCCTGATGGTGAGCGCATTGTTTCAGTGACCATCCCGATCAAGCTGATTGAAGCAGTGGTGGGCACGGTCACCTATGAATCCTACGATTTTGATCAACTCATCGCCGCGGAACGTCGGGCGATCCTTCCGTTTGCGATCACAGCCTTTGTGGCGATCATGACCGGTGCCCTCTGGCTGACGGGCTCCATCGCCCGCCCGGTCAGACGGCTCGCAGATGCCGCCCGCGCGGTCCGCCTGGCCGGTGGGCGACGCGTCCCTTTGCCAGACATGAGCAAGCGGCGCGATGAAATCGGGGATATGGGCCGGGCCTTCAACGCGATGACGGACGCGCTCTACGACCGACTGGATGCCATCGAGAGCTTCGCGGCAGATGTTAGCCACGAGATCAAGAACCCGTTGACCTCAATCCGGTCGGCCACCGAAATTCTGCCGCTGGCCAAGGATGACGAGAAACGCGCAAAACTGATTGGCGTCATTCAGCACGATGTGAAGCGTCTTGACCGGTTGATTACGGACATCTCCAACGCCTCACGGCTTGATGCCGAACTTGCGCGAGAGGACCTGGCTGTCATCGACATGGATCGCCTGCTGGCCGGGATTGTCTCCATCTATATGAATCCGGATGGATCTTCCCGCTCCGAAAGCAAGCCAGGCGTTAAGGTCAAACTATTGGCGAGGGATCTGGATCTGCATATCCGCGGCCATGAGGGGCCGCTCAGTCGCGTCTTCATCAATCTGGTCGAAAACGCCATTACCTTTTCGCCGGAGGGCGGTCTGGTGCAAGTGACCCTCCGTCGACGCGGTCAGCACCATGGATGGATAAGGGTTGAAGTTCTCGACGAAGGCCCTGGTATTCCGACGGAAAATCTCGAGACCATTTTCGAGCGCTTTTACACCCAACGCCCCAGCGGGGCAGCGTTCGGATCGCACTCCGGTCTGGGTCTGGCAATCGCGCGTCAGATTGTAACGGCCCATGGCGGCCACATCCATGCCTCCAACCGATCGGACCGAACCGGAGCACGTTTTACCGTCGACCTGCCAGCCGTTACACTAACCGACTGACTGCGGCCTTATGCCGATAGGGTCTTTTCGCATCTGCAAAAGAAGGCTTACATAACTCGCGTGTAAGTTTGTTTCAGGGCAATATCGCTCACATGATTGGCATTGTTGTCGTCACCCATGGTCGTCTCGCGGACGAGCTTGTTGCTGCCACTGAGCATGTGGTGGGCCAGATGGACGCGTGTACGTCCATTTGTATTGGCCCCGACGACGACATGGAACGTCGGCGCGATGATATCCGCAAGGCGGTCGAGGAAACCGATACCGGTTCCGGCGTTATTATCCTGACAGACATGTTCGGTGGCACACCGTCTAACCTGTCGATATCGCTTCTGGACAAGGGCAAGGTAGAGGTGATCGCAGGCGCGAACCTTCCGATGCTGATCAAGCTGGCTGAAGCGCGCACGCGCCTCACTGTTGATGAGCTGGCCAAAAGTGCGACCGAGGCCGGCAAACGCTATATCGCCATCGCCTCAGAAATTCTGGACGCATCGTGACCCCACAACGCACTGTGACCATTTGCAATGAGCGTGGACTACACGCGCGTGCCTCGGCAAAGTTCGTAGCTGAAGCCGACCGCTTTGACGCGGATGTCAGCGTGACCCGCAATGCGGAAACTGTCACCGCTGACTCAGCGCTGGATCTTATGATGCTGGCCGCCGGGATTGGCTCACAAATCACGATCGGTGCCGCTGGCCCCGACGCCGATGCAGCTGTCGAGGCCCTGGCTGATCTGGTTGAGCGCGGGTTTGACGAGTAAACGCTAGGCCGGCTCGTTGGTTTCATCATCCTGTTTGGTGGCTTCAGTGTCCGTCTCCACTTGAGGGGAAGACGGTGCCGCAAAAATCGGGATGACGTTATCAACCAGTGGCGCGGATGGTTTCAGCGTCGTCGTTTCGCCTCGATCAATCGCTTCCCCGCTGCCTTCACCCAGCGCACTGGCCGGAGCCGGCATTGGCGGTGGTGGAGGTAGGACAATCGCCCGCGACGCATAGCGCGGATCGTTCCGAAGTCGCTCAGCTTCCTCAGGATCAAGGCCAGCCGGTGTCGTGTCGGCGCTCAGATCCGCCGGTTCGGGCTCGCGGGTCTCAATCTGATCGCGGGCCTCGCCGTCGATTTCAGTCTCAGTCACGTCTGTTGCCGCTGTCGGTCCCGACTCAGCCTCAGCTGCAGGACCAGAGCCCTCAACCTCTACCTCGGTCTCGATCTCGGTCTCCACTACAGCATCATCCTGCGCCTGGGTCACAGCTTCGACTTCAGGCCCGGTCTCACTTTGCGCGTGGGCTGGCGTTTCAGCCGCTGGAGCGGATGACGTATCGGTAGGTGCCTCAACCTCTTGAACCGATCCTTCTTCAACAAGGGCATCCGCACTATCGCCAGCCTCGTCTTGAGCATCCTCAGCGTCGACAGTCTCCACTTCAATCGCTTCGATATCTTCCAGCACACTGCGTTCAGCGGCGGCTGCTTCCTCAACAACGGCTTCCAGATCATCAGCCTCGACAGGGACGGCCTGAGCATCAACATCCCCAGCATCCGATTCCCGCAAGCTGGCGGCAGCAGCAGTTGCTGCGACAGCGGGAATAGCGTCCTCAACGTCGGCCTCGGGCTCGACCTGCTCAACGGGCTCGTCGGTCAAGGCTGGCACCACGGCATCCTGCGGCCCCTGGCGCAGGAGATGATCACACAGGACCGCAATTCGCGCCTCGAGGCGAGCACCATCACGGATACGGTTGATCAGGCCGCCCAGAAGAAAAACCGCTGCCGCCATGCCAAGCCCTGACAACGCAGGCTCCACCATTCCGGCAACACCGCCATAGCCGAGCGAAACTGCACCGAGCGCGCCCACAAAGAAGGGGGCCCAAAGCAAGCGCCACGAGCGAAGCGTATAAACACCAATCGTGGCAAGGATCACGCCTGCACCGAAAACCAGCATGTCAGCGAAGCTGGCAAATGCAGGTGCAGCGGCCACCAGCGGTGCGGTGACCGGTGCGACAGCTTCAGAGAAGTTCCAACCGGAAAGCGCGGGCAGCGCGGCCACCGCCAGATCAGCAAGGTTGAAATCCGGTGAAGCACCAAACAGGCCTGCGTCCACTTCAACCAGGAAAGCGCGCAGAAAAGGCCAGACCAGAGCGATAGCTGCCAATGCAAACAGCATCATGGTCAGCGTCCAGTTCAGCGTTCGGGACACACCGGCCCGGGCCAGAAGGCCTTCTGCACCAGGATGAGTCCGGCACCAGCTGCTAGCCGTGTGATTGACCACCGCAACGGGGCGCGAGCGACGCGCTGGCCCAGGCTGCATGCGCAATACCGTGGCAGCTTGGCCCGGTTCAAGCTCGAAGCCCTTTTCCATGAGGCGCACCGCGTGACGGGCACCATCGATATCCTCAAGGCGGCGCTCGTCTGATCGAGCGCGCGGGTCGGCCCCAACCACTTCGCCTTCCACGGCGTAGAAGTCGAGCGTTTTGCGACCAAAGCGCTGGCTTGCATAGGCTGTTGGCAGATTTGCCATGGCGATGTCTTCCCCTCAGCGGCCGTTGATCCCCCCGGTCCATCGGCCTTGAACACCCAATGTGTGTGCCAAGCTGACCCATTTTGAGCCGCTCGGAAGTCCTTAACAAAAGGTTATACAAGATGCTTGCCGCTTCTTAAACCTGACTCAAGCCTTTGTTTGCCTTTGTAAGGTTTGCCAGAACGCCCATGCGGCGTTATATCGCCGCGAACACTCGCTTCGCGCGCCATTGAATGGCGCACAATAACCAAGACAGGTAAGGCAGATTTCATGACCCTTCTCACCGCAGCCGGTGCTGAAAAAGATCAGTACGTCAAAGACATTAGCCTGGCAGGCTGGGGTCGTCTCGAGATTGAGATGGCCGAAATCGAGATGCCAGGCCTGATGGCTCTCCGTGAAGAGTATAAGGGCAAGAGGCCGCTGGCTGGCGCGCGCATTGCCGGTTCTCTGCACATGACCATCCAGACCGCAGTTCTGATCGAGACGCTGGTCGAGCTGGGCGCTGAAGTGCGCTGGGCGTCGTGCAACATCTTCTCAACCCAGGACCACGCAGCCGCCGCGATCGCCGATCAGGGCATTCCGGTTTTTGCCTACAAAGGTGAAACGCTGGAAGAGTATTGGGAGTACGCCGACGCCATCTTCCATTGGCCGAACGGCGAAACCGCCAACATGATCCTCGACGATGGTGGCGACGCGACCATGTATCTGCAGCTGGGCGAAGCGGCTGAAGCCGATCCGTCCACGCTGGGCGAGCCAAAGTCGGAAGAAGAAGAGTACCTCTTCAAGGCCATCCGCCGCCGCATCGAGATGAGCCCGGGCTGGTTTGCCAAGGCCAAGGCCGCCATCAAGGGTGTATCAGAAGAGACCACCACCGGTGTGATGCGCCTGTATCAGCTGGCCAAGCGCGGCGAGCTGGCCTTCCCAGCGATTAACGTGAACGACAGCGTGACCAAGTCGAAATTCGACAACCGCTATGGCTGCCGTGAAAGCCTTGTGGACGCGATCCGTCGCGGGACCGACCTGATGATGGCAGGCAAAACCGCTGTGGTCTGTGGCTATGGCGACGTGGGCAAGGGTTCAGCTGAATCCCTGCGCAACGCTGGTGCCCGCGTGTCAGTGACCGAAGTTGACCCGATCTGCGCGCTTCAGGCCTCCATGGACGGCTTTGCGGTTGTGCGCCTGGAAGATGTCATTGGCGAGACGGACATCGTTGTGACCGCCACCGGCAACAAGGACGTTGTCACCGTCGACCACATGCGCGCCATGAAGCACATGGCTGTCGTCTGCAATATCGGCCACTTCGACAACGAGATTCAGGTTGAAGCTCTTCGGAACTTCCAGTGGACCAATGTGAAGCCGCAGGTCGACATGGTTGAGTTTCCTGAAGGCCACAAGATCATCATGCTGTCGGAAGGCCGCCTGGTGAACCTGGGCAACGCCAATGGCCACCCGAGCTTCGTGATGTCGGCCAGCTTCACCAACCAGGTTCTGGCCCAGATCGAGCTGTGGCAGCGCGGCGATCAGTATGACAATCAGGTCTACATCCTGCCCAAGCATCTCGACGAGAAGGTCGCGGCTCTGCACCTGCCCAAGCTGGGTGCCAACCTGACCGAGCTGTCCAATGAGCAAGCCGACTATATCGGCGTGGAAGTCAAAGGTCCGTTCAAGGCCGAGCACTACCGCTACTAGGCACAGCGCCAGACCCACAAAGCAAACCCCGCCGGGTCGCCTCGGCGGGGTTTTTTGTGGCGATTGAGTTTGACCTCAATTCTGGGACAGATGAAGTCCGAAGTTGAATTGCTGGCGGCAGCCTACTGCATAAACAGGCCCGTCTGGATGGACCGATTTGAAGGTCCACTGATCAAGGGCTTCACCCCCAGCTAGGACGGCGCTCTGCAAGGCGCGATGGTCCATATATTCAAGCGGATCAACGAAGCGGATATTCTTCGGCTCTCCGTCCTCATTAATATCAAAGCTATAGACCAACTCACGAACATCGTTTCGGGTCTGATTAAGATAGAGAAAACTGATCAAGGCCCGCGGATATTCCGGCCGAACAGTTTCGTCGATTTGCCACCCGGACTGGTCACAGGCGGTCGTGGCCGACGGGCGATCAATCGGCGACATCACACCACCAAAATCAATCCGCTCCGAGGCGCAAGCTCCGGCAATCAGGCCAAGGCAAAGTGTTACCTCTGCTGGTATGCGTTTCATTAAATTCCCCCTCTGGTAGATCACATCTAGCAAATGCCCGACATCCTGATCAAGGACTTGCCGTGCGCTGCTGCTTCGCGCACCTTGCGCTTATGCGTATGCTCGCCCTTGTCCCGGCCTTTGCCCTGTCTGCCTGCACATTGGCTGTAGAGCTAAACCCCATTGCCGATCCGCGCGAGCGGCCCTTTATCGCCACCAGCGATATGCCGATCCCCCCCAATGTCGAGCGGGCTGCCGATTCAGCCGGCTGTGTCGGCGACCCGGTTGGTGCGGTATCAGCTGAGCTGCCAGACTACCCGGCGCGGGGTTGGTCACGCGGGCTCCAGGGCTGGTCCATCGTTCAGTTTGATGTCGCCCCCAGCGGCGAAACCACCGATGTGCGCGTCGCGCGCGGGGTGCCCGGCGGAAGCTTTGACCGAGAAGCCCGACGCGGTGTGGACAGATGGATTTTTGAAACGTCCGAAAGCGGCCTGACAGGCTGTGTGGTCCTGATTGAGTTCACGCAAGGCCTTGTTCGTATTCGTTGACCTCTGGGGCTTGGCGAGCGTGTTTCTTCTGACCATAGTTCACCGTGTCTGATGAAGGGGGCCATCATGAAACCGCATACCGTTCTGGGGTGTCTTGTGCTTGTTGGCTGTGCAACACCAACGCCGGTTGAGGTCAATCGAACCGGTAGCTGCACCGGGCTCGATATTCAGTCGCTGGCTCGAACCGATGATGTCGACAGCCCCATGATGCCAGGGGCCCTGTGGCGGCTTGCCTTCCATGGCAGCCACGACTACCGCGCCGAACTGCCCGTGGTTTTCGACATCAATGCGGCAGGGCGGGTCAAGAATGCCGAGTTTGAGCGGGCCAGCGGTGTGCCAATATCCCACAATCGCCACTTGCGCCAATCGGCACGCGATCACCTGGCTGACCGACGCTACGTCCTGCCCGACGACCATTCAGACGGGCTGACACGCTGCGAAGATCTTCTGGTTTTCCAGCTCGACCATCCCTACGACGACGACTTTTAGGCAGCTACCCGCTGGCTCAGCGCACACTTTGGTCGCGCGACGATTTACCTTCCGGTAAGGTGTGATTCGTCTGCGCAAATTTATGCCGCGTGCCAAGCTGGTTTGGACGCGCGCCAGCCCCGGTGAGAAGGTCGCGCCATGACTGCCGCTGAACCCATGCAACTTGCAACCCTGATTGTGACCGGCGGAGCTGTGGCCTTCGCTCTATCTGCCGCTGTCTGGGCCTATCGGCTGACCGCCGGAGCGCGCAAGGCCCGGGTGCAATGGCGCAGCCGACTGATCAGCGCCGAAGATCGGGCGATCCGGTCGGAGAGCGTGTTTGCCGCGCACCCCGGCCTGGTGCTGGTCTGGGACACCCCGCCCAAGGGCGGCGGCAGCGGCTGGGACACGGCCGCGATCCATGGCAGTCCAGCGGCCCTTGCTTCGATGGTCAGCTTTGCTGAGCTGGGTGCGGGCGCGGTCGCCAGTGGCGATGCTGCCAGCCAGATCCTCGATGCCCTGGCCGATTTTGACGCGCGCACCCCTGATGGTGACTTGTCGACCCTTCGGGTTCGCATGGGCACTCTTGTGGAAACCGGCCAGCCTTTCTCGCTGTCCATTTCCGGCCCATCCGGGCGTCGCATTGAAGCCGATGGACGCCCGGCTGGTCGACGCCTTGTGCTATGGTTCACTGATCCGGCGATCCGCGGCCTCGAAGCGCGAAGCGGTGCCGGGCAGGTCGACGCCATGCCCGCTCAAAGCGGCGAGGATTCAGTTGCGCTTGTGGAAGCCTATGGCCGCGCCCCGTCGCCAGCCTGGCGGATGAATGCCGCGGGCAAGCTGGTCTGGGTAAACCCGGCCTATGCTGAGGCGGTGGAGGTCAAAGCAGCCTCTGACGCGCTAGACCAGCAGGTCATGCTGGAGCCGAGCCTGACTGAGTTGGTGCGCGAAGCGCTGAACACCGGCCAGGCCCAGACGAGTGTGCGTGGTGCCGTCATCGCCGGTGAGCGCCGGGTCATGCGCTTTTATGTCTACCCGGTCAGTGGTGGAGCCGCAGGTTTTGCGGTTGATGTCACCGAAGGCGAAGAGGCCAAAGCGGCTCTCAAACGCTTCCGTCAGGCCCATGATGAAACCCTCAATCACATGGCCGAGGCGGTGGCGATCTTTGACCGGGCCAAGCGGCTGGTTTTTTACAATCGCGCCTTCGCCACCCTGTTCGGCCTTGAGGAGGCTTTCCTGAATGAGCGCCCGGCCCATGGTGCGCTTCTTGATCGCCTGCGCGAAAAGCGTCGCCTGCCAGAACAGGCTGATTTCAGTGAGTGGAAAGCCAATGAGCTGGCCCACTACGAAGCCGCCCCCGGACAGGACCAGCCCGATGAGCTGTGGTCACTGCCGGACGGTCGTACGCTGCGCGTTGCCCGGCAACGCCATCCTCTGGGCGGTGTCCTCCTGATCTTTGAAGACATGACCGACCAGCTGTCTCTGCAGGCCCGCTACAACACATTGATCAAGGTGCAGCGGGCCACGCTGGACAAGCTACACGAGGCGGTCACGGTGTTTGGCACCGACGGCAAGCTGACGCTGCGAAACGCCGCTTTTGAAGGCATGTGGTCGCTCGATGCCGAGACGCTGGACAACGCGTCGTTTGATGAGATTGCCGAGCAGTGTCAGGCGCTTTTGCCTGATCCGGAAGCCTGGGCCGAGCTGAAAGCCCGTGTTACCGATCCCTCGCCGGAAGCGCGTAAGCCAGTGACGGGGGAAGTGCGCCGCAAGGATGGCTCGGTTCTGACTTTCCTGACCCGCCCGCTGCCCGATGGCGCAACGCTGATTGCCTGGGATGACATTACCGACTCCCGCCGCATTGAGGCTGCTCTGCGCGATCGCGCTGAAGCTCTGGAAGCCTCTGAGCGCATCAAGAGCGAATTTGTAGAGCATGTGAGCTATCAGCTGCGTACGCCGCTCACTACCATTCACGGCTATGCCGACCTGATCGGTGGTGGCTTTGCCGGTGAGCTGAGCGAGCGCCAGGCTGAGTATATGGGCGCAATCCAGTCGGCGTCTGAACAGCTGGGCAAGCTGATCGACGACATTCTCGATGTGGCCGCCATTGATGCTGGCCAGCTGGAACTGGATCTGGGCGATGTGAAGCTGGTGGAAGTCGCTGAGGCCGCATCACAGCTCATCGCCAACCGCGCCGAGCATGGCGGCGTTACGATCAACCGGAATACTGAGGGTGCCGCCGATCTCATTCGCGCCGACGGCACGCGCTTAAAACAGGTGTTGTACAATCTGCTGACCAACGCGCTGGACCATGTCAGCTCCGGCGGTGTGATCGAAATCGGCGCTGAGGTCGAAGACGGCGAAGCCCGCCTGTGGGTTGCCGACGATGGCGAGGGCATCGCCCCGGATCGCCAGGCCACAATCTTTGAACGGTTTGAGCGCGGTGAGGGCGGAGGCGCGGGTCTGGGTCTGGCGCTGGTCAACGACATCGTTCGCCTTCACGGCGGCTGGGTCGCGCTTGAAAGTGCACCCGGTGAAGGCACGCGGGTTACCGCCCACCTGCCTGTGAGCGCCGCCAGTGAAGCGACAGCGCCTGAACTGATGCTGCCAGAGCGCTCCGGTGTGGCGGAGTGAGGATGCGCAGGCTTCAAAATTTAACTTACTTTGCCAACAGGCACCGGCAAACCGCCATCAAGGCCTTCCATTCAAACATAGACGCCTACTTCACCGGCCTAAACATTGGCATGCACGCGACAACCGAAAGCGATGATGCCAAGGAAGCGAGGGCTTTGATCAATAGGCGTATGTCTGAAATTAAAACCTATGTTGAGGAAGCAGGCGTTTCGACTGCTGTCGACTATCAAGATGCTCCAATTGCCGGCGGGCGACGACATGTAGTCGACATTATCGACAACATTTTTCAGCTTCACGACTTTCAAATGGGGCGCGAATTCATAGACGACCTTTTGGAACGCGCGTTAGGAAACTACGAATTTGATCAGACACCTGCTCTAATTCGAACATTGAACCCATTTTGGTGGGCTAATAGCACTCTATCGGCACTTGTCCGGGTACCATTTAAGGTGCTTGGCGAATTCGGACTTGATACCGGCCCCTTTCAAGCTTCGATTCTTGGCAAGATCCTTCAGGTAGTTTTGTACCTAACAACAGTCGCAGGATCTATCGCTGCTGTGCTGCAGCTTCTTTCTGGAACATAGCATTACCGTAAATATTTGTTTTGGATCAAAGAGTTTCCATCTGAGCCCGCTTCGCGACCTCGGCCTCATCGCCTTCAAGGCCGAGCGTGTCGAACAGCGCGTTGTCGCTGGCAAGCTCCGGATTCGGCGTCGTCAGCAATTCATCGCCCACAAAGATCGAGCCCGCCCCAGCCAGGAAGCAGAGCGCCTGCAGCTCCTTGCTCATGGTCTCACGGCCCGCCGACAGGCGCACCACGCTTTGCGGCATGATCAGGCGTGCGGTCGCGATGGCGCGCACAAAGTCGATGCCATCGAGCGGCTTTGACCCGGACAGAGGCGTGTTGTCGACGGCGACCAGATGGTTGATCGGCACGCTTTCTGGATGCGGCATGAGGGTGGCGAGCTCGGTCAGCAGACCGATGCGATCTGCTTCATCCTCGCCCATGCCGATAATGCCGCCACAGCAGATTTGAATGCCGGCCCCGCGCACACGATTGAGCGTGTCGATGCGATCCTGCCAGGTGCGGGTGGTGATGATCTTTGAATAATATTCCGGCGAGGTGTCCAGGTTGTGATTGTAAAAATCGAGCCCGGCCTCTGCGAGACGCTCGGCCTGACCCTCGGCGAGCATGCCGAGCGTCATGCAGGTTTCCATGCCCAGCGCCTTCACCCGAGTGATCATCTCCACGATGGCCGGCTCATCGCGCTCCTTCAGCTCGCGCCAGGCGGCACCCATGCAAAAGCGCGTCGCACCTCCGTCCCTGGCTTCCTTAGCCTTGGTTTCAACCTCGTCGGCACTCATCAGCTTGGAGGCTTTGAGGCCGGTGTCGAAATGAGCCGACTGATTGCAATAGCCGCAGTCTTCGGCACAACCGCCTGTCTTGATCGACAAAAGCCGCGATTTCTGCACTTTGTTGGGATTATGAACCTGGCGGTGCAGCGATTGGGCCGCAAAGATCAGGTCATTAAATGGCGCGTTATGGATGGCTTCGACCTCTTCACGCGTCCAGTCAAAACGGGCTTTGGCAAGCGATAACGGGTCAGCAAGCAACGCAGTTATGGGTCAAAAATCCTCAAACAAGCAGAGCGCGCACAGTAGGCAGGCCGCTAACGGCTCGCAACCGCGCCAGCGCACCCTGCTATCCCGGCGAGAGGCGCGCCTGGCGCTACTTGCAGCGCTTATCCTGATCACCATTCTGGCGCTTATTCCCGGCACAGAAGGCCGGCCCACGCTGATTGGCTGGGACAAGCTGGATCATGTCACCAGCTTTGCCGCGCTGGCGCTTTTGGCCCGCGCCGGATGGCCCATGGCGCGGCGCGCGCCCACGGCCGTTGCCCTGTTTGGCTATGGCATCGCGATTGAGCTTGGCCAAAGCACTGACTTTGTCGGTCGCACGGCATCGTTTTCCGACCTTGCGGCCAACGGTGTCGGGATTGTGCTGGGTCTTGCGCTCGCGTTCTGGCTAGCGCGGCTGGCGCGGACCATGAGCTGGCTGCCGCGGCGGGGCTAGCCGGTGATCCAGACGCCCAGACGGAGCCCACCCCACGCGCCCTATCTTTCCGGCGCGCCGACCTTCACCCCCAGCATGCGTCCCATCGCACTGGACCGCTGGTTGACGCCGGATACCGAAGCCCATGTGCTGAGCTGGAAGCAAACTCTGCTTAGCGAGCCTGAGAGCGTCCTGCGTCAAACGCAAGGTCGCGAGGCGGCGAGCCGTGAAACCGCCCAGCTTGTTAGCGATGGAGCGACAGAAGACCTGCTCAAGGCTTCCGCGCGGGTCAGCGACGATCTGGTCGTCATGGAGAGGCTGAAAGGAGCGTGGCGCTGCACAAGCCTGACGCTGACCGCGCCCACCTTCTTTTCCATCGATGAGGCGTTTGATCGGGATTTAAGCGCGTTGCATGACCCGGTTCCGGACGGGTCGAAGCTGGCGCAGCGCATTGGTCGGGTCTTTGACGGGCTCCAACCGGATACCGTGCTAGAGCGGTTCAACTGGACCCTGCAATGTGGTCCCGATCGCCATACACCGGATGGCGCTCCGCTGCGGGCCCGCGCCGCAACAGTCCAACTTGAAGACGCGGAAGACATCCTGCATCTGCGCGTCGAACGCCAGACGATCCGCAAGCTGCCAGAGACCGGTGCGGTGCTTTTCACCATCCGCGTGTGCCTTGATCCGCTGACCCATCTGCCACCGGAAGACCGGCCACGACTGGCCGCCGCCTGGCGGTCCCTGCAGGGCGATGGGCGGGCATACAAACGCTGGGATGCGATGGACAGGCTTGTCGAAGATCTGTTTGGGATTTGGGGCGTTTAAACACCCCTCACCTGTCCCGGACGCCAAAGGCGATCCGGGATCACCGGTAAGCTCCAGACTCAATTGACAGAGATCCATTCAGTCGATCCCGGCTCTGCCCCCGGATTAAATCCGGGCTTGGCCGGGACAGGAAAAAAGGATGCGTTTCTAACTGGCGTACCGCCCCAAACAAAAAGGGCGCAGCTCTCGCTGCGCCCTTTCCGATTAAAGCCGATCGCTCAGCTTACTTTTTGTCCGGGTCGAACATGGCCGGGTTGGAGCCCTGGCCTTCCTCGTCCGCCTTCTTGGTGTAGGCAAAGACCACACCGGACAGCAACAGGATGGCGATCAGGTTGGGTGCCGCCATGGCTGCGTTCGCAATCCCGCCTAATCGCCATATGAAGTCGACTTGCTGGATTGACCCCAGGAAGACAGCCCCCACCCAGATGATCCGGAAAGGCATGGTTGCCCAGTCACCCACCAGGAAGGTCAATGCCTGTTCGGCGTAGTAAGCCCAGCCCAGAATCGTGGTGAAGGCGAATAGCGTCAGACAGCCCGCGATCAGAATGCCACCCAGCGGGATGCGGCTTTCCTCGTACACCGCGGTCGTCACAGCTGATGCTTCAGCATCAGACATCCACGCACGCTCCACCGGAGCCCGAACATCCACAACAGCAGCCTCACGGGCATCTGCCAGAAGTTCAGCATCGATCGTCACGCTGCCGTCAGCCACCGCGGCCTCACAGGCACTGATGGCGGCAAGGGCACGCTCCGACGTAGCGTCACGCGCTGCGGCACGGTCATCAGCCGACGCCATCATGGCCCTTGGCATTTCACCGATCAGCGAGCGGTTCACGCCCTCAACACCCTGAGCTTCACAGATCTTCAGCGTCGTCAGAGCCGGGTTATGATAGAAATTGCCCTGAACACTCAGGATCACCAGCGCGGTCATGGTGCAGATGACCATGGTGTCGATAAAGGTACCGACCATGGCGATCTCACCCTGGCGGACCGGGCTATCGGTTTGCGAGGCTGCGTGCGCGATGGCGGTGGAACCCTGACCCGCCTCGTTGGAGAACAGGCCGCGCTCAACGCCATAACGCGTCGCCGCGATGAAGGCACCGCCGATAAAGCCACCCACGGCCGCATGGCCGGTAAAGGCACTCTGGAAGATCACCATGATGGCGTTCGGCAGCGAGTTCACGTTGATGATCAACGTGATCATGGCCACCAGGATATAGGCCAACGCCATGATCGGAACGACCTTGCCAGCCACCGAACCGATCGACTTGATGCCGCCGATGATCACGATAAAGGCAAGACCCGCGATGATCAGGCCTGCGCCCCAGACCGGGATCAGGCCGCCGGTAGCCGACGTCACCGAGATGGCGATGGAGTTCGCCTGGGTCATGTTGCCGGTCACCAGCGCGGAGAACAGCGTGCCGATCGCGAAGATTACCGCCAGCCAGATCCACCACTTTCCAAGGCCGTTCTTAATGTAATACATCGGGCCACCATGGACCCGGCCATCCTTGTGGGTTTCACGATACCGCACAGCAAGGCTGGATTCTGAATAGGCTGCAGCCATGCCGATCATGGCGGTGATCCACATCCAGAAGACGGCACCGGGGCCACCCAGCGTGATGGCGGTGGCCACACCAGCTAGGTTACCGGTACCCACCTGCCCCGACAGAGCTGTGGACAAGGCCTGCCAGGGCGTGATGTCGCCCTCGCCGCCGCCCTTGCGACCGGCCCAGAGTTCACCGAAGGCCGGGAACAGGCGCCGGATCGGGCGGAACCGCATGCCGATCATGAAGTACAGGCCTGTACCCAGCAGTAGGATAATCATCGGGCCGCCCCAGATGAATCCACTGACGTCGTCAACCAAGTCGTAGAAGGCTTCCATAAATCCCGCTCC
This sequence comes from Maricaulaceae bacterium EIL42A08, assembly GCA_024178355.1. Taxonomy (GTDB): domain Bacteria; phylum Pseudomonadota; class Alphaproteobacteria; order Caulobacterales; family Maricaulaceae; genus Oceanicaulis. The sequence goes on along the minus strand of JAMZNZ010000006.1, from coordinate 143,074 downwards.
CCGCGATGTTTGGGTGAGGAGATTAAACGTCTCGGCGCAAATGCAAAGGGGCTGAGGTGTTACTCAAGCGTCTCAATTGCAAAGACACCCCAGGGCCAGAGGTCATCATTCATGTCCTCAAGCCGGTCATCGCTCTGGCGCGGCCAGACAAGGATCACCGGTCCAAGCCCGCCGACCGCCAAAGCTTCACCGTCAACATGGGTGGCAATGATCGGCTGATGGCGAGCTATCATTTCAGCGGGAACTTCAACCTGATAGCCATCAAAAGCGGTCAGGCGCGCGCCAGCGCCGCTTGACCCAACGGCCGACATCAGGTCGGACAGTCTGGGCCCTGAAAATACGCGAGGAGGGGCATCAACCGGGAAGTCGGCGCTAACCTCATGATGGGGCAGGCCCGCCAGCGCTTCGCCATCAAGCAAATGCGCTCCTTGCCCAATCCCGACGCCATAGCTGGCAAACAGGCCCTCGCGCGGGGGCGATGCCTCTCCACCCGGCGAAAAGACCGTCACCAGGACCGGCCCCTCACCAGCCTCGATCGACGGCGGACTGCACGCAGTCAGGATGAAGGCCATCAAGGTCAGGATCATACGAAACATGGTCGGCTCCGGTTAAAGGGGTTTGGGATCAAGCTGGCGCTTTAAGAACTCAACGAACGCCCCTCGGGTCTGGCGTGTGGCATCTTCATCGTAGCGCAGCTGGGAGGTCGGGTGATGGTCTGGCTCGTCAAAACCATGCGTCACACCACCCAGCGTAGACCAGGTGACCGAGGCCCCAGCCTCCTTCATACGCTTGAAGACGTCAGCCGCCTCATGCTCGCTGGCCATGCTGTCATCCGCCACAAGCACCACCTCGGTGGGAGCCGGAAGCCGTGTCTCCCGCCGCCGCGCAAGCGCCGGTCCACTCACATAGGGATAGATCAGGAACACGCCCTTCACGCCGGCAAAAGCAGGTTGGGGCACGCTGCTCAATCCATCAGGGCTTTGTCCATGGGTTTGAAGTGTAAAGGCATCCATGAGAGTCCAGCCCCCATGGCTCCAGCCTGCAAGCACCACTCGCGACGCATCAAGGCGGGGGTCATCACGCACCACGGCCAACGCTGCATGCACATCCGCCGCTCGCTCCCGCCCCCACAGGATGCGGCCCGTACACACCTGCGCCAGCGCCGCCTCGTAGGCGATGCCCCGCGGCGTGTGACTGTCAACAATCACCGCCGCGACACCCGCCTTCACCGCGGCCCTGGCGTAATCGTCCATGATCTGGCGCACGCCACCACAGCCATGGAAGAGCAGCACAACAGGAAATGGCCCCTCGCCCGGCGGATACCGGGTCTGCAGATGCGGCTCGATCAGTGCGCGATGGCGCTTTAAGGCATCGCGCTGCAGATGCTGGCCGGTCAGGCGTCGCCACAGATGCCGCGCGATGGCCACACCAAGCAGGCCAAGCATTCCAAACAGGACAAGGGCGATATAGAGGGCGGAGGTCATCGCGGCTCATGCAACAGGTCTGGCTCCATAAGGCCGTGAGCCTGAGATGCATTCAACCCTCAATCCCGTTTAAAAACGCGGCAAAGCGGGCGTGGGTGCGCGCCATGCCTTCAGGGTCGTGCTCCATGCGCGGATCCCACCGGTCGAGCTCTTCATCGAAGGCGTGGGTGAGATCAGGCTATTCAATCACGGTGATGGGTGTGCCTTCAGCGGCGCGCGCCTCGGCCAGATCGCGGCAGGCCTGGGTGTTCACAACCCGGTCCCGTCCCACATTCAAAATGGTCAGCGCGATATCATCACCCAGAGGATGGCTGTCAACCACACTCAGGAAACCGCAATAGGGATAGATGGCAAACGCGCCCTGCATGCCATCAAGCACGCCCTCGGGTGTGTCCTCAAATTGAGCGATTGCCATGGCATCAAGGATCGCCCAGCTGCCATGGCTCCAGCCAATCATGGCCAGGGTATCAGCATTGATGCGCGGGTCCTCGCGCAGGATTTCGATCGTTGAGAAAATGTCCTGGGCGCGGTCCTGACCACGCATGCGCAGCGCGGTGCAGACCGTATTAAGCGCGCCGCGCCGACCGATACCGCGAGCCCCGAAGCTGTCCACGATCACCGCCGCCCAGCCCTGATCAACCGCAATGGCGGCGTAGTCATCCTGGATCTGGCGCAGCCCGCCGCAGCCCGACATCAGGATCACCGCAGGCACCGGACCGTCGACCGCCTCCGGCATGCGGATATCGATATGCCCGGTCAGGTCCGGCGGCGTCGCCTCACCGCGCGCAGCAAAGGCCAGCACGACCGCGAGGAGGAGAACCAGCCCCACGCCCAAAGAGAGAAAGAGGCGGCCCACCATCACCTAGTGTCGGAAGTGGCGCGTGCCGGTGAAGACCATGGCGATACCCGCCTCATCGGCCGCTGCGATCACTTCTTCATCGCGCATGGAACCGCCCGGCTGAATGACGCAGCGCGCACCGGCTTCCACCGCTTCCATCAGGCCATCAGCAAACGGGAAGAAGGCATCGGACGCCAGCGCAGACCCTTCGGTGCGCGGGCCATCCCAGCCGTTTTCCTTTGCTGCATCAACGGCCTTGCGAGCGGCAAGGCGGACAGCCTCGACCCGGCTAGTCTGGCCCATGCCGACGCCAGCGGTCGCACCCTTGCGAGCGAAGACAATGGCGTTTGACTTCACGTGCTTGACCACACGCCAGGCAAACATCAGATCGGCGAGCTCGTCTTCATCGGGCTGACGCTTGGTGACAACCTTCAGATCGCCCTCGGTCACATGGCCAAAGTCCCGCTCCTGCACCAACAGACCGCCGGCCACGGTCTTTAGCGACCAGCCCTTTCGAGCAGGATCAGCGAGACCGCCCGTCAGCAGGACGCGAACATTCTTCTTCGCAGACAGGATGTCCAGCGCAGCTGGGTCAGCTTCCGGCGCAATCACGACCTCGGTGAAAATCTTGGTGATGGCATCCGCTGTCTTGGCATCCAGCGGACGGTTGACCGCCGCAATGCCACCGAACGCGGACACTGGATCCGCGTCGAAAGCACGCTCATAAGCGCGCGACAGGTCACTCGCGACAGCAACGCCACATGGATTGGCGTGCTTGATGATGGCGCAGGCGGCCTGGTCATCGGGGTTGAACTCGCTGACCAGCTCAAACGCAGCATCGGCATCGGCGATATTATTGAAGGACAGCGCCTTGCCTTGCGCCTGACGAGCCGACGCCACTCCGGGACCGCTTTCCGGCGACGCGTATAGCGCCGCTTCCTGATGCGGGTTCTCGCCGTAGCGCAAATCCTGCAGACGCGGGCCACCTTGAGCAAAATAGCTGCGCGCAGGGCGCTCCACATCGGCCAGCAGGCGCGCATTGATCGCGGCATCGTAGGCAGCGGTGCGCCCGAAAGCCTTGGCTGCCAGATGGCGGCGCAGCTCCAGCGTTGTGGCACCGTCATTCTCGGCCATCGCCTCAAGCACCTTGTCGAGATCGCGCATATCGACACACACAGCGACATGGGCGTGATTCTTAGCGGCCGCGCGAATCATTGCAGGCCCACCGACATCGATTTTTTCGATGCAGGCATCGATCTCAGCTCCGGAAGCGGCGGTTTCCTCGAACGGATAGAGATTGACCACCAGAAGATCGATCTGGGGGATGCCGTGCTCTTTCATGGAGGCCAGGTCGTCCTCACGCTCCCGGCGGGCCAGCAAACCGCCATGAATGCGCGGATGCAGCGTTTTGACCCGTCCATCCATCATTTCAGGATAGCCGGTCACGTCTGACACATCGCGCGCCTCAAGGCCCGCATCGCGCAGGGCCTGCAGGGTTCCACCGGTGGAGACCAGCTCAACTCCGGATTCGGCGAGCTTCCTGGCGCGCTCGGCCAGGCCCTCCTTATCCGAAACTGAAATCAGTGCACGGGCGATAGGGGTGAGGGTGCTCGCAGTCATGGCTTGTCTCATACATGGGGGGCGGGCCGAATTGCTTCGCCAGCCCGCCGCGTATCACGGTCATTAGCTTACCGATAGACGCGGAGCCATCGCATGTACACCATCAGGCCAGCCAATTGGCATCAGAGCATCCAGCGCGGCACGCACGCCTGCCTCGTCCCGGCGCGCAGCAGCATCGAGTAATCGCTTCAAGGCAGGCTCAAGCGCTTCAAGGGCGAGGCGGGGGGTCTGGATGCGTAGAACACCGTCAACATCGGTCTGTTCACAGCTTTCAAACACATAAAGAAGTTGCTCGTGGAGCTTCTCACCCGCTCGAAGGCCCGTGAACTGAATTTCGATATCGTCATCCGGTGCCAGGCCCCTAAGACGGATGAGCTGCCTGGCCAGTCGCGAAATCAGCACTGGCTCTCCCATATCCAGAAGGAAGAGAGCGCCCGCATCGCCGCCGCGCTGGGCTTGTGCGCCCGCCTCAAGAACCAGTCCGGCGGCCTCCTGGACCGTCATGAAATAGCGGGTGGTTTCAGGATCAGTCACGGTGACAGGTCCACCCGCTGCGATCTGAGCCTCAAACAGCGGCACCACCGAGCCGACCGATGCCAGCACATTGCCAAACCGAACCGAAGAAAATGCAGTATTGGGCCAACGCTGGCTGGCCTCAAGGATCACCAGCTCGGCAACGCGCTTGGTTGCCCCCATGACCGAAGTTGGATCAACGGCCTTGTCAGTGGAAATAAGAACCACCGACCCAACTCCCGCTTCTCCGGCAGCCTCAGCCAGATTTCGGGTGCCCGCAACGTTGGTCAGCGCCGTCTCCGGCGCATTGACCTCCATCAAGGGCACATGCTTCAGCGCGGCCGCGTGAAGGACAACGTCGGGCTCTTCCTCCTTGAACAGAACATCAAGCGCTGCGCGGTCCCGGATATCACCCAGAACCGGCCGCCAGCTTGGAGCTGTTTCAAGTCGTTTCAGAGACTGGTCGATCTCGTAAAGACTGCTTTCAGAGCTATCAAACAGCACGAGGCGGGCCGGGTTAAGTGCAACCGCCTGACGCACAAGCTCAGACCCGATTGTTCCGCCAGCGCCTGTAACAACAACGCGCTTGCCGCTGATAAGGCTGCGAGCCCCGGCATTGGACATGGCCCGCGGGGCTCTCGCAAGAAGGTCACCTGCCTCAACCGCCGTGAAGGCGGCCGCACCTTCAGCCTGGCGCGCCCGGGTCAGGCTGGCACCGGTTTGACCGCAGACACGCGCAGCGGCGTTGACCAGGGACGGAGCGGGCTGTCGATCAGCCAATACGATGCGAACGCGCTCACCTTTACTTTCGCGGCGCAGACCGGAGACAACCGCCTCAAGCTGATCCATACCGCCTTCCATGGGAACGCCGTGCAGGGCGCGCCCGCCATCCGCACCACTGGTTTCAATAAGAGCCCGGAACCTGAAGGCCGGACCACCAGGACGACGCATCTGTGTCAACAACACCTGCGCGAGGCGCTCGCGGCTACCGACCAGCACCGCGATCGGCGCACCCGGACTCTCATTGCGGAACAAGGTCCGCAAATCACCGGACCGCAAGCTGACCGCAAACGCTCTCGGCCCAAGCATCAAGGCCGCAAGGATGGGCCCGGAAATGACCAGGCTGGTACGTGGCAAATCATCCAGACGCGTGAATGCGAATAATAAAACGAGGAATATAAGGTGAGCCAGGACAATGGCCTGCAGCACGCGGGCCGCATCACGCAGAGAGGTATGGCGCCACAAATTCCGGTTTACGCCAGCAACATAGAAAGTCGCTGCGCATGACACCGCAAAGATGGCTGGGGCAATGAACTCGACATTGCCGGGCGGCGCGCCAAACTCACTGAAGCGATAACGCAAAACAATTGCACCTAACATTGCAATCCCAGCGGCAAACGTATCGTAAGCCAGAATTGCGAAAGGCGTCAGCGAGCTCAATTGCCCCGGCGGACGGTTGTTATTATCAGACTTCATTGCACCAAGTGCCCCCTCAGCCAGCCGCTCCACCCACGCGGCCAAGCCTTTGAAACGCCCACCTTACACGATTAGGCGGCCTTTCCCCACCACCAAAAGTTTCAGCTTCACCTGAAATCACCAACTGTGTCGATCGACGCGGGGGCGCGCCCGCTCCCAAATAAACGGATTTCTCAAGCCTGACAGGCCCGCCGTCGGTTCGGAACCGCCACCCATCGCCATTCGGTGCGACCAATAGCGCGCTCATGGAATCACGGGAAAGAGACGCACGCACATCCGGGTGCAGATGAAACCGGATAGCAAAACGCAGCCTGGCTTCGGGGTCATCCGGTGCACCATCTTCTACGGGTCTGAAAAGGCCGTCCTCTCCGCGCAAATCGCCGCCGTCGACTGCCAGAAAAAGGCGACGACGCACGGACATTCCAAAGCGTTTGCGGTAGCCGTCATGGGTCGCCTCCAGCCAAACCCCGAGATCCTCTTCATTGCGTCGCGGTTTTACCGGTTCTGGCCCCTCAGCCATGCAATGCCCCAGAAGGTCGCGCCGCCAACCCGCCTCGATCAAGCGCGCCGAACTGGTTTCTTCCAGCGTTAGCGCCGAGTGGGCTGCGGTGGCGCGCACCGCATCACGCCAGGCGGTGGGCTGATCCGGCGACCACCCGCAATTGACCACAAGACGCGTCCCGGATGCGGCGAATTCAAACGCCAGAGCACTGGCGTGTGCGTCCCCCCCCTGAAGCCCCGAAGCCGGTCCGGCTGCATCAAACATAATGACTGCGTCGCCAGCCTCAGCCCGATGATAGCCGGTATGTGGCGCAACATTAAAAGCCGGTCGCGTCGGCAATTTCTTTCCGCCTGACACATGGCGCAGCGCCAGGTCGATGGCTCGACCATCGCCCTCTCCGCCACCATGGAAGCCCGCCAGCGCGCCAGACGGCATTCGACAGAAGCGCACAAAGCCTGCGGCGCGATCCATCGCCCGTCGCACTTCATCTGGAAGGGGGGCAACGCCCTCTGCAGCCTGGTCAAGCTCCACCAGGCTGATCAGGATATCGGCTGCAGCCTCCGGGTTACGACTGACATGTCCACCATCCGGCAGGATTTGGGATTTCAGGGCCAGCTCCAGAGCGCGGCCGACCTGGGCCGCCTTTGCACCGCCCAGATCGAGAGCCAGCGTCGCCAGCGCAAGTGAAATCGTTGCATCCAGCCGGGTTCGGCTATCCTCAATAACCGGCAAGGCCCGGATCAGGCGGCGCGCCTGGCGGCTCAGTGTTTTGAGCCGCGCTGTGCCGTCAGGCCCCTCCAGGAGGTTCTCATGGGCAAAAAGCCAGGCACGAACGCGTCCCTCCAGGACAGCTGGAGACCAACTGAACCAGTTCCATTGGCCAAACCGGTCAATCCAGTCATCCACAAACACCCCCACAGCCTGACGCGCTTCAGCATCATCAACTGCGAGGACATCATGTATCCACTCGCATCGATGGAGTGCAGCGGCGAACCTTCGCGATGGTGCAGTTAAATCCCAGACGCTTTCGCCGGTTGGCACATCAAGTGTGTCGCCAGCCAGCGCAAAGCGTCCACCAAGGATCGCCGCACCGCGCGCCTTGTCCCCCTTGCGAATGGGTTTTGGTACAGCAGACAGGCTTTCCGGCGCGCGCCCAGCCAAAGCCGGCATTCGATAGACCGCAAGAGAGTTGGCAAGATCAGAGCTTTCGCGCCGCAAGCGTCGAGCCGCTGCGCCAACCAGATCTTTCGCCGAGCCGTGCGCGGCCGTCATCGCCTAATCCTCGCGCAGTGCAGAGATATTTTTGGCGTATACGTCCGGTCCGCCCTTGAACACCGCAGATCCCGCAACCAGCGCAGTGGCACCGGCGTCTTTACAGGCCCGGGCCGTTCCCGGCTTCACGCCACCGTCGACCTCGATCCTGGTTTCCAGGCCGCGGCTATCGATCTTGTTACGGAGCATTTCAATCTTGCGCAGCTGGTTGTCGATGAAGCTCTGCCCGCCGAAACCGGGATTGACGCTCATGATCAGAACCACATCCAGCTCTTCAAGAACATAGTCGATCACCTGAAGCGGCGTTGAAGGGTTGAGCGCCGCGCCCGCCTTTACGCCATGGGATTTGATGGTCTGCACGGTGCGATGGAAATGCGGACCGGCCTCAGGGTGTGCTGTGATGATATCAGCGCCAGCATCCACAAAATCGGCAATATACTGGTCGACCGGCGATATCATCAGATGGACATCAAATGGCTTCTTCGACCAGGGCCTCAGCGCTTTGATCACCGACGGGCCAATTGTCAGATTGGGTACGAAATGGCCATCCATTACATCGACATGGATCCAGTCGGCCCCTGCCGCGTCGATCGCCTTCACCTCCTCACCCAGACGGGCGAAGTCGGCAGACAGGATAGAGGGTGAAATTATGACGCCAGACATATTGTATCCGTACCAGTGGCCCCGACTGCGGGCAAGGATGCCCAGACTATGGCCGACAGCTTCCGCAGCATCGGCTAACACACTGTGAAGACAATCCTCAAAGGATAAGACGACAGCGTTTTAGCCGCCGACCGGGTGTCAACTTTTGCTCAATAATTTCAACTTTGCGAAAACGAAGTCTGATGCTGAGCAGATTGCTGCGCGAAAGCAGGCAAGACTTCGCCAGCAAATCGAGCTGTGGGTTGAGTACAAGCGACTGCATCTGGGATTTTCCCAGGCGCTCAACAGTCTAACCTATGGCAATTCGAGCACGCTGGCACTGATCAAGCACGCCATGCTGGTCGAGTATGAAGCCCGTAAGCTCACAGGTGAGGAGCCCGAAGGCGCCAAACCCCTCATCGTGGGCGATGCCATGGCGACCGCCGTCACCCGCAGCCGTCACGCCTATGCCCGGGTCACCAGCAAGGCATTCGACGACCAGGCGCTTCTCAGTCTCACAGAAGAACCGAACCTGCACCTCGTTCAGGTCATGCTGACGCTGACGACCGCACCCTTTGACACTGCCGATGTCCAGCTGATCGCAGCCGCGCAGGACGATGGCGTCGATGATGCAGAGCGCGTGCGCCGCTTTACCGGCGAAATCCGGCGGCTTAACACCCAGCTGCGCAAGCATTTTGCCAATTTGGCGAAACGTGCAGGCCTTGTTTAGGCCTTCACCAGCCGGGCCATAAAGAAACCATCCATGCCACCGCGCTGCGCCCACAAGTCGGGCCGGGTACGCACGCTGCCCTCTGGCGTCAGGGCGTCCGCAAGTTTTGGCAACTCATCAGCGGCGATGGCGCTGACAGTCGCTTCGGGTGTTCGCTCCAGAAACGACGACAGCTGGGCCTCGCCCTCCTCCGGCTCCAACGAGCAGGTGCAGTAAACGAGGCGTCCGCCCGGTTTCAGCATTTCAAAGGCGGCATCCAGCAGGCGTGCCTGTAGCGCGGCAAGATTGGCCACGTCACCATCCTGCTTGGCCCAGGCCGCATCAGGGCGCCGACGCAGCGTCCCGGTCGCCGTACACGGCGCATCCAGAAGGATCGCATCAAAGGGGGCATCCGGCTGCCACTGGCCGAGATCCGCAGTTACAAGCTCTGCGCTCAGGCCTGTCCGCTCAAGATTGGCGGCGACCTTCTTCATGCGCTTGGGCGAGGCTTCGACGGCAACCACCTCAGCGCCCATAGCGGCGAGCTGAAGTGTCTTGCCGCCGGGGGCTGCGCACAGATCGGCTACGCGCTCACCGGCTTTGACACCGAGAAGTCGCGCAGGCAGGGCGGCGGCATAGTCCTGCACCCACCAGTCGCCAGCCTCAAAACCGGGAAGGCCCTCAACCGCGCCCGGATCGCGTCGACGCACCGTGCGCAGCGGCAGGACTTCAGCACCGATGGCGTCGGCCAAGGCTATCGTATCGGTTTGAGGTTTCAGCGTGAGATCAAGCGTTGGCGGCACAGCACGTGCCGCGGCCATGGCGCGCGCGGTATCTTCACCATAAGCGGTGGTCCAGCGCGCGCTAAGCCAGTCCGGCAGGTCCGCACGGGGATCAGCCGCTTCAAACGCCGCCAGCGCCTTGCCGGAGCTGACCCGGCGCAGGACGGCGTTGGCAAGATTTTTGTAGCGCTGGGTATCCTTGTGGGAGTCCATAATGGACACCCAGCTATCCACTGCCGCATGGGCCGCACCATCCAGCACCAGACGCTCGGCCGCTCCGCACAGCAGGGCCAGGCGCGCTCGGGTCGCTTTGTCCGGCAGGGGCCGATCAATCAACGCATCCAGCGCCGCCTGTAACGCTCCAACCCGACGCACAGCCGCCGACGCAATCGCCCGCGCAAACGCCCGGTCGCGTGGCTCCAGCGCTTGAAGGCTGCGGTCCTGCGCCAGAGCGCCATCAAGGGCTGTGGCCTTGGTAAAAACCGCAATGACCGCGTTTAGCGCGGCGATACGGGGCGTGAGGGGGGTCGGTGAGGTCATGGAGTGGGGTTTAGGGACAAGCGCGCGAGATGGAAAGCGCTGAAACAGATCCGCATGCGTCATCTTCAACTTGAGTTTGGACCCAAATTAGGACCCGGTGCCGCCAGGCCCCGTATCAAGTCCGGCATTACAAAAAAGAAGCAAGCTGCAGGCGTCTAGCTCGGTGACGCCTCACCACGCTCCAGCTTGCGCTTCTCGGACGCGCGCATCTTCACGCTCTCAGACTTCAGCTGGCCGCAGGCGGCGAAAATATCGCGGCCGCGCGGGGTGCGGATGGGGCTAGCATAGCCGGCGCGATTGACGATGTCGGCGAAGGTTTCGATCGTGTCCCAGTCGGAGCACTCATAACGGCTGTCCGGCCAGGGATTGAACGGGATCAGATTGATCTTCGACGGGACGCCTTTAAGCAGCTGCACCAGTGCGCGGGCTTCCGCCGGGCTATCGTTCACGCCCTTCAGCATCACGTATTCAAACGTCACACGGCGCGCATTGGACAGGTCCGGATAGGCGCGGATCGCGTCCATCAGCGTTTCGATATTGTACTTCTTGTTGAGCGGTACCAGCTCGTCACGGAGCGGATCGTTGGTGGCATGCAGCGAAATCGCCAGCATGGCGCGCGTGCGCTCGCCCAGCTCGGTCATCTTCGGCACCACGCCAGAGGTAGACACCGTGATGCGTCGGCGGCCAATCGCGATGCCATCACCGTCGGAAATCACGTCAATGGCGTCAGAGACATGGTCGAGATTATAGAGCGGCTCACCCATGCCCATGAAGACGATATTGGTGATCTTGCGATCCTCGTTGGAGGTCGGCCACTCCCCCAGATCGTCGCGGGCAATCATCACCTGCTGGGCAATTTCAGCGGCGGTCAGGTTGCGCACCAGCTTTTGCGTGCCGGTATGGCAGAAGGTGCAGTTTAGCGTGCAGCCCACCTGGCTCGACACACACAACGCGCCAGATTTGCCCACATCGGGGATGAAAACGGTTTCCGCTTCCACGCCGGGCGCAAATCGGATCAGGTATTTACGCGTGCCGTCGACACTGACCAGACGCTCCACGACCTCAGCGCGGGCCAGGGTGAATTTTTCCACCAGAACCTTGCGCAAGTCCTTGGAGACATTGGTCATCTCGTCAAAAGACTGCACGCCATAGTGATAGATCCAGCGCCACAGCTGCTCAGCGCGCATCTTGGCTTTTTTGGCATCCACCCCGGCATGCTCAATGAGCGCGTCGCGCAGTTGCACCCGCGTCAGTCCGGCAAGCTGAATGGGGCCGCCGGTTTCGAGGCGGTTATCAAAAGACAGGTCGAGGCTTTTCACGGGCGCGTTCATGGGCGCTGCATATAGTGGAAAAGTGAAAGAAGTGCGAGGGGGTGGGGTGAGTGGGGCGTTTCAACATCTCTTCCGTCATCCTGACGGAAGTCAGGATCCAGTCCGCTCACTCGTGCCAGCTGGGTCCCAAATCAGGTTTGGGATGACGAGCGGTGAGGAGACACTTGCCCTCACACCCCGGCTCACGCTTTTCTCTTTCCCATGAAACTCACGCTTTACCCCCTGTCAGACCAGCAGCCGCCCATTCGCCCGGCCGAGTCCCGGCGCAAGTGGATGGACGACACGCCGGAGAGCTTTGCCTATCGCTGTCTGCCGCTGGCGGTGGCCAATCAGCATGGGTGGGAGGTGTTTACCCCCACTGGCGTCACCGCGCGCTGGAATGGCGGCGACCGGGTTGAGGATGTCGAGGTGGAGCTCGATCAGCCGCTGGCGATGAATACGCCCGGCTCAGCCATGGCCAATTTCGGCTCCGGCATCCTGACGTTCGAAATGGGCTTTTTGATGCGCACGCCACCGGGCTGGAATATCTGGGTGTCCGGTCCGGTCAACCAGCCGAAGGACGGGATTTGCGCGCTATCGGGCGTCATCGAAACTGACTGGAGTCCCTATAGCTTTACCATGAACTGGCGCTTCACCCGCCCAGGCGAGGTGCGCTTTGAAGCTGGTGAGGCCGTGGCCCATGTCTTCCCGGTGCGCCGCGACCTGTTTGAACGCTTTACCCCTGAGATCAAAAGCCTGCACACAGATCCAAAAGCTTACCAGCAGATGGAAATCTGGCGCGAAAGCCGCTCTGATTTTGCTGGCCGCCTTAAGCAGAACGACCCGGATGCGGTCGAAGAAAAATGGCAAAAAACCTATTATCGAGGCCTGATGCCCGATGGCTCCAAGGGACCGTCTGATCACAAGACAAAAATCCACGTGCAGCCGTTTGAGCCAGCACCGAACAAGCCCGCGAAGGGCAAGCGGCGGCGGTAAAATACAATATCTTTGCGGGTATGACGCGGGAAGGTTTCGGCCCCATGGCAATCGACATGGCCGTTTCCGCCAGTCAAAACGCCACAAACATGCGAGCTCTTCCTTTCCTCAAACCCCTCATTGGCCTAAGTAGACGCAAATTCAATCCGTGAGGGGACAATCATGCTCTTTGCTGTGACCTGCACCGACCGCCTTGGTGCTCTAAACGTGCGCCTTGAAAACCGTGCCGCCCATCTGGAATGGGCCGAGGCTGAAGACAGCCCGGTGAAGATGGCCGGCCCCCTGATTGGCCCCAATGGCGACCCGGTTGGTTCGCTGCTGGTGGTGGAGGCAGACGATGCCGAGCACCTGCACGAAATCATGAAGCAGGACCCTTACGCCAAGGCTGAATTGTTTGACGAGGTCTTCACCATTCCCTTCAAATGGACGGTGAAAGCGCCGGAGGGGCTGGCGTGAGCGCGCCCGCGCCCGGCACTGTCCTCAAGTCCCTCGACGACATCCCCAATCCGGGCGGCAGTCCGGCAGACTATGACGCGCTACCGATTATCATCCTGCGCTCAGGCGAGACAGTGAAGGCCTACGTGAATGTCTGCCCGCATCAGGGCCGACCCTTAAGCCTGCCGTCGGGAAAGACGCTGGTCAGCGAAGAGCGTTTTGTCGTCTGCCCGTTCCATGGCGCGAGCTTTGACATTGAAAGCGGCGCATGTGCGGGCGGCCCGGCTGGCAAATCCAGCCTGAAACCTGTGGCGATTGAGGTGGTCGACGGGACGGTCGTCGCAGCCTGATCGCTTACTGAGCGGCCTGAACTGCGTCGCGTAGGGCTTCAATGACCTCACGCTCGGCCTGGACCACGCAGAAGCGACCGTCGCGATAGCGGAAGGCACCGGTCAGGCCGGTACGGTCAAAGCCCGCCACCATATTGTGACGCAGGAAATCAGCCACGGCGAAGTCAAAGACCGTGCGCTCCTCCATTTCCAGATCGGGCGTTGCGATAATCGCCTCACCCGTCTCGCCATCGAGATTCCACGCCGCATGAACACGGGCATCCGGCCCACGCGAAGCAAACCCGGTCCCGTCCGGCAGCAGCGCGGCAAACCCGTCATCGCCCGCAGCGCAGACATCACGGGCCGCGATCTCCAGAACACCCAGCGCTTCATCGCCCGGGCCGGCGTCCGTGGTCTCAGCGGCAGGCGCGCCCTCCTCAGGAGCCTCAACTGGCTCGGCTTCAGGAGCACAGGCCGCAAGCGCCAGAATCAGCGCGGAGGCAGACAGGAAACGAAGATCAGTCATGGGACACCCTTTGGGCTATGTCAGGCTGCTGGCATCGCCTCTAGCCCCAAGCGCACGAAACGAAAAGAGCTGATCGCCCATTGTCACGGAAAAATCACGGAACGACAGGGTCACCCCTCGTTTAGCGCTTGAAGAAGTTTCCAGCCTCACGCACCAGCGCGTCGCGCGCGGCGGCAACGATTTTCGCACCCTTTTCCGCCGACGCCTGGGAGGGGTCGGAGCCTATGCGCCCGTCAGGAAAGCGGTTTCGATAGTCGGCCGCGTCGGCAAAGCCGCCCACCGGCGCGACCTTCGGCGTCATCTCGACGTCTTTGACCGCATCTGGATAAGCGTAATAGGTCACCGAGACTTCCGATGCTGTGGCGTGGTTGCCATCGGCCACCGGAAAGATTGACCGGCACACATCCATGACGCCAGGCATTTCCCACCAGTTGTTCAGCTTCAGCTGATAGGGGCAGGGGTCAGCGTCCAGGGACCAATTCGCATAGCTTTCGGCGAAGGCTGCCTGAATGGTTGCAATGTTTCCGCCATGGCCATTGAGGAAATAGATCCGGGTGAAGCCATGGCGAACCAGCGAGTCGATCCAGTCATTGATCGCAGCAATCATGGTGGAGGGTCGCAGCGTCATCGATCCGGCAAACGCCATGTGATGCTGAGCCACGCCGACATTGAAGGTGGGCCCCACCAGCATGCCGCTGGCCTCACCAGCCTCTCGGGCGATGACTTCAGGGCAGATGGCGTCAGTACCGACAAGCCCGTTGGGCCCGTGCTGCTCGGTTGATCCGATGGGAATAATGATCCCCGTCGAGGTCTTCAAATAGGCCTCAACTTCGGGCCAGGACGCGGTGTGGAGTTGCATGAGGGGCCTCCGCTGCCGAAACGGCAGGCGACACTCGATAGCAAAGTGACAACGATGGCAAGGCCTTGGGTTAAACCAGTCCGGCCCGCCGCTTGAACTTTGACATATATTGAACCTGATCCGGCAAAGGCGAACCGCTACGGTCCACCGCCTTTTCGATCAAGCCGGCAAGGTCTGTCATCGCGGCCCGGTCGACCTGATTAGCCAGCTTGTCGGTCAACTTGTTGACCGCATTGAGCGGGTCGATCAGCGTGGAGACATGCCAGGCCGCACGCGCCAGCAATTCGGCGGCAAACTCTTCATCGATTTCAAACAGCGCCATCATGTCCGCCTCAATGGCCGCTTTCTGCTCTGAGGAGACTTCACCGGCGCATTTGGCAGCACCGTAGATCAGCGCCGCCGCGGCTTCGCGAGGATCATCGATATGGTCGATGCCCTGTTTCCCGGCCTTATGCCGGAAGCGCATCTTGCGCGGCAGGTTGGCCAAACCCTCCGCCGTATCGGCCAGATCGCGCGCCACATGAGCCGCCTGCTGGATTCGCCAGAGCCAGAAAATCGCGCCGCCAACAGCGCCGAGGATTGCAAGTAGAATGGCCATATCAATCTCCCCTCTAACGAGTATGGCCAGATTGACCTTCTGCTTCAATGCATAAGTCCAATTGACTTGCCCCAAGGTCACCTCCGGCGCCATGCTCGCGAGCAAAGCACTCAAGGGAGGACGCGATGGGTCAGGAAATCATCGAGATTCCAAAGCGGTTTGAGAACGCCGAGATCAACGCGGATCGCTATGCGACCCTGTACAAGCAGTCGATCAACGACCCGGACGCCTTCTGGCGGGCCGAGCTGAAACGCATCGACTGGATCAAGGAACCCACGAAAATCTCCGATGTCTCCTTTGCCAAGGATGACCTGCATATCCGCTGGTTTGAGGACGGTGTTCTGAACGTCAGCGCCAACTGTATCGACCGCCATCTTCCTGAACGCGCCAACAAGGTTGCAATCCTGTGGGAGGGCGATAACCCGGCCTATCACCACGCCATCACCTACGCACAGCTGCACAACCATGTCTGCCGTTTCGCCAATGAGCTCAAAGCCATGGGCGTAAAGAAAGGCGACCGCGTCACGCTTTACATGCCCATGATCCTGGAAGCGGCCTACGCCATGCTGGCCTGTGCTCGCATTGGCGCAGTGCACTCGGTCGTGTTTGGCGGCTTTTCGCCAGAAGCGCTGGCCGGCCGCATTACCGACTGTGACAGCGAGTGGGTTATCACTGCGGACCAGGGCGTGCGCGGCGGCAAGGGCATCGCGTTAAAGGCCAATGTCAACAAGGCCATCGAGATTGCGGGCGATGTCGTGAAGGGCGTGCTCTGCGTCCGTCACACAGGCGCAGAAGTCGGCTGGGTTGAAGGCCGGGACCACTGGCACCATGAGCTGGCGCTTAAAGTCGATGCGGTGTGCGAACCTGAACCGATGAAGGCCGAAGACCCGCTCTTCATCCTCTACACCTCAGGCTCCACGGGTAAGCCCAAGGGCGTGCTGCACACCACCGGTGGCTATCTGGTCTGGGCGGCAATGACGTGCGATTACACGTTCGACTTAAAAGAGCGCGATATCTTCTGGTGCACCGCCGATGTCGGCTGGGTCACCGGGCACAGCTATATCGTCTACGGCCCGCTGGCCAATGGTGCGACCACGCTGATGTTTGAAGGCGTGCCCAATTATCCAGGCCCCGACCGCTTCTGGCGGGTTGTCGCGAAACATAAAGTCACGACGCTCTATACCGCGCCCACGGCCATCCGCGCCCTGATGCGTGAAGGCGATGAGCCGGTGAAGAAGCATGACCGCTCCTCGCTGCGCCTTCTGGGCTCGGTGGGTGAGCCCATCAATCCCGAAGCCTGGCGCTGGTATCATGACGTAGTAGGCGAGAAGCGCTGCCCCATCGTGGACACCTGGTGGCAGACCGAAACCGGCGGCCACCTGATCACACCGCTTCCCGGCGCGCACAAGCTGAAGCCGGGATCCGCGAGCTTTCCCATGTTTGGCATTCAGCCCGCCCTGGTGGACGCAGAGGGCAACCGCCTGCCCGACGAGGGCGAAGCCGAAGGCAATCTGGTGCTGCTGGGCAGCTGGCCGGGGCAGATGCGCACCGTCTATGGCGACCACCAGCGCTTCGTGGATACCTATTTCTCCGCCTATGAGGGGATGTATTTCACTGGCGATGGCGCGCGCCGGGACAAGGACGGATACTGGTGGATTACCGGTAGGGTGGACGATGTGCTCAACGTTTCCGGCCACCGGCTCGGCACGGCTGAGATTGAAAGCGCGCTCGTAGCCCATGACAGCGTCGCGGAGGCCGCCGTCGTCGGCTATCCCCACGACATAAAGGGTCAGGGCATTTACTGCTACGTCACGCTGATCGCTGGCGCTGAGCCCGGCGACGATGCTGCCAAGGCCCTGAAAGCCCATGTGCGCGAGGAAATCGGCCCTGTCGCTACGCCCGACGTGATCCAGTTCGCCCCCGGCCTGCCCAAGACCCGCTCCGGCAAGATCATGCGCCGCATCCTGCGCAAGATCGCGGAAAACGAGTTCGACAAGCTGGGCGACACCTCAACCCTGGCCAACCCCGGCGTGGTGGAAGAGCTGATTGAAGGGCGCAAGAAGGAGGGGTGAGAGGCAAAATCCCCAATCATATAAGGGAATTTCCCGCACCGATTTTTGTTGCGGGTGCGAAAAGGTCCGGGTAGGAGAGCGCAAAATCCTCTTCAAGAAGGGCTCTCCCCATGCGTTACATTCCCTACGCCATCGGCGCGTTCATGCTGCTGCCCTTCTTCATCTGGGCCGGTCTTTGGATGGCTTTTCCAGGTCCCAAGCCGGGCATCACCGACGCGCCGCTAACCTTTGCGCTTCTGGCAACCTCTGTCCCGCTGGTGCTGTTCCATTACATCGCGGCGCTGGGTTATATCGCCAACTCCATGGCGGGCCGCGCCGGTGAGGAATTGCCCGTATGGGGTCCGGCCCGCTGGACCCAGCGCGCGCTCGCCCCGTTCAGTGCCGTGCTCGCCCTTGCCGCTTCGGTCTGGCTCTTTACCCAAGGTGAACCGGTCTGGGCGGTTGCCACTGTTACCGCGGCTGGCCTGTTCATGAGTGCCGTGATGGCCGTGGCGCGCCGCCCGCGCCGCAGCGCCGCCGTGATGGCGGCCCCGGGCAAGCTTGTGCGCCGGGGTATTTATGCGCTGGGCACGGTGGCCACCCGGCTGCCAATCGTCGGGACGCTGTGGCGAGAAGCGGCCGCCAACCCGGACCGCGCCGCGCCGATCATTGGCCTGAACACCGTGCTGGTCTTCGCCCTGATCGCAATGGTGTTCGGGTTTGAAGCGCTCGTCGTGCCGGCCATGATTGGCGTACCGGTCGTCTTCTTCATCATGATGAGCCTGGCGGCGGAGTAAGTGTCGCAATCCTGAGCGCTCGACAGGGTCATTCAGCTGCGCCTATCCTGATCTTCAACGCGCGCACGCCGTGGGGACGTTGCGCGACGAGGGGGAGGATAGGTGATGGCAGGTCTGCGCATCTCGATATGTATTCTTGCGGCAGCGCTACTGGCAGGCTGCGGCGGCGAGCAGACGCGGGACGTGTCCGGCTTTGATCGGGACTATCAGCAGACCTTGATGGAACAATTGCTGGATGCTCAGCCCGGCACGGTGATCGAGATTCCAGCCGGTGAGTTCATCATCGAGCGCGGATTGTCCCTGTCGGGCGTAGACGGCGTCACAATTCGGGGTGCCGGCGCGGATGTGACCATCCTGTCCTTTGCCGAACAGCGTCAGGGGGCTGAAGGCCTTCTGGTCTCGGGCTCTGATGACTTCACCATCGAAAACCTCGCCATTGAAGACACAATTGGTGACGCGCTGAAAATCACTGACGGCACCAATATCGTGATCCGCGGTGTGCGCGTGGAGTGGACCAATGGCCCCTCCACCGAAAACGGGGCTTACGCCATCTATCCGGTGCAGAGCGAAAACATCCTGATCGAAAACTCCATCGCCATCGGCGCGTCGGATGCCGGCATTTATGTGGGCCAGTCCGACACCATCATCGTGCGGAACAATATCGCTGAATACAATGTGGCCGGGATCGAGATCGAGAATTCTCGCAATGCCGACGTCTACGCCAATATTGCCCGGCACAATACCGGCGGAATTCTGGTGTTCGACATGCCCCACCTGCCGCGCCCCGGCTTTGGCACGCGGGTGTTCAACAACGAAGTCCATGAGAACAACACCGCCAATTTCGGCCATGCGGGCACGCCGGTTGCAGGCGTTCCGGCGGGCACTGGCATCCTGATCAATTCAGGCGATGGCGTGGAGATTTACGACAATTTGCTGCGCGATAATCGCACCGGCCATGTCATCATCTCCTCCTTCTTCTCGTCCGGCTTTGAAAACCTGGAGCTCAATAGCGATTACGATCCCTATCCTGAAAGCATCTGGGTGGGTCCCAATGTCTATGAAGGCGGCGGCGGCAATCCCGATGGGCTGGAGCTGCAGGCCATGCGCATCGCCATGTTTGGCCCGACCGGACGGTTTCCGCCGGTGATCTGGGATGGGTATGTGGATCCTGACAAGATGGTCGACGGTGCGCTTCCCGCCGAGCAACGCCTGTGCGTTGAGGGGGTCGACGTGCTCAACGCCGACCTTCCCAACGACGCGTCCAACGCCCGGGTCGAGAGCGAGACCTTCCGCTGCACTCTGCCCCGACTAAGCCCGGTTGAGCTGGAGCTTTAGCGTGCGTCACAGACTTCTCTGCGGCCTTCTTGCGCTAGGGCTTGCGGCCTGTTCAGGTGATGCGCGACAGGGCCCGCCCCCTGCGCCACCGACACCAGCCCTGATCGAAGCCGGCTGGCCCGCGACCCTGTCTGACTGGGGGCAGCTGGCCGTAGGCGAGGGCTGGCTGGTTCTGGGTGAGGGCGTCACGCCCTACACGCTCAACACCGGGCTGTTTACTGATGACGCTTTAAAGCTGCGCACGGTCTGGCTGCCCGATGGGTCCGCGTCGGCCCACTATCGCGAGCGCGAGGTCTTCGACTTTCCAGACGGCACCGTCATCACCAAGACCTTCTACTACCCGCGCGCCGGACAGGACCTGACGCGGGTCAGCGGTGATGGCTTCTCCATGCAGCATTTTGACGAGGGCGCACTGAATCTGATGGCAGTCCGGCTGGTGGAAACGCGCATTCTGGTACACCGAAACGACCAGTGGGATGCGGTCAGCTATGTCTGGAATGAAGACCAGAGCGAGGCTGAGCTGGCGCGCACGGGAGCCTTTGTGGATTTAACGCTGATCAGCACAGCCATGGGCGAGGAACGCCTTGATTATCTGGTGCCCAATGTGAACCAGTGCGCCAATTGCCATAACACCAATACCTCCGACACGATTGGCACGCGTCCGATTGGACCGAAGGCCCGCCACCTTAACGGCCCGCTGGACGGCACCGACGACACGCACAGCCAGATTCAGCGCTGGGTGGAGCTTGGGCTGCTTACCGGCGTGCCCGACGATCTGCCCGCAGCGCCGATCTGGCGCGGTGAAACCCTGAGCGATCCCAGCGCAATTAACGCAGCCGCGCGCGGCTATCTGGATATCAATTGCGCCCACTGCCACTCGCGCACCGGCCAGGCCGACACGTCCGGACTTTACCTGGAACCCTGGGAGCCTGAAGGGGCCAATCTGGGCGTTTGCAAGCCGCCCATTGCCGCCGGGCGCGGCACGGGCAATCGCCATTTGGGCATTGTACCGGGCGACGCAGAGGCTTCCATCTTCACCTACCGCATGGCCTCAACCCGGGCCGATGTCATGATGCCGGAACTGGGCCGGGCCACCGTTGATGAAGCTGGCGTGGCGCTGGTTGCCGCATGGATTGACGCCATGGCGGGAAGCTGCGGTTAAGCAAAACCGCATCTGGCGACTTGGCGCTGCGAACTTCGCCGGGCATGGTAGCTCTATAGACATTTCCCCTCACGGAGACCGCCTGATGTTCCGACCCGTCCTGATCGCTGCCATCGGCGGCCTTGCTGCCACCGCTTGCACCACAACCGAGCCCACCTGCCGGACGGTCGATGCCGCCGAACGCTCGATCTTCGGTGCTATCGTGGCCCATGATGAAGCCCGGGTTGCCGACATGATGGCCCAGACGCCGCAGGCTCAGCGCCTGCGAGCGCTTGATCCAGCCATCGAAGCCCAGGTCTTTGGTCAGCGCATGGGTGATCGCTCGGTTCGCACGGTGCTGATGCAGCCGCCGCTGTGTCTTTACGATCAGGAGGTCTCGGCCTCTGAGCGGATAACCTACGTCTTCCCTGAAGGCCGGTTTGAAAGCCTTCAGAACGTGGATGTGGCGGGCGCAGAGCTGGGCCGGGCCGGCGTCGATCACATCGCCTGCCGCTTCACCAACGAAGGCGGTGAATGGAAGCTCTCCGACGCATGCCTTCAGACCTTCGGTCCGATGAGCCCAGCCAGCTAGCCTTAAGCGGCCTTATCCAGATCGGCGCGGAACTGGGCCAACTCGCGGGCGAGGCGTTCAGCGGCTTCTGACAGCCCTTCAGCGGCACCAGAGAAGCGCTCCGAGGCATTATTGGTGCGCTCAGCCGCGCCGGTCACGGCCGCCGCTTCAGCATCCACGCGAGAGGTCGAGCCCGCCGCATCAGCAGCAAGCTTGGCGATCTCGTCGGTGGCGCTGGCCTGTTCAGCAAAGGCATCGCGGGCTGACGAGGATGCGGTGCGCACATCGCCAATGGTCGTGGAAATCTGACGCAGGCCAGAGCTTGTCTCATCAGCCGCCTTGCGCATGGCTTCGATCTTGTTGCGGATTTCGCCTGTGGCCTTCCCGGTCTGATCGGCCAGGGCCTTAACTTCACTGGCAACGACCGCAAAGCCTTTACCCGCCTCACCGGCACGCGCCGCTTCGATCGTAGCGTTAAGAGCTAGCAGATTGGTCTGTTCTGCCACCGAGGTGACCATCTCGATGATGTCCTCGATCTCGCGGGCGGCGGTTTCAAGCTCGATCATCGAGCTACCGGCGCGTGTGGCTTCCTCTTCGGCGCGGCCTGAGATGGAGTCCGCTTCACCCAGCGTGCGGCTGGCTTCAGCAATGGAGGCCGACAACTCCTGGGCGGCTGACGCCACCGATTCCACATTGGAGCTGGTTTCGCGCGCCTGATCAGAGGCCGCCTGGGCGCTATTGCGGGTTTCACCGGCATCGGTGCGCAGATTATTGGCGAGTTCGGCCATGTCCTGAGCTGAAGCCTGCAGCTCGTTGAGGACATTGCGGACCGCGCCTTCAAACGTGTTGGCGACGCGCGCGATATCAATGCGGGCCTGTTCAGCGGCTTGCTGGCGCTCCTTGTCAGCTTCCGCCAGTTGAGCGGCCTGCGTGTTGGCCGCGTTCGCCTCGACCAGGCTTTCATCGGCCTCATTAAGAGCCTTGGTAACCGCATCGGCCAGCCAGATCAGAAGCGCAGTCTGCCCGACCACCACAATGGCGTGGAAGCCCACGCGGAAGACATCGCCACCGCCTGGGAAGATCGCGGCTGGCAGCGCGAAATTCAGTACCAGGTGATGGACCGCGGCCGCGCCGGCCGCGGCCACAAGGGCGCGCCAGTCGCACAGAATGGTCACAGCCGCCAGCGCGGCAAAAAACAGCATGTGCATGTCCAGCTGCCAGGTCTTCCCGCTCATCAGGAAGGTCAGGCAGGCGGGAAAGGCCATCATCGCAGCCCCGAACACGGCGCGCGTTGTCCATTCACCGGGAGCCGCGCGAGACGACATGAAGGCGAGGCCAGCTGCACCGGCAAGAATGCCGCCGCCAATCACGGCCTTAGTCGGCGAGATGAAAAGCGCCGCGACCACATAAACCGGGATTAAAGCAACCAGAGCGCCTAGCAGGATTGTCTGGGCCCGGGCACGCATATTCTCTAGACGGGTCATCGCATTACACTCCGCGACTTGGTGAATTATTCAGAAATTCTGGCTGGCATCCGCCCAGGATGATCGGATCGGCGATCACCCAGGCTCCTGATGCGTTCAGCCGTGCCGCACTGTCCTCGCCCAGCTCAACAACCACGCTTCCCGGCAAGGCACCAAAGCGCACCAGCGAGACATCGGCCTGAGACACCGCGCGCATCACAGCAGCGCGATCTAGACCCGGATTGAACAGGACAGCGGCCTGGCCGGTCTTCGGCGCGTCACCGATGGCCATGGTCACCGGCGCATCGCCAATCAGGGCGAAGGCACCAACAAGACACAGCATGGGCAGACGAGAAGACACAGCGATTTCAACCTGGTTCACAAGGACGCAGGCATAATCGCATTCCCATAGTTAATGCATAGTTTTTGAAATGCTCGAATTACCTATTTTATCAAGGGTTTTTCCAGCATTTTTGAGTGGAGCAGGCTCTTAATCCGAGCCACTATGACGCCGTATCCGGCTCCACGTCATCGGGCTCTTCCAGCATATCAAAGGCTTCGGGAGCCGGGTCGAGCACGGTGAAGCCGCCTGCGCGCACGGTGTAGACCGCAAGGCCGCGCTCAATCGTGCCATCCTCGCGGAAGCGAAACAGGCCATCAACGCCAAGAAAGCCTTCCGGGTCCGTCAAACGCTCAATCGTATAGCCCTGGCCTTGTGAGGCCATAAGCGCAGCCAGCGAAGCCGCGTCATAGCCAAGACCGGCAAGGCGCGACGGCTCATCGCCAAAAATACCTTCATAGACGGCCTCGAACCGGGCGCGGGCCTCAGGCTCCGGTCCAGCAAACCAGCCGTGGGCCAGTGCCGGCTCGCGCGCCAGATCTGGATTGCGCCACAGGCCTGTACCAACGAATTTCACCAGCAGCGGGTCAATATCTTCATAAAGCATAACCGGCGCGAGCATGCGCAGATTGTCTCCACCCTCCGGCAGCATGAGAACCTGAAACGGCGAGGCCGGAGATGGCATCCAGTTGGCACCGGTCATCTCAGCAGCTTCAGCCGGATCCAGCATTTCAACGCCAACCGAGGCCAGGCGCGCCGCGGCCTCGGTCATGGCCGAAATGCCCTCGACATAGAAGGCTTCTGCGACGAGGCCGGTGGCAAACTCGCGCTCTTCCATATCAGGCTCAACTTCCTCACCCGTCAGGGGATCAATCGCAGGCTCTTCGCCTTCCGACAGGGGGATTTCCACCATCGCCAGTTCAGGCTCCGGCTCCTCACCCAGCGCTTCGGTGATCACCTCGGCATAGGCGTTATAGGCCACCTGGCCATAGGCCGTGGCCGGTCCCGCGAACGCAAAACGAGTCGCGCCCTGGCTAAGCGCGAACTCGGTGACCCGGCGCACCTCTTCATTGGGCGGGAAGCTCAACAGGAAGGTCCCGTCGCCGGCGACGGTGGCGTCGGTGGAAAAGGCGATCAGCGGTACGTTGTCTTCTGCGGCCACCTCACCGGCTGCGGCAACCGCGCCGGAAAACAGCGGTCCGAGAATGAGATCAGCGCCATCAGCCAGAGCTGACTGGGCCGCACGGCGCGCACCCGCAGGCGTACCACCGGTATCCTTGGGAAGAAGCAAGACGCCATCACCGGCCTGCTCGAACAGCGCCAGTTCAGCCGCGTTGAGAATATTTTCAGCCTCGTTACGGGCACCGCGCGCACTTGCGCTGAACGGAAGCAGGATCGCGACACGGGTGATCTCAAGCCCGCGCATATGCTCTGGTGTATAGCCTAGCTCGGCAATCTCCACCGGCAGGACGGCTGGCGCAGGCGGCGCGCCGACAACCGGCGGCGGAGCAGCAACCACAGGCGTTGGATCAGAAGGCGTGGTCCCACAGGCCGCGAGCGTCAGCATACCCAATCCCGCCACCAGGCCGAGTGCCCGTCTTGGCGCGACGCGCGTGTTAAGCGATGCTTGACCGGTCATGACACTTTACCCTCTGTCCGACGCCATATGGCGCGAAGCTAGCCTCGGCGGCGTTTACCCGCAACCGACATGCACCGGGTTTGCTACATGAGTGAGACCAGAAAACGGCAAAACGCTGAACGCTGGGGCCGTCAGGCTGAGACTTTGGCTGCCCTGCTTTTACAGCTTCAGGGCTGGTCGATCCTTGACCGACGCGCGCGAACCGGCGCCGGTGAGATTGATATCGTGGCACGGCGGGGCCGTGTGCTGGCTTTTGTGGAAGTCAAGGCAAGAGGCACGATCGACAGCGCGCTGGGGGCCATCACGCCGCGCCAGCGCGAACGTTTGTTGCGAGCCGCAGCCGTTTGGCGACGCCGGCGGGCTGATCTGGCAGAGCTGGAGGTTCGCTTTGACCTTGTGGTGTGTGCGCCCTGGCGCTGGCCCCGCATCCAGAAGGCGGCCTTCACCGCCGAGAGCGGACATGGCCTCGATTTAATCTGAAAGTGCAGCGAACCCGGCTTAGGGTGAACGCAAGGTTAACCCTTGGTGGGCAAGGATCGCCTGAGCTGGGGAAGTCACTAAGGTAGATGTATCGTGTCCTGGTCCACCCGTTTTATCGCCCTTTCACTCGCCGTCTCGTTAGCAGGCTGTGCTGCAATCCAGCCCGGGCGCTCGGCCGGGCGGCAGATTGACGACTTTAATGCGGCTACAAGTATCAAGTCAGCCATGCTGCGGGCAGATGGCTACCGGCTTGGCGGAGTGGATGTGGAGGTCACCGAAGGGGTGGCACTGCTCACTGGCAACGCGCCGCGCGCCGAGGATCGCATCTATGCTGAATGCCTGACCTGGAGCGCACAATCAGTCCGGGAAGTCAGCAATCGAATTGAGGTGGGTGCCGGGCGTGGGGCCGCTCAAGCTACACGCGATGCCCTGATAACACAGCGGGTGCGTGCACGCCTCATGGCCGACTCCGAGGTCCGTTCGGTCAACTTCAATGTTGAAACCCACGACGGCACTGTTCACCTGCTCGGTTTTGCCCGAAATGATGGAGAGCGCGAACGAGTCGCCCTGCACGCCTCTCTTGCAGACGGCGTTGAAGAAGTCGTCGACCTGATTCGCGTCTGGGGCGAAACACCTGATACGCCCGCCCGCGGGGCCCTTCAGGCCGCTGCCTGCGAAGGCGGCATCCAACCAAGCGTCGCGCCACCATTCACCTCGCCAGAAGCTGTCGACGACGCGCCGTTGCAGCCCATCGACCCGCAACCGGTTGAGGCTCAGATTGAGGATGACCTGCGCCCTGTGAATGCCGACTGGAGCCGACGCAGATAACCCTCTATAGGCGATAAAAAGCCGTTAATTCGCCTATTGATTGACAATCTTGATAACATGTACCACACTTGTTCTGGTTTTGGTCAGACATGTTCCAGGTGCGTGTGGATAACATGGACTCACCGAACTCCTAGATAAATTGAGTCAGTGAGTAAAATTATGAGTATCCGCACCGAATCTGTAACCTTTGAGGGGGCCAGCGCCAAACCCGTTAAAGTGCAAGTGCAGCTGGCTGGTGGAACACCGACCTTTGTGGTCGTCGGCCTGGCTGACAAGGCGGTCGCCGAAAGTCGGGAACGCGTGCGCGCCGCCTTCGCCGCCATTGGTTTGTCCCTACCCAGCAAGCGGCTGATCGTGAACCTCGCCCCCGCCGACCAGCCCAAGGAAGGTTCCCACTTCGACCTGCCCATTGCCATGGGCCTTTTATCGGCCCTTGGGGTCTACCGCCCGATATTCTGGAGGATCATCTGGCGATGGGCGAGCTGGGGCTGGATGGTTCACTGGCCGCAACACCGGGCGCGTTACCCGCCGCGATGCTCGCCCAGGAGCGCGACAAGGCCTTCATCTGCCCTGAGGCTTGCGGGCCGGAAGCCGCATGGGCGGGCGGTGAATTGCCCATTCTGGCTCCGGCCTCACTCATTCAGCTGATCAATCATTTCAAAGGGGGTCAGGTGCTGGCTCGCCCGGCTCCAGGCGAGCTTGATGACGGCCCCAGCGTCCCGGATCTGCGTGATGTTCGAGGTCAGGAAACCGCCAAGCGTGCTCTCGAGGTCGCCGCGGCCGGTGGGCACAATCTGCTCATGTCAATGCCTACAGGGACCCAAAGTCACCCCCAGTCACCCTATGTCTACAAGGGCTGGGGGCTTCGAGGTATTGCTCGCAGAGCTACGCGGAGGCTGGGGTCGATCGGTAGGTCTTCCCTGAGGCGCACGGGGACCCCCACCGGGGGAAGCCGGAACGCGGCACTGATCATAAAGTGCCCCAGATTTCTGAAACAAAAACGATCCTCCCCTCTGAGGGGCAGGGGAGACACCACGCGAGGGTTAGCTGCACTACACGGCGCACCCTCACGCGGTCTCAAGGTAAACCCCCAGTCCTCTTCAGGGCACCGTGTAGCTCTCGCGAGCAATGCGTAGCGGCGTTATCCTTCGAGGAGGTAGGAAGGCTACCGGCATCCTCCAGCGGCCTCTGAATGGCT
This sequence comes from Maricaulaceae bacterium EIL42A08, assembly GCA_024178355.1. Classification (GTDB taxonomy): domain Bacteria; phylum Pseudomonadota; class Alphaproteobacteria; order Caulobacterales; family Maricaulaceae; genus Oceanicaulis. Next base: position 115,800 of record JAMZNZ010000006.1, on the reverse strand, counting down.
CGCAAGAGCTACGCGACGCCTCTGAGACGCCTCCGCAGAGGGTACTTCAGGGGGGCCTCAGGGAACTGAAAGATGCCTTGAGATGGGGTTACTCAATTGCTCGCAGAGCTACGCGAGGCTTCTCGATCGGCGATAACCGCCTCGGCTTCGGCCTTCAGCCACGCTGAGACTGCCAAGAGGGCCTCAGGTGACATCGAGCCACTTGCTGAGAGCTTCAGGGCACCGGGGCGTGTGGGTACTCTGTAGAGGCGGACAGGAAGGGCACGCCCCTCGAATGTGATGTTCTGTTTCATGGTCGATTGTTCCTAGTTAGGAGGGGTCTGGGAGGGACGGGAGGTCCACCTCAGGCATCGCTGCGAGCTTTGCTCTGAGATACGCGAGGCGCTCCTCGGTCTCAGGGCGGAGCCTCTCGAGACCATAGGTGCAGACTTTCCAAGGGGCCTTGCTGATCTCGCCGGTGGTGGGGTTCTCAATACAGTGGTGGAGGGTGCCCCACTTGGCCATATGGTCTTCGACGTATTGGAGATACCACTCACAATGCTCAATGCCGGAGATGATGCCTTCGCGGTCCTGTCGGGCCTTGAGGGCGATCTGGTAGGCCTCGGTGGCCTTGAGTTTCTCTTCACGCTTCACCTTCGCGGCCTCCTCTTCGGGGGTGAGGGCCCTGCGCCCATAGGAGCGGCGCTTTGCCTTCTGGCTGAAGTAGTCCTCGGGCATGGTAGGCATGGGGCGAGCGTTTGGCGGCTCTGTAGGGAGCTGCTGGCCTACTCTAGCTGCTGAGACCTCGAAGGCTGACGGGCCTAGCCCCTTCTTCTCCAACCACGCCAATCGGCGCTTGCGCTCTCTGTCCCAGTTCTGGATCAGGGTGGTGCAGGACCTACAGCGAGGGGCACGCTTCACGACCTCCCCAGAGGGGCTGTAGCCGCGAGGGCTGAAGGCGGTCTCTAGGAGGCTCTCTTCACACTCTAAACAGGTCTTCATGGCTGGTCTCGTGGGTTATCGTGGGAAGGGGGGATTGATGACCCCCCAACCCTTGGGATGCTCTAGTCCTCTCCACGTACGTAGGCACGCGCGTGGGGGATACTTACAACGGAGAACTTGCCTTCCAGCGAAGCGAGGCGCTCAGGGGTCATAGGATCAGTCGGTCGATCCTGTCGGACCTCGTAAGTCCCGCCTGAGTGATCCACAGGGGCGATCGCGGCTCGGCTCTCGTGCCTCTCCTGAGCCTCTTCGGCGGCGTATGCCTTGGCGTCTGCTGCCCAGTGTGGCTGGACTTGGACGGAGCCTTCGGTGGCCTTGATGGCGTCGAGGTCCTGCCAATGGCGCTTGTCGATCGGGGAAAGCTCTGGCTGGGCGTTACGCTTCTCAAGCCCTTTGAGTAGATTGGCGTTGAAGGCTTTGATATCGAAGCTCATGATCAGCGCCCCCGAACTTGGCGGCGTACAGCCTCGGTCCACCTAGGGTCCACCCACGACAGCCGGGAAGCGTCTTGGCCGTTGGCGAGGCGCAGGGCGTTGCGTGCCCCTGAGCTGATCGAAGGGAGGCCTTCGAGGCTCTCGAGTAACTCCTCGAGTTCCTTACCGTCGAGAGGCTTCTTAGCCATCAGGAAGAAGGCCTTCACGGCCTCGCGTACCTGATCGACGTTGTAGAGGCCGATCGTGGATACGCTGCGGTCTTCGTACGGGTAGAAGCCCTTACCGCTGCTGTTAACGAGGACACGGTAGCCACCGGCGTCTACGCGGAGGATGGCCTTGTCGGAGATCAGCTCGCGGACGAAGAGGCTTTCGAGGCCGTTCTGCGTCGAGCCGATCAGCACGAAGGGCTGGGTCCGCTCTGAGCCGAGTTGGCGATCGATGAGAGGGGATTGGGTCTGGGTCATTGTCTTAAGGCTTTCATAATGTTGTTCTGGGTGGTGTCATTTGTTCGGAGCTGTTGCAGAGCACTGCCCCCTAGAGAAGAACTCCAGAGGGCAGGCCTGAGAACAACAGCCCCACGGGAATGACGGCCCGTGAGCTGGTTGAGCCGCTATGAGATGCCATAGAAGGCAGCGGCTTTGTCTAGGGATTGGGATGGCGTCTCGCCAAGACGGAGGCGGACTGCGTTCAGGAAGCCAGAGGTGAGCTTCGTTGGGTCACGATGGATGCGGAGCGCTAGGGCGATCGCCTCACGCCGGGTGGCAGGGGCAGTGGCGATTATCTCACATTCATAATCTCCGCCCCTTCGGTTCTTAGGGTCGTAGAGGAGGCCTAGATTAGCGTCCGGCAGCATCCTGATTGTGTGGCGCTTGTCCACGATCCCTATCAGCGAGAGGGTATCACAGCGGCGGACATGGGTCTCTGTCATGAGCACAGTTCCTCCTGCAGTTCCTCGAGTGAGAGGTCATCGACATACCAAGCACACAGTGCGTCTACGGCATGCGCGCCAAACATCATCGGCGTGGCCCTAGGATGTCGCAGGGCATAGGCTGCGAGTGGCTTTAAGTACCCCGCACGGTGCTGAAAGTAGACCGCTGCCTTCTTGATGCGGCGAGCTGTCTTCATGATGGCCGCGTGGCGGGCCTTGGCGCGGGCGCGGTAGGCCTCTCGGTTAGCAGCGTAGTGCTGGCGGTTCGTCTCGGCCTTCCGCTCTGGGTTGGCAGCGCGCCACCGGCGGGTCGCCTCAGCGACCTTATCGGGGTTCGCTGCGTACCACCGGCGGTCGCTTTCGCAGCCGCAAGGCTTACAGCGGGGGTGGAGGCCGTCTGGCCTCGATCGGTCGGAGGCGAAGGCATCAAGCGCCTTAACGCTGCGGCACTTAGAGCACCATTTCAGCCCCTCAGCGGCTAGAGCGAGACGCTCGGCTGGCGTGATGTGCTTCCCGCGAGGCTTCCACTTTGAGAAGTCAGGTAGGGTGTCAGCGTCCATCGCCGCAGGGGCGAATAGATCGGGCTGGATGTCCACTACGGTCATCTCAAAGCCCTCCCACAAGCGGCAGGAGGTATCCTACAGCGGCACCCAGCGCCACGGCGCGTGCGGTACGGAAGGAGAGCGACAGGGCGGGATAGTTAGCGATGTTCATTGGTGTTTTCCTTGGTTTCGATTTGGGGGAGGTCTCGTTCACGGTGAACAAGGCGGCAGGTCCCCCTTAGGGAGACCGGCGGCGTTACTCACTGCTGACGTGGGTTTGCTCTGGTCGGGAGCTGTCCTCGGTTGGTGGTCTGGAAGAGGCCTCAAGAGGCCGCTAGGCCCTCCGGGGAAACCAAGGACGGAAACCCGGAGGGCACTAGGGATCGACCCTGTCGTCATCGCGCGACCAACACTCAGACAGGGGATAGAGGTGCTCTGACCTTCAGAGCGATAGGGTCGGGGAGCCGAAGAGGGAAGGTAACCTCCCAGCCCCCCTAGCGACCGGCGCTACTGCTGGAACCCCTTCCAGCGCGCTCAGGTCGTGTTCAGTTAGTGAGGCGCAAGCTCTAGGCTTTCCTCAGGATCGAGGTAGGCAGCAATGCGGTGCAGGCGTTCTACCTCTCGGGCCGTAAGGGGCTTCTCGCGCAACTGAGAGGCGGCACAGGCTAGCGCCATGATGCCACAGGGGCTGACGGTTGCAGACGCAAACACTTGGCGGCCTCCAGCGTCGTCACGGCCTACCAGATGGAGGAGGCGGTCCTCGACGGTTCGGGTGAGGAGGAACCCTGCCACTGCGTTGAGAGTGCGGTGGCCGGGTAAGGCTTCAGGGGTGGTGGTCATGGTCGTTACCTTGGTTAGAGGAGCATGTGTGTGGAGGTAGCAGGCGCAGGTGGTGGGTCTCACTTCGTGAGGCCAGAGGTGACCGCTAGATAGCGGGGGCCTATGGTGAAGACGAAGTAGGAGAGAAGTTCACTGAAGTGGGGGTCGATCACGATCGAAGACCCCTCACCTGAAGGAGACTTAAGAGGACTTGAGTGGTGTCGTCTATTGATAGACACCATCCCTTCTGTCTTCCTCTTTAGGTGACTTAGGTCAGCTTAAGAACGGAGCGAAGCGTAGTCTTACTGAAAGCAGTACCCTTAGGTTCTTCCTTAAGAGCTACCTTCAGGGTGTTTGCCCTTGATGGGCAACATTACCTAAGCGAACTCATCCAGACTTCGGGTCCGACCGAGAGTTAATCGTCTCTCTCGGAAACCCTAAGAAAGGACCTCAAGTTCCTCACAAAGTTAGTTCATACGTACGGGAGACCCGCATCGACAGTCTTTTCAATGGCTTACGCGGCAGTAAAAACACCCTGAAAGTCGCAGTTAGCGATCTAAGTGAGTTCCCAACCGGCGTCGATCGGCGGTCTTCCGGTGCACTGCAGGTCAACTGAAAGCCCTGTAGGCCTCCAGATCGGCCTTCCAGCCGCGCTGCTTCCCAGCCATGCGCTTCACAGTCTCAGCAACATGCTTCCGCGCCTTACCTTCCGTGCGCGCCTTGAGCCACCTGACGGGCTTCGAGGTGGCTGTCAGAGGGAAGCGGACGCCTTGTAGCTTGGCTCCCTTCGCCTGCCAGCTCTCGAGGATCGCTGCCGCACCGTCAATGTAGAGCCTGTCAGCTTTGGCTTCAGCTACGGCCTCCTCGTATCGCTCGCTTAAGTGCTCCTGCTTGATCTCCTGCAGCAGACGATCAGAACCCATGGAGGCCAGCCCAGCGTCTCTCCGCTGCTCTGAGATCGCTTGTTCCTTATCCTTATCCATCTTCCATCGGGCGTGGATGCTGCGTATCTCGGCGCGGGTCATGTCAGACAGGTCTCCACCAGAGAGGAACTCATCGCGAAGCGGGTGGTCGTCGTAAGTGTCCTCTAGGGAGTTGGTGTCGATGATGCCTAGTGGCAGGCCAGCGCTCTTGAGCTTCGTGGTGAAGGCTGCATCTGTTTCCTTCATATGCTCCTCGAGGTCGTCTAGTTCGGCCCAGCGCTCTTCCGCCTCAGCCCACTTCTGCTCTTCGGGCTTGGCGTCGTGCGCCCTAGCTAAGGCGCGCAGGGGTTCGAAGCGGTGGCTTAGGTACTTCTCGTCTTCATGGTCGAATAGTTCTTTGGGATCGTGCATAGTTGTTTACCTTCTTCGGGGTTGGGGTTCGGTGAGGTGGAGGACTGGCCCTCTCGATAACGCCGTGTCTTGGCTCAGACGCAGTTTTCTCGATAACAAGGGGACTTGGGATTTCTCAAAGATATCAGGAGGTTGTCTCTAGTCACCGAAGGCTACTCGAGTGGGTGGTGATCATCATCACACCACCCTTCCTTCAGCGGACCTGCAGTCCTACCGGGAGACCGCTTTCTCGATAACGGTGACTTCTGGGAGCTGCCCAAAGATATCGGGAGGTTGCCTCTGTGTGCCCCCCTGAGCCTCTGTATGCCCCCCTGAGCGCCTTCCTGCCGATCGGCTAGGGCATACCAGCCTGAGACGCTAGAGGCGCTGTAGGGGGCTTCTGGAGGCCTTTACGGGGCTGCTAGTAAACTATCAGCGCGTGCCAGCTCTCCAGACGTGTGGCCCTCAATGGGCCCTCTGAGCCTCTGTATGCCCCTCTGGGGGCCGAACCCTACCTCACATCCCCCAGACGATCTTACTCTCGCCACCCTGCCTCCACTTCAGCAGCAGGGCCTTCCGGTCCCAGTCCACCACAACGGCCTCACAGGCTCTCTGGAGGGCCTCTGAGAGCTGCTCAGGCGTTGCTGGGGCCTCACCCTCCTCACGCCACAGGACGCGCTCTAGAGCCGCCATACGGCCCTTCACGGTGGCGGTGGCGCTTTGCACGATCTCAGCTTCGAGAGCGGCTGCTTGGGACTTCAGGTCTACTACGGTGGCTTCAGCGTCTCTGAGAGCTTGTCTCTTGGCCGGGGTCGCGGCGGTTGCGACCTCCACAGCAAGGGAGACTGCACGGTCCTCTGAGCCTTCGATCGTGGCCTTGAGGCCTTCGAGCTGGGCCTCCAGCGCCTCTGTGCCTTCCCCCAGTGGGGCATTAGCTACGACATACTGAGCCTGCTGTGCTAGGGCGGTCTCGATCGCCTCCACCTTCACAGAGGTGTAGGGGCCTTCACAGCGGCCTTGCTTCGCGGCGGTACAGACAAGGGACGGCCTCGATCGTTTGCCCTTCTGGACACGGGTAACAGTAGACCCACAGCGGCCACATTTACCAATACCAGCAAGAGGGTTCTGCACTGGGGCCTTCGCTGTAGCTCCACGAGGCTTAGCGAGAGCACGCGCCGCCTGTACGTCTGCCCACAGCTCTGGGGATATGATGGCGGGGAAGTATCCCTCGATCGGGGCCTCTGGGGTACGGGTCTTACGGCCACCTTCAGAGACCTCAACGCGGTGGGGCGTATGGGTCCCGATCACGGCGGGGCTATTCCAGAGCCGCTGGACGTAGCTGGGATGCCACTGTTTGCCCCCTCTGAGGGTAGGGAGGCTCTCCTCGTTCAGGATCGCCGCCACGGCCTCTTTCCCCTTCCGCTGCCGTCCCAGCTCAAAAACCCTGCGAACGGCCTCAGCCTTTTCCTCATTGATGATCCACCCTTCAGGCCCTGCCCTATCGGTTTCGGGGTTTGCCGTGAGCCACGGAGGGGCAAGCTTGGTCAGGCGCTTGATCTCTGAGGGGCTAGAAGCGGCGTACGCGGCCTTTCTCTTGGCTTCATTGGCGGCTGCGAGCCTCTGAGACTTAGTCCGGCTTTCCTCGTTTGCGCGTACCATGGTGAGGACGGCCATTAGAAGGCGTGTAGTCCCCTCCATGCCGTCCATGCTCTCTTCATCAAAGACCTGACCATCTACCAGAGTGACAACCCGGAGCCCTGCGTCGATCAGGCTGTTGAGCTGGGAGAAGGCTTTACGCGGCGCAGCGCGGCTGAGGCGGTCAAGGTTCTCTACGAGGAGAAAGGTCCCTTGAGGGACAAGACCATCCTCAACCATGCGACGGAGGCGCTTCAGGTCGCCTGTAGAAGCGTTGGTCCCTCTATAGGCAGATACACCACGGTCCTCGAAGGACAGGTCCTCGGTCAGCTCTAGGCCATGCTTGGCGGCATAATCCTCAGCGGCCTGCACCTGACGGCGATAGCTGTCCCCCTTCTCTTGTTCAGGCGTTGAGAAGCGGAGGTAGCTGATAGCTAGGGGCCGATCGGGGTCAGAGGGTGTCATTGAGTGGCCTTGAGTGAACCGTGGGGTCAGAGCGTCTGTCATTGTTCTACGCCCCCAGCACGGCGGCAAGTAGAAGGGGCAGGGCCACGATCGCGGCTAGGGCGATAGCGAGGTGAAGGATGTCAGAGATCAGCGCCAATGTGCGGCGGAGTAGCTTGGGCATGGGAAAGGGCCTCGATCGAGAAACGAAAACAACAGTCGATCGCGCCCACGTGCCCTTACTGATACGTTATAACATAACACAAAAGGGTATGGTGCCGACCAACTGAGAGGCCCTTACCGCCCGCCCATGCTCATGGTGGGACCACCGGGCTCCGGCAAGTCCATGCTGGCAGCCCGCGCGCCAGGGTTGTTACCGCCGCTGGATGCCAATGAGCTGCTTGAGATTTCCATGGTGCAGTCGGTGGCTGGCCTGCTGGAGCGTGGGCACCTGTCTCGCACGCGACCGTTTCGCGCGCCACACCATTCCGCCTCGATGGCCGCCATGGTTGGGGGTGGAACGCGCGTGCGCCCCGGTGAAGCCTCTCTGGCGCACCATGGCGTGCTTTTTCTGGATGAATTGCCCGAATTTCACCCCCAGGTGCTCGACAGTCTGCGCCAACCGCTGGAAACCGGAGAGATCGCCGTGGCCCGTGCCAATGCGCGCATCACCTTCCCGGCACGCTTCCAGCTCATCGCCGCAATGAATCCCTGCCGTTGCGGGTGGGCAGGCGAAAATGGTCAAGCCTGCGCGCGCGGCCCCAAATGCGCCCAAAGCTATCAGGCGCGCGTGTCCGGACCGATGATGGACCGCATCGACCTACAGATCGACGTGCCACCGGTTACCCCAGCCGATCTGGCTCTGCCGCCCTCTGCAGAAGGCACGGCCGAGGCCGCGGCACGGGTCGCCACCGCCCGCCGATTGCAGGCCGAGCGCGGCTGCCTCAATGCGCGGCTTGGCGGCGATGCACTCGATCGGATCGCCACACCGGATGATGACGGTCGCAATTTGATGGCGCGAGCCAGTGAGGCTCTTGGTCTCACCGCTCGGGCCTATCACCGCATCCTGAAGGTCGCGCGCACCATCGCCGACCTGGAGGGCTCAGATGCGGTGCGGCGCATCCATGTGGCCGAGGCCTTGAGCGCGCGAAAGTCATCCACCGCGGGCCAGCAAGCCATTTCGCGACCGCAGGCGATCTCGACCTTTCCTTAACGCTGATCCGGTTATACCTCGGATCATGACATCCGCGCGTTCAGATACCCAGCCCAATCCGGGTTTTGGCGAGGCCGAGAGCGGTGCCGCCCGCGCTGCGCTTGATGCCATGGCCGAGCTGGTACTGATGCGCGATGCGCAAGGGCGCATCATCGAGGTCAACACCGCGTTCTTAAACGCCTTCGGTGGTACTCGTACCGATTGGATCGGATGCTGGTTTGCGGTTGCACCGGCAAGCTCGGACGATGGCGCAGCCCAGCGCTATGACGTCGCCATGAAGACCCGCGATGGACCCTTATGGATCGAGTGGTCAGAGACCATGACCGGTGACGGGTCAAGCGTCTCGGTTGGCCGCGACGTCAGTGCCGAGCGCGAAGCCCGCGAGCAGCAAAGCGAAGCGGCACGCGGAAAGTCGGTCTTCTTTGCGGCTGTAACCCATGAATTGCGCACGCCGCTGTCCGGTGCGCTGGGCGCGGCTGACCTCTTGGCCGATACAGGGCTGGCCCCGGATCAGAATGCCTATCTGAAGGCCGTCCGAGACAGCGCGGCCCATGCGCTTGGCCTGATCGACGACATTCTGGATCTGACACGGCTGGAGGGCGGACGCCTCGACCTGCGCCCGGGCCCGGTCGATGTGCGCCAGCTTATAGAAGACGCCTGTGAAGTCCTCGCCCCGCGCGCCGCCGATCGCGGCCTGACCTTGAGCCACGCCATTGCCGCCGATGTGCCCGCCCTTGTCGAAGCCGATGAAGCGCGGTTGAAGCAAATCGTCTTTAATCTTGCCGGAAACGCGGTGAAATTTACCGAGACTGGCGGTGTGCTCATCACTGTCGAGATGTCCCGCGATCAGCTTCAGCTGTCCGTGCGTGATAGCGGCCCCGGCATCAGTCAGGAGGACCAGCGCCGCCTGTTTGAACACTTTGAACGCGGAGCGGCCGAGCGCAAGGCCGCGCCCGGTGCCGGGCTGGGCCTGGCCATGGTCAAGCGCCTGGCCGAAGCAATGGGCGGGACCGTCGGGGTAAAGTCTTCATTAGGCGCAGGCGCTGTGTTCTGGGTCACCGCACCGTTGAAAGCGCTGGAACCGGCACCCCGTCAACGGGAGCTAGCCAGTCGAATCCTGCTTGTGGCGACCCCTGAAAAGCTGCAGCGCAAAGGCATCTGCCGCCAGGCGGAGGCCCTTGGCGCGACTGTGCACTGGGCGGACAGTGTGGACCAGGCCTTGAGCGTCGCCGAAGGGCTACCAGACACACTGACCATTGTTCTGGACGAGAGCTGGGCCAGACATGCGCCAGAGCTGAAGGCGAGGGCCTCTGGTGCCCATATTCTGGCACTGGCTGAACCGCGCACGAAAGACCTGTTCTCCGGCGCCGAACGCCCGGACAGTGTTGATGGCTGGCTGGTGGCCCCGGTCCGCGCCGCATCGCTCGCCAACTGGGCCGCCGCCAGCAAAACCCGGACGCGCGAGGAGGCCGGCCAAGCTGGCCCGACCGGAAAACCGCTTGAGGGCTTGCGCCTGATCCTGGCTGAAGATGATCCGGTTAACGCCATGATTGCCAAGACCGTGCTTGCCAAGCTGGGCGCTGACGTCGACCATGTGGCGACCGGCACGGCTGCCGTGGAGCTGGCTAAAAAGGGCGGCTTTGACGCGGCACTTCTTGATCTTCGTATGCCCGAAATGGGGGGCATTGAGGCGACAAAGTGCATCCGCCGCGACCCTCGCATAACGAGCCTGCCGCTGATTGCGCTGACCGCCAATGCCACCGAGACCGACCGCAACGCCTGCCTCAGCGCGGGCATGGATGCCTTCATGACCAAGCCGCTGGACCCGACCGCGCTAACCGACCGCCTGACTGCCTTGTGTGCGCCACAAAACCGGGCGAGGGTCGGCTAAACGCGTCAAAGCAGGCAGCCCGACACCATGACCGAGACCACCCAGACCCCTGAAAAGCGTAGCTGGCGCGAGACCGTCACGGTCTACTTCACCCCCGTCATGCTTTCGATGCTGGTGCTCGGTTTTGCCTCTGGCCTCCCGCTTTACATGGTGTTTCAGAAGCTGAGCTTCTGGCTGCGCGACGCAGGGATCGAACGGTCGACGATTGGGTTTTTCTACTGGGTCACCATGGCCTACACGCTCAAGGTTTTCTGGGCTCCGATTATCGACCGGGTTCAGATCCCTGGCCTCCACAAGCTGTTGGGCCCGCGCCGGTCGTGGATCGTGACGGCGATTGGAGGCACTGTCATCGCACTTGTGATGATCTCTCAGACCGATCCATCTCAAGGCCTTTTGTCGGTGCTGATCGCCGCGGTTCTACTGGCCTACTCCAGCGCGACGCTAGACACCGCCATCGACGCCTGGCGCATTGAAAGCGCCCCCAATGATGTTCAGGCCAATATGGCCGCTGCCTACTCGCTGGGCTATCGCGTTGCCTACATGACCTCCGGGCTGGGTCTGGCCATCTCCGAATGGGCCAACTGGAGCTGGTCCTTCCTTGCCATGGCAGCGGCGATGGCCATCAGCGCCAGGCTCGTTTTCCTTATGAAGGAGCCTGCAGCAGGCCTGAAAAAGCGCGCTTTGGAAGGCAATTTGCCTCAAAAAATGGTCCGCGCGGTCGTGGAGCCCTTCGTCCAGTTCTTCTCCCGCCTTGGCTGGTGGATCATCCCGGTCCTGCTCTTCATCACGCTCTACCGGATCAGTGATTTTACCATGGGCGTGATGGCTGCGCCGCTCTATTCAGACCTTGATTTTGCTCGTGACGCAGTGGGGGCCATTCAAGGTGGGCCGGGCCTGGCCGCAACGATCTTTGGCTTGTTCCTCGGCGGACTGGCCGCGATGAAGTTCGGCCTCATGCGAGCGCTAGTCGTCGGTCTCATCATCACACTGGTGACCAATGGGGCCTATGCCTGGCTCGCGGCCACGGCTCAGCCTGATGATTTATGGAAGCTGACCATCGCCGTTGTTGGTGACAATGTGGCCGGCGGCTTTGTGACCACCTGCTTTATTGCTTATCTGTCCAGCCTGGTTGATCCGGAGAACGCGGCGACCCAGTACGCGCTCTTGAGCTCGTTCTATGCCATCCTGCCTAAATTCATGGCGGGTTTCTCCGGCGTTCTGGCCGACGCGGTAGAGTGGGTCTGGTTCTTTATCATCACCGCAGCGTGGACGATCCCGGCAGGGGCTCTGCTGGCGCTGATCCTGATTGCAGGACCGCCCGCGTCAAAGGGCCTGTTCAAATTCGCAGAACGGCGAACCGCAGAGGCGGAGTAATTCCTACTCCGCCGCTTCCTTGTGAGCCTTCACCGACAGGTCATGGGCGGCCATCACCGCCAGGTTCAGGATTTCATTGACGCTGGCACCCAGGCGAGCGATCTGCACCGGCTTTTCAAGGCCCAGCAGCATCGGACCCAGCACGGTCGCCCCGCCTGCAGCGCCCATCAGCTTGGTGGCAATGGAGGCGGAGTGGATGGCTGGCATGATCAACACATTGGCCGGACCGGTCAGGCGTGAGAAGGGGTAGATGCGGCGGTGGTCGGCATCCAGCGCCACGTCCGCATTCATTTCGCCTTCGTATTCAAAGTCGACTTCGCGCTTGTCCAGTGCAGCGACCGCAGACTGGATGGCATCAGCACGCTCACCGGCCGGATTGCCGAAGGTGGAGTAGGACAGGAATGCGACCTTGGGCTCCACGCCAAAGCGACGGGCCGCCGCTGCGGTTTCTACCGCCATGTCAGCCAGCGCATCGGGTTTCGGGAATTCGGTCACGTTGGTATCGGCAATAAAGAGCGTGCGGCCGCGCGACAGCACCAGGCTCATGCCCATCACGCGCTCACCGTCTGCAGGATCAAGCACGAGATTCACGTCGCCCAGCGCCTGGGCGTAGTTGCGCGTCACGCCGGTCACCATACCGTGGGCGTCGCCGTGGGCCACCATACAGGCGGCAAACACGTTCCGGTCGTTGTTCACAAGGCGCTGGACATCCCGGCGCAGATAGCCGCGACGCTGCAGACGCTCAAACAGGAAGTCGGCATAATCCGCGTTATAGTCGGACAGTCGTGCGTTGATGATTTCAATCGCGTCATTGGGCACGCCCAGAAGCCGCATATTGGCATGCACGGTTTCTTCCCGGCCAATCAGAATGGCCTTTCCCAGATCCTGATTCTGGAAAGCGAAGGCCGCCCGGATGACACTGGGTTCCTCGCCTTCAGCAAACACGATGGTTTTACGCTCGACTGAGCGCACCTCGTCCTGAATACCCTGAAGGATTGCCGCGGTGGGATCGAGACGACGAGCCAGCGACGCCTTGTACTTGTCCATATCCGCGATGGGCTTGCGGGCAACACCGCTCTCCATCGCCGCTTCGGCCACATAAGGTGGCACATGGCTGATCAGGCGCGGATCGAAGGGAGCCGGGATGATGTAGTCCTTGCCGAATGTCGGGCGCGAGCCGTGATAGGCGGCGGCCACCTCATCGGGCACATCTTCTCGGGCAAGGTCAGCAATGGCGCGGGCGGCCGCGACCTTCATTTCCTCATTAATGGTGCGCGCGCGTACGTCCAGCGCGCCACGGAAGATATAGGGGAAGCCCAGCACGTTATTGACCTGATTGGGATAATCAGATCGGCCGGTCGCCATGATCGCATCAGAGCGCGCTTCACGAACCTCTTCCGGTGTGATTTCCGGGTCGGGGTTGGCCATGGCAAAGATGATGGGATCGGCGGCCATGGACTTGACCATGGACCTGGTCACTGCGCCCTTTACCGACAGGCCAATGAAGCAGTCGGCCCCATCCATTGCCTCTTCCAGCGAGCGTGCATCGGTGTCGGCAGCATGGGCCGATTTCCACTGGCTCATGCCCTGCTCGCGGCCCTTGTAGATGACCCCGCGGCTGTCACACAGGATGGCATTGTCGTGGGCCACGCCCATGGCCTTGATCAGTTCCAGCACTGCGATGCCCGCGGCACCTGCGCCATTCACCACGACTTTCAGGTCGTCGATCTTGCGCCCGGTCAGCTCACAGGCATTGAGGATACCGGCCGCCGAGATGATGGCTGTGCCGTGCTGGTCATCATGAAAGACCGGAATATCGAGCTCTTCGCGCAGGCGCTCCTCAATGATGAAGCAATCAGGGCCCTTGATGTCCTCCAGATTGATACCGCCAAAGCTGTTTCCGAACCGGCGCACGCACTCGATGAAGGCTTCGGGATCTGACTCCTCCACCTCCACATCGATGGCATCCACATCGGCAAAGCGTTTGAACAGAACCGCCTTGCCCTCCATCACCGGCTTGGAGGCCGCGGCACCCAGATCGCCCAGGCCCAGAATGGCCGTACCGTTGGAGATCACCGCCACGAAATTGCCCTTGGAGGTATAGTCGTAGGCTGCGTCCACATTCTCCGCGATGGCCTTGACCGGTGCAGCCACGCCCGGCGAGTAGGCGAGCGACAGATCACGCTGGGTGGCCATCGGCTTGGTCGCGGCGAGCGCAATCTTGCCCGGCTGTGGGTAGCGGTGGAAATCAAGCGCTTCTTCGTCGTCGACGCGGGGGCGGTTGGGTGTCATCGCTTTTATCGGCCTTTGGTCTTGGGTGCGCGGACGCGCGATGGGATTTGCGACCAACCTAGCCGCTTTGATGCAGGCGGCAAATTGCATTGCTGTGAAAGCCTTGTGAGAAGTGGTTCTCACGCCCGCAAAGCGCGTTTACGTTTCGGTCATGACTCACGTGGCCGACCCCGATCAGATGATGCAGCGCGCCTTCCCCACGGCCGAAGGCGGCACACCGATGATGGTGCAGTTCTTAGAACTGCGCGCCGAGGCTCCGCTAGATGCCCTGCTCTTCTATCGCATGGGCGATTTCTATGAGCTGTTCTTTGACGACGCCGTGCGCGCGGCCGAAGCGCTGGACATTGCCCTCACCAAGCGCGGCGAGCACCAGGGCGAGAAGGTCGCCATGTGCGGCGTGCCTGTCCACAACGCGCCGGTCTACCTGTCGCGTCTGATCAAGGCGGGTTTCAAGGTTGCCGTCGGCGAGCAGATGGAGGACCCGGCTGAAGCCAAAAAGCGCGGCTCCAAAGCGGTTGTGCGCCGGGCGATTACGCGCATCGTTACGCCAGGAACGCTGACCGAAGACGACCTGCTCGATGCCCGTTCAGCCAACCGGATCGCAGCGCTGGCAAAGCTGGCGACAGGGGAGTACGCGATTGCGTGGGCGGACGTATCCGATGGGGAGTTTGGCTCCAGCCCGGTCAGTGAGGCTGATCTGGAAGCCGAGCTGGCTGCGCTGAACCCATCAGAGCTCCTCTGCCTCGATGATGCGGCCAAGCAGGCCGAAACCCTCGCCCCCAACGCCGTGATCACGCCGCGCGCGCGCACCAAGTTTGACGCCAGCGCCGGCGAGCGCCGCCTCAAATCCCGGTTTGAGGTGCAAAGCCTTGAAGCTTTTGGTGACTTCACCAAAGCCGAGCTCTCTGCGCTGGGCTGTATCCTGGATTATCTGGAGCTGTCTCAGGCCGGTGCCCCGGCGCGTCTGCGTCCGCCAGAAAGCCACGCCCCCGGCGCGGTCATGGCCATTGATCCGGCCGCCCGCACCAGCCTTGAGATCGAACGCACGCTGCAGGGCGCGCGCAAAGGTTCGCTCTGTGATGCCATCGACCGGACCCTGACTGCGCCCGGTGCGCGCCTGCTGGCAGAACGGCTTGCCCGGCCCAGCCTCAATCTGGATGAGATCAATGCCCGCCTTGATGCCGCCAGCTGGTTTGCCGATGACCGCGCGCTTCGAACCGGGGTGCGCGAGCGCCTGAAAGCTGCGGGCGATCCGGCGCGCTGCCTGTCCCGACTGCTGCTCGGACGCGGTGGACCGCGTGACCTGGCCTCGCTGGCGCGCGCGCTAAAAGAAGGCGAGCGGTTGATTGCGGGCCTGTCAAAAGACAAGCTCAACCCGCCCCCTGCTCGGATTGAAGCAGATCTCAACGCTCTGTCACTGGCAGAGCGACCCTCGCTCGCTGCCCTGGTTGAAGATGTCGCCAAAGCGCTGGTTGAAGAGCCGCCGCTGCTGTCGCGCGATGGCGGCTTTGTAGCGCCCGGGTGGTCAGCCCCGCTCGATGAAGCGCGCGCGCTTCGCGATGAAAGCCGCAAGATCGTCGCCGGTTTGCAGGCCACCTATGCCGAGGTGAGCGGGGTCAGCGCTTTGAAGGTCAAGCACAACAATGTGCTGGGCTATTTCATCGAGGTGAGCGCGAAGAACGCCGATGCCCTGATGGCCAATGACGCCTTCATCCACCGCCAGACGTTAGCGAACGCTGTCCGCTTCTCCACGCCGGAGCTGGGGGAGCTGGAAGCGAAGATCGCCAAGGCGGGTGAGCGATCGCTAGCGCTAGAACTTGAAATCTTTGAAGGGCTTCGTGCCCGCGTCGAAGCCGAAGCGGCGAGTATTCGTGGCGCGGCAGCGGCCCTGGCTGACCTTGATGTTGCGGCGGCGACCGCCGACTGGGCCGTGGAAAGTGGCGCGACGCGGCCCGTCGTTGACGACAGCTGCGCGTTCGAGATTGAGCAGGGCCGACACCCGGTGGTGGAGGCCGCGCTAAAGCGCTCTGGCGAGGGGCGGTTTACGCCCAATGCCTGCTCGCTTGACAGTGCCGGTGAGATCGCTCCGCGCATGACTCTCGTAACCGGGCCCAACATGGCCGGTAAATCCACCTTCCTGCGCCAGAACGCAGTGATCGCGATCCTGGCTCAGGCCGGGCTCTACGTCCCGGCCAAGTCGGCGCGCATCGGACTGGTCGACCGGCTGTTTTCGCGTGTAGGCGCAGCCGATGATCTGGCTCGCGGTCGCTCCACCTTCATGGCGGAGATGATCGAAACGGCGGCCATCCTCAACCAGGCAGGACCCCGCGCGCTTGTGATCCTCGATGAAATCGGGCGCGGCACAGCGACGTTCGATGGCCTGTCCATCGCCTGGGCCGCGGTGGAGCACCTGCACGAGGTCAATCGCTGCCGGGCGCTGTTCGCCACCCACTATCACGAGCTGACCCGGCTGGTGGACGAGCTGGGTGCGGCGGGGAATGTCTCGCTGAAAGCGCGTGAATGGAAGGGCGAGCTGGTCTTCCTTCACGAGGTGCAGCCCGGTCCCGCCGACCGCTCCTATGGCGTTGAAGTCGCCAAGCGTGCAGGCCTGCCCAAGGCAGCGGTAGCGCGGGCGAGTGAAATCCTGGAACGCCTGGAATCAGACGGAGCTCCGGCCGCCGCGCTGGCAGACCTGCCCCTCTTCTCCGCCGCCCCGCCCGAGCCTGAAGCCAAACCCAGCGAAGTCGAAGCCCGGCTAAAGAGTGTAGACGTGGACGGGCTGAGCCCGCGTGAGGCCCTGGATTTGCTCTATGCGCTTAAAGGGATGATGAAGTAGGGGTGCCCATCACCGAGGGTCCTTCGAGACGCGCTGCGCGCTCCTCAGGATGAGGTTTTCATCAGGCTCAAACTTTCCTCATCTGAGAGGAGTGAGCCCTTGGCGAACGTCTCGAAGGACGCACAATCCCTCACCCTTGCTCGGCGCGGATTTTTTCCATATGCGCCTGGGCACGTGGCTTACCCTTGCCGCCGCAGAATTTGTATTCCTGGGTGCCCTCTGTAATCACCGTATCGGTATCCAGAAGCGCAGTGGTGGCGTAGGTAAAGCCTTTGGGAAGCTTCTGATAAATCGGCGTAAAATCGCGACCGGCGGTACTTTCATAGAGCTGCTTGATCGAGCGGACGACAAAATACGTGTCCTGAAAATCGCTGATCACATAGTCGGTCCGCATCACTCGCTCGGGCACCATTTTGATGCGATGGGGGCTGTCTGAATAGAGCGAGAACAGGGTTTCATCCGGTGAAGACAGGATGCCTGCGCCATAGACGCGCAGTTCACCCTCTTCCTCAATCAGGCCAAACTCCACCGTGTACCAGTAGATGGCCCCGAAATTCTTCAATCGATTGAACTCGATCGCCCGGCGACCACCCTTGCCGTATTCCATGATGTAATCGGCAAAGAAGGGATCCATCAGCATCGGCACATGACCAAACACGTCGTGAAAGATGTCCGGCTCCTGCAGATAGAAGAGGTCGTCCTCCACAGCCGTATACTCAACATGCTCCGGCGCACGGTCCTTATTGGCTTCAATCACCTTTTTGGTGCGCGGCTTGCCGCCGCGAATGAAGGCCCCGGCGGGAAAGCGGCGGTTTTCCAGATGCCAGAAAAAGACATTGTCCGGGATCAGCTCCGGCACCGGCACCACAGTCCAGCCTGTGGCCGGTTCCAGGATTTTGTTGATGTCGTCAAAGTCGGGAATGCCCTGCTTGAACAGGTGTTCCAGCTGTTCAAAGCCACGCATGAAATCCTTGCAGGCGCGACCAGGGAGCATCTTGCGCTGGTTCTCAAACAGAAGCCGCCAGCGCGCATGTTCAGCCTCGGTGTAGGTGGGCTGGCGTTTCAACGTCCAGCCGTCGCGCTCGAAATCCTCATCGGCCAGACGGTAGCCTTCCGGGCGTATGGCATACCGATGCAGCGCGCCGCCGGGCCCGGTCAGGCCATGGCCCTCGTCCTGCTTCAGCGGATCGAAATAAGCATCGCCCATATCCGGGATGGCGGTCGTGGACTCGTCAAGCATGACTGGCTCCTGAAGCGCTGCTGGCGCGGGCTGGCATTGGTGACGCAGATGGCTCTAGCATGCGTCGAAAGTCGATATCCATAAAGACCCTGCATATAACTATGCGTCACGGAGCCAGAGGAAACCCGCCATGACGTCTGCCTTCACCTTTACGACCGTCCCCAAAATCCTGTTCGAAACCGGATCAAGCGCGCGCCTGGCCGAAACCGCAGCACCGGCCCTGAAAGGGGCCAGACGCATCCTGTTTGTAACCGATGCCGGCGTTCGCGGGGCAGGGCTCGCAGACAGCGCGCTAGCGGGCCTTAAGGCCGCAGGGCTGGACGTTCTGGTTTATGACAAGGTGGTCGCCGATCCGCCCGAGGAGACGGTCTTTGATGCGGTCAAGGCCGGTCAGGATTTTGGCGCTGAGGCCGTCATCGGCTTTGGTGGCGGAAGCCCCATGGATACAGCCAAAGTCGTCGCGGTCCTGCTCTCCGGTGAGCAACCGCTTACCGAAATGTATGGCGTCCAGCAGGTGCGGGCCAACCGCCCACCTCTTATCCTTTTGCCCACCACGGCGGGCACCGGATCTGAGGTCACCAATGTGGCCGTGCTGACCACCGGCGCAACGTCAAAGCGGGGCATTGCGGCCGATCCGCTCTATGCTGACATGGCGATCCTGGATGCGGACCTGACGCTGGGCCTGCCCAGGCATCCGACCGCCTATACCGGCATCGATGCCATGGTCCATGCAATCGAAGCCTATACCAACCGCCGCGCCAAGAATCCGGTGTCTGACGCGCTTGCCCTGACCGCGCTGAAAAAGCTGCATCGCTCCATCCTGCGCGCCTGTGAGGACGGGTCGGACGTGGAGGCGCGCGGCGACATGCTCCTGGGCGCTATGCTGGCCGGGCAGGCGTTTTCCAACTCGCCCTGCGCTGGCGTGCACGCCATGGCCTATCCGCTGGGCGGCATATTCCACGTGCCCCACGGGCTTTCCAATGCCGTCGTCCTGCCGCCGGTGCTGCGCTACAATGCGCCGGTGGCCGAGGCTCAGTATGGCGAGATTTCCACGCATCTGGGCCTGAAGCCCGGCTCGGCAGGTCTTATCGACGAGATGGACCGGATCGCCGAGGCCGTCGGCATTGAACGCCGCCTGTCTGAGCTGGGGATCAGCCATAATGACGTGCCGGCAATGGCCGAGGACGTGGCTGCCAATGATCGCCTGCTGCCCAACAACCCGCGCGAAATGACCTATGACGCGATTGTCGAGATGTATGAGGCCATCCTGTGAGCCGGCCCGCCCCTGCATCCCGCGGCGAATTTACGAGTTTCGAACCCATCGAGACCCGCTGGGCGGATAATGACGTCTACGGCCACATCAACAATGTGACCTACTACGCCTATTTCGACACCGCCGTGAACCGGCGCCTGGCCGCAGCTGGTCTTCTTGATATCGAACAGGGCGAAACGATCGGCCTGGTGGTGGAAACCGGCTGCCAGTACCACGCGCCCGCGGCCTTCCCGGATCGACTTGAAGCCGGGGTGAAGGTGGCGCGCATCGGTAACAGCTCGGTGCGCTACGAAATCGCGATTTTCAAAGAAGGCGAAGCCTCAGCCATCGCCGAAGGCCATTTCACCCACGTCTATGTCGACCGTGCGACGCGCAGGCCGAAGGCGTTGTCGCAGACATGGCGGGACGCACTTTCACGCTGGTAGTCCAGTAAGAGGCTTAAACCTTCAAGAAAATACCATCTCTTTCCCAAACTTGATTTGGGATCCAGAGATCGAGGAACGCCGCGCTTGGTATCTCTGGGCCCCAGCGTTCGCTGAGGAAGAGATCGTCTATTTACGCCTCACAAACACCCGTAAGCCGCATCAATGAGCGCCACAGCGCGCGCATCGCCGACCAGCACATCCATCTGGCGGTTCATGACATAGCTGCCTGAGACACCGCGCACCGGATCGGCGAAGCCGCAGCTGCCGCCAAAGCCATAATGGCCGACGGTCTTCGGCTCTGGCCCGTAGGCCCCGCTGTCGCGATTGATCATGACACCGCAGCCATAGCTCAGGTCAAAGGGCAGCACCTTGTCCGGTCCGCTGACCTGCTCGGTGAGGGCGGCGGCGATGGTTTCAGCGCCAATGAAGCGCTCCCCATCAAGGCAGCCTTCAGTGGCAAACGGGGCCATCAGGCGTGCGATGGCATTGGCGGTTCCGTGCCCGTTAGCGGCTGGTAACTCTGCGGAGCGCCACGCCGCGGCGCCGCGTCTGCCCGGCGATGACCAGGGCTTCAGGAAGGCGGCCTCGCGCGCCGGGTTCATCTTGCCCAGATGCGGCGGTCGAGGGGGCAGCATGTGTTCGGCGGCGCGCTCCTGATCGGCATCGGACACGCCGATGTGGAAATCAATGTCCCGGGGTCCGCAAATCTCTTCGCGCAGAATTCCGCCCACCGTGCGCCCCCTGTAGTCAGCCCGGCGCACCACGGCGTCGGCAATCACGCCGTAGCTGATTGGATGGTAGCCAGACCCGTCACCCAGCGGCCATAGCGGTTCCATTGCGGCAAAGCGGTCTTCCATCAACTCGCGATCAAACCAGTCCGACGCCTCCATTTCATCGGGGTAGCCCGACAGGCCCGCCTGATGCGATAGCGCCTGAGCCAGAGTCACTTCGCCTTTACCGGCGCCTGCAAACTCCGGCCAGATGTCTGCAACAGGCGCGTGGTAATCGAGGCGACCTTGATCGACCAGCCAGGCAATGACCATGGCGGTGACGGCCTTGCCGGTTGAGAAAACCGGTACAAGGCTGTCGCCCGTCCAGGGCTTTGTGCGCTTGCGGTCTGCATGACCGGCGAAGATATCGACCAGTGTTTCACCATCGCGCATCAAGGCGAAGCCGGCCCCGATCTCGTCGGTGTCAGCGAAATTCTTTGCGAAGGCCTCACGGACGGGCTCAAAGCCCGGCGCGACCTGACCATGGATCTCAATACTCATGGCGCGCGGGGTAACGCCCTAAGCTTAGAACATCAAGCAAAGATCGCCATGCGAAGGCCGCGACCATCACGCGGCGGGTCCTGCGGCAGGCTACTGGCCGTTCCAGCGGCAATGCGCAAAGCCGTGAGCGCGCACAGGCCCGCATCCACCAGGTCATCCGGATTGGCGTCCTTGCGGCGATAGGGATGCGGTTCAAACAGGCTTCGAGGCAGGCCATGCTGTTCCAGCAGGGCAAGGCGCTCCTCGCGCCCCTCGGGGGTCTTCTTTGCGTGCCGTGCCGGGTGACCCGCGATCAGGGCAAAGCCGGTTTCAGGATGGGTTTCAAACAGAAAGCTTTCCTTGTCGGGCCTGATGATCGCATCAATCTCGCGCATCTTCGCAAACAGATTCCAGCTTTGCTTTGACAGGCCCTTGCCCCCGGCGGCCCGATTCAACGCCGACGCTTCACGATAGTCAGCAGCCGCCAGAGCGGGGCGAAGGGGCGACGGGAAGACGCTGGAACGCCGGGCACCCAGAACAGCCCTCGCCTCCTTCTCGCAAACCCGCATTCCGGTCTCGCCGGGTGCGTCCTGGAAGCCGATGGGCATATCAACCGCGATGACCTGCGCCCCTGCCGCAACAACCGCGGCGAAATCCGGGTAGAGCGCGTGGCGGGGTGGCTCCACACCATTCATATCGATCAGTACGGCGCACCAGCCCGATGGCGCGCCGTCCACGCCCATGGCCCAGGCCGGGCCTTTGGCTCCGACACGCCGTGGCAGCGGGCGAGTGACGGGCTTTGTTAGCGTTTGCTGAAGAATGTCGAGATCGCCTGTTGCAGCATCGCTCAAGGCAAAGACCGACCCTACCCGCGCCGCCGCCTCACTGGCCGCTCCCGCCAGCGTTTCGCCCGTCAAAAGCTGTGCCAGCGCTTCGGCGGCAAACAAATCGCCCGCGCCATTATGGGCCCCCTCCAGACGCGGCGTTGAAACGCTCTCAGCCGTCAGGCCATCCACCGCCAGGGTGCCGATCCGACCCCTCTCGGCGGGGGTTGAAGTGACAATGACCTCCTTCCCCAGCGCGCGCGCCGCAGCAACGATCTCGTACTCGGTTTCCAGCGACCGGCCTGACAGCCAGGCAAGCTCGAACAGGTTGGGCGTCAGAATATCGGCCAAGGGCACCAGACGATCGCGGATAGATCGGGCCGTATCCTCTCTCACATAGAGATGATCAGAGGATGGATCGCCCGGTCCGTCGCCCAGAATCGGATCCAGCACGATGCGCAATCTGGACGGGTCAGGTTTCACCTTTTCCTGATCAGCCTTCACCTCGCGCAAAAACGCGGCTACGGCTTCGACCTGTTCTGGAAGCGCTTGATATCCCACGAAAATCGCATCGACACGATCAACCCAACCGTCCGATTTCAGTCCTCTCAGGATAGAAGCCACCTGGTCGGACGATACTGGGCCTCCACCGGGGATACCTTTTCCTGGATGGCGTCCCATCAAAACCGTCGGTACCAGCGCCATGTCGACACCGCGCGCCTGCATCAACGCAGACGTCACTCGCCCGCCCACAGTGCTTCCGGCCACGTGGGAGGTGATGGCAATGATTGCGGGCGGGCTGGTCTTATCCATGCGCCTTATGTAAGCACACTGACCATGTCTGACGATATCCAACACCCGCTGCGCTCTGCGCTTTTTGTGCCCGGCGACAAGTCACGCGCCATCGAAAAGGCCCCCAGCCTCAAGGCTGATGCGCTGATTCTCGACCTGGAAGACGCCGTCGCGCCAGAGGCCAAGCCCGCCGCCAGAGCCATTGCGCCAGACGCCATTGCCCGCTTCAAGGCCGGTGGGGGCCTGGCTGCGCTGCGTGTGGCCGAGCCAGGCTCAGCCGATCTGGAGCCTGATCTGTCCGCCGCTGTGGCTGCAGACCCTGACGTCATTGTAGTGGCCAAGACCGAGCATCCTTCACAGCTCGCCAGCATTGGTGAACGCCTGCAGGCACAGGGCTGGAGTGGCTTACTTTGGGCCATGATCGAGACGCCTCGCGCCGTGCTCTCCCTGCCCGACTTTGCCAAAGATGCCCCCGGGCTGGGCCTCGGTGCACTGGTGGCCGGAACGAATGATCTCGCCTCTGAGCTGCGTCTTCCCACCGGTCCGGACCAGCGCTCAGCACTCGCACCGCACCTCGCCCAGATTGTTCTGGCGGCGCGTGCCGGCGGTCTGCGCGCTCTAGACGGGGTTTACAACGCCTATCAGGATGCAGACGGCTTTGCCGCCGAGGCTCGCGCCGGTCGCAGTCTTGGTTTTGATGGCAAGACGCTGATCCACCCCTCCCAGGTCGAAGCGGCCAACGCGGCGTTTGCGCCAGACGAAACGGAACAGGCCTGGGCTCTCAAGGTCATCGAAGCCTTTGAAAATCCAGCTAATTCTGGCAAAGGTGCGATCCCGGTTGAGGGCCAGATGGTTGAGGCCATGCACCTGGATGCCGCCCGCGCGGTGCTCGCCGCTGTTCAAAACTGAAAACGAGGAAGTCCATGAAATTCTGGCATAATCCGCGCTGTAGCAAGTCCCGTGAGGCCCTGGCTCTGCTATCGCAGAAGGGCATCGAGCCCACCGTTCGCGAGTATCTGAAGGATGCACCCAGCGAGACGGAGCTGCGCGATCTGATCGCCAAGTTGGGCCTTGCAAGTGCCCGTGACCTGATGCGAACAGGTGAGGCCGACTATAAAGATCAGGGACTTAAGGCTGTCATCGACGAGGCGGTCCTGATTACTGCGATGGCCCACACCCCCAAGCTCATCGAACGCCCAGTTCTGATCAATGGTGAGAAGGCGGCAATTGGTCGCCCGCCCGAGACGGTTCTTAAGGTGGTATAACACTTCCGCCTCATCTTTGAGGGCAGGTCATCCTTGGGGGGATGCCAATGGCCGAAGAGCTTGCCTGGATTGGCTTTTTCTCACTGCTAGGCGCGATCGCGCTGGGTCTTCCCTTGCGGCTATTCGGCTGGAAAGTTGTATGGGGGAGCGTCGTCGCTGCATGGCGCTTCACCCGCGGCCACCGCTGGAAAATTCTGATCATTCTCCTGATTGGCGCAGCCTTTGGCCTGTGGAGTCTGGTGACGGTGCGCGACCTGTTTCTCGGTCTCTGGGTACGCTAGCCAGCCAGCCCCAGGACACCGCCAGCCTCCCGCGCCAGAAGTCCGCGATCACACGTGGTGTAGGCCCGCTCAATCGTCACCAGATCACCGTCCTCAGCCTGACCGGTCATGACTGCATAGACGCCAAAGCCGGGGTGGTACCAGACGCGGGTTGCCCAACCGACTCCGTTCGCCCCTTCAATGAGATAGGCATTGCGGCTACGGCCACAAAAGTCGCGCTCGGCCCGCGTCACCACCCGGAAGTCATACCCACCCGCCGACCAGCCAGAGGCCGGTGGCTCGCCACTTTCAGGAAACGCAAAAACGAACGGCCACTCAAGGCAGATATAGCCGCGACGCTCGCACTCGATCACTGCTTCAACCCGGCCAAAATCAAGTACGATGTCTCGATCTACAGAGACGTAGAGATCGGCAAGTGGATCGGTGAGACTTTTCAGGCGGTGGACGGGAACCTCCTCGGTTCCCACAATAGCGGTTTGGGGTGCCTCCCCCTCACCGGTGCAGGCTGACAAGGCAATCGCACAGAGACCCACGATCACCATCCGGGTCGCGGTCCATCGGGTCCACCTGTCCTGCACCATGGCCATCCCCTCAACAGCGCGGTGTCCCCCGACACCCGAGCTTTGAGGCTGACGGCATCAATGGACGCAGCGTCAGCCCTGTTCTTCCGGAAGACGCACGACAAGTCCGTCGAGCGCATCAGAAACCTTAATCTGACACGAAAGACGCGAGTTGTCGCGTACGTCGGAGGCAAAATCGAGCATGCTGTCCTCCATGGAGGTCCGCTCGCCGGTCTTGTCCTTGAAGGCCTCGTCAACATAGACGTGGCACGTCGCACAGGCACACGCGCCACCACAGTCGGCATCAATGCCTGGTACCAGGTTGCGGATCGCGCCTTCCATAACGGTGATGCCGTTATCGACATCCACCGTGTGCTCGGTGCCGTCGTGCTCGATATAGGTGATTTTCGCCATGGGCCGAAGCTGGTCCTTGAACGTTTGAGGTTGGAAATGCTGGGCGCGCGGAGCACGCCGGTTCACTGCCTATTTAGGACAGGAATTCGCGCATCGCCACACCGCTATCCCGTAACCGCTCCGGGTCGGGGCTGATATTCTGGGCGATCATGCGCTGGGCGGCCATGTATTCGGGTGCCGAATTAACCGCTTCGCAGGCGACGAGCCGCCCGTCCTTTAAATGAAACAAGGCAAATTTGCCCTCTTCAGGATCTCCGCGGCGCACCATTGTGTCGGCTCCGTCAATCAGGCCGGCGATTTGCAGCTTGAGCTCATACTGGTCTGACCAGAACCACGGCACCGGGTCGTAATCGAATGGCGCGCCGCAGATGGAGGCCGCGGCCGCCTTGCCCTGCTCGATGGCGTTTTGAACGCTCTCCAGTCGCAGGCTGCGTCCGTAGCGCGCCAGCTCAAAACGGGCCACATCACCAATGGCGTAGATCTGCTCGTCCTCGGTCCGTGCGTGACGATCCACCAGAATACCGTCATCACAGGCCAGCCCGGCTGCCTCAGCCAGACCGGTGGAGGGCACCAGACCGGCAGCGACGAGGACGAGATCCGCCTCAACATGCTCACCGTCACTCAGCATGACGCCAGTTGCCCGTTCGGTTCCAGTAATGCTTTCCACCGGCGTGCTGACCCGAAGATCAACACCATAGCCGCGGTGGATCGCCCCGAACCATCCGGACAGGAGCGGACTCGCCGTACGAGCCATGGGACGGTCGGCCGCCTCCAGTACAGTGACGTCATGGCCTCGCTTACGGGCTGAGGCGGCAACCTCAAGGCCGATATAGCCAGCCCCAATAATCGCAAGGCGTCCCGCCGTTTTTAGCGCTTCCGACAGAGCATCCGCTTCTGACAGATTGCGCAAAACGAAGACGCCCGGCAGATCAGCTCCCGGGATCGGAATTCGCCGCGCCTCACCACCGGTGGCCAGGATTAGCTTGTCGTAGGCCATCCGATCACCGTCAGAGGTAATGACTTCACTCGCGGAGCGATCGAGCGCGGTCACCCGTGTTCGCGTGCGCACCTCCACCTCAGCCTTCTCATACCAGGCGGGTGGCTTCAGCCACAGCCGATCCAACGGCAACTCGCCAGACAGATAGGCCTTGGAGAGGGGCGGGCGCTGATAGGGCAGGGCATCTTCCGCGCCGAGCACCGTGATCGCGCCCTCGTATTTGCGCTTGCGCAGCTCGGCAGCTGCCGACAATCCGGCCTGTCCGGCCCCTATGATCAGGGTATGTGACACGTGGGTCTGCGCTCCGTCGCTTGCAGCTGGCTTGACCCAACAGATAGCTCCCAAATGCAGTCTGTTAAAGGCCAACACGCCGCGGCGCTTGCCCCACACCGCAGCCCATCCTACAGCTCATGGCATGGTCACTCGCTCGCTTACCCTCAAAGATGAATCTGCGACCCGTGCTCTGGGCACTCAGATTGCGGCGCTGCTGGACGTCGGCGATGTGGTCCGTCTGTTTGGCGATCTGGGAGCCGGCAAGACAACGCTTGCGCGCGCTGTGATTGAAGCCCTGACAGGTGAGGCTGATGCGCCGAGCCCGACCTACACGCTTGTGCAAACCTATGAAACCGACGCCGGTCACGTGCTCGCCCACGCGGATCTTTATCGGCTGGACGACGAGGATGAGCTGGAGGAGTTGGGCCTCGATGAGGCATTAGAACATGGCTTTACACTCATTGAGTGGCCCGGCAATGCGCCCTCATTTGCGCCACCGGACCGGCTGGACCTAAGCTTGACTGAAACTGAAGTCGGGGTGCGAGAAGCGCGCCTTGAAGGGCATGGCCGCTGGGAGGGCCTGATCGGTGAGTTCTGATATGTCGCGCACAGCTCAACGCGAAGCCTTTCTAAACAAAGCCGGCTTTGGCGAGGCTGTGATCACACCCTTCCCAGGTGATGCCTCTACCCGATCATACTTCAGGCTTCAGAGCGGCGATCAAAACGTGATCCTTATGGACGCGCCCGGCGGCGCTGAAAGCCCGGCCTGCCCGCCCCTGGCCACACCTCAAGAGCGCGCGGCGCTGGGCTATAATGCTCAGGCCCGCCTGGCGGGCAATAACACTGCCGCCTTTGCTGCGTTAGCGAATGCTCTCACAGCCCGTGGTTTTTCAGCGCCTCGCATCCATGCCGCTGATATCCCATCGGGTTTCCTTGTCCTTGAAGACCTGGGTGATGACCTGTTTGCCCGGGTCATACCCGATCAACATAGCGAGCTTGAGCTCTATCTCGCCGCCGCCGAGACGTTGGGCGCGATCTATCGCTCAAGCTTTGCCGCTGAGCTGGAGGCCTTTGGGTCGCACTGGAAGGTGCAGGCCTATGACGAAACCGCCCTGCTGGCCGAGACCGAGCTTTTCCTGGATTGGTATGTCAAAGAACGCAGCAAGGGTATTGATGAGGGTGATCGTGAGCGATGGCTAACAGCATGGCGAGACGTCTTGCCGGCTCTGGAAGCCCATGCTCCAGGCCTTGTTCTGCGGGACTTTCATGCGGAGAATCTGCTTTGGCTTCCTGGTCGAGACGCCGAGGCGCGTGTCGGTCTTCTTGATTTTCAGGATGCCTTGTTTGGGCACCCCGCCTATGATCTAGTTTCGCTTCTGGAAGATGCCCGGCGTGATGTGTCTCCAGATATCATTGCTCCAGTTAGCAATCGCTTCTTTGATACAGCAGGCCTGGCGAACCGAAACGCCTTTGATGCTGCAACTGCCATTCTCGCCGCCCAGCGCAATGCCAAAATCCTGGGTATTTTCGTCAGGTTAGCAAAGCGGGATGGCAAACCCCGCTATCTTGATCTCCTGCCGCGGGTTGCCGCCCATTTCGTTCGCGACATCAGCCACCCCGCGCTCGAGCCAATTCGGGCGGTCGTGCGCGATCTTGCCCCGACCGTTTTTGCGGAGGCCGATCAATGAAAATCAAACGGGCGATGGCCATGGCTGCAGGATTGGGCACTCGTATGCGTCCGCTAACTAATGAGCGCTGCAAGGCTATGGTCGAGGTGGGCGGCAAGACCCTAATCGACTGGACACTCGACAAATTTCAAGCCGCAGGCGTTGAGCAGACCGTGGTCAATGTCCACCACTTTGCAGATGCGCTGGAAGAACAACTGGCCAGACGATCCCAACCGGAGATCATTATCTCTGATGAGCGCGACCAGTTGCTGGAGACTGGTGGAGGTTTGGTGAGAGCTGCGCCTCTCTTGGGTCAAAGCCCTGTCTTTGTTGCAAATATTGATGCGCTTTGGATTGATGGGACACCGTCAGAGCTCGATAAGTTAGCGAGTGCTTTTAATCCAGATCGTATGGATTTTCTGCTTTTACTCGCCCCTATGGATCATCAGTTGGGCTTTGATGGGTCGGGCGACTTTTTCCTTGAATCGGGTGGCCAGCTGCGTCGGCGCGGATCCGCTGAGCGTGCACCCTACGCCTACGCCGGGGTGCAGATCATGAACCCCAGGCTTCTGGTAGGTCGCCAGATTGAACCCTTCTCGACTAACCTTCTATGGAATGAAGCGCTCGAAAAAGGCCGTATCTTCGGCCATGTGATGAACGCGTTCTGGATGCATGTTGGTGATCCCCATGCCCGTGATGCCGCCGAGTGGCAGCTGGAGCGGAGGTCATGAGTGCAGCCCCTCTTTTTTCCAGCTCCGGACCGAATGTCTTCACGATCGCGCCAGCAGCCAATTTTGTGGATGCGCTTGCCGCGGGGCTGCTAAAAGCCTTTCCCGATCCACAGGACCTGGCGGCCGTGACGGTGTTGGCTCCAACGCGCCGGGCCGGGCGGGCGCTCGCTGAAGCTTTCGCACAACGTGATCCGGGCGCAGCCCTGCTGCCCATGATCCGTCCCATCGGCGACGTGGATGCCGATGATCCTCCGTTTGAGCCTGGTGAGCTGGCAGATGTGGCCCCTGACGCCGTGTCGGCAGCGCGCCGCCGCTTTGAGCTTGCTCGCCTGATTCTACAGCGCGAAGACGCAGCCGGGCGCTCCATGGGTGTTGGCGGAGCCCTTGCTCTTGCGGATGATCTCGCCCGCCTGATTGACGACCTCGCCACAGAGGAAGTGGACGATCTTTCCGCGCTCTCACAAGACATCCGCGCCGCGCTGCCTGCTCACATGCAGGAGGCCGCCCTGTTTCTGGATATCGTGCTTGAAGCCTGGCCCGCGCGCTTGAAAGAGCGCGGCGAAATTGACCCGGCCCGGCGCCGCTCGGCGATCCTGAAAGCCCTTGCAGCACGCTGGAAAGCCGAGCCACCTCAAGGCCCTGTGATCGCAGCAGGCTCCACAGGGTCGATTCCGGCGGCGGCTGAGCTGCTCAGCGTTGTGGCGAACCTGCCTCAGGGCTGTGTCGTTCTGCCCGGCTTTGCCCGTGACATGGATTCCGATGGCTGGATTGCCATCGATGACAGCCACCCCCAGCGCTCCATGAAGAGCTTCGTTGAGGCGCTGGGGCTGGATCCTAAAGCCGTGGCGTTCTGGCCTGAAGGACACGAACGCACTGCCGATATCCCGCGCGCGCGACTGATCGCGGAAGCGCTGCGTCCAGCTGAAGCAACATCGGACTGGCTGCGCCGGGTCGACGAGCTGAAGGAAGCCTACGGCGACGACATGTTCGAGCGCGCGCTTTCAGGCCTGTCAGTAATCGAAGCTGAAAGTCCAGCCGATGAAGGCCGGGCCATAGCGCTGGCTTTGCGCGAAACCCTTGCCACACCGAATGCGCGCGGCGTGCTCGTCACGCCAGACCGCGCGCTGGCACGCCGGGTTACTGTTGAGATGAACCGCTTTGGTGTCACGCTGGACGATTCGGCTGGCACGCCGTTGTCTGACACGCCCCCCGGCGCGTTCTTGATGCGTGTGCTGGATCTGGCGCTCGACCCCGGATCGGCGCTGGCCTTTTCGGCGCTGGCCTCCTCGCCCCTGTTTGCGTTGGGTGAAGACCGTGCACACCTGGTTCAGGATCTGATGGCGCTGGAACGCAGGGCCCTGCGGGGTCGTCGCCCGGGCTATGACATGGATGCGCTCTATGAAGCCGCGATGGACGCCGCTGGCGACAAGCAGGAGCGCGCAGAGCGATGGGGCTCAATCCTGACCCGCACCGCCGACGCGCTGGGTGACTTTACCAATGTGGACACCGATCGCCCAGCAGCTGAATGGGCGCGGGCGCTGGCTCTGGCAGGCGAGCAACTGGCTACCAACGATAAACTGGATGGAGCAGAACGCCTATGGGCTGGTGATGCGGGTGAAGCCGCCGCCGACCTCGTCAGCGAGTTTCTGCACCAGGCTGAGGCCCTGCCACCCATGTCCGCGATCGAGTTTCGGCGAGCGCTGCTGGAAACGGCGCGGACCCGACTGGTCCGGCCCCGCTTTGGTGCACACCCGAGGCTGCAAATCCTGGGACCGCTGGAAGCGCGTCTCGTCAATGCTGATCGGGTCATTCTCGCGGGCCTGAATGAAGGCATCTGGCCCGCCGGTGGTGGCGCTGACCCCTTCCTCAGCCGGGGCATGCGCCTGGCCGCGGGGCTGGGCGCACCAGAGCGCCGCTTTGGTCTGGCCGCCCATGACTTTGCCCAGCTGGCCTGTACCCCGGAGGTCATCCTCACCCGGTCCATCAAACAGGATGGTGCGCCCACGGTTGCCTCGCGCTGGCTGTGGCGACTGCAGACGCTTGCACGGGGCGCTTTGCGCGAAAGTCAGGCCGACAAGCTGATGCGGCCATCGATCGACTACACCGGTCTCGCCCGCGCCATGGACACGCCAGCGTCTCATTCGCGCCTTGAAAAGCCTCAACCCGCGCCGCCAGTCGAGGCTCGGCCCCGCAAACTGTCGGTGACACAGATCGAAACCTGGATCCGTGATCCCTATGCGATCTTCGCGCGCAAGATTTTGGGCCTGGAGCCGCTTGATCCGCTGGATCGCGAGCCAGGCCCGGCAGAGCGCGGAACCGCCTATCACACGGCAATTGAACGCTGGACCAGGTCACTGCCCGACAGCGTTGGCCTGCCTACGGATGCGCGACAGCGCCTGATCGATCAGGCCCGCCTGGCGCTTGAGGAGGCGGGCTTCCCGGATGCACGCCTGGGCCTGGAATTGCCGCGCTTTGCCCGCGCTGCTGAATTCCTGGTCGAATGGGAAGCAGAGCGACGCCGAACCGAAGACACGCGCTTTAAGCCCGTCGCACTGGAAACCAAGGGATCCATTACGATCGAAGGCCCCGCCGGCCCCTTTGAACTTACAGCCAGAGCTGACCGGATCGATCTTCGTCCCGATGGCGCGCTTGATATCATTGATTACAAGACCGGCGCGACGCCCAGCGGCCCGGAGGTCAAAGCCGGGTTCGCGCCGCAGCTGCCGTTACAGGCTGCAATGGCCGCACGCGGAGCCTTCCCCGATTGCCCGCCCCATGAGGCCGGTGACATGATTTACGTGCGCGTTTCGGGAACGCGGATCGCCGGTGAGGATCGGTCCATCGTCAAGAAACCAGGCACCGGGGAACCGGTGGATCTGGCCGAAGATGCCCTTGAGAATTTGAAGACATTCGTCGCCTGGTTCGACAATCCGGCTCAGATTTATCAAAGCCAGCCGCGTGCGAAATTCACCAATCGCTGGGGTGATTACGACCATCTTGCCCGGCGCAAGGAATGGGCAAGCGCTCCTGGAGACGATACCGGAGGCGAGATATGAGCGCTGGCTTTAATCCCGAGATCGTCAAAACGGCGAGCCAGGACCAGCGCACCGCCGCGGATCCATCTGCCACCGTTTTTGTGGAAGCCAATGCCGGGTCGGGCAAAACCCGCGTTCTGGTGGACCGTGTCGCGCGCCTTCTTCTGCAAGGAGCAAAGCCAGACCGCATGCTCTGCGTCACCTTCACCAAGGCGGCGGCTGGCGAGATGCAATCACGCCTGTTCAAAAAACTGGGTGAATGGTCCACGCTGCCCAACGAAAAGCTACAACATAAGCTACAGCAGCTGACCGGCGGCGAGAGCAATCCCGACCTTGCCGCGGCCCGACGTCTGTTTGCCCGCGCTCTGGAAACACCGGGGGGGCTGAAAATTCAGACCCTTCACGCCTTCTGCGAAAGCCTTTTGAGACGCTTCCCGCTTGAAGCGGGCCTGCCGCCCGGCTTTGAAGTTCAGGATGACGCCGAGGCCGCCGCCCTGAAAACAGCGTGTATGGACCGATTGTTTGCAAATGCAAACATGGCACCGGATGGATCAATCGCCAATGCAATCAATGTGATACTCGATGCTGCCGGTCCGGACGGTATCGACCGGATTGCCAGCCTGGCTCTCGCCCAGCGCGGTCGCCTGTCAGCACTGCTGGACGAAGCGGGCAGCATCGAGACCTTCACTGACCGCGCCAGCCTGGCACTGGGCGTACCGCCAGAACTCGATGAAACACTGGCGCTGGAAACCATCTGGTCCGAGACCGCGGTGGATGATCTGGAAGCCGCTTTAAGCGGGCTGCAGGCCGGAGGCAGCAAGACCGAGATTGTCAGTGCCGACAAGCTCGCCTGGGCACTTGAGGCCAGTGAGCGCAAGCCCTCAGAGGCAGCGCGGCGCTATCTCGTTTTCTGGCTGACCACCAGTGGAACCTTGAAGAAGCCCGGCTCGATCTACGGCAAGAAAACCGGGGAAACCTACAAAATCCTTGTCACCCTGTTTGGGGAGGAGGGCAGTGAGCGTCACCGGATTGAGGGTGAGGTCATGGACTTCCTCGCCAATGCCAAGGCCAACAGCGCCACACGCGCCGGCTTGACGCTCGCCAGTGCCATGATCCGTGAATATACTCATCGCCTGCGCCGGATCCGCAAGGTGGATTTCTCCGACCTGGTGGAACGGGCCCGTGCGCTCCTGACTGATACCGACGCAAAGGTCTGGGCCCTCTACAAACTTGATCAGGGCCTGGATCATGTTCTCGTCGATGAGGCCCAGGACACCGCACCAGACCAGTGGGCGGTGATCAACGCACTGACCGAAGAGTTTTTTGCTGGCGAAGGCGCTCGCGAGCTCAGCGAGCTGGAACGCAGCGTCTTCTGCGTGGGTGATGAAAAGCAATCCATCTACTCCTTCCAGAACGCAGACCCGGCCCTGTTTCTGGCCCAGCGCCGCCGGCTGGAACAGGATGCAAAGGCTGCCGGTCGCCGGTTTGAAAGCCCGGGGCTGAATGTATCCTTCCGCTCCTCCAGCCGCGTCCTGACCGCTGTGGATGCCGCGTTTTTTGCTGAGGCCACTGCTCTTAACGCACCAGAGCGCAAGGACGACGCGGCTCGTCTTGAGACCAAATTTCTCATGACGGATCCGGAAACCGAGACCGAGCGCGATGCCCTGGCCTTCCATCGCTATGACGGACATAGCGCTGCGCGCGCCGAGGCTTTTGGCTGCGTTGAAGTCTGGCCCGCCATTCCCAAGCCGGAGGCTCCCGAAGTCGACAAGCTTGACCTGCGCCCGGTCGATCATGAACGCAAGGACAGCGCCCGCAACCAGCTCGCAGCGGCAGTGGCCGATGAAATTGGAGCGATCCTGAAGCGGGGCGACGCAGTTTGCGACAGCGATGATCCTTCCATCCAAAAGCCTGCGACGCCGGGCGATATTATCGTCCTTGTCCGAAAGCGCGGCGGCCTGTTTGAAGAGATTATCCGGCAGCTGAAACTGAAGCAGATCCCGGTCGCCGGGGCTGACCGTATGACCCTGCCCGATCAGCTGGTGGTAGAGGATCTGCTCTCACTAGCCCGCTTTGCACTACTCCCGGAAGACAGCCTGTCGCTCGCCGAAGTGCTTAAAAGCCCCTTCTTTCACCCGGTCGGCGACGTAAAGCCACGCATTAACGATGACGCCCTGTTCGATCTTAGCCGAGGGTCGGGACGCGGCTTGTGGGAGAAGCTGCGCCGGAGCGATGACTCGCGCTTTGCCGAAGCTCGCGAAGTGCTGGAACGCGTTCGGCGCCGGGTGGATACGGTCGCGCCCTACGCCTTCTTTGCGGTTTTCCTGACTGAGGCCAGTGATACTGGCGAGACCCGGCTCGCCCGCCTGTACGCGCGCCTGGGCGAAGAAGCCCGCGATCCGGCCGAAGAATTTCTGTCCCGTGCCCTCGATCATGAGCGCGACGGGGCCCCATCGCTGACGCGCTTTGTCGAGGCGGTCAGCGGAGACGCCTCCGACATCAAGCGGGAGATGGAGGCTGGACGCGGCGAGGTGCGGGTTATGACCGTGCACGGGGCCAAGGGACTTGAAGCGCCAATCGTCTTCCTGCCTGATACCACCCAGAGCCCGACAGATCGCGCAGCCGGGCTCTATGTCCACGACAAGGCAGGCTTTATCTGGGCCCCAGACAGCAAGATGCGTCCGCCACTGGTACAGAGCCTGAAGGATCGTGCCGATCTGGCCGCTGATGGTGAGTATCAACGCCTGCTGTATGTGGCCATGACACGGGCGCGCGACCGGCTGATCGTGTGTGGTCACACCTACGGCAATGGCGGGCGTGTGGACGAGGGCAGCTGGCATGATCGCATCTGGCGCGCCGCGACCCGCGACGGCTGGAAGCCGGTGGATACGGTTCTGTCTCGCCAGGCCGAAGAAAATGGCTGGCCGGTGGCCCAGGGCCTGCGTCTTGGTACGCGTCCCAAAGCGCTTGGCAAAGCGGTTGTATATGATGGCGCAGCCATTACCAGACCCGCATGGATGAATGAGCCAGCCCCCGTTGATCCTCCATCCGCCCGTCCGATGGCACCGTCCCGGCTTCTGGATGATGAGGATGGCGGATTTGATCCATCGCCGCTGTCTCCCCTCTCTGATGGGGGTCCAGACCGCTTTCGCCGCGGTTCGCTGATCCACAAGCTGTTACAAACCCTGCCTGATCTGCCTGAAGACCGGCGTGAGAGCTCTGCGAAGACATTCCTGGCCTCCAAGCCGGACCTGACCGAGGCCCAGCGCGAAGAGATCATCAGTGAAACCCTGCGCGTGATTGACGACCCGGCGTTCGCCGACCTGTTCGGGCCTGGATCTCGCGCGGAGGTGGCTCTGTCCGGTCGCGCACCAGGCTTACCGGAAGGCATCACCGTCAACGGCCAGATTGACCGTTTGGTGATCACCGATCACGAAGTGCTGATCGTGGATTACAAGACCAACCGGCCTCCGCCCACCGAAGTTGAGGACGTGGCCACAGGTTATGTCGGGCAAATGGCGGCATATCGCGCTATATTACAGGCGCTTCACCCAGATCGCCCGGTACGGTGTGCACTGTTGTGGACCGATGCCCCGCGCCTGATGGAACTTCCCGCTGAGCTGATGGAGCGTGTTTTGACGCGGGCCAAACAGACTCTAGGTGCTTGACCGGCGGGGCATGGCTTCCTAGGTCTGCGGTCAAGGAATTGCCCCCGGGCTGACAACAGCTCGACAGGTTTAAGGAGCGACCCGCATGTCGACGATTGCTGTTACCGACGATTCATTTGAAGCCGACGTCCTGAAGGCCGATGGCCCGGTCCTGGTGGACTTCTGGGCAGAATGGTGCGGCCCTTGCAAGCAGATCGGCCCGGCTCTTGAAGAAATCGCCTCTGAAATGGACGGCAAAATCAAGATTGCCAAGGTCAATATCGACCAGAACCCGATGACGCCATCAAAGTATGGCGTGCGCGGTATCCCGACCCTTTTGATCTTCAAAAACGGTGATGAAGCCGCCCGTCAGGTCGGTGCCATGGCCAAGGGCAAGATCGTCGAATGGATTGACGGCGCGCTCTAAGGTCTCGTCCTGATAAGACACAAGAAACCCCGGTGCTGATACCAGCGCCGGGGTTTTTCTTTGTCGCTATCGCGCGGCCTTAAACAGACTGCATCTCAGCGGCGATGGCTTTGGCCGCCTCGGCTGGATCAGGGGCACCAGAGATCGGGCGACCGACGACCAGGTGGCTCGCCCCAGCGCTCAGCGCATCGGCCGGTGTCGCGACGCGCTTTTGATCGCCCAGCGCCGCCCCCGCCGGGCGCACGCCCGGGGTGACAATTAGAAAGTCATCCGGAACACGCGCACGGATTGCCTCAGCTTCCAGCGGAGAGGCCACCACGCCATCAAGTCCGGCCTCCACCGCCTGATCGACACGGCGCATAACCAGATCGCGCGCGCCCATGCCATAGCCCATTTCAGACAGCATTGCGTCGTCATAGGCGGTCAGCACCGTCACCCCGAGGATCTGCAACCCCGAGCCAGCTCGCCCCTCTACGGCCGCGCGCATGACCGGCGGCTCGGCATGTACCGTCAGAAGATCGCCAACACCCGCCGTTGCGATGGAGCGGGTCGCCTTCTCAACGGTGGCGGGGATGTCATGGAGTTTGAAGTCCAGAAAAACCTTGTAACCTCCACCCTTGAGGCGCGAAGCGAGCTCCATTCCGCCAATGGGCAGAAGCTGAAGCCCGATCTTGTAATAGCTGCAGGCTGCGCCGATGCGCCCCACCAGTGTTTCAGCCTCGGCAACACTGGGTAAATCCAGCGCGGTAATCAGGCGGGGGTCATGGCTCATGGCATCGCTCCTGTTATCTGGAGCGTTGTAAGGCGCAATGGCATCGCCGGTAAAGCGTCAGCCGAGCGAGCGCCTGGTGCCGCTAAACCTCAGAGCTTGCTGGCTGGGCTTTCTGGTCGCCCATGCGCCCGTCCTGGCGGGCAATCAGCGCGCGGCCGATCGGATCGGGCAGGACCCGCATCAAACCGACGAGAAATTTATACCAGGCCCCCGGTACACGCAGCGGCACATTGCGCTCCACCGCGTCATAGCCGGTTTCGGCCACCTCCTCAGCGGTCAGCATCCAGTAAGACGGAAGCCGGGACACCGTCCCGCGCGCGCCGTTCACATCATGGAATTCAGACCAGGTATAGCCCGGGGCCACCGCGGTGACGTGCACGCCCTTGTCACCCAGTTCCGCGACCAGCCCTTCAGACGCCTTGATCAGCAGCGACTTCAGGCCCGGATACAGGGTGCCCGAATAAACCATATGCGCCTTGGCCGTCGGCAACAGCGCGGACACCGAGGAGATATTGATGATGCGACCAAAGCCGCGCTCTGACATGCCCGGTGCCACCAGATGCATGAGTTTAAGATAGCTGGTAGCCATCAGCTCGATAAAGCGCGCCTGATCGGCCCAGTCGCTATTGGTGAAAAAGCCTGGCTCACCCGCCCCGGCATTGTTCACCAGCCCGTCAATCTGACGCCCGGCATCGGCGACCGCCTTTACAATGCGGCCGGGGGCCTCGGGATCGGACAAGTCGTCGGCGATGATCAGGCTCTCAACGCCAAACTGCGCCTTCACCTCTTCGGCCAGATCCTTCAACCGATCTTCACGCCGGGCCACCAAAGCCAGATCCCAGCCCCTGCGCGCAAAAGTGCGAGCAAACGCAGCGCCAATGCCTGATGAAGCACCAGTAACAAGAACAAGACGACGGGCCATGGGAAGCTCCTGAATTTAAATAATCAGATCATTGAGATGGCGACTGATCGGGAAAGAAGCAAGCAGGCCCTAATCCTGATCCATCTTCAGCGCCGCAATAAAGGCTTCCTGTGGAATTTCCACGTTGCCGTATTGGCGCATCTTTTTCTTGCCCGCTTTCTGCTTGTCCAGAAGCTTGCGCTTTCGGGTCGCGTCGCCGCCATAGCATTTGGCGGTGACGTCCTTGCGCATGGCGGACAGGGTTTCGCGGGCGATGACGCGGCCGCCGATGGCGGCCTGGATCGGGATCTTGAACATATGCCGCGGGATCAGCTCTTTAAGCTTTTCGCACATGGCGCGGCCGCGCATCTCGGCCCGGCCCCTATGGACGATCATGGACAGGGCGTCGACCGGCTCGTCATTGACCAGGATCGACATCTTCACGAGGTCACCGGTGCGATACTCGATGAACTGGTAGTCGAAGCTGGCATAGCCCTTGGTGACCGACTTCAGGCGGTCGTAGAAATCAAAGACCACCTCGTTGAGCGGCAGCTCATAAACCAGCATCGCACGGGTGCCCGCATAGGTGAGCTCTTTTTGAACGCCGCGCCGGTCTTCGCACAGCTTCAGCACGCCACCAAGATATTCATCTGGCACCAGAATGGTCGCCTTGATCCACGGCTCGGCAATGGAGTCGATCTTCACCGGGTCGGGCATGTCCGCCGGGTTGTGAAGCTCGACCTCTGAACCACCAGTCAGCGCCATCTTGTAAACCACAGACGGGGCGGTGGTGATGAGATCGACGCTGTATTCGCGCTCCAGACGCTCGCGGATCACTTCCAGGTGCAACAGCCCCAGGAAGCCGCAGCGGAAGCCAAAGCCCAGCGCGGCGGAGGTTTCCATTTCAAAGCTGAAGGAGGCGTCGTTGAGCGCCAGACGCTCCACCGCATCGCGCAAGTCTTCAAAGTCAGCCGCGTCAACCGGGAAGAGGCCGCAGAACACCACCGGCACCGCTGGTTTAAAGCCCGGCAGCATGTCCGCGGTGGGGCGCTTTTCCTCGGTGATGGTGTCGCCGACTCGGGTGTCGCGTACCTGCTTGATCGAGGCGTTGAGGAAGCCAATTTCGCCGGGCCCGAGGCTTGCGGTTTCGGTCTTCATCGGAGTGAAGACTCCCACACCGTCCACGCCATAGCTAGCCCCGGTGCCCATCATGCGCACCTTCTGGCCCTTTTTAAGCGTGCCCTCGATCACACGAACAAGACATATGACGCCCAGATAGGTGTCATACCAGCTATCCACGAGCAGCGCTTTCAGTGGCGCATCGGGGTCACCCGCAGGCGGAGCGGGCAGGCGCTCCACAATCGCTTCAAGGACGTCTTCAATGCCAAGGCCGGTCTTGGCGCTGATCTCCAGCGCGTCATGGGCCTCGATGCCGATCACGTCCTCGATCTGGTCACGGATCCGATCCGGGTCAGCAGCCGGAAGGTCGATCTTGTTAAGGACCGGCACGATGTCCAGATCCACATCGATTGCCTGATAGACATTGGCCAGCGTCTGGGCTTCCACACCCTGGGCCGCGTCAACGACCAGAAGCGCGCCCTCACAGGCATAGAGCGAACGGCTGACCTCATAGGCAAAGTCCACGTGGCCGGGCGTGTCGATCAGGTTCAGGACATAGTCCTCACCGTCCTTCGCCTTGTAGTGCAGGCGCACGGTCTGGGCCTTGATCGTGATGCCGCGCTCACGCTCAAGCTCCATGTTGTCAAGCACTTGCTCCTTCATCTCACGGTCGGTCAGGCCGCCGGTCACCTGGATCAGGCGATCAGCCAGCGTGGACTTGCCGTGGTCGATGTGAGCCACGATGGAAAAATTACGGATACGGGACGGATCTGTTGTCATGATGCGGGAGTTAGCACTGGGCTGGCTGCTCGCCAAGCGGGATCGGCTGTAGGCGTTCAGAAAAACGCCCGTGGGGTGTGCCTACTTTTCATGTGGGTTTTTCTGTGCTTAGCTGCGACAGGGTGCCGCACGTGGCCTCAGTAATCGACGATGCCTGCCATGCTTCACCGCCTGCTTTACGTCAGCACAGCTGATCCGGACATGCGCAACGATGTTCTTGAGCATCTTCTGGACACTGCCGAGCGTCGCAATGCCGCGCTGGATATCACCGGACTTCTGGTCTTCACCGGCACCCACTTCATGCAATTGCTGGAAGGCCCCAAGGACGCGGTGGAAGCCGTGTTCGACATGATCTGCCAGGACCGACGCCACAGTGCGATCGCCCGCCTGATCGCCGAGCCGGTTCAGGAACGATCCTGCCCCGACTGGTCGATGGCCCTGCGCGTGGTCGAGGCCGCCAATGATGGCCCCAACCAGATTTTCACCGTTGACGATCAGGCGCTAGAGCCCTTCCTGCCTGATGCGATGGCTCCAGATCTGCGCGTCCTGTTCCAAAGCTTCAATACGATGAAACGGGCCACCCACGTGGCTGCCGAATAAGCCTGCGCTTAAGACATTCGTAACGCTTTCGCCTCAACCCGGTCACATTGCATGCACAGGCTGCGTGCCAGTGCAAAGCCGGGAGACCCTCGACATGCTTCGATCCGTACTGATTGCCACCTTGCCGGCCCTTTTGGCCGTGACAGGCTGTGCGACGCAAAGCTCGCCGGAGCCAGATTATGGCAAGCCAAGCCGTTACCAGGACAATATCGACACCTATTCGCGTGAAGAGCTGGTGGACGTCACCGCCGACTTCTTCGGGGTCACTGCTGAGGCTGCCGCCAGTGTTCTGGAGCGTAGTTTCTCGGATCTCGGCCGACCAGTGGGCTATATCGCTGGTGAGGAGGTCTCTGGCGCAGCTGGGGTCGGCGTGCGCTATGGTGAGGGCTACCTGACCATGAAAGGGGCCAGCGAGAGCCAGAAAGTCTACTGGACGGGCCCAACGATTGGTTTTGATGCCGGCGGCGACGCAAGCCGAACCTTCACGCTGGTCTATAACCTCACCGATATTGATGACCTCTACCAGCGCTTCCCGGGCGTTGAAGGCTCAGCTTATCTGGTGGGCGGCCTGGCGGTGACCTATCAGCGCGCCGATGGCGTAACGCTGGCACCGATCCGATCCGGTGTTGGGCTGAGGGCCGGTGCAAATGTGGGCTATGTGTCCTACTCGCGACGCCGCAGCTGGATTCCGTTCTAAAACGCTCGCTTAAACCCGATTCAACCCTTAAGTTAATGTTAACGGTGCGCTGAGGGGCCACCGGGAAAGAGGGTTGAAGTATGAGTGAAATGTCCGCCGAAGCTGTCTTTGTTCTGGGCCTCGCCTTGGGGCTTGGCTTTGCAGGTCTGGCCTATCTGGGTCGCCGGACGCTTTGGTATTTTACCAGCGGTATGTTCCGCGCGCTCAGCTTCCCCTTTCGCTTCAGCCTGCGTCGGCTGGGAATCGGTCGCAAGGTCAATGCTGAAGCGGTGGGCTCTGACTCAGTTGAGGCCATAAAGGCGCGCGCAGCCGGCCGGCATCAAACCCTAACTGAGCAGGCGCTGGGCGTTGGCGGTGATCGCTTCGAGCAGGAAGAAGCGCACATGAACCGCCAGGGCTTTATCTTCCGCTGGCTATCGGTGCGCGTTGGCTTCATGCGCATGCCCGAGGAGCTGGATGACAGGACGGCTGAGGAATACGGCGCGCTTGCCGAACAATTCCTTGGCCGCGAGGTGCCAATCACGGCCGACCAGCGTGCCCTGTTTGAAGATATCGAAGGCCAGGTGATCGCCGGACAGTTCCAGTCCAGTGATGCCGGCGTCATTTATCTCTTGAATGAAGCGCGCAAGATCATGAACGCCAATGTGATGATTCTGTCGGCGCTTTTCTCGGTGATCCTCGGCATCGTTCTGGTGGGCAATGTCTTTGCCCACCAGTTCGGCCTTATTCGTAGCCTGGGCCTGTTTCCCGATGGTCTCGCCTTCATGGATAGTCAGACCGCAAGCTCGCTTGTATTCGGCGCTGCTAGCTGTCTGGTTGGCGCGATGGTGATGTGGGCGCTCTACTATGCCGAGTTTGCGCCCTATCAGCGCAATACCGCGCGGGAGATGGCCAACCTGCTGACCCGCTATCTGGCCCGTGTGAACGATCACTACCGGACAGCCGTCGGCAAAGCGCGCTCTGTGACGGTCGGCGAGGAGCGCGAACCCAAACGACTTGGCGAAAAAGCCAAGCTGTGGACGCTGAACATGACCTGGATCGCGCTCAGGGTCTTCTTTGTGGAGACCTATGTGCGCAACGTGGTCTTCCAGATCCGTCGCAATTCCAATTATTACCTGATGTTTGTGCCGCTTGGCGTCGTGATCGCCACGGGCGTCATCCTTGGCGGGCTTGCAGCATTCACCGGCCTTGCCCCCTTCCAGTCGATTTATCAGCTGGGCTGGGTGTTTGCGGTTCTGTTCTTTCTTGTGGCCGCGCTCTACTCGTTCTTCCTGTCCAACGCGTTGAATGCGCTGGATGAAATAGACCAGGGCGAGTGGATCAGCTTCCACACGCTCAAACTCAACCATGTTCTGGGTGAGGTCGTCGGCAAGTACGCCGAGGATGTTGGCTACTGGAAAAACCGTATCGGCGGTGGCGGGCTGTAACGCCTACATCTGCAAGCGATAGCCACCGCTTTCGGTAATCACCAGGCGTGCGGAGCCTTTCGGTTCAATCTTTTGACGCAGGCGATAGACGTGGGTTTCCAGCGTGTGAGTGTTGGCTTCACGGTGGTAGCCCCACACCTGATCGAGCAGTTCTTCACGTGCCACCGGCTTGCCGCCCGCCCGGTAAAGGTATTTGAGAATATTGGTCTCTTTCTCGGTCAGGCGGATCTTCTTGTCTTCGGCGTCGACCAGAAGCTTCATTGACGGCTTGAAACGATAAGGCCCCAGCTGAAGGACAGCGTCCTCGCTTTGCTGATGACGACGCAGCTGGGTGTTCACTCGCTCCAGAAGCACCACAAAGCTGATTGGCTTTGCCAGGAAGTCATCCGCGCCAGAGCGCAGACCCAGCACATGATCGGCGTCCCCAGACTGGGCGGTGAGAAGAATGATTGGCGCAGTCACGCCGTCCTTGCGCAGGTGACGACAGGCCTCCCGGCCATCCATATCCGGCAGCCCTACATCAAAAATAATAAGGTCAACCGCTTCATTGCGAGCCAGATCCATCCCGGGACGTGCAGCGTCGGCCGTCAAAACGTCAAAATCATCCTCAAAGCCGAATTGTTCCGCCAACGCTTCGCGCAGTGTGTCGTCGTCATCCACCAGCAGGATTGTTTTCTTCGTCATCTGTCCACTTTCGTCCATCAGCAGGCCGAACCAAACACTGCAGCGGCAGGTCTTCGGATTGCGAGCCTTGCCCGATACAGCATAAAGCGCAACCGGGATTGGCGCTGCGCCAGCAGGGCGTGACATACTGCAACAAGCCTTCACGCGCTTGTCACGGTTGGGTGAGCGGTTTGAACAAAGTGTGAGCAACCCGTGAGGCCAAGGACAATGGGATGACCAGGACATTCAAGGCCAGCGCTTCGACCGGACGCCTTCAGGGCCCCAACATTGACGTTCCTTGCGTGTTCGGAACAGGCGGGCTGGTCGACGCGCAGAAGAAGACCGAAGGTGATAAGGCAAGCCCCATCGGCCTGTGGCCTGCCCGCCGGGCGTTCTACCGCGCGGATCGAATGGACCAGCCGAAGACGATGTTGGTCCTGGACGCCATCAGCAAAGACGATGGATGGTGCGACGCGCCTCTTGATCCAGCCTATAACCTGCCCGTTCGCAAGCCCTATCCAGTCAGCCACGAAACACTGATGCGAGAGGACGGGCTCTACGATCTGGTTGTTGTGCTTGGGCATAATGACGACCCACCCCAACCAGGACTGGGCTCAGCAATTTTCCTGCATTGTCGGGCTGAGGACGGACGCGGCACGGCAGGGTGCCTGGCCATTGATCGCGATGATCTGGTTAAGCTGGTGGAACAGCTTCGCCCCGGCGATCTAATCGCATTTGAGCCCTAGGCCGGGGCCGGTCTTTCGCCAAAAAGCGCCGAACCTACCCGCACGGAGGTGGCACCAAGGCGCACGGCCAGCTCAAAATCAGCGCTCATTCCCATGGAAAGCTTTGAAACGCCGGCTTGTTCAGCAAGGTTGCGAAGAAGGGCAAAGTGCAGTGAGGCTGGCTCACCGACTGGAGGGATGCACATCAAGCCTTCAATTTCGAGGCCATACTGGTCACAGCACCGGGCAACAAAATCAGCGGTTTGTGAGGGTTTAATCCCCGCCTTCTGCTCTTCCTCGCCGGTATTGACCTGG
This sequence comes from Maricaulaceae bacterium EIL42A08, assembly GCA_024178355.1. Classification (GTDB taxonomy): domain Bacteria; phylum Pseudomonadota; class Alphaproteobacteria; order Caulobacterales; family Maricaulaceae; genus Oceanicaulis. The sequence goes on along the minus strand of JAMZNZ010000006.1, from coordinate 71,998 downwards.
ACGTACAGCCGAGGTCGGCGGCCCAGCTTCTCCATGGAGCGCGCGAGATGACGAGCCAGCTTTTCACGATCAAGCGTCTCAATGACGTCAAATAAGGCGACAGCGTCATCAGCCTTGTTCGTCTGAAGCGGTCCCACCAGGCGCAGCTCCAGATCAGGATAGGTCAGGCGGCGTTCAGCCCAGCGTGCTTTAGCTTCCTGCACGCGGTTTTCTCCAAAGACCCGCTGACCTGTAGCGAGCATGGCCTCAATGCGGTCATCGGGCTGTTTTTTGGAGATTGCGACCAGGGTGACGTCGTCTGGCTTGCGATCAGCGATCTTGGCGGCGTCGGCAATGCGGCTCACAATGTTGGTCCGAGCCACCGCGATCTGTTCTGGAGCTTGAGGTATTGTCATGACAGACCCGACCTATGGCGCGGCGACAAAGCTGGCAAGTCTTTGTCACTCTTTTCAGCCATCAGGCTCAGCACTACCGGCACTTTTCGCATTTACTGATCCGGTGCGTACGCCCGATCCAGTCAAATTGGCTCAATCCCTGCCGCCTGGAACCGGGCTTATTTTGAGGACCTTTGGTGATCAGCGCCTGGTCAGTATGGCACCTCTTTTAGCAGCAATTGCGGAACATCGCCGTGTTACCTTCCTGGTGGCGGCGGACCCTGAGCTTGCCAAGCAAGTGGGCGCAGATGGCGTCCACTGGCCAGAATCACAGCTCAGGCAGGCCAGCAGAGCCCGCGTTAAAGGAATTCAAACAGCAAGCGCCCACTCACCGAGCGCGTTAAGATGTGCGCAAAATCAGATGGATGCTGTCTTTGTGTCGACCGCGTTTGCATCGCGTAGCCCAAGCGCAAGCCGGTCACTTGGACCCTTTCGACTTGCCAGTTATGCAAAGCGGAGCCGGATTCCTGTCTTTGCTCTTGGTGGGGTCAATATGCGAACAGCACAACGCCTTACACACACCGGTATCTACGGTGCAGCGGCAATCGAAGGATTAATGGATGAGGCGTAATTAGAAGCGGAAAGCGCTTTCAAAGCGCAATTCAGGCTGCTTCTGCTCGGTGTCCTCGCCGAACATTTCTTCTTCCGGCGAGGTGAAACGAAGCTCACCCCCAAAACGGAAGCGCTCGGAGAAATCATAAAAGGCCCCGGCACTGATGTCATCGAGGCTGAGATTCGACGGCAAACGATCAGACTCTGTGTAGCCGATCGTCACGCCCCAGCGATTACCGCCCTGAAGCTGGAATTCTCGCTGGCTGACACCCCAAACCGCGTAAGATTCAGATGGAGCAACGGTAAACCGCTCATACCACGCAAGAGCGGTCGCCGTACCAGACTGGTCAGCTTCAAGCGGTTCGGGATTTAGGGGCCGAAGCTCAGTGGATTGGGAATCCCCACCGATTTCACCGAAATCAAGGGCCGGAGCGGTCAACTGAACCGTTGGCAAATCGCTGGCGAAGCGTACAGCCCCAGACAGGCGCACAGAGTCACCGCCATCCTGCGCCAAAGCACTGACAGGAAGCGCCAAAACCAGCGTAGCCGCCAGTCCCGCAAGCCCAATTGATTTGCGCACGCGTGCCATAGGCACCCCTTCAACACAGCCTTAAAGCAGGCCTTGCTTTAAGGTGTACCCGACCAGGGTGGTCTAGGTAAGAGGCTTGAACGGTATCTGATGAGATTTCCCCGACACCCGTGTCAAAAACGCAACCCCATCTCAAGGACAGCACCCACACCTCCGGCGTTATGCGCCAGCACACCACCTGAGACCAGGGCGTTGGGGCCAATCCATCGTGATGCGCCAGCTGAAAAGCTACTTCCTTCAACTTGGAAGACTTCATGGTCGCCGTTTGCAATTTCAAGGCTGTAGAGCCAATCGTCAGCCTCATATGAAAGCTGACCGGATATCGCTCGATAGCGGCCGGCGCGAAAACCATCATTGGTAGTCTGATAGGAAACTGACAGGGCAACCCCGTCCTTCTCGCGGGACGCGCCAGCGGACACAAGCCATGGATCAACATAGGAATGAAGGGGCAATTGAACCTCACCCCACTCTCTGGCCAGGAAAGCGCGCCAGCGAACACCACTTGAGGGAATCCGGCGATCGAAATCGACAGATGTCGAAACAATCGACTGAATGTCTGGCGCAGCGATCAGCGTATTCAGCGCAGGGCGGCAGATATCGAGGCCGCAGCGTTCGGCCAGGGGCGTAAAGCTGATTGCAGCTGACAAACCAAGGATACGGCGGGAGCGTCCTCCAATGCGCACAGCGGGAGCAGTCAGACTCAGGCCCGTGTGAGCCAGGCCGCCGCCGACGAGATCTGCATGCGCCCTGTCCGCCCGAAACAGGCGTAGTGCCAGAATCGGCGCTTCATTGGTCTGGCTCGCAGCTGTCGGTCCCCATCCGAGCTGCCATTCCACCCAATTTTGCTTGAGGAAAAGTTCAGCGCGGGACAGCTCGATACGCCCAGACCCATCATCAAGGGTGGGGCTCGCAGAAAAACCCGTCGCCAACCCAGCCAGAGCCACACCATTTTCTGTTGGAGCCGGTTGAAAATTTTGTGAGAATCCGCGCCGCCCATCCCCGGTACGGGCTGCGATATGGCCCCGCATACCCCACCGTGTACCGGCACTTGTTATGGTCTCCGCTTCAAACCGGTACCGTAGATCAGCAACGAAGGACGGGCTATCGGGATCCAAATCACCAGCAGCATATGCGACATCAAGGTCAAGCTGAGTGGACGCGTCAAATTGGGAAAACGCAAATGCGTCATCCGTCGGTTGCGCAACGGCTGTCTGGAAAAATGCCAGCGTGGCCGCGCTCCATACTACTGCGACATGGAGCCTTACGGCGTCGCAGGGAATATTCATGGTGCGCGGCCTCGCCAGTCGGCCCCGTCCCCCCGGACGTGCGAACAGAGTATTCAAACGACCTCCAATGTGAATCAAGCACCGCCAAACACAAAATCATCGCGAGAGACAATGAGCGTGTCAGAAATGTCACGTTCTCTTCGGCGCTTGCTGCGCCAGACCGGCTGGTCAGACGAGCAGACCATGGTATAGAGGCAAGTAACGTAACGCGCCAAGCGCACCCACTTTTACGGCCTTGTTGGAGGCGTCAAAATATGAACTCTGCCCGCTTGCTTCGCCTCACCACCGCACTCGTTGGAACCGCTCTGGTGGTGTCGGCCTGTCAATCCCGCGATCGCGCCCAATCCGAGGACAGAGGATTTCTCGGACTTATCCCAGGATTCGGTAGCGGCGAGACAGTCTCAGAGCAGTCAGAAGCCGGTATTGGGGTTAACAGCTATCTCTGGCGATCTTCTCTGGACGTTCTGTCATTTATGCCGCTGTCTGAGGTCGATCCGTTTGGCGGTGTGATCATCACCGACTGGTATGCAAATCCAGAGCTTCCAACTGAACGGTTTCGTGCAACAGTTTATATTCTGGACACGCGACTACGCGCAGACGCGTTATCTGTTCAGATCTTCAAGCAGGTTGCTGCTGAGGATGGTCGCTGGGTTGATGCGGCTGTCGATTCAGCGACACGCATTCAGATCGAGAATGCAATCCTGACTCGAGCCCGGCAGCTGCGGATTTCGCAGATCCAGGATTAGGATTACTAGAAAAGGTCGCTCGCATGTATCTTAGCGGTAGTATTCGCAGAGGGCTTGCCGGGCTGTTCATCGTCGGCAGCCTTGGAGCGTGCGGTTTCCAGCCGATGTATAGTGGTCAGGCCTACCGCGCCCTTCCTGGCCTTGAAATCTCTGCGAACGATGATCGAGTCGGTTATCTGGTTGAAGACGCACTGCGTGATCACCTGGGGGGAGGCCAATCGCGTTACCAGGCTGATTTGCTGGCCAGCTTAACCGAAGTTCCACTTGGTTTATCCGCAGTGGGGCGCGCTTCAAGATTTAGGGCAAATTTATCAGTTACCTATCGACTGACAGGACCTGATGGCTTTAGCGTCGAGGGTCGCGTGACAGATGTTGTTTATTACGACGCGCCGAGGGACCCATTTGCCCAGGTTGCTGCAAAACAGGCGGCAGAAGAGCGAGGCGCAGACTTGATCGCCGCGCGCCTTGTAACCGAGTTTACGTCGATCATTCAACGCCATGAAAACGAGGCGGAGCGTTGAAGTTAAAGGCGAATGAGGTCGCACGCGTCCTGAAGCAACCCGACGCCTCCATAAAAATTTTTCTGATCTATGGTGAAGATACCGGCCTGGTTCGTGAGCGCGCCGAATTGGTATCCAAGGGCATTCTTCCAGACCTTGATGACCCGTTTGCTGTAACCCGGCTTACCGATGAAGACGTCAAAGCCGACCCTGCCAGCCTCGCAGATGCACTGGCCGCTCTTTCGCTCACCTGTGGCGATCGGCTGGTCCGCTTAAGGTTATCGGGTGACAATGCAATTGCGGCCGATATCATTAAATCGATTGATCAGGGTGACGTGGTTGCCGAAGCGCGACTGGTAATAGAGACGGGGTCTCTGCGTCCGACGTCGAAATTGCGCAAAGCTGCTGAGGCTGCGGGCTGTGCTGTTGCGGCCCCATGTTATGCCGATGGCGCCCGTGATGCCATTGCCATGGCCGAGGCATCCTTTGGCCAGGAAGGCTTGACGCTTTCACCAGATGCGCGCGCCATGCTCGCCCCCTACCTTGAAGGTGATCGCGCGCTGGCCCGGTCAGAGATTGAAAAGCTTATCCTGTACAAAGGCCTTGCAGGCCAACGAGACAACGAGGACAGCGTCATTGATGCTTCTGACATCGCGGCTGTATCAGCTGTCGGTTCGGAGGCTGCGCTCGACGCAATTCTTGAGCCGGCCATGGGTGGGCAACCTGCTAAAGCCGACCTTGCGTACGCGCGTGCCATCGCTGCCGGTGCAAATCCTGTGGGTGTTCTTCGCATGCTGCAGCGCCGTATTGATCAGATTGACGTCTTCCATTCATCAGGAGGCGACGCCGGTGCCCTTGCAAGAACGGGTGTTCCCCGATTTGGTCCCGCTGCCGATGCATTCAGGAAGAGCACTCGGCTTTGGAGTGGGCGACGACTCAGTCAGGCCAGGCAGCTGGCCTTTGAAGCGGAACGGAGCGTGAAACGCTCAGGTGCCCCCGCAGAAGCGATCGTCGGCAATCTCCTGCAAAGACTCTCACGCGTCGGGGCAAGCGATCGCTAACATCGCAATAGATTGATTTATATAGCGTTATGCGCTCGTCGGCGCTTTCAGAGAGGATAGGTCTATAACCGATACGGCAAACGACTTCTCAGCGCATCATACGGTCGCGCAATTCTGCCTTAGTAAGACCCGGTCTGACCATCCTGAGTCAGCCGCCGACACACATCATCAAGCTGGTCCAGAGATTTGAATTTCACGCGAACTTCGCCGCGCTCTCCGGAGTGAAGAATTTCAACATCCAGCCCAAGGCGCGAACTCAGATCCGCCTCCAGGGCGCGTGTGTCGGGGTCTTTAGCGCGCGGCGACGGCTTGGAGCCGCCCTTCTTCTCAATCTTACTACCAGCACTTCTGGCCAGCGCCTCTGCGGCGCGAACGGATAATCCTTTACGCACAATCTGATCGGCCAGCGAATCAGGATCGGGCGCTGTTTGAATGGCTCGCGCATGGCCCGCTGTAATCTCACCAGCCTCTAGCCGTTTGAGTACGCCCTTGGACAGAACGAGAAGGCGCAGCGTGTTGGCCACATGGGCGCGCGACTTACCAAGTGCACGTGCCACCTCTTCCTGGGTATGGCCAAAAGTTTCGATGAGCTGGCGTAAAGCTCTCGCCTCTTCCACCGCACTCAGATCGGCCCGTTGAACATTCTCAACAATCGCGATTTCCAAGGTTTCACGGTCTGTTAGCTCGCGAACAATACACGGAAGTTCATGGAGCCGCGCGCGTTGTGACGCCCGCCAGCGACGCTCACCCGCGACGATCTGGTAGCGCTCGGTCTGACCTGGCAAGGGTCGAACAAGGATCGGCTGAAGCAAACCCTTCTCCGCAATCGACTCTGCCAATTCAGAAAGCTCTGCCTCAGTAAATTGCTTGCGCGGCTGATCCGGGTTTGGCTCCAGCATCTCAACTGGGATAGTCCTCAGACCCGTAACGGAAGCGCCGCTGGCCGCGTCCTCATACTCACGGGCAGCCTCAACAGCCTCTCCTTCGCCAAGCAGGGCTGATAATCCGCGGCCAAGCCCACGCGTGCGGGGTTTTTCGTCAGAACCACTCATGCCGGCGTCAATTCACCTTCAGCGCTGCGTTCCTGACGCACCACTTCACGGGCCAGGCCAAGATAAGCCTGCGAGCCCGCACATTCGATATCATACAGGATGACCGGCCGCCCAAAGCTTGGTGCTTCTGATACGCGCACATTGCGTGGTATGACCGTGTCATACACCTTGTCACCAAAGTGCTCGCGCACATCCGCCGCGACCTGGCTGGAGAGATTGTTTCGCTTGTCATACATAGTCAGAACAACCCCCTGAATTACCAGTTCTTTGTTCAGGTTGCTGCGAACGAGCTCAATGGTTCTCATAAGTTGGCTCAACCCCTCCAGCGCAAAGAATTCGCACTGCAGAGGGACCATGACACTGTCGGCCGCTGTCATCGCGTTGACCGTTAGAAGGTTAAGCGAGGGCGGACAATCAATGAGGATGTAATCACATGTCTGGCCAGCCTGCGCGAGTGCACGGCGAAAGCGGTCGACCGCATGGCGCAGACGGTAAGATCGGCGCGGAGCATTGGACAGCTCCAGCTCAGCACCGGCCAGATCAACATCAGAGGGAATAATCGCCAAGCCAGGCACATCCGTCTCGATCAAGGCATCTTCCATCGGTTTTTCGGAGACCAGAATGTCATAGCTGGTTGCGGTTCGCTCAGCCCGGCCAACACCCAAACCTGTGGAGGCGTTACCCTGGGGGTCCAAATCAAGCACGACAACCTTCTGGCCAATCGCCGCGAGTGCGGTCGCGAGGTTAATCGCAGTCGTCGTCTTTCCAACGCCACCCTTCTGGTTTGCAACAGCAATGACTTTTGGAGCGTTTGTGACTTTTGTGTCAGGCACGGCGGAGATCCCTGATCTTGAGGAGCACGGCCTCCGAGGAGGTTAGACTCGGTATGACCTGTTCTTCAAAGGTCCAGCTTTTACGCGCCTCGGTCAATTCCTCTTTGAAGTTTCGACCCTTTGGAAGCAGGCAGGTCGCGCCTTTTTCCACAAAAGGATGAACATAGCCGAACAACTTTGTCAGAGGTGCCATGGCCCGAGCGGTTACGACATCAACCCGAGGCACGTCAGTCATTGCCTCTACTCGAACCGGATAGACCGTCACCGGTGCACCGGTAGCAGCAACAACCTCATTCAAAAATCGGCTCTTTTTACCGATCGACTCCACAAGAAAGACATGCGAATCGGGCTGTGCGCTCTCCATAAGGCCAAAGGCAACAGCTAAGCCCGGAAACCCAGCGCCAGAGCCCAAATCAGCCCAGCGACCAGCACCCTTACCCTGATTGAAGACTTGCCAGCTATCAAGCGCGTGGCGGAACCAGAAGTCACTGAGAGTAGAGCGCCCCACAAGGTTGGTGTGTGAATTGGTATCCGCGAGCAGGTCGCGCCAAACCTCAAAGCGCCTGAGTGTTTCACGTGAAACACCGGTATCACGCGCAAACTCTACAGCTCCATAGGTCATTTCACTCATGCCGATTTTTGTTCGCGGCCCCGGCGCTTCAAGAACGCCAACAAGGCGGTCAAAGCCCCAGGAGTCACACCCTCAATGCGAGACGCCTGACCCAGGGTCGCAGGAGAGGCCGCCTCAAGCTTCTCGCGGACCTCATTGGAGAGACCGCCGACCAGCGAATAATCAAAGCCATCGGGAATTCGAACCCCCTCATCTCGCTGGAACGCGAGAATGTCAGCCTGCTGGCGTTCGATATATCCGTGGTAGACCGCATCAATCTCGATCTGCTCAGCAACAGCGTCAGGAAGATCACCCAACTCAGGCCAGATCTCACAAATCTGATCCCACCTGACATCAGGGTAGCTCAAAAGCTCAAAGACATCCCGTCGCTTGCCGTCCTGGTTGACCTTCAGGCCAAGCTTTGTTGCCTCTGCGGGGGTAAGCGTAAGCTCACCCGCTCGAGCGCGAGCGCGCTGTAGCGCATCACGCTTTTGAGTCCACGTTGTTTCACGTGAAACACTCGCGGCTCCGAGCGCAACAGCCTTGTCAGTCAGGCGCTGGTCGGCGTTATCCGCCCGCAAGGTCAGGCGATACTCCGCCCGGGAGGTAAACATGCGATAGGGTTCAGTGACGCCGCGCGTAATCAGATCATCAATAAGGACGCCGATATACGCCTCAGATCGGTCCAGGATAAAAGGCTTTGACCCAGACGCCGACAGCGCTGCATTAAAGCCTGCCATGAGCCCCTGGGCCGCGGCCTCTTCGTACCCTGTAGTGCCATTGATCTGGCCAGCCAACCAAAGACCGGGCAACGCCCTGACCTGAAGCGTGGCCGTCAGCTCGCGCGGGTCGACGTAATCATATTCAATCGCATAGCCATATCGGCGCACCTTCGCGCGCTTCAGCCCAGGAATTGTGCGCAAAAACGCGTCCTGTACCTGCGCCGGGAGCGACGTCGAAATGCCGTTTGGATAAACCGTGTCATCATCAAGCCCCTCTGGCTCGAGAAAGACCTGATGGCCGGTACGGTCCTCAAACCGGACCACCTTGTCTTCAATGGATGGGCAGTAACGCGGGCCCTTCCCGGAAATCCCGCCGCCGTAAACGGCCGACTGATCGAGGTTGGCTGAGATAATTGCGTGCGTCTCTTCGGTTGTACGCGTGATGCCGCATGAGATCTGGGGCACTTCAATCCGGTCATTAAGGAACGAAAACGGCACCGGCTTCTCATCGGCCGCCTGCATTTCCAGGCTGGCCCAATCGATCGTCGATCCATCAAGTCGCGCTGGTGTACCCGTCTTCAAGCGCCCCATGCGAAGACCCAGACCATAAAGACGATCGGATAACCCTATGGAAGGTTGCTCTCCATCCCGGCCGGCGGAAATACGCTCGCTGCCTCGATGAATAATGCCCTTTAGAAAGGTGCCCGTCGTCAAGACCACAGAAGCCGCACGATAAGTGACACCTTGTGAATCCACTACACCCGAACACCGGTCATTGATGACAAGGAGATCTTCAACAGCCGCCTCAGCAACCGAAAGATTTGCGATCTCGCCGAGCTCACTATGCATGGCCTCGCGATACAGCCGACGATCAGATTGCGTACGAGGCCCGCGCACCGCCGGACCCTTGGACCGGTTTAACAGGCGAAACTGGATCCCGCTGACATCCGCAACGCGGCCCATCAGACCGTCCAGCGCATCCACCTCGCGCACGAGATGACCCTTGCCCAAGCCACCGATGGCTGGGTTGCAGCTCATCTCACCAATCGTGGCCGCCTTATGGGTAAGAAGAAGCGTCTGAGCACCAAGCCGAGCGGCCGCACTCGCAGCCTCACAGCCTGCGTGACCGCCGCCGATAACAATAACGTCCCAGGTCTGAGACTGGGCGAACTTCAAGTCGCAAATCTTCATTGATGTCTGGCCTTCGACACGACGGCATATCCGAGCGCAGCGGACCGCTCATATAGGCCGTGTGCCTGGCAGAGTCGAGCCGGTTACCCTCGACCCGAATCTATTTGCCTATACAAAACTGGCTGAAGACCCGATCCAGAACATCCTCAACATCAATACGCCCGGTCAGGCTCTCGATCGAACGAAGCGCTAAATGAATTTCAGCTGATGCGAGCTCAGGCGCTACGCCAAGCCTGTCCTGGGCGGCGTTCAAATGATCGAGCGCCCGTGTCACGCCCTCACGATGCCTTGCGCGACTGATGGCGGGAGCCTCACGATTGCCGAGCCGCTCAGCAACTTGCTCAGATAACCAGGCCTCAAGCCTATCAACCCCGCCTCCTTTCAGAGCCGACACCTCAAAACTCTCGCCTTCAAAATTATGATTGAATCGGCTCCGGTCCGGCTCGATATCCATCTTGTTAAAGATCACCGCATCGCCAGCTCGCAGCTTACTGATCGCCGCCCCGTTTTGTGTTTCACGTGAAACGTCGACCACAGCGAGGCGCAAATCAGCATCTTCAGCTCTCGCGAGCGCACGGCGCACGCCCTCAGCTTCAACCGCATCGGCTGCCTCGCGCAGTCCTGCCGTATCCGCCAGGATCACCGGAAAGCCGCCCAACACCAGTCGGACCTCAACGATGTCACGCGTTGTCCCCGGTATATCGGTCACAATCGCCGCCTCGCGACGGGCGAGCCGATTTAGAAGCGAGGATTTCCCGGCGTTCGGAGCACCTATCAACGCAACGACAAACCCCTCCCGGACCCTTTCGCCTCGATGGCCATCGTCCAGATGCTCACGCACCGACGCAATTAAAGCCTTGAGGGGCTGACCGGCCGCCTCGCTTAATTGATCGGGAACATCGTCTTCATCGGGAAAATCAATCTCGCCTTCTAAAGCCGCGAGGATCGCAATAAGGTCGTCCCGCCAGCTCGAGTATACATCTTTAAGCGATCCCGTTAGCTGTGCGAGCGCCTGGGCACGCTGCCCCTCCGTCTCTGCATCGATCAAATCCGCCAGGCCTTCAGCCTCGGTTAAGTCGAACTTGCCATTCGAGAACGCACGGCGCGTGAACTCACCAGCCTCTGCCGCCCTCGCCCCGGCTACCCCAAGAGCATCAGCAAGCGCTGCGACCACAGCCGGGCCACCATGGATATGAAACTCGGCACTATCTTCAGCGGTGAAACTCCTGGGACCCTCAAACCAGATCAAAAGACCCTGGTCGATGACCTCGCCAGAGGCTGACTTAAACGCGCGCAGACTCGCGACTCGCGCAGGCGGCAGGGGGCCGGAAATATCAGACGCAATCCTGCCCGCCTCAGGCCCACTGACCCGCATAACAGCAACACCGGCACGACCAGGTGCGCTCGCCAAAGCATAAATTGTATCTGGCATAAGTGATTGCTACGACTTAAAGCTGGGTGGCTTGGACGCTTGTTTCATCATGTCCATCATTTGCTTTTGCCACTCTCCGCCAACACTCATCCAGTTCTTCATCAGTGCTTCAGGCTCCATGGCTCCAACATTGGCCGCCATGCGCTTGGACATCTCCTCAACCATCTGATTGTTGAGTGAGGTCACATCCGGAAGACCCATAAAGGCGCGCGCTTCCTCAGGGGTGCACTCAATTTCAATGTTGACCTTCATGGTTGCCTCGCCTTTCTTGCGCCGAGCTACATCAAGCGTTCCAATCTACGCCGCATCCTGCGATAGACAAAGCATCCCACTACAGGAGCCACCCTATGGTCCGCCGCGCTCTTCTGGCCACCGTCGCCCTCACCCTGCTTTCTGCCTGTGAAAGCTCTGACTCAGGCCAGGCCGTGCCAGTGGCACCAGACGCCTGGCTGTCAGGGGTAGATCTTGCCGCGTACATGGATTGCGCCCGTGAACAGGACGTCACCCTACTTCAAGCGCACCGCGCCGGTGACCGTCCAGGCGCAGCAGAAAACAGCATTGGCGCGAGCCTGGCTTCTTTTGGTGATGGGGCGGTTTTTTCCGAGATCGACGTGGCTCGCACTCGCGACGGTGTACTGGTTTTGATGCATGATCGGACGGTTGATCGTACGACAACCGGGACCGGAACCGTCACCGAGATGACTTATGCAGATATAGCGGCTTTGCAACTGGTTGATATGGACGGCACTACCCTTGAGGAAGTCGCTCCGACGCTTGATCAGACCCTCAATGCGCTCGATGGCGTCGGGATCGCTCAGATCGATCTTAAGGATATCGACATGGAAACAATTGCAGCAGCGATCTCGCAAGCTGACGCAGCCCACCGCTCCATCGTCATCACCTACACGATTGAAGATGCGATCGCCCTTCACACCGCTCTGCCGGAGGTGATGATGTCCGTTGGCATCCGCAGTCTCGATGATCTTGCGACGCTGGAAACGGCCGGTGTTGATCTGACCCGGGTGCAAGCCTGGCTCGGGCTGGGAACGGGTAACCCCGAACTCGACGCGGCGCTGGCAGAACATGGCATCGAAACCAGCTATGGCGACTTCCGCGCCGAGCGTGATGGCAACGTTGATTACCAGCTGATGGCAGACAACGGCGCAGAAGTGATCAGTGTCGATGACGTTCCCGCCGCCGCAGATGCTCTTGATGCGTACGATGCCGCGCGAGCTGTCCTCGAAAATTGTCCGGCTGCGCGAACCTAGTCCGCGCTGGCGCGCTTCCAGCTTTCGATCTCGCGGATGCGGTTGAAATAGTCCGTGACAGCCTGGGGAGCGCCATCGAACTGCTTGGTGATCTTCAGCAGGAAAAGCATATACATCAGTGACATATCGGCGAGCGTGAGTCGCTCGCCGGCGAAAAATATGCGCTTGCCATCTTCAAGGCCACGCTCGGCAATCACTTTAAGCTGCTTGTCGACCGTCTGGCGCGCCCACGCGGCCAATGCCGGGTTGCGGCGGTCTTCAGGAAGCAGGAGCGTATGGGCCAGGATCAGATTGACCGGCATGGACATGGTCGCCTCACCAAAATGAAGCCATTCCAGATAGCGACCAAAATCGGCCTCCTCCGGCTGCAAGACCAGATCAGTTGGGCCATAGCGATGGGTGAGATATTCGCAGATGGCGACCGATTCCAACAGAACCTCATCGCCATCCTTAAGGGCCGGAATTTTCTGAAGCGGATTGACGTCCTTATACGCCTCACCTCCCACATTACCGTGGGTGAACTCCGGCCGCTCCAGCGTGTAAGGCAGCCCCATCTCTTCCAGACACCAGCGCGCCCGGATCGAGCGGGACATGGGGCCATGATAAAGCGTGAGGTTTGGGGCATCGGTCATCAGTCGGCTCCTGCGTTGTAGCGACAGGCAAGGAGACGACGGGCTGAGCCAAAGGGCAAGGGCCGAAACTGTGCGTCCTTCGAGCCTTTTCTAACGAAAAACACCTCAGGATGAGAGACGGTAAGGCATTTGCCACCATCCTCATCCTGAGGTGCGAGCCATTTGGCGGGCCTCAAAGGCCCCGCTGGACCGAGCCCCTACGTATTCATGCTGTCGAAGAAGTCCGAATTGGTCTTTGTCTCTTTCAGCTTGCCCAACAGGAATTCAATCGCGTCCTGGGTACCCATCGGGTTAAGGATGCGGCGAAGGACGTAGGTCTTTTGAAGGTCGACCTTGTTGACCAGGAGCTCCTCCTTGCGGGTACCGGACTTGAGGATGTCGATGGCCGGGAAGACGCGCTTGTCAGCAACCTTGCGATCCAGAACCAGTTCAGAGTTACCGGTACCTTTGAATTCTTCGAAGATCACTTCGTCCATGCGCGAGCCGGTGTCGATCAGGGCGGTGGCGATGATCGTCAAAGAGCCACCTTCTTCGATGTTACGGGCCGCACCGAAGAAGCGCTTTGGACGCTGCAGGGCGTTGGCGTCGACACCGCCGGTCAGAACCTTGCCGGAGCTGGGAACAACTGTATTGTAAGCGCGGCCAAGGCGAGTGATGGAGTCCAGAAGAATCACAACATCTCGCTTGTGTTCTACGAGTCGCTTGGCTTTTTCGATAACCATTTCAGCAACCTGGACGTGGCGCGTGGCAGGCTCGTCAAAGGTGGAGGCCACGACCTCACCTTTCACCGTACGCTGCATGTCGGTGACTTCTTCGGGACGCTCGTCGATGAGCAGCACCATCAGATAGCTGTCTGGATGATTGGTCTCGATCGCGTGGGCAATATTCTGCATCAGCACCGTTTTACCGGTACGCGGTGGGGCCACGATCAGGCCGCGCTGACCCTTACCCAGCGGTGCCACGATATCGATGACACGACCGGATCGATCCTTCTTGGTCGGATCGGGCAGCTCCATATGGAAGCGCTCTTCGGGATAGAGCGGCGTCAGGTTATCAAAGTGAACCTTGTGGCGGGATTTTTCCGGCTCTTCAAAGTTCAAAGAGCTGACCTTCACCAGCGCGAAATAACGCTCATTGTCACGCGGAGCCCGAATCTCACCGACGACCGTATCACCGGTACGAAGGCCAAAGCGGCGGATCTGGCTCGGAGAGACATAGATGTCGTCCGGACCCGGCAGGTAATTGGACTCCGGAGCACGCAGAAAGCCGAAGCCGTCTTGTAAGACTTCCAGCGTACCGCCACCGGAAATCTCCGCACCCTCATCAGCAAGCGCTTTGAGGATGGCAAACATCATGCCCTGCTTGCGCAGCGAGGACGCGTTCTCAATATCAAGGCTTTCAGCCAGCGAGACGAGCTCAGCCGGGCTTTTTTCCTTCAGTTCCTGGAGCGACATGCGCTCACCAACATGCTTGCCCGGACCTTCAGAAACCTCTTCGATTTCGTCTTCGTCGTGATCATTCTCGTCAAAAAGATCGTCGTTCATCACTCGTATCTCAAATGGGCTGGCGGGACCGTTTCAGGAAAGGCGTACACCGCGCCGCAAGCCCGGCGCCAGCCAGGATCACGGATCAACACTGAACACCTGTCTTTGACGGATCGAAGCCAGGTTATGGATCTGGGTTGAGATCACGCAACTTGCTGTCCGTTGGAAAAGCGCGCTGGTGATTAAAGGAGGGATTTCGCGCGGGCGCGAAACTTGATCTAAGCCGTGCCACGCCTTGTCAGGCAGGTCAAGATGGCAACAGTCAGTCCTAGAACGGTTTCACGACAGCAAAGATGACAATAATGATCGCGCCGATGGCCGGTACTTCATTGATCATACGCCAGAATTTCTCGGTCCGCGGACGCTCGCCAGCAAGGAATTTCCTGGCGGTTGCGGCATAAAAGCCATGCAGGCCGGAAAGAATGAGGACCAGGAGTAGCTTGGCGTGGAACCAGCCGGCGCTTAACAGCGCCGGATTTGCCACAATCATCGTGATGGCCAGCAGCCAGACTGCAATCAGCGCCGGGTTCATGATGATTTTCAGAAGATTGCGCTCCTGTGTCTGAAGCGCGCCTTCCAGCTCACCGCCGCTTTCCGCCTGATGGTGGTACACAAATAGCCGGGGCAGATAAAGCATGCCAGCCATCCAGAAAATGACAGCGGCAATGTGAAGTGCCTTAATGGTCAGATAGACCGACCCCGAACCCAGCCATTCAATCACGCAGCGTTCTCCGCTTCTTCAACACCCATCCCGGCCTCAAGACACGGGCAGCGCTTGAACTTGCCAGGGCAAACAGGCGCACCGTTGGGCGGATTTAATCCGACACGCCCATTGAGAGCCCCAATCACCAGTGATTTCAAGCCTTCAATAAAATAAGGGTGCGCGCCAAGAGCCGCGACGCGATCATACCCACGCGCTTCAAACTCCTCGGCAAACTCGGCATATTCTTCATCCAGCTCAACCAGCGTTTCGATATGCTCGGAGACAAAAGCAATCGGCGTCAGGAAGATATGCTTGCCATCACTACAGGCTCGCTCGATCGCTTCTTCGGTGGACGGGCCAATCCATTTGAGCGGCCCGACGCGCGACTGGTAGCAAATCTCGTGGTTTTTCAAATCCTCAGGGAGCTTCTCCACCACCTTGGCGACGGTCTGTTCGACCTGCCACTGATAGCTATCACCCTTCTTGATCGTGATCTCCGGCAAGCCATGGGCTGAAAACAGAATGCGCGGATCGGCCGGGCGACCGGCCTTTTCGTAGGCTTCTTCGATCAGCTTGGCATGGGCCGTGATGAAATCATCCTGCTCCGGGTAGCAGCATACGGTACGGGCCTCAGGACCGCCCGCATCCTTCCAGGCCTTGAGCGATGAGCCTGTCGTGGTGGTTGAAAACTGCGGATAGAGCGGTAGCAGCACCGTTTCATCCGGTACCCACTCCTTGACCGCCTCGACAGCTTCTTCGACGAAGGGATGCCAGTAGCGCATGGCCAGGAAGCATTTGATTTCGTCGTCCGGCATCACGCCGCTCAGGGCTTCTGTCAGGGCCGCCGCCTGTTTTTCAGTCTCCGGCACCAGCGGCGAGCCACCCCCCATCTTGGCGTAGTTTTCCGACGCTTCCTTGGTGCGCGTCGTTGAAATCAACCAGGCTAACGCTTCGCGGATCGGGCCAGGCGCACCGATAATGGCCGGGTCCTTGAACAGATTGCGCAGAAATGGGCGCACGCTGTCAGGACCGTCCGGTCCACCAAGATTGAACAAGACGACTGCAATGCGTCGGCCCATGGGGCTACCCTCGCGATTAGCCGTGGGACCGTACGCGCTCAATTAGCTGCGAGACGTGATCCGTCGGCGTTTCCAGATGAATTCCGTGTCCGAGGTTGAACACATAGGGCCGACCGGCCCACGCGGAAAGAAGCCGATCGATCTCGTCATCCAGCAACGAGCCACCTGCACGCAAGACTGCTGGATCGAGCTGGCCCTGAAGCGGCAATGTTTTCGGGAAGTTAGATGATGCCCATCCGGTATCCATGCCGTGATCCAGCGCCAGTGCCGTTACACCAGTTTGTGCAGCATAACGCACACCCTGCGGACCTGCCCCGCGCGGAAAGCCGATAATCGGCACCGTCACACCTTCAGACCTCAAACGATCCACAATGCGCTTGGTGGGTCGGATCACGACCCGATCAAACAACGGATCGGGAAGGCTGTCTGCCCAGCTATCAAAGATTTTGACCGCGTCAGCTCCAGCGGCCACCTGGTCCATCAGATAATCAGCACTGGCATCTGCCAGAAGATCCATCAGCGCATCGAAGCCTTCAGGATCTGACCAGGCCAGACGGCGCGGGTTGAAGCGATCCTTCGAACCGCCGCCATCAATCATATAGGTCGCTACCGTCCACGGTGCGCCACAAAATCCGATCAGAGCCACCTCTTCTGGAAGTTCGGCTTTGACCCGCCTGAGGGTTTCACCCACCGGCTGCAGAACCTCACGGGAACGATCACGGCTCAGCTTGCCGATATCTGACAGTGCGATCGGGTCAAGTTTTGGCCCCTCGCCTTTCTCGAACCAGACTTTCTGTCCGAGCCCATAGGGGATCACCAGAATATCAGAGAAGACGATAGCCGCATCAAAGCCAAAGCGCCGGATTGGTTGCAAGGTCACTTCGGCTGCGGCTTCCGGGTTCAGGCAGAAATCGATGAAGTTGGGCTGAGTGGCGCGAATTTCCCGATATTCAGACAGATAACGTCCAGCCTGGCGCATGAGCCAGATGGGCGGTGGCGAAACTGTCTCTCCAGCCAGTGCACGCAGGAAGGGTTTCGTCGTCTGGCTAGCCATATAGTGGTCCTCATACGCCATTCGTTGGGAGTTTTCCCCAATCACCTGTCCGGTCTCTTACCGTTCTTTTTCCCTTTTGAAAAAGGGGTGATTAGGAGTAGAGCAGCGCTTAGCGTGGAAAACCACTTATAAATCATGTTGGCGCCCGAAATTCACAGCCTGTGGGAAAATCTTCTCCACAGCGCAATAGGCACTGTTGGCAAATTCCGGATTAACGCTTTCTTAACCCGCGTAAACAAAGTGTTAACTGTGAACAGATTAAACGACCGTTAACTTTTTTAAATCGGTTCACGGGCTTCGATCCACAGGCCTGCAAATACCCACAGCCATTCATGCTGCTCGCTGTGAGAGTCTGGGCGCCAAATGGGTATGGGCTGGATGAAAGCCTGCCAAAGCGGTCTCAAATCGGGTTAGCGTGGAAAAAGCTCGTGACTTGTTCACAGCTGGGCGCGAGGCTTTTCGCGTTTTGAAACGACCCAGATCGGTGATGGCCATGTCGCGTAGTGACTCTCTTATTCATTTCCATGTTCACATGATTTCGGACTCGACCGGTGAGACCCTGATCGAAGTCATGCATGCATCGGTCGCCCAATTTGAGCGGGTCGAACCGATCGAGCATCTGTTTGCGCTGGTTCGAAGTTCCAAGCAGCTGGAACGCGCCCTGAAGCATATTTCCGAGTATCCGGGTATTGTCATGTATACGCTGGTAAATTTTGAGCTGCGGCGGGAGCTGGAAGACTTCTGCGCGCGGCTTGATATCCCGGCGATTGCCGTACTGGATCCGATTCAGGCGACGCTTTCGAGCTATCTGGGCGCTCCGATCCGGGGCAAGGCCGGGGCCCAGCGGGTGCTCGACGCTGAATATTATCAGCGCATTGAGGCGATGAATTATTCCATGGCCCATGATGACGGGCAGGGTGATGATTTTGCGAGTGCTGATGTGATCCTGCTAGGGATCAGCCGTACCTCAAAGACGCCAACGAGCGTCTATTTGGGGCATCGGGGCTTCAGGGCCGCGAACATTCCGCTGGTCCCAGGTGTGCCGCTACCAGATGAAATCTACACACTTAAAAAGCCGCTGATTGTTGGCCTGACGGCCTCACCGGACCGGATCGTACAGATCAGGCGCAACCGCTTGCTAAATCTGAAGGAGGATCGATCCACGGACTATGTCGACGAATCTTCTGTGAAAGAAGAAGTGGTGTTCGCCAAGCGCCTGTTTGCGCGCCAGGGCTGGCCCTATATTGATGTCACCCGCCGTTCAATCGAAGAAACCGCGGCAAAAATAATCAATCTTATCAACGAGCACAAACGGCAACTGTCATGAGTTTTATCCTCGCGTCTGGATCAGCGTCCCGTCGATCGCTTCTGACAAATGCAGGCGTCGAGTTTGAAGTCGACCCTGCAGATGTGGATGAAGGCGCACTCAAAGAGATGTTCGATGGCGGCCCGTCAGATCTCGCGCTTCATCTGGCGAAAGCCAAGGCGCTAGCGGTTTCAACCCGGCGTGAGGGCTTGATTCTGGGCGCTGACCAGGTGCTGGAATTTGATGGCAAGGCCTATGACAAGGCCAGATCGACAGACGAGGCGAGTGAGCGCCTGAAAATGCTGCGCGGCGGCGTTCACTATCTTCAAGGCGGCGTGGTCCTGGCCCGGGGCGATACAATCGTCTGGGAGCATAAAAGCTCTGCCAAGCTGACAATGCGCACATGGTCGGACGCCTTCCACGAGCGTTACATGGCTGAAGCTGGCGATATCCTGACCAAGGGCGTCGGGGCCTATGCCTTTGAGGGCCTCGGCGCTCAGCTTTTTCAGTCTGTGGAGGGCGACTTTTTCTCGATCCTTGGCTTGCCGCTTTTACCCGTACTTGATGCGCTGCGAGAGCAGGGTGTCCTGACCCCATGAAAGACGCGCCGTTCGCCGCTGTCGCCGGGTTTCCGGTCAATCATTCACTTTCGCCCGTGATGATGCGGCGCTGGCTGGATGATGCGAAGTGTCCTGGTGAGTATGGCCGGGTTGAAATTGCGCCAAGCTACGCAGAGCGCTTCTTCAAAGCTCTGCCGGAGCTGGGTTGGGCCGGGGTCAATGTCACGGTTCCCCACAAGGAGATTGCGCTTCAATGTGCTGATCACGCGACGGATGCAGTAAAAGCGATTGGTGCCGCTAATCTTTTGACTGCAACGCCAGAAGGTACATTGAAAGCTGACAATACCGATATCATTGGGATCGAAGCGGCTCTGGCTGGGGATAAAACTGATACGCCTGCGGTTCTGATCGGTGCAGGCGGGGCGGCGCGAGCTGCGCTTTACTATCTCGCCCGACAGGATCGACAAATCACCATCGTCAATCGAACACGGAAGAGGGCGGAGGCGCTAGCTGCGACCTGCCCGGTGTCGATCCAGATCTCGACCAACCTTAACGAGGCGCTGATGGGTGCTGGCCTTGTTATCAATGCCACGTCGCTGGGAATGTCAGGGCAGCCGGCTCTGGTACCTGATCTTTCGACGACTGAAAGCGATGCTCTCATCTTCGACATGGTCTACGCACCGCTTGAAACCGGACTGCTCAAGCAGGGTGCGCGATCAGGACGGCGATGTGTGGATGGGCTTGAGATGTTGATCGGTCAGGCCAGGCCGAGCTTTGAAGCGTTCTTCGGCGTGCGACCGCCAGCTGACACCCCGATCAAATCCACACTGCTTAAAGCGCTGGGGCAACAGGCATGATTGTTGTTGGACTGACCGGCTCTATCGGGATGGGAAAATCTACAACGGCGGCGATGTTCGCAAAGGCCGGTGCGGCCGTGTTTGACGCCGACAAGGCCGTTGCTGAGCTCTACGGGCCTGGCGGCGCAGCTGTTGAACCCATAGCGAAGGCCTTTCCAGGCTGCGCTGACCCAGAGAGCGGCGTAGATCGGGCAAAGCTCTCTGCTTTACTGCAATCTACACCAGAAGGTTTTGAGGTCCTGGAGCATATTGTTCACCCGCTGGTCGCTCAGTCTCGTGCCAATTTTTTCGAAAAAGCCGACGCTGAAGGGCATGAAGTCGTCATCCTGGACGTACCTCTCTTGTTTGAAACGGGTCAGGCCGATCAGGTTGATGCAGTTATCGTGGTCAGCGCGCCGCCTCAGCTGCAGCGAGAGCGCGTCTTGGCCCGAGACGGTATGACAGAGGCCAAGTTCAACGCCATACTGGATCGTCAGACCCCTGATTCGACCAAGCGGGACAAGGCTGATTTCGTCATCGATACCAGCCAGGGTCTCGACCATGCCAGAGGGCAGGTTGAACAGGTCATGACAGCCTTGCTGGAGCGCGATCAATGACCGGCCGCCAAATTATCTTCGATACCGAAACAACCGGCTTTCATCATGACGGGGATGACCGGATCACCGAACTGGGTTGTGTGGAGGTCATTGACCTGATCCCGACCGGCAAGGAATTGCGAATTCTGGTCAATCCGGAACGAGATATCCCGCCCGAAGTCACAAAAGTGACCGGCCATACCTGGGAGATGCTCAAAGACGAGCCGCTTTTTGCTCAGGTGGCCGATCAGTTCCTTGATTTTGTCCAGGATAGTGAGCTTGTTGCGCACAATGCGGGCTTTGACATGGGCTTTATCAATATGGAGCTCAAGCGTTGCGGAAAAGCGCCGATTGCGTCCGAACGCTTCATCGATACGGCGGCCATGGCGCGCAAAAAATTTCCTGGCGCGCCCGCCAGCCTTGATGCCCTGTGTAAGCGCTTTGATATTTCACTGGAAAGCCGGACCAAGCACGGCGCGCTCATTGACGCCTATCTGCTGGCTGAGGTTTATCTGGAGCTTAATGGCGGGCGCGAACAGGGCTTGAGCTTTAGCGGATCGGGGTCTGAAGGCACTGACGTGGTCTACCCGCCTCGGGCTGCGCGCCCGAAGACGCTGGTATCGCGAGCCACAAAAGAAGAGCGGGCTGCCCATGCCGCCTTTATTGGCGAAATGGACACCCCGCTCTGGAGGATGCTGGGTCTATTGAAGGATCAGCCGAAGGCTGAGCCTGAAGACGTCAGTTAGGCATTGCCGGCCGGGCTTTCCGGTGCAGCGCCACCCTGGGCCTGCGCTGCCTTCTGGCGATAGAGCGCTGCAAAATCGATCGGCTCAAGCATAAGTGGCGGGAAGCCACCATCGCGCGTTGCGTCAGCGAGAATGCGGCGCGCAAATGGGAAGAGCAGGCGCGGGCCTTCGATGAGCAGGAAAGCGTCGCGAGCGCGATCATCCATGTTCTGAACCAGGAACATGCCGCCATAGGTCAATTCGCCAATGAAGAGCGACGCGCCATCACGGTCAGCCTTGGCGCTGAGGATCAGTTCAACTTCATAGCTGTCCTGCTCCAGCGGCTGGGCGCGCACGTCGACAGCCACATCAATCTGCGGCTGGCCGCCACCGCGCAGGCTTGCCGGCGCGTTCGGGTTTTCAAAGGAAAGGTCTTTCACATACTGGCCCAGGACCCGGATCACCGGTGCTTGGGTGTCGCCAGCAGGCGGAGTGGCAGGCGCGTCGGTCATTTCTAATACTCGTCGATTGAGGGTCCGGGCTGTGGCGAGCGCCAAACAACCTGAACACAGTGAAACTTTATCAGGCTGGGGCGCGTAGCATGGCCGCACACGCCTCGCAAGGTGACGACATTGCACTGCAGCGCGTGACGCCACGGCAGGGACCGCCTATATGTTAAGCCAGAGGGGATTGGCCCCTGATCAAGCGGATGCGTTAAAACCGATGGATATCCTACAGATCCTTTTCTTTGCAGGACTTGCAGTATTCCT
Organism: Maricaulaceae bacterium EIL42A08; assembly: GCA_024178355.1. Taxonomy (GTDB): domain Bacteria; phylum Pseudomonadota; class Alphaproteobacteria; order Caulobacterales; family Maricaulaceae; genus Oceanicaulis. The sequence goes on along the minus strand of JAMZNZ010000006.1, from coordinate 49,917 downwards.
GGGCGTACAGCTCTATCGGGTCCTGGGCCGCCCGGTGGGACGGACCCATGAAGAGCATGTGCGCGAAGAACAGGAACGCGCCGCCGCAAATCCTGTAGCACAGGCCGGTGACGAGACCGAAGCGCGCCCGCTAGCCGCTGCGTTTAGTGGCCCGGCAGGTGAGGGGCTTGTCTCCATCGCCAAAGCCGACCCGAGCTTTGATCCAGATGGCTTCGCAAAAGGGGCCAAGCAGGCCTATACCATGATTGTGGAGGCCTATGCCCGTGGTGACCGCGAAGCACTTGAACCGCTTCTCAGCGAGCGGGTCTACAAAGCCTATGAAGCCTCCATCGCTGCGCGCGAAGCGGAAAATCACACGCTGACCATCGAAATCGAGCGACTGATGCGCAGCGAAATTGTTGAAGCCTCTCTTAACGATAATCGGGCCAAGGTGAAGGTGGCCTTTAGCGTGGAGCTCGCCCGGGAGACCCGGGACTCCGACGACAAGGTTGTGGATGGTGATCTGACCACCCTGCAGACGGTCGAGGAGATCTGGAGCTTTGAACGCGATGTCACCAGCGAAAACCCGAATTGGCGCCTGTCTGCCGTTAAGCCTGCCTAGGGCCCTTCTCTTCACCTTTGCGCTGGTGGGTCTTGCTGCCTGCGGTTCGACACCGCCGCCTTCGACACCGACGCCAATTCCTGCACCGCAAACCCGGCCCGTACCGCAGCCGATAACCCCTGTGCGCCCAACGCCACGCGCTGAAGCACCGGCGCAGGCTTCCAGCTTTGATCTCCTCGCCGGCTGGTCACAAATTGATGCGCGCGGCGCTTTAAGCGCCTTTGTCCAGAGCTGCCAGCGCATTCAAGACCGCCCTGACGCGGCACCGATGAATCCCAACGCGCCCTATGCCGGCACGGCGGGTGACTGGCGCGGTGCCTGTCTGCAAGCGGCCATGATTGCTCCGGCCAATCCAGACGCAGAGGCCGCTCGCGCTTTCTTTGAGCGCAATTTCAGCCCGTTAAACTGGAGGCCGACCGGCCGCCTGACGGGATATTATGAGCCATACCTGGACGTGCGCGCTCACCCGACGCAGGAATTTTCCATGGCGATACGGGCGCTTCCCGATGATTTGCTAACGGGTGATCTTGGCCAGTTTATTGCCGGACTAGAGGGCCAGCGCATTGTTGGGCGCGCCAACCAGCAGCGCTTTGAGCCTTATCGAACCCGGCGCGAAATCGAAGCGCTGAACCTCGGTGTTCCGCTGGCCTGGGGCCGGCCCATCGATGTCTTCTTCCTGCAGATTCAAGGCTCAGGGCGTCTGCTCTATCCCGACGGAAGCCAGGCGCGGGTCCGCTTTGCAGCCCATAATGGCCTTGAATACGTCTCCATTGGGCGAATTTTGATCGAGCGCGGTGAACTGTCGCCCCACAACGCCTCCAAGCAGGATATCGAAGACTGGCTTCAGCGCCGCGGGCCGCGTGCTTGGGAGGCTTTGTTCAACGAAAACCCGCGCTATGTCTTCTTCACGCTGGATACGCTGGAAGACCCCACCTTGGGGCCGACCGGTGCACAAGGCGCGCCGCTGACGCCCATGGCGTCGTTGGCGATTGATCCGCAATACCATGCCTGGGGTGTACCGATTTTGCTGACCGCCGATCTTCCCGATGCGCCAAACTGGACCGGCCTGGTGATTTCCCAGGACACAGGCGGCGCCATCACAGGTCAGACGCGCGGCGATCTGTTTTACGGCTGGGGTAACGCAGCCGGCGCTCGCGCAGGACGCCAGAATGATCCGGACGCCAGCTGGATCATCCTGCTTCCCAATGATTTGGCTAACCGGCTTCGCTAGGTGTCATGGCTCGCCGCTCCCCCCATAGGCCTTTGTCTGCTGAGGAGCACGAGCTGTGGCGGCGCACGGCCAAGGGCTTCAAGCCGCTTGATGAAAGCCGGTTAAAGCGGCTGGAGGACCCAGCGCCGCCTTCTAGCAAATCCGATTTGATGCGCCAGTCTGCGCCTTTGAAGGATGGTGCCGGGTATCGCGATCCTGCACCGGTCAAACGCACACCGGTTGACCGGGGCTCAGAGAAGAAAATTCGCCGGGGACGGGTTGAAATAGAGGCCCGTATTGACCTTCACGGCATGACCCAGAAGAAGGCCCGTTCCCAGCTTTTAAACTTTCTGCGGCGTGCCCATGAAAACGGCTGCCGCCAAGTGCTGGTGATCACTGGCAAGGGGGCTGGAGCCCGCGCCATCGACCAGCGCCGGTTTGAGCCGTGGAATCCGGAAGACCGCGCTCTGCCGGGTGTCCTGCGCCGCTCCTTCACCCAGTGGATGGACGATCCTGCCTTCGCGTCGCTGGTCTCAGGCTATGCCGAAAGCCATCGCCGTCACGGCGGGTCAGGGGCTTTCTACGTGATGCTACGCGCCTAAAGCGCCTACAAAATAAACTTCGACAGATCGGCGTTCTTCGTCAGCGCCTCGACCTTGTCCTTCACGTAGGCTGCATCGATGGCCAGCACTTCGCCATCGCGGTCAGACGCCGTGTAGCTGATTTCCTCAACCACCTTTTCCATTATGGTCTGGAGGCGGCGAGCCCCAATGTTTTCCACATTGGCATTCACTTCGGCCGCAAAATCGGCCAGCGCATCAATGGCGCTGTCATCAAAGCTCAGCTCCACACCCTCGGTGGCCATCAACGCCACATATTGCGTGACGAGGCTCGCTTCCGGCTCGGTCAGGATACGCTTGAAGTCCTCACGGGTCAGGGCGCGCAGCTCCACCCGGATCGGCAGGCGGCCCTGCAGCTCAGGCAGAAGGTCGCTCGGCTTGTTCACGTGGAAGGCACCGGAAGCAATGAAGAGAACGTGGTCGGTCTTCATCGGTCCATATTTGGTTGAGACCGTCGCACCCTCGATCAAAGGCAGCAGGTCACGCTGCACGCCTTCGCGGCTGACATCGGCACCCTTGGCTTCGGCGCGGGCGGCGACCTTGTCGATTTCATCAAGGAAGACAATACCCTCTTCCTCTGCCAGCTTGATCGCATCGGCCTGCAGCTGGCTTTCGTCCAGCAGCTTGTCGGCTTCTTCATTGATCAGCGGCTCATAGGCTTCCTTCACGGTCGTACGCAGCGACTTTGTCCGACCGCCAAAGCCTTTTCCGAGCAGATCGGAAAGATTGATCATGCTGGCCCCGCCCTGAGGCATGCCGGGAATATCGAGCCCTTGCAGCGGTGAAGCATCGTCGGCAACCTGAATCTCGATTTCCTTGTCGTCGAGATCACCCGCGTTGAGTTTCTTGCGGAAGCTTTCGCGGGTCCCGCTGCTGGCATTGGGCCCCACAAGTGCGTCGAGCACCCGGTCCTCCGCCGCTCCATGCGCCTTGGCTTTGACTTCTTCGCGCTTCTTTTCACGCACCAGACCCAGGGAGACTTCCACCAGATCGCGGGCGATGGAGTCCACATCGCGCCCGACATAGCCAACTTCAGTAAACTTGGTGGCCTCGACTTTCAGGAAGGGCGCACCTGCCAGCTTGGCGAGGCGGCGGGAAATCTCGGTTTTGCCCACGCCGGTCGGGCCGATCATGAGGATATTCTTCGGCGTGATCTCTTCACGCAGACCTTCGTCCACACGCTTGCGGCGCCAGCGATTGCGCAGCGCAATAGCGACGGCTTTCTTGGCGTCGGCCTGGCCGATGATGTAACGGTCCAGCTCGTGGACAATTTCGCGCGGAGAGAAGTCGGTCATGGATCGGTGCTCTTGCCAGCAAGGGGTTACACCGTCCATCTAGGGCCTTGCCGATCAATGCGCAAAGCTTACAGCTGATTTTCAAGGGATGCCCGCCATGTCAGATCGCCCCCGCTTCCACCTCGCCTTCCCGGTTCACGACCTGGAGGCCGCGCGCAGCTTTTATGCCGGAACGCTGGGATGTGCGCAGGGCCGAGAGAGCGATCACTGGATCGATTTTGACTTCCACGGCCATCAGATCGTCGCCCACCTGTCGCCAGAGCTGTGTGAAACCGGACCCAGCAATGCGGTCGATGGCAAGCAGGTCCCCGTGCGCCATTTCGGCCTGCTGCTCGACTACGATGGATTCGATGCGCTGGCGGAGCGTCTGAAAAAGGCCGGTGCAGACTTTGTTATCGAGCCCTATCTGCGCTTTGCCGGGGAACCGGGCGAGCAAAAGACCATGTTCGTCCGCGACCCCAGCGGTAACGCTCTGGAATTCAAAGCCTTCGCCGACGATGGTCAGGTGTTTGCGACGTAAGAAAGTGTGTCCCTGTCCCGGCCGACTAACGGGAGAGCAGTCACCCGAAATGTCATGGCACGGCTTGTCCGGGCCACCCTTGCCGGTTGTTTGCCGCTGGTTGAAGCATCACAGAATGGGTCCCCCGGACAAGCCGGGGGATGACAACCGCTTCAACTTTTAAGCCCCAATCGCACGCGCAACTTCTCCAGAAACGCATCACACGCCTTCAGCTCGCTGATTGCGACGAATTCGTCTGGCTGGTGGGCCTGGGCGATGGACCCCGGTCCGCAGACGACGGTGGAGAAACCCGCTTCCTGAAACTGCCCGCCTTCGGTGCCGTAGGCAACGACGCGCCTTGCATTATCACCGGTGAGGGAACGGGCGAGGGTTTCGGCTTCGCCCATGTCTTCAGGCATAAGCGGCGGCACGTTGGAAATCAGCTCCACGCGGACCTCAGCCTCCGGCGCGGTCTGACGCATTTCGGCCTGCACCTCGGCGGCGCGCTGGGTCAGGCGTTGCCCGAGGCCTGGGCCATCATCCCACGGCGCAGGGCGCATCAGCGCTTCAAACCAGGCGTCTTTAGCCAGGATATTCATCGCTGTTCCGCCGCCCATGCGCCCGATGGTCAGGGTGCCGTAGGGCGGATCAAACGGGCTGTCGGCGGGCGCAGCGGCTTTCAGCGCTGCGGCTTCTTCCACCAATTGGTGCATAAGCTTGGCAGCGTGGGTGACGGCACAGGCCCCGTCTTCGACCAGGCTTGAATGAGCTTCCTTACCGGTCAGCGTCACGCGCACGGAATACAGCCCCTTGTGGCTGGTAATGACCTGCATTTCGGTGGGTTCGCCCACGATCACACAGGATGGGCGCGGCTGGCTTTGGGCCATGCGCGCAATCATTTTCGGCGCGCCCTGACAGCCGACTTCCTCGTCATAGGAAAAGGCAAAGTGGACCGGGCGTTCCAGGTCGGTCTCGGCAAATTTGGGGGCTGCGGCCAGCGCGCAGGCGATGAAGCCCTTCATGTCACAGCTGCCGCGCCCGTAGAGCTTACCGTATTTTTCGGTCAGCACCCATGGGTCGGTGGACCAGTCCTGACCGTCCACCGGGACCACGTCGGAGTGGCCGGACAATACCACGCCGCCATCCACATCCGGGCCCAGCACGGCGTGCAGATTGGCCTTCTCGCCATCGTCACTGACGGTGCGCTCACAGCGCGCGCCAAGTTCGGTCAGGAAGGCCTCCACATCCTCAATGAGGGCGAGGTTGGAATGCCGGGAGGTGGTGTCGAACGCCACCAGACGCTCAAGCCACCCCCGGCTGTCGGTGGGCCAGGCCCTAGCCATCGCTGGGCTCACTCAGCTCGACCGGTGCCTCTTCACGCATGGGCAGGGCCAGAAGCTCCACTTTGAAGCGCAGGGTCGCGTTCGGGCCGATATCCCCGCCGGCACCTTGTGCGCCATAGGCCAGATCGGACGGAATGAAGAGCGACCAGGTCTCACCGGTATTCATCAGCGCGAGGGCTTCCACCCAGCCGCGGATCAGGCGGTCAGACGGAAATTCAGCCGGTTGGCCACGCGCATAGGAGCTATCAAACACGGTCCCATCGGGAAGCGTACCTTCATAATGCACGCGCACGGTTTCGCCCGATTGCGGGCTCTGCCCGTCCGGATTGGCGACGTCCACACGCAGGCGCAGGCCCGATGGCAGCTGATAGACGCACGGCGCGGCATCTGCGGCAGCCAGAAACGCCTCACCGATCAGGGCATTGCTTTCAGCCGGGGCCAGACCTTCATCAACCATGGGCGGGCTGAAGTCTGGGCCATCCGGATTTCCACCCTCACAGGCGCGCGCCTCGGCAATAATCGGCTGGGCTGCATCAAGCGACTGTGCGGCGAGATCGCTTTCGGCTGCCTCGATGGCCTCCACGATCTGGTTCAGCTCGTCGCGCAGGGGTGCAATGCGGTTCTCAAAGCGGGCCTGCATGGCGGCCTGTACTGCATCACCGCGCGCCAGAAGCGCATCGCGGCGTTCGGCAGCATCTTCAATGGCGAGGATGTCTTCCAGCGACTGGGCGTCGATGGTTTCACCGGCACCAACGCTGGCTTCAATGCCAGCGGTTTCGGTATTGGCTTCGGTCTCGGCATCGTTGGAACAGGCGGCCAGCGCCAGGACAGATACGGACGCGGCAAGCAGAAGTCGGGTCATGGGTGGGCTCACTCCATAAAGAAAAACGGGTCCCGGATGGGCTGAGCGCGACCATAACAGGCAGGTGCATGGCGTCGAGCCTGAGGGGCATGTTTAAAAGCTTACCTCTTAACCCCATCACGTCATCCTGACGACATTCAGGACCAAGTTGAACGGTCGGAGCCGCTGGGTCCCAAATCAAGTTTGGGATGACGGTTGTTAAGGGCGTGTCTTCTACAAGCCAGACCTAGGCCGAACCCCGCTCCGGCGCTTTTGAGAACTCAGCGTATTTGTTTTTGCGCTCACGGGTCTGCTTGATGCCATCAATGACGAGCACGGCTTCGCCTTTAGGGGGCTCAGCAAGGCGGGTGGCGAGGGCGCTTAAGGGTTCGCGCCAGACACGCTCGAAAGTCTTCGTCATCTCAAGGCAAAGCGCCGCGTCACGGTCGCCCAGAACCGGGATCGCGTCGCCTATCATGTCGGCCAGACGCTGGGGGCTTTCCATAACGATCAGGCTGGCGGGCAGCTGGGCGTAGGGCTCGAAAAAGGCTTTGCGCTTGCCGCCCTTGCGCGGCGGAAAGCCCAGAAAAACAAAGCGATCAGTGGGAAGGCCCGACAGGGTCAGGGCCATGATCGCCGAATTTGCCCCCGGAATTGCGGTCACCGGCAGTCCGGCATCAATCACGGTTTTGACAACGCGGTAGCCGGGATCAGAGATCGCCGGGGTACCTGCATCGGAGACGAGCGCCACAGTGGCGCCATCCTCAATCAGCTTCACGATCCCCGCTGCGCTCTGGGCTTCATTATGGTCGTGACAGGCGATCAGGCGCTTGTTGGTGATCCCCACCTTGTCCAGCAGGGTGCGTGTCGTGCGGGTATCCTCACAGGCGATGGCATCGGCGGCCTCCAGCGTCTCGCGAGCCCGGGCCGAGAGGTCGCCCGGATTGCCGATGGGCGTCGCCACCAGCACCAGGCGCGGTTTGAGCTCGATGCGGTTTTCAGCGGTCAGGTCGGCTTGTCCCATGGCTTTGGGGCTCACTGACTGATGCTGGGGGCGAGGGTGGTGACTTCCACCTCCACCTCAAGGCCCAGCGCGTCTTCGGCTGCTCCAAAATAGCTGCCGGTTACTGGCGCGACCTGGCTTGGCATCCGCCCGACCCCGGTCCGTATCAGATTGCTGGATGCTACATCGCCATTGGTCGGATCAAACTCGATCCAGCCTGCACCCGGCAGGAAGACCTGCACCCAGGCATGGGTGGCACCGGCACCGACCACATTGCCGTTCGCGTCGGCCTGGCCATCCAGCGCAGGATCATAGAGATAGCCGGTCACAAAACGGGCGGCGAGGCCCAGATGGCGCACGGTTTCACACATCAGTTCGGCAAAATCCCGGCAGGAACCGACACCGGTCTCAAGCGTGTGGAGCGGCGGGTTTACGCCAGGCTCTTCGCGGCGCTGGTAGCTGAAATCGCGCTGGATGGCCTGTGTCATGCCGGCGAGCAGCATCCAGGTGTTACCCTTGCTCTCTTCCACGAAGCGCTGGGCATAGGCGGCAAGCTTGCGGTCAGGGTCGGGATAGTGGGGTACACGGCACGGAGCCAGATCGGGAAGGGCCTCCATCGAGTAATCGAACGGATAATTCTGCGCGTTGGCGGAGATCGGAAATTCGACATCCTTGAAGCTGGTCCGGATCAGATCGAACTCACAAACGATTTCAAGGTGATCGGAGGCTTCAGAGAAATCGAAAAGTGTGACCGAGTTTGAAAAGGCGTCGTGGATCCAGTGCACCATGGAGGCGGGCGAGGAGGACACATTCATCGAAAGAAGGCGCAGATCCTGCGTCTCGTGAGGTCGGAACATGGCTTTGTGCTGACTGAATTGCACCGGTCGGGCATAGCGATAGCGGGTGATGTGGCGCACCCGGAAGAGGTCTGTTGTGACCTGAGGCTGCTGGCCCATGTATAGACTTTCGCGCGGTCCGTGGGAGCTTTGAGACTGCGCTGATTCGCTCCCGTCCGTGGAGACCGCGTCACCCATCAGTCAATCGGGTCCAAAATAGCGTTCGGACAGGGCCTCGGCGAAGCTAATGAGCTGTAATTGCACGTCATCAAGATATCGATGCAGCGCACGACCGGGTTTAACCGGCTCGGTTCGTGCCAGTAAATCCACAAGTGAATGGCAGATCTGGCGCAGCTCCGGGCTCGGCGCAGCACCATAATCGTCCTCCAGTTCGCGCAGGCGTTCAGCCGCTTCATTGACCGACAGGCGTACCGAGCGTGGGCAGTCTTCATCAAACAGGAGGAAAGAGGCGGCTTCGGTCGGACCGGCACTGAGCGCGTGGCGGCGACGGAAGGCGTGATAGGAGGAGGCAGAGCGCAAAAGCGAGTTCCACCAGACAATGTCCGGCGGAATGATGGCGTCACCATCGTCGCCCGGCTCAGTGATCTGGTAGTATTTCACGTCCACCAGACGGGTCGTCTGGTCCGCACGTTCCAGCTCACATCCAAGACGATGGAAGAGCCAGGCCTCGTCGCGATACCAAGCACCATCAACGCCGCCCTGATGCGCCTGACAACCCAGCCGGACCTGCTCACACAGATCCGCCAGCTTGGGCAAAGTCACCTGGCGCGCGGTGAGTCTGGCGATGATCCCGTTGAGCATGTTGATCTGCTTCCACGTTTCCGTGGGGGTGATGTGGCGCAGGGCGCGCGCGTTCTCCCGCGCAGCAGCCAGGGCGCTGGCGATTGAGTTGGGATTTTTCTTGTCGATGAAATACCAGCGCACAACGTTCAGCCCGGTGAGCTGTTTGCCGGTTTTGGCGAAGGCTGGCCCGTCGGAAAAGGTGTCGAGCACACCGCGCCACGCGGCCTTGTCGTCATCGCCGGTCGCAAAGCCTTCTGCGACCGATAACAGGCGCGCCAGATTATCGGCCCGCTCCACATAGCGACCGAGCCAGAAGGCGTGCTCTGCGTAGCGTGCGAGAAGTTTAGGAGAGGACCCAGGTATCTTTTGACCCTCCGCCTTGGCTGGAATTGACGATGATGCTGCCCTTCTTCACGGCCACGCGCGTAAGACCGCCAGGCAGCACCCAGGTGCCTTTACCCGTCACGGCAAACGGCCTGAGGTCCACATGGCGGGGCTGCACCCCTTCCTTGGTGAGCGTGGGCGAGGTGGATAGGCTGATCATCGGCTGGGCGATATAGTTGGCCGGGTCTTTTTTAATCGCCTCAGCGACCTCGGCGATCTCCTTTTTGGTGGCTTTGGGGCCGACCACGATGCCGTATCCGCCGCTTTCGCCCACCGGTTTGACCACCAGCTCATCAAGATGCTCAAGCACGTATTTGCACTCGTCCGGACGCCGACAGACATAGGTCTTCACGTTGGAGATGATCGGCTCCTGATCGAGATAATAGCGCATGATATCAGGCATGTAGGCGTAGACTGCCTTGTCGTCGGCAACACCGGTACCCGGTGCGTTGGCGATCGCAAGCTTGCCAGCTTTCATGGCGCGCATCAGCCCCGGCGTGCCCAGCATGGAGTCCTTGCGAAAGGCTTCAGGGTCCAGGAAGGCATCGTCAATGCGCCGATAGATGACGTGCACCGGTGCTGGCCCGCACACCGTCTTCATGAAGACCTCGTCGTTCTCGTCGACATAGAGGTCGCGCCCCTCCACCAGCGGTACACCCATCTCACGGGCGAGGAAGACGTGCTCGAAATAGGCCGAGTTATAGAGCCCCGGCGTCAGCAGAACGACTGAAGGGTCGGTTACGCCCGCCGGTGCACAATCGGCCAGCTTCTCGCGCAAACGAACGCCATAGTCTGAGACCGGACGTACGCGGGCGTTTTCCATCAGGTCGGGAAAGGAGCGCATCATCAGATGCCGGTTCTCGATCACATAGGACACGCCAGATGGCGTGCGGCAGTTATCTTCCAGGATGAGGAAGCGGCCGTCGTGATCGCGGATCATGTCGGTGCCGCAGATATGGGTGTAAACGCCGCCGGGCGGGTCCACGCCAACCATTTGTTCAAGATAATATTTGTTATCCAGCACCAGATCGGCCGGAACGACACCATCGTTCAGGATTTTGCGGTCGTGATAGATGTCGTGCAGGAAATGGTTGAGCGCTTCGATAAGCTGCTGCACGCCTTCTTCCAGTACCGCCCAGTCCTTGGCGATGATCGGGCGCGGGATCACGTCAAAGGGCAGAACCCGGTCCACCGTCTCTTCACCGAAATAAAGCGTGAAGGTGATACCCAGATTATACATCTCCTCCTCGGCGCGCGCCTTTCGACGGTCAAGGCCAGCACGGCTCTGCCTGGCCAGACGCCGGGTGAAGAGGCGATCAATTTCAGAGTCAGATTTTCGCCCCGAGACCTCACAAAAGGTGTCGGGCAGGGTGCAATCGTCGAAGAGGCCAGATCCGGCCATCGATTATCCTAACCGCTAAACAGAAAGCCTGAGCCTAGCACGAATACCGCCCCCGACTTCAACCCGGGCCCGTTTCCAGGCCCAAAAGCGCGCGTCAGGACGCGGCGTCGGGCATGCGCACCTGGACGTTTGAGCGCGTTGTGCGCCCCGCCTCGTCCACAACGGCCAGCTCATAAAATCCTGGCCCTGACGGCGTGAAGACAGGCGAACCGCCTGCATCGCGCGTCACAGGCTCACCATCGGCATACCAGCTGAGTGCGCCCTCGCCACGGGCCGACAGGACGAAGCCTCGACCCTCATGTTCAGCCCAAAGCTCGGCATCTTCAGGCGGAAACAGGATGACCGGCGGCTCTCCGTCCCGGGCAAAGCGATCAAGCGCGCTGGGCGTCTGTGCGGTCTGTCGGGCCGGGCGGCGCGGGTTGAAGTGAGGGTCGGTGCGAGCAATGGCATCCACCAGATCAAACAGGGCGGGCAAAGCTGCGCTGCGCCCGGTCACGCCAGCGCGTGGCGCGCCATCGGGACGGCCGGTCCAGACGACTACGGCATAGCCGCCGCTAATCCCAGCCGCCCACGCATCGCGGAACCCATAGCTGGTGCCGGTCTTGTAGGCGATGTCCGGCGCAGACTGCGACAGGTGCGCAGGCATACGGCCCGGTGGTGCCGGAGAGCCGTAGAGCACATCGACGATGTCATCCGCGCTCTCAGCGCTCAGTAGCCGCCGCGGCGCACCGTCGATAGTCGTTGCGTCGTTCTGGAGAAAGGCTAACGGCCGGGCTCGTCCGCTATCGCCCAGCGCTGCATAGATCACGCCCAGATCTTGTGCTGACAGGCCCAGACCGCCCAGCGCGACCGCAAGACCAGAGGCACCTTCCAGTGCGCCGGGAATTTGAGGACGGGCACCGGCATGGTCGAGGACCGAGGCAAAGCGCGCGGCCCCCACCTCATCCAGCACCCTTACCGCTGGGACGTTCAGCGAGTGCTGCAGGGCGTCGGCAATGGTCACTTCACCGCGAAAACTGCGGTCAAAATTCTCTGGCCGGTAATTGGCAAAGCGGGCGGGCAGGTCCTCAATCAGGGTTTCGGGAGCTGCAATCCCGTCTTCAAACGCCAGACCATAAACCAGTGGCTTCAGCGTAGACCCTGGCGAGCGTGGCGCAGCGGTGAGATCGAGCCAGCCGCCTGCGCGATTTCGCCCGGCAGAGCCCACAAGCGCCCGCACCGCGCGGGTTTCAATCTCGATCACCAGGGCCGACGCCTGGACCCCTGACCCGCCTGCACTGGCGATCTGTTCGACAATGCGTTCAGCTTCAGCCTGGAGCCGCATGTCCAGTGTGGAGCGGGCAAAGGGCGCATCACCGGCGCGTCGCCGCACAGCTTCAGCTGCGTGCCAGGCGTCAGCCGGAAAGGCGTTGCGCTGACGCGGCAAGGCTTCGGTCGCCGCATCATCAGCGCGTGCAGCACTGATCCAGCCTGCATCTGCAAGGCGCGTCAGGATGGCGGCGCGCGAGGCTTCAGCATAGGCCGGGCGAAGATCAGGCCGACGCACTTCCGGGCTTTGTGGCAAAGCGATCAGCAGCGCGATCTGGTCAGGCGTCAGCGTATCCGGCTCTCGCCCAAACCAGGCCCAGCTTGCCGCCCTCACCCCTTGCAGATTGCCGCCATAGGGCGTGTGGGTGAGGTAGAGCGCCAGGATTTCATCTTTGCTTAGCCGTCGTTCCAGCTGGATCGCGCGAAACGCTTCAATGATCTTGGAGCCTAAATCGCGCGGCCTTGGCTCCAGAAGGCGCGCCGTCTGCATGGTGATGGTCGAAGCGCCTGATACAATGCGCCCACGCTGGATGGCCTGACCAGATGCGCGCAGGACCGCGAGCGGATCTACGCCCCAATGGTCATAAAACCGCTGATCCTCGATCAAAAGCAGAGCGTCTATGAAGTCTGGATCAATCCGCTCCAGATCAGCTGCCAGCCGCCAGCGCCCGTTTTCCACCGGAAAGGCGCGCAAGGGACGCCCTTCGCGGTCCTCAGCCACAAAGGACACGACTTGTCCGCGCTTGATCGGCGGCGGGAAATGCAGGTCTAGGGCGATGAGCGTGAGCACGCCTGTGAGCAGCGCGGCACCAGCACAGGCACCCCATCGCCTCCAGCGAGTTGTGGGCAGGGCGAGGCTCATGCCATCACGGCTCGATCCGGACGCGCTGGGCGTTGGAGCGGGCAAAGACGGTGGGAGCGTACATGTCTTCGGCTACCGCGCCGGGCATGGCAAAATCACCGGGCGTCACCGCGCGCACCAGATAGGCCAGGCGATAGGTCCGGTTCTGCCAATTCGAGGCGTTGAGTGCGGCGACGAAGCGGTCATCGCGGGCCTCGGCCACCTGGGTGAAAGCCACATTGCCGATAAAGCTGTAGGGCCGATCCTCGCCGGTGTCGGCATTGCTGAGCACGGCCTCGATCTCGAAGCCGGCCGGTAGCAGGTCGGCCACCACATAGCTTGCGAGTGCGCGGCGCTGGGGCCGGACATCCAGCACCACGATCAGGCGATCGCCCTGACGTACCTCAGACAGGTCGACGAGTTGGCCATTGGTGTCGGCAATCTGCTTGGTGATCTGAAGATCGGCAGACACCGCAGCGGTTGGGCTACCCGGCGTGCCGCGGCTGAGCATGGACAGGAAGATTGGCCGATCGCCGGTATTGGTGAAGGCCTGCGCCTCGCCAATTTCAGTCTGGTCAAAGGTCACGCCATAGGGATTGCCCGGTTCGCCTGCATAGGTGACGGAAACACGATCCTCACCACCGGAAAGGGCTGCTGCCGCCAGCACCAGCCAGGCTTTTTCCTGAGTATGAAGCTCACGCGGCTCGGGCACATCGCGGGCCAGAGGCTGGGCGAGCTCTGCAACCAGATCTTCAAGCCCGGCTTCAGAGGCCAGCGCCAGCACAGCGGCCCGATCACGCAGGGCGGACTGATACCAGTCGCCCGCGTTTTCATAGCCAAGCGCATCGACCGCCGCGTCAAAGGCGCTAAGCGACCGGGCCCGGTCGCCAATGGCGGCCAGCGCGGCCCCGATATGGGCACGGGCCAGCGGGCTTTCGATAGAGGAGAGCCGCTCATCATGCATGTAGCGCAGGCGGGACCGATCCACCTCACCGGCGCGGGCGAGCACGTAAAGGGCGTACGCTGCGCTGCGGTCTTCGATGCGCTGCATCGTGTCACTGGACCAGCGCGGGTTGGGACTGGAATCGTCATAGCCTGAGGCGCGCCATAGCTCGCCCTGGCTGATCGGCTGCATGGCCGCAAGCGCGCGGTCCAGGGCCGCTTCCGGCACGGGGTAACCCGCCTGATGGGCGCGGTAGAGGAAGTCAGCGGCATAAGCCCCGATCCACGGCCGCGCATCGCGGTCGCCCACACGCCACAGGCCAAAGGCCCCGCCGCCATCTTGGCGTGACAGCAGGGTTTCAATGGCCGCCTGAATTTCACTGCTGGCCCCGTCTGGGCCATCCACATTGGCCAGCTCAGCCAGATTGCTTGCATAGATCAGCGGCATGGTGCGGCTGACCAGCTGTTCAGTACAGGCATAGGGGTAGCGATAAAGCGACTGGTAGAGCGGCACGGCGTTGATCGGACTGGCCGAAGCGGTGACGGTCAGCCGGGCTGATCCTGGGGCATAACCGGCCAGGAAATTCGGATCCGGCGTATAGCTTTGCCCGGCCCGTAATACGGTCGTTTCCAGACGGCTTTCGGGCAGGAAGGGCGAGCGTACCTCGATGGGGTAGTCGCTAGCAGCTTCAAAGCCGTTCGGGCCTGAGACCTGAAGGGCCAGTTGCGCGACGCCTTCTTCGGTGCCCGAGATGCGGGTCCGGGCATCCTCACGTTCGCCCTGGCGCAGGCCCAGGGAGACAGCACCGCCATCCACTGAAACCGGGCCATCGGCACTCACCGCAACGGCGTATTCGCCTTCAGGCCCGTCGATATTGTCCAGCGTAACCGTGGCCTGGGCCTGATCGCCCGGTGCCAGGAAGCGCGGCAGGATCAGCTCGGCCGGGACATCGTCACGCACGGTTAGCGGACGAGAGCCAGAGCCAAGCCCGGTCTCAGACCAGGCCACTGCCATCAGGCGCAGCTCGCCATTAAAGTCGGGCAGATCGAGCGTCACAACGCCTCGACCATCGCGGCCCAGATCCACCTTTCCTGAGAACAGGGCGACCGTGCGGGTGGGCACCACCGACAGGCCTGCGCCGCCAATCTGGTCACCACCAGAGCGTAGCGCGGCGGCTGCGCCTTGGTTGGGATCAAGGACGCGGCCATAATCGTCGAGCAGATCAACGCCCAGCTCTTCCTTGCCAAGAAGCGCAGCTACCGGGTCGGGTGATTGATGCCCGGTCAGCAGGAGCACGCCCTCATCCACGGCCGCCAGCGTTAGATAAACCGCCTCGCGCGGACCGCCCTCAGCGGCAATTTCGATCTCAAGGCTCTGATTGGGCGCCACCACGTCTGGCGCGGTAAGAGAGACCTCAAAGGTGCGCGCGCCAATGTCGACCGGAATGTAGGTCACGCCCACCGCGCGGCGTGGCAAGGGCTGGTCCACCGGATCACGCGGCGTGTGCACGGTGACCATGACATAGGTGCCCTGGCCCCAGTCTGCGGTAACGGGCAATTCAACTTCGACGCCGCCATTGCTCAAGACCACCTGCTGGACGCTCTGCACCCGGTCAGTGGCCACAACGATATCGGCAAGGCCGGCATAAGGCGCCTGAATGACGACGCTGGTGGTGTCTCCGACGCTGACCGGCACGTCAGGGCCAGAGACCTGAACCTGATCGGGGGCCGGATCGCCGGTGCGCGTCTGACCGCCCCAGCCAACCCAGAAGGCGCGCGAGGCGATATCCTCGCCATCCACCGACACGATCAGGCGATAATTGCCCCAATCAAGCTGAGGCGTCGTGACCGTGGCGGGCTCTCCGCCTTCAGTCATGCCCACGCCCTCACTGATGGGCACAATGCGCTCTGACCGGCGCCAGCGCCACTCACCGCCATCGGTGCGATACCAGTCGTATTCATAGTCGCGGCGCACCAGGCGCCAGGCGAACTCTGTCTCGCGCGCCTCACCCATGGCATCGACGCCGATGAGGGAGAAGCTGGCGTTCTGATTGCGGCGGACCCGGCCCTCAAAAGCGGCGCTGAGGCCGACATAGAGGTCGCGCGGGCGATAGGGGATGCGAACATCGTCGGCAACGGCCCGACCGCCGGGCTCCTGTACCCGCACCACGGCGCGCACACGCAGCGGCAGGGTGGAGTCAGAGCCTCGCCGTCCCATGGTGACGGGGATTTGTGCATTGCCCGCCCCGTCCGCGACGGTGGGCTCAAACGGCACAAACAGCTCGGAAAAGCGCTCATCATGCAGACCAAAGCTAAAGCCCTGCCACTGCGGGAAGGGATTGGGCTCACGCTGCAGGCGGCCTTCGCCTTCAAGGGGCAGGCCTGCGCCCGGCGCGCCATAAAGGAAGCGCACATTGGCGTCGATCATGCGCGTTTCGCCAGCGCGCAGCGGGGTCTGAGTTTCGGTGTCGAGCTCAAGCGCCACGCGCTGGGGCACGAAGTCTTCCACCTGGAAGCTGACGCTGCCCACCTGACCGATACCGTCGATCTGGGTTGCGATGCGCCAGCTACCCCGAGCGGCGGCGCTGGGGATGTCAAAGCTGTGCACGATGCCGCCAGCATCTTCCGCGCGCTCAAAGCGATGGCGCGCCTGTTCCAGACCATTGGGCTGGTAGACCATCAGCGCGCCGGCCCGATCCTCGATTGCATTGCCTGCCGGCCCGCGCAGAAGCGCGCTGGCCTGCACGGTCTCACCGGGGCGGTAGATCCCGCGATCGAGGTAGACATAAGACTCCACAGCGCCGGATGGGCGACGTCCGCCGATCGGCTCATCGCTGAGGTCCACCGGGGAGCGATTGAGATCGAGGATGGCAAAGTCGCCCGCCGGGCCATAGCCGGTCAGAAGCCGGGGGGCATCGCCCTCATCACCGGCCAGAAGCGGCGCATCAAAGCGAACGCGCCCGTCGCGGCCAGACCGCGCGGTCGCCAGAATCTCATTGGCACGGGACACCAGCTGCACCTCAACGCCGGCCACAGGCGCTGCGGTGTCGAGCGAGCGCACGACGACATCAAGGCCGGTTTCTCCTCGATAGGCGGTAAAGGCAAGATCGGTGACGATCAGCCAGCGCGCGGCCCTGGCCGGGTCCTGGCGCTGATTCTGGTCAATGGCCGTCGCATCGCGCAGCGAGACGTAGTATGCGCCAGGCTGCAGCGTGCCGAGCATCTCCGCCACGGGCAGCACGGTGATTTCACGAGCGTTGGGCGCGCCTTCAGTCCCCACCCGGCCTTCAAAGACGGTGACGCCCAGCTCGCCGGGGCTTTCATTGCCCCCCGACCAGTACCACTCTCCGCGCCCGGCCGTGTAGCCCTCCCCGATCTGGCGGAAGACCAGAGCCCGGTCATTGACCCGGCGCACGGTGACCTCAACCTCGTCCACATTTACTGTTTCAATTGCCAGCCCGTCGGCATCAACGCGCGGCAGGATGATGCCATTACCGGAAAAGGCCACGCGTGGCGGCCGGTCCTCAAAGCTCAGTTCAGTCTGGATGTCGCGCTCCAGCGCCCGGCCATCGGCTGCGGGCAGGCCTTCGCGCAAGGTGATCGCGTGGGAGCCGCCATAGGACAGACCGCCCAGGCACAGCTCAGACCCGCTCACAGACACCGCAACCGCATCATCGATCGCCAGATAGGGGCTATAGTCTACCGCCGGATCCAGTGGAGCGGAGAAGGTCAGGCAAAGCTCTGGCGTGGCCGCCGAGGCATCGACGCTGAAGCGCAGATATTCAAAGGATGTGCTGACGTCAGCTTCTGCGCGCGGCGCGTCGGCTGACCGCGCTTCGAGTGGGGCTCCGTCAGGCGAGGGTGCTGGCGGGCTACCGCCCTCATTTCCACATGCTGCCACGAGCAGAGCAGCGCATGCTGCCCCGGTGAAATGAGCCCAAATGCGCATGAAGTCGCTCCTGCCTGCCGTTAATGCATTCCCGTCAGGCAGAATGGCATACAATTCGGCAAAGCCAAGGCAGGAGTTGGGAGATTTTGGTTTGGAGCCTTTTCCCTCCCTTGATGGGGAGGGTCGCTTACCGCCAACCTGTCATCCCCCGGTTCATCCGGGGGACCCATTCTGTGACGTCTGTCCCAGCCTCAACCCGACCGGAATGGGTGGCCCCGACAAGCCGGGCCATGACATGGTTTTAGCATCTGAGAGACGCCTTAGGTTACGGCCTTCTTCGCCGTAAACTGCGGCTGATCCCACTGGCGGGTTTCGATCACCTCTGCCAGCGCCAGCCCGGCATCAAAGACCTCTGTGTAGCCGTTATAAAGCGGGTTGAAGCCGAAGCGCATGATGTCCGGCTCGCGGAAATCGCCGATGATATTGCGGGCAATCAGGGCCTGTACGATGGCGTAGCCGTCATCGTGGGAGATCACCACGTGACCGCCGCGACGCTGGCCCACACCGGCGCAGGCAATCTGCAGGCCCAGCGCATTGGCGCGCTCAATAAACAGATCGCCCAGCTTTTGTGCTTTGGCCTCGACCTCGGCCATGTCCACATCGTCATAAACGCTGACGGCTCCATCCAGCGCCGCGAGCCCCAGGATCGGCGGTGAGCTGGTGCGCCAGCGCACGATGGAGCTGTCTGGCTCGTACGCGTCTTCAAAGCCGAAGGGCCGCTTATGGCCCAGCCAGCCCGGGATTGGATGTTCCAGCACGCCATTTTCGCCGGCATCGCAATAAAGGAAGGCGGGAGCGCCCGGACCGCCGGACAGGAATTTATACCCGCAGCCCACCGCGTATTTCGCGCCCCAATCTTTCAGCTTCAGGTCCACCAGACCTGTGGCGTGGCTCAAATCCCAGATGATGGCGATACCGCGCTGGGCCGCTTCGCGTTCATAGCCTTCAAAATCGGCGATTTCAGCCGAGCGATAATGCACGCCGCTCTTGATGAAGACGGTGACGCCTTCAGGCAGGTCTTTGGGTCGGGTGCCTGGCGGCACGCGGTGCATGTGGGCCCCGGTAAAGCGCGACAGGCCCTCCATCACATGGTTGTCGGTGGGAAATTCACCCTGTTCAGCGGCAATACCGCCGGGTGTGCGCCCCAGCAGCGCCCCGGCCAGCTTGAAAAGATTGATGGTGACGGTATCCACCGCCAGCACTTCGTCGGTGCCTACCCCCATCAGCCGGGCAAGCTTTGCGCCGAGTGTCTGGGGCAGGTCCATCCAGCCCGCGTCATTCCAGGACCGGATCAGGCCCACGCCCCATTCGGTTTCGGCAGTATGGCGCAAACGCTCCAGCGCGGCTTTCGGCGGCACGCCCAGCGAATTGCCATCGAGATAGATGACACCTTCGGGCATAGAGAATTCATTGCGCTTTTTCGCAAGCGGATCAGCAGCATCCAGCGCCAGGCAGTCGTCGCGGGTCAACATGGGATCAAAGCGGTCCGCGCGCGGTGATGCCGCCATCCACAATATGGCACTGGCCGGTCATGTAGCTGGAGGCATCGCTGGCGAGATAATGGATTGCCGCGGCCATATCTTCAGGCTGGCCCACGCGCTGGATGGAGAAGTTACGCTTCATCATGTCTTCCAGCTCCGGATTGCCGGTCAGGGCCGAAGCCAGCTTGGTTTCGGTCAGGCCAGGGCAAAGCGCGTTCACGCGAACGCCAAAGCCGCCGCATTCCTGGGCCAGCACCTGGGTCATGGAGATGACCGACGCCTTGGTGATGGAATACACACCCTGGAAGAAGCCCGGACGCATGCCGTTGATCGAGGCGACATTGACGATGGCCCCGGACATTTGTGGCTTCATGAATTCCTTGATGGCCAGCGAGGACAGGTAGAACGGCCCTTTGACGTTCACATCAAACGTCTTGTCCCAGGCTGAGTCAGGGCAATCGATGGCTTCACCAAAATGCGGTGAAGTCGCGCCGTTATTGATCAGAATATCCAGTCGGCCTTCGGTGTCCTTGATGTTGGCGATGGCCGCTTCGCGGTGTTCAGCTTCGCCCAGGTGCAGGACCATGGCGCGGGCCTGGCCGCCTGCCTCGATGATTTCATTGGCCACGCGCTCACAATCGCCGATCTTGCGGCTGGAGCAGATGACCATCGCCCCATTGCGCGCCAGGCGCTTGGCCGCCGCTTCGCCAATGCCCCGGCTGGCCCCGGCCACCAGTGCGACTTTACCGTCCAGCGAAAGATCCTTGTCAGCCATCGATATTCCTCCCCGATGTGGCGAATTGATTTGCGCCAGACCCTAGCGAGGGCGGTTCAAGATGGCGAGGGGGCGGGTGAAGTTGGAGGCACGTTCTTTCGACGCTGTGGCCATCCCTCTCCCTTTCTGAAGGGGAGAGGTCAGGTGAGGGGTCTTTCGACATTTCATCCGGCCCGTCATGAGCCCATTCAAACGCACCCCCTCATCCTTACCCTCTCCCCCTTGGCCAAGGGGGAGAGGGGGCATCCACGCGGCACCTTATTTTTGGTTCCGGCGATGCTTCATCCGCCGTTCAGCAGCGCGCAAGCACTGTCACGCAATGCTCGAAGCCCTGATCCTCGACGACATCGAAAACTGCGCCTTCAACGGCGTGCCGCTTTATGGCGAGGTGCAGGTTGTCGACAGCTTTCCGGACTTCAAGGTTCAGATCGTGGAGAGCTTCTCCGATCTGAAAGTGCGCGCGGTCGAGAGCTTTGCCGATAGCTGTGGGGAATGGGAATTTGTGGACAGCTTTCCCGATTTCACCGTGCAATTCGTCACCAGCTTTCCAGATTTCAAGATCGAGTTTGTGGAGAGTTTCCCTGGCGAGCCTTAGGCGCTAGTTTGCGCGTATGTCCTTTTATGAAAATCATATTCTGCCCCACCTGATCGGCTTTGCCTGTGCCAGCCCACAAATCATGAAGCAGCGCAGCCTGGTCGTTCCGGCCGCTGAGGGGCGCGTTCTGGAAATCGGTTTCGGGTCGGGCACCAATCTGGGCTTTTACGATCCTGGGAAAGTCGATCACCTGTTCGCGCTGGAGCCCAGCGAGGGCATGCGCCGCAAGGCGGCCAGGGCGGTTGACGCCTCGTCTCTGGATATCGAATGGCTGGGCCTTCCCGGTGAAGACATTCCGCTTGATGATCACAGCGTCGATACTGTGGTGCTGACCTATACCGCCTGCACGATCCCGGATGCGGCGACCGCGCTAAAACAGATGCGCCGGGTGTTGAAGCCGGGCGGCAAGCTTTTGTTCTCAGAACATGGCGCAGCCCCCGATGAAGCGGTGGCCAAATGGCAGCGGCGGATTGAGCCGATCTGGAAACCCATGGCCGGTGGATGCCACCTGACCCGCAAGCCTGACCAGATGATTGAAGAGGCCGGGTTCAAGATCGAACATCTGACGGCGGACTACCTGCCCAAATCACCCAAGTTTGCCGCGTTCAATTATGCGGGGAGTGCGGTTTAACCTGTCCTGCCCCCCTTCCGCTCGGTAGTCCTCGCTGACGCTGCGAGCGGGCGGTCGCCCTTGCGAGCCCGGTGGGCTCGTAGACTTGCGTTATTCACCTTATCCCTGTCATGGCCCGATTTATTCGGGCCACCCATGCCGGTTGGGCTGGAACAGACTGAACCGTCACAGAATGGGTCCCCCGGACTAGCCGGGGGATGACAGTGGGATGGCGGCTTCAGGATTTAGCACCCCGGACCCGAAGGGACAGATGTCCCTGAGGACAAGCAAAATCATGCACATCCTGAACACCGCGGCGCGGCTGGGTCAATTTCCAGCCTTTTGGGTGCAATCTCCTCGCCGCATTCGACACAGAAGCCGTATTCGCCCTCATCAAGACGGGCGAGCGCAGCCTCGATGCGGCGGATTTCCTGGGCGCGGCGGGCATCGGCGGCCTTGGCCATGGCTTGCACCTGAAGACTGTCCTGGCGCGACAGGCGGCCCACCGATTGCTGGTCCAGCCCGACCGGCTTTCGATCGTCGGAAGCGGTCTCAGACAGGCTGATCAATTCGGCCTTTAAACCTAATAAGCGGTCACGCGCGGTATTTTCCGGTTCCGTCATGGCTCAAGACTTTGCATCATGGGGGCCGAGCAACAAGAGTTGGACTGCCGTGCTGGATCATTTCAAGCGTCTTGCGTCTTACAACGCCTGGGCCAATGCCCGCCTATACGATGCCGCCACCGCGCTGACAGACTTTGAGCGCAAGCGCGATATCAAAGGCTATTTCGGCAGCCTGCATGGCACGTTGAACCATCTGATCGGGGCTGATCGCATCTGGCTTCATCGCCTGACCGGGGAGGGGCCGCTGCCCACCACGCTGACTGCGATCCACTACGAGAAGTTTGAAGATCTGCGTGAGGCCCGCGAGGCTGAGGACCAGCGCCTGTCAGACTTTGTCGCGACACTGGATGATGCGGTGCTGGCATCGGAGCTTGCCTACACCAACACCCGCGGCGAGGACAAAGTCCTGCCGCGTCAGGTGATCCTGTCTCATCTGCTCAATCACCAGACCCATCATCGCGGTCAGGCCACACAGATGATGCGACA
The DNA here is from genome assembly GCA_024178355.1 of Maricaulaceae bacterium EIL42A08. Lineage (GTDB taxonomy): Bacteria > Pseudomonadota > Alphaproteobacteria > Caulobacterales > Maricaulaceae > Oceanicaulis. Next base: position 27,469 of record JAMZNZ010000006.1, on the reverse strand, counting down.
GCTCGGGGTGGCAGAGCCGCCGGCGCTTGATCTTCTATACTTCGCGCTGCCGACGGCCTGATTGGCGCTACAGACGCACGTCCAGTTGTTCCAGCCAGCCCTGGATCCGTTTGGCGTTCACGCCGAGATCGGAATAGCCGACCTTTGAGCGTGAGTAGACGCACAGCGCTGAACCGCCGGGCACTTCCACCGCTTCTACGGTGATGAAGTCAGGGAATTTGAACAGCGCGCTTTTCTGGCAAAGCTCGACCTGGGTCTCGTTTTCGTTGGTGACTTCAGTGCGCGGCGCATCCAGCGCGACGCTCTTGAAGTTTGCCAGCAGGGTGGCCGGGTCGGTGCCACGCCACACCCGGCTGGTGTGGTGGGCCTTTGACCGGGCGGTGAAGCCTTCGGGCAGCACCAGAAACTGATTGGGCTTGCTGGTCAGCTCCAGCGTGGCGAAATCGATCGGAAAGGTTTGATCAGCCATGAGGGGTCCTTAGCTGTTCGGGCACGGGATCCTGATTGAAAACTGGATCAGGCTTTCATTACACCCTAAACACGATACAGCGTTAACAACAGGGATCGAGCCATGACTGAATACGCCCTGGAGGTGGAGGGCCTGACGAAAAGCTTTGGCGGCAAGCCAGCGGTTCGTAACGTGTCCTTCAAGGCGGCCCGTGGTGAGATTACCGGTTTTCTGGGGCCCAATGGCGCTGGAAAAACAACGACTTTGCGCATGTCACTGGGTGTGATCGCGCCCGATAGCGGCCGAGCCGAACTGTTTGGTCAGGCACCCGACGCTGCCGGCATGGATCGCGTGGGCTTTCTGCCTGAAGAGCGCGGCGTCTATCGCAAGATGACGGCTGAGGCCGTGATCATCTTTTTTGCGCGCCTTAAAGGCGTTCCGGCCGGTGAGGCCCGCAAGCGGGCGCGAGCCTATCTGGAGCGCTTCGGTCTGGGCGATGCGGCCAGGAAGAAGATCAAGGAGCTGTCCAAGGGGATGGCCCAGAAGGTTCAGATCATCTCCGCGATTATCCACGAGCCCGAATTCATCATCCTCGATGAGCCGTTTTCAGGCCTCGACCCGGTCAACCAGTCGCTTTTGGAGCACATGATCCGCGAGCAGGCCGAAGCCGGTCGCACCGTGCTCTTCTCCACCCATGTGATGGAACATGCCGAGCGCCTGTGTAATCGCATCATCCTGATGGCCCGCGGCCAGAAAGTGTTCGATGGCACGGTCGATGAAGCACTGGCGCAGGTACCGCGTCAGGTCTTCCTCGCTGCTCCGCCCGGCGAACCCATGCAGGAGACCCTGTGCCAGTTTGGCGAGCTGGCCGAGCAAAGCCGGTCTGACGACGGGACCGAAATCCAATGGCGTTTGACACTCAACCCCGGGACCGATGCCCAGGCGGTGCTGCGCGCCTGTGTGGACGCAAGCTTGAAACTCACTCATTTCGAACCGCGACGTCCTCACCTGCACGACGCCTTTGTGGCGCTGGTGGGTGAAGAAGGCGCGCGGGAGCTTGAAGCCTCGGCGGAGGACGCCTGATATGCGAGCCATCCTTCTCATCGCCCGGCGCGAATACCTGTCCTATGTGGCCACGTGGGGCTTCTGGCTGTCGCTGTTGGCGGTGCCGATCTTTGCCACCATTGGGGCGTCGCTTCCGGCGCTGATCGAAAACTCACAGCCGACGCGATATTTCGCCATTATTGACGAGACCGGGCTGGGGCTTGATCAGGTCATCGAAGAGCGCCGCGATGCCAGTCGGCGCGAGCAAATCCGCGAACAGCTGTCCATGATGTCCCGTCTGACCGGCGATGATGCCGCCCGGCGGGCCGCGCTGGACGCGTTTGACTCCAATCCGGACACTGGCGAGGCGATCAGTGATGCCCTTGAAGCTGCAGGTGTTCCCGGCCTTGAGGACAGCCTTAATCTGGAAGGGCGCGATGCGGTGATGGTGGCAGCACCGGGGGCCAGCCTTGACGATTTGCGCCCCTATATTAGCGGTGATCAGCTGCTGGACACACCTGAAGGTGAGCGTCAGCTGTTTGCGGCTTTTGTGCTTCGGGCCTCAGACACCCACCCGGTCGAAATTCTCTACCTCTCTGAAAACGTGAACTATTCAGACCTGCGCCGGGAGATTGACCGCATTCTGACAGGCTATGTCCGCGACCAGGCACTCATCGAACAGGGCCTGAGCCCGCAGGAGGTGGATCGCCTTTTGTCGCTTGAACCAAAGGTGACCTCGCTTAACGCAAGCGCTGATGCGGGCGAGGATGCAGAAATAACCATGGCAGATCGCGCGCCATTCATTGTGGCAATCATGTTCGGCTTTATTTTGTGGCTGGCCGTGTTCTCGGTCGCCAACATGCTGCTGACAAGCCTGATCGAGGAGAAGGGCGGCAAGATTATTGAGGTCCTGCTTTCCACCGCGCGCTTCCACGAAATCCTGATCGGAAAGCTGGCGGGTGTGGCAGGGGTATCCCTCACCCTGTTTGGCATCTGGGGCTTTGTGGGCTCGGTGCTGAGTGCCATCGGCGGCGCGGCGCTTGCCACCGTCAATCCGGAGATTGCCGGGCTGATCGGCGCGATCTTCGATCCGGTTCTGCTGCTCGCAGCCCTGGTTTTCTTTGTCTTTGGCTATCTGATGTATGGCGCGATTTTCCTCGCCATGGGCTCGCTCTGCGACACGCTTCAGGATGCCCAGACGCTGATGGGTCCGGTCATCTGGACTTTGATGCTGCCGATGCTCTTCCTCTTCTTCTCCATCGAGGCCAGCGACTCCAATTTCGTGCGTATCGCCAGCTGGGTGCCGCTGTGGACGCCCTTTGTGATGATGGCGCGCCTGCCCACCGAACCACCGCTCTGGGAGCTTCTGGGTGCGGGTGGTCTAATGGTCCTGACCACAGTGCTGGTCTTGTGGATCGCAGCGGCCGTCTTCCGCCAGGGGGCTCTGCGACAGGCCGATGCCGACACCGTGCGCCGGATCTTCAAGTTGGGGCGCAAGAAGAGCTGAGAACTCTCAGACGCCTTGATAACTTACTCAGATGTCATGATAAAATTGTAACGCGGCGCGGCCACCCTCGCTTGATATACCCCCGATATCAGGCTTGAGGGAGCACAATTCATGACCGTATTATACGCCATTCTGGGCGCGGTGGCGCTGAGCCAGCCGCAAATGATGACCATGAATCCACCGCCGGCTGAGCTGGGCGAGACGATCCGGGCCGCCTACGCGGCTGAAAGCGCGGCCATTGCGCAATTTGACTGCGCTGACGATGACATCGCCTGCCTGTCCGATGAGATTCTGGAGCGCTTTCGCGTCGATCAGTGGGTCAGAACGCCCGAGAACGCTGCAACGCTCTGTGGTGAGTTTGGTCAGTCCCACCCCATGCAGTGCCAGATGCAATCGCTGGGTACAGCCGCGTTTAATGGTGATGTGCCGAATCTGGCGCGTCTGAAGGAGATCATGGCGGTTCATGGCTGGCCGAGCCCGCCCACCTTCTCAAACGAGGTTCAGCGCGCGGCCTGGTATCTCGCCCAGCATGGTCAGTATATCGATGAAGGTGGCAGGACCCAGTGGGATACCGAGTTTGCGACGAGCATCTTGCCTGACGTGATGGACGCGGTTCAGGCCGATGAGCTCAACCCTTGGGCCTATGCGGCGATGTTTGATCGAATTCGCACGACGGCGGGCGAGCCTCAACGCTATGGGACGCAGGTTTTCTGTACTGATGGGGTAGCCGACTTCACCTTTGAAGACCCCGACGCTGTGGATGCCTTCCGCGCCGAGATCGGCATGGAGCCGTTCGATCAGGCTGCCTACGACGCTTGGTGCGGTTAAGGGCATTTTACCCCAAGCGCACAAACACAAACGCCGCGCTGACTCTCATCAGCGCGGCGCTTTTGTGTCGCTTAGTGGAAAGCGTTGAGGCGCAAGACCTGTTGAGCGCTGGCTTCAGCCGCGCTCAAAACAGTGTCTAGCGGCGGCCACCACCGCGCTTGGGCAGAAGGCCCTCACGCTGGGCGCGCTTGCGAGCAAGCTTGCGAGCACGACGGATCGCCTCGGCCTTCTGGCGTGCTTTTTTCTCGGACGGCTTTTCGTAGTGATTACGGCGCTTCATCTCGCGGAAAGTCCCTTCCCGCTGCATTTTCTTTTTCAATGCCTTGAGCGCTTGCTCGACATTGTTATCGCGCACGACGATCTGAACGATGGCGTACTCTCCCTAGATCCTCAAAGCGGTGGCGAAAACCACCGAAAAAACAATGACTGGCGAGGACCAGCGGGTTTATCCCATCGGTCTCGCGCCGGTTCGCTTCCAACACAGGCCGGGCGATCTAGCAGAGCCTTCGCGCCCTGTCTAGCATGCATGCAGGGCGAAAACGCCCGTGACGCGCGCCCGGATGCGCACTATTTAGACGGTTATGACTGAAAAAGAAACTGACTCTTCGACTCCCCGTGCTGATGCCGTGCGTAATGGCGTCCTGGACGCTGCGCTGGATGAAGCCGCCTTTGATGGCTGGAACGCCCGCACCCTGTCACGCGCCGCGGCTGCCGCTGGCTATTCAGACGGTGAGGTTCAGCTCTACTGCCCTAATGGTGTGCTGGACCTGATCGAGTGGTGGTCGCGCCAGTGCGATGAGGGCGCGCGCGAGGTCATTCAGGCCAGCAACGCCAATCGCATTCGCGACAAGGTGGCTGGCGCAGTGCTCGCCCGGCTGGAGCAGATGGACGGATATGAGGACGCGGCCTCGCGCGCTCGCGGCCGGCTTTTGCTGCCTGACGCCCTGGACCGCGGCCGGAAGCTGACCTGGGCCACGTCGGACATGATCTGGCGCGCGATTGGCGATAAGTCGACGGATTATAATTTTTATACCAAGCGCACCATTCTTTCGGGCGTCTACACCACCACCTTCATGGTCTGGGTGGAGGACACCGATCCGGACAAGGCGCGCACCCGCGAGTTTCTCGATCGGCGGATCGACAATGTCATGCAGTTTGAGAAGGTGAAGGCCCAGGCGATCAAGATGACCTCCAACCTGCCCGACCTCACCGGCCTCGCCTCACGCCTGCGCTACGGGTTCGAGCGGAGATAAAGCTCGAAGCTTCCGCCTCTTCCCCAGCGAAAGCTGGGGCCCATAACTCTGTGCTTTGTGATCTCTGGATCCCAAATCAAGTTTGGGAAAGTAGGGTTTGGTCATAGCCTGAGCGCGATTGTTCGCCTTGCGACGCCAAATGGGGTCGGGGTGCCGAGCTTCTGGTCTCCAACATCTGTCATCCCGGACTTGATCCGGGACCTACAGAATTATCCTGCAATTGCAAAAGGTCCCGGATCGCTTCGCGTCCGGGATGACAGGTGAAATTGCGATCGCGACCAGCGTTCTTTGTTTCTCGAACCGCTACAACCCTGCATCCAAACACCTGCCCCCGCGCATCTAGCTTTTGACGGGCCGCTTGCGGTTCGTCCATGTCGCTCACAACGCGTCAGGGCCCCGCTTGCTCCCCAAGCTATCACGGCGGGGCCCATTTGCGGTTCAGGATGGCCGGTTCAGCCAGCGATGGCGGATCTGGGTGAAGGCATCGCCCCAGCCCGGCACGCCGCCCAAAAAGCGCAGCGCAGCCCCGGCGGGCAGAGCCTCCACCGTTTCATTAAGCCAGCGCGCGGTTGAGTCCGGCCCGGCTTGAAGCCGCTTGATGAGCTGGGCTGCGGCCATGCGCTGGGCGCGCGGTGCGGTGGGCGGCGCGATGAGGCGGCCGGTCTGGGTAAAGCTTTCAGCGGCCACGTCGGCCCAGCGCGCCAACTGCAGCGCCGCCAGGCCTGGCCCGAAGCGCAAGCCACCGGCACCCGCCGGAGCGTGCACGATGGGGCCGCGCGCATTGGCGCGGATACCAAACTCCAGCGGCAGCACCGCGCGGATCAGCTTTGTGGTTTCAAGGTCAACGCCGAGGCCTGCAAGGCGCTGCTCCAGTCGCACCTTCACCGCCTGCCCGTCATCACCGGGAGGGCACAGACCGACGACTTCAACCAGGGTCGTTCCATCATCAAGGCTCAGCGATTGATCAAGCATCACTGATCGCCCGACGGCGTGGGCTCGCGACAGGGCAAACCCGGGCGGCACCGCGCCAGACCTGATTGCCGCAAACCAGCCAATCTGCGTCCACAGCCCATCACGCACCGCACCAAAGGCACCCGGCCGGGTATCGACCACACAATTGGCGTGGATGGTGCCCCGGCCGGTCTGGACCACCGCGCCGCTTTGAACCGCGAGCATCCCGTCAATGCGGACCTGTTCTTCCACCGGGTTGAAGCCTGCAGCGCTCAGCCGATCAAGGGCGGCCGATTGTACATCTCCGGCGCGGACCACATCGAGGCGAGTGCGGCTTAAAGGGCGGACGCGATCCAGGATTCGCACCTGATCCAGCCGATGGAGGACGAAGCGCTCCAGCGCGTGGCGGGGCTGGGCCGGAAAGACCCAAAGGCGCGGGTTTGGGGTCAGCTGGCGCGGTTCCAGCACGATCAGGCGCAGCCGGCGTCCTCGCGAAGCCAGCGCAGCGGCCAGCATCAAGCCAGCTGCGCCCGCCCCGATAATGGCCAGGTCGACTTCCAGATCGGATCCAAGGGCGACGGGCTGATCCATGGTTCGGCAGGGGTGGCTTTCGCTTCGGTTGCGTCAAGAGTGTCGCATGCGGCGTTTGAACGCCTTTTCATACCACACAGCTTCAAAGAACATACAGCCTTAGGGGTTTTTACCGCCCTAGCAGCTTGAGTGACTTTTTTAAATGGATATGCCGGTTAACAAGCGAACGCTACAAAAGGCAGCGACGCGCGCCGCCGTGATCGCCGCAGCAGGGCGTGTTTTTCGCCAGCGCGGGTATGCAGCCGCCACCATCGCCGTCATTGCCGATGAAGCCAGCGTTTCGCCCGGAACGGTGCTCAATGCCGCGCCGACGAAAATCGCACTGCTGAACTTGGTTATGGCCGAGGAATTCGAGGCGCTTGGCCACGACACGGAAAATATGCGCGCCGGCCTGTCTGGCGGCTTTGATGCCACGCTTGCTGCGCTTCTGGAGCTGCATTTGAACCGCCACTACGACATCCAGCCAATGATTGGTCCGCTGCTGGCCGAGTGCTGGATTTCCGAAGGCGGCGAGTTTGAACGTTTCTACGCCAATATGGACCGGGCCTGGGGGCCCATCCGGGACCTGCTGCGTGAGGCGCGCGACGCCGGGGCGCTGCGCGGTGATGTGAATATCCACGCGCTGATGAGCTTTTTGCAGGACGCTTATCTGGGTGTGCTGCGCCGGTGTGCGTCAGAAGAGCTGGAGCTGTTTGCGGCCAGCAATCTGTTGCGCGAGCGGATCAATCTGATCTTCCAGCCGGTAGCCGCCTAGCCCGGGCGATAGGTCCGCACCGCTGCGGCTCTGACATCCTCAACACGCATGGGCACACGCCGCAGCTCTTCTGCGGCGAAGGCCTCTATCTGATCGGCATAATGGGGTGAGGCCGGGTCCTGGCTGGCGCCAAACTGGTGCACGGCAAAGACCTCGGGATACGCTGCGTCCGGGCCCCATTCAGCCAGCATGTGAAGGCCGTCGCCCGACAGCATGGTCAGCGTACCGGTTTGCTCATCAATGGCCGAGTTAACCGCACGCAGCGTGTCGGGGCCGCCTTCAAGGGCCACGAAATGCTCGCCGCGATGCAGGAAGTTGACGTCCGACCAGGGCGGATCAATCCGGCCATGGTGGGTGATCAACAGGTCTGCGGTCTCGGCCAGAGCCTCGCGAATATCGCCATCGGTCAGCGCATTGGCGTTCGGCTGCTGGTTAAACAGGCGCAGTGTCATCATAACAGACAGCGCGGCCTCTCGGTTATCCAGCGTGGTGCTGCGGTCCCAGTCGACAACGACGGCGGCGAGGTCTGCATCTTCATCCCGGAACAGGATTTCGCCAACGCGGGTCTGGACCTGTCCGGCATAGCTTTCTTCAGCGAAAACATCGTCATATTTGACCGCCAGCAGGGCCTCGCGACTGACCGCATTGAGCTCAGACATCAGGCGCGTCGCACGAAGTCCGCGATTGGTCATATGGGTCTCCACCCCATACCAGTCAGGCACTAAGGCCGGATCCGGGTCTTCAGCGGTCAATGTCACTTCAAAGGGGGAATGGTTGGCATCGAGCACATAACCGGCCTGCGGGTCGATCATGTGCGGCGTCGACTCAAACGGCTCGAACCCTGTCCAGATCAGGTCGGAGCGATCGCCGGGAAGCGTGCCCGTCCAGTCCACATCGGCGTCTGGATTGCGAGATGGCATGCGGGCGATGTAATAGCGCGCAATCCGGCCCTGGCTGTCGCCGACAATCCGGTTGGTATTACCCATCGCCTGCAGGGACAGCGCGGCTTCAAATTCTGCCAGTGTCTGAGCCCGCATCATGCGATAGGCCTGCTCGATAAAGCGTATATCGCCCATCGTGGCGTACCGAATGGCATAGCTGCCCTGCTCGGTATGAAGCACCGGGCCATGCTCGCTCCAGTCGGCATCCATGGTCACCCGCCAGGCAAACGGACCAAACAGGCGCACCGTCATGGACGCACTCCGGCGGTTAAACTCGTGCACCAGCCCATCCATCACATAACCCTCGCCCTCAAGCGCCAGCTCATAGACGTCAATGAGATCGGGATAGTTCACCGTGGCTGCCTGAGCGAGACCCGGATTGACTCCCAGATGCACGGCAGGCGCACCCGGGAACATGCCGCCGGCAATGTTCAGGCCTTCCTCAGAGATCAGGTGGCCTTCATACCAGGCAAGCGCGCCGTCTACCGGCTGGTGCGAGTTTACGATCACCCGGGTGTGGTCATCATCGGACCTGGTCGGTGCCACCGCAAACGCGTTCGAGCCTAACTCAGTGGCCGGTCCATCCTGCAGCATGACCTGCAACTCCTGGCCGCGCGAAGGGTCGGGTCGGGTTTCAGGGGAAGCAAGGTCAGCCAGCGTCTGTCCTAGTCCATAAAACAGGGGCGAAAAAAAGCCCGACAGGGTCGCAACATCACGCGCCGTGACCGGGAAGAGATCGGGCTCAGCTTCATCGCGGTGGTGGGCGGCGTAAAAGTTCAGGCCATCAGCATAACCCTCTAGAACCGCTTGTACTTCTGGCGACAGGTCGGTTTCGAAACGCTCGTTAACGTCTTCGCGAATGCGAAGGAGCTGAACAAGATAGGCCGTGCGCGCCTCACTCTCATTTTTCGCAAGCATTTCAGGGCCTAAGGAGGCGCGCAGGGACTCCTGAATGGTGGCAAAATCGTCTTCAGAATGGGCCCACGCGATACCAAAGGCGGCATCGGCATCGGTCTGGCCAATCACGCGCGGGATACCCAGCGCATCACGTGTGATTTCAACATCATAGGCTTGAGCCTGAGTAATGGCCGCGTTGGCATCAAAGCTGCGCGTATGGAGCGGAGCGAACCGGAGTCCGAATGCGAAAAGTGCTGCAATAACAATAGCAAGCGCGCCGGCAATGCCAGCGATCCAGAAGTGACGAGCCATGGTGTTTCCTTGTCGGCGTTCAGATTACTCAGCCGCGAGCGCTTCTGGCTGTGACTTTGGCGTCCAGTCGCGATGGCGTAAAGCCCGGCCAAGGCGGGTCCGCCCGGCAGCCTCTGTGAAGCGCTGGCCATCCCACACCAGACCCCCGCCGACAATCACTGCGCTGACCACACCGTCGGAGCGATTGACCATCTGTTCATGCTCATAGTCCTCCCGCCAGATGAAGCGGGAATGAGCTTCTGAATCATAGCTTTGGAGGGCTTCGGGGTCGACCACAGTGATATCTGCGCGCGCCCCCTCCTCAAGTCGACCGGCGTCGACGCCAATGAAGTCCGCTGGTTCAGACGTCAGTCTCTGGATCTGACTGGCGACACGCTCCATGCCCTCGCTCAGAGCGATCTGCAGGCAGCGCAGATTGCCGTCATAAAAGGCCATATTGGTGATGTGAGCCCCGCTATCGTTAAAGCCGGGCATGATCTTGGGGTGGTTTAACAGATCGCGCACAATCTCCGGATCGCGATTGGCCGAGATCGTCCACCAGCGCAGGCCCAGATCATAGGTGCGCAACAGGTGCAGCATGAATCCCGGCTCTTCGCTGGCGTCGTCCGGCATCGCCTCGAATGCCGCACGTTCCTCATCGGTGCGGGCCATGGACGCATCTTTGCGCCACGCCTGGTAGCGCCCCATCACCTGGGCAAAGGTCTCGCCGGTCCAGATATCCGGGCCACCGGAATAGAAGACCATCTCGTTGAAATCGCGATCAAATGCGAGGGTTTCCATCTTCATCAGGCGTTTCAGGCGGGCCAGCCCGAAGCCGGTCTTGCCCGTCATCCACATTCTTGAAAAGCGCTTGATGAAGGCGGGATCGTCCAGCAGCGCCCGGCGACCCTCAGCGTCCTCAAGATCAAGTTCATTGAGCTCACGCAGGGCCGGGATCTCTTCAGCTAGCGGATTGATGGGCCCATCCCAATACACCTTGAAGGGTGCCGCCAGCGCCTGCAGCCGGAAGCGGCCCTTTAATAGACTGGAGTTGAAAATCGCGGTCAGCGTCAGCGCAAGCCGGCGGATCGATGTGTTCGCGGCCACATCAAGGGCCGCGACCGCTGTGATTTTCAGCGGCTTTTTGTAAAGCGCGCCAGAGGTTAGAAGGAAGTTGCGGATAACCGCCAGCGGCGAGTCCTTGGGCGGCGTCGCCTGCCAGAGCCGGTCATGCCTGCGCAACACACCGGTCAGCGCTTTCAGCTCTTTGTACTGGCCGAACTGGGAGGGAATTTTCACCCGGCGGTTCGGGTCTTCCGATAAAAAGTGGAAAGGCAGCGCGTCGGTGGAGAAGCCGGGATAGCCTTCCGCCATGGCCTTTTCGAGCAGCGCCTCCATCTGCGCCAGATCATCCTTGCTGGCGGTCCGGCTGACCGAGCCCTTCAGGCCCATCACCTCGGTGCGCAGCATGGAGTGGGGGATCATCGGGATGACATTGCACCCCAGCGGCAATTCATCGAGATGCTGGTAATAGCCCGCTGAAGTCTTCCAGCTTGCCTTCTCGGCGATCTTGCGCAGCACAGGTTTTGGCATGTTTTCAACGCGCGCAAAGCAATCGACCAGCGGGTCTTCGCCATTGCGGCGCTGGTTTCCGTAAGCCAGCCCCAGCGAGCAGTTGGACATCAGAACACTGGTCGTGCCGTGGCGGACCGCTTCTTTCAGGGCCGGATCAAACTCCACTTCCAGATCGAGATGAGTGTGAATATCCATCAGGCCGGGCATCACCCACTGGCCTTTGGCATCAATGATCTCGTCGGCTTCGTTCTGGTCAATCGAGGCTGCGCGCTGGACGATGCGTCCATTCTTCACTGCAACATCCTCGCGAACCGGCGCATTTCCCAGGCCGTCGAACACAAGACCGCCGGTGATTACATAATCAAAGGCCTTCGCCATGGCCTCACTCCTCCCCGCTGGCGGTGTTGTCACCGCTCATGGCCTGATCTGGATCAGGCGTTCGTCATACCCGACTGGAAATCGAGAAAGGCGTCAAGAACGCGGGTGGGCGCTTCCAGCTGGGGCCAGTGGCCGACATCGTCAATCAGGACAGTGTCCGGCGAGGGTATGAGCAAGCGATAATGTGCGACCATGTGCGCACCTGAAACCGGGTCCAGCGCCCCATCAATGACCCGCAAAGGCACTGGACTTTCAATTAGCGCGCCTACCCAGCGGTCACGGTTGACGCGGCGCTCGGCAATGTAGCGGATCAGCTTGTGGCCGATGGCGGGCATGCCACCCCTTTCTGTGGCCAGCGTCCAGAAGGCGTCGACCTCTTCAGATGAGGGTTGGGTATCGGGTCCGAAGACCTCACTCAGTCCTTTTTCAAAACGCTTGCGCGTCATCAGGGATGATACGACCGGCCCAAGCGGGGAATGGAGCAGGCGCTGTGTGAAGGTGGCGCGGTGCTGTTCGGGAAACAGGCCGCCATTGAGAAAGCAGACAGATTGAAGCCTCAGGCCGGCCTCACCGGAAGCCTTGCGATCAATATGGCGAGCCAGCAATTCCTGCGCGACCGTGTCGCCATAGTCGTGGGCCAGGATATGCGCCTCACTGACGCCCAGCTTGGCCAGCCAGGCCTCAAACAGATCAGCCTGGTCCATGATCGAGTAGTCGTAATCGCGCGGCTTGTCGGAAAAGCCAAAGCCGATCATGTCCAGCGTCGCCACGCGGTAGCGCTCGCACAGCGCCTCCCACTGATGGGCCCAGTCCCAGCTGGCGGTGGGAAAGCCATGGATGAGAACCAGGGCCGGCTGGTCGCTCGACCAGTCACCCCCGGTGCGCACAAAAATCTCGTGGCCTCGATAAGTGAAAGCCGATCCAGCGGCACGCCAGTCGGCGAGGGAAATGGGCAGGGGCATGGTCTTGGCCTTCGGTCAGATCACGGCGGCAGCTTAAAACGCCCGCTCACCTGTGCAACTGGCGAACTGAACCGCCCCGTTCGCGCATAAACCTCAAAGATCGCTCAGATTTTATTGGCTGTGCCGGTTTCGCCTGCCAAGCTGGACGCCTGTCGCAAGGTTATAGGTTTCGCATCGTGCTTCGTATTGTTCTCATCATCCTCGGCGTTCTCGGCGTCATCTCCCTTGTGATCGCAGGTGCCTTTGGAGCCTTCCTGTGGAAGTTCACGCCGCATATCCCCGAAGCCAGCTATGGAGAACCTGCAGACAGAACCGAAGCGCGGTTGCAGGATCTTGATTATCTGCGCCGCATGCCGGAGGCCGACAAGAGCTTTTCAGACGATGAGCTGATCACCTTCAACGCCTTGATTGACGATCTTGAAGCGCGCGCTTCGACCATGACCGAGGCGGAGTTTGTAATGGGCGTTTCTGCAGCGGGCGCGGTGACGGAGAACGGGCATAGCGGCGTCAGCATGAGCGGCACGATGAACCGCCTGAATAGCCTGCCGGTGCGCTTTTACTGGTTTGACGACGGTCTCCATATCGTCCGCGCGCGCGCCGAACATGCCGACCTGATCGGCATGCGAGTGGTTACTTATGGGGGCGTGGCCCCCGAAGCGCTATACCCGCAAATGGACGCGTTTTTTGGCGGCAATGATGCCTTCCTTCGCCAGAATTCGGCCAGCTTCTTTGCGGCTCCGGCGTCGCTGCATGCCGCTGGCCTCGTTGCGGTGCCTGATGAAGTCACGCTCGATCTTGTGGGTCTGGACGGCGAAGTCTCGACTGAGACCTTACCGGTTGAAACAGAGCCAACCGGCTTTTTCGGCGCTCAGCGCAATGCGGTGTCGAGGCCCTACCGGACCGAAGACGACAGCGGCCATGACTGGCGCTTCCTTGATCCAGCCATGACGCAGGCCACGTGGTTTGGTCGTTATCCTGAACAGGCGCTTTGGTCCGATACGCTGGAGCGCGGCGGTGCCTACTGGCGAATGCGCAATGTCTTTGGCAACGAAGACACGCCCCTGCCCGGCTGGCTAGATGACCAGGCGGCCGCGCTGCGCGATGACCCGGCGGAGTATCTGGTGCTGGATCTCAGGGCCAATGAAGGGGGCGATTACACCCGCGCGATGCAGGTGGCTCGCAATATCGGCGAGCTTATTACCCAGAATGGCCGCGTTTATGTGCTGACCGACGGTGACACCTTCTCCGCTGGGATCGTAACGGCCTTTTACGCGCTGCATGGTGCTGGTGAACGCGCGGTGCTGGTCGGCGCGCCCATGGGCGATGACATGCAGTTCTGGGCCGAAGGTGGCGGCACGCCCATGCGTCTGCCCAATTCGGACATCCGCGTCTATGTCTCAACCGGCTATCATGACTGGGAAAACGGCTGTTCAGACTGGTCGCGCTGCTTCTGGATCAACACGCTGTTTGGCGTCGCAGTCGGTCAGGTTGAAGTCGACCTGCCAGCGGCTCTGACCTTTGCCGATTACGCGCGAGGGATTGATACAGGCATGGAAGCAATCTTTGCCGCCGAAGCTGAACGGCAGGGGCACCAGGCGACCGAATAGACCCAACAAAAAGAAAAGGGCGGCGCAAACCCTTGCGCCGCCCTTCCTCGTCAGAGGTCGGCTGACTTCTTAGGAGGCTTCTTCCAGGTCGAAGCGATCAAGCTCCATCACCTTTACCCAGGCGTCGACGAAGTCGCTCAGGAAGCGCTCCTCGGCCCCGTTCACGGCATAGTACTCGGCCACGGCTCGCAGTTCTGGATTGGAACCGAAGATCAGGTCGACTTCTGTTGCCGTCCAGCGAGTTTCGCCGGTCGAAACATCGGTGCCGACATAGACCATCTCGTTGTCGTCTGAAGCTTCCCACTCAACCGACATGTCGAGAAGGTTAGTGAAGAAGTCATTGGTCAGCTGGCCTGGTGTGTCGGTGAACACACCGTGCTCAGCGCCGCCAGTGTTGGCATCGAGGGCACGCATGCCACCGACCAGCACCGTCATCTCAGGCACCGTCAGGGTCAGAAGATCAGCGCGGTCCACCAGCATCTCTGCCGGATCGAGACGGGCGCGGTCCGAGTAGTAGTTGCGGAAGCCGTCAGCGGCCGGGCGCAAATACTCAAACGAAGCCGGATCGGTCTGCTCTTCCAGGGCATCAACGCGGCCCGGGGTGAACGGAACTTCGATCTCGTGACCGGCTGCAGCAGCGGCATCCTCGATGCCAACACCCCCAGCCAGCACGATGAGATCGGCCATGGACACCTTGGTGTTGTTGCGGCGCAGACGGTTCATGATGCCGTTGCCGTTAAAGTCCGACTGGACCTCTTCCAGCGTGTCCAGAACACGGTTCAGCTCTTCAGCGTCGTTCACGTCCCACCCGTTTTGCGGTGCAAAGCGGATGCGCGCACCGTTGGCGCCGCCACGCATGTCGGTGTCACGGAAGGTGGAGGCCGATGCCCAGGCCGTCCGCACCAGCTCTGCCGGGGTCAGGTCGGTGTCGCGGATCATGGCTTCCAGACGCTCGATGTCGTCTGCGTCGATCTGATCATAGTCCGCTTCAGGAAGCGGGTCCTGCCAGATGAAGCTCTCTTCAGGGACTTCCGAACCGGCATAGCGCGCGCGAGGACCCAGATCACGGTGGGTCAGCTGGAACCAGGCTTCAGCAAAGGCCTGATCCATCTCGCCCGGGTTTTCCAGCCAGCGGCGCGTGATCTCGCCATAGGACGGGTCATAGCGCAGCGCCAGGTCGGTCGTCTGCATCACTGGCGGGTGGTAGGTTTCCGGGTTGTGGGCGTCCGGCACAAAGCGGGCGTCCTCGGCATTTTCCGGAATCCACTGGATGGTACCGGCCGGGCTCTCGGTCTGCACCCACTCAAAGTTATAGAGGTTCTCAACATAGTTGTTGGACCAGGCCGCCGGGGTTGCCGTCCACGCGCCTTCAAGGCCGGACGTGGTGGTGTCACCGGCATTACCGGTGCCGCAGCTGTTTTCCCAGCCCATGCCCTGGGCTTCAACGCCTTCAGCGGCTGGCTCGGGTCCGACGCAGTCTGCGGCGGGGCGAGCGCCGTGGGCTTTACCCAGCGTGTGGCCGCCAACGATCAGGGCCACCGTGCCCTCATCATCCATACCCATGCGGGTGAAGGTGGTGCGGATTTCACGAGCCGCGCCGAGAATGTCCGGATTGCCGCCCGGGCCTTCCGGGTTCACGTAGATCAGGCCCATTTCAGAGGCCGCGAGGGGCTCTTCCATGTTGCCGTCTTCGTCATAGCGGCCTTCGTCAGACAGCATGCGGGATTCCGGGCCCCAGTAGACGAGCTCCGGCTCCCAGTGGTCGACACGGCCACCGGCAAAGCCCAGCGTCTCAAAGCCGGCCATTTCCAGCGAGACGTTACCGGCCAGGATGATCAGGTCTGACCAGGACAGACTGTCGCCGTATTTTTCCTTCACCGGCCACAGGAGCTGGCGGGCTTTGTCGAGATTGCCGTTGTCTGGCCAGCTGCGGAGCGGATCAAAGCGGATTTGACCACCATCAGAGCCCCCGCGACCGTCACCGGCGCGATAGGTGCCCGCGCTGTGCCAGGACAGGCGGATCATTAGACCAAAATACGCGCCATAGTCGGCCGGCCACCAGTCCTGAGAGGTCGTCAGAACCTCACCGATATCGGCTTTGACCTCATCCAGGTCCAGCGCCTCGAAGCGCGCACGATAGTCAGCGGCGTCCTGGGCGAGCTCACCGGCATAGGCGTTGCGGCGCAGTTCAGACAGGTTCAGGGTTTCTGGCCACCAATACTGGTTGGAGCGCGGCTGGCCAGCCATGGCTTCAGCGGCCTGCGGATCGGCACTCTGGGCAAAGCCCGGCGGGGTCGCAGCTTGCGCAGCACCAGCGATGATTGCGGCAGCAGAGGCTGAAGCCACCAGAGATTTTGCGAAAGATTTCATGGTCGATGTCACTCCCAAATGAATTGGCGCGCCTGAAAAGGGGCAGGCGGCGTGCCGACGGACCTATGCAGGTGCGACGCAAAGGACCAATCGATAGTTTCAAATGCTGCGATAGCGAAATCCTATAGCGCTTGGCTTTATGCGGTTTCTCAAATCATTGATGCAGGTGCATAAACACCAGCGGCGTCCGCTGGTTAGCGAACGCCGCTGAGGCAGGCTCTTCAGGTTTTAAGCCTTGGGCTTAACGCGGGCCGATAGCGCGACCTGGCGTCCAGGGCACGTCACCGTCAAGCGCGGCTTCAAACGCGGGCAGGTCTTCATCCACCAGTGTGGTCAGGCGATCGCGCAGGGGTCCGAAGTCCGCTTCTGCATAGCCCAGCTGAGCCCGGTGGGCCGGGTTCGGGCCATAGGTGGCGTTCGAGGTGCCCAGATTGGCAAAGCCCAGACGGGAGCTGACCGTGGACGGTTCAGCGCCATACATGCCTTGCGTGGTCTGGTTGCCGTTCAGGGCTTCTTCGATCTCAAACAGCTCCTGGCGCAGGGCCTCCAGCTGCTGATCGAGAGCCCCCGGTGCGGTCCGCGACCGGTTCAGCGCCGACTGGAGCGTCTGAATGCGCTCACGGGTTTCAGATATGGTGGCGTTGGCTGCGGATACGCCGCGCTGCAGCTCACCTATCCGCTCCCAGAAGGCGACCACTTCGTCATCGGGTGAGCCTGGCAGGGCCCCTTCGGTCAGGCGTTCAACCTCGATGGTCTGGCGCTCGCCCATGACGGTTGCCTCGCCATTATGGTGACGTACCAGCTCCACCGAATAGGTGCCCGGAGCCACCAGGAAGCCGGACGTGTCGGCGTCCGGGCCATCAGGCTGTGTCACTGCGCTGGGGCTTGGGTAGGTCAGGTCCCAGGCTACACGGTGGAAGCCCTTCCCCGTCGGGCCGGAGATACGGCGGACCACATTGTCCTCGGCGTCCCGGATCACTAGCCACATGCGCGGCGGTGCTTCGCGGCGCTCAGCCTCGACCACGTCAAATCCCGGGAAGGGTGTGTCTTCCATGGCTTCGTTGGCTTCACGCTCGGCTTCCTGACGCACCTGTTCAGACGTCTGGAGCGCTTCGGGCATGTAGTAGGTGATCGTGGCACCAAAGGCCGGGTTCTCAGCCTGATAGTAGCCATGACCCTGGTAGCCACGCGGGCCAAAATTCAGCTCATGCTGTTCCTGGTACCACCAGGCTCGGCGCACCGGGAAGAGGGTGGTTTCGCTCTCCAGCATGTCTTCGGTGACATCGCGCAGGGGAGAGATGTCGTCCATCACATAGATGGAGCGGCCAAAGGTGCCGACGACCAGATCGTCTTCACGCTCGTGGATCAGAAGATCGCGCGCCGGGATGGGCGGCATGCCGTTTTGCAGCTGGGTCCAGTTGTCCCCGCCATCAATGGTGAAGTAGACGCCAAACTCCCCGCCCACAAAGAGCAGATCAGGGTCCTCATGGTCCTGAACGATGCGCCAGATCTGCTGATCTTCGGGCAGGCCATCGGTGATCATCTGCCAGCTGCGGCCATAATTGGTGGACCGCAAGAGGTAAGGTGAGAAATCGCCGTATTTGTGATTGTCCAGCGCCATGTAGACGGTGCCAGCCTCAAAGCGCGATGGCTCGAAATCATTGACATAGGCCATGTCCGGCACGCCGCGAATGTCACCGGCTTCGGTCTCGGTCCAGGTTTCACCGCCGTCGGTGGTGATCTGAACCAGACCATCATCAGTGCCGGCATAAATGACGTTTTCGTCTACCGGGCTTTCGGCCAGCGCGCTGATCGTGTTGTAGACTGACATCGCATAGATGTCCCAACCAGCATCCCAGGACCATTGGCGGCCCATGATGGGCAGCAGCATGCGGTCCTGATTGCGGGTCAGATCGCCTGAGATCGGTTCCCAGCTATCGCCGCGATCATTGGATCGCCAGACGCGCTGTGAGGCGTGATAAAGCCGGGTCGGCTGGTGAGACGACACAACAATGGGCGCATCCCAGTTAAAGCGCTCGGCCGGTTCACCGGGCTCCGGCTGGGCGCGGATATAGACGATCTCGCCTGTGGTGCGGTCAAAGCGCACCAGATTGCCCTGCTGCCAGCTGGAATAGGCAATGTCCGGGTTGCCCGGCTCAATATCCGGCTCATGGCCATCGCCAAACAGGGTCACCACCCAGTCTGAATTGCGGATGCCGTGGCGGCTGTCGGTGCGCGACGGGCCCATCTGGGTGTTGTTATCCTGGGTGCCGCCATACACGTTATAGAAGGGTTCCGCGTCATCAATGGCGATGTCGTAGAACTGAGTGATCGGCAGATTATCGATGAAACGCCACGTCTGCTCATCGTCCACGGTTTCATAAAGACCACCGTCGGAACCGACCAGCATGTAGTCGGGATCGGTGGGGTGGAAGCCGATGGCGTGGTCGTCCACGTGCTTGTTGTCGTTATTGATATCGCGGAAGGTCGCGCCGCCATCGTCGGAAATCTGGGTCGTATTGGACACCAGGATGATCCGGTCGAAATGGTGCGGGTGGGCGTAGAGCTCCTGATAGTAGTGCGGCCCGGTGCCGCCCGAGACGGTGTCGGACATCATCGTCCAGCTCTCGCCCCGGTCGGTGGAGCGATAGACTCCGCCCTCGCGCCGATTGGTTTCAATCGCGGCGTAGACGATGTCCGGGTTTTGCGGCGAGATCGCCAGACCAATCTTGCCCATGTTTCCGCTTGGCAGGCCGGTGGTCACTTCGCGCCAGGTCTCGCCCCCATCGTCCGACACATGCAGGCCGCTTTCCGGGCCCGCGCCCATATAGGCGGCCACGGTGCGGTGACGCTGCCAGGTCGCGGCAACCAGGCGATCTGGATTGCGCGGATCCATGACAATATCGGTGACGCCAGTCCACTCACCGGCCGAAAGCACCAGATTCCAGCTCTCACCGCCATCGGTGGATTTGTAGAGACCCCGCTCACCGCCTGAAGACCAGAGCGGCCCCTGGCTGGCGACCCAGATGGTGTTGGGGTCTTCAGGGTGGATAATGATTTCAGAGATATGCTCTGAATTCTCGAGCCCCACATGCTCCCAGTTCTGGCCCCCGTCGCGGGAGCGATAGACGCCATCGCCATAGCCCAGGTGGCGACCACCATGGTTTTCACCGGTTCCCACCCAGATATGGTGCGGGTTGGACGGGTCGATGGTGACCGTGCCGATGGAATACATGCCGGTATCGTCAAAGATCGGCGTCCAGGTCGTGCCCGCATTATCGGTGCGCCAGACGCCGCCAGAGCCCACGCCCACGATCCAGGTCGAGGGGTCGTCCTGCATGATTTCGATATCGCTAAGGCGCCCTGACATGAAGGCTGGACCAATGGAGCGGAATTCAAAGCCGTTAAAATTACCGGCGCTCATCACGCCCTGATCTTCGGTGTCTTCAGCCTGTTGAGCCCCGCACGCGACAGGCGCAAATGCGCCCAGCAGCACGGCGGCGGTAATCAGTTTTCTCATCACAAAACAGCCCCTGGTGGTCAATGTTGGTAAAGACCCTACGCTCTTTGTGAGAAAAAAGAAGTCTGGCGCGACGAAAAGGCTCAATTTTCCTGAGGGTTTGTCGCTTGACCGTGGCGAGCCTCTGGCGACGATGGGCGGCATGAAAATCAACAAGCTTATCCGCGACATTCACCACTGGGGCTCCCCCATCCTGATGCTGCCGCTCGGCGTTATCATTATCGCCGGGCTGTTCTTGATGCTCAAAAAGGATGTCGACTGGATCCAGCCGCCCACCCAGCGCAGCGCTATCGCCGTGGACGGGCCACCCGACGTTACGCTGGCGCAGCTTTATGAGGCCGCCGCCGCGATCGAAGAGCTGGAAATCACCGCCTGGGATCAGTTTGACCGCATCGATGTGAAGTCAGACCGCGGTGTCATCAAATTCATTGCCCCCAATCGCTGGGAGGCCCAGATCGACATGACCACGCTGGAGGTGTTGTCGCTGGAGTACCGGCGCTCGGACCTGTTTGAGCAGATCCATGACGGCAGCTTTTTTGCCGACTGGGTGAAGACCTTTATCTTCCTGCCCGTGGGCGTGGTGCTGCTCTTCTTGTGGCTAACCGGTATCTGGATGTTCTTCGAGCCCTATATCAAGCACTATCAACGCAAAAAGCGGCGCGCAGCGAAGGCTGCCGCAGCGGAGTAGGGGCGATGCATGACCGACGCCGACGTTAGCGAAATCATCGAAATGGCGTGGCTGGATGATATCAGCTTTGACGCCATTGAAGTCCAGACCGGCCTGTCCGAGCCAGAGGTCATTGCCCTCATGCGCCGGGAGATGAAACCGTCGAGCTTTCGTATGTGGCGCAAGCGCGTCAGCGGTCGCAAAGCCAAGCATGAAAGGCGGGGTTAGGCAGGACGGCATCGTTGCCTCCGCCAACACCCTGACCCGAGCCGTCGGTCACCAACGAAATTAGAGGCGATCGTCGCCAACCGATCAAAGGATCGGTGCTTACCGGCACTGGTCGACGCACTCCATCTGGCGTTATCGGGCGTCGGTGGGGGGAGGGGAAATAACAAAAACCGAGGAACGAGCCCATGCACAGTAAACTTGGAGGCTTCACGCGATGAGACGTGTTTGCCTAGTCTTTTGATTTTGAAAAGGTATCGCTCACAGGCTGGTCAACACGCTTAGCCTAAATGGGGACCCTATACGCCTACGGCGAGGGCTGACGCGTTGATGGAGAATCGGTGTATTCGTGATTTGTTCTAACTTGGTGGGCAAGTCATGGCTCAATCGAAATCTGACCGCGATCCAAAAATTGCGGGCCTTAATGAGGATGGCGTGATTGGGTTAGATGTTAGCGAGGGTGCCCGGGCGCAGAGTGATCAGGAGCGTCGGCCAGAAGGCAGAGCCCTGGGCTCTGATTTGAAGGCGCTTCAAGACCGCTTCGCTCGCGATGTCATAGGCTCGTTGTGGATACCAGAGGGTACCCCGCCGGAGCAGCAGGCTAAAATAATTGATGCGGCGCTTCTTATGTTTGCGCGTCTGGACCCTCGCGATGAGGCAGAGGCGATGTTGTGTGTACAGATGGTGGCAAGCCACAATGCCGCGATGGAGTGCCATCGGCGGGCCATGTATCCCGGCCAAAGCTTTGAGGGGCGCGACATGGCGCTCAAACACGCTGCGAAGATGTCGGCCCTCTACGAAAAGCAGCTTGCCGCATACGACAAACGCAGAGGCAAGCGCGATCAGACCGTCATCGTCAAACATATTACCGTTGAGAAGGGCGCTCAGGCTATCGTCGGTGATGTGCACGCCCATTCGCGCGGCGGGGCTGGTGCGTCGACGCAAGCTGATCGGGCCGCCCTCGGACATGACAGCGGTGACGTCGTCGCCCCGCTCCCCCTGGACGGCGAGAGGGTTAAGGCGGGTCGCGGACGCGGGGGCACCTAATCCATGGCAGGCGATCACCCCCGCAATACGGGGCCCATGATGGAAAGCTCTCGCTGTGGCGCAAAAACCCGCAGCGGCACCCCATGCAAGTCGCCTGCTGTGTCTGGCAAGAAGCGCTGCCGCATGCATGGCGGTGCCAAGGGGTCTGGGGCTCAAAGAGGCAATACCAATGCCCTCAAACATGGCTGGTACTCAGCTGAGTTCGTGGAGATGCGCCGTGAGGTCAACGAGATCCTGCGCTCCGGCCGGGCGACGCTGAAAGAGTTAAAGTAAGACCCATCGGCTGAACTTTTCCAGCGCCAGTGGGCACAGAACGACCCCAGTGCGCTGTGCATGGGTTGCATGTCTAAAGTAAGTCCTGGCAATCCTGCGATAACGGGTCGGTCAAGGCTTTTTGCCAAGCCTGCGCCGTAACCGCGCCACCTCCTCTTAGATGGGCTGTTAGTAGGTGTGGCGGCCCTTTTTGAGTAGGCTTGGAATTTATTGATTGCATTGACTTCGCCCCATGGGAAGCGGTTTAGTTAACGCGGCGTAAACTAGCGGCCTGTGTTTCGAGGGGGAAGCATGCTGAATACAAATCGGCGCGAGCGGCTTGAAAGCCTCGCGGGCCGTCTCTGTGAGCTCGATAAAGCCGGTATTATCCGTCCACAGTGGCTGCGCGAAAAAATCCGTTCAAAAGCTTTTCGTCTCCTGCGCACAGATGCGGTCAGGAGGGGGCGGTCACAGACTTGGCTTGGGAGACTAAAGGCGTCTGCCGGTCGACGGCTTGGGCTCAGTAAAGGCCCCGACACTCTTGCGCGGACTTTTGCAGAGCGTTTTCACGCCGTCATGGCTGGAGCGGGCGAGGCGGGCGAGTTAAAAACCCTCTCCAAACTCGAGGGTCTCGTTACTGAGCACTGGCAGCTCTCCGCGATCGAGATGGCCTTGCGCGAGACGCTTCTTGACGTTCTCGACCTTCCCCTCGATGCCCTAGAGGGCGAAGGTTTCGAGGCGATGTTGACGGCGGCCATTTACCGTTTCGCTTACGGAGGCCGGGAGGCTGTTGACTATCATAACAGCGCGCGGACGACAGATATCGCCGGTGCCTACCAAGTTTATTTAAAGGAGAGTGGGTCGGGTATTGTCGAGCGGCGGGTTTTGGCGTGGGCGCTCCTCGACCAACGCTTCCGCTACGACGGTGCCGTACGCGCCGTCGAATTATCGAGGGAGGACGGCGACCTTATCGTACGCGCCGGCGTGGTCATCCCCAACCAGGGCCACGATGCCATGACACTTTCACAGGGCCTAGACAGTGAAACTGCCGACGCCTGGCTGCGAGAGACATTCGAGGGGGGAGACGAGCCGCTCTTTAGCGCAGACGATGTCGCGGAGCGACCTCAGAGAGCTCAAACCCAATCCAACCGCCTCGGCTTTTTATCAGTTCGCACCCGCAGTCCCGGAAAAATCTTGGGCGCATTCTTGGATGGTGAGCGCCACGGCCAACTTGTCGGCCGCCGCCTTAGAGCAGGCGACCTCAACCCAAAGCTCATTGCTTCCCTTGGATCGATCAGTCCCGGGTCTGGAGACGCCGCTCTGTCAGACGACGATAAAAGTCTCATCGCCTCGATGCAGAGCTACACGCCTGGGCCTGGCGGTTACATGAGCGATCTCGCGGCGCAGAGCAGTGAGAAGCCCGCCATCCAATCACCAACGCCAACGACGGTCCTAACTGCGGAGCGAGATGATGCTTGAGACGATCCTGACCTCAGATGTGACCCGGACTGGCCTATGGATCGCGTCGTGGATCGGCGTGACCCTCCTCGGTGTGGGCCCCCTCGCGTGGGCGCTGCGGGAGCGTTTCGGTGGCGGTCTTGGGGAGGCGATGGGCTATTACCGTCATCGATCGCGTCGAGGGCGCCCCTGTGAGCGACGCCAGTGCTTCATCGATAATCTTGACCGGGATATCGAGCACGCAGAGAAGGTCTTAAGGGGGCGTACGCTTTACACGGCGGGCTATGTCGCGGCTGTCTTTGCGCCTGCCGTCGCGTTGGGTGTTTACGCAAGCTTTCAGGCGTATCTTGCTCCAGGGGCCGTTGCGGCCTTTGTCGACGCAAGTGATGGCTCGCCCACTGACGCCACCTTTACTGAAATCGCGGGTTATTTCTTCGTCTCAGGCAATTTCTTCGTCGCCGTCGCGGGCGATGACCTGGCGGCTGATATACCCGCCTTGGCGTCTCTCGTCGCGACCATGAACCACGAGCCAGCGATCGCCCTCAATCCAGAGGCTAGCGTGTTCTCAACGCTTGCCGCCCTCTTTAAGTGGGTCAGCGGTCCCGCGGTCTTATTCTCTGTTGTTGTTATGACTGAGATATGGGGTGGCTTGAAGCGCATGCGTGCGGTTCTTGACGGCTTTAGGTCGGCGAAAGATCAGGTCGAAAGCCAGCCAGAGGATAAGTCCCCAGACGAGTATCGCGGCCTGATCGACCGTGTCGTCGAGGATGCGACGGGGCGGTAGGCGTTGCCACCGGCCTCCGCATTTAAGCGTCGTCAGGCTTTTGTTTTGATCGGTGAAGGATGACGCCGGGGCTCGTTTCGGGGTCGCCGATAAACTCAATGCCTTGGGCTTCGAGGGTTTGTTTTACGCGCTCTAATGTGCCGGAACGTGATGGCGGTATGCCATGTACCTCTTCGAACCGCCGAATGGTTGCCCAACCAACCCCACTCAAGGAAGACAATTCTTCTGACGAAATACCAAGTATGGCCCTCGCTGAACGGATTTGACTGCCCGCAATCACTTTACACCAAGTCCCTAGTGAGCGAAAATAGCTCACATGAGTTATTTCATCGATGATAAGGTTGATGCAGTTCTGGTATGCTGTGAAGGGGCATTCTCGGAAATGACCCTCAAGGGCTACCGGTCCGACCTCGTCGTATTTTGCGCGTGGTGTGATCGCGAGGGCGTAAGTGCCTATCCCGCCGACAGCGAAACTGTTGCTCGATTTATCTCTGACGAAACTGCGCGGGTCCTGCCAAGCACCTTAAAGCGCCGACTTGCAGCGATCCGATTTGTTCATGTTTACGGAGATCTTGCCGATCCAACGAAGGCGAGCTCTGTCCGATTAGCAATGCGGCGTGCGACTATGTTGAAGGCGCGCCGGCCGCGTCAGGCTGAAGGGCTAACCTTCGATACGCTTCAAAAAATCCTTAAAGCCTGCCCGCCAAATTTGGAGGGATACCGCGACGCAGCGCTGATATCTGTTGGATACGACACCCTCACACGCTCATGCGAGCTCGTGGCTATGGAAGTTGAGGATTTTAATCTACGTGACGGAGCCTCATCCGTCTTGATCCGACGGGCAAAGTCTGACCAGGCGGGGGATGGACGGATCGCCTGGCTTTCAGATGATACAGCTGAACGAGTGCGCGATTGGCTTGAGGCAGCAGGCATTAACCGCGGGCCAGTCTTTCGAGCCGTCAATCGCCGGGTGCCTTCAGGCTCACCGCTGCAAACTAGCTCAGTTAGGCGCGCTGTTAAAAAGGCGGCACGCCGAGCCGGCCTTAAGGAGAGCGCGACAAGGCTCTCAGCTCACTCCATGCGTGTTGGTGGGGCGCAGGATATGTTGGTGACTGGATTTGATGCGCTAGCCATTATGCAGGCGGGTGGCTGGACCACCCCGAATATGGTGCTTCGCTATGTTGAACACGCCCAGGCCGGCGACTTGCAGCGTCGCCGCTGGGCAAGTCTGCAAGCGCTGCCATCTTCAACGCGTCGTAGCGCACTTGCCTGAGGTGTCCAGGATGTTGCCCCTTCGCAATGCCAGGGCCTAACGCGCAGAAGCGTAGGCAGAATTTTTGTGTCACTGAACGATTAAGGCAAAGATGCGCGGTGAAGTGACCGGTGCAGGCGCGGTCCGATTTCTGAAGGTTAGTGTATGCCAGTCAATTGATTTGACCTGCTTGCAGGTGTTACGGCAGCTGGACTCCGCTAGCGTTGGTTGCGCGCTAGATAGAGAGTGCGTATGCGAGCACTGTGTATCACTAGCACCGGCAAAGCATTAGATGATGCTCGTAGAACACTCCCAGAAAAATCAAGGTGTGCCGTGGCTACTACTGGGGCGCTAGCTCTCATCTGACAATAGACTACTGCCAATAACGGAAAATCATCCTCGCAAGTGCAGTGGGATATAATAGGAATTATAGCGAATACCCGCGTTCCGAGGGTAAGTGTTTGCTCTTCCGCTCTTTGGGCAAATCAAGCGAGCAAAAAGTGCCCCCTAAAAGCCGGTCACTGCATCTAAAATCCGTTCCGCGGCCTTGCCATCCCAATTCTCTGGAAGTGGGTCTGGCCGTATATCCAAGGCACGAAGATGCTTTGCTATTTCAACTATTTTGTTAGGGTTGTGACCCGAGATAAGGTTTGAATTGAATTTCAGATCCAGAGGCCACTCGCTACTTTCGCGAACTGTTAGGCATGGGCGACCAAGTATGAGCGCCTCCTCCCTAAGGCATGCACTGTCTGTAATGATGAGGTCAGCTCCTTTTTGAAGGCCCATAATTTGAAAGTATCCCTGTGGTGGGGATAGCATGAACCTGGCCTGACTTGTGGACTTGGCGCAAATTCAGTCGGTGTTCGTTGATTAATCGCTCAGTTCTTGGATGGATCGGAAAGACGATATCTAGCCCTTCACATCCCTCGCAGATCGCTTCAAAAATAGTAATAAACCGGTCTGGGTCATCAACTGTTTCCGGTCGATGAAGGGTGACAAGCACGTATGGGCTACCAAATGATTGGTCAGCCGCAAATCTTTCATCGAACAGCTCAGCGGCGTCGACCAACAAATTTCCAACATTAAAGATTTGCCGCCCTGATACCCCCTCAGCGATGAGATTGCTTGCGCAGCTTTCGTGGGGTGTCAGAAGAAGGTCTGAGACTGAGTCTACCAGCTTGCGGTTAAATTCTTCCAGCATATTGTCATCGCCAGACCTTACCCCCGCCCCGTAATGGGCGACTGGTAGGTTGATGAGCCTCGCTGCTATTGCTCCAGCTGCAGTTGTTGCTACGTCGCCATATACTAGTACCATATCCGGTCTGATCGTATTTAGTCCTATGCCTATGGTTTCTATCATGCGTCCGAACCGTGCTGCCGGCGAACCATTAAACGCTTTACAAATAAAATTTGGTTCTGGAAGTGATAAAGCCTGAAAAAAACGCCGGTTCATCTCTTCATCAGAGTGTTGATTGGAATTGATGATGCGATGATCAAGTCCGCGACCGGCCGCCTCGCGTACGATAGGTGCCAGTTTAATGAAATTCGGCCTTGCGCCGACGATTGAAACGAAACGCATCCTATTACCTCTATTCATGTTTGACTAATTATGCCAGCAGGACATCCAACACCCACACCGTCCTTAAACAGAGAAATGAAATTTTCGATGGCGCTTCTCAGCGTTGACCTTGAAGTTGGTATTAGGACACTTTATACGGGAAAACATTTAAGGGGGGAATGCATGTGCGGTATCGTGGGTATTGTCGGGTCGAACCCGGTTCGCGACAGGCTTTTAGAAGGCCTCAAGCGTCTGGAATATCGCGGCTATGACAGCTCCGGCATCGCCGTCATCGACGACCAGCAGCAG
>JAMZNZ010000001.1 GCA_024178355.1 Maricaulaceae bacterium EIL42A08 | reverse complement strand
AAGAAGGGGACTGGGTTGTCGGTAGTCCTGAGGGCGCGCGCGTGTTTGACCGCGATGGGCGCGAGATTGCCCGTCCGATCCAGTTTTCCAACGCCGTGGCCGGCCTGGTGGACAAGGGCGGCTATCGCCATTTCATGGAGAAGGAAATCCATGAGCAGCCGGAGGCCGTGTCGCGTACGCTGTCTGCCTTCATCGATGCATCTTCGGAACAGTTTCTGAAAACCTGTGACCATGACTGGTCGCAAACCGGGCGGCTTCTGGCGTCGGCCTGTGGCACGGCAAACTATGCGCTGGCGGTGGCCAAATACTGGTTTGAAAGCCTGGCGCGCCTGCCTGTGGAAGTCGATATCGCCTCGGAGTTTCGCTATCGCAGCCCGGTGGTGACCGACAAGGACGCGGCGCTTTTTGTTTCCCAGTCCGGAGAGACGGCCGATACCCTTGCCGCTCTGCGTCATTGCAAGGCTGAAGGCGCTCGCACGCTGGGCGTTGTCAATGTTCAGACCTCGACCATCGCCCGTGAAGTGGATCAGGCGATCTTTACACAGGCCGGACCAGAGATCGGCGTGGCTTCAACCAAGGCCTTTACCGCACAACTGTCAGCGCTTGTCTGCCTGGCTGTCGATGCGGCGCGCGCGCGGGGCAAGCTCGACGACGAACAGTCGTCTGCCATTGCTCAGGCCTTGATGGAGACGCCGCGCCTGATCAATGAGGCGCTGGCGCTTGAGCCTGAAATCGAGGCGCTGGCCCACCAGCTCGTGTCGGCCAAGGACGTGCTCTATCTCGGCCGGGGCGTGTTCTACCCGCTCGCGCTTGAGGGGGCGCTCAAGCTTAAGGAAATCAGCTATCTGCACGCTGAGGGGTATGCTGCGGGCGAGCTGAAGCACGGGCCGATTGCGTTGATTGAAAATGGCTCACCGGTGGTGGTCGTTGCACCCCACGATGAGCTGATTGAAAAGACGGTATCGAACATCCAGGAAGTCGCCGCGCGTGGCGCTCGAGTGACCCTGGTTACCGACCCTGCTGGTACGAAAGCGATCGGGGGCAGCGTTGAGGACGTTCTGGTTCTGCCCGAATGCCACAAATTGGCCCAGCCCATTATCGCTGCAATTCCGCTACAGCTGCTGGCCTATCACGTGGCGTCGCTTAAGGGCACCGATGTGGACCAGCCCCGTAATCTGGCCAAGTCGGTGACGGTTGAGTAGCCAGCCGCTGCGCTATCCTTGGGGTGAGCGCAGCAGGGCTTTGAGATATTTGCCGTATTCGCTTTTGTAGGATTTGGCTAGCGCGCGCAGCGCGTCGTCGTCAATCCAGCCATTGCGCCAGGCGATTTCTTCAGGGGCGGCGATCTTGAAGCCTTGCTGGCGTTCAATCGCGCGGACCCATTCGCCGGCGTTGACGAGGCCATCAAGTGTGCCGGTATCTAGCCAGGTCGCGCCGCGTGGCAGGCGGACGCTGCTTAGTGCACCGTCTTCAAGATAGCTGCGATTTAGGTCGGTGATTTCCAGTTCGCCCCGGGCTGAGGGTTTCAGGCGTGCGACCCGATCGGGCGCTGTGTTGTCGTAAAAATATAGACCCGTGACCGCCCAGTTGCTGCGAGGTTTCTTGGGCTTTTCCTCCAGTGAGAGGATGCGTCCGTCTTCAGCGAACTCCACAACGCCAAAGGCTGACGCATTGCCAACCGGATAGGCAAAGCACACGGCTCCGCTTTCAAACTTCAGGGTGTCCTTTAGAAGACCGGTCAGGCCGGTTGAGTAGAGGATGTTGTCACCCAAGGCGAGCGCGCTGCGGGCTCCGTCCAGCCAGTCTCGCGACAGGGTGATGGCTTGAGCGACGCCCGCCGGTTTGTCCTGAACGGTATATTCAAAATCCAGGCCCCACTGCTCTCCGGTCCCCAGAAGCGTCCGGAACATCGGTAGGTGCTCTGGCGACGAGATGACGTTTATGTCCCTTATGCCGGCGAGCATCAGTGTCGAAAGAGGATAATAAATCAGGGGCTTGTCATAAATGGGGAGTAGCTGCTTCGAGAGCGCTGTTGTCAACGGTGCCAAGCGAGTCCCAAGGCCTCCGGCAAGGAGTATCCCCTTGGTCTTTCGATCAGAGCTAATTGGGGTCGCGGGCATGGGCACCTACAGATGAGCAGCTTTCCAGACTTGGTATGCGCTTTTTAGGCCGCTGCGCCAATCCACAGAAGGTACATCGAGAAATCTCTCCAATCGAGTGCTGGAGAGGCGTGAATCGGTGGGCCGTGGCGCTGGCCGGTCAAATTCATCGCTTGTTACGGGTGTGATTTCAACTGCCGTGTGCATCATTGCGACCGCTTCGCGGGCAAAGTCATACCAGCTGATGCCCGGTTGCCCGGTGCAATGAAAAATCCCTCTCGCATCAGATATTTGCGACAGTTTGAGCAGGCGCTTGGCAAGATCGCCTGCAAATGTCGGACAGGTCAGCTGGTCTGCCACCACGCGTAGCGCCTGACCGCCATGCGCGCGCGTCCACATGGCGCTTGGAAAGTCTGATCCTCGCCCGGAAAAAACGGCTGCTGTGCGTACGACTGCCGCCTCCGGGTAAGCGGCCAACACCGCGACCTCTCCGGCAAGCTTGCTTTGGCCGTAGATATTTATCGGGGCCGGGCTGGCGTCTTCGCCATAAGGTCCGCCTTCACCGGCTCCGAAGACATAGTCGGTTGAAACATGAACGAAGCGCGCCCCAATTTTCCTGGTCGCGTCTGCGGCCTCTCCGGCGCCTTGGGCATTTATCTGATGGGCAGCGGCAGCATAGGTCTCTGCAACATCGACCTGTGTATAAGCTGCCGCGTTGATGACGCAGGTTGGCCGAATCTGGTCGATAAGGTGAGAGACCGAGCCTGGAGTCGCGAGGTCAGCTTTTGAGCGACCGGCGCATTCGACCTGGTCGAATGTGTGCGGGGCCTCATGTGCGAGCGCGCGGGCGAGCTGGCCATGCTCGCCCAGTATCAGGAGCCTTGTCATCGGATTACCATACGCCAAGGCGGGTGCCGGAATAGCGCTCGGTCAGCGGTTCCCACCAGCTGCGATTATCGAGATACCAGTCGATGGTGGCTTGCAGTCCTTCCTCAAACGAGTGCGCCGGGGACCAGTCGAGTTCTGCCTGCGCCTTGGCCGAATTGATGGCGTAGCGCCAGTCATGGCCGGGGCGATCGGCGACAAATTCTATCGCGCTGCGCCGCGGCGATTGCAGCGGTTTAAGTGTGTCGAGATAGTCGCAGATTGTTTCGACGACCTGAAGATTGCTGCGCTCGGCGTTGCCTCCAATACAGTAGGTTTCCCTCGCTTTGCCGCGTTCGGCGATCAGGCGCAGGGCCTTGGCGTGGTCGGCCACATGGAGCCAGTCGCGAATGTTAGACCCGTCGCCGTACACGGGAAGTGCGCTGCCGCTAAGGGCTTTAAGTGTCATCAGCGGGATGAGCTTTTCTGGAAACTGGCGCGGGCCGTAATTGTTCGAGCAGTTCGAAATCCGCACATCAAGGCCGTGGGTTGCGCCCCAGGCTCTGACCAGATGGTCGGCACCTGCCTTTGAGGCAGAGTAGGGCGACGAGGGCGCGTACCGGCTGGTCTCGGTGAAGGCGGGATCATCTTTGTCAAGCGAGCCAAAGACCTCGTCGGTTGAGACCTGAATGAAGGTTGCGCCGGGCTTCTGGTGTGCCCGGAAGGCCTCTAGCAACTCTAGTGTCCCATTGACATTCGTCGTGACGAAATCGCCGGGCGCATCAATGGAACGATCAACATGGGATTCGGCGGCTAGATGGAAAACGGCATCGGGCTGTGTGGTCGCCATGATGTCGCGCACCGCCGCTCCATGACGTAGGTCTTCCTTGATCAGGCGCGCGTGTGAGCGTTCCAGCATCTCGACCGTGCCGGGGGCGGCTGCGTAGGTCAGAGCGTCAAGGACAACAACGTCCCAGCCGGTCTCAAGCAGCTCAAGAGTGACAGATGAACCGATAAAGCCGGCGCCACCGGTCACAAGGGCGGTCTTCATGCAAGGCTCCCTGCTGGAAAGATCTCAGCGAGATCGGACAGGCGCGGGGCTGTTTGGTCTTTCTTCGACAGGATCGGGGTTTCAATCTCCCAGTCAATGCCAAGCTCAGGATCATCCCATCGCACTGAACCATCATGATCAGATGAGTAAGCGGCTGTGACCTTGTAGTGGACCAAAGTGTCTTCGGTGCGGGTAATGAAGCCATGCAGGAAGCCTTCGGGCACCCATACCGCTTGCGGCTCATCCTGTGACAGATCGACTTTGCGGTGCTGACCAAAGGTTTGCGACCCGGTTCGCACATCAACCAGAACGTCAGTGACCGCCCCTCTTAGAACGCGCACCAGCTTGCCCTGAGTATGGGGTGGAGCCTGATAGTGCAGCCCTCTTAGAGTGCCCACATGCTTTGAGTGAGAGACATTGTCTTGAACAAAATTGAAGATGAGCCCAACCTGCTTGAGGTAAGAGCTCGACCAAATTTCTTCAAACCATCCGCGCTCATCCTTAAATCGTCTGCCCTCGACAAGGCAGGCGTCTCCAAGGCCAAGGTGCTTAATGCGCATGTGCGGTTCGACCCTTCTCTGTGTTTGGATCAGTGTTGTGCCTGTTCACGTCAACGACGTTAAGGGCCAATTGCATAAAACAGGTCCAACCTTCGGCTCTTGGGAATTCTGCACTGGAGTGTGCGATGGTGTGTAGTTGACGCCTTTATACACCAGCCTGAGGCGAGTAGTTTGCTGATCGGCATGCTTGGGATGCCGCGATGAAGCTTGTAATCCTAGCCTAATCGGTTACGAAATCCGAAGAGCAGGGTTGGGGATGAGACGCATGAAAATTACGCCTGTAATCCTATGCGGAGGTGGCGGCACCAGACTTTGGCCTTTGTCCACACCTATCAAGCCAAAACAGTTCCTGAATCTGTCTGGTGAACGCTCGATGCTGGCTGAAACTGCCGCGCGCGTCAGTGATCCGGCACGGTTTAACGCTCCGATTGCTATTGGCTCGGCCCGCCATGATGCCTTGCTGCGAAGTGAGCTTCCTGAGGCGCGAATCCTTCTGGAGCCGCTCGGTCGAAACTCCGCGCCGCCGATCGCTGCGGCCTGCCTGATGAGCGAAGCTGACGACCTTTTGCTAATCCTGCCCGCTGATCACCACATCCAGGACGTGGAAGCCTTCCTTGCCGCTATCGAGACCGGCGCGGCCGCGGCCGAGGACGGTCAGATCGTGACCTTCGGGATCGAGCCACATTATCCGGCAACCGGCTACGGCTATATCGAGGCTGAAGGGCTTGAGCCGGCGCGTCCGGTTGTTCGCTTCGTGGAGAAGCCTGACCACGCGAAGGCGACGGAGTATCTGGCGACGGGGCGGTTTTTCTGGAATGCCGGGATATTTCTGTTCCAGGCATCGGTGATGTCTGAAGCGCTCAAGGCACACGCCGCAGATATTCTTCAGGGTGTTGAGAGCGCACTTTCGGACGATGTCCTCGACCGTGCTGCTTTCCGGCAGGTTCGCTCTGAGTCGATCGACTACGCTGTGCTGGAGCACGCAAAAAATATCTCGGTGGTTCCGGTTTCCATGGGCTGGAGCGATCTTGGCGATTTTCGCGCCCTTCATGATGCTGCAACTGACGAAGACACGATCCACACCGAAGGCCATGCCGAAGTCACCGAGTCGTCAAATATCTACGTGCGCGCCGAAGGTGTGAAGGTTGCCGTGCACGGCCTTGAAGACGTCGCTATTGTTGCAACGCCTGATAATGTTCTCGTGACGCGCCTGAGTGATGCGGCTCGGATCAAGCCTGTGACGGGTGCTCTGTCTGAGATTGGACGGGTAGCTGCCACCGATGCACAACAGACCTGGTTGCAATCCTGGCTATGGGACGATGTCATGCCAACCTGGGCAAGGCTTGCGCTCTGCCAGGGCAGTGGCGGGTGTGTCGAAAATCTTGACCTGGATGGGCAGGCCCGACCGGGCCAGTCCCGCCGGGGCCGGATCGCACCGCGCCAGCTCTATTCATTCGCACGGGCCAAGCAGATGGGATGGAACCCCGATGGCGCGGCGGACCGTGTCATCGAGGCCTCTTATGCCTTCATCAACGGACCGGCGCGTGTTCCCTCGGGAGGCTGGGCACACAAGTTCAATTATGAGGGGGCGATCGAGGATCCGCGCCGGGACCTTTACGATCACGCATTTGTCGCCCTGTCTGCCTGCCAGCTTGCTGCGCTGGGTGACCCACGCGGCGAGGCGCTGGCTTTGGAAGCGTTCGAGACGATCGACAAGCTTTTCTATGACGAGCGACGCGGCGGCTGGCACGACCCGGAAACTGAGCCGGGTTTGAAGCGGGCTAATCCGCATATGCACCTGCTTGAGGCGAGCCTGGCTCACTACGAAGCAGTACACGATGATGCCTCGCTGAAGCGGATCAACACGATCTGCACGATGTTTGAGCGGTACATGTTCGATCCCGCGTCCGGGGCCATGATTGAGAATTTCAAGGTTGACTGGTCACGCGAGGCGGCCAACCGGATCGAGCCTGGCCATTGCTATGAATGGGCCTTCCTGCTGGGTGAGGCTGAGCGCCTGACCGGCCGGGATACGGCCAGCTGGCGTCGGCGTTTGATCGACTATGCCGAGCGACATGGGTTAAAGCACGGGTTCGCGCTCGACCTTGTCGGCACCGATGATCCAAGCTTCCGCCTCTGGCCCCAGCTGGAACGGGTGCGCGCGCTCAGCCACACACCTCGCCCCGGCATCAACATCCCCTCAATCCTTGATCAGATTGTTGAGGCCTATCTCAAGCCGGGACCAAAACATGGCTGGATTGACAGGCTGGACGGCAAGCTCGCGCCGGCGGCCACCAATGTACCTGCCAGCATGGTCTATCATCTGATGACGGCTTTGGCCCCCATTGCCCCTCCGCCGGGCAAGGGTCGATAGGCCTGATCGCCGAGCGAGATGCCATAATGGTGTTTGGACCCATTCTTGATGGTGCCTTGATGGTTGGGCTTGCGGTGCTGCTTTTGTCGGGCCGGGTCGCTCCGGCGCGGGCCTTTGCAATCTTCGGCCTTGCAGTCATTGTGCTGGGGCGGGTTGAGTTTGAGACCGCGCTCGCCGCACTGGGCTCGCCAGCGATCTGGGCGGTTGTCGCTCTGGTCGTGTTTTCTCTGGCTCTTGCCAAGATTCCGCTGCTAAGGCGGGTCTTTTTTGCCAGTCGCCCCATGGGATTGCGCCTGACGCTTGCGCGCATGCTGTCGGCGGCCGCTTTGACTTCGGCGGTGGCCCCCAATACCGCAGTGGTGGCCGCAATGCTGGGTCCGGCCTCGCGCCGGGCTGAAGCGAGTGCGCACCAATTGCTCCTGCCGCTGTCCTACATGGCACTGGCGGCGGGCATGATGACGCCGTTTGGGACCTCAGCCAGCCTAATGGTCGTTGGCCAGGCGGCCCAGGCTGGCGTCATGCTGGATGTACGCGATTTCGCCCTGCCCGGCCTGATCGTGGCGCTGGGAGTCTTTATCACGCTGATCGTGTTTGCCCCGGTCATGCTGAAACAGGACCCCGATGCAGAGATAGCCCCGCAGGATGTGTTCTCAGTCGAAGCGCGCGTTGTTGCCGGCGCCAGGCTCGATGGCCGCACGGTCGCCGGGGCAGCGTTGCGTCATCTGCACAGCTTTTATCTGGCTGAGATTATTCGTGGAGACACGCTCATCGCCCCGGTCAGACCCGGGCAGATGCTGCGCGCGGATGACCGGCTGATCTTTGTTGGTGATATCCAACACATGGATGAATTGCAGGCCATTTCCGGGCTGTCGATCAATCCGCCAGTATCCGGCCACCGCCATGATAACAGCTATCGCGCGGTCATCTCCGGGGATTCTGTGCTGGTGGGACGAACCTTGAAGGAAGCCGATTTCCGCTCGCGATTTGACGCCTCCGTCCTTGGAATCCAGCGGGCCGATCAGGCGGTTTCGGGAAAGCTTGGCGATGTGCGGCTACAACCAGGTGACCTGCTGCTTCTCGCCGCCGGGCCTGATTTTCACCGCCGCGATAATCTGCGGGCGAACCTGCATCTGCTGGATTCCGACGATAACGGGCTGGCTCAGCTGAGTGTGCGCAATTCGATCCTTCTAGGCTTGGTCTTTGCCGGGTTTCTCATCGCGGCCTTGTTTCAACTCGCTCCCATCGCGCTGGCTGCGCTTTGTCTGGCGAGCGCGGCGCTGTTGTTTGACTGGGTCTCCCCGCGCGAAGCGCGCCGGAATTTTCCCTTTGATATGGTGATAGTCTTGTGGGGCGCCGTGCTTTTAAGCTTGCTGGTCAGCCAGTCCGGGCTGTCCGCGCTTATCGCCTCGGGCGTGGCGGAGATTTCTGCGGGCCTTCCTGCGATTGCGGCCCTTGCAGCGATCTTCTTTATGGCATGGATGATGACCGAGTTTTTTTCCAACACCAGTGCGGCGCTGATCGCGCTGCCAGTCGCGCTCGATACCGCGCAGGTTGCCGGATACGATCCGGGTGCGTTCGCTCTGGCCGCCGCCTTTGGCGCGAGTGCGAGTTTTTTCATGCCATTTGGGTACCAGACCCACCTCATGGTCTTAAGCCCCGGCCGATATGGATTAAGTGACTATCTGCGCCTTGGCGCGGTCGTGTTTATTGCCTATGCGAGCCTTGCCCTGATCAGCCTGTCTGTTTTTGCCCTGTAATTCCTGATGCTTGAGGAGATGTCCATGACCCTATCCCGCGATGACCTTGCTCGCGCTTTCGCCGAGATCTGCCTGGACGCGGCCATTCCGGTCATGGAGGTCTATGCAACCGAGTTTACGCCCGAGCAGAAGGAAGACCGCTCCCCGGTGACCGAGGCTGACCAACGCGCCGAAGTCATCATCCTGGCTCATCTTGAGCGTTTGCTGCCGGGCGTGCCGATCCTGGCCGAAGAGAGTTTTTCAGCCGGTGTAAGACCGGAGGTGGGCGACCGGTTTCTGCTGGTTGATCCGGTTGATGGCACCAAGGAATTCATCAAGAAGAACGGTGAGTTCACCGTCAATATCGCGCTGATTGAGGACGGAGTGCCGGTCGCCGGATGCGTCTACGCCCCGGCGCTTGAGCGGATTTTCCTGGGCGGTAAAAGCGCGCTTGCTGGCGATGTGGAACCGGGCGGATCCCTGAGCGCGGCAAGCCTGGCACCGATCGGCGTGCGGACCCCGCCCGAAGGCGGCAAGACGGCGGTCATGAGCCGGTCCCATGCCGACGAGACGACGCGCCAATTTGCCGAAGCCCAGGGCGTTTCCGACACGGTCGCGGCCGGGTCGTCGCTGAAGTTCTGCAAGGTGGCTGAGGGGATGGCCGATCTGTACCCGCGCTTTGCCCCGACCATGGAATGGGATACCGCCGCTGGACATGCCGTTCTGGTTGCCGCCGGGGGGCGGGTGACCGATCCTGATGGGTCACCCTTCCGGTATGCCAAGACAGATACGGGCTATCTGAACGGCTCATTCATTGCCTGGGGCTATGAGCCCGCGCTTTGAGGCTTAAAGCTTCTCAGCAAAGGCCTTGATCATGGCGGCGGCTTCACTGCCGTGATCGGGGTGTTCCAGCGCGAGCGCGAGGTATGCCTCCAGATAGCCTATCTTTGAGCCGGTATCATAGGTGCGCCCGGTAAACTCGAACGCATGGAAGGCATCATCGCCCATCAGGCGCGCCATGGCGTCGGTGAGCTGAATTTCGCCCCCTGCGCCGGCCCCCTGATCGGCCAGAAGCTTAAAGATGCGCGGCTGCAGGATATAGCGCCCGGAAATCATCAGATTGGAGGGGGCCTCGGCCATGGTGGGTTTTTCCACCATGCCTTTGAGCGTTTTCATACCGCCACCTGACGGCCCGCCGACATCGACGATGCCGTACTTGGAGACGTCTTCAGGGGGCACGGCTTCCACTGAGATGATATTTCCGCCAGTTTGCGCGTGGGCGGTCACCATCTGTGCCAGGCATGGCGGGTCCGACACCATGATCATGTCCGGCAGCATGACTGCAAAGGGTTCGTCTCCGACAAGATCGCGCGCGCACCACACAGCATGGCCCAAACCCAGCGGGGCTTGCTGGCGCACAAAGCTGCACCGGCCGGCTTCGGGCAGGAGGGCTCTCAGCTCATCAAGAAGCGCGGTTTTGCCCTTGGCGTGAAGGGTCGCGTCCAGCTCAAAGGCGCTGTCGAAATAGTCCTCGATCGCTCCCTTGTTCCGACCCGTTACGAACACGAAGTGCTCAATGCCCGCCGCCGCGGCTTCGTCGATGACATATTGAAGCGCCGGGCGGTCAAAGACCGGCAGCATCTCTTTGGGTATCACCTTCGTAGCGGGTAGGACCCGCGTTCCCAGTCCGGCAACGGGCAGGACAGCTTTGCGAAGCTTGGCCAAGAGAGGTCTCCCTGTATCGCAGTGAGCGAATGCTAGCCGATCAGACCATGGGCGATAAGCTGCTCAATCACCTCTTCGGCGGCCGCTTCAGCGGACATCTCGGCGGTTTTGATGTGAAGCTCGGGGCTTTCCGGCGCTTCATAGGGGCTATCAAATCCGGTGAAGTTCTTGATCTCGCCCGCTTGGGCTTTCTTGTAGAGGCCCTTGGGATCGCGCTCCATACAGACTTCCAGGGGCGCATCCACAAAGACTTCAATGAACTCGCCGTCCTCGACCAGATCGCGCACCATCTGTCGTTCCGAGCGGAAGGGCGAAATGAAGGAACAGGTAACAATCAGCCCCGCATCTACCATCAGCCTTGCGACCTCGCCGATCCGGCGGATGTTTTCGACCCGGTCCGCATCGGTAAAGCCCAGATCCCTGTTGAGCCCGTGGCGCACATTGTCGCCGTCGAGCGAATAGGTGTGGCGCCCCGCTTCGGCCAGCTTGCGCTCGACCAGGTTGGCGACCGTGGACTTGCCCGCCCCTGACAGGCCGGTAAACCACAAAATGCCCGGCTTCTGGGATTTCAGGTCAGAGCGGCGCTCCTTGTTCACGTCCATCGCGTGGGTGTGAACATTGCTCGCACGGCGCAGCGAGAACTCGATCATGCCGGCTGCAACGGTCTGGTTGGTAAACCGGTCAATCAGAATGAACGATCCGGTTTCGCGCTGGTCCTTGTAGGAATCAAACGCGATCGGCTTGGAGCTGGACAGGGTGCAGACCCCGATCTCATTGAGCTTCAGGCTTTTGCCCGGCTCTTTCTCAAACGTGTTGATGTTGAGCTTGTGC
Source organism: Maricaulaceae bacterium EIL42A08 (assembly GCA_024178355.1). GTDB lineage: Bacteria > Pseudomonadota > Alphaproteobacteria > Caulobacterales > Maricaulaceae > Oceanicaulis. The sequence continues at coordinate 460,508 of JAMZNZ010000001.1, read as the reverse complement.
TTGAGCGTGGTGACCGAGGCCGGGGTGACCTGACCGCCCGCCTTGAGCAGGTAGGAGCGGCCTGGCAGCATCTCTTCCTCAGCCATCCACAAGATTTCAGCAGCGAACTGGCTGGAGACCTCTGGGCGAGCCTGGGGATCGACCAGCATATCACCGCGCGCAATATCTACCTCGCGGTCCAGTACAAGCGTCACGGCCTGACCGGCGCTGGCTTCCTCCAGATCACGGTCGGCGGTCACGATACGCTTGACCTGGGCCGGCTTGCCAGAGTGAGCGACGAGCACGTCATCACCCGGCTTCACGCTGCCTGCCGCAATCGTCCCGGCAAAACCCCGGAAGTCCAGATTGGGCCGGTTGACCCATTGAACCGGCATGCGAAACGGGAAATTGGCTTCGTCCTCGGCCAGGGTATCCACTGCTTCCAGGTGCTCCATCAATGTCGGACCATCATGCCAGCTCATGGCTTCCGATCGCTGGAAGATATTGTCCCCATACCGCGCACTGATCGGCACCGGCGTAATGGAGTTAAAGCCGAGGCCTTCAGCAATTTTCAGATACTCAGAGACGATTTCATGGAAGCGTGAGCGTGAATGCTCAACCAGATCCATTTTGTTCACCGCCAGAACCACGTGACGGATATTCATCATCGACGCGATATAGGTGTGGCGCTTGGTCTGGGGCAACATGCCCTTGCGAGCGTCTACCAGAATGATTGCGAGGTCTGCGGTCGAGGCCCCAGTGGCCATGTTGCGTGTATACTGCTCGTGGCCAGGCGTGTCGGCAGTAATGAATTTGCGCTTCTCGGTGTTGAAGAAGCGATAGGCCACATCAATCGTGATGCCCTGCTCGCGTTCGGCTTCGAGCCCGTCGAGAAGAAGGGCGAAATCAATATCGTCACCGGCTGTGCCGTGGGTTTTGGAGTCGCGCTCCAGAACCTTGATCTGATCTTCAAACAAAAGCTTGGAGTCAAACAGCAACCGACCAATCAGCGTGGATTTCCCGTCATCAACCGAACCGCAGGTGATAAAGCGAAGTACGCCGCGCTCACCGGCTTTTGTGAGGCGTTCCATGACTTCTGCGCGCGTTCCATCAGCCATCTTAGAAATATCCCTCGCGCTTTTTCTTTTCCATGGATCCCGCTTCGTCAAAATCGATCAGGCGCCCGGCGCGTTCGGATGTGCGCGCGGTAAGCATTTCCAGAACGATTTCTTCCAGGGTTTCCGCATCGCTTTCTACAGCGCCCGTCAATGGGTAGCAGCCCAGGGTGCGAAAGCGGACTTTCTTCATCTCGGGCGTTTCGCCCGGGTCCATCTTCATACGCTCATCATCGACCATGATCAGCGTACCATCTCGCTCCACCACCGGGCGCTCGCCGGCGAAGTACAGGGGAACGATCGGAATGCTTTCTTCCAGGATGTACTGCCAGATATCGACCTCGGTCCAGTTTGACAGCGGGAAGACGCGTATGCTTTCGCCCTTGCGGATCCGGGTGTTGAAGATGCGCCACAGCTCCGGGCGCTGGTTGCGCGGGTCCCAGGCGTGGGCTTCGTTGCGGAACGAGAAGACACGCTCCTTTGCGCGGCTCTTCTCTTCGTCGCGGCGCCCCCCGCCAAAGGCTGCGTCGTACTTTCCGCTGTTGAGCGCCTGAAGCAAGCCATCTGTGCGCATCACTTGGGTGTGAAGAGCTGATCCGTGCACAAACGGATCAATATTGCGTGCCTTACCTTCCTCATTGACCCAGACAATCATGTCCAGACCCAGGGCCTCTGCCAGGGTGTCGCGAAACGCGCCCATCGCCTGAAACTCCCATAGCGAGTCGATGTGCAGGAACGGGAAGGGCGGCTTGGCTGGCCAGAACGCTTTCATGGCCAGGTGCAGCATGACCGTGGAGTCCTTGCCGATGGAGTACAGCATCACCGGATTCTCAAACTCCGCAGCGACTTCACGCATGATGTGGATCGCTTCCGCTTCAAGCGCGGCCAGATGGGGGGAGAGTTCTGATTTGCGCTCGCCCCGGTTGGCACCAAAGCGGGCGGCATATTCGCGGATTGCGTCAGCGTTAGATTCAGTCATACCTGTCCCTCAGCAAAGGTGGACGGACGCCTAGCTTATTGGCAATCGAAGCGCAAGGGCTCGTTGCGAATACGCATGGCTAGTCTGAAATTACGGATGCTACGGTCGAGTGACGGTATCCAAGTCAGCCAGGGTAATGTGGGCGAATAGCTGAAATATGACTCGCTAAATTCGGTTTCACTCGCAGGAAGAGCTTGCTAAGACAGGGTTTGCAACGAGACGCATGCGTGTGTCTTGGCCAGTGCGCGTGTTACAGCGTGGTTGGTTGGAATTGCGGGAATTAGGCGGGGCAGGGTTTGGCGCTGAACATTGTTCATATCGCTCACAGCAGCGACGGTGGTGCAGGGCGCGCCGCGCGACGGGCAAGTGCGGCTTGTGCGGCAGTAGGCATGGAATCGCGCTTTGCATGTCTCTCTGGCGGTGAGCTCGATCCAGGCGAGCTCAGGATAAATCGCGCTGCGTTTGAGTGCGGCGGTGTTGGTGAAATCCTTGAGAAGCGCCTTCAGTGGGGAGTGATCCCGGAAAAACGTGCACCGGTAGGGGGGTCCTTGTTCTCCATCGGGTATCCCGGCGTCGCAATTGATCAGCACCCTGCAGTTATCGCGGCTGACATTGTGCACCTGCACTGGCCAACCTGGATGGTCACTCCGGTTCAGATTCGCCGTCTCCTGGATGCGGGTAAAACGGTATTCTGGACGCTCCACGACATGTGGGCCTTCACCGGTGGGTGCCATTATGCATCGGGCTGTGTCCAGTTTCAGACCGCCTGCATGAAATGCCCGCAGATGAGTGATCGGCTGGGTCTGGCCAGCTTGAATTTTGAAGACAAGCTGGCCGCTTATGGCGGTGGGCCTGAGGGCTTTCATGTCGTCGCTCTATGCGAGTGGATGAAAAAGCTTTCGACAAGTAGCGCGATTCTGGGTGAGGCACCGACCACACTGATCCCGAATCCCATCGACACAGAAGTGTTTGCCCCAACGGCTCGCGATGAGGTTCGCGCAGCGCTTGGTTTTCAGGCGGACGATGCGATTTTGTTGTTCGGCAATTTCGATAATTCAGAAGCCCGCAAAGGATCAGATATTCTTCTGAACGCGTTTCAGGCGCTTGAAGCTCACCCGTCAGTAAAAGCTTTCAAGGGGCGAATTGCCCTTGTCAGCTTCGGGCGTGGCGAGCCTTTCGAGCTACCGGCGCGTTTCGAGACGATGGGGGTCGGGGAAATCTCTGACGACCGCGTACTCGCTTCAATCTATTCTGCTGCCGATCTTTTCGTGTTTCCCTCGATTGAGGACAATTATCCCAATTCGGTTGTGGAGTCGGGTGCCTGCGGCACGCCTTCCGTTGTATTCAGCACCGGCGGCATGTCAGACATGGTCGCTCACGACGAGACCGGCTGGCAGGTTACAAATGTGGGCGACTCTGATGCTTTTGCCGACGGTGTAGGCCAGGCGCTGACGCGGTTCCACGGCGACGGGCATGCGCGCCACGCCTGCCGAGAGGTGGTCGTTGAGCGCAATGATCCTGAGGCCATCGGCAAGGCGCTTGTGAACGCTTATCGCAAGGCGCTTGGCAAGAAACCGCTGTCACGGTGGCCAGCGCCAGTGGCGATCCCGGAAAAGCCCGAACCCGGCGAACCGGCTGTACCTGTGCTGCTGGCCGACGCGGTCCGCTCGCGTCTGGTTACGCCGGTTGATGAACAGGTCGGTGGCAAGTTTGCTAAATTCCCCATGACGCATTTTCTGCGGAATGAGGGTGCCGAGCGCCTGGGTGAGCAGACAGTGACCTACGGTGAGGCGGCTTCGATTGACTATGATCGCATTCGCGTCCTGGCGGTGCGGTCGTTTCACGAACATCACTCCGCCCATTCCGGGCCTTACCAATACTTGCGCCATCTGCCGCGCGATCGGTTTGTGGTTACAAACGTGGTTGTCCCACTCGGGTCGGACCTAGCTGTTGGTGATAGCCAGCGTCAGCAGCTTCGTGATGTCGGAAAGCTCTTGGGTTCAGCGCCGCTGGGTACTCAATCTAACGCCTGGTTGGCTGAGTGGGAGCTGGCGCGGCTGATCAAGTCCGAGCGCTTCGACCTGGTTCACTTCATCGACGGCGAACTGAGTGGCTGGCTGGTATCGCGTCTTCCGGAGGAATTTTTTGATCATGGTCGCCCGACCCTGGCAACCATGCTCCATCAACCCAACAAATATCTGCGCGACTGGCTGTCTTCAGCTGGGTTGGAGCGCTTCGATCTGGTCACTACCATGTGCGATGACCAGACCCGTTTCCTGCGTCATGCTTTGCGCGAAATTCCGGTGCACACCATCAGGCACGGCGTCGACACTAAGTTTTTTTGCTCCAAAGGTGTGCCTCACCACGGTGGCGATACAATTCGTCTGCTGGCGGTCGGGCAGTGGTTACGCGATTATGACCTGGCCTTCGCTGCGCTGGACCGGCTTGCTGAGGAAGGGCTGAAGTTTGAGTATCGGGTTGTGTCCAAAGCCATCGAGCAGGCTGGCGCGCCAGATTACGTAACCGTCCTGCAGGGCATTTCCGATGAAGAGCTGGTTGAGGAGTACCGCCAGTGCGACGTTATGTTCATGCCATTGGCTGCTGCCACCGCGAATAACGCATTGCTGGAGGCAATGGCCTGCGGGTGCCCTGTGGTCACCAGTGACAATGGCGGTTTACCGGAATATGTGAGCAGCGACGCAGGGGTGCTGTGCCCGTCAGATATCGAGGCGTTTGCAGAGGGCCTGCGCCCACTTCTTGTCGACAAAGCGCTGCGGGAGCGAATGGGTGTTGCTGCCCGGGCCAACGCCGAGCGTTTTGCCTGGGAGCGAATGGCTGAGCAATATGCCGAACTTTACGAACACCATGCCGCGCCGCGACCGATGCGCAAGCGCAAGCGCAAGGCGGGGTGAGGCCGCAGTCATGCCAACGATCTATGATATTCCAGTCTCCGGGGCGTTGTCTCTTCAGGTGTCAGCTTCGGAGAAGGCGCGCCGCTTCCGGCTCGCGTTGCCGAATGAGGGCGAGGTGGTGGATTTTCGTTTGATCGTCTTTCATGCTGAGCGCCAAGTTGCTCCGCCGATCATGACCGTTACCGGGACTGCCGTCGAATCGTCCAGCCAGATGCAAACGGCTACCGGCATGGTCGAACGTGTGCGGTTGAAGCCAGGCGCTGGGCGGACGCTGAGCTTGCGGCTGGGAGCCTTCGACCAGGACCGCATAGTTCTGGTGCGCCGCCGAGCGGCGCATGCAGCAGGGCAAGGCACTGGCCTGTCGCCGATCCGCTTTCCACCTCGCCGACCGGTTCAAGCCGTTGTGCCGGCTCCCATGCCGGAGCGTCTCTGCGAGCTTTACAAGGCAGATTCTGGAGCGGCGTTTGCGATGCTGTCGCGAATGGCGCCAGAGGACAGGCGGGACGCTGCGCTTGCGCTGCTGGTCAGTCTTGCGGAAAACGACGTTGCCGCGGATCCGGCCGATCCGTTGCTTATGATGCTTCAATCCAGGTAGGTGCAATGCGCACAATCATTCTTGATCCGAACCTTGACGGTGAACACGGACATCACGCCCTGTACGACAGAGTAATTGCTCGCGAATTTCGCCGGCGCGGTGTTGATCCGTTGATCCTCTCCCATGAAAATTTTCCGCGTGACACGTTGGACGGGGTGCCTGTTAAGCGTTTGTTCCAAACAACCGCCTATCGAGCTTTTTCCAAAGACAGGTTGTTCGCTGCTTTTGATGATGTGGAGCTGGGCAACCAGGCTGTGCTCGCCGAGCTCTCTGCGATCCCCCAGGATATGTTCGACCCTGGCGATCTGGTCATTGTCCACACAGTTAGCGAGATCACCTTGGTTGGTTTGGTTAATTGGATTGCTGACTTGCCGATCGCGAAGCGGCCCTGCTTCTGCATATTCCTGATGCTGCCAGCGGGCATCGGCCCTGACGAGGCAGGCGAGTTACAAATCGAGAAACCTGCGGCTGCGCTCGCCTACCGAGAGGCGTTCAGGATCGTGCGTGAGCATCGACTCAACATTCATTTCTTTGGATCCGGGCCCCAGCATGCGCACCAGTTTTCCAATCTTGCTGGTGTGAAAATTCCCTCGCATCCAATCTTGACGACATTTGATGAAACGCTTCCGCGCGCCGAGCCGCAGGGCGACCGGGTCTTGCTTTTTGCTGGTGATGCCAAGATCAACAAGGGGGTGGACAAGCTGCCGGGCGTGATCGAGGCGCTGTGTCCCAAGCATCCTGAGCTGCGCTTCATGATCCACGCCAACCCCGAGCCGGCGTGGGGACCCGCTTTGGAGGCGTTAGAGGCGCTAAAGACCCTGGCAGGCGATCACCCCAATCTCGAACTTAAGCTTGCGCCGCTCCCCGGGGATGTTTTTGCCGACCTTCTCGGCTCGGCAGCGACGGTGCTGTTGCCCTATGACTCGATGGAGTATCGCCGAAAGTCTTCTGGCGTGGTGTGGGAGGCGATTGCTTCCAAAAGCACCTTGGTGGTTCCCGCTGATACCTGGTTGGAGGCCGAGTGTATTTTTTGGGGGGCGTCTCACGAGAGCTATTCCAACAGCGAACCGAGCGCCATGGCCAAAGCGGTGACGCAAGCGCTGCAAGCTGCTTCTGATGCACGCGACGAGGCAGCGGAGCGCTTCTCTGCGGCAAATGGCATCAAGGCCATGGTCGACCAGTTGACGGACCGATGGATGAGCGCCGGCGCGGTGTTTGCCTCCCCGGAGGGCGACGATATCCGGCTGGGCGCTGAAGGGTTGGCAGGGCAGGGGTGGTATGAGTTGGAGACCGCGCAGCAATCCCCAGTACGCTGGAGCTCTGATGCGGCCTCGGTTAGGGTACCGATTCCAGGGAAAGGTGCCTGGGAAATCATGTTCTCTGGTGCTTTCAGTTTTTCTGATGATCAGGTCGAGAACGCCACGATAATGGTTGACGGGATGGCGCTTGAAACCCGTTCGACCCGCGAAGCGGACGGTAGCTGGACAGTGGCAGCTGAGTTCGTCGAAGAAGACCCCGAAGCGGACGGTAGCTGGACAGTGGCAGCTGAGTTCGTCGAAGAAGACCCCGAAGCGGCGGTGCGAAGCATCACGCTCAAGCCGGGTTGGGTCATGGAGGATGGCGACGATCCGCGGAAACTCGGGCTGCTGACGAAAGGCCTGACTGTTGTCCGCTGCGAGGGCGGTGCCGACACGACTGTGCGGGAAGCGCTTATTCCGGTTTCAAAGCAGGAAGCGCCTGGCACGACAGGCTGGACCGAGCCGTTGACGGCGGCCAGTTATTCAGCGCGCGTCCATAAGGGTTGCGCAGCGACGCTTCGTTTCGCGGTGCGCGCCGCTGGAAGGCTGTTTGATGCCGACTCCCTCCTTGTCCTAGTAAACGGTCAGCCAGTGTCCGTTGAATGGACCCGCTCGAAAGGTTTTGAACTGGCGCACTGCGACGTACCACCTACGGCAGCGCCCATGTGGGAGTCGCTGGACGTGGATATAGTCTCGGCGGCTCCGGTCGAGCTGAAGATGGAGAAGCTCGAATGGCGGCGAGCGGATGCCCTGCAGGTCCGGCCTGAACCGTTTGATCTGAAGCAAAATTCTGATTCTGCCGAGATATTGCTGAAACCGGTAGCTCAGATTGAAGACGTCACGGCAAAGGCAAATGTTGCCCCGGCTCCGGAATTGTCGGGGGTAATGGATAACCTTGCTCCGGAAATTCTTCGGCGAGTGAGGGAAGCGATCGAGTCTGGGCTTGAGCTGTCAGTCTCTGAGGACCGTTCTGCAGAAGAGCACGCTTCCCTGACGATCAGGGTTGCCGGATTGCGGGTCGGAGGCCAGAAATTCGGCGAACTTTTCGTCAAACTGCTCACTGCCGCTGATTACGACGGTGTCGAGCTGCGGGAAAACGACCATGCGCTACAGCTGCTTAATGGAATTCCCCGCGAAAAAATCGGCTTGGATCAGTATGGCGGCTATGTGCGCATCTTCGTTAGTACAGAGACCGGGGCGGCCGAGCCGCATCTGTCCGAGATTGCTACGGATGGCAATCCGCTTGTTATCCTTCTTGTCGCCATGGCCGAAAAGATCGGTGCCGGTGCCGTGGAAGGTCTAAACCCACAGCAGTGGAGCGTCGTAGCCCGCAAAGTCGCAACAGCACTGTCGAGTGATAAGCCTGCGTCTGCCTCTGACAACGGAGTCCAGATCACATGCGCGGAAGACCGCTCTGACGAGGCGCATGCCTCATTGACGCTGCAGATTGATGGTCTGACGGTGAATGGCCGCTCGTTGCCGACCTTCTTTCTAAAGCTTCTCAAGGGTGAAGATTACACTGGTGTCGAATTACGTGAAAATGATGGAGCCTTTGTTCTGCTACCCGGACTGGACCGCTCGACCGTCGAAAGTGATAACTGGGGCCCCTATGTAAGATTTTTCACTGATCCCGAGACCGGTACAATGCAGGGCCTCGGAGAAGCTGGAGGCGACGGAACGCTTCAGGTGGCGCTTGAGGCAATCGACAGAGCTCTACACCGGCACCTGTCGGGGGTGGAAGATCCTCAAGGCTGGTCAAGCTTTTTACGTGAAGCGCAAATTGACTAATCTTGTAAAATTGAAACCATGTCAGAATTGGCCTGTGCCCGTAACCTTGAAACTTGGTACCAAACATTCAAGAGTGCTGCTGTCTGGTATATGAGAGAGGGTTTTGTGAGAAATCGATTTTGCGTATTGGCATCGGCTCGTAGTGGCTCGAACCATTTTGTGTCCATGCTGAACCGCCACGCGGACATATGGATCCATGGGGAACCATTTCATCAGAATACAATCATTGAATCGTTGAAGAAGTTTTTTGCTGGTGAAACCCATGAGATCGACTCGCCGGGCTTCAGCGTTGAGCAACGGAAGGAAGACCCCTTCGGCTATCTCGAAGCACTTATGGCGAAGACAGAAAGTAGGTATTTAACTGGTTTCAAGATCTTTCCTGGTCATGATGATCGCGTCGCGGAAGCGATGATTGACGATAGTCAGGTGAAAAAGATTGTGCTGGTGCGCATGAACGCGCTTGCTCAGTTTTCGTCAGATTTGGAGGCTTCGGCCAGAAATAGGTATGCATTTACGCCCGATGAGACGCCTGAAACCGTAGAGATTGTCTTTGACGCAGAAGAATTTGAGCGGCGCAGAAAATGGATCTCCAGCTGGTATGCGCGGATGATCGAGAGGCTAAACACAAAGTCCCAACCATATTTTTTTATGCCCTATGAGCTACTCGGCAACGAACTTTATATGCGGTCTGTCTTTGTTTTCCTGGGGATCAACCCGCCAGAAATGGAGGAGATCCACTCTCAATATCGCAAGTCTGGCGCTAGGAATGTCGTCAGCCGCTTTGCGAATTCTGAACAGGTAAAAGTATATCTCCGCGAGACGGGGCAGGAGAATTTGGAGTTCGACGTCGGGTACCATTTTCTGTGAGTTCGATATGATTATGGGATTTGAGCATCGTTTTTTGTTGTTTCATGTGCCCAAAACAGGCGGCACGTCCCTGAAGCGGGTTTTGCAAAATTTTAGTGGCGCGCCAGCGCATGGTGTCATTCTCGATGATTACACAGTTCTAGAAAAGGCAGGCGAGAATGCTGTTGTAAAGTCTTGGCATAGGCCTGATGAGCGTCCTGAGGGTTTTGAACAGACAATTATTGCGCAACCCGATGCCATGGCAAATAGTGTCGAGCCTCGAGAAGCGGGGCGGCTACGAAAACATACGAATGTCGCGCAGGCGCGCGCCTTTTTTAGAGACAGTTTTTACCAAAGCTTTCGGCGCGTGGCAGTATTTCGGAACCCCTATGCGCGGACTTATTCAGCCTACCGCTTCAAAGTCAAAGAGGCGCTGAAGCATGGGCGAGATGTTGCTCGCATGCTGCAAGATGACGAGCCCATCACTTTTGCCGAATATATTGACAGCGGCCTTTGCAATCAGGTTCTCGCCTCAAAGCCCCAGTCATCGTGGTATGAAGATCACGAAGGCTTTAATGCCCTGAAGCTGGAGTCATTATCAGCTGACCTTTCAGCGTTTTTCCGTCAGCTTGGTCTCAGCGAGCAGACCAACGCTGAGTTAGTGGAGGCGGCAGTTACAACGCGTGTAAACATTTCAGCAGAAAAAGACGCATGGCGAAGCCTACATAGCGAGGACAGAGCGCGGATTGAAAAGGCGTATATCAGCGACTTTGAGACTCTTAATTACTAGCCGGTGACCGGCTCGGCGAGTTGGTCGCGATGTAGTTCGACGAGCCACTTGTCGCCGCACTCCGACCCAATGGCGCTGAAGGCGGCACCGAGGTTGACCGCTGACGCGATACAATTACGGGCCGCCCTACAGTCTTCCGCGCTGTGGGTATATTCTACGCTTGTCTTCGTTGGAGCGTGATGCCATTGCAGGCGTGCGCCGTCGGGGAGGTCTTCATCGAGAATGAGTGGGAGCGAGGGGATGCTAGGGTACCGGTACTTGCTCATAGTTCCAACTGAAGGGTTATCGTCAAACACGATCCAACGGATATTCAGAGAGCGAGCCTCCTGAATGCGTCGTGCTGCTGAAATATGATCGTCAAAAAAGACTAGTGTGCGATCCGGATCCTCCAGTTCCGGAGGCGACAGTGACCACTCGGACTCTGAATAAATAATTGAATCGTCATGATATCTGAGAGGCCCGAATGAGATGTCGTACGCATCAATCCTCGCCGAAGGAAGGGCATTGCGAAACATGCGCAAGGAGCCTCCGATGAACACGCCGCTCTCAATTACATGAGTGGGTGCCAACTCATGAGCTGTTATCCAAAGCGGCAATAGTCCCTGATGATTTGTTGAACCTACGTTGTTGATCAGAGTTTCAGGGATACCAGGGACATAGGATTGAAAAAAGTCGCTGAAAATCTGTCTGAATTGTTCTACGTTCGATTCGAGAGGATATCCATGCCTCTTGAGTGACTGAAAGAGTGCCGTCGCAAATCCGTCTAATGAGTGGTCATCAAATCTGGTCCGGCCTAGCCTGTAGGGTAAGGACACCTTATCGATGGGCGAGAGCGGCGATAGAGCTTGCATGCTGTAATTTTTCATGATCGTCTCCGGTGAAACTATGCAAATCGGCGCTCTCCGGCGCGTTTTAAAGAACTTGATAATAGCGACCTAAGTGGTGTCAATGATTTCTATTGTCGGGGGGCGCGGTTTCGCGGCTTGGGCGTGTTCTCATCAAATCGAGTTACCTAGATTATCAGTGAGCAAATGCCGAGTGAACAAGCCTGGAGTTGAGGGCTAACCCATGGATTGGTTGTTGGATCGAATTGGCGGCGCGCCACAACTGGGGAGCTTAGGATTTAGTTATCCCTTTGATCTCGGCGCCTACCGTCCGCTTGATCGCGCTGAACTTGAAGAAGCCAATATATTTGTCGAAGGCGAGCTAGAAAAAAACTTTGTTATTTCCGCTCCTGGAGCACAACTTAATAAGCGATCGGGCCGTTTGAAAATTAACTTCTCGAAGCGTTCTGAGCGAAATATCGTCGCACTGGGGTTGGACTCCAAAATGCGCGGCGAAATAAAATTCGGAGGACGTGGTAATTGTCTTTACGATGCTGGGCGTGGGGACTTTCATTGTGCTGCACCATTAATCATTAAGGCAAATTTACCCAGTGATGACTGCCTTATATTTATAGGCAAGGATGTGACCGCTAATGGATTGTTCGTGAGTGCGGCGCATGGCGGAAATATTCTTATAGGAGAGGACTGCATGATCTCCGCCCAATGTGGTTTGCGAGGTTCAGATATGCATGCAGTATTCGATACGCGCAACTTTGATTTAGTCAATAAAGGAGCTTCGGAAAGGCGATCTGAGGTTATTCTTTTCCCGCATGTTTGGATGGGTGAAGGTGCCTACGTAATAAAGGACTCGATCATCGGCCCGGGTTCGGTGATTGGGGCCAAATCTCTGGTGACCAAAAGCTTTGAGGATGGCAGGGTGATTGAAGGTGTCCCGGCAAAGACCCTCCGTCGCAACGCTGGGTGGCATCGCTCTTTTACGCCTGACAGAGCGGAATTGGAGGTGCTTGCGAAACGACTAAAATTATATCGTCGTGTATACCTCGATTCTGTATAAGCCGTCTGGGCCTCATAATGTCAGGAATGTAGAGAAAATATGATGTCCGGCCGGTTCATAATGTCGAGCTTGAAATAAGTAGGTTTTTCGGCGTCCGCAGTGTTGGAGTAGGGGGTCTGATTAGCTTGAAGTAGAAGAGGCGCAGGTATGCGTTTACGGATCGAAGGTTTGTTTGAAGCGGAGCGTTCTCAGCTCACTGCTCTTCTTGCTGGGGATGAAAAATCTGCGGCGATTTCGGTGAGCGCCTCTGACGACACTGTTTCCAGGGCCGCCGCACCAGCAGAAGGTGAGCTCGTCTTGATCGCCTTTGTCTCGCCAGCCCTTGCGGCGGCGCGCGCTTTGGCCGCGCGATCCGATCCGGTCGAAGCGCTCAACGAGTGGCAGCGTGGGGCAGAGGCGGCCGCGCGGCTTCTGGACGCCGCGCCGGCTTCAGTTGCGAGCGCCGATGCAATTCTGGCTTTGAAGGATCCGGCGCGATTTTGCTCGCGTATCAGTCTGCGTACTGGGGTGGAGCTGGCCGCGGTGTCTGTACCTGCACCCGCGGCCGAACCTGCCTGTCTATTCGAACAGGCTGCCGAGCGTTGGGTTCGCGATAATCAAGCTGTGATGGATTTGCTGGAGGCCCTGGACGCTGCGTCGTTGACCGCTGGGCTTCGGCGCACCGGTCTGGACCCCAAGGGTTTTGAAGCCGCGGCCCAGGCATGGGCGAAGATACCTGTAGATGCCCGCGAGCAGACGGACACCGCGCGACTGCATATAGAAAACGAGGCGCTGGCCGAAGCGCTTGAGCTCTGCCGCGCGGATTTAGAAGCAGCCTGTGCCGGGGCGGGCCAGAAGGCGTTATCTTCTTCGCGCGCTCTGGTGCCCGTGGCGACACCAAGCAGCCGATCGGCTCCGGTTCGCAGTCTCTTTGCTCGCTTGCGCAGGGGGCGAGACCTTGAACTTATTCGGGGGTCCGACTTGTTTGACGGCGCCTGGTATACAGAGCGTTATCCAGACGTTGCCAAGCAAGGCGAAGATCCGGCTCTTCATTATCTGCTACATGGTGGTCAGGAAGGGCGGCCGGCAGGGCCAAAGTTCTCCTCCAGCGCCTACCTTGATCTGAACCCGGATTTGAAGGGTTCCCATCTGAATCCACTCGTCCACTATCTGCGCTTTGGCCGCGAGGAAGGCCGGGTTGCCGTATCCATCGAAGGTAAACCTGTCGACCCTATTGAGGACGCGGAGTGATGAGCACGCGACTGCTGGATACCATTATCGTCGTTGGTGCTGGCGAAGGTGCAGATCTTGAGCGCCAGGCTGGCGAGGCTGATCGGCTAATTCTTGTTGAACCGCGCAGTGAAGCAGCTGAAGCTCTCAAGCGCGCCGCGGAAGGCCAGGAAAACGTCACCATCGTGCAGGCAGCTATCGCGGCTGACACCACCGAGAGAACCTTTGTGCGCCGCAATCTGCCTGATGCCTCTGGGTTTAATGCCCCTGCTGCGCTGAAGGAGCTCTATCCAGGGCTTGGAAATGAGGCGGAAGATACGCTCATACCGCAGGATATAGTTAGCTTTCTTGGCTCCCGGATTTCGGGGGATTTGTCTGGCGTGCGCCTTGTTTTGGATGTCAATGGAGAGGAATGTGCGCTTATTGAGGCTTTAGGTGCATCGGGGCTTCTGACTGCGCTAGGTGAGCTTGAAGTACATTGCGGAACGCGTGCGCTTTTTGAGGGCGGTGCTACTGCGGATTGGGTGATCAGCCGTTTTTCGGAGGCTGGTTTCGAGGCTGGTCTGGTAGGTGCGGGGTTGAACCGGATCGTGCGCGCGCGGCGAAATAGTGCCGAGCCGGCGCAGGACTCAGTCCAGTCCAAGCCCGCGTTGGGTCAGACACCGGTTTCGCCTTCATCCGAAGGCGAGTCCGATCGTATTGCTGCGCTCAGCCACGCTCTTTATGATCAGCGTCGCGCCCGCACGGCTGTCGAACAAGCCAATCGTGAATTAAAAGCTCGTCTAGGAGAGGCGGAGCGGCGAGCTGAGCGTCATGCGGAGGCGCTCAACCAGCTAGAGGAACAGTTTGAGCAGGTGTCTCTGGCGTCTGAGGCGCAAGCCGCGATACTCGCTGAAGAACGTGATAAGCTGAGTAACATCACCGCTACGCTTGAAGCAGAACTTGATAAAGCTGGTCGTGACGTTGCACAGGCCGAAAAGGCCTTGCAGGCTGAACGCGGACGGACCTCGGCGGCCAAACGTCGCGCGAACGGTTTGGAACGGAAGCTCAAGGCAGTCGAAGCGGAGCGAGATGAGGCCCACGACGCGCTAAAAGCCTCGCAGGCAGAGGTCGCTGCGGTACAAGCTAGCCGTGAGCGCCTGCAGGCCGATCTAAAGGCGGTCCAGGCGCAGCGCGACGATGCCCTGTCTATCCTGCAGAGCGTGCGATCTGGACTGGAGGAGGCGGAAAGGCAGCGTGAGTCACGCTCTGCAGAGTTGAAGGCAGCCCGAGTCGAGTTGGAGTCGGTCCAGGCGGCGCTAGAGCAGGCTGGCGCCGACAAGAACGCTGCCCAAAAAGAGCTCTCTGAGCTCAAGGACCTAGCTTCGGAGCGCCATCGCGAACACGTCGCTGAGCTATCAGTGCTTGAAGCGAGGCTTTCAAAGGAGCGCGACGAGGCCGTGATGGAGCGCGACGCTGCCCGCCGCGAGGTTGAAGCCTTGCAGAGCGAGGCGCACGAAGCAGGTGAACAAAACGAATCGCTTCGCGCTGAACTTAAAGAGATGTGCGATTATGCCGGACGCGAAGCGAACAAGCGCGCAAGCGCGGACGAGGCGGCGGCTTCGGTGCAATCTCGTGTGGACACCCTCCGGCGTGAGCTTGAGGGCGTACGTTCAGCCGCTGAGCAAGCCGAGAGTAAGCTGAACAGCGTTCGCCGCGAGGCTGACGAGCGCGCTCGTTCGGATGGTGAAAAGCTCGACGCCCTGAGGGCGCGGATTGAGGATCTTCAGTCCTCTCATCAAGGCGAGCTGGACCGAATGCGCAGCCAGATCGAGAACGAGTCGAATCAATCGCTCGCGGCTGCCCGTCGTGAGCGTGAGGAGGCGCGCACCGAATGTGATCGTGCTAAGGAAGATTTGAGCATCGCGGTGCGCGCACAGACCTTGGCGCAGGCTGACCTGAGAAGTCTACAGGCTGAGTATCGTGATCTGTTGATGCTAAAGGAAAGCCAGGATGATTTGTTGGCGAAGCTAGTCGCAAGGCTCGGTGATGCGGCCGCCTATCTCCAAACACCTGCCCTCGATGACGGTCAGCAGTCCGAGTCGATGCCTAAGTCTTCTACAACCGCTCAAGGCCGAAAGCGGGGCAAGGGGTCTGGTAGCAATGAGGCGTCTGAATGAGTCGCGGTGAAGACACCGAGTCGGAGCTCAGGACTGTCGTTGACGACTGTCTGGACTTGCTCGACAGCAACCAGACGCGCGCGGTACCGGATGTGCCGGCTGGTCCTCTCCCCAGCCTGATTGAACAGGCGCGTAATCTTCTGGAGGCATCGAGAACGCGTGGCCGCCGCCCGCTCTGCACAATCCATCATCTGGCCTGTTCAGGCGGAACCCTGTTCGCCAAGGCGATCGCGGCGATGCCCAATACGTGTGTTCTCAGCGAGATCGATCCGCTTGCTCGGCGAGGTTTCGATAAACGCAAGCCACGTTTCGCGCCTACTGACCTGCTGGGGCATCTTCGATACCTGCGGCAGGATTTGCCAGACGAGGTGTCCATTCGAGCGTATACGACCGCCCTTCGCTCGGTCTATGACGATTTGACAGCTAGCGGTCTGCGCCTCGTAATCCGTGATCACTCTCACTCTCACTATTGCGTGGGCGAAGCGATCCCTGACCGGCCGGCTCATAGCGCGCTATTGGCAGAGACGATGAACACCCGCTCGGTAGTGACGGTCCGCGATCCACTGGAAAGCTGGCTTTCGCTCAGCCGTAACGGCTGGGTTCATTTCCAGCCCGGCAACTTTGACGAATATTGTCGGCGCTATGCGGTCTTCCTGGATGATCATGACAATCTACCGATCTTCCAGTACGAAGAATTTGTGGCAGACCCGGAGGCAACCATGCGTGCGCTTTGCCAGGCCCTTGAGCTTGATTTCGTGCCGGGGTTTGAGGCGCTTCTCAGTGCCCTACCAATGACGGGCGACAGTGGGCGCGGAGGGAGGCGAATTCGGCCCCTTGAGCCCAAGCGATGGCCTGAAGGGTTTTCCGAAGAGGTGGAGGCTAGCAAACATTATTCCTGGCTGAAGGCGCGGATGGGGTATTGACCGCAATTACGCTTCGCCTATCACCGTAATCTAAATTGGTCAGGTGCGCGCGCCGCCGTAATACGCTGGGAATGCTTGGGGTCGTAATGACATCCTCACTTGTTAACTTCTGGGAACGCATCGCTGCGTCGCGTAGTTATTCGTCGCAAGGTGCCGCCGACCGCGCACGACTGGCGCTTCGGGCTGCTCGCGAGATTGCAGACAGGGATTCCTCATCTGGAGCGGAGCGCCGCAAGGCTTTAATCCAGCAATTGTATGAGGCGTACGGCTTGGAGCAGGAGCTCAACGCTGGCCCCGAGATCGCTTCAGGGGCTGCACAGGGCATTTCGACCAGTGTCAGCCTCGTCACGGCCTGCCGAAATCGTAATGAGAATTTGAAGCGCGCCTTACCGTCTTGGATCGCTTGTCCGCAAATCACTGAGATTGTCATTGTCGACTGGACTTCTGAAATCCCAGTGGCTGAAGACCTAGCTGGTAGCGGTATCAGCGACCACCGAATTCGTGTTGTGCGTGTCGACGATGAGCCGCGGTGGATTTTGAGCTACGCATTCAATCTCGGATTTCAGTCCGCCAAGTGTGCTAGGATTCTAAAGGCTGATGCTGATATTGTTATCGAGCCGGACTTTTTCAACCGCAATCTGTTGCGGCCCAAAGCCTTCATAGCTGGCAACTGGCGTACCGCAGCTAGGCATCAGGCGTTTGTAAACGGTTTCTTTTACGTCAAGCGGGCGCCGCTAATAGAGCTCGGTGGATTTAACGAATATATTACTACCTACGGATGGGACGATGAGGAGCTTTACGCTCGACTCATTGAGCATGGACTTGTGCGGGAGGACGTGGCGGGCGGCTCGATCCATCATCTACCCCATAACGATGCGGAACGAACTGAGCGCGCGTCAAATCGAACTGGTGCCGCGGCGGCCGAGACGCTGCCTGGCCAAACCAGCTATTTGATACGACGCAATCGACAGATCGCAAACATGATGCCGACTTGGTCCGGCACACGGCCGCGAGTCGGCTATGAGCCCCTGCCAAGCCATCGTGATTCGTCTCGGCTCCGTCGCATCGCTCGATCTGGCGGCAAGGTTCCGAACGCGATTTCTCATGAAGCCGATCTTGCTGCGGCACGTGAGCTGATGAGCTGGCGGCTTGGCGACGAGTGCTACGCTCTTGAGCTGGTCCAGGTGGAGCACCTGATCCAAACGCACTCGTGGGAAGCATTGAAGCTGACGCATGTGCGAGAGGTTCTAGGCGACTCTCCGGCCACCGGCGTTCTCGGGTTGCGTGCAGATCGACAGCGGCTCTTTGTCGACGCCCAGCATGGGCTTGGCAACCGCCTGCGTGCCATTGGCTCCGCTGCCGCTGCGGCAGCCGCGGAAGACCGTGACCTGGTAATCATCTGGAGGCCCGATCACCATTGCGATTGCCGGTTTGATGATTTGTTCGACTACGATGGCGAAGTGCGCGATGATCTGGATCCTGAATCGGCGGCGCGCGACGGTGCAGTCGTTTTCAACTATATGGAGATTGAACCGGGAGCCGAAAAAAATGCTCCAGTGTGGTTTGAACCTGATCGCGACGTGTATTTCCGTTCTGCTTTTGTGATCAATCACAAGGCTTCACACTGGGACGCGGAGAACCGCTTCCTGAAATCTCTCGTTCCGACTGAGGCAGTCGAAGATTTGGTCGGCTCGGTGCGTTCGCCCAACGATGTGGCCGCTCATGTGCGCATGGCCGGCGGGCCACAGTTCGAGCATCTTGCCTGGGAGAACAAATCAAACTGGACGGACGAGGCTCACAGCGCGGTCTCCCACTGGCGAAGGGAAAGCCACTATGAGCGTTTCCTGACGCGCCTGTCGGAGCTCTTCGAGACGGGGGCGGCCGAAACTGTGTTCGTGGCGGCAGATCTTCCGGAAACATACGAGATGTTTACGGCGCGGTTCGGGAGCCGTGCTGCCCATCTGTCTCGCCAAGTAAACGACCGTTCTCGTGAACAGTTGCAGTATGCCTTGGCGGATGCAATTCTATTGAGCAGGGCACCGCGACTTCTCGGTAGTAGCTGGAGTTCGTTTTCCGAACTGGCCATGCGCTTGGCAGGGTCGGGATTGAAGGTCGAAATGACTGGCAAGGATTTTTAAAGCAACTGGACAACCAAATGAGGAACAAGCTTGATCCTCTTCGGGCTTGGTGCGAACCTAATATGCCTTTGTGTTTGAGTGTCTTAAATGGGGGGTGTTTTGAGAACGCGTTTTTTTTTGGATGAGGAAAATCAGCACCTCTTGCTCACAAATTTGAAGGTAGGGTTTACAGCGCTAAACGCACAATTCCCAGCGAAGGTTCGCAGGCTGTCCAATAATCCGGCAGAGGCTGCAGCTCAATTAGAGGCGGCAGACTATAACCGCGTCACCTTCTTTGTGCGCGATCCAATTCAAAGATGGATGTCCTTTTATTATCATTGGTTTATAAATAACCCCTTGGTTGGAAGTCCTCCGTCACTGAATAGGCAATTTGAATTGCTAAGACGAGTTGCCGACGAAGAATTTTTTGATCACTTTGTAAAGCTGACACCGAAAGAGAGGACTGATGAAGAGGTAATGCGCACATACTGCAAGTATTTCCCTCTCGTCTACCTTAATGATGGTCATTCTACGTACCAAATGGCAGTCTTACAAAATTTGAATATAAAGCATTGTGAGATCAATAATATTGTAGATCTGGAGCAATTGTCTTCATTCATGAATCATGAGTATGGCATTGATTTTAAAAAGCAATTGGTCAGCGGGCGTCCGGATGCAGTGCCCGACTTTGTTCAGCAAATGTGTCGGGTGCTGTATGCCGTTGACTATAGTTTTATCAACGGTGGATGACTCTGCCATATGTGTATGGCGGTGGATGCATTGCTGAAGCCCGCTGCTATAACGACGCAGAGGGTGTGACATTCAAAACGGTAATTGGAAATCCGTGGCTTTGTGTTAGGTAGCTCAATGTGTTCGGGTGGCAGGTAGACGATAACGGGGTCGACAACAGTTGATCAAGATGCAATTCACCATCCCGAAGCGGGAAGTTAAGTTTGGACGCTTAGTGAGCATTAGCGCGTATGCGCGCTCGCTCTTTGGCTGTCGGACTTGCGCTAATAAGTAGCTTGAATAGGATCAATGGTTGTGAAAAAAGCGCTCATCACTGGGGTCACCGGGCAGGACGGGGCATACTTGGCGGACCTTCTTCTTGAAAAAGGCTATGAAGTCCACGGAATGAAGCGGCGTTCCTCGTCCTTTAACAGCCAGCGCCTGGACCATCTTTATGTCGATCCGCACGAGAAGCCGACCAACTTCTTCATGCACTACGGCGACATGACGGACTCCACCAACCTCATTCGGCTCATCCAGGAAATCCAGCCTGACGAAGTGTATAATCTGGCGGCTCAGAGCCATGTGAAGGTAAGTTTCGAGACACCTGAGTATACAGCGAACGCTGATGCCATTGGCACACTTCGCATGCTTGAGGCAATCCGGATTCTGCGCCTTGAAGAGAAAACGCGCTTCTATCAGGCCTCGACATCTGAGCTTTACGGCCTCGTCCAGGCGGTGCCTCAAAGTGAGACTACACCTTTCTATCCGCGCAGTCCCTATGCGGCGGCAAAGCTTTATGGCTATTGGATCACCGTGAATTACCGTGAAGCCTACGGGATGCACGCATCCAACGGTATCCTGTTCAACCACGAAGGGCCGACCCGTGGCGAAACTTTCGTGACCCGCAAGATCACGCGCGCCGTGGCGGCGATTCACCACGGCCGTCAGGAAAAGCTGTATCTCGGCAACCTTGATGCCAAGCGTGACTGGGGGCATGCGCGCGACTATGTCGAAGGCATGTGGCGTATCTTGCAGCAAGACCAAGGTGACGACTACGTGCTCGCTACCGGTGAAACCCACACTGTGCGCGAGTTCGTCGAGCTCGCTTTTGCTGAAATCGGTGTCACTCTGGAATGGTCGGGAACTGAGCAGAGTGAAGTCGGGCGGTGCGCAAAAACTAACCGTGAGCTGGTCGCCATCGATCCTCGCTATTACCGTCCAACCGAAGTTGATTTGCTGATTGGCGATCCAACCAAGGCGCAAGAGAAGCTTGGCTGGACCTACACCACCAAGTTCAAGGATCTCGTTTCCGAGATGGTTCAGAGTGACCTGAGGCTCATCGAGGTGGAATCCGCATACCGGCGCAATCACGGCGGAGACTAGGTCATGGCCTATTCTCTGGAAGGCAAGCGCCTTTACGTGGCTGGACACCGGGGCATGGTCGGTTCAGCTCTGGTGCGTCGTCTTGAGGGTGAAAACCCTGCTGAAATCCTGACTGCAACGCGCAGCGAGGTTGACCTGATCAGTCAGGCGGCGGCAACCGGCTGGATCGAGAAAGTTCGCCCTGACGCTGTATTCATTCCGGCTGCGAAAGTCGGCGGTATCCTTGCGAATGACAGTTATCCGGCCGATTTTCTCTACGAGAATCTAATGATTGCTGCGAATCTGATCCGCGCCTGTCACGATGTGGGCGTGGAGAAGCTACTCTTTCTGGGTTCATCGTGCATCTATCCCAAGTTTGCGGCCCAGCCTATTGAAGAGGACTCCTTGCTCACTGGTCCGCTAGAGCCAACCAATGAGTGGTATGCGATCGCCAAGATCGCTGGAATCAAACTGTGCCAAGCCTATCGCAGGCAGCATGGCGATGATTTTATCTCTGCTATGCCCACAAATCTTTATGGTCCCGGCGACAATTACAATCTCGAAACATCGCATGTGATTCCGGCATTAATTCGCAAGGCGCATGAGGCAAAGAATTCCGGTGCTTCGAGCATGGAAATCTGGGGTACGGGCACGCCGCGGCGCGAGTTTCTACATGCAGACGACTGTGCAGATGCGCTAGTACACCTGATGAAGGTCCACTCTTCGCCTGAGCACGTCAATGTCGGCTCGGGTGACGATATTCCGATCAAGGAGTTGGCTGAGTTGATAATGGAAGTTGTCGGATTCAAAGGCGAGCTTGTCCACGATACATCCAAGCCCGATGGAACGCCTCGCAAGCTAATGAGTGCGGAGCGTATAAGGGCGCTTGGATGGTCGCCGTCCATATCGCTTCAAGACGGGCTGGCACATGCGTATGAATGCTTCTTGAAAGAGCAGGTAAGGTGAGCAATCCGCTTGCGCGCTAATCCTGCGGGGGTGGATCGGGCTGTGTTCGACGGATCTGAATGAGAGGGGCATTCGCCCTTCGATTGTGCTCATCCCACTGCTCATAAACGTCATCGATGGGGCCGAAGGCGCGCATTTCACCGCCATCCAACCAAAGACCAAGCGTGCAAACCTGCTTGATCAAATTGCGTTTGTGGCTCGCAATAACCGTAATGCCGGCCTTCGTTACCAGGGTGGACATGCGGGCGGCGGCTTTCTTCTGAAAGTCTTCGTCGCCAGCGCCGATCCATTCGTCCAATAAAAGGATTTCTGGAGAGAAGGCTGTGGCGGTCGCGAATGCTAGGCGCATAGCCATACCTGATGAATAGGTCCGAACCGGCATGTCGATATACGGCCCGAGCTCGCTAAATTCTACGATCTCATCAACCTTCGATTTCGATTCTGCGGTGCTCAAACCATTTAGAAGACCGCGCAAAATGATATTGCGACGCCCGGTCGCTTCAGGTCGTACGCCAAGACCAACATTGAAAATTGGTGCGAGGCGCCCCTGAGTGGTGAATTCACCCTTTGTTGGGGGGTAGACTCCAGCCAAAACCCTCAAAAGTGTTGATTTTCCAGATCCGTTTCGACCAAGAAGTCCAAGCCGATCTCCTGGCTTGAGCTCGAAGCTGATGTCGCGCAATGCGTCGATGGTCTTGACGCGTGTGCCGGCGTTCGAAAGCAGAGCGCCTGTGCTGGCGGAAGGCGGATTATCGCTAGAAGCAGTGCCCTCAGCTTTAGAAAGGACGGGCCCAATACCGAGGATTGGATAACTCAGTGAGACATTTTTGGCTTGTATCAGGGGCATAATCAAAACCAGAAAACGAGGCGCCGGCGGGTAATAGCATATGCGAGGATGGCCGCTATCCAGCCAATGATCGTGAGGACGCTGACATAAATCCAGCTATCAAGCGCGAACTGCTGATCGATAATTGGCGTCCTGAATATCCAGATAAAATGTGCGAACGGATTCCAGTAAAGTAGCTCCATGGCGCGTGCTGGTAGCTGTTCTGGCAACCAGAAAATTGGAGTCATGAAAAACATAACCCGAATGATGGCATTGATCAGGTGAACGAGGTCACGAAACCTGAGACAAAGAACGCCGAGCAGCAGATTCACCCATAAAGCATTGACTAGAAGCGCTAACAGGGCCGGTAAGACCATAAAGGTGTAAGCCGATGCCCCGAGGCCAAGATAAACCATGCCAATGACGACAACGAGCCCGGTCATAAGCAGGTCAAACGCGTGGCGCACAACGTTCTGAAAAACAAAAACAGGCAGTTCTATTGGGTCGTTGCGTATCCAGCCTTCCGAATTGATAAATACTCCAGTACCCGAGGTAATAGACGATGATACATAAAACCAAATATAAAACCCAATCATGAGATAGGCGCTATAATATTGATCGTTAGCTCGATCAAGCATTGTGCCAAATATAAAAATCTTTACGGCGACGAATATAGCGAAGCCGAATGAGATCCATAATACACCCAACAATGAGCGGCGATATGTCTGCCGGAGATCTTCGATGGCAAACGCCATCCAAAGTCGCCATCTCAAAACGGCTTGGAAAATATCGCGGAGCGCCGCCGAGAGCGAGGCTTGTCGGCCTACGGCATCATGATTCTGCTCGACTCGAGCCGTCATTGCATTCCCTTTGAAGATGCTATCAGTGAGCAACTCTTGGCGATAGATGAAAAGGGGCTCGCCGTAAACGCTTAGGAGCCAGGGTTTTTTGCTGATTTGTCGGTTTGCGGTTGGGTGCTCGCCGGTTCTAGAGCCTCATGCGCACGCGGAACCGCGAGTACGTAGCCAACTGGCTCAGAGAATTCGCTCGGATGTGTCAAGGAAAAGCGTGATTTGTCGTTCTTGGGGAGGGTGGGATCTTTCACGCGAACCACCTTGAAGTATCTATTCAGCCAGTCAAGAAATGTCTCATTCTCCTCAAACGCCTTGTCGAGTTGCCATTTGCGCACGCGTATTATGAACACGTTGTTCAGGCGTTTGGGAGAATCAGCAATGGATCGAAGGGCTGCAAGCTCAAGGCCGCTGATGTCTAGTTTGACGAGACTGAGTGATTGCTCCAGCGGGAGGATGTCGGCGAGGCTCAAGACATCGACCGGTTCTTCAATATACTCGGGCTGCAATTTTTCCGTTGGGTCAAGTACTCGACCACCCAACATCCGCGACACGTGAAAGCCCAATCGCCCTTGACCGTTGCGAAAACCGATAGCAGCCTTGACCACGCTGGCGGCAATTCCATGAATAGATAAATTCGCGCTCAGTGCATCAATTATTCGAGGATTTGGCTCGACGCAGAGAATATCAGTCTCCACACCTTGCTGGTCAGCTGTATGTTTCGCGGCAGCCGCGAATGCCCCCATGAATGCTCCGATGTCAAACACCTTCACTGGGTTTTGATCATTGGCTCCAGCAATATTTTTAAGTAGTTCCCCCAACTGCGATTGCTTGGTTAAAAATTTAGCGAACGGCTTTGGAGAAGCGGACTGTGCTCTTGCGAAGTTGTCCTGGACAAAGGACTCAAAGCCGAAAGGCTTGGCTACCGACACAAACCCTGTAAAGCGATTGAAGATGAGACTCTTTTTTAACTCTGCTTCCCTCGCGCGATCACTCAAGTCACGCCCGGAGCGGGGCTCGTATTTGAAATTGATAAAATCCGCTGCGAAAACGTCTTCAATAAGATTGCGGCAAGCTTCGGTCAGATAAGTGTCGAGGCGTGCCTTTGCATGCGTGGGCGCGAAGTTGACTTGCTTCTGACTGGGAAATTCCACGTCCGCACCAATTCGCTGCAGGATCTCAGCGCTATCGGTAGCTATAGCCTCAAAGCGGCCCACGAATTCGAACGAGACATAGGGCTGTGCCAATAGATCCGACTGGGGTGCCCAGTGCTCGTCTCGGGTCGACCAGGAGCCACTTTCTCTCAGCCAGCGCAGAAAAACTTCAAAATCGATTTCCGGATATGTTTCCGTATCCAGATTACGCTTCCTGAACGTATCGATTTCGACAACGATCTTGTCCCAGTGTTCAAAACGCTCGTCTTTGGGCCCACCTAAACGGGCCTCAACCTTGTTGAGGTATGCCGAGAGCGCCCGTGCATATGGATCACGCACCATGGTGAATACCGGAACACCTTCAGGTAATCCGGCATTCGGCGCGTCGGGCTCCGGATTGAAGTAATCCAACCCGCTGACGTTGCGATCATGTGCAATTCGGCTGTCAAGCCAGTCTTCAGCCCCATTCAGGCGTCGCAAGATCGACTTCCAGTTCGTGCAAGCAACTTTGGGCACATAGGCGAAAACGAAGCCATGCGCCTTGTTATGAATAAAATTATTGTACAATTTCGGCTCTCTGCGAATTGGAAAATCGAGGCTTCGCACCACTTGGACGCGCCGGTAGAGTGTGGCGATGCATTGGTTATATCAAATAGCGCGCCATCGCTAACGCCGCAATCGAGCGGGTGATACTGCAAGGCCTTATCTGCATCATTAATGCTCCCGTCGCACGAGAGGTTGTTGCATGCTAGACGATGAGCTAGGCCTCCACTATGGGGTTCTACTCTGCATTTTGGGCATTGGCGGTCGTTTGCATTGCTTGCCGCACTCGGCATTAGGAGCGAGTTCATATGAAAGATTGGTTGAGCCAACCTGGCGACAGCGGCTTTGAAGATGAGGCCAACACGCTGACGGTGAAAATTCAATCTTTAATTGTGAAGGCGTACCGCGATCATGGCGCGCTCTTCCTGATTGCCTTTGCCACGGCTTTGGTGTGTCATGGCTTTCATGGCGCTGCCGTCACGCTGGAGTTTGAAGGTTATGGAGCCATTAGCGCCAGACTGGACCAGATTAGCTCAAATTACTCCGGCGTCGGGCGCTACTTTCTCTATTTTCTAAGTCGGCACATCTCGACTGCATCCTATACTCCTTGGCTGACGATGATCCTTGCCTGCGCTTTGTTGTCAGTGAGCGCGGTCGTGTTTGTCAGGCTATTACGGGACAGAACCGATCTGGCTGCGGGCTTGGCGGCGGCTATCTTCGTTGCCGTTCCTTTTTTTGCGTTGGCTTTACCGCTCTGGCTTTGGTCATTGGCTTTTTCGATTTCGTATCTCACCGCAGTTATTGCGGCCTATCTGACGGTGAGGCGCGGCGCTGTCATCAGCTCTACGATTCTCTTAGTTGCAACCTTATTAAACTATCAGCCTGCGCTCGGTTTCTTCATGATTGCGGCGGCGTGCTACGCTGTTTATCTCGTTACAGAGCGCAAGTGGCGGGAAGCAAAAGCCGTTCTTCTGCCTGCAGCTGCGCGGTCCGTCCTTGCGCTTCTGGCCGCTTTTATTGTTTACGCGCTTACTTTACAGATCGGAGCGGATAACGACTATACAGAGCAGCAAACTGGTCTGATCAGCTCACCTGTGGATCTGATTTCGAACATAGCTTCTTCTTACGCTATGATCGGTCGTGTGTTCATGGAGCGTGGCATATTCCATGACTATTATCCGTGGGTGTTGGCGGCGCTTTTTTTTCTTGCGGTCAGCCGGGCGGGCTTAAAGATTGTACAAGTCAACACCGACCGGGTCGCGACTGTTTTTGCCGCGGGTGTCGTTGCAGGAGCGTTCGCATTGATGCCGTTGGCGATCGCGCCTTTCAATGTTGTTCTTGATCAACAGACCTGGTTCGATCGGACCCTAGTCGCCGCTGCCGCTCTCGTAGCGTTTCTGACCCTTTTTTCGGTAGGTTCAAGGCTAGCCATTATTAGTCTCCCGGCCTTGGCGCTTTCAGTCGTTTCGCTCTGGTGGTTCGCGCAAGCGAACAATGTCAATGCGTTCAGCCAATATGCGATGAATTCGTACGACCAAGCCACGGCTGAGAGGATGGCGGATCATATTGTAGCGTTGGAGGACTACGATCCATCCGTCCAATACCAACTGGTCGCAGTGGACCCGAATTGGCGTCAACGGTCACCAGCGACGGGTTCAGCCCAGTTCTCCCCGATTATTCGTTACGCCTTCGTCGGGGAGTTTGCGTTTTGGAGTAGAAATGTCTTTGCTATGGCAGGCCTGCACAATGTCACCGCATCTAGCAACCCGGGTGAGGTGCGTCTACGCCATGAAGATGCGATTGCAACTATGGATGTTTGGCCGAAACCGGGTTCGGTCATGATCGTTGAAGACCGTTATGTTCTTGTGCGTTATAGATAAGCCCGCCTCACGTTAGACGAGTAGTAAGCTTTGCATTACTGCTCTGTATCAGGAACAGAGTTGGGCCGGAGCTTGCTCAACCGGTCAAGCTCCAGCTCCAGCGACTGTTGGCGCAGCTCAGCTTCGGCGCGACCAGCGAGCGCTTCGGCGAGCCGGTGCTCTATACGCGACAGAATGCGCCGCGCCTTCAGGGCCACAAGGGCAGTCGCTGATAAGCTGGCTAGAACTCCGCCGACTAGCGCAATCCAGACCCGCAATGGTTCCAAAACCACGGCCGACATAGCAAGGACTGCGCCGATGACCGTTGCGCCAACAATGAAACGCCAGTTGCGCTTCGCAGTCAGGCTGATGGATGAGGGAGGTGCCTCAAGCGGAGGAGTGCATGGTGCAGGGCGCGGGTGAGCATGAGTAAGATCCGCTTGGCGGGAAGTGCGAAGCTCCGACAATGAAATGATCGGGGGATCATCACGGCGCAACGTATCTTCGGTTAGCTGCTGTAAGCGTTCGCGGTGTTCAGGATCGAGCCGGTCTAGCTCTCGTGCAAGTACAGCGTCAGCTTCGCGCCGATAGGTGGTGCTTTGCGCGACGGACCGCTGGCCGGGCCGGATGCGGAAGCAGCCCAGCATACGGTCAACTGTGTGGAGCTCGGCGTGCCTGAAAAAGCGTGACCAGAGCTCAAAATCGTTGGCAACGGATAGCGTGTCATCAACCCGCCCCCCAGCGGCATCCCAAAGGCTGCGCCGCCAAAACGTCGATTCCTGCTGGATCCAGGAGGGGTCGCTGCGCAGGAAGCGCGACCTGGACCAAGGTCGGGCGGGGCCGACATATTGCAGCTCGCCGTGAACGTTCATGCTGCTGGCGCGGCCAGTGATCCAGGCGACAGATGGAAATGCCCTGAAAACGCGCTCCACAGTTTCAAGGCAGCCGGGGTGGAGCATATCGTCTGAATTCAGCCAACCCATTATCTCGCCCTCTGTCCGGGCGAAACCCTTGTTCAGCGCGTCCGCATGACCTTGATCCGGTTCGCAAATGACATGCGCAAAGCGTGTGAGTCTGGCTTCTATTATCGCCATAGATTCATCATCGCTGCCACCATCGACAACAACATGGTCCAGTGCGGGGTACTGTTGAGCCTCAATGGAATCAAGGCATTCAACGAGATAGTCAGCCCCATTGTAATTCGGAGTGATCAGGCTGATCGTCAGAGCATTGGCTTGAATGCTCATGACTCCTCCTTTCGTTGCGCCAGGGTCTCTGTCGAAAGTGCCAGGGTTGACTTGAATGCTCCCCAGAGCCCGGCATGTCGACTGACAAGGGCGAAGACCTCTGCGAGGCGCTTCGGGTTGAGCTCAGCAGTTTTGGTCCCCGGCCCCATGTAGACCTCAGACAATGTGTCAGCCAACCGGTGAAACCGAGCTCCGTAGTTGTAAAGTCTTAGCCACAAATCCCAATCCATCACGTAGTCCAGACCCTCATCAAGCCCGCCGACCGCATCTACTGCGGCGCGACGAACAAAACAGGAGGGCTGACTGATAATGTTGGAACGGAGCAGCAGTGCAGAGGCATCGGCGATTTGCTCATGTGATCCGCGGCGCACGCCTTCAGCGTCCACAAAGTCCGACCCTCCATACACGATATCGGTCACTGGCTCTTTGTTGAACGCGCTGCTGACGTGTGCCAGAGCACCGGGTGTCAGGCGATCATCTGCGTTCAGCCAGCCCACAATATCCGATCGGGTCTTCGACCAGCCCTCTGCGATTGCAGCCGCCTGACCAGCATCGCGACCGTGTCGCCTGTATGCAAAGGTTAAATCGCAGGCGTCTGCCGCTGCAATTACACGGGGATCATTGGACGCGTCGAGTAATGCGACCTCAAGCGGCACTGATTGGGAGGACAGGCTCGCTAACGCCTTTGGCAAATCGGGATGCCAAGCCCCTACAGGCACCGCTACAGCAAAACTCAACGCGTTCATGTTCGCGCCCGTATCGAGTTAGGCGTCGATCCGCTGCCCCTCGCGTATGACAGTGAAGCCGTGAGCTTTGTGCCAAGTCTTCTCACTCTTGCCATCATCGACAGAGATATCCAATTCGCCATTGCCTGATTTGGAAATCATGTAGATTCGTGAGATCGGCAGATACAGAGTAATGCCGTCTATGCGATAAATTTCCAACATTGTTTGCCCCCATCACTATGGTTCCTTTCAGCGTTTTAAGCGCTTGTAGAGCCGCATTCAATGGCATAATTCAATGTTATTGTAATCTGCCTCGGCGGGCAGTTGGGGAGTGTGATCGGCAAGATCAGAATGACCGAAAGCCAATCTTTTCCAAGGGTTTTGGTTGGCCTCCAAGTTGCAATTCGGTAAGCCGTCGCGCTTCAGAGTGTCGTTTTGGGCGGAAAGTAGCGTGCACAATTGCATAATCACTGTCGATAGCGTGTCTTGATGTATCAAGCCAATGCTCACCCAGCGTGCTTTGCTGTCGATCGGACAATTCCAAATTCGGCCCAACCATGAGCTTTCGTTTTTTTGACATTCTTCAGTTAGTCCGCTTCGCATTTGTCGGAGCTGCAACTGCGGCTATTTTCGTTGTTGGCGTGAGCTCGAGTGAACAGGCGGGTCTGACCTCCCCTGGTGTAACAGTTGCTTCTTATTTGTTGGCGGTTGCCTTCCAGTATGTTGCCCACGCCAAATTCACCTTTCGCCGCCGCGCTGCATCCGCCGCACAACTCGGTCGTTTTGTCACGGTCAACGCTGCAGGACTCGTGTTCAGCCTGTTGATGCTGGATGTAATTGCTCCCAATCTTGGGTGGTCTCGAGGCCTGGTGTCGCTTATTGTGGTGTTGACCTTGCCGGTTGCAAATTTCATCTCTTTCAAACTGTGGGCGTTTGCGACGACTGAGCCCGACATCGACACAAACCAGGCCGAGCACGCAATGTCTCATATCTACGACGACACATTTTTTACGTATATCGAGCAGGGCTCGTTTCGATCCGCACGCGAAGTCGTGCTGATCATGGTTGAAGCACTTTCGCCGGCCAGTGTGGTAGATGTCGGTTGCGGCCGTGGGGCGTGGGCCAAGGTTTGGGGGGAAGAGGGCGTTGCCGAGGTGCACGGCGTTGACGGCGATTATGTAGATACTGAAAAGCTGCATATAAGCCCGTCCTTCTTTAACAAACGCGACTTGGCCAATCCGTTTGATCTGGGCAGGTGCTTTGATCTGGTTGCCACCTTGGAAGTCGCAGAACACTTGCCGCCTGACGCATCGGCTGGGTTTGTCGAGAGTTTGGTGCGCCATGGTGACCGAGTGCTTTTTTCGGCCGCGCCCCCAGGTCAGGGAGGTGAGCGCCATATCAACGAGCGGCCCCTTGAATACTGGCGGGCTCGATTTGCCGAGCATGGATATCGGCCCTTCGACTTTCTTCGCCCGCGTATTCAACGCAATGAACGTATCGAACCATGGTATCGTTACAATTCAGTGCTTTATGTACATGAAGACTCTGTCGCGTCCTTGCCGGATGCTGTTAAGTCGACAGCGGTCCCTGACGGCGTGGCCCTTGCTGACCTCTCGCCGGCAGCATGGCGTCTGCGAAGGGCGATTGTGCGGTTGCTGCCGCGCCCTATTGTCGACTGGATTGCAGTGACGAATGCGCACCGCAAAGCAAAAAATGCGCGAGACGCTGCCTGACTCAGAACGAGGCCACTAGGTCTGCTGGAGTGAACCAAACACATGCCGAAGCAATCCGCACTTCCGGCGCTGACGATAATCGTGCCCTGCTATAACGAAGAGGCTGTGCTTTCCATCAGCGTACCCGCATTTCGGGCTTTGATTGATCGACTGAAATCTGCTGGAAAGATTTCCGGTGAAAGTCATCTGCTCTTTGTTGACGATGGTTCCAAGGATGGCACGTGGTCGTCCATTGAGCGCTTTGCGCAAGACCATGGCGATGTTCGCGGGCTGAAATTGACGCGTAATCGCGGCCACCAGAACGCAGTCCTGGCGGGCATGATGGAGGCCGAGGGCGATCTTTTGGTTACGATCGATGCTGATCTTCAGGACGATCACAACGCGATCGAGGGCATGATTGATATTGTCGCAGATGCCGGCGCACAGATCGTCTACGGTGTGCGAAACTCGCGCGATGCGGACAAGGTATTTAAGCGCGTGACCGCCGAGGGGTTCTATCGGCTTCTTCAGAAGTTAGGCGTTGAGGTTGTATTCAACCACGCCGATTTTCGACTTTTGACCAGATCGGCTGTGGAGAGCCTGCGAAATTTTGAAGAAGTGAACCTTTTCTTGCGCGGCATGATCCCGATGTTGGGGTACAAGACCGCTATTGTGGAATACGCGCGCGGCGAGCGTGTGGCTGGAGAATCAAAATACCCACTCCTCAAGATGCTGTCCCTCGCATGGGAGGGGGTAACATCATTATCGATCCGCCCCTTGCGAGTGATTACTAGCGTCGGTGCCGCGGTGGCGATAATGGCATTCGCGGGTGCATTGATATCTATTGGCCAATGGTTGGCAGGTGTGACAGTGAGTGGCTGGGCGTCCTTGATCGTGGCGGTCTCTATGCTCGGTGGCATGCAGCTGCTCGCCATTGGAATGGTCGGAGAATACGTCGGCAAGATGTATCTGGAGGTAAAGCAGCGGCCGAGATATATTATCGAGCAATCAGTGCCGTGAATTGAGCTGGGTGCTTTTGGGTTAATCGCATTGATCAATCCTGGGGGCTGAGTTGTGGCGAGAAATGCTGGCAATACGCATTAGGCCTTTGGGGCTGGACGAATGACTCGGCTGGACCTTAGGCGTGGCAGTGCCTGCTCGAGCTAAATTGCTCGGTCATCCTGCTCCTTGTGTTGAGCGCATGTCTCGCACCGAGGCTTCTATCCTGAATTGCGGAGTGGTCCCGCCTAGTCACCGCCTATAAATTTGAGTCTTCGAAGCGGGCGACCCGGAATTCATGTGTTGAGAAAGTGTCTGCAAGAAAACGTGACTTATCCGTTGCTGTAAGGTCATCTATAGCGCAAACCAAGCAAACACTCGCAGACCATCAGGTTAAATGACACCCATGATCCCGTTTATCGACCTTGCCGCACAGCGCGCCCGTATCAAAGATCGCCTTGACGCTTCGATTGCCAAGGTCATCGAACAAGGCCGCTATATTTTGGGCCCAGAGGTTCAGGAGCTGGAAGCGCGCTTGAGCAATTTTGGTCAGGCCAAGCATGCGCTTGCGTGTGCCAACGGGACGGATGCGCTGGCGCTTCCGTTGATGGCCTGGCGTTTGAAGACGGGTGATGCGGTTTTCGTGCCAAGTTTTACCTTTGCCTCAACAGCGGAAGTCGTGCCCTGGCTGGGGGCTCATGCCGTCTTCGTCGATATCGATCCTGAGACCTACTGCATGGACCCTGACAAGCTCGAGGCGGCCATCGAGATGGTCAAGAAGGACGGCGAGTTGAACCCTGTCGGCGTGATTGCGGTGGACCTGTTTGGCCAGCCGGCGGACTACCGCCGCATCAGTGAGATCACAAGGGCTCACGGCCTGAAGCTGATCGCGGATTCGGCTCAGGGCTTTGGCTGTACGCTCGATGACAAGCACCCGGTCCACTGGGCCGACGTCACCACGGTCAGCTTTTATCCGGCAAAGCCGTTGGGCTGCTATGGCGACGGCGGCGCGGTCCTGACCAATGATGACGAACTGCAAGCTATCATGAAGTCGCTCCACGTCCACGGCGAAGGGACGGAGCGCTATGAATATGCCCGCATTGGCATGAATTCACGCCTCGACACGATCCAGGCAGCAGTGCTGCTAGCGAAGATGGACGTGTTTGAGGACGAGATCCAGGTGCGCAACGAAGCCGCTGACCGCTACGCGCAGGGCTTTGGCGATCTGGTACGTCCGCACAAGGTTATCGATGGCGGACTTTCGGTCTGGGCTCAGTATACCATCGAGGTTGATGATCGCGATGGCTTCCGCAAGGCGCTCGCCGATCAGGGTGTTCCGACTGCGGTTTATTATCCCTGGCCGCTGCACCAGCAGGCCCCTTATGCGCGCTTCCCGACCAATCCGGGCGGCCTCCCGGTGACCGAGGCGGCGGCGGCGCGTGTCGTGTCGCTTCCCATGGATGGTTATCTCGATGGCGAGCGTCAGGACACCGTGATCAAAGCTGTTCGTGCGGCTCTGGGGTAGATCTTGGCCGGTGAGCCTGAAGCCAGACCCGGTGCGTCCGTCGCCGTTCTGATTGTCGCGTATAAAAGCCGTGACACCATCGGTGATGTGATCGCCAGCCTGCAGGCGCAAACCTGCCGTCCCGCACGGGTGCGCGTGCTGGAAAATGGTTCGCCTGACGCAGAGCGGGTCGACCCATCTGCACTTCCGGACTGGGTGGAGCTGGTCGAGAGCGACGTCAATCTGGGCTTTGCTGCGGGCAATAACGCCCTTGCCAAGGACGTCGAAGAAGACTGGCTCCTGTTTCTCAATCCAGATGCCTTTGCTCAGCCCGACTGGATCGAGCAGCTGATGGCCGCGACAAGGCGCTACCCCGAAGCGTCCATGTTTGGCTCGACCCAGCTGGCCCATGGCGCGCCGGGCGTGCTCGACGGGGTTGGCGATGTGTATCACGCAACCGGGCTGCCTTACCGCGCAGGCTACGGCGTGACGATGGAGCCACCGGCTGAGGGCGAGTGCTTTGCGCCTTGCGGCGCGGCGGCGCTGTACCGACGCAGCCTGTTTGAGCGCCTCGGCGGCTTTGACGAAGACTATTTCTGCTATGTCGAGGATGTGGACTTGGCTTATCGGGCCAGGCTTTCCGGCGAGATCTGCATCCAAGTCCGCGAGGCGGTGGTAAGCCATATGGGCTATGCCTCATCCGGGCGTCGGTCAGAATTCGCGACCTATCACGGAGCGCGCAACCGGTTATGGACTTTTTTTAAGGATACCCCGCTGCCACTGCTCCTGGTGCTGGGGCCGGTTCATCTGGCGGTGACAGTCCTTCTCTGGGGGTCTGCCGCTCGCTTTGGTCAATTCACGCTGTTTGGAAAAGCGATGAAGGATGCGATGGCCGGATGGTCGCATTTGATGGACAAGCGCCGTGCCGCTCAGGCCGCGCGCTCTGTTTCATCGCTTGAACTGGCTGCCATGATGAGCTGGAATCCGTTAAACCTGATCACGCGTGCGCCCCATATCCGACCGGCCGCTCGTGACAGGCAGGACAGACCGGGCTAAACGCGGCGCAGGGCAGATAACGCATTTGGGGATGCAATAATGGCAACAATTCTGGTCGTTGGTGGTGCAGGCTATATCGGCGCGCATGTTTGCAAGGCGCTTGCCGCGCGTGGTGATACCCCGGTGGTGTTCGATAATCTTTCAGCCGGTCATGAGCATGCGGTCAAATGGGGGCCCCTGGTGCGCGGCGACATCCGCTCCCCCGATGACCTGGACAAAGCGTTTGAAGCGCATGCGCCTGATGCCGTGATGCATTTTGCGGCCAATATCGAGGTTGGCGAGGGGCAGCGTTTTCCGCTGCGCTTCTGGGAAAACAACGTGTCAGGTGTGGTCACGCTTCTTGGCGCGATGGAGCGGGCGGGGATGAAGCCGCTCGTCTTCTCGTCTACCTGCGCGGTCTATGGTGAGCCGGAAATCGTCCCGATCACCGAACTGGAAAGCTGCAAACCGGTGAGCGTCTACGGTCAGACCAAGCGCTCGGTGGAGCAGCTCCTGGACAATGTCGCACTGGTTGATGGCGTCCGCTATGCGGCCCTGCGTTATTTCAATGCGGCCGGTGCCAGCCCTGACGGTGAGATCGGCGAGGAGCATGATCCTGAAACACACTTGATCCCCAACGCGCTGAAAGCCGCGGCCGGGATTGGCGGGCAAATGAAGCTGTTCGGGACCGATTACGGCACCCGCGATGGTACCTGCATCCGTGACTATGTCCACGTGATGGATCTGGCCGACGCCCACCTTGCTGCGCTGGATAAATTGCTGGCAGGCGAGCGCAAGCTGATCGCCAATCTGGGCACCGGTCATGGGGCATCGGTCTTGGAGGTTCTCCAGGCGGTCGAAAAAGTCACGGGTCTCAAGCCACCCTATGACGTTCACCCGCGCCGGCCAGGCGATGCACCAATCCTGTCAGCTGACATCAGCTACGCGAGAGAGATGCTCGGCTTTGATCCAAAACGCTCAGATATCGAGCAAATCATTGAGGATGCCTGGCGCTTCCACAAGGTCGCTTGGAAGCTCTAGCGATCTGGGCGGTTATTCCGCAGCAATGGCCAGTCGCGCGCACAGCGCGTCGTGTACTGTCACGATCTCGCCATTGCCAAGTGCACGCTCTAGCGCCTCGGTCGTCAGCGTGTGAACGACCGCTGTTTCCAGATCATCCGAATCGCGATTGGCGCTGCCGCTGACGCCTTCAGCCAGGAAGAAATTCCCCCATCCCACGCCGAAATTGGAATGCATGCAGAAGCGTCCGAGCGGTCTGACCGACGTAGCGCTGAACCCGCTTTCCTCGGTCAGCTCACGCATCGCGGCTTTTGCGGGGTCTTCGCCCGCCTCCACATGGCCGCCAGGAAAACTGAGCGCGAAGCGCCGCGGACCCTGGCGCCACTGGCGCAGCATGATGATCTTGCCATCGGTGGTGCGCGCAAAGACGAGGGCGAAGTCCATCGCTTCAACCCGGTGAAAATCGTCAACGACTTTGCCGGTGCCGGTTTCAATCTTGTCCTGGAAGACCTTGATCCAGGGCGAACCGTCGTGGACGAGCGTGCTCTTTAAAACCGTCCATGGGCGTTCTGGATCCTTGAAGTCGCTCATGACCCGGCGTTTTCAAGCGCTTTGCAAACGGAGTCCACCGCTGGATTGACGAGCTTGCGCTCACCTTCTGCCATGACGCGGATCACAGGCTCGGTCCCCGAAGCGCGGACAAGCAATCGGCCCTTACCTTCAAGCGCGCTTTCAGCGTCTGCAATCGCGGCCTTCACGCTGTCTGTCTCCATCGGCCGGGTGCCCAGCGGATAGCGCACATTCTTCAAAACCTGCGGTGCGGGCGTGAAAACATTAAGGAGCTTGCTGGCCGGGGCGTCGCCTTCCACCAGAAGCGCCAACACCTGCAGCGCAGCGATAAGGGCATCGCCGGTGGTGGCAAAGTCGGTCAGAACGATGTGGCCAGACTGCTCACCGCCAATATTGTAGTTGCCCGCGCGCATGGCTTCGACCACGTAGCGGTCACCCACATTGGTCCGCTCAAGCTCAATTCCGTTGGCGTTCAGCGTCTGCTCCAGACCCATATTGCTCATCACGGTGGTGACGATCTTGCCGCCGGTCAGCTTGCCGCTCTTTTTCCATGACAGGGCAATCAGGCCAATAAGCTGGTCGCCATCAATGATCCGGCCATGCTCATCGCACAGGATCAGGCGGTCTGCGTCCCCATCAAGGGCAATGCCAAGATCGGCACGGTATTTCTGGACCTGCGTCGCCAGCCCGCCGGGAGCGACAGCGCCGCAATCCTCATTGATATTTGTGCCGTCCGGTCCGTCATTGATCGGAATGACGTCGGCCCCCAGCTCCCACAGGATGCGCGGCGCGACCTTGTAGGCAGCACCGTTGGCGCAATCGACCACTAGGCGCAATCCGGCAAGGCGCATATGGCGCGGGAAGGTGGCCTTGACGATTTCGATATAGCGAGCCTGAGCATCATCCACGCGCTTGGCCCGACCGATCTCCTGGGACGGGCTGAGTGCGTCGGATGGATCGCTATCCATCAGCGTTTCGATCTCCAGCTCAGCCGCATCATTCA
The DNA here is from genome assembly GCA_024178355.1 of Maricaulaceae bacterium EIL42A08. Taxonomy (GTDB): domain Bacteria; phylum Pseudomonadota; class Alphaproteobacteria; order Caulobacterales; family Maricaulaceae; genus Oceanicaulis. The sequence goes on along the minus strand of JAMZNZ010000001.1, from coordinate 423,791 downwards.
GCTTGAACCCGTCCGGACCGAACAGCTTGATACCGTTGTCTTCATAAGGGTTGTGCGAGGCCGTGATCATCACGCCCAAATCAGCGCGCAGCGACTGGGTCAAGGTGGCCACCGCCGGGGTCGGAAGCGGGCCGAGCAGGTTCACATCCATGCCCGCGCTGGTAAAGCCTGCGGTGAGCGCGTTCTCCAGCATATAGCCGGACAGGCGCGTATCCTTGCCAATCACCACGGTGTGGCGACGATCATCGGAACGTTTGAAGTAACGCGCCACCGCCATACCCAGCCGCAGCGCCATCTCAGCGGTCATGTTGCCAGCATTGGTGCGCCCGCGAATGCCGTCCGTTCCAAAATAACGCTTTGTCATCAAACCTGTCTCCGCAGTCGGGATGGTGTGTGATACCAGCTCACCCCTGAAAGCAAAATCAATCTTCATAAAAGCCATAACACGGCGTGGTTAAGGCGGACGTAACTGGTGTCAGCAGATTGCCTGCACGCGAACAGGCCTTCGGTGTCGACATTATCGACGTCCTGTCTCTTATAGAGCTTGAACTTTTCGCTCTAAAGGCTGATTTTAAAAGCATGATTGCATCAGACACGCCATCACCTGCCGATGAGGACCCGATCGAGGAGGCTGCGACCGCGCTGTCTGACGCGATCGGGCGGCTGAGCGTGCGTATGAATACGCTTAAACGCCGGGTTCACGATGCACGTCGCGATGCAGATGCCAGCTACGATACCGACGAGGACCGAGCGCGCCTCGCCGCGGCTTTGGATGCGGCCCGTGCCCGCGAAGCCGAACTTGAGAATGCTGTCGAAACGGCCGCCCAGGCTGTCGATGCAGCGATGGCTGAGCTTGCCGGACCCACCCTTGAGAGCCAGAAGGACTAGGCGCGCGTGAGCAAGGTCACAATCTCGCTCAATGGTCGGCCGTTTACCATAGGCTGCGAAGAGGGCCAGCAGGCTTACTTGCGTGAGCTTGCGGGCCATCTCGATACCCATGTGCGGGGGCTGGCTGAGCGTGTCGGCCAAATCGGGGATTTGCGCTTGCTCTTGATGGCGTCTCTAATCGTCGCTGATGAGCTCAAGGAAGCACAGGGCGAGATCGAAACGCTGCGTGAAAGCCTGTCGGATACCAAGGGGCGGTTGTCCGAAGCTCAGGCCCGGCGGCGGGCTGATCGGGCGAGGGCGGCTGAAGCCATGCTGACTGCTGCGGCGGAGCTGGAAAAGCTGGTCGAAGCCAGCGATCCGGACGCGCATGCCGATCCAGCTGGAGACGGGGCTTGAGCCGGGACCGGTTCAGCACCATGTTCGACCTCGGCGGTAGCTGGAGCGTACGTCAGGTCAATTCCACCCGGCGACCTTACGTCTCTGAGAGGGAGCTGTCTCTGCTTGGGATCGTGGTCCCTTGCACGCGGCGCCCACCTGGTTATCCAGGTCAGCAGGGGTGTAAAACGACCAACGGCGCATTTGGCGCCGCCACACTCTCTCCCATGCAGGTTCAATCATGCTGACGCGCTGGCGCAAAAACCGGCTGCGAGCCAAGGCCAAGCGGGCCCGCGCAGCGGCCTTCGCCGCCCATCTGGAGGCGGCACGCGCGCTGGTCAGTCATTTCCCCGATGAGATATGGCCGGCGCTCCACAGCGTGGTCGCTGGCTACTCGCCCATCGGTGACGAGATCGACCCAACGCCGTTGCTTGAGACCTTCCATTGCGAGCAGGCGCGTTTGGCTCTGCCACGCGTTGACGGCAAATCAGAGCCTCTGAGCTTTCGCGCCTTCAGTCCTGGCGATGAGCTTGAAGCCGCGGCGTTCGGTGTGAAGGCCCCTCCAGCCAAAGCCGCCGTGCTCAAGCCCTCGCTGGTTCTGGTGCCGCTCCTGGCCTTTGACGAGACTGGGCGTCGGCTGGGCTATGGGGGTGGATTTTACGACCGCACGCTCGCAGCGTTGCGCAAAGAGGGCCCGGTCGTAGCGGTCGGTCTGGCGTTTGAGGCTCAGCGTGTGCGCCGCGTGCCAACCGACGTATTGGATCAGCGCCTGGACTATGTCATTACAGACGTAGGCAGTTTTCGCTGCACCGACTGAAGCGGCGATGTGGTTGTCTTATTGCCGCTCTACGTGCATTTTCAGCACGTGCGCTTAAAACGCGATCCTGTGGCGAAATGACAGTTGTTTAATTCATTTAACTTGAGTAGGGTTTTCCAATGAAAACGATGTTTCTTGCTTCTGCTTTTCTAGCCCTAGGTCTTGTCGGTCCGACCGGTCTGGCGTCTGCCAGTGTCGAGCGTGCTCAAGATGAACGAGCTACGATAGGGCAGGCATTCCAGGAGCGTTTTTCAGGAACCCGACTCAGCTTTACACCGCAATCTGGGCTTTCAAACTTCACGCTTCGCGTATCCGGACCTGAGGGCTATGAGGGACAGGTGTTTTCCGCCCGTGTCGCGCCCACCTTCCGGCTGGGTGACCATGGCACCGTGGTTGATGGTCGCTACACCTACGAAATCACCGCGGCAACGCAGCAGCGTCAGTCGCGCGCCAATCTTCCGGCTGCGGGTAGTAACGGGCGTGATGGCGTTTCGCGCGCACCGCTCGTCGGCGTATCTCAGAACGGCCGGTTTCAGGTAGTCAATGGGCGCATCACGCCCTTTGATCCTGAGGTGACTGAAGGCAGTGACTAACGCATCGGCGCTTTACATGAGCGCAACACAAACAGGCTAATTCATTCGCATGCGCCGGCTGGCAGGCTGGTTTAATTACGGGGACAGTAAAATGCGCAAACTCAAGCTTCTGGCAGGTGCCGCCCTTCTGGCCGCCTGGGCCGCTTCAACAGCCCATGCCGATCAAGTCATCAACGATGACCTGATCGTCACCTTCAGCGCCTGTATCGGCAGTGACTGCGTGAATGGTGAAAACTTCGGCTTCGACACGCTGCGTCTGAAAGAAAACAATCTGCGTATCCACTTCAACGATACGTCGACTTCTGCCAGCTTCCCGAGCAATGACTGGCGGATAGTGGCGAACGACTCCAGCAACGGTGGTGCGAACTACCTTGCGATTGAGGATTCTGACACTGGACGCATACCGTTCCGCATTGAAGCTGGTGCTCGCGCTAACGCTCTTTACGTCGAAGCAGACTCCGATGTCGGTATCGGGACAGCTAACCCGGTGGTGGACCTGCACATGGTGACAGGCAACACGCCAACCTTGCGCCTTGAGCAGGACGGCTCCAGCGGCTTCACGCCTCAGGTTTATGACATCGCCGCCAACGAGGCGAACTTCTTCATTCGCGACGTGACCAACGGCAGTGCGATCCCATTTAAGATTCGCCCAGGAGCGGATACTGACGCGCTTACGATTTCATCTGATGGTGATGTCGGTATCAATATAGCCAATGCTACCGGTAGTGGTCCGGAAGGAGCAGCGCCTGCACTCCATGTGTATTCCTCTGATGGTAATGGGCCGTTATTAATCGAAGAAACCAATGCCTCAACACAGAACCGGAATCTTCTGGTTTTGTCCAATAATGGGCGACCGCGGATACTTTTTGAGAACACAGCAGCGTCGAGCCCTGGTCCTGTCTGGTCGCTATCCGGTGGTACGTCATTTGTTTTGCGAGATCGTAACGCTGGAGTGAATGTATTTTCGGTCGATGAGACTACTGGCAATGCCGTCTTCTCTGGTACCGTGACAACCTCTGGCACAACTTGCGGCACTGGTTGTGACGCAGTGTTTGATGACGGGTACGACCTTATGCCAATTGATGAGCGTGCTGAGCTAATGTGGGCCAATGGTTATCTGCCAAATGTCGGGCCAACTTACGAGAATGAGCCGTTCAACCTGACCGAAATGGTTGGCCGTATGCTCAACGAGATCGAGCACGCCCACATCTACATCGCCCAACTCGAGGAACGTTTGTCAGAGCTCGAAGGTAGCGAGGAAGGCTAACAGCTGTTTTGGCGTTTATGGCCGGTGATTGCAGGTGCGAAGGGGTGTGAAGAAGTAGCTTCAATCCCCTTCGCTTTAAAAACGCCAGCCAATTAGCTGCTCCAATCGCTTCTGATCTTCTGTGTAGAGCCCTTTCAGTAATGCCCGTTCTATTGGTGAAAGTCTCCACCTTCCTGCGCGGCTATGTACCATTTTTGGCTCGGGAAATGGGCTTGGGGTTTCATCGACGCCAAGGAATTTGAATACCGATTTCAATGTAGCCGTATGATCCTTGAGAAGGTCCTCCGTTCTGAGTATCAGACACTGCGATCTTGGAAAAAGCTGGAACAGGTTTTCCAGTTGCGCCGCATAAAAACCGCGTTGGGCATATGACACCACCCGATCAGGGCCGTGTGCAAGAAAGTGGGCGCGTTCGTTGAGCAGTGCGTGCAAGAAAGGCCTATTTTCTTCTCCTTTCTCGATTTGCATAACCCACTGAGAATGTGCACGATCGGCCGGATCTCGTAGCAAGACGACTATCTTCATATTCGCGTTGAACGCTCTCATACGCTCAAGGCAGCCAGGCATGTAAAGATAAATCGGTGTGACATCACCAGTCATCTTTCGACTGAGCCGCTCTTCTCCAAAAAATCGGTAATAGGTGTCAAATTCTCTCGGCCGGTCGCGTTTATAGCCGTGATCGAAATAATGTGGTTCGCGGTCTGTAACCCCAATCTCCGGGTGAAGCGATAAAAAGTAACGGAGCGCAGTGGTGCCGGACTTTTGAGCACCGATTACAGAAAAATCAATCTTTGGTGCGGTCTCCATAGAAATTATCCCTTATTCGGTCTGCTTGACTGACGGCGCTGCTTGAGGAAAAAAACAATATGGCAACAGATAACAGCCTCCATATTTCATTGCCAGCATCTCGAGTTGGGCTCAGACGTGCTGAGCTGTTGGAACGAGACGCCTTTGACGTACTTGGCTACAGCGCGCCATTACCTCTCGCCAACCCGGAATTGCTTGATCCAATTGATGTCGACAAAGCTCCGGACAACACAGACCGACATAATCCACACATTCACAATCCAACCGTCCGGGCCATTCTGGGTGATTGCGCTTTGAAAGAGGCTATTTCCCGGTTGTGCGGGGCCGACCTCCTGATCTGGCGGAGTCGACTATTCTGGAAGGGTGAGGGTAGCGGTGAAATTCCCTGGCATCACGACAAGCATTTTTACGACATGAATGCAGAAGATATTCAACTTGGTGAGATCGAAACACACTTTTCTGTGCTCATTGCACTTACCGAGATAGGGTCGCAGACGGGAATGCTCGAGGTGCTCCCTGGAACCCATCGTTCGATTCCGGACTTTGAGCGCGACGTTCGCCCGTTCCATAAACGTCCACCGGAGGAGCATCTGCTCAAGGACATGCCAGACTTTTTGGTCGCGAACCGCCGTCCGGTGCCAATGTCCAAGGCAAGTTTTCTTATATTCCACTCAGCCCTGCTTCACAGAAGCCTTCCTCACGTGGGGCTCGAGCCCAGGCTGGGAGTTGCTGTCCGCCTGTGTAAGCGCAGCATTGCAATTCCGGATGCACTAGCGGACCCAAGCGATATTCTAGCGTTTCCTCTGGAGGTGTGATGGGAATTTCTGAGCGATGGATGGTAACCGGCGCAAGCCGTGGAATAGGTCTTGCCTTATCGAGAGCTCATGTTGCTCGGGGCGGCCAGCTCGTGGGTAATTATCGGGGTAATCCACCTGCGGAGCTTGTCGAGCTCCAAGATCAGAATCGTGATCGGGTTCAGCTATGTGCCTTCGATTTACGGGCTGGTGATATAAAACAAAAACTTCAAGACCTCGATCCAGGGCCTATAGATGTTCTTATCAATAATGGCGGAATAAATGGGCCTAAGAAAACAGGCATCCTAGGACAGGATTGCGAGCAAGCGCTTGACGTATTTAATGTAAACGCTCTCGGAGCGGTTCGGGTGATTGAGAGTGCGCTACCTTTTCTTTCAGAATCAGAAAACCCTCGAGTAGCAACAATATCAAGCCTCCTTGGCACGTTTGATAAGGCTGCGATGGGGCGCTTCGCTTATGGGCTTTCCAAGGCTGCACTGAACTTTGCTGTGCATCTAGCCGCGCACGAGTTTTATGAGAAAGGCATAGCATTCGCTTGTTTGCGGCCAGGTCATGTACAAACCCGTATGAATGGGTTTACGGGCCCGATGACGCCCGATGAGAGTGCGCAGGCCCTTTTGCCTATTATTGATACAATGAAACCGGAGCTGCCTCCTCCATTTTTTGATTATACTGGCGATCGTATGGATTGGTAAAATGCAGCTTTGGGGTATTGTTTAATATTGCTCTACGTGAAATCTTTTTTGACTATTTTTGTGATTATTTTGTGTGAACTTATCCGGTTGCAAAAGTTTCTAGAGTATAATTTTTGCGCGTGAAAATCTAATCACGCTAGGTCTTCGCGATTTCAGCGATGGCGGTGAGGTGGAGAAGGTCTACCAATTAAATTTCTCTTTATTGGGGAATTTTTATTTTACATGCTCGTAAAGAGTGCATAAAAGTTAGCCTATTCCATTGCGGCTGGAATAGGTGAATGCGAGCACCTCACCCCTACCAATCCTTGGCTCCAAGGAATTTTTGGCGCACTGCAATTGCGGAGCGGACGGGGCAATCGTTCGAGGATTTGCATATCGCAAAGTTTGCTGTTCGCCGTTCAGATTGTCTTGTCAGCTTCGGGTCGTGTTTCGCACAGCATGTCAGTCGTGCCCTCATTGCCACGGGCTTTGGCTGGAGGGACTTCGAGCCTCCGCCTCCCTCTCTGCCCGATGATGTGGCTCGCCAATACGGGTGTGGGATCTATTCCGCGCGCGTGGAGAATATCTACACAGTGGCTGCCCTGCGCCAGTGGCTTGAGTGGGCATTTGATCCGACCACTTCAGACGAGACATTCTGGATTGATGAAGACGGCCGGGTTCGTGATCCATTGAGGCCTCTTCTGGAACCTGAAGGATTCGCTTCCGCGGAAGAGTTTTTCTCCGCGCGCAATCTGGTATTATCCGCGCTCCGGCGTGCGGTGATCGACGCGGATGTGTTTGTCTTCACGCTGGGTCAAACCGAAGCCTGGGTAACCGGCACTCCGGCCTTGTCTACCCGCTGTGTCCGGGAACACAGGCTGGAACCTTTGACACTGAGCAGCATATCTTCGTGAATTTCTCCTTTGGCAGAACCCTTGAGAACCTGAAGGCTATGCTGGCGCTTCTGCGTGAGAACAATCCAAAGCTCAAGGTCATCTTGACGGTGTCGCCTGTTCCACTTGTTGCGACAGCGGTCACAAATGCCCATGCGCTTGTTCCGAACACTTATACAAAATCTGTCTTGCGGGCCGTGGCCGGTGAAGTGGCGGGGCAATATTCGAGTGTCGATTATTCCCCCAGCTACGAATTGATAAGCCACGGGGTGGGCGCAGAGCGATTTTTCGAGCCGAACCTGCGGTCGGTGACGACTCAGGGGGCGACCATATCGTGACACATTTCATGCAGGCGTATGCGTGTGACTAGCCGCCTGAGCCAGGCGCCGGGATCGGCGACATCCGCAGATCTGAGCCGGAGGTCGCGTGCGCGGAAATGATCCTCGATGTCTACAGCGGGCTTTGAATTCTATCTGATCGGAGATTCCCACGCGGTTGCGCTCGCAGATGCCGCCTCTGAGCGCGGCGCAATGTGGCCCGGTTGGCACCGGCAAAGCCACGGAAGCAAAATGCTAGTCGGTTGCCGGTCGAGACTTCAACATCAACCTTCATGTTCCTGACGTGGCCAGATGCCGATTTACGAGGCGTCTGGACTATGACGGTCCAATCCTTTCGGTCATTGGGTTCAATTCGCACAGGTTCGCCGGTGAGTTTGTCGACTTTGGCCAATCCGTTCACCCCGCCCATGGCGCAAACTTCGTATCGAAGGCTGTTTTCAAGCAGTGCGTTCTTGAAGCGCGGGCCAATGTCCTCGCCTTCTATCGGCTGCTGTTGCAGGAAAACCGGGCGGTCTATTTAACTCACAGTCCCAATCGATGTCCCGCTGCGCATCTTGCGACTTTGCAGGCTTTCGAGGCGGTCATGGTCAACGAGCTTGAGGCTATGGGGGCACGCTTTATCGATGTCCGGGGTCAGTGCCTCGTCGATGGGCAACTGAAGCCGGAGTATTGCCGCCCGGGTGATGGATTCCATGCAAATTCGAAATATGGCGCGCAGGTGATCGACCAGCTCATAGCCGAGTGCGCGACAGACGCGGTGTTTTAGAATTTGTTTCTCAATGTAAAACCGAATATTGCAGGGTGCGTCCGATTATCGGGCGGCCGGATGGGTAGTGCTTGAGAGGATATTTTAATGGGTGCTTTCAGTGAGGAAACAATCAAGTCGGTCAAGCATTATACGGACCGGTTGTTTTCTTTTCGGGTAACCCGTCCTCAAAGCCTGCGTTTTCGGTCCGGCGAGTTTGTGATGATTGGCCTAAAGGTCAATGACAAGCCGATTCTAAGGGCCTATTCCATAGCGAGCCCGAGCTGGGATGAGGAGCTGGAATTCTATTCGATCAAGGTACCGGATGGCCCCTTGACCTCGAAGCTCCAGCATATCAGCGAAGGCGATACGATCCTGCTGGGTACCAAGCCCGTCGGAACCTTGGTCCTTGATGCTCTGCTTCCAGGAAAGCGCCTTTATTTGCTGTCTACAGGGACTGGGATTGCACCGTTCGCGTCAGTCATCCGCGATCCTGAAACCTACGAGCGCTATGACCAGGTCATCCTGACCCATACATGCCGGGAAGTCGCCGAGCTGACCTATGGCCGCGAACTTGTGGACGCGGTGCGTGAAGATCCGCTGGTGGGCGAGTTTGTCGGCGACAAGCTGGTCTACTATCCCTCGGTCACCCGCGATGACTTTGAGCGCAAGGGCCGGATAACGACCCTCATGGATGAAGGTGTCATCTATGACGAGCTGGGAATACCTCCGCTGAACCCGAAAACAGACCGTGTCATGATCTGTGGCTCCATGGAGATGCTCGAAGACTGCAAGCTTCGCTGCGAGCAGGCCGGCCTGACCGAAGGCTCGAATGCTCGCCCGGGCGAGTTCGTCATTGAAAAGGCGTTTGCCGGATAACAGCTTGGTCGCCATGGGGACGATAAATTGGCAAAAAAAGCTATAGGGGGGCGGGTCGCCGTACTCGGGGCGGGCCTTGCTGGCTGCGCGGCCGCTCTAGACGCGGCGCAGCAAGGGTTGCACGTCGATCTCTTTGAAAAGTTGCCCCATCCCGTCAGAGCCGCGAGTCTCCACAATGAAGGCAAGCTTCATCTGGGCTATGTTTATGCTGCCGATCCTGAACGCGCGACACATCGTATTCTGGCGGAAGGCTCTTTGAGATTTCTGGCGGACATTGAAGCGCTGACCGGCGTCCCGGCCACGCTGGCCCCTGTCTCACGACCCTTTCACTATGCAGTCCCCCGCGACAGTCTTGTCACGCCCAGTGAAGTTGAAGCGCACTTCGCCAGCGTTGACGCAACGGTGATGGACCTGTTGCGCGAAGGTGCCCCCTATCCGATTGCGTATTCACCCGCTCGCCGGGTCATGCCCGTTGATATTGGTGTGGCGGAGCCTTACGTTCTGGCGGCCTTCAAGACGTCCGAGGTTGCGCTTCAGACAGGCTGGATTGCCGATGTTGTTGGTGCGGCCGTCCTCGCTTCTTCACAAATCAGGTTTTACGGCGGCCATCACATCAGATCGGCTGCACTTGCGAGCGATCGTGTGAAGCTGGAATGGGACAGCGCTGATGGTCCCGGGTCCAATGATTACGATGGCGTGGTGAACGCGTTGTGGCAGGACCGAGCTCGACTGGATGCTGAGCTGGGCCTGGAAGTCCCGGTCGATCAGTGGCTCAGATACAAGGCGGCCATGGAAATTCATCAGCTGACACCGGCGACGGTGAAGCAATTGCCGTCTTTGACCCTGATCACCGGTCCCTATGGTGACCTGGTCAATCACTCAAATGGCACGGCCTACATCTCATGGTACCCATCCTGCAAACTTGCAGAAGCCTCTGGCCTTGATGCAGCAAGCCTTGAAGGCGTTCTTGGGGCAGTGGATCGGTCTGCGATGTTTCAGGAGTCAATCGAGGCGCTGGCCAGGTACGTGCCCGCAGCGTCTGACCTGTTATCCAGATCAGCAAATACGCGCGTCGGCGGCGGTATTATTGTTGCTAGAGGCAAGAGCGACATTGACGTGATCGAAAGCGGCCTTCACCGGCGCAGTGACATAGGGGTCCACGATCACGGGCTCTGGGTTTCCATCGATACAGGCAAGTATTGCACGGCACCGTGGTTCGGCCGCGAGGCTGCGGCAACACTTGTGAACAGGCTTGCGGGATGACCAATCGGCTCTCGGTTCTGATCCCCCTTTATCGGTCAGCGCGCTGGGAAAGCGTGATCCGTGCAAATATCGCAAAGGCTCGTCGGGAAGGGGCAGAAGTCATTCTCTCCGACCGCCATTGCCATGACGATCTGGCTGAGCGTCTGAAATTGGAGTTTGCTGCTGACGAGGCGGTTCGCATCCTGCAGGATGCCGACGAGGCCGATTTTGTCGAAAACTCGAATGTGCTCCTGCGCCACGCAACCGGTCGATATGCACGGATTGTCCCGCACGATGATGACATGTTCGAAAGCGCACCCTTTGTTAAAGCGCTTGAGCAGAGCCCAAAGGCCATCATGGCGTACGGGCGGGTTTTATGCCTGACGGCAGATGATGAGCGGGTCCCGAGACGCGATGAGCGCCACATCTTTGAAACAAGAGCGCAAGACTACTGGTCCTTACAGGACGCATTGAGTGTCTACTGGACCATGCGCGTCAACGGGGGATTCAAGGGCATTGTGGACATGGATAGGGTCCGGTCCCTCGATCTTTTCATTCGCAAGGCCGACGGTGTCGCCTATTCGGAACGTTGCTGGATTGCCGGGCTTGGCATGGCTGGGCAACTTGTGTGTGTCGATGCTGACATGCTGGCTAAGCGCTTCTACCCGCAAAGCACTCATCCGAGCTGGCGCAAGGATGAAGCCTGTGTCAAGGCCTGCGCCGCGGTCCTGAGCGCGTATGCGAATGACCTGGTATCAGACGAAATTGTGCGCGAGGCCGCGATAAGAGATATCCATTTCAACGCGCTGAGATGGTATCGCCTTGGCTGTCCACATAAAGGGCTGCACAGCTACTTGCCGGCCCCAGCCTCGCCGGCCATGCGAAACCGGTTGACCCAACCGCTCTGAAATCCGGCAGCCTATGGCGAAAGTGCGCTTAGCGCGCTATATCGCGCGCCGTCATCGCTTAAGGATCGCAAATGCGCATTGGATTTTTCGGAGACGTGGTCGGCAAGTCGGGTCGTGAAGGTGTCATGGAGCACCTGCCGGGCCTGAAGGACCGCCTGCAGCTCGACTTCGTCATCGTGAATGCGGAGAACGCCGCCGGTGGCTTTGGCATCACCGAGCGCACCGCTAATGAGCTTTATGATGCTGGCGCCGATGTTCTTACGCTGGGCAATCACGCCTGGGACCAGAATGAAGCGCTGACCTATATCGAACGTGAGCCGCGTCTGTTGCGGCCGGTCAATTATCCAGAGGGCGCTGCGCCGGGGCGGGGCTCGTCGCTTTATGACCTGCCGGATGGCCGCCGTGTTCTGGTCATGAATGTGATGCTGCGCCTGTTCATGCAGCCGCTGGAAGATCCGTTCGCCGCGGTGGATCGTGAGCTGAATGCCGCCCCGCTTGGCGCGGTTGCGGACGCCATTATCGTCGACATGCACGGTGAAGCCACCAGCGAGAAGAACGCGCTGGGCGTTTACTGTGACGGTCGGGCTAGCCTGGTGGTGGGCACCCATACCCATATCCCGACCGCAGACCATCGCGTCCTGCCCGGTGGTACGGCCTATCAGACCGATGCGGGCATGTGCGGAGACTACGACTCTGTGATTGGCATGGAGAAGGACGAGCCCGTGAACCGCTTCGTCACCCACATGCGCTCCAGCCGATTCCAGACCGCCAACGGCCCGGCAACCGTCTGCGGTCTTCTTGTGGAGACCGACGACAGCACAGGGCTTGCCGTCAGCTGCTCGCCAATCCGTGTGGGCGGCGTACTGGAAGCGATTGAGTAGCAGCGTCGCACACACACGATGACGCAAGGTCGCGGGTCGGGTAGCGTCAGGCCATGACGCTTCTGTCTCGCATTGGATTCGGGGTTTCTGGTCCCCACGGCACGCCCCTGGTTGCGCGAGCGCGCACCGGTAATCTTGTTCGGAAGGCCTACGAGGCCGGGGTGCGCGTGTTTGATACGGCACCCGCCTATGGCGCGGGTGAGGCGGAGCGACGCCTTGGCGAAGGCTTGAAACAGCTCCCCCGCGACGAGGTCTTCATCTCCACCAAAGCGGGGCTGTCCAGTCACGGTCTGGCGGGTCGCCAGCGTGGGTTTTCCCAGGACCAAATTGAACAGAGCCTGCGAGATAGCCTGACCCGTTTACAGGTGGAAGGCGTGGATGCGCTCTTCCTTCATGGCGCGGGCGCAGAAGAGTTGACCCCAGCGCTGCTCGAGCGACTGGAGGCTCTTAAAGGTGCCGGGGCGTTCAAGTATCTGGGCGCAGCCGGGCGTGGGGCTGAGCTCTCTGCAGCGATTGAAACGGGGGCTTTCCAGATGCTGATGGCTCCGGTCCACCCATTCCTGTCGTCTGACGAGGACCAACGCCTTCTCGATGCCGCCAAGGCTGGCCTGACCGTCATCGCGATTGAAACCTCAGGAGACGCTCCCACAAAACTTCAATTGCCACGCAGGCCAGCTGACCTCTATCGGCTCGCCAAACAGCTGAGGTCAGGGCCCGGTCGGGGACGTGTCAGTGTGGAGGATGGGCTGCAGGCTGCCTTGCATCGCGAGGAAGTTGGCTGTGCCCTCATGACGACAACGCGCACTCGGCACTTGCTGGCCAATGCGAGCTTGGCCTAGCCGCATTGGCCAGCTTTCCAGTCTTTGAACCAGCTTGCAAATTCGCCAATCCCGTCGTCCAGCGGTGTTTGGCAGCTTTTGCCATAGGCCGCTTCCAGCTTTGAGGTGTCAGCCCAGGTATTGGACACATCGCCGGGCTGTGCCTCAACCAGACGCTTCTCGGCCTCAAGACCAAGGGCCTTTTCAAGAGCTGTTACCAGCGCCAGCGTGTCGACCGGCTGTGAGCCACCAATGTTGAAGACGCGGTGCTGATTGCCCGGATTATCTTCGAGTACTGCCTGAAGCGCTGGCAGCATGTCATCGATAAAAGTGAAGTCGCGCCGGTTCCGGCCGTGGTTAAACAGCTCGATGGGCTCACCGGCGATCATCCGTTCTGCGAACGAGAAATAGGCCATGTCCGGGCGGCCCCAGGCCCCATACACCGTAAAGAAGCGAAGCCCCGTCAGCGGCAGACCGTAGAGATGCGTATAGGTCTGGCTCATCAGCTCATCAGCGCGCTTGGTTGCCGCATAGAGCGAGACCGGTGCATCAACCGCATCTGTTTCTTTAAACGCGCCCTCGCGCTCGCCATAAACCGAGCTGGAGGAGGCATAGACCACATGCTTCAGCGATGGGCCCAGAGCCCGTGCCGCCTCAAGCACGGATAGATGCCCGTTTATATTGGCGTGGGTGTAGGCAAACGGGTTTTTGAGTGAATAGCGCACGCCCGCCTGAGCTGCGAGGTGGAGAATGCGTTCTGGCTGAACCTTGAGGACCAGTTCGCGAAACCTGTCCGCGTCAGCAAGATCAAGGTGCACGAAGTCAAAGCCGTTGCGGCTGCGAAGCGTGTCCAGCCGGGCCTGTTTGAGCGATGTGTCGTAGTAGTCCGTAAGGCAGTCGACACCGACGACAGTCTCGCCGCGCTCAAGCAAAGCCCGAGCGGCGTGAAAGCCGATAAAGCCGGCGGCTCCTGTCACCAACACAGTCATGTTTGTCCTGCGGTCGTTGTTCAAACCCGTACGGTGTTGGCGCAAATGAGCCCAACTTCGCCGATTTGTCACGCGGCAGACTGCTAAGTTTTCCCGCTGTGTCGGTACAGGCCCGTTAAAGCCCTTGCGCACTGTGCGACTCCGGTCACAGTGTTGCGGTGCAATACGCAAGACCTGATGAGATAGACCATGGCCCACACACCATCGCGCGCGCTTCTTCTGGAAAACGTTCATGCAGACGCTGACTCTGCGCTCCAGGCCTTTGGCCCCATCAAGGTGGATCGGCTTTCCGGGTCGCCCGATCGCCAGCTCCTGGAGGCGGAGATCGCCAGCGCGGCCTTGCTGGGCATTCGTTCGCGCACTCAGGTGGATGCTGCTCTTTTGGATGCCGCGACCGCGCTCCAGGCCATCGGTTGTTTCTGCATCGGGACCAATCAGGTCGATCTTCAGGCGGCAGCAAACCGGGGCATTCCTGTCTTCAACGCGCCATTTGCGAACACCCGCTCGGTAGCTGAGCTGACCATGGCCAGCATCGTCATGCTGATGCGGCGGATTCCTGAAAAGATGTTCTCCATCCATCAAGGGGGCTGGCTAAAAACCGCTGATGGGTCAAACGAGGTCCGCAAGAAAAAGCTGGGCATTGTCGGCTACGGCAATATCGGGGCTCAACTCTCGGTTCTGGCCTCAGCCTTCGGGATGCACGTGTATTACTACGACATCGAACCGAAGCTGGCGCACGGCAATGCGCGGGCGATGGATTCTCTGGATCGACTGATTTCCGAATGTGATGTCGTCACGCTGCACGTGCCGGCGACGTCTCGCACCGCCGACATGATGACGCGTGAGCGCATCTTCTCGATGAAGTCTGGCAGCTATCTGATCAACCAGGCGCGCGGCAATCTGGTTGATGTCGACGCGATGGCCGATGCGCTTAAATCCGGGCACCTGGCCGGTGCGGCGGTGGACGTGTTTCCGGTAGAGCCCAAAAGCAAGGATGAGAAGTTTGAAAGCCCGCTTCAGGCCTGCCCGAACGTGATCCTGACGCCTCACATTGGGGGTTCAACGGCTGAAGCGCAGCAGGCCATCGGTCTAGATGCAGCCACCAAGCTGGCGAAATACCTGTTCGAAGGCGCGACCAGCTTTGCGGTGAACTTTCCGCAGGTGGAGCCGGGCCCCATCGATCCAGGGCGCGTGCGCCTGATCGTGCCGCACGAGAACAAGCCGGGCTTTCTGCGCCGCCTGAATGATCTGGCGGAGCGCGCGGGAGCCAACGTGGCCGCTCAGATGCTCAAAACCGAAGGCGATCTGGGCTACGCGGTCACTGATCTGGAAGGCACGCTCGCAGACGGCTTTTTAAGCTCCGTTCTGGACCTTGATGGTGCCATCCGGGCGCGTTTGATCGAGGCCTAATCTAGGCCCTTGCGCCCCGTCGCTTCCCAGTCTTTCAGGAATGCGGCAAGGCCCTTTTCTGTGAGGGGGTGGGCGACCAGCGCGTCAAACACCTTTGGCGGGATCGTGGCCGCATCACACCCAACAGCAGCCGCGGCCTCCACATGGGCAGGCCCCCGCATAGAAGCGGCCAGGATTTCGGTCTCGTAGCCGAAATTGTCATAGACTTCGCGGATGCCAGCCAGCAGGCCGATGCCGTCGCCACCTGCATCGTCAACCCGGCCCACGAAGGGTGAAATATAACTGGCACCGGCCTTGGCGGCCATCAGCGCCTGATTGATCGAAAAACACAAAGTGACATTGGTCTGAATGCCCGCCTCGGCGAAGGTGCGACACGCGACAAGACCCTGTGCGGTCAGCGGCAGCTTCACCACCACGTTCGGCGCGATCTCGGCCAGGCGCTTGCCTTCGGCGATCATGGCGTCAGCTTCGGTCGCCACCACTTCAGCGCTGACCGGGCCATCGACGGCATCACAAATCTCGGCCACACGTTCGAAAATGCCGGCACCCGCCTTGGCGATCAGAGACGGGTTGGTGGTCACACCATCAACCAGACCCGCATCAAGCCGGGAGCGGATTTCGTTGATTTCTGCGGTGTCGAGGAAGATTTGCATGGCGAACGTCCTGCGCGTCGGGGGTGATTTTCCCCAGCTATAATGCAAATGGTTGATGAATTCACTGCGGCACGTGTCTTCGCGGCATGCCTTTGGTCCGGGAGCTGAGCTTGAAAGCGCTGATCCACCGCTACGCGCCGCGCGCCCTGGTCAATTTCGCCTGGAATCTGGCCAGTGATCTTCAAGAGCTGCCGGTTCGGCTGTCCGACCCCAGGCCGCGACCCTGGCGCACAATGTACAATGTTGGCGGTGGAGATTTCTACGAGACGGGCGACCGCTTCTTTGAAAGTTTCAGGGACGCCGTCGACCTGAAGACCGATGATCATGTGCTGGATCTTGGATGTGGTGTCGGGCGATTGGCCCGACCGATCTGCGCTTATCTGGACGATGCAGGGCGGTATGCCGGATTTGATATCTCCCAAAGGGCGCTCAATTATGCGCGCAAGACCGTATCAGGGCCCTGTCAGATTGAATTCCATCACGCAGATCTGGCCAATGCAGAGTATCGACGGACAGGCGCTTCGGCACACTCTTACCGGTTCCCGGCCGAGGATGCGTCGGTGGATGCGGCGCTTGCCACTTCGCTGTTCAGTCATCTCAAAGCCGATGCGGCTGAAGCCTATCTGGCGGAAACGGGCCGGGTTTTAAAGCCGGGTGGGCGGATCCTGCTGACCGCCTTCATTGTCGAGGCTGAGGATCTGACAAGCCTTGAATCGGGGCAGGCCCGTTTAAATTTGCAGGCCATGGGCGAGGGGGTCTACGCCGCTGATCCGCGCCATCCTGAACGGGCCATCGGCTTTGATCGCAGCCTGTTTGAAAGCTGGGCAAAGGCCGCGGGCCTTTCCATAGAAAGCCGGGTTCCGGGCGACTGGCGTGGGCCGGCTACTCAGCAGGATTACCAGGACCGCCTGGTCCTGAGACGCATCGAAGGTTAGATCAAGGCCCCATGGATACACGCCTTAGCCCACATGCCGATGGTCGCCCCCTTGTGATGGGTGTGGTGAATGTGACGCCGGACAGCTTTTCCGACGGCGGGCGCTTTCTCCAGTCCGAGGCTGCCCGCGATCATGCCCTTTCCTTGTTGGATGTCGGTGCTGACTGGCTTGATATCGGCGGCGAAAGCACCCGCCCGGGCGCTGAACCGGTGGGCGAAGCTGAAGAGATGGACCGGGTTCTGCCGGTCATTGAGGCCATCCGCGCGGCGCGGCCTGACACCCTGATTTCCATCGATACCATGAAGCCCGGCGTTGCAGGTGCCGCGGTCGCGGCCGGCGCGTCCATGTGGAATGACGTCAATGCCTTAAGGGCTGAAGGCGCGCTGGAAACGGCGTCAGAGCTCGATTGTCTCGTCTGCCTTATGCACATGCAGGGCAAGCCCCAGACCATGCAGGCGAACCCGACCTACGACGCCGTTGTCACTGATGTTGCCCGCTTTTTCGGCCAGCAGGTTGGCGCGGCGATGAGTGCGGGTATCGAGCGCGAGCGCCTGGTCCTTGATCCAGGCATCGGCTTTGGCAAGACGCTCGACCATAATCTGGAGCTGATGGCCGGGCTCGACTTTCTATGCGACCTCGGCTTCCCGATCCTGTTCGGCGCCTCGCGCAAGCGCTTCATTCAGGCGATCGACGAAAGCGCGGCCGACGCCAGCGATCGGCTTGGCGGCAGTCTTGCGGCGGCCCTCAACGCGGCTCGCTCCGGCTGCGCCCTGATCCGCGTCCACGACGTGCGCGAAACCGTTCAGGCGCTGAAGGTGCAGGCGGCGATTTCAGGACAGACCGAGTGCCGCTGAAACAGACGCGTCTGCTTTCACTCGTTCTGAGGTCAGCCATTGGGGTTCTATAGTCGAACCGGCTTGAACCAGAAGGCGGATACATTCGACCTGCCCACCGCGGGACCCCTTGGGCGGGTGCGCCCATCCTTCGATGGCCCAGCCGAGGGGCGTTGACCCGAACTCTTTGTCCGGACGTTTCAGATCCGCACCTGGAAGAAGCCGCTCCACCAGCGCTGGCATTCCCATGATCGCCGCCCAATAAAGCGGTGTCGCATCAAACAATCCGGGGCGGATGGTTGGGGCACCGGCGTCGATCAACAGCCGGGCAATTTCAGGACAGGCTGATCGCACTGGTCACCAGCCCATCCGAGTTGGCTGCGTGGACATGGTCCAGCGCCGCGCCAGCGCTGATTAGTGCCCTGACCATCGCCAGACCTGTGCCTTCATCCAAGCGACCGTCAAAGACCCGGTCGCAGATCGAATGGATCGGGTGGGCGGCGTGATTACCTTGTACAATCAGGGAATCAGCCAGGCTCGGATTGGCAGCGAGCGCCATTTCAAGCGCGCTGGCATCACCAGTGTTTAGAGCGTTCTCAAGCGACATGGACCAGATGATATCACGGGGACGTCCGCCGCATCTTTCCAGAAGATGACGAAGCGATATGGCTCATGCTTAGGCGGAAAAGGTGGGACCCGTCCCGAGGTCGCGCAGGCGCTCCATCGCCCCCCTCTGACGATAAGTGTGCCGCGCTGACACTATCAGGACGGGCCCCGAACCAGCCTGTGCAAAGCGCGTGCAACTTTGTCGCTTTGCCTGCAGGGGCCGGTCCATTGGTTGGACCTCAAGCGAATGAGCCGGAACGCCCACAGGGAGGAAACAGGCATCCCGGCTCTTCAAACGCGCCCGCCTAGTACGGGAGGATCAAGGCGGTCACGGCGTGACGCTGGCGTGTCCGGGAGGGAGAAGGTCCGGCCTCGCCACGGGAATGACTATGGAAAAGCTTCTAGGCACCATCGGCCCGAAAATAAGGAATTATTGCCGCAAATAAGGCGACGACCGGACGGGCGCGTTCAACAGGGGTTCAGCTTTGTCGAGGGCCCGGAGTGTCAGGCGAGTGAACAGCCTACGAGCGGTAGGGCGTCATCTCGATCAGTTCCAGCGTGTAGGCGGTATCGCCCAGTTCGTTGTCGTGACGCTGGGTGCGCATGGTGCCTTCCACATAGACCGGGTCCCACAGGCCCTGGACCTGGATGGGTTCTTCGGTGGTCACAAAGACGAGCTGGTTGGGCGGCGGCGGTGGGACGTGGATGCAGGCTCCCACATAGGGCACCAGCAGGAAACGGCTGATCTCCCGGCTACCGGTGAAATCAAATGGTAGAACATATCCGCCAATGCGCACGCGTTCACCGTCCAGTTCGTCAACCACCTCAAAGGTCTGTATCTGGGGCATGCGGTCAGCGCCGAAATGGTCCATGCCCTGCTGCAGTGACTGGATTTGCATGAGTTGATTGATGCGCTCCGCTTCGCCCTCTGGCAGGAGGTCAGCCCAGGCCAGATCAATAAAGGCTGGCGTGGACTGTTCCTCACCATCCTGAGCAAGCGCAGAGCCTGCAGGCAGCACAGCAAGAGCGAGGGCGGCGATGAGAGAGCGCATAATCATGCACTCTACATGAGCGCATCTTGTGGCCGGATCAAGGCTGAGGCGCGGTTCTAGTCGATCACGAGGTTGGTGCGCGACCGGCTAAGTTCCGCTGCCGCGGCCCGCTCGCCATCGAAGAACTGGGTATCAAGGCGCTCTAGCGAGGTCAGGGCTGCAAACAGGGGCGCAGCATCAATACGAGTCAGCGCGACGGGCGTTTCGCACGCATAGGACCAGGTCACACGTATGTCGGAATGGCTGTGTTCATCGTGGTCATGCTCGTCGGCGTGCTCGTGATCATCATGGTCCGCATGGCCATCATGATCATGCTCGTGGCCGTGGTCGCCATGGTGATCGCCGTGGTCGTGGCTGTCATGGTCGTGTCCATGCTCTTCATGATCGTGGTGCTCATGATCGCCGTGCTCGTGATGGTCGTCCTCGCCATCACTGATTTCGGCGCTCACAAAGCTGCAACCGGCCCGCTCGCTTAGCGTAAACAGCCCAGCCTGGGACAGGCTTGCCTGCACGCTTGCGACCAGAGCCGTCTCGGCTTCTGAGGCAGGCGCGCGTTCAAAGCCGTACAGGTTATAAGCTGGCCCACTCATCTCAATCACCAGATCGCCGCCCACCGGATCGAGTCCGATCGAGAGCGCGCTCTCGCCGTGGACATGGGCCCCCAGCTGGGTCATCGCGTCCTGGGCCAAAGCCGCAGGAGCCGCAGACAGGGTCAGGCTAGCAAGAAGCAGGCGATACATGATGTCTGGCTCCGTTAGATGTCAGGGGTGGTTATGCCCGTGATCGTCGTGTTCGTGGTCATGATCTTCGTGATCGTGGCCATGGTCATCCGCAGAATGATCGTGAATTCCGGCAGCTTCAAGGCCGTGATCCTCGCGATGGTCTCCGTGGCTATGATCGTCGTGGTCGTGGGTGCTGTGACCATGGCTGTGCCCATGGGCGATGGCCATCACGGCTGCCACCGCGGCGCCCGCAAACACGGCGGTGCCGCCTTTCAGCGCGCCAGCTTCGCCAGCTTCATGGATCAGGTGCGCTGCCCCGACATGGAGCAGCAGTCCGGCGACGATCGCGAATAGGATGCCAAGCGTGTCGGTATCGAGCAGGTTGGCATAGGGCGCTGAAAGCGCGGCTGCGCCGAAGGTGGTGGCCCCAGACGCCAGGAAAGCAAAGATAATGGCCTTGATGTTGGACAGGCCGGCGCGTTGAAGCAGTACAAAACAGATCAGGGCTTCTGGAAATTCATGGATGATCAGACCGGTCGCGGCGATCATCGCCGTCTCGGCGTTTACCGCGAACGTTACTGAATAGACCAGCCCATCAAGAGCGGAGTGCAGGGCTATCGCCACCACCGGCGCGACGGCGCTGATGGGGTGGATGGTCTTGGCTGACGGTGGGTGGTCGTGGTCATGGGCGTGCTCATGCGCCCCGGCCCCCAGTAGTGAGTGCACCACGAACCCAAAGCCAAAGCCCAGCAGGACTAGCCAGGAAGCATTGGCGGTCATCACCAGCGCTTCAGGGATCAGGTGTGTCACCGCTATGGTGATGACCAGCCCGCCCGCAAACGCGGCTGCAACGGGTGAATTGCGCCGGGTAAACCCGGCGGCGCGCTGAACAAGCAACAGCGCCGTGAGCGCGACGCCCGCGGCAATCAATCCGAAGACTATGGCAGATAGCATGGGGCTCAAGTGACGAACGCTTTCAGGCGGGTGTTATATTATTGCGTTCGTCATAGGGCAGACAGAAGGTGTCGGCAAGCTTCCACTTGCCCACACCGTCATGCCCGCTTCACGTCCACGTCGGGAACGCTCTCGGCTGGGACCACGTGACGGATATCGGCTCTGCGCCGGTCCCAGTCGTTGAGAATGGCACCCGCAAATAGTGAGCCGGTGGCCTTGTGGTGAGCTTCGACGAGAGAGCGGCAGCGTGTTTCGGCCCTCTCAGTCAGGGCGTCGAGCAAGATCGCGTCGGTGTTCAGGCGTCCTGGCAGGTGGTCGTCCGGATCGAAGACAAAAGCCTCGCCGCCGGTCATGCCAGCCGCGAAATTGTCGCCGACTTCACCGAGGATGACCGCCACACCGCCGGTCATGTATTCACAGCCATTGGTGCCGCACCCTTCCACGACCGTGATCGCGCCAGAGTTTCTCACGGCAAAGCGCTGCCCCGCGGCACCGGCGGCAAACAGCGTGCCGGAGGTGGCCCCGTAGAGCACCGTGTTTCCGATGATGATATCGCCTGGCTTGTCCGACGCTCCGCGCCCGAACGGGCGTATGGCGATGTCGGTGCCGGACAGGCCCTTGCCGACATAGTCGTTGGCGTCGCCCTCAAGCTCGATGCGCAGACCTTTGGCGGCAAAGGCCCCAAGGCTCTGCCCGGCCGACCCGCGAAGACGCAGGGTCAGCTGACCATGTTCAAGCCCGTCTGGACCAAATTTGCGCACAATCTGACCACTGGTGCGGGTGCCCACCGCGCGGTCGGTGTTTTGCACGTCATACTCAAGCTGCATCTTCTCACCCCGCGAGAAAACCGGCTCGGCATCGGTAATGATCTGCTCATCGAGACTGCGCGCGACCTCGTTGCGCTGGGTCCGGGTGGACCGAATCGGCGTCAGTGACGGATTGATGCGCACCAGCAGCGGGTTCAGATCAAGGTCATCCAGATGCGGCGCGCCCCGGCTGACCTGATCAAGCAGATCGGAGCGTCCAATGATCTCTTCAAGGCTGGACGCACCTAGCGATGCCAGGATTTCGCGCGTGTCCCGGGCGATGAAGGTCATCAGGTTGACCACGTGATTGGCAAGACCGGTAAAGCGCTCGCGTAGTGCTTCGTCCTGAGTGCAAACCCCCACCGGGCAGGTGTTGGAGTGGCACTGGCGCACCATCAGACAGCCCAGCGCAATCAGGCTGGTGGTGCCGATCCCAAACTCTTCTGCGCCCAACATGGCAGCGATCACGATGTCGCGCCCGGTGCGGATGCCGCCATCAGCGCGCAGGGTCACGCGCTCACGCAGGCCGTTAAGCGACAAAACCTGGTGGGCCTCAGCCAGCCCCAGTTCCAGCGGCGCGCCGGCGAATTTGATCGAAGTCTGCGGGCTTGCGCCCGTGCCGCCCACATTACCGGAAATCAGGATCACGTCGGCATGCGCCTTGGCCACGCCAGCGGCCACCGCGCCAACGCCGGCGGCTGATACCAGCTTCACGCAGACCCGAGCGGTCGGGTTGATCTGTTTGAGATCGTAGATCAGCTGAGCCAGATCCTCGATCGAGTAGATGTCGTGGTGCGGCGGCGGGCTGATCAGAGTCGTGCCTGGTGTCGCGTGGCGCATCTTGGCGATGAATTCGGTGACTTTGAAGCCGGGAAGCTGGCCGCCTTCACCAGGCTTGGCCCCCTGAGCCACCTTGATCTCGATCTCGCGGCACTGATTGAGATACTCAGCTGTTACACCAAAGCGGCCTGAGGCCACCTGCTTGACGGCAGAGTTCATATTGTCGCCGTTGGCCATGCGCTCATAGCGGCGGCGATCCTCGCCGCCTTCACCGGAAACAGATTTTGCCCCGATCCGGTTCATGGCAACGTTCAGCGCGCCATGGGCTTCCGGCGATAGGGCCCCCAGGCTCATGCCCGGCGTCACAAGTCGCCGGCGGATTTCGTTGACGCTTTCGGTTTCACACGTGTCGAGCGCTTTGCCCAATGGGCGAGGGGCCAGCAGGTCGCGGATCTGGATCGGATCCTGGTCACGGGTCTGGTAGCCCAGAAACGCCTTGAACGAACCGTAGTCACCTTCGCGGACCGCCTTTTGTAGCGCGGAGATGGATTTGGCTTCCAGCGCGTGAGCTTCGCCAGTGCTGCGCTGGCGGTAAAAGCCACCAATGGGCAACCGCACTGCGTCCTCATGGGACCAGGCAAAGCGGTGAAGCTCAATCAGCTTCTGTTCAAGCCCGGCAAGACCAATCCCTGAAATCCGGCTGGTAACGCCGCCGAGATATTCACTGGCGACAGCTCGCGACAGGCCCAGAACTTCGAAGTTACAGCCACCGCGATAGGAGCTGACGACTGAGATGCCCATCTTGGACATGATCTTCAGAAGTCCTGCATCAAAGGCGGTCTTCATGTTGCGCGCGCGGGTTTCCGCATCGATGCCATCAAGCTGACGGGCCTTGCGGGTCGCAACCGTGTCAAAGGCGAGATACGGGTTCACAGTCGTTGCGCCAAGGCCGATCAAAACAGCAAGCCCGTGGGCGTCGGTGATCTCGGCGGCGCGAACATTGAGCGAGCAATAAGTGCGCAGCCCTTCACGGGTCAGGTGAGTGTGAACGGCACCCACTGCCAGCGCCATCGGCACGGGACAATGCTCGGCATCCTGATCCTCGTCGGTCAGAACGATATGTTCAGCCCCGGCTTCCACGGCGGTGGCGGCTTCGGTGCGGATACGATCGAGCGCGGCTTTGAGACCGCCGCCGGTCCCGGTCGCCTTATCGGCCGGGAAAAGCGTATTGATGCGCGCCACCGCGCCGAGACGATCGGTCAGGCGTTGGGCCATGCCGTTCGACAACACAGGTGAATCCAGCACGAAGACATCGGTCTGGGTTTCGTCCTCGGCCAGGATATTACCCAGGTTCTTAAACCGGGTTTTCAGGCTCATCACCCGGCCTTCGCGCAGGGGGTCGATGGGCGGGTTGGTGACCTGTGAAAAGTTTTGGCGGAAATAGTGACTGATCGGACGATAGCGATTGGACAGAACCGCCAGCGGGCTGTCATCGCCCATCGAGCCCACCGCTTCTTTACCTGTTTCGGCCATGGGTGAGAGGATGAGCTCGATCTCCTCAAGCGTCAGACCCGCTGCGGCCTGACGGCGCATGCGGGTTTCCTCATCGGCAAAATGGGGCGGTTCCGGGCCATCGGAGATCTCCGCTTCCACATCTTTGACGTTGGACAGCCAGTCCTCATACGGATGTTTGGCGCTCAGGCGGTCCAGCACCTCGTTCTCACGCAGCAGCCCGCCGTCCTTCAGATCCACTGCAAGGGTGCGCCCCGGGGTCACCAGTCCGCGCTCGACCACATCTTCGGGCGGCAGCTCAGCCATGCCGGTTTCAGAGCCCACCGCCAGAAGGCCGTCTTCAGACAGGCTCCAGCGCAGGGGTCTCAAGCCATTGCGGTCGAGCCCCGCAATCGCGTAGCGCCCGTCGCACGCGACCATGGCTGCCGGGCCGTCCCAAGGCTCCATCACAGAGTTGCAGTATTCGTAAAAGCCGCGCCAGGCGCCTGGAATTTGCCCGGTCCGCTTTGACCAGGCTTCGGGGATCAACAGCGCCTTGGCCATCGGCGCGGAGCGGCCTGCACGGACCAGAATTTCGAAAACCTGATCAAGCGCTGCGGAATCTGACGCGCCCGGTGTGATGACCGGTTTGACGACATCCGGCTCATCAGCAAACGCCTTGGACGCCATCAGGATTTCATGGCTGTGCATCCAGTTGCGATTGCCCTTCAGCGTGTTGATCTCACCATTGTGGGCGAGCATGCGAAACGGCTGAGCCAGACGCCATTCGGGAAAGGTGTTCGTCGAATAGCGCTGGTGGAACATCGCAAAAGTCGAAACAAAGCGCGGATCGGTCAGATCGGGGTAAAACTGGTCGATGGCACCGGCCAGAAACAGCCCCTTGTAGATGACGTCGCGCGCTGACAGGGAGCAGATGTAAAAGCCGGGAAGGGCGTCTTCACGGGCCTGCGCCTCAATGCGGCGACGGACCAGATAGAGCTCTCGCTCCAGTTCATCGGCATCGCGGCCCAGCGGGTCAGCAAACAGGATTTGTTCGATTTCCGGGCGGGTGGACTGGGCTTTTTCACCTAGGCAGGACGGGTCGATTGGCACCTGGCGCCAGCCGTATAGCTCCAGCCGGGCGCGGATGACTTCCGTCTCGACAAGAGTGCGTGCGCGCTCTTGGGCGGCAAAATCGGTGCGCGGCAGGAAGATCATCCCGACACCGATCGCCGCTTCGCCGGGCTCGTGGCCGGTCCGCTTGACCGCGTCCTTGAAGAAATCCTGGGCGATACCAAGGCGGATGCCGGCCCCGTCACCGGTCTTGCCATCGGCATCAACTGCGCCGCGGTGCCATACCGCTTTCAGCGCTTTGATGGCGATCTCCACCGTGGCGCGGCGGGCGCGGCCATGGACGTCTGCGATGAGGCCAATGCCACAGGCATCGCGCTCATCGTCCTCGCTGATGGCATGGGCGTCGATCAGGCGCTGGCGATTTTCAAGATACTGCTCGACGCTCATTCTGCGGCCTCCATCGGCACTGCGGCCATCAGGTCTTCGTGGATCATTTTTGCGGCGTCCTGCCCGTCCTTGATCGCCCAGACGACTAGCGAGGCTCCGCGCACCGCGTCACCGCCGGCATAAACGCCGGGCAGGCTGGTGCGGCAGCCTTCGCTGACCCGGATCGCTCCGCGAGGGTTCAAGGTCAGGTCTGGTGCCGACCAGACCTCGTTAAAGGCTTCAGGCTCAAACCCGAGGGCCGCGACCACCATGTCAGCGCCCAGATCACGTTCCTGGCCCTCAAGCGGAACCGGCTTCTGGCGACCTGACGCATCGGGGGCACCCAGCATCATCGCCTGGACTTTGACGCCTGACGCGTTCTCTGTATCGCCCAGGATAGCGGCGGGGGCGGACAACCAGTCAAACTGCACGCCCTCTTCCTCAGCATGGGTCACTTCGCGCGCGGAGCCCGGCATGTTTTCCCTGTCGCGGCGATAGAGGCAGACCACGCTGTCGGCGCCTTGGCGGATGGCGGTGCGCACGCAGTCCATGGCCGTATCGCCGCCCCCGATCACCGCGACGCGCTTTCCTTCGGCATGCAGGCGGCCATTGTCATTGATGGTCTCGCCAAAGCCGCGACGGTTGGAGGCGGTCAGATATTCCAGCGCCGGAACAAGCCCGCGGCTGGCCCCGTTGGGTACACCGAGCGCACGGGCCGCATAGGCCCCGGCGGCGATATAGATGGCGTCGTGCTGACTGCGCAGCTCGTCCAGCGTGGCATCGCGTCCGACCTCGAAGCCGAGCTTGAAGACAATGCCGCTTTCCTCCAGTCGTTTGACCCGGCGCGTGACGACCGACTTGTCGAGCTTGAAGTTAGGAATGCCATAGACCAGCAGGCCGCCAGCGCGATCGTAACGGTCATAAATCACCACGCTGTGGCCCTGCTCCCGCAGGCGCTCAGCGCAGGCAAGACCGGCCGGACCGGCACCGACAATCCCGATAGAAAGCCCGGTTTCGCGGCCCGGTTTTATCGGCTCAATCCACCCCTCAGCCCAGGCGGTCTCGGTGATGTGGGTTTCCACCGAACCGATGGTCACAGAGCCATGGCCGGACTGTTCAATCACGCACGCGCCTTCACACAGGCGGTCCTGCGGACAGATGCGCCCGCACACCTCCGGCATGGTGGACGTGGCGATGGAGCGCTCCCAGGCTTCACGCATGCGACCTTCACCGGCCAGCATCAACCAGTCGGGGATATCATTGGAAAGCGGGCAGCCGGTTTGACAGAAGGGCACGCCGCACTGGGAGCAGCGTTCGGCCTGGTCTTCACCACGCTCCGGGTCGAACGGGGCGTAAATTTCGTTGAAATCCGCCTTGCGCTCCTCAGGGGACCGCTTGTCTGGATAGCGTTGATCAACATGCGTGAACTTCAACATGCGTACTGTCTCCCCTGGCCTATGAACGCGGGCGTTTTCACCCTGCGCTCAGCTCCGCGCGGCTTGCGGCGGCAATGTCATGTCAGACTTTGTGCGGCGCATCATATAGGGCGAAGACTGTGCTTGGCACCCCTGCGCCCAAAGTCCGGCCTGTGACAGCGGTCGCATGTGTCGCACTCGGCCTCTGCAAATGTAGTTGACATTCATTCGCAAAAGGCGCTTTATGTTTTTGCAAGTCACTCGCAGCAACAAGAAGCGCCTGCCGACCCATGTATGTTTGCCTCTGCAACGCCCTGAAGTGCCGTGACGTCAAAGCCGCCGCCGAAGCTGGTGCGAGCGATGTGCCGGGCGTGTTCAAGGCCTGTGGAGCCAAGCCCAAATGCGGTCGCTGCTTTGAAGAAGCCGCTCGCTTTTTGGCGCCAAAGACGCCAGAGCCGGTCGCTGGCTAGCGGTTGCCGCGAACGCGACTGATTTTCAAACGCGAACATTTTCAAAGATTTGGCTTGGCGAGCGCTGTGCTTTGGCTAAGGTCCTTTCCTGTTGAGTTGATTCAAGGAGAGGGCCGTGGCCATGAAGGGTGATCCCAAGGTTATCGAGCATTTGAACAAGGCGCTGAAGCTGGAGCTGACCACCGTCAATCAGTATTTCCTGCATGCGCGCATGTTCAAGGACTGGGGCTTTCACAAGATCGCGAAGATCGAATACGAAGAATCGATCGACGAGATGAAGCACGCTGACGCCCTTATCGACCGCATCCTCTTTCTTGAAGGCCTTCCCAATGTGCAGGACCTGGGCAAGGTGCTGATCGGCGAGAATCTCAAGGAGTGCCTTGAGTGTGACCTTGAGGCGGAGCGCCGCGCGCATCCCATCTACAAGGACGCTATTGCCTATTGCGAAGAGGCCGGTGATTACGTGTCCCGCCAGCTCTTTGATGAAATCCTCAAGAGTGAAGAAGAGCATATTGATTATCTGGAGACCCAGCTCTCCGTGATCGACAAGATCGGCATTGAGCGCTTCATGCAAAGCCAGCTGGGCGATGGCGAAGAGGGGTAAGAACCCTCACCTTGTCATCCCCCGGCCTGTCCGGGGGATCCATGCTGTAATGTCTCAACCTGAGTAGAGCCAACCGGAATGGGTGGCCCGGATAAACTGGGCCGTGACAGTGCTGCTAGCTCTCAAACTCAGGAAACAGGCGGTCGAATGCTCCGCCCTTGCCTGCAAGGGCGGTGATCGTGCCTGTGTCGACGACATTGCCGTCTTCCAACACGAGCCCAGTTTTCGCGCGGTGCAGGAGTGACGCGCGGTGGGTCACCATGAGGACGGAACGGCGCGGGTTTTCATCCAGCCAAGCATCCAGCGCGTCGAGGAATTCCGTCTCGGTGGCTTCATCAAGCCCTTCAGTCGGTTCATCAAGGAGCAGGATGGGTGCGTCCTTCAGGAAAGCCCGCGCGAGCGCCAGTCGCCGTCCCTGACCGCCAGAAACCAGCGCACCGTCCTCACCGATCCAGGTTTTGAGCCCATCCGGCATGTTGCGCACGAAGTCGGCGGCGCGGGCGAGCTCCAACGCCTTCCACAGATCCTCATCGCTTGCGTCCGGGCGCGCCAGGCGCAGATTGGCGCGCACGGTGGTGGACAATAATTCTGCGCGCTGGTCCACAAGCGCAAAGCGGCTGCGCACATCCTCGATGCGATGGCGTGAGACGTCTGATCCACCCAGTGTGATCAATCCAGATTGCGGCGCGTAGAAGCGCATCAGCAGCCGGATCAGGCTCGACTTGCCAGAGCCGGACGCCCCGACGACGGCCAGTCGCGCGCCTTCAGGCAGGTTCAGCGACACGTCTGACAGTGCGTCGTGATCCGCGCCGGGATAGGCAAAGCTGAGCTCGGTGATCTCCACGGAAGCGTCTGCGGGCAGGGGGGCAGGGCTCGCCGGATCAGTTACCAGCGGCTCCATCGTATCAAGCTCGCGAAGCCGCTTGGCCGAGCTGTTGGTTTTGCCAAACAGTTCTGCGGCCTGAACCAGGGGAGCCGACGCCTCAAACAGCGCAAACCCTACAAAGCCTGCCAGGGCTGCGAGAGGGGCAGGAGCCCCGGACAAAGCGGCACTCGTTACGCCGATGACAAAGCTCGCAGGTCCGGCAAAGGCGAGGATTGCCCCGTTAAACAGGCTGCCATCAGCAAGTTTGCGCTGATTGCTGATCCAGTTCTGGCTCGCCTCATCGAGCCGGTCGATGATGCGTGTGTCCGCCCCATAGGCCTTCAGCTCAGCCAGCCCTGAGACCAGATCACCTGCTTCAGCTCGCGCTTCAGCGGCGTGGGCGGTCAGTGCCTCGCCGGGCCCTTTGCCCGCTTTGGCGGCCATCAACGGCAATACGACGCTCGCCAGAACAAACGCTCCGATCACGCCGGGCAGCGCGGCTGGCGCAAACCATGCCAACAAGCCGGTTGCAAGCAAGCCACCTGCAATGGCCGCCGTGATAGGGGTGAGCACGCGCAGGTATAGGTTATCCAGCGAATCCACATCCTGAGTCACCCGCGACAGGACATCGCCTGCGCGCAGCCCTGACAGCCGGCCGGGGCTTAACGGCGCTGCCCGTTCAAACACCCACAGCCGCAGCCTGGCGAGGGTGCGGAAGGTGGCATCGTGAGTGACCATCCGCTCGGCATAACGCGAGGCAGTGCGCCCCAGGGCGAAACCACGGACACCACCAGATGGGAAAAGATAATTGAAGGCACCGGCAGCGGCAGCAAGCCCGGCTGCGGCCGCTGCGGTAATGAACCAGCCCGACAGGGATAACAGTCCGATGCCAGTCAGCAGGGTTAGTGCGGCAAGACCTGCTCCAAGGCGCAAGCGCCAGCGGTCTGGCTGCCCCAGGTCGAGGAAGAATTTCAGATCATCGAAGCGCTTCATGATCCGCCCTCCATCTCGACAACGGCATCACAGCAGGCGCGGACAGCGGGGCTGTGGGTGGCGATCAGGACGGTGCGGCCTTCAGCGGATTTCTTGAGCGCCGCCAGGAAACGAGCCTCGGTCTCTCCATCCAGATTGGCAGTCGGCTCATCAAGGAGGAGCAGTTGGGTGTCCATTGCCAAGGCTCGCGCCAGGGCAACCCGTTGTGCCTGCCCACCGGACAGGCCATGCCCGCGTTCGCCCACAGGCGTGTCGAGGCCATCGGGCAAGCTGGCGGCAAAGTCCATGACGCCTGCATTGGTCGCGGCGGCCATGACCTTGGCGTCAGGGATGGATGGATCAAACAGGGTGATATTGTCCCTTAGCGTTCCATGAAAGACGCGGGGCTTTTGACCAATCCAGGCCGCAGATCCCACCAGCGGTCCGGTGAGGGGGGGGCCATCAATAAGGATGCGCCCCTCGCTGAGCGGTGCGTAGCCGAGCAGGAGTTTAAGCGCGGTGGACTTACCCACTCCGGACGTCCCCCATAGCGCGGTGATCTTTCCGGCCTCGGCACGCATGGAAAATTCCGACAGGCCGCGCCGGCCATCGGCATAGACAGATCCGGTTTTTTCAAACGCGATCGCAGGGGCCTTTGTCAAAGCCGGGTGAGGGGGGGCGTCGCTGGCACCCGCCGTCTCGTCAAAGATCGACATCAGGACCTCGGCACCGGCTTCTGCATCGGTGCGGTCGTGGTAAGCGGCCGATAGACGACGCAGCGGATTGTAAAATTCCGGCGCGAGCAGCAGCACGAATAGGCCAGCCTTCAGGTCGATCGTCTCGCCTGGATCAAAGGGCAGCTCGCCGAGGAGCGAAAAGCCCACATAGATGGCCGTCCCTGCTACAGCCACCGCAGCAAAGAATTCCAGGATTGCAGACGACATGAAGGCGAGTGCCAGCACCTTCATGGTCCGCGCGCGGAAATCCTCCGAGGCGGCGGCAAGGCCCTCATGCTCGCGTTTGACAGCGCTAAAGGCATTGAGTGTTTCCAGCGCCTGGAGGCGATCATTGAACCGTCCAGCAAGGCGTTTGAGCGTCGACAGCTGGTCCTTTGATGCAGCACCGGCACCTGCGCCGACCAGAGCCATGAAGATGATCAGCACCGGGGCTGTGACCAGGAAGATCACGCCCACGACCCAGGACTGGGTGAAGGCGGCGATCAGGACGACCAGCGGCCCAAAGGTCACCACGGGCATGAGCGGGCGATAGCGCCCGAAATAGCCGTCCAGCTTTTCGATGGCATCGATCAGGGCGGTGCTGGTTTCGCCCGAGGGTGCGCGCTCGACAAAAGCCGGGCCACGCCGCGACAGCGCTTCTGCCGCCTGGCGGCGAACATGAGCGCGAATGCGGGCTGACGCTTCAAATCCGGATCGCGTTTCACCCGCCTGCAGCGCTGCGCGAAGGGCAGCTCCCACGACCGCCAGAAGCAGTCCTGCGCCGTCCAGCTCGCCTGCGACCAAAGCGCTCACGACGCTGGCGGCTCCCCACGCAAACAGGATGAAAGCCAGGTGCTGGGCAATACCGAGCACCGCTGCACGGCGCTCCTGCCGTGCGCCTGTTTTAGCCCACTGTTTCAGGAGCTTGGGCGGGGTGTCGGTGTCTGTTTTCGAGGAAGTGGGGACCAGTGACGTCATGGGGTCTCAATACACCCGTTGTGCGACCAAGGTCTGCGGCGGCTCGCCCCATGTGACAGCGCGCCATGGTTCCAAGGCCGGGCGACTGTCGCATATGCAAACAAAGACCGCAGGAAGTTTGCGGTTATGGGTAGTGCCCGGTTTTGGGTGTGGAGGCCGTTCATGGTCGATATGGATGTCGTGGACCTGTCGCGTTGGCAATTTGCGCTGACAGCCATGTATCACTTTCTTTTCGTGCCGTTGACTCTGGGGCTGGCATTCATGCTCGCCATCATGGAAAGCGTCTATGTAATGACCGGGCGTCAGGTCTGGCGCGACATGACCAAATTCTGGGGCACCCTGTTCGGCGTGAATTTCGTTCTGGGTGTGTCTACCGGAATTACCATGGAATTCCAGTTCGGTATGAACTGGTCCTACTACTCGCACTATGTCGGTGACGTGTTTGGCGCGCCCCTCGCGATCGAAGGTCTGATGGCTTTCTTCCTTGAAGCCACGCTGGTGGGCCTGTTCTTCTTTGGCTGGGACCGGATGAGCAAGCTGGGTCACCTGGCTGCCACCTGGTTGATGGCGCTTGGGACCAATCTGTCCGCGCTGTGGATCCTGATCGCCAATGGCTGGATGCAGAACCCGGTCGGTGCGGCCTTCAATCCCGATACCATGCGCATGGAGATCGTGGATTTCGCTGCCGTTCTGTTCAATCCGGTGGCCCAGGCGAAATTCGTGCACACGGTCTCTGCAGGCTATGTCACGGGCGCAGTCTTCGTGCTGGCGGTGTCGGCCTTCTTCCTGTTGCAGCGCCGTTATATCGGCTTTGCCAAGCGCTCCATGACTGTGGCCTGTGCCTTTGGTCTGGCGGGCGCATTGTCGGTGGTCGTGCTGGGTGATGAGAGCGGTTATGCGCTCACTGATAACCAGAAGATGAAGCTCGCCTCTCTGGAAGCCATGTGGGAAACCCATGAGGCCCCGGCACCGCTGACCGTGATCGGTTTTCCCAACATGGAAACCCGCCAGACCGAGCACGCGATTGATGTGCCCTGGGTGCTGGGTCTGATCGCAACGCGCAGCTTTGACGGTGAAGTGGAAGGCATATTGCCGCTGGTGGCGGTGGCTGAAACCCGCATCGAGAATGGCATTTTGGCCTATGACGCCCTGCAGCAGGTGCGCGCAAACCCCGAAGACCTTGAAGCGCGCGAGCGATTTGAGCTGACCAAGCACGATCTTGGCTATGGCATGCTGCTTCAGCGCTATGTGGAGGATCCGCGCGAGGCTACGGCTGAGCAGATCAGCCAGGCGGCCTGGGACACGGTGCCCAATGTGCCGGTGATGTTCTGGAGCTTCAGGGCGATGGCCGGGCTCGGCTTTTACTTCATTGCGCTGTTTGCCACCGGTTTTGTCTTGAGCTCCCTGCGCCGCCACGAGACCCGCCGCTATCTGTGGGTGGCCCTGTTCTCGCTACCGCTGCCCTGGGTCGCCGCTGAACTGGGCTGGATTCTGGCTGAAGTGGGACGCCAGCCCTGGATCATCGAAGGCGTGCTGCCAACCTTCCTTGGGGTGTCCAGCCTCGCTCCAGGTCAGATCATCGCCACCATGGTCGGGTTCACCGTGCTTTATGGCGCGCTGGCCGTGGTGGAGGTCATGTTGATGATCCACCTCATTAAAAAGGGACCCTATCCGGAAAAGGAAGGCCGCCCTTTGCACATTCCTCGCCCTGGAAGCGGTGCCGATCCGCTACCGGCTGAATAGGAGTTGGCGCGATGGATATTCCTCTCTCCTACGAAATGCTGCGTGTTATCTGGTGGGCTCTGCTGGGCGTTCTGCTGATCGGTTTTGCGATCACCGATGGCTTTGATCTGGGCGTCGCGGGGCTTTTGCCTTTTGTGGCGCGCACCGATGTTGAGCGCCGGATTGCGATCAACACCGTTGGCCCAACCTGGGAAGGCAATCAGGTATGGCTGATCCTCGGCGGTGGCGCGATCTTCGCCGCCTGGCCAATTGTCTATGCGGTCAGCTTTTCAGCCTTCTATCTGGCGATGTTTGTGGTGCTCGCCGCACTCATCCTGCGACCGGTTGGCTTCAAGTATCGCTCCAAGCGAAGTGACCCGCGCTGGCGGTCCTTCTGGGACTGGGCGCTGTTTGTTGGCGGTTTCGTACCTGCTCTGATTTTTGGCGTCGCGGTAGGAAATATGCTGGTGGGTGCGCCCTTCCGGCTTGATGACACCATGCGCATTTTCTGGGAGGGAAGCTTCATCGGCCTGCTCAACCCCTTCGCGCTTGTATGTGGCCTCCTGTCAGTCTCGATGCTGGGTCTTCACGGGGCGGCATGGTTGTCGATGAAGGCAGAGCATGGCCCGGTTCGCGACCGCGCCCGTACGCTGGCACCGGCTTTTGCGGTCGCGTCGATGGTCCTGTTCGCGCTGGGCGGAGTTTGGGTCGCCGTGGGTGATTTCGGCTATGTCGCCAGCGCGGTCGATACTGCCGGGCCGTCCAACCCGCTGCTGACCGACACGGTTCGCGAAGGTGGAGCCTGGCTCTCCAATTACGGCACCTACCCCTGGATGGTGATTGCGCCGGTGCTGGGCTTTGGGGGTGCTGGACTGGCGCTGTTCGGCCTGAAGCTGGGTAGCGAGGCGATGACCTTTCTGGGCTCCAAGCTGTCGGTGGTCGGGATCATCGCCACGGTGGGCGTCTCGACTTTCCCCTTCATTTTGCCGTCCAGCATCGACCCGCAATCCAGCCTGACGGTCTGGAACAGCTCTTCCAGTCACCAGACACTTTTCATCATGCTGATTGTGACGGTGGTTCTGCTACCCATCGTGCTCGCCTACACCGCCTGGGCCTTCAAGGTCATGTGGGGACGAGTGACCAGCGAGCAGGTTCAGTCTGGCGATTATTACTGAGGACGAAAACGATGTGGTATTTCACCTGGATTCTGGGCCTGGGCCTCGCCTGTGCTTTCGCGATCCTCAATGCCATGTGGCACGAGCTGCATCTGGCAGAAAGTGGCGACGACGGCAGCTCCCACGACGCCTATTAGGCATTGTCGAAAGGGCGGCAGCCGTCAGTCTTTCAAGCGGCGTCAGATAGGGACCAGCTACAGGTTACACCCTTGCGGCGGATATAGTGGAGACGCTCCAGAAGGGCGTCTCCGGTCAGGCAGTCGAAGTCCACGATACGCGGATGGTTGCTGGGCCAGTCAGTCGGACTGATCAGCGCGGTGGCCCAGTCCTCAAATGCTCGAGCATGCACCTCTTCAAGAACGCACAGCTTGAACTGTGTATGGCGGGCGTCCTGTGAAATGCGGATCAGGGTCTCGGTGATGACACTACGCTCACCTTCAAGAACCTGAACGAAGTGCCCGCTATCATAAGCCAGCAGGCCGCTAATTCCGTTTTCCGCATTTCGTTTCAGGGCCGCCTGACAGATCTTCTGCAGAACGATCTCAGCCTCTTCAGGATTGATGGTCTGCGTGGGCTGGCTGACGTAGATGGCACGGGTTAAAAACATGGTTCATCCTTACGCCGCCCTGACACTGGCGATCAGCTCCGCCAGGCGGTCGGCACCAGAGCGAACCGAGCTGGCCGCCGTTGCCACAGTCGTTGAGGCTTCCGAGCTTTCCCGGGCGCGTTCTTCAACGCCCGCCACCGCCTCTGAAGCGGCCTGGTTACCCGATGCGGCTTCTTCAGAGTTGCGCGAGATTTCGCTGATGGAAGCAGACTGCTCTTCCACCGCTGCCTCAATCGCGACGGCGGCCTGGGAGATTTGCTCCACAGTGGCCGTGATCGCCTGGACAGCTTTTACAGCTCCGTCGGTTGCCGACTGCATGGCGTTGACCTGACCGGTGATCTGGTCGGTCGCCTTGGCAGTCTGGCTGGCAAGGTCCTTCACTTCGCTGGCCACAACAGCAAAGCC
The DNA here is from genome assembly GCA_024178355.1 of Maricaulaceae bacterium EIL42A08. GTDB lineage: Bacteria > Pseudomonadota > Alphaproteobacteria > Caulobacterales > Maricaulaceae > Oceanicaulis. The sequence continues at coordinate 388,191 of JAMZNZ010000001.1, read as the reverse complement.
CTTACCGGCTTCGCCGGCGCGGGCCGCTTCGATGGTGGCGTTGAGGGCCAGGAGGTTGGTCTTCTCCGCGATTTCCTCGATCAGGCTGATAACGCTGCCGATCTCGCCGGATGCATCGCCCAGCTCGCCAATCACGTTGGCGGCATTATTGGCGTATTCTACCGCTTCACGCAGGCCGTTAGACTGCTGACTGGCCTGGCCGGCGATTTCCTTGCTCGCCGCGCCAAGCTGTGTGGAGGCTGCTGCGACTGAGCGCACATTGGCCGATGCTTCTTCAGAGCCCGCGGCTGCACTGGCCACCTGGCTCGTCGTGGCTTCGATGGCGCTGGCCAGTGAGGCTGAAGCCGTATCTAGCGACGTCGCAGCCGCAATCAGCGCTTCAGCGGTTTCACCAACTGTTGTCTCAAGGTCCTGGGCAATCTTTTCGCGAGCCGTCTTTGCCTTGGCGTCGCGCTCTTCCAGATAAGCGGTAATCGCCATTTCCATGTCCAGCATCAGCACCCGGATCAGGGCATCCACGCCGCGCAGCGCCTTTGCGCGCTTGGCGGGCAGGACGCCCAGCCCCAGCTGTGCTGTGATGAAGTGCTTTAAAAGATCGGCGGCGACATTGGCATACCCGGCTACGAAGTAGCGCGGCTCCAGCCCCAGATTGGCGTGGGCCAGGCCAATGCGCTTGACCGTCTTGCCGTACTGCTCGTCGATTTCACCCCTTAAAAGGCGGTCCCAGTGGGACTCCTGCGCGTTACGAGCGCGGCTTTTGACCTCGCCGCTTTTCATCATGTCCGAAATGCTCGGCGTGCGCGCAATCAGGGCGTAGAAATCGTCAAGAGCATCAGGAAGGGCGTCTAGTACAACCGGGCGCGCTTCTTCAAGAGCAACCCTGACATCCTTGTCAATTCCGATGAATTCAAGGCGCTCATTAATCTCAGTCGCTGACATGCCTGTCGCCCCATGCAGCTTTAAAAAGAAAGCGTAGGCAAACTAATGCCCGCACGAGAATTACCTGATTATTTAGGTAAATGGAGGCTTAATTTCCGCACTGAGGTTGGGTAATAAAAAGATGCGCAAATTACTCTATTTATTGAATGTGTTTTTTGTTCTTGAATATATATTATAAATTTCTCGCTAAATAAGGTTATGGCCATTCATAGGGCGGTTCTTCATCGTGCTTAAAGAAACGCACGCATCCACCCCAGGCCGCAACCGCGGCTTCGCAAGCGTCACTATCGATTTCTGCGACACTGCCTTGCAGCAGCCATTCATCTTCATCGGTACGCAGCGGCATAAAAACGGTCCTGAAATGACGCTTTTTGGGGAGCAATCCATCGCGGGTCTTCCAGACCGTTTCGATATACCCAAAACGTCCGTCAAAGGCACCGGCGGCCGTTATCGCAAACATGGTGTCCGCACACATCTTGTCCATCCAGTCGAGCGTCAGGGCACCGCTCCGCGCGATACTGATGAAGGGCTCGCCCGCATTATGGAAACTGCGGCTGCTTTCTAGCATGTGTGTTTTTCCGCCATGGTGGCTCATCAGAAAAGTCAGCCCCAGGGAGTGCCGAACGGTGGCCTTGAACAGATCCAGCGTTGGCCGGTGATCGGGCTGCTTGCTGAGGGTGACCAGGCGTTTGAGCAGGGCGGCAGACGGCTGAACAGCTCCGTTTTCAACCTTTGAGACATAGGCCTGGCTAACGCCGAGAAGACTCGCCGCAGCTTCCTGCTTCAGGTTGTTTCGTTGCCGGAAGGAACGCAGCACCTCCGGCCAATAGGTTTCCGTGTCCAACGTTGTCCTGCCCCAAGACCACTGATTCGCCTTACGGAAGAGAGTATCTGAATACCCGCTTAAATCACTCATGAAGTTATGAGGCAACGAGAAGGGGAGGGCAATATAATTGCAACTTATTTGCAAGAGCGTCTTGAGCAGCGTCCTTTCCTTGACCCGAAGCGCGGGCCCGGCAATCCTCGCTGAACGCATAGCAATGTGGTGCATGAGGGAGGATGAAGGTCGATGGGCCTTTTGCAGACGCTGAAGCGCGAGTGGTTCTACACAACTGAATTGATGCGGCTTTTAAAAACGCTGCAATCCATCTCCGCGGACTCCGACTATCTCACGCCAGATTTGCTGGAAGACAGCGTGGACGCCCATGCCGATCGCGTGGCCTTTCTGACCGATGACGGGGCAGAAGTCAGCTATACGGCCTTTGATACTTATGCCAACCGGGTCGCCCATTGGGCCGTGGCGCAGGGTCTTGAAGCGGGAGACACCGTCGCCCTCTACATGGCGAACCGCTGGGAATACGTTGCGATCTGGTATGGCCTGTCCAAGGTCGGGGTGCTGGCCGCGCTTTTGAACAATCAGGTTACCGGAAAGGCCCTCGCCCACGGCTTGAATATTTCCGAGGCCCGCCACGCCATCGTCGAAGGTGCATTGGCCGAGCAATACAAGACCGCGTGCGATCTGATCGAGTGCGATATGACCGCCTGGATTACCGATGGGGTCACGACCGACATCACCGGCGCTCAAGATTTCCGGGGTGGGCTGGACGCTGTTTCGACCGACCGCCCTGATCGCTCGCGCCGTGCGCATTTGCGGGCGAAGGATGCGTGCATGAAAATGTACACGTCCGGCACGACGGGCCTTCCAAAGGCCGCCATCGTCGCCCACACGCGGTCGCTTTATTATCTGCAGGTCTTTGGCGTTGCCTCTAAGGCGGCCAAAGAAGATCGTATGATGATGGTCCTTCCCATGTATCACGCGACCGGCGGTCTATGCGGGGTCGGTGCGGCTCTGTCCTTTGGGGGGTGTGTGATCGTGCGCCGTCGCTTCTCGGCGTCCAGTTTCTGGACTGACTGTGTGAAGTCTGGGGCGACCATGTTCATGTATGTGGGTGAGCTGTGCCGCTTCCTGGTCGCGGCTGAGCCGCATCCGGATGAAAAGCGCCACAAGATCCACACCGTCATCGGAAACGGTCTGCGCCCGGATGTCTGGCCGCGCTTTGTTGAGCGGTCCGGCATTGAGCGCGTGATGGAATTTTATGGCGCGACGGAAGGCAATGTTGGCCTGTTGAACCTGGACTCCAAGCCCGGTGCCATTGGGCGCGTACCGCCTTATCTGGCCCCGCGCTTCAATATCAAGCTCGCAAAATTTGATACCGATTCAGAAGAAGTCGTGCGGGGTTCCAACGGATTGGCGATTGAATGCGCGCCCGGTGAAGTGGGTGAAGCCATCGGTGAAATTCGCCCAGATGATGCTCGCTATCGCTTTGACGGCTACCAGGACGAAGAGGCCACAAAGAAGAAAATCCTGCGTGATGTCTTCAAGAAAGGCGACGTGTATTTCCGCACCGGCGATCTGATGAAGCGCGACAAGCAGGGCTATTTTTACTTCGTCGATCGAATCGGCGACACCTTCCGCTGGAAGTCTGAAAACGTATCAACAAACGAAGTGGCCGAGGCGCTGGGTGTCTTTGAGGGCATCCTGCAAGCCAATGTCTATGGTGTGCCGGTGGGTGACTATTCAGGCAAGGCCGGTATGGCAGCCCTGATGGTTGGCGATGCCGGTGTGGATCTTGAGGCGTTGCACGCCCACCTCCACAAAGAGTTGCCGCACTATGCCCGCCCGCTCTTCCTGCGTATTCACGCTGAAACGCCTGATGAGCACACAACCGGAACCTTCAAGCTGAAGAAGACCGATCTGGTCAAGGAAGGTTGGGACCCGGACACGGTGAAGGACAAGCTCTATCTCGATGATCCTGAAACCGGAGCCTATGTGGAGCTGACCGCCGACATTCGCGACGCCATCAATTCAGGAGCAAAGCGCGTTTGACCGGACCGACGCCCAGCCCGCAAGCCATACTCGATTTCTGGTTTAACCAGGCCGGTCCCAGGCGCTGGTACGCTGTTGATCCGAAATTCGACGGGCTGGTGCGGCGACGGTTTGCGCCATGGCTGCACCAGTTTCGAGGCGTCACGTCGGTGGATGGCGATGGCTGGTTGGCGGCACCGCAGTCAGGGCTTGCGCTGGTAATCGCGCTGGATCAATTCCCACGCAATATCTGGCGGGGCTCCAACGCGGCCTTCGATCTGGATCCGCTGGCGCTGGAGGCCGCCCGCATTCTGGTGGCGCGGGGCTTTGATCTGGCGCTGACCGATCAAGAGCGGCCCTTCATCTACATGCCCTTCATGCATTCAGAAGTCCTGAGCGATCAGGATCGGTGTGTGGAGCTGGCCGCTGAGCGCTTGCCCATGGCGGACACGACGCTGCGCCATGCTGAGCTTCACCGCGATGTCATTCGCCGATTTGGGCGCTTCCCCTATCGCAACGCAGCGCTGCGCCGCGCGACCACGGATGAGGAGCAGCGCTATCTGGACGAGGGCGGGTATGCACCCGGCGCAAAACGCCCGGCAAAATCGACCGAAGGGCAGGACTAACTCGCTGCTATCTTGCTAAGTTATTGATATCGTTAAATCGAATTTCGGCAAGCAGATTGCAATCACGGCTGCAGACACAAATCCTGTTGGAGCCAGACATGCCTGCTGCCCGCGCGTCGCGCATCACCCCGGAAGACATCCGCATCATTGCGTTCACTCTGGTCAACCGCCACGGAGCCCAGGCGCTGGGCTATGCTGATCAGGCGGTCATTGAGCTGGACGAAAAGGGTGAGACTGAAAGCGCGGACGCCTGGCGGGCGCTGCGGTCTGAGATCGTGGATGCCCTGGATGGCCGCGTGACCCGCGATACGCCGATCGCTCTGCACTAGGAGCAAGCGCTTTCTTGCGCGATCGGGTATCGCCTCTTGCGCTGCAGCATGAAGCTGCCAATCTCATGAGCATGAGCGATAGTCCCAATCCTTTCGAAGCCATGATGGCGGAGTGGCAGTCCAACGACTTCCTGGCTCCCACCAAGACCATTCCTGCATTGCGCAACGCCCTGGGTAAGGGTCACGAGCTGCTGGAGAAGACGCCGCCACCCGTGGCCGAACGGGTGGACCTTGATCTTGAGGGGCCTGGCGGACCGATCCCGGTGCGCGTGTATTTGCCCCATGGACTTGAAGGGCCTGGACCAGCGCTCGTCTTCTACCACGGTGGCGGCTTCGTCATCGGCACGCTGAATACCTATGATGCCATCTGCCAGCGGCTGGCTGCCGTGTCGGGTGTCCGTGTTGTGTCGGTTGACTACCGGCTGGCACCTGAACATCCATTCCCCGCGGCTGTGGACGATGCGCTGGCAGCTTTTGATGCCATCCATGAAGGGGCGCTGTCCCAGTGCGGCGTTGACGGGGCTCAGCTTGCCGTGGGTGGTGACAGCGCGGGGGCAAACCTGTCGGCCGTGATCTCTCAGCATCGGCGTGGCCAGGTGCGCTTTCAGCTCCTGATCTATCCGCTGATGCAGCTGGTGGAGATCAAAAAGCCGAACCCGCGCTGGCACGACGTGCCCCTGGTCGCAACGGCGACCTTGAGCGAGATTTCCAAGCATTATTTGCAAGGCGCTGACCCGAAAGACGTCCGTGTTTCACCTTTGTTTGCCGAAGACCTGAGCGGATTGGCTCCGGCCTATGTGATGCTGTCAGAGCTCGATCCCCTCAAAGATGAGGGTCAGGCCTATGCTGATCGTCTCAGTGCTTTCGGGGTAAAGGTGGAAACGCGCATGCACAAAGGTGTGCCCCACGGCTTCCTGAATGCCTCGCGTTTTATCCCTTCTGCAGTTCCGGCAATCGAAGAGATGGGGCGGGCGCTGGCCAGGGCGCTCGACGTGAAATGAGCTTGCGCCGGCTTGCGCACCTGCCTAGCTGAGGGGCTATGACCTATCGTCCCGACCCCCGCTTCGCCGCCTTAGGGCCCGACTTCGCTACTCCAGTGGATCCGGCTGATTTCCCGCTAGCGCGCCCGATCTGGTGGAATACGCGCTGGGCCGAAGCCGTTGGCCTGTCGATGGACGCCGAGGCGCGTCAGCGGCACTTCCACCGCTTTAAGCCACTCGCCGACAATAAGGCCCGGCCGGTGGCGATCAAGTATCACGGCCACCAGTTCCGCGTTTATAATCCTGAGATTGGCGACGGACGCGGCTTTCTGTTTGCTCAGCTTCGCGACGAACATAATCGTCTGCTGGACCTTGGCACCAAGGGGTCAGGGCAGACGCCCTTCTCACGCTCTGGCGATGGACGGCTGACCTTGAAGGGCGCAGTTCGCGAAATCCTCGCTGCTGAAATGCTCGAGGCTTTGGGCGTTTATACCAGCAAGCTGTTTGCGGTGTTTGAAACGGGTGAGCCGCTCCATCGCGGTGACGAGCCATCGCCCACGCGCTCGGCCGTGATGACCCGGCTACAGCACTCTCATCTGCGCTTTGGTGTGTTCCAGCGCCACGCCTATCACGAGGATGCCGACGCAATCACAAGGCTGGTCGACTATGCGATTGAAGCCCTGTTGCCCGAAGCTGAGGCGATGGAGGGGGACCGTGCGGCTGCGCTACTTGCCGCAACTGCTAAACGGTCAGCCCAGCTTTCGGCACAATGGATGGCGGCGGGCTTTGTTCATGGGGTTCTCAACACCGACAATCTGGTCGTAACCGGTGAAAGCTTTGACTATGGCCCCTGGCGCTTCCTGCCGAAGTTCGAGCCGGGTTTTACCGCGGCTTATTTCGACCAGACCGGGCTTTATGCCTATGCCCGCCAACCTGAAAGCGTGTTCTGGGCGCTGCAGCAGCTCGCCGGTGCGCTAATGCTGGTTGGGGACCGCGATGCGTTGATCGAGGCGCTGCAGGCCTATCCCGATCACTACCGCGCGGCTCTTATCGAAAGCTTCCATCACCGCCTTGGGCTGGAACCGCTCGGCACTGACGCAGACGCGGCCTTCGTGACCGGGCTGCTGGACTGGATGAAGGATAGCGAAGTGGCGTGGGAGGCGCTCTTCTTTGACTGGTTCTGCGGCGGGGCTGAGCGAGCCGACGCCAGCGCACGAGGCGGTCTTTACGCCGATGAGGCGTTTGCACCGGTTCGTTCTGCCATTGCCGAGCGCGCGCCGGTGCGACCCGAGCGGCTTCAGCATAGCTACTTCAAGCGGCCCGATCCTATTCACATGACGATTGAGACAGTGGAGGGGCTTTGGGCCCCTATAGCCGAGCGCGATGACTGGAGTGACTTCCACACAATCATCGATGCCATCGCCGAGGCGCGCGCGGGCTATGATCTCGGACGGGGGCGGGTTGGCTTCCTCCCGGAGGCGAATAAGTGAGCGAGCTTCATCTGATCGAGCCAGAAAGCTTGCGCGCCGATGCTCGCCTTGCAGCGGCTTTCACGACCCGCACCGGTGGGGTGAGTTCTGGCCCATTTGAGAGCTTGAATCTCAGCTGGTCGCGCGGTGATGACAAGGCCTGTGTGGAAGAGAACCGAGCACGTCTTGCCAACGCGCTTGGTGATGTTGAGCTGGTCTTCGCCAATCAGGTCCATGGGCGCACCGTCCTGAAAGTCGATGCCAGGCCTGTCGGCATATGGTCGGCTGGTGAGGGCGATGCGCTGATGACAGACCGGCCGGGCTTGGGCCTGTGTGCCCAGACGGCCGACTGCACACCAATCCTGCTGTTTGATCCAGAACGCCCGGCTGTCGCGGCGATCCATTCAGGGTGGCGCGGCACCGTCCAGCAGATTGCCGCAGCAACGCTGGAGGCCATGGCGGCCGCCTACGCTACGAGACCGGAGCAGGTGCGGGCCGCAATCGGTCCGTCGATTTCGAAAGTCAACTACCGGGTGGGCCCGGAAGTGCTGGAGCAGTTTGAAGCGCTGTTTGGTAAGCTGGATGAAGGCCTTATTGGTCCGCGAGACGATGAAGGTGGGGCCGGGCTTGATGTGGCCGAAGCCTGTCGCCGCCAGCTGATCCACGCTGGAATTCCCGAGACCCAGATCGAGATGATCCGGGGCTGCACCTTTGCCGAGAGGGCGCAATTCTTTTCCTCACGCCGCGCGGCACTCGACGGCCATGCCGGTCAGTTTGGTGGTCAGGTCGGCGTGATTGCGCTTCGGCCCTAGAACGGTTTGCCGCTATTGGCGTCCATCACCATGCGGCGCAGTTTGCGCATGCCACCGACCCAGCGATTATAGTCGGTGCCCTTCATGGCAACGCTTTGGGGCGTTTGTTCATGGGTGGTGACCAGGAAGCGTTTGTCTTCAAAGGCCTCCAGCAGGATGCGCGCGACGTCATCGGCTTCGATATAACCTGACAGGCCCTGGGCTCCGCCTTCCATGCCCTTGACCAGCGGTGTCTTCACCCCTTCAGGGCACAGGCAGTGAACTTGCAGCCCGTCGTCGCCATGGGTGATGGCGAGGCTCTCGGCAAAAGCCACCGCAGCCGCCTTGGTGGCGGAGTAAGGCGCATCGCCAATCATGTTGAGCAGGCCAGCCGCCGACGCTGTCACCACAAATACGCCGCCGCGTTCAGCCATGGAGCGAGCCAGGTGGCGCGCGGCATAGACGCTGGCCATGACATTCACGTCCCAGCACGCCTGCCAGCTGGCGTTGGGGGCATCGCCAGCGCCCCAGCCCGGGCCATCGCTGACGCCGATCCCGGCGTTCGAAATGTAGAAATCCACCGGCCCCAGGCGCTTTTCAACGCCCACATAAAGCCGGGTCAGTGCGTGCTCGTCGGTGACATCCACGCCTGCGCCAAAGCCGCCACAGGCCTCACCAACCGCTTTTGCACCCTCGGCATCGCGATCAATCGCAGCGACCTTTACGCCCTTGGCCGCGAGCGCTTGGGCGATGGCTTTACCGATGCCGCTCGCAGCACCGGTGACGATGGCGACCTTGCCTTCATAGTCCATGGCAGACCTCTTTGATTTTCTTGATCAGGCGCGCGAGACCGCTGCGCCAAGAATGGCACCCACTATGGCCAGTGCTGAGCGGTAGTCGTCAAGCGTCTGGGGCTTCTTCACCGAGGACACGACATTGGCAAAGGAGGCACAAGCGCGCTCCAGCCGGGCGGCATCGCCGGAAAATACAATGACGGGGATGCGCGACAGGGCTTCATCTTCCAGAAGGCGATCAAGAAGCCAGAGGCCGTCCTGACCGGCAAGATTGAGATCAAGGACGATACAGTCAGGTTCGCCATCGGCCGCCTTCAGGCCTTCAAACGCTACGGCCCCCTCGATGGCTCGATCAATAGTGGCGGCTCCGGCCTCTTCGCGCAGCATTTTCTCGAAAAGAAAAGCGTCCTGGTCATCATCTTCTACGAGTAAAACGCGCGCCCCGCCAGCAAATCCCGCCATGAATCACGTTCCCATATTCTCTAAGGGATCAGATTAACCAAAGCGCTTGGATGAACAAGGTCATTGTGAAGCGGACGCGGTTTGCTCTCACGCAGCCAACGCGTCCCCTCGCATCAATCAGCCTGCGACGACCGTGTAGAGAAACACGCCCACGATGAAAGAGAACAGGCCGAGCGCGATCAACTGATGGGATTTCGATATCGATTTCATGTGTCAGTCTCCCTTTTTGTCTTTAGCATGCAGGAATTTCCAGAAAGCGCCCGCTGCGAGCACTAGAATGACAGCGCCATCGGCGGCCGCATTACCGCTGGCCGAGATTGCGGCGGGATCGGTAAATCCCTGCACCAGCGAGTAGGTTCCAGGCAGCAAAAGCAGGAAGGCGATCCATCCCCAGGCTGATTTTGACATTTCCAGTCTCCTATTTGCGACGCGTGAACGTAATGCCGCCTGTGCCGACAAGGAGCACAAACAGGCAGATGGCCCACCACCAGTCATTCCAGAATTCGATCATGGCTTCCTCCATTGATTTGTTGTGTATGCACAACATTTGTTGGTAATTGCAATATAAAATTTTGTAATTTACCAAGCTGGGTAGAGGGCTCTGCGAGCGCTTGCATCGCAAGGTAAAAAACTGTCATCCCGGATCGCTTCGCGTCCGGGATGACAGTTTTTGTTGATCCTCCTTCGCGTCCGCTCAGTCGTGCGCGATGCTGGCCCCCCTCAGATGTCATCAAATGCCCGAGACCATCGCGAAGCTTTTGCATCGTTGGTGCATCGAGCCCACCGGGCTCCCAAGGGCGACCGCCCGCCCGCAGCGTCAGCGAGGAGCGACCGACCGGAAGGGAGGGAGGACAAAGAAAAACCGAGCTCTTGGGCTCGCAAGGCGAACAGCCGCCCGCAGCGTCAGCGAGGACCCGACCGACCGGAGGGGAGGGAGAACAGAGAAAAATGGTACGGGTGGCCGGACTTGAACCGGCAAGGGGTTGCCCCCGGGGGATTTTGAATCCCCTGCGTCTACCAATTCCGCCACACCCGCGTGTCGCCATGATCAGGCAGCAGACACACCTCTAATACCTGAAATCCATTGAAGGTGAAGGGGCAGCTTCACCGCAGCTGACGTTTGGCGGCGAGCTTTGGCTTTCCGTCTTCTTCAGGGACCACCGGATCGATCACGCTTTCGTTGATATCCGGGCGGGTCTGGCTGGTCATACAGGCGACCGCTTCGGCAAAAAAGCGGATGTGCTGGTTGAAGACCTGCTGGGTGTAGATGCCGAAATGATTGGCCCCTTTGACCAGGGCGGCGAATTTCGGACCCGTTGCGGCATCATACAGCCTGCGCCCCCGGCTTTGCGGGATGATCCGGTCGGCGTCCCCGTGGATCCACAGGACCGGCGCGGTCACATGGCCGATCTGGCGCACGCTGTCATAGCGTTCGCGAAAGATCAGGCGGGGCAGGAGCCAGGCGGTTCTGGAGCGCACAATATCCTGAAGACTATCATAGGGTGCGTGCAGGACGATCCCGCCCACCGGCCGCGCGACAGCTAGCTGTACCGCAGTCCCCGACCCCAGGCTCTCGCCATAAACGATGATGGATTTGGCGGGCACCCCGCTAGCCACCAGCTTGTCAAAGACGTGAATGGCATCGGCCACATTCTTTCTTTCACTCGGTCGGCCGGTGGAGCCGTTAAAGCCACGATGGGCCAGTGCAGTAAATCCATAGCCGGCGGCGAGGAAAAGGCGGAAAAACCGGGCCCGGCGCCACAGAGCTCTGCGATTGCCATGCAGGTAGAGGATATGGGGTGCACCGTCATAGCTGGCCTCGGCCTGCCACAGCACCAGCGTCGCGCCATCCTTGGTGCGTGTCTCGGTGTCGATGGCACGATCAAGCCCCAGTTCAGCCGGATCGCGGCGGGTCGGGTCGGTGAAGTAGAGGATGCGTCCCTGAAACAGGAAAAGCACCAGCCAGACCGCATAGATGACGAATAGCCCGATCAGGGCAAGCTGAAGCCATCCCGGCAGGAATGCCCAGATTGACCGCACCAGCTCACCGGCGCGCGCAATGGCTTGGTTCATGTCCACCGCCACCCCCTCGGCCGTGTAATCATTTCAAGTATCGAGGTTGAGGTGGAAGAGTCCACGGGCCGGAGCGGCGCTGCGCCGACATTCCAGCCCGGGTGAGGCAGGGATGCCGCAATGGGCTCTGGCGCCAAAGCGCAATCACCTTAAGCTTTGCGCCGTATTACCGGGAGCTGTTCATGACCACCGCGCCTGCGTCCGCTGCACCACCGCATTCACCGCGTGGCTTTGCCGATGTGCTTAGCCAGGATGATCGCACGCCGTTTGATGAGGTTTTCGATTTTTCAGCGGAGGGCATGGCGCACCCGGTCTTGATTGCGGGTGACGGCCCAGGTGTCATCCTGATGCATGAGCTGCCCGGTTTTGTGCCGGAATTCTGGCGTCTGGCCAACTGGCTTCGCCTTGCCGGTTTTCGGGTCTATGCGCCAGCGCTTTACGACCCGCCTGGCTCAACGCTGGAAGAGCTGCACATGTCGGTGGGCCGAGTGGGCGGCATGGCGCGAGCCTGTATCTCGCGAGAACTCCGGCTTTTTGTAAAACAGGGCGGCAGCCCGATCTCCAGCTGGCTGCGCGCCCTTTCGCGCCACATCCACAAAGACCGCGGCGGGCACGGCGTTGGTGTGATCGGGCTGTGCCTGACCGGCAATTTTGCCTGGTCAGTTGCGGTCGATCCAAGCGTCGCGGCAGCGGTTGCGGCTGAACCGTCCATGCCCTTTAACAACCCGGCCTCCCTGCATGTGGAGCCCGAGGAAGCTGAGGCGCTGAAAGCGCGACGCGATCTGGCGCTGAAGGCGTACCGCTTTGATGGCGATCCGGCCTGTCGGGCTGCGAGGTTCAGCGCGCTTGAACGGCTTCTGGGTGAGCGCGTGGAGACGCATGTTCTGCCTGATGAGGCGCAAAACCCGGACGGCAATCCGTTTCCTCACGCGGTCCTGACCAAGGATCTGGTCGCAGAGGACGGCCAGCCAACTTTCGAAGCCGCGCGCGAGGTGCTGGATTTTATGACGAAAAGGCTGGGTGTGTAGCGATATGAAGCTTGTTTTGTGCAGTCTGGACGAGAAGCTCTCTGAGGCTTGGAAAAAGGTCGGATTCGATCAAATCGACGGGGTTGAAACTTATGGCGGTGACATTCTGCGCGCAGGGTGTCAGGCGGTTGTTAGCCCGGCGAATAGCTTCGGTTTTATGGATGGGGGGTTGGACGCCTACTTTCTCAATGAGATTGGTTTTGATCTACAGCGCCGCGTCCGGCAGGCGATATATCAGGATCATGGCGGAGAACTGGTGGTTGGCAATGGGCTAGTGGTGGAGACCGGTGTGACAGCGCCGTCGCATTTGGTTGTCGCTCCGACAATGCGTGTTCCCATGCGGTTGCCTCGAGACACAGTGAATCCGTATCTCGCGATGCGCGCAGCGTTACGCGTGGCGCGGAGTTCTGGGTTTAACTCACTGGCAGTGCCCGGTCTTGGTACCGGTGTCGGTGGCCTGTAATACGACATTGTTGCTCATCAATTGCGCGCGGCATTTCGGGACATTGTCGAGGGTCCTCATCCGATGCCAGAAAGCTGGTCTGAGGCAAGCGCTAGACATCAAGAGCTGTACGGGCAGGAACCAAGAGATTTGCAGCGCGATTGATTTCAACCCAGAACAGCCTCGATTTTTGTTCCAGGATATCGCCATGACCAATGTTAATCCAAAAGCGCACAATGATCGCGCAGAAGCTGCTAGCGGCCTGATCGCGGCACTGGAAGAGATCGCGGCTGAGGCGGGCGAGGAAGGCCTGTCGCTGGGTGCATTCTCGGCGCGTCTGGGTGAGCGCGTGTTCGGCGTTTTGCTGTTCGCGCTGGCGATCCCGGTCTGCATGCCTTTTCTTTATGGTGTTCCACAGATCGTAGCGCTGCCAATGATGGCGATCGCAGTGCAGATGGCGATGGGGCGGCCCGAGCCGTGGATGCCTAAACGCTTTGCCGCGCGTCAGATCGACAAGGCTGGCCTGACCCGCATGGCCACCGGCGCGCGCAAATGGTTCGGCTGGGTCGAGGCGCTGGCGCGTCCGCGCCTGACTGTCCTGTCGGGTCCGACTGCTGAACGGCTAGTTGGCGCGGTGTTTGTACTTTTCTGTGCGTCCATCCTGGTCCCGCTGCCTGCCACCAATACGACGCCGGGTATTGCCATTGCGCTTGCCTCCATCGGCCTGATCACGCGCGATGGCTTGCTGGTGCTTGGCGGGCTGGTGCTGGGTACCGCGTGGATTGCGCTCCTGGTTATCGGGTTCTTGTTCTTCGGGGCTGCTTTTGTCGACATTCTCAAGGACTTCACCTACGGCCTGATCGGGGCAGGTGATGGCGGTGAGACAGTGACGCAGGCGCTCGCCTGGCTGCCGGTTTCACGATAGGCTTTGCCCATGAGCATGCAGACAGAATTCCTTGATGCCTGGACCCGACCTGACCGCTGGCCACTGGTAGCGGCGCTGGGGTCAGGGCTGATCCTGGCCGGGGCGTACGCGTTCGAAATCTTCGGCAACTATCCACCATGCCCGCTGTGTATCGAGCAGCGCTGGGTGCATATCTGGGTCATGATTTTTGGTGTTGTGGGTTTTGCCATCGCTCAGCTGATCCGCCGCCCGGATGCGCAGATCTTGAAGACCGGCGCGGATGCCATGCGCGGCTGGTTCCGCACCCGGCTGCAGGCGCTTTATGCGCTCTACAAGGCTCCCGGTGCGCTGGCGCGGGTGATCAGTTTTGGCGTGGCCGGACTGTTTGGCTGGAGCGCGTATGAGTCTGGACGTCACGCAGGCATGGAGTATGGCTTCTGGCAAATCGACTGCCAGGCGTCGGATATTTCAGGTGTCACGGCGGCGGATGTGTTTGAGGCGATGGCCACCGCTCAGAATGTGGTGCCGTGCGATGAAGTCGCATGGTCGATGCTTGGTATTTCCATGGCAGGATATAACTTCCTGTTCAGCGCGGTGATGGGGTTGTTGACCCTCGCCGTGATGTTCAAGGCACCGTCGTGGAGACCGGATCTATGAGCTTTCAACGCAAGACCGTGCGCCGCCCGGGCCGCGTACGTGACCCCAAGCGGATCGAGCAGATGGTGCGCGTGGACCATGCTGGTGAATATGGGGCGGTACGAATCTATCGCGGCCAGCGCGCGGTGTTCGCCAATCAGCCGTCGAAAGCGCGTATCGCTGGACAGCTGCAACGCATGGAGGCGGACGAGCAGCACCACCTCGACGCCTTTGACGGCCATATTCGCGACGGCCTTGCTCGCCCAACTTTCCTGGGCCCCGCCTGGGATGCAGCCGGATTTGCCCTGGGCGCGATCACAGCCCTGATGGGGGAGCGCGCAGCCCATGCCTGCACCGAAGCGGTGGAGACTGTGATCGAGGGCCATTACGGCAACCAGGTCGAAGAGCTGCGCCTGATGGGTGAGACAAAGCTTGCCGACCAGTTTGCGCAGTTCCAGGCTGAAGAGGTGGAGCACAAGGATCTCGCCGTGGACGAAGGCGCAAAGGATGCGGTGGGCTACCCCATCCTGTCGGCCGCCATCACCGCCGGCTGCCACACCGCCATCGCGGTGAGCGAGCGAGTCTAACCGCGCTCCAGCTTTTTCAGATGCTCCATAGCGGCCATCTTGGTGATGGCGGCCTGCACGTATTCATCCAGCTTTGAGCCGTCAGAATAGTCAGCGTCTGCGGTGAAATGCACCCGCGCGTCGGCTTTCAGCGATGCGGTCTTGGCTGCGCCGCGCTCGTCGCCGGCCGGATGGACTGCGATGGAGACGCCGCCCTGTTCCTTGACCGTGCGCATGCACGGCACGTCGGTATCACCGTCGCCGATATAAATCATGTTACGGAAGGGCACGGGGCGGTCGTCCTCGGCCACATATTTGTTGACGCCAACATGGTCGGACAGATCCAGCTCGCCCTTGTTGATGCGGAACAGGAACTGGGTCTTGTTGGTGTAGTTCACCGCCGAGGCCGCCCATACCGGCACGTCATCGGCATTGTATTTGAACTCGCTGGCGAAGATCGCATCGAACTCGCGCCCAATCGCGCAGGCCTTGATCATCTCCTTCAGGCCGGAAGAGATGATGAAGTGCTGCACTTCCACCCCGCAGCTGGCCCCAAAGCGGCGCATACGCTCAAACCAGCCATCGGCAACACCATCGAAGAAACTGATCTTCTGGCCATGGCGCTCAATGTCTTCGCGGCGGAAGCGCTTGTCCTCGCGCTGGGCCGCTTTGACCATTTCGTGCATGTAAATCAATATGTTGTCAGCGCCCAGCCGGGCTGCCTCACCATTCACGCGCCGCCAGAAAGCCGCCTTGTCCTCGCCAATTTCAGGGATGAAGGAATGCTCCTGCATGGAACCGGGCGACAGCGTACCGTCAAAGTCATAGGCAAGCGCGATTGTGGGGCGTTGGGTCATGGTTGGGCCAGAACTGAAGTGTCGGATCAGTGTCGGATCAGCGTCTGACCTAGCACGGTTTGAGCGAAAATCCGCCCCTGCTGGTCGTCAGGCTTGACCCTTTGACAGTCACGTCCCGCAATGGCTGCCCCAAAGGAGATCGCCATGCTTGTCCGTGCCTGTTTTGCCGCCCTTGTCCTTCTTGGTCTCAGTGCCACAACCGCGTGTGCTGATGAACGCCGTGGCGCGGTCTATGACGCCGAGGAAGATGCCGCCGCTGCGATCGATGCGGCGCTGGCGGTTGCGCAGGATCGGGATGTTCCCGCCTTCATCGTATTTGGAGCCAACTGGTGCCACGATAGTCGGGGCTTGGCGAACCGGATTGAGACGGACGAGGCCCTGAACGCTTTCATTGCAGATGAATTCGAGCTCGTTTTTGTTGATATCGGCGAGCGGGATCGCAATCTGGACCAACTCGCGCGCTTTGGCGTTGACCGTATCTTTGGAACCCCAACTCTGGCGGTCGCCACTGGGGATGGCACTACACTCAACAGCGACAGTGTTCACCACTGGCGCACTGCGGATAATGCGGGTGCGGCTGATGTTGCATCTTATCTGGCTCACCACGCCAATGTGGATTTGCCTATACGGGCTGAAGCCTCTGCCGATCTGACGTCAACCATTCATGCCTGGCCGCCCTTCACCGAAGCTCTCGCGGCGCTCGAGACGAGCGATCTTGACACCAGCGGCAGGGCGGTGCGCGCGGCGTATTATGAAGGCTTTGCCCGATCCATGGCCCGCCGCGCGCTTGGGCTTGAAGCTGAGGAGCGCGAACTTGAGGCGGTGGACGTGGCCAATCTGCCTGAAGGTGCCGAGGCCGGTATCGATCTGACGCAGGCAGTTATTGCTCGCCTGGCAGACCGGGATATGGATCTGAGTGAGCGCGGCGATCGTGAATTGGCACGTTATGAGGCGGATCGCAGCGACGATGCCTTGACCGAGAACGAACCTTAGGGTTGTCGTAGCGCTTATGAATTTCCTGTCTGACACCACCGCCCCCGCACACCCCAGCCTGTTCGATGCCATGGTGCGCGCCAATGAGGGCTTTGCCCCCAGCTATGGCGCGGACCCGATCAGCCAGCGGGTGAGATCCCGTTTGACTGAGCTGTTCGAGACCGAGCTGGAGGTGTTGTTCACCACCTCTGGAACGGCGGCCAATGCACTGGCCCTCTCGGTGTTGTCAGGGCCGGATGATATCATTCTGTGCCACGATGAAGCTCATATTCAGCGCGATGAGCGCGGTGCTCCGGAATTCTTTACCGGCGGGGCCAAGCTGCTGCCGCTTCATGGGGCGCACGCGAAGATCGATCCTGATAATCTCGCCAACGCGCTAAATGAATGGCCCCAGGACTTTGTCCACACGACGCCGCCGCGCGTACTCTCGATCTCTCAACTCAACGAGTCTGGTTGCGCCTATGCGCTCGAGGAGCTGGATGCGCTGATGTCACAGGCGAAGGCCGCTGGGGTTTCTGTCCATATGGATGGGGCCCGCTTTGCCAATGCGCTCAGCCATCTGGGTTGTTCACCGGCGGATATGACTTGGAAGCGCGGCGTTGATGTTTTGTGCATGGGCGCGACGAAGGACGGAGCGCTGGCGGCTGAGGCGGTGATCCTGTTTGGTGATGCACGGGCACATTTCCCAAAGCTCCAGGCCCGCCAGAAGCGTGCCGGGCACATGCTGCCCAAGATGCGCTATGTGGCGGCCCAGTTTGAGGCCTGGCTGGCCGACAATTTGTGGCTGGAGCTTGCCCGTCACGCGAATGCCGCAGGCAAAGAGTTGTCCGATCGGCTTTGCCAGATTGAAGGGGTTGAGGCTGCCCACCCCACTCAGGGCAATGAAGTCTTTCTGCGCCTGCCCGAAGCGGTCAAAGACCGGCTGCAGGCCGCCGGCGCAGGCTTTTACGCCTGGCCGGACGGCTCGGCCCGCTTCGTGGCCAGCTGGCGCACGACCCAGGCCGATATTGATGCCGTTGTTAAGGCTGCTGAGGGCTAGTCGCCAATTTGACCTGGTGGCCTTGCAGGGTCGAGCGGCAGGCCCGCCGCCTGACGACGCTTCAGAACGCGAAGCCAGCCATGGATGCCTTCAGCATCAAGGCCGTGAAGCATCAGTCGATGCCCGGCCTCAAATGTGGAAAGGGGCACCATCGGGTGACCGTTTTTGATGAAGCTGAGGTGATAATCCGTGCCGAGGATTTTCGCGATATAGATGGCGATGGTTTCATCGAGCTGGAGCGAGTTCGCTGCGCGGACGAAATCATTTTTCGGCAGGAAGAGGGCGTAGAGGGGCGTATAGAGCTCAATCGCGGTCTGTATGTCGACGAAATTGAGCTTTGTGTCCGGGAAGTCTTCGAACTCAAACTGTTCGTCTGTGATCATGGACAGATCAAGCGTGTCGGGCGGCGAAAGGTCACGGCCTTGTTCGCGCAACGACTTATTCAGCTCGATAATGAAGTTGTAGATGTTCAGATCGTGCTGGAGGAAAATATTGTCTTCAAGCTCTTTAAGGGTTGTCGGTTTGAGCGGAAAGCTCTCGATTTCGACCGGGCCGGCATTGGCCTTGATGAAGCCCAGGATTTCCGTACCGATCGAAAAGTGACGCAGGATCAGGGTGTTCGCCTCTGGTGTGGCGAAGGTACGCAAACCCCAGTGGATGGTCTTGTGAAGTGTCTTTGGCATGTTCGGCCAGCGCAGGAAGATGCGTCTCAGGGCGTGAACCAGCACGAAAAACACAAAGACAAAGGGGCGAAGGAAGGGCAGCAGGAAGCGGCGCGAATAGCTGTCATGGCCTTTTAGAAGTGCCGCCTTCGCGTCGTCGTCGATGGGCAGGCTGGTATCCAGCCACAGGGCAAGCCAGGGATCAGGATCGTTTCGGTCAAAGCTGTCCGGATTGAAGTCTTGTCCAAGCTGGTCAGGCATTTGTGATCTCCTCCAGCTGGAGGGCATAGAGCCGCCCGGTGACCCGCGCGCACATGACAATGTCCTCAATGAGAGCCTCATCAAGCGGCATCAGGGTGAGCATCTCCTGAAATTCTTCCATATGCTCGAGATCGTTTTCACCGTGATAGAGCAGAAAGCGTGCGGCCTCCTCTGGCAGGTCGAGCTGTTTCAGCGCCGCCTTGCCCCAGTCGCGGGCTTTCTGGGATCCGAGCCCCTCGATAATCCACATGGCCCCAATCATGGAGAAGGGGTTCGGTTTTGAGGCCTGCTGATACATCCAGGCGGACAAGGCTTCTGAGCCGATATTCTTTCGGGCCGACCGGATGGCCTGCAGCTCACCGCCTGCCGCAACGAAGTCAGCCTCCAACATTTGATAATCGCGATGCTCGGTCTGGGCATGCTGCATCAAGGTGGACCGCAGCTCGAAATAGTCTTCTGAAATATTGGAGGCTGCACGCGAGATCCAGCAGGCTCCCTCCACCACTTGCTGGCGCAGATTGAGAAGGAAGGCCTGATATTCCTCGATTGTGAGCTGGCCGCGATTGAGTTTGCGGATGAGGGGTGTCGTTTCCAGCCGCGCTTCGAACTCGGTCCAGGCAATGGCCAGCTTGCGCAGAACGGACTGGACCTGCAGCGATTGGGCATCGGCCGACTGGCTCAAGGTTTCAATGCTCGCCATGATTATTCTCCATCCGGCCCGACGGCCGTCATTTGCATAAAGCCGACAAGGCCGCGCCCGCTTTCTGGCACAACCGCCAGCAGGCGCTCGCCGGGTTTGACCGGGCGCTCGTTCAAAAGCGCGTTGAGCATGATCCAGATCGATGCCGATCCGGTATTGCCGACCGTGCGCAGATTGTTGAACCAGCGGGCCTCATCAATCATGCCGCCGGTGTCTTCCAGAAGCCTGATGATTTCTTCGCGCAGCGATTTGGCCGAGTAGTGCACCAGCAGGTGATCGATAGAGGCTGGATCAATGCGACCCTCATCCACCTTCTTCAGATAGACGCCGACCCAGGCCCGGATAATCGATTTTAAAAGGGTGAAATCCTGTTGAAGTGCAATGGCCCCTGTCTGGAAAGCCGCCTGTGGGCCCAGGAAGGACCAGGACCTCAGGAGATCGTGACGGTCGGACATGCGCGCTCCGGCCCACATGCAAGGATCAAACTGGTGAGCCAGGGACACGATATCGATCCAGTCGATGCGAAGGGAGATGCCGTCGCGCTTTGGGGCGTCTGTCATCCAGATTGCACCGCCGCCATCTGACAGCGTCCAGCGAAGATACTCGGCCTCTAGCACGACATTGCCCTTGCGGCCGGTCAGGTCTGCGCCTTCAAAGAATTCAGGCCTGAACCAGCGTGAGGACAGCTCGCTGGCGGATGCGCAGGCCTGCCGGGCTTCACCGGTGCGCACCGCCTGAAACCCGGATTTCGCGGACATCAGGGCTGAGCCGCAGACAGATTGAAAGCTCGCAATTTCCAGTGGGCCGCAGCCTAGCTCGGCATGTAGCTGCGCGGCATGACCCGGAACCAGCAGGTCGCCCTGTGTGGTGGCCGCGGCCAGATGCTCAAGCTCAAAAAGGTCCGCGCCCGCATTGTCCGCGGCCTGGCGCGCTGCCTCTGCGGCAAGGCCGGCATTGGAGTGGTTTGGGAGTCCGTCGCGATCAAGCGCGTAATGGCGCGTCTCAATCCCATTCCAGCGCAGAACCCGTCGACCGACGCTGGACGGGCGTCCATGCACCAGGCCGATATAGGCTTCCATCTGGTCGTTGGGAATCGGCTCTCCAGGCAGGAAGGCTCCCGTGCCGGAGATATAGACAGGCTGAATTGGGCGCAATAAATCGCCTCCGCTTCACCCTTCCCAAGGGTCATCGTCAAGACAGTTGAGGCGAAATTAGGGCAGGCGACTAGGGCGCGGATTGGCGCAGGGGCTAGCCGAAGTCCACGTCGGCGGTATCGAAGTCCTGATCGCTGGCGCGGCGGAAAGGTCCGGCATAGCGCGGATCCTGGCGGCGGCGGCGGTCCGGTCCGAAATAGCCCGGCGACTTCACAAAACGGCGTGGGCGCTCGATTAGCGGCACCAGCCGGTTATACAGGTCCACAGGGCGAACCGGCTTGGCCAGATACTCGTTCACGCCGGCATTGATCGCTTCCATGATGCGCGAGCGGTCGGTGTGACCGGACACCATCACAATGGGCAGATACTTGTTCGGGCTGTCCGACGCGGTGCGGGTGAGGCGTGTAAATTCCAGCCCGTCCACATCGCCGAGCATGTAGTCCACCAATGCCAGGTCCGGGTTGGCACTGCGCATCGTCTCAAACGCGTCCGCCGCGTCGCGCGTCTCCACGATGTTGCGCACGCCAAAACCCTGCAGGATCGTGCGCAGAATAGTCGACATGTGCGTGTTGTCCTCAAGGATAAGGACCCGTATGCGCTCAAAACTGCCTTCGGACATGGGACGAATCGATCCGCGGTGTGAGTCAGGACTACCCCGCCAATCTGCCTTGCAGGAGTTAACCAAGCCTTAGGCCTGTTGGTTCGGGCAGAGATGAGCTGCAGTGCACCTTGCTGCCAGACCTGTTCAGCTCGGCCCTGCAGGCCCATATTGGGTTCATGCCCAAGCTGACCTCAGACGATACCGCCTACGCGCCCTCCGGGGTGGAGGATATGGGGCAGGCTGATTTCGTGCTGGACAAGCCCGTGGCCAGGTCTGGCAAGTCTGCGGCCTCTGGCTCCATCATTGACCCGCTCTCCCTGCCGGATAACTGGACCCCCCACCGCCCCGAGCGCCCGGAAAAATCCGAAGGCGGCAAGCTGTTCCGCCTGAACTCCGAGTACGAACCGAAGGGCGATCAGCCCACGGCCATCGCCGAGCTGGTGGAGGGATTGACCCAGTCAGAAAGGGACCAGGTTCTCCTAGGGGTGACGGGGTCGGGTAAAACCTTCACCATGGCGAAAGTCATTGAAACCCTGCAGCGTCCAGCCCTGGTGCTGGCACCCAACAAGACTTTGGCAGCGCAGTTATACGGGGAATTTAAGTCATTTTTTCCCGATAATGCTGTGGAGTATTTTGTTTCTTATTATGACTATTACCAGCCGGAGGCTTATGTTCCGCGCACTGATACCTTCATCGAGAAGGAGTCCTCCATCAACGAGGCGATCGACCGGATGCGCCACGCCGCCACCCGCGCGATTCTGGAGCGTGACGACGTCATCATCGTAGCCTCGGTCTCCTGCATTTACGGCATCGGCTCGGTTGAGACTTACACCGCCATGGTATTCGACCTGGAGGTGGGGGCGGAGAGGGACCAGCGCCAGGTCATGCGCGACCTTGTCTCGCTGCAGTATCAGCGCAACGACGCGGCCTTCCAGCGCGGGTCTTTCCGCGTTCGCGGCGACACGCTGGAGATTTTCCCGGCCCACTATGATGAGCGCGCCTGGCGCATCAGCTTTTTCGGCGACGAGATCGAGGCCATCACCGAGTTCGAGGTCCTCACCGGCAAGCCGATCACCCAGCTGGAGAAGGTTCGCGTCTACGCCAACTCCCACTATGTCACGCCCCGCCCGACGCTGAACCAGGCCATCGCCAGCATCAAGACCGAGCTGAAAGAGCGCCTCGAATGGATGGAGGCCAACGGTAAGCTGCTTGAGGCCCAGCGCCTGCAGCAACGCACCGAGTTCGACATTGAGATGCTGGAGGCCACCGGTTCGTGCGCCGGCATCGAGAATTACTCGCGCTACCTCACTGGCCGCAAGCCGGGCGAGCCGCCGCCCACCATGTTTGAATACCTGCCCGACAACGCCATCGTCTTTACCGATGAGAGCCACGTCACCGTGCCCCAGCTCGGCGCCATGTATAAGGGCGACTTCAACCGTAAGCGCACCCTGGCCGAGCACGGCTTCCGCCTGCCCAGCTGCCTGGATAACCGCCCGCTGAAGTTCGAGGAGTGGGAGGCCATGCGCCCGCCCACCATCCATGTCAGCGCCACGCCCGGCCCCTGGGAACTCAACCAGACCGGCGGCGTCTTTACCGAACAGGTGATCCGCCCGACCGGCCTCATCGACCCGCCGGTCGAAGTCCGCCCGGTGCAGACCGAACACACCTCCCAGGTCGACGACATCATCGAGGAGGCGAGACAGGCCGCCGCGAAAGGCTTCCGCACCCTGGTGACCACGCTCACCAAGCGCATGGCCGAGGACCTGACCGAATACATGCATGAGCAGGGTTTGAAAGTCCGCTACATGCACTCCGACGTGGACACCGTCGAACGCATCGAGCTCATCCGCGACCTGCGTCTCGGCGAATACGACGTGCTGGTGGGTATCAACCTGCTCCGCGAAGGCCTCGACATCCCCGAATGCGGCCTTGTCGGCATCCTCGATGCGGACAAGGAGGGCTTCCTGCGCTCAGAGACGAGTCTGGTTCAAACCATCGGCCGCGCCGCGCGAAACGCCGACGCGAAGGTCATCCTCTACGCGGATCGCATCACCGGCTCCATGCAACGCGCCATGGACGAAACCGAACGCCGCCGCACCAAACAGATCGAGCATAACACCGCCCACGGCATCACCCCCACCACGGTCGTCCGCGGCGTCAGCGACATCCTGCAAGGCGTCATGGAAAAAACCGCCAAAGGCCGCAGCGCCAAACGCCGCGACCGGGACCGCAACCGCGAAATGGCCGAGGAACAGGCCAAGTTCGAACCGAACAACCTCCAGGCTGTTATTGCGGATCTGGAGAAACGCATGCGCGAAGCGGCCGCCGATCTGGAGTTTGAGGAGGCGGCTCGGTTGAGGGACGAGATTAAGAAGCTTGGGGGCGATTGAGGACAGGAAAAACCGTCTTCAAACCCTTTTACCCCACCACAACCACTTCGACGCGCACCGCGCCTTCGGGCGGGTTTTGCAGGGCGGTTTCGAATTGGGTGGGGGTGTCGGTGGTGAGGCTGGCGGCTTCCACGGCCACCGGCCAGCGGTAGAGCACCGTGCCGGTCGCGTCATAGGCCACGGCTTCGAGCGGCGGGACGGCGCGGTCCTCGCCGGTGATATTGCGCAGCGCGCCGGAGACGATCAGCGTGGGGGCTACGGTGCCGGCGCTGGTCGTGGTGTCAAAGCGCGCGGCCAGGTCCTCGATCTCCACCCCGTGGGGGTTCACCTCAAGGCCGACCGCGGCGTAGGCGCCCGCTGTGCGCGGCCAGACATCCACCACATCCACGCGGAACACCACCGCTGCGGCGATGAGCACCGTGAAGCAGGCCGCGACGCCCAGCCAGCCAGCGCCTTCTGCGGCGAGGCGGGCATTGCGACGCTTGGCGTCCTCGCGCGCGCGGATGGCGGCGTGGGGGCGGGTGCGCATGGAAGGGGCGGGCTCTGGCGCGGCCTCGGCAACCGGTTCAGGAGCCGGGGCAGGGTCTGGCGCGGCGACGGGCTGGCTCAAGGTCAGGGCCTCGTCCTCGACCGTCCACACATGGGCGCAGCTGGCGCACTTCACCTTGCCACGGCGCGCTTCCAGAGCGGCCGCGTCTACGCGATACTTGGCCTCGCAGCTTGGACAGGTCACGATCATGGACGCACGCCTTGCTCATCCTGCATAGTCGGGCGAATCGCTTTGCTTCGCCGACGTCTAACCTAACGAGTGTCGCTGTCATGACCACCGATCCGCGCGATCCCGACGCCGCCAGCCCCCAGAGCGCTCCTGCAGCGGTGCGCTTTGATGGCGTGGGCATGCGCTATGGGCGCGGGCCGGAGGTTTTAAGCGACCTCAGCTTTGAGTTACCAAGCGGAAGTTTCCATTTCCTCACCGGACCGTCCGGAGCGGGTAAAACATCACTGTTAAAGCTGATTTACCTCGCTCAACGCCCCTCGCGGGGGCTGATTTCCATGTTTGGACGCGACAGCGCGCTGATCCCGCGCGAATCACTGCCGGACCTCAGGCGGCGCATCGGCGTGGTGTTTCAGGATTTCCGCCTGCTCCAGCACCTCACCGTTTTCGATAATGTCGCGCTTCCGCTGCGTGTCGCAGGCCAGGCGAGGGCGAGTTATGCCGATGACGTGATCGACTTGCTTAAATGGGTGGGGCTCGGCGACCGGATTGATGCCCTGCCGCCAACCCTGTCCGGCGGTGAGCAGCAGCGCGCCGCCATCGCGCGCGCCGTCATCTCCAAGCCGGAGCTTTTGATCGCCGACGAGCCCACGGGCAATGTCGATCCTGAGATGGCCAATCGCCTGCTACGCCTGCTGGTGGAGCTAAATCGTCTGGGCACCACGGTGCTCATCGCCAGCCACGATATCGGCCTGGTGCGCTCGCTGGGCGCGCCGGTGCTGGAGCTGGCTGACGGCAAGCTCATCGATGACGGAAGGCGCGCAGCATGAGCCAGAAGTCCCGCTCCGGCGACCTCCTCCCGCCTGACAGGGGCCGCGACCGGCCGCTTCTGGCTGTGGCGGCAATCCTGGTGTTTCTGGCGTCGCTGGCCGGCATTGGCGCAGCGGGCGCCTGGCAGGCCGCTGAAGGGTGGACCGCCCAGCTCACCGACCAGATCACCGTTCAGATCCTGCCCGGCACCGGCCGCGATGCGGATGCTGATGCCGAAGCCGCTGCGATAGAGATTGCGAGGCTGCCTGGCGTGGCGAGCGCCGAGGCCCGCGGCCGTGCCCAGTCTGAACGCCTGCTGGAGCCGTGGCTGGGTACCGGTGTGCTGCCCGATGACCTGCCCGTGCCGCGCCTGATTGCGGTGCGGCTGGACTCTGAAACGCCTCTGGCCCCCGGCGCGGTCGAAGCCCTGCTGGGTGACGCCCCCTATGAGGTGGTGGTTGATGACCATGACCGGTGGGAGCGTGCAGTCACGCGCGCCGCTGCCGCTGTCAGATATTTCGGCCTTGGCGTTGTTGCGCTGCTCACGCTGGCCGCCGCCGCTGTGGTGGCGTTTGCAGCGCGGGCATCCCTGGCGGCGCGCTGGGATGTGGCCGAAGCGCTGCATCTGGTGGGAGCTCCTGACAGTTATATCACCCGCCTGTTTCAGGAGCGGTTTTTCATGCTGGGCATGAATGCAGGCCTGATCGGGGCGGTGCTCGCCGGGGTAGTCGGCTATGGCCTGTCCATTCTGGGCGGCAGTGCCGGTGCGGTCTTCTTCCTGCCGAGGTTTGAATTTGGCTGGCTGGGCCTAGGCATCGTGGCGGGCGCGGCGCTCGTCTCCGGCCTTGTTTCTGCGATTTCGGCCCGCCTTGCGGTCAGCAATGTGTTGAAGGCACGCTGGACATGAGCCCGGCCTGTTTTTGCCCCACTTTTGCATCAAGCTGCGCCAGCACGGCCCGGTAGCAACAATGAAACAAGCCCTTCGAACCCTCGCCTTTGTAATCCTGATCGCCTTCGTGTCCGGCTTCGGCCTGTTCATTCGCGAAGCACGCAGCATCGCTTCAGGTTCCATGGCCGAAGCCGATGGTATTGTGGTGCTGACCGGCGGTCCCAACCGGGTCGCGACGGGGGTAGAATTGCTGGAAGCGGGACGGGCTGAGCGACTTTTGATCTCCGGGGTGAACCCGGGCAGCCCGGTGTCTGACATTGCCTCTGCGGCCGGTGCCCCCGAAGCGCTGTTTGCCTGTTGTGTGGATGTGGGCCCCACCGCGGCCGATACCGAAGGCAATGCGCTTGAGACCGCGGCCTGGGTGGCCGAACGCGGCTATGCCCGCCTGATCGTGGTGACCAGCGACTACCATATGCCGCGCGCTCTGCTTGAATTACAGGCCGCCATGCCGGATACCCGTCTCATCGCCCATGCGGTACCGGCACCGGTACCCTGGACCAATCTGGACGAAGCCCGCCGCTGGCTGACCGAGTATGTGAAATACGCCGCCGTTTATGGCCGTGAACACATCACCGGTCGCGCCCGCCGCGTCCCGTCCAGCGATGAGGGATAAGCACACGTGGCCATGATCGGCTCGATTGTCTTTGTGATCTGGATGTACGGCCTGATGGTCGTCATGGGGATTATCTGTCTGCCGGCCCTCTTGGGCCCGCGCGTGTGGACCAAGGCGTGTGCGCGCCTGTGGCTGTCGCTGGTGTTTGGCGGCCTGCGCGTGCTGTGCGGTATCCGCTACGAGGTGCGCGGGCTGGAGCATTTGCCCAAGGGCGGGGCCCTGGTGGCGTCCAAACATCAGTCCATGTTTGAAACTTTGGCCTTCTGGCAGATCCTTGATGACCCCGCGATCATCCTGAAGAAGGAGCTGTCCTACCTGCCCTTCTTTGGCTGGTATGCGATGAAGCTGAAGAATATTTCGGTCGATCGTGCGGCTGCGGCCAAGGCTTTGCGCGCCATGCTCAAACAGGCCCGCGAACGCGCCACCGAAGACCGCCAGGTGGTGATCTTCCCGCAAGGTACCCGGGTCGAGCCCGGTGAGGCGGAAAGCCACAAGCCCGGTGTTGTGGGCCTCTACACCTCCATGAAGGTGCCCTGTGTTCCGGTGGCGCTGAACTCTGGCCTCTACTGGCCCGCCCATGGTCTTGGCCGTAAGCCCGGAACCATCATCGTCGAGTTTTTAGAACCCATTGAGCCGGGCCTTCCAAAGGCTGAGTTCATCGCCACGCTGGAGGAGCGGATCGAGACCGCATCGACCGCGCTTCTTGAGGCGTCGACCTCAACCGCATACAAGCCAGAGGCTGCCTGATGTCGAACTCCGACCGTGCCCCGTCCCGCATTTTCCTGTTTGCGCCCTTCGTGGCGCTGATTGTGGTGCTGGTGCTGCACGCCGCCTACTGGACCTATGCCGCCAGCCAGATCGAACAGCGCGCCCTGACCTGGATCGAGCAACAGCAAGCAGCCGGGTATCAGGTCAATTACAATAGCTTGCGCGTCGGCGGATATCCGTTTCGGTTTTCGCTTCGGGCTGATGCGGCCAGCCTGACCGCGCCGCGCAGCGAGGGTGGATGGACGACGCAGGTGGAGCGACTGTCAGCATCGGCGCAGTTTTATGACCTCAACCACTGGATCGTGACGCCCGATGGCGAAGGACAGATCACCGCCGGTTCGGCGCGTTATCAGCTGGTCGCTGAAAGCGCGCGCCTGTCCTTGCGGGCCAGTGACGGGGCAACCTCTCGCCTTGGCGCGAATATTGACGGTCTGGTGGTCACAACACTCAGCGGGCCTCAGGCGGCGATCACCGCGCTCGGCTCGCTGGCGATTTCCGGTTTCCTTGATGAAGACGACCAGCTCGCCTTGCGAGTTCAAGGTGAAGGCGTGCGCTTTGGTGACGGGGTGCTGGAGCCTGATCTGGTCAATGCTTTCGGGCCCCAGCTTGATCTGGTGCGCGCCGATATGGTGGTGACGCAGTGGACGGCGCTGGCCCGTGTGGCTGATCCGCTGGAATGGCGGATGGCCAACGGGGCGCTGGTGATCAACCAGTCCCAGCTGGTCTGGGGCCCGGCGGACCTGTCTGGTGAGGGGCAAATCGGCCTTGATGCCGACCTGTTGCCGGAAGGCCGGCTTTCGGTGGTGGTCACCGACCCTGAAACCCTGATTGGCGGGCTGGAAGCGGCTGGCCTGGTGGTTGATGAGCAGGGTGAGGCCTTGCGGCTCGCCGCTCTCATGGCACCGCGCCGCGAGGGCGGAATCGCCCTTCCGTTTCGCTTGCGTGAAGGCGGGGTCTTCCTGGGCCCCGCCCAGATCGGCACATTTGCCGAGCGTGACAGCTAGGCGTCCGGCTTAAGCCTTCGCGAAGGCTTCCAGAGCTTCGATCACGCGGCGATTATCGTCATCCTTGCCGATGGAAATGCGCAGCGCATTGGGCAGGCCATAGGGCTGGACCGGGCGCACGATCAGGCCGCGCTCTGCCAGGAAGGCATTGGCCGCCATGGCATCCTTGCCGAGCGTTTCCGGGAAGTGGACCAGCACGAAGTTACATACCGAAGGGGTCACCTCGTAGCCGAGGGCGCGGATCGACTGGGTCATCTGGCCGACCCAGCGTTCATTGTGATTGACCGAGTCTTCAACAAAGGCCGCGTCCTGAATTGCGGCAAGGCCTGCTTCAATCGCGGGCAGGTTCACATTGAACGGACCGCGGACACGGTGGATGACATCCACGATGTCCTTCGGGCCATACATCCAGCCCAGACGCAGACCGGCCAGGCCATGGATCTTGGAGAAGGTGCGCGTGACCATCGTGTTTTCGTAATCATCGACCAGCTTTAGCGGATTGCCATAGCCTGGCTCCTTGACGAATTCAGCATAGGCCCCGTCGACCACCAAAAGCGTATCTTCGGGCAGACCCTCGCGCAGGCGGCGGATCTCGCTGTCAGGCACCCAGGTGCCGGTCGGGTTGTTCGGGTTGGCAATGAAGACGATCTTCGCGCCTTCCTTGGCCGTTTCCAGAAGGGAGTCGATGTCGGCGGTGTAATTGCTTTCAGGGGCCGACACGATGTGAGCCCCGGACTGCATCGCCACCAGCCGGTAAACAAGGAATCCATACTGGGTCTGGACCACCGTATCGCCCGGATCGAGATAGGCCCGGCCAATCAGCTGTAGCAGCTCGTCCGACCCCGCGCCGCAGACGATGCGCTCTGCCTCAATACCTTCAGCCTTGGCGATGGCGTCGCGCAGGGCGCTGGCACCGCCGTCGGGATAAACATGCAGATGCTCAGCCGATGACTTGAAGGCTTCAGCCGCTTTCGGGCTGCATCCAAGGGCGTTTTCGTTCGAGGACAGCTTGACCGCACCGTCCGGCGCGGCAGCACCGGGGGTGTAGGGTTTGATGTCCATAAGGCCGGGGCGGGGCTGAAGCGTCATGACACGTCTTTCTTCGAAGAATGGGGCTTGGCCGAGGTCGGCGTCTTGTCTGAGTTGGGAGATAGCGCGCGCTTGCCCACACCTTCAAGCTTTCTGACAGAAACCCGCTGCGCTGTTTTGCCGGGACGCACCGCGCCCACATGTTTGACCGCCTCGGCCATCAGCAATCCGCCAAAGGCCGGGTAGAGCCGCTCGCCCACTGCCTCAAAGCCATCGGCGGCCTTTTCCCCACAGCTGAACCGCCAGGGCGGGGCGTAAAGCGCCTGGGACCAGGCGGTCGGTTCAAACAGGGCATCGGTCAGGAAGCGATTAAGCTGGGTACGCGAAAACGGGCGGCCATGGCCAAAGGGGGTGGAATCCACCCGCGCCCACAAGCCGCCGCGATGGGTGCAGATCACCATTAGCCGGGCTTCAGGCGCCATCACGCGCCACACCTCGCGCAGCAGCCGGCGCAGGTCTTCAGCCTCTTCAAGCGCGTGAACCAGGATGACCCGGTCAAACAGGCTCTCCACGAAGGGCAGGCGGCATTCATCGCCCAGCGCCACGCGGTTCTTGCCGTTTTGAGTCCACGGCACCGCGCCCTGTTCAGCGGGCATGTAGGCCACGGTGCGCCGCGCCTCATCGCTGAATGCGGACAGGTAGGGGCTGGCATAGCCGTAGCCTAAAATGTCCAGATCGCGGGTGTTCGACCATAAAAAACGCAGGCGACGCAGCACCATCTCGCGGGCAGCACGCCCGCGCTTGCTGCGGTAGAAGCGGTCAATCTCAAGGGCGTCTGTGCGCATGAAAGGCTCTTTCAGGTGTTGCCTTGGCTCACGGTTCTAACACTTAAATGATAAGGCTTCGCTCCGATCGCGGTAAGACCCCAATGAGAGATAAGGAAAAACCTATGGCGCTCGATGTTCTCCAGTTCAACTGCCTGTCGGACAATTACGGCTATCTCATTCGCTGTAGCCAGACCGGGGCCTGCGCCACCATCGACACGCCGGACGCCAGCGTCATCGAGGCTGAAGCCAAGAAGATGAAGTGGGGCCTTAAAGAGGTCTGGAATACCCACCACCACTGGGACCACGCCGGCGGCAATGACGCCCTGCGCAAAAGCCTCAACGTCTCCATCACCGCGCCGGAAGCCGAAGCGGAAGCCATCGGCCATATCGACCGGCCGTTGAAGCATGGCGACATCGTCCAGCTGGGCTATCAGCGTGCGACAGTCATTGATGTCGGCGGGCATACGCTGGGCCATATCGCCTACTGGTTTGAAGACGCCAATGTCGCCTTTGTGGGTGACAGCCTGTTTGCGCTGGGCTGCGGGCGGATGTTTGAAGGTACGCCAGAGCAATTCCAGGCCTCGCTGGCACGCCTGCGCGGGCTGCCTGACGACACGGTGATCTACTGCGCTCACGAATATACCGCCGCCAATGCCGCCTTCGCCCTGTCGGTGGACCCGGATAACGAGGCGCTGAAAGCCTATGCGCTCGACGTTCACAAGAAGCGCGAGCGCGGCGCGCCGACCGTGCCCACCACCATCGGCAAGGAACGCCTCACCAACCCCTTCCTGCGCTGGGACGACGAAGGCTTAAGGGCCCAGCTCGACCTGAAGGACGCCAGCGACGCAGACGTCTTCGCCGAAGTACGCCGCCGCAAGGATGTGTTTTAGAGGGAAGCGACGCTTTAGCTCAGCCGGTTCTTGGCAAACTGCAGATAGGTCGTCGGGAAGAAGCGCTCCATCTGCATGGCCATGTGGGCATCGCGGCCCACCAGCACCCGGCGGTCGCGCTTTTCAACGTGGCGCAGGATGATTTCGGCGGCCTCTGGCGGGGGCATGACAAGGGCTTGCTTGGCCTTCTCCAGCTGTTCGGCGATCTCTTCATTGGTGGCGTCGGCGGGCTTTTTGGCGTCTTCGGCAATGCGCGTGTTGACCCCGCCGGGGTGGACAACGGTGACGCCCACGTTGGAGCCTTCAAGCTCATGGGCGAGCGACATGGAAAAGCCGCGCACGGCGAATTTCGCCGCGCTATAGGCGGTCTGTCCTGGCGGCGCGATAATCCCGAAGATGCTGGAGATATTCACCAGCTGGGCTTCCGGTTCAGCCTGAAGCAGCGGCAGGAAGGCCCGGGTCATGCGCACGACTGCGTGGAAATTTACCTCCATCACCCGGTCAAAGTCTTCTTCAGGTACCCGGTCAAACGTCCCGCCGACGGCGATCCCGGCATTGTTGAACACCAGGCTCGCGCCGCCATGGTCGGCCTTGACCGCGTCAGCAAAGGAC
This sequence comes from Maricaulaceae bacterium EIL42A08, assembly GCA_024178355.1. Taxonomy (GTDB): domain Bacteria; phylum Pseudomonadota; class Alphaproteobacteria; order Caulobacterales; family Maricaulaceae; genus Oceanicaulis. The sequence continues at coordinate 356,412 of JAMZNZ010000001.1, read as the reverse complement.
GCGGGTGCAGCCCGGTCGGCCACGTCCATGACGTGCGTCGTCACGCGCAAGCCAGCATCGCCGATCATATCGCGTGTGGCGGCCAGGCCCTGCTCGCGGATATCAGACAGCGCCAGGTGTGCGCCGCGCTTAGCCAGCGCCACGGCCAGAGCCTGTCCAATACCGCTTCCTGCGCCGGTAATGGCCGCCGTCATGTCTTTGAAATCAAGTCGTTTCACCACGCCAAACCTCCCCGGTCACACTTCGGACCCGTGTTTTGAACTGCTGCGTGCGCTGACGCAATTGCGTAGCTTCAACGCACCTGGCTGTGCGCCGATCCGGGCGCATATCCCGCGCTCGCCTTGACCCGCTGACAGACAGGGAGTACCGCCAACCTCTAAAGGGTCGGCCGCATGGGTGTGCGCGCCGACTTTTATGTCCATTTTCCAGGTTCCTGCCCTGGCGGTCTGCCCGGTCAGGAGTCACGACAAGCTTGAAGAGTTCGCCATGGCCGACGCCACCAAGACCCAATCGCGCCGTTTCCCCGATGCGCCGTCTCCCAAAGAGCTGCCCTCGGTGGATCAGGAGATTTTGGAGTTCTGGAAGGCCGACGGCACATTTCAGGCGTCAATCGATGAGCGCCCCGAAGACGATCAGTTCGTGTTCTATGATGGCCCGCCCTTTGCCAATGGCCTGCCGCACTATGGCCATCTGCTGACCGGTTTCGCCAAGGATGTGATCCCGCGCTATCAGACCATGAAGGGCAAGCGCGTTGAGCGCCGCTTTGGCTGGGACACTCACGGCCTGCCTGCTGAGCTTGCCGCAGAGAAAACGCTGGGCATCTCCGGGCGTCTGGCTGTGCTCGACATGGGCATCGACAAGTTTAACGAAGCGGCCCGTGGCGAAGTCATGAAGTATGCGGCTGAGTGGGAGGATTATGTCACCCGCCAGGCGCGCTGGGTCGATTTTGAGAACGACTACAAGACGCTCGACATCACCTTTATGGAAAGCTGCCTGTGGGCGTTCAAACAGCTCTGGGACAAGGGCGTGGTCTACAAGGACTATCGCGTTGTGCCTTACAGCTGGGCGGTGGAAAGCCCGCTGTCGAACTTTGAAACGCGGCTGGACAATTCCTACCGCAATCGCACCGATCCCGCGGTCACCATCGGCTTTAAAATCGCTGAGGGGCAGGGCGATCTGTCTGGCGCGCAGCTGCTAATCTGGACCACAACGCCGTGGACCCTGCCCTCAAACCTCGCCGCCGCTGCGGGCGCGGACATCACCTATGTGGTGATGGCCAAGGATGGCCAGCGCTACATCCTGTCGGCGAACGGTGTTGAGAAGTTCAAGAAGCAGCTGGAGGGCGCTGAACAGGTTGGTGAGGTCAAGGGCACCGATCTGGCGGGCCTGAAATACCATCCACCGTTCGATTACTTCGTCGGCCGCGAGAACGCGCATCAGGTGCTGCTGGAAGACTTCGTGGTTGACGAGGACGGCACCGGCATCGTGCACCTGTCGCCGGGCTTTGGTGAGGATGACCTCAACGCCTGTCGAAAGGCGGGTATCCGTCCGGTCGTGCCGGTGGACGCGGCGGGAAAATACACCAGCGAAGTTGCCGACTACGAAGGCATGCTGGTGTTTGACGCCAACAAGCCGATCATCCAGCGCATGAAGGAGGAGGGAAAACTCTTCCGCCATGACACCTACGACCACAATTATCCCCACTGCTGGCGCACTGACGAGCCGCTGATCTACAAGGCGGTGGACAGCTGGTATCTGCGTGTGTCGGACTATCGTGATCGCATGGTGGAGCTGAACCAGCAGATCAACTGGGCTCCGGGCCACGTCAAGGACGGCATCTTTGGCAACTGGCTGGCCGGCGCACAGGACTGGAATATCTCCCGCTCGCGCTTCTGGGGTACGCCGATCCCGGTCTGGGTCAGCGATGATCCGGCCTATCCGCGCACCGATGTATACGGCTCGATTGAAGACCTGGAGCGTGATTTCGGCGTGAAAGTTACTGACCTGCACCGGCCTTTCATTGATGAACTGACACGCCCGAACCCGGATGATCCCACTGGAAAGTCGACCATGCGGCGCGTCGAAGACGTGTTCGATGTCTGGTTTGATTCAGGCTCCATGCCCTACGCCCAGGTCCACTACCCGTTTGAAAACAAAGAGACGTTTGAGCAGAACTTCCCGGCAGACTTCATTGTGGAATATGTCGCCCAGACGCGCGGCTGGTTCTACACCTTGATGGTGCTGTCCACGATGCTGTTTGACCGACCGCCGTTTAAAAACGCGATCTGCCACGGTGTCGTCCTGGACGAGAACCGCCAGAAGCTCTCCAAGCGCCTGCGTAATTATCCTGATCCGCTCGGCTTCTTTGACGAGTTTGGCTCGGACGTCATGCGCTGGTTCCTGATCTCCTCTCCGGTCCTGAACGGTGGTGACCTGCTGGTGCCCAAGGAAGGCCGCGAGATTGCCAGCGTGCAACGCGAAGCGATTGCGCCGCTGCTCAACGCCTATTCCTTCTTCTCGCTCTACGCCAATCTGGAGGCGCGGGCCCCGCAACGGGTCACAACGGCGGACGATCCGCTGGATCTCTATATCCTGACAAAGACCGGCGAGCTGGCCGAGAACGTGGGCGCGGCACTGGATGCCTACGATATCCCGAAAGCCACGCGCGAGACGGTGTCTTACTTCGATGCGCTGACCAACTGGTATATCCGCCGCTCGCGGTCGCGTTTCTGGGGCGCGCAGGACGGGGCGTCGAAAGATGCGGCCTTCGATACGCTCTACACGGTGCTGGTGCAGGCCACACGCATCTGCGCACCGCTGCTGCCGATCATTTCTGAAAAGCTCTACAAGGCGCTAACCGGTGAGCGTTCGGTTCACCTGACCACCTGGCCGACCGCCGACGAGTTCCCAGCTGACCATGACCTTGTGCGCTCCATGGACCTGGTGCGCGATGCCTGTTCGGCGGCGCTTGCGGTCCGTGAACGCTCGCGCCTTCGCGTGCGCCTGCCGCTTAAAACTCTGACCATCGTGCATTCTGAGAGCGCTGGTCTGGCCCCGTTCAAGTCACTTATCGCTGACGAGATCAATGTGCGTGGCGTTGAGCTTTCCACGGATCTGGATGCCTATGGCGCGGTGCAGCTGCGTCCTGATCCCAAGATTGGTAAGCGTCTCGGCAAGGCCATGAAAGAGGTTATGGGCGCGGCCAAGCGCGGCGAATTTGAGCTGAACGCCGATGGCACGGCCACCGTGGGTGGTCAGACGCTCAGCCCCAACGAGTTCCTGCTTGCCATGGTGACTGAGGAAGGCAGTGCGGCTGAACCCTTTGCCGGTACGGGCGCGGTGGTGGTCGACATTTCCGTGGACGAGGACCAGGAGCGCGAAGGCCTCGCCCGCGACTTGATCCGCGCCGTCCAGACCGCCCGAAAAGATGCTGGTCTTGAGGTCTCTGATCGCATTGCGTTGGGTGTTGAAGGCGGGCCGCTTGTAGCAGCTGCGGTCGACGCCCATGGAGACTTCATCAAATCTGAAGTGCTCGCGCTTTCGCTTACCACTGCTGCGGGCCCTGGAGCGCGCAGCGAAATCAAACTGGGTGGTGAAGATGTGATTTTGAGCGTTGAGAAAGCGGCCTGAACAAAGAGGACGTTGCGTATAGTCTCACGCGTCAGACCACGATACGCCAGTGCGGGCCGGGTTGGGGATGCCCGGTCTTCAATACTCAAGTGCTTTACGATCCTCGCTGAACACGTCAGGTTGTGACTGACGCCCCTCCTGCTCGTGGGAGGGAATTTGACCGAAGCGGTAACAGACCAATGACTGAACAGACCTACGATTTTTCCGCTATTGAAAAGAAGTGGCGCGATTACTGGGTGGCAAACCGCACCAATGCGACGCCGCAGCCTGAGCCTGGCGACAAGACTTTTTATGTGCTCGACATGTTCCCCTACCCGTCGGGCGCAGGGCTCCATGTGGGTCATCCGGTGGGATATCTCGCGACCGATATCGTGGCGCGCTACAAGAAGATGGCCGGGTTTAAAGTGCTACACCCGATGGGGTGGGACAGCTTCGGTTTGCCCGCTGAGCGCTATGCGATGAAGACGGGCGTCCACCCGGCGATCTCAACGCAAAAGAATATCGCGACTTATAAAAAGCAGATGAATTTGCTTGGGCTGGGTTATGACTGGGATCGAGAAGTCCAGACCTCGGCTGAGGATTATTATCACTGGACGCAGGTGATCTTCGCGCGCCTGTATAACGCCTGGTACGACGCCGACGCTGACAAGGCGCGCCCCATTGACGAGCTGCCCATCCCTGAGGACGTGGCCCGCGGTGGCAAGCTGGCAATTCAGGACTATCAGGACGAGCGTCGGCTTGTTTATTACGAGACCGCGCCGGTGAACTGGTGCGCCGAGGAAGGCACGATCCTGGCCAATGAAGAAGTCTTCGATGGCAAGTCGGAGAAGGGCTATGAGGTGGTTCGCGTGCCGCTGCGCCAGGTGAAAATGCGCATCACCGCCTATGCCGAGCGCCTGATTGCTGACCTTGATGGCCTCGACTGGCCTGAAGGGATCAAGGAAAGCCAGCGCAACTGGATCGGCCGCTCTGAAGGCGTGACCCTGCAGTTTGCTGTCGGGGGTTCTGACGCCACGATCGAGACCTTTACCACCCGCGTTGATACGCTGGGCGGGGTCACCTTCCTGGCGCTGGCACCGGAACATCCGCTGGTGGCTGAACTCACCGATGCCGACCACAAGGCCGCCGTTGACGCCTATGTCGAGGCCGCAGCCCGCAAGTCCGATCTGGAACGCACGGTGGATGCTGAAAAGACAGGCGTCTTCACCGGCGCTGAAGCGATAAATCCAGTCACGGGCAAGGCCGTTCCGATCTTTGTGGCTGACTATGTGCTGTATGATTACGGCACTGGCGCTGTGATGGGCGTGCCTGCGCACGATGAACGCGACTTTGCATTCGCAAAAGCCTACGGCCTTGATGTGGTGCCCGTTATTGACCCCGGCGCAGATGTTGAAAACCGTGATGCTGTGCTGGCAGGTGAAGCCTGCCTTGCTGGCGATGGTGTGATGCTGCCACCGCCTCCAGGCATGTCAGAAGACCTTTATACCGCTGGCATTGCCTGGCGTCAGGCGAAGGAAAAAATCGCTGATCATCTGGAACGCGAGGGCAAAGGCAAACGGGTCATCAGCTATAATCTGCGCGACTGGATTTTTGCCCGCCAGCGCTATTGGGGTGAGCCGATTCCGATCATCCACTGGGAGGATGGCACGCGCACCACGGTGCCTGAGGACCAGCTGCCGCTGACCTTGCCCCATGTCGATAATTACCAGCCCACCGGCTATGCGCAGAGCCCGCTTGCCCGGGCTGAAGACTGGGTGGAGGTCACCGATCCTGAAACCGGCATGACCGGCAAGCGCGAAACCAGCACCATGCCGCAATGGGCAGGCAGCTGCTGGTATTATCTGCGCTTCATGGATCCAAAAAACCGTAATGAGCTGGTTGGCAAGGACGTGGAGAAAGCCTGGGGCAGCGTTGATCTTTATGTGGGCGGGGCCGAGCATGCCACGCTGCACCTGCTCTATGCCCGCTTCTGGCACAAGGTGCTGTTTGACTTAGGCCTGGTGTCCACGAAAGAGCCCTTCCAGAAGCTGGTGAACCAGGGCCTGCTCACCAGCTTTGCCTATAAGGACGAGCGCGGTGTCGTGCTGCCCATCGATGAGGTGGAGGAGCAGGGCGAGGATGTCTTCATCCACACCGCCACAGGCAAGCGCGTGGAGAAAGTCGGCGCGAAGATGTCGAAGTCTCTGCACAACGTGGTCACGCCGGATGATGTGGTGGAGCGCTTTGGCTCTGACGCGTTCCGCGTGCACATGATGTTCATGGGACCGGTGGAATCCATGCGCGAGTGGGAAACAGAGAAGACCGCCTCCGCGCTGAGATTCCTGCGTCGCGTCTGGCGCTTTGTCACCGGCGCGATTGCTGCGCCAGCAGGTGAGGACGCCAAGCCGGTCACGCTGGCCCGCACCAAGCTGGTGCTGGCCATCACCGAGGATCTCGAAGGCCTGCGCCTGAACACGGGCATTTCAGAGCTGATGAAATTCCTCAACGCGGCTGAGGGCGAGGCGATTTCTGCGGCAACGGTGAAGGACTTTATCCGCGTGCTGGCCCCATTCGCGCCGTTCATGGCTGAAGAGTTGTGGGAGATGGCCGGCGAAAACCCCAGCGTTTTTAACGCGGGCTGGCCGGAGGCTGATGAAGCTGAACTGGAAGCGGCCATCGATGCGGTGGAGGTCATCATCCAGGAAGGCGGCAAGCGTCGCGGATCTGTGACGCTGGCACCCGATGCCGATGACGCAACGGTGCGCGAAGCGGCGCTTGCGATGCTCAAAGAGGCGGGCAAGCCGGTGGATGGCGTGCCGGAAAACCGGGTTATTGTCGTTCGGGACAAGAAAACCGGCCGCGTAAAGCTGGTAAACGTTCCAAAGCTCGGCTAACGCCCCTTGCCGCGGCAGCTGCGCCCGCTAACCTCCCAGTCTTCGGATTTCTTTTTGGGAGGTGACGATGGTGCGGTTTCTGATGGCAGTGAGCGCTGCAGCCCTGATGGGCGGTGCGGCGTCGGCCCAGTTTGGCGGTCAGTCCGGTGCCAATATGGACATCGAGGCGATCGAGCCGACCGATGAGGCGGTCTCCGTCGGTGTTGCTGGCGAAGACCCGGCCGATATCGCGCGCTACCTCCTGGCGTCGGGGGCTGGTGGGGCCCAGATCAGCCCTGATGGCGGCACGATTGCCTTTTCCTGGTCCATCACCGGAGAGCGCCAGCTGTGGGTCATGCCCGCGCTTGGCGGCCAGCCCCAGCGCCTGACCTTCGGGTCGGGCATCACCTTCTTCCGCTGGCTTCCCGATGCCTCTGGCCTGATCTATGGCGCGGACAATGACGGCAATGAGCAGCCGGCCTTTTACCGGGTCAGCGTCGATGGCTCTGAAGAGTCTCTGGTGCTTGGCGCAGCCGAAGGCGGCTTCCGGGCCTTTGGCGACTTTGCCTCCAGTGGCGACAGCTTTGTCTTCAGCTCCACCGAGCGTAACGGCCAGGATTTTGACATCTGGCGGGGCAATCTGGCCGGTGAAACCGAGCTGATCTTTGAAGGCACGTTTGGCTATTTCGCGCGCTCCATCTCGCCGGACGGCTCCAGCGCCATCGTCACCGAAACCGTGGGCGAGGACGCGGACAATCTCTACCTGCTTGACCTGGACAGCGGCGAAATTGAAACCCTGTCCGCACCTGATCCGCGCGCCAGTCATTCTGAGGGCGGGTTTGAGTGGACCGCCAGCGGCGACAGCCTCTACCTTTCCACCAATCGGGGCCGCGAGTTTGCTGCGCTGGAGCGTTATGACCTCGGCACCGGTGAGTTCACCGTGATTGAACAAGCCGAGCACGATATCGGCCAGGTCACGCTGTGCGGCCTTGGTCAGCGCTGGCTGGTCTGGACGGTCAACGTGGATGGCTTCCACGAGCTTTATGCCCGTGATCTTGAGGCGGACCAGATGGTCGATCTGCCTGAGCTTCCTGAAGGCGCGATTGGGGTCAGCTGCGGGGCCTATACTGACCTAGTGGCCATTGGCGTGAACGGCTGGTCGACGCCAGGCGATATCTATACGCTGGACCTGTCGTCGGGTGACCTGACCCGGACCTTCAAGGCCAACCTTGCCGGTATCGATGAAGATCGCCTGATCCGCCCTGAATCCATCCGCATCACCGCGCGCGATGGCGTGGAGTTGCAGGGCCTGCTCTACATCCCGGACGAAGACTCCCGCGGCGGCGAGCCGGCCCCTGTGGTGTTTGACGTCCATGGCGGGCCAACGGCCCAGTCCCAGGCCACCTGGGAGCCGTCCATGCAGTATCTGCTTGATCGCGGCATTGCCGTCTTCCAGCCCAATGTGCGCGGCTCGACCGGCTTTGGCCGTACCTACACCACGCTTGATGACCGGGAGAACCGGCTGAACTCGGTACGCGACCTGGTTGATATGCTGGAACATCTTGAAGGCGATGACCGGGTCGACGCGTCTCGCGCGGCGGTGCGCGGCGGGTCCTATGGCGGTTATGCGGTGAACGCAGCGCTCGCCAACTTCCCCGGCACCTTTGATGCGGGCGTCAGCCTGTTCGGTGTGGCCGACTGGGTGACCGCGCTGGAAGTGGCCTCACCGGGCCTGAAGGCGTCTGACCGTATCGAGTATGGCGATATCACCGAGGAATACTGGCAGCAGTATTACACCGAGAACTCGCCTATCCGTCAGGCCGATCAGATTGATGTGCCAGTGCTCTACTCTCACGGGGTGATGGATCCGCGCATCGATATTTATGAAACCGAAGTCATGGTCACCACGCTGCGCGAAAATGGCGTGCGGGCGGACTTCATCCGCATTCCCGACGAAGGCCATGGCTGGCGCAAGCTGTCCAACCAGCTCTTCTACTTCCGCCGTGAAGCCGCATTCCTGGAAGAGATGCTGATGGGTGAGGAGGAGTAGCGCTCTCGCGCTCGAAAAACGCCATGACCTCACCCAAGACACGGCTGCGCCGTGCCGGCCCTGATGATGTTGATGCCATGTCAGTGGTCGGCACCGCGACCTTCCTTGAAAGCTATGCAGGCGTCATCGATGGCGGTGCGCTGGTGCGCCACTGTGCGGAGAAGCAATCGCGCGTCGCCTATGCGGCGGCCTTGAGTGACCCACAGCAGGCGCTCTGGCTGGCCGAGCTTGATCCGGGCCGCGCGCCGGTCGGCTATCTGCACATGGCCCCGCCGCACCTGCCGATCGAGATCAAGCCCGGCGATATCGAGATCAAGCGCATCTATGTGCTGGCTACGCTTCAGCGCCAGGGCCTGGGCCGCGTTCTGCTCAACGCCGCGGCGCAATATGCGCGGGAGCAAAAGGCCTGCCGCATGCTCCTGGGCGTCTACAAGAAAAATGAGACAGCGCTGGCCTTCTATGACCGCGTCGGCTTTGAACGCGTCGGCGAGCGCAGCTTCGATGTGGGCGGCGCGGTCTATTCAGACTGGGTGCTCGCCAAGCGGCTCTAGGGCCGGGTGGGGCTGATCCGGGGCGCACCCCCTCACCTGACCGCTCCCTACAAAAAGGGGAGAGGGATAGTGACGATGCTTAACGAGTTGAACGCCCGGAGCGCGCTAGCGCTCGCCAGGGCGAACGCCCGTCCGCAGCGTGAGCGAGCTTGCTCGCGGTAAGCGAGGACCGACAGAACGGAGGGGCGGGAGGACAGGAAAAAATCCCCTTAAAACCGCTCCAGCAGCCGGTCGATATAATCCAGCTCTTCTTGCGGGCGGCCGCGTTCGGCGGCGCGACGGCGCAGCTCTTCCAGGATTTCACGGGCGCGCTGGCGTTCAGCTTCAGAGGGCACACCGGTCTGCGTGCCCTGACCGGCAGCATTGCCCTGCGCGCGGCCCAGCGGGTCGGTTTCGCCCTCAGTGCCGCCACGCGCGGCTTCAAAGGCCTGAGAGGCGGCCTGCGCCGCGTCGCGCAGCGCTTCAATCGCCGCGTCCTGAGCCTCCAGCGCGCCTTCAGCATCGCCTTCGCCCAGCGCGCGGGCGGCATCCTCCATGGCGTCCGCCGCCTCATCGAGCGCCCGGCGAGCAGCATCGGCAGACGGACCGGCCTCCGGCAGGCGTTCTGACCGGCCCGGGATGGCACCGGCGATCTCCGCCTGGCGTTCAGCCAGCGCATCCAGGCCGGGGCCGGGCTCTTCACCCTCTTCAGCGCCACCGCCAGCGGCGGGTGTGCCGTCTTCGCGCTCCTCGCCAAAGCCTGCGCCGGGCTGGGTGCCCGGTACGGGCAGATCACCGCCAGGCTGGGCACCTTGCGACTGACCCTCGCCGCGCTCGTTCCCGCGCTCACCCTGACGCTCGGCTTCCTCGAAGGTGTCATTCATGGCTTCACGCTGGTCAGACAGGGTCTCGCCCAGCTCTTCCAGCGCCTCGCGCAGGGCCTCGGCCATGGCGCTTTCGCCGCCTTCACCATTGCCGCCCTGGGACAGATTGACCTGCATATTGCGCAGCATCTCCAACAGCTGGGCGAGCGCCCGGCGCGAGCCTTCGGTATCGCCCAGCTCAGCAGCTTCACGCAGGGCATCGAGCAGCTCCTGCAGGCCATCGGAATTCATCCCGCCGCCGCCACCGCCGCCGCCTTCGGCAAAGCGGCCTTCTTCCAGGGCCTCACGGGCGAGCGCCTGCATGTAGTTGGAGACCGCCTGCTCAAATGCATCAAACAGCGCAGACAGCTCGATGAGATCGGCTCCGCGCGCCATGGCGTCCATCAGCGCCTGTTCAGCCGCGCGCAGCGCCGCTTCCGCATCGGCCAGGCTGCCGAGCTCGGCGCGCAGCGCGATCTGCCACAGGTCTTCATCGAGATGGGACAGGTCCTCAAGCTCGCGCGCGCGGCGCACTTCGCGCATGGCGGTGCGCAGGCCGGTCCACACGATTGCATCATTGAAATAGGCCGCCGGCGCATCGCTGACGGCATCCAGAGCTCGGGCCAGCCGCAGCACGCCCTCCGGCGCACGCTCCAGCCGCCGCGCCGGTTCATCGCCCAGGAAACCACCGGTCATGGCGGTCGGCGCACTGTCCGGCATGTCCGCATAGCTGCGCTCTTCGCCTATGAAGCGCTTGCGCTCAGACGCGACAGAGCGCGCCAGCGGATTAAGGAAGACGCGCTGGGGCAGGGTGATCGCCAGGGGTCCGGAGCGGCCACGCTGGCCCGCACCATCAAGGGCGGCCATGCGGATCACCGCGCGCTCACCTGCCAGCCTGTGCCGTGCCAGATCGATGCGGGCGGTGCGCACCCCATCGGCGTCGGGCGGGCTGACGCTGCCCGGCGACAGGGCCAGGACCTCAAAGCTGTCTTCAGAGGGCTCGCCCGCGTCCGGCTCAGCGGCAAACTCCAGCGCATAGGCTTCAATGCCGAAATCATCTTCGGCAACAAAGTCCAGGATCATCTGCCCCTGCGCGTCGCCTTCCGGCTCGGCGGCGAGGCGCACTTCAGGCGGAGTATCTGGAATCAGCGTCAGCGACAGCGTTTCGCGCAGCGCGCCGGAGCGGATGACGATCTCGCCATCGGCCTCAGGGCTCAAGGTGACCAGCCGCACATCATCGGACAGCGTCTTGATCTCCGCCTCAGCGCCAGACACGCGAGGATCCCTGCGCAGGCCGACAATGCGGGCCGCAACGACCGAGCCTTCCACCAGTTCAGCCTCGCGCCGATCGCGCAGATAGGCGACGGGCCGACCGGTATAGTCAGGCGGCTCAACCCAGAACTCGATCTCGGCAGCCGTGCCACCGCCCGCCATCAGGCGCGGGGCGAAGGCATCGCTGAGCCGCTCCGTGGCGCGGTCACCGGCAAGGAAGGCGGCGGTGATAATCAGGATGATCAGGACCGCACGCAGGCCGTAAGGATCAAGCCGGGCCCAGGCCGCAAAGGGCCGCCGTGCCTTGGCCCCGGACAGCCGTTCAGCCATGCGCGCGCGGTGGGCATCCCACAGGGCGCTATCCCCGGCCGCGGGCGCATCGGCCAGCGCCTCGAACGGGCGATCGGTCAGGCCGCTATCGTCCTCAACCCGGCGTTCGGCGTCACGGTGGGTGGGGGCTTTGAACTGGCTCCAGGCCCGGCGTGCTAGAAAGCCACCGGCCAGCAACAGCGCCAGAAAGACCAGTATCCGAACCGGATCGCCCGCGCGCTCAAACAGCCCGCCAAAGGCCAGCAGCAGATACAGCCCCAGCGCCGCCAGCGGACCGACAAGCACCGGCGCAGCCCGCTCCCACAGGAGCGCAGCCCGGGCTTTGAAAAGGGCAGCACGCGTTCTCATGGAGTAGAGTGTAGCGCCCATGGCGGCGCTTGCCACGTTACTGATCAGCGAAGTTCGGCTTCGCCATCATCGTCGCCATCACCCTCATCCTCATACGCCCGCTCTTCGTCGGCGCGCTGGTCTTCGCCCCAGACGGGCGGGGGGCGTTCAAGGTCGCCGCGGACACCGCAGGCACCAAGGATGAGGACGGCCCCGAGGGCGGTGATAATCGAGATCAGTCGGCGCATGGGGCACTCCCTCACATCAGGCTTCAAGCCGGGTATTCCAGGCCGCGATCTGTTCGCGCACCCGCACCGGCGCGGTTCCGCCATAGCTTAACCGGCTCTCCATGGAGGCGCGAGCCGATAACACGGCAAACAGCCCGTCATGGATGCGCGGCTCAATCGTCTGGTAGTCGCCAAGGGTCAGCTCGCTGAGCGGCACGCCCTTGCTTTCAGCGAGCTTCACCGCGCTTCCGGCCACATGGTGGGCCTCGCGGAAGGGCAGGTTCAGTTCGCGCACCAGCCAGTCAGCCAGATCCGTCGCGTCGGAGTAAGCTTCACCGGCGGCCTCCTCCAGCGCGTCTCGATTAAAGCTTAGGTCCGCGGCCATGCCGGCCATGGCCGAGACGGCCAGCGCCAGATCGTCAAAGGCGGTGAAGACAAGCGATTTGTCTTCCTGCAGGTCTTTGGAATAGGCCAGCGGCAAACCCTTGCACACCAGGATCAGGCCTTGTAGCGCGCCCGCGATGCGGCCCGGCTTGGCGCGCACCAGCTCAGCGGCATCCGGGTTGCGCTTTTGCGGCATGATGGAGCTGCCGGTGGAAAAAGCATCGGTCAGCTGGGCAAAGCCGAAGCGGCGCGAGGTCCACAGCACAATCTCTTCGGCAAAGCGCGACAGGTTTACCGCCGTGATAGCTGCGGCTGACAGCGCCTCCAACGCAAAATCGCGCGCGCTGACCGCATCAAGCGAGTTGGCCATGGGCCGGTCAAAGCCGAGCGCCTTGGCGGTCTGATCACGATCAATGGGGAAGGCAGTTCCGGCCAGGGCAGCCGCCCCCAGCGGGCTTTCATTGAGGCGCTTGCGACAGTCTTCAAGCCGCCCCTTGTCGCGTTCGGCCGCTTCCACCCAGCACAGCAGGTGATGACCCAGGCTGACCGGCTGGGCGGTTTGCAAATGGGTAAAGCCGGGCATGACCCAGTCGGCATGGGCTTCGGCCTGGGCGATCAGGGCGCGCTGGTAGCGGGTCAGCCCCTCAATCGCGCCGGTGAGTGTGTCGCGCATCCACAGCCGGAAGTCGGTGGCGACCTGGTCATTGCGAGAGCGCGCGGTGTGGAGCCGGCCAGCAGGCTCACCGATCTTTTCACGCAGGGCGGCCTCGATATTCATGTGCACGTCTTCAAGCTCGGGCTTCCAGACGAAGTTGCCCGCGGCGATATCGGCGCGGATTGCTTCCAGCCCGGAGCAGATTGCCTCAGCATCTTTGCTTGAAATTACCCCGCAGGCAGACAACATCCGGGCATGGGCCAGCGAGCCATCGATGTCCTGGTTATACAGGCGCTGATCGATGTCCACGCTGGCGTTGATGGCCTGCATGATATCAGACGGTCCGGCGTCAAACCGGCCGCCCCACATATCGCTGGCTGCGGATTTTGAAGACGTGTCGCTCATGGGGCAAAGGGCTCCGGGATGGGCATTGAAACAGATAAGAAGGACGCCAGACGGTGCAGCTTCCCAAACCGACCCTCGGCAACGCCATCACGGGCATGTTTTTGATCGGCCTTCTGGGCATTGTCTACGTCATTGGCTCTGCAGTTGTCACCACCGAGCGTGGGCCCTTTGACCGCTATGCGGTCGGCACGATGGCCGATTTTCGCACGGTGTCCACTCCGCCTGACCAGCCGCTGATGGAGCTGCGCACCGAAGATGGCGGCACGACGACGCTGGCGTCAAAGCGCGGCAAGATCATTCTGGTCAATTTCTGGGCCACCTGGTGTGCGCCCTGCGTCATTGAAATGCCTTACCTGAATGAGCTTCAGGCGCGCTATGGCTCGGACGAGTTTGAGGTGGTGACCATCTCCATGGATCGGACACAGGCCGATGCCGAGCGCTTTCTTCAGGACAATGAGCTGGAGCATCTGCCGCTGTATTTCGACCCGTCCATGAGCATTGCGTTCAATGTGATGGGGGCGACCAATCGCGGCCTGCCACTGACCATCCTCTATGACCGCAATGGTCAGGAGCTGGGGCGTCTTGCAGGCGAAGCGGAGTGGGCGAGCGAGGATGCCTTCCGCCTGATCGAAGCGGTGATCGAGCAGTATTAACACAGCTTCATTTGATCAAAGTCGGCTTTCGGTCTCCACTTGTCTCCAACATATGGGGAGGACCGACCATGCTTCGTTCAATCTTTGCGGCCACCGCCGCGCTTGCCGTCGTCAGTGCGCCATCATTCGCCCAGCAGTCATCGCCCGGTGAGACGCTGGAAACACTCTATGATGTGATCTCAGGACCCGTCGGCGAGGCGCGCGACTGGGATCTGTTCCGCCAGCTTTTCCTGGACGGGGCTAACATGCGCGTGGTCGTGCCGCAGGAAGACGGGACCAACCGTATCGTGACCCTGTCGCCGGAAGACTATATCGAGCGGGCGGGGCCGAACCTTGTGGCGAATGGCTTTACTGAGGTTGAGCTTGATCGCCGGACTTATAACTACGGCGATATGGCCACGGTGCTGAGCACCTATGAAGGCATCTACCAGTCCACCGGTGAGGTGATGGCCGTGGGCCTGAATACGCTGGTGATCGTGCGCGAGGGCGAGGACTGGAAAATCGCTTCGATCGCGTGGCGCGCTGCCGATGAAGAGTGGCCGTTAGAGCGGGCTTTTGAAAGCGAAGACGGCTAGGTCGCGAGCGGCTGGGCGAGGGACGTTTTAGTCTTCGTCGGCCAGCTTTTTCAGATCGTTGAGCGTGTGAACGAAGGTCGCGGCCATCAGCGGCTTTTCAAACACAAAGTCACAGGCGTGAGTGTCGTAGAACTCGCTGTCTTCAAGATTTGATCGACCTGTATAGAGTCCGGCCGGAACGGGGCAGCCACGGCGTTTGATCTTGTCCAGCAGCGGGACGCCCGTACCGTCAGGCAGCATCATGTCCAGAAGGATGAGATCGTACTGGCCCGTGGCAAGATCATCGGCATCCTTCATGGCTTCGACCATGCTGCGTCGCCAGGCGACCGTCTTGAAGCCATAGCCTTTTAAGAACTCAGTGGCGACCTGGCCGCTCGCCTCGTCGTCTTCCAGCACATAGGCGTGGTCGGTGTGCCTGAGGGGCGTTCTGGCGTAGCCCATGGGCAGGCGGGGTGTCAGAGGGGGGCGGTGTGTCTTGTCGAGGTCTTCTGACAGAAAAGGCGTGTATAGATCCATGGTTATGGCTTTCAAAAGCCACAAAAGTTTTGTGGCTTGAAAAACTAAACGCGTTTAATTTCAATTTGAAAAGCCCCGGGATGCGACATTCTGTGCATGATTTTAACGCGCTCAATGAATACAGCGCGTTAGTCCTCGCTTGACGTTATGCAGATATGAAAACGCCCCGGAAGGAATTTCCGGGGCGTTGATCTTTGCGGATACAGGCTGGGGCGGGTTTTAGACGCCCGCCTTCTCCAGCTCGGCCTCAAACTCGGGCACGGCGGTGAAGAGGTCGGCCACCAGGCCATAGTCGGCCACCGAGAAGATCGGGGCTTCCTCGTCCTTGTTGATCGCGACGATCACCTTGGAGTCCTTCATGCCGGCCAGGTGCTGGATGGCACCGGAAATGCCCACGGCAATGTAGAGCTCTGGCGCGACGACCTTGCCGGTCTGACCGACCTGGTAGTCGTTCGGCACAAAGCCTGCGTCCACTGCAGCGCGCGAAGCGCCCACGGCAGCGCCCAGCCTGTCGGCGACCTTTTCGATGATGGCGAAGTTCTCGCCATTGCCCATGCCGCGACCGCCAGAGATGACGATCTTGGCCGAACCCAGGTCCGGACGATCAGACTTTGACAGCTCTTCAGAGACAAACTCGGACGCAGCTGCTGGAGCCGGAGCGTCAATCGTCTCAACCGAAGCCGAGCCGCCATCGCCTGCCTTTTCAAAGGTGGTCGGGCGCACCGTGATGACTTTCTTGGCGTCGTTGGACTTCACCGTCATCATGGCGTTACCGGCATAGATCGGGCGCACGAACGTATCGGCGCTTTCAACCGCGGTAATGTCGGAGATCTGCATCACATCAAGCTTGGCAGCGATGCGCGGCATGAAGTTCTTACCCGTGGTCGATGCTGCGGCCAGGATCGCGTCATAGCCGTCGGCAATCGACAGCACGAGCGTCTCCATGGCTTCAGCCAGACGGTTCTTCAGAGCGGGGCTCTCGGCATGGAGGACTTTGGTCACACCGTCGAGACCTTTGACGATTTCGATGACCGGCCCGCAGTCCTCACCACCGACCAGCACGTGGATGTCGCCGCCAATACCTTTTGCAGCAGTGATCACGGCGCGGGTGGCGTCGTTGAGCGACGCGTTGTCGTGTTCAGCAATAACCAGGACAGTCATTTTAGATAACCCCCGCTTCATTCTTCAGCTTGTCGACGAGCTCGGCGACGCTTTCCACCTTCACACCGGCTTCGCGCTTGGCCGGCTCAGCAACTTTCAGCGCTTCAAGGCGCGGTGCGATGTCAACGCCGAAATCGGCTGGCGTCTTGGCATCGATCGGCTTGCGCTTGGCCTTCATGATGTTCGGCAGCGAGGCATAGCGCGGCTCGTTCAGGCGCAGGTCGGTGGTGATGATGGCCGGTGAGGAGACCTTGATGGTCTGCAGGCCGCCATCGATCTCGCGGGTGACGTTATAACCGTCATCGGTCTTTTCGACCTCAGAGGCAAACGTCGCCTGCGGCCAGCCCAGCAGAGCAGCCAGCATCTGGCCGGTGGCATTGACGTCGCCGTCAATCGCCTGCTTGCCGAGGATGACGAGCTCGGGGCTCTCTTCTTCCACGACCTTGGCGAGGAGCTTTGCAACGCCCAGCGATTCGACCGCGTCGTCGGTGGTGATGTGGATGCCGCGGTCAGCGCCCATGGCGAGCGCGGTGCGGATGGTTTCCTGGGCCTGAGCCGGGCCGATGGAGACCACGACGATCTCTTCAGCTGCACCCTTTTCCTTCAGACGGATCGCTTCTTCCACAGCGATCTCGCAGAAGGGGTTCATGCTCATTTTGACATTGGCCAGGTCAACGCCGGTTTGGTCGGGCTTCACGCGAACTTTCACGTTGTAGTCGACCACCCGCTTGACGGGGACGAGGATTTTCATCGACGGCTCCGGATTGGTGACGGGTCGAGCACGCTGTCCTGACCTTCAGGACGGAGCACTACGACACCTTGAAAAACTGGAGCGGAAACTGCCCCCGAGCGCCCCCGAAGTCAACGGATGCGCCGCAATGCCGCATCGCGTCTGCACACAGCCCTGGTGCGGCGCACAAATGAAAAGGCCGGCGCAGCGTTCGCTGCACCGGCCTGATCGTTTGCCAGAAGCGCTGGATTACTCAGCGGCGTCTTCGGCTTCGTCCTCGTCGCTGACCACAGCCAGCTCGGTTTCAATCGAGATCGTCAGCTCGTCGGACACAGCCGGAACCGCATACCCCACACCCCACTCAGAGCGCATAATGGTGCCGGTGGCCGAGAAACCAGCCGTCTGGGTGCCGCTGAACGGGTGCGGACCGGCCTGGCGCAGGGTGACGTTCAGGGTGACCGGATTGGTCTGGCCCAGCAGCGTCAGGTCGCCGGTCATGGTGCCGGTCTCGCCGTCTTCGGTCTCAAAGCTGGTGGCTACGAAACGCGCGGTCGGGAAAGCTTCGGTGTTCAGAAGGTCAGAGGAGTTCAGGTGGTTTTCAAACCGCTCCTGATTGGCCCCAACCCAGAAGCCATTGGCCAGGTTGAAGGTCACGTCCACGGTTGAGTTTTCAGGCTCTTCCAGATCCAGTAGCAGCACACCGTCATAGTCGGTGAAGTAGATGGACTGCTGAGAATAGCCCAGATGGGTCCAGGTGGCGGAGATGGCGGTGTGGGTCTTGTCGAACTCATACTCCACCGGCTCAGCCGCGGTTACGACAGACGGGGCAGCGAGGAAGGCCGCGAGCGAGGCGGCGGCAAATGCGGTCTTCATGGGATAAACCCTCTTTGCTCTATAAAACAGAACGCAGTGCGACCGGGTGCCGCACCGTCGAGGGTGTAGATAGGGTCGATGAGGGGGGCTTTGCCAGTGTTGGGGCGCGAAAAGGCGCGTTTCCGTGGCGGAAAGATTACGCTGCAGCCGGGCTAGCGATTGGCACCCGGCACCCACTTCACATCCTTCGCGCCATCCTCATTGGCCACGCGCGAGGCCACAAACAAGAGATCCGACAGGCGGTTGAGATAGATCACCACCGCGTCGCTGACCGGCTCGCCGGAGGCTTTCAGCGCAAAGACGCGGCGCTCGGCGCGGCGGGTGATGGTGCGGGCCATGTGAAGGCGTGCCGAAGCCTCAAACCCACCGGGCAGAACAAAGCTGTCCAGTGGCTCCAGCCGGGCGTTGAGCGTATCGATCTGACGCTCCAGGCGTTCAGCCTGGGCCATCTCCATGCGCAGCGGCGTCCATTCCAGCTTTTCACCGCGATCGGGCACGCACAGATCCGCGCCCACATCAAACAAATCATTCTGGATTGCAATCAGTATGGCATGCAGGTCGTGGGTCTCATCCAGCGCTGCCACGGCCAGACCAATGGCGGCATTGGCTTCATCCACCGCACCATAGGCTTCCACGCGCGGATCGGTCTTGTCCGCCTCGCTCATGTCGCCGAGCCGTGTGCGCCCGCCATCACCGGTCTTGGTGTAGATTTTTGTCAGTCGAACCATGACGTCCGTTGTAACGTGTCAGCGCTGACTTGCCAGCCCGCCTAGCCCAATTGCTGCTTCAGCCAGAATCCAGCGACGATGACCAGAACGGCGATAAACTGGAATAGCACGCGCAGGCGCATCAGACGGTTTGACCAGCTGCGCCCAAACTCACCGCCTCGAAACAGTGAATAGATTCCCAGCGCGAGGATCACAAAGACGACGGCAAGCAGCACATAAAGCAGAATATCGATGAAATCGGTCATGACGGGGAAATAATTCGCTCGGGGTCCGCTGGCAATGCTTGAAACTGTTGCCGTTTTAATGCCCTGAAACCATTGCGTGTTTGAGACGCATTTACCTGAGCTGGCAAAATTGGTGTGCTTGATGCTTCCGGGGGTTGATTGACCGTGGTCATAAAGAAATGCCATCGAGTTGTCACACTTTGCGAATGGCTGTTTAACAAACGCGTTCAACTATTTTTTTGTGCCATCTTTTGTGGAAGAGTAAGACCATGAATGATGCGACCTGCCCCCGGATGACCCGGCGCGACATGCGCCGCGAAGCGACGAAAGCTGCTGTGCTTGAAGCGGCGCGCGATGTGTTTCTGAGAGCGGGCTTTGACGGCACCACCATCAAGATGATCGCCGATGAGGCCGGTGTGTCACCGGGCACGGTGCTGAACGCCGAACCGTCCAAGGCGGCGCTGCTGGTGGCGATCCTGCGCCATGAATACGAGCAGCTGGCTGAATCGGTTGAGCGCATGGAAGCGGTGCTGTCAGGCAATGCCGCGGACCGGGTTCACGCCCTGCTGCACCTGATGCTGGATGGCCATACCCGGCATACCGAGCTGTTTGCGGCGGCCATCGGTCATAGCTGGCTGGTTGCCAATTCTGATTATCAGGCCGCCATGCAGGACATGGACTTTGCCTGGGAGCCCATTCGCCGCGTTCTTCGTGAAGGTGTGGAGTCTGGCGAGTTCCGCAAGGATCTGCGCATCAATGTCGCCATGCAGGTGCTGATCGACATTTTCTTTAGTGCCATCCGAGAAGACCGCCGAGACAATGGCCGCGATACGCGCGAGGCTTTGACCATCCGCCTTGAGGTCGTGATGGGTGGCCTTAAGGCTTAAAGCCGTTACGTCCGGTAGCGTAGCGTTGCCGATTTGACCGGATTTTCAAAGGCGCGAGCTTCGGCTTGCGCCTTTATCCATTCACGCTTCAGCCTGCGATACCAGACCATCAGCGTGTCGGCGTCCGGGATTTGCATCAGCGGCGGATCATAGGAAAGCCCTTCACCCTGAAGCTTCATGATACGAGCATCCTGATCCAGGAAAGTCTGGGTGAAGGGGCGCGCAAACAGCTTCACAAAATCAAGGCTGGGCGCATTCCAGTACATGATCTCGCGGATTTCACACAGCTCATCGGTGATGGGGGTGATAGCAGCCAGCCCTAAAAAGCTGTTGCGGCTGGTGGTAATGCTTTCTGCGCGAAGTCCGGGCAGCAGGAACTGGATTTCCACTTCCACATCCGGACCCAGAAGCCAGTTATACAGCGGTGAGTTCACCGGCTCATGGCTGAGCATGGTGAAGCCCATCTCGCTTGGCGCGTAGTGCTTTTCCTTTTCCTTTAAGGTCTTGGAGCTGCGCCACAGCGGGCTTTTGTGAACGAAGGGAGTGTGAGCCGGATCCAGCAGGCCAATGACGGCGTGATCCATATGACAGGCCAGCTCAGCGCGTTCAAAGAACTTCACCTTGCCTTCGCTTGCGCCCTTCTGGTGGACCATGCGCTTAAAGCGTGGCGGCGGGCCATCGGGCTCAGACTCCGGCGTCGAGCCCATATAAATCCAGATCAGATCGTCCTGCTCGACCACCGCATAGTTGCGCACCTTGATGCGCTCCAGATCAAAGGGCTGATCCTTCACAAGCGAGGGGATGTGTGCGCAGCCGCCGTCGGAGGTTTTAAAGCGCCAGCCGTGATAGCGGCACTCCACCGTCTGGACCCCGTCGGTATCGATGAATTGCCCGGCAGACAGGGGCACGGCCCGGTGCGGGCAGATATCGCGCAGGGCGAAGGGCTTGCCATCACCCTGGCGGCCCATCACCACCGGCTCGTTGAGGAACATTTTCTTGTGGAGCTTGCCGGGCTTCAGCTCACCGGCTGTCATTGCGACATACCACATGTCACGCAAGAGCTCGCCGCCGGAAGCGGTGAACTTTTCCTCGCGCGCGGCGGGCTTTGCTGGGGCGTCATCCATCATGGGATCACGGTTTAGCGTTGTCCGGGGCCGAGGTCGAGACAGGCGCTGGTGCCGGTACCGCCGGGCGGAAGCGCTGGGCGGCGTAAACACCGGCAAGGACCAGGCCCGCGCCCAGCCACTGGATCGCGATCAGGGCCTCTCCAAACAGGATCCATCCCGCCGCCGCTGCGACCACCGGCTGGATCAGGATGATGAGTGTGGCCAGCGCAGCCGGCGTGCGGCCCAGGCCAAAGGCGATGCCGCCCTGACCGCCCACATGGGCCACAACCCCAAGGCCGATCAGCGGCAGCCAGCCGACCCAGCTGGATGGCAGCAGCGGCTCACCAAAAGCCAGCGTGACCAGAAGCAGGATGGGTGCTGCCGTGGCGGTGGACCAGAACATCAGCTTGACCGTTGCGGCTCCCGCACGCCGCGCGGCACGCACCGCCAGTAGATAGGCCGCATACCACAGCGAGGTGAGCACAGAGAAGATGTCACCGGTCAGCCGCTCTGGCGCGAACTGGATATTGCCCACGCTTAAAAGCAGGGCGCCAAACAGCGCCAGCGCGCCCGCAAAAATGAAGGGCCGGGTGATGCGCTCCCCAAAGAGGAAATAAGCCACTACCGCCACGATGATCGGGGTCAGATTGGACAGGAAGGTCGCGTTCGCTGCCGTCGTCAGCTTGATACCGGTATGCCAGAAGGCCAGATCGCCCGCGAAAAACAGACCGGCCAGAATGATCGGCTTCCACGCCACAGGGGCTGGGGCCAGGCTGTCTGTGTCCTTGCGGCGCTTTGACTGGCGCTGGTCCACCCACAGCCACACCGCCAGCAGCGGTAGCGCCATGGTCAGGCGCCAGAAGCCCGTGGCCTGCGGTCCCAGCTCCGACATCTTCACAAAGATCGGCGCAAAGCCCAGCACAGAGGCGGCACAGAACAGCGCCACCATCCCGACAAGGGCGCTACGCCCCTCATCGGGGGCTGATGTGACGCTGGCCTGAGCCATGGGTGACACGCTCGCCTAAATATCCATTTTATTTTTGCGTATTGGAGCAGGCGTCGCCACGACGCAAACGGTTTTTGCGTTCAGTCTGCAGCCAGTGAGCGGGCTGTTGATCGCCGGGCGTTTCATGCCACTAATGCGAAAGTATTCTCTAAAGATCGGGGCGCGAAGACGATGGGATCAGAAGACTCGGCAACCGGCGTCGTGCTCGCCACGCTCGTAATCTACAAGATCGTGCTGATCGGCATCGGCATCTGGGCGGCCCGGTTCAACAAGAACGAATCCGATTTTTTCCTGGGTGGCCGGGGTCTGGGGCCGTGGGTGGCGGGGCTGTCCTATGCTGCGTCCACCAGTTCAGCCTGGGTGCTGTTGGGCTTTTCCGGCTTTGTCTACGCTTATGGCGTGTCGGCGCTGTGGATGGTGCCGGGCATCTGGCTAGGCTATGTGGGCGTGTGGCTGTGGTTCGGGCGAAGGCTACGTACCGAGACCGAGACCGAGGGCCACGTCACCGCCAGCGATTTTCTTGCCGCCAAAGCCGGTCCAGCCTGGAAGCCCGCCATTTCCATGCTGGCCGGGTTTCTCGTCCTCTTCACCTTCGTGTTCTACATCGCGGCCCAGTTCGGGGCGGCGGCCATCGCATTTGAGAGCCAGTTTGCCCTGTCGCGCACTGAAAGCGTGCTGATCGGCGCGGCGGTGATTCTGATCTACGGCCTTCTGGGCGGCTTCTGGGCAGTGTCGCTGACCGACACACTGCAGGGTGCGATCATGGCGCTGATTGCGGTGCTGGTCCCGGCGCTGGCGGTGATCGCAGCCGGTGGCCCGGCGGGTATTGTGGAGACGCTGTCTGTGACCATGCCGCCTGAGTACCTCGACCCGTTTGGCGGACGCGCAGGTTTTGCGTTCCTGGGCTTTGCGCTCGGCATTGCCGCGATCGGGCTCGGCGCGCTGGGCCAGCCGCATCTGCTGGCGCGTCTGATGGCGGTCAAGGACGAGGCGTCACGCCGCCGCGGCTTCATCGTGGCGATGAGCTGGGGCGTGATCGTGTTTGTGGGCATGGGCTGTATGGCGCTGGCCGGCCGGGCGCTTCTGCCCGATGTGGCCGATGGCGAGGCGCTCTTCTACCAGCTCACCGCCCAGCTTTTGCCTGCGGTTCTCGCCGGGATTGTCATCGCGGCCATCCTGTCTGCGGTGATGAGCACGGTGGACTCGTTGCTGGTCGCCGCGTCTGCCGCTGCTGCCCACGATCTGAAGATCGTCAAGCTCTTGAAGGGCCGCGAGGTGCTGGTCAGTCGCTCCGTCATGGTGGCGATCTGCGTGCTGGCGGTGATCCTGACGCTGAGCGTGCCTGCGACCATTTTCAATCGCGTGCTGTTTTCCTGGGCTGCGCTGGGGGCTGCCTTCGGGCCGGTGATCATCGCGCGGGTCATGGGTTTGGAGCCGAAGGGCTGGGCGATCTTTGCCGCGATCCTGGCGGGATTCTTCACCACGGTGGTGTTCTACATATTCGGCCAGATGGATGCGGCCAGCCTGTCAGGCCTGCCTCAAACGCTTGCGAACTGGGCGGCCATCCCCGGCGATCCGTTTGAGCGCATCGTGCCGTGGATCGCGCCGCTTGTCCTGTTATTCGCCGTGCGCCAGCCCTCACGCGCGGACCAGACGGAGACAACACCATGACCCTGCCACAGACTGCCCCCACGCTCACTACGGAACGCCTCGTCCTGCGCGCTGCCCGTGCCGAGGATTTCGATAACACCGTCGCGCTGTGGAGTGATGAGCGGGTCTACCGCCATATCGGCGGCCAGCCCTCACCGCCGGACCATAGCTGGCGACGCCTGCAGCAGTTTGCCGGGCTGTGGGTGCTGATCGGCTATGGCTACTGGATCGCGGAAACGAAGGCGGGCGAGTTTGTCGGTCAGGTGGGCGTGGCCGATTTCAAACGCGATTGCTCAGCCGACATTGCGGGCGTGCCGGAAACAGGCTGGGTGTTAAGTCCCGATCACCATGGCAAGGGCTATGCGACCGAGGCCATGGGCGCGATCCTGGCCTGGATGGACACCCATCTCGACGCGCCAAGAAGCGTCTGCCTCATCGCGCCAGAAAACGCGGCGTCCATCCGCGTGGCTGAGAAGCTTGGCTATGGGAAGCGCGAGATGGCAAAGCTGGGCGAGGCTGACACGCTGGTGATGTGGCGCGCGCGGGGTGGGTAGGCGCTAAACTGATGTCATCCCGGACGCCGAAGGCGATCCGGGACCCCCGGGCTTGACCCGCATGGTCCTTCGAGACGCGCTTCGCGCTCCTCAGGATGAGGTTTTCATCAAGCGCCATCTTCCTTCATCCTGAGGAGGTCCGCTAGGACCGTCTCGAAGGACGCAGGTCATGTCCGCCGCTTAGAAAGCTCGGGCAGCTGATTAAATGCACCAGCGATTAGCGCTTCTTTTTTCGCCCGGCTCCAGCCCTTGATCTGGCGCTCGACACCAATGGCATCGGTGATGGATTGAAACCACTCGCTCCAGACCAGCTCTACGGGCCGACGGGTCGATGTATATCCGCCAAGGCTGCCAGACTGGTGTTCGGCCATTCGCCTGTCCATGGTCTCACCACGAGCTGATCCCACGTAGTAAGATCCGTCCGAGCATTTGAGAATATAGACTCAGGCGGCGATCATGCTGCTTGATCCGGCTGGTCCTTCGAGACGCGCTTTGCGCTCCTCAGGATGAGGTTTTCATAGAGCATAAACTTTCCTCA
Organism: Maricaulaceae bacterium EIL42A08; assembly: GCA_024178355.1. Taxonomy (GTDB): domain Bacteria; phylum Pseudomonadota; class Alphaproteobacteria; order Caulobacterales; family Maricaulaceae; genus Oceanicaulis. The sequence continues at coordinate 331,686 of JAMZNZ010000001.1, read as the reverse complement.
TCCTGAGGAGGTCCGTCAGGACCGTCTTTAAAGGACGCACAAAGGGCTTGCCCCCTACTGCGCCACCGTCACCTCCGGGGCGTCCACGAAGGGGCGGATGCCAAATTCGGGATAGATGTCCGACGGGAAGTAGACCACGCCATCGGCGACCACCATGGAAATGGTCTTGATGTCTTTGAAGTCGGCCGTCGGATCGCCGGGAACGAGGAAGAAGTCGGCATATTTGCCGGGTGTTACCGAGCCCAGCTCATCACCAGCGCCCAGATAATCGGCCATGCCCTGGCTCGCCCAGGCGAGGATTTCAGCCGGTTCCATGCCGATGGTCTGGTAAAGCTCCAGCTCGCGGTGATAGGCAAAGCTTCCGCCCAGATCGGTGCCGGGCACCATGAAGATGCCGCGATCGCGAAGCTCGGCCAGCCCTGCGGTAATCTGCTCGAACGCGCCGCGATAGGCGATATCGTCTTCTTCGCTTTCAATCGCCGCCCAGGCCGATCGCGCCTGGCGCTGGGAGCTGGCGGGCATGTTGTCGATATAGTCGACAGCGCCTGGTGACAGCTCGCCATTGCGCGACAACAGCAGGGCTTCGTGAATGGCAAAGGTCGGGTCGATGGCGATGTCAGCCTCCACCATCGCATCGATGGTCGACTGAACCTGCTCGCTGTCCAGATCAAGCTCCGGCAGGCGCTTCAGCGCGGTCAGGCGCAAAAGCGTGCGGGTGTCTTCCCCCTCATCAAGTACCCAGCCCAGCATCAGCTGGTTGATATGGGTCAGCTCGTCATACCCGGCCGCGATCATCGCGTTGGCATCGGTGAAGGCGGGCACGTGACCAGTGACGCGCAGGCCATGCTCGCGCGCTTCGGCAATCACTGCGGGGATCCACTCAGGATCCATGGAGTTGTAGACCTTGATTTGATGAAAGCCGCCCATGTTCGCGTAAGTGCGCACCGCCTCAACGGCTTCTTCCTCGCTACCGACCAGAATGCCGTTATTGGAGTTAAACGGGCTGCGCCCTTCGATAAAGCCGGAGCGGAAGACGCGCGGTCCCGCCACGCGCCCGATTTCGATATTGGCAATCAGGCCGGACAGGACGTCGTTGTTATTGCCCATGTCGCGCACGCTGGTGATCCCCGCGGCGATGCCGAGCGCGGCTGCGCTTTCGCCCAGGTGGGCATGCATTTCAAACAGGCCCGGCACAAGCGTGCCGCCCGCGCCGTCGATCTGGGTCATGCCCTCAATGCTGGGCGGGTTGATGGCGGTGATGCGATTCCCCTCGAACACCACCGTCGATGGCTCGCCGCGGCTCTCAGTGGCCGGGTCAAAGACATGCACATTGGTGATCGCAACGGGGCCTTCATAGCGATTGGCCGTGCGCTGCTGGATGTCCTCATAACGCTGGGCACCGTATTCGGCTGCCCGCGCGCGCAGCATTTCGTCATGGGCCTCCTGGCCTTCAGCCAGAACCGCAAAGCCCGGTGACACAACGCCAAAGAAGGCCGCGCCATCCATCAAGAAATAGGTCGGGCTGGTAGACGTGCCCGACAGCGCCCAGGCGGTGACGTCAAACGCGTCTTCACCCTCGCCCAGCGTAATCTCTTCCATCTCGGTCAGGCGCAGTTCGCCGCTGGGCAGGGCAGAGATCGTGCGATCTTCATCGGCCAGCAACAGCCGCGCGGCAATGGCCAGCTGATAGGGCGACGAATTCTGCGGCACATAATAGGCCGGGCCGTCCATGTCAGCTGAGCCTTCACCGGTGGCATCGCGCCAGGTGGCGCTGTCGCCGGACCACTCAAACATCTCGTCCACGGCGTTGCCGAACGTGGTGTTGCCGGTGATCGCCCAGCTGACCGGATAACCCCGATCATTCAGGCTGATCGTCTCGTTCAGGGTCGGGCCGCGACCGTTGTTGCGAAACTCGTATTCAATGGCAAAGCCGTCGTCGGTGCGCGTGATATTCGCCGCACCAATACGCGTGCCGCCCACCAGAACGGTGTAGCTGGAGGCCTCGTCAGCGGGTGCCGCGATCACTGTCGGCGTGGTGGCTGCAGCCTCATCGCGCGCCTCTGGCGCCGGTTGCGCTCCACACCCTACAACCGCAAACCCGACCGTCGCGGCCATCACCCAACGCACTGACATAGTCATGAAATCTCTCCCTGAAGCGGCTCTGGCCGCATTTGAGCCAGACGCTAGCAGGGGGTGAGGGGGATGTCTTGAGTTATAGAGTAACGGGGGGCGGAGCCTGGTCCTGCGGGTCCTTCGAGGCTCGCCTTTAGCTCGCACCTCAGGATGAGGGTAAGAAAAAGCTCCAACATCCCTCATCCTGAGGTACTTTTCGTAAGAAAAGCCTCGAAGGACGCACCCCCTGCGACACAGCTGCACTACGCGCGCGCCCTTGCCGGGCTAGCTCACAATGGCGTACCACCCGTGTGACAGAATTCATCGCGACACTCGCGAACAAGAAGGACACCACCATGGCTGCGCTGGACGCTGCGAACGAGCAGAGCTTGAGCTTTAACTGGGAAGACCCGCTGCACCTGAACCATCAGCTGTCTGAGGACGAGCGGATGATTTCAGAAACCGCGCGCCAGTATTGCCGCGACAAGCTGTTGCCGCGCGTCATTGATGCCTATCGCGAGGAGAGCTTTGACCGCTCGATCATGACCGAGATGGGCGAGCTGGGCCTACTGGGCGCGACCGTGGCTGAAGCGTATGGCGGTGCGGGCCTCAGCAATGTCGCCTACGGCCTGATCGCGCGCGAGGTTGAAGCCATCGACAGCGGGTATCGCTCGGCCATGAGCGTTCAGTCGTCGCTGGTGATGTATCCGATCGAAGCTTTTGGGTCTGAAGAGCAGAAAAAGAAATACCTGCCGAAGCTGGCCACCGGTGAGTGGGTTGGGTGTTTTGGCCTGACCGAAGCCGATGGCGGCTCTGATCCGGGTGCCATGCGCACCACGGCGAAAAAGGTCGATGGCGGCTATGTGCTCAATGGCTCGAAGATGTGGATCACCAACTCGCCGATTGCTGATCTGGCGGTGGTCTGGGCCAAGCTGGATGGGGTGATCCGCGGTTTCATCGTGGACAAGGGTGTTGAGGGCTTCGACTGCCCCAAGATCAACGGCAAGATGTCGCTTCGCGCCTCTACCACTGGTTCGATCTCGCTGAACGACGCGTTCGTTTCAGACGATGCGATCCTGCCCCATGTGAAGGGTCTGCGCGGTCCGTTCAGCTGCCTGAACAAGGCGCGCTACGGCATTGCCTGGGGCGCGATGGGGGCCGCGGAATTCTGCTGGCACGCGGCGCGCGACTACGCCATGGAGCGTATTGTCTTCGGCAAGCCAATCGCCGGCACCCAGCTGGTGCAAAAGAAGCTGGCGGACATGCAGACCGAAATCGCGCTGGGCTTTCAGGGCGCGCTACAGCTGGGCCGCCTGATGGACGAGGGGGCTTTCGTGCCTGAAGCCATCTCGCTGATGAAGCGCAATAACTGCGGCAAGGCGCTCGCCATTGCCCGTGAAGCGCGCGACATCCACGGCGGTAATGGCATCGCGGAGGAGTATCACATCCTGCGCCACGCCATTAATCTGGAAACCGTCAACACCTATGAAGGCACGCACGACGTCCACGCCCTGATCATGGGCCGCGCCATGACGGGCCTGCAGGCGTTTAGCTAAGCACCTGTCATGGACGGTTTATCTAAGGCCATCCATTCTGTTTGTGTTGAGGCAAGCTGCGGCTGAGTAGCATGGATCCCCCGGACGAGCCGGGGGATGACACACCTGTATTGGGCTTCTGTTTCCTACCGCATCTCAAAATACGGACGTCGACCGGTGGAGCTGAGCGCGAGCGGGTCCTTGCGCCGAAGCGGGCCGTGGCGGGACAGTACCACGAAGGTCAGCACCATGCCGAGAATCGTTAGCCCGCCCATCCAGTCTTCGGACAGGAAACGTGGACCAGCGGCAACAAATCCGGTCCAGGCCAGCACAATGATCAAGGCTTGATTGAGTCGGGTCATGGGAGCCTCCTTTGGCTCTTGTCTAAGACTGAATAATCTCACAGTCGACACGGAAAAGCAAATTTTTAGTCAGTTTACGGATAGAAAATCAATTTTGATATGGCTAAAAGTCGATGAATTTTAAATTATTGGGGCCTCTGTAATTTTTCTGATAGTACGATTCAAAGGGCTCATTCAAAGCTGATTTTCTGCGCCTGTCTGATGAGCTGCGACAAAGTATGACAGCCATGCGTCAGCCCCGTGTCCAAACTGTGATTGGCTTGCAGAAATGCATAGCGGATATAACCAATCTCGCCTTGCTGCGGTGCGGCAACGAGGGCATATACCCGCTCGTGAACGGCGGCGATGCCGCTGCGTTCCCCTGTGATTACCCGCGTCGTCTCCTCCCCGAACTGACGCGGAAGACTTACCAAGCCGGCCCTCAATAAAACTGGGGCCGGCTTTTTTTTGCTTCTTCCTGTCTTCCCTCCCCTCCGGTCGGTCGGTCCTCCCCCGGATCAAGTCCGGGGTGCGGGCGGCTTTTCGCCTTGCGAGCGCTAAAGCGCTCGAGGTGTTTCTTTCTACAACGAAAACGCCCCGCCAGTGGTCTGACGGGGCGCTCTCAAGCCGGTGTTTATCGGATATCTAGCCCAGCGTTGCGCGCAGCATCCAGGCGGTCTTTTCGTGGACAGTGATGCGCGGCGCGACGAGGTCGGCCGTAGCCTCGTCGTCATGCTCCTGCGCCAGCTTCAGGGCGGCGCGGGCGGTGCGCACCACCTGCTCATGCCCGGCGACCAGATTGGCCACCATGCTGTTGGCATCCGGTGTCGCGTCGTCAAAGTCGACGGACGCGTTTGCCGCCATCTCACCGTAGGAAATCGGAGCCAGAACGCCCAGAGCGCGGATACGCTCGGCAATCTCGTCGGTGGCGGTCCACAGCTCGTTATACTGCAGCTCGAACATGGAATGCAGATCGTGGAAACGAGGCCCCGTTACATTCCAGTGGTAGGCGTGGGTTTTAAAATAAAGCGCATACGTATCCGCCAGTAGCTTCGACACGGCCGCCGCCATCTCTTCGCGCTGGCCCTTATCGAGACCCATATTGATATCCATGGCGCTATCTCCTTCTCCTGAAATTCATTGGAAACAGGTATGCAGGAAGCGCGGATATAAATAAAATCGATAATTGCGCTCGAATCTATAGGTTTTGCCGATGCCTGTGGGGCAGGGTCACCCAGCACCCTCACAGAACCTCAGGATACGCTGGCCGGCATCTTCCAGTGCGGCATCGTCGGTTGCGTAGCTGAGACGGAAGCCGGGGGCGGCCCCGAACGCTGTGCCAGGCACGACGGCGACGCCTTCTTCTTCCAGCAGCGCTGCACAGACATCCAGGTCGGTGTTGAGCGTCGCGCCGCCTTTCGACGTCTTGCCGATCAAGCCTGCGCAGTCGGCAAAGATATAGAATGCGCCTTCAGGCACCGGCGCGGTCAGGCCGGGCGCAGCGGTTATCTTCTCCATCATGGCGTCGCGGCGGCGCTTGAAGGCGGCGTTGCGCTCAATCAGGAAATCATGACTGCCGTTCAGGGCCGCGACCGAGGCCCACTGGCTGATGGAGCAGGGGTTGGATGTCGTCTGGCTCATCACCTTGGCCATGGCCTTGATCAGCCATTGCGGCCCACCCGCATAGCCGATGCGCCAGCCGGTCATGGCATAGGCCTTTGACACGCCATTCATGGTCAGGGTGCGCTCGTAAAGCGCGGGCGCGGCCTGGACCAGCGAGGTGAATTCAAACCCGTCATAGACGATGTGCTCATACATATCGTCTGTAAGGATCAGCACCTGCGGGTGACGTTCCAGCACGGCGCCCAGGGCTGCGAGCTCTTCGCGGGTATAGGCCGCACCGGTCGGGTTGGACGGCGAGTTGAGAACCACCCAGCGAGTCTTTGAGCTGATGGCTTTTTCCAGCGTCTCCGGCTTTAGTTTAAAGCCGTCCTCGACGCCGGCGGGCGCGAACACAGGCTCAGCGCCCACAAGGCGGGCCATCTCCGGATAGCTGACCCAGTAAGGGGTGGGGATGACCACCTCATCGCCGGGGTTCAAAGTGGCGGCGAAGGCATTGTAGATGACCGGCTTGCCGCCCGGCGACACGCTGACCTGTTCAGGGGCATAATCCAGCGCATTGTCGCGCTTGAACTTGTTGCAGATCGCGTCTTTCAGCTCCGGGATACCGTCTACATTGGTGTATTTGGTCTTGCCGCCACGGATCGCCTGAATGGCCGCGTCCTTGATATGGTCGGGCGTATCAAAGTCCGGCTCACCGGCGCCCAGGCCGATCACATCGCGCCCGGCGGCTTTGAGCTCCCGCGCCTTCTGGCTGACGGCGATAGTGGCTGAGGGCTGGACCCGCGACAGGGCTTGGGAGATGTGTTCAGCGCTCATGGCGATCAGCCTTTCAGGTCAGGGGCGCGCCAGCGCGGCGCAGCAGCACGAAGAGTGTATGATTTGTGTTTGGACCTTCCAGAGCCTGGCTGCAAACCTTTAGTCCGTAACTCTCTGAAAGTCCCGGTGGACCGATGGCACCCCAGCCCGGCTCGCCATGGTCGCGCAGGTGCGCCAGCCCTGCGGTGTTTGATGCAATCGGCCGGGTGTCGACGCCTTTATCGCGGATCCAGTTGCAGCACTGGGCGAGCGCCTTTTCGTGACCGTAAACACCAGCCAGGGCCGTATCGTCATCGCTGCGTCGATATAGATCAAAGCTCACCGCAACCGCATGTTCGGCCAAGACCTCGACCTTGCCTTCATCAATGGCGGTTCGGGTCAGGATGATGGGACCGGCGGCGCTGTCGAGCGCGGCCACTGCATAGTGCGCCTGGCCTGCTTCAAGGCCCGCCAGCACCAGCTCCAGGCTTGACATGGGCTCCAGAAGGCTCCCCTCCGGCGCCAGCGCCAAAGCCGCCTGGTGGGTGAAGGTGCCTTCGGGGCCGAGATAAAGAAGAGTCGTCATTGCCGGTCTAGCGTGTGCGATGGGTGGGGGCTCTGGCAAGCGCCTTGCCGCGAAAGGGTCACAATTGACCTTGGCTTTGCCCCAATCATGCCCGCCCGCCGCCTTGCGCCAGTCTGAAGCTTTCATTCATGGACGGTTCATTTGGGGGCCGCCCGTGGGCCTTGCAGGGAGGCGATGATGACGAAACGTAGAAACGCCGGTGGTTGGACGGGACTGTTTCTGGCCGCACTTTGCCTGGTGATCGTGGGTTATGTTTTCCACGCCAGCGCAGCCCAGGGCTCCGACACGCTCTTTATTGCCGACAGCGTGGTGTCGAGCGCTCGGTAAGGTGCTTGCCCGAATGACCGGACCGGCTAGGCTTCTCGCCTTGCTTTTGGGGGCCGCGTCATGACGGAATTTGAGAAGGGCGTTCTGTTCGTTGAATTTCTCAACACCTCGAACGTCATCTTTGCCAGCTATATGACCTTGATCTTCGCGATGCTGACCGCGAGCTGGCTGCTGGCGCGGCGCATGTCACTCATGGTCGCAATCAGCGCGCTTTTGCTGTTCACGCTGGGGTGTCTGGGGCTTGGGATCGGCGTGTTCTTTTCCTTTTCAGACTTCTTCGCACTGCAGGCCTACATCCAGTCGACATCCCCGCCGGGTGGTGACTTGCGATGGCTGGGGCCGGTGGGCCTGGATAGTCCGGTTCCGCTGGGTTTCATGCAGGCCCTGACAGCAGTCCTGGTGCTGGCGGGCTGGCTCGGTGCAATCGGCTTCTTTCTTGTTGTCCGCTACGGAGAGCGCACGCGTCCGGACCTGCCGAAGACCTGATCCCTCACCGCATTTTCATTTGAAGCGATGGGCGCGCTGTCCCATTTTGCCGCTGGTGAGCGCAACCCTGACCCTTCCTGCCGCAGCCGATCCGCTGCGAGAGCTGTTCGCGTCGACCGAGTTTCGGAGGCGGGCGGCCAGCTATGGGGTCGCAGTCCTCCTCCATGCCCTGGCGCTGGTAGCGCTGATCACCGTGCCACCTGCGGTCGTGCGCGAAGCAGGACGTATCGGTCAGGCGCTGGAAGTGCGCTTTTACACCGTGGCCGGTGGTCCCGACGCCGACACTGATGCGCCTTTGTTCGAGCCTCCGCTCGCCGGTGGGCAAAGTGGAGCAGGCCCGGTAGGCGTTGATGGCGGGGAAGGCGCTAATGGCAGCCTGGGGGCGGCGGCCAGTGAGGACCAGGTCAGCGCGCCGCCGGAACCGGAGGTCGCTGAGGACGCCGAGCCGGAGGCGAGCGAACCGCCTGCGCCTGTGGAAACCGAACTTCCTGAAGTCGACCCGCTGGCGATCCCGGACGTCGATACGGTTACGGATGGCGCGGATGCGGCCATCGTTCAGGCGACACCCCAGGGCGCGCCGCCGGCTCAAAGCCGTCCAAGGCCGCAAACGGCGCCGCCACCGTCTCAGCCCACCGATCCCAACCAGCCCGTGGCCACGGCCCAACCCGGTCCCGCCGTCCCGCAGGACGCGCGTCCCGCTGCGCCGGTGAGCTTCGCTGATATTCTGGCACGGGCTGAATCCCGGCTTGATCCGGAGGATTTTCGTATCATCGCCAATTTCGATGGCGGGGTGACCGGGACGGTGCGGGAAAATTTCTGCCTGTCCTCGTCTGATGCCAATCAGGAAGCCTTTGATTGCCCTGAAGGCTCCCAGCTCGCCGCCTCGCGCCTGGCGCAGTTCGGGCTGATGGGGCTGGGTGAGGAGCCGCCGGAATTTCTTGAGGACATGGACCGGCTGGCTTTCCAGCTGTCACAAACCGGGGCCGGCGACAGCGCCATCGGCCGCATTCTGACCAGTGTGCGTGAAGCCCGGCGCGAGGCGCTCAACAGTCCTGACCTGACCCGGCAAATGGCGCGTGATCGTCGCAATGAAGCCGATCACCTCGGCGTCTCGGACCCCCTGAACCCCGGCGGCCCCTGACTGTCATCCCGGATCGCTTCGCGTCCGGGATGACAAGTAAACTTCAGCCTCTCACCGTGTCATCCCGGCCAAGCCGACAGGCGCAGAGCCGGGACCGTCTGCGCTGGTGGAGTCAAGCTCTTTGAATACCGGTAGGTCCTGAGATCGCTTCGCGTCCGGGATGACAGATGCCAGGTGCCCAAAAGCCACAGCGTCACGCAAAGGCAACAGGGGGAGGCGCTTTGCGCTGGCTTTACCAGGAGCGCTTGGTTAATCACCGCCACCCCGGCACCCCCATCTTTGCCGAGCACAGGAGCCTTGTCTGATCCATGCGACTGATCTGAATTTAATCGCGGTGCCCTGACACGATGCGTCAGGCGGCGAGCACCGCATCCCGCGCTCACCTCTTGCGCTCAATGCGCCGGACGGCCCGGGTTTGCCCATCGCCGGATTTTCCGCAATTCAGATAAAACCTAGCGCTGGCGTTTTGCCAGAGGCTGACGGTCCAGGTGATGACATGACTGACTTTGACGATGACGCCGACAAGCGGCGCGAGCGTATCCTTTCCAATCTTGAAGTGATCGGCTTTGTGGCCCGTCAGTGGAAGCGGCGGCCTGGCCTGTTTGCCGGTCTGTTTGTGTTCACAATGGCGGCGACTGTGGCCGATGTTTTCGTTCCGGTCGCAGCCGGTGCCTTGATTGACAGCATTAGCGGTGAGGGCGCGAACCGTGAGGGTTCCACCCACTGGATGGCGCTGGGTGTTTTTATCGGCTTTGCGGTGCTGGTGAATGCCTTTCGCCAGATCGCCGTGCGCTGTGAGGTGCCGTTTTCCAGCGCCAACATGGCCGACATGACCACAGAGGCTTTTGCCAAGGTCCAGCGCTTTTCGGCTGACTGGCATGCCAACACCTTTGCAGGCTCCATCGTGCGGCGGATCACCCGCGGCATGTGGGCCTATGACACGATCACCGCGACGCTGTGGCTGGGTTTGATCCCGTCGGTCAGCGTGATGATCGGTCTTGGCGTCTACATGCTGTTCACCTGGGTCTGGGTGGGCGTGTATGCGTTGACGGTCACGGCGATATTCATGGCGCTCTCGGTATGGATGGCCAATAGCTATATCCGCCCACAAAACCTGATCTCCAACGCGGTGGATTCTCAGCTTGGTGGTGCGGTATCGGACGCCATTTCCAGCATAGCCACGGTGAAAAGCTTTGGTGCCGAGGCGCGTGAGGATGAACGCTTCCATAGGCTGGCTTGGCACTGGCGCACCGAAACGAAGAAGACGTGGCTGCGCTTTGTGAACACCTGGCTGGTGCAGATCGTGGCGGTGCTCGCGCTTCAGGCGGGGCTTGCCGGTCTGCTTTTACAGCTGTGGACTGAAGGCAATGCCAGCGCAGGCGACGTTGTGTTTGGCATCACAGCCTTTCTGATGATGGCGGGTTACATGCGCCGCTTTGGCGAAGAAGTGCAGAACGTCCAGCGCGGCCTTGATGAGATCCAGGACATCGCAGGCTACGCAAAGATGGCCGAGCAGATCGCCGACGCGCCGGACGCGCCGATTTTCGAGCCTGGTGCAGGCGAGATCGTGTTTGACGATGTGCGCTTTACCTATGCCGGGCAGGAGCGCCCGCTCTATGACGGCTTCAACCTGAAAATCTCGGCCGGGGAGAAGGTGGCGCTGGTGGGCCCGACCGGATCGGGCAAATCGACCTTCGTGAAGCTGGTCCAGCGGCTCTACGATATCGATGCGGGGGCCATTCGGATTGATGGTCAGGATGTGCGCTCGGTGACCCAGACGAGCCTGCGCAGTGCCATTGCCTTGGTGCCGCAGGATCCAGCGCTTTTCCACCGCACGATCCGGGAAAACATCGCTTACGCCCGGCCCGATGCGAGCGAGGCGGAGATTATCGATGCTGCGATCCGCGCCCGCGCTCACGACTTCATCGAGCGCCTTCCGCAAGGCTATGACACGCTGGTGGGTGAGCGCGGTGTGAAGCTGTCCGGCGGGGAGCGTCAGCGAGTGGCGATTGCCCGCGCGGTGCTGGCCGATGCGCCGATCCTGATCTTCGATGAAGCCACCAGCTCGCTCGATAACGAGACGGAGCGCTTTGTACAGGAGGCCATGGCCGAGGTGACGATGGGCAAGACCGCCATCGTGATTGCTCACCGCCTGTCCACCATTCGCGATGCCGACCGCATTCTGGTCTTTGACCAGGGCCGCATCGTGGAGCAGGGCACCCATGACGAGCTCGCCGCTCAAGGTGAGGGCGTCTATGCCCGGCTTGCAGCGCTGGCGGGCACTTGAGGGGCGCTCCTCTCCACCGTGCTACAGTGGAGAGGGGCCCGTCTTCAGATTGAGACTGCGTCGGCGGGAATGACGCCCTGAGCGATCAGAAACAGCATTGTAATCCCGATTGAATTGACCAGACCGTGTGCGAGGATCAACGGTAGCAGGTTGCGTTTGGTAATCAGATACCAGATCCCGAAGATCAGGCCGACCGTACCGGTGACGATGACGCCCGCAAGGCCCTGATAGCTATGGGCCAGTCCGAAAAAGATCGCCGGAACGATCAGGGCGACCGTCCAGCCAAATGCGTTGCGACCGAAGATGTCGGCGACGCGCGTCATGAAGAAGCCGCGGAACACCATTTCCTCAGCGAAAGCGGCGGTCGTCCAGATCACGATCATGAGGGTGACATAGCGGGCCACCGTGGAGACGTCAGGGAGCGCACGGACCGCGCCGTCGCCCAGTGTCGCTGCCAGGACAGGCTGCAGCACACCATTTACGCCGAACGCCGTCACGCAGATGCCAACCACCGCCAGGCTTCCAAGTGCGACACTGGTCAGGGTCTTCGGCATTCGCATTCCAAGCTCCCCCCAGCCTTCACCGCGAAGCCGCTGGAGCAGCGTCACGGTCACAGTCGCCGCAATGAGGGCGAGGGGACCGCCCAGGGGTAGCTCGGTCACCCGGGCAGCGAGAAGCGTGCCGGCAAAGATCATGGCCACAAGTGCGACTTCGATTATGGCTGGCAGGCCACGCCATCGCGTTTGGGGCTGAGGGGAGGAGAGCGTCTGCGTTGAGAGTGTCATGTCGACCAACCTTTTCCTGTTCAGATTTTCTTGTTCAGGCTTTTCTTGTTTTTGGCCTTTCTTATTGAGGCTTCCCATGGCATAATTGAATATGAATTCAAATTCAATTTTAATTCGAGGTAATGTTGTGGCTCCGGTTCAAAAGCGTGCTCTGATAACGCGGGAAAAAATTCTGACGGCCGTTGAAACTCTGCTTGAAACCAAAGAATTTGAGCAGGTCGCGATTGCAGACATTGCCGGTAAAGCGGGCGTGGCGGTCGGGTCGGTCTACAGCCACTTCAAGGACAAGGATGCCCTGCTGCCTGCGCTGATGGAGCGCCGGGTCGACCGCGCGCAAACCCGAGTGGACAGCTTTCGCAGACATCGCGGCATGGATGGCATTGCCATGCCCATCGGGGCAGAGGTCGATTTAAAGACCACCGTCCGGTCTTTTTTCCTGGCCGCTCGCCAGATGATGCTGGGCGATCTGGGATTGGTGCGCGCCCTTATTACCTATCGCCGGATTTATCCGGATCGCGATATCCCCCGCAGAGCCGAGGTCAATGAGCAATTCATGGACACGTTTCAGCGCGCGCTCGAGCCTCACCGTGATGCGCTTGCCTGGCCTGACCTGCGACAGCCAACGAAGATGGCCTATTATCTGGCCAACATCGCCTATCTTGATGAAGCCGTGCTGCGAAATCCGGTTCTTACTCAATCGGTCGCGCTGGACGAAGAGGAAAAGCTGCAGGCCTTCACGCGCATGCTTTATCTCTACCTCACGAGAGGGGATGAAGACGGGTAGGGACTGCCCTGTGGCTAGGGATTCGGCTAGGCTGGCGCAATGATCAGAATGTTCACGCCTGTTGCCGCCTCTCTGCTTGCCGCCTGTACCGGTGTGAAAGCCGACCCGATCTCACCAGAGGCTCGGATGGTGGCACTTGTGGACACTGAAGAAAGCTTGCAGGCCGTGCCGGGCGCTGCGGTGGCGGTCTGGCGCGATGGGGAGATTGTGTGGTCGCACGCCGCCGGGACAGCGCAGTTCAGCCTGGACGGCATCACGCCAGGGCGCGACCTGACCCCGCGCTCGTCGGTCCGGGCTGCGTCCATCTCCAAGCTCGCGACAGCGCTGGCGGCGTTGAGCCTGGCTGAAGACGGCATAGTGGACATGGACGCAGACGTGACGGACACGCTGGGCTTTGAGCTTCCGGTTCAGCCCGGTGGCGCGCCGGTGACGCTGACCTCGCTGCTCGCCCATACCAGCGGCATTTGCGATCCGGAGGTGTACTGGGCTGCTGAGGGTGAGCATCTGGAAGCCCTGCTTACGGAAGATGCGACCTGTCCCTATCCCCCGGGGGCGGGCTGGACCTACGCCAATATCAATTACGGCATCGCCGCGCAGGTGATGGAGATCGCTGCCGGCGAGCGCTTTGACCGGCTGGCGACACAGCGCGTGCTGCAGCCGCTGGGCCTTGATGCCGGGTTCAACTGGTCGGGGGTCAGCGGTCTGACACGGCGCAACGGCGCGACGCTCTACCGGTTCGTCGACGGGCGCTGGGTGGCGCAGGTTGATGATACCGAGACGCTCAACGATACCCGACCGGCCATCCTGCGGCGTGACGATGCGCCAGAAAGTGGGCATGTCCCGATTGTCGCTGCGAACCCCTTCACCAACGGCACGCTCTACTCCCCGCAAGGCGGCTTGAGGGCCAGCGTTGAAGACCTGGCCGTGCTGGCGAGCGCTTTTTTACCGGGTGGCATGGGCGAGGCGCTGGGCGATCCGGTCTGGACTGGCGATGAGAGCCCAGGCGTGCGCGCTTACGGACCAGGGCCACAAATCCTGCTGCCCGGTCAGATCGCCTCCCACCCCGAGTTGCGCTTTGTCGGTCATGCTGGCGAGGCCTATGGGCTTTATGGTGGGGCGTGGGCGATTGCTGAGCGTAACGCCACGGTCGCGTTTTTCGTCACCGGCGTGAACCCGGACGGGGACTTGTCGCGCGACCCGGTGTCCGGCTTTACCCGTTATGAGGCCGAGCTGATGTTCATTGCGCTTCAGGTGCTGGATTTGTCCGAGGCGACTGATTAGGTCTTGTGGCTCTTCGCTTCGGAGCCTGTGCCATGACCGCACCCATCATCCCCGACGACACGCCCTTTGATGAAATCGCCGAGCCTTATGATCTGGAGCTGGACGTTCAGCGCGCGCTGACCGACGCCTTTGCCAGAGCCAGGACCAGTGGCAAGCGGGTGCTGATCAAGCTGGGCGGGGCGTGGTGTCCCGATTGCCGCGTCTTGGCGGGCATGATGACAATCCCGGCGGTGCACGCCTTTTTGACGGAGCAGTTTGAAATCGTGACGGCCAGCATTGGCCGCTATGATGTCAATCAGGATGTTGTGACAAGGCTAGGCTTTGCTGATGGCCTGCCCGGCGCGCCAACCGTGCTGGTTATGACGGCGGACGGGGCTGTGGCAAACCGCGCCAGCGCCGATCACTGGCGCACCGCCCGCCAGCAAAAGCCACAGCATGTGATCGACTATTTTGATGCGTTGACTGACGTGGCCGCCAACCCGTCAGACCGGGTTACCATAACGCAAGAGGAGTAAGCCGCCATGGTCGAGATTGCTTACGAAGAGCGCCACGCCTTTCCAGATGGCGACACGCCCCATAGCGGCAATCCGGCGGGCGTCTGCCTCTTGGACGCAGCTTTGTCGGATGCGGACCTGCAGGGGCTGGCCCAGTCCAATAACCTGTCAGAGACCGCGTATCTGATCGCAAAGGATGAGCCAGACCTGTGGTCGCTGCGCTGGTTTACCCCCGGCTGTGAGGTGGATCTGTGCGGCCACGCCACTCTGGCGGCGGCCTCTACCCTGTTTGATGCCGGTCGTGTGACGGGTGACGTCGCGCGCTTTGATACAGCGTCGGGACGCCTGAATGTCAGCCAGCGGCCTGATGGCCAACTGGTCATGGATTTTCCTGAAGTACCGTTTGAGCCGGCAACCGCAGACGCCGATGCCGCCGCGGCGCTAGGGGCTGAGCCGCTTGAAGCCTATGAGGTGGAGCGCATCCATGGCTCGCGCTACCAGATGTTCGTCTACGCCGATGAAGCCACGGTGGCGGGGCTCGATCCCGACTTTGGAGCCTTGAAGCGTACCGGTATCAATGTGCTCGCCACCGCACCGGGTAAAGACAGTGATTTCGTGTCGCGCTTCTTCTGTCCCGATGCCGGGATCAACGAGGACCCGGTGACAGGCTCGGCCCACTGTACGCTTGCGCCCTACTGGGCCCAGCGCTTTGGCAAGGCCTCGATGACCGCGCGCCAGATCGGTCCGCGTCCTGGCGCGCTTGGCGTGGAGGCGCCCGGCAATGGCCGCGTGGGTTTGATCGGACGATCAAAGGCCTATCTCACCGGTGTGATCCGGCTTTAGGGGCTGGTTCATTCCGCATCGAGGAAGGCAGGCCATGACCCCAGGCTTCGGCTTAGCGCGCGCGATCTGGATCGCTTTATCCAGTCTGGTGGCGGCACTTGCGCTTGCAGGCCTGGCCCACGCTCAAAAGCCGGACGCCGCGCCGCAACAGCTGGCCCCCAACGCCTGTGATCTGGCCTTTAACAATCGCTGTGATGATCCGCGGCGAGGTGGCACGGGCCTGTGCCCGCTGGGCGGGGATTATGCCGATTGTGAAGGCCGGGAGATGGGCGCGACGCCGCTGGCCACCTTCTTTGGCTATGACGATCGCCAGCTGTTTGACACTGGTGCCTGGCCCTGGCGGGCTATTGGCCAGCTGCGCTTTGATACCGGCGCGACCTGTTCTGGCAGCCTGATTGGCGAAGATGTTGTCCTGACCGCGGCCCATTGCATCGTGCATTTTGGCGCGGTGGTCACCGAAGGCGAATTCGTCACCGCGCGAAACCAGAGCGGCGGCCCGGTGCGTGCCCGGATTGTTGAGGGCCATATCCTCGACACCGTGCGCGAAGACCCGGACATGCAGCGCTTTTTCCGGGAGAACTCCGACTGGGCGCTTTTGAAACTGGATCGGCCGCTGGGCGCTGAGCTGGGGTATCTGGGTGTTGAAACGGTCAGCGATAATCGCCCGCTACGCCGCGACCTGATCAGCTTCATCGCCATGGCGATCATCACCTTCATCGCGTCTTTCGCGCTGCAGGGCACCCAGCGCCGGGTGCTGCGGCTGCTCGCGGCGGTAGGCATTCTGGTGCTGGCGGGCTTTGCCGCGCGCACCTTCTTTGGCGAGGACCCGCGTCTGGAGCGGGTGTGGCAGGCGGGTTATTCCGGTGATACCGGCGAGAACCTGTCGGGCAGTGATGACTGCCGCTTGCTGGAGTTTCGCGCGTCCGGCCTGATCGGTCACAACTGCGATACCGTGGTGGGCGATAGCGGCTCGCCGCTATTGGTCCGCCGGGGTGAGGACTGGGCGATTATCGCTGTGGTCTCTCACATGAGCCGGGACGCCGAGGAAGAAGGCTTCGGACAGATCCAGATCGTGGACCGGGCCTATGCCGTCTCAAGCTCTGTCGTGCCCGATCCGGATGCTGTGTTTGCGGACGGCCAATAAACAAGGCGCGGGCCGAAGGGCGACCCGCGCTTTCTTTAGAGGCTCTAACCTCACCTAGTGGCGATAGCCGTAGTGATCGCGGTGGCCCCGGCGATGGTGGCGGTCGCGATAACCGCGGTGGTGTGGGCGATAGCCCCGTCCACCGACAACATAGACCGGCACGTCGCCCCAGCGGGTCTCGGCATAATAGATGCCGCTACGGCGATCGAGATAAGCCACATTCGGGCGTAGACGCTCGCCGGTGCGGCCCTGACGCAATTCGCGGCGGGTGGGCACATATTCCCAGGCCCGGCTTGGGCAGTTCAGAACACGGGCATCGCGTCGGTCCTCGCGTCGATCCGCGCGCCCGCGATTGACGCGGCGGTCCCGGCGATCTTCACGCAGGTCCGGGCATGCGTGGGCGTAAACAAGGAAGTGGCCTTCAGGTCCGTTCCAGCGCCCCCCGTGATGGCCGCCATAGCGTTGGGCCTCAGCGGCGGCGGGAAGGGCGGTCAGGCTCAAGGCTGCAAGGCCTGCGGCTGCAGCCAATTTGGCAAAATGGGTCATGGCTCTCGCCTCTTTTCTGTCAGCCGCCGAACGGTTCGGCGACCTTGAGCCATGAGTATGTGAAGGCACGCCTGAATACGGTGTGGCGTCGGTGTTCAGCTCCCGTTCAGGCAGATGAACAATAATGACCACAAGTGTTTGGCTGGGGGGCCGCGCTTTGACGCTTCAAAAAGAACCGCCAACGAAAATGCGTCGGCGGTTCTATAAAAAAAGGGGGCAGGCGATGGGCAGTTGGGGTTGCGCATCGACCCTGCCTGAGCACGCTTCCCGGACCTACAGAGACAGTGTGGGAAAGCGGCTATCGCTATGGTTGATCAATCCTGAGGGGAGATCGTTAAAGCGATATAGTGAGTATGAATGAAGATATGAAGTTGTGACAATTGCGTCACGGTGCCACAGCGTAGACTGGATAATCGAAGTGTTTGGAAAACTGACCCCAACAGGTTAGCCTGACTATATTCGATTTGTTTTTGAGGGTTTTGGTCATGTTGAGTGTTTGGGTTGCGGCGGTGTTCCTGTCCTTTTCAGGCGCGGATGAGGCGGCGCAATCGGGGGCGGCAAACGCGGTAGAGCCCGCACCCTCGGTTCAAATTCCTGATGGCTTCGGGGATGGCCCGACCGCGCGTGACTATTCGCGCCTCCTCTCCCAGGTCTCCAAGCCCCCGCGTCGTCCCGGTGGCGGCGGTGGTGGTAATGACAGCTGCCAGTGGGCCAATGACCGCGAGTGCGACGAGCCGGGTATCGGCACCGGGGCCTGCCCATCTGGCACCGACCGGTCCGATTGCTATCGCATCATCAACGGCATCGAGGACGACAGCTGCCGCTGGGCCCGTGATGGCGAGTGTGATGAGCCGGGCTTTGGCACCGGAGCGTGTACCCAAGGCACCGACCTGACCGATTGCGGCGACGTCATCCATCTGCGCTTCCAGCGCGACACCTGCGACACCGCGTTTAATGGAATCTGTGAAGAGCCGGGCCGGGGCAATGGCCAGTGCGAGGCGCGTAGCGACCGGACTGACTGTTCCACGCGCGACCGCCCGCTGACCATTAACGACCACTTCTTCGGCCGCGATGACCGGGTGATGATGGACACCGGCACCTTCCCGTGGAGCGTGATTGGGTACGTCACCTTCGATTCTGGTGGAACCTGCACCGCCTCGCTGGTGGCCCCCAACGTTCTGGCAACAGCGGCGCATTGTATTTCTGAAGGCAACCGGATCGAGGCTGCTGGCGAATTCCTGACGGGTGAGAATCTGCCCGGTGGGCCGCGTCGGGCCAGGGTCGTGGACTATCTGGTTGATCCAAACTGGAACGAGCAGCGCTTCAGCAGCACAGACGACATTGATGGAACCGACTGGGCGTTGTTGCGAATTGACCGCCCGTTGGGTGACGAGCTGGGCTATCTGGGCGCGGTGGATCTGGCTGAGGCCGGTGGTCGTGCCGCGCGGCGCGAGCGGATATGGCAGGCGGGTTATTCCTGGGACACCGGAACCAATCTGTCCGGCAACGAGGATTGTCGGATTGTCGATTTCAATCGCGACAACACCATGGCCCACAATTGCGATACCACGCGCGGGGACAGCGGCTCGCCCTTCATGGTGCGGCGCGGCGATCAGTGGGCGGTCGTGGCCACCGACTCCAATTTCCGCTCCAATCCCAACGGTCCCATGATCTATATCGCGGCGCTATCGAGCCCTTGGGTGAGCCAGATCGAAGGCTTTTCCACCGGTCAGATTGGTCGTCCGCAAGGGCCAGGCAAGCCTGACCCGCTTGCGCCAATCAAGAAGTAGGAGAGCCGCCAGGGCGGTTTATACGGCTGGGGAGCTGACCGCATGAAAATGTATATCAAGAGCGTGATCGTGGACGATCAGGACAAGGCGCTCGACTTCTACACCACCAAGCTTGGCTTCAAGGTGAAGCACAATATTGCGATGGGTGAGTTCAAATGGCTGACCCTTGTTTCACCCGATGAACCCGATGGGGTTGAGCTGGCGCTGGAACCCAACCAGCACGAACCATCGCGCGCCTTTCAGGCGCAGCTGAAGGCCGATGGCATCCCGTGGACCGCGTTCAGCGTTGACGATCTGGAGGCAGAGGCAGAGCGTCTGACCGCCGCAGGCGTCACCTTCACCCATCCACCGACGAAAGCCGGTGATGTGATGATGGCGGTGATCGACGATACCTGCGGGAACCTGATCCAGCTTTTGCAGCTTAAAGCCTGATCAAACCCCGCTGGCCTCAGAACTCGCGCACGATGGAAATATCCGTGCGGGTATCAACCTCTTCAAAGCCTGGTTCGGGGTCAAACTCGTTGCGATAGCGATAGGCCAGCTGGAGCGCCCAAAGCTCTCCCAGGCTGGTCTGCAGGGCGAGGATTTGTTCAAAGCGCGACTGGTCGGTGACCAGCAACTCGCTGTCGGCGGCAAAGGAGAGCGTGTCGCTTATTTGCCAGTCAAAGTCGGCGCTGAATTCGCTCGCCGGTTCGACGCGCAGATCGCCATTGATCGGGTGGATGAAGCGCGCGGCGGGACCAGCCTGAACCGTGAGAGTGCGAACCTCCCCGGTCAGGATCCGATAGGCCAGACCCAGATCCAGCACGCCGGTATAGTCAAAGCCTGACAGGTTATCCTGCTCATACTGGCCACCGATGAAGACCGACCAGCGATCGCCGGTTTCGCGGTCCAGCTGGGCGTTGGCGATGAGGGCATCGGCACCCACCGCGCCATCAGATTCTGCGTAGGCGTAGTTCACGCCAGCTTCGAAGCCCCAGACGGCGAGGTCTCGCTCAACGCTGAGCGCGAGCGTGTAGTCAACACGGTCCGAGTTGCCGCTGT
Organism: Maricaulaceae bacterium EIL42A08; assembly: GCA_024178355.1. GTDB lineage: Bacteria > Pseudomonadota > Alphaproteobacteria > Caulobacterales > Maricaulaceae > Oceanicaulis. The sequence continues at coordinate 311,742 of JAMZNZ010000001.1, read as the reverse complement.
CCTGACGAAAACCGGCGCGAACCTGACCTGTCCACAAGTCAGACTCGCCATTGGCCAGTGTCGAGATTGCCTGCGCAGGTAGCGCTTTCCAGATCGGCTGCGGTTCTGCTTCAGGCGCAGGCTCTGTCGAGGATGCCTCGGCCATCATCACAGGCTCCATGCCCAGCGTGTCGCGAGCCGTGCTGGCGTGAGCGTCGGAGACCAGGGCTGCGCCCGCCGCGATGGCCTCGGCGCTTTGTGTGAGGGCCATCAGCTCCACCGCCGCGGTAAAGCGCGCCGGGTCCGGATCTGCAGCCGCAGCGGCAAGCAGCGCCTGTAATGGTTCTGGCAGCGCCTCCTCCTCAGCCAAGGCAGACGCAGGCGTAATCGCGGCGAGCAGGAGGGCAATAAGCGGAGCAATGACGTATTTCATGGACAAGGTTCTATGTCTGGCGATGCTTGCGGCAATGGATGAGGGGTTGTTGTGTGGGGCGCATAGCCTTTAAACCGCATTAACGATAGCCATTTGCGTGCAACTGCCATGACTGAACCCAGCCGCTACGACAACACCGAGCCGCTTGTCCCGGAGTGGGCAGCCCCCGTTTATCTGTGGGTCGCCGGGATAACAGGATTTGCCTATCTGCTGCTGGCTATCATCCTGGGCAGCACGACCGGTATGGCTGTGGTCAAGGCGCTGTCGGTGGTTCTGCTGGCCAGCTATGCCGGGTTTTCAAAGGCCCCGCTTTTGACGCTGGCGCTGCTTCTGTCTGCGGCGGGCGACTATGCGCTGGGGATCAGCCCGCCGGCTCGCGAGGCCGGGATCGGCTTCTTTGCCGGGGCTCACATCGTCTACATCGTCATCTTTGCGCTGATGATTTTAAAGTCCGGGTTTAAACGTGACGGTCTGGTTCTTGCCGTGGCGCTCGGCGCTTTTGGTATGGCCATGTACGGGTGGCTCAGTCCCGGTATGGGCGCGATGCGCGCGCCGGTGAGCGCATATCTGGTGATCATCCTGACCATGGCGATCCTGTCGGGCTTTGTGCACGGCCCGCGGCTTCTCGCCGTTGGAGCGTTACTCTTTGTGCTGTCAGACAGCCTGATTGCGGCGGGCTGGTTTCGCGAGCTCACTGTCAGCTGGGGGCGCATAGACCTGGTTGGCGCGGTGATCTGGATCACCTATTTCGTGGCGCAAACCTGCCTGGCGCTAGGCGTTGTCCGCCACAAGCGCGAAGAGGCCGCAGCCACAGAAAGCCAGACGCCATGACCGAAACCACCGACGACCTCCAGCCCCAGGGCCGTGTCCTGTCCATCGCTGGCTCGGACAGCTCCGGCGGGGCCGGCATTCAGGCCGATATCAAGGCAGTCACCGCGCTGGGCGGCTATGCGGCCACGGCAATCACCGCGATCACGGTGCAGAACACAAAAGGCGTTAGCGCGGTTCATCCGGTGCCGACCGACATTATCGCCGGCCAGATCGAGGCCGTGCTCACCGATGTCGGCGCGGACGCCATCAAGACCGGCATGCTCGCTACCGCTGACGTGATCGAGACCGTCATCAAGGCTCTTGATGAGCATGGTGACCCCATCATTCCGCTGGTGGTCGATCCGGTGATGGTGGCCACCTCCGGTGACCGCCTGATTGATGAGGCGGCAGTTGAGGCAGTGCGCGACAGGCTTCTGCCCCGCGCCACCCTGATCACGCCGAATGTGCCAGAAGCCGAAGCGCTGACCGGCGGCACAATCGAAGATATGGAAAGCCAGCAGGCGGCGGCTGAAATGCTGCTGGAGATGGGCGCGCGAGCCGCGCTGGTAAAGGGCGGCCACATGGACGGCGACATCATCATTGATGTGCTCGCCACCCGTAACGGCGTGCGCCTGTTCACCCGTCCGCGCATCCGCACCCGCCAGACCCATGGCACCGGCTGCACGCTGGCCAGCGCCATTGCTGCATTGCTGGCGCAGGGCTTGCCCATGGACCGCGCCGCGGAAGAGGCCGGTGACTATCTGCACGAAGCGATCCAGCGCGCCCCGGGCTTTGGCGACGGCCACGGCCCGGTCAATCACGGCTGGCCGCTGGCGGGCAAGCTTTAGGGATAGGGATTGGGGCGCTTGTGCTTTGGCTTGCGTCTGGCCACGAAAATCCCGAGCAGAATGACACTCAGCGCCAGCCAGGTGGTCAGGCCCAGCTCCTCACCCAACACCAGCCCTAAAAGCGCGGCCACGACGGGCACGGCGTAATTGACCAGTGCGATAAAGGCGGCGCCGACTTTGCGGGCAATGCCCATATAGACGATGGTCGCCAGCGCGGTGGGAAAGATGCCGAGCGCCACCACGGCCGCGATGGAGCCCCAGCTGGGGTTCACCGTCGCGCCGCCCGCCAGATCATAAATCGCCAGCGGCAGCGACAGGATCGCCGCGCAGATCAAGGCCCCGGCGGCTGCGGTCGTGGGCGGCGTTTCGGGGGCGGCCTGATACATGATGGCATTGGTCGCGTAGCAAAGCGTGCCGCCGAAAATCAGCGCCTGATAAAGGAAGCTGGTGGACAGAATGCCTTCCAGCGCGCTCGGCCCCATCAGCAGCACGATGCCAGAGAACCCGATCAGGAAGCCCGCGGCCTTTGTCGGGGTCAGCTTCTCATTCGGCAGTACGAAATGCGCCGCCATGATGATAGCGAGCGGTGTCATGCCCATCAAAATGCCGGCGACGCCGGATGGCACTTCCTGCTGACCGATGGCGATGAGCGTGAAGGGCAGGGCATTGCCAAACAATCCAAGTCCGGCAAACCACAGCCAGCGCCGGTCGCTAAGCGGCGGCAGCGGGCGCTTCTGGTAGTAGGTCCAGGCGGTCAGGAGGGCCGCAGCCAGGGTCAGGCGTCCAAACGCCACCAGGCTGGGCGGGACGCTGTCCACCGCCACGGTGATGATGGCAAAGGCTCCACCCCACAACACCGCCAGCGCGCCGAGCCCGCCCCAGCCTTTGACCCCCGGATTTTGCGGCGTCATGACAGAACAGCCTTCAGGGCATCGGCAAAGCGCGCCACGTCAATTTCGTCTGAATAGATGTGGGGGGCCACACGCAGGCGCGGTCCCCGCTGGGAGACTTTGACGCCGTGGGCATCAAGCTGAGCGGCGAGATCCGCCGGTGCATCGCTCGGCAGGCCCAGCGACAGATAATGCGGGGCCCGATCGGGGATATCGGCGCGCAGGCCATAGGCCGAAGCCGCCTCGATCAGCGCATCATTGATGGTGGCGATATGGTTGGCGGCGGCGTCCACGCCGACCTCTTCCAGCACGGTCAGGGTCTCCAGCGCGGCCGGGACCAGCTGGTGGTTCGACCGCTCGCCCATGTCAAAGCGCCGGGCCCCGTCCTGATAGCCATCGCGATAATGGATCAGCTGGCTGAAGTCTTCTGACCCGGCCCGATTGATCCAGTTTTCTTCCAGCGGCTCGCCCGAGCGATGCTGGGGCGCGACATAGAGATAGCCCAGCGTGTAGGGCCCGAGCAGCCATTTATACCCGGCAGCAACGGCAAAATCAGGCTGAACGGCCTTCGCATCAAACGCCATCACGCCCAGCGACTGGGTCAGGTCCAGCACCAGTGCACCGCCCACCGCGCGCAGCTTTTCACCTACGGCCACCAGATCGATACGCCCGCCATCAATCCAGTTCAGCGCGCCACAGGCCACAAGGCCGGTTTGAGGGTTGATCTGATCGAGCAGCGCCTCGGTCCAGCTCTGGCCCTGATCGCGGCTGACAGTGCGCACGCTTGCGCCATCGCGCTCAGCCATGGTGCGCCAAGTGTAGACGTTGGACGGGAACTGGTCGGCCAGCACCAGGATTTCCTGACCCGGCTCAAGCGTGATGTTCTTCGCCGCAACCGACAGGCCATAGCTGGCAGCCGGGACCAGCGCGACGCCGTGGGCGTCATCGCCAAACAGGGCCGCAGCTTTTGAGCGCGCGGCTTCAGGCGCATTGAAGAACTCGTCGGCAATGGTACGCGTCCAGGGCGTGGCCTTGGCGTCAAACGCAGCCTTGCCAGCCTCCACCCCACGCCGGGGCATGGGGCCGATCTGGGCGGCGTTGAAATAGGCGATATCGCGCGGCAGGTCGAACAGTGCGCGCCAGGAAGAAGTGCTCATGGATGCAGGCGGTAGGCTGCGATCCGACCAAGGTCAACCCGCTGCGGCGCTCAGGTATCTTGCGAAGTCAGGTCGCACCCCGAATCAAGGTGTTTGCCCCTTTCCCTGACCGCTCAACGCTGACACTCTGCGAAGCTAAAGAGTGAGTCTTCTCAAGGACGCCTGCCATGAGCCAGCCCAAGCCGACCCTTCGCCCTGCCGATCCGCGCTTTTCATCCGGTCCGACCAAGAAGCGCCCGGGGTGGGAGTGGTCTGCACTGGCGGGTGCTCCGCTGGGGCGCACCCATCGCGGCGGTACGCCAAAGGCGCGACTTGCTGAAGCGATTGAGCGCACCCATGCGGTGCTGGAATGTCCGGCCGACTACAAGGTCGCAATCCTGCCGGCGTCTGATACCGGGGCCATGGAAGGCGCGCTTTGGTCAATGATCGGCGCGCGCGGTGTGGACGTCTTTTCCTGTGACGAGTTCGGGCGTCGCTGGACGGTGGACCTGCGCGATGAATTAAAGCCTGCGGGCCTGTCCTGCTATGAGTCCAGCTTTGGCACCGCGCCGGATTATTCAAAGGCTGACTTTGCCAATAACGACGTGGTCTTTACCTGGAATGGCACCTCGGCCGGTGTGACCATCCCCAATGGTGACTGGATCCCCGATGATCGTGCGGGCCTGACGATTTGTGACGCGACCAGCGCGGCTTTCGGCATGCACCTGCCGTGGGAGAAGCTGGATGTGACCACTTTCAGCTGGCAAAAATGCATGGGCGGTGAGGCCCAGCACGGCATCGCGATTTTCTCACCGCGCGCCCGCCAGCGCCTGCGGGAGTTTCGCCCCAGCTGGCCCGTGCCGCGTATTCTCCAGCTGTTTGAGGCCGGTGACGACGACGCGAAAATCTATGAAGGTTCCACCATCAACACGCCCTCGCTGATGGCCACGGAAGACTATCTTGATGGCCTTAAATGGGCGGCGCGCGAGGGCGGGATTTCGGCGCTGGTTAACCGGGTCGAAGCCAATTTTGCGGCGCTGGAACGCTGGGTGGAGAAGACCGACTGGATCGACTGGCTCGCCAAGGACCCGACCGTGCGCTCTACCACCTCGGCCACGCTGGTGTTTGCAGGGGCGGAGCTGGCCGACAAGTCAGAGGACGAGCGCTGGGCGGTGTCGCGCAAGATGGGCGCGCTGCTCGATCGCGAAGAGGCCGCCTTTGACGTCATCCCGCACCCCAAGGCCCCGGCGGGCCTGCGCATCTGGTGCGGCCCGACGGTGGACGCCGACGACGTCGCCGCGCTGGGCCCCTGGCTCGACTGGGCGTATGCGCAGGCGATCGCGGAGCTGTGACTCTCGACGACTACAACGCCTTCTGCGGCGCACTCAAAGCCACCAGCCATGTGGTCCAGTGGGGCAATAGCCATGTCTGGAAAGTGGGCGGCAAGGTGTTTGCCGTGGGCGGCTGGGCCAAGGACAGCGACGAAGATGTCGTCGCGGTCAGCTTCAAATGCTCTGACATTGTGTTCGAAGTGCTGCGCGCCGCGCCGGGCTGCCAGCCAGCGCCCTATCTTGCCAGCCGCGGCATGACCTGGATCCAGTGCTATGACCGCTCCAGCGTGACCACCGAAGAGCTGCAAGGCCATATCGAGGCCAGCCATGCGCTTGTGGCGCAGGGCCTGACGAAAAAGCTGCGGGCGGAGCTGGGGCTGTAGCCTTACCCTTGCGTCCGGACGCGCATCCGTTCACTGTCCACGTCAACGTTCCAAGGGGTGCCTCGCAAGTCCTGCGAGGCTGAGACTTCACCCTTAGGACCGGATCCGGGTCATGCCGGCGTCGGGATGGAGCAGATGGACCGCGTTGCGTCGGTTTTGTTTTCCCCGCCTGCCGATCCGTTTGGGATGACAGTTGTCACCCCACCCTGACCCTCCCCTGAAGGGGAGGGCTGGACCCAAGCGTCCCTTGCATAAATGCGACGGGGCATGAGGGGCCGGTCTCCCTCCCCCTCGGGGGAGGGTTGGGGTGGGGGTATGACAATGAAATGAAGAGAGCGCACCATCATGAACAAGCCCCGCAACCAGGCCGAATTTCCAACCCCTGAAGTGACCACCGGGCCGTTGCCGGGCTCGTCGCGGATTTACACCAGCCCGAAGGCGGCACCCCACCTGAAAGTGCCTCACCGCGAGGTGGAGCTGCACCCCACGGCGATGGAGCCGGCAGTGCGCGTCTATGACTGCTCGGGGCCCTATACCGATCCGGCCCAAAGCATCGATGTTGAAAAAGGCCTGCCCCAGACGCGCACTGAATGGGTGACCGCGAGGGGCGGCGTTGAAGCCTATGAGGGCCGGGCGAAGACCCCGCTCGATAATGGCAACGCAACCGGCAAATATCTCGCGCGCGAGTTTCCGGTGCGTCACAAGCCGCTGCGCGCCACCGGCAAGGTGCCTGTCACCCAGCTGGAATTTGCCCGCGCCGGCATCATCACCGATGAGATGATCTATGCGGCTGAGCGCGAAAATCTCGGTCGGGCCCAGGCGCTGCCCGGTGCCGATATCCGCCACGCCGATGGGGAAAGCTTTGGCGCGGAAGTGCCGGAATTCGTGACCCCGGAATTTGTCCGCGACGAGATTGCCCGCGGCCGCGCGGTGCTGCCCGCCAATATCAACCATGGTGAGCTGGAGCCGATGCTGATCGGCCGGAACTTCCTGGTGAAGATCAACGCCAATATCGGCAACTCGGCGGTCGCCTCCTCGGTGGAGGAAGAGGTCGACAAGATGGTCTGGGCCATCCGTTGGGGCGCCGACACGGTGATGGACCTGTCCACCGGCAAGAATATCCACAACACCCGCGAATGGATCCTGCGCAACTCGCCCGTTCCGATCGGCACCGTGCCGATCTATCAGGCGCTGGAGAAGGTGGGCGGCGTGGCCGAAGACCTGACCTGGGAGATTTTCGCCGACACCCTGATTGAACAGGCCGAACAGGGCGTGGACTATTTCACGATCCACGCTGGCGTGCGCCTGCCTTACGTGCCGATGACGGCCAAACGCGTGACCGGCATCGTGTCGCGCGGCGGGTCAATCATGGCCAAATGGTGCCTGGCCCACCACAAGGAGAGCTTCCTCTACGAGCGCTTCAATGAAATCTGCGAGATCATGCGCGCCTATGACGTGACCTTCTCACTGGGTGATGGCTTGCGCCCCGGCTCGGTCGCGGACGCCAATGATGAAGCGCAATTTGCCGAGCTGGAAACCCTGGGCGAGCTGACGAAAGTGGCCTGGGACCATGGCTGTCAGGTGATGATCGAAGGGCCGGGCCACGTGCCCATGCACAAGATCAAAGCCAATATGGATAAGCAGCTGAAAGAATGCGGCGAGGCGCCCTTCTACACGCTAGGGCCGCTCACCACCGACATCGCGCCGGGCTATGACCACATCACGTCGGGCATTGGCGCGGCGATGATCGGCTGGTTCGGCACCGCCATGCTTTGCTATGTCACGCCGAAGGAGCATCTGGGTCTGCCTGATCGTGACGACGTGAAGACCGGCGTCATCACCTATAAAATCGCCGCCCACGCCGCTGATCTGGCCAAGGGTCACCCGGCCGCAAAAATCCGCGACGATGCGCTATCCCGCGCCCGGTTTGAATTCCGGTGGGAGGACCAGTTTAACCTGTCGCTGGACCCCGACACCGCCCGCGACTTCCACGACCAGACCCTGCCCAAAGAAGCCCACAAGGTGGCTCACTTCTGCTCCATGTGCGGGCCAAAGTTCTGCTCCATGAAGATCACCCAGGAAGTCCGCGACTTCGCCGACGGGCTGTCCGATAACGAACGCGCGGACCTGCAGAAGCAGGCCGATGAGGCGAGCGAGGGCATGGCCAAGAAGGCTGAGGAGTTCAAGGCGAAAGGGAGCCAGATTTATCTTGATAACTGATCTATGCACATCCATAGATTAGGAAATCTTGGTCGCTCATTGATCGAGATCGCATCTTTGATCTTAGAGGCTAGTGTTGTTCAAACTTACCGATGCAGAACTTGAGCGCGGCAAGGCCGCTGTCGAGTCACACGGAATCGCGGGTTTTCTACCTGAGCCTCCAGAATGGCAAATTATAAAGGACCATTGGGATGACGTGCGCGAACATATTCGCGATATCGACTTAGATACATACAAACCGTATGAAGTCCCAACGACCTACACGCGTAAAAATGCAAGGTTCATCAGAGCGCTTGAGGCATTGCACCCTCAAGACGTCCTCATTTACACCTCGCTTGTAATGATTATGCGAGATGCGATTGAAGGTTCGCGGTTACCTGTGTCGCTCAAGAAGTCATTTTCCTACCGCGCTCAAGGTGCTGGCCCCACAAACCTTTATAAGACTAGCGGGCAATATCAAAAGTATCGCGATAGAACTGAGGACCGACTGCCTCTTCAGAAGACTAAGAACGTGGTAACATTCGACATCGCGCAATTCTTCCCACACGTGTACCAGCACAGGCTTGAGAATGCCCTGCAATCGGCTGCGGAGACCCAAAGAGAAGAAGAAGCTGCGCGAGTGATTGCGAAGCAACTTTCCCGAATTGCAGGGGGGAGAAGCTATGGGATTCCAACGGGGCCATTCGCGTCTCGCAATCTCGCTGAGGCACTTTTAGTCGATGTTGATGCGGCGCTTCATCAGAATGGTGTCGACTTCGTACGTTGGATGGATGATTTCACAATATTTTGCAAAAGTAGAGAAGAAGCCTTCGAGATAATTTCATTCCTCTCTAAATGGCTCCATGAGCATCACGGCCTCATTGTTAATCAAGAAAAAACTCAAATTTTCTCTAAGACTAAGTTCGTGCGCGAGGTTTGGAAGACTTACGATGACGAGCACCAGCACTTCCGAGAGCTAGTGCAACGTATGAAAGCGGGCAGTTACGATTACCCGAACGAAGTGGAGGGCGATGCAGCTCCAGATATCGCGGGCGAAGAGTTAATGGAGGTCTTCGAGCTGGCTCTTAATATCGGTTCAGAACCCAAATATGGACTAATAAGGTATATTCTTGATTCTGTGGTATTTCGTGAAGACATTTCAGAGCAAACTCGTAATGAGATCATCCAAAAAGCGGCAGAGCATTATGCTGATCTCGAGCCGGTATTTGATTCGATAGCCAAGGCGTTTGCCAGAAACTCTGGATCTTCGGATGCTGAGGTGCGGAAATTTTGCAAGAAGGTATGCGCTGATATTGGCAAGCGTAATCTGTACATCTCAGGGCATTTTGAGGCTTGGCTTTATTGGTTGATCGGTGAAAGAAAGTGTACAACGTTGAAAAAGCAAGCAGTTGAGAGGCTTGCCAAGCAAACCGACCCGATCGTTCGGCGTGAAATATTAATTGCGCTCGCCAAGATTGGCGAACGGGCTGATGTCCTGCCACTCAAAAGCCAGTTCTCTGCAATGGCTCAGATTGAGCGTACAGCAGCAATATGTGCGACGGTAAAGCTGGGCAAAGATGAGCGTAGATTCTGGCGGCAGTCAGCGAATATTTCTGATCGGTATGAGAAATGGGCGTTCGGTCTCTCATTATAGACACCCTACCCATCCCCACCCCCACCATCCTCGCATAACCTTCCCCTCTCTCAAGCCCGCACAAGGCGGCGGTCGCGACACGTCACGATTTGGGTTTGGGGCGGTGTCTGGGTTTGTGGGCGGCTTCAGGGGTGGAAATCTGGAAGTTTCCTGTCCGCCCTCGCGTCCGCTCAGTCGGTCCTCCCCCGGATCAAGTCCGGGATGACGGCTTGGGAGAGGTAGAAAGCCTGGCTACCCCAGCGCGCAGCGCTGGCAAGGCGAACAGCCGCCCGCAGCGTCAGCGAGGACCGACCGACCGGAGGGGAGGGAGGACAGGAAAGAGTCTTCCCCTCACTCCTCCAGCGGGACATCCCAGTAGAGATAATCCAGCCAGCTTTCGTGCAGATATTTGGGCGGGAATTTGCGGCCCTGGACCTGCAGCTGGTGCATGTTGGGCTTATCGGCCTGGCGCAGAAGCGGCATTTTCGCCTCGGTCGGGGTGCGACCGCCCTTTTTCAGGTTACACGGCGCGCAGGCCGCCACGATATTGTCCCAGCTGGTCTTGCCGCCATAGGCGCGCGGCGTGATGTGGTCATAGGTCAGACCCTCCACGCCCTTCTGGCCGCAATACTGGCAGCGAAAGCCATCGCGCAGAAACAGGTTAAAGCGGGTGAAGGCCGGCGGCCGGTCCTGGGTGATGTAGTCGCGCAGCGCCACCACCGACGGGGCGGGCATGGCAAAGCTGGGTGAGCGGATCTGGGTGTCGTATTCCGACACGATATCCACACGCTCCAGGAAGACCGCCTTGATGGCGTCCTGCCAGTTCCAGGTCGACAGCGGGTAATAGGACAGGGGTTGGTAGTCCGCATTCAGGACTAAACAGCGAAGGTCTTCCGGGGCTGTCTTAAAGACACCCATGGAAACCTCCCCGCACGCAAACCGAACCGAAGCCCGGCTGGAGGTATCGGCCAGTGGCCGGATATGTGATCAGCGTCCTGAAGACGCGCCTCCCTCATATCAGTCAGAGCGCGAACAACGAATCACTCAAGCATCCCTGACAGATTCAGTTTACCTCAAACCCCATGACAGGCCTATGACGGCTTCTATTTCCTGTCCTTCCTTCCCTCCGGTCGGTCGGTTCCTCGCTGCGCGGGGGCAAGCCCCGCTCGCTGCGGGCGGCTGTTCGCCTTGCGAGCGCCAAGGCACTCGTTCTTACTTGTCCTCCCTCGCGTCCGCTCAGTCGGGCGCGATGTTGGCCCCCTCAGACTTCATAGACCGCTCGAGACCATCGCTAAGCTCTTGCAACATTGCAGACTGAGGCACCCCGAGCGCGCAGCGCTCGCAAGGCGAATAGCCGCCCGCAGTGTTGCGGGCTTGCCCCGCAAAAGCGAGGAACCGACCCCACTCAGGTGGGGGAGGACAAAGAAAAACCGGACCCAACGGGTCCGCAAGGGCGAAGGCCCGCCCGCAGCAAAGATGAGCTTGTCTCATCGAGAGCGAGGACCGACGGGACGGACGTCCCGGAGGACAAGGACAATATAAAATTACTTCAATTTGCCAGCAAACGCGTTCTCGATGAACTTGCCGCCCAGCTCCAGCCCATCCGGGCCGATGGAGTGCGGGATGCCCTGGGAGATATGAAACTCTGCGCCGTGGCCAGCTTCGGCCAGGCCCTGCGCGGCCATCAGCGTCATGCCAACGGGCAGCACGTCGTCGCGATCGCCATGGATCAGCATGATGGGCGGCTTGCACGCGATTTCAGACTTCAGGCGCTCCGGCCCGGGCAGGGCGCCGGAATACCCAAGGATGCCGGCCGGTGCGACCTCGCGGCGAAGCCCGGTGTGCAGCGCCATCATGGTGCCTTGTGAAAAGCCAACCAGCACCAGATCAGACGGTGTGAGGCTCCAGCGGTTCAGCTCTGACTTGATGAATTGTTCCGCGGTTGGATAGGCCCCGCGAACGCCGGTTTCCATAGCTTCTGGATCAAGGCGGCTAATCGGGAACCATTGGTAGCCGCCAGGCGCACCAGGAACGGGCTCAGGCGCATCCGGCGAGGCCCACGCGACGTCGGGAAATTGTGGTGCCCAGGCTTGAGCAAGCCCGGCCAGATCCGCACCGTTTGACCCATAGCCGTGAAACAGGATCACCAGCTTCTTCGCGGTGCCGGATTTGGGCGGAATACGGGGACCATCAATCAGGATCATGGAAGCTTCCTTCGCTGCTGGCGGTGATCTTAGGCAGGACGGCGACAGGTTCAATCTGTGTCCCCATATGCCCTGGTCCCTGTCCCGGACGCCAGCAAGGCGATGCAGGATCCACCATAGGCTCCCCGTCGATATTAGATGAGCGACCAGCGGCTCCAGGCTCTGCGGCTGGGCCCTCGCCTGGACAGGTTTGCTTTGGAGCAGAGGCTCTAGTGCTTAGCGAGGAGACCTAATAACCCTTTGAGATCGCGCCCGATTCCATAGCTCGCTTTGAGCCTTCATCAACGCGATGTCAGTATGGCCAGCTTAGTCGGTGCTACGCGACGGGACCAGCAGCATCAAGGCAATCGAGGTCGCAACGCCCGGCCAGGTAAAGGCCACGGCCTGATCCACAGCGCCCTGCATCAGGCTCGCCGTACCCGCCGCGAGGCCAGCACCAGCGGCCAGTGCCGCACAAAACAGAATTCCAGGACGCAGTCGGGTCATGGCTTTCCTCCTCCCACAAAACTGGGACGAAAAAGAGGCTAGCAGACCTTGGCTAAGATAAGGTTTCAGCCGCGGTAGGGTTTTGTTCAAGGGCGGGATGACACCGGTCGCAGGGTGCGCCAGCGCGCCTATTTGCGCTTATTGCCCAGATGCTCCAGCCCGGTGACTGCACCGGCTTTCTGGGAGGGCTGGGAGGCGTTGTGCTTTTTCTTGATATTCCGGTCGGCCTTGGGTTTTTTGGCTTCGCGGCTAGATCGGGAGTGGCCTTTGGCCATGGGACATGTGTCCTTCATGAAGGCCAGAGCGGCCTTCGGGCATCGCCCACAAACCGTGCGCGATGGAACAGTTTAACACGGCTGTTCCGGCCCGTCTCGCGCCATCGCGTTGACGCCTTCGGGGTTATGTGCGGCCTAAAACGGTCCACCACCGCCGCCGCCACCGATATTATTAGGGGGGCGGATCATGAAGGCGGCACCCATGGCCATCCAGAGCACGGCAAAGAGCATAAAGAAGTGGGCCGGGGTAAAGCCCGCATCGGGGTTGTCGCTGTAATACTGGCAATTGCCTGGCGTGGAGGCTTCGTTCACCCAGAAGGTGGTGGACGTGCCGATCGGATCGGTGTCGTCGGCGCTGCGGCCCTGTCGGCATTCAATTTGCGCGCCGCTGGGGGCGGTGACAGCATAAATCTGGCGTCGTGTCTGTTCGTATTGCGGATGGGGCTCAATGCGCACCAGAACCGCCTCGGTTTCTATCCAGGCGCTGTTTGGCCCGCCGACACGCTCAGCATGCTGATCAAGGCCTTGCTTTCCGATAAACGCCCCAAAAGCGAAGACCGCGAAGCCCAGCAAGCGAAGGAGCGATTTCTTCAATAATGGCGACATGGTACGGCCCCCAAAGCCATCCCAAAACATGTTGGCATAAGGTAGACCGGCGTAAACAGCCGTGCAGCCGGTTACAACATCCGGGCTTCCAAATCGTCCACCGGATCAAGCCGGGGAGGACAGAAAATAAAAACTTAAGCCGCAGCCGCCTTGGCCGCTGTTTCCGGCTTGGCGTAGAGGCCGCGATGGCCCGGAACCGGACGCAGACTGTCGGTCAGGCCCACCACGGTTTCGGCAGCGCCAAGCAGCAGGAAGCCATCATCACTGAGCTGGTTGGCCAGACGGTCCAGCACCTTCGCCTTGGTGTCGATATCGAAATAGATCAGCACGTTACGACAGAAGATGACGTCCATCTTGCCGTAGCGCGAGAAGTCATCGAGCAGATTGCCCTGTTCAAAGCGCACGCGCTGGCGGATATGCGGCTTGACCTTCCAGGTCTCACCCACCTGCTCAAAATGCTTCACAAGCTTCTGGATGGGCAGGCCGCGCTGTACCTCAAACTGGGTGTAGACACCGGCCTTGGCCTTTTCCAGGACCTGAGCGCTCATGTCGGTGGCGAGGATATCAGCGCCGCGCTCTCCAGCTTCATCCAGGATCATGCCCAGCGAATAGGGCTCCTGACCGGAGGAGGCAGCCGCGCACCAGATCTTCATCGGTCGACCGGGCCGCGCGGTTTTCAGCGACGGCATGATCGTCTTTTCAAACAGATCAAACGGGGTCTTGTCGCGGAAGAAGAAGGTCTCGTGGGTGGCGAGCGCCTCGCTGGCAGCCACACACATCTTGCGATCGCCGCGCATCATCGCGTCGACCAGGGCCTCCACGCTGGCAAAGCCTTCCTTGCGCGCAAGCGGACCAAGGCGGGAATCCACCAGATAAGCCTTTTCCGGGCCCAGGATCAGGCCGGTGCGCGTTTTCACGTCCTTGGACAGGAACTCGAATTTATTGGACAGCAAAGCAGTCATCAAACACCCCTTAAGCGCCGGGCAATGTCCGGGCCGATGTCTTTTAGTGGTAGAATTTCGTCAGCAAGGCCGGCTTCGGCGACCGCGCCGGGCATGCCCCAGACCACGCTGGTTTGCTGGTCCTGGGCAATGACCTGGCCGCCGGCTTCGCGGACTGCGCGCGCACCTTCACGGCCATCAGAGCCCATGCCGGTCAGTACGACGGCCAGCATGTTACGCCCCATGGCGGCGGCGCAGGTTTCAAACAGCGGATCAACGGCCGGGCGGCAGAAATTGATCTGCGGACCCTGGTCCAGCTGGGTGACAAGGCCTGCGCCTTCACGGCGCACGGTCATGTGCCAGTCGCCCGGTGCCACATAGACACGGCCTGGCTTGATGATCTCGTTATGCTTGGCCTCAGCAGCTGGCAGGCCACATTTGGACAGGTGTTCTGCCAGAATGGCGGTGAACAGCTTTGGCATGTGCTGGGTGATCAGCACTGGCACCCGGCAATCGCGCGGAATGGCACTCATCACGTCGCGAAGCGCCTGGGGTCCGCCCGTGGACGAACCGATGGCGATCAGACCGGGACGCGGGGCCGGGCGCGCGGCAGAGACCGGGGCCACGCGAGGGCGCGCCGCAGATGGCACTTTCTGGCGCGGGCTGAGCGCAACCAGCTTGTCCAGCAATTCGATCCGATAGGTTTCAGCACCGGCAACACGGCCGGCTTCCGGTTTCGGCGCATAATCGGCCGCACCCAGCGACAGGGCACGCATGGTCACCTCACCGCCCTTGCGGGTCAGGGTGGATGCCATGATGACGCGCGCACGGGGCGCAGCTTTCAGAATGAGCGGCAGGGCGGTCAGCCCGTCCATGCGCGGCATTTCCACGTCCAGAACCACCAGATCGGGCTGCAGCTCCTTGGCGCGGCGCACACCCTGTTCGCCATCGGCGCAGGTGGCGGCGACCTCAAGGCGCGAGTCGCCTTCGACCCAGCGGGCCACAAGGCCGCGCACCACGGCGCTGTCGTCGATGATCAGGACGCGGGGTTTTCCGCTCGCGTCGGGTGTATATTGGGCGGCGGCGCTCACGGGATGGCGCTCCTAATAGGGGTGCGCGTTAAACGAGCCCGGTTTCAGCAAACTTGGACTCGATGATGTCGCCATCGAAGGGCTTCATCACATATTCGTCCGCCCCGGCACGCAGCGCCTGGGTGATGTGGGACATGTCGTTTTCTGTGGTGCAGAAGACGACGACCGGCTTGGTGCCGTTCGGCTCCTTGCGCAGCTTGATCAGGAAATCGAGGCCATTCATGACCGGCATGTTCCAGTCCAGAAGCACAGCGTCCGGCATGGCCTTTTTGCAGGCGTCCAGCGCCTGCTGACCATCGGCGGCTTCTTCAACAGCAAAGCCGATATCTTCAACAATCTTGCGAGCGACCTTGCGGATGACCCGGCTGTCGTCGACGACGAGGCAGGTTTTCATTGGCGATACTCCCGATCTAAGCCGCCAGCTTGTTGTCCCAGTTGATCAGCGCGCGAATGTCGAGCACTGCCAGCAAATTCTTTTCAAGACGGTGCACGCCTTTCAGGAGCGCACGCCAGTGCGGGTCCAGGTGAGCCGGGCTGGCTTCCAGCGTGTCGGCTTTAAGCCGCATCACTTCGCCAACTTCGTCGACCAGAACACCAAAGAGTTCAGAGCCTTGCTCAAGTCCCAGCGCCATCACCGGCTCGTCTGCGCCGCGAGCGGGCAGATTCAATCGGCTGCGGGCGTCCACCGCCGTCACGATGCGGCCGCGAAGGTTTAACAAGCCCGCGATCTCACCGGGTGCGCGTGGCACCTTGGTGATGTCCTGGGGCGAGAAGACCTCACGGATCTCGTCGACTTCCACGCCGAAGAGCTGCCCACCAATGTGGACGGTGACGTATTCGAAGGAGGATTGAACCGACATATTCGTCTTTCCCTTAGGCCGCCGCGCGGGTGCGGGCTGCCTTGTCGAGCGCCGCAATCAGGCCGCCGCGATCAGCGCGGTCCATTACAGCGACAAAGCCTTCTGAAGAATGGCTGTAGGCGTTTTCACCCACACCCAGGCGTGGAATGTTGAGGAAGAAGCCTTCCTCACCCAGGCGGTTCAGCGCTCCGGGATCACCCACGACCACATCGTATTCTGCGCCCATCTGGGCAGCATCGCGCGCTTCATGAAGCCCGCCAGCCACCGTGACGTCATAGCCGGCAGCGGCCAGCAGAGGCGCGAGCATCCGGCGGGAGAAGGCATCAGCTTCCACCAGCAGGACCGCATTACGCTCAGACTTTTCAGCCCGCTGCGGCGCACCCGACCAGGCGCGTTCCATATGCCAGGCGATGTCGAGAACCTCGGTCGCCTTGCCCTTGATGACGGCAGACCCGATCACACCTGGACGTTCCGAACCCATTTCCAGATCCAGCGTTTCTTCAACGACATCAAGGATTTCATCAACGGCAACACCGGCCGAGCGACCATCTTCAGCAAAGACAAGCACCGGCTGGCGACCGCTGTCCTGGAAGGTGTCGTAGCCACCGGCGTGGGCCAGCGGAAGCAGGCGTCCGCGATACTGGACCACATAGCGCTCGTCGACCTTCTCGATGGTCTTGGCGTCAAAGTCTTCAAGGCGCGTGATAAGGCTGACCGGAACGGCCTTGGGCTCTTCACCGCCGGCGCGTACCAGCAGCAGGCGCTGGCGCGCGCTGAGGGCTTCATCGCTTTCAGCGGCAGCAGCAGCGCTCTCCTTGACCTCTTCAGCTTCCATCGCGGTTTCAGAGGCGAGGCCGTTGGGATCAAGGATCATGATCACCGAGCCATCACCCAGAATGGTTGCGCCGGAGAAGACCGAAACATTGCGAAGCGGACCAGACAGTGGCTTGACCACGATTTCTTCGGTATCAAGGACATCGTCGACCACCAGGCCAACCTTGCGGCCAGCGGCCTCAAGCACGATGACATAGCCCGACATCTCTTCAGTGCCGCCCAGCGTCTGGTTCAGCACTTCATTGAGGGCGATGACCGGCAGCAGGCGGTCGCGCAGGCGGATCATCCGCGCACCGTTCAGCGTTTCAACTTCGATCGAGGAGCCCGGTCCGACACGCACCAGTTCACGCACGCTCAGCTGCGGCGCGGCAAAGCGCTCTTCGCCGACCTTCACGATAAGGGCCGACACAATCGCCAGCGTCAGCGGGATCTTGATGGTGAAGGTGGCACCCTTGTTGACCTCTGAGTGCAGGTCAATCTGGCCGCCAATCTGTTCGATATTGGTGCGGACAACGTCCATGCCGACGCCGCGTCCGGACAGGTTGGTCACCTGGGCGGCGGTGGAGAAGCCAGCGGCAAAGACAAAGCGCTGGATCTGCTGCTCGCTCATCCCGGCAAGCTCGTCCGGCGTGGCCAGGCCCTTTTCAAGGATCTTCGCGCGGATTTTTTCCGGATCTAGACCGCGGCCATCGTCGGCGATCTTGATGATGATCGCGCCGCCTTCATGGTAGGCGGACAGGCGGATCGTGCCCAGCTCCGGCTTGCCATTGGCAACGCGGACATCCGGGGTTTCCAGGCCGTGATCGCAGGAATTGCGGATCATGTGGGTGAGCGGATCTTTAATCAGCTCAAGCACCTGGCGGTCCAGCTCGGTGTCTTCACCTTCCTGGATCAGGTTGATCTTCTTGCCCAAATCCTGGCTGGCATCGCGAACAATCCGCGGCAGCTTTTTCCATGCATCGCCAACCGGCTGCATGCGGGTTTTCATGACCCCGTCCTGCAGCTCTGCAGTCACAGACGACAGGCGCTGCAGCGGTGTCTTCAGGGCGCTGTCTTCAGCGCCGCGCACGATCTGGTGCATCTGGTTACGGGCCAGAACGAGTTCTGACACCGTGGTCATCAGGTTTTCAAGCACATCCACATTCACGCGGATGGTCGACTGGGTGCGCGCACCACCGGTTGCCGCTGGCGCATCAGCATTGGCAGCCGCTGCCGGCGCTTCAGCCGCAGCAGGGGCCGCTGCGGGCGCTTCAGCAGCAATCTCTTCAGCGTCGTCCTCGGCTTCAACGTCAGCGTCGGCTTCTGCGGTGTCAACATCAGCCTCAGCCTCGTCTTCAGGACCCGGCGTATTCATGAAGGCAGCTTCAAGATCGGCCAGCGAAACCTCGCCGGGGCGCAGCTCGCGGCCAAGATCGGCATCGAACGCGCTGTCACCGGCTTCAGCCGTCGGTGCAGGTTCGTGCTCCGGTTCAGGTTCTGGCTCTGGTTCCGGCGCAGGCGCTGCGGCCTCCACCTCAACCGCCTTGCCTTCAGCCAGGGCTTCAAGCTCTGCGATCAGGGCCGTGTCATCGCCTTGCGGCTCTGAGCCGGTCTGCTCCAGGCCTTCCAGGATTGCCTTGATCTGGTCGAGGGATTTGAGGACCACCGTCACCGCGTTGCTGTCGGCAACCAGGTCGCCATCGCGGAATTTACCCAGCAGGGTTTCACCAGCGTGGGCAATCGCTTCAAGGCGCGTCAGCTCTAGAAAGCCACAGGTGCCTTTGATGGTGTGCAGAAGCCGGAAGATATTATCCAGCGTGGCCCTGTTCGTTGGGTCAGATTCAAACTTAACAAGCTCGACGTCGATGACATCAAGGCTTTCAAATGTTTCGGCCAGAAATTCGCCGATTAACTCGTCCATGAAACCAGCCCCATTAACAGATACAGGCGTCTAAGGACGACTGTCTCACGGGCTTGGTTAAGCAAAGGTTTTAATGTTGCTGCGGGTAATAAGGTTATGCCGCAGCTTCTGCACTTTGCGCAGGGCCGGTCAGAGCGGTGAACTCGGCGCGCTCTTCAGAAGCGCTGGCGTGGGCCCGGCCACCGGTCTCGCGAGCAAGCAATCCGGCATAGTAAGGCTGGATGGAGCGGCCATCATACCCGTCTGCCGGGCGTTCGCCTTCCAGTGCGCCGCGATGGCCTTCATCAAGCCGGATGCGCGGACCTGCCGCGACGATGCGCAGACGCGCGCCGCCATCACCCGATGAGGTGGCCTCAATCGTCACCGTGCCGCCGCGCGGAACGCTTTCCACCGCCAGCCAGATCAGATTGAGCAGGATGCGCGCAGCTGTGCGATCAATCGCACCGCCTTCATTTTTCCAGACAATGTCGGGCCGCGCGTCAGCGAACATCGGCTCGACGAGGCCCTTGATCTCATCAAGGGCCATCTCACCGCCGCGCGAGCCACCGGCACCAAAACACACGCGGGCGTATTCCAGCTTGTTGCGGATCGACACGGCACCGGTGCGCAGAAGGTCGATCGCATCATCGCGCATATCAGCGGCGCTCTCGTCATCGAGAACGGACAGGGCTGCGCCCATCGCGCTCGTCGGGCCAGCAATGTCGTGGCACACGCGCGAGCAGAGAAGGGCGGCAAGTTCGGCGGCGGAGGGGGTATTTGTCTGGCTCATGGTCGTGACCATGGCGCGATTCTACTAACGAGGCATTGACCGATTTGGGCCGCGCTGCAGCTGTCAGAGCTCGTGGTCCACGTCGTCATGGCCGTGGCGTGCAGAATAAAAGACCAACGCCATCAATCCGCCACCAATCAAAAGTGAAAAGACAATGCCGATGGCCATGGCGATATAGCCATGGGCGGAAATATCAGCGTGGGTGTCGGCACCAATGCTGGACCAGCTGGACATAGCGAACCAGATCGCAGCAGCCAGAAAGGCGAGCAGGACTCCAATTGTAATGAGGACTGTCTTCACGTTTGACCTATATACCGCTGGCAGGAAGTTTGCTTTCCAGTTTGTTAAACCGAGCCTGATGGGATACGCCCCTCTTGGCACCGGGCCCTGTTGGAGACAACATGGGGACTGGAGGGGCTCTAAACAATTCACAAGGCTGTGTCAGCCAGGGACACGGCCGTGAGGCAAGCTAGCAGGTCTATGTCCGGATTTAACGTTCGTCTCGCCCAGGCACAGCGCTCGCGCACGCTGATTTTCTTCTTCAGCGTTGGTGGGGCGCTTGCGCTCATCGCCCTTCTGCTCATCGCGCGGACCAGCGCAAGCGGTTCAGATACCGCTCAGCCCTTGTCCGAACCGGTTCTGGTCAGCGAAGCCGAAAGTGAGCCAACTCTCGAAACTGCGAGCCTTGAGCCATCGACTGCAGCTGATACCGCAACGGACATGACGCTCGCCGAGCCAGCCGTGCTGGCATCGCTGGATTTCAATCAGGACCTGATCCAGGCTGAGCATAATCAGTTTGCCGGGCGCTCGGTTCCGTCCGTCACCTCCATCGATGCTGTTGTGCGCCGGGGTCAGACTTTCGCCAGTGTTCTGGATAATGCCGGTGCAAGTCGTGTCGACGCTGCGCGCGCCATTGCCGCGCTGGAGCCGATGTTTTCTGCGCGCCGCCTGCGGGCTGGCCAGCGCCTGACCATTTTCATGGAAGCGCCGAGCGAAGCTGATCGCATTGCCGCGCGCATCAATGAGGAGGAGCTGCCAGAGCGCTGGCTTGCCGGTTTCTCTTTCCAGCCGGATGAAGAGCGCACCCTGACCGTCGCGCGTGTGGGCAACCAGTTCCGCGTCCGTGAAGCGGTCCGTAGCCTTGAGCGCCAGATCGTGCGCGCCACCGGCGAAGTGGAAAGTTCTCTTTATCTGTCTGCCATCGAGGCGGGGGCCACTGACCGCATCGTGGGCGAGCTGGCCAATGTGCTCGGCTTTGCGGTGGACTTTCGCACCATCCAGCCCGGCGATGATTTCGACGTGGTGTTCGAGCGCTTCGTGAACCGTCGCGGTGAAACGATCCGCACCGGGGACATCCTCTACGTGGTGTTTGATGGTCGCGGTGATCCGCTTGAATATTTCCGCTTTGAAGCCCCTGATGGCGAGGTTGGCTTTTTCACCGCTGACGGTGAGAGCGCGCAGCGTCTTCTCATGAAGATGCCGATCAACGGCGCGCGCATCTCGTCCAGCTTTGGCATGCGCTTTCATCCGATCCTGGAGCGTAGCCGCCCCCATAACGGGACCGACTTTGCCGCCCCGCGTGGCACGCCGATCATGGCCGCCGGTGCCGGTGTTGTAGAACGCGCCAACCGCTTTGGCAGCTTTGGCAATTATATCCGCATCCAGCACACCAACGGGTATGAGACCGCTTACGCTCACCTTCAGGGCTTTGCCCGCGGCATACGCTCAGGCAGCCGCGTTCAGCAGGGCCAGATCATCGGTTATGTGGGCACGACCGGGCGCTCCACCGGGCCGCACCTTCACTATGAAGTGCACCTCAACGGTCGCCCGACCAATCCAATGGCGCTGGAACTGCCGACAGAGCGTACGCTGGGCGATGACGAGCTGAACCTGTTTGAGGCCGAGCGCGATCGCATCATCGCCATCCGCGATGGAGCCCCCATGGCTCTGGCGGCCATTGATGAGGTGGCCTCGGCCAATGTCCTGCTGGCTCAAGGCTCAACGGCTGCGACGCCGCCAGCAAGCGCAGGGCGCTAATCGCTGCGCTTGACCCGCTTCAGCGTGGCATAGCCGTCAGAGCGAGGGCCGTCACCGGCACGCTTTGGCTTGCCCTTGCCTTTAGGACCCGCGCCCTTCGGGCCAGCCCCTCTGGGACCGGCACCTTTGGGGCCTTTGCCAAACGGCTTTGCGCCCTTGGGGCCTTTGGACTTGGGTTTATCAGCCGTGCGCGGACCCTTGTGAGGGCCACTGTCTGACTTAGGAGCCCAGTCGCGCTTGGGCCGTGTATCGCCATCGCGGTCACCGTGAAGCGGCTCGACCTTGCCCCGATGGGGCTTTTTGGCGCGCGGCTTGTCGGCGAAATTGCCGCCGTCACGGTCCTCGAACTTGCGCGAAGGCTTGCGGCCTTCACCATCGCCGAATTTGGAATGCCGCTTTTCAGCCGTCTTGCCATAGGGCTTGCGATCCGCGCGGCTGGGCTTTCCACCGCCCGAATGGTCGCGGGACGGGGCAGCCTTCGGCGATGGGCCGGCGGGCATGGGCTGACCGGCTTCGACCACATGGACATTGGTATCGCGCTCGCCGCGCGGCTTGGTCAGCGCAGCCTTGAAGGCATCGCGCTTGTCCGCGGCGATCTGGAAGCGGCTCGTCTTGTCCTCAATCCGGATCGCGCCGATGTCCGCGCCGGTGATTTCACCAATCCGGCAGAGCATGGGCACCAGCCAGCGCGGTTCAGCGCGCATATGCTTGCCCAGATTGACTTCAAACCAGCCATCATCGTCAAAGTCGTCGCGATCACGGCGCGCCGGGCGTTCCTTGGTCTTGCGCTCGCTCACCTTCGGCGGCGGGCTCAGCTCTTCAGGCGCCGGCAGGCGATGCTGTAGCTCGGACAGGAAGGCCGCCGCCACTCGCTCAGCGCCAAAGCGCTCAATGATGGATCGGGCGTCCTCAAGATCGGTTTCGTCCAGCTCTGCGTTTAACGCCGGGTGGTCGCCAAGGCGCGCCTGATCCTTCTCGCGAACCATGTCCGCGCTGGGCGCTTCAGCCCACTCAGCTTCAATCTTCGCAGCCCTCAACAGGCCGATCACGCGGCCCTTGCGTGAGGGAGCGCACAGAAGAACGCTGGTGCCCTTCGCGCCAGCACGACCCGTTCGGCCAGACCTGTGCAGCAGGCTTTCCGCGTTCGTGGGCGGTTCGGCATGAACCACCAGATCAAGACCAGGCAGATCGATACCGCGCGCGGCCACATCGGTGGCCACACACACGGTCGCCCGGCCATCGCGCAGCGATTGCAGCGCCTTGGTGCGTTCGGCCTGGGTGAGCTCTCCTGACAGGGCCACAGCCCGGAAACCGCGATTGTGCAGGCGAGCCGCCAGGCGGTTCACCGCTTCACGGGTGGCACAGAACACCAGCGCCCGCGGCGCGGAGTGGTAGCGCAGCACGTTGATCACCGCATGCTCGCGCTCCTGCGCGTGGACCAGGTGAGCGATATAGCTGATGTCGGCGTGCTGGCTGCCCGCACTGACCGTGGAGATGCGCAGCGCGTCGCGCTGATAGTCCTGGGCAAGCTTGGCGATGGGCTTGGACACGGTCGCGGAGAACAAAAGCGTGCGACGCTCCGCCGGAGCCGCATCAAGAATGTATTCAAGGTCTTCCTTAAAGCCGAAATCGAGCATCTCGTCAGCTTCATCGAGGACGGCGACTTTCAGCTCGGACAGATCCAGCGCGCGGCGCTCGATATGATCGCGAAGACGGCCTGGCGTGCCCACGACGATGTGCGCACCGCGTTCCAGCTGGCGGCGTTCAGAACGCGCATCCATACCGCCCACACAGGACGCGAGGCGCCCCCCAGCCTTGCCGTACAGCCAGCCCAGCTCGCGCTGCACCTGAAGCGCCAGCTCCCGGGTCGGGGCAATCACCAGCGCCATCGGCGCACCCGCACGCGGCAGCTCGGTCGCATCGCCCAGAAGGTCTGGGTCCATGGCAATACCGAACGCGACCGTCTTGCCTGAGCCGGTCTGGGCCGAGACCAGAAGGTCGCGTCCGGCGGCATCGGCTTCCAGCACGGCGGACTGAACATCGGTGAGCGCTTCATAGCCTTTTTCGGCGAGCGCTTCGGCAAGGGCGGGTGAAATATCTGTCGGCGTCGTCATTCAAAATCCAATCGGCCCGGCGGCTGCACGCCCCGGGCATATATCAATCCTTGCCTGTCACGGAAGGAGGCGCGCCGTCGCGCCTGTTAGGGGTCAAACAGCCACAAGGCTGCGATTTGGCGCGTACATACGCTGAAAAAGCCGCGCCGTCACGTGTTGTGTGTTGGGGGGCTAAGGTCACCCCTGTGCTGCACGCTCTTCGTTCAGCTCAGCCTGAAACTCTTGAGTGCTTTGCTTCAGGCCATTGATCCGCGCCTCCAGCCCGCCAACCAGGGCGGTGGACATGAAATAGCGGCGACGGAATTCATTGTCTTCGCACAAAACCGATAAAGGCTCGGTCACCTGGAGTGGCGTCGTCTGCGGGTCTAGGGACAGGTCAGCTGAGATCGCCGGGTGGTTCAGCGCGTGATTGTCCCAAAGAAGACCAAAGTTGATTGAGGTCTGGTCGTTGTCTTCAGCCAACTGCGCCTGCAAGCTGTTGAACGCTGCGCGAAAGTCCGGGCTCAAGCGATCCAGATAGCGATCCTGTCGGCTCAGCTCGCGAGCAGTGATTGTGATGAAGGTCGGATCAAGATCAACGGTCATGAGGGCGATGGATAGGGCGACCTGCTCTGCGGCCTCGACGGTTGGGTCGCACGCCTCAATGGAAACGCGCCCGATATCGGTGGCCTCCCTAACGCGCTCATAGCGATCAAGGTAGAATTCCATGATCTCTAGATTGGTCTGCGTCTCTTCCTCCATACGCACTAGCGCGCCGCGCAGGCTGGCCTGATCTGACCGGGCCTCGGCCCATGCGCCCAGCTGAAGCGCAATCAACACGCCGAGCGTGACCAGCACCAGCTCAATGGCGATGGTCACCCAGTCCTGGCGTCTTAGGGCCGATGCTAGGCGAGATGCAATCATGCTCATACTATCGCGGGCGTATTCCGGCTCCGCAAGACAGATCGGTTGCCTGACATGACCTGGAGGCCCGAGCGTCGCTACGGCTCAAGAAAAACCTCTCCCCGGGGGGGGGAGAGGTCCAGTGAGGGGGTATGGGTGCCGGTCGGCACCAGGATGGTGAGGAAGATCGGGTCCCCACCGGCCTCTTCGACCTTGGCGAAGAGCGGGTCTAGCCCACCAGTTTTTGCAGGCTGGCGGACAATTCCTTGACCTGGGCGTCATTGCCATCGACCACGTCGGAGATCTTGGCCGCGGTCTGGGCGGCGCGCTGGGACAGGTCGCGGACCTCGGTTGCCACCACGGCAAAGCCTCGCCCGGCTTCACCGGCCCGGCTGGCCTCGATCGTGGCGTTGAGCGACAGAAGATTGGTCTGCTTGTCAATGGTATCGATCTCGGCTACGAACTGGGCAATGTCTTCACCTGATGCGATGACCTTTTCCATGGCGGAGTCTGCAGACTTCAGCGCCTGGCGGCGGTTGCTCACGTCCACGCCAAACATCAGATACTTGGTGACGTCGCCGTTCACATCGCGCACCGAGGAGAAGACAGCATCCAGCGCAAGCTCCTCCTCGCCAGAGCCTTCAAGCGCGATCTCCCGGCGGACCAGCTCACCATTGCCGAGCGCGGAGATATCGTCGGCATCAAGGATGGCCCCCAGCGTATTCGACGACCGGGTGCGAGAGGCCAGGTAATCATTGTATTCGCCGGTATTGTGCAGCGACGTCCACTCGGCGATAGCGGCGGTTTCGCTGATCGCCTTGAGCCGGGTTTCAAACTCGATGGATTCTGCCTTCACATCGGAGATGTTGGCCTGGATTGAGATGTATCGAACGATCTTGCCAGCCTCATTGTGAACCGGGTTGACTGCCAGCGAAATCCAGTAGGGCTCACCGGCCTTGGTGTAGTTCAGAATCTCTTCGTAGAAGGCCTCGCCGCGCTGCAGGCTGGCCGAGATGGTGCGTACCGTTTCCGGGTCAGTATCACGCCCCTGAAGGAAGTCGCCAGGCCTCTTGCCCTGGACCTCTTCAAAGCCATACCTCGTCAGCCTGGTGAAGCCGGGGTTGATGTATTCGATGTGGCCGTCGGCGTCGGTGATGATCACCGAGTTGTCGGTTTCGTTGGCCACCAGGGACAGCACTTTGACCTGTTCGCGCTGGGCCACCTCGGCGGTCACATCACGCAGGAAAGCGGTGTAGAGCGTCTTGCTGTTCAGCTTGACCCGCGATAGCGACAGCTGAACGGTCAGCACTTCGCCGTCCTTGCGATGAAGCTCCACCTCGCGCGCTGAGCCAACGATCTTGTCCTGGCCGGTATTCCGGTTGGCGTTCACATAGTCGTCGTGACGCGACTGATGCACCTGAGGCACCAGCATTTTCACATTCTGGCCCAGCACTTCGGTGCGGTCATAACCCCACAGCTTTTCAGCCGCGGCGTTCATGAAGGTGACGATATTGTTGTCGTCGATGGTCACCACGGCATCCAGCGCCGCATCCAGCATCTGCTCGGCGGCGGAGGATGCTGAGCCTCTGGCAGATCCTGATGTCACCTCGGTGTGTTCGGCAGCCTCGGTGGAGTCGTTACGGTCTTTGCGAAAGCCAAAATCGAGCATGGGATTATCCGTCCGCTGACGTCAAAAGTGACGCGTTGGGCGGACAATTTCGCGCGGTTGGCTAATGAAAAATTTACGCACAATGAGTGCGGGTTTGCCATATTCTCAGTGATTTTGATCACTGAATAAAAACGTATAATTCAGGCCCTTCAAAACCTCATAAAATATGAGACCAGGCCGGTTTGGCTGGCTTTGCTCACCCACGTTTCCGAGCCGCTTAGAGTGTAGAATTATTCCTATGACTTGGTGAAGCAGGTCAGTCTGCTCCGACCCCTCTCCCCTTGATCGAGGGGAGAGGTCGGGTGAGAGGGGCGTTTCAGGCTGCTCAGCTTCCGCAGGCCATGTCGCCGCCCACCCTCTACTGAGATCCCCCCCCCCCTCAACGAGGGGGGAGGGATAGCTTTACTGGATCACCGCTTCAGCGGGCGGCTGGGCGTTGCGGCTGACGGCCTTGCCATTGACGGTCAGCGCTCCGGCTTCAGCCGAAACCTTCACCGCGTCACCGTCATTGAGCGCGCCTTCCAGGATCAGGCGGGCCAGCGGGTCCTGCAGCTCCTTCTGGATCACACGTTTCAGCGGGCGCGCGCCATAGGCCGGGTCATAGCCTTTCTCGGCGAGCCAGCTGCGGGCGGCCTCATCAAGCTCAATCGTCATGCGGCGGTCTTTCAACAAGGCCTCCAGACGCTTCAGCTGAATGTCGACAATGGCCCCCATATGCTCCTGCTCCAGGCGGCGGAACAGGATGGTCTCGTCGATCCGGTTGAGGAATTCAGGCCGGAATGCGGCCCGGACCGCACCCATGACATTCTCACGCGCGCTTTCCACATCGCCCGACAGCAGGAATTCGGAGCCCAGGTTGGAGGTCATGATCAGGATGGTGTTCCTGAAGTCGACTGTGCGGCCCTGACCATCGGTCAGGCGGCCATCATCAAGCACCTGCAGCAGCGTGTTGAAGACATCCGGGTGGGCTTTTTCCACCTCGTCGAACAAGACCACCTGATAGGGTCGGCGACGCACGCTTTCAGTCAGCGCGCCACCTTCCTCATAACCCACATAGCCAGGAGGCGCGCCGATCATGCGGCTGACCGAGTGTTTTTCCATGTATTCAGACATATCAAGGCGGGTCACCGCCGTTTCGTCGTCGAACAGGAATTCGGCCAACGCCTTCGTCAGCTCGGTTTTACCCACGCCCGTCGGCCCTAAGAAGAGAAAGCTGCCGATGGGGCGGTTGGGGTCTTTCAGGCCGGCGCGGCTACGACGTACGGCGTCAGACACGGCGGCCAGCGCCTCGTCCTGACCGACCACGCGACCGCGCAAGCCTTCTTCCATGGCCAGCAGCTTTTCACGCTCGCCTTCGAGCATTTTGTCCACCGGCACACCGGTCCAGCGGCTGACGACGGCCGCAATCTGCTCCTCGTCGACAACCTCTTTGACCAATGAGCTCTTGCCATTGGCGGCTTGAGCATCACCCGCGGCCTCAGCGTCAGCGAGGCGCTTTTCCAGCTCCGGGATCTGGCCGTATTTTAGCTCGGACGCCTTGGCGAGGTCGCCCCGACGCTCAGCATCTGCCAGCTCAGCACGCATGCGATCCAGCTGCTCCTTCACCTCGGTGGAGGAGGCAAGCTTGTCCTTCTCCGCGCGCCAGGCCGCCGTCAGCTCATTGGAGCGATCTTCCAGATCGGCGAGCTCTTTCTTCAGCGCTTCAAGCCTCGTCTTCGACGCGTCGTCGTTTTCCTTTTTAAGCGCCTCAGCTTCGATCTTCAGCTGGATGATGCGCCGGTCGAGCTCATCAAGGGCTTCAGGCTTGGAATCCACCTGCATGCGCAGGCGCGCTGCGGCCTCATCCATCAGGTCGATGGCCTTGTCAGGTAAGAAGCGATCGGTGATGTAGCGGTTGGACAGGGTGGCCGCAGACACAATCGCGCCGTCAGCAATGCGCACCCCGTGGTGAACCTCATATTTTTCCTTCAGGCCGCGCAGGATGGAGATGGTGTCCTCCACCGTCGGCTCCTCAACGAAGACCGGCTGGAAGCGGCGCGCGAGCGCAGCGTCCTTCTCCACATGTTTGCGGTATTCATCGAGCGTCGTGGCCCCCACGCAGTGCAGTTCACCGCGCGCAAGAGCGGGCTTTAAAAGGTTGGAGGCATCCATCGCGCCATCGGTCTTGCCCGCGCCCACCAGGGTGTGCATCTCGTCGATGAACAGGATGATCTGCCCGTTCGCGCTCTCCACCTCGGTGAGCACAGCTTTCAGGCGCTCTTCAAACTCGCCGCGATATTTCGCACCGGCGATCAGCGAGCCCATGTCGAGGGCAAGCAGCTTTTTATCTTTCAGGCTTTCAGGCACATCGCCATTAACGATGCGCAGGGCCAGACCTTCGGCAATCGCGGTTTTACCCACGCCCGGCTCACCGATCAGAACAGGATTGTTCTTGGTCCGGCGCGACAGCACCTGCACCGCGCGGCGGATTTCCTCGTCCCGGCCAATGACCGGATCGAGCTTGCCAGCACGCGCCACTTCGGTGAGGTCGCGGGCGTATTTTTTCAGGGCCTCATAAGCGTCTTCGCTGGACGCGCTGTCGGCGGTGCGGCCCTGCCTGAGATCATTTATCGCGGTGTTCAGCGCGTTGGCGGTGACTCCGGCCTGTTTGAAGATGTCAGTGACCTTGGTGCCGGACACAATCGACAACGCCTGAAGCAGGCGCTCGGCGGTCACATATTGATCGCCTGCCTTCTTGGCGGCCTCTTCAGCGGTGGAGAAGATCTCTGCTGTCTTGGGCTGCAGGTAAAGCTGGGGGTTGCCCTCCACCTTCGGCAGAGCGTCCACGGCCCGCCGGGTCAGATCCGCCACCATGTCGGGGCGACCGCCAGCGGCCTTGATCAGATTGGCGGCAAGGCCGGAGTCGTCATCCATCAGCGCGGCAAGCAAATGCTCGGGCGCAAAATGCTGGTTCTTGTTTTTCAAAGCCGCGCCTTGAGCGGCCTGAAGCACCGTGCGGGCACGGTCGGTATAGGTATCCAAATTCATCGCTTCTCATGTCTCCTGAAAACTGCAGCGAGACGGGCAGTTAGAGCCTCCATTGAGCACTCATTTGCCCTGATGCGATAGAAGTGGGTGTTGCTTTATGACAACACAAGAGGGGGCGGGGATAAAAACGCCATTTCATCCTGAGGGTCCTTCGAGGCTCCCCCGGATCAAGTCCGGGGTCACACCTCTTCGATGAGGGTGATGGAAAGCTCCAACCTCCCTCATCCTGAGGTGCTTTTGCGGGAGCAAAAGCCTCGAAGGACGCACGCCCTACCCGAAATATCCCTTCAGAGCCCTCGCGGCCTGCCGGATACGTTGCTCGTTCTCCACCAGCGCCAGGCGGACATGGCCGTCCCCGCGCTCGCCAAACCCCAAGCCGGGAGCGACCGCGACGCCGGTCTTCTCAAGCAGCTGCTTGGAAAACTCCACCGAGCCCAGCTCAGCAAACTGTTCAGGGATCGGGGCCCAGGCAAACATGGTCGCGGGCGGTTTGGGGATGGTGAACCCGGCCCGTGCAAAGCTTTCCACCAGCACGTCACGGCGCGAGCGATAGGTCTGGCGCGCGGCTTCCACGCTGTCCTGTGGGCCGTCCAATGCCGCGACAGCGGCGATCTGAATGGGAGTGAAGGCCCCATAGTCGAGATAGGACTTCACCCTTTTGAGCGCATCGATCAGGCGCGAGGAGCCGGCCGCGAATCCCATCCTCCAGCCGGGCATGGAATAGGTCTTCGACATGGAGGTGAATTCCACCGCCACATCGCGCGCGCCAGGCACTTCGAGAATGGATGGCGGCGGGCCGCCATCGAAGTAGATTTCTGAATAGGCGAGGTCTGAAATCAGGATCAGGTCGCGCGCCTTGGCCAGCTTGACCGCCTCTTCATAGAAATCGAGGTCGACCACTTGCGCGGTCGGATTGGACGGAAAGTTCAGCACCAGCGCGCCCGGGCTGGGGATGGAGTGGCGACAGGCATGGTCGGCCGCCCGCAAAAAGCTCTCCGGGCTCTCAAACGCAACCGGACGCACAGCGGCACCGGCAATGATGAAGCCGAACATGTGGATGGGGTAGGAGGGATCCGGTGCCAGGATCACATCACCCGGCGCGGTGATGGCCTGGGCAAGGTTGGCTAGCCCTTCCTTGGAGCCCAGCGTGACGCAGACTTCAGTGTCTGGATTGACCGACACATTGAAGCGCCGCTCGTAATAGCGCGACAGCGCCTTTCTTAAAGAGGGCACGCCAGCGCTGGCTGAGTAACGGTGCGCGCGCGGATCCCCGGCCACCTCAGCCAGCTTGGCAATGATGTGCGGCGCAGGCGGCAGGTCCGGATTGCCCATTCCGAAGTCGATTACGTCGCGCCCTTCAGCGCGGTAAGCGGCTTTGAGCCGGTTTACTTCGGCAAAGACATAGGGCGGCAGGCGCCGCTCGCGGTAGAAGGGTTCGTGATGGGTCTGCGCCATGATCTCGCTCACCGATATTGCACCAGCGAAGTAAGCAGATAACCGCCCCGTGGCGTCAATGCGGCGATGCGGTGGCAGGGGTGTGGGTTTTACTCCGCTGCACTCAGGACCGAGGTCAAATCCGCGGTCAGCTGGAATTCAGCGCCATCGCGCAAAAGCGATAGAGTCATCGTGCCCTCGGAAGCCTGCGCGTCGCAGCCGCGCTCGGCAACCGGGATGCCGTCAAAATGAGTGATGATATCACCGCGCTGAACCCCGCCTTCGGCAAAAGGCAGGCCGTCGTAGAGCCGTGCCACCTCCAGCCCGGCCTCGGTGGGGCGCAGTACAGCGCCAAACTCGAAATGTGACTCAAGCGGCACCGCCTCGGTGCGAGACGTCACGAGCGATACGCGGCGGTTCTGCTGGTCGAGCGTGACCACGAAGTGGCTGAGCGCCCCGCCGCCGAGCAAGGCTGCGCGTGGAACTTCCTCCAGGACCGGCGTTTCGAAGGCCAGCCCGGCGACCGTGGCGTTGCCAGCAAGACGCGAGACGCGCCGGGCCTCCAGGCGATCAAAGCGCACCGCGCCGCTTATTTCACGTGCCGGCTCGGTCAGCTGGAACTGGTCAATATCGTTGACCGCAAATGTAAGCTGACCCGCCCCGGAATCGATCAGGAGCTTTTGCTCGCGCCCACCGAAGTCGACATTAATCCAGGGGCGCCTGTCTGGCCCACGGGACGAAAAAACCGTCTCACCATCCGGGCGCGGCAGACGACCTTCGCGCAGGCGCATTTCCTCATTGGGATAGTCAAGCACCAGCAGGAAGTCATCCAGGGCGTGAACCGACATGATGCCATCGATTTCCCGGCCCAGTGCGATGGACAGGTGGTCAAGATCGGTGATGCGGGCGCGAAGCCGATTGATCTGGACCAGCCCGGCGGTGGCGTCGACGATATTGACACGTCCGCCACTTGCAAATGTCCGGTCGGAGATGCGCTCCAGCGAGTCTGGATCGACATAGGTCGTCGAAGCACCGGTGTCATGAAGAAACCACAGGGTTCGCGCTTCGGTATCGCCTTCGCGCGGCTGCAGAGTCACCGGGAGCATCCAGTAGCCTCGGCACATCTCGGTGGGCACGACATGTTCGTCTGCGTTCGGTTGGAGCGCCAGCGCGAGGGTGAGGGCAAGCTCAATCAAAACGCCACCCCCGCCGCCACCGCCTCCTTCAACGCGCGCGATCTTGCCCGGTGATCGGGCATGATCTGGTCCAGCAGGGCGTAGAAGCGTTTGGAGTGGTCCATGACTTTCAGGTGGCAGGCTTCGTGTGCACACACATAGTCGATCAGGCTTTCGTCAAAGCCGATCAGACGGGCATTCATGCGGATGGAGCCGTCTTCTGAACAGCTGCCCCAACGACGTTTCTGCTCGCGCACCGAGACCTTGGGTCGCCTGGCCCCAAGCTGCTCGGCATAGGCTTCGAGCTTTGGCGTCATCAGGGTGAGGGCTTCGGTCTTGCGCCAGCGGTGCAGAGCGCTGCGCAAGGCGCTGGCGGCCATGTCCGGGGGCAGAGCCTGGTCGATATGGACATGAAGGGCGTCGTTCTCCCGAAGCACCCGGGTGCGGACCCGGTCATCGCGATGGACGCGCAGGGGCAGCGGCGTACCAAGCCAGCCAATCTTTTCGCCCTCGACGCCCTGAAGCGCGGGGCGCGCCCGCAGGTCCATCCTGTCCAGCCGATCAAGGACCCAGGCCTGCTTGTCGCGCACCGCGGTATCGGCGTGGCGCGCGGAGAGCCGGTGGGGCAGGGTGACGGTCAGCCCGTCCTCGGTCACCTTCAAACCTATCGTGCGCCGACGCCGTGAATGGGTGACGGTGTAGGTCAGGTCCCGATCGGGCAGGCGAAGTCGACGTTCGATCATGGGTGCCGAGTTTACGCCGCGTGCCCTGAGTCGCCAGCCCCGGAAGGCAGAGGCTTTTAGTCCCAGAAGCGCCACCAGGGCGGCTCTTCCTCCGGCTGGTGGATCTGTAGCCAGGCGCGAACCTGGTCGATCACCGGATCCAGCTGTCCCCAGACCGGCAGATAGCCTTCGATCCAGATGTCCGCTGCGGGCCACGCCACCGACAGGATGAAAGCGCCCACCAGCACGGTTACCAGGATCGTCAAAATGGGTTTGAACAGGTCTGCGATAAACTTCATGGCCCCCTCCATAAAAGTGCCTGACCTCACCTTAGCCGGTCCGCACCTAAATGATAGCTGAACCAATCGGGGCATGAATGGGGCGAGGGGGCTTGGCGGCGGTGTCAAAGCTGGCAAAGTTACTCGCCATGAAGACGCGCCACCACTCCATCACCGCCAACGGCCTGACCCACCATGTGCGTGACACCGCGCCAGAGGGCGAGCTTCGGGGCGTTGTGGTGTGCCTGCATGGCTTTCCCGATGATCACCACAGCTGGGACGCGCTGACGCCTTTGCTCGCGGCTGAAGGCTATCGGGTGATTGCGCCAGACCTGCGCGGCTTTGGGCTGACCGACATGGCCGAGCGCCTCGGCGACTACGACATGTTCGACGGGGCCATGC
Organism: Maricaulaceae bacterium EIL42A08; assembly: GCA_024178355.1. Lineage (GTDB taxonomy): Bacteria > Pseudomonadota > Alphaproteobacteria > Caulobacterales > Maricaulaceae > Oceanicaulis. The sequence goes on along the minus strand of JAMZNZ010000001.1, from coordinate 278,394 downwards.
CGGATGTCATCGCGATCCTGGATCATCTTGGTGTCACGCGCGCCCATCTGGTGGGGCACGACTTTGGCGCGGCGCTCGCCTGGCTGCTTGCCGCGCAACATCCAGACCGGTTTGAAACCCTGACCGCCATGGCGGTGGGCCATCAGCGAGCCTTCCTGAAAGCTCGCTTTACGCCGGTTCAAATGGGCAAGAGCCGCTACATCCTCTGGCATCAATTCCAGGGCCTGTGCGAGTGGGCCTATCGGCGCAAGGACTGGGCCTGGTTCAAGCGCCACTGGGCGGAGCATTACGACGTGGAGTCCGCAATTACCTCGCTGGCGCGGCCCGGCCGACTCACCGCAGGGCTCAACTGGTATCGCGCCAATATTGGCTTCACCCGCATGCTCCTGGAGCCGCCGGTTGGCACCTTTGGAGAAGAGCGGGTGCGCATCCCGACGCTGGGCCTCCTTGGGGGTAAGGACCGCTATCTCGGCACCGCCCAGATGGAGGGCAGCGCCAACTTCATCGACGCACCTTGGCGGTATGAGCTCTATCCAGACCTTGGCCACTGGCTCCACTGCGAAGCGCCGGAGCGTGTGGCGCAGGTAATGCGGCAGTTTTGGGGGCAACATCGCAGAGTTGAGCCAAACTCGCGTTTTTAAAAAGTGGGTTAACAAAAATTTAAGATCGAGCCATCGTTAGGCACATCGTGTTCAGGGGGGATGCGAAAAATGCTGGCGAATACAGCCGTATGGGCTTCGCAGCGTTAGGAACTATGGGGGACAGCATGTTTCAGAAAACCCTGCTTTGCACGACAGCCGTTGCGCTTGCCGCATCGGCAGCCGCGACTGCGCAGACGCCGCATCCTATCCAGGCACCGATGCACCTGCCTGATGCGGAGGTCGGCCAGTGCTACCAATTTGTTCGGATTGGCGCTGAGTATGAAACGGTGATGCAAACGGTGGTCGTTGCAGATGAATACGAAATTTTCGACGTTACCGATCCGCGTCTTCAAAGAGAGCAAAGACGCTATGTCTCGCGCGAAGCCGGGATGCGTTACCGCGTGACCGAACCTGTATATGAGACTGTGACAGAGCAGGTTCAGGTCCGCCCGGGGTATGTCCGTTATGAAGTTTCTCCGGCCGAAACCCGGACCGTCAGTGAGCGGGTACTCGTGCGTGAAGCGAGAATGGTTTGGCGTCGCGGCTATGTGGAGGGCGCTCGGCAGGTCCGTCATGATCCCGAAACCGGAGAGATCTGGTGCCTGGTTGAAGAGCCCGCGCAGTACGAAACCATTCACCGGACTGTGGTGACATCACCGGCTCAAGTTCGCGAAGTTCCGGTTGAGCCGCACTATGAGACGATCAGCCGAGAGGTTCTGGTTCAGCAGGCAACGGTCGAAGAAGTCCCAATTCCTGTTCAGTATGCAAGCTATGAGATCGACGTTCTGGCCCACGAGGGTCGTGTGGACCGGCGCGTGTCTCAGCGTAGAACCGAGCAGGTCGCGCGTCACAACTTGGTCTCCGGTGAACGCTTCGAGTGGCGTCTTGTTGATTGCGCGGACATCGAGATTCCGTCCCATCCCAACGCGCGCCCTCCAGCTGCGTCCCATCACGGTGCCGCTCAGACACAGTCCTCTATGCGGATTCGCCGCGCGCCACAGGGAAATGACCCAGATCAAGGCGTCAACTATGACGAACGCGAAGGCATTCCAACCGCGTCATTAAACCGCCAGACGTTGCACCCAGGCGCACCGGCAAGGCGCGGAGCGGGGCGCTAGAGCTTCGACTGAACCTGAAGTCTGCCGGTCAGGATCACCCTGATCGGCAGATTTGTTTCAGACCACGGTCATAATCCGGCAAAGCTGGCGTCCCCGAGAGGAGGGCTGGCCTGATCGGTGATATTGCCTTATATTGCTGAAAGGGCTTGCTCTCCCCTATCGAACTATCCCAGAAGTTGGCCAAGTTTTTAATTCGAAGCAAGGCCGAGCAGATGCGAACTAAGGACCAGCACCTGAAGCTGAAGGGCAAGACCTTCTACTACGTCCGCGATGTGCCTAAAGACGTTCGAGACCAGTTCGGGAAATCGCGGATTGAGGTCTCTCTAAAGACACGCAAAAGGGACGACGCTCGCAAACTCAGAGACGCCAAATCCAGAGAGCTGGAGCGGTCTTGGCACCTAATCCGAGCAGGCCGTAAAGCAGCCGAGAGCATCGACACCACGTTCATTGACCAAGCTGCCTACGAACGAGGTGAGTTCACCTACGGCGACTTGGAAGTCACTCCGCTGCTCGATGAGATAACCGACCAGATAGACGCCTTGGCAATGAAGCACGCTAAGGATGGTAGCAAAGAGGCTCTCGACAAAGCGCGGGATTACGTTCAGCAGCATACAGAGGAAGGCAGGAAGCTGGCGAAGCTGGTGGATCAGTACCACGGCCACCTGTCTTACAGCGACGCTGGTGAGTCGTTCCTATCGCAGAAGCCTAATCTAGCGAGCAAGACAAAGGCTGAGTACCGGAAAGCTTTTGAGCTGGCGGACAAGAGCCTGCCGCCAATCAAAAATCTCACGAGGCAAAGCCTTCAGCACTTCGCGAACACACAAGGCAAGACCAAAGCCGCTGCTACGGTAAACAAGGCGCTCTCGGCTATCAGAGGCGTCGTTAATTACCAAGGCGAAGACATCTCCAGTCTGATTGGCGTCTCCGCTAATTCGTCCATCCCTGTGATTGAACGCAAGGTATGGACCCCGGACGCCCTGAGAGCAGTCCTAGCAGCGTCTTCTTCTAAGTGGCTTGCCAAAACTGTAGAGATTGCCCTCTTCACAGGGGCGAGGGAGGGGGCCATCGCTCGTATGTCATACGACAGTAAGAACGACTGGCTACTCTTTCCACGTCAAAAGAGCGAGGGAGGGGACAGGTACGTACCCTGCCCAGACGCCTTAAGAGAAACGGTGAAGGATTGGGTAGCTCATCCGAAATCCGCTAGCGCAATTAGCGGACAATTCACAGAGGCCAAAAAGGCTGCGGGGTTTGACGGTCCTGAGCATAAGAACAAGCGCGTGTTTCACTCTCTTCGTCATATGACTACCAGTCGCTTCAGTGACTTGGGTGTCCCAGAACACATCGCAGCTAGGATTGTCGGGCATAAGACACAGACGATGACCTACGGGCATTACGGATCGAAGGGCGATGTCGAGGCGCTAAGAGAGTGGATCAATAAACTCGACTGGTCAGATGTGTTCGAAAAGCCGACGGTCCCCGGCGTTAAACCGGCCTAGCCCCCGTTGCGCTAGACTCGCGCCCTCCCCATTTCGGTTATCCAGCCGGGGAAGTGGTCAACCTTCAAGAGGACCGCAGGACCGCCGCGAGCCTGATCAGATTAGGCCGCATGATACCCCCTGAATTTAGCTCAAATTAGTGGTTCATAGCCCGTTGAAATCATTAGGCCCGATTTTGGGGCTGTTTATACAGAGTCCATACAGCGCCGTTTCGGGGGCTGGATAGGCTTACCTACCTGACACCCCTGAAGTGCGCTGTACGGACAGATTTTGGACTCTAGCTCTGGAGTTAGTCGGCACCCTCGACAGCCATCTCCTGTGAGATGCGTTGGCGGTAGTGATAGTTCTTGAGCGCGGTCTTCCAGTCGTGCGCTATTGTAGGGTCGGAACCTGAAGCCTCTTCAAGTGAATTAAACACCTTCACGACAAGCGACAGGTCATCAGGATCGATTTTGCCTTGGCGTGGGTCAGTCAGTTGAGACACGATTGGCGCGGTCGCTTCTTCGGCTAGGAAATTTGCCCAGCCAGCCCATAGTGAGGCGAGGCGCTCGGCTTTAGTATGAAGAGCACCTAGCTCGGTTGGCGTAAGAAATGTGCGAAAGCTCATATAAAATTCTTCCTCTAGGAATGTGGTGGGTGGTAGCGGTCGCGGTCGTATCAGCCGAACAATCACAATCGACTAGACAGTTAGCTCGTGAGGTCCTGCGCGGGGGCTGAGTTGCTGAATAGTTGGGCCTGCGGTGACTTCAGGAGCCTTGACCTTGCGTCACGGCAAGTGTGCTTTGTAATCTTTCGTCGACTCCGAAAGAGGTTGGGCAATGAAGAGGAGAGCGCAGTCGCTTCCTAATCAGGCCGATGCGCCTGTGTCAGGCGCGCCGACCGTAGTGAAGGAAGCTCTACCTCACCCGTGGGTGCACTACTCGGCATACGCCCCCTTGCTAGGCTTCGCAGCTTCTCAGGAAGAACCGCCGAGTATTTGCACATGCTCGGTGAATGGCGTGCGGAAAATTCTTGAGCACCACGAGAAGCGGCGCCTTGGGTGTTACTCTTCGGGAAAAGTCTTTTTGCCTGCCTTCCTTGGTCTCCACTTTAAAGAGACTGAGGTGAAGCTAGATCTAGACAAAATGCTAATGGCTGAGGGCGTCTGCCATCGATGTCAGCAAATGACGCCCACGATGCGGTATTGCGCTTCTATGTACGGAGGGAAGTTTCGCCAGTTCTATGGCTACTATATCGAGCTAAAGCGTTTCGAAATGGGGCTTCTTCCAAGTTTGGCCGATTGGCAAACGGCGTTTTTACCGGAGGGGATTGCTCAACTTTGCGATGAGCTAAGAGAGATTACAAGAAAATCAGAATTTCTGAAAAAACAGCAGAGAGAACAAGGCGGCTTTCAACAAGAACTTCACGACGAGACTTATGAACTGGATAAGCTCGCATCACGTACCGCCACAAAGATCAATCGGTTTGTCGAAAATGAAGTTAGGAAAGATTTTGGCTTCCGTGCGGTCGGTGAAGGATGGATATCAGAAGCCATAATGACTGATATCGTTGCGCAGACCTTTCCCGGCGAAGAGATACTAAAACATCATCGCCCGGACTGGCTAAACGGCCTTGAAATCGATTGCTATCTTCCTCGACTGAAGATTGGTTACGAGTATCAGGGCCAACAACACTACAAGCCAGTAAAAGCTTGGGGCGGGACGAAGGCCCTCGCAGCCCAGAAAAGGCGAGATGAAGCTAAGCGGCAGCGGTGCAGGGAAGCCCAAATCTTGCTAGTGGAAATAAGGTTTGATGAACCTCTGACACGCCAGACAATCTTGAAAAAGACAGACGAAGCGCGAAAGTCTGAGCAGTGAGGCTTCGTAGTTGAGACGCGCATAAGCCTGAATCCAAATCTCAGTGCGAAGCAATGTGAGTAAAAGATCCACGTTCGAATTCTACAATGATCGACGCGCGGCGGACTCAGCAATTAGCCTTGCTGCAAAGTTATCATGTTGGGAGAGAGGCTTAAGGCGCGCGAGGAATTTAGCATCGTCATGCTGATTAAATGTGCCCCTTGAGAGGACGCTTTTTTCCAAGCTAGGTGCGAAGCGGCGAGCCACTGCTGCGGGTAGTCGGTATATCGTAAGTTTCTGATCGCGCGTTAGCCACCGTCCGAACGTGGTGCGATAGGCGGCAATGTGGTCCTGACCTGTCCATCCGCCTTGCTGAGACGCTCCCAAAAGCCCAGCGTTGGCTAACAGGAGGTAGATCCAGCGAGACGCTAGGCAGACAGCTAGAGTGGTTTCGGGCTTATGCAGGAAGCCCTCACGGGCGAGGTGGCGCCAATAGAGGCTAACCTGACCTTCAAAGCTCAGCTGCGAAGCTACAGCCATGAACTCTTTGGTGGTCGGGTCGCGAGTGTCGAGTAGATCGCCGGGTTTAACCTCAGGCCCCTCAAGCAGATCGAGATAGGCGGCGTGGACCTCATCCGTGTTTATCTCGCGACGGAACTCATTGTCAGCCAGCAGATGACGCGCGGCTGACTCCAGGACATCAGCAGAAATCACATCAGCAGGATCAGCTGCTCCGTGGCGTGCGCGGTAGGTTCCGTGGGGTTTGCAGAAGCGTCCTTTGCGGTCGGCTGAGTGAGTACAGCCGTCCATTGCGCAGGGGTTAGGCGGCGTGAGGTTCGCCAAAGAGTCTTCGAGTGAACGGAAAGATGACGCCGAGTGACGCCGGGGTGACAGGAGGGACATGGGTGACTTTCGGTGGGGCATTTAGCCCAAGACAAAAGACCATCCGCTGAGCGACGCAGACGGAAAGTTCTACAGACGTTGAATAATTCGGTTGGGCTTTGGGCCGGAGACAAAACCAAATTCGGATAAGCGGGAGGGGTGGTGCTTTGTTCAGACCGCTCCTCAGCTGCGTTCAGGTCAGACAACAAATGAAAACTGACCGAGCCGTGACCAGAGCACTTTCGTTATCCTGAAAAGGATCAACTTCGTGAGTGGCTCTTGAGCGGCTTTAAGCGCCCTACATACAGTTAGACCTCGGGTATACCTCGAGTGTCTCTGAGATATACTGTCCATATCTAGGATGGGGGGATCACCCCTAACGGGGTTCCCCCTCCCTCAGGGGACTAGGGTGACTCTTAGTATACTAGAGTGCATCTAGCCCCTCTTACATACTGGGGGCGTTAATTATAGCTGGGTGGTCTTATTCTGAAATTCGGTCTTGTAGGTGAGGGGTGCTGAGTGGACTTTAGGTAAAGCGTCTTTGTGTGTACGGTCCTGCATGTTGTGAGGCTTTATTATATTGGTCTAAAATCATTATGCTTTTGACGTTCGCAAAATGCGTTCAAATATGTGTCTTAGGCAGCAAAAATATCAACTAAAATAGTATATCTATCCCGCGCGCTGTACGATCCGCTTCACCTGCTGAGCGTGCCAGTGCTTGCCGCGCCTTGTAAGGATACCGCTCTCATTGAGCGTCGCGGCTGCTTCGGAATAACTGCCAGACTGGTCCAGCACTGGCTTCACTATCTTGATCACCTTTGCCGCGAACTCATCAGCGGCTGACTTGGCGTGAACGCTGAGACTAGCTGAGTTGTCTCGCAGACCGCCATTCTTCAGCCCCGTCCTGCGCTCTCGTGCGGCCAGTGCGGCTTTGGTTCGCTGGCTGATGAACTCGCGCTCCTGTTCAGCCAGCACCGCGTAGATATGCAGCTGCATTGGTGAGGCGTTTGGTATCGAGGCGACACGAAACGGGACACGCTTAATGAACCCTGCAATGGTCTCCACGTCCCGCGACAGTCGGTCTAGCTTTGAAACCAGTAGCTCGCTGCCTCGATTGCCACGGACCAATTCAATAGCCTTGGCAAGCTCAGGACGGTCAGCAGACTTACCAGACAGCACATCGGTGAATGTCCCGATCACTTCATACGGCTCTTCGCTGAAGTGACTGAGGAAAAGCTCAATGTCCCTGTCTTGGGCATCTAGACCAAGGCCGCTTTCGCCCTGCTGCTTCGTGGAAACTCGCTTGTAGATCACGTACTTTTTCATGGCTGCGTCTCCTCCTCGAGAGGGGATTCTACAGCCAAATTCACAAACTGCAACGTTCGTCGCTTTTTGTTAAACGTTCGGGAGGCGCCTTCCTTTGCAGTCGCCACAAACCCTGCGTTGGCGTCCGGTATGCTTTGGAAATTCAGAATGGTGCTTGAGCTGATAACACTTGGGACAGATCGCCCAATCGGCCTCGTTCATTTCCACTGAAGGCTTAATGCCTTTGGCCTGACGAATGTTCTCAGCGCGTTGGAACTCTTTGTTATCAGAACGCATGGCGCGCGCCTTTTTGTTGATCTCTGAGATACAGGCTTTGCAGTCCTTGCGCTTTGCGTAGAACTCTGACGCTTGCTTACGCTGATGGCACGTTCGGCACTTTTTGGTATCACTCGTCATGGTTCCAAGGTGGGAATCCCGGTGGATTCAGGCAAGAGTCCAATGAAATTTTAGATAAAGACTAACCCCCACCCCCTGCTTCGGCTGACCCCACAGATCGCAGACCCCCACGGGGGAAGCTCGTGGCGCTCTATACATCAAGAAACGCTACAGATTGCGGGGGAATTTGACTGACCCCACTTCTTTTTCGATAAGGGGAGCGGAGCACATAGTATTGTTTTGACCCACCTGTCAGCGCGAGGCTCGCCTCTAACGCATAGTTATACGCGGGCGTGCGAAAGGCTATAAGAATTAACGAAAGGTGATGTCGTTTTAAATCCGTCCTCCCAACCACATAAGCCCTAGGGTGAGGCCTATCAGAAGAAAGCCACCCACCGCCATCACGATCAGATACAAAGCGACTCTGAACGGCAAATCTAGGAGGAAATTGTCGAAGAACAACTTTTCTTTGTATTTGCCTAAGTCGTTTGGGTCCACTGGTGTTCGCCCGTTGTGCCGCGCGAGGGCCGCTGCAGATTTCAAAGCGAGGTCATTGTCTTCTTGGTCCGTTTTTTCAGTCATAATCTTAAACTGCCAAGTGACCTCACTCTAACCATGATGAATAAACAGTAGACCTTGCACCTTGGCCCCACAACCAGCATGCCTGAGCCATACGCCATAATCGCGAGCTGCCAGAGCTGCGGACACACTGGAGGCAAACGCCTAGCCCCAGACGGTGACTACGTGTCAGCGATGGAGGCTGCGCGCAGACGGGGCGTGTGTAGCCGATGTGGACGGAAGGTTATCCCGTGGATGCTATGGGAGCCTCCAGAGGCCGCTGTCGATAGCGAGGAAGACAGGAGGCTCAGGCGGTCTCAGGCGGAAAAGGACTTTAGGCACCTAATCAGGTCTCGCGCAAATACGGAGCAAGCCTCACGCAAAAAATAGGGTCGAGAGCGCTTGACAATTTAAACGCAATCTACGGCTCCCAAACCCCTTCACAGTTGAACGCGCTTCTGTCAGCCTGCGGCCAGCACAGGAGAGCATCATGAAAGCGTTTCTCATCTCAGCAGGACTGGCAGCGATTTGCACAAGTGCCGCCGCATCCCAAGAATTTGCCTTTGTAACCCCGGATGCCGACGAAATGGTGTTTTGGACACCCGAAGAAGGTGAAACAAGCCGTTTTGATATATCAGGCCTCCTCGGAACCTGTGCGTTACCCTCCGGCGGCACTGGCACAAGGTTTTTCCAGAATATTCAACCCGATCCTACTTCTGGACTAATTTACGCGAGCGCCAACCAGTGTGGTGCCACTGACGTAGATCTTTATGTCATTGATGCTCAAACTGGCGAAGCAACCCTTCTGGGGACAGAGAGTGGACTCGGGTTGCCGCTTTACAGGTTACAGCAATCATTCCTCGTGAGGTCGCAGGCAGGCCTTGCATCTATGGAGACGATAAATAGTCAGATCGACTCCTCCTCAGCTGTCGCCTCCGCGCTAGAAATCCAGCTGCCAGTTGACGGAGCATCGAACCGCGTAGGTCTTACGAGCGGCGCATTCGGCAACGAGCAAGCATTCGGTGTTAGTTATGCCCGTGTCCAGGGACGCTTCGATGTTGGCCTAGCGTACGCCCAGGGCGATGGCGGCAGAAACGCCGGTAAGGTGAGCGTCGGGTTTTCTTGGTAGATCTGAACCTTTGTGATTTCAGGTTTTACCCGACGCTCTAAGCTTTTTGCGGCGTGTCATGTATGAATTCGAGATCATGCTGGGCAGAAGCGCCCGGTCAGATCAATTAACAGGGCGCAATAGGCGTCAATTTGCTCCTGGTTGAGGCGCACGATTTTCGGGGGACTCCGCTAGAATAAGTCTGCAATGACGATACATGTGTTGGCCTGCCGAACTCTTGGTCAATTTCGTTGCAAAGCGTTGCACGCGATACCGTCTCGGTTTCCGTCAAGTCGATGTGGGTCTCCTAGACCAGCGGCTTCGAAGAACGCTTGCGCCTCTTCCCAACTCGCGAAGTCAGAACAGTCTTTGTCCGCAAATTCAGCCCCGGCTGCGCCTAGCGGGTTTCTCGAAGAATATTGTGTGTCACGCTCGCCACGCCTCCAATCCCACGGCGCAGCAAAGCTACCTGCCCACATTCCGACGCTCTCTGAAGCGGCAAGCCGTTCAGCTTCAATGTAATCGACCGAGTACTGTCGGTAGGCGAGAGCAAATCCCGAGCGGACCATATGCTCGTTCAGCGTTACGTCCTGAGAGTAACAGATCCCGATGCTGCGCCCATAGCGATCAATGTCCGTCACGTCGCATCGGACAGGTTGTTCGTTAATCAGGTCGGTTAGGTAAGCGGTTGCTGCTTCGCCACAGGCCCAGATGTTGTTCCGTGTCCTGCACCATTGAGAACTCTCAGGTGCATCAATTCCGTGCAAGCGAATTCTATCCTCTCCTAAGGCCAATGTATCACCATCGATCACCACAGCATCCCCAGAGAGCTGCTGGACGGCAAAAATTGCCACTAAGAGGCTTAGGTATGTCATGGGTTTCCCAATTGGCGACGCGCTAATGCGAAAAGTCGCCGAAGCTGTGGCATGAACTGACTTCTGCGAGCTGCAATTACAGCTGCCTTCGCCGCTTTAAGCGTCGGAAATGCCTCCACAAAGACGACTGCTTCGGTTGACGGAAGCTCGATGCCATTTCGTTGAACGGATCGCCGAAGCGTTGCGGCTTTGAGGCGCCTTAAACTTGCAAGTGATCTTTCAGTCGACGATCTCAATGCGATAACCTCTGAAGAAATTCTGGGTAACGCCCTGAATCATATTGTCATATAAGTCTATATCAGTGAGTCGGCGCGATCTCTGAAGACGCACATAAAAACGGCATCTCCTTGGAGTATCTGTTCCAGCAACAGGAGCACCGGAATTGCCAACATCTTTGAACCGCTGCGTTGCCTGATTGAATTCATCAATACTAATGATGCTGCCTGAAGGAATCCTAGGCAGATCCCCAGTCCATGCTTGGTTAAATGCCTCAGGGTCTCCTTCTGAAACTCTGATGCCGTCCGTAAGGAGCGTCACTACGTATGAGAACGCCACACGTCTAGTGGTGGCTCCTTCCTCGAATGGCATCCAAATGCAGGGCTCCAAACCGCTTCCCAGCCCCTCAAGCCCTTCCTCAAGTGTGATGCCTGGTCGTTGACCTGGCCGAATAGAGCTAGCGCGCTGAACAAGTGAAGTAATCGTTTCAACCACATGGCTAGGGCTTTCGACCCCTACGTCATGTGCAAGTTCCTCAAGCGCCTCTTTGAGTTCAATTAAGTCTTGGAGATCTTCCACAGCGATCTCGTTGACTGCTTGTTGAAGCTGATCTCGCTCCTCTCGAATTGCGCGGAGGTCTTCTATTGGACGATCAAGATCAGCGGGTTGAAGCACTGTGCTGATAGGTTGTGGGATTACAATCCCGGTAGCGAGTGGGACATTTTCCCGCCATGCTCTTCGCTCCTCGTCGAGCTGTTCAATTCGCTCTTCACGTTCGTTGATCACAAATGCCATGATTAGCAGAAACAGGAAGAGCAAAAGCATAAGAAGCTCCGCGAGGGTCAATCCAAGAATGGTACCCCTTCGATAGTGCCGAGCTTGCAGGTGTGCCTCTTCAGACATCCACCTTCTCCGCGAGCGTCTCTGCTACATCAGTCATCCCATCCACGTAATCAGATGCAACTTTCTGGAAAGAGTTCAGGCCTTCCTGCAGCTCTTTGACGGTCTCTCGCAAAGTGTCGCTAGCAGCCCCGCTTTGGTCTGCGGTCTTCTCGAAGCTGGTGCTAATTTTCTCAAGCTGTTCAACCATGCGCCCAGTTGTGGATGTCAATTCGGAGACCTTGGTATGCATCTCATGCGTGGAGCGGGCGTACTCATCCATTTTCTCAGCAGCTGCCAGCAAAGGTAGGTCGCTTAAGCCCTCACGGATTTTATCAATCTCTGAAACGACCTTTCCAACCCCTTCTTCCAACTGGTCGTATGGCAACTCGATGGAGCTGACCTTCTCAGCAAGATTGTCAGCCGCCTTGGCACTACGCTTTGAAGCGGCGTTGAAGTCGGCGATGACCTTTGAGTGATCGCCTAGTGTGTCGGCCAGCTTGTTTGATGATTGTTCCATGGTGCCGATGGCATCTTTGAGCGCACTTTCTACTGCTCCGACCAGTTCACGCTGCTGCTTCACCTGTTCGCTTGTCATGGAGACGATGGACACCTTCACCTCATCTTGGAGGGAGATCATGAAGCCCTGGAAGCGGCTAGTGGCATCCTCAAGGTCCACACGAAGCTGGTCTGCACTTTCTGTAAGCCTCGTTCGAGCTTTCTGCTCAATATCATCCAGCTCCTCTACGAACTGAATTAGCACTAGGCGCGCGATGATACCGAAGATCGTTGAGCCAATCGCGATGCCAAATCCTGAGATGATGTACTCGGCAACCGAAACATCAAAGTCGATTCGGTATAGAACCGCCGCGAGGCTTGTTAGAGTGAAGGTGAGGCCAAGATAGTAGCAATTATCTCCGGCCTTATCCATTCGCACTCGATTGTTGCGGTCCAGCCAAGCTAAGATCCCATAGCCGAATACGCCGGCTGCTGAGACTACTAAACCAATCCATGCCGGCAGGCCAAGAAAGGCTTTGCCGATGAAAATGAAGACTGACACCCCAACCAGGACGCCTATGAACGTAATGCGCTCACGTGCGTCAGCCACGTTCATTCTCGCAATGTCCTGAGGGAAGAGCGACTTGAAACGATTTGGGAGTACCGTTGAGCGCCTCTTCGGTTTAGCGGTTGCCCTCATCGAGGTTTTTGGCTTCGTCGCCCCAGGCTCTTGCTCACCAGTTGGCGCAGATCCGAGCGTTGGCTCCAGGTCCGGCACCTCGGGAACTGACTCTGCTCGGTTTTCTTCCTTATTGGTCGATTTGCTCACAGTTGGAGCTCCCGAATACATACCATGTCTAGGCGCCCTCGCATCCTGTCTGCATAGTTCGCCCACCAATCGACAAGTCTTGTTGTTTGGAGCCGGTCTTCGTTTTCAGTGGACCGGTTGATTATGATCGGACACAGGTCGGCTCCTTTCAGATCAGGTGAAACCGAACTGCGCCCCGGCAGGCTCGTAAAGCTCTCGAATGAAGGCACCTGCTGGCGGCCATAGAACGAGACCAAGCTAGAGTTCTGCAGAAGATCCGAGATGAGGATAATGCTATTCTGCTGAGCCTCATCGCGCCCTGCAAACGACCTCTCAGCGGCCGCGGTGAGGCTCTCTAGAATTGGCGACGTTTCACTGCTTGTACCAGTCGTAAGACCCCGAACGGCCTCATCTAATGGTCTCGCAAAGGCCTCTTCGTACTCGCGCTCTTCTCTGGAAGGGTTGCCCGCGAGGGCCTGTAGGCCAGTCAATTTTGGCGTGGAGCATTGAGAAAAAACTGGCTCGATTAGCCCGCCTAGCGGGGCATTCGCATTATACACATCGACGCGCACCTCACCGGCTACCGGCCTTGAAGGCTCGTCCGATGGCGCAGCTCGACTAAGTGCTCTGTAAAACCGATCCATTAGCGCTTGCCGCTGGACTTCGTTAAACTCTTCGCTTGCGTCTACAACCACCGCCACGACCGTAGACGGCCCAACATCAGCAAGGCACCGGTCCTCATCTCGCTCGGGAGGAGAAGAGCTAAGGATCACACCGGTCAGGCCTGCTAAAACGGCGACCCCTAGAGCAGCACTAATGATGACTGGCCAGTTGTTCGTTGAGGCGAACGAGGACCTACGTCTCCTTCTGGATCGTGCCATTAATCAAACTTTTCTTTGAAATCAGCGATTTGCTTATCAATCGATGCGATGGTTTCTGTGCGCAGCTCGTCAGCATCCCTACGTGCCTCTCTAGCGTCCTCCGCACCTCGCTCTGCCGCCTCAACCACATCATCCACCAACGCTTCAATATCTGCGGCGTGCGCTAACGCTGGTTCAATTCGCTCCTTGAGGCGCTTTCTAACTGCTGTTTTCTCTCGTCCTTTGATCGGTTCGAGATAGCGCTCGATCAATTGGCTAGCAGTCGTATCAACTGAATTGGTGAAGGTTCGATAGGATTGAAGCAGCGCTCTTGATTGTTGCGCCCAGTTGAGCGCTTTCGTCTTTCCTGCGTCAGCATCCCGAATGAACTGATCAATCTGATCAATTACGTCATCTCTAAGAGACTGCAGCTCATCAAGGTGACCATTGCGACGGTCAACAAAGCCTGCGCGGTTTACTTCAAATTGGGCTTGAGCTGCCGTGTAACCGGGGTACGGGTCACCGGTTGTAAATCCCTTTCTTATAGCTAGGCACGCAATAAATACGCCGACGATGAAGACGATAAATGAGATCATGTCTCCAACTGCAAAAGGGTGCTCCAAAATGGCGACCCAGGTCCGCTCGAAGAGCTCCGACAAGCCGATATATTCGCCGCCAGCCTCCACTTCTTCGCCAAGAAGGCTCATTTCGGCTCTGTATTTCATTACCAAGTAGTGAAATGCGAAGAGCAACGGCGTACCAATTAGAGCAATAGTGGCACCAAGGATTTTTGCGTGTATCCTTATGCTATTAAAGAGCTTCGATCCGTTACCGACCGCGAAACCCAATCCAACATTCACCAAGGAAATCAAAACTGCCGTAATCCAGCCGAAGACAATCCCGGCAGGGTCAACGGGGGCGAGAAAAATCGCGTTAAAGATCGCTTCGATGCTAGCGATTATCGCTAAGAAAGCCATTAGCGTGCCAAATTGCTCGCCGCGCTTTGCAGGGCGCACTAAGCTCCGTTCCTCGCGGTACTGATCGAAAAATGCCTTCGACCTTTGGAACAGCTCGAATGCGTAGTTCAGGTCGTCTTCGTCGCGACGGATCTCTACGCGAATTTCGCTTTGGCGACTGCGGATCTGATTTTTCTCTTTTTCGAAGTCAAGACCTTCGCACGCCTTGGCAGCTTGCGTTCGTTGGTAGACTAGGCGTCCAATTGCGTCTTTAGATGCTATCGTAGCGGCCGAACCGAGCCGGTCAGCGATGGTATTTGCAAAGCTTAGGTCTACTTCCTCTTTCGAAGCTTCGGGTGTGTTGCGCTCATCAATAGCCCGCTGGACGCGAATTTCTTTTTCGACTGCGTCAAGGTCGATTGGCTTTAATGTCGCGAGATCTGTTACCGCATTCCGCACGCTGCGCCCCACTTACAATATGATCCCAGAAACCTACAGTCGCACCCGCTTGTCTTCAATCCCTCAAAACCATAAGAAATATATGGTCGTCAAGCCGATGCCGGTGGGTCCCTAGAATGCGGTTTGTGGAAAGGGTTCGCGAACCGGGCACGCGGATGTTTCTCTCCCCCTTTTGAAGCGAGCACACACGCCGCCGGGCATCCAGACCCACGCTGATCTCGCTACTGATCGTATGGGAGCGGAGGACCGGCAGGGTACATGAAGTGGACGCTGAGTTGCCGCAGCTGAACCTTATGTCGGCCTAGGGTCAAAGATAGCCCAGAATTTGGCCCAGAAACTGGCCAAGTTTTTTTAAATTTAAGCGCCGAAGCGGTATCCTAACTATATGTTTATAATTGGGTTAAAGCGCTCTGGCGTCCCCGAGAGGATTCGAACCTCCGACCTACGGATTAGGAATCCGTTGCTCTATCCTGCTGAGCTACGGGGACGCACCTGTCTGCCATAGCATGGGCGTGTTGCCGGGGAAAAGTGGCAGATGTGGCTGGGGTCAGACCACCGGGCGGGGGCTGTGGACTTCCACCGGGTAGGTGAGGGTATAGCTACCCACCACCGGAACATTGATGGTGTATTGCAGCGTGGTGGTGATTTCCGTCACGCGGATCTCGCCATACATCACGTCCTGGTAGGCGACGGTATAATTCATCGCCGTCAGGCTGTCGGTCAGCTGGCGAACACGGGTTTCAAACTCGGCCTCGGTCAGCTCACCGTCCACCATCAGATCACGGGCCGTCCGCTCGATCGCCCACTGGACGGAGCCAAGCGCGTAATAGGCCTGCCCGAACAGGATAGCGGCCACGACCAGCAGAATGAAGATCGGCGCGATAAAGGCGAACTCGACAGCGGTGCTGCCACGGGTGTCGTGTGTGAAGAAGCGCTTCATCGCACGCGCACCTGATCGCTGGCGGTGTTGTAGTAATTTACGAAAATCCCGTCGATATCAGCCTCCAGGTCGATCACCGCGTAGGCAATCGGGACGGTCGTGTCCGGGCACAGCACATTACAGCTGGCCGTCGCGCCGCCGCACTCACACACCCGGTTGACGTTGATCACCGCGTTGTCCGGCATGGAGGACCAGCTGGTCTGGATGATGATCTTGGCCCGATCGGTATCGGTGCCACCGGCCATGAAATACTGGCTTCCAGACCGCACCGCGCCCAGCATGTCGGAGCGCTCAAAGGCGATATGGGCGATGTCGGCGGCCGCCACCATCACCATGCCCAGCAGCGGGGCGATAAGGGCAAACTCCACCGCGCCGGCACCTGAGTGGTCTTTTTTAAAACGCCTGAAGGACGAGAACATGCGGTCTGCCTCCTATTCGACCAGCCGGACAGAGCCCGGCGTTTGCAGGGTGGTCACCCCGGCCGCGCTGCAGTCTGAGTCAAATGTGGTGTTGCCCGACACATCGATGCGATAGCCGATCAGGCGCGTGCAACCATCACTGCCGGAAAAATCGCCCCGCATGTCGATGGTCTGGCTTGGAAAGTAGAGCGCGCCAACGAGACTTGAGCTGGCGGTGCCATTAAAAATTACGCTGGTGTCGGCCAGATTGTTATCGTCGCCCCAGAAAAGCAGGCCAGCATAGTCGCCCGTTTCCGGTGCGGACAGATTGACGTCGGCCACGCCATTCATCTGCACCTCGGCGTCATTGGTCAGGAAAATCGTGACACCAGAACCGGTCACCGTGGAGTTGCCGTTGGTGCGGAAGACACCACCGTCCACGATGTAGACCCCGGGTTCCATTACGACATTGCCGTTCAGATTCATGCCGTTGCAATATCGCCCTGGCGTAATGACTTTCGTGCCGCCGCCACCACCGGGAATGTTCTTGCATCCGGTTGCGGTCGGTTCCACCAGCTCGGTATAGGGGTCGAGCGCTGGCGGCAGGTTGGTGCGCGCCTCGTTACAGTCGGTCATGGTCAGCGAGGCGGAAATATTCATGCCGCCCACCGAGTTGGCGCAGCTGGCGGTCACGCTACCAGAGCCGGTGACGGCCAGCGCGTCTACGGCGATGGAGTTGGACATCAGGTCACAATTGGTCAGCGTGACGGCGGTGGAGCCACTGAACTCCAGCGAGGCGCTCCCTGCCGGATCAAGCGCCAGGATGCAAGCAGGCCCCGGCTCGTCAAAGCGGGCGACGGACCTGACCTGGAACACCATGTCGCCTTCGGCATAGAGCGCGGAAAAGGCGCGCGGCCAGCTCTGGGTCAGGATCACTTCCACCGAACGGTCATTCTGGTTGGGACCCGACAGGGGCGGCCAGTTGATCTGCAGCGTGCCAATATCGGGATTATACCGGTTGCGTTCAGCTTCTTCGGTCACGCCGGCGTTGATTTCGGCAACCTCGCCGCCTGCGCGCGCGACAACGGCCCCGGCATAGGCGGCCACATCGGCGCTGAGCTGGGCGGTGCGCTGCTGGTAGAACCAGTGACCAGCCTCCATGCCGATCCCGGCTCCAGCCACAAGGGTTGGCGCGATGATTGCAGTGATAATCGCCACATGTCCCGATTTGTCACGGGCCAGGCGTCTTAAAAGTGCGCTTGGATGCATACGCATGGGGTCACCACCACCAGGTTGGACTAAAGGTCTCGACCGGGCAGAGTGACGCAGGGGCGTTAAACTGTCTTAAATAAGTATAACTAACGGGGCGTTACCTGCACGCCGTGCCTGTCTCACACCTAGCTGTCGCGCATGAAAACGCGATGTGTCTTCTGGGCTTTCATCAATTCATAACCAAAGCCGTGGATGAATGCCTGCACTGAATAGATTTATTCAAAGTAGCAAGCCCGATTGGACCCGTGTTATGGCCGACGCGACCCCTGAAAGCCTGAAGCGCCGCTTTTTTGCCAGCTACGCGATTGCCCTGTTTGTTCTGGTCGCGGTTTCGCTGGCCGCCCATGTCTATATCGAGCACACGCTGAGCGAGGAGCGTGAAGCGGCCACCATGGTCAATGTCAGCGGTGCCCAGCGCATGCTCAGCCAGCGTACGCTGGCCCTGACCCAGGCTTTAAGCGATGACAATGGACGCACCGAGGTTCGTGTTGAACGCCTCGCTGTGACGCTCAACCGTTTGCAGTCAGCCCATGCTGACCTTCGTGATTATGCGCTGACCCATCCGATGAGCGTTCAGTTATCGGTAGAAATCCGCGACCGCTTCACCGGCCCGGGAGGGCTTGATGAGCTGGTGCGTGAATTCGTCATTCTGGCTGAACCGGCTGCGGACCGCGCCCTTTCAGCTGGAGAGCTGGCCCAACTTGAAACGCTGGCCTTTGGGCCTTTGTTCGATGGCCTTGATGACGCGGTCAGCCTGTTCCAGCGCGACGCAGAAAATGGTCTGGAAACCATCGCCGCAGCCCACATGATCCAGTTGATCCTGATCATTTTGGTTCTGGTCGCAGAGGCGCTGTTCATCTTCTGGCCGCTCACGCGCAAGCTGTTCGGCGCGATGGCGACCGAAGTCAAAGCCCGCCAGCAGGCCGAACAGGCCCTGCGCCTGGAAGCGTCCATGGACGCCTCCAAGCAGCGCTTTGTGTCGATGATCAAGGCTGATTATCTTGATCCGCTCGAGCGCATGTCCGACAATCTGTCTGACATGGAGGCGGGTGACCGCGCCTCATGGCTTGGCTTGCTGGCCGCCACCAAGCGCGAGATTGAAGTGACCCGCCAGCGCATCAGCTCCATGGTCAATTTCTTTGAAGACTGGCAGTCGCGCTTTGGAAGCATGGAAGACGAAGACGACGACAGCTATGAGCAACCTCGCGATGTTGTTGAAGAGCCGCGCGGCAAGCAAGAAATCCACTAGTCGCCACCCGCCGCGCTCCAGCCTTCCAGTGCGAGGCGCACGTCTCTTAAATCCACGATCTTGAAATTTTGACCGCCAGTGTCTTCGGCATCGTCCTGAGCCAGGAACAGGCCTTCAGGATAGCCGGGCAGGGCTCCGGCGTGGATGTCGATGCCGTCGGTTTCTGTGGTGCGGTCAATCTCGCCGCCGGCAATTTCGAACCGGCCAATCAGCTCAGCGGTTTCAAGATCAAACACCGCATAGGCGCTATCGCCCTGGCTTGAGACTACCAGGCGATCACCGTGAGCTTCGCTGGGCCACAAGGTGACGCCCTCGGCATCGGCGACGAGCGCCTGGTTATCGATCTCGGCGAACATCACCCGGTCGTCGCCAGCGGACGGGTCTGCACTGAATCTCCAGACGCCGACATTTTCCTCTGCCATGTAGACCGTGCCCGTTCGGTCATCGACGGTGCAGCCCTCGGTGATGGTCCCGATGGTGAAGCTGCGCACTTCCTCTGAGGTCATGACGCCATCTTCAAACCCCAGCCGCAGCTGACTGAAGCGTCCGGTATCGTCCTCGGTGAAGAAGACATCGACCCCGCCATCGGGGCGCGACCACAGGCACAGGCCATAGGGGTCATCAAAATAGTGGGGAAGGGCCCCGCCGGGGGCTTCGCTCACCATGCCGGTGGCCGGGTCAATAAAGAAGACGAACAGACCGATGCGCGTGCGGTCAGTGGCCACCGCGATGTCAACGATTTCACCGCCCGCATCATAGCCATAGCGTACGTCGGTATTATTCATTCGACCCACATCGAGATACTGAAGCGTCTCACCGGCAAGGTCGTAGACATAAAGGCCAGACTGTTTGTCGGTGCCCAGAATGCGGCTCAGGGCCGGATCGCTGGCGCGCCAGAAGCCGGGATCGTCCGCCGCATCACCGGCGCCTGCAACTGAAGCGGTCTCTGCAGTGGCGGGCACCGCGACCGGTGGCAAGCCCGTGATCGAGCGCTCACAGGCGGTCAGGGCGGCAATCGTGAGGACCGGGATCAGCATAAGATAAGGGCGCATGGAGGGCTCCGTTGGCGATCAGGCGTTTAGGGGGTCCTCATGGCGTGTATCCATCCAAACGCGCAAGTCGGTCGCAGACGGTTTCACAAAACCATTATCGAATTGTCGCCTTTCTTAAGCCGTTTCGTCACGCAGCTTTCGCGCACCGTCGCGATAACCCAGAGCAGAGCTTCGTGGCCATACGGCCTCGAAGAGTTTCGCCTTGCCTGATCACTCAGAGTCCTTCGGGGGAAGTTTATGACGCGCCTTTCAATGCTCCTTTCAGCCACCAGTGCCGCAGCACTGATGTCGGCTGCTGCCCATGCCGGTGACATCACCGGCCGTATCACCGAGACCACCGGTCAGGTGGGTCTTGAGGGCGCGATTGTTCGCATCCTCGAAACCGGTCAGACGACGGCGTCCAGCCGCGACGGCAGCTTCCGCTTTGCAGGCCTTCCGGCTGGCACCTACACGGTTGAAGTCGACTTCCTTGGCGCTGATGCTCAGGCCCGTTCGGTTTCTCTGTCTTCGGACGATGAAGTGGCCGACATCCAGTTCGTGCTCGGTGGCGATGTGGCGATCACCGACAATATTCTGGTGACCGGCCAGCGTGGTCAGCTCCTCAGCGCGCTGAATCGCCAGCGTTCGGCAGATGGCCTGGTCTCGATCCTGTCAGCTGACGCCATTGATCGCCTGCCCGACGAGAATGTTGCAGAGGCCGCGCGCCGTATCTCTGGCGTCAATGTCCTCAACGACCAGGGTGAGGGCCGCTTTGTTTCAATCCGCGGTATCGACCCGAACCTGAACACCACCACGGTCAACGGTGTGCGCCTGCCGTCGCCGGAAAGCGATAATCGCCAGGTGCCGCTGGATGTGATCGACTCTGACGTGCTGTCCTCAATCGTCATTTCCAAGTCGCTGACCCCGGACATGCCCGGTGACACCATCGGCGGCAATATCGAGATCGAGACGCTGTCCGGTCTCGACCAGGATGGCCGCCTGATGCAGTTCTCGCTGCGCGGCATCTATGCCGATATCGTGGAAGACTATGGCCATCGCGGCAGCTTCACCTTTGCTGACAGCTTCTTTGACGGCCGTCTTGGCGTCGCCTTCTCTTATTCGGACCAGGAGCGCTCCTTCGGGTCTGACAATGTGGAAAGCGACGGCACCTGGGAAACCGGCGTTGCGGTCCCGTTCCCCGAAGAGTTCGAGCTTCGCAATTATGATGTTGTGCGTGAGCGCACATCCGTGGTGTTCAATCTCGACTTTGACCTGAACGAGAGCACGGATCTGTTCCTGCGCACGACCTATTCGGACTTCTCCGATCAGGAATACCGCTCGCGCGTTGAGAACAAGTTTGAGGACCCGGACTATCTGACAAGCTCGAACGGTGGTGGGGCCTTCTTCGACGCTGCCACGGGTGATCCGTTCGAAGTTGACCGTGACATCAAGGACCGCCTTGAAACTCAGGAAATCTATGCGATCGCCGCTGGCGGCGAGACGGTTTCCGGCCTGTGGAGCTTTGATTACCAGCTGGCTTATGCTTACGCCGAAGAAGGCGAGCCGGACCGTTTGGACACCGGCTTCCGCGCCGAGTTTGACGCGGGCGTGTTTGGTGCCAACGTTACAGACGCCATCGTGCCTCAGGTCATCTTTGGCGATGCTGCCTCGCAGAGCGCTTACTTCGATCCGACCAATTATGAGTTTGATGACGCCGAATTCCTCAATGGCCTGGCGACCGACGAAGAATGGTCGATGGAGTTCAATGCCCGCCGCGACACCCAGTTTGGTCAGTTCCCGGGCTATCTGCAGGCCGGTATGTCCTATCGCATCCGCGAAAAGGGTTATGACGCGACCGTGCTGGTTTATGGCGGCTATGACGATGGGTCCGGCAACGACCTGACGCTCGCCAGCTTTGCTCAATCTGTTGACTTCGGCCTGGGCGAATTTGGTCCGGCCGCTGACCCGTTTGCGGTTCGCGACTTCTTCAACACCAACCGTTCGAACTTCGAGCTGGATGACACCGACACGCTGTTTGCCAGCGCCGGTGATGACTACACCGCTGATGAAAATGTCTTCGGCGGCTATGTCATGGGCTCTGTCGACATCAACGCGCTTCGTGTTGTCGGCGGTGTGCGTGTGGAAGCCACCGAGTTTGAAACCGTTGGCAACCAGATCGACGAAGACGCCGAGACGGTCACTCCGGTGGGCGCGGCCAATGCCTATACCGACGTGCTGCCGAGTGTGAACCTGCGCTATGAGGCCAGCGAAAACGTTGTGGTTCGCGGTGCCTATTATGCTTCGATCTCGCGCCCGAATCTCGCCCAGACGGCCCCGCGCATCGTCATCGACGACGATGATGAGGCTGAAGCTGGCAACCCGGATCTGGATCGTCAGGAAGCCGATAACTTCGACCTGTCGGTGGAGTATTACTTCTCTGATGACGCGGTGGTTTCCGGGGGTGTGTTCTACAAGTCGATCGATAACCTGATCGCGACTTTCGTGGACTCCAACCCTGGCACGATCAACGGTGCAGCCATCAACGAGCTGACCACCTTTGCCAATATCGACGAAGCTGATCTGACCGGTATCGAGCTGAACTATCAGCAGGCCCTGACCATGCTGCCGAGCGTTCTGCGGCACACCTTGATCTCGGCCAACTACACCTGGGTGGACTCCGAAGCCACGCTGGCCGATGGCCGTACGGTCACGCTGCCGCTGCAGTCGGAAAACATCTACAATGTGGTGTTCGGCTATGACGACGGCACGCTGGATCTGCGCCTGGCGGTGTCCTATCGCGACGATTACATCGACGAGCTCGGCGATGATGCGGCTGAAGACCGCATTGTGCTGGACCACACCCAGCTGGACTTCTCGGCCAAGTATAATGTCACTGATAATCTGCGCCTCTACTTCGATGCGAAGAATATCTTTGACGAGCCCTTCGTGGCGGCCTTCCGCGATGGCGGCCGTGAGCTGAACAGCCAGTATGAAGAGTATGGCTGGCAGGCCCAGTTCGGCTTCCGCTACACCTTTGGCAACTAGGCCTGAGGCACGCGCCTGACAAAGGCCCCCGGAAGCGCTCGCTTCCGGGGGTTTTTGTTTGCGGAGGGCAGGGCCCTGACGCTGTATAAGCTGTGGCACCTGCCTTCCCAACGCCCCATTGCTCGCCTACATAAAACGTATGGTGAGCCTGCGCACAGTCCCGCACGTCCTCATCACCCTGGCGGTGGTGGCCCATGGGGCGTGGATGGCGATGATGCCGCTGGCGCACGCGATGGAGGCTCCCGCGTCCCACGACGCGATCGCCGCTCCCATGGCTGCTAGCCATGATCATCACGCCCATCATAATCACCACGCAGAACATCACGCCGCTAACGGCCATGGTGCAGCCCATGGCGAGGTCGCCGACTTCGCTTCAGCGGCCCATCTGGACCACGCTGGTGACGGCCATACGCCGGACCATGAGATGGTTGGGTGTGAATGTACGCTGTGCAAAATCACGTCTCTGGCGGCCATTGAAACGCGGCTGGCGCTGGCGGTCCTGCCCCAGGCGAGCCTTGCGCCTCGCGTTGATCCGGCTCAACAGCCGCGCACGACTGTGGGCCCACCCGTCGGCCTTCGTGCTCCCCCGGTCATGATCTGACTTCTCCATAAAAACCAATAATGGCCCGAACTGTCGGGCGCTTTTGGCGTGCTCCCATGGGGCGCGCCGGTCAGATCATATGGACCTACACTATGACCAGTCTTTTGCTTGCCGGTGCTGCTGCACTGGCGCTTTGCCCTGATTGCGGTACGCAACAGATCGCCCTCGCTGCCTCTCTGGCTGCAGCGTCAACAACCACCTCAGAAACCAATGACCCGCAGGAGCGGACGACCTGGGATGACGTCATCCTCGTGTCGGGCCAGCGCATGGGCGAGGGCGATGTTGTCCTGGCCGGTCAGGTGCCGGCGATAGCGCCGGACGCTGCCGGTCTTGTCGCCCGGCTTCCCGGCGCGGCCCTGATCGATAATGGTGGCCTGTCGGGTCAGGTGCAGTATCGCGGCCTGTTCGGACCGCGCGTGGCGACACGAATTGATGGCCAGGCTTTTGCCTCAGGTGGCCCGAACCTGATGGATCCGCCGCTGCACTATGCGCCAGCACCCTTGCTGGACCGGCTGGAAGTTACTCGCGGCGCTGCACCGGTCAGTGATGGCCCGGCGCTGACCGCTTCGGTCAACGCGATTTTCAAGCGCATCGACTACGCCAGCGGACCGGACGGCGTCTTCAGCGGTGACCTGACCGCGCTTGTGCGCAGCGTAGATGAAAGCCACGCGGTCGGCGGGGTCGTCGGCTACGCAACAGACCGCCAGCGCTTCCAGGTGCTGGGCTCGCTGGAGAAGGGCAGTGATATCCAAACGCCGCTGGCGACCCTGGACGGGACCGGTCACGAGCGCATGGCTTATGGCGTTGGCTATGGCCTGAAGCTGACTGATACCACCGAGATTACCTTCGATTATCGCCGCCAGGAAGTGGACGATACCGGCAACCCGCCCTTCCCGATGGATATCCGTTTCATGGATACATCCACCAGCCGGGTTGGGCTGAACACGGGTGTGGCGGGCTGGGATCTGCGCGTCAGGCTCAGCCATGCCCGCGTCGATCACGCGATGAATAATTTCAACCTGCGCCCGGCTCCGCAGCCGGCCATGATGCGCTCGCGCGAAACCTTTGCCAGCTCTGAAACCGTGATGGCTGAAGGCAGCGCTGAACGCGACCTTGCCGGTGGCAGGCTGACGATCGGGGCAGACACGGTGCAGTCGCGCCATGACGTGACGATCACCAATCCGCTCAATGCCAACTTCTTCGTGACGCCTTTCCCGGACATCGAGCTGTCGCGCACCGGTGCCTTTGCCGAATGGGAAGGCCCGCGCGCTGGCTTTGACGTCTATGTGGGCGCGCGCATCGATGCCCACGAGGCTCAAGCCGGCGAGCCGACCGTGGGCCCAGCCCTGCCTATGGGCCCGCGCATGCTGGCCAATGCCTTCACCGCAGCTGACCGCAGCTGGGATGATGTGACGCTTGATGGCCTTGTGCGCGTGTCCCGGTCGATCGGTGACGAACTGACGCTGCGTGGCGCCCTGTCACGCAAGTCACGGGTCACCGGCTATCTGGAACGCTTTGGCTGGCTGCCCATCTCGGCCAGCGGCGGTCTGGCTGATGGCAACACCTATGTGGGCAGCCTCGATCTTGATCCTGAGGTCGCCACCACCTTCGAGGTCGGCTTTGATTTTGCCGATGAGCGGACCTATCTGCGCCCGACCTTCTATGTCAGCTGGATCGACGACTATGTGCAGGGTGTCCCGGCCGATCCCAACACGCCCGGTGTGATTGATACACCGCTTGAAATGATCTCCAGCATGAATGGTGATCCCACCCCGCTGCGCTTTGCCAATACCGAAGCAGAGCTTGTGGGCCTGGATGCCGACTTCGGCGTGGCGCTCAATGACGCGTGGCGTTTGGACGGCGTGCTGACCTATGTGCGCGGTGAGCGGACCGACATTGATGACGATCTCTATCGCATTACGCCGCCAAGCCTTCGTGTGGGGCTGACCTACGACCAGCCCGCGTGGAGTGCGACGGTGGAAACCCTCGCGGTTGCCGAGCAGGACCGGGTCTCGGCCATCAACAATGAAATCGCGACGCCCGGCTATGTTCTTCTCAACGCCTTTGGCGCGTGGACGGTCAGCGAGACGGTGACGGTATCTGCGGGCGTGGAAAACATCCTCGATCACAGCTATCGCGAGCATCTGTCAGGCTTCAACCGGAATACCGGGCTCGGCATCCCGGTGGGCGAGCGCCTGCCCGGTGCCGGAGCGGGTGCATGGCTGCGCTTGAATACGCGCTTCTAGGCACTGCAGGATGTGTGTTGCGCGGGTGCCGCCCGCGCAGCATGCTGCGGCCTCAGGAGGAATGATCATGATCAAAGCCATTCTCGCCACTCTTGCGCTCGTCGCCGCACCGCTGGCTGCGGCCCCCGCCTTCGCCCACGACTATGTCATTGGTGAATTGAAGATTGATCACCCCTGGGCGCGCCCCACGGCGACCAATCGCCAGCCCGGCGCAGGCTTCTTTGCGATAGAAAATTCCGGCGAGACCGATCAGCGCCTGATCGAGGTCCGCCCTGAGGGCTTTGCTGAAGGCATTGAAATCCATGCCATCGTTGAAGAAGACGGCATTTTCCGCATGCGAAACATGGCCGACGGTCTGGTCATTCCGGCCGGTGAGACCGTCGCGCTGGAGCCTGGTGGCATGCATCTGATGATGTTTGGTCTGGCCGAACCACTTGTTGAGGGCGCGACCCCTTCGGTGACGCTGGTATTTGAAGACCTTGGCGAAATCGAAGTGGCTCTGACCGTCGAAGTACCCCAGATGGTTGAACCTGAAATGGACCACGATCACTAGAGTGTTATTTGCACGCTCTGGCCTGGTCGTGTAACGCTTTGCCCATGAAGTGGTTCTTGGCACTCCTGATGGTGTTTGCGCTGGGCGAGGCGGGTCTGTCGGCCTGTAGCTCTAACCATGCCCATGCGCAGGTCGAAGTCAGTGATGCCGATGTGGACATGTCCATGGCGCATAACGGCCACGACATGGCCAATCACCATCACCACGATCACGCCATGGCGATGGTCGAAGAGGGTCCTGCTAAGCCCACGCCTTCATCACACCATGACACATGTCCTGATTGCCTGGCCGGGCGCGGTTGTGAACAGTGTGTAGTGGTTTCTGCCACTCGCCTGTCCGGCCATGAGTCCGGACCCTTGCAGACTGTTGCTGTGCGCACGGCGCACTACAGCGACGTGGCACCGGGCCGTCCGATCAATTTTGATCCACCCCCGCCCAAAGTCTGAGCCTTGATCTAACCCATCCAGGTTCATTTTCGGCAGGGATTTTCCATGCTTAAACATATTCTGGCGGGTGTCGGGCTTTTGGCCTGCACCGCTACGGCTGACGCCAGACCCGTCTCCTATGAGGGCGGCTGGACAGCCATCGGTGAAACAGATCGCGCATCAAGCGCGCTCTGGGTTCACTACACACCGCACTATGAGTGGTCGCTGGGCGGCCGCGTTGAGTGGATGCGAGATCGCGATCTCGTCTTTACCGGCGCGCAGGCCACCCACCTTGTTCACCGCCGCTTCCGGCCTGACAGCCAGGGCAATCTCTACGCCTTTGCGGGCGCAGGTGTTGCCGAAGGCATTGACGGCAATCCACGCGATGCCGAGGCTGCTGGCTTCGTTGGCGTCATGGCTGACTGGGAAACCCGGCGCTGGTTCGTCAGCTGGGAGGCCCGTCTTGCCGATTTTGGCGAAGGCGGCGAAGCCATGCAGGCGGCCCGGGTTGGCTGGGCCCCCTATGAGGGGGATTTCGGCGATCTGCACACCTGGTTCATGCTCGAGGTTGATCAACGGCCTCAGCGCGATGAGCCGGTCACCGTCACACCGCTGGTGCGCTTCTTCAAAGGTCCGGTCCTGCTCGAGCTTGGCTACACGCCAGCCGACGACGAGCCCTTCGCCAGCTTCATCTACCGTTTTTAAGTCTCAACACAGGAGAGACATCCATGACTCGTATTCTTGCTGCCGCCTCAGCGGCCTTCCTTTTCACTCTGTCTCCGGCGCTGGCTGATGACCACGGCGAGCACGCCCATGATGATCACGCCCACGGCGAACATGACATGCAGCCTGCTGACATGGCGCTGAACGAGGACATTTCCGCAGCGCTCGCCGCGGGCGGCTCACTCGTCACCGCAGAGGTTAACGGCATGGTCTGCGACTTCTGCGCCATGGCCATGACCCGCACCTTTGGCCGCCGCGACGAGGTGGCTGCGATCCATGTCGATCTCGACACCAAAGTGCTTCAGCTGGTCATCAGGGAGGGTGAGAGCATGACCGATGAGGTGATCCGTGATCTCGTCACCCGCTCTGGCTATGAGACGACGGCGATCCGCCGCGGTATGGCTGACTGATGCGTCTGGCCATTCGTGAAACCGCAGCGCCGGCGCTGGCCTTGTTTGCCAGCGCCTCAACGCTGATCTGTTGCGCGCTACCGGCTCTGCTCGTCACGATCGGGGCCGGTGCCGTGATGGCGGGGCTGGCGTCCAATGTGCCGGGGCTGGTTTTCCTGTCCCAGCACAAGGCCTGGGTCTTCAGCTTTGCAGCCTTGCTGCTCGGTGGTGCCTGGTATGCCCGCTGGGCGACGCGTAATGCGCCATGCCCGGCTGACCCGGCCAAGGCGAGAGCCTGCGCTCGCATGCGCACGTTCGGCGGCATCACGCTTTGGGTCGCCAGTATTCTGCTGGCTGTCGGTGCCTTCTTCGCCTTCTTTGCCGCAGACCTGCTTCTGTAGAAAGACACGCCTGACGGGTGTAGGGTTGCCCCATGCACCGGTCAGGCGTTTTTCTTCTTGCGGCATTTTTGCTGTCCTGTTCAGGCCCGGCCCCTGAGCAGCCAGCCGTGGTGGAGCGGGCTCGCTCGGTGCATTCGCTGTCCATCACCGATATGGACGGCGAGCGCCAGACGCTGTTGATCGCCGGCATTCAGGGGCCTGACCGTGATCAGGTGCCAGATGCGGCGATCCAGGCCCGGGCGGCGCTCGATGCGCTGATCAAGGACGCTGCCATCACCCACAGCCCGATTGCCGAGCCCGACCGCTATGGGCGCATTCCGTCAGCGATAACGCTGGGGGATGGCTCCAACCTCGCGGTGACGCTGATTGAGCAGGGCTGGGCGCTGGCCTGGCCGCGTGAGGGTCAGGATCGTGATCTGGGGTCGCTCTTTGACGCTGAGGCGCGCGCCCGCGATGCAGATTCCGGCGCCTGGGCGCTGGGCGCATTTGCCATCCGTGACACCGACCCGAACCGGCTTGCGCCATATCTGGACTCTGCTCAAATCATCGAAGGCCGTGTGATTTCCGCCGCCACCGCCCGCGACGGGTGGGTGTTTCTAAATTTCGGGCTGGATTGGCGAACGGATTTCACCGCCGTCGCCGATGAGGACGCGGTAGCGCGTTTCAACGAGGCCGGTCTTGATCTGATGGCGCTGGAGGGCGCGGTCGTCCGGACGCGTGGCTGGCTCTACGAGCTCAACGGCCCCAGCATCAGCCTGCGCCATCCGGCTCAGATAGAGCTGGTGGACGCGCCGCCAGCGCCCACCTTGCCCCGTTAAAAGTAAGGCCGAAGCCTTAAACCATCGGGATGAGGCCAGCTTCTTCCGGGTCGCCCACCGTCTCGGTCAGCGCATTCTTAAGCTTGTTCAGGGCCTGATGCTCAATCTGGCGCACGCGCTCCTTGGAGATGCCAAGGCGCACGCCCAGCTTTTCCAGAGTCACGCTGTCTTCGCGCAGGCGGCGCTCGCGGATGATCAGCTGCTCACGGTCCGACAAACGATCCATTGCTTCACCCAGCCACTCAGAGCGCTTGGAGGTGTCGCGGGAGTCCATGGCGCTAGCTTCAGGGTCAGGGCGCTCGTCAGCGAGCAAGTCCTGCCACTCACCATCACCATCTTCGGTGAAGGGCGCGTTGAGCGAGCGGTCAACCGCCGCCAGGCGCGAGGCCATCTGATCCACGTCATCCTCACCCACGCGCAGGGCCTGAGCCACATACGCGCGGTTCTCCGGCGTCAGCGCGCCTGAGCCGACGTCCTTGATGAGGGCACGCAGGCGGCGAAGGTTGAAGAAGAGCGACTTCTGCGCTGCGGTTGTACCGGTTCGCACGATGGACCAGTTGCGCAGCACATAATCCTGAATGGAGGACCGGATCCACCAGCTGGCATAGGTAGAAAAGCGCACACCGCGCTCCGGCTCAAAGCGGGCCGCAGCCTGCATCAGGCCGATATTGCCTTCGCTGACCAGATCCGGGAAAGGCAGGCCGTAATGGCGGAACTTCGCCGCGACCGCCACCACCAGGCGCATATAGGCGGTGGTCAGCTTGTGCAGCGCCACCTCATCACCGTTATCGCGCCAGGCCGTGGCCAGACCCAGCTCTTCCTCGCGCTCCAGGAGCGGCGCGTCCATGGCGCGCTTGAGGTAGCGGCGGTCCGGGTCGGCAGAGCGGGTCGGTGTCGTAGCCATTAGTCAATTCCCCTAAGGTCATCGTGCTTGTTATTGACCTTTACGCGGCGGGACCTATGGCGGTTCACATTCTGGACATATTTTCTACAGGAAACGGCAGATTTTTTCTCTGTCGCAAAGAAAACACCCCGCCAGCTGAGACTGACGGGGTGTGATTAGTCTGGTCGATCTGACGCGAAGGAGCGCTTAGGCGGCCTTCTTCGTCAGCGTCTCGGTCAGCATTTCAAGCGCCTTGTCGCGGTCGAGCTTCTCAACGGCGGCCACTTCGCGAACCATGCGGTCCAGCGCGCTTTCATAGAGCTGGCGCTCAGAATAGCTTGGTTCAGGCTGGTCTTCCTGGCGGTGCAGGTCACGAACCACTTCAGCGATGGAAATTAGGTCGCCGGAATTGATCTTGGCTTCATATTCCTGGGCGCGGCGAGACCACATGGTGCGCTTGACCTTCGGCTTGCCCTTCAGGGTCTCCATGGCGTTCTTCAGGATCTTGTCGTTAGCCAGGGCGCGCATGCCAGCCGAGATCGCCTTGGCGGTCGGGACACGCAGCGTCATCTTGTCCTGCTCAAAGGACACCACATAGACCTCAATGTCGAAACCCGCGACGGTTTCCTTTTCCACGCCCGTCACGCGGCCAACACCGTGGGCCGGATAAACAATGTGGTCGCCTTTTTTGAAGTTCTTGTTGTCGTTGGCCGAAGTTTTAGTCATGGAGGTCCTCTCAAACCTGCGCGCCGGCACCGGATGGACCCGGCGAAAGCGCAGCCAGCACTCGATCTGAAAGCTGAAGAGACACAATAAAGCGCGCACACACCTGCACCGGTCTTGAGAAAGGCCGATCAAAAGCAGGTGTAAAACGGGCTAGATCAAGGTCGAGACAGTTCCCAAACGAGCGCAACAAAAGCACTTAGTAGACTGAGAACGTATCACAAAAACTGCATAAATGCAATTTGCTGCGCAAGCGAAGCCGCTCCGCGCGCTGAAGATCGCTAATAATTGGTTAACCTGTTGGTAAACCGGATTATTTTTATGCCGCCGGGGCTTTAGGGGAGAAGTATTTCTCCAGTTTGCCGGTTTCGGTCTCGAATTTTTCGGCGTCCGCAGGCGGATCTTTCTTGATCGTGATGTTGGGCCATTCAGCCGCGTATTTGGAGTTCAGCGCCAGCCATTTGCCGTCCTTGGCGTCCTCGGTGTCCGGGACGATGGCTTCCACCGGGCATTCAGGCTCACACACACCGCAATCGATGCATTCATCGGGATGAATGACGAGCATGTTCTCGCCCTCGTAGAAGCAGTCCACGGGGCAGACTTCCACGCAGTCAGTGAATTTGCAGCGAATGCAGGCGTCGGTGACGATGTATGTCATCGGTAGGAACGGCTTTCAGTGTTGTCTGATTTGAGCGGTCGATTTGGCGCTCACAGGAAGGTTTGTCAACTCGGTCAAGGGTCTTGTTGTGCAGCTTGGCGGGCGCGGGCCCGATCGTGGTCATCCAGTGCCAGAAGCGGCGCCAGCCGCCGTAGCAAGGCGTCCTCGTGGGCATCGTTCTCACCATCTGCCAAAACCACACTCCACAAATGGGTAAGCATTTCAACCCGTTTTTCGTGCGGCAGCTCTTTTACGATCTTTGTAAAGCGGTAGTGGTCCACCGCCTGATCGATCAGATCCTCGGCTTCAGACAGCATCGCTTCGGCCTTGTCGTCATCGAGGCCAAAGCCGGTGGTGAGCACCTTCATGATCTGATCGTGCTCCACATTGGCGTAGACGCCATCGGTCATTGCTGCTTCCACCATCAGCGCTGCGGTGGCGAGTTCAGGAGAGGTCTCGCTGTCCATCTCCGCGCTCTTGGAGCCGGAGAACAGGGATTTGAGCGCTTTGATCATGGTCTGCCTTTCAGTCTTCAGTCTCGTCGGCCAGCCGGTAAAGCGTCTGGGCTTCGCTGGCCGGTCCGCGCCGGTCACCCAGCGCCAGGATTTCAATCGTCATCAAGCGCTGGTCGCGCGTATAGATCAACCGGTCACCGGGCCGCACAAGCCCTGATGGCTTTTTAAGCCGCTCAACGCGTCCTGTCCGATTGATACGCATCTTGCCGGACTCGATAAAGGCGGTGGCCAGTGCCCGCGGCTTGAACAGGCGCGCCCGGAACAGCCAGATATCACAGCGCTGGGCCTCGTCACTCATGAGGAGCCCTTTTTGGTACTCGGTTTGGGTTTTGGCTTGCGTCGGCGTTTTGGCTTTGCGCGCTCAGGCTTCGCGCGGCGCTCCGGCTGGGGCTTCAGCTCAGCCAGAACCGCAAAGGGTGAGTCCGGCTTTGGTGGCGTAAG
Organism: Maricaulaceae bacterium EIL42A08; assembly: GCA_024178355.1. Lineage (GTDB taxonomy): Bacteria > Pseudomonadota > Alphaproteobacteria > Caulobacterales > Maricaulaceae > Oceanicaulis. The sequence continues at coordinate 246,190 of JAMZNZ010000001.1, read as the reverse complement.
CGGCGCTGGCTTTGCTTCAGGCTTCAGCGCTCGCGAGCGACCGCCCCAAAGCTCTGGAACAGCATCCTTGTCCTCCGGCGCGGAGGCTTTTTGCAGGCGGCGATAGCCCAGCGCCTTGAGCACGTCGCGCAGCTCTTCATTGGAACAGCCCAGAAGGCTGCACATGGCGGCACCGGGCTCAAACCGGCCCTTGCCATGCACCGCCCGGTTCTCCCGGATGAGGTCGGCCAGCCGCTCAAGCATATCCAGGCGCACCGCCAGCGGACCACAGCGCTGATACCCGGCCGCCGCATAGTCGCTTTCCGGCCGCCCCTTCTCCACGTCCATGCTGGTGCGACCGGCTGGCGGGGTGAGGGCGCGCGTTGCGTCTCCGGCCTTGATGGCCCGCAGCAGCGCGTTCATGCGCGCCGCCTTTGGCTTTAACAGCGCAGGCATGAAGACCGCATGCTCACCAATCTGGACGCCGGCCTGGCGCAGCTGGCGGCGTTCCTGGGTCGACAGGTTTGCAAGATCGGCGGCGAGCACGCGGCGCGGTGCGGCCCCAAGGCTTTCCACCAGCCGGTAGGCGACACCGCGGGCGAGCCCGGTCAGCTTCGAGTCCCCATTCAGCTGCGCCTTTAAAGATAGAAGCGGTTTCAGCGCTTCGGCGGCCTGCTCGGCGACAAAGCGCTCAATCCGGCGTTCAGCCCGCGCGATGGCTTCAGGCGAGCCCATCTCGCCGCCCACCAGCGTCGCGGTGGTGGTAAAGGCATCATCGGTGCCCGAAAGCCGGGCGATAACGCCTTCTTTCCAGTGGATAGAGCCATCGTCATGCAGGCTGAGCGCGTCATTGTCCGCCTTTGCGATGGCACCCAGGCGGCGATTGACCTCCGGGCGGACAGCTTTCAGCGCCGCATTGGCGACCGCACGGCGGGCAAGCGGACCGCCTTCGTGTACCGCTTCAAAGCGCAAGCCTGATAACCGGCCCACATGGTGGCCTTCCACCACCACATCGCCCTGGCCGTCGATCCCGGCTTCCAGATCGGTTTTCTCGCGCAGGCCCCTCATCAGGGCGCTGGTGCGCCGGTCGATGAAGCGCGCGGTCAGGCGCTCGTGCAGCGAATCGGACAGCCGGTCCTCCACCTCACGGGTGCGCTCCTGCCAGTAGGCGGGGTCGCGGGTCCAGTCGCTGCGGTGACTGGTATAGGCCCAGGTGCGCACATGGGTCAGGCGCTGGGACAGGGTGTCCACCTCGCCGGTGGTCTTTGACAGTCGCGCCAGCTGCGCCTCCAGCCAGCTATCGGGCAGGTAGCCATCGCCGCTGGTCAGGTGACCAAACAGGGTTTTGACTAGCCGCGTATGCTCGTCCAGCGACACCTTGCGGAAGTCCGGCGTGCGGCAGACGTCCCAGAAGCGCGCCAGGCCTGCCCGGCTGGTCAGCTTTTCGCGCACTTCCGGATCCTTGGCGGCAAGATCGAGTACCTCCTCATCCACCGCATAGCGCACCCGTTCCAGCATCGGGTTGGGCGACGGCATGGCAAGGCTGGCCCGAAGCGCATCGAGGCTCGACAGATCAAGATCTGCGTTGCGCCAGGTCAGGCGCGTGATTGGATCAAAGCGATGGTCTTCCACCCGCTCGATGGTTTCCGCGTCCAGCGGCCTGGCATCAGAGGTTTCACCAAAGGTGCCGTCGGTGCGGAAGCGTCCGGCCCGCCCGGCAATCTGGCCAATCTCGTGCGGGAAGAGGCGGCGGCGCTTGCGCCCATCAAATTTGGAGAAACTGGCAAAGGCGACATGGTCCACATCCATGTTGAGGCCCATGCCTATGGCGTCTGTCGCGATCAGGAAGTCGGCCTCGCCAGACTGGTAAAGCTCTACCTGGGCGTTGCGGGTGCGCGGGCTGAGCGCGCCCATCACCACCGCGGCCCCACCGCGCTGGCGGCGCACCAGCTCGGCCATGGCGTAGACATCATCCGAACTGAACGCCACGACCGCTGACCGGCGTGGCAGCTTGGTCAGCTTCTTGGCTCCCGAATAGCTCAATGTGGAGAAGCGCTCGCGCTGGGTGATCTCTGCATCGGGCACCAGCCGGCGGATCAGCCCCTCCATCGAGGCCGCGCCCATGAACATGGTCTCCTGCGTGCCCCGGGCATGGAGCAGGCGATCGGTAAAGATGTGCCCGCGCTCTGGATCGGCCGCGAGCTGGATCTCGTCCAAGCCCAGGAAGGCCGGGCGCATGTCCAGCGGCATGGCTTCGACGGTGCACAGGAAGTAGCGCGCGGTGGGCGGGACGATCTTCTCTTCGCCGGTGATCAGCGCGGTCAGCGCCGGGCCCTTCACCTTCACCACACGGTCATAGAGCTCGCGCGCCAGAAGCCGCAGGGGCAGACCCATCACGCCAGAGGCACGCGCCATCATGCGCTCCAGCGCCAGGTGCGTCTTGCCGGTATTGGTTGGCCCCAGTACCGCAGTAACAGCACTGTCCGCCGCAGCGCGGGACATGGCAGGCTCCGTTGGTGAAGCGTTCGATTGCCTAGATAGGGCGAGTCCGCTGCAAAGTCAGGGGCGCGGCCTAACCGGCTGCGGTATGGCTGACCCGGCGGGCCTGGATGGAGATATTTCCAATGGCGGTGTTGGCGCGGAAGCGGACCGGCACGTGGGCGCCATCAATGGGCGCAAGCCACATGGTCACCGGGCGCGCGATCTCGTTATCGGTGGGCCGATCACCGGGGTCATAGCCGCTGATCGGTTCCACAAAGGCCTGACAGCGGATGGCTTCACCGCGATAGGCGCGGGTGCGCACATCATCCATACCCACATTCACAAAGCGCAGGTCGTAGCGCGACTTGCCATCAAAAATCGGCATGCGTCCGTTACAGGTCTCACCCTCGGTTTCAAAATTCATTGCCATGGCGACGTTCAGCAGAACCGTGATCGGATCAAGCGCGCCCTGGCGGTCTTCATCGCTTGCGGGCGGTTCGCCCATGGACCCAAAAGGCGGGTTCACGTCTGGAACCGCAAGCCCTTCTTCAAAGTCGATCCCGACGACGCGGCCCTTATTGCTGGCAAAATTAGTGTGCTGGTAGCGCCAGGGCTCAAGCCCGTTACCGTTTACATAGCCGATCGTGGTGGCTTCGATATCGGTATCGTCGAACCATGCGGCGAGGCCGGCGGTTGTAAAGCTGGCGGCGGCTGAATAGTCCGACTCACCAATGCGCGCATTGATGGTGATGTCGGCGACGTTTAAAAACAGCACCGAGCCGACATATTCCACATAGAGCTGACCAAAGCCGTCGGAGGCTGAGGGCGCGGCCCCATGGTCATCACCTGCTGCGGCGCTGGACAGAAACAGAGCCGAAGCGGCGGTAAACAAGACTGAACGAAGCGCTGACATAGTGTATTCCTGCGTGATCGGGCCTGATATGAAACGCCCCCACGGCTGTCTGCAAGATGAACGCCGCAAGGGTCGGCTGCAAGCACTCTTGCTGTAACGCGTGGTGTGCAACCTGCCGCTTTCGCCTTGACGGGGGCGGTCACCTCCGGTAATTCGCCCGCTCTTGCGCTGTCAGGCTCCGCCTTTCAGACGCATCCGTTTTGACGAATATTAAGGTAGAAGCCATGTCGCGCCGTTGCGAATTGACGGGTACGGGTCCGGTTGCGGGCAACAACGTGTCCCACGCCAATAATAAGACCAAGCGTCGCTTCCTGCCCAATCTGTGCCAGGTGACCCTGGCATCAGAGACCCTGGGCCGCTCCTTCAAGCTGCGCATCGCAGCCAAGGCACTGCGTAGCGTCGACCACACCGGTGGCCTCGACCAGTTCCTGCTGAAGGCCCGCGACGGCAACCTGTCGGCCAACGCGCTGAAGATCAAGCGCGACATCAAAAAGGCCCAGGCCGCCGCTTAAAGCGCCAAGCGACCTTGAGAGTTTGAGAGAGCCCGCTGGATTTCCAGCGGGCTTTTTCTTTATGACACTTTCCACAGCGCTGTGGATAAGTCCCTGCCCCTGCAGCAATCCGTTCGCGTTTCAGATCGTTTTGAGATACCGTTGCTACGCGTTCAATGAGGCAACCAGACCGAAAACCTTACTTCGGTAGAGGATATTATGCATAAGCCACTCGCAGGGCTTCGCATTTTGACCATAGAGCAATATGGGGCGGGGCCGTATGGTACCCAGCTTCTGGCGGGCCTTGGCGCGGATGTCATCAAGATTGAGAATCCGTCTGCGGGCGGCGATAGCGCCCGGCGGGCCGGTCCGCACTTCCTCGGTGATGACGACAGCCAGTATTTCCAGACCTTCAATCGCGGCAAGCGCTCGCTGGCGCTGGACCTGAAGGATCGCGGCGACCGCCGCCTGTTTGAGCGGCTGGTGGAAAACGCCGATGCGGTGGCGAACAATCTGCGCGGTGACCAGCCCAGTGCGTTGAAAGTCGAATACAAATCCCTCGCCCCCATCAAGCCTCAGATCGTGTGTGCCCACCTGTCGGCCTATGGCCGCGGCACCGAGCGCGAGGACTGGCCGGGCTATGACTATCTGGCTCAGGCTGAAGCTGGCTTCATGTCACTGACCGGCGAACCGGATACTCCGCCGACACGCTTTGGCCTGTCGGTGGTGGACCTGATGAGTGGGACGATGATGGCCATGGGCCTCGTCTCTGCGATTCTCGGCGCCCGCCAGACGGGGCAGGGCTGCGACGTGGACACCTCGCTTCTGGACACCGCCGTGCACCAGCTGTCCTACCCGGCCACCTGGTATCTCAATGAGGGGCGCGAAGTTGATCGCATGGAACGCTCCGCCCATCCGGCTGCCACACCAAGCCAGTTGTTCGAGACCCGCGACGGCTGGATTTTCGTGATGTGCATGGTGCCCAAATTCTGGGTCGAATTCTGTGAGCGTATTGGCCTGTCTGACCTGTTAAGCGATCCGCGCTTTGCCGACATGGCGGCCCGCAGGAAAAATCGTAAGGCGCTCCAGAAAGAGCTCGATGCCTTCTTGGCGCTACAACCCACATCTGTGTGGATGCGGCGTCTAGGCGGGCATGTTCCGGTTGCGCCGGTCAACACGCTGTCTGAAGCGCTGGAGACCCGCCATGCGCGCTCCATGATCGAAACGGTGGAGCATCCTGAAAAGCCGGGGGGGTTAAAGCTTTTGCGTGAGCCCATCGCCATTAATGGCGAGCGCCCGTCCAGCCGCCGAGCACCAAGGCTCGGCGAGCATACCCAAGACATTCTGGATGAGCTTCTCGATAACGACCGCGGGGAGAAAGCCGCCGAGTAGGCAGCGTCTGTCGGGCCCTGTGTGAGGCAGGACCTGCAGACGCTGTCGACTCTACCGGTAAAACTCTGTTCTGCGGTCGCGGAAGAAGCCCCAGGCGGCGCGGTGGCGGGTCAGGAAATCGCGATCAAATTCAGCGGTCAGATAGCCGGTGGTGTCCCGATCAAGATCGGCGACGACAGCTCCGGTGTGGTCTGCGATGAAGCTGGTGCCATAGAAGACCTGCCCGTCCTCATTGCCGATCCGGTTGGCCGCCGCGATGGGCATCACATTGGCCACCGCGTGACCTTGCATGACGCGGCGCCAGCGCTCTGCGGTATCAAGGCTGTCATCATGGGGCTCTGAGCCGATGGCGGTGGGGTAGAGCAAGACTTCAGCGCCCTGAAGCGCCATGGTGCGGGCGGCCTCGGGGAACCACTGGTCCCAGCAAATGCCAACGCCAATGCGGCCATGTTTGGTGTCCCAGACCTTGAAGCCGGTATCGCCCGGGCGGAAATAGAACTTCTCCATATAGCCCGGCCCGTCGGGGATGTGGCTCTTGCGATAGACGCCAAGAACCTCACCGCCATCAAGCATGACCATGGAGTTGTAGTATTCCGGCCCGTCCTTCTCGTAGATCGAAATCGGGATCGCGATATCCAGCGCTTTGGAAACAGGCTGAAGCGCGGTGACGCAAGGGTGCTCCAGCGCCGGATGGGCGTGGGCAAACCATTTCTCGTCCTGCGTCTTGCAGAAATAGGGACCCTGGAACAGCTCCGGCGGCAGGATGACCTTCGCGCCCTCAGCCGCGGCCTGCTCGGTCAGTACGATGACGTTGGCGATATTCTCTGCAATGTCATCGCCAAAGGCCGCTTGTAAGACGGCAATCTTCAACCTGTTGGTCATCAACGCATCCGTGCCAGGGTCAAATCCACAAAATCGCCCGGGCCATCACCGGTGCGCAGGTCCATGGCGGTCGGCCACAGCATGCGCGGCAGGCCAAAGTCTGCATTCCAGAGGGCCACAAAGGCAAAGCCGGTCTCCGGCTCCATCACGATATGGGAGCCATAGCCCGCCAGCGCACCCCCGTGGGCGATCAGCGTGCGGTCATTCCACTCATAAATGCGCCAGCCCAGGCCGTAGGCGGTGTCGTCGATACGGCGCAGGCGGCGCAGATTACGGGTCTCGCGCGCGCTGCGGGTCTGGGGCGTGAAGGCGCGGTCGCGCACATCCTGCGGCAGGCCGCCTTCAGCGGCTATATGCGCCTGAGCCCAGGCGATCATGTCATTAAGGCTGACCGACAGGCCAGCGGCGGCTGGAAGCGTGTCGTAATCGGTATTGGCATTGCCAAGGCGGCGCAGGCGACCCCTGTGGGGACGCGCCCAGTTGCCGGAGGCCTCAAGATGCTCGGCGCCAAAGCCCGCGGTTTCAAGACCCAGCGGGCCCAGCAGATACTGCTCCACCGCCGCTTCGTAGGTCAGGCCCGTAGCGTCCTCGACCAGATGCTCAACGGCGGCAAAGGCGACATTCTGATAGGTGTAGCATTCGCCTACCGGACAGATCAGCTCCACCTCGGCCAGCCGCTCGCGCACAGTGGCGGCGTCGCGTCCCGCCTCGATCAGGTTGTCATAGGCGTTGGGTGGCAGGCCGGTTTGATGACTGACCAGCTCGCGCCAGGTCGGCTGTCGTGCACCATTGAGACGGATCAGCTCTTCAGGGGCGGGCTCATCCAGATCGACCATGCCCCCGGCTTCAAGGGCGGCCAGCAGGGTTCCTGTAAACGTCTTGGTGACCGAAGCGGCGCGGAACAGCGTGTCTGAGGTGATCGGCTCACCAGATCCCAGGGCCGTCTCGCCATGGGTAAAGGTCGCAACCACCTCGCCATTTTCGATGATCGCGGCGGCAAAGCCGACCATGCGGCTATGGTCGGTGACCTGCTCCACATCGGTACGGAACTGCTCCAGCCAGGCTGGCGGCGGCGTGTGCATGAGCGGTGGTTCCGCGCTGACAGGATCGCTGTCAGGCGACAGGGCAAGCACAACGGCAGCAAGCGGGATCAGGCCCATGGTTCAAGTCCTACGCCGGTTGATGACAGGTGACGCAATGGAATGCACCGCCACCGGTAAGGATATGATTAGCGTCGCTGGCGACAACTGTTCGGTTCGAAAAAGCGCGTTGCAGCGCGCGAACCGCGTCGCGGGCGTGGCGGTTATAGGCCGGCATCACCACATGGCGCGGGCCGATGACCCAGTTCATGTGGGAGGCGGCCGCGACCTCGCCTTCAAAGTCCAGAACCCGGCCCGGGGAGGGGATTTCAATGACCGTCAGCTTGCGTCCCTTGGCGTCGGTGGCGGCACGCAGCGCCCGGGCGATTTCAGCATAGAGCTTTGCATTGGGATCCTCTGATCCGCTGGCGGTCTGGCACACAACGACACCAGGGCCGGCAAAGCGGGCGATATTGTCCACATGGCCATCGGTGTGGTCGCCGACGAGGCCTTCATCGAGCCAGATCACCTTGGTGACACCAAACAGACGCTCAAACTCGCCCTCTACCTCGGCTTCGGACCAGCGCGGATTGCGGTTGGCATTGAGAACGCACTGGCGCGTCGTGATCAGCGTGCCTTCGCCATCAAACTCCAGCGCCCCGCCCTCACACACAAGGCTTGAGCTTACGGTTTTCGCTCCGGCTTCAGCCGCGATACGCGCGCCCACGGTGGTGTCACCGTCCAGCTGATACTTGCCGCCCCAGCCGTTGAAGACGAAACGCACCGCTTCCAGCCTGCCATCGCGGCGCACAAAGACCGGTCCGGTATCGCGCGCCCACACATCGCCATAGGGCTCTCGCACCACACGGGCGAGCCGCCCCATGCGCTGGCGGGCATCGGCTTCAGCGTCGTCGGTGGCCGCATAAATGACGATGGGTAACGCCTTGCCGCTGTCGCCTGCGGTCAGCGTCAGGAAGCGGGCAAACTCGGCGCGGGCAGGCTCCAGATCCTCTTCCCAAAGGTCAGCCGCGGCCGGCCAGCAGGTGTGAACGCCCGCCTGGGGTGCCAGTTCGTGGGGCAGAGAGAAAGATGTCATCGATTATTCACCCGGTGCCTTGGCCTTGATGGCGAGGGCATGAATACGGGTTTTGAGAAGCTCTGACAGCGCCGCATTGACCAGTCGATGCCGCGCCACGCGGTTCTTGCCGGCAAAAGCTTCTGCAGTGATTTCAACGGTGAAGTGGCTTTCCCCGCCGTCTGGCGCACCGGCATGACCGGCGTGCTGGTGGCTGTCATCGGTGATCTTCAGCGCGCTGGGGCTGAGCGCTTCGGTCAGCGCGGCTTCCATTTTCGCTGCAACTTCGGCCATTGCGTTCAGCTCCATTCATTGCCGCTTAGGGCGGCACGCACCATACTTTGTCGCATGGATCGTGAGTACAATTATAAACCGCGCTTTGTGGACATCCGCATCAAGCCGCCCAAGGACGCCCCCAAGTCCAGGGACAAGGTGTGCGAGCATCCCCAGTGCCGATCCAAAGCCACCGCGCGCTCGCCCAAGAGTGCGAATACGCCCGGCGAATTCTACCATTTTTGTCAGTCCCATGCGGCGGAATACAATAAACAGTGGAATTTCTTTGAGGGCATGAGCGAGGACGCGGCCCGCGCGCACCGCGAGGCCGACGCCTATGGCCACCGCCCGACCTGGAATTTTGCCTCCGGCTCCGGGGCACGCAAGGCGGCTGAACGGGCCAGCAAGGACTTCTCCGAAGGCTTCGTCGATCCGTTCAACCTGTTTGGCGATCGCCCGCCACCCGGCGCAGAACAGGCCAAAGCCAAGGTCAACGACCCCCATGCCAATATGGGCCGTTTGCAGAAGCGGGCGCTGGAAACCCTGCGCCTGTCGCCGGACGCCACCAAGGCGGAGGTTCGCAAGGCCTATGCAGAGCTGGTGCGCACCTACCACCCGGACTCCAATGGCGGCGACCGCTCCATGGAAGAACAGCTGACCAAGGTGGTTGAATCCTACCAGATCCTCAAAAGCTGCGGCATGGGCTAGGGACAAAAAGCCTGTCAGGACTTGGCGCTTTGGCGTTTACCATCTGTAAACCATTGAAATAACAACAAAACTGGCATCAAGCATGCACCGGATACCCGCAGATAGTCCCGCTGTGGGACAAAGTTCAACCGGTGATGCCCATGACCCGCCAGATCAACGCCCGCTTCCAGCGCTTTGCCCGCGATACCCGCGCCAACGTGGCCATGGTGTTCGCGCTGTGCTTCGGCGTGATGGCAACGGCGGCTGGCGGTGGTCTGGATTATTCGCGCTCTGTTGGCATCGGGACGGAGCTACAGGCCGCGCTGGATTCTGGTGTTCTGGCGGCGGCGTCCATGACCCAGACCCGGGATGCGGAAACGGTGGTGCGCGCCTATATCGAGGCGGCGCTGGGCGATCACCGCGATATCATCGATTCGCTGGACGTACAGGTAACGCAGTCTGCATCGCTCAATTCGCGCGAGGTTGCGGCCAGCGCGACGGTGCTGATGCCCACGACCCTGCTCAACATGGCGGGCATCAAGCAAATCGTGATTGGCCGCGAGACGAAGGCTGAAGAGCGCCTGCGCAATATCGAAGTTTCGATGGTGCTGGACATTTCCTCATCCATGCGCGGTTCGAAAATCACCAATCTGCGCGGCGCATCCATCGACTTTGTTGACACCATGCTGGATGCGGACGTGTCCGGCGCGACCTCGATTTCAGTTATTCCCTACGGCGGCACGGTCAGGCTGGATGACAGCTTCTTCCGCTTTGTCAGCAATGGCGAAAGCTATTCCCCGCCGGGTTTTGACTGGCAGCTGGAGGTGCCGCAAATGGCGGCTGACTGGAATGGCTGTCTTGAACTGAACCGCATGCAGGTGGATCGCATCGCCCTGACGCCGGGTGGTCATGGGGTGTTGCCGAACTTTACCGTCTGGAACCGCACCAATCCCTGGTGCCCGGACTCCGACGACACTGAAGCAGTGTTCCTCAGCAATGATCGAAACCGTCTGGTCGGCCTGCTGGAGAATTTCGACAATTCGATCCTGTCGGACGGAACCGGCACCGATATCGCCACCAGTTGGGGCGTACGCGCCTTGGACCCTGAGTGGCGGGGCGGCCTGAATGGGGACGCGCAGTTCAATGCTCGCCCGGCGGTTTATGACGACGGCGAGACCTTGAAGGTGATGGTGGTGATGACCGATGGCGGCATCACCTCCCAGCGTCGCCCCGAACGCGGCTGGGATTCGGTTCTTAACCTGGTCCATGTTGGCACACGCGGTACCGACGATCTGTACAATACGATGCAGGCGCGCCGTAACTTTTCTGACCTGTGCACCTACGCAAAGAATAACGGCGTGATCGTTTATTCCATCGCTTTCCAGGTTCGTAACGGCCGTGACCAGAATGATATGCGGGCCTGCGCGACGTCGCACGCTCAGTTCTACAATGTGGAAGACCTTGATATTGCGTCGGCTTTTGCCTCCATCGCGGCTGACCTCACTCAGCTGCGCCTGAGCCGTTAAGCTTCGATAAACCCATTTACGAATTGTAAACTATTGATTTAACGACATTTTTGGCATTTTTCCTGCAGTGTTATCCCCGAAAGTCCCAACCTGTATCGGGATGGAGGATGCAATGACCTGGCTTGCGACTGCGAAATCAAAGTTTGTCTCGATGGTGCGCGATACGCGCGCAAACATCGCAGTTTCCTTTGCCCTGTCCTTTGGGGTGATGGCCACGGCAGCCGGTGGCGGGCTGGATTACTCCCGTTCCGTCGGTCTTGGCACCGAACTTCAGGCGGCGCTGGACTCCGGCGTGTTGGCAGCAGCCTCCATGACCCAGACCCGCGATCCTGAAAGCGTGGTGCGCTCCTATGTGGAAGCGGCTATTGGAGATCATCCAAGCTTGGTCGACTCGCTTGTGATCGAAGTCACCAGCGAGCGCGGATTCAATTCACGCGAGGTCAGCGCAACGGCGTCTCTCAACATGCCGACGACGCTACTGGGTCTTGCCGGGATTAACTCTCTGACGGTCCATCGTGAGGCGAAAGCCTTGGAGAAGATTCGCGATATCGAGATTTCGCTGGTGCTGGATATTTCCGGCTCCATGAATGGGTCGAAAATCCGTGCGCTCCGCGAGGCGGCCCAGGAATTCATCGATGTGGTGCTGGCCGATAATCCGAGGCGCACCAGTGTTTCGCTGATCCCTTACAATGGCGGCGTGCGCCTGCCCGCTGAAGTGACGAGCAATGGACTGATTGATGCGCCGCTGGGCCTTCTGCGCCAGACGGTGTGCCCTGAACACGGGACCGAGTATCCGATCCAGGTGGACCTGACTGATGTCGAGCTGGAAATCCTGCGCTGGGGTGGCCAGCCGATGCAGGCCGGCTCTGCCGGCTCATTCTGCCCGGAGCGGGACGAGACGTCAGTCTTCATGACCAATGACCGCAATGACCTTGTGGAGCGCATTCAGGCGCTGGACGCCGGCGGTAATACCGGCCTCGACATTGCTACCGCCTGGGGCGCACGCGCTCTGGACCCGGTGTGGCGGGGTCGCATGGGCGGCAATTTTGCTGATCGCCCGGCTGCCTATGACGACGAGAACACCATCAAGGTGCTGGTGGTCATGACCGACGGTGCGGCAACCGCTCAGATCCGCCGTGAACACCGGGGCGGCCGTTGGCTCAATGTCCGGCTCTACAGCGCGCGCACGGCCCGTGAGAATATGGCTGAGGCCTGCGACACGGCGGATGGAAACGGGGTGTACATCTACATCATCGCCTTCCAGCTAAGCGGCACGACGAACCGTGATCTGATGCGCAACTGCGCCAGCCGCGAAGAAAATTACTTCCCGATCGAAATACCGATATCGGAACGGCCTTCTCTGCGATCGCTTCGGACATCAGCCGCCTGCGGATTACCAGCTAGGGCGTCTCACGCTCCAGCACGAAGCTTAGAAGAAGCGTGCGCTGGCTGGGGTTGAAGTTGTCGTCCGACATTAACAACAGGCGGGTTTCATTGCCCGCCTCGACCACCGCGACCGCTTCAATATTGTCCACCGTCATGTCAGGCGTGATCTCCGCCAGAAGCTGAGGGCTCACTGGTGCTGTGGCATTAGCCAGGGCTTCGGCGGCCAGATGCCCGACGCGGATGCGATTGCCCACATTACGCGCGTAATAGCGCTCTACAACGAACAGCCCGCCTTCGCCATCCCCGGCCATTGCGGTCAGGCCATGACCGGCGGTGAGGTTGAGATCAATCACGCCGGGTTCTGCCTCAATATCGGACAGATCATAGCGCCACAGCTGGTAGGGCTGACCCTCCATGATGGGATATTCCACCCCGGCAAACAGGCCATCGCCCGACACCGCTAGCGCTTCAATCCCGGCATTATTGCGTAGACGGTTTGCGCCCGGCGGAGCGGGCAGGGGCGCTGCGGTGGCGGTTTCAACCGCCGCCCAGCCTTGCCCCAGCTCATAGAGATCGATGCGGTGCTGGCGCTCAAAGCTGACCGCGTACTGTCCGTCTCCCAGCGACGCGAGCCCTTCAGCATCGGCTGCCTCTCCAGACAGTTTGCGCCCCTCCAGGTCCAGCATCGGCACCAGGGTGACATCGCTTAACCCGGTCAGCTGACCCTCAGCACCAAACCTAAGCTCTGCCGTCATCCAGGTCGCGCTATCAGAGATCGCCAGAAGCCTGGAGCCGTCCTCGCTGAGCTCTATCGCCGACCAGCCGCCGAAGCGTTCATCCGCGCTGGAGAGAACTACACCGCCGGTATAGCGCAGGCTTCCGATTCGCTCGCGGCCTGGATCATCGGGAAACAGCGCCACCGGTTCAGCGGCAACCATCGGTGCGTCCGAACTCTCACCGCCACACGCGGCAACCAGAAGGGCACAAGCGGCAAGGGCAAGACGGATCGGCATGGTGGGCCTTTCGGTTAGGTGCGCACGGCCGCCTTTGTAGCACGCTTGAGCGCGGAAAGCCCTGCGGCTCCACGGCGCTGGCGCTCCATGCCCGGCTTGCGGCGGGGGCCGCGCGCGGTGTCCTCAAACAGCGCCGCGAGCTGGTCGGTCATGGCACCAGCTAGCTGTTCCACGTCCACGATGGTCACCGCCTTGCGGTAATAGCGCGTCACGTCGTGGCCGATGCCGATGGCCAGAAGCTCGGTTTCTGACCGCGTCTCGATCATCTCGATCACTTCGCGCAGATGCTTTTCCAGATAGGCGGGCGAGTTGGCCGACTGGGTGCCGTCATCCACCGGCGCACCGTCGGAGATCACCATCATGATGCGGCGCTGTTCAGGCCGCGCCATCAAACGCTTGTGCGCCCAGAGCAGGGCTTCACCATCGATGTTTTCTTTTAAAAGGCCATCGCGCAGCATCAGGCCCAGATTGGGACGCGCGCGCCGCCATGGGGCGTCGGCTGACTTGTAGATGATGTGGCGCAGATCATTGAGGCGTCCCGGATTGGGCGGCTTGCCTTCAGCGAGCCAGTCCTCTTTGGAGCGTCCGCCCTTCCAGGCCTTGGTGGTAAAGCCCAGGATCTCGGTCTTCACCCCGCACCGCTCCAGCGTACGCGCCAGAATATCAGCACAGGCCGCCGCCACCAGGATGGGACGCCCGCGCATGGAGCCTGAATTGTCCAGAAGCAGCGTCACGACCGTGTCGCGGAACTCCATGTCCTGCTCCTGTTTAAACGACAGGGGCGAGGTGGGGTCAGTGACCACACGGGTCAGGCGCGCAGGATCCAGCACGCCTTCTTCCAGATCAAACGACCAGCTGCGCTGCTGCTGGGCCAGAAGGCGACGTTGCAGGCGGTTAGCGAGGCGCCCGACCACGGCTTCAAGACCTTTGAGATGCTGGTCGAGCGTGCGGTGCAAGCGATTAAGCTCGTCCATGTCGCACAGATCGCTCGCCTGGATGATCTCGTCATGGGCGGTGGTGAAGACCTTGTAGGCTTCGGCCTCGCCGCCCTGGGGCGGGGTCCAGTTGGGGCGGGCTGCCTCCATGGACTCACCGGGCTCATCATCGGCCTGGATCGTTTCGGCGCTTTCCTCGGCAAAGGAGATGTCGTCGGTGTCGGCCGCGGTGCCGCGGGCATCGGACTCAGTATCGTCTTCGCCGCTGTCAGGATCGCTATCGCCGCTGTCGTCGCCGGCTTCGGGCTCCTGCTCGACGCCGCTGTCATCTTGGGCTTCGTCCTGCTCGTCTTCTTGCTCGTCGAACTCGCCAAGTTCGTCGGACATATCCAGATCGCGCAAGACCTGGCGCAGGGCTTCGGCAAACTTCGCCTGATCGCCCGCTGCGTCGGCCAGGGCATCGAGCGCGCCGCCAGCGGCGGCCTCCAGATCATCGCGCCAGACCTTCATCAGGCCTTTTGCGTCGCCGGGGACCTTGCGGCCGGTCACCCGCTCGCGCACCAGCATGGAGATGGCATCGGCCAGCGGTGCCGCCTGACGGTCCTCGGCCACATTCCAGCCCTCGCGACGGCAGCGATCCACAAGGGCTGCGTCGAGGTTTTCTGCCACGCCCTTCATCGCCCGCGCGCCAAGCGCCTCCACGCGCGCCTGCTCCACCGCATCAAACACGCCGCGCGCCATGGACCCCGGCGGCAGGCCGCGCTGGTGTTCTGAACTGTCGTGAAGCGCCACGCGTAATGCCAGCGCATCGGCCTTGCCGCGCAGCTTGGCGGCTTCAGCTTCAGAAATGCCATCAGGCGGGTTGGGCAGCACGACCCGGCCCTGAGCCAGTCGCGCGCTATCGCCGCCATAGCTCACCTCAAGCTCGCGCTCCCCGGACATGGCCCGGGTCGTCGCAGCCAAAGCGCGGCG
Source organism: Maricaulaceae bacterium EIL42A08 (assembly GCA_024178355.1). GTDB lineage: Bacteria > Pseudomonadota > Alphaproteobacteria > Caulobacterales > Maricaulaceae > Oceanicaulis. Next base: position 231,106 of record JAMZNZ010000001.1, on the reverse strand, counting down.
AAAATCGTCAGCGTTGTCGTCAGGGCGATTGGACATGGGTGAGGGGGAGGCTTCTTTTAAGCCGCTTCACCCGGCTTCACCGGGCTTTCTTTGAGCGTTTCGCCGAAGACGCGCTGGTACATTTCAGCGATGACCGGGCGTTCCATCTCGTCGCACTTGTTCAGGAAGGTCAGGCGGAAGGCCTGGCCGGTATCGCCGAAGATGGCAGCGTTCTCAGCCCAGGTCAGCACGGTGCGCGGGCTCATGACCGTGGACAGGTCGCCAGCGATGAAGGCTTCGCGGGTCATGTCTGCGACCTTGACCATGTCGGCGATCATCTTCGCGCCCTCTTCGGTCTTCGCCTGATCGCCCAGCTTGGCCACGACGATCTCGTTTTCCACCTCGTTGGAGAGATAGTTCAGCGTCGCCACGATCGACCAGCGGTCCATCTGGCCCTGGTTGATCTGCTGGGTGCCATGATAAAGGCCGGTCGTATCGCCAAGGCCCACGGTGTTGGTGGTGGCAAACAGACGGAAATTCGGGTTCGGCTTGATGACGCGGTTCTGGTCCAGAAGCGTCAGCGAGCCGGAGGCTTCCAGCACGCGCTGGATCACGAACATCACGTCGGGGCGACCGGCGTCATATTCGTCAAACAACAATGCGACCGGGCGCTGAACGGCCCAGGGCAGGATGCCTTCCTGAAACTCGGTGACCTGCTGGCCGTCACGCAGGACGATGGCGTCCTTGCCGACCATGTCGATGCGGCTGACATGGCTATCCAGGTTGATGCGGATCATCGGCCAGTTCAGGCGCGCAGCCACCTGTTCCACGTGGGTGGATTTACCGGTGCCGTGATAGCCCTGAACCATGACACGGCGATTGAAGGCAAAGCCGGCCAGGATCGCCTTGGTGGTGGACTCGTCAAAGACATAGGTCTCGTCAATCTCCGGCACGTGGCTGTCACGGGTGGAGAAGGCGGCCACCTCAAAGCCCGGATCAAAGCCGAACAGGGCTTTGCAGTCGGCTTTGGTGTCAGGCTCAAGGGCAATCAGCGCGTCATCAGTCATCGGGCGAAGGCTCACTCATCAGGCTAAAGCGCGAGGTCTCTCGCGTCGGTCTGATGCATACCTAGCGCGCGAAGGGGGCGGGCGCCACCATGGGAGGCAATCGAGTGCAGGCTACCCGCCGCTGAGCAGCGCGCCCTGGATGCCGTCGAAGATGAACTGGGCCGCCAGCGCCGCCAGGATCACACCCAGAATCCGGGTGATCATGGCCGCCAGCGTCTCGCCGAGCACCTTCATGATCGGGCCAATGGCCAGGAACAGCACCAGGCAGAGCAAGAGGTTTGCGCCCATGCCGCCAAACACCATCAGCTGACCGGTGAGGCTGCCTTCAGCCTCGCTCATGAACAGCATGATGGAGGCAATGGCACCGGGGCCCGCCAGCATCGGGATCGCCATCGGGAAGACCGAGATGTCGACATTGGTGCCTGGAATGGTCTCGTCGGCTTCATTCAGGGCGTCGGCGCGCTCCTCGCGGCGCTCGGTGCGCTTTTCAAAAATCATGTCGAGGGCCAGCATGAAGAGCAGCACACCCCCGGCGGCGCGGAAGGCGTCCAGCGAGACGTGAAGCGCGCCCAGCAGCCATTCGCCAAGGAAGGCAAAGCCAAACAGCACACCGGTGGCAATGATCACCGACTTGATCGCCATGGTGCGTTTGTGCTGAGGCGTGGAGCCATCGGTCAGGCCGGCAAAAATCGGGGCCACGCCAATCGGGTCGATGACCACAAAGAAGGTCACGAGCGAAGCGGTCAGAAGGCCAAGATCAAGGGCGTCCATGGCGGGACTCCATCAAAAAGAAAAAACGGGGCGATCCAGTGTGGATGCCCCGCTCTATCAGCTCGCCCCGCCAAAGGCGAGAGCGCGCGCTTTCATTGCCGCTATGCGTTAAGGCAGATCGCACGGGTCAGGTTTCACCCGATTTGTGATCAGCTTCATCCCATCCTGGTAGGATGCGCTTATAGGCGTGCGGGGATAGAGGGGGGGACAGATCGGCATGGGCTTACCAATCTATCCGCATATCTATCCCTCAAATTGGCCTTAGATATCCCCGGTGAGCGCGTCCGCGCCCGGGGGTGGCTCTGCCCCTCAAAAACCGTCGTCGAACAGGTCCTGGAAGCGGTGGCGCGGGCGGGCTTTCCAGGCACCGCGATGGAAGACGTCAGAGACGATGACTGGCGCGACCGTGGTGGCTTCGGCGTAGACCATCTGCTCTAAGGCCACATCCACCTTGCCCCAGCTGCAAGCCTCTTTCAGAGTTGAGGAGGAGCAGGCACCATCGCGCACGTCAGCCACGGTGATCTGGACGGCATATTTGTGCATCTCGACATCGTCGTGACCGAGAATTTCGGCACAAACAACAGTGTCTTGGGCAAAATTCTTCGGAACGCCGCCGCCGACCATGAACAGGCCGGTAGAACCCGCCTTGATCTTGATATCGGTGAGCTCGCGGAAGTCCGCCACGCTGTCGATCGACAGATAGGCTTCGCCCTTCTTCATGCGCTCAACCTGATGCTTTACAAGGCCAAAACCGGCCGAGCAGTCAGAGAAGGCTGGCACAAAGATCGGCACGCCGTGCTTGTAGCATTCCTCGATGAGGGAGCCTTCCTTCTTGGCGTTGCCATCGGCGAGCCACTTGCCCATCGCCTTGATGAAGGCCCGGCTGGAGATCGGTTTGGCAGGCAGGCTGTCGGCGATGTCACCAATGGTGTGGTCACAGGCCTGAAGGTCTTCTTCGTCGATATAGGTGTCGTAAATGCGGTCGATATAAAGATCGCGCAGCACCCGGTCGTCCGGGATCTCTTTGGCCTGATAGTGTTTAAAACCAAGGGCTTCGAAGAAGTCCATGTCGACGATGGAGGCGCCGGTGGCCACGATCGCGTCGACCATGTTGTTGCGCACCATGTCACGCCAGACATGCATGCAGCCGCCCGCCGACGTGGAGCCGGCCAGCGTCAGGATGACGGCGCAATCGGTGTCTTCCTGCGCAGCCTGCAGGATGCGTGCAGCGCGTGCGGCATCGCGGCTGGTGAAGCTCATCTTCTCCCAGGCGTCGATGATCACGCGGCCATCAAAGCTGGCGATATCGATATGCTCAACGGGGCTGGAAAGCAGTTCAGCTTTCTTGTTTGTGTTCTCGGTCATCCGCGTCTCTTCATCAAGCGGTTACGGCGACGGCGCTGGGCGCGTGCAAAGGGCACAACGCGCTCTTCTGCGGCGGTCGCGGGAAGGGCAGCAACGGCTTCAGCCGCGCTACCGGTGTAAAGTGAGGCCCAGGGGTAGTCGTCGACCTGACAGGTCTCCACATCCCCGAAGCCATTAAAACGAGTGGCCATGGCAGTGCCGTAAGCGCCCAGCATGCCGATCTCCAGAACATCACCTTCGGCCAGATCCGCCGGCAGGGTGTGCAGGCCCGGCATGGTGTCGATGGAATCGCAGGTTGGCCCGTAGAGCTTGAACTCTTCGCTTTGCTCGGTCAGGTCGCCATCGGCCCGGTGCACCCGGATCGGGAAGGGCCATTTGGCGTAGACCATGTCGTAAAGGCAGCCATAGGCCCCGTCATTGAGATGGACCTGGTTGCCTTTGACAAGCTCGACACGGGTTAGCACCGATACCGATTCAGCGATGAGGGCGCGGCCGGGCTCACACCACAGGTCAGCGTTTTCAAGGACCATCATGTCCTCAAACGCGTCCTTGATGGCCGTGATGTAGTCAGCCAGCGGTGGTGGGCGCATGCCCGGATACACAGACGGGAAGCCGCCGCCAACATCGACGATATCGACCGTCACGCCGGCCTGAACGATCAGGCGCGAAACCTCAGCCATGGCAGCACGATAGGTGCCCGGTGCCATGCACTGGCTGCCCACATGGAAGCTCACACCCAGCTCGTCGGCATGGGCGCGGGCCTGGCGGATAAGGTCGGGCGCTTCAGCTTCCCCAGCACCGAATTTGCCCGCCAGCGGCAGGGCCGAGCCTTCGTTGGACACCGCAAGGCGCACCACCAGGGTCAGGTCCTTGGCGTACTGGGTCTCTTCGAGAATCTTCTTCAGCTCGGCTTCGCAGTCGAGCACGAAGATCTTTACGCCATGGTCGAAATAGGCGCGCCGGATGGCGTGGCGGCTTTTGACCGGGTGCATGTAGGCAATGGTTGCGCCTGGACAGCGTTCTCGCACCAGCTCCACTTCAGGAAGTGAAGCGGCATCAAACCAGCGCATGCCCGCTGCGTAGAGGGCATCGATCACCCACGGTGAAGGGTTTGCCTTAACAGCGTAAAGCACTTCACCGGGAAAATTGTCCTGGAACCAGGTGGCCGCGATAGCTAGTCGATCGGGCCGCGCGCAGGCGACCGGGCCTTCGACAGGCCGAGAGCGGACCAGGTCCAGGGGCGTGTGGTAGCGTGACAATTCACGAGACCCCCTGCTTGCAGTTAACCCAATCCGGCATCGTCTCCTCCGCCGGGAGGCGCCGATTAGTATCTGCGCGAGACGATGTAAAGCGAAATCGCATGGAAAATCTATCCAACATCATGGCCAATTGACGAATGGTGTTGGCGCTACGTCATAAAACTGTTTCAGTGCAATGACATAAGGGCGCGCAGTCCGTGGTCTCGGCGTGATGATTTTCTACCTCTTCAGCGTTGAGATCATTACAACATTTCAAGTACCCTCATGTCACGCTCACCGCCGGGCGACAGGGCTCGGTCACTTTAATAGCTGGTCATCAGAAAGCCTCCGCCCCATGCGCCTGACCTGCCAAAACATTGGATTTGCTGCGCTACTTATCCTGCTGTCAGCGTGTGAGGAGCCGGCTGAGGAAGTCGTCTTGGCACCGCCTGGTGAAGTGGTCACACCGCTCGAAGAGGCCGGACTGGTGGAGCAAAACCTCGTTGCGACAGGGCGCGAGACTCTGAGGGTGGTCGGATCATCGACGGTCTTTCCGTTCGTTACGACGGCGGCGGAAAATTTCGGGGCGGGTTCAGGATTTCCGGCCCCGCTGGTGGAAGCGACCGGAACCGGTGGCGGCATGAATCTGTTCTGCGCAGGGCTGGGGCTCACCTATCCTGATTTCACGGCCGCCTCGCGCCGGATCAAGCCGAGCGAATTTCAGCTCTGTCAGGAAAACGGCGTTACTCAGATTGTCGAGATTCTCATAGGCTTTGACGGCATCGTGCTTGGAAATTCGGTCGACGCAGAGCCCATGGACATCGCCAAGCGCGACCTGTTCCTGGCGCTCGCTGCGCGCATTCCCATGCCGGTTAATGGCGAGGGCCGGCCTGTGTTGAGCGCGGACGGCCGCTTGATATCTGACTCAAGCTTTTCGCAGGTCGCGGGATATGACTGCAATACGCTGATCGACAATCCCTATCGGCGCTGGGCCGACATCAATCCGCAATTGCCGGTTTCGCGCATAGAAGTGTTCGGGCCGCCGCCCACCAGTGGCACGCGCGATGCGTTCGTTGAGCTGGATATGCTGGAGGGCGCGCGCCAGCTCACCTGCCTTGGTGAGCTTGAGCGAAGCTCACCGCAGCAGTTTGAACAGATCGCTGCGCGCATCCGTGAGGATGGTGCCTGGGTTGATTCGGGCGAGAACGATAATTCGGTTGTTCAGACCCTGTCGAATGCGCCATCGGCCTTTGGCATCTTCGGATTTTCATTCCTTGAGCAAAACGGCGACCGCATTCAGGCGGCTCGCCTCGACGGTATCGAGCCGACCTACGACAATATCTCGAACGGCATCTACCCCAGTTCTCGCTCGCTCTACGTTTACGCCAAGGCGCAGCACCAGGGTGTGAAGCCAGGCTTCCTTGAGTTTGTTGAGGAACTGACGCGCGAAGACGCGTGGGGACCGTTCGGCTATATGGCCGATCGAGGTCTGATCGCGCTGCCTGAGGCGCGCCGGATGGAAACTGCGGAAACGGTTCGTGACCTGACCGCGATGCAGATCCCGCGTTAAAGCCTAGCCGCGACGGCCGAGGCGACGCAGGCGGCGCCAGAAGCGGCGGCGTTCGGGGCGTGGCTGAGGCTTCAGATTCTTGACGAATTCTTCGGCGCATGACCGCCAGGAATAGCCCTCTGCATAGGTGCGGCAGTCCTCACGCTTCATTTCAAGCGCTTCAAGGCAGGCCACACGCAGATCGTCATTCACCGAACCGGCCTTGGAGCCGGGGATGATGTCTTTCGGCCCATTGGCGATATAGGCAGCCACCGGCGTGCCGGTGGCCATGGATTCCAGGATCACCAGGCCGAAGGTGTCGGTGAAGCTTGGGAAAACCATCACATCGGCATCGGCAAAATGTTGGGCCAACTCGTCGCCAGACTTGCTGCCGGTGAAGACCACGTCTTTGTACTTCGCCTTTAGCTCCTCCAGCTGGGGCCCGGGGCCAACAACAACCTTGGTGCCGGGCAGATCAAGATCGAGGAAGGCCTCGATATTTTTCTCAACCGCGACACGGCCAACATAGACAAAGATCGGGCCTTCAATGCCCTCATAGACGCTCTTTCCGCCCATGTGGCGCTTGTCGGGATGAAAGAGCTCGGTGTCCACACCGCGCGCCCACGGGGTGATATTGTTGAAGCCGCGTTCCTGCAGCATGTCGCGCATGGAGGGTGTCGCCACCATCAGTCGATTGCCCGAATTGTGGAAGCGACGCATGAACCAGTAGCCGGCCGCCAGCGGAATGAAGGGCAGGCGCGCGTTCACATATTCGGGAAACTTGGTGTGGTAGCTCGTGGTGAAGGGCAGCTTCCATTTCAGACAGATGGAGCGTGCGGCCTGACCCAGCGTGCCTTCGGTTGCGATGTGGATGGCCTCTGGTTCGAACTCCTTGAAGCGGCGTTCAATCTCTTCGCGCGCACCAATAGCCATCTTGATTTCAGGATAGGTCGGCAACGGGAAGGTCTTGAAGCCCAGCCCCGGATGGATGACCTCGACCTCGTGGCCCATCTCCCGGCATTCCGACGTGGTGCGGGAAAGCGTGCGCACAACGCCGTTCACCTGGGGCTCCCAGGCGTCGGTCACCAGCATGATGCGCAGAGGGGCGCTGTCGTCCATCGAGGAGCTCCACATCTCATTCAAGACTGTTTGCGCGGCTCTTTAGCGCGTTTTGCGCCTGAGGCGAAGTGATGTCGGCACTGCGTCACACTATCCCGCGCGCAGGCGACGGCTCCTCTGTCTTTCGACTGATGCGGTCGAGGCGCCGGTGAACACTGCATGCAGGCACACGTGCAAGGTGTCTTTGTTTTTGCGTGGGTGGATCAGGGTGCAGTTTGGTGGTCTGTCTCAGCATAGGTGGAAAAGCCATACTGCAGTTTGCCCTCACTATGGTTTGAACGTGGCTAGCGAATAAACTTGAGAAAGCATTTTTTCAACGTACGTCAACCTGGGCGCATTCGTGTGGTGGAACAAGTCATTATTTAGATAAGGGAAAAACTTTCCTAGTGAAGCGCATTTTTAAATTAGTATAAAACTACGCTATGTCTACTTTATTGCGACGATTTGTCTGTATCTTTGTAACTTTGACACAGTTCACTTGACTTGCCTTCGCAAGTCTTATTGATCATTTTAGTTCTGCAACGTGCTGCGGCACGGTTCTGGAGTTTTCGTATGGAGGCACTGACCATGCGCGACCACGCCGATATCGCCATTGACTGGGATGGTCTTGATAAACTGAAATTTGCTGACGAGCGCTCGTTGGCGCGCAAGCTGGATAAACAGGTCGGGCTTGACGACGAAGCGCGTGAGCGAGCGGGCGGCGAGGCCGTCAAACTGGTCGAGCGTGCGCGCGAGACCCGCCGTGGCGGCGGCCTCATGGAAAGCTTCCTTCAGGAATTTGGCCTGTCCAACAAGGAAGGCCTGGCGCTGATGTGTCTGGCTGAAGCGCTGCTGCGCGTTCCCGATGCCGACACGGCCGACGATCTGATCTCTGAGAAGATCGGCTCTGGCAAGTGGGCCGAGCACGCCTGGAAGTCGGACAACTGGCTGGTCAACGCCTCCACGCTGGGCCTCATGCTCACGGGCTCGCTGATGGATGTCGACCGCGACGCCAAGCGTGACCCGGGGGGCTATTTCCGCCGTATGGCAGGCCGGATGGGCGAGCCTGTGATTCGCAGCGCCACCCGTCGCGCCATGGGCATTCTGGGCGAGCAGTTCGTGCTCGGACGCTCCATCAACGGTGCGATCAAGCGCGGCCGGGCGTGGAAGATGTATGGCGAAATGCGCCCACTCTTCAGCTTTGACATGTTGGGTGAGGGCGCTCGCACCGAGGCCGACGCGCAGCGCTATCACAAGCGCTACATGGACGCGATTGCTGCGGTTGCCGCAAAGCGCGGCGAGGGATCGGTGGAAAAGGTCGATGGCGTCAGCGTCAAGCTGTCCGCGCTTCACCCGCGCTACCAGGCGGTCAAAGAGCAGCTTGTCATGGACGAGCTGTATCCGCGTGTTCTGGAGCAGGCTGAAGCGGCCAGGGCAGCCGATATCGGCTTCACGCTCGACGCTGAGGAAAGTGACCGTCTGGTGCTGCAGCTGAAGGTGCTGGAGCGGCTGGCCCACGAGCCATCGCTGTCAGGCTGGAATGGTCTGGGCATCGCGATCCAGGCCTATCAGAAGCGTGCTCGTGGTGTGCTCGAGCGTCTTGTGGATCTTGGCGAAGCCTCGGGACGCCGCTTCATGGTGCGCCTCGTCAAGGGTGCTTACTGGGATACCGAGATCAAGCTGGCTCAGACCAATGGTCAGCCGGACTTCCCGGTCTGGTCGACAAAGCCGGCAACCGACATGAATTATCTGGCCTGTGCCCGTGTCATGTTGAACGCGCCGCAAGCTATCTTCGGCCAGTTTGCGACCCATAACGCTCACTCTCTGTGTGCCGTGCGCGAGATCGCCAGGGAAGTTGGTAACTCGGCTTATGAGTTCCAGCGCCTGCACGGTATGGGTGAGCCGCTTTACGCAGCGGCCGCTGAAAGCTGGGGCAAGGATCTGGGCGAGGTGCGCATCTACGCGCCGGTCGGAAGCCATGAGGATTTGCTGCCCTATCTGGTGCGCCGCCTTCTGGAAAACGGTGCGAACACCAGCTTCGTGAACGCCTTCCTTGATGAAGACGTGCCCGCGAAAGACGTGGCGTCCGGCCCGTTTGCGCAGGCTGAAATTCTGGACCGCCACCCCTTCATCCCGGCTCCTGACGCGCTTTACGGCAAGGATCGGTTGAACTCGGCTGGCCATGACTTGGCGCAGGTTGGCACGCGTGAGCGTCTTAAGAAGGCTCAGGCTGCCTTTGACGCGAATGCGCCTTACGCCTGTGGTGCCATCGTCAATGGCAAGATGAAGACGCTGGCTCCGCTGGATAATGTCAGCCCGGTTGATCTTGAGTTTGTTGTTTCCCAGTGCAGCGATGCCGATGGAAACGACGTCTCCAACGCCATGGAAATCGCCAAGGCCGCCCAGCCCAAATGGGACGCCAAGGGCGGTGCTGAACGCGCTGAAATCCTGCGCAAGATGGCCGACGCCCTTGAAGCCAACACCGACTATCTCCTCGCGCTGATGGCGCGTGAGACCGGCAAGACCTTGCTGGATGGGATAGCTGAGGTTCGCGAGGCGGTCGATTTTCTGCGTTATTACGCCGTTGAAGCCGAAACCAAGTTTGGTGACCCGGTGCGCTTGCCCGGACCAGCCGGTGAAACCAACCACCTGGAGCTTAAAGGGCGCGGCGTGTTTGTGTGCATCAGCCCGTGGAACTTCCCGCTGGCAATTTTCACCGGCCAGCTCGCTGCTGCGCTCGCGGCTGGCAACACCGTGCTTGCCAAGCCGGCTGAACAGAGCCCGCTGATCGCCTCAGAAGCTGTGAAGCTGTACCAGGAAGCCGGTCTGCCGACCGAAGTTCTGCACCTTCTGCCCGGTGACGGTGGCATTGGTGCCGCACTGACCAGCCTTCCTGACATTGCCGGCGTGGCCTTTACCGGCTCTACCGAGGTGGCGCGCCTGATCAATCGCACGCTGGCGGCCAAGGATGGCCCGATCGTGCCGCTAATTGCAGAAACCGGCGGTCTCAATGGCATGTTCGTTGACACCTCGGCGTTGACCGAGCAGGTGATCGACGACGCTATCCTTTCGGCCTTTGGCTCTGCCGGTCAGCGGTGCTCGGCCCTGCGCGTGCTCTTCCTGCCCGAAGACACCGCCGATAAGCTGATCGAGGGCCTTAAAGGGGCGATGGATGCCCTGGCACTGGGTGATCCAAGCGATGCCTTCACCGATATTGGTCCGGTGATTGATGCGGAAGCCCAAGCCATGCTTGAAGCCCACGTGGCTGCCATGGGCGGACCGGCGAAAATCCTGCACCGCGCACCGATGCCGCAGGAACTTTCGAGCCAGGGTCGCTTCTTCGCGCCAACCATGATCGAGATCGATAATCTCGATCAGCTGACCGAAGAGAAGTTCGGCCCAATCATGCATGTCCTGCGCTACAAGCGCGCTGACTTGCCCAAGATCGCCAAGCAGTTGGCGGACAAGCATTACGGCCTCACGCTGGGTGTTCACTCGCGCCTTGATCGTTTCTTCCACACGGTCCGCGATGCGGTGCCTGCGGGCAATGTCTATGTGAACCGCAACATCACGGGTGCTGTGGTTGGCGTTCAGCCCTTTGGCGGTGAAGGCCTGTCCGGGACCGGTCCGAAGGCGGGCGGTCCGAACTACATCCACCGCTTTGCCGCTGAGCGGACGGTTACCATCAACATCTCCGCCCAGGGTGGTGATCCGGAGCTGCTCAGCCTCGCCTGATAAAATTCCCCCTCCCGCGGTTGGAAAAGGTTTGTTAACCTCCACACCCGCGGGAGGGGGAATCGCATGCGCTTGGTCGCCACGGTCTTGCTGTGTCTGGGGATGACGCTGTTTACAGCGTCTGCTGATGCGCAGCGTAGCTGGACAGCCCGCTGGACCGATACCGAGATCGAAGCGCTCGGCTATGCCCTGGCGGAAGCCTGGACCCATGGTCTCGACCCCTCCGACTACGCTGATCCGCGTGCGCTCGCGGCCATGCCCATGGGCGAGACTCGGGATCGCGCTGCTCGTGCCGCCTGGTTCGCCTATGCTGAAGACGTGGCTTTTGGCTATGTCGATCCGCGCGACCTTGACGAAGACTGGACCACAGCCGTTCGCGATCAGGACCTGCTGACCTGGTATGCCGAGGCGCGTGAGAGTGGCCAGATATATGAGAGCTTTGAAGCGCTTGCACCCCAGCATCCTGACTATATCGCGCTGCGGTCTGAACTGATCCGGCGCACGACACTGCCCTCAGCCACCATTGAGATCGCCGCCGGGCCCTCTTTGGGGCTGGGTGATGCCGGGCCGCGCGTTGATGCGTTGCGCGCCCGTCTGTTCGAGCTTGGGCTGCTGCCTCAGCCTGGGCGCGTCGGTGCAGCCTTTGATCGCCAGCTGGAAACGGCGCTGGTGCGCTTTCAGGCGCGAGCCAATCTGGCTGCTGACGGGCGACTGGGCGCGGCAACGCTGGCTGAACTGAATGCCACCGATGCGCGACGTATTAATCAGCTGCGTGCCAATCTCGAGCGCTGGCGCTGGCTGCCCGCTGATCTGGGCGACCGCCATATCCGGGTGAATATCGCCGACTACCGCCTTGAAGCGTGGCGGGGCGGGGCGGTGGCTCGCGTCCACGAAGCCCAAATCGGAACCCGCTACGCCCGAACTCCGGTTTTCTCCGAAGCCATGTCCATCGTTGAGATTAATCCCTGGTGGTACACGCCGATGGGGCTAGGCCAGCGTTGGCTGCAGACCTTTCAGACCTCGCCCGGCTATGCCTATTCAGAAGGCTACAGGCTGGTTGATCTCGATACCGGTGCTACTGTCCCGGCCAGTGAAGCTGACTGGGCCAACCGGCGCTATCGTGTGATCCAGGCACCTGGCCCGAACAACGCCATGGGCAAGGTCAAATTCCTCTTTCCCAACGTGCACAATGTCTACATCCACGACACCCCGCATCGGGATAATTTTGCCAATTCTCAAAGGTCGGACTCCTCTGGGTGCGTGCGGGTTCAGAACCCCGAAGACCTGGCGGTCTGGGTGATGGAGTCTGAGGGCTGGGACCCGCGCCAGGTCCGCGCCGCCTTTGCAGGTGAGCAGACCGTGAGGGTACGTCTTCGCAACACCATCCCGGTCCACATGCTCTACTTCACCGCGGTTACCAACCAGGTCGGCGACGTGCGCTATGTCCACGACGTCTATAGCCGCGATCAGGCGGTGATCGATGCTCTCAACGGCGTTCTGCCGCCTCCGCCGGTCGTAACTGCATCTGCTGAAGATGCAGACGCTGAAGCGCCTGCGCCTTAACCCGCCCCGTTGGTGAGTTCCGGCTTGGGTTCCGCTTTCAGGCGCATCTTGGTGATCTGGTTGCGCTCGCGCTCGATGATTTCAAACTGCACGCCATGAAAGCGGAAGATCTGGCCCTGATTGGGGATGGTCTGGGCTTCATGGATGACCAGACCAGCAATCGTCACCGCCTCTTCATCGGGCAGTTCCCAGTCCAGCGCGCGGTTCACGTCCCGGATTGGTGCAGAGCCGTCGACCAGTACAGTGCCATCGGCTTCCCGTGACACGCCTTCAACGGCGACATCGTGCTCATCCTCGATCTCGCCGACGATTTCTTCAATGATGTCTTCCAGCGTCACGATGCCCATCAGCGCGCCATACTCGTCGACCACCAGCGCAAAGTGCTCGCGCTTCTGGCGGAAGGCGGTCAGCTGGTCCAGCAGCTCGGTGGTCTCAGGGATGAACCAGGCATCGCGCTTGATCGCCTCAATATCGACCTTGGAGGCGTCGCCATCGGCTTCGTGCAGGGCGCGCGCCAGATCGCGGGCGTGGAGCACGCCAACGATCTCGTCCGGATCATCCTTGTAAAGCGGGATACGGGTGTGTGGCGAGTTCAGTGCTTCGGTAACGAGCGTGTAGTTCGGCTCGTCAATGTCGAGCATGGTCAGGTTCTTGCGGTGCACCATGACCTCGTCGACGGTCAATTCACGCAGATCCAGCACGCCGCCCAGCATATCCCGGTCGGTCTTCACCACGCCGCCTTCCTGGTGGTGCAGGTCGATATGACCGCGCAGCTCGTCGTGGGCCGACAGCACATCGCCTTCGACATTTGCGCCCAGGATGCGCAGCGTCCCGCGCACCACGGCCTGAACCGCGGCGACGATTGGCGAGAAGACGATCACGAAGACTCTGATGGGAAGTGAGACAAACAGCGCCATGCGGTCCGGATTGGACAGGGCATAGGTTTTCGGCAGCACTTCAGCGAAGATCAGGACGAGCAGCGTCATCACCAGCGTGGCAATGGGCACACCCGCTTCGCCAAACATCGCCAGGAACATCGCCGAGGCCAGAGACGCTGCGAGAATATTCACCAGGTTATTGCCCAGCAGGATCGCGCCGATCAGGCTTTCCCGGTCAGCGATCAGCGTGTTGACCCTGCGCGCGCGATGATCCTTCTCCTTTTCAAGGGAGAGCATGCGCGCCTTGGACGTGGCGGTCAGTGCGGTTTCGGAGCCGGAGAAAAAGCCCGAGCAAGCCAGAAGGCCCAGGATTGTCAGGGCCGTCCAGCCCATCCATGGTTCAAGCGTCATTGGCGCTTTAATTCCTCTTTCAAAAACTCTGTCAGGTCAGAGCGATCAGCGTGGGGAGCGATGTAGGTCTCCCCGATGGCGCGCGCCAGTATAAGCGTGATTGCGCCGCCCGTATTCTTTTTGTCTGACGCCATGCGAGCCACAAGCGCTTCGGCGTCGTAAGGGCCGCCACCAAGCTGTGCTGGTGTGGTCGGTAAGCCAGCTGCTGCGATGGCCTTGCGGGCATGGTCGGCGTCCTTTTTCGAACACTGGCCGAGGCGCACCGAGTAATCGAAGGCCAGCACCATACCCACCGCAACCGCTTCGCCGTGCACGATTGCACCCCTGGTGGCTTCAGCTTCAAAAGCATGGCCAAAGGTGTGACCAAGATTGAGAAGCGCGCGTTGTCCGCCTTCGCGCTCATCTTCGGCCACGATGCGCGCCTTGAACGCAACGGCGTCAGCGATGGCATCCACCAGGCCGGTGCCGGAAAGCCCGTGTGTTCCGGCCGCCTCCAGTCGCGCAAAGAAGCGCGCATCGCCGATCAGTCCGGCTTTCAGGATTTCAGCATAGCCCGCCCGCAGCTCTCGCACCGGCAGGCTGGTTAGAAGGCTCGTATCGGCAATCACGAGGCCAGGCTGGTGGAAGGCACCCACCAGATTCTTGCCCGCGCTGGTATTTATACCGGTCTTGCCACCCACCGAACTGTCCACCTGGGCCAGCAGGGTGGTGGGAATCTGGATGAAACCGGTCCCTCGCTTGGTGATGGCAGCGGCAAAGCCGGCAAGGTCACCAATCGTACCCCCGCCAAACGCGATAAGGCTCTCACCGCGCTCCATGCCCAGTTCTAACAGGCGGTCGGTAAGCGACCTTACTGAGTCCCAGCTCTTCGCCGCTTCCCCGCCGGCCAGGCTTATTAGTTCAAGTTTTAGCCCGGCTGCTTCAAGGGTGCGGCGCAGAGTCTGGCCGTGATGGGCTAGCGCGGCTTCGTCAGCCACCACGATCGCGCGTCCGTTTGGGCATAGTGCGGCAATGCGATGGCCGGAGGCTTCAAGCGCGCCATCGCCAACAACAACGTCATAGCTGCGCGCGCCCAGCTCAACGGAAACAATACGGTGCTCGGTCATCGGTGAACCCTAGCCAGATAATCACCCAGCGCACCATAAACCCGCGCAGCGGTGGCATCGTGGCTGGCTTCATCGCTCTCAACCTTAATGTCGGCCTCGGCGTATATAGGCGCGCGCTCTGCGTTGAGCCGTTCCATGACCCTTCGTGGATCGTCAGTCTGGAGGAGGGGGCGCTGACCCGGCTTTCTCAAGACGCGCTCCATCAGGACATCAAGATCAGCCTTCAGCCAGACGGACACCGCCTGCGCCTTGATAAGCTGGCGGGTTTCTTCATTGATGAAGGCTCCGCCGCCCAGCGCCAGGACTAGAGGTTCAGGCTCTTCAAGCAAACGGGCGATCACCTTGCGCTCGCCATCGCGGAAGGCCGCTTCGCCGAAGTCGTTGAAGATATCGGCTACCGAGCGCCCGGCAGACTCCTCCACTGCATGGTCTGCATCGGCAAAGGGCCGTTCCATGCGCTTGGCAAGACGGCGTCCGATCGTGGTCTTGCCAACGCCCATAAGGCCGACAAGCACGACAGGTCGATTGAAGTCACAGGGCAGAGGATCCATGGTCATAACACCACAGGTGATAGACCAAACTGCCGCAAAGCGGCAATCAGGCGCGACCATGTCTGGAAATGGCCCCATTCCCCGGATTAAGGTCTCGATGATGCAGTATTACGGGAGAGAGCGCCCATGAAAGGCGTACTGATTGGACTGGCGGTTCTGGTTGTGATTGTTGGCGGCGGCTTTGTGTCGCTGCTGGCCATGGCCGATTCAGGCGCTCCGGAGCCTGCAGAAATCCGTATTGAGGTGAGTGATGAGCTTCAAGGTAATCGCTAGCGCTTCGGCCGCCGTGCTTGTCGCTGCAAGCCTTGCTGGCGCGCAGCCCTCCGGGATTGCCGTAGCTGAGCTCGGCGAGGTGAACCCGCTCGAGGTGTCGGCGGGCGGAAGCCTGCCCGACACCGTGTGGTCAAGCGGTGATGCCCGCGCCCTGCGAGCGGTGCTGGCAACACTACCAGCCTCAAGTGACCGTGCCTGGGACAATACGCCAGCCGCAGATTTGGCTCTGTCAGCGCTGCTTACAGGTGGCGAGCCACCGCAAGGCAGCAATGATGACCTGACGGACCTGGCCGTCCTGCGAGCCGATCGTGTGCTGGCCGCTGGTGGTGCCCGTCAGGCTTATGGCCTGTTGTCGCGCACACCCAGCATCAACGAATATGCCGACCTGTCTGCGCTGTATGTGGAGACGGCGTTTGCGGTTGGGGAATCTGCGGCGGCCTGTCAGGCCGCGAATGCGCTGCTCGAAAATCGCGACACGGCTGACTGGTTGCGGGTGCGAGCCGCATGTCTTGCTTTTGATGGCAATATTCCGGCTGCAGAGCTGACCGCAGAGCTGGCGCGCGCGCAGAGCGCTGACGACAGCTTTGACCGGCTTCTTGATGCCCTTACCCTGGGGCTGGATCTGCCTTCCGATGCGGCGGTGACCTCGGGACTTGAGCTTGCCATAGCCGAGCAGATTGCACCCGACGCGCCCATCCTCGTGGTCGATACTGCGCCTGACTGGTTGTCCGAAGCAGCCGAGCGCACTGGCCCGGCGATAAGCCTGCCAAGGACTCTGCCTGAAGCGCTGGAAGTCGCCGTTGGCCTTGAGGGCGCTGACCGACGCGCGGCTCTTGGTGCGTTGATCCAGCAGGAGGTTGATCGTTCAATCGCTGCAGAAGCGCTTGCGATCCGCCTCACCGACGCGGCTGAGGCCGGTGACTTTATGGCGGCGGCACGGGCCTATGGCCCTGAAGTCGCGCGACTTCCGATTACGGCTGATACGCTGGCCCATGGCCGGATTTTTGTGCTCGCAGCGCTAGGAGCCGATGATGTTGTGGCTGCGCGGCAATGGCGTGACGCTTTGATCGAAGGTCCGCCAGCTCCGCCTGAGCCGGAACCCATTGCGACGCCAGAAGGGGCACCAGCAGCTTTGACCGCGCCTGAAAGCTTCAAGCCGGTTGAGGACATCGTTGAAATACCCTGGCAGGCTCCACCGGCTGGCGTAATGGTTGAGCTGGATTTTGCCGCTGCGGTGGCGTCAGGGCTGATTGAAGACGATGGCTTTGCTGCGCTCCTGGCTGCTCGGATTGAAAATGCCGATGCTCCGCGCTTGTGCCAAGCCGCGGCGCTTGCTGGTCTTGGAGCGCCCGATGGCGGCCAGATGCGTGCCGCCATGACCGGGCTTGCCCGTGACGCGGATGCACCGGCGCTTCAAATCGCGCCAGGTCTTCTGGCGGCCGCCGGCGGAGCGCTGGGTGAGAGCCAGCTCCACGCAGCAGCCTTGTTGGAGGCGGCACCGGGCGATCCGGTTGCCTGCGCGGCAGCGAGTGCCATTCTTGACCGCGCAGGGCTGCGCGGTGAAGCGCTGAAATGGATCCTCGCAAGCATTCTGGAAGACGCTGCGTGAGCGCACGCCAGGTTGAGCTCTTCCTGGATATGATGGCGGCTGAACGCGGCGCTGCTGCCAACACGTTGGCGGCCTATCGCAGGGACCTGGAAGACGCAGCCGAGCGTCTGACCGGGCAGGGGGCTGACCTGGTCTCGGCGCAGACCGAGCACCTTGAAGCGCTGCTGACTGGGCTGGCTGAAGATGGCCTGTCCGCTGCTACGTCCGCGCGACGCCTGTCTGCTCTGAAACGCTTCTACCGGTTTTTACTGAAAGAGGGATTGCGCAGCGACGATCCGGCCCAGTCCCTGTCAGGCCCCAAAAAGCCCCGCCCACTGCCAAAAGTGCTCAGCGAAGACGAAGTTGATCGCCTGTTTGAGGCTGCTGATACGCTTGACGGCGTTGCCGGGTATCGCGCCCGGGCTCTGCTGGAGCTGTTATATGCGGGTGGCTTGCGGGTGTCGGAGCTGGTTTCCCTGCCACTGGCGGCGTTTGCGCGCTCTGAAGGTCTGATCTCAGTTGTCGGTAAGGGTAGCAAGGAGCGTTTCATCCCGCTGACTGAACCTGCGCTTGAGGCTGTGGCCGCCTATCGCCGGGTTCGTGAGGAGGAGCTACCGGGCAAGGCTGCGTCAACGCGCAAGAAGGCGGAACGGTTTCTCTTTCCCTCAAAGACCGCTGCGCAAGGCCATTTGACGCGTGAGCGCTTTGCTCAGGTCTTGAAGGAGCTTGCTGTTGCCGCCGGGCTCGATCCCGGTCGGGTGAGCCCGCACGTGCTTCGTCATGCTTTTGCCACCCATCTGCTGGCCAATGGCGCGGACCTTCGCAGCGTGCAGACGCTGCTGGGCCACGCTGATGTATCAACGACCGAAATCTACACCCATGTACTGGAAGCTCGCCTTACCGCGCTGGTGCATGATGCTCACCCTCTGTCACGCAAGCGCGATGTGTAGCCAAAAGCGCACAACAATTGCTTCTGTGACGACCCGGTTATAGTTTGCGGCCCACTTCGGGACCCGGGCAGGAAATGGTTTTTGCTCTGGCCGCGTATTTCAGGACGGATGATGTCGGATCCAACTCGCACCTATCTCGACTTTGAACGGCCCATTGCCGAGCTTGATTCCAAGATTGAGGAGCTGGAAGCCATTCTGGCTCGTAACGGCGAGGATGCGCCCGACGCAGCCGAGGAAATCGCCAAGCTGCGCCAGAAGTCGGCGGACCAGCTGGTCGCTCTGTATTCAAAGCTGGATGCCTGGCGCAAGACGATGGTCGCGCGCCACCCTGAGCGTCCGCACCTGAAAGACTACATCTCCACGCTGGTTTCCGAGTTTGAAGAATTATCCGGCGACCGTCGTTTTGGAGAAGACCATGCGATTGTTGGCGGCACGGGCCGCATTGGTGGACGGCCGGTGGTCATCATGGGCCACGAAAAGGGCAACGACACGCAATCGCGCCTGAAGCATAATTTCGGCATGGCCCGGCCTGAAGGCTATCGCAAGGCGATCCGCCTGATGGATCTGGCCGAGCGTTTTGACCTGCCGGTCGTGACGCTGGTCGATACCGCTGGGGCTTATCCCGGCCTTGGTGCAGAAGAGCGCGGCCAGGCTGAAGCCATCGCCCGTTCCACTGAACGCTGCCTGACTTTGGGCACCCCGCTGGTGTCAGTGATTACCGGTGAGGGTGGTTCAGGCGGTGCTGTGGCGCTGGCCTCAGCCAACCAGGTTCTGATGCTGGAACACTCGATCTACTCGGTGATTTCGCCGGAGGGCTGTGCCTCGATCCTGTGGCGCGATGGGGCGCGTGCCCGTGATGCGGCCATGGCCATGAAGATCACCGCCCAGGACCTTATTGGTTTGAAGATTATCGACACGATCATTCCTGAGCCGGTCGGCGGCGCGCATCGTGACCGAACCGGCACGATGAAAAAGGTCGGCGAGGCGATTGAGACCGCCCTGTCATCCATGGACGGCATGGATGCAGAAGAGCTCAAGAAGCGCCGTCGCGAGCGCTTCTTGACGATCGGCCGCAGCCTGCTGGAGGGCTAACTACCAGCGGCTTCTTCGGCGTCTTCTGATTTGCGAAGGGGCCGCTTCTGCAGCTGTTGCGGGAGCATCATCAGCTGGAAGAAGACCAGAATACCCCCCACAAGACCGAACAGGCCTGCTTGTAGCCAGCTGATGAGCGTTGAGCTCATGGAAGGCTCACGCACCACCAGATACCAGCCCGGTGCACCCAGCCTTACAAAGGCAGCAACGCCACTGGTGGTCGGATCCTCAATCACGGCCTGCGTCTGGCCATTGCCGGTGATCGCGTTTGCCAGTTCGTCGAGGCGAAGCGCATCGCGAACGCGCTCCACGTCTTCCGCCGTGATTGCGTCTGAATGAAACAGGGCTGTATGAGCCACCACATTGCCATCGCGGTCCATAACAAAAGACTCGCGTCCCGACGGATCGAAAACCGCGTCTGAAAGATAGTCCTTCACATCCAGCGTCATGCCAAAGGCACCGATTTGGCGGCCAACCTGGCGCAGAGGCAAGTGACAACCGATCGTCATTTGCCTCTCCTCCTGACGGTACATCAGGTCAGTCAACGAGGTGCAGGCGAATCGACCGGCCGGATTGTTCGCCGGCTGCACGATTTCCACGAACATGCGGTCAGAAAATTCAAAGTCGGCGGGCGCGGTCTGGCGATAGAATTCAAGTCGATCGTCGCGGTTTGGCGCGAATATTATGAGCCGGTCTCCAGCGTCGTTGAAGTAGAGGCTCTCGTAGAGGCCGGACACGCCCGGCCCGACCGAGGTGATCGCCAGATAGGCTGCGACTGTCTCCCGGCGTTCGCGAGCGGTGTGATCGATCTCCCCCAGAAAGGCGCCAAAGCCGTAAATCAGGTGACCACTGTCAGAGCGCCGTCCTTCAAAATCCTCTTCGCGGCTGCGGCGTGTGCCTTCATCATAAACCGGGAAGCGATCGTAGAAGATAGCATCTACCGTCTCCTGATCGAGGTCGGCATAATGCTGACGGAATTGATCCGCAGCTGTTTGCTGAACGATCTGGGCTTCCTCGAACAGCGTGTTGCGGCCGGCAGCTCGCTCAGCGACATAAGCTTCAAGCGCCTCGCGCTGTCCGCCCACACGGTCATTCTCGATGTGCGGCTGCAGAAGACCCGTCGCCAGAATAGCGACCAGTACCCCAGCGCCAGCAGCTGGAAGTTTGCCTAAAATCGTCATCACCCCGCCATCCTGATGGCTTGTTATTGGCGGCGATTAAAACAGCCAGAAGCAAAGATTTGCTGAACTGGCTGGAATGGTTTCGGTAAGAAATCGCTGCCGCTTCAGCTAAGACGGTGCTCGAGCCAGGGCAGGCTGCGCCCCGGGATCAGCTTTGAGGGCCTGTCTTCGATAAAGCTAGCCCCCATGGCGGTGTAGAAACCGCGCGCAAACGGGTCAGACAGGATATCGAGCCGATCAGCCTCACTGTCGCGCGCCTGGTCCAGCGCCCACAGGTAAAGCCGACGACCAAGCCCGGTTCCTATTGCCTTTGGCGCAATGAATAATAGCTCCAGCTCCATCGCGCGGCCGCGGGCATCTTCATAGGGCGCGGTGACCTGTGCCGTGCCGATGGGCGCGCCTTCAAGCCAGCCGGCAATCGCACGGCCCTGTGCTGCGGCATCCATATCAAGGCGCAGCACCCGAGCCATCTGCTCCATCATCGGTGCGTCGTAGCCCCAGTGGGATTTTGACTGCAGGATCAGTGCGTTGATCTGGTCCTGCTGATCAGGCTCGATGCGGGTCAGGCGCGGCTGCGTCACGGGATGTAGCCACAGGCGTCAGCCCGCGGATACCTTGCCGTGACAGTGCTTGTACTTGTTGCCTGACCCGCATGGACAAGGCGCGTTGCGAGAGACCCGGCCCCAGGTCGATGGGTCATTCGGGTCGAGTTTGGCCGAAGCGGTGCGCGAGGACACAGGTGCTGCTGCGCGCGGTGGCTTGGGTGCATCGGCCATTTCGTTACGGCCTGTTGCCGGGTCGATATGCTTGGCCTGCATGTCCTTTGGAGGCTCGGGCATCTGTGGCGGCGGGGCGCTCGGTGCCAGGCGCAGATTGGACAGAGCGCGCGTGGTTTCAAAGCGTAGCTCGTCAAGCAGACGCTCAAACAGGGCAAAGGCCTCAGTTTTGAATTCATTGAGCGGATCGCGCTGGGCATAGCCGCGCAAGCTCACCACTGACCGCAGGGCGTCGAGCTGCTGCAGGTGTTCGCGCCAGCTGGTATCGATCGTTTGCAGAAGGACCTGCTTTTCAATCCGGCGCATCAGCTCAGGACCGATATCGGCGGCCTTTTCAGCGTAGAACTCCTCGGAGGCCTTGATCAGGCGGTCTTGGATTTCCTCGTCGGCGATGCCTTCCTCGGCGGCCCAGTCCTTGATGGGCAGATCGAGGTTGAAATACTTCTGAACCGCCTCATCAAGTCCTTCAACATCCCACTGATCAGCATAGGCTTTTGGCGGAATGTGACGCTCGACCAGGTCCTCAACGGCCTGCTCGCGCATGTCCTTGATGACGTCGGAGACTTCGTTTGCGGTCATGAATTCGATGCGCTGTTCGAAGATCGCCTTGCGCTGATCATTCATCACGTCATCGTATTTCAGGATATTCTTGCGGATATCGAAGTTGCGCTGTTCGACTTTCTTCTGGCTCGTTTCCACGGCCTTGGTCATCCAGGGGTGCTGAATGGCCTCACCGGGTTTCATGCCCAGCGTGCGCATGATGCTATCCAGGCGCTCCGGCGCGAAGATGCGCAGCAGGTCGTCTTCCACCGAAAGATAGAAGGCTGAGCGACCCGGGTCGCCCTGACGACCTGAACGACCACGCAGCTGGTTGTCGATCCGCCGGCTTTCATGACGCTCGGTACCGATCACGAACAGGCCACCAGCATCCAGGGCCTTTTGCTTCTTGTCTGCCACATCGGCAGCAATCTTTTCACGCTCCGCCGCAATCGCAGCCTCATCTGGTGTCTTGCCTGCTTCGGTCTGAGCATCGACCCATTGAGCGAGGCGGAAGTCGACATTGCCACCAAGCTGGATGTCGGTGCCGCGACCCGCCATGTTGGTGGCGATCGTCACAGCGCCAGGCTCACCGCCGAGGGCGACAATCGCTGCTTCTTCCTCGTGGTAGCGCGCGTTGAGCACCTTGTGTGGGATTTTCTTCTTCTTCAGAACTTCTGAAAGCGCCTCGGATTTCTCAATCGAAACCGTGCCGACCAGGATCGGCTGGCCCTTGGCGTTGGCCTCTTCAATCGCGGCAATGATCGCATCATTCTTCTCCGCCATGGTGCGGTAAAGCTCGTCTTCATCATCGATGCGCGCGATGGGGCGGTTGGTTGGAATTTCCACAACACCAAGGCTGTAAATCCCGGCAAATTCCTCAGCTTCGGTGGCGGCCGTACCGGTCATGCCAGACAGCTTGTCGTACAGGCGGAAATAGTTCTGGAAGGTGATTGAGGCGAGGGTCTGGTTTTCCGGCTGGATGTCCACGCCCTCCTTGGCCTCAATGGCCTGGTGAAGGCCATCGGACAGGCGGCGGCCGGGCATCTGGCGACCGGTAAACTCGTCGATCAGGATCACTTCGCCGTTTTTGACGATGTATTCCTTGTCCTTGTTGAAGATCTTGTGAGCTTTGAGGCCCTGGTTTACGTGATGTACCACTGAGACGTTCTCAACGTCATAAAGGTCGGCGTGCTCCTCGATCAGCTCACGCTCGCGCAGAAGCTGTTCGATGTGCTCATTGCCTTCTTCGGTGAAGGTGCAGGAGCGCGACTTCTCATCGATCGTGTAGTCTTCTTCGTCCAGAAGCGGGATGATGGCGTCGATGGTCTTGTAGAAATCCGTGCGGTCATCGAGGCGGCCTGAGATAATTAGCGGCGTGCGCGCTTCGTCGATCAGGATGGAGTCCACCTCATCGACGATGGCGAAGTTGTGTGTGGCTTTTTCAACCGGACGCCCGCCGAATTGCACCATGTCGGCCAGCGAGTACTTCATATTGTCGCGCAGATAATCAAAGCCGAGCTCGTTATTGGTGCCGTAGGTGATGTCACAGGCGTAGGCAGCACGGCGCTCTTCATCCTGCATGCCATGCATGATCACGCCGGTGGTCATGCCAAGCTTTGCAAAGACCTGGCCCATCCACTCGCTATCGCGCTTGGCCAGGTAGTCGTTAACAGTCACAACGTGAACACCCTTGCCCGGCAGCGCATTGAGGTAGGCTGCCAGCGTGGAGACGAGTGTCTTGCCCTCACCGGTCTTCATCTCCGCGATATTGCCACCATGAAGCACCATGCCGCCCATGAGCTGCACATCGTAATGGCGCTGTCCAAGGGCGCGCTTGGCACCTTCGCGCACCGCAGCAAAGGCTTCGGGCAAAAGCTTGTCCAGGCTTTCGCCGCCTTCGTAGCGTTCGCGGAATTCAGCAGTTTTAGCAGCCAGCTGGGTGTCGTCCAGCGCTTCGAACTCCGGCTCCAGGGCGTTGATTTTCTCAACGGTTGGCCGCATGCGTTTCACAGTGCGGTCGTTAGCGGAACCAAAGAGCTTGCGAGCGAGATCGAGCATGACGTATCAGCCTTGACGGGCAAAGAAACAGCTTGTGTGCGTCGGATGCGATGACGCGATGATGAACAAACGAAGAGCGCACCCCATATGGGCTTTATGCGCAAAGCGTCACCGGTGACTTAAGGAGGCCCCTTATGAGTGTCAATCAAGCCCCGCTGCGGCTTATGGCTTTCAGTATTGTTGCGGGCACATTTTTGACCGCCTGTGGCGGCTCTGGCACCGGCTCTGAATCAACCGCGCAAACGCCTGAAACCTCTGTGTCGCAGAGCTTGCACTTTACTGAGGGCGGGCCGAACGAGGGTGAACGCGTTGCCGCTCGGGTCGGCAATACGGTTATCACCTCTTCAGATGTGTACCGCGAGGCTGTTTCACGTGAACTGATCGCCGAGGGAGACACGCTGGCAGAGGATGATCCGCTCTTTCAGGACGCGCTCACGGAATTGATTGACCAGCGCCTGTTGGCGCTGGAGGCCGCCAATCGTGGACTGGATGCTGACCCGGAGGCGCGCCGTCGCCTGGCGGCAGCTGAGGAACGTATCCTGGGCAATATTCTGGTCGAGACCGCGATTTCCCGATCGGTAACCGATGAAGCCGTGCGGCGCGTTTATGAAGAACAGGCCCGTCTGGCTCCACGCGTCGAGGAAGTCCGGGCTCGCCACATCCTGGTGGATACCCGCGAAGAAGCCGAGGAGGCCCTGCGTGTTCTGGAAGACGGGGTGAGCTTCACCGACCTCGTCTCGCGTATCAGCCAGGATCCGGCCACGCGCTTTAACGGTGGTGATCTGGGTTACTTTACATGGTCCGGCATCGTACCCGGCTTTGCCGATATGGCTTTTTCGACCGCGGAAGGCGAGGTTAGTGCTCCGTTCGAGACCGAATACGGCTGGCACATTCTGACTGTCATTGATCGTCGCAATCAGCCACGCGCGAGCCTTGAGAGCATGCGCGCAAACATCGTGCGCTTTCTGACGCTGCAGGAAATCGACGATCTCGTCTCCCGGCTGCGGGAAGACTACCCGGTCGTTATCGAGGCTGGAACACTGCCTGAGGGCCTGCGCACTGACGGTCCAGACGATGACGCTGCTGAAGAAGAAACTGCACCGGACGCGCCTTAAGCGTTAGGAGAAATTTAACAACGCTTGCCAACGCCGATTTAACGGAAGTCCTGTCTGATGAATGATGCAAATCTGCTTCTTGTGGCTGCTGCCGCCCTTGTGGACCCCGATGGCCGGGTTCTGATTGCGCAGCGTCCTGAGGGTAAAGCCCATGCGGGGCAATGGGAGTTTCCTGGCGGCAAGGTTGAAGCCGGTGAGACCCCTGAACTGGCTTTGGTGCGCGAGCTGCGCGAAGAATTGGGAGTGGAGCCATGCGAGCAGTGCCTGCAACCCTTCGCCTTCGCATCCCATCCCATCGGGATGGAACGTCACCTTCTGATGCCGCTATTCATATGCCGGCGCTGGGACGGGTTCGTCGATCCGAAGGAAGGCCAGCAGATCAAGTGGGTCAGACCCGACAGGCTTCTCGCCATGGATCTTCTGGACGCCGACAAGCCGCTGGCTGCAGAGCTACGCGACCGTCTGGTTGGCTCGCGTGTCTAGGTAATTTTGCCCAGGATGAATCCGGTGCGACCGCGATTGAGTACGGCTTGATCTCTGCAATCCTTGCCACATCCATCATCGGCGCTGTAGGACTGCTGGGCAATGGTGTGGATGGCATGTGGGACAATATCTTTGCCAGTCTGTCCCGTCCGTTGGTCGGTAGTGGCGCAGACGCTCCAGCAGATCGCGGTGCTGCTCCAGCCTGATAGTCGACCGCTAGCCTGTGACAGCAAATGGCTTGGCTAGCATCCAGACCGCCATAGCCATCATCATCAGGTTTTCAGTCAGTGATACAAAGCCGAGCGGGACCTTGCTGTCGCCGCCAACGCATGCGCATTTAAGCTCGCGCTTGTCGATATAGACTGCCTTGAAAACACTGACTGCGCCAATGGTGGCGACAAACAGCGCAGCTGGCGCAGTAATCCAGGTCAGTGCACCTGCGATCATCAAAAGTCCTGCACCGGTTTCCACATACGGATAGACATAGCCGTAGCGCACGTGGCGCTGGGCCAGCAGGTCATAGTTCAGGAATATGGTGGCGAAGCGGTCCACATCCTGCAGCTTTTGAAGTCCCAGCAAGACCATTGAGATGGCAATGAAGAGTTCGCCGGCACGCAGCGACATCGCTGCGCCGGTGCTGACCCAGGTGACCGCGACGGCCATTAACGCGGCAACCGAGAACAGCGCGATCACCGGGGTGTAGGTGGCGTCGCTCTTGTCTTTGGCGGGCTTCCCGAAAAAGGCGCTGAGGTCATCAAATCCGCCGATGCGCTCGCCATCGATGAACGCCTGCGGCGTGGTTTTCACATCATGCTCGGCCTTAAAGGCGTCAATTTGCTCGCGAGAGGACAGGTGGTGGTCTTCAACCTCATAGCCTTTGCGCTCCAGAAGCGCCTTGGCCTTGAGGCCATGGGGGCACATGTGATCGGTCATCACCATGCGATACAAGACGGCGGTTTTTTGCATTGCGGTGCTCCTGCTATTCTTTTGGGACGTATTTTAACGTCCCGCCTTGTCACCGGCGTCCTGTTCCTCAACGCCCAGCGCATCAGCCAGTCGTCTGGTTGCCGAGCCGGGGCGCTTGGGCTTTGGTTGATCGGGGTGAGGGGCCCAACCACCAAAATTGATGATTTCAAAAGTCGCCGGGATTTTGCCGTCCTCATGTGCATAGTCTGCCGAATAGGCCTGAGCGGTCGTGACAAAGAGTGACTTTGTGCCCGGCGTGCGGGACCTGTCAGTGAGCACGCTGGTCTCGCCCATCTTTCGAAGATCGCGCATGAGAACGAAGGAATTGCCGTATCGCGCGGTGACCCGGTCGATATCGGAAACCGGCATGGTAAAGCCAGCGCGAGATACCAGCCCGGCCATATCAATCGTATCGGCAAAGGGCGAGACGCGGCGTTCTGGTTCGCGGTCTGCGGCCTCCTCGGCTTTGCTCATGGAGGCGCGTAGCTCGGACAATGTTGAGCCGCCCAGAACAGATCCAGCAAAAAAGCCATCAGGTTTCAGCGCGTAGTTGATCTGGATCAATGCGCCGACCAGGTCATTGGTCCAGTGCAGCGACAGGCAGGACAAGACCAGGTCAACACTCCCCTCACGCACAGGCAGGATCTCTTCGTCCAGCGCTACGGCGGGATGTTCAGACAGGCCCGCCATCTTCGGTGAGAGGTCTGCTTCGATAACCTTACCAATCTTGGCGCGCGCCTGGGGACGGTCTTTTAGAGCCCGCCCCACAGCGCCGCCGCCACCGATCACCAGGCAGGTGTCGAAGTCCCGCGAGATGCTTTCCACCCGGTCCAGCAAATCATCCGCGACACGCGCATAAAGAAAGTCGTAGTCTCTAAATTCGCGCGCTGCGCGATCTTTGCGCTGGCGCAGCAGGGGCCGATCGAACAGCTGTGGCGGGCCGTCGTCGGCAGGAGGTTGAGGCTTTGACGCAATCAGGGTCACACGGGTCATGGGTTCGATATGGCCGTTTATGGTTGTCGCGCCAAGCACAATGGGTGTGGTCGGCGGTGACCGATGTCATCTGGCCGCCGGTTTCACCCATCTCTGGCGACCCGGTCTTGCGCTCCGGTCAGCTGAGTGCGGCGGACTGGGGGCAGGTGCATTTCATTGATCGGCCTCAGTGCAAATCCTGCGGCGTGCCGCTCGATCATCCTGGCTTTGATGGCCTCGACTGTCCGGCCTGTATCGCACGGCCTCAGGCCTTTGGGTGCGCGCGCTCGGTCTTTGTCTACGACGCCGCGAGCCGGCCCATGGTGCTGGGCCTGAAACATGCCGGACGGACCGACGGTGTAGCAGCGTTTGGGCGCTGGATGGTGCGTGCCGGAGCTGATGCGTTGGAAGATGCTGATGGGCTGGTGCCGGTGCCTTTGCATCCAGGCCGGTTGCGATCGCGACGGTTCAATCAGTCGCTT
Organism: Maricaulaceae bacterium EIL42A08; assembly: GCA_024178355.1. GTDB lineage: Bacteria > Pseudomonadota > Alphaproteobacteria > Caulobacterales > Maricaulaceae > Oceanicaulis. Next base: position 203,319 of record JAMZNZ010000001.1, on the reverse strand, counting down.
CTCCTGGCTGAGGCCCTGTCTCGTGTGGCTGGGGTGCCGGTGGATGCCCATCTATTGGCTCGAACACGCAGAACCGGGACCCAGGGTGGCCTGACCGCAAGAAGCCGGGCCCGCAATGTTGCAGGTGCCTTTAAGGTGCGTCCTGATGCAGAAGACCGTGTTAAGGGCCAAAGCTTTGTTCTAATTGACGACGTGTACACAACTGGAGCGACGCTGAGCGCGTGTGTACGCGCTCTGAAGCGGGCTGGTGCCGCGAATGTGAACGCAATCACGCTGGCACGCGTTGTGAAACCGGTCGATCCAACTAAATAGGCAGGGCAAACAGGTTCACACCGACAAAGGAGGCGCCGCAATGGCAGCCGTAACGCTTTATACCCGCCCGCTCTGCCCCTACTGCGTCCGGGCTGTGTCGCTTCTGAAAAAGAAGGGCGTCGCGTTTGAGGAAATCGACGCTGGATTTAATGCCGAGAAGAAACAGGAAATGATCCAGCGGGCCAATGGCGCACGGACTTTCCCGCAAATCTTCATCGGTGATGTCCACGTGGGCGGCTGCGACGAGATGATGGCGCTGGAACGCCAGGGCAAGCTGGACGACCTGCTCGCGGCTTGATCTTTAATCCTCCTGGACGTCCGTCCAGTCGGTCCTCGCTTGCCGCGAGCAAAGCTCGCTCACTGCGGGCGGCTGTTCGCCTTGCGAGCGCGGTGCGCTCGTGAAGTCATTGATCTGAATACGTGGCGCGCTTGATCCCACTGCGATCCCCACTCATGTCTGTAGGGGAGGGGGGTTGATTGCCCCGACGCTGTCGGGCGTCGCAAGGCGAACAGCCGCCCGCAGTGAGCGGGGCTTGCCTCCGCGCAGCGAGGACCGACCGAACGGATGTGAGGGAGGATGGAAAAAATGAAAATCGCGCTTGTCCAGATGCGCTCCGGGATTGATCCGGCGCGCAATATTGATGATGTCGAAGCCATGGTGCGCGAGGCGGCGGCGAGCGGCGCGCGCTTCATCGCGACGCCGGAGACCACGCATCTTGTTCAACGCGATCCGTCTGAACTGGCCAAACTCATCAAAACGCCGGATATCGACCCTGCTCTCGTGCGCTTTGCCGATCTTGCTGACGGTTTGAACATTGACCTGCTGATTGGCTCCATGGCGTTAACGGGCCCGGACGGCCGCGCAGTGAACCGGTCCATGCTGTTTGGCCCTGAGGGTCAGACGCGCGCCACCTACGACAAGATCCACATGTTTGATGTGAGCCTGGGCGCAGGTGAGAATTATCGCGAGTCCGATACATACCAGCCTGGTAGCCGTGCGGTCACCGCGGATCTCGACGCGTTCAAGCTCGGCCTGACGATTTGCTACGATCTGCGTTTTGCTGCGCTTTATCGCAGGCTCGCCAAAGCTGGTGCCTCTGTGATCACGGTGCCTAGCGCCTTTACCCAACCTACGGGCCGCGCGCACTGGGAGGTGCTGCTTCGCGCCCGTGCCATTGAGACCGGCAGCTATATCCTAGCGCCAGCCCAGGGTGGCAAGCATGAGGATGGGCGCAAGACCTGGGGCCACTCCATGGTGATCGACCCCTGGGGCGAGGTGATTGCCCATCTTGATCACGACGAGCCGGGCATCCTTTACGCCGAGATTGATCCTGCTAAATCGGTAAAGGCGCGAGACCGCATTCCTGCGCTCCTCGGTGACAGAGATTTTGAAGGTCCATGATCCGCTACGCTCTAAGGTGTGAAGAGTCCCACGAGTTTGAGGCCTGGTTCTCCTCCTCGAGCGATTACGACATGCAGGTCGAGCGCGGCCTGGTGGAGTGTCCTCATTGCGGCTCCACTGCGATCACCAAACAGATCATGGCCCCGTCCGTGCGCACCGCGCGCAAGGTTGAGGCGCGAACCGAAGCCGCAGCTAACGGGGCACGGAACTTTGAAGAGCTTGCCAAGAAGGTCCAGGCCCACATCCGCTCAAACTACGACTATGTGGGCAGTAACTTTGCCAGAGAAGCGCGAGCGATCCATGAGGGTGAAAAGCCTGAACGCCTGATCTACGGCGAAACAACGCCTGAAGAGCGCGAGAAGCTGGCCGAGGACGAGGTGCCGGTTGCTCCGCTCCCGGAGCCCTTCGCGCCAACCCCGCCGAAGAAGGCGAATTAAACCCAGATCGAACCGGCAAGGCCGACGCAGAAGCCAGCGACCGCACCGAGCGGTGGTGCCCAGCTGTTCTCGAGCTTCACCTGGGGCGCGACATCCTGAAAGGTCAGGAAAAGGATGCCGCCGGCTGCGAACAGCATCAGGGCTCCCAGGGTGATCGGATTTGATGCCAGAAGGCTCGCGCCGAGTGCCGCAGCGATAGGACCCAGCAAGGGCATGCTGACAAATACAAGCAAAGTCGGGATGCTGCCGGTTCGTCCCTGCGACGCCACTTCGCGATACGCGTTGAAACTTTCAGGCAAGTTTTGAAGGGCGATTAGAAGTGCCAGCAGCAAACCGGCGCTAGTGCCCGTCGCCAGAAGCGCGCCGAGGGCAATGGCTTCCGGGATGTAGTCAATCAGCATGGCCATCAGTTGACCGGCCGAGTGGCCGCGCTTGCCGAGCGCCCGGTCGATAACAAAGAAGGTGATGCCGCCCGCGACGAAGGCCGGAAGGGCCAGCGGGCCCGGTGTGCGTTCAAGGCCTTCAGGCACAAGCACGAGCGCAATTGCCGCAATTAGCACTCCACCGCCGAAAGCCATGATGCCGTGGCGGGTCTCGCTGGAGAGCCAGTTGGGATGGATGCCGTCTAATCGCGCGAGTAGTGCGCCAACGGGAATCGTAATTCCCGCAAGGGCGGCCAGAAAAAGCGCTTCATAAAAGGTGGCGCTGTCCATGGTTTGAACCGCCCTACGCCGCCTTTGCTGACGCCATCAGATAGTTCACGCCCGCGTCACCAGAGATGAAGAAGCGGTCTTTGAGCGGGTTATAGCTGACGCCGACGGGGCTGCGTGGTGTCAGGCCCTCTGCTTCCAGCGCAGCAATGACTTCACCCGGTTTGACCAGCTTGTCGAACTGGTGCGTGCCGCGCGGTAGCCACCCCATGACGTATTCAGCACCAAAAATGGCGGTCACGAAGGCGCGCGGTGTGCGGTTGATCGTGCCGACAATCATCATCCCACCGGGCTTGACCATGCGGGCACAGTTGCGCAGGAAGCTTTCCGGATCCGCGACGTGCTCAACGACCTCCAGATTCAGCACGACGTCGAACTGTTCAGGCCCGTCAGCGTCCAGCAGCTGTTCAGCCGTGCCGTGGCGGTAATCGATGTCCAGGCCGCATTCTTCGGCGTGAACGAGTGCGGTTTTGATATTCGCTTCTGCGGCGTCCACCGCGGTGACTTCTGCGCCAAGGCGCGCCATGGGCTCAGAGACCAGTCCGCCACCACAGCCAATGTCCAACAGCTTCAGGCCCTTTAGCGGCTCTGCGCCAGAACGTCCTAAATGGGCTGCCAGAGTATCGCGGATATAGGTCAGGCGGGCCGGGTTGAACTTGTGCAGGGGGGCAAACTTGCTGTCAGGATCCCACCAGTCTGCGGCCATGGCCGAGAACTTGGCGACCTCTTCAGGGTCGATGGACGGAGTGGACAGAGCCTCTGGAGCGGCTGCGCTTGCCATGTCTATGCCTCTTAGCGTGCTTGTGTCGTATGCGGTTTTCGTCTTCCTTGCGCCGCAATATGGTCTCGACTTGTGTATAAAGCGAGCGGTTGACGCTGCGATTATCTGTCTTACCCCGGAGCCATCCCTGCTGTGACGTCTGACGCTATGCCCCCGCGCTTGGTCCTGAAATTTGGTGGCACCTCCATGGGCAGCCCTGAACGGATCACCCGTTCTGCGGCAATTGCCGCGAACGAGGCCGCTAGCGGTCGCCAGATTGCGGTTGTGGTCTCGGCCATGGCGGGCGAAACTGATCGCCTGCTAGGGCTCGCAGAAAGTTTGGGCGGCGGGCTTGGAGAGCGGGAAACCGATACGGTGCTGGCTGCAGGGGAGCAGGCAAGCGCGGCCCTGATGGCGCTGGCACTGACCCGCGCCGGCTACCCGGCTCAGGCCGTGATGGGCTGGAGTTTGCCGATCCATGTCGAAGGTCCGCCGGGCTCAGGTCGGATTACCGCAATCGCCGGTGAGGGGCTGGAGGCGCTTCTTGAGGCTGGCGTTATCCCGGTCGTGGCCGGATATCAGGGCCTTGATGCCACTGGCCGGCTCGCCACGCTGGGGCGGGGCGGAACCGATTTGACGGCTGTGGCTGTCGCCGCGGCGATTGGCGCTCAATGCGATATCTACACGGATGTGGATGGCGTGTTCACGACCGATCCACGGATCGAACCTGAGGCCACACGGGTTGAACGCATCAGCCATGACGCCATGCTGGAGCTGGCCGCCCAAGGTGCAAAAGTCCTGCAAACCCGCTCGGTGGAGTACGCCAAAGCCAAACAGGTGACCTTGCGGGTCAAATCGAGCTTCCTTGATCCAGGAGCGAGCGCCGGGACTGAAGTCGTCGAAGACGCGGCCATTGCCGAGCGGCGCGTCGTATCAGGCGTCTCTTACGTGCGCGATCAGGCGCGGGTGTCAGTCCACGGCGGCGGTGATGCTGCGCCAGCGGAAGCCCTGTTTGCAGGGCTCGCCGATGCTGATGTGGCCGTGGATATGATCGTGCAGGCTCGATCGCGCGCTGGCGGTGCGGTCGTGGAATGCTCAGTTGCGGGTCGAGATCTGCCGCGCGCGCTGAAAGTGGCCGAGGCTCTTGAAGGACCAGAGCTCGTGGTTCGGTCGCAAACCGGTCTTGCCAAGGTCTCAGTGGTGGGCACTGGCTTGCGCGGTCGCGCTGATGTGGCCCGGACGCTCTATCGCGTTCTGGCCCAGCAAGGGCTGGCCGCACATATGGTTGCCACCAGCGAGATCAAGATTTCAGTTCTGGTCGATCGCGACGATCTGGAGCAAGCTGTCCGGGCGCTGCACGGTGCCTATGGGCTGGCTGCAAAGCAGGACAGGACTTGACGAAACCGGCGCGGCGCGCGCTCCTACACACCCCGGACGGCAAGGTTTTCTTTTTGACGACTTCGCCAAAGCCAAAGCAGAGCCGACGACAGACTGAGCGATGACGACTAACGCCCCGTCCACCGCCGCGCGTGGCTCCCGCCACCTGCTGGGCCGAATTCGCGACCTGATGGCTGTTCAGGACGATGCGCAAGCACGTCTGGACCGCCTCACCGATATTATAGCCGAGGAAACCCACTCAGATGTGAGCTCGATTTATCTCGTGCGCCCGTCCGGCGCGTTGGAGCTGTCGGCGACCCATGGTCTGAAATCTGAAGCAGTTCACACCACGCGCCTGCGCCCCGGCGAAGGTTTGGTAGGCACAGTGGCTCGCCGCGCCCGACCGCTGGCGGTGGAAAACGCGCCTGCTCACCCGAATTTTTCCTACCGCGAAGAGACTGGCGAAGAGCCGTTTCAGACTTTTGTTGGCGTCCCGATCCTGCGCGGTGGTCGCCTGGTGGGTGTCCTGACTGCGCAGACAGCTGAACCACGCAAGACCTCGGAAGAAGAGATCGAGACGCTGCAAACTGTGGCGATGCTGCTGGCTGAGATCGTCGCGTCGGGTGATCTGGTTGCCTCAGAAGCCTTCTCCGGGCTGGAGCTTCGCCTGTCCAAGCCTGAGCGCTTTCAGGGTCTGGCTCTTTCCAATGGTATTGCCTCCGGGGTCGCGGTGAAGCACGAGCACCATGTGCTGGCACAGGGCATGGTCGCTGAAGACAGCGAAGCTGAAGAAGAGCGGCTTGAAACCGCGATTTCGCGCCTGCGCCGTTCTATCGACGCGCTGCTGGACTCAGGGCGCGTGCCCACCGGTACGCCGTCTCGCGAGGTGCTGGAAGCGTATCGCCTGTTTGCCTACGACCGCGGCTGGCTGAAACAGCTTCGAGAAGCAGTTCGCTCTGGCCTGACCGCCGAAGCGGCTGTGGAACGCGTGCGCAACGAGCACCGTGCCCGCTTGATGAAGGCGCGCGAAACCCATTTCAAAGAGCGTCTGCACGATCTGGAAGATCTGGCGAACCGCCTATTACGCCACCTGGCGCGAACCGAGGACGTGCAGCCTGCCTTGCCAGAGAATGCCATTCTGGTCGCGCGCTCAATCGGACCGGCGGAGCTGCTGGATTTCGACCGCTCGCGGCTAGCCGGGATCGCGCTCGAAGAAGGCAGCTCCAGCTCTCACGCAGCTATTGTCGCGAAAGCGCTGGGTATTCCCATGGTGGGCCGGATTGAGGGAGCGCTTGACCGAGTGGAAGACGGCGACCCGCTGATCCTCGATGGTGAGTTCGGGCTTTTGTTCGCGCGCCCGTCGGAAGAAGTCGTCACGGCCTATGATGAGCGCATCGAAAGCGCGGCAGAGCGCGCGCGAGCTTTTCGCGACATGCGCGATGAACCCGCGCTTAGCCGCGATGGCACCCGTGTCGAGCTGTTCATGAACGCAGGCCTGCTCGTGGAGATGTCGCGCCTTGATGAGACGGGGGCTGAAGGCGTAGGACTGTTCCGGACCGAGTTCCAGTTCATGGTCTCCGACACGCTGCCGCGCCTTCAGGCTCAGACTGAGCTGTACAATTCCGTGTTTGAGGCGGCGGGCAAAAAGCCGGTTGTGTTTCGTACGCTGGACCTGGGCGGTGACAAGGTCACGCCGTACACGCCATCCATGCGCGAACCGAACCCGGCGCTAGGCTGGCGCGGGCTTCGCATGGGGCTCGATCGTCCAGGCCTACTGCGCTATCAGCTGCGCGCTCTCGTTCGCGCCGGTGCCGGGCGTCGTTTAAGCGTCATGTTCCCCATGGTCACAGAACCTGCGGAGTTTGCCGAAGCGCGAGAGACCCTGTTCCAGGAGGTCGACTACGCCACGCGCCATGGTCGTGAAGCGCCGATTGAAGTGCGCGCGGGCTTCATGCTGGAGACCCCGGCAATCGCTTACAATCCTGATCCGGTCCTGGAAATGGCGGACTTTGTCTCGCTCGGTGCGAACGATCTGATGCAGTATTTCTTTGCTTCAGACCGTCAGAACCCGCAGGTGTCGGAGCGCTATGATCCAATCAGTGTCTCGGCGCTAAGACTGTTTGCGTCCATCCAGGAAGCCTGTGAGCGTCACGGCAAACCCATCAATGTGTGTGGTGAGCTGGCAGGACGTCCGTTGGAGGCCTGTGTTCTTGCTGCGCTGGGGCTTCGGCGTTTGTCGATGGCGGCTGGATCCATTGCGCCGGTCAAGCAGGCGATCGCGGGAACTGATCTGGAAAAGATGGCCGCATGGCTCCACACCGAGATGAAGCGCGGAGACAAGATTGGTGAACCGCCGCTCCGTCAACGCCTTCTTGATGCTGGCGATGCTGCAGGCGTTGCGCCCGAATTTGTTGATAAATTCAAAATCATTTGATTGAATGATGTTGCAGTGCGGCGTACAAGTCACACTTGCTGAGGGGGCGTCACGGACGCAACACATGACCGGATCACCCATGACCCAACGGGAAGACACACAGTCGGACGGCCCATATGTGCCTGTAGATGCAGTGTTTTCTGACGCGCCGACAGCCAATGACAGCTTTGTCGGCGGTCTGGGCGAGCAGCTTCGTACTGCGCGCGAGAATGCGGGCCTGACCCTTGATTCGGCCTCGTCTCGCACCCGCATCAAGCGTGATTATCTCGACGCGCTGGAAAGCATGGACCCGCGTGGCCTGCCCTCGCGGACCTATGCGACGGGTTACCTTCGCACCTATGCGCAGTTCCTGGGTCTGAACGCTGCGGCCTGTGTCGAGCAGTTCAAGCTGGAAGTTGAAGTCGATGTCGGACGCGCAACCCCGACAGCGCCCCAGGAAAATCGCGAGATTGAGTTGCCGCGTGGCATGGTCGGTGCCGTGGTCATTCTGATCTGTGTGATTGCCGGTGCTGGCTGGTACGGCAACTACCTCAATCAATCAGAAGCCTTCGCTGGTGTCGAAGCACCCATGGATGCCCTGATCGAGGAAGAGCGCCCGCTGGTGGCCGAAACGACTTTGCCTGCGCCAACGCCTGAGAGCATCTGGGCGGCGCTGCCATCACCGGCCAGTGATGGTGCGCTGACGTTGGAGGCTGCAGCCCCCGTCGAGATCGAAGTTCGCGATGCCTCCGGGCGGATCCTCGCGGCGCGTGAGCTTGATGTGGGCGAAGTGTATCGCGCACCTGATGAGCCGGGCCTGACCGTCTCAGCCTCTGATGCCGGGGCTTTGCTGGTCCGTATTTCAGGTCGTCCGCTGGGCGCTCTGGGCGATGCTGGTGAGACCGTTGATAATGTTCCCGCGGCCGAATTTATCCTCGCCGCACTGCGCGAAGAGGGATCGGGCAACCGCTAAGGCTCGCGCGACGTCCAATAACAGCTTATACCTTACAGCCGATTAGCTGAGCGATCTGCGAGAGGTCACGCCATGTCTGTTGAAGCCCATACCACGGTGCGCCCCTGGCGAATGATCGATCGCCGCACCTCGCGTCAGATTATGGTGGGCAATGTGGCGGTCGGCGGGGATGCGCCGATCTCTGTGCAGTCCATGACCAACACGCCAACACCGGACGCCAACGCGACGATCAATCAGATTCGCCGTCTAGAAGAAGTAGGCGCAGATATCGTGCGCGTTTCCTGCCCGGACGAAGACTCTACCGCAGCCTTCAAGACCATCGCCGATGAAGCCAAGGTGCCGCTGGTCGCGGACATCCACTTTCACTACAAGCGCGGTATTGAAGCGGCCAAGGCGGGCGCGGCCTGCCTACGGATCAATCCGGGCAATATCGGCTCGATGGACCGGGTCAAGGACGTGGTTTCGGCGGCCCGCGATCATGGCTGCGCGATCCGCATTGGCGTTAACGCAGGCTCGCTTGAAAAGCATCTGCTTGAAAAATATGGCGAGCCCTGCCCCGACGCGATGGTGGAAAGCGCGCTTGATCATGCGCGCATCCTCGAAGACCTTGATTTTCAGAACTACAAGATCTCGGTGAAGGCCTCGGACATCTTCCTGACCGTTGCCGCCTACCAGCAGCTGGCAGAGGCTACTGACGCGCCGCTCCATCTGGGCGTCACCGAAGCGGGCGGCTTGCGTACCGGCGGGGTAAAATCCTCCATCGGCATGGGCTCGCTGCTGTGGGCGGGGATTGGCGACACCATTCGCGTGAGCTTGAGCGCTGACCCGGTGGAAGAGATCAAGGTCGGCTACGACATCCTGAAATCTCTGGGCCTGCGCACGCGTGGCGTAAACATCATCGCCTGTCCCAGTTGCGCGCGACAGGGCTTTAACGTCATCAAAACTGTGGAGACGCTGGAAGAGCGCCTGGAGCACATCCAGGAACCCATCTCCCTGTCCATCATCGGCTGCGTCGTGAACGGCCCCGGCGAGGCGATGTATACCGATCTCGGCTTCACCGGCGGCGGCAAGGGCAGCGGCATGCTTTATCACGCCGGGGCTATCTCCGGAAAAGTCTCCAACGAAGAAATGGTCGAACGCATCGTCGAAGCGGTCGAGGACAAGGCCGCCAAGATGAAAGCGGAACGTGAGGCGGCGGAACAGGCGGCCGAGTAGGGGCGGCACCTTTCCACTAACCTACGACTCGCTCATAACTCCCCTATCGGCGCGAAACCGCGCCACGGGGAGGAGTTTAGTTATGCTTTCAATGATGACGCCGGTGCTGGCGCTGGCCTGCTGGAGCCTGGTGATGTGGCTGTGGATGTACGCCACGCGCATTCCGGCCATGCAGAAGGCGGGGCTTGATCCCGCAAAGATCAAGCAGAAGGGCGATCTGGATGTGTTGCCGTTGGGCGTGCGTCAGATCGCGGACAATTATAACCACCTTCACGAACAGCCGGTAATTTTCTATGCGCTTTGCGTATACAGCCACATTTCTGGTGTTGTGAATGAAGTGATGGTGGCGGCCGCCTGGGCCTATGTCATCCTTCGTGTGGCGCACTCGATCTTCCAGGCGACGGTCAACTTCGTGCCAGTGCGTTTCGTTCTGTTCAGCCTGAGCTCTATCACGCTGATCGTGATGGCGGTCGCCAATGTGATGAGGCTCATCAACCCATGACGATCACGCTCTTTGGCCTGAAGAATTGCGACACGTGCAAGAAGGCGATCAAGGCGCTGGAGGGGGCAGGCAAGTCTGTCAGCTTTGTCGATATCCGTGCGGACGCTGATCTGAAGGCCAAGCTTCCAGGCTGGCTTGATGCGGTGGGCGCAGAGGCGTTGACCAACACCCGCTCGACCACCTGGCGTGGGCTGGATGAGGCGCAGAGAGCGCGTGCCAAGTCAGATGCTTTGGGGCTGTTGAGCGAGAACCCGACGCTGATCAAGCGCCCGGTGATTGAGGCAGGTGGCACCGTCCATGTCGGCTGGACCATGCCGGTGCAGGAGGCGCTTTTATAGCGTCGCCTATTTTGCGCCGTACCGGTGCTTCAGCCCGAACAGGAGTGCGATCAGCCCAAAGTAAAGGAAGGGCCGTGCAGTGGCGGCCAGGCCGTGCATATCAAGGCGGGCGAAAGCCAAATCGAGCGCGAAGTTGAAGGGCAGGTCTCCGGCTGAGGCCAACTCCATGACAAGCCGCACCGCAACGTCGGCTCCGTAAGCGATAAATACGGCACCGGTCAGATGACGCCATTTGCGCATCGCCAGGGCGGCCACGAGAGATGCTGCGAGTATCAGCAGCACCTCAAAAAAGGTGAAACCACTAAATAGTAGATCGATCCCGCTCTGGCCCATGCCTGCCCCCTTGATGCCGCTTCAAGCATCGAAATCGCCATCAACCCCTCAATGGCGTTGACGCAATCTATACCGTTTCCACGCCCCGTTCCAAGGCGCGAGCGAGGCCTGAAATGTCCTGCACAGCTTTGGAGTCCGGGTGGCGCACCGCCAGCGGCTTCTGTGCGCGGATTGCGTCCGGAATATCCGGGTCGCGTCGTACAATTGCGGCCAGCGGCGGCGTGAAGCCCAAAAAGCTCTGGCATGTGTGGGCCAGAGTCGCATAGGCGTCGCGGGCCGCCGCGGCGCTCGGGGCGTTATTGACGACCACAAAGGGCGAAGCGCCTTCATCGCGCATGCGCAGCATCTTGATAAAGGCGTAGGCGTCGGTCAGCGAGGTTGGCTCGTCATTGATGACGATCAGCACGTCGTCGGCGGCTGCGGCCAGGCGGATCGTGGAGCGCTCAGCACCTGCGGCCAGGTCGATCAGCGTGCGGTCATAGGTCAGCGAGGCTGCGGTAATGCCGCCGGCGAGCCGACTTACAGCATTGCTATCAAGGCCCGCCAGGGCGCCGGATCCTGAGGCACCCGCCAGCACATCAAAGCCGCCAGATTTGTCGGCACCACCCGCGGCCGGGGTGACGGCTTCTTCTAGAGTCAGGTGTCCAGCAACGATACTGGATAGGTCACCGCGCGGATTCAGACCCAGCTGAACGTCGATATTGGCCATGCCCAGGTCGGCATCGACGACTAGCGTGCGGGCTTTTCGACGGGAGAAGGCGTTGGCGAGCGCCAGCGTCAGCGCGGTCTTGCCAACGCCGCCTTTGCCTGACGCGATTGCCAGCAAGGGACCGGCCAGCCGGTGGGTGTCGTCACTATGCGGAGACAGGCTCATAGGCCGTCCTCCCAGCTGTCGTCTTCAAGAAGAGCGCGCGCAATGCGCAGCGCGGTTGCCGGAGCGAGGCCTGCGCCAATAAACGGCGAGGCGGAGATGTGGGCATAGGCAAGGCCCGCTTCACCAATTGAAATCAGCGCGCCACGACGGCGTGCGGCGTCCAGCTTGGTGATGATGGCTCGCCCGGCTCCAATGGAGGCGATAAGCGCGGCGGCGTCTTCCGCATCGCCGGCAGTCGCGCCCGCATCGCACACGGCGATTATTTCAGCATCTGCGGCGTTCGCCAGATCGCTAAGATCATCAAGATCATCCAGCTCAAACGGGTTGATGCCCGGGCTGTCGATCAGAACCGGCCCGGCTGGCAGACGCGACAGAACGCTTTCAAGCTCCCGCGGGCCATTCACGGCCTCAAAGTCCAGATTGAGCGCTTTGGCATAGGCGCGCATTTGTTCAGCCGCACCAGCACGCATGTCGGCGCTGATCATGACCGGGGCTGCGCCCTGTTGAACAGCGCGTGCCGCGAGCTTGGCCATGGCTGAGGACTTGCCCGAGCCCGGGGCACCAGCCAGCAGGACAGGGCGACCAGGATCAGCTTCCACCGGGTGGACGCCGTAACGCTGGTCTAGCGCGCGGGCCAGGGTGGCCGTAGCTTCCCCGTCTTCCAGATTGACCGCCGCTTCGATCAGCTTTTCGGCCGCCTTTTCAGAAATCTCGTGCCAGCACAGAGCGCGAGCAATCCGGTTTATGCCGTCGGCATTGTCGCCGCGCTGCTTCTGGCGCGCGCGATCCCGGCGCTCCAGCGCGGTCGTGGTTGTTTCGGTGGACGGCGCAATGGCTCCACGCTCGGCGGCGGCCCGTACCTCAACCCCGCCACCGGGCGCATCGGATGTGGTGATAATCACCGCATCAGGCCCCAGCTCACGGCGCACGTCAGCCATCACACTGGAGAGGGACTGACCGGAAAACGTGCGCAGGCGCATGGCTTAACTCTAGATCTGACCGACCGTTTTCAGTCGGGCGCTGGGGTGAATCTCGTTTTGACTGATCACCGTGGTCTGGGGACGGAATCGCTCCGCCAGTGACCGAACGTAAGGGCGAATCTGCGGGCTTGTTAAGAGGACAGGCACGTCACCGGCCTGACCGGCGCGGTCAAAGCCGTCGCGAACCAGCGCCACAAAGTCGCGCAGCTTGGTGGGAGCAAGCGCCAGCTGGCGGCGTTCACCTTCACCCATCAGGGCTTCAGCAAAGGTCTGCTCCCACTGCGGTGACAGCGACAGCACGGGAAGCACGCCGTCCGGGCCGCGGTTGGCGTAGCAGATCTGGCGCGACAGCCGGGTGCGAACATGCTCGGTGATGGCGTCCAGATTCTGCGTTGCGCCAGAGGCTTCAGCGATACCTTCAATGATCGCGGGCAGATCGCGGATCGAGACGCGCTCCTTCAAGAGGTTTTGCAGCACACGCTGGATACCCGCACGTGTCACCTGGTTCGGCGTTATGTCATCCAGCAGCTTCTTGTGCTCATCCGGCAGGCCGTTCAGAAGCTTTTCGGTCTCCGAGTAGGACAGCAGGTCGGCCATGTTCTCCCGCAGGATTTCGGTGAGGTGGGTGACCAGCACCGCAGCCGGGTCGACGAGCGTGTAGCCACGGAAAGTCGCCTCTTCGCGCAGGCCTTCCTCAATCCAGGTGGCAGGCAGGCCGAAGGCGGGCTCCTTCACATGCTCGCCGGGGAGTTCCACCTGCGCGCCGGTCGGGTCCATGGCCAGGATATGGCTCGGCTTCAGGATGCCGTCGCCTGCATCCATTTCCTTGACCTTGATGGCGTAGTTTTCGCCTGCCATCTGCATGTTGTCGACGATGCGCACGCTCGGCAGAACGAAGCCGGTTTCCTGAGCGAGGTTGCGGCGTAGCGCCTTGATCTGATCGGTCAGGCGGCGGCCTTCCAGATCGTTGATGAGCGGCAGAAGCTGATAGCCCAGCTCGATCTTCAGCTCGTCGATATGAAGCGTGTCTTCAATTGGGGCATCGGCCTGCGCGGCCTCACTGCTCGCTTCTGCTTCAGCGGCTACGGCGTCTTCCACCTCCTGGATTGAAGCCTTCTCGCGTTTTTGCACAGAGAACCAGGCGATAGCGCCGGCTCCCCCGCCCAGCAGCAGGAAGGGCAGCAGTGGCATGCCGGGCAGCAAGCCAACGGCAATAGCGGTACCGCCAACCATGCCCATGGCTACCGGGTTGGCGGACAGCTGGCCAAAGACGGCTTTGTCGGCCTCACCCTCGACCCCGGCCTTGGACACCAGCAAACCGGCCGCGAGCGACACAATCAGAGCGGGGATCTGGCTGACAAGGCCATCACCGATGGTCAGCGTGGAATATGTGCTGGCGGCATCGCCGAATGCCATGTTGGACTGCGCCACGCCGATGATCATCCCGCCAATCAGGTTGATGGAGGTGATCAGGATGCCGGCAATGGCGTCGCCGCGCACAAACTTGCTGGCACCATCCATGGCCCCGAAGAAGTTCGACTGGTCTTCCAGGTCCTTTCGGCGCTTGCGGGCTTCTTCTTCTGTGATCAGGCCGGAGGACAGGTCCGCGTCAATGGCCATCTGCTTGCCTGGCATGGCGTCCAGGGTGAAGCGGGCGGCAACCTCGGCGATGCGGCCTGAACCCTTGGTGATAACAACAAAGTTAACGATCACCAGGATGATAAAGACGATGATGCCGATGACGAAATTGCCCTGCATCACGAAATTGCCGAAGGCCTCAATGATGTCACCGGCGGCCTCTGTGCCCGTAGAGCCTTCAGACAGGATCAGGCGCGTGGAAGCGACGTTCAGGCCCAGCCTGAGCATGGTCGCCACCAGCAGGATCGCCGGGAAAGCGGTAAATTCCAGCGGCGTGCGGATGAACAGCGCCGTCATCAGGATAAGGACGGAGAAACAGATCGACACCGCGAGGGCCAGGTCCAGCAGGACCTTCGGCATCGGAAGAAGCAGCATCACCAGCAAAAGCAGGACGCCAATGCCCATGGCGATATCGCCACGCATGAGGCGCTGGGCAAAGGTCCCAAGCGTATAGCCGGAGGCGCTGGAGGAGGCGGGAGCGTCAGCCATGGGGCTCGCCTGAACTAGAGTGTGTTTTCCTTCCCTGCGAAGCGGGGGAGGGGGACCAAGATGTGGTGGAGGGGGCGAGTGCAAAGCTGATGCGTCGCAGTCCCTCCTCCGTCAGCTGCGCTGACGCCTCCCCCGCAAACGGGGGAAGAAAACTATAAAGCCGCCAGCTCACTACCCTGCCGCCCGGGTTTCGCCCGGCTGCGGGATGGAGACGCCGGAGTCCGAATAGAGCTTCAGCTTGTTGCGAAGCGTGCGGATTGAGATGCCCAAAATGTTCGCGGCATGGGTGCGATTGCCCAGGCAGTGGTCAAGCGTGTCGAGGATCAGGTCCTGTTCCACCTCGGCTACCGTCTTGCCGACCTGGTTTATGGCCTCGTCAGCTGCGGTGCGTGCAGTCTGGGCAATGGAGCCGCCACCCGACAGAGGGCGACCGTCTGGCATGCGGATGGCATCAGGCGTGATTTCCGAACCCGCACCCAGCAGCACAGCACGGTGCATGGCGTTCTCCAGTTCCCGTACGTTACCGGGCCAGTCGCGGGACGTGACCTGAACCTTGGCCGCATCAGACAGCGGTCGATATTCAACGCCATTGGCCTTGGCATACTTCTTCAGGAAGTGATCAGCCAGCGCCAAGGCGTCCTCTGGCCGCTCACGCAGGGCAGGCACGGCCAGGTTCACCACGTTCAGGCGGAAGAGCAGGTCTTCGCGGAACACGCCGTCAGTGACCGCCTTGCGCAGATCGCGGTTGGAGGTGGCGATGACGCGGATATTCACCTTTACTGGCTTGGTGCCACCAACCCGGTCAATCTCGCGTTCCTGTAGCGCGCGCAGCAGCTTGGCCTGCAGGCGCACATCCATTTCGCTGATTTCATCAAGCAGAAGCGTGCCGCCATCGGCTTCTTCAAACTTACCCACACGGCGCGCTACGGCACCGGTGAAGGCACCCTTCTCGTGACCGAAGAGCTCTGATTCCAGGAGATTTTCAGGAATGGCGGCACAGTTGACCGACACAAAGGGCTTCGCTGCTCGCTTGGACTTTTTGTGGACAAAGCGCGCCATGACCTCTTTACCGACACCGCTTTCGCCAGTGATGAGGACGCTGGCTTCAGCTGGGGCGATGCGCTCCGCCAGCTGAACCACCTCAAGCATCGCCGGGTCACGAGCCACAAGCGGGCGCTCATCGTCTGACACCGCAGCCAGGACGGCAGCAATCAGCTCCGGCTCGGGCGGCAGGTGGATGAATTCCTTTGCGCCAGCCTTGATGGCACCAGCCGCAGCCTGGGGCTGGACATTTACACCGCAGGCGACAACTGGAGCGGTGATGCGCTCCTGCTCGTTCGCGGCAATGAGCGCGCCAACATCCAGGCTGACATCGACCATGAGCAGATCAGCACCGCGCCCTGCTCGCAGATAGGCGGTCGCTTGTTCCACCGTGTCCACGTGGGCGACTTTCGCCCCGCGGTCCATGGCGATTTTTGTGGCGGCGGACAATTGCCCGCCCAGGCTTCCAACGATCAGAACGCGCATCGTTCAGGTCCTTTGCTTCATCGAGGCGGGGATTAACCCGTATCCCCGTCCTTGATGATTTCCGTCATGGTGACACCAAGGCGGTCTTCCACAACAACCACCTCGCCGCGAGCGACCAGGCGGTTGTTCACATAAATATCAATGGCTTCACCGATCTTACGGTCGAGTTCCAGCACCGAGCCGGAGGTCAGGCGCAAAAGCGAATTCACATCCACGTGCGCTTTGCCTAGCACCGCTGAAATGTTGACCGGCACATCAAAGACCGGTGCAAGATCAACGGCGGTGCGGATCTCCTCATCGATCAGCGGCTGTCCCACTTCGGAGGTGGAATCGGACGGCATCCCGGTTTCGGTCATCTGGGTCGAGTCCTGGCCCAGGTCCGGCAGGCTCAGATCATCTTCGCTCATGGCTCGGTCCTTTGCTTAGGCAGCATGGGTTTTGTCATTTGTCTGGTCAGGCGTTTCGGGAGATTCGGACTGACCCGGATTGGCCAGCCAGCTCTCAACGACGTCGCTGATATGGGCCTGAATGTCGCTCGCGGTGCGCTCAACCGAGCCGCTGCGCCATTCAAGCACGCAATCACCGCCGGAAACTTCATCATCGGCGCGCACCACAACCGCGCCGTCAAAGCCTTCCGCTTCCGCCCATTCATAAAGGCGCTCACCAATGGCATCGGCCAGCTGAGGGGCTACGCGCACAGCAATGCGCGGCTCTGTGCGCAAGTCGCCTAGCGCCTCCTTAATGCAGGCCTCCATCGTCTCTGTGCCGTATTGTTCAAGGGCTTTACCTGCGATCGCTCCAGCAGCGGCAAGTGCCAGCCGGGCAGCATCTTCTCGTAGGGCTTCGCTCTCAGTGTGAAGCTGGGCGAGCAGAACCTGAAGCTTGCCGCTCACTTGCCGCAGGGCATCGGCTGACGCGCGCGCTGCTTCAGCTTCTTCGGATGCTTTGGCCTCTTCTGCAGCGCTGGCCGCCATGGCCTGAGCCTCATCCTCGGTCAGAACCCGGCGGATTTTCTCGCCTTCGCGCAGAACGGTTCCGTCCGCGGCGAACTCGCGGTCAAAGGCGAAAGGTCTTGCTTTGCTCGTCACATCCGCCTCCCTAGTAAATCAGCTCGTCTTCACCGCCGCCGTCGGCGATGAGGATTTCGCCCTTGGCGGCGAGGTCTTTAGCCAGGTTCACCATGGCCTGCTGGGCACCATCGACGTCTTTCAGACGCACCGGACCCAAGGCGGCCATGTCTTCACGCAGGATTTTCGCGGCCCGTTCAGACATGTTGGAAAAGAACATGTCACGCAGCGTGTCGGAGGTTCCTTTGAGGGCCAGACCCAGCTGATCCTTCGGCACCTGACGCAGCAGGGTCTGAACGCCCTGCGGATCAAGCTTGCCGAGGTCTTCAAAGACGAACATCAGCGAGCGGATTTTCTCTGCGCTGTCGCGATTGCGTTCTTCCAGGCTCGCCAGGAAGCGGTTCTCGGTCTGGCGATCGAAATTGTTGAAGATGTCAGCCATCAGCTCGTGGCTGTCCTGCTTGGAGGTGCGCGCCAGATTGCTCATGAACTCGGTGCGCAGCGTCTCCTCGATCTTCTCGATGATTTCGCGCTGTACCGGCTCCATCCGCAGCATCCGCATCACGACTTCCAGAGCGAAGTCCTCCGGCAGCGCGGCCAGCACGCTCGCGGCGTGGTCAGGGCGCACCTTGGAAAGCACCACCGATACCGTCTGCGGGTATTCATTCTTCAGATAGTTCGCCAGAACCGTCTCGTTCACATTGGCCAGCTTGTCCCACATGGTCCGGCCAGCCGGACCGCGCAGCTCTTCCATGATCTGGTCGACCTTGTCCTCCGGCAGGAAGGACGACAGCAGGCGCTGGGCCTGATCAACCGAACCCACAATGGAGCCGGTCGAGGACATCGAGCCAACAAATTCAGTAATGAGTTTTTCAACCGCATTGGCGGTGACGTTGCCGAGGCCCACCATCGCTTGAGAGACGACGCGGATTTCCTCATCGTCCATCTGCTCCCAGACGGATCTTTGTTCATCCCCAAGCGCAAGCAGGATTACGGCTGCCTTTTCAGGGCCCGCCAGCTCGCTGGGATCATCAATTTTGCGACCGGTCGTAGCCATTATGCGTTCTCATGCATCCAGGTGCGCAGTATGCCGATGGTTTCATCGGGGTGATTGTCGACCAGCTCTGCGACCTTTCGCAGAGAGGATTTCTTCACGCTGCCGTCGATCTGGGCGATGTCGATATTGTCTTCGCCAGCGCCTTCCAGCATGGCCGGAGCCGAGCCGTCCTCAGGCAGCATGGCGGTTGAGTTGGTCAAAGCCGCTGCATTCGCGCTGACGTTTGAACCGATGGCTCGCTGTCCGCCATCGCCGCCTGCAATCGCCCCTTTAATCAGCGGGCGCGCGACCAGGAAGATGATCAGAACGGCGGTGATGAACAGAACTGCGATCTCCGCGATGCGCATGAAATCGAGCTGGGAGACCTGGAAACCAGACGGAGCAGGGGTGCCCAGCGTCAGGTCCGGACGCGAAAACTGCATCTGGCTGACTTCCAGGATCTGGTTGTTTTCAGCCCGAACTTCCGGATCAAGTGACATGCCTGCGGCTGCTGCGACGAGGGAGCGGATTTGGTCCATGTCCTGGCGCGGCTCAAAACTGAAGCTGCCATCCTCGTTTCGAGTAGTGATCTGATCGACAACCACCGAGACCGCCAGGCGAGTCAACTGACCGGCTTCGCGCACGGTGGTCGTCGTTGTTTGAGAGTTTTGGTAGTTGCGCTCGGTTGTTGCCGCGGAGGAACGGGCCAGCTGCGCAGCCGATGGTTCACCGCCAGCACCGTCAGGCTGGTTCTCCGAAACCGAGACGGCACCGTCATTGAGCGGTTCTTCGCTCTCCTCAGTGGTCTGACGGCGACTGACCTCGACCTGACCCTCTGGATCAAATTGAAGCTGGGTTGAGGTGCTGCTGGCGCGATCAAGTTCCGCAGTCACTGCAACGCGCGCAGCACCGGGGCCGACCACGCCTTCAACCAGATCCAGGATACGGGTGCGCAGGCGCTCTTCCACATCCGCGCGGCGATCCTCCAAAGCTGCAGTGCTGGCCATATCGCCATCAGACGGGCTTGCTAGCAGGCGGCCCGTGTCATCAGCCAGCGTAATGCGATTAGCCGACAGGCCGGGCACGGCCGTGGCGACCAGATTGCGGATAGTTGCGACCTGGCCAGAAGACATCTGGCCATTGACGGAGATCACGACGGAGGCCGACGGTTCCTGTTGGTCACGGGAAAACAGGCGTCGTTCGGGCAGCACCAGGTGCACCCTAGCGCCAGAGATGTTTGTCAGCGTGTTGATGGAGCGGGCGAGCTCGCCTTCCAGAGCGCGGCGAGCGTTTACATTCTGCACAAAGCTGGTGGTGCCCAGCGCATCGCTTTCATCAAAGATTTCGTAGCCAACCGAGCCAAAGCCCAGGGCGCCGCCTGACGCGATGCGGACCCGCGCGTCGTCCACATCGCTGGACGCCACATAAACAGCTGAGCCGCCATCGCGCAGCTCGTAGGAGATGCCAGCCTGATCGAGGCGCTCGGTCACAGAAGCGGCGTCGGCCGGTGCCAGACCCGCATATAGCAGCGACTGATTTGCCCCGTTCATGGTGAGGGTAAACATCACCAGGGCGGCCGCTGCGCCAGCGGTCAGGCCAAGAATGGCGGCGAGGCGGCCCCAGCCAAAGCGGGCAAGTTGCTCTACAAAGGCGTTCACAGCGACGCTTACTCCGGCAGTGGTGTTCACTTGCAAATCGGGCGCGCGAAGCACCCGGTAGGCAAGTTTTTCCCACCAGCCGCGTAAACGAGGTCTTAACAGCTTGAATCAAAACGCACTGGGGGCGCGCACAGAAATCCCGTGCGCGCCCGCGATCAGAAGGGGACTGATCTTTAGCTCTGCCTTACGCGGGGCCGCCAGATTACTGGCGATATTGTTGAATGCGCGTGGTGCGCAGGCCCGCAAGACCGTGGCGATCAATCGACCGCTGCCATGAAAGAAATTCTTCCACAGTGAGGCGATAACGATCACACGCCTCGTCCAGGCTGAGCAGGCCACCGCGAACTGCGGCGACGACCTCAGCCTTGCGCCGGATGACCCAGCGCTTGGTTTCCGGGTTTGGCAAATCCGCGATGGTAAGCGGACTGCCGTCCGGTCCAATTACGTAGTTTTCTTTCTTCGCTCGACGATCCATCCGACCCATCCTTTGTATCCGACGCCATCTTGTGTGGCCCCTTGATGAGAATGGTTATACGCCAGCCGGGTTGAAGAACCTCTAAAGCGCAGGGTAAAATTTTGTTAAATCAGATGTTTAGAAAAAATTAACCCCGGCGCGCGGTGCGAGCCGGGGTCAAGGTGGGCCGTGGGACGGCGGGTGGTAAAGGGTTTATCGCTTCATCTGGATGGCTTCGTTCAGCATTTCATCAGCGGTTGTAATGATCCGCGATGACGCCGAATAAGCGCGCTGGGTAATGATCAAGCTGGCGAACTCCGTGGCGATGTCGACATTGGAGTTCTCCAGCGTTGAGCCTGCAATCTTCCCCGAGGCACCTGCGCCAGGTGCATTGAGCGTAAAGGCACCAGAATCGTCGGTGATCTGGAAACTGGCACCGCCCACAGAGGCCATTCCGTTTGGATTTAGGACCGTTGCAACGGGTACCTGGTAGACCTCACGAACCACGCCGTTGGTAAAGCGCGCGGAAATGAAGCCGTCCGGGCTGACTTGCACGCCAGCGAACTCTCCAAATAGCGCGCCATCCACGACTGTGGAGTTCAGCACTGAAGGACTTTCGAACTGGGTCACGCCGCCCGGGCTGCCCGCCGCGCCGAGATCAAGAGTGACTGTCTGTCCGCCCACGCCAGTGCTAGCAGCCCATTGCGCGTCCGTCATGCCCAGAGGCGCGGCGTTGTCAGAGCCCAAGAAGGTAAGGGTGGTCGGTAGCGTCGTGGTTCCAGGATCAATCTGGCCATTAGTGTCGAAGGCGATAATGCCTGTAGCGATTTGGCCGTTATTGAGCCCGGCACCAGTCGTGACATCGCTCGCCGGGTCCACATGCAGTTCGGCGTGCCACTGGTTCGCGACGGTCGACTTGAGCAGCGACAGCGTTACGGATCGCACGCCCCCTTGTGTATCGTAAATCTGGATAGTGCGCTGGAAATTCGGGGTCACCGAGCCCGAAGCCATGTTGCTTGCAGCAATCGTTGCGTCATATGTTGCCGCCGTAGGCGAGACCTGTTCACTAGCGCGCAAATTAGCGTTGATACGCACCGAGCTAGTTGGATCAGCGGTGCCGCCAATATTGGAGAAATTGACTGCCTCCAGCTCGTTCAGGTTCGAGGGGTTCTGGACCACAGTCCCATCCGGCTCGACTGGCCAGGCGAAAAGGTACTGGCCGGAGTCGTTGCGCAGAAAACCAGACTCGTCCGTCTGGAATGAGCCCGAACGGGTAAAGAGCACGGCATCGGATCCGGAAGAATTGTCAGGACTTGGCCGCACCACGAAAAATCCATTCCCATCGATAGCCATATCTGTTGGGCTTGATCCGGGATTCAGAAGGCCTGGGGTGTTCAACTCCACACGTGAGTTGGAACTAACACCGCCTGCGGCGTAACGCGCCTCTCCGCCGCCATCAATCTTGTAGTTGGGCGAGAAGGTTGTATTAATACGCTTAAAACCGACCGTATTCACGTTCGCAATATTGTCGGAAATCGCGGCCAATGCGCTTGAATTGGCCAGAAGGCCAGAGGCCCCGGCGGCGAGGGCAGAATTGATGCTCATCCCAGTCTCCCGTTGTTATCTCTTGTCACGGAGCTTCGCGTCCTGCGCGCCCGATCCTCCTATGTGCGCCCGCGGCTTTGTCCGCGAGCGCTCAGTTTTATCAGCTGACGCCTTCGCGCACAGCAATTACATTCCCGGCCGGAACGCGCAGAGCGCCGATCTCGACCATGACGTCGTCACCAATCATCTCCACACCGGTGGCCCGGTCGGTGATGCGCACGCTCGCTTCGATCGCGGCGTCGTTACTGTCTCTGGCGACAACATTCAGCGTGTAGACCCCGTCTGGTGCGGTGGTCCCTGAATTGGTTCGGCCATCCCAGCTGATCGAATGCTGTCCGGCGCCGGTCTCACCTGGCAGTGTGGCAACGACCGTGCCCTGCTGGTTGGTGATCATCAGCTCGCTTGTCTGGGCCCCGCGCGGCAGGGCGTAATCCCACTTCGCCGCGCCGTTCTGCAGCGCCGCGTTTGGCGTCGACACGGTCACCTGGCGACCGACAAATTCAACTGCCGACATGCGGGCACCGGCAGCCTGTAGCTCAAGGAGGCCTTCAAGCGACTGGTTGGACGCGATCTGCTGCTCAACGCTGGAAAACTCCACCAGCTGGCTGACGAACTGCTGTGAATCCATCGGATTGAGCGGGTCCTGGTTCTGAAGCTGCTCGGTCAGCAGCGTCAGGAAGGTGTCGAAATTGTCTGCCAGATCAGCCGCAGCGCCAACCGTATCGTTGGAGGCTGTGGCATTCGGCAGGGCAGAGCCAATCGGGTTGAGTTCAAACATGTCAGACGCTCACATCCAGGCCTTCAGCCCGGGCCAGTAAAAATCCGTAGGTGGATACAGAGGCGAGCGGGCCTTGAAGGCTTTCAGGGCCGCTTTCGCCATCAACAAAGACCGGCGTGTTTGGTCCGGTCTCTGAGCGATTATCGTCAAACAGGCTGCTGCCCTCATCACTCAGCGAGAAGGAGAGGGCGTCCTCGCCCACATCCAGACCCGCTTCGGTGAGGGCGCGCTCCAGCTCTCGGGCCGAGCGCTGAAGTTCAGCCAGCGTTTCGGTGCGTTCGGCTGTCAGAACAGCGCGAACGGAGTTGTCCTTGCCGACTTCAAGGCGCACTTCGACACGGCCCAGCTCTGGCGGATCCATGCGGATATCAAACACCCGGCTGCCTTCATTGAAGCGCTGGGCGATCTGAGCGGCCATGGTTTGAGCGCTCTGTGGTGTCAGGCGCGGGCCTTGAGCAAATTGCAAGGTTGACGCGGTGCGGATCTCGGCGCGCGCGTCCACTTTTGCTGCGGCAGGATCAAAGACGGTGTCAGATTTTGACAGAGCTTGGTCTAACGCCACTTCATCCAGCATCAGCTCACCACCCTGGGGCAGGCCAGCCAGCATGAACTCAAAGGCGGGCATGGCCTGAATGGCGGGCGGAATACTTGCGGACGGGTTGGCAGCACGTGCTGTAGCACTTGCAGAGACGTCCGACTTTATTTCAGAGGCGCTTGAGCCGGAAATAGCTGACTTGGCATCAGAAGCTTTGGCAGCCGATGTTTCAACGCTGCGCCCAGCTTCAGCGCGCGCATGGCGAATATCACTGCGCAGCAA
The DNA here is from genome assembly GCA_024178355.1 of Maricaulaceae bacterium EIL42A08. Classification (GTDB taxonomy): domain Bacteria; phylum Pseudomonadota; class Alphaproteobacteria; order Caulobacterales; family Maricaulaceae; genus Oceanicaulis. The sequence goes on along the minus strand of JAMZNZ010000001.1, from coordinate 179,624 downwards.
TTCGCCCGGCGTGCGTTCGCTCGCGGGCTTGGCGCCCTTAAGACGTTCCACGCCAGCTTGCTGGGCTTCATTATCTTCGGTCCTCGCAAGCTGGGCCTCACCTTGCGCCTGGGTCTGATTATTCGCTGGTGACGCAGTCTGCGCTTCAGCCGCCTTCGGCGTCGCCGCTTTCTCGGTCGATTTGCCGGTTGCCGCGTCCAGGGCTTTGGTAAGACCAGCAAGGCGCGCTTCATTACCCTCAGGTGCGGTCGCTTTCGCCCCCTCGGTGCGCTGACCTTCCGTCATCAGGCGGGTCAGAACCTCACTCGCGCGCGTCTCTCTAGCGGTCAGCGGGTCCGCCTTCACCTCATCAGCGCGGACCTGGCCGGAGGTCGGACGTTCGGCTTGCGCCGGATCAGCTTTCCCGGCTGCCGGGCTCGGGTCCGGCATGGTTACAGGCGCGTCGGCCGGTTCAGCCTGCGAAGAGGCAGGAAGAGCCGCAAACAGGGCACTCTGGTCGGGGCGTTGGTCCTGTCCTTCACCCCGGATCCCAGGACTAGCCGTTGGCACTGCATCAGTCGTTTCAATGTCTGTAGCAGCAGAGATGGCATTCGTGGCTTCGGCTTGTGCCTTGGCGCCGGTATCCGTCTTAGCCGTCGCCGAGTGCTTGCCAGCAGCAGCGTTTACAGCATTGCCCAAAGCCGCCGCGAATGCTTCAGCTGCGCTCGAGTCTTCAGCGGCCTTACCCTGAGGCTCACGCTGGCTGCCGGCCGGAGCGGCGGCAGGGAAGATTGAGGGTGGCGTGGCCGGTGACGGCATGCGCGCTGTGTCCTTCACGTCGGATCAAAACTACCAGGGTGCGCATTTTGCCGCTTTCAAATCAGCGCTGGCCTTTTGCCGGCGCGGTCATCTCACGGGTCTGCAAATGGCGCGCCAAGTACGATGTGCCGAAAACATTATATAAATCAGTGGGTAAAATTCTATTTACTGAGCTTAACGCGCCGGAACCGGCAGAGTCTGCCGCCTCCACTCGGCTGTTTTTACCGTCGTTGCGGCCTTGGGATCGGGTTTGAGAACTTGGCCCAACCTTTGCGCTTCTTCTTCACGAAGACTTCTGTTCGGAGTGCGCGTGCAAACTGGAGTAATGACAAAAGTGATATCGATTTCAGGGATATACGGTGGTGCGGTGGGCTTTGATGTCCAGCGTTCGCCATGGCTTGAGGTCGGCAGACTTTGCCCGTTACCCGGCACAAAGCGCCTTTATACGGTTAAAGGAGAGTGGGCATGTCCTTGAACGGAATTATCGGCAATGCCCTGTCTGGACTGCAGGCTGCACAGCTTGGCATGCGCACTGCGTCCAACAATGTGGCCAACGTCAATACCGCCGGTTACGCCCGCACCGAAATCAATCAGACCGCCCGTAACGCTGCCGGTCAGGGTATGGGCGTTGAGATCGTCGGGATCGAGCGCGTCACTGACCGCTATCTTCAGGCCGCGTCGTTGCGAGCCGGATCTGATGCATCGGCTGCGGAAGTGCTGGCCTCAACGCTCGACCGCTTGCAAGCCCAGTTCGGTGCGCCGGACGACGAGGGTGCCCTGTTCGGGCGTTTAAACCAGGCGTTTTCGTCGCTGGGTTCAGCGGCGACCGACAGCGCTGAGCGCGTGGCGCGCCTGTCCGCAGCCAGCGATATCCAGACTTTCTTTGATGAGGCACAACGCCTGTCAGTGGAAATTCGCGGCATGCGGGACGAAGCTGATCAGCGCATCGCGGCCGGTGTTGAACGGGTCAACGAAATCCTGGCGGAGATGCAGGCGCTCAACTCCGAGGCTCAAGCGCTGAGCGCCAGCGTGACGGACACCTCCGGCACGGCCAACCGTCAGGCGGAGCTGATGGATGAGCTCTCCACCTATATGGATGTGCGGGCTGACTATCAGGCTGACGGCCGCATTTTTGTGCGCACCGGAAACGGTACCACGCTTCTCGACAATTCACGCCTAGAGCTTGATTACACTCCGGCTGGCACCGGGGCTTATGGCATCGATTATGGTTCCATTACTGCCGTTGTTTCAGCCTCCGGCGCGCAAGTTGACCTGACGCCGGCAATCCAGTCGGGCCAGATCCGTGGCCTGATGGAGCTACGGGATCAGGAGTTGCCGGCGATCGCTGCTGGACTGGCTGAGTTTGCTGCCGGTGTTGCCGATGGCCTTAATGCCGCGCACAACAATAGCTCGTCCTATCCTGCGCCGAACTCTCTCGAGGGGCGCCAGACCGGCCTTGTCAGCAGCGATATTCTTACCGGTTCGGGTGCTGCCCGCCTTGCAGTTGTCGGCGCCGATGGTTCGCTGGTGCGCTCGGTGGAAGTTCAGGTTGGTGCCGCTGGCTTTACTGTCGACGGCAACGCAGCCCCGCTCATCGCCGACCTAGTGACGCAGCTGAACACCGCGTTTGCAGGCGACGCGACGGCGACCTTCACCAATGGTCAGCTCACCATTACCGCAACCAATGGCGCAAACGGCATCGCCACGGTTCAGGACGAAGCTGATCCTTCGTCCATTGGCGGACGCGGCTTTGCCCACTTCTTTGGCCTCAATGACATCGTCGACGCGGCGCGCCCTGGCTTCTTTGACACAGGTCTTGAGCCGGGCAGCTTCCATCAGCTGACAGCCGGTGGCGAGCTTGGGTTTAATGTCTTTACGCCGGACGGGAGGCGTGCGCTGGAGGTGGCGGTGCCAGTGACGGGGTCCACCCTCGCTGACCAGATTGCGGCGCTGAACAGCCCGACCACCGGCATTGGCCAGTACGGCAGCTTTGCGCTCGATGCCAATGGCCATCTGCGCTTCACGCCAGCGGCTGGCTATGAACAGTATGACGTTAATCTGGCCAGCGACTCCACTCTGCGAGCCGCGAGTGGCCAGTCCTTCTCCCAGCTCTTCGGTTTGGGCGATGCCGCCCGCATGAACCGGTCCGAGGCGCTGCAAGTTGATCCCGCCATTCGGTCGGACTCAGGCCGACTTGCCATGGCGCGCCTTGACCTGACGGGGGCCTCGGTCCCTGGCGATCTGATCCTGTTTGAAGGCGATAATCGCGGCGGCCAGGACCTGGCGGCATCCCTGACGACCAAGCGCCGTTTTGAAGGCGCAGGCAGCCTTGCTGGGGGTATGGCGGGTCTGGAAGAATTCGGTGCCCGGCTTGCTGGCGATGTGGGTTCCCGTGCAGCCCGTGCAGAGCGCGCCGAATTGGCCTCTCAGTCTGTGAAGGCTGCGGCCGATCAGAAGCGTAGCGATGTGGAAGGGGTCAACCTCGATGAAGAGCTGGCCCGCATGACGCTTTATCAGCAGGCCTACAACGCCTCGGCGCGACTGCTTCAGGCGTCTAAGGAAATGACTGATACCTTGCTGAGTATTGTTTAGGCGAGAGGGGTTTAAGACATGCGTATTTCAACACAAGCCGCCTCCCAATCTGCTCTGATGGACCTGATGCGCGCCCAACGTGACGCCTTTGATGCGCGCGATCAGCTCGCCACCGGCAAGAAGGCGTCCGACCTCAAAGGCTTTGCCAACCAGGCCGAGACTTTGATGACGGCGCGGGGTGCAAAAGTGCGGACCGAGACCTTCATTACCACGAATGAACGTCTGTCTTCGCGCCTTGAGGTTCAGGATCTGGCCTATCGCGAGATGTCTGATGCGGCCACAGAGCTGCGTGTCGCGCTGACGACAGCGGACGGCACGGCGCTGATGAATCAGGTGCGAGAGGCTTTTGATCGAACGGTAGCGGCGGTCAACACCAAGTTTGGCGATTCCTTTGTCTTCTCTGGCTTGCGCACTGACGCCTCACCTTTAAACGCCACAACGTTGGCCGAGCTCCAGGCTGCCGTCCCGGACACCAGTGCGGTGTTTGAAAATGCGCAAAGCCGCCAGACCGCACGCATTGACGAGAACACGACGATTGACGTGAACCGCACGGCGTCTGAAGTCATCGGCGACCTGATGGCCTCGTTTGAGCGCATTGCTGATTTCAACGCAGGCCCGGATGGCCCGTTTGATGGGCCCGTGACAGCGAACCAGCAGGCCTTCCTGCAAAGCGAGATCGCGAATGTGATTGCTGCGTTCGAGACGATTAATGACGCGATGGGCGAAAACGGGTCCAAACAGGCCCGCATTGAAGCCAGCCTGAGAAGCCACCAGGACCGCAGCGATTATCTTCAAGGCTGGATCGCTGATATTGAAGAGGCCGATATGGCTGAAGCGGCCACGCGCTTAAACCAGGCCCAAACGGCTTTGGAAGTCTCGGCGAGGACATTCGCATCCTTGAGCCAGGTCAGTTTGCTGCCCTTCCTGCGCTAAAGCGCGCCGCGGGCAGTCCAGGTCTTTTCCAAACATCGGTGAGCGGTTAAACCCGCGTCGAATTTATGTCGCGCCGATTTTTGGAGGCTCACCATGTCTGACGTCCGCAAATGCCAGGTTCTCGTTGTTGGTGGTGGCCCGGGCGGCTATCCGGCAGCCATTCGTGCAGGTCAGCTGGGCCTTGATACGATCATCGTGGACAAGGATGGGCTCGGCGGCACTTGCCTCAATCGCGGCTGCATCCCCTCCAAGGCTTTTATTCACGCCGCTTCCAAGTTTGAAGACATGCGCCACAGCGCAACCAAGTCGGAAATGGGTATCTCGCTTAGCGCAGAACCGACTTTTGACATGGGTGGCCTGACCGAATGGAAAGATGGTGTCGTTGGCAAGCTGACCAAGGGCGTTGGCCAGCTGCTCAAGGCCGCCAAGGTCGACGCGATCGCTGGCTGGGCTTCTTTCGAGAATGCCAAGACCTGTGTGGTTAAAACCAATGACGGTGACACGGTTCGCATCGAAGCCGAGAACGTCATTCTCGCCACGGGCTCGCGGGAAGTTGAAATTCCATCCCTGCCGTTTGGCGACACGATTGTCGGCTCGACCGAAGCCTTGGACCTGACGGACCTGCCGGAAGACCTCGTGGTTGTTGGAGGCGGCTATATCGGCCTGGAGCTGGGTATTGCCTTCCGCAAGATGGGCTCGAACGTCGCCGTTGTTGAAGCGATGGGTTCCATCCTGCCCAGCTATGACAAGGAGCTGATCCGCCCGGTCCAGATGTGGCTAAAGAAGAACAAGGTGGATGTGCACCTGAACTGCAAGGCCCAATCGGTTGTGGAGGAGGGCGGTCAGTCCTTCCTTGAGTATGAAGACGCCAATGGTGAGACTCACCGTTTGAAGGCCGACAAGGTCCTCGTCGCGGTCGGGCGCGCTCCGGTTACTCAAGGCTGGGGTCTTGAAAACATGGGCCTTGATATGGATGGCCGTTTTATCAGGATCGACGACCAGTGCCGTACGGGCATGCGCGGTGTCTACGCGATTGGCGATCTGGTTGGTGAGCCGCTGCTGGCTCACAAAGCCACCAAGCAGGGTGAGCTGGTGGCCGAAATCATTGCTGGCCATCGTCGGCGATTTGATCCTGTCTCCATTGCCGCTGTGTGCTTTACCGAGCCGGAACTGGTCGGCGTTGGCCTGACCCCGGATGAAGCCAAGGCCAAGGGCGAGAGCGTCATTACCGGCAAGTTCCCGCTTGCCGCTTCAGGTCGCGCCCTGACCATGGAAGGTGGGGCTGACGGTGGCTTTGTGCGGGTTACGGCTCGAGAGAGCGATCACGTGGTTCTTGGCATCCATGCGGTCGGCAAGCACGTCTCCGAGCTGTCGGGCGAGTTTGCGCTTGCTGTCGAGATGGGCGCGCGCCTTGAGGACATTGCCGGGGCCATCCATGTGCACCCGACCCTGACCGAAGGCTTTGCCGAAAGTGCGCTGGCGGCGCTGGGGCATCCGATCCATATTTCGGCTTGATTTCGCCTATACTGAATGAATTCATTCATTATGACCTGGGTCATACGGAACTGAAACTGCTTTGGTTTCAGTTAATTGCATTTATTGTCTCGCGTTAAGCGAACATCAATTTTCTTCGTTCGTAACCCTAGACATCACAGGACAGACATAAGGGCGAAAACAGTCCAGCTGTCTTGTGTCTTTGTTGAAGCAGACCACACAGGGTGGCTGCGACGATTAGGGTTGGGTGTGACCATGAAGAAGTTTTCGGGTGTTTTCGCTGTTGTTGCTGTTGCTGCAGGCATGTTCGGTGCGCCGGCATTTGCCATGCAGGAGCGCGAGCTGGTCGAGGTTGAGCCGCCGGCTTATCCGCGCGCCGCTGAGCGCCGTGAAATCGAGGGCCACGTGGTGGTTCGTTACAATGTGACTCCGGATGGTGTTGTCGACGGCGTTGAAGTCGTTGAGTCCGCACCGTCCGGTATTTTTGACCGCGCAGTGATGCGTGCACTTGAACAGTGGCGCTATGCAGCTGCTGCTGAGACGACTGAAGGTGTCGAGCGTCGCTTCGACTTTAACTTCGGCGGCTAAAGACTGTGAAGAAACGGCGCGGGCTCGACCCCGCGCCGTTTTTTTACGACATCGGGGATTAACCTTACCGGGGCTTAAACATGACGTTCTCTATCCACTCGGTCCAGACGCGATTAATCGCGGCCTTTGCATCGGTCATTTTGCTTGCCCTCGTCGGAATTACGGCGGGGATTTTTGCGTTTTCCGGAGCGCGAGGCGCCCTTGATCAGGTGGTAGAAGAAAGCGCGCCGCGTGCGGCCGCCGCTCAGCGTCTTGAAGCTGCGTCTGGTGCAATCACCGGCGAGCTTGCGGCTCTGGCCCGTTCTGGCAACTCTATTGACCAACAGGTTTCTGCCTCTCGCCTCAGCACGCTGCTTGAAGAAGCAGCGGCAGCGGTGACGGGGCTGCGCGAGGCCGGTGTAGCGGCATCGCGGGTCGATGCGCTAACCACGGCGCTGAACGAGCTTTCGGCCGCCGTTGAGGCTGCTTCCGGTCCGGTGACGGAAAAGCTGAACGCGCGCGAAGCTCGCGATGCTGCCATGCGTGACGTCTTCCAGTCGCGCATTGAAGCTTCAGCTGCCCTTGAAGCTACGCTCGATGAGACTGAGGACGAGGTTGCGATTGAATCGCTGCTGCGCGCCAATATGGCCCTCAATCTGGCTGTCGCCCGTATTGCTGAGCTGTCTGCTGCTGCTTCGGCCGGCGACGTGGCTGATATCCGCGATGAGTTCCAGTTTGCCGCTGATGACCTTGATATTAATCTGATGCTGCTGGGTGACATTGTCACTGACGAGATCCGGACCCCTGTCAATGCGCTTCTCGCCCGGTCTGAAGGCTCGGGTGACGTGTTTGCTCTGCGCCAGCGAGAGCTGGCGATGGCTGAAGAAGCCACGATGATGGTTGAAGAGGCCCGCTTTGCCGATGCTGCCCTGAGCGAGCTGGTGGAAACCACACGCGACGAAGCGCTCGCCGAACAGGAAGAGGCGAGCAATGCAGGCGTCTCGGCTATCGGCTTCGGTCAAAGCATCATGATCGTGTTCGCCATTGCTGCTGTTGTGGCCGGTGCAGCCATCACCTGGCTTTATATCAGCCGGTCGCTGCTGGCGCGCCTGACCCATATCTCGACAGCCATGGAAATCCTGGCTGGCGGTGAAATTGGTGACGCCCTTGAAACCGACGGCAAGGACGAGATCACCGGCATGGCCCGCTCGGTCAACGTGTTCCGCGACAACGCCATCGAGCGTCAGCGCCTGGAAGCTGAGCGCAGCGAAGGTGAAGCGGCTCGCGCGGCTCGCACCCGTGCCATTGAGGAGCTGATCGCGAACTTCGAAGACGTGTCGAAGCGCGCCCTGGGTGCGGTCAGCGATGCCGCTGCGGAAATGGAATCTGCTGCGACGGCGCTTGATCAATCGTCTCGTAGTGCGTCCCAGACAACGGCTCAGGTGAACGCCTCCTCGGGCCGTGCGGCTGAAAACGTGGACACAGTGGCTGCGGCTGCCGAGGAAATGACCGGTTCGATCGCTGAGATTGCTCAGCAAATCTCGCGCTCGACCGAGATCGCGCAGGACGCGGCAAACCGCGTGGACCAGACCAATACCGATGTGGCTGCGCTAAATGAGGCGGCCACAAAGATTGGCGACATTGTCAGCCTGATCAACGACATCGCCGAGCAGACCAACCTGCTGGCCCTGAACGCCACGATCGAGGCGGCGCGTGCCGGTGAAGCGGGCAAGGGCTTTGCGGTGGTGGCCAGCGAAGTGAAGACACTCGCTGAGCAGACCGGCAAGGCCACGAGTTCCATCTCTGATCAGATCAATGGAATCCAGGGCGCAACCGGCAAAGCTGTCGACGCTATCGCCAATATCGGCGAGGTGATCAGCGAGATGAACAATATCTCCGCGGCCATTGCTGCGGCCATGGAAGAGCAACGTGCGGCAGCCAGCGAGATTACGCGGGCAGCGCAGGACGCGGCTTCTGGCTCTCGCGAGGTCAGCCAGTCCATCGCGAGCGTCGATGCCGCCGCCTCTGAGACCGGCCAGTGTGCCGCGCAGGTCAGTGCTGCGTCCAGCGCCCTGAATACGGAGTCGGACGGCCTTGAGAAGGCAGTGTCCGAATTCCTCAAGGGTGTGCGCGCAGCCTAAGCCTTAACGACTGAGAATTGCCCGCGCGGGACGCTTGAATTGGCGCGCCTGCGCGGGTATAGCCCGTCACCCGTTCAGGCATGAACGTCCCTGAACCGGGTTTTGGATGGCTGGGTAGCTCAGCTGGTTAGAGCGCACGACTCATAATCGTGAGGTCGGGAGTTCAAGTCTCCCCCCCGCCACCAAAACCGGTTATTCACTCACATAACCAGACTACACACCTTGTGCTTTCATCGCGGATAGCACCTTGCGAAGGCCTGCCGTGTTGGCGCCACGGATATATTGGTCCGCGCCATCACCACCCTGGTCCACACAGGTCTGGTGGATCCGCCCCATGATCGCTTTCAGCTTGGTGTCGATATCCTCGGCTGTGCGCGGCTCACGACTGGCATTCTGGATCATTTCAAGACCGGAGACGGCCACCCCGCCGGCGTTGGCTGCCTTGCCGGGTGCAAGGGGTATCCCAGCATCGATCAGAGTGGCCTGGGCCTTGGCGGTGCAGGGCATGTTCGCGCCCTCGGCGACCAGGCAGATGCCGTTCTTAATGAGCGTTTTCGCGTCGTCTTCGTCGAGCTCGTTCTGGGTTGCGCAGGGCAAAGCAATGTCGGCCTTGACGTCCCACGGCGTCGCGTCGTCTTGAAACTCAGCCCCGATATTGTCAGCGAGCGCCTTGAGCGGGTTATCGGCATCGCCGTGATCGACGGTTAGCGCGTCCAGCGCATTGGCCGTAAGGCCGTTCATGCAAACCAGACAGCCCGTGCTGTTAGACAGGGTGAGGACCTTGGCTCCCTTCTCAATCGCTTTGTGCGCTGCGAAGGTGGCAACATTACCTGCTCCGGAGATGAGCACCGATTTACCGTCAAGCGCGTCGTCGCGGTGCTTCAGGAATTCCTCAACGAAGTAGACGAGGCCATAGCCGGTGGCCTCTGGTCTCAAGGGGCTACCGCCAAAATCAGTGCCCTTGCCGGTGAGCACGCCGACGTGCTGCCCAGTGATCCGGCGGTATGCGCCAAACAGCCAGCCAATTTCCTGCGCGCCGACACCCTGGTCACCGGCTGGAACATCCAGATCCGGGCCAATATGCCGGTGCAGCTCCGTCATGAAGGCGATGCAAAAGCGCTCAATCTCCCGCTCCGAGCGGCCCTTGGGGTCAAAGTCGGCACCGCCCTTGGCTGCCCCCAGCGGTAATCCTGTCAACGCGTTCTTCATCGCCTGCTCAAAGGCCAGAAATTTAAGCACCGAGACATTGACCGAAGGCGCAAATCTCAGCCCGCCCTTGTAGGGGCCGACCGCACCATTGAACTGAACCCGGTACCCGCGATTGACCTCGACTTCGCCATCGTCGTTGCGCCAGGCGACCCGAAAGGTGATCAAGCGCTCAGGGACTAGTAGTCGCGCGCCCAGCCCGTGCTCTCCATCAGGATCGAGGTCTTTGATCACGCGCTCGATATCGGGGGCTGCCTCCAACACTGCCTGGTGAAACTCGGTCTCACCGGGCGCGTGGGCTTCAAGATAGGCTTCAATCTCACTGGAATTCAAAACACTTTGTCCTTGTCAGGCTCGAGCTTCGGGAAGGGCGCGGGCATATCCGAAGGCGAACAGGCATGAGACCGCGAGGCTGGCCAGCGCGATTGCAGGGCCAAAGCTTTGCGCCAACGCTGCCGCCGCTCCGCCGAGCAGAAGAAGAACGCCCATAATCGTGTTGGCGAGTGCACTGTAACGTGCCCGACGATCGGCTTCGGTTTTGTCTACCAGATAGGTCGAGCGGCCGCTGCGCACGCCTTGATAGCTCAACATCAAACCGAACAGGCCCACGCTTGCGGTAAGGGTGTCGAAGAAGCCGGCAATTGCAAGGGCAGCACTGACCCCAAGCACGATCGCCGCGCTGACTGCGGCAATCATAAGGGTCAGGCGGCTGGAATAATCGGCGACACGTCCCCAGATATATCCACTGATCAGGCTCGCCAGCGCGCTTGCCAGAACCAGCCATCCAACAGACGCCAGCTGGGCGCTACCCTCGATCCCTAAAAGGAAATATGGCGGGGCGAATGCCGTCGCGCTGAGGAGTGCCCGCGTCGCAATGAACTGGCGAAACCAGGTGCGTCTCAAGGCCGGTTCGAGAGCGTCGAGCTGGTCTTCAAGATCAGGTTTGGTCTTGCCCAGGCCACGGGTGTCTTCTGGCAGGCTCAGCATTGTCAGGGCCGCGAGTACCCAGAACACGCCTGCGCAGACCACGAAAGCAACGAGCAGGCTCGAGCGAGGCAGAACTTCAAGGATCAGCGCACTTGCACTGATCAGAGTGGCCGCCGCTCCGACAGAGGTGGCAAGGCCGGTCACCCGTCCGCGATGGCTCTGGTCGACGGTTTTGCCAAGGACGGTCTTGTAACTGACTGAGCAGGCGCTTCGGGCGAGGGCCAGCAGCCCGACTGCTGCAAGGATTGCAAGTCCAGCCAGCTGTCCGCTTGTGAAGACGGCCAAAGCGGCCACAGCAAGCGCGCTGATGGCCTGACCGACTGCGCCCGCGATCCAGAATATTTTGGTACGCTCTGCTTTATCCACAGGGCTTGCCAGCAGGAGCTGAGGCAATAGCGCCCCGGCTTCGCGGACTGGCACAAGCAGACCAACAAGTCCGGTCGAAGCGCCGAGGCTACCCATCAGTGCAGCGAGGATCAGTTTGGGATCAAACAGGCCGTCGGCCGACTTGCTGGCCGATAGTGCAATCATGTGGATGAGGGCGCTGCGCGGCTCCTGCGCGCGGGCTGCGTCAGTTAGGTCGGAGGCTTCGGCGCTGACCGGTTCTCCGACCAGGCGGTTCAGAAGCTTTTGCATGGCTCTTTCGTCCTGATGAAGACGAATGAGCTAGGGCGCTGGTCTTCTAAGCCAAATCAGACGCAGTCAGATCCACCCACGTCGCTTGAACAGCCACATCAGAATCGCTGCGATCCCCAAACAAAGCCCGCAGACCAGCCAGAAGGCGATCGTGTAGTCTGCGCCCGGCATTCCTCCGACATTGATGCCGAGCAGACCCGTCAGGAATCCCAGGGGCAGGAAAATTGCGGCCACCACTGACAGGAGCAACATGGTGGCGTTCATTTCCTCGGCGCGCTTGTCGGTCAGCTGGTCGTTCAGGATCGCGCTGCGCTCGCGCACTGCATCCAGCTCTTCGACAAGCCGGGTCACCTGGTCACCGGTTTCACGCAGCGCGGCCAAAGCGGGGCCAGCGATCACATCGCCATGTCCTTGTGCCAGCTTCCAAAGCGCCTCTTTTTGTGGCGAGACATAACGGCGAAGGGCAATTGTGATGCGGCGGATATCCGCAAGCTCGGTGCGAAGACCACTCGTGCGGTCCAGGCTTTTTTCCTCAAGCTCGTCAATCCGCTCGGAGAGGCCACTCACGATCGGATCCATACGCTCTGTCAGGCCTTTACCGAGAAGGGCTATAAAGCGGCTGGGGTCCGCTGGAGCCTGGCCCGCCTCGATGCTTTCTTTCAGGCGTGTCACCGCCATCAGCTTTCTGATCCGCGTTGAGATGATGCGCTCGAGCGTCACGAACAGGCGGATCGAAACCATGTCCTCTGGCTCGCTGTTCGGATTGAGGTTCACGCCGCGCAGAATGATGATCATGCCGTTGCCATGAGGCGTGCAGCGTGGACGCGTGTCCTCCCGGGTCAGCGCTTCGGCGACCAGCGGATCAGTTTCAGCCTCGATCCAGTCGCGCACACCTGCCTCATGCAGGTCAAAGTGAAGCCAGCGATAGCGCGCGCTGGAATGCAGTGCGGACTGGATGTCGTCCAGCGCTATTGCACTGCCATCGGTTCGAATATCGTAGGCATAGAGAGGGGCAGGCCGGTTCATTATTCTGTCTCTGAAGCTGGGGACAGGGCTGCGCCATCGCGCATTTCAAATTCGCCAACGTCCAGAATGGGAGAGGCTGAAAGGTCTTCGGCATCCATTAGCTCTGCGATACGCTCGACCGAGGCGATCAGCATGTGCTGCTCCCAGCTTTCCAGCTTGTCGAAGGCTTTCACAAACCCGGCTTGCAAAAGCTCAGGCGCGGCCTCCATCTTGGCAAGGCCTTCTTCAGTCAGTTCCACGAAGACCTGCCGTCGGTCGGTTTCGCCGCGTCGGCGCTTGACGAGGCCTCCCCGTTCCAGGCGCTCGACAATTGATGTGACGGTCGCCTGGCTGAGTAGAACCGCGCGGGCAATCGCTCCGGAAGACAGCACGCCTTCGCGCTTTAAGAGTTGAAGGATGACGAGCTGTGGTGCCGTCAGCCCGGTCGTCTTCATTAGACGCTTGGATTGCAGATCAATGGCGCGCGTAATTCGTCGCAGGGCGATCAGTATGGCGTCGTGATCTATCATCGAAACAGCACTCTCATGGCCTGATATTAGTCACCTTGTCAGGCTTTGATAACCGCAATCCATTGATTCCGTTGAGTTCAAGAAAATATACCCAAACGTCTCCCTCGAAATTGCTTAGAGCTCATAGCTCTGTGAGGTGTTGCGACAGAGCAACATGTGGTTAAAATATAAATAATTCAGTAACTTGGTTCCCTTGTTTGCGGCGGGCTGTTGCAGATTTCGATTTCTCACTGTTTTCAACACGAAGGAATGGTGGCCTTGCGACCGCCGGTCGCATAGGTACGGAGCAACGTAAATTTCCAACGGAGATCCCATGACCTTCAAGCAACACGCTCTTGCGACGACGATGCTTTCAGCAGCCGTGGCATTCGCCGCTGGTGGCGCAGCCAGTGCTCAGGTGGAACGCATCACGGTGACGGCGACCAAAGTGGAGTCTGACTCCCAGACCATTCCCGTGGCCGTATCTGCGCTGGACTCACGCGCGCTTGAAGAAAATGACGTGGACGTCTTCACAGACTATCTGGTGCAGCTTTCTGGCGTGACCGCTGGTGGCGGCGGTCCTGGCCAAAACACCATCTATATCCGCGGTCTGGCATCCACCACGCCGAACCTGACCACCGCTGGTGTGGCTGGTCTGGCTCCAAACGTTGCTTTCTATCTCGATGAGCAGCCGCTGGCGCAGCCGGGTCGTAACCTGGACGTCTATGCGGTTGACCTGGAGCGTGTCGAGGTTCTGCCTGGACCGCAGGGCACCCTGTTCGGTGCGTCATCGCAGGCCGGTACGGTTCGCATGATCACCAACAAGCCGGTGCTGGGCGAGTATTCAGCCTCTGCAAACTTCGGCTACGAGTTCACTGAGGACGCTGAAGACAGCCAAAGCCTTGAAGCTGTCGTCAACCTGCCGATCGGTGAGCAGTTTGCCGTTCGTGGCGTCGCCTTCTGGGATCGCCAGGGGGGCTTCATCGACAATGTTCCAGGCACGGTAAACACCTCGCGCTCCGCGCGCTTCCGTCCGGCCGGTACGGTCCGCGACAACGGTGTGCCGGTTTCTAGTGTTCGTGCAGGTTTCCAGGCTGGCGCAGACCTGTCTGGCGTAACCTTCATTGATGCCAACAACGCTGGCATCGTTGAGGAAGATTTCAACGACGCTACGTACACCGGTTTTCGCGTGTCTGGCCGCTATGAATTTAATGCAGACTGGCGTCTGACTGCATCGGTGATGCAGCAAGAGCTGGAAGCCGATGGTGTCTTCTTCCAGGACCCTGACCTCAACGACTGGGAAATCCAGCGTTATGAGGAGGATAGCCTGGAAGACGAGTTCACGAACTTCTCGTGGACGCTTGAAGGCCGTCTGGCGATGCTGGATGTGGTTTACACGGGTGCCTACACCGACCGCGAGAGCGACCAGGTTGTGGATTACACCGAGTATATGTTCGTGGGTCAGTACTTCCCGTACTACACCTGTGACGGCTCGGTGACCTATCCTGGTGCTGCTGCTCCGTCGGGCACCTGTTATGATCCAGGTTCCGTCGTGGACTCGTTCACCGAGACCGCGGTTGAAAGCCATGAATTCCGCTTCAACACACCTCAGGACCGCGACCTGCGCCTGACCGCAGGTGTGTTCTACTCCTCCACCGAGGTGAAAGAGCGTAACGACTTTACCTATTTCAGCTCGGCCTTTGCCGATCCGTTTGGTCCGTTTGCGCCGAACTTCCCGCAGATGACGGGTTATATTTCTGATCCAGGTCCGTTCCCGGCCGGTGTGATCTTCCGTAACGACATCCGTCGTACTGACGATCAGTTTGGTCTCTTCGGTGAGGTGGCTTACGATCTGACCCCGACCTTCTCTATCGTGGCCGGCGCACGCTATTACGACATCGAAGTGGACCTGGAAGGGTCTGCGAACGGGTCGTTCTGTAACTCTGGCGGAACCGACGCGAACGCCTTTGGTACGGATATTTCCGACCTTTATAACGGCGATGGCCAGTACACCTTCATCGGGACCTGTGACACCAGCCGCCACATCACCTACAACGACACCCAGTCGGTGGCTGATATTCTGGCGATTGACCCGCTTCTGTCCCAGTCTCAGGCTGAGCAGATATTCAACGCCGCTCGCGCGCCAGATGTGGCCGCGACCGACGGTGCAATCTTCAAGCTCACCGGTAACTGGACTCCGCGCAGCGGCATGATGTTCTACGCGACCTATTCAGAAGGCTTCCGTCCGGGTCTGTTGAACCGTCCTGGTGGTGCTCCAGGTGCCAATGGCTTTGTGGTTCCGTTTGTTCTGGATACCGACGAAGTGACCAACTATGAGCTCGGCTGGAAGCTGGACCTTGCTGACGATCAGGTTCGCTTCAACGGTAATGCCTTCTTCGTGGACATCAAAAATCTTCAGACGACGATTTTCGACCCGTCCATCACCAACCTCTTCTTCTCCGACAATGCGGCGAATGCAGAGCTGATGGGTATTGAAGGTGACGTGACCTATGCGCCGATGGACATTCCTGGCCTGACGCTGACCGGCTCGTTCTCAATGTTGGACTCAGAGATCACCGAAGTTCTGACCCCGACCAACGATGTGGTCGCTGGCGAGGAACTGGCCTTTGCCCCAGGCTTGCAGCTGAATGCCCGTGCTCGTTATGAGTGGGATCTGGGCAATGCCCGCATGGCCCATGTTCAGGCTCAGGCGATCTACTCCGGCGAAAGCCGTTCGGATATCATCGAGATCAACGCCGCACCGAACCCGAGCTACACCACGCTTGGTCTTCGCACGGGGGTGACCGCTTCTCAGTGGTCGGTTGAGGTATTTGTTGACAACGTCACCAATGAGAATGGTGTGATTGCCAACAACTTCATCAACGATGTCCAGCGCCAGACGGTCATCCGTCCGCGCACCTATGGCATCCGCCTCGGTGTGAGCTACTAAGGCTCAACACCGCCTGCGGTTGTTCGCGACCGTGTAAACGGGCAGGGTAACAAGCGCCTCGCCAATCGGCGGGGCGCTTTCCTGTCCGCAGACTGGACCAAAAGACGCGCCAGACGCGCAGGGGACATACTTGAACGAGACGCCAGAAATGGCAGATGGCCTGAAAGCCGCGCAAAGCGCCATGCAGGCGGGTGATTTTACCCGCGCGCTTGGAGCGCTGGATGGCGTACTGGCGGTTCAGGCTGACCACGCCGATGGCCTTTACATGAAGGCGGTCTGCTATCGGTATCTCAAGCGCCTTGACGAGGCTTCCAAGACGCTCCGGCAGTTGAGCCAGGTTGCACCAGACTTCGGCCGTGGCCTCCAGGAAGAAGCTCATCTTTATCGTGATAGCGGTGATCTGGATCAGGCGCTTGCCTGTTATCAGGCTGCGGTGCGCGCCAATCCAGGGCTCCATGCCGCGTGGGCCGCTCAGGCTGATATTCTTCATAAAAAGGGCCGCGTTGCGGACGCTAATACCGCTTACGCCCAGGCGGAGCGAGTCCGCAAGATGCCGCGAGAGCTGCAGGCCGCGACCCATCACCTGTATGAAAACCGCCTGTTGAAGGCTGAAGGGCTGTGTCGTCACTTGCTACAGGGCCATCCGCGTGACGTAGAGGCCATGCGCCTTCTGGCGGAGGTGGGTAACCGACTCGGCGTTCTGGAGGATGCTGAATTTCTGCTGGAAAGCGCAGTGGAGTTCGAGCCGGACAATGTCGAGGCTCGCATCGACTACATGCGCATCCTGCGTAAACGCCAGAAATTCGAAAAAGCGCTCGCGCAGGCTGAAATCCTGCACAGGCGCGATCCGGATAACCCGGTTTTCACCTCCCAGCTCGCGATCGAGCGGATGCAGACCGGCAATTATGATGGCGCGGTTGCGCTGTTTAATGCCGTGTTGGAGCGCGTGCCGGAAGACCCGGCAACCCTGACCTCGCGCGGTCACGCGCTGAAAACCTGGGGCAAGTCAGACGATGCGGTTGCGTCCTACAAGCAGGCCACAAAGGCTGCGCCCAGTCACGGGGACGCCTGGTATGCCCTTGCCAATCTGAAAACCTATAACTTTTCCGATGATGAATTTGAGGCGATGCGCACCGCTGAGGCTGCGCCGGGCCAGACCCTGCCGAACCGTATCAATCTGTGCTTTGCCCTGGGCAAGGCGGCTGAAGATCGCAAAGCCTATCAGGCCGCATTTGAGTATTATCAGCGTGGCAACAGCCTGAAAAAGCTGCAAACCCGGTACACAACCGACCAGATGGAAGCTGAGTTTGCCGCGCAGAAAGAATTCTGTACGCCAGCTATGTTTGAAAAGCAGGCTGGTAAGGGCAATTCGGCATCAGATCCCATTTTCATCGTCGGTTTGCCGCGCGCAGGCTCCACCCTGCTGGAGCAGATCCTGGCCAGCCACAGTCAGGTGGACGGCACGCTGGAGCTGCCCAATATCATCGCGCTGAGTCAGCATCTGCGTGGCCGTGATAAACTCTCTGACCGCACCAAATATCCGCGCATTCTCAATGACCTTGAGCCTGAAAAGCTTCAGGAACTTGGCCAGCGCTATCTTGATGAAACAGCGGTGCACCGCAAGGATGCGCCCTTCTTCACCGACAAGATGCCGAATAATTTCCGGCATATCGGGATGATCAAGCTCATCCTTCCCAATGCGAAGATTATTGATGCGCGCCGCGACCCGCTCGGCTGTTGTTTTTCCGGCTTCAAGCAGCTGTTTGCAGAGGGTCAGGAATTCACCTACGGGCTTGAAGAAATTGGCCATTACTACCGCGGTTATGTGGATCTCATGGACCACTGGGATGCGGTTATGCCCGGTGCCGTGCTGCGCGTGATCTACGAAGATGTTGTCAGCGACACAGAAGCCCAGGTTCGCCGCATCCTCGACTATTGCGGGCTGGACTTTGAAGAGGCCTGCATCAACTTCCATGAGACAAAGCGAGAGGTGCGCACCGCCAGCTCCGAGCAGGTGCGCCAGCCAATCAATACCAAGGGCCTTGAGGCCTGGAGGCCGTATGAGGCCTGGCTCGACCCGTTGAAAGACGCGCTCGGCCCCACGCTCACCGACTGGCGACGCGACCAATAGGGACTCCCTAAAGGACATCCAATGAAGAAGTTTGAACCCGCCGTTTTTATCCCCGCTGCCGTTATCGCCTTTGGCGGTGTGGCCTACGCGATCATCGCCGGGGATCAGGCTGAGGAGCTGTTTGCCTGGCTGCGCGACACGATCACCACCAATGTGGGCTGGTTCTACTCTGTAGGGGTGGGCGTTTTCCTTGTGGGATCCATCATCGTCGCGTTTTCCGACTGGGGGCGGTTGAAGCTGGGGCCTGATGATAGCGAGCCCGATTTCTCCTTCATGGCCTGGTTTGCGATGCTGTTCTCAGCCGGCATGGGCATTGGCCTGATGTTCTTCGGTGTTGCCGAACCGCTGGAGCATTTCCTGAACGCGCCCTATGGCGAGCCAGGAACGCCGGAAAAGGCCCAGGAAGCGATCGTCCTCACCTTCTTCCACTGGGGTATCCACGCTTGGGCAACCTACGCGGTTGTTGGCTTGAGCCTGGCGTATTTCTCCTTCCGTCACGGCTTGCCACTGACCATTCGCTCCGCGCTTTATCCGCTGATTGGTGATCGCATTTACGGACCGATTGGCCATGCCGCCGACGTGGTGGCGATTGTGGGGACGCTGTTTGGCGTCGCGACCTCTCTGGGCTTTGGTGTCGCGCAGATCAACTCCGGGCTCGATACCCTGTTCGGCATCGGAGTGAGCACCAACATCCAGGTCATTCTCGTGATCATCATCACGATCATTGCCACCACCTCGGTGCTGGCTGGCCTCGATGCGGGCATCAAACGTTTGAGCGAGTGGAATCTCTATCTCGCCATTGCGCTTCTGGCCTTTGCCCTGATCGCCGGGCCGACGCTCTTCCTGATTAGCGCCTATGTCCAGAATATTGGTGAATATGTCAGCCAGCTCGCCGATCTGACCTTCCGGGTCGGAGCCTATGGCGAGACCGAATGGATCAATAGCTGGACGCTCTTCTACTGGGGCTGGTGGATCTCCTGGAGCCCGTTTGTCGGCATGTTTATCGCGCGTGTCTCGCGGGGCCGAACCATCCGCGAATTTGTCTTCGGCGTGATATTTGGCCCGACCCTGTTCACCTTCCTGTGGATGACGGTGTTCGGGAATTCAGCGTTGCAACAGGCGCTCGCCGATGCGGCGTCTCCCGCGCTGGCGGCGGTTGCGGGCGGCAATATGTCGGCGGCCCTGTTTGCCTTCCTCGATACGCTTCCACTCAGTGGCATCACGTCGGTGCTGGCGATCATTCTGGTGACAACCTTCTTTGTGACCAGCTCTGACTCTGGATCTCTCGTCAAATCCACGCTGGCCTCTGGCGGCACGCTGACCCCGCCGGTCTGGCAGCGCTTCTTCTGGGCGGTGACTGAAGGCTTGGTCGCCTCAGCGCTGTTGCTGGCGGGCGGACTTGCCGCGCTGCAGGCAGCAACAATTGCTGCCGCGCTGCCCTTCACCATCGTGATCTTCCTGGCCTTCATCGGGCTCATCCGCGCCTGGTCGAAAGAGACCGCCAGGCGAGCCGGCATCAAGACCGCAGCCCAGCTGCCTGTAGAGGGCACGGGCGTCTCCTGGAAGACGCGCATCGGCCTGATGTTCACTACGCCAACCCAGGCAGATATCCGCAAATGGATGAAGGAAGAGGTTGTTCCGGCCTTTGAGGCTGTCATCCCGGAACTTGAACGTCAGGGTTTGAGCTCAAGGATTGATACAGCCGAGGACGAGGTGTCGATCACCGTGGACCATGGCGACCAGCCGGACTTCGTCTATGGCATAATGCTGAAGAACTATGACGACGAAGAGGCTCCGGGCGAAGCTGGCCGCAATTCGGGACTCTACTCACGCGGCGAGGTTTTCCTCGCTGAAGGGGGCCAGCATTACTGCATTTATGGCTACACCACAGAGCAGGTGATCCGCGACCTCATCCGCCACTATGAACGCCACCGCCAGTGGCTCCACCACATGGCCCACGTGAACTAAGCAAAAGCCCCGGCAGTGATGCCGGGGCTTTTTTTTGGGGGCTCGAACTCTCCACCAACCCTCACCGTCATCCCAAACTGGATTTGGGACCTAGAGGCTCTGTCAGTGCCACTGGGTCCTGAATTAAATTCAGGATGACGGCATAGGGCGATGGACGTTCTACTCCCCCGCCATCGATGCTTCGCGGATCGAGCGGAATTCGTTGCCTTCATACCAGGTGGGCCAGTCTTCCGAATTCGCCAGCTGAGCGGCCACGTCATACATCAGGTTGGTGGACTGAACGAAGCCGGCCAGGTCCCAATCCTCGTTATATTCGTCTGATGGCTTGTGATAGCGCTCCAGGCGATAGCCCGCCTCGATCTGAGCGCCATACTCGGCACCAAGCTCAGCGTGGATGGAGCCTGAGTCCGCGTAGAGCATCGGTACACCGCGGCGCGCCAGTGTCACGTGGTCGGAGCGGTAGTAGTACCCAGCCTCCGGATTGGGATCGGGGGTCAGATACATGCCGCGCTCTTCAGCCTGAACGCGCAGGATGTCCTCAAGCTCAGACGAGCCATAGCCGATCACCACGATATCCTCGGTTGGGCCAATGGGCAGCATGCCATCAAAGTTGAACCCAGCGACGGTCTGGTTATGGGGCACCAGCGGGTCGATCGCATAATACTCACTGCCCAGCAGGCCCTGCTCCTCGGCCGTCACCGCAACGAAGATCAAGGACCGCGCCGGAGCGCCGGCATTGCCCGCGAAACGTTCAGCAATCTCAAGGATCGCCGCAGTGCCGGTCGCGTTATCGACCGCGCCGTTATAGATCTGGTCGTCGCCGGCAAAGTTCAGGCGCTCACCGATATGGTCCCAGTGGGCCATGAAGAGCACGTATTCATCGGGACGCTCTGCGCCCTCGATCATGCCGGCTACATTGTTTGAGCTTAGCTCCCGAAGCGAGTTGTTAAGGCTCGCGGACAGCTGCGCCCCCTCCATCGTGACGGGCGTAAATTCGCCAGACGCCGCCCGTGCCGCCTCGGCTTCAAAGTCGAGCCCAATGGCCTCAAACAGGGTCACCGCGGTCTCTTCAGTGATCCAGGACTGAACGTCCACAAAGTCGTTATTGGCCCCGGCAGCCAGGATGAATTGCGGCCCGGACCAACTGGCGCGCACGGTGCCCCAGGGATAGCTGGCAGGCTCGGTCTGGTGGATGATGATCGCGCCTTCCGCGCCTTGGCGGGCGGCTTCTTCAAACTTGTAGGTCCAGCGCCCGTAATAGGTCATCGCCGAACCGTTGAAGTCCTCGCCTTGATTGATGAAGCCCGGGTCGTTGATGAGCATAACAACGGTTTTGCCCTCAACATCCACGCCCTGATAATCATCCCAACCGTACTCAGGGGCCACGGTGCCATAGCCAACCCACACCAGATCAGACGCTTCCAGGCTCACTGACTCTTGCGGATTCTGGCTCCAGTAGGTGACGTCCTCTAGCGAGGTCAGACCCATAGGCTCACCGTTCAGGGTGATCTCGAAGCTGGAGGTGGCTTCATCGAGCGTGCTTTCGATCAATGCCACGGGCTGGAACCAGCTTCCGTCGACGCCCGCAGGTTGAAGACCGGCATTTTCCATTTCGGTGGCGATCCACTGGGCTGCTGGTTCGCCTTTCTCGCTCGCTGGCCCGCGCCCGCCAAAGCGGTCATCGGCCAGCGTGGAGATGCGATAGGCAAAGTCAGCTTCGGTGATCCCGGAGCTGGTGTCGCTGTGGACCGGCCACTCGCTCATCGTTTCAGCGGCGGCTGTGTCGGTCGATACAGCGTCTGTGTTGGTGTCCTCAGCAGGCTCGTTAGCCGGGCCACAGGCGGCCAGCGCTAGGGTGGACACACTCAGGATGGATAAAGTGCGGATCATGATGCTCCCCATAAGGTCTCAAAATTATGCGGCGTATCGTGCATTTGCTGACAGCGCTGGCAAGGGTGCGCAGGTGCACCAGAGAGTCTGTTCGCACTCGACATTCACCGCAACGCCACCCATCTTCTCGCCCCTGACACAGGGGCTTGAGTTATGGACGCAGCGGCGCTGGACGCCATCAGGATCGATCTAGCGCCGGGTGCATCGCTGATCATGCCCGCGCTGTTAAGCCTGGTCATGCTGGCTGTGGCGCTGAATCTGCACCTGTCCGACTTCGCGATCATCAAGCGCCAGCCACGACGGTTTCTCGGTGCGGCGGCTTTGCAATTGCTTGGCTTGCCACTCCTGACGCTCGGCCTGGTCCACATTCTCAACCCGATCCCATCGATTGCGCTGGGCATGATTGTGGTGGCCTGCTGCCCGGGTGGGAATATGTCGAATTTCTTCACCCATCTGGCACGCGGTGATACCGCGCTTTCCGTTGCATTGACCGCGACATCCAGCCTTTTTGCCGCGCTAATGACGCCGATTTCGATCCTGTTCTGGACCAGCCTTTATGGCCCGTCCGATGAATTGGTGAGTGCGATTGAGGTTGATGCAATATCCTTCGTGGTGCAAACGACAATCCTGCTTGCGGTGCCGCTTGCACTGGGCATGGTCATGGCTCATCGCTTTCCCAAGACGGCGGCGCGTGTTCGGCCCGGATTGATGGTGGCGTCAATCCTCGCCCTGGTTTTCCTGGTGGTTGGCGGCCTTGCGTCCAACTGGGAGATTTTCACTGGCACCGCTGTCATGGTGCTTGGCATCGCCGTCCTTCATAATGCACTGGCTTTTGGCCTTGGTGCCGCAGGCGCACGGGCCATGGGCATGGAGGCCAAGCAGCGCCGCTCAGTGACCGTGGAGGTGGGTATCCAGAATACCAGCCTGGCGTTGATCATTCTCCTGTCCCAGTTTGATGGCCTGGGCGGAGCGGCGGCACTCGTAGGGCTATGGAGCGTATGGCATTTGTGTGCTGGTGCTGTGCTCGCGGCGGTATTCAGGGGGCGAGCGTTGTCCTGAAGGACGCACCCCCCTTGAGCCAATCAACCGCATGAGAAACACTTGCCTCCAACGACAAGACGAGGGAGGCCCGCCATGGCGGACTATGATCTGAAGATCACCGGCGGCAGCATTTATGATGGTGACGGCGACGCACCCTTTACAGGTGACATTGCTATCAAGGCGGGCCGCATCGTGGCCGTGGGCGAGGCACTGGGCGAGGCAGCTGAAACGATTGACGCCAGCGGCTGCATCGTCACGCCCGGCTTTCTGGACGCCCACACCCACTATGACGGTCAGGCGACCTGGGATGACCGGCTGGAGCCATCGATCAAACATGGCGTGACTACCGCGGTGATGGGCAATTGCGGTGTTGGATTTGCGCCGGTGCGCAAGAGTGACCACGAGCGCCTGATCAAGCTGATGGAGGGGGTTGAAGATATCCCTGGAACCGCGCTGGCCGAAGGCCTCACTTGGGACTGGGAGAGCTTTCCCGATTACATGAACGCGCTGGACCGCACGCCGCGCACCATGGATGTAGCGGCCATGGTCGGCCACGATCCGCTGCGGGTCTTTGTGATGGATGAACGCGCCAGCTTTGATGCCCAGGCCAGTGATGAAGAGATCGCACGCATGCGAGACCTGGTCGCTGAAGCGCTGGATGCGGGCGCAGTGGGCTTTGCCACGGGGCGCTCTGACCTTCACCGCACAGCTGATGGCGAATGGACGCCGGCGTCTGAAGCCACAGCCAAGGAGCTCGCCGGGATTGCAAGCGCTTTCAAGGGCCGCGACCACGGCGTCATCCAGGCGGTCAGCGATTTTGATCTGGAGCGAGATCAGGACAAATTCCCGGCCGAGTGGGCGGTGATCGAAGAGTATGTGAAGGCCGCCGGTGGGCGACCCTTCTCCATCTCGGTCATGCAGCGCGATTTTGCGCCGGACCAGTGGAAGAAAATCCTCTCAGGGCTAGAAGCGCTCGACGCCGAAGGCTTTACCGTCAGGGCGCAGGTCGCCCCGCGCGCCATTGGCGTCTTCCTGGGGCTACAATGCACCTTCCATCCTTTCATGGGCTATCCGGCCTACAAGGAAATCGCGCACCTGCCGCTCGATGAGCGCGTGGCCCTGATGCAGACGCCAGACTTCAAGGCGAAGATGCTGGCGCAAAAGTCTGACAAGCTTGCTGGACCGGGCAGCTCCATTCCGCCCATTGCCGATCTGTTGATTGAAAACATGGAGTTTGCCGCTGAAAAGCTGTTCACCCTGTCGGAAAACCCCGACTACGAGCAGCCGCCGGAAAGCTCCATCGCGGCCAAGGCCCGGGCGCGCGGCGTATCGGTGTGGGAGCAGCTCTACGATACGGTGATCGCGCGCGATGGCCGGGAGCTGATCTACCTGCCGATCTATAACTATACCGAGCTGAGCTATGACAATGTCAAAGCCATGATGGATCACCCGCTGGCCATGATGGGCCTGTCAGATGGGGGTGCCCATGTGGGCACGGTCTGTGACGCCAGCTTCCCCACCTATCTTTTAAGCTACTGGACGCGCGATCGCACCCGCGGCGATAAAATCGCGCTACCCCGCGCCGTGCAGATGCTCACCGCCGACATTGCCGACTATCTGGGGTTTGCTGATCGTGGCCGCATCAAGCCGGGCTTGAAAGCCGACCTCAACATCATCGACATGGAGCGCCTGCGCGTGCATCCACCGCGCCTGGTCCAGGACCTGCCCGCCGGCGGCCAGCGCCTGCTCCAGGACGCCGAAGGCTACCGCGCGACCATCGTGGCAGGCGAGGTGGTGGTGCGCGATGATCAGGTGACAGACGCAAGGCCCGGGCGGCTGGTCCGCTCCGGGCAGACCATGGCCATTGCGGCGGAGTAGGGGAGATGCGCACATGAAATCCCGGACGCAAAGCGATCCGGGACCTTGCTCAGGATCAAGCGCATTCATCGGATAGAGGCCCCGGCTCATGCGGGTTGCGTCCTTGGACGGGGTTTCAAACTCACGCGTCATCCCAAACTTGATTTGGGACCCAGTGGCTCTGCACCGAAACTGGGTCCTGAAACAAGTCCAGGATGACAGTCGCGAGGGCGTACCCCTACCGCACATAGCTCGCACCATTCATGTCAAACGTCGCGCCGGTCGCACTGGGGGCTCCGCCGCCGAGCAGGAAGGCACACAATCGTCCCAGCTCTTCAGGTTTCGCCATGTCGCCATAGGGCACTTCGGCGAGGGCGGCCTTGCGGGCGGAGGGCTCCTGCGGGGCCATTTCGGTGTCGATCCAGCCTGGAGAGATCGCGTAGGCGAGCACGCCGCGACCGGAATAGGCGCGGGAAAAGGTCTTGATCATCGCAATCATGCCGGCCTTGGCCGCGGCATAGGCGGGATGATCGAGGTCATCGCCGCGGTGGGCGGCGCGGCTGGCAATGGCGATCAGGGAACCGGGCTCATCCCCATCGACCCAGTCGCGAATGGCCAGGCGAGCCAGATCCGCCGCGCTTTGCAGATTGACCTGGAGGGTACGTGACCAGTTGGCGATCCAGGGACCGGCATCATCGTGAACGCTGGCCGCTTCAAAAATGCCGTGATTGAGCACCAGCCCGTCAATGCGTCCGCCCGCAGCGGTCTTTGCTTCAGCCCAAGCGGTTTCAGCAGCAGCCGGCGTGGCAAAGTCGGCACCCACCAGACCAGCGACCTGATCAGGGTATTGCGCTGCCAGGCTTTCGGCGGCCTCGCGGTTTTTCGCATAGCCAATCGCGACCTTGGTGCCCTGGGCCATCAGCTCAGACGCAATGCCGCGCCCCGCCCCGCGAGACGCCCCGGTGACGAAGATGGTCTGCTGGTTCAGGGGCTTCATTTATATCTCCCGTGGTTTGAAATCCCGGACGTGAAGCGATCCGGGACCTTGTTCAGTATATTGCGGACGATCTTGCCTGAGGCCCCGGCTCTGCGCCCCGGAAGCAGCGGGGCTTGGCCGGGGTTTCAGCTAGTCTCCCGGCCTCAGCACGAGGACCCGCGAGCCTTCAGGCGCGTTCTGAACGCCCCAGTCATCGCGGATCTGGAAGTATTCACCATTGGCCCAGCGTTCAGCGAGGTCTCCATGGTGGGCAGACAGCGGGTGACCGCTTTGTCCCGGAGCATGCATGTAGAGCGAATTGTTGAGCTCTGACAGATCGTAGATCGCCCGCATGGAGGCGGCGTGAAACACGTCATAGGTGCCAGAGCGATAGCTGAAATGGGCGACGTTCACCGTCGAGCCGTCCCCGGGCACACCCACCCGGTTTTCAAACATACTGCCCACCAGCGGCACGTCGCCGAGCGGGTGATCAAAATCGCCCTGGTGCACATCGCCCCAACGCCAGCTGTCCATGTTGCGCCCGAACGCGTCGGCGGTTTCAGCCATGGCGGCGTCCAGCGCGAGACCGGCAGTGAGGGCACACGTCTCCATCTCGGTGGAACGCACGTCATCGCACCAGGCTGAAGCCTCGCCCATCAGCACGTCTTCCAGGAAGGCGCGACGGGGCTGGTTGAAGCTGCGCGCAGCTTCCGGGCCCAGCTCGTCATTCCAGATTGCACCGGACAGGACCCGTAGCCAGGCGGCCATGATCAGGGCTTCCGGGCCATCGGCGTCCAGCCTTCCGTCCCAGGTTTCAAGCCGCGCAAGCGCCTCGACACCGAGCTGGCTTTCAGGCTCAGCGGCCATCAGTGCGGGGCGCAGGCGAGCGATCTGCTCGCTGGTCACATCCATCTGAAGGTCCGCAAAGCTGTCAAGCGAGTGCAGCGGCTGAGCATTCAGCAGCGCTTCTATGCGTGGCGCGCGATAGACTCCATAGCTGCCCAGAAGCGGGTAGGGGAAGGCGTCGCCAGCGACCAGATTATTGCCCGAAATGATCATCCCGCCGGCCGGATTGACCACACGCGGCAGCTCTTCAAAGGGCACAAAACCCGTCCAGTCGCCGGTATCTTGATCGCGAATAGGCAGGAGCCCGGCGGTCGTGTAGCCGATCGTCCCGTCGACATGGGCAAAATGCATATTCTGCATTGGCACGGTATAGCCTCGGGCGGCATCGACAAATTCGTCCCAGCTACGCGCTTTCATCAGGCCATAGGTCGCGTCCGCGCCGCGGTTCCCCGGCTGGTTCAACGTGGAGCGCTGGATGACCGCCAGGTCCGGATGGAAGGGCGACAGGTCGAACCATTGAGGATCAAGAACAGGTCCCTCAGCGGTGTCCTTAACCGTGATTTCAACCGGGTCGCTCTGGCCGGCGACCTGAATGACTTCAACCCGCTCTGTGACCTGAAGGCTGTCCGGGTCGCGCTCGACCAGATCGATGACGTCAAAGCCGGTATTGGTAAAGCCCCAGGCTATGGATGTATTGCGTCCAAGGATAACAAAGGGTGCCCCGGGTGCCGTTGTTCCGATGACCGGACCGTCTGCCAGGTTCAGGCGTGTATAATACCAGATGGACGGTGTCGACAGCCCCAAGTGAGGGTCATTGGCAAGTAGCGGCGCCCCGGTCTCTGACCGCTCACCCGAAACGATCCATGCATTTGAACCGGGAAGGTTATCAGGCTGAGCCAGCGGAAGCGGTGCCAGACTGCGGGTGCGAACGTCGCCAAAATTGGCGCGTACGTCCTCGTCCTTGAGCGTTGTGGGCCCCCAGTCCGGGTATCCGGCGAGGAACTGTCCAAGCTGAGCTTCATTGAGGATATCGCGCAGGCGAGCCCGCTCCACGTCGGCACCGCGACCGGCGGCCAGATCGTCGGCAAAGCTGACCATCACCGCAGCAGAGTCGGTTAGCGTCCAGGCCTCAGGAGCTGTGCGCAGGATGGCGTATTCCGGCGCAACACTGCCCTCCTCGACGCGCGCATTAACGCCGGAGACATAGGCCTCAACCACCGCGCGGGTTTCCGGCGACATGGATTGTAACAGGGACTGAGAAAGCTGCGCATAGCCAAGCGTACGGGTGCGGGCATCCACGCGCACATAATCGGGTCCGAAAAGCTCTGACAAACGCCCTCGCACATAGCGCCGGACCAGGTCCATCTGGAAAAAGCGCTCCGAGGCGTGGGTATAGCCAAGCGCGTAGAAGACTGCTTCGTCGCTCTCGCCGAAGATGTGAGCGACCCCGTTTTCATCGCGTACGACCTGCGCCATTCCAGGGGCGGCGGGCAGCACAATCTCACCGGTCTCGCGCGGCTTGGAGGCGTGGAAGCGCTCCACCAGCCAGCCAGCAATGCCGATAACGACCAAAACCAAAAGCGCCAGCAGCCCAGCGCCTATACGGATCACCCAGCTCGTCATCGCTTTGCCCCTCTTCGCGATTTTTACGGCTACACCTTATCAATGAGCGCGGATTAGAAAACCTGCGACAGCACAGCGCACAGCTCCACAAACCTTGTATTAAGATCAGTCAGGTAGAAGCCCGCCCAACAATAATACAGGAGTGGATGATGGCTGATACCGGATGCGCCGTAGTCGCACACGATCCGCAAGGGTGTGCGTGCTCAAAGTCACCGAATGTGGACTTCAAGTTTGCGTTTCAGCCCATCGTCGACGTGAAGGCGGGCAAGACCTTTGCCATGAAGCGCTTGTGCGCGGGCTGAACGGTGAGGGCGCTGGAAGCGTGCTGTCCCAGATCAATGACGATAATATGCACGCCTTTGACCGCAAGTGCCGGATCGGCGCGGTAAAGGCAGCGTCACGCCTGTTCCGCGAGGACACGGGCCTGTTGTCGCTCAATACCATGCCAAATTCGGTCTATGATCCGCAGACCTGCCTGCTGACGACCATCGCAGCAGCCGAAGCGGTCGATTTCCCGATCAACCGCATCATGTTTGAAATGACCGAGCATGAAGCGATCGAGGATCTCGACCACTTTACCAAGATCGTCAGCTCCTACAAGGAGATGGGCTTCATCACCGCGATTGATGACTTTGGAGCCGGGTCCTCGGGCCTGACGCTGTTTGCCTCTGTCATGCCCGACATCGTCAAGCTGGATGCGCGCCTGTGTGCCGGTATTCATAAAAGCCGGGTACAGAAGGTTGTCGTCTCCAACATCGTGGAGATGTGTGACAAGCTGAACATCCGCGTCATCGCCGAAGGCGTTGAAGAGTGCGCGGAAGTCACCACCTTGATGGAGCTCGGCATCAGCCTGTTCCAGGGCTACCACTTCGCAAAACCCGCCTTTGATGCGGTCATTGGCGAAGCGAACATCCCGTGGGACAGCGTGCGCTGCTAGGCCTGCAGCTTTTTAAAGAACTCGAACATCTTGCCGTAGGGCGGCTGGATCATCCGGCTGGGGTGCCAGACCGGCGCTTCAAACACGGCGCGCTCGTGGGTGAAGGTCAGGAAGCCGTATTCGCCGTGATAGGCCCCCTGGCCGGAGTGTCCCACGCCGCCGAAGGGCAGGTCCTCCACGCTCAGGTGCAGCATCGGGACATTCACGCCGACCCCGCCTGACATCGTCTTGGCCAGGAAGCCGCGCGCGGTGCGCGGTGACTTGGAATAGATGTAGAGCGCCAGTGGGCGGTCGCCTTCATTGATGGTGCGTGCCGCGTCGGTCAGGCCATCATGGCCAAGCACCGGCAGAACCGGCCCAAAGATTTCCTCCTGCATCAGCTGAAGGTCGCGGGACGGATTGATTACCACCGTTGGCGGGAAGAGGCGGGTATTGCCCGCCTTTGACGCCTCAAAGTCCGCTTGCAGCACGGTGGCTCCGGACTTGCGGGCTTCTTCAACCATTTCAGTCAGGCGGGTGTGGTGGCGTTCAGACACAATGGCTGTGTAATCGTCATTCTCAGCCACGTTGGGCCACATGCGGTCGGCTTCGCTCATCACCGCTTCGCCAAAGGCCTGCTCTGATCCGCGCGGCACCAGGGCGTAGTCCGGCGCGACACAGGTCTGGCCCGCGTTGAGGAATTTGCCCCAGGCGATCGTTTTGGCTGCTTCAGCGATATCGAAATCCGGCGCGATGACGGTTGGCGACTTGCCGCCCAGCTCCAGCGTCACCGGGGTCAGGTTTTCCGCCGCCGCCTTGGCCACGATGCGACCCACATGGGTCGAGCCGGTATAGAAAAGATGATCGAAAGGCACCGAGGAGAAGGCCGCCGCCACATCCGGGCCGCCTTCGATCACCGCGACATGGTCTTCGCTGAATAGCTCACCCAGCACTTCGCGCAAAAGCTCTGAGGTCCGAGGGGTGAACTCCGATGGCTTGATCATCACCCGGCAGCCTGCGCCCAGAGCGGCCACCAGCGGGGCCAGCGCCAGCTGCATGGGATAGTTCCAGGGCGCGATAATACCAACGACACCTTTAGGCTCGCGGCGCACATAGGCCTTGCCGGGAGCCAGCGTCATGGGGACCGGCTTTTTCTTGGCCGACGCCCATTGGCTCAGGTGTTGGCGCGTATGCTTGGCGGTCGCGATGGTAAAGCCGGTCTCGGCGACGGCGGTTTCACCAGCACTGCGGCGTGAGAAGTCGGCATCAATGGCAGCGGCGAAGTCGTCGGCGCGGGCCTTGACCATGTCCTCGATCTTTTTCAGATCCGCCTTGCGCTGCTCGATCGGGCGATGACGCTCTGCCTCGAACGCCTTCTTCTGGTTGGCAAAGATCGTGTGGAGGCGATCCATTTCACTGCTTTCAGGGGTGGCCAGTTCAGCGGTCATGGGAAGGCTCCTTCTAGGCGTCAGCCAGGATCATATCAGCCGCACGTGTGGCGACCATAATGGTTGGGGCATTGGTGTTTCCGCCCACCACATTGGGCATCACCGAGGCATCCACAACGCGCAGGTTTGAAACACCGTAGACTTTGCAGGTCGGATCGACGACGGCCATGTCGCCGGTGCCCATCGCGCAGGTGGAGGTGGGGTGGTAAAGCGTTTCGGCGCGCGCTCGCACTTCGGCCTCAAGGCTGGCGCGATCGCCGTTCACATCAGAGGGAAGGTCGAGTTCCTTAAACTCGCCATCAAAGGCGTCTGACAGCAGGATATCGCGCGACAGCTCCAGACAATCAGTCATCACCGCCACGTCTTCCTCGTGATCAAGATAATTCGGATCGATGACGACATGATCGTGCGGATCCGCGCTCTTCAGGGTCAGGCGTCCCCTGCTTTTCGGGTAGAGGTGGCAGGCGTGAAGGCTCATGCCATGGCCCATCAGGGAGTCCCGCCCGTGAGGGCTGGCCAGCGCCGGAATAAAGACCAGCTGGATATCGGGAAGATCGCCAGCCCGGCTCGATTTCACAAAGCCGCAGCCCTGAACCGGATTGATGGTGAAGTTGCCGGTACCCGTGGTCGCCCATTGCAGCACGTCGCGCGCGGTGGCCGGGAATTTGGCAAAGCTGTAGCCAATACTGGTGGGCTTTTTGGTGCGCGCGCGCGCCATGATGTCCAGGTGATCCTGAAGATTCTCACCCACGCCGGGCAGGTCATGCTCCACCGAGATACCGTGTTCGCGCAGGTGATCAGCCGGGCCAACGCCTGACAGCATCAGCGTGTGCGGCGAGTTTAGGGCACCGCCGGACAGGATGACTTCCTTTGCGGCGATGACTTCCTTGCGCTCGCCCTGTACCTCGATCTCGACGCCCTGGGCCTCGCCGTTCTCAATCAGGACGCGGCGCACCATGGCTTCGGTCACCACGGTCAGGTTGGGGCGCTGCATCGCGGGCTTTAAGAAAGCATCGGCCGCCGAACAGCGCTTCCCGCCCTTTTGCGTCACCTGATAAACACCAAAGCCTTCCTGGGTCTCGCCGTTATGGTCGGGGCATTCGGGAATCTGGCGCTGGCGGCAGGCTTCGTAATAGCGCTCGGTCAGCGGATTTAAGGGCTCGATTGATTTGACGTTCAGCGGGCCGCCCTTGCCGTGCCAGGGCGCGCCGTGGTTTTCGTTGTTTTCAACCCGGATAAAGGCTTCCAGTGCGCTTTCCGCTGACCAGCCGTCACAGCCATGCTCATCGCGCCAGGCATCGTAATTCTTCAGGCTGCCGCGCATGTAATGCATGGCGTTGATCGACGAGGAGCCGCCCAGCGTCTTGCCGCGCGGCCAGTAGAGTTTGCGCCCATCCAGATTTTTCTGCGGCTCGGTCCAGTAGTCCCAGTTGATAGAGCTGTCTGTGATCGTGAACTGCAGCAGCATGGGCGTCTGGATATTGGTCTTGTTGTCCTTGCCGCCCGCTTCCAGCACACACACGCTAGAACGGCCATCGGCTGACAGGCGGTCGGCCAGGACGCAGCCTGCCGATCCGGCACCAACAATCACATAGTCAAAGACGTCGCTCATTCTTCTCCGCCCTCAAGTTCAGCCTCTGGCAGTCCGGCGGTTACGTCACGAGCATCGGGCGGTCGTGCGCTGAGTGGGCTGACATGTTCCGAAATAGCGCGGAAGAAAGCGTGAGCTTCGGCCTGGCGCGCCCACCAGTCTTCATCGCCAGCGTTCTGGGCGATTACGACCCCGCGATGGCGGTCGACCCACACATACTGGCCAAAGACTCCCGCCATGTAGAATTCACCGTCATAGCCCTCCGGCACCCAGAAATGCAGGCCATAGCCGCGCAGCGGGTAGCGGGTATTGCCGGGCTCCTGAAACTCAGCGCGTGGCGTTGTAGCCATCTCGCTCCAGCCTTCGGGCAGAAGGCGCTCGCCATTCCACACGCCGTCGAGGCGGTAAAACTCGCCCATGCGCGCAAAGTCGGCGCTGGTCGCCTGAAGACAGCAATAGCCGACCGCAATGCCTTGGGCATCGTCCCGGTTCTGCAGCCAGGTGGCGTCGCCGGTCATGCCCAGCGGCCCCCAGATCTGTTCGGTGACCACATCGACCAGTCGCCCGCCATAAATGCCGCGCGCCACGGCAGCCAGCACGTGGGAGTTCGGGCTGGTGTAATGCAGATCTTCGCCCGGCGCTCGGTTGCGTTGAACCTCGCCAGCCATGGTGTCCACATTCCGGCCCATGATGAAGGCATTGAAGAAGAAGGGGCGGATATCGCTCGGGCGGTCCGGGTCGTACCCTTCATTGAAATCAACGCCTGCCGACATCATCAAAAGGTAGCGCAGGCTGGTATTGCCATAGTCGGTGCCCTCAAACTGTGGGGCGTATCTTGCGGCTGGATCATCCAGGTTTTCGATCAGGCCTTCGTGGAGCGCCTTGGCGATCAGGGTTGCAACAAAGGATTTGGCCACTGACCAGCTGGTAAACTGGGTGGTCTCGTCCGCGCCCTGGAAGAAGGCCTGATTGACGATCTCGCCATCGCGCATGACCGTCAGGCCGGTGATCTCGGCCATCTCGATATAGTCGGCCACGCTCAAGGTTTCGCCATCCACCTCAAAGCTGGTTGGCAGATCGGCCTCTCCGGTGGGCAGGGGCGTGGGGTTTGTCGCCCGCACCACCGAGTAGGGCAGGATTTCATCCATCATTTGAAAAGTTTGCGGGTAGGCGTCCGGATCATCCAGCGCCGACACGCTCGCCGGTGAGTAGTCCGACCAGGGCCGATAATACCAGCCGCCAAACGCCAAAGCCGCAGCCACCACGATAGCCACGAGCGCGATCACAATGCGCTTCATCTCACATGTCCTCCCCCTGGAGAGCCTCGCCGTCATGACGCAGCGATGACTCTCTTTCGCCAGGAAGTGAACACTGTTCAGGTCAGCTTGACCAGAGGCAGAGGTGAGGTGTTTGAGCGCGGTGTGAGGGTCACTCCCCCGGCACCAGCCTCACAAGCTTGCCTTCGGCTCCATCGGTCAGCACCCATAGCGCGCCGTCGGGTCCAGCGGCGACCTGCCGGATGCGGGGGCGGCCTTCCAGGAAGAGGCGGTTTTCGGCCGTGACGGTTCCGCTGGCATCGAGATCAAGATGGTGGATCGCGGTGCCGGCCAGTGCAGCGACGAAGAGGTCGCCGGTCCAGTCAGCAAACAGATTGCCGTCATAGACCGCGAGGCCGGCTGGCGCGATGGAGGGCGTCCAGCCCCAAATCGGGGCGGTGAAGCCCTGTTCCTCGTGGTCCTCAAACGGGGTGATGCGCGCGCCGTTATAGTCGCGCCCCGCCGTCACGATGGGCCAGCCATAGTTTTCGCCCGGGCTAAGCTGGTTCAGCTCATCGCCACCCTGGGGCCCGTGCTCATGCTCCCAGATGATCCCGCGCAGCGTGTCAAAGGCGATGCCCTGCACATTGCGGTGACCGTAGGAGTAAACGAAGGCCGCGTTACCGCCCTCGTCAAAGAAGGGATTGTCGGCGGGCGGGGTTCCGTCGGTGGTCATGCGCACCACGGTGCCCAGATGGTTGGTATAGAGCTGAGCCTGCTCGCGATAGGCAAAGGCATCCCCCAGCGTGAGCAGCATCGTGCCGTCGGGCAGGAAGGCCAGGCGGCCGCCATAATGGGCATCGGTATCGCGGTCCGGTGAAGATCGGAAAATCGTCTCGCCATCGACCAGCGCGTCGCCTTCAAGCCGGGCTTTGAACACCGCCGTGTGGTTCTGGTCAGCATTGCCTGAAGAATAGGTCAGGATCACCTCATTGCTGGTCGGAAAGTCCGGGGTGATTTCAACCTCCAGAAGCCCACCCTGACCGGCAAAATAGCTCTCCGGCACGCCAGTTATCCCGTCCTGCTGAAGTACACCGTCACGGATGATGCGCAACGCGCCATCACGCTCGGTTACCAGAATATCCCCACCCGGCAGGAAGCTGATATCCCACGGATAAGACAGGCCTTCTGCCACAAGCTCTTCGGTGAAACTGGCGCGATCCACCGCCGGGGCGTCTGACCGGTCGGCGGCCCCGTCGCAGGCGGCCAGGCCCATGCCAAGCGCTACAAGAGCGGAAGTGCGTGCGAGGGCGGTTTTCAGCTTGGCCATGGCGGTCATCCCTTTAAAACGTTACGCGCCGGGTTTGCCCGCGGGCGCTGAATCGGCATTCTAGCGACAGGGATGAAACCCGCATCCAGAAGGGGAGGCAAGGGCCATGGGATTTTTACGTGCGCTGGGCGGTTATGCAGTTGCGGTGGTGGTTCTGGCCGTCGTAGCCGTGGTGCTCCAGTCCGGCTTTGTCTTGATGATGCTGGGGGAGGTAGGGGCCGATATCGGACCTGAGGCCTTTGCCCGCATGATGATTGACGACCTGACCGGTTTTGCGCCGCTTTACGGAGCGCTGATCGCTATTGGCCTGCTGGTGGCCTTTCCCGTCGCCGCGCTGCTTCACCGCCTGACGAAGCTTCATCGCACGCTGGTCTTTGCCGGTGCAGGGGGCGTGTGCATGCTGGTGATGCTACTGGCGATGGAGCAGGTCTTCTTCGGAGTGCAGCTGGTGGCCGGTGCCCGCACGCTGCCCGGTCTTGCCAGTCAGATCCTGGCGGGTGTGATTGCCGGCTGGGTGTTCGCTCAGATAACCCCGGTTCCGCGCCGCGCGGCCTGACGGTTCAGCGTTAAATCACAACAAGAAAAAGCCGCCCGCGAGCATCTCACGGGCGGCTTCTTTTGTTTGCGGTCGGGCCTTGCAGCCCGATGACCGGCTAAGCCCCTAGAAGCGGCTGCGCACGGTCAGACCATAGGTCCGCGGCTGGTTCGGATAGGCCGAGAAGGAGCCAGCCTGCAGCGTGGTCGGGAAGCCGGAGGTGTAGTACTCGTCCTCATTGAGGTTACGAGCCCATACCAGAGCTTCCAGGCCATTATTCAGGTTCACACCGACCGATGCGTTGATCGTGTTGACCTCGCGGGTGATCGATTCTGGCAGGTTCTCCAGAAGGCGAACGTCGGATTCGTACTGGTAGTCACCGCGTACAAAGCCTTCACCGAAGTCAAAGTCACGGCGGTACTCAATGGCGAAGGAACCGGCAAAGTCCGGGATGCCCGCAACTTTCTGACCCGACAGGTCACCGGTGCCGTCGACAACGCCGTCGGCCACGTCAACTGCGCTGCCGCTCACCACCGGTGCACCGGTGAAGTCGTCATACTCAGCATCCATCCAGATGCCGGACAGCGTCAGGGTCAGGCCCGGAATGGATGGCGGTGTGATGGTGGAGTCAAACTCAACGCCGAGCGAGGATTGCTCACCGGCGTTGATGACGGCAAAGCCGGCACCCTGAAAGACCGACGACTGGAAGTCTTCGACCGTCTGGTCAAAGACCGCCAGGTCCAGCGAACCCCAGCTGAAGCGGGTCTTGAAACCAAATTCCAGCGTGGTGGTGATTTCAGGACGCGCAAAGCGCTGGTTACCGGCGACGCCAAGGGCTTCAGCCGTGTTGACGACGGTCGGAAGGCCCAGAGCGTTGTCAGCTGCCAGTTCCCCAGAAGCCCGCAGAGCCGCCACGTCAGCGGTGTTCGGACGGGTGTCCGGCGTCAGGTTCCATGACGAGGCCTTGTAGCCACGGCTGTAGGACGCATAGACATTCGTGCGGTCCGTTGCGTCATAAGCCAGACGCAGCGTGTACGGCGTGTCGCTGTCATTGGTGCGACCGTTCTCAACCGAGTTCGGGAATGGGGTCAGCGCGCCCAGCGGCTGAAGTCCCAGAGCGAAGAAATCCAGCAACGGGTTGGCGACCGGCAGGCCCGTAACCGGGTCATTGACGATGCCGGTGGTCGGGTCAACGAAGGTCGTGGAAGCCCCGATAATTGCGCCGAAGATCGGTGCAGTGGCCGGGTTGGTTGCAAAGGCCCCAACCTGGGCCGGATCGGTCGGATCAACGCCAAAGCCGCCCAGAGCCTGGCCGACATAGATTTCGACAAAGTTCAGGTCGGAGAAGGGATTGGTGCGGATCACATTGGTGAAGTCCACTTCCTTCTCCGCTTCAAAGTAGGCAATGCCCGCGGTCAGAACCAGACGATCAGTCAGATTAAAGTCGAACTGTGAGAACAGCTGGAACTGGCTGTCATTCTGCTCTGCGGTAAAGCGAGTGCCACCACCAGGAGCAAAGAAGGTTCCCGGAGCGAAGCCGAGCGGGGCTTCCAGCGCTGACACGCCACCACCGGTCAGGATGTCCACATAGGCGCGCGTGTCGGTGCCGTAAATGCGCGAGTCATCGGCCACCATGTCCTCATCGTAGAAATATGCGCCGAACAGATAGTCCACGCGATCATTCCACGTGCCAGCCAGACGGAATTCCTGGGTAAAGGTCTGGGTGTCGAGGGCGCGAACGTTCTCGCCCAGCAAGGACAGCGTGGTGAAGTCACCTTCATAGTCCACAAAATCGTCATAGCGGCGAAGCGAGGTGATCGAGCTGAAGGTGGCGTTTTCGCCAAGATCCCAATCCAGCTGCAGCGAGATGCCGGTGTTTTCCACCTGGTTCTCGTTGGCAAAATCGCTGGCCATCGTGTAGGCGAAGTTGCCTTCCGAGGTCAGGCCGCCGAGAAGGCCGCGGATTGCACCCCCTGCTGCACCATCGATTACACGATCGGTGCCGCAGCACTGTTCATCAATCTCGTCAGCGTCGACGATCAGGCGGGCTTCGAAGTTCTCGCCGACATAGAGCAGCTGGCCGCGCAGGGCCCAGCGATTGCGATCATTGAAGTCGCCACCATTGCCGACATTCTCATAGTAGCCGTCGCGCTGGTTCACGCTGCCGCTCAGAGAGAAGGCGAGGTTGTCGCTGATCGGACCCGTTACGCCGACCTTGAAGATTGAGGCACCGAAATTGCCCACGGTCACTTCAGCGGTACCGCCGAAATCAAATTGTGGCTGCTGGGTGACGATGTTGACCACACCAGCGCTGGCGTTCTTGCCGAACAAGGTCGACTGCGGGCCGCGCAGGACTTCCACGCGCTCAAGGCCGATCAGGTCAGACAGGGCCGAACCGGCGCGCGGACGGAAGACACCGTCGATATAAACAGCCACCGATGGCTCGATGCCCGGGTTGTTCGCACCATTGCCCTGGCCGCGAATGATGAAGGTGGCGTTGGAGGTGCGCTCAAGCTGGCTGACGCGAAGTGAAGGAACGATGGACTGAAGGTCAATCGCGTCAACGATCTGAGCCGTTTCCAGCGTTTCTGCTTGAACGACCGACACCGCAACGGGAACTTCCTGAAGCGTTTGCTCACGCTTGGTGGCCGTCACGATAATGGTATCGCGCTGAACCGGATCAGCGCCTTCGGCCTCCTGGGCCATTGCCGGAGCGCCAAAGCTCGCAGCGACCAGCATGCTGCTCGCAAGTAGCAAATTCTTTTTCATGGTCTTATTCCTCCCCGAATAAGTTTTTAGATGTGGTCCCCTGCAGGAGACTCATTCTTTCCCTCTGACCACACTCGTTCACGAGCTTTTACGCAACGGTCACAATGACGCACACGCGCGGCCTATAACAGCATCTATCCACCTGTGTCGTCATTCGGCAACCCGCCCTGTTCAATAATCAAGCCATTTTGCAAAAGAATCCGAGACTTGATGGAAGGTGCAGCAAACAGGCAACACTCTAAAGCCGGAGTTAACTATGATGGATGGCTTAGGTTCTGGTGTGCCGAGCGAGGCCAGCTCCCGGGTCTGATCGTGCGACTGATCTGTGCCAGGGCTTTGCATCGGCTGACACTTGAGTGAATATCGAGCGCATGTCTGATCTTGTTGTCATCGTGACTGTTTTGGGGGCGTCGGCGCTTGCGATCACTTTAATCGTAGCGCTCAATGCGTTCATGGGAGGGTGGACCCCTGCAAGGCTGGATGACGAATCCTCAATCGGATCGCGTATTAGCGTTGATGTTTTGGGATTTGCTCCGGGTGCCCATCAGGTGCTCGATTCTGACAGGCGCGCTGGTCTGGTATTTGATCAGAGTGGCGAGCGACTGGGACTTGCGGTCTGTCGTGGAGACAAGATAACAGTCCGGGCATTGCGGCCGTCCGACATTCGCGCCGTGAGTGTTTCAGGGGCGGATTTGGTGCTCGCTCTTGAGGATTTTACTTTCCCTGAAGCGACTTTGCGCCTGAAGTACGCTCAGCTTGCCAAGCGCTGGGCTAATGACATTGAACGCTTTGGAGCGGCCACTCAGGCCGGGATGTCCCATGCCGAACCTGCCTGACCCGATCTATCTGGCAATCCCTGCCTTTGTGATCCTGATCATTGCCGAGATGGTCTATGGCCGCGCGACCGGCCGGGCGAAGTATGAGCCGCATGATACGGCCGCAAGTCTTGCCATGGGTCTCGGCAATACGGTTTCGGGCGTCGTGCTAGGCGGGGTTTTTGTCTTTTGGTTCAGCCTGATTGAGCCCTATGGCCTATTTGACATCGGCTGGGCCTGGTGGGCCTTCGTCCTCGCCTTCGTGCTGGACGATTTTGTCTACTACTGGAGCCACCGCTTTGCGCACACTGTGCGCTGGTGGTGGGCTGATCATGTCATTCACCACTCCAGCCAGCACTACAATCTGTCCACCGCGCTGCGCCAACCCTGGCTGAGTCCGTTGACGCTGAAGTTCATTTTCTTTGGCTCATGGCTGGTTCTTCTGGGCTTCCCGCCGGCGATGATTGCCTTCGTTGCGGCTT
The DNA here is from genome assembly GCA_024178355.1 of Maricaulaceae bacterium EIL42A08. Lineage (GTDB taxonomy): Bacteria > Pseudomonadota > Alphaproteobacteria > Caulobacterales > Maricaulaceae > Oceanicaulis. Next base: position 140,332 of record JAMZNZ010000001.1, on the reverse strand, counting down.
TGAACCTGATCTACCAATTCTGGATTCATACCGAGACGATTGGGAAAATGTGGGCCCCGGTTGAGTGGGTCATGAATACGCCGAGCCACCACCGCGTCCACCACGCCACCAATCCACGCTATCTTGATCGCAATTACGCAGGCGTCTTCATTATCTGGGATCGCCTGTTCGGCACGTTCGAGCCTGAACGCGATGGCGAGCCATGCCGCTACGGCATCGTGCGCAATCTGGGCACCTATAATCCGATCAAGATTTGCCTTCATGAGTGGGTCGGCATCATCAAGGACGTGCGCCAGTCCAAATCGCTGGGCGAGGCGTTCGGCTATTGGCTCGGCCCGCCCGGCTGGTCTCCGGATGGAACTCGCGACAGCTCCAAAATCCTCAAAGCGCGCTGGAAGGCCCAGCAGGAGGCTGAGGCCGATCCGGGCAAGGTTGCGGCGGAATAGGGCGCTGGCTTGCCTTCCGGGGATAGTGCGCAGCCTGTCCGCCACCGCACGCATGGATCGATTTGCGACGCGCTTACAGCGGCTTCGACCTGAATCTTCAGCTTCTGATCTGGAAACAGGTGAAAGCTGACCCGTGAAGGTTCGCGAGGTGGATTTGAGGGCAGGTCCAAGTGCACGGGCTTTTGTGAGCGCCAACACCATCCCTTTCTCCTTCCCGAGGCGAGAGGATAGGTGCGGGGTTTTCCAGCGCCTCAACCTGCACGACCTGAGCAAGCTTCAACGCAGCCCCCTCACCTTTATCCTCTCCCCCTTGTCCAGGGGGGGAGAGAAGATGTCCGCGTCGCGCTTGGCTTTGAACTACCCGATTTCCTCACACCTTGATGCTGAGCCAGCACCCCTGTCTTTTCGTGAGTGTCAAAAGACACGCCCCTGCGACCAAATCCATCCTTGCCAAAGGGGCATTCCTCCCACACACTGCAAAAAGTGAACGCTGTTCACCCCTGCGATGAAGACAGGTGGGCAGCGATGAAGCGGGAGGACACCATGACGGCGCTGCGCGATCTTTACCCTATGCCGGACATCGACAAGCACTGGCACGTGCCCAACGAATTTGAAGCGGTCTTTGACTGGCGCTTTGACGAGGGCCGCACCACGCTGATGCACCTGTATCAAAAGGGTAAGGACATGCAGTGGGATGCGCTCAATCGCATCGACTGGGACCTTGACCTGGATGCAGAGAACCCGATGGTGATGCCCGACGAGGCGGTCCCGATCTTCGGCTCGCCGGTCTGGGACAGGATGACCAATAAGGAAAAGGCGGAGCTTCGCCGTCATTCCCAGTCCTGGAATATCTCCCAATTCCTGCAAGGCGAGCAGGCGGCGCTTCTGGCGGCATCCAAGATCGTCCAGTCCGTCCCCGACCTCGACGCGAAATTCTACGCGGCGACCCAGGTGATGGACGAAGCCCGCCATGTGGAGGCCTACAAGAAGCTTCTGGGCAAGTTCGGCGTGGCTTATCCCATGACCGATCCTTTGCAGGAGCTGGTCAATGATGCCCTCTCTGACAGCCGCTGGGACGTGACTTACCTGGCAATGCAGGTGGTGATCGAAGGGCTCGCGCTCGCCGCCTTCGGAACCATTCGTGATCTGGCGCAGAACCCGCTCGCCAAACAGGTCAACGCCTATGTCATGGAAGATGAGGCACGCCACGTGGCCTTCGGGCGTTTGTCGCTGCGCGACTACTATCCTGAACTTACCCAGAAAGAGCGCGACGAGCGTGAGGAGTTCCTGGTGGAGGCTTGCTACCTGATGCGTGATCGCATGACCCAGGGCAGCGTTGTTTATGACCAGCTCGGCCTGCCGGTGAAGCAGTGCGAGGACTTCACCGAGCAGTCTGAAATCGTGAAGCTTTACCGGACCATGCTGTTCCAGCGCATTGTGCCGATCGTGAAAGATATCGGCCTGTGGGGGCCCAAGATCCAGAAATGCTACGAAGATATGGGCGTGCTGCATTATGCCGATCTCGACCCGCAAGCGCTTCAGGATGAAGACGAACGCATCGCCGCCGAGATTGATGCTGCGCGTGAAGGCGTCGACCCGGCCCAGGCACGCCGCGACTATATTCACGCGGTCGCCGCTGAGGGCGCTGGGCACGCCGAGTAGGGGCTTGTGGGCGCTTGCCATGAAAACTGTCATCCCCCGGCTTGTCCGGGGGACCCATGCTGTGAGCCTGGCACGTTTCACAAATCGACCGGCATGGGTGGCCCGAATAAATCGGGCCATGACACACTGGTGTTAGAACCACGCCGGATAGGGGCTTGTGCGTCCTTCGAGGCTTTTCTTGCGAAAAGCACCTCAGGATGAGGGAAGTCGGAGACCTCCATTACCCTCATCCTGAGGTGCGAGCCCTTGGCGAGCCTCGAAGGACCCTCAGAAAGAAGCGCCAACCGCCGCGTCCCAATTGCCAAATCGCGTGACTTGCCTAAAACGGCGGGCTTCAAGATGTGTGAGGCGCACCGATGCGACATTTCCTGACGACCGAAGACTGGTCCCGCGAGGATCTGCAAGCGATGATCGACCGCGCGCGCGCCTTTCGGGAGAGCCCTGAGGGCGACGCCCTGAGGGGCAAGTCGGTCGCGCTCATGTTCTTCAACCCGTCTCTGCGGACTCGCTCCAGCTTTGACATCGGGGTGCATCAGCTGGGCGGCCACGCCATTGTGCTTGACGCCCAGGGGCAGACCTGGCCTGTGGAGTTTGAAGAGGGCGCTGTCATGGATGGTGGTCCGGAGGAGCATGTGAAGGAGGCTGCGCGCGTCCTGTCGCGCTATGTCGATCTGATCGCGATCCGCTGCTTCCCGAAATTCCAGGACTGGAGCGCAGAGCGCAAAGACCCGCTGATCACGGCCTATGCCAGACACGCGACCGTGCCGGTCATCAATATGGAGACGATCGTCCACCCCTGTCAGGAGCTGGCGATCATGATGGCACTGCAGGACCGGATCGGCGATGTCCGTGGCAAGGACTTCCTTTTGACCTGGGTGCCCCATCCCAAACCGCTCAATACCGCCGTGGCCAATTCTGCTGTGCTGATGGCGTCAAAGATGGGCATGAATGTGCGCCTTCTGGTGCCCGATGAGGTCTACCGCCTTGATGAGCGCTATATGGGCGCGGCCGAGCGCTTCTGTGCTGACGCGGGCACCTCGCTGACCGTGACGACCGACCCCACCGAAGCCTATGCCGGGGCCCACGCGGTCTATGGCAAAAGCTGGGGTGCGCTGCCCTTCTATGGCAACTGGGACGCAGAAGCGCCTTACCGGGCCAAGGGCGCAGGCTTCATGATTGATGAAGCAAAAATGGCGCTGACCGATGGCGGCGTGGTCAGCCACTGCCTGCCCATGCGGCGCAATGTGAAGATTGCCGACGCGGTGGTGGATGGCCCTGATTTTCTCGGCATTGAAGAGGCTGAGAACCGCCTCCACGTCCAGAAGGCGATGATGGAGCGGCTCATCAAAGAGGCAGACGGATGAGTGAAGAGACCAGGCTCGCCCGGCCACCGGTCCGGGCCGCGATTGTGGAACTCCTGTCGCATATGCGAGATGGCAAGGAGATCCGCGAGTATCTCAATCGTTTTTCCGAGCTTGATCAGGAGCGTTTTGCCGTCATCAAGGTGGGCGGGGCGATCATCGAGGAGCAGCTGGATGACCTCGCACGGGCGCTCGCCTTCCTGCAGTCGGTGGGCCTGGCCCCCATCGTGGTCCACGGCGGCGGACCGCAGCTCAATACCGCGCTGGAAGACGCCGGTTTTCCCGAACAGCGCAAGGATGGTCTGCGTATCACCCCGTCTGAAGCGATGGGTACGGTTCGCGATACCCTCACCGCGGTCAATGTGAAGCTGGTCCAGGCGGTGCGCGATTGCGGCGGCCGCGCCGCGTCCATTCCTTCCGGCGTATTTGAGGCCGAGCTTGTTGATGAGGCCGGGCTTGGCCGGGTCGGGGAGCCGACCGGCGTGCGCCTCGATCTGGTGGCCGCCGCGGCCCAGGCCGGTCAGGCCCCGATCCTGACCTGCCTTGGCGATACGTCGGACGGGCGGCTGGTCAATATCAATGCCGATAGCGCCGTGCGCGCCCTGGTGGGCCGGCTGCAGCCCTACAAGATCGTGTTTCTCACCGGTACCGGTGCGCTGCTCGATGAGGCTGGCGCGCCGATCTCCACCGTGAACCTGGCGACCGACTTTGATGAGTTGATGGGCAAGGACTGGGTCGATGGCGGCATGCGATTGAAGCTGCAGGAGATCAAGCGCCTGCTCGATAACCTGCCCTTGTCAAGCTCGGTGTCGATCACCCGCCCCGATCACCTCGCCAAAGAGCTGTTCACCCATGCCGGGGCCGGCACACTGGTGCGTCGCGGTGAGCGGATTGAAGAGGTGACAACGCTTGCTGCTCTCGACCTTGACCGGACGGCGGCTTTAGTGGCCGAAAGCTTTGGACGCTCCCTGAAAACCGGCTATTTCGACACGCTAGATTTCGACCGGGCCTTCGTGACGGAGAATTACCGCGCCGCCGCGATTACCGCGCGTCTGGACGATACGGTCTATCTCGATAAATTCGCGGTAATGGATGCGGCGCGCGGAGAGGGGCTGGGCGGTGCGGTCTGGAAGCGGCTCGTGGCCTACGCACCGAAGCTCTACTGGCGCTCACGCCGGGACAACCCGATCAACGAGTTTTACTTTGCCGCGTGCGACAGCGCCATCAAGCGCGGGGAGTGGACGGTGTTTCAGCGCGGTGAAACCGATCTGTCCCGCCTGCCACAGCTGGCCGAACAGATCGCCGCGCTGCCCGCCAGCCTGGAGGATGCGTGATGAAACGCATCGGGCTGGTCGGGGCAAGGGGCCATACCGGACGCGAACTGATCCGGATCCTGAGCGCGCGCGATGACCTGGCGCTGGCGTTTGCCGTCTCGCGGAGCTCGGCGGGGCGGCCCGTGACGGACATGGCAGAAGAGGCCGATCCGTCGCTGGTGTTTGAGGCTTTGAGCGCCGACGATATCGCGGCGCGCGGTGCCGATGCGGTCATCCTCGCGATGCCCAATGGCGCGGCGGCGGAGTATGTCGCCGCCATTGAAGCCCACGCGCCGGAGACCGTCATTGTCGACCTGTCAGCGGATTATCGGTTTGACGATGCTTGGGTCTATGGTCTGCCGGAGATTTATGGCCGCGGCCCGATCCGGGGTGCCACGCGCATCGCCAATCCCGGCTGCTACGCCACAGCCGGCCAGCTGTGCGTCGCGCCGTTGCGTCCATGGCTCTCTGGTCCGGCCCATCTGTTTGGCGTGTCGGGCTATTCCGGTGCCGGCACGACGCCGAGCCGAAAAAACGATACTGAGGCGCTGAAAGACAATCTCATGCCGTATGGCCTTCTGGGGCACATGCATGAGCGTGAAATGACGCGCCAGCTCGGCACAGACGTGCGCTTCAGCCCCCATGTGGCGGCCTTCTTCCGTGGCATCACGCTGACGGCGCAGCTGGAGTTTACCGGTACCGTATCGGCTGATCAGCTGCGCGCCGCGTATGACACGGCCTATGCCGATGAGCCTTTGATCACAGTGACTGACGCCATTCCGGAGATTGCCGACGGGGCCTTCAAGCCCGGCGCGGTCGTGGGGGGCTTCATGCTCGCAGACGATGGCCGCCGTGCCGTTGTGGTCGCTGCGCTCGATAATCTGCTCAAAGGAGCGGCGGTTCAGGCCGTCCAGAACCTGGCGCTGGCGCTGGGGCTTGAGGAGTTGAAGGGGATTGCTTGACCCTGAGGATTCCTCGAGACGCGCTTCGCGCTCCTCAGGATGAGGTTTTCATAAAGCTCCTATTTGCCTCTTCCTGAGGAGCGAGCCTTTGGCGAGTGTCTCGAAGGACGCACGACCTTTCTAACGCCACCGTGATCAGCTGTGACTTGGCTCTCGGGCTGTCTGCGCCACATATGTGGTCATACGCCCAACCCAGAGAGAGCCATGCACCATTCCATCCTTCTTGCTGCTGCCCTGTTTATGCTTCCCGCTGCGGCCTGCGCCCAGGATCCGGGGGACTACGTGAATTCTGCGACCGCCGAAGGCGCGGATCTGCCGGACGGCCTCGCCCATGCGGTCTTTGCCTCAGGCTGCTTCTGGTGCACCGAGGCCGACTTTGAAAAGCTGGACGGTGTGGTTGAGGTCGTGTCCGGGTTTGCTGGCGGCACGGAAGAAAACCCGGGCTATTATGACGTGGTGTATGGGCGCACCAGCCATTCTGAGTCCGCCCGCGTAATCTATGACCCGGAGGTGGTGAGCTATCAGGACCTGCTCGATCACTACTGGGTCAATGTGGACCCGTTTGATCGCGAAGGTCAGTTCTGTGATCGCGGTGGAGCCTACGCGCCGCACATATTCCCGACCAACGAAGAGCAGCGCGCCCTGGCCGCTGCGTCTGCTGAAGCCGTTGAGGTGCGCTTTGAGCGTAATGTGGTGGTGGATATCGAACTGCTCACCACCTTCTGGCCAGCTGAGGCCAACCACCAGAATTTCGCTGAAACCAGCCCCATCCGCTATCAGCGCTACCGCTTTGGCTGCCGCCGCGACCAGCGCCTGCGCGAGATTTGGGGCAGCGAGGCGTTGGGGGGTTAGCGCTTGGGCCAGGCCCAGCGCAGATCCTCATAGCCTTCCGCGAAGGTCTCGCCAGTGTCTTTGTAGAGCTCAACCAGCTCCCCGCCGAAGCCCCGTAGCGCTGTGATCAGGGAACGGTCGTGGGACACAACGACGACCTGCATGTCGCGAGATGCTTCATGGATCAGATTGGCCAGCGCCGGGATCACAGCACGGTGGAGGCTAGATTCCGGCTCGTTCAGGACAAGCAATGGCGCGGGTCGTGGACTTAGCAATGCGGCCGCGAGCAGGATAAACCGTAGCGTTCCGTCGGAGAGCTCGTTGGCTTTGAGGGGGCGCAACATGCCTGGTTGTTGCATCGTGATCTGAAAATGCTCTCCGATTGCAACAACATTCAACTTTGCACCGGGAAAGGCGTTCTCGATCGCGCGGTCCAGTGCGATGCGGTCACCGATCTCGTAGATCGTCTGTATCGCAGCTGCGAGGTCGTCTCCGTCTGGCGAGAGTGCGAGTGTCCGGGTCCCGACCTGCGGCAGCCGGGAAGGGGCATGAATGTCAGAGCGGATTTGATCGTAGAAGCGCCACTGTCCCAGGCGTCGGCGCAGAGCCTCAACCGCCCAGGGCGCTTGGGGACCAGTCACCGCGCGGATCATGGAGTCATAACCTGCAAGGTCTGTCGCAAACTGGGTCGTGCTGTCGTTCTGCCGAACGACGACTGACGGACCCCGGCGGTCTGCGATGATTTTGGTCGGCGTGGGCTTGGGTCCCTCCCACATCAGCTCGCGCTTAATGACTGGATCGGTGTTGAAGAGGGAATTGCCGTCTGGCGGCGGCATGCCGAGGTCAATGACATAGGAAAAGTCTTCTTCCTCAATCCCCAGCTTCAGGGCGACCGGTGACTTGCGGACAACCGGCTCGACCGGGACGTCGCCTGACCGCATGGATTTCGAAATCGTTTGTGGACCCGCCCAAAGCAGGTTCGTGAAGCCACCTTCGGCGGCAATCGAGGCGATGACGCGGTCGTCGGCAACATCGCGTAAAGCCGCAATGCGCGATACGCGCTGGATTTGCCCGTACCGTTGGCACCGGTGATGATGGTCAGATCACTGAGCGGAATAACGACATCGCGTAGCGAGCGGTATCCTGAAATCGCGATCCTCGAGATCATCCTGCCTATGTCCTCGCCTGCGCCGACCCGTAAACGCTGTGCAGGCTAGAAAGCAGCAATCGCGGGCAGACAATGCAAGCTAAATCAGGACCACGCGTTACACGCCAGTCCTAAAACCGCGGCTGAGCGACGGTCGCCTCAAATTCCGCTGTCCGCTCAGCTTGGGCATAGCCTTCAGCGATGAACAGCCGGTAGTGGCGTTCAATGCCACCGCCCAGGTCGATGCGGATCGGCTCGATTTCTTCGATGCGGGCAAAGTCCGCTTCGATCACCGGGATTTCCCAGTGGCGTTCTGAGACGATCAGGATTGGCCCCGTCACATCGGAGGTCAGCGGCCAGGTGGCTTCGGCGAAGTTCTCCGGTCCGTCGCGGCGCAGCCACATGTAAAGCTCGGCCTCAATCTGCGGGCCATAGCGCTGGGTCTGGTGAAAATCGTTGCGGTTATCAAAGGCGATCGCATCGACGCCAAGGCGAGCTGCGCGCAACGCCACCGCTTCGGCAGTGGCGGGCCATTCGCGGATTCGTTTGAAGTCATTGGACCGGCCCAGCGCATCGGTCAAAGCCGGTGAGGCGGCAAGCGCCATGAAGGCGCTACCTGCGATCACATGGAAGGCAACTGATCCATAGATCACATAGCGCCGCCAGCGTGGCCCCTCGGTCAGGACCCAGGCGGTAAGAAGTGTGGCGGCGGCGAAGGCGGATGCGGCCCAGTTCGCGTGCGCCCGACTGATGAAGGCCTGGCCCGCGACAATGACCAGGGCTGGCACGGCAAAGCCCGCCAGCACAAGCAGGATGCGATCATCCTCGCCCGGCGAAAACCGCCTGACTGCGATCACCACTGCAGCAATGAAGGCGATGAAGGTGACCGGTCCGAAAATCCCGAACTGGTCGCCGACGAACTGCAACAGCTCTTCGGCATTGAAGAGCTGACCCTGCCAGTTCGCGTTGGCTGCGGTGTGGGATACGGTCGCAAAATCATTGGCCGCATTCCAAAGCAGATTGCCGCTGATCAATGCGAGGAAAAGAGCAAGGGCGGCTGCGCCCTTTAATGTCAGCAAAGCCCGGCGGCTGGGACCGTCAATCACAATGGCAATGGCCAGACCGATGAGGAAATAGATCGTCGCGTATTTCGACAGGAAGGCCCACCCGACCGCCGCGCCAAGGATCAGAGCAAAGGTCCAGTCTGGCTGTTCGCGCAGCCTGACCAGTGCATAAAGCCCGACCGCCCAGCCCGCCATCATGACCGCGTCGGTGGAGATGATGATCGAAGACAGCCACACCGCCGGCATCACGGCCCACAGGGTTGCCGCCCAGAAGCCAGCCCTTGGACCAAACAGGCGCGCGGCGGTCAGTCCAAGAAAGCTTGCCGTTACAAGGTGCAGCAGCGGTGCGCCGAGACGGACCGCATTGTCGCCATCACCGAACAGGGCGGTTGTGGTGGCAATGACCCACGCGATCATCGGTGGCTTGGAAAAATAGCCCCAGTCGAGCGATTGGGCCCACAGCCAGTACTGGGTCTCGTCAGCGTAGAGACTGTTGGGATCAAGCGCGGCCATGGCGATACGCAGCACGGTCAAGACTCCCAGCACCACGCCGGCAGCCAGGAAGGCCGTACGGGGCGTGTCCAGTGGTGAAGCGATCAGGTGGGGCTCAGGCTGGGTCATGGGGCGCTTGATGCGCGCGCTTGTCCGGCTTGTCAAAGCCTTCGCAGAATCGCCAGCCCTCTGGGCAGCTATCACACCCCTTTGGTGCACAAAATCGTGGCTGAAATGCAACGCCAAGCGCGCAGGCGCGCCTGGGCTGCGCGGCGCAAGAATGCAGTTATAACCGTCCGGATTGGACTGCGGGGGGGCTGTTTCGCTGGCATTTGAAGGAATAATTGAGGAAATTAACTTTTGATTAAATCCGAATTTCTCCGTAGTCGGAGCACCGGCCTGGTGCATTGCAACAAAAGCTTCATAAATGCGTCACCGAACCGTCAGCCGAGAGCTTTATCGCCCGCTTCCGAAGCGTAGACGTAGTGTTTGCGCTGTTCACTGTTGGTCTATTAGGGGGACCTCCTCAATGTTCAAGAAGCTCGCTTACGGCGCTTCCATTGCCACGCTTGCTGCGCTGGCTCCGGTTGCCGCTGTTCACGCACAGTCCACGACCGCATCTCTGCGCGGTACCGTCGTCGACGCATCCGGTGCTCCGGTGTCCGGCGCTTCGGTGACCATCCTTCACGTTCCGACCGGTTCTGTGTCCGTGACCACCACGTCTGCCAACGGCTCGTTCTTCGAAGCTGGTCTGCGCCCGGGCGGTCCTTACACCGTCACCGTGACCGCTGCCGGTCAGGAGCCTCAGCGCGCTGAAGGCGTCCGCCTCTCCACCGGTCAGGTCAACTCGTTCAACGCAACGCTCGACGCTGCTTCGACCTCTGACGTCATCACCGTGGTCGGCACCGCGATCCAGTCCCAGCTCGGCCTGAATGGCGGTGTGGGTTCTGTGTTCTCCGCAGAAGACCTTGCCGGTCAGCCGTCGATCCAGCGTGACGTGATCTCCTCGCTGATCGCTGACCCGTTCGTGACCACCACCACCTTCTCCGGCCGCGGCCGCTCGAATGGTGTGATCTCGGTTGCTGGTCAGGCTCCGCGCTTCAACGGCTTCGTCATTGACGGTCTGGCTCAGGGTAACGACTTCGGTCTCGACCAGGGCCTCTTCCCGACCCTGCGTCAGCCGATCTCCATCGACTGGGTCGAAGAAGCTTCTGTTCAGGCTTCTGACTACTCGGTTCTGTCCAGCGGCTTCACCGGCGGTATTGTGAACCTGGTGACCAAGTCGGGTACGAACGAGTTCGACGGTGGTGCATATTACTACTATCGCGACCAGAGCTTCGTGGGTGAAAACGCTTTCGATCAGGAAGTGTCCAACGACGACTTCGAAGAAGACGAATACGGCTTCTACGCTGGTGGCCCGATCATCGAAGACCAGCTGTTCTTCTTTGCTGGTTATGAGAGCGTCACCAACTCCCGCCCGCTGAACTTCGACTTCAACGGTGCTGACCCCGCGATTTTCGACGTGATCCGTGACATCACGCAGGCCACGTACAACTACGATCCCGGTTCCAAGGCTGACACCTCGGTTGACGAAGAGTCTGAGTCTTCGCTGATCAAGCTGGACTGGGACATCACCGCCAACCACCGCGCAACGGTCTCCTGGCAGGCGTCTGAAGACAGCCTGCTGACCAACACCGGCACCTTCTCATTCCCGACCAACTACTACGTGCTGTCTTCGCAGCAGGACGTATATCGCGGCGAGCTGGTGTCTGACTGGACCGACAACTTCTCCACGACCTTCCGCCTGTCCCGCAAGGAATACATCCGCGGTCAGGACTCGCTGGGTGAAGACTCCGCTGCTGGCGTGTCCTTCGGTGAATTTGAAGTCGAAGTTGACGTCAACGATCCATACTTCGCCGCCAACGGCCTGGATGGTGATGCCCTGCTGGGCGGTCGCGATCGCACCTTCCGCCTCGGCCCGGACCAGTTCCGCCACCAGAACTACTTCGAAGACGAACGCACCGTCTTCTACGGTGAAGGTAACTACATCTGGAACGACCACGTGATCACCTTTGGTGGTCAGTGGGAACAGTATGACCTGTTCAACATTTTTGGTCAGCGTTCGCGCGGCTTCTTCGAGTTCTCAAGCCTTGAAGCTCTGGAAAACCAGGACGCCTTTGTCACCTACATCAACGCCCAGTCGAACGACTCCAATGACACGGCCGCTGAGTGGGGCTATGAACAGCTGAGCCTGTTCGCTCAGGACGCCTGGCAGATCCGTCCGGACCTGAACATCACCTACGGCATCCGCTATGACCGTATCTATCAGGACGACGTCCCGCCGGCCCCGGAACCCGTTCCGAATGCTACCAACACTGCGTTGTTGACCTTTGAAGACGTTTACGGCTTCTCCGGCACGGACAATCTCGACGGTGTCGACCTGATCCAGCCGCGCTTCGGCTTCACCTACACCCCGACTGACCGTCTGACGGTTTCGGGCGGTATGGGTCTGTACTCCGGCGGTAACCCGCAGGTGTGGGCATCCAACAACTTCACCCCGGCGACCTACTTCGCTCTGGGCTTCGACACCAATGTGACCGGCTCTGCCGTGCCGCAGTCGATCCTCGATGACGTGGCGCAGGGCGTGTCCCTGGGTGGCGCGGTTCAGAACATCGACGTGTTCGCACCGGGCTTTGAAATGCCGAACGTTCTGCGCGCCTCGCTGCGTGCTGACTATGAGCTGAACCTCGAGCGCTTCGGCCTCGGCGACGGTTACTTCGTGTCGGCTTCGGTCCTGCACTCGGATCGTCGTGAAGCCCTGATCTGGCGGAACCTGGCGTTTGATCGTCCGGACCTGGAGTTCGCTCGCGGTGTTGCACCGGATGGTCGTCCGATCTACCCGGATCTGGGTGACATCCCGGATCAGTCCGACCCTGCAAACCTGGACGCTGACGAAAACACCAACGGCTCTGAGTACTCACTGCCGGACGCCTTCGCCATCGACACCACTGAAGGTGGCTCGGCCACGGCCTACGCGATCACCGTTTCGAAGCGTTATGACGCTGGCTTCAACTTCCGCTTTGGCTACACCTACACCGAAGCAGAAGATCTGCTGGAGTACACCTCTTCGCGTGCCGTTTCGGCATGGCGCGGCATTGTCGGCACAGACCGTAATAATCCTGTGGTGGCAACCTCGTCCAATGAGATCGAACACAAGTTCACTGTCACTCTTGGCTATGAGAACGAGTTTGTTGCCGACCTGACGTCGCGCTTCAACGTGTTCGGCTTCATGCAGTCCGGCCCGGGCTTCAGCTACGGCTACAATGTCGGCGGCAGCAACCCGATCTTCGGTCGTGCCCTTGGTGGCAGCCCACGTGACGGTGCTGACCTGCTCTACGTGCCGCTGGCCGGTGGTGATCCTGCTGTCGAGTTCGCGTCCGCTGCTGATGAAGCTGCGTTCGACAACTTCGTCCGCCAGGAAGGCCTGGAGCAGTTCCGCGGGACCTTTGTGCCGCGTAACTTCGGCAGCTCGCCGTGGACCCAGCGTTGGGACTTCCGCTTCACTCAGGACCTGCCGGGTATTCCGGGTGCTGAGCAGTATGTCGGCGAGAACCGCTTCCAGTTCGTGCTCGACATCGAGAACTTCCCGAACCTGCTTAATGACGAGTGGGGCACCCAGTACCGCCGTGGTGGTAGCTTCGGTCGTGCAAGCGTTGTCGACCTCGACATCCGCGAGTTGAACGGTGGCGAACTCCTGAGCGACAACGAGCCGGGTGAGTTTTGTAAGGCGGCAACCGACTGCCGATACGTCTACTCTGACGTCACGAGCCCGACTCAGCTTCAGTCGCGTGACTTCAACAACTCGGTCTACCGCGTCCGCATGGGTCTGCGTTACGAGTTCTAAGAACTCTGAAATCGCAGGCACCTGACGGTGCAAAGATTGGGGGCGGTGTCGAAAGACACCGCCCCTTTTCTTTTTCCTGACCTCCACCCCGTCCGGGGTGTCGGTCCTCGCAACGCAAGGGCAAGCCTTGCTCGCTGTGGGCGGCTGTTCGCTTTGCCAGCGCTAAAGCGCTCGGTTTTTCCTGTCCTCCGGCATGTCCATGCCGTCGGCTCTTCGCTGCGCCTGCGTTCAATCCTGGAACGCAAACCCAATCCCTCTCCCCATGCCTGGGGAGAGGTTAGGTGAGGGGTGTTTGCAGCATTTCATCCTGCACCCCGTGAGCCAGTTCAAATGCACCCCCCTCACCTTCATCCTCTTCCCCTTGGTCAAGGGGGAGAGGCGGTTTTGACGCTGGCGTTTTATCCTGGAGCGGCGACCCAACGCAGATGGGTCAGACAAATACCTCCAAAGACTTTCATGAAACTGTCAGCGCGCTGGGCTATCTCCTGTTCTAGTGCGTCATTGCATCTGGGGAGCTCAATCATGACATCGCCACGCCTGACACTGCCGTCCCGCCGCCTTGTTCTGGGGTCTGCTGCCGCCGGTGCGGCGCTGGCGCTCGGGGCGGGGTGTAGAGCGGGATCGACAGGCTCAGCCCCTGTCTTTCGCAATGACCCGTTCTCGCTGGGTGTCGCCTCCGGCGATCCGGCGTCTGACGGCTTTGTGGCGTGGACCCGCCTGGCTCCCAACCCGCTCGACCCCGATGGCGGCATGGCCCCGGAGGCTGTGGATGTCGCCTGGGAGATCGCCGACGACGAGGTCTTTACCCAGATCGTGCGCGCGGGCGTGGAGCGGGCCCTGCCATCCCAGGGCCACTCGGTTCACGCAGAAATCCACGGCCTGGATGCGGGGCGGGAATATTTCTATCGCTTCCATGTGGCAGGGGTGACCAGCCCGGTGGGCCGCGCCTTCACGGCACCTGGCTATGGCGCGAGCCTGGATGCGATGAAGATTGCCTGGGCCAGCTGTGCCCATTACGAGCAGGGTTATTTCCATGCCTATCGCGACATGGCCGAAGAGCGTGTCGATCTCGTCATCCACACTGGCGACTATATTTACGAATCCAGCTGGGGTCCGCAGGTGCGCCGCCATGTGACGCCCGAACCTTATACGCTGGACGACTATCGCCGCGTGCACGCCAATTACCGCCTCGACCCCGACCTTCAGGCCGCTGCAGCGATCGCGCCCTGGCTGGTGACCTGGGACGATCATGAGGTGGACAACGACTATGCTGGCGACATCTCCGAGCAGCCCTTTGTGAGCGTTGAGGATTTCCGGGCGCGCCGCCTGGCGGCCTATCAGGCCTATTGGGAAAACATGCCGCTGCGCCGTCGTTCCATGCTGGAGCGGGCCTCCGGGCGCATGCGCATCTGGGGTCAGACCGTGTTCGGCAACCTGGCCGAGGTCAACATGACTGACGGGCGCCAGTTCAAGACGCCGATGGCCTGCCCCAGCGAGGAGGATCGCGGCGGTCAGATCATCGCGCGCGATTGCCCGGAGCGTCTGGATGAGGCGCGCACCTATCTGGGCGCTTCACAGGAACGCTGGCTGCATCGCGTGGCTGGCGGATCGGGCGCGCGCTGGAGCTTTATCGTTCAGCCAACCCTGTTTTCGCCCTTTTACGGCACCAACCCGGAAACCGGTGAGCCGACGAGCTGGAGCGATGGCTGGGATGGCTATCCGGCTGCCCGCCGCCGCCTGATTGAGGCGCTGGCGTCGAAGCCGGACATCAACCCGATCCTGCTGGGCGGGGACACCCACTGCTACTGGGTGACCGAGGTGAGGACCGATTATGACGATGTGACGAGCCCGTCAGTGGCCGCAGAATTCGTGACAACCGCGGTGACCAGCCACCACACCAATCATGACAGCTTCGCCGTCGCGGCCGCCAATTTCGACCACATCAAGCATTTTGATGCGCGTGAGCGCGGCTATGGCCTGATCAACTTGACCCAGGACCGCGCCGAGGTGCATCTGCGCACCGTGGGTGAAGTGAAGCGCCAGAACGGCTACGCGCCGGCTGATCAAAAGGTCTTTGTGGTGGAGTCCGGTGCACGCCGCCCCGTGGAGGCTTAATCCGCCTCGGTGCGGCACGCGCCCTCATGCAGGATGCTGGCCCGGTTGGCTGTGGCCACACAGGCATTGGGATAGGTCTCACCATCGCAGCCGCAGACCGGGCGGTATTCGCGCGTGCAGGCCTGGGGCACAGCGGTGCACACGCCCATCTGGTCAGCGGCCCCGCATTGTGTGCCCGCCTGCCACTGGCAGAAGGCCGCGCGGTCCCCGACCCCATCTTCACCGGCGCAGGTGATGCCCATCATGCCGCCGCACATCTCACCCAGACCTGCCACGGGCCGCACAGGCGGACCGGAGGTCTCTGGCGGATTTGAAAGGTCTGGCGTCTCGGAGCCTTCCTTGGGCGCGGCACAGCTCGCAATCATGAAGGTGGTCAGGGCGATCAGGACAAGGCGCAGCATGAAATTGGCTCCGGTGGTGGAAATGAGATGCTGTGCACTCTATCACGTCCTGAACCGAATGAGAGATGAATGAGTTCTGCCATGAGCCTGCGCCTTGCCTTTATGGGAACGCCTGATTTTGCCGCCGCCTCGCTGGCCGAGATTGTTGGCGCGGGCCATGATGTTGTGGTGGTCTATACCCAGCCGCCGCGCCGGCGTGGGCGCGGTCAGGCCGAAACCAAGACGCCGGTCCACCAGCTCGCCGAACAGTTTGGCATCCCTGTCGAGACGCCGGAAAAGTTCAAGGATGAGGTGGTTTTAGAGCAGTTTGATGCACTCGATCTGGATTTGGCCTGCGTGGTCGCCTACGGCCAGATCCTGCCCCAGCGCGCGCTTGATGCGCCGGAGCTGGGCTGCCTGAACCTGCATGGCTCGCTGCTGCCACGCTGGCGCGGTGCGGCTCCGATTCAGCGCGCCATCATGGCCGGTGATGAGGTGACCGGCGTTCAGATCATGCAGATGGAGGCCGGTCTTGATACCGGTCCTGTCCTGATGAGCGAGGTGGTCCCGATCGCCGAGACGGATACCGCGGGCACGCTGCACGACCGGTTGATGACCACCGGGGCCATGCTGTGGCCGCGCACCCTGGCAGCGCTGGAACGCGGTTCCCTGACCGCTCAGCCTCAATCGGAGGAGGGCGTCACCTACGCGCACAAACTTACCGCTGAGGATCGCAGGATCGACTGGTCCAGGCCTGCAGGCGAGGTTGCCGATCAGATCCGCGGCCTGTCACCCTTTCCTGGCGCTTATTTCGAATTGCCCGCCGACAAGCCGATCCGGGTGAAGGTTCACTTCGCGGTGCCGGAAAAGGGCGAGGGGGAGCCGGGTGAAATCCTGGATGACCAGCTGCTGATCGCCTGTGGCCGCGGCGCAGTGCGCCTGACCCGCCTGCAGCGCGAAGGCAAGGGCGTGATGGATGCGGCAGACTTTGCGCGCGGCAATACGGTGCCGGTGGGCGTGGTGCTTTCGTAAACCAGTGCGTCATCCCGGACTTGATCCGGGACCCAGCGGCGCCTGCGGAGCAACTGGGTCCTGACTTTCGTCAGGATGACGCTTATGTGTGATCTATCACTTCAACCCTATTCGTTGGCCAGCCATGCCCCGCTACAAGCTGACAGTTGAATATGACGGCCGCCCCTTTGTGGGGTGGCAGCGCCAGGACAATGGACCGAGCGTGCAGGCGGCGCTGGATATGGCGGTGCGCAGGCTCGATCCCGATGCGGGGGATATCTATGGGGCGGGGCGCACGGACTCCGGCGTCCACGCGCTGGGGCAGGTGGCCCATCTTGACCTTGAAAAGGACCTGCCGGCCGACAAGGTGCGCGACGCGCTCAATTATCACCTGAAACCGAATCCGATTGCTGTGGTGGAGGCGGCGCGTGTCAGCGATGACTTCCATGCCCGCTTCAGTGCGACCAAGCGTGGCTATATCTACCGCATCGTGGCGCGGCGGGCTCCGCTGGCGCTGGATCGCGGCCTCGCCTGGCGGGTGCCGAAGGTATTGGATGCTGACGCCATGCACATCGCCGCCCAGCATCTGGTGGGCACGCATGACTTCACCACCTTCCGCGATGCCCAGTGCCAGGCTGACAGCCCGGTGCGCTCGCTCGAAGCGATCTCGGTGTCCGGCTACCCCGATGGCGAGGTGGAGGTGCGGGTCCAGGCGATCAGCTTCCTGCATCGCCAGGTCCGCTCCATCGTCGGCTCTCTGGTGGAAGTGGGGCTGGGTAAATGGACGCCGGCCGACTTCAAGGCCGCACTCGATGCCGCCGATCGCAAGCGCTGTGGTCCCGTGGCCCCGTCAGACGGCCTCTATCTTCACTTTGTAAGATATGAAAGCGCCGAAAGCTGAATGCGCCATCTTGGCAATCTCGCCAGATCGCTTAAGTCAGACGCCATGACAATGAAATCCGTTTGCGTTTATTGCGGGTCCAATTTCGGGTCCGATCCGATCTACACCGAGACCGCCAGGGCCATGGGGCGAACCCTGGCTGAACGCGGCCTGCGGCTTGTTTATGGCGGCGGCCAGGTGGGCCTGATGGGCGCGGTGGCCGATGCCTGTATCGATGCGGGTGGCGATGTGCTGGGTGTGATCCCGGACTTCCTGCATCACAAGGAAATTGCCCACCCGCGCGTTCAGGACATGCATATCGTCTCCTCCATGCATGAGCGCAAGCTGATGATGGCCGACCATGCCGACGCCTTCGTGGCCATGCCGGGCGGCCTCGGCACCATGGAAGAGCTGTTCGAGGTCTGGACATGGTCCCAGCTCGGCCGTCACAAAAAGCCGGTCGCGCTGCTCAACATGAAGGGCTATTGGGACAAGCTTGTGGGCTTTCTGGATCACATGCGCGATGAGGGCTTCGTGGAAAGCCGCCACCGCGACATGTTGCTCTCGGCTGAGACGCCAGACGCGGTGCTGGACGCGCTCGAATCCTATGAATTCCCCGGCATGATCGCCAGCCTGGAGCGCGCGCAGACTTAAGAGCGAAGCGCGTCTATCGCTTTGCTTTGTGCCCGTGGCATCGTAACAGTCCATCCCATGAGTATTCAAAACGCCAAACTCGACCAGGTGATTGATCGCTTTGATCAGGTGGAGGCGCGTCTGGGCGCGGCCACTCAGAGCGATGAGATCGTCAAGCTCTCCAAAGAGCATTCGGAGCTGAAGACCGTCGCGGACAAGGCGCGCGAGCTGAAAACTGCACGCGCCGATCTGGCCGACGCTGAAGCGATCATCGCCGATGGCTCTGACGCCGACATGGTCGAGCTGGCGCAGGACGAGCTGCAGGACCTGAAAAAACAGGTGCCGGAGCTGGAGCGGGAGCTTCAGCTTCTGCTGCTGCCCAAGGACAAGGACGACGAAGCCTCCATCATGCTGGAAATCCGCGCTGGTACGGGCGGGGATGAAGCCGCGCTGTTCGCCGGTGATCTGTTCCGGATGTATGAGCGCTACGCCTCCAAGCATGGCTGGTCGGTGTCGGTGGTCGAGGCCAGCGAGGCCGAGGTTGGCGGCTACAAGGAAATCGTCGCCAGCGTGTCGGGCAAGGGCGTGTTTGGTCAGATGAAGTTTGAGTCCGGTGTTCACCGGGTGCAGCGCGTTCCGGTGACCGAAAGCGGCGGGCGCATCCACACTTCCGCAGCAACGGTGGCGGTGCTGCCGGAACCTGAAGACGTGGATATCGAGATCAAGGATGAGGACATCCGCGTCGATACCATGCGCGCCTCCGGCGCGGGTGGTCAGCACGTGAACAAGACGGAGTCGGCGGTGCGCATGACCCACCTGCCGACCGGGATCATGGTGGTCTCTTCAGAGAAGTCCCAGCACCAGAACCGCGCCATTGCCATGCAGGTGCTCAAAGCGCGCCTGTATGAAAAAGAGCGCGCGGAAAAGGACGCCGCCCGCGCCGCAGAACGCAAGGGCCAGGTCGGGTCCGGTGACCGATCTGAACGCATTCGTACCTATAACTTCCCGCAAGGCCGGGTGAGTGATCACCGCATCAATCTGACCCTCTACAAGCTGGATGAAATTCTGGCCGGTGAGGGGCTGGAAGAGGTGATCGAAGCGCTGCTGGCTGAAGACCAGGCCGCCAAGCTTGCTGCCATGGAAGAGGCTTAAGCCCCTATGACCCGGCAGGACGCGCTGCGCGCAGCCGTCGCGAGGTTAAGGGCGGCGGGCCTTGACGACATCGCCGCCGACGATGCCCGCCAGCTTCTGGAGCAAGCCTCCGGCCTGTCCCGTACGACCCTGATCGCCACCATGATCGACGCTCAGCCCGCCGATGAGGCCGAGCGTTTTGACGCCCTTGTGGCGCGCCGCGAACGCCGCGAGCCGTTGTCCCACATTCTGGGCAGTGTCGGTTTCTGGACGCTGGACCTGACCGTTACTTCGGAGGTGCTGACCCCGCGCGCAGACACCGAAACGATTGTGGAGGCTGCCCTCAATGCCGTGGCAGACAAGGCTGCACCGCTGCGCCTTCTGGATATTGGCACGGGCTCCGGCGCGATCGCACTGGCGCTGTTGAGCGAGCTGCCCAAGGCTTCCGCGGTCGCCACGGATATCTCGCCTGATGCTTTGAAGGTCGCAGCTGCTAACGCGTCCCGCAACGGACTTGCTGGCCATCTCGAACTTGTCGAAACCCGCTGGGCGGACGGGCTTGAGGGCCCGTTCGATCTGGTGGCGTCAAACCCGCCCTATATCGCCAGCGCGGTGATTAAAACGCTGGATCCTGAGGTGAAGGATTTTGAGCCTGCCCTGGCGCTGGATGGCGGGGTGGACGGGCTTGATCCTTATCCCCACCTGTTTGCTGAAGCAAAGCGCCTGCTGGCCCCGCGTGGGACGGGGGTGTTCGAGATTGGATACGATCAGGGCGAGGCTGCGCTGGCGCTGGCAGCAGATGCAGGTGCTTCAGCTCGGCTAGTCCCCGATCTGGCTGGCCGGGATCGCGCTGTCGTCTTCAGCTTTAGCCGTTGAAACGCCAGCGTGAAAAAAGACTTGGATTCACAGACACAATGCGTCTAGGTTGGGGGTGTTAGACATGCGGCGCTGACCGGGACAGGGGCTGCCCCGATATTTCGCTTCGCGCTCGCACCTGACACAGGCCCTTAAATCGTTAAGCGTTGTACCGGGTGACCGGTGGTTTTGCTTAACCTCGCGGCAAGATAGTCAGAATGGCTGCTACCGTATCACAATGGACCGAGCGACTTTCGCCAAGCTGAATAACAAATCCAGGTTTTTTCCATGAAGCGGCAACGCGGACGCGGGCGTAAGCCCGGCAACAACAATAACCGGAATTTTGAGAGCAATGGCCCGGACGTCAAAATCCGCGGAAATGCGTCTCACATTTGCGACAAATACATGCAGCTGGCGCGCGACGCCATGTCATCCGGCGACCGGGTGATGGCTGAGAACTACTACCAGCACGCCGAACACTATCTGCGCATCGTGCAGGCCAATCAGGCCCAGCAGCAGAAGCGCGAAGAGAATAATGACGGCGATGACAATCGCGGTCATAACCGCCGCAACAACAATCAGAATGATCGCGACGACAGCCGCGCGTCATCTGATGCTGACGATAACGAGGATGGCGATAACCGTAGCCGCCATCGCCGTGGTCGTGGCCGTCGTCGGGACGAGCAGCCAGAAAATAATAGCGGCGACGATCCGCTTCAGGTGGTTACACCTGATCCGGGCGCAGGCGAGCAGCCGGGCCTGGCTTCTGATGACGACGATGCCCCCAAGCCGCGCCGCCGTGGTCGTCCTAGTAAAGCAGAAGCCTCTGAAGACGGCGGTGAAGAAGCCCCCAAGCCTCGCCGCCGTACACGTCGTGCGCCCGATGCGGACGCTGAAGCGGCCTTGAAGGCTGCGGACAGTGAGGGCAGTGACACCTCATCTGAAGACGGTGCCGCTGCTTAAAGACCGCCAAGCAGGACAAATAAAAAGCCCGGCCTAGCGCGATGCGGAGCCGGGCTTTTTATTTGTGGCTTGACCAGGCCTACCAGCGGGCCTGAACGCCAACGCCGAGATAATGCTCGTCTTCTTCCCAGTCTTCGGTGCCAAGCGTGAACTTGCGGTTCTCGCGTACATAGCCAAGCGAGGCGTAGGCATTGTCATTGAGCGCAAAGGCCACGCCCAGATGCGCGTCGCCGATCGTGGTTTCAGCTGATACCGGGGCCACTGTAAACTCGCGAAGACCGGCCGGTGCAACGGCATAGCTTTCGCGTCCGGCACCGCCCACCAGCCACCAGCGACGCTCTTCAGCGTCCATCAGGGCGTAGGTCACTTCAAGACCCACAGCCTCTCCGCTCCAGGCCGGACCGGATGCGGCACTGGCCCGCGGCGAAACCTGAACACCGGGAGGCGGGGTGAGTTGATCACGGTTCAGAGTGGCGGGGGCAAAACGGGAAGGCTGCGCATCGCCGCTCATAACTTCAGCTGCGACCGCGCGCGATGCAGAAGACACTGCAAGGCCTTCAAATTCGCTGGCGCTGATCTGGGCGGTGGGGGCGTCCATCAGCGGTGGCTCATACACACCGCGGTCATTGGAGATCGCGCCGGGAACCAACGCGCCAAACATGGCTCCGCAGGCGATCAGCGCCGCCAGCGAGATTTCGAGTTTTCTTGTCCCCGTCATAGCCATTGCCTGTATCGGGCCCTCCTCTGTCTGGCCCCATTAAGCAATTGGTTACATTTGAAATCAAGTTAAAACCGGGCTGCCCGTTCGCGTCAGACGCGATGTCGCAGCCCGGTCACACTCTCGGGGTCGTCTCAGGCGTTGGCAGAGGGCGCTCTAGTGAGCTGCCCGGCGCATCTGGCCTGCAATTTCATCCATTTCGGCCTGCTCGGCAGCGCGAGCCTGGTCCTGAATACGCGCCAGACGACGTTCTTCAAGCAGCTCGTACTTCTTCAGCTCGGCAAAGGCGTCCTCAAGCCGCGCGCGAAGCGCGTCAGCCTGGCCATCCACCTCATCAAGCGAGGCGCGAAGGTTTTCCTTGCGCTGAATGACCGAGCGGGCATAGCTGCCATAAGCCAGATAGCCGTCCTTGTCTTCAGCAGCCACAGCCTGTTCTTCAGGCACGCTTTGCTCAAGACGGGAAATCTGAGCTCCGATTGAGGCGCGGGCGCGCTCAATCTCGGCCATTTGCTTTTGCAATTCTTCAACTTTGAACCGGGCCAGCCGGATCAATGGTGCATGGGATCGTGTCGCCATGGTCTACCCCTTTTCATGTCCACCCAAAATTCCTGACAGCTGTGCAAAGCTCTGCTCGATCGAGCCGGCTTCGTCTTTGTGCTGCCCCAGGAATTGTTCCAGCGGTTCGTTGACCGCTATCGCCCGGTCCACCTCCGGGTTGCTCCCCTGGGCATAAGCGCCCAGGCGGATCAGCTCCTCCATATCGCCATAGGTGGCGAGGAGGGCGCGAGCCTGCTTGGCCAGAGGCACCTCTTCGGGTGCGTAAACTTCTGGTGCAGTTCGCGAAATTGATTTCAAGACATCAATGGCCGGGAAGCGCCCGCGCTCGGCGATTGCGCGGCTCATCACCACGTGACCGTCGAGGATGCCGCGCACGGCATCGGCAATCGGTTCATTGTGATCATCGCCGTCTACCAGAACGGTAAACAGGCCGGTGATCGATCCGGACCCTTCAGGCCCAGGTCCTGCGCGCTCTAAAAGCGCGGGAAGTTCAGCAAAGACAGATGGCGTGTAGCCGCGTGTGGTTGGTGGCTCGCCAGCGGCAAGGCCGATCTCGCGCTGAGCCAGCGCAAAGCGGGTCACCGAATCCATCAGGCACAGGACATTGAGGCCCTGATCACGGAAATATTCGGCTACGGTCAGCGTGGCATAGGCCGCGCGGCGACGTGCGAGGGCTGGCG
Organism: Maricaulaceae bacterium EIL42A08; assembly: GCA_024178355.1. GTDB lineage: Bacteria > Pseudomonadota > Alphaproteobacteria > Caulobacterales > Maricaulaceae > Oceanicaulis. The sequence goes on along the minus strand of JAMZNZ010000001.1, from coordinate 117,226 downwards.
CATCGCTGGTTTCGGTAATGACGACGGAGCGCGCGCGGCCTTCCGGGCCCAGCGTGTCTTCAACAAACTCGCGCGCTTCACGGCCCCGTTCACCGATCAGGCCGATGACGATGACGTCGGCTTCAGCGCCGCGTGCCAGCATCGACATCAAGACTGACTTGCCCACGCCAGACCCGGCAAAGATGCCAAGGCGCTGACCCCGGCGCATGGGCGCAAAGACGTTCAGGGCCTTCACGCCCAGATCCATGCGCTCGCCGAGGCGTTGGCGCGAATGGGCGCACGGCGCGCGGCCTTTGAGCGGGTAGGCGACATCACCGGCCGCAAGAACGCCAGCGCCATCGCGCGGCTGGGCAAAGCTGTCGATCACGCGGCCAAGCCAGGCGTTGCACGGACGAAGAACCGAGCCTTCAGGGTCAATGGTCGCCTTCGCACCGGGGCGCACACCGGCCAGATCGCCATAGGCCATCATCAGGGCGGTATCGCCACGAAAGCCGACGATTTCCAGATCAGATCCGTCAGATTGTGCGTTGGCTTCAAGGCGAGCGCTGGCACCCAGCGTCAATGCGGGCTTCGGGCCCTGTGCTTCGACGAGCAGGCCGTTCACTGCGCTGATGCGCCCCGTATAGCTGAGGGTCGGCGTTGCCTTGACCCGCTCTATCAGCCTGTCCACCCGCTTATTCCCGCGTTGTTGCAGCGCGTTTTGCGCCGAGAGAATCACCTTGTACCAAATCTCGGTTTCGGCCCGGTAAACGACCCGGTACCGCTCTGTTAAGCGTGACGGGCGCGTTAAAATTGCGGTTCACCTGTGGCCAAGCGCCCCTCAATGCACTATTTCCACGGTTAGCCGCGCGCTCCGCTGGTGACACAGACGGACTGCTGAAGCGACGCCGAGACCCGCCCCCGGCTAACGGGGTGCACCCACATCGAAGTCGAACTGGTGTGCGCAGATATCCCGCGCATGGGACGGTTCGAGTTGTTGAAACACTGGCGCTTCAGCTGCCGCCGACCCGAAAAGGCCGACGAGGACCCGCTATGCCCTTTGATCACAAGCCCGAACCGATCGCCACCTCCCGCCCCAAGCAGAAGGGCCTGGTGCGCCGCCACAAGGACAATGTCTACGGCCAGATCTCCGAGACGAAGTTCAATCGCTATGTGGTCCACGACATCGCGCGCTATCGCAAATATGTCGATGAGGGCGGTGCGGCCGTGTACTCGCAGGACGAGCTGGATGAGCTGGAAGCAGCCGGCATTTCAGATCGTCTGCCGCCGCGTGCGACCGGCTATTATCTTGATCTGGCCAAGCGCTCTCAGGCAGTCCGCAACCTCATCAAGGCGCGCCCGGAAGAGATGGAAGATCTGTCGGGTGAAAAAGATCCGTCCAACCAGCTCAAATACTCTCCGGTTCCCGGCCTGCTCCACAAGTATGAGCTTTGCCTCATCTATGTGGTGCGTACCTGTTCAAGCTGGTGCCGCTATTGCTACCGCTCCGACTTCCTGACCGGCAAGACGGAGAAGGATACCGCGTCCATCACCGAGATCACCGACTATATCAAGGGCCACAATGCGGCCGTTGAAGCCGGCGAAATCACTGACAAGCCGAAGATCCGCGAGGCGCTTTTGTCGGGCGGTGATCCGATGGTGCTGTCGAACCGCAACCTGTTTGACTATCTCAATGGCCTGGCTGAAGCCGGTCTTGAAGTCATTCGCATCGGTACGAAGGAAATGGCCTTCTTCCCTGAGCGCTTTGACGACAATTTCTTTGAGATGCTCGACCTCTTCCATGAGCTGCACCCCCATGTGCTGGTGGCCTTCATGGTGCACTTCACGCACCCGGATGAATTCCTGCATGTCACCAATGACGGTGAGTGGGTGCGCGATGAGCACGGCCGCTTCCTGCGTAACCGCCTTGTGGAAAGCGCGGCGCAGCGCCTGCGCTCACGCCCCTTTGTAACGCTGGAAAACCAGACGCCGATAATTGATCAAGTCAATGATAACGCAGATGTTTTGCGCACCATGCAGCAAGAGCTGAAGCGCATGGGCGTGAATAATCACTACTACTTCCAGTGCCGCGAGATCGAGGGCTTTCGCGCCTTTGCCGTGCCGGTGGAAACCGCATGGAAGCTGCATACCGAGAGCCAGCATGGTCTGTCCGGGATCGAGCGCTCGCGCTTTGCCCTGTCGACCGAGGCCGGTAAGATGGAGCTGGTCAGCGTGATTGATGGCGATGAGCGCCTGGCCGACACCGTGGGTGGCCCGTTGGGTGAGGCGCTGGCAGAGGGGCTGGTCATCTTCCGCCTGCACCGCACGCCGTTTGAAAACCGCCAGAGCGATATCGTCATCGCCCGCCGCAACCCGGACGCGCTGTGGATCACCGGCTATGAAGACCGCATCCTCTATGACGGTCGCCGCGAAGACGCCGACGACAAATTCGGTCCGCTTCTGGCTGCGCTGGCTCCGGCACTGATGACGGCTGCAGAATAAAGATATTCAATAACTCTGGAGCCAGCTGACTGTCCATTCAGGGCGGTCGGCTGCTTTGTCGCAGTCTGATGCCAGGCTGCGGCCAGGCCTTTGCCGGATTGGCCTTGGATGGCGCGCGATCTTGCGCCGTTACACGCCGTATTCACCCTCACAAAAGCTGGGGAAAACTGACTGTGGTGCAGTCACTCAAAATTTTACTGAAAACAAAAATATCTCGGATGCAGTTTTGTTAACCCTCTGAGACTCAAGCGGTGCCGGCGATTCGAGGCGCTGACGGACTCGATTCCACCTAACGAGTCAAACCCCTGTTAACTTTCCAGTAGGAAGTTCGCCACACAGTGCGAATAAGGTTAACGCTAGGTGCATTCGAAGACAGCGAACGATTCGCGTATCCGGGTGCGTATTAAAGGGGGAACCGATGCGGGTTCTGTTGATCGAAGACGATCGCGCGACAGCGCAGGGCATCGAGCTGATGCTCAAGTCGGAAGGATTTAATGTCTACGTCACCGATTACGGTGAAGAGGGTGTCGATCTGGGCAAGCTCTATGATTATGACATCATTCTTCTGGACCTGAACCTGCCCGACATGCCGGGCTTTGACGTCCTGAAAACGCTGCGCGTTGCCAAGGTTGATACGCCGATCCTGATCCTGTCGGGTAATGCCGACATTGATAACAAGGTTCGCGGCCTGGGCTCCGGCGCTGACGACTACATGACCAAGCCGTTCCATAAGGAAGAGATGATCGCGCGCATCCACGCCGTGGTTCGTCGCTCCAAGGGGCACAGCCAGTCGATCATCAAGACCGGCGACATCGCAGTGAACCTCGACGCCAAGACCGTCGAAGTGAACTCCCAGCGCGTGCACCTGACCGGCAAGGAATACCAGATGCTGGAGCTGCTCTCGCTGCGCAAGGGCACCACGCTCACCAAGGAAATGTTCCTCAACCATCTTTATGGCGGCATGGATGAGCCGGAGTTGAAGATCATCGACGTCTTCATCTGCAAGCTCCGCAAAAAGCTCTCTGCTGCCACCAATGGTGAAAACCATATCGAAACCGTCTGGGGCCGCGGCTACGTGCTTCGCGACCCGGTCGAGGAAGCCAAGGCGTCTTAAACCGGCGACGTCTGCTTCAAACAAACAATGAAAGCCCCGGTGCGCATCCACCGGGGCTTTTTTGTTGTCGGAGGGGCGGTCTGGACGTAGGACAAATCAATGACCCTGCTTGATAACAAAACTGCCCTCGTGACCGGTGCTGCCAAAGGCATTGGGGCGGCCATCGCCAAAGCCTTCGTCAATGAGGGCGCATTCGTTCTTGTGACGGACGTTGACGCAGACGGTGCAAAAGCGCTGGCGACAGAGCTTGGCGAACAGGCGGCGGCTTTGACCCTTGATGTTAGCGATCCAGAGGCCTGGGCAGCCGCCGAGGCCGCTGTGCGCGAGCGCTTTGGCGGGCTGGATATTCTGGTCAACAATGCCGGGATTACCGGCTTTCTGGAAACGCCAGGACCGCATGATCCTGAGCACTTTGATCTGGAAAGCTGGCGCAAGGTGCAAGCGGTCAATGTCGAAGGCACGGCGCTGGGCTGCCAATCTGCAATCCGCCTGATGAAGGACCGGCCGAGCGGGGCGATCATCAACCTGTCGTCACGCTCCGGCGTGGTGGGCATACCCGCGGCGGCCGCCTATGCGGCGTCCAAGGCGGCGATTTTGAACCATACCCGCACCGTGGCGCTGTACTGCGCCGAGCAGGGCTATCCGATCCGCTGTAACGCTATCCTGCCGGCCGCGGTCATGACACCCATGTGGGATGGTATGCTGGGCACTGGCGAAGCCCGTGACGCGGCCATTGCAGGCGTGGAGGCGGGCATTCCCATGGGCCGCTTTGGCCGTCCGGAGGAAGTGGCCGATACGGCGGTTTTCCTCGCCAGCGACAAGTCCAGCTACATGACCGGCGGGGATATCCACCTTGATGGCGGGATACTCGCAGGTGCGCAGGCCAGGCCGGAGCGGGCCGAGGATTAGGTGCTTCGGCTCATTGTGGGTTCGAGAACCAGGCTTCGAACATAGGTGCGACATGTTCGGCGTAGAACAGGGCTTCGGGAATATCGCGGCGGACAGTACCGTTGATCTGGAAGAAGGCAGCAAAGTCTTCACTCTCGACACTGGCTTGGCCATAAGCGTCTTCAAATGCGATTTGCAGGTCATCCACTTCAGCTTCGGTGACCAGAATCCAGACATGGCTTAACCGCCCGTCGGCAAAGACAAACTCAGCCAGGCGACCGGCCTCCATGTAGTCGTATCCGGAACAATCAATTTGAACGTGGCTGGTCTCGGCAATCGGAAGCTCGGCGGGATCAAGGACCCGACGTTCATAGCTGTCGCAAAAAGTCTCGAAGACGGCGGAGTTTGCTGCTTCGTCACCGCCGAGCTCGACACCGGCCACAAGGCCTGGAAATGTTAGAGCAGCGGTCAAGGTCAAGATTGAAGGCACAGCGATCATCCTCTTTCAATTCGTTGGTTGAGAAAGGATGATGCTTGCGAGCCTGCATTTGGATGCAGAGTGCTAATCCTCAGCCCGGAACACCACCTCGCCATCGACAATGGTCATCACCGGGCGGGCGTCGCGCAGCTCCAGGTCCGGCACCGTCATCAGATCGCGATCGAAGACGGAGAAGTCAGCAATCTTGCCGACCTCGATCGTGCCCAGCTCATCCTCGCGGAGGCTGGCATAGGCAGGCCAGATTGTGAAAAGCTTCAGGGCGGTCTCGCGGTCCAGGGCCTGATCGAGATTCCAGCCCTCACCGGCATAGCCGTTAAGGTCCCGGCGTACGGCGGCGGCGTAGAACTCGATCCGGGCTTCGCCGCGCTCCACAGGGGCGTCTGACCCGCCTGCGATAATCGCACCGGTATCAACCAGGCTCTGCCAGGCATAGGCACCTTCAAGGCGCTGCAGCCCGATGCGCGAGGGCGCAAAGTGCAGGTCACCGATGGCATGGCTTGGCTGCATGGACGCGATGACCTCCATCTCGCCAAAGCGCGGAATGTCTGTAGGGGCGAGTACCTGGGCATGTTCAACGCGCCAGCGCGGATCAGCAACCGTGCGGTCGTCCTCGGCCACCGCGTCAAAGCTGGTCTCCATCCAGTCGAGCAGGCGTTGATTGCCCGCATCGCCAATGGCGTGGACGGCCAGCTGCACCCCGTCTTCCAGCGCCGCGCGCATCATCTCTTCTGAGTTGGGGCGGGTGGACAGGAAGAGGCCGCTATTGTCCGGCTCGTCATCATAAGGTGCGAGCAGGGCAGCACCGCGAGAGCCGAGCGCGCCGTCCATGTAGAATTTGATACCGCGCGCGATCACGCGGCCATCGGCTTCGATACGCGGCGCCACGGCGGCCACGGCGTCATAGTCTTCCGGGTTGGAATAGACATTAGTGCGGATTGCAAAGCGGCCTTCCTCAGCCAGCTCCGCCATCAGGTCCACATCGGCGTAATTCACGCTCATATCGTGCACGCCGGTCCACCCGGAAGCCGCCATCACTTCAGCGCCGAGCTCATAAAGCGCCTTGCGTTCCTCGCGCGTGGGTTCCGGGCTGAGGGCGGCGAAAGGCGCCATGGCGGTGTCGACGAAGATACCGGTGGCGACCCCATTCTCATCGCGGTTGATCGCGCCGCCATCGGGGTTGGGCGTTTCATTGGTGATGCCGGCAGCATCCATGGCGGCGGTGTTGGCCACCAGCGCGTGACCATCAGCGCGCACCAGCACGACCGGGCGTTCAGCCTCGACTTCATCCAGATCGGCTGCAGACGGGAAGCGGCCCTCCGGCCAGTGGGTTTCAATCCAGCCGCGCCCTGAAATGATGGAGGCAGTTTCGTCTTCTGCGGCTCCGGCCACAGCTGCCTGCAGCTCTGCGATGGAGCTGACCTCTTCCAGGTTCAGAGTGCGCTCACGCGATCCAACGCCGATGACGTGGGCATGGGCGTCGGTGAAGCCAGGGAACATGGCGGCACCGTCCAGATCAATCGTCTCGGTTGTCTCACCGATAAAGGCTTCGGCACCGGCTGCGTCGCCCGCATAGACGATGCGCCCGTCATCGACCGCCACCAGCTCGGCCATCGCCGGGCCTTCAAGCCCGGTATAGATCGGCCCGCCGGTAAAGACGCGGTCAGCGGGTGTTGCCGCCGCGTTGCCGTCGCCGGTGGTCTCCGGTGCTCCGCAAGCTGCCAGCAATACAAGGGCGGGCAGGGCGGATGCGGTCAAAAGGGCAGGGCGCATGGGATTAATCCTCAAACTTTAAAGCTCTTCATCGCCCCAGGCGGCGGGCGGGGTGTCGACCGGAGTGGTCAGATCGAACTCGGCGCGGAAATGGCGGTTCGGGCGGTTCAGCTCGTAGATATAAGCCGTGTCGGTGATGCTGACCGACCACGTATTCTGCATCGAGTCAGGAATGCCTTCGCGCTCGAACAAATCCTTGGAAAACTGATCAGCGGGAAAGTCGAGCGCGGTGCCGGAGGCAGCGCCCACCGTGCGCCCGCCATACATGGACAGGGCGTCCTGCTCCCCGTCCTCGTGGCGGTGATTATGCTTCAGCTCGACGCCGCCATCGGCCTGCCGGGTAAACACCCAGACGCGGGAGCGGTCTTCGCCCACATGGAAGGGCACACGCACCACGTCTGCCTCACAGGCGCGCACATGAATGACGAGCTGCTGGCTGGCAAAGTCGGCATCACGCGGATCGTCAGAGGTCACCTGACCTTCGAACGACTGACCACAGAGCGCTGTCAGCGCGTCTATCAGATCGGGCGCAGAGTCTTCAGACGGTGAACAGGCGGCAAGGCCAAAGCCCGCCAGAGCCAAAACACAAATACGCATGGAGCCTCCCCAAACTCTTGATTGGAGGGCAGGCTAACCGTTTGTGGCAGGATTAAAAGGGCTTACTCAGCCGCCTGCTGGCGATGGCGGACGAGCTTCTGGACTTTCTTCACCGCCCGCTCACGCTTTAATCGCGACAGGTAGTCGATGAAAACAATACCTTCCAGGTGATCCATTTCGTGCTGGATGCAAACGGCAAACAGGCCTTCGGCAATCTCTTCACGCGTCTCGCCTTCGTAGTCGAGATATTCGACCTTCACCTTCACCGGGCGATCCACATCATCAAATACGTCCGGCACAGACAGGCAGCCTTCCTGATAGGGCTTGGCTTCTTCGGTCAGCGGCGTGATGACCGGATTGACGTAGAATTTGGGATCGTTGCGATCATCAGACAGGTCCATGACGATGACGCGCTTGTCCACGCCGACCTGAATGGCGGCAAGGCCAATCCCGTCGGCGTCATACATGGTTTCCACCATGTCATCCATCAGCGCACGCAACTCATCATCCACCCCCGCTACGGGTTTGGACACCAGCTTCAACCGCGGGTCGGGAACAGTCAGGATCTCTCGAATAGCCATAGTGTGTAGGTAATCTTTGTTGGCGCGCGGTTCAAGATTGGGGGTGTTTGACGCGCTTCATTCTGCGGGTCCTTCGAGACGCGCTTCGCGCTCCTCAGGATGAGGATTTCATAAATCTTATAACTCCCTCATCCTGAGGAGGTCCGAAAGGACCGTCTCGAAGGACGCACAACAGTCCCACCTGTCATCCCGGCCAAGCCCGGCCCAGTCCGGGCGCAGAGCCGGGACCTTCCGCATTGCCAGCAAGAGCGATGAAATCTGGAAGGTCCTTAGATCGCTACCGCGTCCGGGATGACAGCGTTTTACTACTCCGCATCCCTGTCGTCGCTCAGAGCCCTTGGCGTTTCATCGACCTGTTGAGGCGCTTCGAGCGCTTTGGTCTGGCCGTTGAGGTCGGCCATCTTGCGGGCAGATACCATCACACGGCCTTCCAGCGAGGCGACGGCCTTGTTGTAATTGCCGGTGGCGGTTTTCAGGCCTGAGCCGACCCGGCCCAGGTGATCGGCAAAGGTGCCGAGACGGTCGTGGAGCTCCGCACCCAGCGCCGCGATGGTCTGGGCGTTCTTTTCCAGTTTCTCCTGGCGGTAGCCGTAGGCGACGGCTTTCGCCAGCGCGAGCAGGGTAGCGGGCGTGGTGATGATCACATTGGCCTTGATGGCGTCATCAAACAGGCCGGGGTCTTCCTCGATGGCGGCGGAATAAAAGCTCTCGCCGGGAATAAACAGCGCAACGAAGTCGATCGCACCATCCACTGCCGACGCATATTCCTTCTTTGCAAGCTGTTTGACGTGGGTCTTCACTTGCTGGGCGTGGCGGCGCAGCGCGTCGCGGCGCGTGGCCTCATCGGTGGCTTCCACCGCATCAAGATAAGCCGTCAGCGCCACCTTGGAATCGATCACAAAGCGACCGCCGCCGGGCAGGCGCACGACAAAGTCAGGGCGCAGGGCCGCGCCTTCTGAATTCTGGGTCTGGTGCTGGGCATCGTAGTCGATGTCCTTGGTGAGGCCCGCAAGCTCCAGGATGTTCTCCACCGTACGCTCACCCCACTGGCCGCGTGTGGTGGATTTGCGTTGCAGCGCGTTGACGAGCTTGGCTGTCTCGCCCTGTTGGCGGCTGAGGCCTTCGGTGAGCAGGGTGATCTGCTTGGTCAGTTCGGCTGAGCTGTGGACCCGGTTACGTTCCAGCTGCTCGACCTGGTTTTTCACCGCGTCCAGATTGGCCTTGATCGGATCCACCAGCGATTTGACCCCGCCTTCGGCCAGCTTGGTGTTGTTGGTGAAAGTCTCTTTGGCCTGTTCCATCAGCTTGGCTGTGGAGGCATCCAGCGCTTCACCGGCAAGCGCCTTGAAGCGGTCCTGCATCTCTTGAGACAGCTGGGTCAGGCGTTTGCGTTCAGCGTCCACTGATTGCTCACGCTCGCGCATCTGGGCAGACAGGCGTTCGATCTGGCGCTCAGCCTCGCCGCGCATCTGGCGTTCGGTCGTCAGCTCCTGCCTCACGTTATCCAGCTGCCCCGCCTCGGCACGGGCGCGCTCCAGCTCCAGTTCAGCCGCGCGCAGGTCTTCGCGCGCTGAAGCCAGAGCCTCGTCGCTGGCGGCGGCGCGCTTGCTGGCGTTGAGGGTCACGAGCGTGAGCACGGCGATGGCAGCAAGGCCAACTCCGCCAACAGCGATCAGGGCGATGGTATTCGGATCCATGGTGGAGCCACTCCCAAAACAGAACGAAACAGGACCATAGCGGATTCGTGTCCGGCGCGCGCCTTGCAACGTCAGTCTCCAGATGCAGCACCAGGAGAGCAGAATGCGCCTGTTTGAGACACCGCTATCCCATCTGGGGACACTCGACCGCACCGCCTGGCGAGACTTCGCCTATCGCGACGGGGTGCTGCTCAGTCCATATTTGCTGCCAGAGTTTGCCGATCTTGTAGACGCTGAACGCCGCGATGTGCGCGTGGTGATCGCGGAGGAAGACGGCAAGCCGGTGAGTTATTTTGCATGCCACGCGCCCGTGGGGGGTGTGGTCCGGCCGGTGGGTGCGCCCCTGTCTGATTACCAGGGGTTTGCATCCCGGCCGGGCTTTGAAATCGATCCGGACAAGCTGCTGGATCTGATGGGGGCCAGCGCGCTTGTCTATGATAACTGGCGCGGCATGGCCCCGGGCAAGGTGCGCGAACGGTCCGGATCCTCGGTGCTCGACTTGAGTGGTGGAGCAGACAGCTGGTTTGCCGCCCGTCGCAAGCTGCACCGCTGCCACTTTAAAAAGATCGACCAACGCCGCCGCAAGGCGGAACGCGAGTTCGGCGAGGTGCGCGTGATCTTCGGTGACCCGCTGGGCGAGCGCTACGACGCACTGAAAACCTGGAAAAGTCAGCAATACCGCGATACCGGTCTGATTGACCTGTTTTCGGTCCGTTGGATCGAGGGGCTTCTGGCGCGGGCCACGGCCCGAGCGTTCGGCCCGTTTCGCGGCCTGACCGCCTCGCTGTATCTGGGTGAGCGTCTGGCTGCGGTGGAAACCGGGCTGGTCGCCGGTGGGACCTATCACAGCTGGATACCCGCTTATGACCGTCGCTTTGCCAGCGTGTCGCCGGGCCTGCTTCTCATGCATGGCATCATCGAGGCGGCTGAAGGTATGGGCATATCGCGCATCGATCTGGGCAAGGGCGAACAGAGCTACAAGCAATACTACACCGACTACGAGACGCCGCTGTCGTCAGGCCGTGCTGTGCGCGGTGGCCTGTCTGGCCTGCGCGTCAAGGGTTGGGAGATGGCTGAGCAGGTGGGTTCGGTTCTACCTGGCCCGCTGTCCAATGCTCCGCTCAAGCTACGGCGTCGCTGGGCGCAAACGGCTGCGATCGAGCCGGACTACGCACCACGCCTGAAGCGCTTTGCAGCCACCTTTGCCGAAGCGCCCAAGCGGCTGACCGCGTAGCCACTTCACAGACCTGTCAGTTCCGTTTTGCGTCTGGCGCGCTATATAGCTGCGTCAACACGCCACGCTAAACGGAGATGATCCATGCTTCGCCTTTGTGCTGCCAGCCTTGTTGCCCTGACCGCCGCTCTGCCGGCCCTGGCTCAGGACGTCATCGATTCTGAACAGGAAAGCTTCACCGTTTCGGTGGTTGCTGAAGGTCTGGAATACCCCTGGTCCATCGCCTTCCTGCCCTCCGGTGAAATGCTGGTCAGCGAGCGCGAGGGGCGTCTGCGCGTGGTTACGACTGAAGGCGGTCTGCGCGAAGCGCCGATTGCCGGCATCCCCGACGATCTTCTGGTGGAGCGCCAGGGCGGCCTTCTGGACATTGCGCTGGCACCTGACTTTGCTGATAGCCGCCATGTCTATTTCACCTACGCCGCTGGTGAGGTTGAGGCCAATCGCACAACCCTCGCACGGGGCCGCCTCAACGAGGGTCTGACCGCGCTTGAGGGCGTGGAGACGCTGTTTGCGGTCAATCTGGACACGGCCGCGGGCTTCCACTTTGCCGGGCGCATGCTGTTCAACGATGATGGCACGATGCTGCTGACCGTGGGCGATGGTGGGCGCACGCTGGATCAGGCGCAAAACGTTGAGAACCATCTGGGCACCGTAATCCGCCTTAATCTGGATGGCTCCATCCCGGCCGATAACCCGGCGATCGAAGGCGCTGCGGCGGGCATCTACAGCTATGGTCACCGCAACCCTCAAGGTATTGCGCGCAATCCCGACACCGGCTCGGTCTGGGCGAACGAGCATGGCCCGCGCGGCGGTGACGAGCTGAACATCATCGAAGCTGGAAACAATTATGGCTGGCCGACAGTCAGCTACGGCATCAACTATAATGGCAGCCTTCTGACCGATGAGCGTGAGCGCGACGAGTTTACCGGTCCGCTCTGGTACTGGGTGCCGTCCATCGCACCATCAGGCATGGCCTTTTATGAAGGCGAGCAGTTTGCCGCCTGGCAGAACGACCTTTTTGTCTCTGCGCTGGCTGGTTACAAGCTGCAGCGCCTTGAGATGGATGGCGACCGGGTGATCAGTACCGAGGACCTTCTGGAAGACCGCGGCGAGCGCTATCGCGATGTGCGCGTGGGCCCGGATGGTTCGCTCTATCTTCTGGTCGATGACTATGAAGGCACCGTCCTGCGCCTCGATCACGCCCTGACCGAAATCGAAGAAGAGTTTGAAGAGTAGCTTATTCTTCTTTGATCCTCCGACACGTCCGTGTCGTCGGTTCCTCGCTTATCGCGAGCAGGCTCGCTAACGCTGCGGGCGGCTGTTCGCCTTGCGACACCTACGGCGTCGGGAGTGTTTGAAAGCCAATATCTGTCATCCCGGACTTGGTCTAAGGACCTGCGACATTTGCCTTGTTAGAGTCGAAGGTCCCGGCTCGCTTCGCGTCCGGGATGACACTGTTTGAGCTTCAGAATTCAGCACCCCGGACCCGACGGGTCCGCAAGGGCGACCGCCCGCCCGCACCCCGGACTTGATCCGGGGGAGGATCGACCGACCGGAGGGGAGGGAGACCTAGTTTAAAGGCAATTCTGTCGTGTTCTTGATGGCTTCCATGGCGAAGGCTGCGCTGACATCGGCCAGCGGAGCCACCGCTATCAGGCGCTTGTACACGTCGTCATAGGCGGAGATTTCAGGCAGGACGATCTTCAACAGATAGTCGATATCCCCGCCCATGCGGTAGAACTCGACGACTTCAGGCATGCGCCTTACGCCTTCGGAGAACTGCTTCAGCCAGGCCTCGTCATGGCGGTTGGTGCGCACGAAGATAAAGAGCGTCGTGTTCAGACCCAGCGCCGACGGGTTGAGCAGCGTCACTGTTTTCTCAATCAGGCCCTTCTCGCTCAGCTGCTTTAACCGGCGCGCCGTCGGCGTTGCAGACAGGCCAATCTCGTCGGCCAGTTGCTGAACCGTCTGGTCCGCATCCACCTGAATCGCCTTTAAAAGCTTTCGATCATACTCATCCATGCTAATAAAGCCTCATATAGTAGTTGAAATCACCATACGTGAGGCTTTGGGGGAATGAAATTAGCAATTTCCTCTCGTCGATGCGTGGTTTCCTGTCTTTAAGCGTCAGGCAGGGTCAGATCATGGAAATCATTGAGTCGGTTACTCAAAGCATTGTGGGACACGACGGCGTTCTTGAAACGCCGTTTGGCGACCGGCCGCTTGTCTATGCTGACTATGGGGCGTCAGGCCGTATAAGCAGGCTTGTCGATGAGCGGCTGGCAAAGCATTCAGGTCTCTATGCCAACCCTCATAACGAAGACAGTGCGACCGGCCATGCCGCGACCGCGGCGCTCCACGATGCGGTATCTCGCATCAAGCAGGTGCTAGGAGCCGATGATCGCCATGCGCTGATTGCGTGTGGTTCAGGCGCGACGGCGGGCGTGCACCGGCTGCAGGAAATTCTTGGCGTTGCGATACCACCAGCCACGAAGGCACTGTTTGAGCAGGTGCTGACCGATGCGCTGGATGAGGCTGGACGCGAGGCGGTCATGGACCGGCTGGCCGCCGACCGACCGGTGGTTTTCATCGGCCCCTATGAGCATCACTCCAATGAGCTGAGCTGGCGTGAAAGCCTGTGTGAGGTGGTGACCATCGGCCTTGATGGGCGCGGCCATATCGACATGGGTGAGCTGGAGCGCTGGCTCAGGGATCCACGATTTGAAGGTCGGCGCAGGATCGGGGCGTTCTCGGCGGCTTCCAATGTGACGGGCATGAAGACCAATGTGCGCGCTCTGGCCGATCTGCTTCACCGCTACGACGCGATTCTAGCGCTCGATTGCGCAGCCAGCGCGCCCTATCTTCCGATCAATATGGCTGAGGACGGGGCGGACGCGATCTACCTGTCGCCCCACAAGATGATTGGCGGGCCGGGGTCGTGTGGCCTTCTGGTGATCAACAAGGCGCTTTACCGCACCGATCTGGCACCCAGCTGCTGCGGCGGCGGGACGGTGCGCTATGTAACGCCGAACGATCATGACTTCATCGCGGACATTGAAGCGCGCGAACGGGCTGGTACACCGGGGCTGCTCCAGTTGATGCGGGCGGCTGAGGCGCTGGACCTTCTGGCCGAAGTGGGCTGGGAGCAGGTTGAGGCGCGCGAGCATGACCATGTGAAGGCCGCGCTTGAAGCCTTCGCGAACATGCCGGGCGTGACGCTTTACGGCCCGGCCAGCGCCAGGGAGCGCATTGGCCTGGTCAGCTTCAACCTTCATAGCGAGAGCGGCGCACTGATCCACCCCAAGCTGGTCGCACGCCTGCTCAATGATCTGTTCGGCATTCAGGCGCGGGCCGGGTGTTCGTGCGCCGGACCTTATGGGCACCAGCTATTGGGACTAGATATTGTGTCGACTGAGCGATTTCGCGACGCGATTGCACAAGGCTTTGCCGGTTTGCGCCCGGGCTGGGTGCGCGTGAGTTTTCACTGGACGATGAGTCGGCTTGAGCGCGACTTCCTGATCGACGCGGTGCGATTCTTGAGCCGTCACGCAGAGCGATTCCTGCCGGCCTATCGATTCGAGCTGACTACCGGCCACTGGCATCATATCGATAGTGACGGTCAAAGCCGGTTGAAGTCTGAGACAGGCGGCTCAGCGCTGATCGCGCAAATGGCTGATGAAGCTGAGAAAATTGCGCGCGATCTTGATCACGTGTCTGCAGAACCCACATGCGTACCCAAGGCGCTCAGCTTTGCCGGACCTTTGGCTGGTGTGGTGTTCGAAGGTGAGGAAGCAGTGGCGGCGGAGTAGGGTCGACTGCAGCCAGTTTGAACTTTCCACAGCTTTGGCCCGTGCCACAGTTCTTAACGAGTCCGGGCGCGGACAGTTTTCTGGTAAGACTTCGTTTACCAAAAAGTTCGGTTTTGAGCGCTTTGGGTAATTGACGCCTGTTTGGGTCGCGAGCACTATATGTAGCGGTTCCTGGGGGAACCCGCACTACGTATAGGTTTTCTTAAGCCCGCGCGCAGGTAATTGCCTCGTCGCTTCAACCCTTTGCGCGCAGCTGTTCAGGAGCGCTTTAAATGACGCCGTTAGACCAAGCCCAGAGCGCGATCGCCGCAGCAGCCAAGGCCTCCGAGGAGCGCCGTGGTCGTCCCAAGGCGGTCAATCTTCGTCTTGTTGAGAAGGTGAAGACCGATGATTCACGCGACGCGCTTCTGACCGATTTCGGCAAGAAGACGCTCGTCGATCGCTATCTTCTTCCCGGCGAGTCCTATCAGGACATGTTCGCGCGCGTCTCGACGGCCTATGCCGACGATATTGAGCACGCTCAGCGCCTTTATGACTACATGTCCAACCTGTGGTTCATGCCGGCCACGCCGGTCCTGTCCAATGGCGGCGCAGAGCGCGGCCTGCCGATTTCGTGCTTCCTGAACTCGGTTCACGATTCCCTGGACGATATTGTTGGCACCTGGACGGAGAATGTCTGGCTGGCCTCCAACGGTGGTGGCATTGGCACCTATTGGGGCGGTGTGCGCTCCATCGGTGAGAAGGTCGGTCAGAATGGCCAGACTTCGGGCATCATTCCCTTTATCCGCGTGATGGATTCGCTCACGCTTGCAATCTCTCAAGGCTCGCTGCGCCGCGGTTCGGCCGCCGCCTATCTGGACGTTGATCACCCGGAAATCGAAGAGTTTCTGGAGATCCGCAAGCCGTCGGGCGACTTCAACCGCAAGAGCCTGAACCTGCATCACGGTATCAATATCTCTGACGCCTTCATGAACGCTGTGGCGGCTGACGAAGAGTTTGAGCTGCGCTCGCCTAAGTCCGGTGAAGTGGTGAAAACTGTCAACGCTCGCAAGCTGTGGCAGAAGATCCTGGAACTGCGTCTGCAGACCGGTGAGCCCTATGTGATCTTCTCTGACACGGTGAACAACAACCTGCCGGTTCACCAGCGCAAGCTGGGCCTGAAGGTTCGCCAGTCCAATCTGTGCTCTGAAATCATGCTGGCCACCGGCATCGACCACATGGGCAAGGACCGTACCGCTGTGTGCTGCCTGTCCTCGCTGAACGCCGAGAAGTATCTGGAATGGAAGGACGATGAGCAATTCATCGAAGACCTGTTCCGCTTCCTCGACAACGTCCTGCAGGACTTCATCGACCGCGCCCCCAGCGAGATGGACCGGGCGAAGTATTCGGCCTTCCGCGAGCGCTCGGTGGGTCTGGGTCTGATGGGCTTCCACTCCTTCCTGCAGCAGATGAATGTGCCGTTTGAAAGCGCCATGGCCCAGTCCTGGAACAAGCGCATGTTCCAGCATATTCGCCAGGAAGCAGACAAAGCCTCGGTGAAGCTGGCGGAAGAACGCGGAGCCTGCCCGGATGCGGCTGAGCAGGGCATCAAGGCGCGCTTCTCGCACAAGCTGGCAATCGCGCCGACTGCGTCGATCTCCATCATCTGTGGTGGTACCAGTGCCGGCATCGAGCCGATCCCGGCCAATGTCTATACTCACAAGACCTTGTCGGGCTCCTTCACGGTGAAAAACCCGTATCTGGAAAAGCTGCTGGACGAGAAGGGCATCAACACGCCTGGCGTCTGGGCGTCGATCCTGGAGCATGAAGGCTCGGTTCAGCACCTTGAGGAGCTGGATGATCACGAGAAGGATGTCTTCAAGACCGCGTTCGAGCTGGATCAGCGCTGGGTGATTGAACATGCTGCGGACCGCACGCCGTATGTGTGTCAGTCCCAATCGCTGAATATCTTCCTGCCGGGCGACGTCAACAAGTGGGACCTGCACATGCTGCACTGGTCGGCGTGGGAGAAGGGCGTGAAGTCGCTCTACTATTGCCGTTCCAAGTCGGTACAGCGCGCTTCATTTGCCAACGCAGCCGAAAAGACCGACATGGAAAAATCCATGGAGGACGCCGCCCCCACTGATTACGACGAGTGCCTCGCCTGTCAGTAGGCACTGCGCTTTAATCTGGCGAACAAAAGCCCCGGTCAATCAGGCCGGGGCTTTTTTCTGCTTTGGGTTAGCCTTTCTAGGCATTTACCAAGAAAGAGGCTTGATTGTTGAACGTATTCGCTTAACGCTCTGGTCCTGTAGGGGCTGACCAACAATTACAGCAGGCAAGGGGACACAAGCGCAATGCATGGCTTTATGCCTCACGGCATGTGCTATCTCTGGCGTCTGGATATCCTGTTGATGCACGTGGTCTCTGACCTCGTCATTGGGTTGGCCTATTTTTCAATTCCCCTGGTGCTGTGGGTCTTTTCCAGACGTCGTCCGGATCTGGTGTATCGGCCTGTCGCCTATCTGTTCATCGCTTTCATCCTGTTTTGCGGCGCGAGCCATTTTCTGTCCATCTACACCGTCTGGGTTCCGGCCTATTTCGCAGAAGGGCTGGTGAAAATTGGTACGGCTGTGGCGTCGGTGGGCACCGCGATTGTCCTGTGGCCGCTGCTACCCCGGGCGCTGGCTATCCCGAGTGTTGAGCAGTTGGCCAAGACCAATGAGTCGCTGCGTGATGAGGTGGAGCGTCGCTCAGCCGCAGAGGCTGAGCTCACTCACCTGGCGGAGAATCTGGAGCGTACGGTCGAAGCGCGCACCGATGAGCTTCAAAAGTCCAACGCAACGCTGAAGGATTTTGCTGCTGGCGCGTCGCACGACCTCAAGGCCCCGGTGCGCCAGGTGGCCTTGCTGACCGATCTGGCTTTGCGCGATGCCGAAAGCCAGCTGTCTGACCGCGCTCGTACCTATCTTGAAGAGGTCCAGTCGAAATCAGAGGGCATGCTCAAGCTGGTGGACACGCTGTTAAGTTATTCGGCCCTCCTGGACACCAAGCCGGAACGTGAGACCATAAATCTGGGCGAGGCGATCAATGCCATCGCTGCTGAATTCAAGACTGAAAGCGAGACAACGATCCAGATCAAGGTCCATGGCGAAGGCACGGTATTGGGCGATCTGACGTTGACGACCCAGCTTTTCTCCAACCTGTTTGAGAACGCTCGCAAATATTCCGACCAGGTTACACCCCGTGTTGATGTTATGATTGAGGCAAGCCCTGTTCGCGTATTGGTGACCGTTCGTGACAATGGTCCTGGCATCCCGAAAGAGTACGCCGAGACCGCGTTCAACATGCTTCAGCGCTATCGCACGGATGTCCCTGGCTCCGGGGTCGGTCTCGCCTTTTGCCGCCGGATCATGGAAGCGCTGGGCGGGACAATTTCGCTGGATTCAACCTACACAGAGGGGGCGGCGTTCATGCTTGAATTTCCACCCACCTCGGCCCTGGGGGACGCATGAGCCTGTTTATTGTGGAAGATAGCCATGTTGATGCGGCGCTTATGCGCGAAATGCTTGAAACAGAGGGCGTGCGCGACATCCAGCTGTTTCCAAATGGCGAGGCTGTTCTCGATAAAATCGGTGCCACGGGAAAGCTCCCAAACCTGTTAGTGGTGGATGTCCGCCTGCCAGGCATGACCGGCATTGAGCTGGTGCGCAAAATCAAGGCTGATGAGGCCATGGCCCATATCCCGGCGGTGTGTATCTCGACGTCCGCGCTTACGGAGGAAATAGCCGCTGCCTATAAGGCCGGGGTCAGTAGTTATTTTGTGAAACCCTCCAACCTGGAAAGCTATGAATTGATAGCATCGGCTATCCATCTGACCTGGTTCGACCACCGGATTTCACGAGCAGCTCCAGTGTAAGACCCGCCCGCAAAGGGGTTCGGTATTGCAGTGCAGCGAATCAAAATTCGTGTCACGCGCGCATCATATTTAATTGGCTTCACGGTTCAGCAGCTGTTCAGCAGCTGTTCATCGGCGATGATCAACAGTGAAAATCCGACGCCAGAGAAGGCCTGTAAAATTTTGTTAACCAAAAAGACGACTTGCCCCACTCGGCCAATCGCGCGTCTGTGATATAGTGGAAACAGAATGTTTCTGATTGTGCGCTTGCACAATAGAGCAAGTAACAAGCGACCTGGGTCATCCATGAAGGCCATGCAGTATCATCACCCGCGCACACACCGTCTGAGCTTGATGCTCAGCGCGGTCGTTTTGTGCGCCTTGGGTGGGGCTGAAGCCAGTGCCCAGGATGGTGACAATTCAAGCGTTCAGGCTGAGGTCCGGGCGATGATTCTGGAGCCGCTGCGCGCCGAGCTGCGATCGGCTCCTCCAATTCCGGCACTGTCTGATTTGCGTGTAGAAACCGATCCCTACACGCTGCGTTTTGAGGCAGGCTCGGTTGCGACCATAACCGCGTCACCTGAGCGCGCCCGGCCGGCTGCATCGCGTTTTGCTGAGGCGGTGCTGTCCTCCTACGCTGATAGTCTTGCACGCGACGGTCTGTCGGCATTTTCTGGACAGGAGGCGCTTCTGGCGACCACAGCATCTGGGTCGCGGCTTTCGCTGACCATGCTGGAATCGGACCGACCCTCGATCGCGCGATTGACCTTTGATCCGGATTACGCCGAAACCGCTGGTGCTGCGCTTATCCCAGGGCAGGGTTTTGAGCGTCGCCGCATGGCGTTGAGCTATGAAGGTGCATTTGATGCGCCCGGCGGGGCCGATGGCCTCGATTTCGGATTAAGTCCACGTGCCGGTGTGTCCATCGGTGATGACGGGCCTTCGGCTGCAGCCGGTGCCACGGTGCGCCTCGGTCAATATATGGATGGGTTTGAAAGTGAGCGCCCGGCCTGGTGGTTCTTCGCCGGGGCTGACCGTCAGGCGGTCATGTACGATCCGGGACGCGGCTTTGACATGCGCGATGCGCTTGCGATGGAGCCCTATGCTGTCGTTGGCGATGCCCAGGCTGGCGTCGCCATGCATTTGCGCGGTGCGGACGTGTCGCTGGCTTATATCCATCGTGAAACCCGCTATGAAATGGCGACGGACGCCTGGGAAACCAACGAAGGCTTTGCGGCCTTTTCCCTGACCTGGCGGCGTTAAATTCTGCGCTGAAGGTCAGGGTGAGCGTCGTCCTGTCGCACTTCATTGGACAGTGTGGCACTGGTCTCTTGAACGTCGATCTCTAACTTCGTTAACGTGATGAGCGCCGCGTCTGGCTGTGGATATTGTCAGATTCCTACACACAAGGGCTGGACGTTAACGGCGCGTTCACCACAATATATTGTTCTGAACGCCGCGCCATCCTGCGCGATTCACCGACTGTTTGAGGACGCGATACCGCCATGCAGACCATCGCCAGCGACCGCCCGGGCCTGTTGACCCCAAGCCATTCCTACAAGCCGTTCCGCTATCAGTGGGCCTATGACTTCTGGAAGACCCAGCAGCAGGTGCACTGGCTGCCTGAAGAAGTACCGCTCGGTGAGGACTGCAAGGACTGGGCGACCAAGCTGACCGACAAGGAGCGCAATCTGCTGACCCAGATTTTCCGCTTCTTCACCCAGTCGGACGTGGAAGTCGGCGCGAACTACATGGAAAACTACATGCCGCTCTTCAAGCCGGTTGAAGTGCGCATGATGCTGTCGGCCTTCTCCAACATGGAGACGGTGCACATCGCCGCCTACGCGCTGCTGCTGGAAACGATCGGCATGCCCGACACCGAGTTTTCCGCCTTCATGGAGTACGAGGAGATGGCGGCCAAGCATGACTATCTTGGCAAGTTCGGCGTGGAGACGGAGGAAGACATCCTCACCTCCATGGCGGTGTTTGGCGGCTTTACCGAAGGTCTGCAGCTGTTTGCTTCCTTTGCGATGCTGATGAACTTCCCGCGCTTCAACAAGATGAAGGGTATGGGCCAGATCGTGTCCTGGTCGGTGCGCGATGAATCGCTGCACTGCGAAGGCATGATGAAGATGTTCCATACCTTCGCCGAAGAGACCGGCGCGCTGACGAAAAGCGTGAAGGATGACATCGCCGATTGCTGCCAGACGGTGATCAAGCTGGAAGACAAGTTCATCGATCTGGCGTTCGAGGCTGGTGAAGTCGAAGGCATGACGCCGGACGATATCAAGTCTTACATCCGCTACATCGCCGACTGGCGCATGAAGCAGCTCAAGCTTCCGACCATCTATGGCACCAAGGAGCACCCGCTGCCCTGGCTGACCGAGATCCTGAACGGGGTCGAGCACGCCAACTTCTTCGAAGCGCGCGCCACCGAATACTCCAAGGGTGCCACCAAGGGCGACTGGCACGGCGATGGCGGTGTCTGGGCCAATTTCGACAAGGTCATTTCCAACCGCTCATTGGCCGACAGCGTCCACGCGGAGTAGGGCCCTAGCCTATTTGAAACGAAAAACCCCGGAGCCAGTGCTTCGGGGTTTTTTTATCCAATTCGTCATCCCAAACTTGATTTGGGACCCAGGGGTGCGGCGCTGAAACTGGGTTCTGAATCAAGTTCAGGATGACGGATATTGATCTGCCGGAGCGCGGCCTTTTCCTGCCGCAAGGCCGGACTCAGGCATTACCGATTGCGGGAGATTAATGGCTCTTTCACCTTAATCGGCGGTTTGACGCTGTTTTCACATGACACATCTGACTTCGCGATATAATAGCGTCTTTCTTGGCTAAATAATTCCATTAGGGAAATTCATGGATCGGATCGACGCCCTTCGCCTGTTTGCGGCTGTGGCTGAGCTGGAAAGCTTTACGCGGGCCGCTGAGCGTCAGGGACTGACGCCGGGGGCCGCCTCCAAACAGATCGCGGCGCTGGAAGATCGCATGCAGGCGCGACTGCTGGAGCGGACCACGCGCTCGGTTCGCCTGACCGATGCCGGCCGTGCGCTGCTGGAGCGCATCGAGCCCTGGCTGTCAGAATATGATGCAATCGAGAACGGCCTCGCCGCAGAGCAGGGGGCGGCGGCTGGCGTGCTGCGTGTGGCGGCCCCTGTTGACTTCGGGGCGGAGCGTCTTGTTGAGCCGGTGACCGCCTTCATGGCCAAATGGCCGAGCGTGGAAGTGCGCCTGGAGCTTTCAGACCGCATGGTTGATCTTGTGGATGAAGGCTATGACCTCGCCGTCCGGATCGGCCAGCTCACCGACTCCTCGCTGATTGCCAAGCGTCTGGCCCATGCGCCCATGTCGGTGGTGGCGAGCCCAGATTATCTGGCTGGTGCTGGCGCACCAGATCACCCGCGCGCGCTCGGGGCCCATGACTGCATCATTGATCGCAATCGGCCGACACCCAATCTGTGGCGTTTCCACCAGGGCAAGGACAGCGCCGAAGTCAAAATTAAAGGTCGCATGAGCCTGAATGGTGCGCGCGCGGCGGTCGCAGCGGCCTGCGCCGGGGCGGGGGTGGCGTGCTCGCCGGCCTGGGCGGCTAAAGACGCCATCGCTGAGGGGCGTGTGACAGAGCTTTTGACCGACTGGACCGCTGATGATCGAGAGCTGTGGGCGGTTTTCCCGTCCAACCGCTACATGGCCCAGCGAGTGCGCCTTTTCGTCGATCACCTGGCCGACTGGTTCAAGGTCGGGCTCTAAACGGCAAACGGCCCCGCCAGTATCCCGGCAGGGCCATTCGCACGACGCAGTTTTGCGACTTCGTCCTAGTCGAACTCTTTCACCCCACGTTCGACTTAGTCGAACAGGGCGTCGATAGAGTCCTGATCAAGCGCCATCAGGTCATCGACAGAGGTTTGGTCGGTTTCCGGGCCGCCCATGGCTGGACCGTTCAGGTGCAGCTTCTGGCGACGCTCTTCTTCGGCCTTTTCAGTTTCGGTCGCTTCAGCATCGAGCACGCCCATGGTGGACGCAAAACGGGCCACCCGCTCCTCGATGTGACGCAGCGAACCGACGACCTTGGACACGCGCTGACCGGACAGATCCTGGAAAGCGCAGGCTTCAATGATCCGGCACATGGCCATATCCACTTCGCCCTTATAGCTCTCCATATCGGTCGGCTCGAGGCTCATCAGGGCTTCGGCTTCAGCCATAATGCTTTCCGTCGCCTTTTCCGTATCCTGGACAACGGCTTCAAGTTCAGCGCCCGCAACCGGGATGCGCTGTTCCTTGATATCGTTGGGACGCAGCTGAGCGATTTCGTCCCGCGTGCGGGCGATATACTCGGCGATGGCGTGAAATTCGGCATGGATCGACGTGTCCAGTGATCCGAAGAACATCTGCATGGTATCGGTCAGCTGTTGAGCGAGGCGCAAGACCTCAAACAGCTGAGCATCTTTCAGGTCGGCCGCTTTGACCGATTGAAGGCTCTCGCGCACTCGCGCGGCAACTTCTGCTGCAGGCATGGGTTTATCCCTTCCCTCTTTGTGGGTTTCAGCCTGCGCGCACGTCGCATCAAAGGCTGAACGCCCTGGTCCCCCAAACACCATCTCTGTTCCGGGCTCACTCTTTGGCGGCGAGCCTCACAACAAAGGGTGCGAAACTTAGAAGTCGCCGATCACTGCGCTCATTTTGGCTTTGAGCGTACCAGCGTTAAACGGCTTCACGATGTAGTTGTTCACGCCGGCCTTCTTGGCCGCGATCACGTTCTCCGTCTTGGATTCAGCCGTGACCATAATGAAGGGCGTGCCTTTGACGCCTTCGTCACCGCGCACCTTCTGAAGGAGCTCGTAACCGGTCACCGGTTCCATATTCCAGTCAGAAATGATCAAGCCGTATTTTTTCTTCTTGATCATGTCGAAGGCTTCCTGTCCGTCGGAAGCTTCGTCCACATTCTCAAACCCGATCTGCTTGAGCAGGTTTTTGATGATGCGAACCATCGTCTTGTAATCGTCTACCACCAGGATTGGCATGGACATTTCGACAGCCATTGCCCCAACTCCGTGTTGTTAAGTCTACCACCCAAAATTTGCCGCCCGGACTGCTGTTCGTGCAGCGGATGAGAGGAAGGCTATACAATCGCAGTCAAAATTCGGTTAAACACCCGCATGAAGATATGCGGAGCAGCTCCATGAGCGAATTTGAAGGCTATGGGATCACCGAGCTAGAAGTCGGCCAAAGTGCTGAAATTACTCGGCTTGTTGATAACGAAGCGGTGCGTAAATTCGCCGAAGTTTCCGGCGATTTTAATCCACTTCACATGGACGAAGAGTACGCAAAACGCTCTCCTTTCCGGGGTCGGATCGCCCACGGCGCGCTGATTGCGAGCTATATTTCCTGCGTTCTGGGCAGCCATCTGCCCGGTCCTGGTTCCATCTTTGCCGGCATGACAATGCGCTTTGAGCGCCCGGTTCGCATTGGGGACACGGTCATCGCCCGCGCCACTGTCACCGAGGTTGACGTGAAGGCGCGCAAGGCAAAGCTGGCCTGTGTGTGCGAGGTTGAAGGTGAACCCTGTCTGGTTGCCGACGCTGAAGTGGTGGTGCGCAAGCGCCGCAAGCGCACGGGCGAGTGACGGTTAAAGCCTGTTTCGGCCACGATGCCGTGCCGGACCAAGCCCGTGGGGCGGTCGTCGCGCTTGGTAATTTCGATGGCGTTCACCGCGGCCACGCTGCGGTTATCGGCGTGGCCGCTGATCTGGCGCGCGATCTGGGCGCGCCAGCTGGCGCAGCGGTGTTTAGTCCCCATCCACGCCGGGTCTTCGCGCCTGATACGCCGCCCTTTGCCCTGATGAATAACGCCCAGCGTGTACGCGCTTTGGGTCAGGCTGGCGCTGAAATCGTCCACCACATCGCCTTTGACAAAGCGCTTGCCGCCATGAGCCCTGAGGGCTTTGTTGATACGGTGCTGCACAAGGGGCTGGGCCTTAAAGGCGTCGTGACCGGTGCCGATTTCTGTTTTGGCCAGGGCCGGGCGGGTAGCGTCTACGATCTTGAACGCCTTTGCACAGAGCGCGGCATCACGGCCAAGACTGCCGATGCGATTGTCGCGGACGGTGCGGCGGACAAGATCTCATCCTCCGCCGTACGCAACGCCCTGCGCGAAGGTCAGCCGGAGCTGGCTGCATCGCTCCTTGGTCGTCCCTTCGCCATTGAAGGCGAGGTGTTCACCGGCGACCAGCGTGGCCGCCTGCTCGGCTTCCCCACCGCAAATGTTGAGCTTGGTGATTATCTGCGCCCGGCCTTTGGTGTCTATGCCACGCGGTCCACACTCGATGATGGTCGCACTATTGCTGGCGTCGCCAATCTAGGCAAACGCCCCACGGTCGATGGTGTGTCAGAGCGGCTGGAAGTGCACCTGTTTGACTTTGACGGTGATCTCTACGGCGCGGCGCTCGAAACCCAGCTGATCAGCTTTATTCGCGGCGAGCGCAAGTTTGACGGCCTTGATGCCTTAAAGGCGCAGATCGCCACCGATAGTGAGACGGCACGCAAGGTGTTAGGGCTTTAGCCAGCGAGACCCCGGAGCGCGTCTGCATCCCGGGTATCGCCAATGTGCGCTAAGCCCCAAACTCAAAATCATCGAGCGAGGCAATCGCCGCGTTGAGCGCATCGCTCCACCCGTCTGACAGGTGTGTGACATAAGGATCGTTTGCTTCAAAGCGCTGCTGATGACCGACCTGCAGGCTGTCTGCGGTGTAGGTCTGAAGATCGAGCGGCATGCCGACCGACAGGTTGGCTTTCAGCGTGGAGTCAAATGACAGCAGGAGCAGTTTGACAGCGTCCTCAAAGCTCATCTCTGGGCGGTAGCCGCGAAGCAGAATTGGGCGACCGTATTTGGTCTCACCAATCTGGAAGAAGGGGTTTTCATCGCTGGCTTCGATGAAATTGCCTTCCGGATAGATCAGGAAGAGGCGCGGCTCTGATCCTGCGATCTGACCGCCCAGGATGATCGTCGCGCTGAAGGTGGCTTCGCTTTCCTGGCCGCTTCCGGCCTGGGACTGCACCACCTCTCGCAAGGTTTCACCAACCAGGCGGGCGACCTCAAACATTGTGGGCAGGCGCAGGATGCTGGGATCGCGCTCCGCCGGGGCCTTCATGCGATCTTCCAGCGTGCTGACGACCGCCTGAGTAGTGGCCAGGTTGCCCGCTGTCATCAGGGTGATGACCCGCTCGCCCGGCTTGTCCCACGTGAACATCTTGCGGAAGGTGAAAATATTGTCGATGCCCGCATTGGTGCGGGTGTCAGACATGAAAACGAGGCCCTTATTCAGACGCAGGCCCACGCAATAAGTCATCCCGAATACATCCTTTAAACTGGGACGATGATGCAGCGAGCGTTACGCCTGATTGGGCCTGCTGGCAAATGGCATTTTGAGGGCAGGACCTGTTCCTGGGTCAAATCGGAAGGGGAATGGCAGGACGCTCGCGGGCACTGTCTTCAACGCACTGACCGGCTCACCTCTTCAACAAAAACAGAAATTTATGGTGCGCCGCAGCAAGTTGCTGCGCGGTGCTCATAGCAGATGCGCACTTGGTCACATTAGCGCTCACACCGCTTGCAAAATGGGCGTCAGACCCGTATCCCCGCGCGCAAATGCCCTAACGATAGAAGGTAGAGACCTCCCCATGTCGAACGGCGAAACCCGCTTTCGTGTGCCTGCCCCGCCTTTCCGGCCGGGTGAAGAGCCAGACTTTTCACACTTGAAGCTGCCCAAGGCGGGCGAGGCCAAGCGTCCCGATCCAACCGTCGAGGGGCGGGAGACACAGGATCTGGCCCTCGGCCTGGTTGGCGTTCTGGACCATAACCACCAGGCAGTGGGTGAGTGGGACCCCAAGGTCAGCGCCGATGTGCTGCGTGAAGGTCTGAAACACATGGTCCTGACGCGCATCTATGATGAGCGCATGCTGAAGCTTCAGCGCCAGGGCAAGATGAGCTTCTACATGAAGTCCAAAGGCGAAGAGGCGGTTGCGGTCGCAGCCGCCATGGCGCTTCGTGACGATGACATGATTTTCCCCAGCTATCGCCAGCAGGGCATGCTGTTTGCGCGCGGCCGGGATATCGTGGACATGATGTGCCACTGCATCTCCAACAGTCGCGATAACCTGAAAGGCCGCCAGCTGCCGGTCCACTACACCTGGGCAGAGGGCAATTTCTTTACGATTTCCGGCAATCTGGGGACCCAGTTCCCACAGGCTGTCGGCTACGCCATGGCGTGCGCCTACAAGGGTGAAGACCGGATCGCGGCCAGCTGGATTGGCGATGGAACCACGGCGGAAGGTGACTTCCATGGGGCCCTGACGCTGGCGTCCACCTATCGCGCGCCAACCATCCTGAACGTGGTCAATAACCAGTGGGCGATTTCGTCTTATCAGGGTATTGCACTAGGCGACGCGCCGACCTTTGCGTCCAAGGGTCTGGGCTATTGCCTCGCCTCCATCCGCGTGGACGGCAATGACTTCCTGGCTGTGTATGCGGCGACCCAGTGGGCGGCTGAGCGCGCCCGCGCTGGTCATGGCACGACGCTGCTGGAGCTGTTCACCTACCGCGCTGATGCTCACTCCACCTCTGACGAACCGTCCAAATACCGCCCCAAGACCGAAGGCGAGGTCTGGCCGCTGGGCGATCCGATCGAGCGCCTCAAGCAGCACCTGATTGGTCTTGGTGAATGGGATCAGGCGCGCCACGAACAGCTGGAAGAGGAAATGACCCAGCTGGTGGTCAAATCCTACAAGGAAGCCGAAAGCCACGGCACGCTGCACGAGGGGCCGCTCGCCCCCACCCAAACCATTTTCGAAGATGTTTACGCTGAGCAGGACTGGCGCTTGAAGCGCCAGCGCCAGGATCTGGGAGTTTAAGCCATGCCGGTTATGAACATGATCCAGGCGCTGAATAGCGGCATGGATGTGCTGCTTGAGCGCGATGAAGACGTGGTCGCCTTTGGTGAGGATGCGGGCTATTTCGGCGGGGTTTTCAAGACCACCGATGGCCTGCAGGCGAAGTACGGCGCGGACCGGGTGTTTGATACCCCGATCAACGAAGCAGCCATCGCCGCCATGGCCATTGGCATGGCTGCCCGTGGCTTGAAGCCGATCGCCGAGATTCAGTTTGCCGACTATATCTTCCCGGCGATTGACCAGATCGTTTCGGAGATGAGCCGCATCCGCTACCGCTCTGCGGGGCAGTTTACGTCCGGATGTGTGGTGCGTACTCCGTGGGGTGGTGGTATCCGCGGTGGACAGACCCACTCGATGAGCCCTGAAGCTTTCTTCACCCATGTTCCCGGTGTGCAGGTGGTGGTGCCGTCCAACCCCTATGACGCCAAGGGCCTGCTGATCGCCTCGCTGGAAAGCGGTGATCCGGTGATCTTCTTTGAGCCCAAGCGGATTTATAATGGCCCGTTTGATGGTGTGCCGGACAAACCGCTGTCGTCCTGGGCCAAGCACCCCAAGGGTGAAGTGCCCGATGGCCACTACACCGTGCCGCTGGGCAAGGCCGATATCGTGCGCGAAGGTGAAGCCTGCACCGTGGTGACCTACGGCACGCTGGTCCACGTGGCTGAAGCTGCGGCTGAAGCGTCTGGCATCGACGCGGAGATTATCGATCTGCGCACGCTGGTGCCCTATGACATCGAAACCATCGCAAAGTCGGTGAACAAGACCGGCCGTGTGGTTGTCGCCCACGAAGCGCCGCGTACATCTGGCTTTGGCGCTGAACTTGCCGCCCAGATTCAGGAAGAATGCTTCTATGCGCTGGAGGCCCCGGTCTTCCGCCTGACTGGCTGGGACACGCCATACCCACACGCCCATGAATGGGCGTACTTCCCGACGCGCGACCGCTTTGCGCGCGCCATGAAAACGGTCACGGAGGCCGCCTGATCATGAGCGAATACAAGTATAAAATGCCCGACGTCGGCGAAGGCGTCGTTGAGGCTGAAATCGTCGAATGGCATGTGAAGGCCGGTGACAAGGTTACTGAGGACCAGCACATCCTGGATGTGATGACCGACAAGGCCACCGTGGAAATCCCCTGCGCCGTCAATGGCGTGGTGAAGATGACGCTGGGCGAGCCGGGCGACGTAATCGCCGTGGGCACCGAAATCCTTGTCATTGAAATCGACGGGACCCCGCCAACCGAAGAAGCCGAAGCGTCGAAGGAAGAGGCAAAGGCTGAGCCCAAGGCCGAGAATAAAGCTGAAGCCAAGTCAGAGCCGAAGCCGGAACCCAAGCCTGAGCCTGCTCCTGCTGCTGCGCCCGCTGCGGCGGCGAAGGCGCCTGCTCCTGCGCGTCCCTCCGGCGAGCGTCCTCTGGCAAGCCCGGCTGTGCGCCAGCGTGCGCTGGAGGCTGATATCGATCTGGCTGCGGTACCGGGCACGGGGCCTGCCGGTCGTATCACCCACTCAGATCTCGATGATTTCATCGCCGCCGGTGGCCGTCTGGTCTCCAAGGTCGGCGGTGCGGGTGCAGCCTCGAAAGCGCCGCGTACAGGTGTCGAGACCCAGAAAGTCATCGGGCTTCGTCGCAAGATTGCGGAAAACATGGCGCTGTCCAAGCGCACCATTCCGCACATCACCTATGTGGACGAGATCGACCTGACCGCGCTGGAAGATCTGCGCGCGCACCTCAATGCGAACCGCCAGGAGGGCCAGGCCAAGCTCACCATCATTCCCTTCCTGATGCAGGCACTGGTCAAGGCTCTGCCAAGCTTCCCGCAAGCCAACGCCCACTACGACACCGACAGCGCGATGCTGACCCAGTATGCGGGTGTGCATTGCGGCATCGCTGCAGCGACCCCGAACGGCCTGATGGTGCCGGTGATCCGCCACGCTGAAAGCCTTGATATCTGGGACACCGCGGCTGAGGTGAAGCGTCTGGCCGATGCAGCCCGCATGGGCAAGGCGACCAAGGAAGAGCTGACCGGCTCGACCATCACGATCACCTCGCTCGGTGCAATCGGCGGGATTGTCACGACGCCGGTCATCAACCACCCCGAGACCGCGATCATCGGCGTGAACAAGATGCAGACCCTGCCGCGCTATGACGCGGAAGGCCGCCTGGTCCCACGCAAGATCATGAACCTGTCCTCCAGCTTCGATCACCGCATCGTCGACGGTTATGAAGCCGCCCAGCTGATCCAGGCCATGAAGGCGCTGCTGGAAAACCCGGCGACGCTGTTTATGTGAGGCAATCCATCATTTCCAATTAAAGGCCCGGTGGAAACGCCGGGCCTTTTTTGTTCAGCCCTGAAATCCCGGACGCGAAGCGATCCGGGACCTTCCTCAGAATGAAGCGCTATACGCGCATGGAGGCCCCGGCTCGGCCCCCGGATCAAGTCCGGGGTTGGCCGGGGTTTCATTTTGGTGCTGTGCCGTAGCCATCCCTCTCCCCCTTGATCAAGGGGGAGAGGTCAGGTGAGGGGGCGCGTTTCAGACTGCAAAAGCTTTCGTAAATTGAAGCGTTTAAACCCCTCACCCCAACCCTCTCCCCTCAAGAAGGGAGAGTGAGATATCCCCCTCCCTCCACTCTGCCCTTACACTCCCTCCCGCTCATCCCCACGGGAGGTCGAACCGGAGCGTCCGGACCGAGGGGGTGGGCGGGGTGTTCCCGAGTGGCGAGCGGACTAACGCACCGTAAGCTGCGAACCGGCGTTCAGTGGGGATGCGGTCCCAAATGTGGATAAAAGAAGAGGCTTCAGTGCCGAGCCGTCGATCCCCAGGCTCGAAAAATCACCCCTGATGGCGCGGGAGCCTTTATCGGGCTTCATAAAGTCACCATACCCAATAACGGCCCGGACTTGCTCCCGCGCCCCTCCTGCTTGCCCAAAACGCCTGGCGGAAACGTCGAGGCGGGTTTGGTTTATCAAAAAGCCGCGCAAGCTGCCCCGCGCGGCTTTTCTCAGAACTTGGAGGCGTCCTAGCCGTCGACGGAGCGCTCAATCTCAACGTTTCGCGGCGATACGGCCTTACTCGGTGAATTCAAGGTTTGTGATCGTATTTTCTGCGCAATCACAGTGTGTTGGCCGAAGAACGATGTCCGTAAGCGCAAGGTCGCGCGCGATTGCGGAAACAGCGTGTTCGCAGTAGGCCATGTCCGCTCCAGGTAGCTCAAGTTTCAGTGCGTCAGTGTCTGAAACCCAGTTCAAGCTGACAGCCTGCGTTCGGCTCATATCAACAGTGTCTGTTAGCTGATTGGCGACGCGATTGCTGACGGCCGCGTAATCAATGGGCTCCACGCTGTCCAGCTGGAGAGTCGCGACCGGCATCTCCAATTCTCCACATGCAGTCGCCGCCGTCAATCCAGCCACATTTTCGTGCTCTGTCGCGGCATCGCATCCTACGAGGACCGTAAACAGTCCACATGCCATCATTGCTGCCATGGATGCCCTTGGGACCATCGACACACGCCTCATGGTTCCCGCGCGACGCCATCCCGCCTTGGGTCAGCGCCGCCTTCATAGCCGCCATCTTCAGTGGCGCGGACAATGTGGATGCCGGAGTTTTCGCCCTGCTCGCCATTGATGGCAAAGCCGCGCGCTTCCAGAGCACTGAGCACCTCCGGGTCAAAGCCGGTCTCGATATTGATGGTGTCGCCGCGCGCCACAACATTGGGCATGGCGGCGGCATCTTGCGGGCTAATGCCCCAGTCGATCATGGCCACCAGCGACTTTGCCACATAGGCGATGATGGAATTGCCGCCCGGTGATCCGGTGGCAAAGACAAACTCGCCCTCCTGGTCCAGCACAATCGTCGGCGACATGGAGCTGCGAGGGCGCTTGCCCGGCGCCGGTGCGTTCGGTAGCAGGCGACCGGCCTCATCGCGTGGGTCGCGGGCAAAGTCAGTCAGCTGGTTGTTCAAAAAGAAGCCGCCCACCATGCGGCCAGATCCGAACGGGCTTTCCACCGTTGTGGTAATGGAGACTACATCGCCATCGGCATCAACAACCACAAAATGGCTGGTGCCTGGCGCATCATCGCTGGTGTCCTCAGGCTGGTTTGGCGCGCCGGGCGGCGTGCCAGCGGTCGCGGTTTCCATGGCCGCTTCAAGATCGATCTCGGTTGCACGCTGGGTCAGATAATCCGGGTCGATCAGCCCATAGACCGGCACATCGGCGAAATCAGGATCGGCGACATAGCGATCACGATCGGCATATCCAAGCCGGCTTGCCTCGATGAACAGATGCCAGCCATCCACAGTCGGACCAGCCTCGGCCATGTCGAACTGTGACAGCACGCCCAAGATCGCATTTTGCGTTGTGCCGCCAGACGAGGGCGGTGGTGCCGAACAGATCTGGAGTCCGCGATAGGGACCGCAAATCGCCTGACGGCGAACCGGCGTGTAGTTTTCAAGATCGAGCAGCGTCATGCCACCCGCGCGCGGCTCTTCATTGACCTTTGCGACAATCGCTTCGGCTATTGGGCCGGTGTAGAAGTTGCGCCAGTCTTCGGCGATGGCACGCAGGCTGTCGGCATAGGCCGTGTTGGTCAGGACGTGGCCGATGGGATAGGCCTCGCCATCCTCATCGAACAGGTAATCGGCGGCGGCACCGGTTTCCTCGATATCGGTAAAGCGAGCCATGCGCGCGGCCATGTTGCCAAGGCGCGGCGGGATTTCAAATCCGGCTTCGGCGAGCGCAATACTCTCTTCAAAATTTTCCGCCCAGGGCCGCGTGCCGTGGTCCTCATGGGCCATGGCAAACATGGCGATAGCCCCCGGCACGCCGGTGGAAAGTCCCGATCGCCACGCCTGGACATAGGGCAGGGGCTCGCCATCCTCATCAAGGAAACGCTCCGGCGTGGTGCTGGCCGGTGCCGTCTCGCGTCCGTCATAGACGGTGATCTGGCGCGTTTCGGCGTCATAGCGCAGCATGAAGGCCCCGCCGGCAATGCCAGAGCTTTGCGGTTCAACCAGGCTCAACGTGGCCTGAACCGCGATCGCCGCATCAATCGCGTCACCGCCCCGGCGCAGCACCGCAAGCCCGGCCTCAACCGCATCAGGATGGGCGGCCGCGATCATGCCGCCAGCTTCCAGCTCCGGCGCGCTGGCGGCCTCCTCGACAGGCTCTGCAGCGTCTGGCGCACCACAGGCGCTCAATACAAGCGGTAAAAGTGCAGAAGAAAGGGCAAGACCGGACCGGCGAAGCATGGCGAGCTCACTGTTTGCAAACATGAAGATATGTACTGTCGCCATCTGACCTCGCGATGCAAGGGGCGCGCTTCTCTCGCGCGGCAACCCTGCTAAGGTCGGTCCATATTTCGATGCAAGAGGACGTCCATGGCAAAGCCCGGCCCTAGAAACGACCTGACAGACATCGCTGGCCTTCGTGTTGGTCATGCGGTGGACGCCAAAGCACGCACCGGCACGACCGTAGTCGTTACCGACAGCCCGGCCATCGCTGCGGTGGACGTGCGCGGAGGTGGGGCGTGCACCCGGGAAACTGACGTCATGAATCCTGGCGGTCTGGTGGAGGCGGTTGATGCCATCTGCCTGTCTGGGGGCTCGGTATATGGCCTTGGTGCAGCCGACGGCGTGTGCGCCGCGCTGGGCGCTGAGGGGCGGGGCTATGGCCTGATGCCAGCGCCGGGTGTGCCCAACTCCCCCATCGTGCCGGCCGCCTGCCTCTACGATCTGGCCAATGGGGGCGACAAGGCCTGGGGCACAGAGCCGCCCTATCGCCAGCTGGGGCTCGAGGCGTACGCGAACGCTCGCGCCGGTGATCCGGTAGCGCTGGGTCGCGTCGGCGCCGGGCTTGGGGCCATGGCTGGCTCGCATCCCGGGGCGATTGGATCGGCCAGCCTTGTTACCGAGGACGGGTTCGCTGTGGCAGCACTGGTGGCGGTCAACTGTTTCGGCTCGGTCCGGGTGCCCAACAGCGATGCGTTCTGGTCGTACCCGTTTGAGATCGACGGGGAGTTTGGTGGCGCACGGCCTGAGGCAGACTGGACACTCGATCCCGAAGACTGGGGTGACGCCAAGGTCAATCCTGGTGCCCGCACACAAACGACTCTCGCCGTCATTGCCACCGATGCCGATCTGAACCGCGATGAAGCCCGGCGTTTTTGTGTGATGGGCCAGGATGGCCTTGCACGGGCCATTCGGCCGGTCCATGCGCCATTTGATGGCGATGTCGTATACGCTCTTGGCGCTGCCGGTCGCCAGCTTGGCGAAGACATGCGCGCGTTTAACGTGGCCCGACTGGGAAATCTCGCCGCCGATTGTCTGGCGCGGGCGGTTGCGCGGGGCGTCCACGTGGCGCTTGGACAGTCTGAATAGAGTGTGCGCCGGTATACGCTTCAGGCATACGTGCCAGCCAATCACACCTCGACCTGCAAAACAGGCGTTTGAAGCGCTTGCCAATCGCCAAAGCCGAAGCTAGGTTCCGCGCCTCGCTGACGGGATCACCCGCCAAGCGAAAGGCGCCGGTAGCTCAGCTGGATAGAGCACCAGACTACGAATCTGGGGGTCGGGGGTTCGAATCCTCCCCGGCGCGCCATCTTTCTCTGATCCTCTCTCACATCCGTTCGCTTGGGCGCAACGTTAGCCACCTCAGCCGTCATTGAGCGCTCGAGACCGTCGCTAAGCGTGTTCGAATGTTGGCGCTGCGCGTTTGAAGCAATCCCTTCATGGCGCGCCATTTTTCCATGAGGCTCAAGTTCGCCCGAAATTTCGTTCCTCGCTAACGCTGCGGGCGGCTGTTCGCCTTACAAACCCGTTGGGTTCCGTGTGGCGCACCTACCGCCCGCCATTCCTTGCTGGTCCTCGCTCGCATCTGGTCGCCCAGGCGCGATGCTAGCCTTACAGCCGTGATCGGGCGCTCGACACCGTTGGCGAGCGTGTTCAAAAGTTGCAGCTGCGCATTCGGCGTTTCTCATTCACGGCGCGCCACTCACTGTTAAAAATAATCGGTCTGAGTAGCTACTGCCTCTTGGGTTATCTGGCCATTTGGTTCGAAAGTGTTTGTGGTCTGCGCGCCTGCGCAGCTAGACGCCAAACCACAAAATGAACATGTTCAGTGAGTTAATTAGATTTTTTAGTGGATCGTTAATCCCGACTCCGAATACTGAATTTAGTGGACTTGATCACTAAATATATTTATCGGGGGTCTATTGCCATGCTTACCACACAGTCTCGGTCTGATTTCACCCTGCGTGAACCGTCAGCACTTGGTGCACTGCTGGTCTATGACTGGCGTATGCGCGGCGTTCTGACCGACGCTGAAGTCATGGATGAGGCCATCGACCAGCCGGTAACGACGGGTGTGCTGCGCCACCTGCAGAGGCTGGGGCAAATCCGGGCTGTCCATGGTGTTCGCTCTCAGGGCGGACGCATGCGCCTCTGGCCGCTGGCTGACGTCTTGAAAGCCCAGGCGGTCCTGGATTTGCGGGCAGCCTCGGGAACCCGTTTGGCGTCCTGCGTTGATGCGTTCTCGCTTTGCCCGGAATTGCTGGTGGAAGTCGTTGAAGACTGGGAGCGTCATATCGGTAGCGAACGTGATCGGCGCAGTAAAGTGGCCCTGGCGGCAGATGCATCGACACTGATGGCGGATTGCACAGCGCTCATGGGTTTTGCTGAGGCCTCTGTCGAGGCCTTTGTGGGGCGCAATCGCCTGGGTCTGGCAGAGCGCCCGACCTTTCTTCTTTAAACAACGGTCGCAGTGTGAAAAATCACCGCGCTCGGTGATTGCAATCTGACCTGAAACGGGCTGCGATGGTCCCAGATACAAGTTCTGGGAGGCAGTCTTCATATGTCTGACATTCGATTTGATGGCCGGGTCGCGATTGTAACCGGTGCAGGCACGGGCCTTGGCCGCAGCCATGCGCTGGAACTGGCCCGGCGCGGCGCAAAGGTCGTCGTCAACGATCTCGGTGGTAGCGTGGATGGCTCCGGCGCATCGGCGTCCGCCGCCGAGGCTGTGGCTGATGAAATCCGCGCCAGCGGCGGTGAAGCGATCGCCCACGGTGCAAACGTGACCAAGGCGGACGAAGTTGCCGACATGGTCGATCAGGCGCTGAAGGCCTGGGGGCGTGTCGATGTGCTGGTCAACAATGCCGGCATCCTGCGTGACAAGAGCTTTGCCAAGATGACTTTGGAAGACTTCCAGCTGGTCGTCGACGTGCACCTGATGGGCTCCACGATTTGCTCTAAAGCGGTGTGGGAGCCGATGCGCGAAGCCCAGTATGGCCGCATCGTGATGACCAGTTCCTCGTCTGGCATTTATGGCAATTTTGGGCAGTCTAACTACGGCGCTGCGAAAATGGGCGTTATCGGCCTGATGAATGTGCTCCACCTTGAGGGACGCAAAAACAACATCAAGGTCAATGCTCTGGCTCCGACCGCCCATACCCGCATGACTGAAGGCCTGATCCCCGAAGAGGCCCTGAAACTCATGACCCCGGAAAGTGTAACGGCGGGGCTTATCGTGCTGGCCGCTGAACAGGCTCCGGAGCGCACTGTGCTATGTGCGGGTGCGGGCGGGTATGCCGCCACCAGAATTTACGAGACGCCGGGCGTCTATCTGCCACCGCAAGAGCAGACAGCGGAAAATGTTCTGGCTAATCTGGACAAGATCACGTCGCCTGACGGCCAGGAACCTTATGAAGAAGGCTCCAGCCAGACCTTCAAATTCCTCCAGTATGCGGCCAAGCATTTCGATCTTTCGCTCGGCTAACCTTCACAAGACCCCTTCAGTTTCAAAAGGAGCTTCCCATGCGTGAAGCACTGATCGTCTCTACCGCGCGGACCCCGATTGGCAAGGCCTATCGCGGAGCGTTCAACGATACCCAGGCCCAGGCGCTGGGTGGTCATGCCATCGAGCATGCGGTCCAGCGGGCCAAGATCGACCCGGCCGAGATTGATGACGTCGTCATCGGCGCAGCCATGCAGCAGGGCTCAACCTTCCAGAATGTGGGCCGCCAGGCCGCCATTCGCGCCGGGCTGCCCACGTCTGTGTCCGGAATGAGCATCGACCGCCAGTGTGCCTCGGGCATGATGGCCATTGCGACTGCGGCCAAGCAGATCATCTCCGACGGCATGTCGGTCACGGTCGGCGGCGGACTTGAGTCCATTTCGCTCGTTCAAAACGAGCACATGAATATCCACAAGGCCTTTGACCCGTGGATTAACGAGCATCGCCCGGACCTTTACATGTCCATGCTGGAGACCGCTGAGATCGTGGCCGAGCGCTACGGCGTCAGCCGCGAGGCACAGGACGAATATGCCCTGCAATCCCAGCAGCGCACCGCGGCGGCCCAGGCTGCGGGCAAGTTTGACGATGAGATCGTGCCGATGCCGAGCACCATGCTGGTCAAGGACAAGGCCACGGGCGAAATCTCCAAACAGGACGTCACGCTGGACAAGGATGAGGGCAATCGCCCCTCTACCACGCTTGAGAATCTTGAAGCTCTCAACCCGGTCTTTGCCAATGGCATGACCGTCAAGCAGGGCAAATTCATTACCGCCGGCAACGCTTCTCAGCTTTCTGATGGTGCGTCGGCCTCGGTTCTGATGGAAGGCAAGGAGGCTGAAAAGCGCGGACTGGAACCGCTGGGAGCCTATCGCGGCATCGCCGTGGCTGGTCTTGATCCTGATGAGATGGGCATTGGTCCGATCCACGCTGTACCGAAGCTTCTAAAAGCCAATGGCCTGACCATGGACGATATCGGCCTGTGGGAACTCAACGAGGCCTTCGCCGTGCAGGTGCTCTATTGCCGCGACAAGCTGGGCATCCCGAACGAGAATCTCAACGTCAATGGTGGCGCGATCTCGGTCGGTCACCCATATGGCATGTCCGGTGCCCGCATGGTGGGCCACGCCCTCATCGAAGGTAAGCGCCGCGGTGCCAAATACGTTGTCTGCACCATGTGTGTCGGCGGCGGCATGGGCGCAGCGGGTCTGTTTGAGGTGCTTTAAGCGGACCGAGTCTTGTCATCCCCCGGCTTGTCCGGGGGACCCATTCTGAAACGCTTCAACCTGATCAAGACCACCCGGCATGGGTTGCCCGGATAAACCGGGCCATGACAACTGGAACTTAAAGAAAGCCCCGGCCAAACGGCCGGGGCTTTTGCTTGCGAGGACAGGGCTGCTCCCCATCAGAGCGAGGATGGAGCGTTACTCCTCGTCCTCCGCGTCCCAGCCATAGGCCCAGGTGATGATACGGTTGAGGGTGTGCTGCTCCATGGTGCCATCGACCAGATGAGCCCACGGGCCACGGGCAAACGCTGCCACATCTTCACCTGAGTGCGTCTCAGACCCCATGGGAACCGCCGACTGCTGGCGATAATTCGGGTCCAGGACCTGCTCCTGCGTCAGGGTTTCATCGCCGCGCTGCACGCCGCCGGTGTAGTAGCCAAGCGTGGTGTAGGGGCGGCCGTCCTGTGCCGGTGATGGCGGGGTCGGATCATCGCTGCCATCGGGTGCTGGCGGATGGACGAGGCCCAGGATCGGGTTCCCGCGACGCGGATAGCCGGCAATGTTGAACACGTGGCCGTGGTCGGCTGTCACGATGATCAGGGTCTCATCCGCGTCGGTCATCGCGTCAGCGCGAGCAACGGCTTCGGCAAAGGCGATCGCATCGGTCAGGGCGCGAGCGGCATTGGTGCCGTGGTGGGCGTGGTCGACACGGCCTGCTTCGACCAGCAGGTAGTAGCCCTCTTCGTTTTGCGACAGGCGGTCAATGGCAAACTCGGTCATCTCGGCGAGCGAGGGCTCTTCAGCGTCATCACGATCGAGCGTGTAGGACATGTGCGAGCGTGAGAAGAGACCGAGCACCGGCTCCTCCCCATTGGG
This sequence comes from Maricaulaceae bacterium EIL42A08, assembly GCA_024178355.1. GTDB lineage: Bacteria > Pseudomonadota > Alphaproteobacteria > Caulobacterales > Maricaulaceae > Oceanicaulis. The sequence goes on along the minus strand of JAMZNZ010000001.1, from coordinate 78,841 downwards.
ATCGAGCGCGCGGAACTCAGCTGCATTCTCCACATAGGAGCCGCCGAGGATGTCCCATTCTTCAGCCAGATCGCGTCCGTCCTGGCGCTGACCGCCCCGGTCTTCGCCCACAAACGCTCCGCGGCCACCGCCAAGCGCCACATCAACCGGGCCACCTTCGACAAACCAGGTATCGATCAGCTGTTCAGCCAGATCGCGGCAGCCTGCTTCAACCGCATGGGGCGGCAGGGCGGTATCGCTCTCCCAGTCCCGGCTGGGTAGGTGGGCATAGGCAGAGGCAGGCGTCGCGTGGGTCAGGCGGGTGGTGGTCACCAGCCCGGTGGACATTCCGCGCGCATGGGCACGCTCCAGCGTGGTGGCTGGCAGCTCAGCACCTTCAGCACAGGCCGCCACGCCCTGACCGGCATAGGTGGAGATCGCGCCAATATCGGTTTTCACGCCGGTGTGGAGCGCGGTAGCGGTTCCGGCACTGTCGGGAACCTGAGCGTTTTCATTATAGGTTTTGATCAGCGCTGAATGCCCCCAGGTCTCGAACGGAAGGTAGTTTTCCTCCCCCGGATTGCCCTGGTTCTGGCCATCAAGGATGCGCGCTGCGGTGATGGTGGAGACATTCATGCCGTCAGCGACGAACAGGATGACGTTGCGCGCCCGGCCCTCACGGCGTGGGCGATTCAGCCGATCGGCAAGCTCGCTTTCTGCCAGCATGCGCCAGTCGGCACCGGCGCCGTCAAAGCTGCCCGGCGTATAGGTCGAAGCAGCCGGACTCGCCGCCGTAGCCGGTGCGCGCTCGCGCGTTTCAACATCAACGATCAGGCAACCGGACAGCGCAATGCTGGCCACACTTGCAGTCAGGGCGGTTAGGAAGCGGCGGGCCATGGCAAAATCCTTTAAGGCAAGGTCATCAGTCTGCGCAGAGGTTTAAACCGATGGTGTGACGGTTCAATGCCCAGACACGATAATTAGCGGCCAGGGCTTACATTCGTCGCGGACCTGACTAGGTCTAAAGCCATGGCCAAGCTGGCATTGATCATAAACCGGGATGCCGGACAGATGCGGTCCGTGGATGCCGATGCGGTGATTGAAGCTGCAAAACAGGGCGGCCAACGCCGCTTGGATGTCTTTGATGTTGCAGAGGGTTTTCAGAGTGCTGTTAAAGGCGCGCTGACCAGCGGGTGCGACTTCGTGGCGATTGCCGGCGGGGACGGAACCGCTGTGAGTGTTTTGCAGCAGGCCCGCGAGGCGAGTGTCACCGCGGCGATGATCCCGCTTCCGCTCGGAACGGCGAACCTGTTGCCGCGCCGCCTGTATGGGGATCGAAGCGTTCAGACCATTTTGTCAGAGTTTGAGGGTTATCAACCCCTGACGCTACCAGCTGGTGAGGTCGCAGGGCGCTATTTCTTTGTCGCGATGATGGCCGGTGCACCCGTTCGCTTTGGTCAGGCCCGTGAGGCTCTGCGCCCGAACCGAAAGGGTCGCCAGCCGGGTTTGGCTGCAGGTCGCATGTGGCAGGGCTTGCGCCAGATGACCCAGCCGCGCCTGAGGCTCTGCGTCAATGGCGCAGAGACCCGGCTCACCCGGCGCAGCGCGATCATCACCATTCCAGGCGGGCTCAAGGCTATGCGCGGCGACGCGGATATTCAGCACGGCCTCGAACACCGTCTGGTTGGCGAGGGGGATTTGGCAGGCCTGGCGCTGCAATCGGCGTCGCTTCTTTCGGTTGGCCCCGCGCTTGATGGCATCTCAGAAACGTCGAGCGACCCTGCCCGCCTTGAGGGGCCAAAATGGATACGCCTTCTGCTTGACGGAGAGCTCGTGCGCGCCAGGGGGCCGGTGACACTGTCCTATGTTGAAGAAGGGGGGCGGTTTGCCGCTCCGGTTTCGTCATGAAGCTAACCCAGATCTCTGATCTTCACTTCGGCGCAGAAGAGCCCGAACTGGTCGACGCGCTGGCCGATAGCCTGGACCAGGTTTCACCGGACCTGATCGTGGTCACAGGTGATCTGACCCAGTTTGGACGCCGCCGGGAATTTGATGCCGCCGCGCGCTTTTTTGAACGCCTCAAGGCGCCGCTTGTGGGTGCGCCGGGCAATCACGATACGCCCTATCTGAACATTGCCGCGCGCATTGCCACTCCGTGGGCGCGTTATCGCCGGGCACTTGGCGGGCATCTACCCACCCAGCATAAGGATGCGCGTGTTCACGCGATCATGCTGGATACAGCCCGTGGGGCGCAGTCCCGGCTCGACTGGTCGCTGGGCAAGGTCCGGCTAAAGGATGCGCTTAAAGTGGCCCAGTCGGTCGCAGGGCATGACGGGCTTCGCCTTGTTGCCGGGCACCATCCCATTGTGGCGCCAGGCGGCTTGCGGGGCCGGGCCAGGACTACCGGAGGGGCCAGGGCGGCCGATCTTCTGGTGGATGCCGGTGTCGATCTTTATCTGAGCGGCCACCTGCATCAGGTTTTCGCCGAGCCCCTGACTAATGACGATGGCTCGACTTGCTGGTTTGTGGGGGCTGGTACGGCGCTATCGCGCCGCACCCGGGGCGAGCCTGCAAGTTTTAACGTGATTGAGCGGGACGGGGACCATGGGGCGCTATTGGTCATGGCCGCCGACGAGCGCGGCGTGTTCGAGTGCGCAGAAACCCGGCCGCTTGAGGGACTGTTCAGTCGGTAAAAACCCCGAGCGCTGAGCGCCCGGGGCTGTAATGTCCGCGGAAATATCGAGGCTGGACGGTTAATCCGCGGTCCGCTCCGCCACGATTTCCTGACCGCCCTGATACAGGGTCACCGACGGGGCCGGTTGACCTGCGGTGAAGACAAGGCGGGCATCAACGCCTGTGACCAGAAACTCGGTCTCACTGATGGGCGCGATGGCAATTGCAGGCTGGCCTGTGAGCTGGGCTTCAAGCGCGCCGGTATCGACCATCCGGATGTCAAGCGATGCGCCGCCGAGCGCATAGCTGCCCACATAGCTCGCCAGCGTATCTGCAGGCAGGTCGATTGTCGCCGGACCTTCCGGGATTGGCCCCGACCACAGAGCCGGTTCCGCCTCGCTCGCGCCTTGCTGGTGCATATTCATGACGGGCGTGCCGTCTTCAGATTCTACTATCTCAAACCAGGTCAGGCTGTCCGGGCCGTAGTAAAAGCGATTATCGCCCACGGGGTAGACTTCGCTGGCGCTGCCACCGGAGCGCAGCGTGTAAAGCTGGCCGTCACGGGCAAAGAATTGACGGGAATCTTCCGTGCCCTCAATCGCATAGACGCCGTAAAGCGGCTCAAGCTCGGTCAGATCAACCTCAACCGGGCTAAAGCTGGGGTAGGGATCGCGGATGGCGTAGCTGACCAGGCGGCGCGCGACGAGGCCAGAGGACAGCGGACCTTGATCGGAGTTCGCCAGAACCGCGACGAACAGGTCTTCACCCGGCAGGTAAAGGCTTTCGGTTGAGAAGCCGAAAATACCGCCGCTATGTCCGATGGTCGGACGCCCACGCACGTCGCCGGGGGTCAGCCCGTAGCCGTAAGGGACTTCGGTTCCATCTGGCAGCATTGTTGGCGCGATCATCTCGGAATACAGCGCGTGCGAGACGACCTCGCCGCTGTGCAGCGCCTCAGCCCACTCAGCCAGGTCCTCGGCATCAGAAATCAGGGCACCGGCCGCATGAGGCAGGCTCATATGAATGCGACGAGCCGGTCCAATGTCGCCGTTTTCATCGGTTGAATAGCCAGACGCCATGGTCGGCATCTGATCTTCAAATCCGCCATAGCGCAGGGTTTCAAGCCCCAGTGGCTCGCTGATGCGCTCCTCAACCGCTTCGTACCAGTTCTGTCCCGTTACGGCCTCGATAATGGCACCCAGCAGCACATAGCCGGAATTGTTGTAGTTCCAGCTGTCACCCGGCTCGAACTCAAGCGGCTCATCGTCAAAGATCGCGATCAGTTCAGAGGTCGTCAGCCCGCTGTCTGCCGTCGCCCCTGCATTCTCTGTAAAGCTTGGCAGATTGGTGTAGGAGCGAATGCCAGAGGTGTGGTTCAGGAGCTGGCGCACCGTCGCGCTGGCACCAGGCTCTGGATAGTCCGGCAGATAGGCTGAGAGGGGGGCGTCGAGCGCGACCTGACCTTCGTCCACCAGCTGCAGGATGATCGCGGATGCGAACTGCTTGGTGATGGAGGCGAGGCGGTAAACCGTATCGGTGTCAGCAGGTCTGCCAGCATCAAGATCGGCCATGCCGGCTGCACGTGCGTAAACGACCTCGCCATTGCGCGTCACGATAACCGAAACACTCGAGGTTGCCTCATTCCAGTGGGTGTCGAGCAGGGCGTCGGCGTCATCGGCCCAGTCCGGGGTCTGGGCAAAAGCGCCAGTTAGTGCGACCGATGAAAGGGTGAGGGCTGAAAGCCCGGTCAGCAGGGGACGGGAGATGGATTTAGGCATGGCGATGATCCTTGTCTTCAGTTTGCTTGCGGCATGCCGCTCCCCTGGCACACCCTGGCTCTGTCTTAATGATGCGGCCTGAAACTCAATCGGTTTCACGGCAGGTGCAAGTGAACCTTCATTCAGGCGATCTCCACGTGTTGGTTAGCTAACACGCGCAAAGAAAAGCCCCGGGCGATAGACGCCCGGGGCCTTGCCAGTCAGTCAAACTCGACTTTGCTTACCAGATGCGCACGCGCTGTTCTGGCGGCAGGTAAAGCTCGTGCTCTTCGGTAATGCCAAAGGCGTCGTACCAGGCGTCGAGATTGCGCACGACACCGTTGATGCGATAGCGAGGCGGCGAGTGCGGACCACGCACCAGCTGACCGCGCAGGGCGTCGTCGGTGTACAGGTTGCGCCAGACCTGAGCCCAGGCGAGGAAGAAGCGCTGGTCGCCGGTAAAGCCATCGATCACCGGGGCTTCGCCGCCATAGACTTCGTCCACATATTCACGCCATGCGGTGTAGGCCATCTGCAGGCCCCCCAGGTCACCGATATTCTCGCCCATGGACAGGCGACCGGAGACGCACTGATCATCAATCGGGCAATAGGTGTCGTACTGGGCACCCAGCATGGAGGCTCGCTCCATGAAGCGCTCATTGGTCTCGTCGGTCCACCACATGCGCAGGCGACCTTCGGCGTCATAGCGACGGCCGTTGTCGTCAAAGCCGTGGCCGATCTCGTGACCGATCACACCACCAATGGCACCGAAATTCATGGCCGGATCGGCATTCGGATCAAAGAACGGCGCCTGCAGGATGCCGGCCGGGAAAGTGATCTGGTTCTGCAGCGGGTTGTAGCTGGCATTCACGATCTGCGGAGGCCAGCCCCACTCGCGCGGGTCGACTTCTGAATAGACGTCTTCCAGCTGCTCAGCCCAGCTGAACTCGGCCATGCGGATGCGGTTGCCGAAATAGTCGTCCTCGACCAGCTCCAGACCGTCATATTCGTCCCAGATTTCAGGATAGCCGATGCGCGGCTCAAAGGTGGACAGCTTGGTCAGCGCTTCAGCACGCGTCTCGTCGTCCATCCATTCCAGGTTTTCCAGACGGCCACGGAAGGCCACCGTCAGGCGCTGCACCAGATCGTCCATCTGGTCCTTTGAAGACGGCGGGAAGTGGCGATCCACATAGATCTGACCCACAGCATGGCCGAGGGCTCCGCCAACCAGGTTCACACCGCGACGGTCGCGTGGGCGCTGCTCTGCCTGACCGCGCAGGGTGCGGCCGAAGAAGTCAAAGCTTGCCTCATCAAAAGCCGCCGGCAGCCAGCTGGCGTGATCGGAGATAAAGTGGAAAGTCATCCACGCCTTGATGGTCTCGATATCGGTGTTGGCAAAAAGCTCCGAAGTGCCAGAGATCGCGGTCGGCTGCACCACGATCAGGCGCTCGATATTGATGCCTAGAGCCTCCATGCCCTGGGACATGTTCAGTGCCGGGGCCAGCTCATCGAGCTCCGCCGGGCTCATCGGGTTATAGGTCTGGGTCACATCGCGGCTGTCTTCGCGCGTCCAGTGGATTTCAGCCAGCTGGGTCTCAAAGTCCAGGATCGCTTGTGCGTTGGCTTCACCACCGTCTACGCCGGCCAGATCGTGGATCTGGGCGATGTAGGCCTGATAGGCTTCACGGTATTCGGCAAAGCGCTCGGAATCGCCGAGATAGTAATCGCGGTTGCCCATGCCCAGACCGCTCTGGAACACGCGCAAGGCATTGACGTTCGGATTGTCCGGGTCAGCCCAGATGGCAACGCTGTACGGGGCCTGGTGATGAACCGTGGCAAACAGCGCGGCTGCGTCGTCATGGGTTTCAATGGCGGCGATTTCGGCCAGGAATGGATCGAGGCCGGCTGTGCCAGCCGCTTCGATCGCGTCCGCATTCATCCAGCTGGAATAAAGCGCGCCGACCAGCTGGGCATTGGAGCCCGCTTCACCGCCCTCCGCCATGGCATCAGAAATGATCGCCTGGACGTGCTCTTCGGCTTCTTCTGCCAGAATGGAGAAGGTGCCATAGCGCGAGCGGTCGCCCGGCAGCTCGGTTTCAGCCAGCCAGGTGCCGTTGGCGTAGTGGTTGAAATTATTGCCCGGATGAACGCTGGTATCCATGCCAGCCACGTCCATACCGAACGTGCCGTAGCGTGGCGCTTCGCTGGCGGCTTCGGCCTGAGCCATTTCAGTGCCGGCGTCAGCACCTTCGGACGGGCCGTCGGCGGGCGGCGCACAGGACGCCAGGGTCAGCGCGGCCAGACCCGCGCAGGACATCAAGAACTGTTTCATGTGATCTCCCCATCAACAGTAAAAGTCCCGACCCGGTTTGTCCGGTGTCTCGGGACTGTTGTGGCCGCGACGGTCGCCGCTGGCCCCATGATTTGGCAAGCCTGCTTGGCAGCAGTCCTGCAGTGAAAAAGAACGGCGCAGGCCAAGACATGACCTGCGCCGCATTAGAGGTTGAGGTTATTCGGCCGGTGCCGGGCGAGGGCCTCCTTTCGGAGAGTCTTCACCGTCCAGCGGTGGCGTCCAGTCTTCAGGGTGACCCACGTCCACACAATCATCGCCGCTTTCGTGGCCTGAATAGGTAGACCCGATCATGGGCTGCCACTGACCGGTCCAGATGGACAGGATCAGGCGGCGGATATCCACGCCGATGGCATAGAGCGCCGGAACTAGCAGCAAGGTCAGGAACAGAGCGAAGATCACCGCAAAGCCCAGCGACACCACCATGGGCTTCAGGAACTGAGCCGAGGTGGAGCGCTCCGCAATCATCGGCAGAACACCGATGAAGGTGGTGACCGTCGTCAGCAAGATCGGACGGAAGCGCTGGACGCCCGCGTCAACCAGAGCCTGGAAAGCCCCGACGCCGCGTTCGCGCAGCCGGTTCACAAAGTCCACCAGCACCAGGTTGTCGTTGATCACGATACCGGCGGCTGCACCCATTCCGAAGAAGGAGAACAGGGCCAGCGGTATACCCAGAAGGGCGTGACCAAATACGGCACCAGCAAAGGCGAACCAGATGGCCGACATGATGGCGATAGGCTGGAAGTAGGAGCGGAAGGCAATCGCCAGCAGCACATACATCATGCCGAACATGATCAGCTGCAGACCGACAATCTCCTGCATGAACTCCGCCTGGCCTTCAGCTTCGCCGATGGCACCGGTGGAGATGCCCGGATAACGCTCACGCCACTCAGGGAAGAAGTTTTCTTCCAGGTCCTGACGGATGGTCGGGGCCACATCCCGATCGGTCAGCTCAGCACTGACGGTCACGGTGCGCTGGCGTTCGCGGCGGTTGATCCGGTTGATACCCGGGGCAAAGCGCGCCTCGGCCACAGAGGCTAGCGGCACTTCACGGCCATCGGCAGTGCGGATACGGATATTGTTCACCGCATCCAGGCTGTTCCGGGCTTCACGCGGATACCGCACCATCACCCGCACATCCTCGCCGCCACGGGGCAGACGCTGGACTTCCTGGCCATAGAAGGCCTGGCGAAGCTGGGTGGTGACGTCAGCCAGGGTCAGGCCCAGAGCCTGAGCGTCAGGACGCAGAGTCAGCTGAAGCTCGTCAGCCGAAGACTGCAGATTGTCCACGATGTCGTAGGCGGTCTCGTACTGGCGAAGATAGTCCTGCAGTTCAGCTGAGGCCGCACGCAGGACATCAAGGTCCGGGTGATTGATCGCAAACTGAATGGCCGGGCCATTGTCGTTGATCGTGGCATCGAAGCGGATTTCCTCAGCGTCCGGGATTGGGCCCAGGGCATCACGGATGCGCTGTGCCACGTCTGCGGTCGGCGTGCGACCGGGACGGTTCTCTGGCGGAGCGATATTGATCCACGCACGTACCGAACCATCAGTGGCCAGCGTCGAGCGGCTGCGGATCATATCAATCTCGCCGGGGAATTCCTCACGATAGGCCTGCTGGACTTCCAGCTCTGCTTCATCAAGGCGGGCGCGGATCTCGTCGGTGCGAGACCAGGGCGTGCCCTCAGCCAGCTGGATGTTCACGCGGATCAGATCGCTTTCAATCTGCGGCATGAAGGAGAAGCCAACCCGGCCTGTCGCCATCAGGGCTACGGCAATCACGAACATGCCGATGAAGGACAGGAAGGTGGCGTAGCGCTGGCGGATCGCAAAGGCGAGGATTGGTGCGTACACCACGCGGGCAAAGGTCAGCAGGCTGCCAGCCAGCATGTTCTGGAAGCGCACGAAGGGACCGAAGATGCCCGTCGTCTTCTGCGGACCGATATGGGCCAGGTGAGCCGGCAGGATCAGCAGGGCTTCAATCAGTGAGAAGATGAGGGCCGCAATCACGACCAGCGAAATCTGGGCGGTGAACTGCACCGTCGGGCCAGTGAGCAGCATCCATGGAGCAAAGGCCATCATGGTGGTGATTACGGCGAAGATGACCGGCTTGGCCACCATCTGCGTGCCCACCACAGCGGCAGTGATGCCATGCTCGCCGCGTTCAACACGGGCGTGAATATTCTCACCCACGATGATGGCGTCGTCCACGACCACCCCGATCACGATCAGGAAGGCAAACAGCGACAGGAAGTTCAGTGTCACGCCCATCATGGGCAGGATCATGAAGGCACCGGCAAAAGCGGTTGCGATACCGATGGTCACCCAGAAGGCCACGATCGGGCGCAGGAAGAGCACCAGGATGCCCAGCACCAGGGCCAGGCCCAGAAGCGCGGAGCTGCCGATCACGGTCAGCTGGGAGTTGAACTGGTCAGCGCCGTCCCACCATTCCGACAGGCGGACTGTGGAGGGCAGTTCTTCGTTCTTCTCAGCGGCGTAGGCTTTCAGCGCGTTGGAAACATCAATGATGTCCGAGTTGCCCGTCGAGCGCACGGCGATGATCACCATCTGCTCGCCATTAAACGTGGCGTTCAGATTGAAATCGGACAGGCCGTCATTGACCGTCGCCACATCGCCAACCCGCACAGCACCCCCGCCAGGGGTCTGGCGAATGATGATGTTCTCAAAGTCCTGGGCGGTGTCGGCCAGCTCACGTGCGGTGATGCGAACATCGCCAACAGCTGAGCGAACCGAACCGGCCGAGGTGTTCATCGAGGAGGTGGAGATGGCGCGCGAGATGTCGGTAAAGGTCACGCCATAGCGACGCATGGCCTCTTCAGACACCTCAATCGAGACCTCTTCAGACAGCGTCCCCATCATGTCCACGAGAGACACGTCCGGGATGGTGGCAGCGATCTCATTGCGGATCTCGCGAGCGATACGCTGCAGGTCGCGGCGAGGAATTTCGCCATGTAGGGCAAAGCCTGCGATCTGATCAGAGTTCTGCCAGCGATTGACCTGAGGCCGGAAGGCTTCACGCGGCAGGTTATTGATCGAGTCCACGCGCAGCTTGATCTCGTTCACGAACTCATTGGCATCCAGCACCGGCTCGCCAGAGACCCATACCGAGCCACTGCCCTCGCGGGCTGCAGCGGTAAGCTCGTCGACGCCATCAAGGTCGGACAGAGCCTCCTCGATACGCACGATGATCTGTTCTTCGATTTCCTGAGGCGAAGCGCCCGGCCAGGCGACGTTGATCGATGCGCCCGGGAAGACAGCACCGGGGTTGTTTTCCCGCTGCATTGAGAAGAAGCCGACGACGCCGCCAATCAGGGCGATGATCATCAGAAGGTTCGCCGCTACTGAATTCTTGGCCCACCAGGCCAGGATGCCGCGATGTTCTTGTTCGTCTGGACGTTGGACCATTTTGGTCTCTCCCGTGTCTCAGGCGGCACTCTTAGCGAGTGCGCGCCCCGGCCTGCGAAGCGATGGCTTCAACCTCGTCTTCGGCTTCGGCGTCTTCTTCAGCTTCGGGCTCAGGGTCGAGCGGCTCACCGTCGGGGCCCAAGGCCCGGATCAGCATGCCGTTCGCAGCACCACGCAGCGGCGAGGTCACCACACGCTCACCGGCTTCGATACCGGAGGTGACGATCACGCGTTCAGCGCTGGAGTCAGCCACGGTGACGTTGCGGATCGACAAGGTGCCATCAAGCTCTGCCACAAACATTTGCGACGAGCCACGCAGAGCGCTGCGCGGCAGAGAGTAAGCATAGTCGATCGAGCGGCCTTCAATCTCGGCATTCACGAACAGGCCCACTGCCAGCGGTGCGCCGGCGGCTTCGGCTGCTGCACCATAGGGGTCATCCACTTCAACAATGGCGCTCATGGTGCGGGTCTGCGGATCGATTGCGCTGTCGGTGCGGACCACGCGGCCTTCCCAGACACGCGTCTCGCCAGCCAGAGAAGCGCTCAGCTGCACCAGCGGACCGCGATCATTCGCATTGGCCTGGTAAGCCAAGGGCATGGCCAGGGTTGCCAGCTCGCTATTGGTCAGCGGCAGTCGAACCTCAACACGGTCGGTGGAGAAGACGCGGCCCAAACGCGCGCCCGGTCCAACAAACTGGCCAACATCGGCACCTTTGGTGCGCACGCGGCCATCGAACGGTGCCGAGATGCGAGTGCGAGCGAGGTTCAGCCGGGCTTCATCAAGGCTCGCCTGAGCGGCAGCCAGTTGAGCCTCGGCTTCTGCCATTTGCGGCTGACGCAGGGTCAGCGCGCTGGCCTCACCGTCACCCAGAGCTTCCCACTCTTCACGGGCCAGCTCGGCTTCAGCCTGCTCACGGATAAGCTGCTGACGGCGCTGGGCAACCAGAGCCGAGGCGCGGGTCACGGCGAGGCGATAGTCTGCGTCTTCCAGCTGTACCAGCGTCTCGCCAGCCTCAAAGAAGCCACCGTTGACGAAGCTCGGGTTCACGTAAGTGATCCGGCCGGATACCTGGGAAACCAGGTCGATCTCGGTGAGCGGGGTGACTTCGCCCTGCGTGCGAACAGCAAGCTGGATGGGGGTAGGCTCAGCTTCTGTAACAAAAACGGCAGTGGGGCGAGGCACCACTTCCTGACGTTCTGGCTGAGCTGCCGTTGCGGCGAGTCCAACCACGACACCGCCGATGACGGCGACGACGCCAACCACCAGAATGCTGCTTAAGATTATCCGACCAATATTCATGACCAACCTCTATTTTTCTGTCCCTTGGCCGGTTCGACCGGCTCTTTGCTGAGTTTATTGAGCGTCCGGCGCGATGCCGCCGCCTGCTGCGAAGTCCCCGGCAATCGCCAAATGAAGGGCGACGCGGTTGTCCACACGATCTGCACGCGCTGTGATCAGCTGTGCGTTTGCATTGATCAGACGCGACTGGGCGTCGATCAGTTCAAAAATTGTTGCGACACCGGATGCGTACTGGCGTTCCACCAGCTCCAGCGCCTCTTCGGCTTCGGTGACGGCGCGCGTCAGCGCTTCCACACGAACCGCCAGGCGGGCATCAGCGTCGATGGCGTTCTCGGTCTCACGCAGCGCAGTCAGCGCAGCGTCGACATAAAGCGCTGCCAGTCGCTCAGCATTGGCGGCTGCCCGATCCCGTTCGGCGCGTAACGCGCCGCCGCGAAAGATCGGAGCGGTCAGGTTTGCTGCGATAGAGCTGACCAGACCATCAAGATCAAAAGCATCTTCCAGATTAATGCCGCCATCGCTCGTCGAGCCGCTCAGGCGCAGGCTCGGGTAGAGCGCTTTGCGAGCGGCCTCAGCTGAGAAGCCCGCAGAGGCCAGACGCGCAGATGCGGCGATCAGGTCCGGGCGGCGCTCAAAGAGGGCTTCAGGAGAACCCGGGTTCGGCACCGCATCCAGCTCAGGCAAACCAGCGTCGCCGGTGATCGCACCTGCGGGATAGTTGCCCAGAAGGGTTTCAAGGGTGCGAGAGGCAGCTGCTTCGATCTGCTCGCGTGACGCCAGGTTAGCCTGGCTGGAGGCAAGCGCTGAACGGGCGGTGCGCACGTCAGACGACCGTGAAACCCCGCGATTAAAGCGGCGCACAACGATTTCCAGCTGGCGGCTGCGGGTGTCTACATCCTGGCGGGCCAGCTCGGTCTGGAGCGCGGCTTCGTTCAGGGCATACCAGGCGCGTGCTGTGGCAGCTGCAATTGAGAGGCGGGCCCCATACCAGTCCGCGCGAGCCGCTTCTGCACTGAGTGAGCCAGCGCGGGCATTGTCACGAAGGCGGCCCCAGATGTCGGCCTGCCAGGCCGCTTCAAGGCCCAGCGAATAAGACGTACCCGACTGGGCGCCGCCGTCACGCTCGGTCACGCCAAAGCCGGCGTCGAGAGTCGGCAGGCGGCTCGCATTTGAAGAGCGAGCGCTGGCCTCGGCCGCATCAAGGCTGGCGCGAGACGCCAGGACCGTCGGGTTGGCATCCAGCGCTTCAGCCACCAAAAGCGACAGGCGGGGGTCACCAAAGCCGACAACCCAATCGGAAGCGGACGGGCCGGTCTCTGCCGTCAGGGCGGTGAACCCGGCTGGCGTCGCCAGCGGAGCCGTCGCATCCAGCGACGGGTTCGGGGTGCAGGCCGCAACACAAATAACGGCAATGAAAGGCGAAACTCGGCGAAGCACGTTCTTACGCTCCAATCGGATAGTTCAACAATTGACCGCAAACTACTAGGGGCTTCTTGAAAGTCAATCAAAACTTATCGAAAAACGACAAATTTTTCTCGAATTACAGAAAATTCATATAGCGTTCGGGTCCCTGTAACATTCCACTACGTCCCCCTTGCGGGTGCGTATACCCATAAGGATGCATGGCCGAGGGCAACCGGATGCATGACTGTGAAGAAAGCTTCGGGTTGACTTCACACAGGCCGGGCTCGATGACGCCGCTGGCAATAGCACTGTCACACTGTCATGGTAGGCACCGGCATGAGCCAGCAACCCGATTCCCGCCCGCAGCCTTCCGGGGCTGACCGCGTGCGCAGGCGCGACGTCGTTTTCGTCGTGCTTCTGGGGCTCGCAGTCATGTGTGTCCTGGCCATGAGTGGTGAGCTAACACTGGTTGCGTTTGTATTCAGTGGTCTCGCCTTCGCCGCGTTGGGGCTGGTCTATTATCTGACCGCGCAAGGCGGAGCCGATGCGAAACCCGCTGCGACGGTACCGCAGGTCATGCGGGAGACCGGGCCAGATTCCAGTGAGTTGATGATTGAACGGCTGCCGATTCCGATCTTGCTGGTTGGGCCGGGTGGGCGCATTGAACGTGCTAATCCTGCGGCGCGCAGTTTTCTGGGGCTGGGCGCTGAGCGAGGCCTGCTTTCAACTGTGCTTCGGCAGCCGCGTGTTCTCGAAGCGGTCAGCGCTGCTTTGAGAGGTGAAAAGGGGGCGTCGGTTGAGTACTCCACTGTCGCTCCGCTGGAGAGCCACGTTCGCGCTTTTGTCGAGCCGATCCGGCTGGATGTGGCGGGCCCTATGCCGTTCAGGGCGATGATCGTGCTTGCAGATGACACGTCGTCCAAACGCGCCGAGCGCATGCGTGCGGACTTTCTTGCAAATGCGAGCCATGAATTGCGCACGCCGCTGGCATCCCTGTCTGGTTTCATCGAAACGCTGAGCGGTCCAGCACGCGATGACGAAGAGGCGCGTGATCGCTTCCTTGGCATTATGCAGGTCCAGACGGATCGAATGCGCCGACTGATCAACGATCTTTTGTCGCTGTCCCGGGTCGAAATGAATGAGCATGTCGCCCCGACGGGTGCCGTTGAACTTTCAAGCCTGGTCAGGGAAGTCGTGGAATCGCTGAGCCCGGTCGCGCGTGACCGGCGCATCACGCTCGACATTGACGAGTGCGCCAATACCGCAACGGTCCAGGGGGACCATGACCAGCTGTTTGAAGTTGTCGAAAACCTGATTGGTAACGCGATCAAATATTCCCCGGATGGTTCCACGATTTGCGTTTGCGTCTTTGATGATCGCACCCGCGACTCGGCCGAGCAGGCGCGGGAGCGGCTGACCCCGGATTCAGGGCGTATCACTTTGACATCGCCAACGCTCAACCCCGATCAGCGCTATGGTGTCGTGCGGGTGCGCGATGAAGGGGCTGGAATAGAGCGGCGCTACCTTCCCCGTCTGGCGGAGCGCTTTTTCCGGGTGGATGGTCAAAAGAGTGGACCAAAGTCCGGGACCGGGCTGGGCCTTGCTATCGTCAAACACATCGTAAACCGGCACCGCGGCGGTTTTTCCGTGGAAAGCGCACCGGGCGTTGGGACGGTTTTTTCCGTCTTTTTTCCAGTGCCCTCTGGCACCAAGCAACCGCGTGAGAGCGAGGGGCTTCAGCCGCTTGAAACGGATGAAGCCTGAGGCGGTTAGGCTTTTCCCTGGCGGAACTGGGCGATGTTACAAAACTGTCGTAAATTTGTCATAACCAAGTGACTGATGCGGAGCAGTTTCCCGGCGTCTAACGCGGGGCCCCCAGACGTGGGTGGAATAGCTTTGCCCGCGTCCTGGAGCTGACATGCAGATCTCGGTTTACGTCGCGCTTGCGCTGCTGGTGCTGACGGCGATTGGCTATTTGGTCGGTCGTCGCCAAGCCTTTGTGGCTGCAGCTGGCCGTCCGAGTGAGCTGCATTCGCTGCCAAGCTATTACGGGTATTATCTTGCGCTGTGGACCGGCGTACCTGCGCTTATATTGCTGGCCCTTTACGGGCTGACGGGAACAAGCCTGGTCAACACGCTGGCGATGGGTGAGCTGGAGCGTGAAGCTGCACCGCTGATCCGGGCCTATGACACCCAGTTGGCTCAAGACCCTGATTTAAGCCGTCTCAATGACGCCATTGCGCAGCTTGAAGCCGATGCCCAGGTTGCCCGCAGCGAACTGGACAAGGCTCGGCGTGATGGTGGCGAGGTGGCCGCTTACCAGCGCAGTCTGGGAGACCTTACGGTCGAGCTGAATCGCCTGCAGGGTGAAATATCTCAAGTCCAGGACCGGATTGCGGCGTCAATTGCGGTGCGCGCCCCTGATAATCTGGCTGGAGATCGCGCGCGGGCTGGCTTTGAGTACTGGAGGGCCACTCCGGACCGCCGGGATCTGTTCCTGACCGACGCGCGCGCGCTTGCCTTTGGCGAAGGCTTTGCCAGCCGAAATTCCTCTGCGCTCATTGCAGCCGGTGATGCCATGCGGCCGTGGGACGAGATGTTTCGATGGTCGTCCGCCGGGCTTGCCATGGCCATGGCGCTTGGGGGGCTGACATGGATGCGCCGCCAAATCACGGTGACCTTCAGAGCGCGCAACCGGTTGGAAGGTGTGGTTTCCTTCGCGCTTTTTGCCATGTCCGGCATCGCGATCCTGACAACTCTTGGCATTGTGCTGTCGCTTTTGTTCGAATCCATACGGTTTTTTGCTGCCATCGACTGGCGCATCCATGAATTCCTGTTCGGTCTCCAGTGGAGCCCACAAATAGCCATTCGGGCGGATCAGGTCGGACAAACCGGTGCCTTTGGTGCCGTCCCGCTTTTTGCCGGAACGGCTCTGATCACGCTGGTGGCCATGTGTGTTGCGGTGCCGGTCGGGTTGTTCGCCGCGATTTACCTGTCGGAATACGCCAGTTCGCGCTTTCGCGCGATCGCCAAGCCGGTGCTGGAGATTCTCGCCGGGGTTCCGACAGTGGTCTATGGCTTCTTTGCCCTTTTGACCGTGGGGCCGTTCATCCGCGATGCGGCGGTCCTTTTGGGCTATGAGGACGCGGTCACTCAAAGCGCTTTGTCGGCAGGTCTGGTTATGGGGATCATGATCATCCCCTTTGTGTCATCCCTGTCTGATGACGTAATCAATGCTGTGCCACAGTCCCTGCGCGACGGTGCCTATGCGATGGGGGCGACCAAGTCTGAAGCGGTGCGCCATGTCGTCTTGCCGGCAGCTTTGCCCGGCATTGTCGGTGCAATCCTTCTGGCAGTGAGCCGCGCCATCGGTGAAACGATGATCGTCGTCATGGCCGCCGGGCAGGGGGCCAATCTGACGGCGAACCCCCTTGAATCGGTGACGACGATCACGGTTCAGATTGTCATGCTGATCACCGGTGACCAGGAATTTGAAAGCGCCAAGACGCTTTCGGCCTTCGCGCTGGCGCTTGTGCTGTTTGCGCTCACGCTCTTTTTGAACATTGCCGCGCTGCGCGTCGTTGAGCGTTTCAGAGAGCGCTATGAGTAAGCTGGCTCCGATCCGTGACGCCGTGATGGAGCGCTTGCCGCAACGTCACAGGGCTGAACAACGCTTTCAGGCCTATGGCCTGACCGCGATAACGCTTGCTGTGCTGTTTTTGACGTTGCTGGTTGGTTCAATCCTCACCCAGTCGCTGGCAGCCTTTACCGCCCACCGCCTGACCTTGCCCGTCACGCTTGAGCGTGAGCTGGTTGACCCCCGCGGTGATGGCAGCGAGGCAAGTTTGAGGCGCGGCAGTTACAATGCGGCACTCCAGGCCGCGCTGCGCGATCAGTTTCCCACGGTGCACGGCGTTGGTGAGCTCCGCGAGCTGTTCGGGATCTATAGCGCAATCAACGCGTCCCGGCTCCTGACGGACGTGGTCAACAATCCGGATCTTGTTGGCCAATCGGTCGATTTTGAGTTCCCGATTTCTGACGATGCGGACCGGTATCTCAAAGGCGCTTCAGTCAGCGAGCGCCAGATTGATATGAACGCCTCGCTTTCGATCGAGATTGCAGGCAATGTTGCCAGGCTTGAGGCACAGGAGGCTGTGCTGGCCCCGTTTGCAGATCGCTTGCGTCAGGTGATGGCTGATCGTGCAAACCGTTACGCAGCAGCGGCTGAAGCCGCGCTCGCGTCTGCTCGCCAGACGATTGACCCTGATGAGCGGGAAATCCTCGAGGCTGAGGCTCAGCGCGCTCAGATGCGTGTACAGCAGCTCAACGAGCGCCTACGGCCCGGCGCAGACTTTTTACTGGGCCCGCGAGAGCCGAGCCTGCTTGTACGGGCGGGTGATACGATCGTACGCCTGACATCGATTACATCGGGCGGTCGGGAGGCGACCGGAGAGGTGCTTCTGGCTGACCAGGCCTGGTCCGGATCTGTGACCCGCTGGTCGTTCTGGGAGATCGAGACCCCTGCTGCGACACGTCTGATTACCGACCGACAGATGGTTTTCGTGCGCCTTCTGGAAGAGCGCGGGCTTGTACGCAACGCCTTCAACGCTTTGCTGTTTACCAATGCTGACAGTCGCGAGCCTGAGCTGGCCGGCGTGCGCGGTGCCTTGATCGGTACGATACTCACCATGGTCATAACGATTTTTCTGGCGGTGCCAGTTGGTGTCGGGGCAGCGATCTATCTGGAAGAATTTGCGCCCAGGAACCGGCTGACTCGTTTGATCGAGGTCAATATCAATAACCTGGCTGCGGTGCCCTCGATTGTGTTTGGCTTGTTGGGGTTGGCGGTCTTCATCAATGCCTTTGGTCTGCCACGATCGACACCGTTGCTGGGCGGTATGGTGCTGGCGCTGATGACCTTGCCGACAGTTATCATCTCATCACGCGCAGCGCTGAAAGCGGTGCCGCCTTCAATCCGGGAAGCCGCGCTTGGGGTTGGTGCATCAAGGACGCAGGCGGTTTTCCACCACGTGCTTCCGCTAGCGATGCCTGGTATGCTGACGGGTTCAATCATTGGCCTCGCGCAGGCTCTGGGTGAGACAGCCCCGCTTTTGATGATCGGCATGGTGGCCTTTGTGGCCGATGCCCCAAACTTCGGATTTACCGGCTTCACAGATCCCTCAACGGTCATGCCGGTGCAGATTTTTATCTGGTCCACAAGCGCAGAGCGCGCCTTCGAAGCGCGCACCGCAGCCGCCATTCTGGTGCTGCTGGTCTTGATGGTCCTGTTCAATGCGGTGGCGATTTATCTGCGCCGTAAATACGAGCGGAGATGGTGACGTGACAGCGTATGAGAAGCTTCAGGCTGGCGCATCCGTTCGCCAGGAGACACTCTACCACCCGGTTGAAGGTAGCTACACCACCAAGGTGGCGACCAAAAACGTGACCGTGCACTATGGCGACAAGTCGGCGCTGAACGGTGTCAGCATCGAGATTCCAGCCTGTACGGTGACGTCTTTCATCGGGCCGTCTGGCTGTGGCAAGTCGACTTTCCTTCGTTCGATCAACAGGATGAACGACACGATCGACAATGCGCGAGTGTCGGGATCCATCCTGATTGATGGCGAGGAGGTCAATGACCGCAATGTGGATCCGGTAGTGTTGCGGGCGCGGGTTGGCATGGTGTTCCAGAAGCCTAACCCCTTCCCCAAAACGATCTACGAGAATGTTGCCTATGGACCGCGCATCCATGGTCTGGCTGCGGATAAAGACCAGCTGGACGCCATCGTGGAGACCAGCTTGCGCAAGGCGGGCCTGTGGGACGAGGTCGCCGATCGGCTGGATCAGCCAGGGACGTCTCTGTCGGGCGGGCAGCAGCAGCGGCTGGTCATCGCGCGCGCCATCGCGGTCAATCCAGAAGTCATCCTGATGGACGAGCCGTGCTCGGCGCTGGATCCGATTGCGACTGCGCGCATTGAAGAACTCATTGATGAGTTACGAGAAAACTACACGCTCATCATCGTCACCCACTCCATGGCGCAGGCCGCGCGAGTGTCTCAAATGACAGCCTTTTTCCATCTGGGAAGCCTGGTGGAATACGGGCCAACCGAAGAAATTTTCACCAATCCGCGCGACCAGCGTACGCAGGATTACATCACAGGGCGTTTCGGCTGATGGCTCGCAAGTTCGCCTGTTACTCAACTAATGAAAGGGCATTCAAATGGTTGCCCCAGTAAATGCGCCTCATATCGTCAAGGCGTTCTCAGAAGAGCTTGAACAGCTCTCAGCTGATGTTTCGGCTATGGGCGGCATGGCTGAAAGCATGGTGGCCGATGCCCTTGAGTCTGCAAGTACCCGCGATGCTGAGCGCGCTGCGGCGGTGGTGCTGCGTGACCGGGATGTGGACAACCGCGAGAGGGTGATCGAGAAGCAAATCATCCGCCTTCTGGCGCTGCGTCAGCCCATCGCTCAGGACCTGCGCACCTGTATCTCCGCACTGAAAATCGTCAATGATCTCGAGCGTGTAGCTGATCTGGCCAAATCGATCGCGCGGCGGGTTCCAACCCTGATTGAGAGTGATCCGACAAGCTTTGCTGTGGCGGTGGATCGCATGGGTAAAGTTGTTCAGAGCCACCTCAATGAGGTGCTGGATGCCTATGCCACAGGCAACGCGGAGAAGGCGATCGCGGTGTGGGAGCGCGATGATGATGTCGACGAGCATTACAACGCGCTTTTCCGCGAGCTTGTAACGGCCATGGCCGATGAAAAGTCGATGATTGAGCCGGGGGCACATCTGCTCTTCATCGCAAAGAATCTTGAGCGTATCGGCGACCACGCGACCAACATCGCGGAAGTCGTCCACTATCTCGTAACCGGGGCGGACATCGCCGCAACCAGGCCGCGGGGAACCCGGCCGACTGCCTTCGATGGGGAATAGACATGCAACCGCATATTCTGGTCGTTGAGGATGAAGACGCTCTGTCTGAGCTCCTCCAGTATAATCTGAAAAAAGAAGGCTTTAGGGTCTCCATGGCCGCCGATGGCGAAGAGGCTCTGATGCTTGTTGAGGAGCGCCAGCCTGACGTGGTGGTTCTGGACTGGATGCTGCCCAAGGTGTCCGGGATCGAGGTGTGCCGGCGGCTTAGGACCCGCCAGGAAAGCCGCAATCTGCCGATCATCATGCTGACCGCGCGCGGTGAGGAAGCCGACCGCATCCGGGGGCTGGATACCGGGGCGGACGACTATGTGGTCAAGCCCTTCCTGATGCAGGAGTTATTCGCCCGGGTTCGCGCCGTTTTACGGCGGATACGTCCTGGTCTGGCCGAGGATAATGTCGTGGTGGGCGACATCACGATTGATCGTGTGGCACACCGGGTCACCCGGTCCGGCACCGAGGTGCATCTGGGCCCGACCGAGTTCCGGCTTCTGGACTATCTCATTCAGCACCCGGGCCGGGTTTTCTCGCGAGAACAGTTACTTGATGCTGTCTGGGGCTCGGATGTGTATGTCGAAGCACGTACGGTGGACGTCCATATTGGCCGCCTTCGCAAGGCTCTGAACAAGGCTGGTGACGGTGATCCGATCCGCACGGTTCGCTCGGCCGGATACGCCTTAAATCCGAACTAGGATTGTATGAACCTGACCCAGGATCGGGCGAAACCTGACCCGTCAAAAAACCCCGCACCGGATGGTGCGGGGTTTTTAATGCCTAACGCTTTGGCGTGACTTAGAAATTCACGCGGCGGGCGGCCTGGATGCTATCGAGAACCGCCTTGGCGTCGTCGCTCGGCTTGCGGCGGCGTTTCGCTTGGGGCTGGTAAGCCACTTGCGAGTGCGCTTCGCAGTAAGCGGTGCCCGATCCTGACTTGCGACCACAGAAGCGAAACTCGGTCGAGGCCGGGTCACCAATCGGCCACTTGCACATGCCTTCGCGCAGGGTCAGCACAGTCGCGTATTCGCCGCTTGGAAGCTTCTGGGCTTCCTGGGGCGCGGGCAATGAAGGCTCTGGCGCGGTGCGGGCCGGAGCCGGAGCGGTCTTGGCGCTGGCCGCAACGGCAGGCTTTGCCGTCTTGGGCGCTGCCGGTTTGGCCGTTCTTGGCTGGGCCGGGCGCGGTGCCGGACGACGCGCCGGGCGCGACGGGGTTGCACGACCGGAAAGGCCAAGGCGGTGGACTTTGCCGATCACCGCATTGCGGGTGACACCACCCAGCTGCTTGGCGATCTGACTGGCGCTCAAGCCATCAGCCCAAAGTTTCTTCAGGGTTTCCACACGGTCTTCAGTCCATGCCATGGCGGTGCGCTCCTCGCCTGCTACGCTTGTCCACATCCGAGTCGGATCCGCTGACCGCACCTACTACAGGTGGCCCTCTTTTGGGGCGTTGGCTCAACATCTTGGGCCCGACACAAGATACAGTAGCCAAGGCGCAGCCGCGCACAAGCCTTGCGGTGACACTGCCTGTGGAAAGCTGATTCGAAATGCTGGGGAAAAGCGTGCTAAAGCGAGCACGTACAGTTCATTCACGTGTGTCTCTAAAAGGGATCAAGCCTTGTCAGACTTGAAAAATGCTACGGTCGCCACTCCGCCCAAGCCGCGCGCCATCGGCGCTGTAAACTGGCTGGGGCTCTGGACGCTGTACCACAAGGAAGTGCGCCGCTTTTTAAAGGTTCACTTCCAGACAGTGCTGGCACCTGTGGCCACCAACCTGTTGTTCATGATGGTGTTTACGCTGGCGATCGGGCCCGATCGTGAAGCGATTGGCGGCGTGGCTTTCACCAGCTTCCTGGCCCCCGGCCTTGTGATGCTGGGCGTTCTGAACAATGCCTTTGCCAATTCCTCAAGCTCGCTGATCTCAGCGAAAATGATGGGCAACACTGTGGACTGGATGATGCCGCCGCTTTCCCCGTCTGAGCTTGCTGCCGCCTTCATTGGTGGTGCGATTACACGCGGCGTCCTGGTGGCGGTGGCGACAAGCGTCGCGTTTGTGCTGTTCCCGTTTGTGGAGATGTCGATCGCGCACCCGTGGGCGCTGGTGTATTTCGGTTTGTCGGCTGCTGCGATGATGGCCATGGTCGGTGTGATTGCCGGGCTCTGGGCGGAGAAGTTTGATCACCTGGCAGTGATCACCAACTTCATCATCATGCCGCTGGCCTTTCTGTCGGGCACTTTCTACTCGGTGGAGCGCCTGCCTGAGCCCTTCTATTCGATCAGCCACGTCAACCCGGTCTTCTTCCTGATCGATGGCTTCCGCTATGGCTTCATTGGGGCCCATGACAGCAATCTTCTTGTGGGCGCGCTGGTCTGTCTTGTGATCAATGCTGCGCTTCTGGTTGCCTGTCTTGTGCTTTTGCGCTCCGGCTGGCGCTTGAAGAGCTGACCGGACTGGTTCTAGATCACGCCACAAGATTTTTCACCGATTTAGCTTGAAGGGGATGCTTATGCCCGCGCCATTGATGGATACCTACAGCCCGCCGGATCTGAATTTTGACCGCGGTGAGGGCGTCTACCTGATTGAAAAGGGCGGGGATCGCTATCTGGACTTTATCTCCGGCATTGCGGTGAACGGTCTGGGCCATGCCCACCCCAAGGCGGTGGCAGCCCTGAAAGAGCAGGCCGAAAAGCTGTGGCACACGTCGAACATGTTTCGCGTGCCGGGCCAGCGCGAACTGGCTGAGAAGTATTGCCGCGACAGCTTTGCGGACCGCGTTTTCTTCACCAATTCAGGCACCGAGGCTGTGGAATGCGCGATCAAGACCGCGCGCCACTATCACTTCGCCAATGGCCGCCCGGACCGCTATCGCGTGATCACCTTCACCGGCGCCTTTCACGGGCGCACCTATGGTGCCATCAATGCGGGCGGCAACCCGAAATATCTTGAAGGTTTCGGTCCGGCGATGGAGGGCTTTGACCAGGTCGAGTTCGGCGATCACGAGGCGCTTAAGAACGCCATCACCGAGGAAACTGCAGCGGTCATCGTCGAGCCGGTTCAGGGCGAGGGCGGTGTGCGGGCCATTCCTGATGTATGCCTGCGCGGCCTGCGTGAGCTGTGTGACGAGCATGGCCTCCTCTTGATTTATGACGAGGTTCAGGCTGGCGCTGGCCGGACCGGCAAGCTTTGGGCCCATGAGTGGGCTGAAACCGCCCAGCCAGACATCATGGCGGTGGCCAAGGGTGTCGGCGGCGGCTTCCCGATGGGAGCCTGCCTGGCGACTGAAAAAGCGGGCGATCACATGGTGGTGGGCACGCACGGCTCCACCTTTGGCGGTAACCCGCTGGCCATGGCGGTTGGCAACGTCGTCTATGACGAGCTCACCAGCGACGGCTTTCTTCAGCATGTGGTGGATATTTCCAATACGCTACGCCAGCAATTGGCGGGCCTGGCCGATGCCCATGGCGAAAAGATTGAGGAGATCCGCGGACGCGGTCTTCTGGTCGGACTGAAGCTAAAGGATGGTTATGTGAATAAAACACTGGCCGCGAAGGCCCGTGGACACCATCTGTTGATGGGTGCGGCTGGGGACAATGTCGCGCGCATGGCACCGCCGCTGATCATTACCGAAGATCACGTGCGCGAGGCTGTTGGCGCACTGGACAAGGCGCTGAACGAATTAACGCCGGAGGCCTGAGCCCTTGGCTTTGGACCCGGCCGGGGACGCGGGACCGACTATGAGTGACGCAAGTCAGATACCAGACACGCTGGGCGCAACCGACGACACCATCTCCATCTTTCAGTTGGAGGGACGGCCGGTGCGTGGGCGCATTGTGCGCCTGGGTGCAGTCGCGGATGCGATACTGGGCTCCCACGACTACCCACAAAGCGTCGCGCGCCTTGTTGGTGAGGCGGCGATGATTGCCGCACTGGTCGGCGATAGCCTGAAGATCGAAGGCAAGCTGATTGTCCAGGCCAGCGGTCCGGCCGCTCAGGGGCGCAATGTCGAGGGTGAGGGCGCGGTGGCGTTCGTCGTGGCCGATTTTGTGCCCGGTGAAGGCGTGCGCGGCTATGCCAAGTATGACGCGGACCGCGTGAAGATGCTGGAAAAGGTCGAAGGCGGCCCGGTGGGCGCTGACCGCCTGCTCGGCGGCGGAAACTTCGCCATGACCATTGATCCCGGTGCCGGGATGGAGCGCTATCAGGGCGTGACCGAAGTGACGGGCGAAAGTCTGGCCCAAAGCGCCGAGCATTATTTCAGCCAGTCAGAACAGGTGCCCACGCGATTAAAGCTCGCTGTGGGCCGTCAGGTGGTTGATGGTGGACGCCAGATCTGGCGCGCCGGAGGCATGCTGATCCAGCGCATCGCCGGTGACGACACGCGCGGCGATACCGACGGTGATTTCGATCACGCGCGCGCTTTGTTTGATACCGTTGGTGATGACGAGCTGCTCGATCCGGGTCTGACCTCGGGCCGCGTTCTCTTCCGCCTCTTCCATGAAGAGGGCGTGCGCGTTGAAGCCGAAACGCCGATCGTGCGCCGCTGTGCCTGCGAGCATGATCGTCTTGCAAAGCTGCTGGCGCGCTTTCCAAGCGATGACCGCGCGCACATGGCCCGCGAAGATGGCACCGTGGCGATGACCTGCGAATACTGCAACAAGGAATGGAAATTCTCCGCTGCAGAAATCGACTTGGCGGGCAAGGCGAACGATTGATCGAAGAGCGCTTTCGGCTGGCCAACACAGAAGCGGCCCATCGCCGGGCCGCCGATGCGTTCGAAATCTGGCTTGAGCGCTTTGGCAACACGCTTCCCCTTGAGGCCCAGTGCGATCATGTCGGCGCGACCTCGGTGCCCGGGGCACTGACCAAAGGCGATCTCGATATCGCGGTGCGTGTGCCTGAGGAGGCCTTTGCTGCTACGCGCGACAGCCTTGATCAGACCCACACTCAAAATCTGAAATCGGTGCGCAATGAGCGCTTTGCCGCCTATGAGGCGGATGGCTTTGCCTGTCCGGTGGGGGTTCAGCTGGTGGTGAAGGGCTCAAGGCTTGATGTGTTTGAGACCTACCGGCGCATGCTGATCGATAACCCGGTCCTGTTGGCCGCCTATAACGATCTCAAACAGCGCTTTGATGGCCTGCCCATGGATGAGTATCGCGCCGCGAAGTCCCGCTTCATCACCGAGCAGCTACGCCTCTAGCGCTGCCAGAAGCCGGGCGCGAACATCACCATGACGACCATGATCTCCAGCCGGCCGATCAGCATGGTAGCGATCATCACCCATTTGGCCGGGTCGGGCAGGGGCTGAAACGTACCGGTCGGGCCGATGATATCGCCCAGCCCTGGGCCCACATTCGCCAGCGTCGTGGCCGCGCCGGAGACCGCCGTGACGGTATCAAGACCCAGCAGCGAGAGCAGGGCGGCTGAAACGGCGAAGGTGGAAAAGAAAAGGAAGAAGAAGCCCAGCACCGATCGGATCGTCGAATCCGGCACGATCTGGCCGCGATAGCGGATTGGGACCACTGCGTGGGGCCTGGCATATTGGGCGACATAGGCTTTGATCGCCGAAGCTGCGATCTGGTAGCGGAAAATCTTCACCGAGCAGGTGGTGGATCCTGCGCACCCGCCAATGAACATCAGCACAAAGAAGATCGCCACAGCCGCGCCGCCCCACAGGCCAAAGTCAGCCGACGCATAGCCGGTGCCGGTCAGGATGGAGACGGCATTCACCGCCGCCATGCGCCAGCCGGGCAGCTCCTGATCGGCAGGGGGCGGATTGCCAGCAAGCGACAGCGTCAGCAAGACCACCGCGACAAAGGCAACGATCAGAAAGGTGCGCGCCTGGGGATCGCTTATGAGGACATCAGGACGCCCCGCCGCGGCGCGCACATAAAGAATGAAGGGCAGCCCGGCCAGCACCATGAAGACAAGCGCCACAAGGTCTGCGCCGCCCTCAGCAAAGTGACCAATGGAGCCGTCATGGGTGGAAAAACCGCCGGTCGCCACCGTCGTCATGGCATGATTGATCGCATCGAACAGGTCCATGCCGGTCAGCATGTAGGCGCTCATGCAGGCAAAGGTCAGGATCAGGTAAACTGACCCCACGGCCTTTGCAATTTCACCGGCTCGCGGCAGCGCTTTTTCCGACGCATCAGAGCTTTCAAGGCGAAACAGCTGCATGCCGCCAATGCCCAGAAGCGGCCAGATCGCCATGGCGGTCACGATGATACCAACCCCGCCAATCCATTGCAGGATGGAGCGCCACAACAGGATGCCCGGCGCGGTCTCCTGCAGGTCGGTCATGACTGTGGCACCGGTCGTGGTGATGCCGGAGGTGGCCTCAAACAGGGCGTCGGTCCAGCTCATTTCGAGGCTGGAGAGCTTCAGCGGCACCGCAGCAGCAAAAGCCAGCATGAACCAGCTGCCGCCGGTCAGGATGATGGCCCCGCGTGCGGACAGGCTCTTGTCG
Source organism: Maricaulaceae bacterium EIL42A08 (assembly GCA_024178355.1). GTDB lineage: Bacteria > Pseudomonadota > Alphaproteobacteria > Caulobacterales > Maricaulaceae > Oceanicaulis. Next base: position 52,557 of record JAMZNZ010000001.1, on the reverse strand, counting down.
CCGCCACTGCCCATGAGCGCCATGATGCCGCCTATGACCGCGCCGACCACGCCAGCGCCAAAGAAGGCATAGGCCGCCGCGCCGCCGATCTGCAGGTCCACCCAGCCCGGCGCGAACATCGCAACCGACAGCGTGGCTAACAGCACGCCGAGCACGAACAGGACTGTGCGGGCAGATTCACTCAACTGACTTTACCGGAACGCTTTTAGTGGCGCGTCGCCGCTCCATAGGGGCTATCAAGCGCGAAGGACGGGATCAGCGCTTCAAAATGGTCTCCGCCCTGGCTGACCATGGTGTAGGCTCCTGCCATAAAGCCAGAAGCCGTCGCCAAAGGCGCAGCGGAAGTATAGCGGAAAGACTGACCCGGTTCTATGACCGGTTCTTCGCCGACCACACCGCGACCGCGCACGATCTCGGTGCGGTTTTTTGCGTCGGTGATGCGCCACTCGCGGCCCACCAGCTGGATAGGCTCCGCGCCGGTGTTTTCGATCTCCACCGAGTAGGTCCAGAAGAAGCGGTTGTCTTCCGGCTCGGACTCCTCATCAAGGAAATGAGGCTCCACGCGCACGACGACGCCTTTGGTTTCCTGCGCATACATGGCCCGATCTCCTCTATCGGTGGGAAGGGCGGTGTGTGTATCTGACACCTGAAATTGGCTTTGCTCAAGCAGCAATGCTGGACAGAGCGCGCCGGGGACCTGAAACTCGGTTGCTCAAAAGCCCTGCGATTCTATCCGAGCAAAGCGCGAGCCTCCGCATGACTGAACCGACTGGAATCCTGCCCGATAGCGCGCTTAAAGCTGGCGTGGAGGCTGGATGGATCGCGCCACGCACGCCGCTGGCGGACGGTCAGATCCAGCCAGCCAGCCTTGATCTGCGCCTGGCGCGCCGGGTCTGGAGACTGAGAGCCAGCTTCCTGCCGGGCACGGGCCGCAGTGTTGCTGACCGCCTTGATGAAGACGTGGTGATGCACGAGCTCGACCTTGAGGGCGGGACGGTGCTGGAGACCGGATGCGTGTATCTGGCAGAGCTTGATGAAGCGCTGGCCCTGCCACACGATCTGGCCGCTGCGGCCAATCCGAAAAGCTCCACCGGGCGACTGGACGTGTTTACCCGCGTGATCTGTGATGGCTGTACCGCCTTTGACCAGATCCCGGCAGGGTATTCCGGCAAGCTCTATGTGGAGATTGCGCCGCGTACTTACTCTGTGCTTGCCCGCCCTGGTGACCGGCTGGTTCAGATCCGCCTGCGCCGTGGCACGCACCAACCGCTTCAGTCTGTGACCCTGTCGGTGGATTTGCAGCCGGGTGCCCCGGCGGGCTGGCGGGCCAAGCGCCACGCACCGCTGGTCGATCTCACCAGGGTGGGCGGCCATGCGCCGGAGCAGTTCTGGGAGCCGGTCTACGCACCACAGGGGCGTATCGTGCTCGACCCGGATGAGTTTTACATCCTGGCCAGCCGCGAAGCGGTGAGCGTGCCGTTAAGCCAGGCGGCTGAAATGGCACCCATTGCCCCTGAGATCGGCGAGTTTCGCGCCCACTATGCAGGCTTTTTCGATCCCGGTTTCGGTGTTGATAGTGCTGGCGGTAAAGGCTCTCGCGCCGTGCTGGAAGTGAGGGGCCGCGACGTGCCCTTCATCCTCGATCATGGACAGGCGGTCGCCAAGCTGGTCTATGAGCCGATGGCCGGCGCAGTGGATACGCCCTACGGCACCGCTGGCTCAAACTACCAGGCGCAAGGCCTGAAGTTGAGCAAGCATTTTGCTGCGCCGGGGTAGGTGGTTTCAGTTTCCAGCCTAAGGCCTGTCCCGGACCCGCGAAGCGGCGATCCGGGATCTATGGTTAGCGCAAACAAGTTGGTCCAAGCCGCAAACCGTCGATCCCGGCTCTGCGCCCGGATCAGATTCAGGCTTGGCCGGGACAGGGTCTTTGAAGTGTCGATGAGGATTTGCTTTCCTCTCCCCAGATACCGAAGGGAACACCTCTACGCTGAACAGCTCGCCCCGCCCAGTACGCAGAATTGCGCGCAGAATTTATGCTCGAGTTTGACCGGGATAAGGCTCTCTTTCAGCGTCTCGGCAAGTTCAAAGGCCTCGTCATAGGGCAGCAGCGTGCACGACAGGACTGCAGGTTTTGACGCGCCCTTGCGCTTCACCACCATGCGGCTTGAGGCACACATGACCGAGCTGGGGTCGATGCCCAGAATATCCCAGCATGCGGTCGTGATTTCAGGCGGATCGCCGTCTTCTTCCATCTCAGGAAAGATCACTAGGCGGGCGGGGTCATCGGCCGGAATATCGGCACCCAGCTCATCAAACAGGCCCTGGAAACCAGCGCGCGCGACAGCTTCGCTTTCATGCCAGAGCGAGCGCCCGGCCGCAGACAGCGTAAAGCCGTGCTCGATCAGCCAGCGCATCCCCTCCAGCGTGGCAGCAAAGCCGCCTTCGCCGCGTTCCGCATCGTGGTTCTGAGCCGTGTAGTGATCCAGACTGATGCGCAAGGTCAGCTTTGAGCCATAGCGCTGGTTCAAATCCAGCAAGCCCTGCTGCACCCAGGGGCGCATCATCGGCTTCATGGCGTTGGTCAGGATCAGGACCTCATGGCCGCGCTCCAGCGCCATTTCGGTCAAGCGCACCATGTCGGGGTTCATGAAGGGCTCGCCACCGGTAAAGCCGATCTCCACCGGTCCGGTGCCCATGGCGTCGACTTCATCGAGATAGGGCGCGACATCGGCCTCGGTCAGGTAAACCAGGCGGTCATTGGTCGGCGAACTTTCGATATAGCAGTTGACGCATTCGATATTGCATAGCGTGCCGGTATTGAACCACAGCGTCTTTAGCTGGTCGAAGCTCACATGGGCGCGCGCCTCCCCCTTGGCGGTGACATCAAGGTCTGAAAACTTCTCGGTTTCAGCGGTTTGCGGCGCTGCGGCGTCAGGCATATCCTACCCCTGTCATGCGGTCTGCATGATGAAGCTAGGCTGCGCCGCAGGTCACGGCAACACAGCTAACGCAACCGTGTTGGCCCCGTGTGCGCGCAAACAAAAAGCGCCGGAGCAGGGTGCTCCGGCGCGTGGTGTTTGGGGTGTTAAAGGCCTTAGGGCAGGCCAGGAGTTCCGTTTGAATCGGTCCCTGGATCAAGCTCGTAAAGCTCACCCGTATCCGTGTTGCGGATGGCGATGGAGAATGGATGCCGGTACCAGTCCTGGGTCAGCTCGTTTTTCATGACCACGACTTTGCGGCTTTCACCGTATTGAACGCTTACACCCCGTGCCGGGTAGACATAAATCCCTGGCCATGCTGTTCCGCCCACCTCGATGTCGGCAAATTCCAGATTTGTCGGAACGTTTCCATCCTGATCCACCAGGTAGAAGATGTAGTCGACCTTATGGGACGTGTGCAGTTCGCCGGTGCCGTGAACAAAAGCAATGCCAATTGACTCGACCCAAGCCCCGCCTTCGAGTTTTGGCTTTGGGAAGACCAAGAGTGGAACATGTCTGATATCGCGGCCCGTCAGACCGAGTTCAGTAAGTGCGTTACCCGCCATTTAAATTTTCTCCGGTGTCATTTTGGACGACGCCAGATTGGTTGATTCTCTGCCAAAAGGCGACATCTCTTGGGTGAGAATAACCGGTAGCTGTAACTTGATTGCGGAGTTCGAGGGCCGTTTCCGTGTTTCCAACTAGATATTCAAGTCGGGCCCGAACAATTCGCTCGGAAATTGTGCCGTGGTCTGCATTCAATATCGCCAACCCCTGCAGGAAAGATCGACGCGCAATGTCTGGTCGGCCTTGCGCAGCATGTGCTTCGCCCGCGATTTGATAAGCATATGCGTTTAAAGCAACGCCGAGCCGATCCTCGTAGCCTTCGCTGGCAAAAAGGCTGATTGCGGTAGAGGCTTCGTTGGAAGCTGTCTCATAAGCTCCGAGAGTTAAGGCAACTTCAGCTGCGGCCAAAGCGAAGTTTGCCGCTTCCCTCGTGGGCACAATCCGATCTGTGCCTTGGAGATTGCTTGCAAGGGTCGACCTAGCGTGATCTGCGATCAGCTTGCCCGCGAGTGGCCGCTCTTCGGCTAATGCAAGGTCGATACGCTGAAGCATGAATCCTAAATAACGTCGCAACACCGCAATGTTGTCAGGCTGGTTATTTAGAAGCTCTTCGGCTCGTTCCGAACCTTCGTCGATAATGGCGGCAGCCTCTTGAACATTCCCAAGGTCAAAGAGCGATGATGCTTTGCGAGCCATCGCACCAAGCATGCGAAATTCAGAAGATACCGAGTAAGGAAGCTCATCGTAAGTTGAAATGACGATGGAACTTTCCTCGACCGCGTCCTCAAATCGACCGGCGGCATAAAATGCTCGGGCCCTCCAGTCGTGGGCATTTGCTACGTCATAAGCGCTCACTACATCCGACGTCTCAGCAACCGCAGACAGGTCACTAAGCGCCGCTGTAAACCCTTCCAGCGCCTCATCGATGCGTCCACGCTCCCAGTCCATGATCGCCGCGTTCAAGAATCCATAGGCGTATTCAGCCTGATAGAGCGGGCGCTCGGGGTCAGCTTCATAGAGCTCGGTCGTCAACGCGGCATATTGATCATAGCCGGTTTCGGCGGCGTCAAAGTCGCCGTTGCGATAATTGAAATCGGCCAGATAAAACACGGCTTGAGAGTGGTCGAAGGTGGCGTTCAGGTCGTCAGGTGCGGCGTTAAGGCGTTGCTGGGTTGCGGCGACGGCTGTCTGGAAGGCTTCGCGCGCCCCGGCGGTGTTGCCGGCGTTCCAGCGCTGGCGCCCAACGATGGTGAACAGGCGCGACCAGTCGCGCAGCGCTTCGGGGTCGGCGAACTCGCCATGGGCCTGGAAATAGTCGATGGCGTCGCTGGCCAGGTTTTCAATCACCGGCGTAGGCGCATCGTGGGGTAGCTCTTCAGCCAGCGTCATCACGAGACGCGCGGAGAAGGCCTCGGCACGGGCGGCGTCGTCTTGCCACTCACCGGCGGTATTCATGCTGGTGATGGCAAAACCCAGCGATCCAATGGCAACGATGCCAGCGACAGACGCCGCGATCTGGCTCGGTGAGAAGCTTGGCGAACGCGACGGTTTGCCCGCGGGGCGTGTGTGAGGGGTAATTGGCTCAAACCCGGCCCGATGCTCATCTGCGACAGCCATTTCATGTTGGCTGATTAGCTGGGTGAGCATCGTCGCTTCTTCCAGACTGGGTGCCCCACCGTCCAGCAATTCATGGAATCGCGCGTCACCAAACCAGTCATACAGCTCGCGCTCCAGGCCCAGACCGGCTTCGCGCACCACCTTGTGAAGCTTTGCGGTAAAAAAGGCCTGCGCCTCTGCAACAGCCTTGGTGTTTTCAAGGCCATTTATATGGTGGAGCAGGGACACGAAATTATTTGTGGACATGGCCAGTCTACGTACGATGAATCGTGCCAGCTAGCAATCTTCAGCGCGTAAAAATCTTGCACAAAGGTTGAATTTTTACTCTTGATGCAACCTCTTTTGGGTTGGGAGGCGGCTAACGCATCCGGCCTTTAAGCATTGGAGACTTGCGCTTTTGAGGGCTTCGACCGATAACGCCGCAGCACACAGATGTGCGGGTATGATGTAATGGTAGCCTGTCAGCTTCCCAAGCTGAACGTGCGAGTTCGATTCTCGCTACCCGCTCCAACTCCTTCGCAAATTTAATTCAGGGCTCAACAGCCTTCCGCTTACCTATCCCACTCCAGATGGAAATGCTGGGGGAAGGCGGACGTGCCGTTATTGATCTGGCCGGCCTCACCTGGTGCGCGGCGCAAATTCTTCTGCATCAGCACGGGCTTCAATATGGCCGGGATGACAGCCTTGTTGATGGCGCTGCCAAAGCATTTGTGCATGCCATACCCCCAGGGAATATAGGTTTCCCAGGGGCGGTCGGTTTTGAACGCTCCAGGCGATGCCAGGTCGTAGGGGTCAAAACAGGCTGCAGCGGTGGTTGCGAACACCATCTGGCCTTTTTTGACCCGGACCCGGCGCAGGGTTGATGGCGCAATGGTCGCGTCGCGCGTCGCGCGGCGATAGAGCAGCGGGCTGAACGGGTTAAAGCGAAGCGCTTCCCATACGTAATTAGCCATCAGCGCGTCATTGCCATCGCGCGCCGCGGCCTGGGCTCCGGCGAGCTGTTCAGGGCGGTTCAGCAATTCATCGATGGCAAAGCAGCTGGCCTTTGAAATGGTCGGAATAGCCCCGATAAGAAGGCCTAGCAGGTTGTTGCGGATGCCCAGATCGCTCATGCCGGGGGTGTCTGCCTTCTGAAGGGCGAGACAGCGGTTGAGAACATCGTCGTCCTTGGTCGGCTTGGCTTTGCGCGCGGCGATATGGTCATCAAGATAGCTGCGCAGGGCGGCGGCATCGCTCATCGCGATATCATCCAGCTGCTCATCCGCGCCCAGGTCGGCAAACAGATACCAGAACAGATTGGTCGTCCACTCCGCCATGGCGTCGCGCTCGCCGCCGGCCCCGAAATAGGTGGAGGTCATCTCCCACGGGACCAGCAGGGTCAGGTCCTGGACCATGTCGATCTTGCCGCCAGCCGATTCAACGATCTCCGCAGATCGCGTCTGGGCGTTGGGCAGGATGATGTTGGGCACATCATCAATCCGCGCTGCCAGGCGCATGGCCGACACATCGCGCTGATAGTCCCAGCCTGGCTGCATGCCCAGGAAGAAGTTGTCGCCATTGGTCAGCTTCTTCATGCGGCTGCCGTAGACGACCTCAAAGTCCGCATCGCGGCTGAGCACGTCCAGCACGTCCTCGCGCCGGGTGACGATCACCGTGCCGGTGTTTTCGTAGGACTTGATGATCACGGTGTTCAACGCGATGTTCGGCCAGAAGGCGCGCAACACATTAAAGACTTTCTGCTGGGTCGCAGGTTTGAGCAGAAACGGCCCGATCCCGCCGGAGACCAGCGACACAGCGCCCATCACAATCAGGTAAAGCAGCGAAACCAGTCCCGCCACGATGACCCTCAAAAGGGTGAAGAGCGAGATGAAAATATTGGCAATTTTCGTAAACATATTTGTGCGCCTCTGGCGTTAGGTCGGGTCGATCGTGCCCATGGCGAGCATGCGAAGGCCCGTCATTGAGGGCGCGAAGAAATAGTCGCCACCGCGACATTCCACGAAGGTTTTCAGCGTGCTCATCACGTAGGGCGGTTTGCCCGACGCCGGGTCGGACTCAATCGTGTGCCGTTTGTGGTGGCTGTGATCGCCCAGCATCGGGCAGGTGTTGTTGCCCTGGTGAAAATCGAGGCCGTACTGAATCCACTGCTGCTGCACGAACTCGAACTGACGAAACAGGTTTGCGCCCATGATCATCATGATGACGCCCTGTTCAGTGTCGTCGTCCTTGTGCTCCAGATTGGACGGACCATAAGGCAGGCCCCGGCGAAGGATGCGACGACGCTTGTTCAGTGCGCTGGTGGCGTTGGGGTTTTCTGCTGGCTTGCCGGTCTTGGGGTCGGTTCCGACATTGTTCAGCGGATCAAGATAATCGCGCGTGTTGACCCGGCGCATATGCGAGCCGAGCGGGCATTTATAGCCCTGCATGTCATCGGCATATCTGAAGTCCCGTGCCTCTGGCGAGCGAATATAGGCGATGTGCCTGCCATAGGCATCCAGCGCCTTCTTCTGCTTTTCTTCCGGCGTATCATCCGGCTGGATGTCCGGGATAAAGCCGCTGGCTTTGCGAAACGCCTGCCACTCGTCATAGGTCGGGTATTTCATCAGCGGCACGCCGTCTGACCAGCGCCCGCACATCTTGGCCCGGATGGTTTCGCGCGCCTCTTCGATGTTGACATTCATGACCTTGGCGAATTTTTCAGCCTCGGTGTCGACGACCTCATCAAAGCTGGCGACATTCTCATGCAGCTTTCGAAACGCGAAGAAGCTGGAATTGTGCATGAATTCGGGTGGCTTGGCCGCTGGGGGCAATTCCTGGCTTTCGTCGGGATGGCCCAGCAGGAATTCGCCGGTGGCCAGCGGTTCCCAGCCGTTGCCCATCAGCTTGCCGCGGCCGATGACATTCCTGGCTTCGTCTTCAGGCTCAAACTGGCCCTCAAACACGGGATCGCCGATGCCATCGGTAAAGCCGAAATGCTCCTTGGCGGTGGGCAGAACAGCCTCACCAATCTTGTCAAACACGGCCGAGGCGGACTGGTAGGTGCCTTTGCCGTCGGGACCCACGCCATTCATGACGCGCACTCCGCAGGCTTCGGCCTGTTTGATGAGCCAGTCGGCGCGCTCTTCCAGCGCCGGGTGCGGCTGGTCGGTGGTGCCCGGTTTGATCTGGGCGTTGAGCGTAACCAGCATGTGTACGTCGTTGGAGCCATCGGAACCAAACTCGCGATTATGCTTCCAGATCGGGTCCCAGTGGTCGTTCCAGTTGGCCTTGAAGGCCTCGGCTTCGGTCTGGGTCTGGTCGCGATCGCCCAGAATGAAGGCGCGCGCCTTCATGCCCTCGATAAACTCGAACGGCATCTCCTTGAGCGCCCGGATCGATAGCTGCAGCGCCAGCAGACCGGGGAAGGTGAAAGCGCAATTGGTGGTGCAGTCTGGCTTGTCCTGCATGGTCGGCCAGCGCGCTGCAGTGGTGATCTTTTCACACACCTTGTCGATGAATTTGCGACCGCAGGCCGCGTCAGGGAAGTGGAAGAAATAATAGCGCGCAAACGGGAAGGAATAGCGGCCATAGGCGCGGGTGATATTACCCTGAATATCGTTGAGATTCAGCTCACGTGTCATGGATTTGGCTCAACTCTTCAAGAAGTTACGTTTTGCGGATCGGCCGAGGAAATGACGCCCGGCTTCTGCGTTTTCGAATGGGTGTTCTGCGGGTCGTGCTCGGTGATGAATTTGCCGAAGGCAGCATGCAGCGCGTCTGGATCAGCACCCTGATTGTCGATGTAGAAATCGGCCATCTTCTGCTGGATGTAGATCGCCTTGAGCACCGACGGCAGGTCATCATACTTGCCCAGCGGGAAGGGTTTCTGGCCGCGTGAGTTGATGAATTTGACAGTGATGAAACCCAGCACAAGACCAAGCATGGTCGCGCAAGGCCAGAACAGATTGGTGGGCCAGCTGGTGAAGGGAATTTGCGCCAAGCCAAAGATGTGGAGCGCGAAGCCTGCAATCGCCGCGACGAAGCTCAGGGCGGTGACGGCCCCAAGCCCGATCATCAGCTTGGAGTTATTAAAGGCGGGCGTCTGGAACTAGTAATCGTGGAACGGCATGGTCGTTTCCACGTGGCAGCGGTCCAGATAGGCGGCAAACTTGTCTGCTGAATCAACGCCTTCAAACCCGTAGCAATTGGAGTAGAGCGCGATCAGCTCCTCGCTCATCGTCTCCCACAGCTTGCGGGCATAGGAATGGCGCACATCACGTTGCTGGGCCGCGTTCAGGTTGGCCGGAAGCGGATCGCCATCGTCCGTGATCGCGTCGATATCAGCGCAGAACACCAGATAGGACGCGTTCAGATGGTCCATCTTCTGCGGCTTTAAAACATTGGCCGGAACGCCGCCGCCAAAGAAGTTTCGAATGATCGGGATGCTGCGCACGATGGCGGCGATCGGGTTCATCGTGTTGCGGCCGTTATAGACCGTGTCGTTGAGCACAAACATGCGCGCCAGATGGTTGCGCGTGTTGCGGGCAAAGGGACTGATCTCGCGCGCGTTCGCGGTGGCCGGTGACTGGCGCGCAACCGGCATCAGGGACAGGCCCGTGCGGATCCGCTGGCCATGGGAAACCTGGGGGTCATCGGCTGGTGCGCCCGGCTTGATTGGAGCCAGCGTGGTCAGGAAGATATGTCCGTTATCAAAATCCGGCATGGTTCAGGCCCCCTTCGGTGTAGCGGCGTCAGCAGCAGGTGAGGGAGCTTGGCCATGATTATGCTCGGCATAGGCGTAGCGATTGACCTGGGCCCGCTCGGTATCAAGGCTTGCCACAGGACCAAAGCCGGGATCGCCCAAACCGTTCTGGATCAGGCTGGCGACCTTGGCGTAGGCGGCTGCAAACTCATCGGGGGTTGCGGTCCGGTGCAGCTCGGTCAGCTTCTCCACCTCGTTGTAGATGGACAGGCTGGTCTTGATGTCGCGCTGGGCCGAACCCGGGGTAGCGTTTTAGTAGTAATCAGTATTTATCTGATTGAAAGTAATGTAGTTTTTAAAGGGTGTGATCGGGATCGACCGAGGGTATTTGATCGAGGAATACCAGAACAGGTCCAGTCCCAGCGGAATGCCATCGGAGAAGGCGTCGATATACTGGTCCCAGGTGCCGTTAAAGTTGGAGCAGAACAGCACATAGTCATTCTGGACCGTCTGTTTGCCCTGACCCAGGTCTGGCCATTGGTCCGGCTTGATAAAGACCCAGCGTGCAAAGTGGATCAGCTGCAACCCCAGCAGGCCCTGGAGGGCAGTGGGTAGACAGCGGAAAAACATGAATATGGTCCGGTTGATCCAGCTGATCTTCCGGTTGCTTGGCGTAACGACATTCATCGCATACGCCTTACCCGCAATGTTCGACATATAAAATCCTGTCCCTGGTCAATGTCTTAAGGGTTCACTCGGTCGCAAAGATGATTGAATTGGCGACTTGATGAAACGCTGAAGTGAAAGCCTAGGCAGGGTCGGGCAGGAGCGCAACTTTTATGCGAAGCCTGCGACAAATTCTATCGATTGGTTAGTTTGATGTTAGCCAAAAAAACAGCGGCGCTCCGTTGCCAGAGCGCCGCTGCATTGATGGGCTGAACGCGTCGATCAGGAGATGTCGAAGCGGTCGGCCATCATCACCTTGTCCCAGGCCGCGATGAAGTCGTGGACGAATTTCTCGCCCGCATCATCCTCGGCGTAGACTTCCGAAATCGCCCGCAGCTCGGAATTCGAGCCGAAGATGAGATCGGTCCGCGTCCCGGTGAACTTCACCTCGCCGGTCTTGCGGTCTTTGCCTTCAAACACCTGGTCGCTGTCATCGGCCGCTGCCCACTGCAGCCCCAGATCAAGGACGGTGTTGAAGAAGTCGGTCGTCAGCGCGCCTGGGCGGTCAGTGAAGACGCCGTGGCAGTCACCACCCGCATTGGTGCCGATCACGCGCATGCCGCCAACCAGTGCCGTCATCTCAGGAGCCGTCAGACCCAGAAGCTGGGCCTTGTCGACCATGCGCTCTTCAGCGCTGACCACGGACGGACGCCCGAGATAATTGCGGAATGCGTCGGCGGTCGGCTCCAGCGGGGCAAAGCTGTCCGCATCGGTCTGTTCAGCACTGGCGTCGGTACGCCCGGGCGTAAACGGCACGGTCACGGTGTGGCCGCCGTCCTTTGCCGCAGCTTCAATCCCGGCCGCGCCACCCAGCACGATCAGATCGGCCAGCGAGATTTTCTTGCCGTCAGACTGGGCATCGTTAAAGCCCTTCTGAATGCCTTCCAGCGTGCTGAGCACCTTGGACAGCTGGGCGGGTTTGTTGACCGCCCAGTCCTTTTGCGGAGCCAGACGAATACGAGCACCATTGGCACCGCCGCGCTTGTCAGAGCCGCGGAAGGTGGAGGCCGAGGCCCAGGCTGTTTCAACCAGCTCAGACACCGTCAGACCGCTTTTCAGGATTTCAGCCTTCAGATTGGCCACATCGGTGTCGTTGACCAGCCTGTGGTCCACAGCCGGGACCGGGTCCTGCCAGATCAGCTCTTCAGCCGGCACTTCCTTGCCCTTGTAGCGCGCGCGCGGGCCCATATCGCGGTGGGTCAGTTTAAACCAGGCGCGGGCAAATGCGTCGGCAAACTGATCCGGATTTTGATGGAAACGACGCGAGATTTTCTCATAGTCGGGATCCATGCGCATCGCCATGTCGGCGGTGGTCATCATCAGTTCGACATTACCGTTGCCGTCGACCTGAGGCGCGTGGTCTTCGTCTTTCAGGTTTTTCGGACGCCACTGGTGGGCACCGGCGGGGCTCTTTGTCAGCTCCCACTCATAGCCGAACAGCACGTCGAAATAGCCCATGTCCCATTGGGTCGGATTGGCCGTCCACGGACCCTCAATACCTGAAGTGATCGTATCAACGCCGCGGCCTGACTTGTGGGTGGAGATCCAGCCCTGACCCATCTGATGGATGGGTGAGCCTTCAGGCTCTGCGCTCACGGCACTTTCAGGTCCGGCCCCGTGCGCCTTGCCGAAGGTGTGCCCGCCAGCAACCAGCGCCACAGTCTCTTCGTCATTCATGGCCATGCGCCCGAAGGTTTCTCGCACATCACGGGCTGAGCCGAGCGGATCAGGGACCGCATCGGGGCCCTGAGGGTTCACATAGATGAGACCCATCATCACCGCAGCCAGCGGATCTTCCAGCTTGTCTGCGTCGGCGTCCTCGGCCTTTACATTGCGCGCGCCTTCATAGCGGCTGTTGGGGTTGTCTGAACCGATGAGCCATTCAGACTCATTGCCCCAGTAGACATCTTCGTCCGGCTCCCAGGTGTCGGCGCGGCCACCGGCAAAGCCAAAGGTTTCAAAGCCCATGGACTCCAGCGCGCAGTTGCCCGCCAGGATCATCAGGTCGGCCCAGGACAGAGACTTGCCGTACTTCTTCTTGATGGGCCACAGCAGCATACGGGCCTTGTCCAGATTGCCGTTGTCTGGCCAGGAGTTCAAAGGCGCAAAGCGTTGCTGACCGCGTCCCGCACCGCCGCGTCCATCATGGATGCGATAGGTGCCGGCCGAGTGCCAGGCCATGCGAATAAACAGCGGGCCGTAATGGCCGTAATCGGCCGGCCACCAGTCCTGGCTGTCAGTCATCAGCGCGAAGATGTCTTTCTTCACCTGATCAAGATCGAGGCTTTCAAACGCTTTGGCGTAGTCAAAGTCCGGATCGAGGGGATCCGACTTGTCTGAATGCTGGCGCAGAATGTTCAGCTTCAGCTGGTTCGGCCACCAGTCGCGATTGGTGCGTCCACCGCCCGACGACCGGGTTGAGCGTCCGCTGGAGAAGGGGCAACCGCCGCCTGCGCCGTGATCTGTTCCATCCATGTCGTGTCTCCCGAATGAGGGTTGTGAGAGGAGCTTTACGCCCGTGACTGACAAGAGTGTGGGACAGAACGCATAATAGAGCCAATGAATTTTTAGGCTCAAAGCTATAGATTTTTCTGATGACGCGCTGCGGCATTCCAGGTTGCGGTGCACTATCGCTTTATTTGCAAGGTCAAACGACGCTATGCCTGAGGTCAGAGGTCACTCAAGGACCACGAAATCGCATGGACCGACCTGTGTCTAAAGCCGCCAATCGCCACTCCGGGCTACGCCTGAAAGCACGGGCCCGGCTGCTTTTGCGGGGAAAAATGGCGCTGCCAGCGCTATATTTCGGGTCGATCCTGGAATCCTCCATCCTGCCCTGGCCGATCGAGTTTCCGATGCTGGCCTACATGCTGCGCGGGCGGACACAGACGCTTGTGGTCACGCTGGTCGTAACACTGGGCAGCGTTGTGGGGTGCCTGATCTGCTATGCGGCGGGGCGGGCTGCGTTTGGCATGCTGGAAGGCTTTATTGCCGCCAGACCGGCCATGTCGGCTGCGCTTGATGCTTCACAGGGCCGTATCGACTCCATCGGCGGCTGGGCGGTGGCGCTGGCCATGCTGGCCCCGACGCCGGTGCAGGTCGCATCCTTCGCGGCCGGGATTGTGCAGATGAATCCGGCAATCTTCCTGGTTGCCGCGCTGGCGGGGCGCTCGGTGCGCTATCTGGCGATGGGGCTGCTGGTCTTCTTCTTCGGACCGGCCATCATTGAAACTTGGCGGCGCTTGCCAAAGCGGTTGCGTCTGTGGGGCAGTCTGGGGCTGGTGCTGGCGTTCACGGGCCTGTTTGCCTGGACGCTCTTCCAGATTTTCCGAATTCCGGCGGCTGCCTAAAAGCGATTGAACATCTGGCCGGTTTCAAACCCGAACAGTGTGAAGACGTGCGCCAGCAGGAACAGGAAGAGCGCGCCCAAGAGGATGCACAGCGTCGTCCATGGCACCATGCGAACTTTGGGCGGTTCAGTGGGCAGGTTCGACCGCCAGGCGCACAGGGCAAACAGCCCGGCCGTAATCGCCATCAGGATAAGAGTGACCGTGAGTGTCATCGGGGGCCTCGCGCCGGGTCGTGGAGACCCCGTGACGGGTCTTGACCCAGACATAGGGCTCAGACCCCATTTCCTTCAAGGCTCGCATCGCAGCGGGAAGCTGGCATAGCCAGTAAAGCGGCGTGGAGAGGAGGTCAGTGACGCGGCATCGCACGCCGGCGCGCCGAGCACTTGACCACAGGCAGATCAGCGAAGCCGCCCAGGCCAGAAGCCCGAAGCCAAGCCCAAGAAAAGTCAGCCAGCTGGCCGCCCCGACCGCCGCCAGCACCACACCGGTACTGATGAGGATAAGGCCGGGAAGCTGTGCGATCGCACTGAAGACATTGGCCAGCAGGGTCAGCTGCAGCGCGCACAAGCCGCGCCATCCGGTAGACGCTACCAGCTGCCGGGGCTGGCGCATCTGAACCAGCCAGGTCACCAGATGCCCCTTCAGCCAGCGGCTGCGTTGACCGATCCAGGGTGCAAGCGTGGTTGGGGCCTCCTCACCGGTCCCGGCCGGGATGAGGCCGGCCTGCCAACCATGGCGTGCCAGGCGAAAGCCCAGATCGGCATCCTCGGTGACATTGAATGGATCCCATCCGCCGCAAGCCTCCAGCGCGTCGACGCGAAACACATTGCTGGTCCCGCCCAGCGGCAGCGGCATGGAAAGGCGCGACAGCAGGGGAAGAATGCCATGAAACTGGGCCGCATATTCCAGTGCGAACTGCCGCGTCAGCCAGCAGTCTTCGGCATTATACCAGCCCAGAGGTGCCTGAACGACGCCGAGCCTGTCGTTGGCGGCAAAGGCGGCTGCGGCCTGTGTGAGCTGGCTGCGGCTAGGGGAATCTTCTGCGTCATAGACAGTCACCAGAGAGCCTCTGGCAAATTGTAGCGCGTAGTTCAGAGCACGCGGCTTGGTCTGCGGTCCGCAGGCTGGTGCGATAAGGACGCGAAACCCATAGCGGCGCGCGGCGGCACGCGCAGCGCTGATGGTTTCGCGGTCTCCAGCCTCAAGGACCAGAAGGATGTCTAGCCGATCACGGGGGTAATCGAGGCGGTTGAGCCCGGCGCACAGCCCCGCCACCACCTCGCTTTCGCGATACATCACAACAATGACGCTCATCTCTGGAAGGTCGCGGGTGGCAAGGGCGGGGGGCGGAGCGTGCTGGCATCCAACCATTCCGGCACCGATGCGCAGGATAATCAGCGCGAAAATGTAAAGATAAAGAAGGCCAATCAGAACAGATAGTACTACGCCGGGTACCAGCCAGATGAGCCCCAGAACAAAGCTTGAAGGCCCCAGGATCAGCGCCAGGGGCGGTGCAAGCGAATGGCCCGCGCTGGCTACAGGCTGCATGTGATAAAGATGAAAGGCCGCTGTGAATGCAACCGGGTCAATGCTTGAATCTGAATAGGCGACCGAAAGATCGTGCAGGCCTGACTCTGCCATGGCGTCCCCCAAGAGCGCACTTGGGGGAAGTTTAATCACATATTCTCCTATTAAGCGAATCAGTCCTTGGGGTTGAACACCATCAGACGCTCGGACGCGATCAGATCGCCGTCCTCAACGCTAACCTTAAAGGCCGCGACAGCACTGGTTGGCCAGCCCATGGGAAGGTCCACCGCGCGGCCGCTTTGCCCGGCCAGGCTATGGACGAGCGCACCTATGCCGGGATTGTGTCCGACCAGAACGATATCGTTGGCCCCGTCCTCGATCGCCGTGTTGATCGCGCGGACCAGCATGGCGTGGGTGGCGTGATACAGCACCATCGGATCATCGACCGGCGGCGTGCCCATCACCTCTGCGATATGCTTGTAAGTCTCACGCGTGCGCCGCGCCGGACTGACCAGCGCGATGTCCGCTTTAAGGCCCGCCGCCTTCATCGCCTCACCGGCTTCGGTCGCATCGGCGCGCCCGCGCTCGGTCAGGCCGCGCTCGAAATCATCTTCAGCTTCCATGCGGTCAACGGACTTGGCGTGGCGCATAATGGTCAGGATCGGCATGGGCGGCGGCTCCAGATGTCGTCACACTTGCGTTAGCGTCGCCGCGAGGGGGTTGCACCCACACGGCGTGGGTCCCAAGTAAACGCGCGTTCGACCCCCCCGGCAAATAGGCCGAAAACAACGGAGTTCAAAATGTCCCTTCTGCTCGGCGATGTCGCCCCAGATTTCGAAGTCGAAACCACCGATGGCCCGATCAAGTTCCATGACTGGATCGGCGATAACTGGGTGATCTTCTTCTCCCACCCGGCCGACTTTACCCCGGTGTGCACCACCGAGCTTGGCTACACCGCCAAGCTGAAGGACGAATTTGCCAAGCGCGGCGCGAAAGCCATCGCCCTGTCGGTGGACCCGATTGAAGATCACAAGGCCTGGGTTGGCGATATCGAAGACACCCAGGGCGTGAAGATGAATTTCCCGATCATCGCCGACGTCGACCGCAAGGTGGCTGAGCTCTACACGATGATCCACCCGAACGCCGACCCGAAGCTCACTGTGCGCTCGGTCTATGTCATCGACCCGAACAAGAAGATCCGTGCCACCTTCACCTATCCGCCGAGCGCGGGCCGGAACTTCAACGAAATCCTGCGCCTGCTGGACTCCCTGCAGCTGACCGATGGCTACAAGGTGGCTACGCCGGTCAACTGGGAAGACGGTGACGACGTGATCGTAGTGCCGAGCGTGTCCGACGAAGACGCCGACAAGCTCTTCCCGAAAGGCTACAAAAAGATCAAGCCTTACCTGCGCACCACGCCTCAGCCGAACAAGTAACAGTTCAGGCTAGCGCCAGACATTGAAGCGGCCGCTCTTACGAGGTGAGGGCGGCCGTTTTCATATCCGGGTCTGGTGCATCGCCCCCGGGACCCCCTAAGCTCCACACCAATCACAGAACACTGCCGGGGAGGCTCCACTTGGACACTGTAAAGCTCGACATTTCTGACGGTCTTGGCGTCATTACGCTGAACCGGCCGGACGCGATGAATACCTTCACGCCCCAGATGGGACAGGAGGTTGCGGCCTGTTTTGATGAGACCGATGCGGACCCGTCGGTGCGCGCGGTGGTGATGACCGGTGCGGGCAAGGCGTTCTGTGCCGGCGCGGACCTGTCGGCGGGGGCAGAAGCTTTTGCCATGCTGCAGGAAGCGCAAGGCTCGGGCGAGTTTGACGACACCGATCCCAAATGGCGCGACACGGGCGGGCTAATGAATCTGCGCGTCTTTGACAGTGAAAAGCCGGTCGTTGCCGCCATCAATGGCGCGGCGGTGGGCATTGGCGCGACGGTGATCCTGCCCATGGATGCGCGCGTGGCGCTGGCCGGGGCGAAATTCGCCATGCCGTTTACAAAGCGCGGCATCGCCTGGGACGGGGCGGCGAGCTGGTTCCTGCCGCGCTTGGTGGGCATTGAAACCGCGCTCGACTGGGGCCTGTCGGGCCGCACCTTCCTGGCCGAAGAGGCGCTGGAGAAAAAGCTCGTCTCAGAGCTCGCCGATACCCCCGAAGCGGTGCTGGAACGGGCCATGGAAAAGGCGAGGGCGCTGACCGCCAACACAGCTGCCGTGTCTGTCGCCATGAACCGCCGCCTTGTCTGGCGGATGCTGGGCGCATCCCACCCGATGGACGCCCATCGCCTTGAAAGCCGGGCCATCCTGCATCGCGGCATCAGCGCCGACGCGGTGGAAGGCGTCACAAGCTTCCTTGAAAAACGCCCGCCAAACTTCCCCGGCCAGGTCCCCGGCGACTACCCGCCGGGCTGGCCTTGGGATGAGGAGCCGGAGTATTGAGGTCCTGTCGATATTCATCGTCATTCCCGCGCAGGCGGGAACCCAGAGCTTTTTGGTACCACGCTTTGTGATCTCTGGGTCCCCACCTTCGTGGGGATGACGATGGTGTGTGTCAGGTACGGGCAAGGCGAACTCTTGGCGAGCGTCACGAAGGACGCTTGCGGGCTCCACCCCACCCACCGTCATCCCGAACTTGATCCGGCCGAACTTGATCCGGGACCCAGCGGCACTGTCTGCCCGACTGGGTCCTGAATTGAATTCAGGATGACGCGAGTGGGGTGGCTGAGGGAAAACTCAAAACATTTGGGTGGGCTTGGATCGATCGGGCCATGACAAGCAGCTGACGCGCACAAAGAAACTCCCAGCTGGACGCGACATCCTCCTTGGCATTCCTCGCGCCCGTCTAAACGATCCGCTCAATCGTGAAATTGTATTCGGTCTTGTTGATGAGCTCGGTTGTCTTCTCAAAATGGAAGCTGTGACAGCTGCCCGGCTGCGGGAAATTCGCGTCACCCACGGTGCAGGTGCAGCTGCCAATGATCTTGTCGCTGCCCTGTTTTAGGGTCGCAACGAGTCTCGTGTTCACTTTCACGGTCCGCAGGAAGTCAGCGGTTCCGCCCTCCGGCACCGAAACATGGCTCCAGGTTGGCCAGCGATAGGTGGTTCCAACGCCATCCACCTGAAATTCCACATAGACTTCGTCCTTACCGACAGAATCCATCGCCTTGATGCAGTTCGCATCCTTGATGCGGAACATGTAGGGCGCATCGGTTTGCGCAATGGGGGGTGTGGCATCGGTTAAAACCACCAGGCTGGCTCCGATTATGGTGCTCAGGCCAAAGCCCTCACCGGCGGCACCTTCGATAAAGACTGACCAGTTGGACAAATCGATATTGGTGATGTGCGGCTTGATCAAAGAGGGCTCAAACCCCGCCGTGACGGTCAGGGCAACGCCTACGCCGAGGTCAGCCGTCCCGGTACCACCAACGCTGAAACCGCCGAGCGCGTCGGGTGTGGCAGCGCAAATACCGACCTGGCCGCCAATTTCGACCTCTTCCTCAACTCCGGCCAAGCCGCTGCCGGTCACAAACAGACAGCTGCTATTGGTGTCCTTGGGATTAAAGGCGTAGCCAATTCCCACGGAAACGCCGCCTAGCAAGTCAATGCTGATACCGCCGGTGAAAACAACCGACCCGATCCCGGCTTCAAATGCACTGTAAACGCCTTCAAGGCTTGGCGTTTTGAAGATCGGTTTGTCGTTTAGGGCCATGATCGGATCAATCAGGTCCAGGCAATCGCGGATCAGGCTCTGGAAGCGTGCCAGAACTTGTGGCGTTGATAGATTTGGCAGGTCGGCTTTGAGCTGTTGACCTTCGGGGGTCTGCCACACCTGGCTCGCTTGTTTTAAGGCGTCCTGGGCTTCGTCGGTGAGTTGCAGGCTTTTCAGCTTGGCAACCTGATCGCGGACCTGGTTGTCCACACCGTCGTCATTCACCAGCGCGAGCGCATCGCAATTCTGATAGATATAGGGCGAAACCTGGAGCGCAAGCGGACCGTCTGCAGCGGTAAGATACTTCGTCATTTCAATGGCCTCCGCATCGCCCGCTTACGCGGTGCCCCAATTTATTTTCTTCCAGGTGATTTCATATTTGGAACTGTCGCCGTTGGTGAGCGTCTTGACGACGCCATCGTCATCGGACGGGCGGAAATCACAGGTTCCAAGATAATCGGTGCGGTTTTCGTTATGCGCCTTATCCTGATCGTAAAGGGTCAGGCTGACATCCTGCTTGAATGTGAAACTGAAGTCTTTCAGGGCGGTTGGATCGAAATTGAACGTTTGGTCCTCATGCATCTCGACATAGGTCCTTGGCGCGGTGGGAAATCTTTGGGGTGGTCCCTGATCGACCTGAACAAGCACCCAGACCTCATCATTAGTCCCGGGATCAGAAACCCCTTTGCACTTTATGGATTTCAGCTGAACGGTATAAGTCGTCACGCAACATCCTCCCACCTTCGCAGCCATAGCGTTATGGCTCCGGCTGGAGCAATCTTAAATTTTAAGTTGTGTGCTGCAATAAATTCAGTCTATGAGGGATTTTTGATTGTGGGTAGGTTGGGTCTAGACTGGCTAAGATGCCAGGCCATGGCCGGTCCAACACCTCACGGGCTCGACGTGGCACCCTCTGCGACATAGCTTGCGCGCCTTGTTGGTCGGAGAGTTTCCTTGCGCATTTCATCGCCTGATCCGCGTCGTCCCTCGCTGACGACGGTAGAGCTGATCGCCATGGTGGGCGGGCTGATGGCGCTCAATGCCTTGTCGATCGACATCCTGCTGCCCGCGCTGGGCGAGATGGGCGGCGATCTGGGTGCGCCGGGTAATAACCGCCAGCTGGTGATCACCGCCTATGTCTTTGGCTTTGGCCTTGCCCAGCTTGGGTTTGGGCCGCTGGCTGATGCGCTGGGGCGAAGGCTGACGCTGCTGTTTGCGCTGGCGGGGTATCTCGCTGCGACCATTTTATGCCTGATGTCACAAGACATCGTCTGGATGATTGTCGCGCGCGCGTTGCAGGGCGTGGCCGCAGCGGCCACGCGGGTGGTGGCCGTTGCGGTGGTGCGCGATCTCGTCAGCGGGCGGCGCATGGCGGAGATCATGAGCTTTGCAATGACCGTCTTCATGGTCGCGCCGATCCTGGCACCCAGTATCGGGCAAGGGATTTTGCTTATCGGGCCGTGGCAGGCGATCTTTGCCTTTCTCTTCGTCATGGCTGTGGGGCTTGGCGTGTGGATGTTTATCCGCCTGCCAGAAACCCTGCGCGCTGAGCATCGCATCAGGCTGTCCATCCCGTCGGCGATTGAAAACTATCGCCTTGTCCTGACCGAGCGTGTGTCGGCGGGTTACATCGTCGCGGCGGGGCTGATTTTCGGGGCGCTGTTCGCCTTCATTGCGACCTCTGAGCAGGTGCTGGCCGAGCTCTATGGCCTCGAAGAATACTTCGCGCTGGCCTTTGGCGGCGTCGCGGTCGGGCTGGCAGCGGCCAACATTCTCAATGCGCGCATCGTGCATCGGCTGGGGATGCGGCGTATCTCCCACACGGCTGTGGTGGTGTTTCTGGGGCTGAATATTGTCCACCTGTCGATCGCGCTGATGGGCCAGCCACCCTTCTGGATCTATTTCAGCCTTTTGACCGCTTCGCTTTTGATGTTTGCGTGGATGGGCGCGAATTTCTCAGCGCTGGTCATGGAGCCGGCCGGAGAACGCGCCGGCACGGCCGCGGCGCTGTATGGTGGCGTGACGTCCATGTCGGGTGCCACGCTCGGCTCCATCATTGGCCAGACCTATGACGGCACGGTGGTGCCGCTCATCACGGGTTTCGTGATCCTCGGGGCGTTGTCACTGGCAGCCGTGGTATGGACTGAACGCGGCAAGCTGTTTGGCGTGGGCGAGGTGGTTCCCGAAGAGGAATAAGTGCCATTCGTCATCCCCGCGAAGGCGGGAAACCAGAAATGCCATCAGTTTTGCCATGTCAGCTCTGGGTCCTTAGATCAAATCCGGTATGACACGCGGTAAGATATGAGGATTCAGCTCCCCGAGCGCTTTAGCGCTCGAAAGGCGAACAGCCGCCCGCAGCGAAGATGAGCCTGCTCATCGAGAGCGAGGAACCGACCGGAGGGGAGGGAGGACAGGAACGAGTCTTTAAAACTCGTCCACCAGCAGGCTGTCTTCAGCGATGCCGCCATCGACGCGCCAGCCTGCGCCGTCGTCCTGCTTCAGGACCTCGCATAGCCAGGGCAGCAGGGTGACCAGATTGTCTTCCAGCGTGTAGGGCGGATTGACCACGACAACGCCGGCCCCGGCCAGCTTGCCTTCGGTCTCCAGCTCGCGCACCCACAGGTCGGCGCGCAGGATTTTTTCAGGCTCGATCTGCTTTTCGGCGATCAGCCATTCGGTCAGACCGACATCAAAGCGCTCTTGCGCCCACAGGTCTTTAAGCGGACGCCAGAAGATGAAGGTGCCGGTGGGCCAGCGATTGATGCCATTCATCGCCGCTTCGGCCATGAAGGCCATCTCGTCGCGGTGTTCAAAGGGCGGGTCGATCAGGACGAGGCCACGTTTTTCCACCGGCGGAACAATGGCGCTGAGCGCCTTGTAGCCGTCGCGTGCCTCCACCTTCACCCGGCGGTCCTTCGCGTAGCGCTGGTCCAGCGTTTTGGCGTCGGCGGGGTGTAGCTCACACAGCTGGATGCGATCAGTATCGCGAAGCAGGCTTTCTGCGACCTGCGGGCTTCCCGGGTAGGCGGTGAGGGCCTCGCCAGGATTGCTGGCTGCAACTGCGTGGAGGAAGGGCTTCAGGATAGCTGCCACATCGTCGGGCTTGTCGGCGGCAAGGACGCGCGTGATCCCGTCCTCAAACTCCGGGCTGCGACGGGCTTCATCGCTGGTCAGATCATACTGGCCAATGCCGGAATGGGTGTCGATATAACGAAACGGCTTGGGCTTGGCTTTAAGATGCTCAAAGCACAGCGCCAGCACGACATGCTTGAGCACATCGGCAAAGTTTCCAGCGTGAAAGGCGTGACGGTAGTTCATGGCAGGCGGTTTAGCCGTCAAAGTGGGTAGGTGCAAATCCGCCTGCCATGCTCTTTCGCATTACCGCGTCGACTGTCCGTTCGAACTCTCGTTATCGGCTTCTGGTTTATCAGGGGTAGCATCGGCTTCTGGGGAGTCGATCAACTCGACGCTAGCGAGTCGGCGATTTCCTGGATCTGTCTGAGTAAGGCGAACCCATTGACCGAACGCGTTGATACGTGCGGTGCCGTCGTCATCCCGCGGAGCCTCGATGCGCTGGATTGTGTAACGGTCAGGACCAGCTTCAAGAACGATGTGGATATCCGCGTGGGTGTCGTCCCATTCGCGAAACTGCATATGGCGCGCCATCCGAACGCCGAAATCAACCTCCTGTCGCTCGACCGATGGGGCGTTGGCGCGTGAGGTTGTATCGGACATAGTCAGTGACGTCGCAAAGAGTGGGCGGGGGGCTCTGACCCAGCGGTGACCGCCGAAATTCGGCAGACAGATCGCCCAAACATCCATGTCATCGCCTTCACCGCGCGATCGCGGGGCGCACCATGTCAAAAAGCTATCATCACCGGCACTTGCGGTAACAAACCCTGACCGGGAGAGGGGCATGCCATACATTTGTGTCCCGACCTCGAGAGGTTCAGCACCCATTTCGAATAGCCCGCGCGCGCGCACTCGATTTTGCAGAATTCCTGTATAGCGGTGGCGGACTGTTTGTTCGGCAAAAGCCTCATCACGACCAATTGTCCCCGCAGTTACGTCGGCTTCAGCGGTGGCGACGAGTGGAGACTGCAGGCGAGCCATAAGACCAGCCAAAGCGTTTGAAGCGCTGGCGGCGGCGTCCTGGGAAGCCAGCTGGGGGGTGTCTCCCCTGAACGCGCGGCTTAAAGGCCCGGCCGGGAAGCGACCGTTTACTCGGTATTCAAAGCCGTCACCCTGAGGGGTCACCTCGATAGAGACTTCGTCGTTAATTTCGATGGTTCGGCTCGGTTGCCCCTCTGGCCAGACACCAAACGGGCAGTTTCCCATTGGATTTGACCAGCCGTCGCGGATCGCGTGGACCATGGCAAACCGCAATGGGCCTTCTTGGTTGTCGCCACGGCAAAATTGTAGGGCAACCTGTGTTGTTGGGCGCTCATCTTTTGTCGCCGGGCGAATAGGCGCGTCGACCGGGCTTGGGCCAGCAATCGATGGTGGTGCCCGGAATGAGAAAATTCCGAACTGGCTTGAGCCCCCTCGGTTCTCCGCAATGTATCCGCTATCGAGACGGCCATCGCCATCCTCGTCCATAAAACAGTCGGAATAGCCAAACCCCATGCGGGCTCCGGGGCGTACATCACACCACAGGATCTGATTTGACTGAGAGGGGAGCTCGGGGTTGGTGCGCGATTGACGCAACGCCACTGCCGCCAAAGCTGTGCCAGCTTCCAACGCTCGCACCGGTCCCTCGACCGGGGCCTCCAGAACAACGGCGTGGCTACTGACAATGGTGTGGTGTGCGATTACATCACCCGGGGCGAGCGTGCCCTCTATCGGTTGTGGCGCTGTTGCGCTCATCTCCATAAGCACACGCCCACGCAACACAGGTGTCGGCTGCGTCGTCGCGCAAGCGGCGAGTGTCATGGCCGCTGCGGAAAGTGTTAAGATTATACAATATCTCATGAAAGCATTCCCCTGATTAAGGGAAAGCGTGACAAATCGATCCTGATTTGTCGAGCTGAGATTCGCTTAAACGTTGAACTTGAACAGCATCACATCGCCGTCCTTGACGATGTAGTCTTTGCCTTCCTGGCGCAGCTTGCCAGCATCGCGGGCACCGCTTTCGCCATTGTTGGCAACGTAATCATCGTACGCGATGGTTTCAGCGCGAATGAAGCCGCGTTCAAAGTCGCCATGGATGACGCCAGCCGCTTTCGGAGCGGTCCAGCCCCGCCGGATCGTCCAGGCGCGCGCTTCCTTCGGGCCAGCGGTGAAGTAGGTCTGCAGGTCCAGCAGCTGGTAGCCCGCATGGATCAGACGGTTCAGGCCCGGCTCTTCCAGGCCCAGCTCTTCGAGATATTCGGTGCGCTCATCAGCCTCCAGCAGCGCCAATTCTGCCTCGATCTTGGCGGAGATGACCACACAGACCGCGCCTTCCTCGGCGGCGCGCGCCTCGACCTGCTTTGAGAAGTCATTGCCCGTTCCGGCGCTGTCTTCATCCACATTGGCCACGAACATCACCGGCTTGGAGGTGAGGAGCTGCAGCATCTTCCATTCGCGCTGGGCATCTTCAGGCACATCGGCATTACGCGCAGGCTTGCCGTCGCGCAGCTGTTCCAGCGCCAGGTCCACCAGCTCCAGGGTGGCTTTGGCGTCCTTGTCGCCGGTCTTGGCCTTTTTCTCCATGGTGACCCGCCGCTTTTCCAGGCTCTCCAGGTCCGCCAGCATCAGCTCGGTTTCCACCGTTTCAAAGTCGGCCAGCGGATCAATCTTACCAGCCACGTGGGTGATGTCGCCGTCTTCAAAGCAGCGCAGCACATAGAGAACCGCATCGGTCTCGCGGATATTGGCGAGGAACTGGTTGCCGAGACCCTCGCCTTTGCTGGCCCCTTCCACGAGGCCGGCAATATCCACAAAATTCATGCGCGCAGGCACCACGTTGGCCGATTTGGCAATCTCTGCCAGCTTGTCGAGGCGGGCCTCTGGCACAGCCACTTCGCCCACATTGGGCTCAATGGTGCAGAAGGGATAGTTCGCAGCCTGTGCAGCGGCGGTCTGGGTGAGGGCGTTGAACAGGGTGGATTTGCCCACATTGGGAAGACCCACGATTCCGCATTTGAAGCCCATGGTGCGATACCTTCTTCTTGTTTCCAGCTTACTGGCCCGATTAGCGCGCTCGTATAAGCAAAAACGCCCGCCTGCGAAAGATCACAGGCGGGCGTTCACTGCGCGCGATGCTCAAGGGGGGATCAGGCGGCGCGCACAGATTTGATGAAGTTGTCGATATCGCCGGCAAGCGTATCGGCGCTGGTTTCAAGCTCGCTGGCGAGCGTGGAGATTTCTTCAGCGGCACTGACGGAAGACTGCGCCCCGTCCGCAACGCCCTGTGCATCCCGCTCCACGGCTTCGGTGTTCTGGGCTGCATTCTGGGCGGAGCGTGCGACTTCGCTGACGGCAACGGTTTGCTGCTCAACCGCAGCGGCACTTTCCTGCGAGCTGGCATCGATATCGCGGATGCCTTCTGCCATAGCCTGCGTTGCCTCGGTGGCTTCGCGCACGCGGCCAGCAAAGCGGTCCACACGCTCATTGATGGTTTCGGTCAGGCGCTGGGTCTGGCTGGCGAGCTCCTTCACCTCGCTGGCAACGACGGCAAAGCCTTTCCCGGCTTCACCGGCGCGCGCCGACTCGATGGTGGCGTTAAGCGCCAGCAGATTGGTCTGTTCAGCCACGCCATTGATCTCGGTGATGATGGCGGTGACATCGCCAAGAGCCTTGGCCATCTCCTCCATCAGGGCCTGGGTCTGTTCAGTGCGGCTGGTCGACTGGCGGGTCAGCTCCGAGACACGGCCGGCAGACGCGGCAATCTCACCGATGGCGGCGTTCAGCTCTTCGGTGGAGGCCGCCATGGTTTGAACCCCGGCGCTGGCTTCACGAGCGGCGGTGCGCATGGCTTCGCTGCGCTCGCGACCATCAGCAGCGGTGGTGCGGGTGGTTTCAGCAGCCCGGCTTACCTTGTTGGCGGCCTCACGTACCTTGCCGAGGATGGTGTCGGCCCTTTCCTGGAAGCGCTCGACTTCTGCGGCCATGGCTTCGGCGCGGGCAAGGCGGGCTTCCGTAGCTTCACGCGCTTCAGCGCTGGTCGCTTCGGCCTCAGACAGCTTGGACTTCAACGCGACAAGTGCTTTGGCAATTCGTCCAACTTCATCGCCGCGCTTCGCCCCGGCAACCTCCGCGCCGTAGTCCCCGCTGGCAATGGTCTCAACGCTATGCTCCAGCTGGCGCAGGGGGCCTATGGCACCGCGAACTGCGGCGAAAGCCGCAGCCGCCGCTGCAAGAAAGGCGAGCAGTCCGACAATCGCCATGACGGTGATGACCTGATTGCGAACAGCCACGATCTTGGAGCGTTGCACGCCCACATAAATGATGCCGATAACGTCGCCGGTATCAGAGAAAACCGGCTGGTAGGCCGTGAAATAGGGCGTGCCCAGGATCACCGCTTCACCGCGGAAACCCCGGCCAGCCATCATGGCATCATAGACCGCCCTTGCACCAAGAACCGTCCCCACTGCGCGGGTGCCATCAGGACGGGTGATATTGGTGGTGCGGCGAACAAAGTCGCTCTGGCTCTCGTCCCAGACAAACACGGTCGCGGTTTCTCCGGTCTGCTGGCCAACAGAATCGATCGTGTTGTGGTTTTCAAACGCAGGAATGGACGGTGCAGTCAGGCGGTGGATCTCGCCATTGCTGGAATACTCAGCTTCCAGTCCGGGAATCGTGCGCTCTAGCGTGGAGACTGCAACGCGGAGATTGATGTCCTGGGACGCTGTGGCGTTGCTGGCGATATTCCCGCTAATTACCCAGCTTGCGCCAATGGCGACCGCGATCACAGATGCAGCGACGAGGACGGCGGTCAGAATGAATATGCGCGCAGACAGGGAAGCCTGAATGAAAGCGGGCATCGAACTCTCCGTCATGAGCACTCAGTGAGTGGACTTTAATTAGAGTTCATATGGATATGATTGTGGTTTCCAAACCGTTTCACGTCCTGGCGGAAGAGCGTGGGTGGCCGGGTTAGTCCGACCTGGGCGGATCGTTCTCATTATTTGCCTGCGCTAGTCTGCCATGGGGCTCCATGGCCGGGCGGCGCTCCAGCTCATAACCGGACCGCCTGAGGTGACGTTCAATGTCCTGAGCTGCCATGCGGCAGGCGTCCAGCCCCTCCAGGCGCTTGCGCCAGGGGGTGCGCCAGAGCGCATAGGCAAGGCATTCGCACAGGTTTGGATCAAGGCGGGGCATGTAGAACATAATAGGAACAAATTACGATCTGCCAACGCCAATTGCGCTGAACGTCGTGGAAAACGCGGGCGTGCTGCAGCAGCTTACAGAATCGTAACACCCAATCCTTGGACGTTTCGGATTGAACGGCCTAGGTTATGCGCCACACAACGGGAGGGGAGCTGCCCTATGATAAAGTACCGAAGCCGCTGGTTTGCCGCGGCCCTTGCCGCAGTCGCGGTTGCTTCGCCGTCGTTTGCTCAAGATAGCGACGATGACGAGGATGAAGACGACAACTCCATTGAGAGCTATGTCGAGGATTTTGAGGCCCAGGAAGGCCTCTTTACGCTATATACCGATCCTGAAGACGGCGATCTGTATATGGAAATCTCTGAAAGCCAGCTTGGTGAAGAGGTGATCTATTTCACCTACGCTGAAAATGGCGCGCCGCGCGTGGGCCTGTTCCGGGGCCAGTATCGCGACAACGCTGTGTTTGAGTTCAACAAGCGTTACGGCGACATCGAGATCAGCCAGATCAACACCAATTTTGCCTTCGACGAGGGCAATGCTCTGGCCCGTGCGTCTGAAGCCAACATCACCCGCGCGCCGCTGGCGAGCCTGTCGATTGTGGCTGAGACCGAAGCTGATGAAGAAGCGGGCACCGAAGCGCGCTACCTCATCGACATTGGTGACACGCTGCGCGGTGAAGACCTGCACCAGGTCAAGCCGGCTGGCCCGCAAGGCCCGGCTGCGGCGCAGGCCTTCAACATGGGCCGCTTGCAGTCTGGTCTGACCCGGATCCTGGAGACCCGCTCCTATCCGGAAAACACCGACGTGCTGGTGGAATATGTCTACCAGAACGGCACCCCGCGTAACTTTGGTGGTCCGGAAATCACCGACGCACGCGCTGTTGCCGTTCAGGTGCAGCACAGCTTCGTGGCAATGCCGGACGATGGCTTCGAGCCGCGTGCTGACGACTTCCGCGTCGGCTACTTCATGGAGCAGGTCACCAATCTGACTGATCCGGACTACACGCCGTACAATGACCTCATCAATCGCTGGCGCCTGGTCAAGCAGGATCCTGACGCTGAAGTGTCTGATCCGGTTGAGCCGATTGTCTGGTGGATCGAGAATACGACCCCGGTCGAGTATCGCGACGTCATTCGTGAAGCCGCACTGACCTGGAATATCGCGTTTGAAGCCGCCGGCTTCTCCAACGCCATTGAAGTGCGTCAGCAGCCGGATGATGCTGACTGGGATGCAGGCGACATTCGCTACAATGTCCTGCGCTGGACCTCGTCCCCGACGCCTCCCTTTGGTGGCTATGGCCCAAGCTTCACCAACCCGCGCACCGGTGAAATTATCGGCGCGGACATCATGCTGGAATACGTCTTCCTGACGAACCGTATCCGTAGCGCTGATGTGTTCGAGGTTGCCGGTCTGACGACCTGGATGCCTGAAGACATGATCACCGAAGCGACCGGCGAGGCTCCGTTCCCGCTGGAGCATGAGCACGGTGCGATGTGTAACTTCGCTGAGCATCTGCAGATGGAAACCCAGGGCGCCCTGGCGGCCATGCAGGTGATGGGTGCTGAGGAAGCGGCGCAGAACGAGCTGGTTCGCCAGTCGCTGCACTATCTCATCATCCACGAGATCGGCCACACGCTGGGCCTGGCTCACAACATGGGTGCAACCTCGAACGTTTCGCTGGAAGATCTGGCAAACGGCACGACGGCCACGCACTCCATCATGGACTATCCGGCTCTGAACCTGCCTGATGATCTGAGCGATACCGTTCAGTACTCGCAGGAAACTCCAGGTGCCTATGACATCTGGGCGATCGAGTATGGCTACACCGCAGACTCTGAAGAGCTGCCAGCCATTCTGGAGCGTTCAACCGAGCCTGAGAACTTCTTCGGCAATGACGCTGATGACATGCGGGCTCCGGGCCGCCACATCGACCCTCGCGTGATGATCAACGATCTGTCCGATGACCCGGTGACCTGGGCTCAAGGCCGCGTTGAGCTGGCAAACCGCACCATTGCGGGCCTGCCGGAGCGCTTCCTGCGTGAAGGTGAGTCCTATCAGCCGCTGGTCACCAGCTACCTGATCGTGTCCGGTCAGCGTTTTGGCGCAGCCAATGTTGCCTCGCGCCATGTTGGCGGTGTCTACAACAACCGTGCGGCCGTTGGTCAGCCGGGTGCCCAGACGCCGTTCATCCCGGTGCCGCGTGAAAAGCAGGAGCAGGCCCTTGAGGTGATCGAGGCGGCTCTGTTTGGCCCTGATGCCTTTGCGATCGAGGAGGAGTTCGCCGATCACATGCAGCGTCAGCGTCGTGGCTGGAACCATGGCGGGACCGATGAGGACCCAAGCCTGCACGCCCGTGCCTTTGGCCAGCAGCGTGCGGTCCTGGCTCATCTGACCCACCCGAACGTGCTGGAGCGGATGATCGATACGGCCCGCTATGGCAACGAGTATCCGATCTCGGACTACATGGCTGACCTGACGTCGATCGTGTACGAGGACGATATTCGCGGCAATCCGAACACCTACCGCCAGAACCTGCAGGTAGCTTACCTGCAGACCCTGATCGGTATCGTGGGCGATGCTGCGTCCTATCCGCCTGTGGCCCGCTCGGCTGCTCTGGCGTCGATC
Source organism: Maricaulaceae bacterium EIL42A08 (assembly GCA_024178355.1). Classification (GTDB taxonomy): domain Bacteria; phylum Pseudomonadota; class Alphaproteobacteria; order Caulobacterales; family Maricaulaceae; genus Oceanicaulis. Next base: position 22,457 of record JAMZNZ010000001.1, on the reverse strand, counting down.
AACGACGTCAAAGGCTGGCTGGGGCCAGCATGGATGCCTGATCTGGGTGGTTCGCGCGAAGCTCGCGCGCACCGTGCGCACCTGCGCGCCCTGATCAACGCCTTCGAAGGCTAAGCTCCAGCGAAAGCTGAGCGTGAAAGAGCCGCCCCCTCCACACCGGAGGGGGCGGTTTTTTTGTGCTGCGCGGATCAAGGTCCGGGGATCGCAAAACCCTCATTCTCTTTCCCAAACTTGATTCGGGACCCAGCGATCATGAAGCGTATGGCGCTACAGTTCTGGGCCCCAGCTCTTGCTGGGGAAGAGAGGCGGGGCGTGGGAGAATTGGAATCCGAGCACTTTCGCGCTCCCATGAACACCTCCAACACCTGTCATCCCCCGGCTTGTCCGGGGGACCCATTCTGTGACGGTCGAGTCTGTTCCAGTCCAACCGGCATGGGTGGCCCGAATAAATCGGGCCATGACAGGGATAAGATGAATAACTCAACTCCCCGAGCGCTTTAGCTCTCGCACGGCAAACAGCCGCCCGCAGCTTCAGCGAGTACCAACCGAAGCCCCGGACTCGATCCGGGGGACCGGAGGGGAGGGAGGGTAGAAAAAAGAGGGCGCTAGCCCGGTGCCGGGGCCAGGTGTGTGACTTTGGTCTGGAAGGCGTCGATTTCGGCGTTGACCAGAAGGTCAGCTGAGCGGGCAATCGCGTCCAAAAGGTCTGTAAGCCAGACCTGATCAGCCTTTGGAAAATCAGACAGCACGTAGCCGGTGACGCGATTCTTGTCGCCAGGGTGGCCGATGCCGATGCGCCCGCGCTGGAAGTCTCCGTCCACGTGAGCCTTTATGGACCTTAGTCCGTTATTGCCCGAATGGCCGCCACCGGTCTTGAGGCGAAACTTGCCCGGTGCCAGGTCCAGCTCATCATGGAAGACGGTGAGCGCGCTCGCATCCAGCTTGAAGAATCGCAAGGCCTCGCCCACCGAGCGACCGCTTTCATTGTAAAACGTCTCAGGTTTGATCAGGAGCGTCTTCTTTGGCCCGCTAGAGGTTTCGATAACGCCTTCAGCTGTCTGGCCCTGGAAGCGTTTTTTCCAGGGGCCAAAGCGCCAGTGGTCGGCGATGGCATCCATGGCCATGAAGCCGGCATTATGCCGGTTGCCAGCGTATTTCGAGCCGGGATTGCCCAGTCCAACAAAAACCTGCATGGCGCTTCAGTCCTGAGTTGGTGAGGTCCTGATACGAAAAAGGCGGCGCAGACTGATGTCCGGCCGCCTTTAAACGCGTGATCGGCGCTTTCGCGCAATCGATCTTATTCTTCAGCGTCGCCTTCAGCAGTCTCGGCTTCAGCTTCGGTGGCCTCTTCGCCGCCTTCAGCCTCTTCGCCTTCAGCTTCGATGACAGCGCGCGAGCCCTGCATCGTTGCAATGGTGAAGTCGCGATCGGTGATCGCCGGGGTTACACCGTCCGGCAGGGTCACTGAAGAGATGTGCACCGAGTCGCCGATGTCCATGCCCGAAATGTCCACGTCGATAGACTCAGGAATGGAGCCCGCCGGGCAGATCACTTCCACGGTGTGGCGAACCACGTTGAGCACGCCGCCGCGCTTGATGCCCGGAGCCTTCTCTTCGTTCATGAAGTTCACCGACACTTCCACGTTCAGCGAGGAGTCTTCGTCCACGCGCTGGAAGTCCACATGGACCGGGAAGTCCATGACCGGATCGAACTGAACGTCACGGGTGAAGACGCTCTGCTTCTTACCGTCGTGTTCAATCTCGATCATGTTGGCGAGGAACTTGCCGGAGTTGATCGCCTTGAGCAGCTCATTGTGCTTCAGGGAGATCGCGACCGGATCGAGTTTGCCACCATAGAGAACACCCGGCACGAGGCCGTCGCGGCGCGCCTGGCGGGCGCCGCCTTTGCCGGTGCGCTCGCGCACTTCAACATTGAGAACAATATCGCTCATCGAGCCGGTCCTTAGGTCTTACGTGTCTAACAAGGGCGCCGCCTCGTCGGGCGGCGCTCCAACGGCCGTGCACGGAACCGCACAACGGCAAAATTCGAGCTGCGGCGTATAGCCGATGTACCAGACCTGTGCAAGCGCAGGGCTGACTCAATCCCAGCTTAGTCAAACAGCTTTGAAACTGACTCATCGTTGGCGATCCGGCGGATCGCTTCAGCCAGTAGCGGGGCGACCGAGCGTGAGCGGATATTCGTGGCTGTTTCAAGCTTCTTCGTGGAGTCGATAGAGTCGGTCACCACCAGCTCTTTCATCTCTGAGTTGGCAATCTTCTTGACCGCCTCACCAGACAAGACGCCGTGGGTGATATAAGCAGAGACTTCCTTCGCGCCGCGTTCTTTAAGTGCCGCAGCTGCGTTGCACAGCGTGCCACCAGAATCGATGATGTCGTCGAAGATGATGCAATTGCGGCCCTCGACCTCACCTATGATATTCATCACCTCAGACATGCCAGGGCGAGGGCGGCGCTTGTCGACGATGGCGATGTCGGCACCCAGGCGGCCAGCCAGTGAGCGCGCGCGCACCACACCGCCAACGTCCGGCGAGACGATCATCAGATCCTTGACGTCATAGTGGGCGCGGATATCCTGCTCGAAGACCGGCGTAGCAAACAGGTTGTCGGTGGGAATATCGAAGAAACCCTGAATCTGACCGGCGTGCAGATCGAGGGTCAGAACCCGGTGCGCGCCTGCACCTGCGATCAGGTTGGCAACAAGCTTGGCGGTGATCGGTGTGCGGCCGCCTGTTTTGCGGTCCTGACGGGCATAACCGAAATAGGGGATGACGGCTGTGATCCGGCGGGCGCTGGCGCGGGTCAACGCATCCATGCAGATCAGCAACTCCATCAGATTGTCGTTGGCCGGTTTGGAGGTCGACTGGATTATAAAGACATCCTCGCCGCGCATGTTCTCATCGATACGAACAAAAAGCTCGCCATCGGCGAAGGTTTCAATGTCCACATTGGACAGGGGCGCATCGAGATAGTCTGCGATTGCCTGGGCCAGGGGCCGGTTCGCATTGCCGCACATAAGTTTCATGGATGGAACTCCGCCCCAAACAAACGTTAACGCGAGGCTCCATAGCAGCTGGCGCGCGCCGGGCAAACCCGCCGCGTGCCTTCATCCACATCCTGAGTGCGAAGATGTTGCCGTCAGGCAATCCGACGCAAATTTGAAACGGCTGCCGGATCAGCCTCCAGAGCCGAGCGCAAGGCTGTCAGCAAGGCATCTGCGGTTGCCGGGGAGCGAACGAGGGTTTCCATGCTGCCGGGCAGGACTGCCTCTTCGAGGGTCCCGTCAAGCCGGACGATTGGCGTCATGGCGGCCGTCGACGGTAATCCGCGGATATCGGCGGCAGCCATTTCCGGCTCCCCGTCCGCAAGGGACAGGCCCAGTACAACGACATCGTAGGCCGCTGTACTCAACGCCTCCGCCATCTCCACGCTTGATGCGACACTGGTGACTTCGCAATTAAACGAGTTGAGATAACCCAAAAGCACCGAGTGACGGGCTGCGTTTTCTTCGGCGACCAGCATGCGCAGTCGACGCGCATCGAGGGTCATCTGCTCACCGTCCGCGTACTTGTCAGCTTTCTGTGAGGGCTTCAGCTGGAGTTCGAACCAGAATGTTGAGCCAGTCCCCGTTTCATTGGGCTTGTAGCCGACCTCGCCATGCATGAGGGCTGACAACCGCTTGACCAGATGCAAGCCAAGACCGGTACCTGCTTCGCGAATGTTGGAGTCCATTCGATGAGAGGCCATGGCGTTGAACAGGTGGGCGCGCGCACTTTCTGGAACGCCAATTCCCGTGTCACTCACGCTTACACGCAGCACTGCGCGGTCGTGGCCCTGCTCACTGGCTGTAAAGCTGACTGTGATACCGCCCTGGCTGGTAAAGCGAGGTGCATTGCTGATGAGCACACGGGTCAGTTGCATGACGCGGGCTTCATCCGCTCGAAGGGCGCGATCTGCGTCACCGGACACTTGAACTTCAAACGCCAGATTCTTGTCAGCGGCCTGTCGGGCATAGGTTTTCTCGGTCAGGTCAGCCACGGAGCGAGGGGTAATGTCGCCGATATTGAGATCAAAACGACCGGCTTCAATGCGGGCCACGTCCAGCACATCGCTGAGCAGGCTATTGAGCGTCTCAGCCGATTCCCTGGCCCGGCTGGCAAGCCGGCCCTGATCTTGGTTCAGTCCTGATTCCTGCAACAGCTGTGTCATTCCCAGCATGCCGTTCAGGGGCGTGCGCAATTCATGGCTCATATTAGCCAGTACCGCTGCATTGGCACGGGCCTGCTCTTCGGCGCGCCGGGCTGCTCCATCATTTTGCTCGGCGAGGCGGCGCATGGCTTCGGTTTGCGCTTCGGTTTCCTTGCGTGCTTCCCTCAGCTCGGCGCTGGCCTGCACCGCATCATTCAGCGTGCCAGCATAGGTCGAGGTCAGCGAGTTCATGGCAAAGAAAAAGCCAATCACCAGAACCACAACAACTGCGCCCTGCCAGCTGCCACTCATGGCGATGGACGCGGCCCAGAGTGTCAGCGCGGGTGCTGTATAGGCAATCACCACGCGGCGTTCGGATGCCGAGGTCATGGCGGCACCTGCTGCCATACCAGCAATAACCAGCGAGGTAGCCTGCAAAAGAACGGGAGGCGCATCGGCCGGCAGCAGGAAAGGCGTAAGGCCCCAAGCTGTGCCCACGCAGCCGGAAAGCACCATGTATCCGGTGAGCTCGCGGGTGCTGGGCACCCGGTCCTCCCGGTTGGCTCGCCACATGACAGCCAGGCGCAACAGAGCGGCGCCGCACACGAGTGTGAACCAGCCTGCATGGGCGACCGGGTCAACGACCCCGATAAACAGGACACCCAGCAGAACTGCATTGATGATGTTAAATGGCACGGCTCGAATTGCACTTCGAGCTACAAGCAAGCGCTTTGTGTCGCGTGTCTCGCGCGCTACCGTGTCGACGGCGTTCGCCTCGGACCCCATATTCCACCTCCGGTGCCGCATTTTTGCGGTCTATGGGAAGCAGTGTTCCACAAACTCCTTAAAACAGGGTGGACGCAGAATTTACCTTGTAGATACGGGCTGGAATGCCCATCTTCCTCCAAACCAATTTTCGACTGGCTCAGGGGAAGACATTGATTGCGTCACCAGTGAAAGCGGCCAACCGTTCAATCCTTGCTGGCTGTGTTGTTGTGTTGATGGCGGCCTGCAACCCGTCTTCTGAACCGGCGGTTGAGGAGACCTCTTCCAGCCTGCCCGTTGTGGATGCCACCGCTGAGGCGGAGCTGATTGTCTGGCGCGACCTGCTTCCGGCTGAAGAGCTGGAAGCGATGGAGGCGCTGAATGAGGGCCGCGCTGACCCTGGGCTGATGAACCAGTTTGTCGGCAATAGCCCGATCGCCAATCAGAACGGCACATTTAATGTCGTTGAAGAGCTGGACGGCATGATTGCGCGCATGCCTGGCTATATTCTGCCATTGGATTTCGCTGAACAGGGGGAGGCGCGCGAGTTTCTTTTGCTGCCCTTCCACGGCGCGTGCGTGCACTACCCGCCGCCACCGCCAAACCAGATCGTTTATTTGCGCTCAGCCGAGCCGATCCAGTTCACCAGCCTTTGGCACCCGGTCTGGGTTGAGGGCCTCATGAATGTGGAGCGGGTCGATACCGACCTGGCTGCATCGGCCTACTCCATGGTCGTTCGCTCGGTAGAGCCTTACGAGTAGGTCGCTTCAGGCCTCGCCAGCGGTATCAAACATTGCCGCTGACACAGCTTCGGCCGGGCTCTTGCCGCTCCAGAGCAGATAGTGGAATGCAGGGTAGAGCCGCTCGCCGGCTTCCTTGGCCGCTGCGATCAGCGCTGAGGCCTGAGCGACGGATACGCCCTCAGCCTCAGGAAGCGTCAGCGCGTGGCGGAAGACGATGGACTGGTCATCGGTCCAAATGTCAAAATGGCCAAGCCACAAGCGCTCATTAAGGCGTGCGACAAGCTCGCAGACCTCACGGTAGCGATTGTCAGGAACCTTCAGTTCAAGGCTGGAGCAGACGTGGATGACATCCAGCTCTGGGCGATAGGCGAACCAGATCTGGTGGTCGCGCCAGGAGCCGGGTGCAGCCATGTGCACTTCCAGCTCGTCGCGCTCATACGGGTATTGCTCTGCAATGACGGCCTGCTCGATCGCCTCGAGCGGGTCAAACACATCGCTGACCTGTTCGGTGTTGAGCTCCATGGTGGTCCTCTCCCCGATTGTACGCTGCGACTCAGTTAGCAGCGCATGGGAAACGCTACGCTGCGCCGTTCATCCGGCGCAAGCGTGATCAAATAAGAAATTCCAAGCGGGCTAGCCCGATGACTTTTTTGCCGCAGTCTTGCGAGCAGCCGGCTTCTTGGCCGCAGCGGGCTTCTTGGCTGCCGGCTTTTTCGATGCTGCAGCTTCCAGCGCGTCGATACGGGCCTTAAGCGCATCAAGCTCAGCTGTTGCCGCGTCAGCCTGGGCTTTCACAGCTTCAAACTCGTCACGGCTGACCAGATCCAGCTCGGCGGCCATGCGCTCAGCCTGGGCGCGAAATACCGAGCGCGCTTCATCTCCAGCCGCCTGGGCCGCACTGAAGGCATCGGTCATAAGGTCTGCCATATTGGCAAATAAAGGGCTGCGCGACTGCATGACATCACCGTCCGGTCTGCTATGAAGGCTCCATATAGGTCTTAAGGCCGGTGTTTTGCAACGCGACTCCTGCGCGCCAGGTTTCGCAACCCTTAAAGGAAAGCCATGGAAGCGTGTGTTCCAAGCTTTGATCTGATCGATCCAGTTCTGGTAACGATCCCGGAAATCTTCGGTATTGGTCCGTTCCCGATCCGATGGTATGCGATCGCCTACATCGCTGGGCTGTTCCTCGGGCTCTACTGGGTGCAGCGCCTCGTTCAACGCGACCATCTGTGGGGCGTGACCAAGAAGGCGCAGGTAGCCCCTTACTCGAAAGACTTCATCGACGATCTGGCCCTCTGGATCATGCTGGGTGTGATTGGCGGCGGCCGGCTTGGCTATGTTCTTTTCTACGCGGTGTGGGACGAGCGCAGCCCGCTCTGGGACAATCCGCTGTGGGCCCTGACCGGCATCACTGAGGGCGGCATGAGCTTCCACGGCGGCCTGATTGGTGTGGCGCTGGCGATCTACTTTACCAGCAAAGCCCATAAAGCTCCGCTTATGCGCGTTGCTGATGCGGTGGCGACGGCGACGCCCATCGGGCTATTCTTTGGGCGCCTGGCCAACTTCATAAATGGTGAGCTTTGGGGGCGTGCGAGCGACGTGCCGTGGGCGATGCGTTTTGCCGGGGATCCCACCTGCCAGTTGCGACATCCCAGCCAGCTTTACGAAGCCTTTCTGGAAGGGGCGGTCCTGTTCGCGATCCTCGCCTTCCTGGTCTACCGCTTCAAGGCGCTCGCCCGTCCAGGTCTAGCCACAGGCGTTTTCCTGGCAGGCTACGGCGTGTTCCGCGGGCTGGTGGAGCTGGTGCGCGAGGCCGATCTGCACATGCCTGAAGCCCTACAGGGTTATGTGACGATGGGCATGCTGCTTTGCATTCCAATGATCGTGCTGGGGGCCTATCTCATCAACCGAGCCTTAAAAGCAGACCCGGTAGCTAAAAAGCCTGCATGACCGATCAGTTCGACGACGACTTTCGCCCGCGTGAGCAATTGCGTGCGCAGTTGATGGCGCGCATCGCCAGCGAGGGGGCCATGCCGGTCTCAACTTTCATGGCCGAAGCGCTGTTTGATCCGATGGCGGGCTATTACGCCACAAAGGACCCGCTGGGTGCCGACAAGGACTTCATCACATCACCGGAAATCAGCCAGATGTTCGGTGAGTTTATTGGTCTGTGGGCCGCCGAATGCTGGGGTCAGATGGGGGCCCCCCACCCGGTGCAGCTTGCTGAGCTTGGACCAGGGACCGGCCGCATGATGAGTGATGCGCTGAGAGCAGGGGCCGCTGCGCCCGGCTTTGTCGAGGCGATTGAGCTCAGCCTGGTAGAGGCCAGCCCGGCGCTGAAGATGGTCCAGGGTCAGACGCTTGCAAAAGCACCGGTTCAACCGCGCTGGATCAGGCTGATTGATGATATGCCCCCGGGGCCAAGCCTGATTGTCTCCAACGAGTTTCTTGACTGCCTGCCTATTCGCCAGGCCGTAAAGGTCGACGGCCAATGGCGCGAGCGTCTTGTTGGGCTCGCCCCCAAGGACGCAGAAAAGTTCGCCTTCGTGCTCGGCGGTGGCTTGTCCGACGCCGATCTGGCGCTGGTTGCACCATCGCTTCGCGATGAACCGGACGGCAGTCTGGTGGAACTTCGCCCAGCCGATGCGCCGGTAATGGATGCGCTGGCCGAGCGGCTGAAGGCGGCTCCCGGCTATGCGCTATTCATCGACTACGGGTCGGCGACACCTGAACCGGGTGACACGCTGCAGGCCATCGCCAAACACCAGAAAGTTGATCCGCTCGATGATCCTGGCGGAGCAGACCTGACGGCGTGGGTCGACTTCGAGCGTTTTGCCGAGCTGGGCGCGGCTGCAGGTCTGGATGTCTATGGCCCGGTGGGGCAGGGCGATTTTCTCAAAGGCCTGGGGATTGAAACCCGAGCTGCCTCACTGGCCAAAGGCCGCGGTGATGATGTCGCGGCCCGGCTTCAACGCCAGTTGAACCGCCTCGTGGCCCCTGATGACATGGGTGAGCTGTTCAAGGTGATCGCGTTTGCCAGCCAGGGGCTGCCTCCGCCGCCCGGGCTTGACCGGTATAAGCCGCGCTAGCCGGTTTTGGCCTTATCGCTCTGGGCAATGTCGCGCCCGCTCTCAAGCCACCGATCCATTTCGGCAAAGAATTTCTGGCGGTCGATGGGCTTGGCAACATAGCCATCCATATCCGCATCCAGACACCGTTGCTGGTCGCTGCGCATTGCATTGGCAGTTAGGGCGATGATCGGCGTGGTTTTACCTGCCTGTCCGCTCTGGCGGATTGCGCGGGTGGCTGCAAACCCGTCCATGCCCGGCATTTGAACATCCATCAGAACCAGGTCGAAATCACCCGCCTTGAAGGCGTCCACCGCCTCCAGGCCATCATTGGCGATGTCGCAGGTCCAGCCACGGAATTTCAGGAAGCCACAAATGACCTCCTGATTGATGGGATTGTCCTCAGCGAGGAGGATGCGCGGGCTATCAACGGTAGGTTTGGCTGGAGCCGGCGTTGCAGTCGTGGCCGCTTTTGGCTCAGGCTTGGCATCAACCGCGATTTTAAGCGGTGCCTCAAACCAGAAGGTCGAGCCCTCGCCAACGGTGCTTTTTACGTCAATCGTGCCGCCCATCAGCTCAACCAGGCGCTTGCAGATGGCAAGCCCCAGACCCGTACCGCCAAATTTGCGGCTGGTCGCCCCGTCACCCTGGGAAAAGGCGTGAAAGAGCTTCCTCTGAGCTTCCGCGTGCAGGCCAGGGCCCGTATCGGTGACTTCGGCGCGTAGTACAGCTCGCCCGGGTGTCAGAGGCAGCACGCGGATGAGCGTGTGGACCGATCCCTCGCTGGTAAATTTGATCGCATTGCCGATCAGGTTGAACAGGATTTGTTTGATACGAACCGGGTCGCCGTAAAGTCGCTTTGGCGCGTCTTTGGCCAGCTCGACCTTGAACGTCAGGCCTTTGCTTTCAGCGCGTGGGCGCCACAGATTGGCGCTGGATTGCACGAGCTCTTCAGTATCAAAATCGATCGGCTCCAGATCCATCTTGCCAGCTTCGATCTTTGACAGGTCGAGCACATCATCAAGGATGCGCAAAAGCACTTCGCCGGACGTCTGGATGGTTTTGGCGAGTTTGCCCTGCGCTGGATCAAGGCCGCTATCTTGCAACAATTGGGTAACGCCAAGGACCCCGTTCAGCGGCGTTCGGATTTCATGGCTCATGGTGGCCAGGAATTCCGACTTTGCTTGATTGGCACTCAGCGCTTCAATCCGTGCGCGGCCGAGCTGTTCAGCCAGGGCCACCAGCTTGCGATTGCGGTCCTCGCTTTCGGAATGCAGCAGTTTCATCAGCGCAAAGCCAGTGCCGATGCCTGCATACTGGCCGTCTTCGGTGATGATGAATCCATCCACCACGGTCGAAGTCTTGTCACTCAGTACATGGCGGCTGACTTCAGAGACCAGAGCATTTTTGTCGACGATCAGCGGCGCCTTATCCATCACAAAGGTGATCGGACGGCGCGCAAACAGGGCGCGGCCATGGGTGTCGGCCATGCGCAGGAAGAAGGCGGTGCGTGAGACAAGTCCAATGGGCTGTCCGCCTTGCACCACCGGCAGAACAACAAGATCAAGGTCATTGGAGAACAGGTCATAGACCGCGCCCCCGGTAACCGTCGGGTCCAGCTGGGGCGCGTCTTGAAGGAGGGAGCGGACCGTTCGGCTCATGACAGGGGTAGACGCGTCTCTCGGTGAATATGTTTATTACTTGAGAGGCCAGTCTTACCGGCGTGTCCGCTACCGCCGGGTTAATCGTCTGCCATGTCACAGAAGTTTCTTGGTTTTGCCTTCGGAGCAGAAGGCAAAAATCCAGACGGGCTTACGGCGCGCACTCTTCGTCCACCCAGGCGAGGAAGGCGGCTGAGCTGCCGTCTGCATCGACGTTGAGGCTGATGATCGCTGGCTCGTCATAGGGGTGGAGCTCACTGATACGCTCGCGAAGCGCCTCCAGCTTGCGCGTGCTGGTTTTGAAAAGCGCGATGATTTCCTCTGCGGTTTCAACCTGATCCTGCCAGCGATAGATGGAGGTGGAGGCCCTCAGAATATTTGCACAGGCAATCAAGCGTTCATCCAAAAGTATCCTCGCCGCCGCCTCGACCGAGGCTCGGTCCGGCCAGGTCGTGTAGACAAGACCCATGGCGCTGTGTGCTTTGGTCATGGCGTGTCTCCTTGCGATTAGCGCTGCGAAATAGAATATAGCGCGCCATGACATCACCAAACTCCACTTCTTCGGCGGACGAAGCTGCGCTTGTGCTGTTTTCAGGCGGGCAGGACTCTGCGAGCTGCCTCGCCTGGGCGCTGGATCGCTTTGCTCGGGTTGAGACGATTGGCTTCGCCTATGGCCAGCGCCACCATGTGGAGATGAAGGCGCGCCTGAAAGTGCGTGAGGCCGTGGTAACGACCTTCCCGGACTGGGCACCGCGACTCGGGCCGGATCGGGTTGTCGATATCTCCGGCTATGGCGATCTGGCTGAAAGCGCTCTGACTCGCGAGGCCGAGATCGGCTTTCGTGAAGATGGTTTGCCCACGACCTTTGTGCCGGCACGCAATCTGGTCTTCCTGACCGTGGCCTCTGCGCTGGCCATGCGCCGCGGGATCAATGTGCTGGTAGGCGGTATGTGCCAGACCGATTATTCAGGCTATCCTGATTGCCGTCAGGACACGCTGGATGCTCAGGCTGAGGCGATTGCGCTGGGGCTTGGTCGTCCGATGCGCATTGAGACGCCGCTGATGAATCTCACCAAGGCTGAGACCTGGGCGATGGCGCACGACCTCGGCGGAGATGCGCTGGTTAAGATCATCGTGGAGCAGTCGCACACCTGCTATCGCGGTACGCGCGGTGAGCGCCATGATTGGGGCTATGGCTGTGGCGATTGCCCGGCTTGTGAGCTGCGCGAAAAGGGCTGGCGCGACTGGCAGGCGAGCCAATGACCTATTCTGTCAAAGAGATGTTCCTGACTGTTCAGGGCGAAGGCGGGCAAGCGGGGCGCCCGGCGGTTTTCCTGCGCTTTGCTGGCTGCAATCTGTGGAGCGGGCTTGAGCGTGATCGCGCCACGGCCGTTTGCACCTTCTGTGATACTGATTTTGTCGGCACCGATGGTGTGAATGGCGGCAAGTTTGTCACCGCTGAAAAGCTGGCAGGCGCTGTTGCGGCGCTCTGGCCTGAAGGCGGCCAGCCCTATGTGGTCTGCACCGGCGGTGAGCCGCTCTTGCAGCTGGATCGCGCCCTGATCGATGCCCTGCACGATGCCGGCTTCGAAATCGCCGTTGAAACCAATGGGACAATAGAGGCTCCAGAGGGCATCGACTGGATCTGTGTCAGCCCCAAATCAACCGCGCCGCTCAAGCTGACATCGGGTCATGAGCTGAAGCTGGTCTACCCCCAGACCGATGCCAGGCCGGAGCAGTTTGAACATCTTGATTTTGAACAGTTTCGGCTACAGCCCATGGACGGGCCGCTGCAGGCAGAAAACGCCAGGGCGGCCTATGACTATTGTCTTGCCCACCCCAAATGGCGTTTGAGCCTGCAAACCCATAAATGGATCGCTGTGCCCTGACTTTTCCTAGCTCGCGGTCGCCGGGAGTTCATCGGCGAGCTGACTGGCGAAGCGGTCGAAGGTACGCCGTGCATCTGTCCAGGTTCCACGACCAACCGAATCCGCGACCGTGTGGGTCCGCCAGCTATAGCTTAGCTCCGCCAGCCGATTTCCATCTGCATCGGTGATGACAGCGCTGACACTGGCCCCACCCAGAGACACGCTCTGATAGGACAGGCTCGGGTCATCTGACATCTGCGCGTGAGTGGGCCGGTTCGGCCAGGCATTCTCAAGTGTCAGCGCGACCTGGAGGCCTTCCGAGCCGCCTGAAAGGTCATGACCGTCGCGCTCCAGACGCTCGGTTACGGACTCAGTGAGGTTGCGGACGAGGCGGTCGATATCGCGCTCGCCATACTCTTCAGTTTTTTCGGCAAGGGCATCGCCGATCTCAATTGGATCAACCACTTGCACTGGTGCAGCCTGCGCGGCAAAACCAAGACCGAGGCTGGTTACAAGAGCTAGAAATAAACGTGCGGCTTGCATGGCAATCCTTTCGATATGTGTCAGCTCCCCAGCGTCAGACGAGAGCCTATCATATCTGATCGCCTAGCGCTCCTCACGATCCTCTTCACCTTCATCCTCGTCGTCATCATCGCTTCCGGGGGTGATGACGTCCACTGTACCCTCGACAACATCGCCAGCTGCGCCAACAACCGCACCCGTGGCTCCGATAGCCATGCCGCCAATTCCAGCGGCAGTATCGACTGCGGCAACAACGAGGCACCCGCTCACAACAGGAGCAGCGAGGATCAGGGCGAATAAAAGACGAAGGCGCGCAAACATCGGGTGTCTCCAAAAACAACAGCGTGCAGATCGATTACGACCTGCACGCTGAAGAATGGTTTAATCCGGCCGAGATGCGACAGATTATTTGCTGTCCACCATCACCACCTCAGACGGTTCAACCGCGGTGATCGTAATGGTGTCGACGTCGCGAATGGCTGCGCCGTCGCGTCCACTCACTTCACTGCCATTGACCTCTACCTTGCCTTTGGCGAGCGCCAGATAAGCGTGACGTCCGGCTTCAAGTGCGTAGGTCGTGGACTGACCGGCTTCCAGCGTGCCGCCGAGCACTCGGGCGTCGGCTCGGATCGGAAGGGCGTCGCTATCACCGTCACGACCCGACGCCAGAACCACCAGCTCACCGGAGCGCTCACCTTTGGGAAACTCGCGGGCATTCCAGTAAGGCTTGCCGCCGCGCTCATCAGGCATGATCCAGATCTGGAAGATGCGCGTCAGCTCGTCTTCCATATTGTATTCAGCATGGCGAATGCCTGATCCGGCGCTCATCACTTGCACATCGCCAGCGACCGTACGGCCTTTGTTGCCAAGGCTGTCTTCGTGAGTGATGGCTCCATCACGGACATAGGTGATGATTTCCATTTCGGCGTGTGGGTGGGGCGGGAAGCCGGTTTTCGGCTGGATCTCGTCGTCATTCCAGACCCGAAGGGCACCCCATCCCATACGCTTGGGGTCGTGATAGTGGCCAAAGCTGAAATGGTGCTTGGCGTTCAGCCAATCGGTCTGGAAGGCACCAAGGCTGTCAAAGCTGCGAACTTCAATCATGTCTGTCTCTCCGGTGTTGGAGTGTTGCTGTGTTGACCGGAGAGATAGGCGAGGATGGTTGTGGAATTAATGGGCAAAATGGACGGTGAGTTTTGCCGATATGGAAATTGTTATGCCGATTACTCGACCCGCCTGTAGACACCATCAACGCTGATTTCATCATCGACAGCATCGAGATAGGCCCCCAACACGGCCTCCAGTTGGTCAAGATCAGAGACTGTGCAGAACCCCTCGGGGTCGAGCGTGAGCGTGTAGGCGTCGAGCAGCGTTTCGGTCAGAAGCCCGCAATCAGGCTGGTGGTAGCTGATCACGGCCCCGTTTTCATAAGACCAGGCAATGCCGTAGCCCACCCCGTCATCACGCGGTATCTGGGCGATATAAATGGCGTCACCAAGTTGTCTGAATCGAGCCCCTTCGTGGGGGAAGTCGGCGATATCAGAGCGGTAGCGGCGACGGTCCAGCTGAACCTCGCCGCGCCAGGTTTCCCGGTCCCATTCGCTGCCGTCAGGATGGGTCGGCCAATGGACCCAGACACCTTCGGCAAACGGTCGGTCCGAGGCCCAATAGCCGATCAGCTCGTCTTCACTGGTAAAGCAGCCTGACAACAGCAGCGCGAGGGCGCTGGCGCCAGTAACCCTCAACGCTTTCAGTGTCATCAGGGCGTTGCCCCTTGAAACGGCTCGCAGGCCTTGACCAGCCAATCGGCCACGTCGCCATCGAGCAGGGGCAGCAGCTTGGCTTTTACGTCGGCGTGGTAAGCGTCCAGCCATTGCAGCTCGGCACCGCTGAGTAGCGTGGTGTCCACGAGCGCACGGTGGATCGGGGCCATGGTCAGCGCTTCAAAGCCGAGCATCTTGCGATCGCCGCCAGGCACTGGGGCCGCATCGGTGACGAATTGAAGGTTCTCAATCCGGATGCCGTAATCGCCAACCTTGTAGTAGCCAGGCTCGTTCGACACGATCATGCCCGGCTTCAGGGCGATGGCGTTCGGGGCTTTGGAGATGCGCTGCGGGCCTTCATGAACGCCCAGATAGCTGCCCACACCGTGGCCAGTGCCGTGATCGTAATCAAAGCCTTCGTTCCACAAAGGCGCGCGGGCCAGAACATCAAGCGCAGAGCCGGTCGTGCCTTCAGGGAAGCGGATTTGCGACAGGGCGATATGACCCTTCAGTACTAGGGTGAAATGACGGCGCATCTCAGCAGTGGGATCGCCGATCGGCACTGTCCGGGTGACGTCCGTGGTGCCGTCGGGATACTGACCGCCGGAGTCCACAAGATAGAGCGACCCGCGCTCCAGCCTGCGGGTGGACGCCGTGTTCACCCGGTAGTGCGGAAAGGCTCCGTTGGGACCCGCCGCGGAAATCGTCTCAAAGCTGATATCTTTCAGCTCTGGCGTCTGCTTGCGGAAGGTTTCCAGCTGGATGGCGGCTGCGATCTCATCAACGTCACCGGACTGGGCGTCGGTATCGAGCCAGTGCAGGAAGCGCACAAGCGCCGCACCGTCACGGATATGAGCTTTTTTCGAGCCCTCAATCTCTGCAGAGTTCTTGCAGGCTTTGGGCAGCGCCACCGGATCGGGCTTGCGCTGTAGCTCAGCACCGGCGCCATCCAGCGTCTGGAAGACCCAGGCTGAGCTGGTGGCCGGATCGACACGAACGGTCTTCCCGGTCAGAGCTTTGAGGCCGTCGCCGAACTCCGTCTCAGGGCGCAGGGCAACTTCATTGCCCAGATGCCCGCGGGTCTCGTCGGTCAGCTTCTCATCTTCAATGAACAGCGTGGCGCGGCCGTCTTTTTCAAGAATGGCCGCAGACAGCGGCAACGGCGTGCAGGAGACATCACCCCCGCGCAGATTAAACAGCCAGGCGATCGACGCCGGCTCAGTGATGATCGCGGCGTCTGCGCCGTCTTCCTCAACGTCGGCACCAATGCGGCGGCGCTTTTCGGAATGATCTTCGCCGGCGAGCTCAAGCGGATGCGGGTGCACCTTGGCGCGAGGCGGGGTCGGGCGGTCTTCCCAGGCGGTGTCGATCGGGTTGACGTCTACGGCCTTCAGACTCGCACCGGCCTTTTTCGCGGCGGCTTCGATCTTCGCCATGGCATCAGGCGAATGCAGGCGGGGATCATAACCGATGACCTCGCGGGGCTTCGCGTTGGCCCTAATCCAGCCTGCAATGCCGAACTCAACCAGGTCGGCATATTCAAACAGCTCAGGGTCGACCTGGCTTTTGACCTGCTCGGTATAGCGACCGTCCACAAAGGCAGCCGCGCGGTCTGACATGACGATGGCGGCCCCGGCTGATCCGGTGAAGCCTGTCGCCCACATCAGGCGCTCTGCGTTCGCGGGCAGATACTCGTTATTATACTCATCCTCGTGCGGAATGATGAAGCCATCAAGGCCCGCAGCGCTCAGAGCGGCGCGCAGGAGCGGCAGGTGAGCACGACCGAATTGCGGGCCGCCCTTCACCTCGAAATTTTGAATTTGCTGGGTCATGGGCTGGAAGCTAGTCGCAGCGAGGGTGCGGATCAATCTAAAGCCTGTGACAGCTGTGCGTCCGCCATGCATCTTTTGCAGATGCGCCTTGCAAAAACGGACCTTCAGAAGTGCAGGGGACAGGCGCATATGTCGGGCTGTAAACGGAGATTAAACCATGACCCCCGACGCCCATTTCCACCTGTCCCGCGCAAGCCAGACCCCGGTGTCACGCCGCTCGGCCTCAAGCCTGCAGCCGCTGTGGCGCACAACTGACGTCAACGCCTTCCTGGATCGCCTTGGCCTGGGTGGCCGGATGCGGCGGGTTTAGGGCTTCAGTGCGTTCTTCGAGACGCTCACCAAGGGCTCGCTCCTCGTAGATGAGGAAAGTAGAAGCTCTATGAAAACCTCATCCTGAGGAGCGCGTAGCGCGTCTCGAAGGACCCGCAGGCTAAAGTGCTTACTTGCCCCGCCGAGCCTTGAAGAAACTCTTCAACATGGCGCTGGCCTCTTCTGCCTGAACCCCGCCCAGAACGTCCGGTCGCCAGTGACAGGTGGGTTGTTCGAAAAAGCGGGGGCCATGCTCTACTGCACCGCCCTTGGGATCAGACGCTCCAAAGACCAACCGTCCGATCCGCGCATGGCTGATTGCGCCAGCGCACATGGCACATGGCTCCAGCGTGACAAACAGCTCCAGCCCGGTCAGGCGGTAATTTCCAAGCTTCTGTGCGGCCAGCCGAAGCGCGCGGATTTCGGCATGACCGGTCGGATCAACGCCTGAAATCGGGGCGTTGCCAGCTTCTGCGATGACCGCATCACTGGCTGGATCGACGATAATTGCGCCCACTGGCGTTTCGCCAGCCGCAGCCGCGGCTTGCGCTTGGGCTATGGCCAAGCCCATAAAGTGGTGATCGCGTTCGGTTGTCATGACCGTTCCTTGCCCTGCCACGTGGCCTGAGTAAAGCCGCCGAGCCGCCGTTACGAAAAGTCCTGTCCTTGTCCGATACCCCTGAACACCCGTCCTCTTCTGAAGCTGCTGGCGAACGCGTGGCGAAGGCGCTGGCCCGGGCCGGTATCGCCTCGCGGCGAGAGGCCGAGCGCCTGATTGAAGCAGGACGTGTGGCGCTCAATGGCAAGACGCTGACCAGCCCGGCTGTGAAGGTCATGCCCGGCGATGAGCTGACCTTTGATGGCCAGCCCATTGGGCCGCGTCCGCCGACGCAGATGTGGCTGTATCACAAGCCCAATGGCTTGCTGACCACCCACGCCGACCCCGAAGGACGCGCCACTGTGTTTGAACAGTTGCCGGATGATCTGGGACGGGTCATCTCGGTCGGGCGCCTCGATATGAATTCTGAAGGCCTGATGCTGCTGACCAATGATGGCGCGCTGGCGCGGGTGCTGGAGCTTCCGGCCACCGGCTGGACGCGGCGCTATCGGGTGCGTGCCTACGGCAATGCCGATGATCGCGAGCTAGCCAAGCTGGCCGACGGCGTTGTGGTCGAAGGCGTTGTTTATGGCCCGATTGAGGTCACGGTTGACCGGCGCACGGGGGCCAATGTCTGGCTCACGGTGGGCATCAAGGAAGGCAAGAACCGCGAGGTTCGCAAAGTGCTCGCCCATGTGGGCCTGACGGTGAACCGTCTGATGCGTGTCGCCTATGGACCTTTCCAGCTGGGCAATTTGAAGCGCGGTGAGGTGACCGAGCTGAAGCTTTCGGTGCTGCGTGATCAGCTGGGCAAGCTTTATCCGCTGGATAACGAAGGCAATCCCACCGACACCCATGTCGCGGCCCCCGCGACCACTGGTAAGGCGAAAGCCAAGCCTAAGCCGGGCAGGAAAACCGGCTGGGCCAAAGCCACGAAGAAGTCTGAACCCGGTCACAAGGCCCGAAAGCGCAATGAGCGCGAGGAGAAGGCTGAACGCGGTGAGCTGACAGGCTCAAGGCCGAAGCGCTCCGGTGCCAAGCCACATGCTTCGAAGGCCAACAAGTCTTCAACACATAAGGGGAAGTCCGGTGCGGATCGTCGCCGGCGTCCATAGGGGACGCAATATCGAAGCGCCCAAGGGTGATCGCACGCGGCCGACCACCGACCGTGTGCGTGAAAGCGTGTTCAACAAGCTGACCCACGCTGACTGGGCTCCTGAGCTGGATGGCGCGCGGGTTATCGACCTCTTTGCCGGGTCGGGTGCGCTGGGCCTTGAAGCCATCAGCCGCGGAGCCGCCTTTGCCCTGTTTGTGGAGATCGAGGCCGCCGCTCGCGGTGCGATCCGCACGAATGTGGAAGCCATGCAGCTCTATGGCTGCACCAAGCTGCACCGGCGCAGCGCGACAGACCTGGGTGCAAAGCCGGAAAAAGTTGGCAAACCGTTCGACATTGCGTTCCTCGACCCACCTTATGGTCGGGGCTTGGGCGAAATCGCCATGGAGCGCCTGATCGACGGTGCCTGGGTGAAAGATGACGCCATCGCTGTGCTGGAAGAAAGCACGCGCGTGGACCTGAAACCCATCAAAGGCTGGGATGAGGTTGATCAGCTAGGCGCTAGTGAAACCACGGTGCGGTTCTTCAAAAGATCTTTTTCCTGATCCTCCGACACATCCGTGTCGTCGGTCCTCCCCCGGATCAAGTCCGGGGGGTATAGACATATCCGGAAATAAATATCGGAGGTCATATTTCGCGCATTGACGTTCTAGCAAGATTTCTAGGATGCTGTTCCCTCAATCTATGGGTTGGAATGCGTTCGCTATGAGTGATGAGCTTCACCGGTATAAGGTCTTCATAAGTTACAATCATCGCGATGAGGGCTGGGCGAAATGGCTTGAGCAGAAGCTCGAGGGATATCGAGTCCCAAAGGGGCTCGAAGGCAAGAGTAAGCTTTTCGAGCCTGTTCCCGGCCGCATCAAACCTGTTTTTCGAGATCGATCCACGGCAGCGGCCGGCGGTCACCTTCCTGAGCAGGTTAAAAGCTGGCTCGATGCTTCGGAGAGTCTTGTCGTCATTTGCTCACCCAACTCGGCGAAGCCAAATCCCGAGACAGGTCAGCATTGGGTTGATGAAGAAATTCAGCACTTCATCGCCACTAACAAAGGCCATCGTATTTTTGCGCTGATCGTCGATGGCGAACCAAACGCCGGTGGCGATACGGAATGCTTTCCACCCACCTTCATTGAGTTGGAGCCTGCAGCTGCTGATGCACGGGAGCACGCTGACGGGAAAGAGCTGGCCTTCATGAAGCTCACCGCTGGATTGCTTGGTGTTGAGCTAATCGACCTGCAGGCGAAGCAAAATGAAGAAGATAAAAGGCGAGCACACCGCGCAAGAATCACAATCTGGTCATTTACGATCCTATCAGCACTAATACTCTTATCGTTTGTGATAGCTGTAGCTCAATTCTGGCAGTCTGAGGGACGGCTGAGATACTTCTTGTCGCGTTCTGCGATCGAAAGTTACCAAAATTTCCGCTACAATGAAAGCCTTGTTTCGGCAATACAAGCTGTCAACACAAATCACTTCACCCAAGGCCCCACGTCTTCCCTCAATGAAACAGCTTTGGCATTGGCGAATTATGGAGCATTAAGCTTAATTGAATATAATTTTAACAAAGATAAGGTATCTCAGGCATTGCCTATTCCCAATCTACCATTCGTATTTATACATACTGAAAATAATCTATTCCATCTACTATCCACCGAAAGAAACTCGATTATTCGAACATACACATTAGAATGCGACTATGCTCATAATATGTTTCCTGACCCCGATGGGCAATTTGTCATCGTAAGTTGCGGCAACGGCGACGCGTTATTTCCTACTGAGAGTGGTGATGCGAGATATCTATGGCATGAGGATCGGGGGCAATTCGCAGTTCAAAGACGGTCAGACGTTGTTGCCGGATATAGCTCGACCCAAACGATCGAGCTGGTTGGGCGCACCCTGTCTGACCCCCACTCATTTTACTTAGCGAGAGCTCAAATTCCACCAGTTGAAGGCCAGAATCTGGATTGGGAGAGCGAGATTATAACTACCAGATGGTTACACTCTATTGTGGCATCTGATATTGGAGTTTTAGCATTCTATTTAGATGAAGCAGGCATTTATAAATTGATAGATCTCGCTGGTAACGTAATTCTCCAACTCGAGGCAACACCGGATTTCTTTATTGCCTCAGCTGATATCTCGCGAGACGGCACACATATTGCTGTGCTTTTGGAGAACGGGACTTACGGCGTCATAAGCACAGAAGATTCTGAATTATTATTTGAGTCAAATTTTACAACCAACTCACCCCTTAACTCAGGAGATATTGAGCCTACAGAATTATTGCCAAGTCAAATATTCATTGGCGCGAATGCCCAAAATATATTGGCTTCTTACAAGGGATCTATTTTTATTGTTTCTTCTATAGCCAGAGGTATTGATGATGAAATTGATGAATTTATTGAAATTCTTCCGGACCGTATTGCTGTCTTAACCGATTTTGATTATCAAAAAATACGCAATGATCGATTTGAACAGAACGGTCTACAGCGTTTTTACATCACAAGAGAAACATACCGTGCGGGTCTATCGCCTTCAGGAGCTCGTGTAGTTCGCGTAAGTGCGTCTGGGGAAGTCACAGCGTTCAATCGCACGAATTCTCATATACTTTACGAGCCGCAAGGCAGTGCAATCGGGCAATTAGATCGTACCGGTGTGCGATTTGGCTATTTGGGTCAGGGTGATCGATACTTTGTGATTACCGAGGACGGCACTCTTCGCCTCTACAACGACCCACAACAAGAACGAGTTTTTCCCACCCCGCAACCGGTCAGCGAAGTCATTCCAATTGGCGAAGGCAATCAAGTTCTTCTCGTCGGTAGATATGGAAACTTTTCAACCGCCGTGTTTGATTTGGACGAACGAATTAGTCAGTATTCAAGAAACTTCGATGATCCCGGCTCTGCTATTGCGCGTTATGGCCTGGTCGAGTCTGGTACCTTTGCTCGTGTAGGAGCAGACTCTAGATATTTTGTAGGCGCCTCGCACAATGGCATTGTTGAGGTCCATAACATTTCAGATTTGGAGAACCCTGTAGAACTTCTACACGAGTCTGCTGTTGTAGACGCGGACTATTTTGATGGAAAAACAATTACTTTGGATGCCTTAGGAACCATCCGTATCTGGGATAATGATAGCCAAGACGTAATATTTTCAATCGACCATCAAAATGAAAATTCACCATTTTATGTGGCTCCTGAGGAGGAGCGACTCAGTACAATTTCCAGCCTCTCCCCTTTTCGTTCACAACGATCTTCAGAAGTTAATTTTTTGGTTAACCGTAGGAATGTCGGAGGCCGCCCACTTATCGGTTTCGCTGGAGAGGAGCATTTTTTTGTAACAGGTGTCCTAACCACCTCGGTTTTTCAAATTGGCAGTGACAATCCTGTGGCATCATTTGATGGTTCAATATCGGCAACTCTTCCAGACGGAAGGCGCGCTATTGTAAGTCAACCTTTGAATATGCTGTCTCTTATGCATTCGTCAGAAAGCGCAGTTTCTAATTACATTATCGATCTTACTACGGGAGAGACGGCTTTTCGTTTACAAGACAGTGGAGCGCCGGTTTTTTCTTTTGATCTTAGCGAAGACGGATCTCGGATTGTCGGATATTATTTCGGCAACACTGTAAGGGTATTCAATTTGGAAGATGGAAATTTAATCTCATCGATTGCCCTTACGCGAACTGTCGAAAGATTGATTGACTTCGAGGAATACATCATCGGCGGCATCCCACTTTTACAGGGAGCCTCCATTAGTCCGGATGGGAGTGTGATCGCAACATGGCACCCGGAGGACAGTTCCGATCGAAGCGTAAGTCCGTCAATTTTGCAGCTTTGGGATAGCGAGAACGGATATTTGCTCCATGTATTTGAAACAGAATTTCTGACCTGAGCCCCATTTGGTCCCGCATTTGAATTGAGAGTCTGTCGGAATGGAGACAGACGATGCGAAAGAGCAAATTTTCCGAGGAACAGATCATCGCGATCCTGGCGGAACAGGAGCGTGGCAT
>JAMZNZ010000003.1:266526-521997 GCA_024178355.1 Maricaulaceae bacterium EIL42A08 | reverse complement strand
CGTAGAAGGGGTTGATTTGACCCCAAAATGGCGTCACGTCGCCCCAAAATGGGCTGATCTGACCGTAGAAGGGATTGATCTGCCCATAAAACGGATTGATGTCCCCGTAGAACGGATTGATTTGCCCGTAAGACGGAAGGATGAAATCAGTCGGATCAGTATCCCGATCTTCGCTACCGTCATTTAATCCGAATGCATAACCTGTGAACGCAGAGTTGATTGCAACAGCAGCAACCGACGCCGTTAGTAGCTTTTTCATGGCTTCCTTCTCGTAGGACTTGCGTCCGAAGATAAAAGCCACACCTTCTCTGATTTTAAAGGGATAATGATATTTAGCGTGAAGTCTCAGATATCGAATTATTCAAATGTGATTGTAGCCACAATATTACTGCAGTCAGCATTGAAAGCTCATAGCTTGCCGCATCGCGTGTTCGGATCAATAGAGGTGGGCACATTTTGTTATTGATTTGTTTAAACAAAGATTTTTTTGGCCGCAGCGGGTGACAGATTGGTGCCCACATTGTTGTCTTGTCGCAAGCAGCACTGCATAAACATCAAGCCGTGTCGATGGCCACTCGCACCTGCCCCCAGACAGCGCGAGAAGTTTAGCATCCTGTCCCGCTAAGGGTCACGGCACGGTTCCAAATTTCAGCCACATTAGGATACGTAATTAAAATTCAGCTAAAAAATTAATGGCAATTCTCGCCTTCAACAATTTCTTCGGTATCAAAGCTACATTAATATCTTACAATTTCGTTTATTACTCTGCCTCCAATATTGATGGAGATAAAATTGAAAGTAAAAAAAATTGACCTTTGCGCGACCAATCGATATTTGTTTGAAAATATTAAAAGTTTTTTGTTTTGCAGAGGCGGAAATATTGCAGTTACGTTCGCACTTACGGCTTCAACTGTTGTAGTCGGCATGGGTGGAGCTCTTGACTATTCGAGAGCTGGAATATTAACAGCCAAGCTGCAGTCTGGATTAGATTCAGGAGTACTTGCGGCAGCTTCAATGTCTCAAGAGGCCCCCTCCTCGGAAATTATAGCGGCGTTCGTTGCAGCCGCATTGGAGGACCACCCTTCATTCCGTGAAACGGTACAAATTCAAGCTGATATTAACGAGACGCTAAACTCAAGAACAATCACAGCAACGGCAACAGCTGACGTCGAGACTCTGTTGCTGGGGGTCACTGGCATAAATTCCATTCGGGTTCAGCGCAGTGCGCAGGCCCGTGAACAAATCAAAAATATTGAAATTTCGTTGGTTCTAGATATCTCCTCATCAATGAATTCTGGCCGCTTAGGAAATTTGAGATCGGCAGCCATAGATTTCGCAAATACGATGCTAGAGGGGGCTTCTAGCACAGCAACGACCCTATCCATTATTCCATACGGAGGCACTGTTCGCCTCCCGCCAAGCTTTTTGGACTTTGTAATTGATGACGACACGTTCCAGCACCCCAATTTCTCTTGGGAGCTGAATGTTCCAGACGACATTAATGGTTGGAATGGATGCCTGGAAATGCATTCGGACCAAGTTCGCTCAATTACGCTTGAGCAGAATTCTTTGGGTATAATCCCAGGGTTTACAGTGTGGAATCAGGACAATGGTTGGTGCCCGGACCACCCATCAGCAGAAACACTTTTTATCTCCGGCGATCTCCAAGAAGTTTCAAACCACATAAACGATTTGCAAAGCAATACTAGATCAGATGGGACGGGGACAGATATTGGGGTCGGCTGGGGACTGCGCGCACTGCACCCAGAGTGGCGCGGCACATTCAGTGACGATCCATTACACCTCAGCAGACCAGCTGATTTTGACGATCCTGATACTGTAAAAGTGCTGATCGTTATGACAGACGGTGGAACAACCGCTCAGCTACGGCCCGGGAATTCCTTTACCCCACCCGACTCGCTGTTGACTCTGACTCACGTTGGCACACCTGGAACATCATTACTATATCATAGGAATGAAGCACGCGCCAACTTTGAGCACCTCTGCGACGAAGCAAAGATGAATAATGTTCATGTGTACACGATCGCCTTTCAAGTCCGAACAGGTTGGCAAAAAAGCGATATGGAGACCTGCGCGACGTCAAACAGTCATTATTTCGAAGTCGAAAATCTTAACATCGAAGATGCATTCTCTTCAATAGCCTCTAATATAACCTTCTTGAGGATATCTCAATGAACTATATTTATAAAATCCCTTGGCAATTATCCGACACTGATTGGCTGGCAGTATTGGTTTTGGGCTTCTAGAGCTGCACATTGAGCTCGGGCAGTCTCAAGGGACAACACAGGCCCGGCTATAAGGCGATAGTAGAGACCGCGCCCTTCGATTTCAGTTGGAACGATCAGCGGAAGAAGGCCCTCAAGCTCTGCGCGATAACCCGATTGGAGCTGCGTCCATCCGCGTCTTGCGTTCTCAGGGTTGCGATAGGAAGCGAGGTGCATTCCGATTTCTGATGTCGCTAAAGATTCTGAGCGATGGGGCGGGCGCGAGTACGAGCTCTGCACGCCGCGAGGTGCTGGCACCGAATAGTCTGCCGGTTCACTGACAGAGGCAGCTGAGCTGTGAATGCGCGCCTGCGGATCTGCCAGATGGCCACGTGTAAGCGATGCAGGCGATTGCACAGGCAGGCTGCGCCCATCAAGACAGGCATCGGCAGGCAAATTGTAGAGCGAGCCGACAAACTCGAAAATCGCACGATCAATCATCGTGCGCACCGCCGTCTGGACTGGCTCTAAAGCGCGTTGACCTGCTGCAAGGTCGACAACCCCTCCCGACATGAACTCAAACACGCCCAGCTCAATTTCACGACCTACGATCTGCTTGCGCAGCGCCCGGACGGACAAGACTTCACTTGATGTTGCATCAACAAGGCGCACATCCATTGCCACATCAATGGTGTGAGTGTTGAACCCGATAGACGCAGCGGCCCCCGTGGCTCTCTCATCTGCGCCGTAGAGATCAGAGCCCCGTGAGCGAATGTTTGGATTAAACTCAGTCAAGCCACCAACGATGTACAGATCGGCCCCTTGAAGCATGCCGGGGTTAAGCTCGCGCAGCTGTGTCTGGGAGTCTCTGACAAGCCCGGTTTGGGCGTAGTTCATCTCTGCTTGGATCACGCCCATATCAAAGCGCTCAACAACGCGCACACCAGCATCAGACAGGGCTGTGATCGCCATAAGCGATGCACCCTGCGTGACCCGTGCACCATTGAAATAGTCAGTTGCCCCGGTCATGTCGCTGATATGGCCCACCGCAATGCGCGGAGCGGGATAGGACTGAGCCCTTACATATTGCCCCAAGCAGCGAAGCGCCGCGGTGTAATCTGTTTCAACAATAGTCTCCTGAGGCCCCCTCAACGGAGCAATCGGATCAGGTCGCTCAGTGCTGTCGGTTGCACAGGCTGACAAGACACAGGCAGCCGCAACAACAGTGGCTCGAACAAAACGAGAGGTCATCGATTATCCTCCACGATTGACTGTGGCGGATTGGCGCCCAGTATTTTGCTGATTGATAATGATGGTACTGTTGCGAACATTTCGAATATCAACGCTATTGCCTATCGCGGCAGCCGTTAGCGTATGTCTCGACAGAGTGCTGGGCCCCATGCTAGCGACGCCACCACTGAAAACAGCCGCTTGACTGGATGGCCCACGCCGATCGTTTGGCAGGCTTACAACCTGTCCATTATAGACGATCCGGTTGCCCCCCACGTCGCGCCCATTGGCCCGGTAGGGCTCAGAAGCCTGCCGGTTCGACCAGCCATAAGGCTCGCCCCACCCTGCTGGGGGTTGCTCAGCTTGTGCGGCAGCCGATAACGCCCCACCGAACAATACTGCGAGCGCTATGCTCTGAATGCTTCTGCGCGCCATAATACCTCTATCCACCCAATGTTGATTTGGGACACTGAATAAAAGTGGGCGCAATCGACGTGCCACTTACCGATTGAGCAGAGTTACGGGCTCATAAAAGCCGCTTATATATAAAGTGTACTTTTACGCCGTCGAATAAGCAGTGCCAATATCGGACCGTACGGATAAAAAATCCCAAAAAGAAACAGTCATGTG
This sequence comes from Maricaulaceae bacterium EIL42A08, assembly GCA_024178355.1. Lineage (GTDB taxonomy): Bacteria > Pseudomonadota > Alphaproteobacteria > Caulobacterales > Maricaulaceae > Oceanicaulis. The sequence goes on along the minus strand of JAMZNZ010000003.1, from coordinate 517,912 downwards.
CTTTTTTGGGTCGATCTATATTTTAGTTGTTCCTACAAATTTAACGCTATTTAACAAGAACTTCCAGATCTGACAGGGCCTTGTAGAAATTAAACCAGGCCTAAAAGAGTAAACAAAATTTGGATCTATTTTTGCGCGTGCTTCTTGCGGCACGGACAGCGTCGCCATGACTGGCGGCGATGACATGAAACAAGGAGACCGTCATGAAAAACCAAATGAGCATCCTGCTCGCCGGGGTCGCCGCTTGCGCTATCGCAGCGCCAGTAATGGCCCAACAAGAAAACCAAGTCCGAAATGAACAGCGCACGTGGGCCGAAGCACGCGCAGAACTCAACGGCCACGTACGCAACGTTACCGAAGGCGTCAGCATGACCGCTGCGGCTATCGGCAACTCATTCTCCGCCGAACTCGGTGGATCGGCGAATGTCACCAGCTACCAATGGGGCAATCGCGATGTATCGGCCAGCATGTACCTTGATGCCAGCGACACGCTTGGCTCGATCGAAGCCACTACGGCGGCTATTGGCAATTCCGCCTCCATCTCCATCGACGCGTTTGAGGGTGATGGGGGTTCTTCACGGGTTAACAACACCCAGATTGTCAGCGGCGCATTCCACTCAAACATGATGTTCGATGGTACCGACATCTCTGGCGTTGATGATGTTGCGATCTCAGCCACCTCTGCTTCCATTGCAAACTCGCTCAGTGTTAATGCGCGAGGCGATGTTGATGCGAATAATTTTCAGCGTTTCTGGGGAGATTCGCGCTCAGTATTGAATGCTGGGTTCAACGACGTGGCAGGCTCCGTAGAGTTTACTTCAGCAGCTCTCGGCAATTCAGCCTCGTTCGATATTGAAGAAGCTGAAACCGTAAGAATCAACAACACCCAGTTCACTAACTACGACCCACAAGCCTTCTCCAATATCGAAGTTGGCCAACTTGAAGGCGACTTCACCTCAACCACAGCAGCGATTTCGAACTCGTTGAGCGTCTCGACACTGCCCGCGACGGCTAGTCTTGCGGTAAACAATCGCCAGATGAACCGCGCGTACACCGGGGCTACAGCAAATATTCACCTCGGTGATGTGATCGGATCTGCAAGCGTGACCGCCGCAGCGATCGGTAACTCTGCCTCCATCAGCAATCTGCCGGATGGCTTCTAAACCTTCAATGCCGCTCGAGGTTTAGAATCTCGAGCGGCATCTTTTCAATTCAAGAGTGGAGCGCAACACTATGAAAAACTTCTTCCGGATCAACGAGACTGCCCACTTTCCGTCTCTTCAAATGGCAAGCAATGAGCAAACCGTTCTTCGAAGAAGAATTAATCGGATTAAGTCGAATTCAATTAATGCGAACCTTGAGAAATCAGATCTTGATAGAAAAAGTCGCTGACAATTCAGAAGACCCCTGCACCACATTCGATTGTGGTTACGCACCTTTTTTGCCTCGATGGGAAGCGTCTATCAATCGGCCCGACTTAGGGTGCAGCGGTTAAAAACCGTTCGGTGCGTTATGGTCGATATCTCTTCCTACGCCCCGTCCCTTGCAGCAGTTGGGGCGGCGCGTGCTTCAACAACTCAAGCCACTAAAGTCGCCACCAGCTATGGTGAGCGACCCACCTATCGTGATGATGCCGTCACTGCAGGTACAGCCATCAAAGCTATGAGCAGCAAGATCAGCCGGCTCAACGATGTGCGTTCACTTGAGCGCATCGATGGCTTGCTGGATGTCACACTCGCCACAACAGATGGGATCAATGACATCCTTAACAAGATGATGTCTGTGGCCGCGGAGCTGCAGGACCAAAGCTTGTCCGCCGAAATGCGCACCAGCCTCACAAATGAACTCGACAAGCTTGGCGCTCGCATTGATGAACTGACTGAGATGGCCAGCTTCTGGGGCCGAAACCTCCTCAATCCCGATGCAGCACAAATCTCCGGCGATCTGGAACTGCCAGATGGGCAAGTGATCGAGGCTAGGGACCTACGTCTGAATAAAGGCATTATCCTCTCGGTTGGACTGCATGAGCGCCTTCAGTACACTATAGCTTTCGATGACAGCACTGCTGCAGAATCCCATCATGGATTTGCCTCGCTCCCTCCACCAACGATTTTAGGAGATCCACCGAAATATGGCGAAGGGGCTAGTGGAGGCCAAGCGCTCAAGGACAGTCGGGTAGAATACCTACTCAACGGGGCAAATGCGGCCATGAATGAAATTACTGTAAGCATGTCTCTCAAGGAGGGGGCCATAAGTCCGGAAAACTCACCCTCTACAGTCAGTGCACTACGGTTCACGAATAACACAGATGATATTAAATTCCATCTTGAGCACGGACTGCTATACATTTCTCATAATGGCACTTGGTTAGAGCAAACTGCCGAAACTGGAGATGGATGGTTTCGATTTGCATTATCAATAGATCAAAACGGCTCCGCGTCGGCTTACAAGGACGGGGAAATTTTCGCCAAATTTATGTTAACCAATCCAATTGGTGGCGATGAGAGTAATACAAAGCGAATCTGGTTCGAAGGAAACGGTGTGCAGGATGACGTCTCCATTTATGCTGTTGCACTGCCCAAAGCCGAGATACAGAAAGCTGATAGATGGTCCGCTATCGGAGTGCAAAACTGGAGCAATTGGCGAGACTCTGGGCGATGGGACTTGGTTGGTGTCGACCTACAACAGTCCGTCAAAAGCCTCGCAGCCGTTGAAGCCTCCTTTGGCAGTGCGGCCCGTTCAGCTGAACTCAAATCCCGGATCCAGCAGCGCATGGTGGATGCCATTGACAGCGCTACCGCGCGCTTAGCGAACAAAGATATTGATCGCCTCGGCGCATTACGGGCTGCTGGTGAAGTGCGCGAGCAACTGGCTCAAGCGATGGTGAAAACCCAAACCATTACATTGTCTGCGCAGACCAGCTTATTCTCGAATGCGCTTGGTCTCTTTGACGCCATAAATATCGGCAGCTTCCGCCCCGTGGGCCTTGAAACCGCTGGCACACAAAGTGCCGATTTACCCCTCGGCCTTATGCGACCTTCATTAAGCAGCTGGCCGTAATCACTTAAGGATGCAAACGGGGACTTTGAGAAACTCAATTTGATCTTCATGATCCAATTTGATGTTTTTTATTTCACATACCAATGGACAAATTTTTATGGGCTCGTTTTCTAAGTGAATAATAATCTTTCTCTTGTTAAAGTCGGAGGCGCTACGCCGAGAATTTTCGATATACTATCCACAACGCAAACCGAAGAACACTTTGCCCCGTCAAAACGTAAACTCTTTGATCATGACATTTTAAATAACTGCTTCATCATCAAACACGCACCTAGATCTCACGAAGAGAGATTTCTATCAAAAGAAACTCATATTGCGACAAAGATTGTATTTCCAATCGATCGCTCTGACCTCACCTGTGGCGGACATTCAATTTTTATTGAAGAGCATGACTTTAAAAGAAAGCTATCAAACTTTTTAGGCGTGCACGAGTCTCAGATCTCGAAGCGAGATTGGGAGTTAATATCAATTTTGGGTGAAGCTCCGTCGTTCGATCCCTTTTTAATGCATGAATCGCTTTTATCTTTTGATCGAACAATCCATCCAGAATATTTCAAGGTTACAGATCACGAACTATTTAGGCTCAGAAGCTACGTCTCCGACCGAATTAGACCTCTCGTAAGTATGGCTACGGGGCAAACAAACTCTACAACCAAAGAGCAAGCCGATAGGTTTGTTTCTACGATCATGTCAGATGAAGCTAGCGATAATAATAAGCGAGCGCTTTTACAGGCGGCCTTAAAAATCAACCTGGAAAATTTCAATCGCGGCATGTTTGGCTGGAAAGGTATACTATACTATGACTGGCAAATGTCTCAGTTGGCTATAAAAATCAATCATTTTATAAATGAATTCTCTACACTCAACATTATCGGTGCTAGATCTGAAGATCAGAAAGAGATCAAGAAAATACAAGGCTTTATTGTGAAAAAGCTTATCGATCGGTATAAATCTCTTGAGAAATCTATGAACGAATATGACAGAAATTATGATGTATTTTTGAGAACAAAAAACCCAGATCAGCTAAGGGTTTTTTTGTTATCTGCTCCTGATATGTTTAATAATATTGGGTGTCGAATTTCAGCGATCACACACATTACTTCTTATTGGGTTTTTCACTCAAAAAACCATGGAAAAAACATGGACGTCAGTGCGGCCTTTGATTTATTGCGGAATTTTAGCGCAAGCCTAATGAATACGTATGACGAATTCCCCTAAAAACACCCATTAGGCGATTATTCACACCATTTAAGGCGAATAACCAAGTGGGATCATTGTTGTGATTATCAGCTTGATTTGGTGTAGGCACGGATCGCGACCCTTTGATGAAGCCCTTGATGAAATCGAAAACGAAGCTGGCAACCAGATAAATTATCCATGAAAGGAATACCGCCAGCCTGAAGGTCAGCACGGCTAACCAGCCTGCCACCATCAGCAACATTACGATGATTTGGGCGTAGGCGGCCTTGCGGCCTCTGACCTGCACGCCAGCCACCTTAAATGACGAGTACTGGGGTTTGATAAAATTCAATGTCCCTGTCTGCGTCCGCAAAGATGCACTGGCACCTGATTTGGAAAGATTGAAGCCCATGGGACCGGCTTTCCATCTACCAATCAGCCGAAAGCGACCACTCTGGAGGGCGACATGCGTACCTCTAGCTACTCTTGTTGAAAGCCTGATGCCTTTTGATGTGTTGGCGGTCGCATTGACAGGACCGATCTTCTTCTCAACGCGTGCAGCAACACCACCGGTTCGAGACGCACGAACATGCTTACTGCGATGTTCGATACGAACCTGACGACCGTCTTTATCTTTCTTGCCCAGCCCAAACACTAGTCGGCTTTGGTCGCTTCGATCTTGTGAACACGCATCTTGATGCGATCAAGGTGAGCACGCCGGATTGCGAAATAGAGGCATATGGTGAACTCCACCGGGTTGATGTCGCTGTCTCTGTTAGAGCCAAAGGGTGATAACGGAATGATCAGGGTTTCAGACTTGAGCCGCACCGGGCCCTCAGTGGGTTTCTTGGCCCCCTTCTTGTCGTTAGCGGCTTTCCGAAATTTTGGATGCAGGTAGCTGTCTTCAGTAACAAGCGGGAGTGCGATTGAATTGGGCCGCTGATCCTCAACGAACCAATCTGTCAGAGTTTTGAAGAACTCTTTAAACTCTTCACCATCAGCACGACCCGACTTTACATCACTCAGCCTCACATCCCTGAATGGCGCTATATCGATTTTGGGAAAGCCATTCTGATCAATGAATTTTTCAAGATCGATAGCCCAGTAGCTTATGAAGGCCGATAACCGATTGGCGGAATAATGTAGCCCTTCATCGCCCAAACGGATGCTGTACTGGGCGGACCCAAAGTACAAAGTCCTGTGGGTCAGACTATCGGTTGTTATCTTCTCAAGCGCTTCAACGCGGGTTCGGATTTCCCGCCTCAAGCCGAACTCAGCGTACCCAACAGATGTGAGCCCAGCGGCCCACAAGATGTACTCACCGATTGATAGGTACAGCTGTGCGTTAGCGATCAGAGATGACCAATTGGCACCAAATGAAACCACACCTGAGATCAACCCGAGAACCAGCGATATCATCCCAAGTACCTGAAAGCGGGTGCGAAGGGTGATCAGGTCTTTGATCCTGCGAAACGCCTTGTAAGAACGACGCATATTGAGGTTGCCATCAAACTGCTCGGGATAAACATTCCGAACGGCGCTAGCGAACTGGTTGAAGGCCCGGTCAGGCTGCGTCCGTGTTTCTTCGTATGACGTGGACCGCCTTGCGTCGTGGCGTATCGAAGAAACGTCGTCCATCCTGCTAGCCCCTCAGCTCTCACCCCAGAATGGTTAACAGCACAAACTTCCCGTGCAAAAGAGTCAAGCATCTAGGTATCGGATTACGGGAAATCTGATAACGTCAAATCGTGTTTCATGAGGCGGAGTAAGGCCATGATCCGATCCAGCTGTGTCAGCTTTGGTTTGCTGCTTACCGCTTGTAGCGGCAACACTTCACAGGTCGCTGAACCTAATCAGGGTGATGGCCTTCGTGTTGCTGTGTGGAACATCGAACATCTGGCATCAGGGCCCGGTCTTGGATGTGAACCGCGTGATGAAGCTGGCTACGACTTGGTGGCAGAAGTTATTGATGATGTGGATGCAGACATCTGGTTGCTTCAAGAGATCGAAGACGAAGAAGCCCTTGCTCGTGTCTTTGGTGCTGATGACTGGACTTTTCACGTAGAAGAGCGGCCTGACACAGGTTCAAAACCTCAGTGTTGGGGTAGAGATGATGGCAATCGCTTGCGCATGCAGAGAACGGCCATCGTTGTTCGTGAAAATATTCAACACACTCGTGGCAATGACCTTGCCTCGTTAGACGTTGGGGGCCGCGGATTTCTTCGTCACGGTGTAACCGTCACCATCAGTCACAATGATGATGAGATCGACCTTTTAAGTGTCCATCTCAAATCAGGCTGCTTCTCTGGCGATGGGTCTGATGACTGTCCAACGTTGTTTGACCAGATACCCATTGTTGAAGATTGGATTGATGAGAGAAGTGAAGCCGGCCGCAACGTCATCGTTGCTGGTGATTTTAATCGCAGGCTAGAACTAGCCGATGATCAGGCCTGGGCCGATCTCAATGATGGTGACCCGGTAGGCCTTACCATTGCTGGCGATGGCATCACGCCGAATTGTGATCCCAGATATAACCAATTCATCGACTTCATCGTGATGAATGAAAATGCTGCAAAGATGATGATTGAGAAATCTTTTTTAGAAACCACGTTCGAAGAAGGCCGCAGGGCTTCTGATCACTGTCCCATCAGCGTCATGTTGCAATGAAATCAGTTATGATTGCAGACCAATCGATCAGACTCATTCACGCCACGACAGACCTTGCTAGAGCTCAGGCTATCGCCTTACGCCTGCAGGATGATGGTCATAACCACCGATCAAAGATCATTCTAGAGAATGCTTTGTTGGCCGATTATGGGCGGAACTTTTTCGATCGTAAGGAAGAGTCACCGGCCATCAATTTGAACCAGCTAACAACACGGTTTGATCCTGAAGATCACACTCTTCACGAAGAGCTGTTGAAGCTAGCAAGGATAAAGGCACGCCAGCTTCAAAATGGTATCGCGTTGGATCACCCAGTCACTGACAAGCTTCTTGGTGGATTGTGTTTGGAAAAGGTCGTTGACCACATTCACAAGGTCAGGAGAGCCATAACCATTCAGCTCTATCCACACCTTGCTGACGATCCAAAAGCTCTGAACCTAATGGTTGGGCCACTTCAGATCGAAGATCAGAGTTGATAGCTTCTGATCTTTTCTCCTAACCCTACTCGTAAAGCGCGCAGAACGACTTGAACACCTCGTCTCGGCTATCTCACCAGTCTTTCAGCTTTGATGAAATAGCATTTATTTGAAACCCAACCTCTCTAATTGTTGGAGCTAGATCAAGGTCACCCGATAGATCAACGCACTCAACAAAGAGAGGCAGCGCCTCGTCCCATATTTCACCGTCTGGCCCTACATCATACAGCTCAATGATAAGCTTGCGGCCATGATCTTTCGTTGATAGCGAGCCAACCTTAGCCTTACCGCAAAAGATGCCATTCTGGTTGAGTTCGACCTTGTCGTCAGAACAAGTTGCTGTCAGGCGTCTTGAAAGCTGGTTATTCACTTCGCCAAAAATGTACTCGTAATAATCAATCATATTCAAATACCTCTGTTTTTATATTCACATAATAGTATATTGAAAAACTAATCGCAGGATTTCTGTGAAGATTTCTCACTGGAATCCTTTTTCGGATAACCTTTACGCCCCGGATAAGTGCTTCGATCTCGGTTCTTGTGGCGCTTTGAGAACTTCATGCTGTATGCAAATTCTTCTTTGAATCTTTCGGTTTCTATAACGCGTTCAATGCGTTCCACCGAGAACATTCGCTCAAGTGGTAGGCCAGCACCGAATGGATTAGTATTTTTGTAGTCAGGTTCAGCAAAAAATATTTTTACAAGTCGCTTTGTAATTCTGTATCTATTCATCATAGTAATTTGATTGATGTAATTTTTTTTCATTTTATTCTCCAATATTAAATTACATTATTATTATTATTTATGGAGAAGGTGATATTTTCTGTACTTTATTTTTAATTTACAGAATTATTTGCTCAACAAGATCGAAAAGGTCTTCTAGCAACGCTCTCTCACGCAGTAATTTTTGGACTTTTGAATATGATAAAGCGCGCGATCGATTGATCAGAAATCCGTATTTTTTCTGAATGATACGCAGGTCATGTCGATTTTTGACCGACACAACGGGGTGAAGATGTTGGTCCGGGTATCTGGTTGAAATTTTTGCAATAGCCCAATCTGACCAGAGGAGGGTGCAGGACTTCATATTCTTATGAAGAATAACCACGCAGCACGCGAAGGGACCTATTCGACAGTGACTGATTGCTTCATTTTGGATGTCGCGGACGAGCCCTTCAGACCCTAACCAGTCAGTTACCTGTCGGTGCGCACTTCTTCTTTTTTGAATTTTTGAAACCAATGAAACCTCGAAAATTTACATATCTATTTATGATAGGACATCGAGGTAATGGATTTCATTTTTGGATTGACTTTATAGCCCTAACCGTATAAGTAACTGATTATGAATATTAAATCAGTCAGCCAGATTTCTGAATTTCGAAGACGATTACCCGTCTTTGGAGTTCTAAGTGGAAAATACGAAAAATAATCTGGCTGCTAGCGCTTGTACTGAGTGCTTTGGTCACGATACCCGTAAGCCAATCCGGATCAGCGATAGTCTTGAAGCTGTTGCTGGTGATCTTGCGCCAATTTTTGCTGAAATTGATCCGTTTCCCCATCATCAGATTTTGGGGAAGCCGCGTTCCTATCCACACCTGATCGCTCTTGCCTATCTCAAAACGAAATCAATTGATCTTGCTAAACAGGTTCTGGATCAGATCAAATTTTCTGCAGGTGTTGAAATCTGTTTTGGCAACCACATCATCGGTCTAGAAGGCATCCTGAAAAAGTGTCCTGCCCAACTTTTTGATGCTGATAGCTACGAGAAGTTTCTGAAGATTATTCACGATGAGAATGCCTTGAAAGTCCTTCGTCATTCTCAATCCGTGACGACTGATCTGATTGGAACTCTCTTTAATCTTCCAGCCGAATTTAGGGTCCAAGGTATCATTTCAAAGCTATGCCATCCTGATGCTTCACTAGTGGTCGAATTGGCGGCCAATACAGAATGCTCAGTACTCGCGAAGAAGCAACGTCAACAGCTAGCTAAGTCTCTTGCAGAAACACGTTCATCAGAATCTTTTTGGAACGGCGTTATGGACGCCATCTTTGCGAAAATCGGTCCACTTCCAGAAATTCCTACAATCAATCATCCCAATTTTTACCCAGTCACAACGGTACCTCAGGTCCTCAAGACCGCGGATAAGTTCGCAAATTGCATTCGTAGCTATGTTCCTGAAATCATGCGTGGTGAACTGGGGCTGTATATCTTCTGTCGCGATGAAGAACTGGCGCTAGTCGGTGTAGCTCCGCGGTTTGGGAAACATGTGGTTCAAGAGATTAAGGGTATCTCTAACCGAGAAATCACGCCTGATCTCAAGCACGAAATCATGCACATTCTGAAGGTCAACGGCTTCAAGCTGATGATTCAAGATCGTGCTACTGACGTTGATGATCTTAAACGTGGCTTTACGCGCCTGACCCATGCCGATGATGCCTATTTGGCAAAGAAATTTTCAAATCAGATTTTGAATGATGCCTTGGAGCTTATCTAATGGCTGCCACAGTGTACGTAGCGATTGGGGGCATCCATGGAAGGCTCGAACTATTGGAGCCCCTGTACGCCCGTTTAAACACTATTTTGGAAAGTGATTATCCAACACCTGTAGTAAAACGTATTTTATTTGGAGCGACTTTGTCGACAGACGGCCTTGTTCAAAACATGTGTTGGATTCCTTAATCGAGAAAGTCTGTTGTGATCATTGATTACGATGGTCAGATAAAGTTCATCCAGCAAACTTTATAATGATCGTTACAGTGATGATTAAAGTCTAATTGTGAAACTAAACCGTTGTAAGAGAAACGGTGATTGTAACAATAGGATAACCTTATCTGTTAGTTCGCTAACAGACACAAAATCATTCAAAATGCACGTCTCCGGGTCCCCTTCGACTGCTTTATGATTTACCACTGATGTGAATGTAAAAATCCTCATCATCGATCGCCTTACCAAGATAGGATATGAACCCATCATCTGATTTGGATAATGCGACGTCAAAATTGGCACGACACTGGTACTTACCCTCGAAGGCTGATTTTGTTGCACTTTTTAAAAAGTTTTTGATCAGCGCCTCTTCGTCATCGAGTTGATTGGCTTCGTGTGCATCGAGAAAGAACGCGATGTGAAAATGCCAAGCAACTTGATGACCAAACTTACTTTTCTTCTCAGCGATAAAGACGTGCTGATACCAATCAAGCGGAACAACCTTCGCAGCAGCGCCGGTATAGCCAAGGTGCTTTCGTAAAAGTTTTGAAAAACGTCGGCTGATCTTCTTCGAGATGTCATCGATATGACGTTCAAGGTAGTTGTTGAAGTTGCTGACTTCTTCTGGTGTGACACCAATCAAATGAGTTGGTGCTGAGATCACCGCTTGGTGGGATATCGGATGGTTGCGAGACGCAACAATATTTTTCCACAGTTGCTGAAAATCTTGCTTCTTTGGGAGCTGCTTTCTGGAAAGACCTTTAGACTTCACATTGCTGCGGCGACGAAGATTCTTTCTGTGTTCCTCACGGGTTGCCTTTATCAACGGTCTAACGACGTTCGGGTCGTATCTCTGCGGATAATTCGTAGTCGGCGTTAGGCCGTACTTCTTCACGAAGTAGGTGGCCGCTTTCTCTGGTGTAGTTTTCAGCTCTCTTGCAACCTGCTTAATGTTCATGTCGATTTCCCGTTTCTATTTAGAGAAATATGACAATGCCGCTGGTCAACGAGCAGAACGCTCAAAAAAATATTTTTTCTACTTTGCTTCTTTTTTAGACTCGAATGTACTATCGCGCGCGGCCGTGCCTTTAAGTGTACACCCATGAGCACGCCTTTAGGCGGCCTCTAGACCAGACTTTCGACAAACCGACGAGCAATAATATCATAAATTTTTCAATTATTTAAACTTTTTCTTTGTGCGCTGCTTAGAAATCCTAGTCAATATCCTATTATGAAAATAAGTCGGCTGCAGAGCCGCATTTTACAAGGAACAAAAATTATGAATTACAAACCCCACGCAATTAGAGAGCAAGACGCCGCAAAGTACTTAGGCCTTGGTCGAACGAAATTTCGCGAACTCGTGAAAGAAGGGCATCTGCCGCCAGCATATTGGATCGGCGGTGTGAAGGTCTGGATAACGACTGAGCTGGAGCAGACCTTTAATCAAATGATCGGCGCAGCGAATGATAATTTCCCTGAAGATCGAGTCGACAGCTGGGATGATGTGATAGCTAGCGCCGAGTGTGAAACGGGAGGCAGCGATGACTAAGGGGCTTCCATACGTAAAACGTGACATGGGCCGCGACGGCAAGATGCGTCTGTACTTTAGATTCAAAGGCATTCCGCTCACCCGCCTTCCAGACGACGAGACTTCTGCCGCATTCAAGATAGCCTATGCTGAATGCATAGCTCTAAAGGAGCAGCATCAGCGTTCTAGTACTAAGAAGCGCGAAACATCGCGCGGGCGTACGACAATTCGAAATCTGGTTGATCTCTACTACACCAGATCAGAATTCCACACTCTTGCGAAGAGTACCAAGCGTGATTATCGCTCGACGCTTGAGGCGTTCTGCAAAGACCATGGTCACCGATATGTCGACGATGTCACCGCGCCGAAATTAGATATTATTATTTCAAATCTCTGGAAGACACCCGGCAAGGCAAATAAACTCATCAAGCGTCTAAGAGCGCTAATGAAGCTAGCTGTGCGCGTCGGCATCATAACTGACAACCCGGCGCTTTGTTTAGATTTCTTCCCTACCGGCGAAATTCATACATGGGAATCCGAAGAAATCGCTCAATTTGCATCATTCTTTGGGAGAGGAACAAAACAACGCTTGGCGCTATGTCTGCACCTTTACACAGGCCAGAGACGATCAGACATCGTTAAAATGAATTGGCAAGAGGTTCAAAACAGCAGCATCAGCGTTACGCAGTTTAAGACTGGAAGCAAACTTCTAATTCCAATTCATCCAAGCCTCGAAAGCGAGCTTGCATTACATGCAGGTAGCGCCGAAGGTACAATTTTAAAGACCTATTTTGGCAAGCCCTTTACAAGAAATGGATACGGTAATTGGTTTCGCAAAATCTGTAATTCGGCAGGATTACCAAAGCGCTGTTCATCACATGGATTAAGAAAAGCCGCGGCAGCTGCCCTTGCTGAATCAGGATGCACAGCTAAAGAAATAATGTCTATCACCGGCCACAAGAGTTTGTCGGATGTTGAGCTATACACTCGCCGTGCAGACCAGAAGATTCTGGCCGACTCAGCAATGAGCAAACTTGCGGCGTCGCACCAGTTCGACACTCAAGATTTTGAAAAAGTGTCTTACGCCAACGACAACACTGATATTTCAAAGTCTTATGAAGAAAATGGTGGGCCCGGAGGGACTCGAACCCCCAACCAAGCGGTTATGAGCCGCCGGCTCTAACCAATTGAGCTACAGGCCCGGCTGCACGGTGTGCGCGCAATCAGACCGCTTTCTTAGCGCGGCTATGCGTGGCGGTGAAGGGGCAGGTTTCAGCTGATGGCCGGTAACGGTCTAACTCGTGCGGTCAAGCGGCTGAAGATGCCGCCTCCAACCGCTCCACCGCCGCGTCGGCCGCCGCGAGCGCGCCTTCGATCAGGCCGCCATGCCGGACATCGGCTTCTGCGCCCGCGATGGCAAGGCGACCGCCAAACCACAGCTGTTGCAGCGCGGGCTCGCCGTAGGGCGGATGGCCTTGCGGCGGGGCCGTGTCACCGGGACCGGCAGTGAAAGGATCGCTCGACCAGTCTTTCAGCCAGGTTTGTGTGGGCGACAGCGCAGCGTCTCCAAACAGGCGTTTGAGTTGCCCCAAAGCATCGCCGATCAGCCCGGCTTCACCGCGTTGTCGACGTTGCTGAGCTGGCCAACCCACAAAGCCGAACAGCGCATGGATGCCCGCCTTTTCATCGCTGTGATCAACCACTTCCATCAATGGACCGCGCTGACTAAGCGCTGAGCCGGACAACCCGGCCTCGCGCCAGAACGGTGTCTCGAACCGGGCGACGAATTTGGCATGCGCCGCCATCCAGGTGGGCCAGCGGGTCAATCCTGAAACCAGCTCGGACGGGAGCTCTGGCGTCATCGTCCAGCCTGCAACAAGCCGCGGCGGCACAGCGGCAATCACCCGGCGCGCATTGAGCGTTTCACCGCTCGCCAACGTCACCGTGACACCGTCTGCAAAGTCGAGCGCGGTGACCTCAGCGCCGGTGCGAATACACGCGGTTGGCAGCCGCTCTGCCATAGCTCTGGCCAGCGCGGCCGGTCCACCGGCCAGGCGGCGCGCATCGCCATAGCGCGCCGGATGACCCAGGCGCTGAACGCCGCCATGGGCGTCATAAAGGATATGGCCGGTTTCGAATTGTTCAAAATGGCGCAGCCCCAGCGCCTCGATCAGACTACGCACACGCGGCTGGTGCGCCGGCCAGACCCAGCTGGGTCCAAGATCGATCCCGCTATCGTCGCCCAGCACCACACCGTGGGCCCGGCCGCCCACGTGGTTGCGGGCTTCAAGGATGAGAAAGTCTCGCTCCAGCGACTGCAGGCGCAACCCGGCGGCTAGCCCGCTAATCCCGGCCCCGATGATGAGCGTGTCGACGCCCATCTAAGTTACGCCGCCTGCGGCACGCGCACATGGGCGAGATGCCCGATCTTGATCCAGATCTCTGCGCCCTCGGGTCCCGCGACCAGCGTGCAGTCTTCGCCATCGGGCACACGCAACCAGTCACGCGCGGCCAGCTGCGTCTCTCCCTCGCGAAGAGCACCGCTCAAGACCAGAAGCTCGGCCCCGCCCGTGGTATCCAGCGTCACGCTTGCCCCGGCGGTCCAGCGCTCCTTGCGGACGGTCTCATGGTCATCCTCAAACAGGGTGGCGAAGCTGACGCCCTGGCGGGTCGCGTCTGGCACCAGATCCACCCTATTCATGTCGACCACCACGTGCTGGCGATCCTCAGGCTGCATCTGCCAGAGCTTTACAAAGATGGTGCAGCCGGGCTCAGAGCGCGGGGTGTGGCGGCTGGTTGGCGGGTTCCTGACATAGCTACCCACAGGATAGTCGGCATGCTCGTCCTGAAAGACGCCTTCTAGCACGATGAACTCCTCGCCGCCGCCATGGGTGTGGGGCGCAAAATTGCTGCCTTCTGCAAAGCGCACAATGGTCGTGGCGCGAGCGACTTCATCGCCGATGCGATCAAGCATCTTGCGCTCCACCCCAGCCGACGGCGAGGCGCGCCAGGGGTTCTGAGCGTCGTGCACCTGGGCGGGCTTTGAAAAATCAGCGTTGAGTTCCATGGCAAGGCTCCTGTGATCTCACCCGCTAGGTAAGTCAGCATCGCGCCGCGGCAAAGACTTCAGCCCATCACCAGTGCGTGAGGGATTTTGTCGATGGGAGGTATAGGCCGGTTGTATGGGGGTGTGCTCTTCATAACGAGGCCCAGCCTTTGCACGGCCCTCACCACAAATTCGCCATTGAGCGCGATCACGCTCCGCTTCAAAGTTGATCTGTTGCCATATGAAGGAGTTCCGTCGTGATCCGTTCTGCCGCCCTCGCCCTCACCCTTTTTGTCCTGCCGGCTGCACCGGCGCTCGCGCAGGAGGTCGAGCCGCGCATCGCCCAGCTCTCGCTTTCGGCCACCGGTGAAGTCACGCTGGTCCCCGATCAGGCGACGGTCTCGGTTGGCGTCGTCTCGCGCGGTGACAGCGCGGCCGAAGCCCTGCGTGCCAACGCGGCGTCCATGGATGGAGTCTTCCGCGAACTGCGCCGTGCCGGAATTGAGGAACGCGACATCCAGACAAGTCAGCTTTCGGTCAATCCTGTCTATTCCCGGTATGATTCAAGTCGAGGCGAACAGCCGCGCATCATCGCCTACGAGGCCCGCAATACCGTCACCGCTCTGGTGCGCGACATCGATGACGTCGGCCCGGCAGTGGACGCCATGTTTGAAGCGGGTGCCAATACGCTTAACGGCGTCACCTTCTCTTCCTCACGGTACGAAGACGCTCTCGATCAGGCCCGCCAGCAGGCGGTCACCAATCTCAATGCCCGCCGCGATCTCTACGCTGAGGCGGCCGGGTTTGATGTCGTGCGGCTTTTGAACTTCTCAGAAGGCGGCGCTTCAATGCCTCGTCCAATGCCGATGATGGCACGCGCTGAGTTTGCCTCTGATGCGGGCACCCAGATCGCCGCGGGCGAGCTGACCGTAACCGCCAGCGTCAGCGCGGTATGGGAGATTGAGGGCTAGGCCCTACCACTCCAGAACGGGCGCGACATGGCGAGCGGTGAGCTTGCGCTCCGCCAGCAGGGCTTGGGCGGTGTCTTCACTGAAAGACCCGCCCATCTGGTCTTCGACAATCCCAGCGGCAATGAAGAGCACGTCGAGATCTTCGCGCACCGCGCCAGCGATATCGGTTTGCGGTCCGTCCCCGATGGCAAGGATGCGGGACTTGTCCGTCGCACCGCGGATCGTCTCAATCTTTGAATAGGCCAGATCATAGATCGGCGGGTTGGGCTTGCCCGGCAGGATGACTTCGCCGCCCATTTCCTCAAATCGCTGGGCCAGCGCACCGGCACACCAGGCGAGCTTGTCGCCCTGGCGCACCACGATATCGGGATTGGCGCAGATCATCGTCAGGCCACGCAGCTGGGCTTCGCGCAGCGTGTCTTCATAGCGATCGGGATGATCGTCCGGGTAATCGACAAGCCCGGTGCAGGACACGAACCGGGCCTTATCCAGCGGGGCGAACTCCAGGCCGGAACCTTCATAAAGTCCCTCATCCCATTTTGCGCCGATCTTGTAGGCCGGACCCGGCGCGCGATCGGTCAAAAGCGAAAACGTCGCCTCGCCCGAGGTCACCGCATCGTCCCAGGCATAATCGGGCGCGCCCATGTCTTTAAGAAAATTCAGCAACGAGGACGCCCGGCGCGGAGAATTCGAAAGCAGCACCACCGTGCCGCCCTGCGCGCGGAATCTCTGAAGCGCCTCAATCGCGGAGGGCACCAGATCATGCCCACCCCGGATCACCCCCCAGACATCACACAGGATGGCATCATAATCAGCGGCGACGGCGGAGAGTTGAAAGCTATCGGTCATGGGCCGATGAGCTAGGCTGTGTGGGGTGGGAGGTCAAACTTTGTTTGTCCTCCCCCACCTCCGTAGGGGAAGACAGAGAAAAACCTACCCCGTCTGGCGCAGCTTGTTGTCGGCCTCGGTGATGACGTCGTCACGCACCGGACGCGGGGCACCAAAGAGGTGGCCCTGGGCGTAGGCAATGTCGAGGTCGAGGACTTCGACCACGGTGCCCTCGTTTTCGATCTTCTCAGCGATGAGATCGATGCCGTAGCGAGCAAACAGCCCGGCGATATCTTCAGGGCGCAGGGCCCCGGCTTCGCGCCCGGCAATCGGCTCACCGCCATGGGCGGCTTCAACCAGGCGGGTGCCAGCCACTTTTAAGAAGCGCACGCCAGCGCGCTGCAGCTCCGACAGATCGAGCGACAGGTCACTGACCTGGTCGATGGAGAAGCGGAAGCCGTAGTCGGCCAGGCGGGCCATGTTGCGGGCGGCGATCGCCGAGCGGTTTTCAAACGCGGCACGCGGCATCTCGAAGACCAGCGCACCGGCAAGGTCTGAGTTGCGACGCAGGAAATCGAGAAAGGCCGGGAAGAAATCTTCGTCCGCCAAAGAGTTGATGGAGACGTTGCAGAACACGCCAACCCGGCGATCCGCCTTGGTCAGGCGGCGCACGATCTGGACACAGCGCAGCAGCAACAGATTGTCCACATCGGTGATGAGCCCGGCTTCTTCGGCCGCGGCCAGGAAGTCCCCCGGTGCCACCACCACGCCATTGCTTTCGCGGATGCGCGTATAGCCCTCGTAGAAATAGGTGCGGCGTTGAGGCAGGCCGACCACCGGCTGCAGATACAGATCGACGCGATTGTTCTCCAGCGCCTCGCGGACGATTCGCGTGGCTTCGCTGCGGGTCCGGTGGGGCGCTGGCGTGGTTTCAGGGACTGCTTCACCCTTGTTCAGGCGCGCCAGCAACTCAGCGACCAGCTGGTCATCCGGCTTATTGCCCGTCGCGCCCCCAAGCGAGAGCCCGGCGGCGCTGTCAGAGGCCTTGGCCTCACCAATCTCGTCAATGCGTTCCTGGGCGGCCTGAAGCTCATCCAGCATGGACAGGTTGGCGGCTTTAAGCTGGTGCAGCTCGTCTTCAAACAGGGCGCGCTCTTCAGCGCGGGCGGCGGCCGAATGCACCTGGCCAGCAATCAGGAAAACGACAGCGCCCATGATCCAGGCAAGCTCGGTGGACATCAGACCAAATCGGTCAAAGCCCAGCGCCGCGACAACAGCCACCATGGCGTAGGTGAGAACCACCAATATGTCGCCTGCCTTGGGCATGCACCCTCCCGATCAAAGCACCAGAGCCCGAATCACTTAAACCCAACTCGGGAGCATAGGGTGCGTTAAGGAAAGTTGAGAGAGGGTAAATGCAAAGACTGTTTGCTTTATCCGCTCGCCCCCTCGCCTTCAGCCAGCAGACTCAGTAAGTTCGCGCCCATGACTGACGCATCTGCCACCACATCCACCGACATCGCCCACGCCATTTCGGCCATCGAGACCAGCTGTGAGGAGCGGGGCCTGTCCCTGACGCCGCTGCGCAAGCGGGTTCTGGAATTGCTGCTGGAAGCGGGCGGACCGGTGAAGGCCTATGATCTTCTGGCCGCGCTTAAACCCAATGGCGGCGCACAGCCCCCCACCGTTTATCGGGCGCTGGACTTTCTGACCAAGGCGGGGCTGGCCCACAAGGTTGAGGCGCTGAACGCCTATACCGCCTGCAGCCATGGCGACCATGCAGACCAGCATACCGACGATACCGCGGCGCTGTTTATCTGTGGCCGGTGCGGCTCGGTTGAGGAGCGTCACGTCCCACGGGTCAGCGGCGACGGTGCACCGAAAGGCTTCAGGCTGGAGCGCTCCGTGATTGAACATTACGGGCGCTGCGCCGACTGCGCCTGAGTTGAAAAAGGGCAACGACCATGGAGACGCTGTGGCGCGGGATCGCAAACGCCTGGGAGTGTGAAGAGCTCGGCCATCTCAATGTGCGTTTCTATCTGGCCAAGGCCTCTGAAGCGGTCGCAAGTCTCGCTCGCCATCTGGCCATGCCCGATGCCTTCACTGAAAGCCCCTATGCAACCCTGATCGCGCGCGCGATCACGGTGCGTTTCCTCGCGGAAGCGCGGCCGGGCACCCCGCTCTCCATTCGGGGCGGCGTGATTGATCACGATGAGACCAGCCTGACCGCCGCCTTGATCATGGATCATCCGGCGCGCGGCATCCCGGCAGCGAGCTTTACCGTGAAGCTGGTCCATTACGCGCCCGCCTTTGGCCGAACTTTTCCTTGGTCGAGCCGCACTCGCGACGCGCTTGAAGGCCTGACCGTTCAACGGCCGCCGGAGTGCAACACCCGCTCCATCGATCTGTCTGAGCGCGAAGCGAAGCCAACGCGGGCCCGCGCCCAAGCGCTGGGGATGGAGCCGATCGGTCAGGGCATGATCAACGCCCATGAGGTCGATGCGCTCGGCCATATGCGCGCCGAGTTCGCGTTCGGGAAAATCTCCGACAGCGTCACCCATTTTGAAGCCGCCTTCCCCGATCACTGGCAGGCCCTGCGCGAAGGCAAGCCGCTGACCACATCCGGTGCCGTTCTTGAAGCGCGCATCCATATGCGCCGCTGGCCGCGGGCCGGTCAGGGGTTTGAGGTGCGCTCTGGTGTAAAGTCGGCCAATGACAAGATACGCACGCTGGTGCACTGGGTCGTCGATCCGGTGACGGGTGAGAACCTCTGGTCCATGGAAGCTGTCGCTTGCCTGATGGATCTTGAAGCGCGCAAGCTGAAGCGGGCAACGCCGGATGAAGTTGCCCGGCTAAACAGCATCGCCATTGAAGGACTGAAGGCCTAGGCCGCGTCTTTCATGTTTGTGGTCTGAAGTGCCGCTTCAAAGTCCGGCAAAAGGTCGAAGGCTTCTTGCGCTGACAGCGCCTTGCCGCGGTGATCCTTGGTCCAGAAGCGCCAGTAGGCGGTCACGTGCTGCAGGCGGCCAAGATCCTCGCCCATCTCCACGAACAGCTCCGGCGCGCGGGTCATGAAGTTCTTTAGCGCTGCAGGATCGCCGCGCTGAACGAAGGTATCAAACTCGGTGTGGTAGGCATCCAGCTGGGTCTTCAAACGGTTCCAGCGCCCCGTCGCGAGCTGGGCGATGGACGACATGATGGTGCGGATTTCAGCCTTGTCTGATCCCATCAGACCGACGATGTGTAGACTTTTCAGGCTGCGTAGGAACTCCACCATATCGGCATAGCAGTCGCCTGACCGCCAGCTGTAGTAAAGCGTACCCTTCCAGCCGAAGACGCCGTCACGATACTCCTGCTGGGTCATGCAGAGCGCTTCGCGAATGACCGTCAGCTGGGGCGAATCCTCATCTTCAAACAGAACCTTGGCCAGCTTCTGCGACTTTGACAGCGTGGTCGCGTCACCATCTGCTCCCATCGCCTTTTGCACCAGCGTGTCGATCTGGGCGGCGACGAATTTGGAAATGCGCTGAAGCTCGTCATCAGAGATGACAAAATAGCACTCATCAATGGTCTGACCGTTCCGGCGGAAAAACTCGTGCAGCAAATAGGGATCAAAGGACGGCAGCGCCGCAAGCGCGCGCAGGCGCTCCACATCCGCCACGAATTCAAGCTGCCCCGGGCTAATGCCCAGATGGTTTGCAAGCTGGCGATCAAAGCCGAGATCTTCAACAAAGATGGAGTGCCCACCCAGATCAAGATTCATATCGCTGATCGGGACGATCACCTTGGTTGCTGTCGTACGATTGCCACCCAGCTGTTCACGCTCCCAGGCGCGCAGAGTGTGTTTGACCACAAAGCTCTTGTTCAGCCGCGGTGTGCGAAACATCGGGTTGGTAGCCCAGCCGGGCGTCTCGCTATAGCGTTCCTTCACCGACACAAGATCGATGACGCGGCTGGTGGAGCCCCCCCGGTTCAGGAAAGACAATTTTCCAAAGACATCTTTGGCCATGACTGGGTCTCGACAAAAACTAGGCGATAACCCTAGACCAGTCAGGGTGAGCGTCCGGTTAATTGAACACGTTTTGTGGTGAGCGCGCTTTTGCAGGAGGCCAATATGCGACCATCTGGCGACCTTGGAGTGCAGGAAATCGTGCGCATGCTGGGCATGCAGCCCCATCCAGAGGGCGGCTGGTATGTGGAAACCTATCGCGAAGCGGCGGAGGCCGGTGATCGCTCGGCGATGACGGCAATCTATTTTCTGCTCGCCGCTGATCAGGTTTCGACCTGGCATAAGGTGGATGCCACCGAAGTCTGGCTCTGGCAAGCCGGTGCACCGCTGGCCCTGACGATCAGCGATGACGGTGTAAACGCCCGCTTCCAGCGGCTCGGCCCGGACCTGCGCGCCGGTGATCGGCCTCAGGCGGTGGTTCCACCGGATGCCTGGCAAACAGCGGAGTCATTGGGCGCGTGGACGCTGGTCAGCTGCGTGGTGGCACCCGGCTTTGAGTTTTCAGGCTTTGAAATGGCGCCAGAACACTGGCGCCCCGGACCGGACGGTCCGCCAACGGGTCACAAGGCCGACTAACGACCACCTGCATCAATGGCCCGGCGGATATATTCAGAACTGGGCCGCCCGCCATAGCCCATATGTGTGGCGACAGAGATGTCCAGAGTTCGCCCGTCATAGCTGACCCGTGGGGCTTCCCCTACCCCAATACGGATCACCTCAAGATCGCGCATGGATCGGCGTGAGGCCTGGTCGGCCCCCATCACGACCATCGCCATCGCATCAATGATGTAAGGGTTCTGATCCTGGGTCAGACTGGTAAGCTGGGCGCTGACTTCATTGCGCGAATAACCGGCAAGCGTATCGACCATATCGCGAGCTGCAGCCTGCAGCTCGTCGCCTCCAGCCGGCGCAGCGACAAGGGTACGCGCCCGGCCCAGTGGCTCTACGATGACACCGTCGCGGGCGTCCGGTGGGAAATAGGTCCAGCCGCCCAGATTGCTCTCGCGCAGCACGGTGCGGTCAGTATCTGATAGCCAGACCTGGCCTCCACCTGATGCGGGAGCGCGGTAAAGCGCAATAACCTCACGCCCTCCTTCCTGCCAGAGCAGTGCCGGACGCATGGTACGGTCCAGGATAAAGCGGCCATTCCCATCGGCCCGCTCAAACCAGATGGATGTGTCTGTTCGCTCCTCGGTTTGCTGACCGAGCAGTTGGCGGAATGGATTCGACTGGCCGATCCCATCTGCTGCAGAAAGCGCCCAAGCCCCGGCACCAGCAGCAAACAGGGAGATGATTCCCCTTAACATGGGTACATGCTTAAAAGCGCACTTGGGCAAAATCGGGGCGCCGGGATGAATGACGCAAACGCACTGCAGCTCGCGCCCCGATCAAAGCCGCTTTTAGCTTGCCATATACTGACCGCCATTGGCCGTCAGCGTGGCACCGGTGATGAAACCGGCTTCGTCAGACACGAGGAAGACCACGCAGCGCGCGATCTCGTCGGCTTCACCCAGACGTCCCACTGGAATGGTGGAGATGATCTGCTCGCGCACCGCTTCAGGCACCGCCATCACCATTTCGGTAGCGATATAGCCCGGGCAGATCGCGTTCACGGTGATGTTCTTGCGCGCGCCTTCCTGGGCGAGTGCCTTGGTGAAGCCCAGATCGCCTGCCTTGGCGGCGGAATAATTGGCCTGGGCAAACTGTCCTTTCTGACCGTTGATCGAGGAGATCGTGACGATCCGGCCAAAGCTGCGCTCGCGCATACCGTTCCAAAGTGGGTGCGTCATATTGAACACCCCGGACAGGTTGGTGTTGATGACATCATTCCACTGCTGGGGCGTCATCTTGTGGAAGGGCGCGTCGCGGGTGATCCCGGCGTTGTTCACGAGGATGTCCACCGGTCCCAGCGCGGCCTCGACCTTGGCGATTCCTTCAACGCAGGCGTCATAATCAGCCACCGACCACTTGAAGACGTCGATGCCGGTTTCAGCCTTGAAGGCCTGAGCGGCTTCATCATTGCCAGCATAGTTCGCCGCGACTGTGTAGCCGGCCTCTTTCAGCGCGAGACAGATCGCTTTGCCGATCCCGCGTGTACCCCCGGTTACGAGTGCAGTCTTGCCCATTGTATTTCCTCTCTGTCCCCAAGCTGGAAAAGCTTTATGCTGCGCAGCAATGACGCTATACGCGCATGCAGCATATTGATGCGCGACGGCCAGTCTGGCCAGCGCGTTGTTTAAGCTGCAGTTGCAGCACACGTCGAGGCGCGAAACGTCGCGTTCCCAGTCAACGCCCCCTTCGGGAGGGGCAAGGAGAGCACCAATGGCCGACACAACCGGCACGATCGTGATCAAGAAATACGCAAACCGTCGCCTCTACGACACCTCCGCGAGCCGCTATGTGACGCTGGATCACCTGCGCGAGCTGGTCAAAGAGGGCAAGGACTTTCAGGTCGTAGACGCCAAGTCCGGCGAGGATCTGACGCGCGGTGTTCTGGCACAGATCATCTTTGAAGAAGAGAGCAAGGGTGAAACCCTTTTGCCCGTAGAATTCCTGCGTCAGCTGATCGGGTTTTACGGCGACAGCATGCAGTCGATGGTTCCAGGCTATCTGAACATGTCCATGGACAGCCTTGCCAAGCAGCATGCCGAGATGCGCAAGAAAATGGCTGAGGCGATGGGCTCTCCCACCGCCTCCATGGCGATGATGGAAGAGGCGACAAAACGTAATATGGAAATGTTCCAGCAGGCCATGTCGATGTTCTCCCCCTTCGCCCAGGCTGCCAGCAACGCTGCCACCGCCGCTCCGGCGGACACCGCTGAGGACAAGCAGGACGTGGACGCGCTGCGTGCCGAGCTTGAAGCCATGAAGGCCAAGCTGGACAAGCTGGCTGGGGGATAAGTCGGCAGGCGAGCGTGCCATTTCGGATCAGGATTCGCAGAAACTGACCCACAATGAGCTGAAACCTGACGCGTCCGCCTGTCAGCTTGCCGTTAACGGCGCATTTACAGGTCCTAACGAGACGTAAACGACTGGCACGGGCGTTGCGTGGGTCAAACCATGATCGGTTTTGACCCGCATACGCGCCGCCCTGGCTCATCCGTCCCGACCCACCGGGGCGCGCGCGTTGCGCCTGCGCCAAAGTCTGGCCAGTCCGGCTCAGACGACAACCGCCAGCGCGCGCTGGTCCCGGTCACCCCAACACCGCGCAAGACCGAGCGCCCGCGCGCCCAGTCGACCACTAACGCGAGCTCTGCGGCTCGTAGCGGCCAGTCTGCCCTGGCGCTGCAGTGTGACACCCCGGCCCCGCGCCGCGGCCTGCGCGCCGATGCGGTGGAACGCCGTCGCTACCATGAAAGCTATGCCGCCGCCGGTCGCCCGACGGCTCCGGTTCAACGCCCGACGCTGGTGCGCTGCGCATGAGCCGGGCCCGCCTGTCCTGCGTCGCCTCGCGCGGCGTCGATGCGGCCATCGCTCTGGCCGTGCTGTTCCTTGTGATCTAGGACGAACCGCACAGCTTGCTTACGGCAAATAAAAAGGCCGGCCTGCGTGTGCAGACCGGCCTTCTTTCGATGTTGTCGCAGACTGGGGTTCTAGGTGCCCAGGTCGCGACGGGCGGCAACCGCGGTGATGGTAAAGCCACCCGCCACATCAATCAGCGCCATCATGATGATCAGGAAGAAGACCGAGCTGGCAAACAGCGGCACCAGCAGGAACAACAACAGGCAGACCAGCAGCACGCCGATCGAGAAGCCGTGGTTGAGAAGGGTCGACGTTCCAGATCCGGACGACTTCACCATTTCAAAGAACAGCATGATCAGCGCCAGGATGAGAATGAGGTCACCGGTCGAGATCGACCAGCTACCGCTGGGCAGGCCGATCGACATCAGGCCGCCATTGAGCGCACCCACCGCGCAGGATGCGCCATCAGCGCACGCGCCAGCGCGGAACTGCGCCATATCGCCGATAAAGGCGCTGACATCACCGCCATTGGTGAAGGTCACGATATAGCCGACGATCGCATAGACGATCACCGGGATCAGCATTTTTGGAAAGATATTGAACACGCTAAGCCCCCCGTTTGGTTTTTGTCCATCGGTGCTCGCGATCCCGACCGCAACACCTGCTCCTGAAGCTCCGGACATGACTGTCCTCCTTATTCCCCCTCAGCCCTGTCCATCGGTCCGAAGAAAAATCAGGACCGTCTTAGGACTCGTCCCAGCCGCCGGGCTGACGCGCACGACTGTTGAGCCACATCATTCCTACCATATCGCTGACTGAGGCGAAAAGGCGACCGATATTGGTATATTTCGACTCGCCTTCGGTGCGGGCCCGGTGGGTCACGTCGCGAAACTCCAGCCGGTAGCCTTCACGCTTCATCAAAGCGGGCAGGAAACGGTGCTGGTGATCAAAGAAGGGCAGAAGCAGATAAGCCTCGCGTTTGAAGGCTTTAAGCCCGCAGCCAGTATCGTTGGCGTCATCGCCCAGCATCGACTTGCGGATGCCATTGCCCAGGCGTGAGGCGAATTTCTTGGCCGCGCTGTCCTGACGACCCACACGCTGGCCGGCCACCATGCCCAGGTCCTGCGGCGCATCGGCGCGCATCAGCGTATCCACCAGCGCCGGGATGTGTTCAGGCGGGTTCTGGCCATCGCCATCGAGGGTACAGACCACATTGGCCCGCGCCGCCAGCACTCCGGTGCGAATGGCCCGGCTCTGACCTGAATTGGCGCGGTGGGTCAGGACACGCAGTTCAGGGATGTCGGCTTTGACCGCAACCAGCTCTTCGCGCGTGGTATCTGTGCTGGCATCATCGACGCAGATGATCTCGAACGAGCGGCCTTTGAGCACGTCGGCAATCTCCCGCGCCAGACGCGCAGCGTTGCCCGCCTCATTATGCATGGGGGTCACGACACTCAGGTCAGGACGGTCGTTCGCGGTCGGTTCAGCGCTCATGGCTCAGCCAGTATACTTGCAGATCAGGACGGGCCGTTTCATACCGATTATACAGCGCGGTGCACGTTGTTTTTTCCGCTTTGCGGTTTGAACGCGCGCCCCTTTCAGCCCCGAACCCGCCCTGCGGAGCCTTGAATGATGCGACGTCCCGGTCTTTTGAACAGCCCTGTTGCGGGTCTGATTGTCGCGCTTCTGGCGCTGACGGCAGCCGCTGTCGGCCTGTTTGCCATCCCGGTTCTGGACCGCGATGAAGCCCGCTTTGCCCAGGCCACAGCCCAGATGATTGAAAGCGGAGATCTGGTTGAGATCAGCTTTCTCGATCAGCCGCGCAATAAAAAGCCGGTAGGCATTCACTGGCTTCAAGCCATCGCGGTGCAGGCCACCACCGGCGAAGAAGCGCGCGAGATCTGGGCCTATCGCCTGCCCAGCGTTCTGGGCGCGATCCTGACCGCACTCGCGGCCTATTTTGCCGGATCTCGGCTCTTCAGTCGCGGCGTTGGCTTTGCCGGGGCCAGTCTGATCGCCGTCAGCGTCCTGCTGGCTGCAGAAGGCGGGATTGCAAAGACCGACTCCATGCTCGGGGCCACCGCAGCGGGAGCCTTCCTGGCGTTGGTGCTTTTAAGGACTGAGCCTTCAGCTCGACTGAGCCACATGGCCTCCCTGCTTTTCTGGGTCAGCCTTGGTCTTGGCGCTCTGATCAAAGGACCGGTGACACCCATTGCTGCCTTTCTGGCCATCGGCGTCCTGTTTGCGCTGGAGCGGCGCTTTGACTGGGCCAGACCCCTGCTGTGGTGGCCGGGGCCAGTGCTCGCAGGCCTGATCGTCCTGCCCTGGCTGATCGCAATACAGCTGGCGACCGGTGGTGCGTTCTTGATGGAAGCGGTTGGCGATGACATGGGCACCAAGGTCGTCACCGGTGATGAGGGCCATGATGGACCGCCGGGGTATCACCTGGTGCTGATTTCCGTTCTCTGCGCCCCAGCCATCCTGACGCTACCTGCTGGCGTGCGCGCACTGGTCATCAACCTGCGCAGGCGGACCCGGTTTGCCGATGCGGCACGCACGGTCATCGCCTTTGCCCTGCCGACCTGGATGGTCTTTGAGCTGTTGCCCACCAAGCTGCCCCACTACACCCTGCCCACCTATGCCGCCCTTGGCGTGATTGCGGGGCTGGGCCTGATGCGGCTGCATCGCACCCCGGCGCTGTGGCGCTGGCTGGGGGGTGCATTGGGTCTGTTCGGTTTCTTCATAGCCGCACCCGGCATCGCCGGCTTTGCAGTCATTTATGGCGGCCATGCACTGGTACCTGCGATCACCGCCACAGGCGTGGTCTGCGCCCTGGCGCTTCTGGCAATCATCTTCACCGGGCTTGGCAAGCGCTGGACCATGCTGGTCTTTGCGGTGCTGGCAGGTCTGAGCTGGCATATCGGCTTTCGCGGCGGCGTCATCCCTGGTGCAGAAGACCTCTTCATTTCCCGCGACACCGCCGCTGAGGTTATTACGCTGCGAGAGGGGCTCAGCCAGCCGGAAACGGTCTCTACCTTCACCGAACCCAGCTTTGTCTTTGATCTGGGCGGTGAGGTCGCGCTGATTGATCCTGCCGATCTGAGTCAGACCGAGATTGATCCGGCCGCGCCGCGTCTCTACGTGATTGATGAAAGCCGGTGGCTGCGTGTCGAGCGCGGTGAGCTTTCAGACGAGGACGAAGCACGACGGCGCGCCTGGCTGGTGGAGCTGCAGCAGCACGCCTGTGCAGCAGAAGCCACCCAAGGCGTGAATTACTCGCGCGGCGATGATGTGATCAATGTCTTTATCTTTGTCACCGGGTGTGAGGTTGAGCCGCCAGCCGACACACCGCGAGACGCCATGACCGAAAACGAGGCCCAACCATGACCCGCAAGATTGATATCGTTGAAGTTGGCCCGCGCGACGGCCTGCAGAACGATCCCACCCTGCTGGAGACCCCGGTGAAGCTGGAATTCATTGACCGCTTGATCGAGGCGGGCGTGAAACGCATGGAAGCAGCGAGCTTTGTAAATCCCAGGCTTGTCCCGGCCATGGCCGATTCTGATGCCATCATGGCATCCGTGCCGCGCGGAAAGTGCGCCTATATTGGCCTGGCGCTGAATGAGCGTGGCATGCGCCGGGCGATCGAGGCGCGCTGCGATGAAATCAACTATGTGATGGTCGCCTCAGAAGGCTTTGGCAAAGCCAACCAGAACGCCACACCTGAAGACACCGCCGACCTGCTCGACCGGATCGCGATCCTGGCCCATGACGCCGGCATCCCCCTGTCAGCGACCATTTCGGTGGCGTTTGGTGACCCGTTTGATGGCGAGGTCGATCCAAAGCGCGTCGCCGCGCTGGCCGCGCGCGCTGAAGCGGCCGGAGCCACGGAAATTGCTCTGGGCGACACGATTGGCGTTGCCTCGCCTTATGATGTTGCCAAAGCAGTAGCGGCGGTCAAAGAGGCCGCACCGGGCCCGCGCCTGCGCCTGCACTTCCACAATACCCGCAACACCGCCATCGCCAATGTCTACGCCGCGGTGGAAGCCGGAGTGGATGTCATCGATGCCAGCTGCGGCGGGATTGGCGGCTGCCCGTTTGCGCCCAAGGCAACCGGTAATGTGGCCACCGAAGACGTGGTCTATCTTTTAGAGCGGGGTGGCTATTCCACCGGGCTTGATCTCGATCGCCTGATCGAAACCGCGCGCTGGCTGGAAGAGGTGGCGCTGAAACATCCGATCAGTTCAGCGCTCGCCAGGGCAGGCGGCTTCCCGGCGCACTAGTCCCGCGGCACAAGGCGCAGCAGAACCGCTCGCGTCAAAAGCGCGCCATAAATTGGCACCGCCAGCACCATAGCTTTCAGCCAGCCCAGCGGTCCGCCATGCTGGCGGAAATAGCGGATGAGGCCTGCCGCTTTCCAGCGTTCGACCTTGTACAGGCTCACCGCGCTGGTCGAGCCGTGGTGAACGATCTCGGCGCGCGGCTCGAAGATGACTTCTCCGCCCAGATTACGCGCCCGCCGACAGATATCGAGATCCTCCACATGGAGGAAATAGCCCTCATCAAACCCGCCAAGCTGATCAAAGCCCTCACGCGACATCAGCATGGCCGCGCCTGATACCGCCGGCATCGGCACCGGCCCCTCAGGTACTGGCTCATGCTCGCGGTGAATATCGCGCAGGCCCAGCGCCCGCGACAATCCAAGAAAGCCCGTTATCGCGCTGGTGAAGGTCAGATCGCCACGGCGCCCCCCGCGCTGCTCCTTGCCTTCTTCTGAAACGATACGAGCACCGACTATCACCGGCTCGATCGCGCCGCTTGCGGTCTGGCGCATGGTCTCGGCGACGCCCGGAGCCAGCAAGGCATCCGGGTTTAAAAAAAGCACATGGCGGGCGCGGGAGGCTTCCATCGCGCGATTGCAACCGCGCGCAAACCCCAGATTGGCCCCCGTGTGAATGACCGTCATGCGGGCGTGCGCCTCAGCCAGGGCATCAAGGCGGGCAATATCTTCTTCGGGGTTCTCGTGATTGACCAGGATCAGCTCGTCAATCGCGGGGTCGGCCAGCACCGCATCAATGGCGTCAAACAGCACCGGACCGGTCCGATAGCTGACCATGACGACAGCAAGTTTGGGTTGGTCGCTGGACCCCACGGGCAGAACCCCTCTCAAAAAGCCGCCTAGTGCGGATCATTCCTGTCCGATGGCCGCGCCATCGGTGTTCGCAAAGCCCACACCTTCCACCAGGGCGAGCCGTTGCCCACCACCGGTGCGGGATCATGGCCAAATGTGCCGCCTGGACGGCACCGCATCACTCGCCCAAATGCAAGCCAGCTCCCGCGCCACAACCCCTGATACGAAACAGCTTCAGCGGCATAACTTGAGCATGTGGGCTCATGCCTGCAGCGCACACCTAAAGTGTAAAACACAGGTGAGATCAAGACCTTGTACGCACCAATCAACAGCAGACCCAGCTGTGCGGGAAGGCGTAATATCCGTTCACCAATCAACTTTGCGATGCTCAACTGGCAGCTCCAGACCCAGAACCCGCGCTCGCGACGGGCCTTGAGGTTTACTCCGCCACGCGATCAGAAGAAAGCGTGCGCAAAGCGTCGACTGCGGCTTCAAACGCCAGCAGGATCGAGCCATGGCGCTGGCGGTAGCTGGCAGCCGGTTGCAGGGCAGCCAGCGCTTCGAAGCGACCGGTCGGTGGATCACCGCCCTCTTGCAGCATGGCCTTCAGCCGGTCGCGCGCTGCTTCCACATCTTCAAGCCTTGCCCCGAGCGCACCGCGCGCAAAGGCGCTGGCGCTCGCCTGGCCCAGCGCGCAGGCCTGAAGCTCCAGCCCCAGCGCCGAAATCCGCCCCTCATCATCCACCGTGATATCCAGCGTCAGCTCTGACCCACAGATGCGCGAAACCTTGTGAACGCGCGCATCCGGCGCATCGAGACGGCCCAAATGAGGAATATTGGCGGCCAGCTCCAGCACACCATTGGAATAGGGATCAGACATGCCCCCTAAGTCAGGTCAGTCCCGGCCCATGTCAAGCAAGGCAAAGCGGTCGGAGCTGAGCACATCAGGCCCCGCCACAACTTCAGCGCACTTGGTCGCACGCATTACCGCTTCACAGGGGAGGCGAAGCGCGCCTATCCTGTGAAAACTTTAAACGTGTGCAGGCTTCCCCGGTGGCCTTGTGCGGATTTTCTCATTTGAGACCTGAAACAAAGGCCCTTTCCATGGCAAAGACGCCACTTCTGATTACCCTGCTGCCCTCTTCGGGCTGTGACCTTGGGCGCTGGATCCTGGCGCACTATGGCGTTGAGTACCGTGAGCGCCCTCACGCGCCAATTTTCCATGTACTGGCCCTGAAGGCCTGGGGTGCGGGCAAGGATGACTATCCGCTCTATGTGGAGGCAGATCGCAAAACCAAGATCACCAATGTGCGAAAGCTGGCCGAGCATTTTGATGGCGCGGCGGCCGAAGACAAGAAGCTCTTTCCCAACCCGAAGGCCGAGCCCGAACTGGCTGACCAAATGGAAGCGGCGCTGGAGTATTACCACACCCATCTCAGTAACCGGGTCGTGTTCTGGTCCTACTGGAATTTCCTGAAATACAAGTCGTTGGTCTGGCCCTCCATGACCACCAAAGTGCCCTTCCACGAAAAGCTGATCTGCTGGCTGGCTTTCCCGGTGATCCGGTCGCTGATGTATGCGGGCCTGAAGCTTGATCAGAGCGTTGCTGATGAGGCGCTGAAATCGATCTACGCGGGTTTTGATCACTATGATGCGATGCTGTCAGACGGGCGGCCCTATCTGTCGGGTGAGCGGATGACCTATGCCGATATCGGTGTGGCCGCCTCACTGGCGCCGATGATCCTGGCCCAGGGCTATCACGGCATGCTGCCCAACCACGCCAAATGCCCGGTCTTCATGCAGAAGATCTATACCGAGCTACGCCAGCGCCCCACCGGCCTGTTCATCCAGCGCCTCTATGACGAGCACCGCCCGGCACAACTGCTGCAGGTGTGAGGGTGGGGGCTGAGGGGGGTGGCGTTTCGCGCTACCCCTTCATCCGCCATGTTGTCCCCTCCGGGCCGTCTTCGGCCATGACGCCTTTGGCGGTCAGCTCATCGCGGATGGCGTCGGCGCGGGCGAAGTCCTTGTCCTTGCGGGCTTCGGCACGTTGGACCAGCAGGCCGTCGATTTCAGCCTTTTGAGCCTCTGACAGGTCATCGAGCCCGAACCAGGCATCCGCGTCGCTTTCAAACAGGCCCAGCAGAGCGCCCGCGGCCAGCAGCTGGCCCTTGGCCTCGGCTTGCGCCTCGATGGTTTCGGCCTTGTTGGCGCGGCCAGCGATTTCGAACAGGGCGGCGAGTGCCTTGGGCGTGTTGAGGTCGTCGTTCAGCGCCTTCATGACACCTTCGGTCGGCGGCACGTCTGCGGCCTTCACGTCCTTTAAACGCCGCAGCACGCCATAGAGCCGGTCGAGCGACTTCTGGGCGCGCTCGATCAGCGTCTGGTTCCAGTCCAGCGGCGCGCGATAGTGACCGGTCAGCATGGCGTAGCGGATCACCTCACCCTTGATGCCGGCGCTTAACAGCTCGTTGGGTTTGACGATATTGCCGAGCGATTTCGACATCTTCTCAGACTCAATCGACAAAAACCCGTTGTGGAGCCAGTAGTTTGCCAGCGCCTTACCGCCATGAGCGCAGGCTGATTGTGCAATCTCGTTTTCGTGGTGGGGGAAGACCAGATCCGCCCCGCCGCCATGGATATCAATGGTTTCGCCCAGCGTTTTTTCAATCATGGCCGAGCATTCCAGGTGCCAGCCCGGGCGCCCCGGCCCGAACGGGCTGTCCCACACCGGCTCGCCCGCTTTCGACGGCTTCCACAGCACAAAGTCGGACGGATTGCGCTTGTACGGGGCCACTTCCACCCGGGCACCTGCAATCATGTCATCGAGCGAGCGGCGCGACAGCGCGCCATACTGGTCATACGCGGTCACATCGAACAGGACATGGCCCTCAGCGGCATAGGCAAAACCGTCGGCCACCAGCTTTTCCATCAGCGCAATCATCTCGGCCATGTGGGCGGTTGCGGCTGGCTCAAGATCCGGCGGCAGGATGTTCAGCGCGGCGGAGTCCTCGCGATAGATTTTCGTGAAGCGGTCGGTGATGACTGAAATGTCGACACCCTCTTTGGCGGCCGCGGCATTAATCTTGTCGTCCACATCGGTGATGTTGCGCGCATACACAACCCGATCCGCGCCAAAGCGATGGCGCAGCACCCGGAACAGCACGTCAAAGGTGATGGGCGGACGGAAATTGCCGATATGGGCCGTGGAATAGACCGTCGGACCACACACATACATCGTTACCCGGCTGGCATCAGCGGGAACGAAGGCGCGCTTTTTACGCGCTGCGGTGTCATACAGGACAAGATCGGTCATCACGGCACTTTCACATATGCGGGAAACCGCCTGCGGCGTGTTTGCAGGCTGGTCTTGAGCGGTCTACAACACCCTTGCGTTCAAAAAAAGGATGCCAATCGGTTTGGAATCTCAAATCGGGCTCCTATTTAAGCGCCAGCACAGTTCACACTGTAACTGTACTGAATGATCTAGACCCGGCGCGTGCTGGGGGTTGTGCATGCCCCGACTCCGCTGGATCCGGAAACCGGTACTTCGCTGCCGCCGATTGGTGCAGCGCCCGTCAACGAAAGGATCCGCGTCATGGACGCTGTAACAGACAAGAAGACATTGGAGTCGGTTGAAGAAATGGCTCCCAAGCCCTCCCGCGAAGAAGCTGAAGAAGCCGTGCGCACCCTGCTGCGCTGGGCCGGTGACAATCCCAAGCGTGAAGGCCTTCTGGAAACGCCGAAGCGCGTTGTCAAAGCCTATGAAGAATGGTTCCGCGGCTATGGCGAAGACCCCACGCAAATCCTCGGCAAGCGCTTTGAGGACGTGCAGGGCTATGAAGACATGGTCATGCTGACCCATATCGATGTGGAATCGCACTGCGAACACCACATGGCTCCGATCCTGGGCACGGCCTGCGTCGCCTATCTGCCGGACCGGGCCGTAGTGGGCATCTCCAAAATCGCCAAGGTGGTCGAGGCCTTCTCCAAGCGTCTGCAGACGCAAGAGACGATGACAGCCCAGATCGCCGACGCCATCGAAGAGGCGATGAGCCCGCGCGGCATGGCGATCTTCGTCGATGCCAAGCACCAGTGCATGACGACCCGCGGTGTCCACCACCCGAATGTGTCGACCATCACCACCAGCTTTACCGGCGAGTTCAAGGCCAACCCTGAACTGCGCCAGCGCTTCATGAGCCTGTGCGAACAGTCCAAGCGCTAAACAAGACGACCAAAGCGAAGCCAAACGCTTTAAAAGAAAAGCCCGGGAGCATCGCTCCCGGGCTTTTTGTTTGCGCAAGGTCTGGCGTGGAGCCTAGCGGAAGGTGCGCAGGCTCTCACACGACAGGCAGGTGGCGTAGACGTGGTTTGGATCATTCAGGAGATTGATCCGCTCCAGCTCGTCACGGGCATCAGACACCGCCTGGCCCAGGAAGCCGGTCCCGAACAGGCCGTCGCCCACAAACGCGCGCACCACGGCAGAGCTTTCGGTTTCAAGGCCGATATCCTTTAAGAATTGCTCAAACTCGGTCAGCGGCTTGGTGACTTCCACCACCGAATAGTCGCCATCGGTCAGACCTGCGAGCTCAGCGGCAGCCGCCACAGCTTCGTCATAACCGCCCAGCTCGTCCACCAGGCCGCGTTCCAGCGCCTGATTACCGGTCCAGACCCGGCCCTGGGCCACGGCGTCAACTTCGTCGCGGGTCATGCCACGGCTTTCCGCCACAATGCCCAGGAAGCGCTCATAACCATACTCGATATTGGACTGGATGATCCGGTCCCAGCTTTCCGGCACACCGCCAAAGGGCGACGGACCGCGTGCGGTTTCGGTCAGCGCCACACCGTCCTCAAACACGCCATAGTTATTGGCCGCGTTCTCAAAGGTCGGGATGAAACCGAAGATGCCGATAGAACCGGTGATGGTCGTCGGCTCGGCAAAGATGCGGTTGGCCGGGGTGGCAATCCAGTAGCCGCCAGAGGCCGCTACACCGCCCATGGACGCGATGACCGGCTTGCCCTCAAGGCGAGCGAGCTCCAGCTCTTCGCGGATCAGCTCAGACGCAAAGGCCGAACCGCCGCCTGAGTCAATGCGCAGCACGATGGCGCGCACGTCGTCATCAAGACGGGCGCGGCGAACCAGCTCGGCATGAGCATCGCCACCAATCACTCCGCCGTCGCCGTTGCCAGCAACGATGGAGCCAGACGCCACAATCACGGCAATCTTGTCGCCCGAGGTGGAGCCATTCGCACGGTTTGCCTCGACATATTCAAAGAAGTCGCTGGCTTCAACATTGCGGTTATCGTCACCGGCCCCAAAGCGCTCAATCATTTGATCGCGGAAGGCCGCACGGCCCACCAGCGCATCGACCATGCCAGCATCCAAAGACGCCTGGGCGGTATTGCCGCCGGCCGCTTCAAGAAGGTCCGGTGCGGTATCAGCCACACGCTGCACGGTGCCAGGCTCAAGGCCGCGGGCCTCTTCGGTTGCGGTCTGGTACTCGTCCCAGATATCACCAAACAGGAAGAGGTTGGCTTCAGCGGCCGCCTCACTCATGGCGTCGCCCAGGAAAGGCTCCAGCGCAGACTTGAACGTGCCGATGCGGTAGACATTCACCGTAACTTCAAAGCGATCCAGCAGAGAGCGAAAGTAGGTGCGATACGATCCGTAGCCGGTCGGCAGCGCCGCGCCGTAATCGTGCAGATGGACTTCATCGGCGTGAGCGGCGAGGAACCAGGAGCCGTTCGAATAGTTGTCGCCATAGGCGATGATCTCTTTGCCCGCAGCGCGGAAGGCTTCCATCTCTTCGGCGATCTCGTGCATCGCGGCCGGAGTTGCGCCCAGCAGGCGATCAAAATTCACCAGCAGGGTGGACACCGCGTCGTCTTCAGCCGCCATGCGCAGGCCCTCGACCACATCGCGCAGATAAATCTGGGCCGGCTCGCCGCCGCCCAGCAGAGCGCCGGTGAAGGCCTGATCCGGGGTCAGACGAACTTCTTCCTCAACAACAACGCCATTGGGTGCGAACTTCAGAACGCCATTGTCGGCCATGGTGAATTCATCACCGCTGCCAGCCATGCCCGCAATGCAGCTTGGAACCATCAGCGCGAACAGCACGATGAAGATGATGCCAAAGAAGCGCAAAATCCCGTGCTGGATCACACCAATCCAGTGCCACACCAGGGCGAGCGGGTTCTGATTACTCGTCGATTCAGACATTATATTTCCTTCGTTGAGGCCGCTGACGCGTCCTCCCCCTCTGCAATTACAGCCCAAGCCTAACGGCGTTCACTTAACAAACTGGCGTTACCAGGCAGGCCTGTCCAGCTTTACCGGATTAAACCTCAGCAAGCCTTGGACCAGTGTGGCTTAGGAGATGCGCTCGGCCTGGGGCACCGCGCCACCTGAAGCCGGGCGCACACGCCAGACACTGTCTGGATAGGCGTTGAAGTTCCGGCTCTTACAGGTATCCACCACCATCAATTCAGCGCGCGCCTCATCGCGCGTGAGCGTCAGGTGCAGATAGCCCCGGTCATAGGCGTTGTGGCGCATGACATCCGGGGCGGCCTCTTCGGTGTAGACGCCAAAGTCGACACCGGGCAGCTCCAGCCGTTCAAAGCGCGAGGGAGAGCTGACCGAAGTGACGCCAAACTCGGTCCCCACACGCGTGCCCTCATCGGTCTTCAGGTCGATGGCCCAGGCGTTGTGGGTATCACCGGTCAGGGTGATGAAGTCGGCATTGGCGCCGCGCGCAGCCTGGAACAGGCGCTCGCGCTCAGCCGGGTAGCCGTCCCAGGCATCCAGATTGAATGGCGTGCCAAAGGCAAAGCGCTGGATATAGCTCCACGCCAGCGGGTCAGAGCTCTGCACCGCCCAGCGCAGCCAGAAAGGCATGACTTTGGGATAATTCGGTGCCGGCACGCGGCCCATAATCACCTGGTTGGCAAAGATGCGCCACGGCTGGCCATTGGCGACGCTTTCACCCAGCGCAGCTTCGACAAAGGCAAGCTGTTCAGGCCCCAGCAGGGTGCGGTCTTCAGCGCCCGCGGTCGCCTCCAGCCACTCGGCCACAATGCGCCGGTTTTCCGGATCCTCAGGATCTGCGGTGCTCGGATCGACCGGGAAGGGATCAAGCAGGATTTCTTCAGAGCGCGCCGTCAGGCGTGTCTCGATGAAGATCAGGCGCGCCAGATCACCAATATCCAGGCTGCCCCAGCGCTCATGCATGGGCGTGCGCTCGCGCGTCGGGGTCCACGCCTGCCAGGCGCGCAAAGCCTCGTCGCGGCGGGTGATCCAGTCGCCCTCACCTTCGTTATGATTTTCCGCGCCATCGCGCGTAGCGTTGTTGGCTGTCTCGTGATCATCCCAGATCAGCAGCATCGGCACGGCAGCTTTCAGCGCCTGCAGGTCGGGATCGGACGAATACTGCGCATGGCGGCGCGCATAGTCGTCATAGGTCACGATCTCGTGGGCCGGATCGACAACCCGCGACAGCCGCTCAGCGTCCTCAGAGGCATAACCGTCAGCCGCATACTCATAAAGATAATCGCCCAGATGCACCGCCAGATCGACATCCCCACGCTCAGCGGCGTGTCGGTATGAATTAAAGAAGCCAGCCGGGTAGTTGGAGCAGGAGAAGGCCGCGATGCGGAACTCATCCACCGCGCCATCGGGCAGCGTGGTCGTGGTGCCAACCTGAGAGTCCATTTCCCGATAGCGGAAGCGGTAATAAATCCGCTGGGCCGGCTGCAGCCCTTCGATCAGGATCTTGTAAGGCGTTGCGCCATTTGTGGGCGGACCGGCGGGGCCCGCCTCGGCCTCATACATGAAGTCTTCAAACGCTTCATCAGCGGCCAGCTCCACCGTGACCGGAGCGCCCTCATCTCCGGTAACGGCGGTCCACAGCATGACGCTGGTCTGGTCAGGGTCACCGCTGGCCACCCCGTGCTTGAACGGCCCGTCAGGCTGACCCAGGGGCGCAAAGCTCGGCTCAGAACACGCGCCCAGCGCCGCCGTGGCCCCCACACCAGCCAGAAGCGCAGCGCGCCGTGTCAGCTTCATCTCGTTTTGCATCGTGGCGTCCTCCCCTAGAAACAGTTCCAGCGGCAAGGGTGATCCTCACCGGCACGGCTCGCAAGGGGTAAAAACGCGCAGCCGACGCCGGTCCCCTCGATCCGGCGTCGGCCACTGCCCCGTCCCCCCGGACGAAACGGTTTAGAATTCGGTGCCGACCCGCAGCCCCACCATGCGCGGTGAGCCAGCGATAAAGGTCGGGATACCGAAGGCATCACCGGTATTGCCTGCATCGATGATAAACTCTTCATCCAGCAGGTTTTCGACAAAGGCGACCATGTAGAAGCGATCATCAGCCGCATCGAGGCGCACGCGAAGGTCGACAATGCCATAATCGGTCTGGGTTTCATCCTGGACCGCGTCGGTCAGGTCATTGTCGTTGTCAAAGAAGACTTCCGACTGCCAGGTCCAGGTCGGGATGATCGACAGGCGACCGATGGGCAGATCGAACTCGGTGAGAAGACCCACCGACACAGCGTGGTCCGGCGACAGGCGGAAGGTGTTGCCTGCGAACTCCTGCGGATTGCCGTTTTCGTCAGTGTCATCAAACTCCGAAAAATTATAGCCGTAGGACGCAAACAGGCTGGTCATCTCGTTGAAGCGGTGGTTCAGCTCCAGCTCGACGCCATACTGGGTCGCCTGACCGGCATTGTCGGTAATGAAGACTGCATTATTGGGTTCAAAACGACCGGTCTGGAAGTTCTGGTATTCTGAGTAGAAGACCGAACCCTGCAGTGTAGTGCTGTCATAAGTCCAGAAGGCCCCGATTTCATAGCTATCAACCAGTTCAGCGGGGACTTCGACGAAGAAGTTCGGATCGGTGGAGTCAAAGCTGATCACATCAGGACGACGACCGCGAGCATAGCTGACCCACGCATTGATGGTGTCGGATACATCATACTGGGCAGCCAGGCGCCAGGTGAAGTCATCAAACTCGCGCGTGCCCGAGCTGATCGGTGAGCCATTATTGGGCGTGGCAGGCAGGAAGAGAGTCGGCGTGAAGGAGATATTGTTCACACCATTCAGGTTGCCACCATAAAGGCTGGCCTCTTTCTCTTCCCGAGTCCAGCGCAGGCCGGCCGTGAGGCTCAGGCGATCATTGACCGCATAGGACACGTCTCCGAACAGGTCGAGCGCGGTGGTTTCACCCCGGTTTGCCGTCTCTTCAAGATAGAAGGTGTTCAGCGGCAGGATCTGGCCGGTCGCCTGGAAGAACCCGAGCGAGAAGGTCGGAGCCGTTGCCGGGTCGAGCCCGAAGATGAAGGCCTGGGCCACGACTTCATTGGTAGCCAGCGGAATACGCTGCGAGCCGCTTTCGTAGAAATATGATCCACCGAAGAAGCCGGTCACTGGACCGCCTGCGTCATAGTTGAACCGGAATTCCTGGCTCCATTGGCGGCCAGAGGCATCTTCAGCCACCACCAGCAATTCGGCACCGAAGCCATCGGGATCAAAGATTTCAACGCTTTCAAAGCCGCGCCAGCCGGAGATGGAGCTCAGCGACCAAGCGTCATTGATGATGTAGTCCGTCAGGATGGTCACGCCATAAACCTGGCGGTCGATGCCAAGAGGCGCTCCGCCTTCAAACCCGCCAAAGGTGTTCAGCGCGGCTGGCTCCCACGGATCAAGAGACCCACCAGGGGCCGGAAGAATCGCGCCGGACTTAAAGCTGGTACCGCCTTCAGGCGTATCGGTCTGGTAGTTGGCGATCACGTCAACGGTCAGCGCATCGCTCGGGGCCCAGCGCCCGGAAACACGGTAAGCCGACAGCTCGACGCCGTTCATGGCTTCACCACCGAGAACATTCTCCACATAGCCGTCGCGCTGCTTGTGCACACCGGCAAAGCGAAGGGCCACGGTATCCGTGATCGGCATGTTGTAGTGGCCGCGCAGCTCAAAGCGGTTGTAATCGCCCACGCTGATTTCCGCTGAGCCGCCCTGCTCGTCGATCTGGGCCTTGTTCTGGATGACGTTGATGCCGCCAATCAGCGCGCCGCGACCAAACAGCGTCGCCTGCGGGCCTTTGGCAACCTCGACGCGCTCGATGTCAAACAGTTCCACATAGGCCGAGCGCGCGCGAGAGATGGACACGCCGTCCTGGAACACCGCCACGCGGGCTTCGCCGGTGGCTGCACCGTCGTCAGAGGTGATGCCGCGGATCACAAATCCGGGATTGTTCGGCGATTGCTCCTGGACTTCCAGGCCCGGCACGAAGTCAGACAGGTCATCAAACTGCTCGATACCCAGCTCAGAGAGGCGCTGGCTGTTGAAGGCTGTCAGGTTGATCGGCACGTCGGCCAGCGACTGTTCGCGCTTCTGGGTCGTCACGATGATGACGTCGGTGGTGGCCGGCGTTGCCGCTTCGGTTTGAGCGATTGCAGGCGTGGACACAGCGGTCAGCGCAGCGCAAGCGAGGAGATGGGCTTTCAGGCGCATGGGGAGTTTCCTCTTGATAAGACAGCAAGCCAGTGGTCTGACCTGCGGGTAGCTCGCCGATACCCGCTCATGATGACGCTTCCCTGACGAAGCGATGACGGGTATTTGACGCAGCGCACAACTCCGCCCGGCGTGGCGTTTTGATCACGTCACACGCCTGTAACATGGCCAAGCAAAGGACAGCCCGCCTGTGTCTGACTCCAGCCCGGAACTCTCGGCCGACATTCGCCAGGCCCGCCCTGATGCTTCAGGCGAGCGGCTCGACCGCTGGATGACGCAGGTCTTTGAGGACTTGTCGCGCTCACGCTGCAAGGCGCTGGTGGAGGCTGGCGCGCTGTGCGTGGACGGCGACGTGCTGACCGATCCATCCGCCAAGGTGAAGGAAGGCGCGCTCTATGAGCTGAAAGTGCCAGAGCCTGAACCGGCCACCCCGCGTGCTGAAGACATCCCGCTGGACATCCTGTTTGAGGATGACGATCTGATCGTCATCAACAAGGCGGCCGGCATGACCGTCCACCCGGCCGCGGGCAACTGGACCGGCACGCTGGTCAATGCCCTGCTCCACCACTGCGCTGGCAGTCTGTCGGGGATTGGCGGGGTGCAGCGGCCCGGTATCGTCCACCGCCTCGACAAGGACACCTCCGGCGTGATGGTGGTCGCCAAGTCCGACCGCGCGCACCAGGGGCTGGGTGCGTATTTTGCCAAACACGATGTGGAGCGGGCGTATCTCGCCTGTGTGCGCGGCGCGCCGAAGCCGCGCGCAGATCGGCTGGAGACACGGCTTGGCCGCTCCAGCTATGACCGCAAGAAATTCGCCGTGATCGATGATCCGCACAGCACCGCTGGCAAGATCGCGGTTACCAATTACGAGACGCTCAAAACCTTTGGTCAGGAACCAGGCAAGTCGGTGGGCACACCGTTGGCCAGCCTTGTGGAGTGCCGGCTTGAAACCGGGCGCACCCACCAGATCCGCATCCATATGGCCCATCTGGGCTGTCCGCTCCTGGGTGATCCGCTCTATGGCCGCGGGCGGTCCGCACCCCTGGCAAAGCTTGATAGCGGCAAGGACTTTAAAGACTTCCGCCGCCAGGCCCTGCATGCGGCCATCCTGGGCTTTGACCACCCGGTGACCGGCGAACGCCTGCGCTTTGAAACCGAGCCGCCAAAAGACATGCAGCGCCTGATCGGGTTTTTAGAGCGGCTTTAGGCGGACATACGCCGCGCACGGCTGGCCGCGGCTGACCAGCGGCGGGCCCACAGGATGAAAACCCCGGCTGTGGCAAACATCATCAGGCCGTAGACGGCGGCTGCGGTGGCATAGTGGATATCGCCCAGCATCGCGCCCGCCACCACGATGGCGAGCGTCGCGTTCTGAAGTCCGCACTCCAGCGTCAGGGCGATGCGTTGTTTCATCTTCAGCGCCAGCAGGCTGGAGACAGCAAACGCCACCACCATCGCCGCCAGGTTCAACGCCAGCGCGTAAATCCCGGCCTCGGCAAAGCGGCGCGCGGTTTCCGCAAGACCATCAGCCATGACCGTCAGTGCCACTACCGCCACGAAGACCGCCGCGGAAAGCCAGCGCGAGTGCTTCTCCAGCGCCATCGCCACTTTGGGGGCGACAGCGCGCAGTCCCATGCCGAGCCCCACCGGAATGACGGTGAGCGCAAAGATCATGGCCCCGGTGGTGACGAGCCCCACTTCAGGCGCGTCGGGACCCATGAAGAGCGACAGGGCGATCGTCAGCACGATCGGCACGGTGACCACTGACAACAAGCTTGTCAGCCCCGTCAGCGAGATCGACAGCGCCACATCCCCGCGCGCCATATGGGTGAGCAGGTTGGACGTCGTCCCGCCCGGACACGCCGCCAGCAGCACGATGCCCACCTTCAACACCGGCGGTGCAGGCAGAAACGCCACCAGCAGGATCGCCAGCAGGGGCAACGAAATGAACTGCAGGAAAGCCCCGGCCAGAAAGGCCTTGGGCTGGACAAAGATGCGGCGGAAGTCACCGGGCGTCAGGCCAACGCCCAGCGTCAGCATGATGAAGGCGA
Organism: Maricaulaceae bacterium EIL42A08; assembly: GCA_024178355.1. Lineage (GTDB taxonomy): Bacteria > Pseudomonadota > Alphaproteobacteria > Caulobacterales > Maricaulaceae > Oceanicaulis. Next base: position 476,293 of record JAMZNZ010000003.1, on the reverse strand, counting down.
GTGCCAGCGGCAGGATGACCTGAGCGAAGACTGATTCCATGAGCGGCAAGCTAGGGGGCTTGCCGGTTCAAGCAAGCAGGCGGGAGTTGTGCGCTGACGCGTTTAAGGCGAGCCGGGTGGCGGGGCTGTGTTGACGCTCAAAATTCAAACGCAGCGTGGATGCCCCCTCTCCCCCTTGAACAAGGGGGAGAGCTAAGGTGAGGGGGTGCGTTAAAAGTGACCGGCACACTAACAAAAAGCCCCCGGACAACGCCGAGGGCTTTTCTTTTTACGTCTGGCAGATGCGCTTAGGCGGCACGCTCCAGCACGCCGGCCAGCGCCGTCATGCGCTCAGCGTGTGCGCCTTCGGCCTCGCCAGCTGCCTCGGTCAGATCGCCGGCAAGACGGCGCATCGTGCGACCGCGCGGACGGCCACCATCCCAGCGCTCGATTTCAGAGCTGATGCGCTCGGCCAGATCTGCATCGATGGCGTCACCGCGCTGCAGCTGATCGAGATAGGCCTGGGCCACCGCCGGGGTGTCTTCCCACTCGATCTTCTGCTGGGTCTGCGGGTTGTTAAGTCCCCACATCACCTGCTCGGCGGCGGCAATCTCGGCTTCAGACAGATGCTCGGACGGCAGCAGGCGGAACTGCTGGAAGCCGCGGGCGATGTCAGAGGCGTAGATATAGCCATTGTGCCAGTAGGCCGACCAGTAACCGGCCACGCCCAGCGTTTCACCATCAACCGGGCCCTGGTCGAAATAGGCGATTTCGAACGGGTTTTGCGGGTCGGTGAAGTCCATCAGGGACAAGCCGCCCTGGTACCAGGACTGAGCAAGGATATCACGGCCCGGGACCGGAACCAGCGAGCCATTGTGGGCCACGCAGTTTTCGGTCTCGTTCTGGACGGTTGGCAGCTTGAAGTAAGCCTGACCGTTGATCTCACCGTCTTCCAGCGTGGTGATGATGTTGGCACCCCAATTTGACGGGCTGTCAGCGGTACACCGTGCGCCAACACCGCCGCCCCACTCGTCGGTGAAGATCAGCTTGGACGCATCGTTGGAGAAGTTGGCCGAGTGCCAGTAGGCCATGTCCGGATCAAAGATGTCGTCCATGCGGGTCGGGTTTTCCGGATCGGAAATGTCCAGAAGAATGCCATTGCCCGAGCAGGCACCGGCGGCCAGGCCGTATTCAGGATAGACCGTGATATCGTGGCACTGGTTGGTCTGGGCGGTGCGCTGAGACGCAACACCAGCCCGGCCACCGCGCCAAAGCGCGGCGATGGAGCCGGTGTCAGTGTCACCAAAGATGCGCGGTCGGTTTACAATCGCCGACAGCTCAGGCGCGGCCAGCGGCACCTTGATCACGTCGATGGAGTAGAGCGCGGTCTCTTCGTTCTCTTCGGGCTGCCCCCCCGTGCAGATCTCCAGCTCCTCGGTCGGGCGAACGCCGGACGTGCCGGAGTTATAGATATAGATCACGCCTTCATCGGACGGATCGGGCACAATCGTGTGGGTGTGCGAACCCCGGCAGGTCTGGACAGCACCGACCTGAACCGGGTTGGAGATGTCGGAAATGTCGAAGATGCGGATGCCGCGGAAGCGCTCAGAGCTGACTTCGCCTTCAACACCGCCCGGGCCGCAGTCGATGCGCGCGCGGTTGGATTCCACCGACATGAACAGAAGATAGCCAAAGACAGACACGTCATTCTGACCGCCCGGGCAGACCACCGTGCCGATGTGCTCCGGCTCGCCAGAGGACACGTCATAGGTCAGGAAACCATGGTAATTGCCCATGTAAATCCGGTCGCCATCAAAGGCGAAATCGGTCGAAGCCAGCGCAAGCGGCGAGAAAGCCGGACCGGCTGGCGGCTCTTCACCGGCTTCAGCCGCAGCGCGCGCCGCGCGCATGGCTTCCATGAAGGCCGCCGGGCGGAAGATGGCTTCGTTGTTCAAAAAGCCTTCCGGCGGCGCGATGTTGGCTGTGCGCTCCATATTCCAGGCGGCGGTTTCGGGATCAAGGAAGCCAGCGCCGAGCTCGGTGCGTTCATCAGGTTCGATGACCTGCTGAGCCGTGGCCGTGCTGGCGAGCAGGGCTGCACAGCCCAGCGCGAAAATCGGGAGATGACGGATACGGGTTTTCATGGCGTTACAGCCTCCTAGTGATGACCGGCGTGTGCGTGCTCTTCGTCCATGGCGGACAGAAGATTGCGCATGCGCAGGATTTCAGCCGACTGATCGGCCACGACGTGGGACAGAAATTCAGACAGTTGTGGGTCTTCGCCCGAACCGGGATTGGACATCAGGCTCTCGACCATATCGATGGCCCCCTGGTGGTGGACGATCATGCCTTCCAGGAATAGGCGGTCGAATTCAGCGCCTTCAGCCGCTTCAAGCCGCTCCATCTGGGCTTCAGACAGCATGCCCGGCATCAGCGGAATTTCGCGCGGATCAACCTCGTCCATTTCGGCCATGTCATGGCCCTCATGGTCAGAATGATCGGCGTGCTCGGAATGGTCATTGTGCATGGAATGATCCGAGTGATCAGCATGCGCAGAATGATCGCCATGCCCGGAATGATCACCGTGCATCGCGTGCATGTCGTGGCCCAGGTGCTCGTCGGCCACCTCTTCGCCGCGCACCATCAGCCAGGTCGTCATCATGTCCATTTCAGACTGCTGGCTTAAGGAAATGCGCTGACCGATCAGGCGTACGGAGCGATTATCGGTCCGCTCTTCGATGAGCGAGCCCATCTGAACGGCCTGGTTATGGTGCACGATCATGTGCTGCATGAACTGCACGTCGGCCTCAGTGTGCTGCGTCGCGCTGAGCGCCAGCGATTCTTCAGCCGAAATCGTTCGCGATGGAGCCCCAGGCGCACCTGGATTGACGATGGGCGGGCTTGCCGCCCAGCTGATCGCCCCCCCCAGGCTAGCCAGAGCCAGCGCTGTCACAACGGTTTTCATGACTTCCCCCTCGTCTTTGCGAGATTTATCTGGGCGCAAGATTAGCGCGCCAATCATATCTCGCAAAGCTGGTGACCTGCGCAAGGCGATTACATTTACGTCATCAAGACAGCCCGATGGCAGATTGAAGATTGGACGCTTGCAGCTGATCGGCGTATCTCAACGCCAACATGACCGCGCCCTTTGATCCGCAAAACCCGTCCAGCCCCGAGGTCCGCCGCCGCGCGTTCCGGCTGTTATTTGTGTGCCTGATGGCCACGGCCATCGGCAATTCGATGCTGTTTGCTATCCTGCCGCCGCTGGCGAGAGAGCTGGAGGTCGCCGAGGTCTGGGTCGGCGCAATCTATACAGTGTCCGCCCTGCTCTTTCTCACCATGAGCCCGGTGTGGGGCGCGCTGTCGGACCGCTATGGTCGGCGTCCTCTCATTGTCTTCGGCCTGTCCTCTTTTGCCTTCTCCACCTTTGTATTCGGGATAGGCGCATGGGCCGGGCAGTCAGGGCTTTTGCCACCGCTGGCGGCCATCTTTGCCATGGCGCTGTCGCGCTGCCTGTTTGGCGGGCTCGGCTCAGCCACTGGCCCTAGCGCACAGGCCTATATCGCCGACCGCACCGACCCGAGGGACCGCACCGAAGCGCTCGCCGCTTTGACGGCTGCCTTTGGTCTGGGCTCTGTGATTGGCCCGGCGCTGGCGGCCGCCTTTGTGGAGCGAATCGGTATTGCCGGCTTCATGTTTGCAGTGTCCGCACTGGTGGCGTCAGGGGCTGTCGCAATCCGTGCATTCCTTCCCGAACGCACACCGCCAAAACGCCAGGGCCGCCCCATCAATCCCTTCGTCCAGTTCAAGTTTGCCGCCGATCCGCGCCTGACCGCCTTCGTGATCTATGGCTGCCTGTTATGGCTGACCCAGGCGTCCAGCCTGCAGGCGACATCCTTCTTCATCATGGACCGGCTCAACGCCACGCCGCAGGAGGGCCTGCAGTTGGCCGGTGTCGCTCTGACAGCGGGTGCTGCCGCGCTCATCTTTGCCCAGCTGGTCGTGATCCCGGCGCTGAAGACCAGCCCGCGCGTCCTGATGATGATGGGTGCCGTGATGGTGGTGCTGGGCAATATCGAGCTGGTGCTGGCCCCCAACTATGCCGCCCTCGTCTTTGGCCTGATGATGAACAGCTTCGGCTTTGGCCTGGCCCGCTCCGGCTTTACCGGCGGGGCCTCCATCGCGGTGAACCCCGAAGAACAGGGCCGAGCTGCGGGCCTGACCACCGCTACGGCGGGCGTAGGCTTCATGGTCGCGCCGGTAACCGGCCTGTGGCTCTACCAGACGCTGGCACCCGAAGCGCCCTTCGTTCTGAACGGCATCCTCGCGGTGCTGGGCCTGGTGCTCGCCCTCCTCCACCCTCGGGTAAGGGCCGCAGCATCCAAAGCACTGGAGCGCGAAGACGATAAGCCGGGTCCGGTTTAACCCTCACCCGCCGCCATCACCGCATCATAGGCCCGTCGCCCGGCATAGCCGTCGGGCGTCATGCCGTTGTCGGCCTGGAAAGCTCTGAGTGCGGCGCGGGAGTTGGGGCCGATGCGGCCGTCGATGCCTTGCGTGTCATAACCAAGCTCGGTCAGCGCGGTTTGCAGTTCGCGGGCCTGGGTACGAGTTAGCGGCACATCGCCTTCCGGCCAGCCATCGGGCAGATCAACATCGCCATCGATGCGCTGGGCCAGATAGGCCACGCCCAAGGCATAGGCGGTGGAGTTATTATACTCCATCAGCGCATCGAAATTGCCAAAGGCAAGGAAGGCCGGGCCACCACTGCCCGCCGGAATCAACAGACGGCCGGAGCGATACATGTCTTCGGCCAGCCATTCGCCATCGGCCAGCTGCAGCCCGTCCAGCGCCCAGGCGCTCACAGCTCGACGGCGGCGCGAGTTCCAGTCGCCATAGTCAAAGTCATGCGGCAAAGACACCTCATAGACGACGGGCGCTTCGGCTTCCCAACCGGCCATGGTCAGAAGGTTAGCCGCTGAGCCCAGCGCGTCGGCTTCGCTCTGCCAGATGTCGCGGCGGCCATCGCCATCCACGTCGACAGCGCGGGCCATATAGGTGGTGGGGATGAACTGGGTCTGGCCCATGGCCCCGGCCCAGCTGCCCAGAAGGTCATCGCGGCGCGCATAGCCTTGGGTCAGCATCTCGGCGACCGCAAAGAGCTGGCTTTCAGCAAAGCTGCGGCGGCGACCATCCCAGGCCAGGGTCGACAGTGAGCGCACAAGATCGAAATTGCCCATGATCTCGCCATAGGCGCTCTCCAGACCCCAGATGGCAGTCAGGATATCGGTGTCGACATCAAACTGCCCCTCCACCGCGATCAGGGCTTCGGCGTGGTTCTCCTGAGCCCGGCGACCATTGGCGACGCGGGCATCAGAGGCCGCTCCATTCAAGTACACCCAGATCGGACGTACGAATTCAGGCTGGCTGGAATCACGCTCAAGGATTCGCGGATCAAGCTCCAGCCCCTCCATCATGGACGCTGCAATCGTTTCATCGACGCCGCGTTCCACCAGGCGCGCTTCAAATCCGCTGCGCCAGACTTCAAAGCTGGCGGCGTCTTCGTCTGAGACGTCCTGCGCCAGTGCGGTTGCGGCGGCAAAGACCGGTAAAGCGATGGCAAAGCTGACAAATCGAACGATGCGCGCGATCATGCTATATTCCCTCTTGGCCCCAGCTGTAGAGGAGCCTAACCCGAGCTGCTGGCCCGGCGCGAGCCAAATCGGCCTGCAACTGCAGTGCGTTTTGGCATCAATCCGGTTGACTTGGACCGCTCAGGTAGGGTAACTCCCGCGCTCCAAAAGTTTCGAGGCCCGCTGCGGCGGGCTTTTTGTATGTGAATACAAAGGTCACGACCATGAAAGTTCGTAGCTCTCTTCGTTCTCTGAAGAACCGTCACCGTGACTGTCAGGTCGTGCGTCGCCGCGGCAAGGTCTATGTGATCAACAAGACCGACCCGCGCTTCAAGGCCCGCGCTGGCTAGGCAGTCATGCCGCGCACCCGCGCGATCCTCTGGGATTTCGGCCACACGCTGGTCGACTGGGATCCGCGCCGGGTTTATCGCGACATGTTGGATACAGACAACGCCGTCGAGGCTTTCCTCGGCGGCGTTTGTTCTATGGACTGGCATGTGGGCCACGATGCGGGAATCCCCATGGCCGAGCATCGTAAACCTCTGATCGACGCCCACCCCGACAAGGCCGAGCTGATTACCGCCTGGGATACGCGCTGGGACGATATGTTCGACGGCTGGGTGACCGGCATGGGCGAGATTGTTGAAGCGCTGGAATTAGCACGCATCCCGCAATACGGCCTGACCAACCTTCCCGGCGAGAAATGGCCGAATCTCAAAGCCATGTATCCGCCGCTCGCCCGGTTTGACGCCGTTGTCGTCTCCGGCCTTGAAGGCGTAGTGAAGCCCCATCGCCGGATCTACGAGATTACCGCCGAGCGCATTGCCCATGAGGTGTCTGAGGTTCTGTTCTTCGACGACCGTCAGGACAATGTGGACGCCGCCCGCGCCTTCGGGTTTGACGCCGAACGCTTTGAAAATGCCGCCCAGGTCCGTGACGCGCTCGCCACACGCGGCATTTCGCTTTAGCGATCACAGCAGGCTTTACTTGCTCGCAAGACGCGCCGCCCTATCCTGCATATTATGTTGATTGCGTTCACGCTTGCTGCCCTCCTTGAAGGGACGCCCGCCATCACCCTGCCTGGCGCAGAGGTGAGCGAGCCGCAGTCGCGCGCCTATCTCAACCTGGAAGAGCGTCTGGATGAACGCCTCGCCGCGCTGGCAGCCGCTGAAACGCCAGCCAGTGCGGACCTGATCGCCGATGAAATCCGCTCGCTGTGGCGACAGGCCGCCGGGCCCACCGCAGACCTACTGCTGCAACGTGCCACCACAGCCCGCGAGGCGGGCGACGACGCGACTGCAGAGCGCGCCTATGCCCATCTGCGCATCCTTGAGCCAGACTATGCCGAAGGCTGGATGGCGTCGGCTGAGCTGGCCATCGAGGACGGCGACTGGACGTTCGCGCTGGAAGCCCTTGATACCGTGGTGACGCTGGATGCGCGCCGCTTTGATGCCTGGGCCCTGCTGGGTCAGGCGCTGGAGCGCGCTGACGCCAACCAGGCCGCTCTTGATGCCTATGAAGAGGCGCTGGCCCTTCACCCCCACCACGCCGCCGCAGGGCGGGGCAAGACGCGTCTTGAGCGCGATCTCGCCGGACGTGCGCTTTAATGGAAAGACTGTCGATGACCTATGTCCTGGGCGCGATCGCCCTTGTGGCCATGCTGATTCTGGCTGGCTGCGCGTCGGGTAATTCCTCCACCCAGTCCATCGCAGAGCGCTATCCGCCAACCGGGGACTTCATCGAGGTCAATGGCACGCGCCTCCACTATGAGCTGACCGGCCCAGACGATGCACCCACAGTGCTGGTGCTGCACGGCGCATCGGGCAATCTGCATGAGCCAAAGCTGGCACTGGGTGACGTGCTCGCCGACTATCGCGTGTTGTGGATTGACCGCCCGGGTCTGGGGTGGAGCGAACGCCCGGGCGATGGCACCTGGCACCCTGGGCGAGAGGCCGCGCTGATCACCGACATGATGACCGCGCTCGACATCGAAGACGCCCACGTCATCGGCCATAGCTGGGGCGGAGCCATCGCGGCACGCCTGATGATGGATCATCCAGATCGCATTGAAGGCGGGGTGCTGATCGCCCCGGCCCTGCGCGCCCATGTGGGCGATGCGGCGTTTTACAATCACCTCACCGGCTGGCCGGTGGTGGGCACCATCATGACGCGCCTCGTGGTGCCCAATGTCGGCCCGAACTCGCTGGAAAGCGGCTCGATCAGTGCTTTTGCTCCGGTGGAGCCGCCTGAAGGCTATGTGGACGATGTGCGCCTGCCGCTGATCCTGCAGCCTGGTCCCTGGCGGGCCAACGCCCACGACATGGCGCGGGTGAATGTCAGCCTGGAAGAGCAGGAAGGGCGCTATCACGAGATCGCCCAGCCGGTGATCGTCGTCGCTGCGCCCGGCGACACGGTGGTGTTCACTGACCGCCACTCCGCCCCCTTCGTGGACACCGTCCAGAATGGCGAGCTGCGCCTGATCGAAGACGAAGGCCACAACCCCCACCACGCCCACGCCGAAGACGTCGCAAGCGCGCTTGCTGATGTGATCGCGCGGGCAGGGTAGCGCCCTCTTTTTCTGCCATCCGTCCGCCTTGCGTGCTTGCTCATACGCCCTCGCCTCGCGTATCGAGGAGCGGTGATTTAACCCTGCCCTGTGGAGAGCCTTGCGATGAATGACTTCGCCCCGACCCCTGAAGCCGATGAAGGTGATGCCATTGGGGGAGCCTCGCGTGAGAAGCTGCGCCAGTTTGTGGCCCGCATCGAGCGCCTGGAGGAGGAGAAAGCCTCCCTCGCCGCCGACATCAAGGAAGTCTACGCCGAAGCCAAGTCCTTCGGCTTTGACACCAAGGTGCTGCGCAAGGTGATTTCCATCCGCAAGCAGGATCGCCACGAACGCGAGGAGCAGGAAGCCCTGCTCGACCTCTATCTCGGCGTTGTGGGCGAGTAGGCGCGTTACCGTCATTTAACGAGGCATGGCGGCTTAGATGTGGAAGCGTGGCACTCCCCCCGCTTTGACACAGGAGCCCCCATGCGATTTTCCAACCTTCTAGGCGCTGGCGTAATTGCGCTGGCCTTGAGCACGCCTGCATTTGCAGGCCACGCTGATCACCACGGCGAGAGCGCCGCTGAATCAGGCGTCCGCGCCGCGGTGATGAATTATTTCGAGGCCGGCAATCAGGGCGACCCGACGCTCGCGGAGCGCGCCTTTCAGACCGACGTGGGTGACATGTTCATCCGACGCACCGACGAGGCGGGCAACGACGCGGTGGTCGCCATGAATCTGGGTGACTTTGCCAATCGCATGACCCGGCCAAGCCCGGTTGAGCGCAACGGCGAAATCCTCGACATTCGCATTGTTGACGAAACGATGGCCTTCGCCCATTTCAGCTTCACCGCTGGTGAGCGCCAGTTTGATGACTTCTTCCTGCTTTATCTGATCAACGATGAGTGGAAGATTGTGTCAAAGGCCTACACTCTGGAGGCGATTGAGGAGTAGCCCTTGGCCCGAGAGGTCGACGACAAATCCACCCGCAAGGCCCTCGCCCGCATTCGCCGGGCGAAGGCTGCGGTGGAGCGTGCCATCGCCAAATCTGAAGACACAGAGGCCGCCGATGCAGCGCGCGTGGAGCTGACCGACTGGGAGGACGAGTTCATGAGCTCGATCGAGGAGCGCCTCGGGGAGTTCGGCTCTGCCTTTGCCGATCCGCGTCTGGGCGAAGAGGGCGAAGCGCTTTCTCGCCTCCAGCTCGCCAAACTCAAAGAGATCGAGAAGAAGGCCAAGGGCAAGGGCGGCTCCGGCTTCAAACGCGGATCGAGCTTCAAGGCCAAGCCGGGCGGCAAATCCAAAGGTGGCTTTGGCCGCAAGGCCCTGCCGCGCCGGTCCTATGGCCGCGACATCAATGACGACATCATCGCTGAGGTCGACGACACACCGCCGCCCGATCCGGTCGAACAACTCGCCAGGTCAGGGGCCATCCGCAAGGGCTTCACGCCGAAGCTGGTGGGCGAAGATGAGCCGCCCAGCCAGGATGACACTCCGCATGATAAATCCGCACCGGAGCCTGCCGCGTCCAAACCCAAGACACGCTCAGAGCAAGCTGCCCCCAAGCCGCCCACACCGCCAAAGCGCGGCGGCTTTCGCGTTATCGATGGCGGCAAGAGCGATGAGTGAAACACCACCGTTTGCGCCAGTGCTCAGCTACCCCGCACCAAAGAGTGACCTCAACGCCGAATACCGTCGCTTCTGGACGCGCTACCAGGCCGCCACGGGTGAAACCGCCGACGCCCCGCGCTATGTCGACGCCTTTGGTGACAGTCCTGAGATGCAGGACGAGTTGCTGGCGCTGGTGCTGAGCCGCACCAAACAGGCTACGGCGAGCCTCGCGCGCTGGTATGACGAGGCTACCCTGCCAACGGTCGGCGACCTGGTGCTCATCACCGACGGTAGCGGCGCGCCTCGCTGTGTTATCCGGACGACCCAGGTTGATATCATTCCGGTGCGCGAGGTGGACGCCGATTTTGCCTGGGCCGAAGGCGAAGGCGACCGGTCCTACGACTACTGGATCACCGAGCACCGCAAATTCTGGCAACGCGAAGCGGCGCGCGAAGGGTTTGAATACTCCGACGATCTGGACGTCGTGTGTGAACGATTTGAATGGGTGTGGGCGGGGTAGTCCGACACATCGACACTGACGCTTTGTTTCAAACGTACCCCCTCACCTTACCTCTCCCCCTTGTTCGAGTGGGAGAGGGGCATCCACGCTGACGCCGGTTTTTTAGCGCGTACCCGGTCCCTCTCCCCAGACCTGGGGAAAGGTTAGGTGAAGGGGCGCAGCGCCGCCTAGCGCACGTTCGGCGCGATGATCTCCTGGAAAAACATCATGGCTTCACGGTGCATGGTGGCCGTGCCGAAGTCAATTTTGGTCAAAACGATGGTCAGATCATGCTCGTCGATGACCCAGACCCGATTCCCACCATTGCCGTTCATCATGGCGACCGGCGTGGTTCCGACCGCAGTTTCACGATCCTGCAGCCACCACAGATAGCCATACTCAAAGCCGGGTCCCTCAATCACCGCGTGAGGCTCAACTGAGGCGACGGTCCAGGCTTCAGGCAGGATGCGCTGGCCCGCATAAACACCGCCCAGACGTTGAAGCTCGCCAAAGGCAGCCAGGCTTTGCGCGGAAAGCTCCAGCCCACCGCCAAGGTGAATGCGACCGGACCCTGTCTCTGGCCAGCCCACATCGGTGACCCCCAGAGGTTCAAGAAGGCGCGTTTCGGCATAGCTGCGGATATCGCGCCCGGTGGCTCGCTGGACCGCCTCGCCCAGGATTTGAACGCCAGCTGTGCAGTAGGAGTGAGAGCGACCGTATTGCGCTTCTGATGGCGGCGTTACCCACGACGGAAAGCCTCGAAGCGGCAGATCCCAGTAAAAGCTCGGCCAGTCCTCCACGATATACATGCGCTCCTCATTGCCGCGAGAGAACTGGTTCCAGTCATCACACTCCATGGGTCCGGACATGGTCATAAGGTCGATGGCGTTGATCTGGTGCTTGGCCGGGTGATCGTTTTCAAACGGTTGTTCGGCGGCAAACAGCGGCGCGAGCGGAGCTTCAGGATCAAGCGCACCATCGGCAACCGCCAAGCCCACCAGCATGCCGGTAATGGTCTTGGTGACCGAGCGGGTGTTGTGAAGCGTGCTGGCATCTGCACCATTGAAATAAGCCTCGTAGACCGGCTCACCGCCGGACAGAACCAGGACGCTGGTTACGGTACCGAACTCGCCCGATTCAATTCGGGTATTTGTGGCCGCCTCCAGCTCGGGCGACCAGTGGAAATCAGCAAACGCCGGGTTGGCTGTGACACCGGCAAGAAGACAGGCAGAGAGCAAAGCGCTGCGCAGGGACATGACGTAAATCCTTATTCGGGTTAGCAAGGAGGACCTTGATCCTCGCGGCAGCCCGCGCGGTCACCCAAACTAGTCTGAAGAAGTCTGAAGCTGACTAAAATTGTCGTGTCCGACCCCACTATCCATCTGAATGAATTCACGTTTGACCCCAGGACCGGTCAGCTGAGCGGACCCGAAGGGACACAGGCTGTCACTGGGCTGTCGGCGCGCGTCCTGCTGTGTCTGATCCAAGCGGCACCCAACACGGTCAGCCCTGAACAGCTCGCCCGGGGTGCCTGGCGACTGGATCATGTGAGTGAAGACACGATTGCCCAGCGCATCGCGCTGTTACGCAAGCTGTTCAATGACGACCCTAAATCACCCCGGGTGATCCGGACCCTGCGCGGCGAAGGCTATGCGCTGATTGCCAGCCTTGAGCCGGCTGCGCCGCCCGCACCGGAAGAACCCGCCTCGCCATCGCGCCTGCGAAGCGTCCTGATCCTTACCGTTATTGTAGCTCTCACGGCGGCTGGCTATGGCCTGTATGATCGCCTTGGCCCCTCTGCCGTTCGAGATGAGCAACAAAGCTCGATCACCGATCCGCTCGACGGGCTTCTGGATCGAGCGCGCCAGCGTCTGGCTCTGCATGACGCAACCGCCACACAGCAGGCGATCACACTGCTTGAAACCGCCCGCGAGCGCGCTCCTGAAGATCCCAGAGTTATGACGAGCCTCGCCTTCGCGCTGACCACCGAGGCGACAAAATTTGAAGGCAACCGTATCGAGGAAGCCGAGCGTCTTGCCCGTTCTGCCGTGGATGCGGCACCGGATATGGCCTCGGGCTGGCATGCGCTTGGATACACGCTGGATGCGCAAGGGCGGGTGGACGAAGCGCTCGCGGCCTATGGCGAGTCGCTGCGCCTGAATCCCGATGACTTTGCCGCCAGATCCAGTGCGGCCTTCCTGATGGCGATCCGGGGGCGGCTCTACGAGGCCCTTCGAAATGATGTCACCGCGCTGACCGCACCCGGCACCAATCTTTATGCCGAGCTTCAGATCGCCCGCAGTCTGCGCCTGATGGGCGATGATGTGCGCGCCCGGGCGTTCGAAGCGCGGGCGCTGCTGCTTAATCCAGACAATCCGGTGGTCCGCGCTGGCCTGGCCGAAGCGGCCCTGTCACGCTCAGAGCTCGATCGCGTTGATCAGATTCTATCTGCAAGCGAACCCAGCGGCGAAGCGCTGCGTCTATCCGGTCGTGCCGCGCTGATGCGAGGCGATCGCGAAGCGGCTCAAACCGCGTTTGAAGCGGCAGGAAATAGCGCCACCGCAGAACGCGCAGCGTTAGCCGCATTGATGGGACAAACCGCCGACTTTGACACCCTTGCCCCCGATGACACGTGGCCGGAGGGGCGTCTTCGCCTGGCGGAAATCGCCGCAGCACGCGGCGAGGCTGAGCGTGCCGTCCTTCTGGTCAATGCCGCGATTGATTTAGGCTGGCGCGATGCCGGCCTAATTGAAGACTCGCCCTTTCTGGGGTCCCTTCTCCAAAGCGGCGCCCTCGCCCCGGCGCTGGCCCGCATCGAACGCGAAGTCGCCGCCCAAGCCGCACGCCTCGACCGCGACCTTGAAGTCTCAGCGCAGCTGGATGCGATTATCGCGTCGAGCGGCTAGACGCGACAGTTCAAAACAAAACGCCCCGCGCGGCTCTCGCCGGCGGGGCGTGAAGTCTGGCAAAGTTTTGCTGTTTGATCAGCCCGCTTCGCGGAAATTGTCCACGTCGAGCTCGTATTCGCGCACCTTGCGGTAAAGCGTGGAACGGCCGACGCCCAGGCGGCGGGCCACTTCGGCCATGCGGCCTGAATAGGTCTCGATCGCAAAGGCGATCAGATCGCGCTCGATATGCTCCAGAGAGCGCAGATGCCCCCCGGCATCAAGAATGTCGACACCGCTTTCTTCCACCGCATCGGCAAAAGCCGAGGGTTCGGCTTCAGGAACGCTGGCATCCGCTACCTGAGCCGGACCGCTATCCAGCGTCGGCGCGAGACCGGAGATCTGCGGGAAGTCTTCCGGTGTCAGATAATCGCTGTCAGACAGGACCACTGCGCGGAAGACCGCGTTCTCCAACTGACGAACATTGCCTTTCCAGTCATGCTTGGCCAGAAGATCCATTGTCTGCGAGTTCGCATCCAGGACGGCCTTGCCTTCCTGAGCATTGAAGCGGCCTATGAAGTGGCGCACCAGAGCCGGGATGTCTTCGCGGCGCTGGGCCAGGCTCGGCACCTCAATCGGGAAAACGTTGAGACGGTAGAACAGATCCTCGCGGAACTGACCTTCCTTCACCTGATCAGCAAGATCACGGTTGGTGGCCGACACAATGCGCACATCCACCTTGAGCGGGCGCTTGCCGCCAACAGGGTCTACTTCGCCTTCCTGCAGGGCGCGCAGAAGCTTAACCTGCATGTCGAGCGGAAGCTCGCCAATCTCGTCAAGGAAAAGCGTACCACCATCAGCTTCCTGGAATTTACCCAGATGCTTGGCTACAGCACCGGTAAAGGCCCCCTTCTCGTGACCGAACAGGGTGCTTTCAACCAGGTTTTCCGGGATTGCACCACAGTTCACCGCCACGAAGGGACGCCCGGCGCGATCAGAGGCCGCCGCGATGGACCGAGCCACCAGCTCCTTACCCACACCGCTCTCGCCAGTGATGAGGATCGGGATGTTGGATTTGGCTGCCCGCTCACCCAGACGCACCACCTGGCGCATGGCTGGCGCGCCAGCGATCATGTCGCCAAAGCCGAGCTGACCGGATTTGGTCTTCTTCAAACGGTTTACCTCGCCCGACAGGTCCTTGACCTTCAAAGCGTTGCGGATCGAAACCGCAATACGTTCAGGACTGGCCGGCTTGACGAAGAAGTCACACGCCCCGGCGCGCATTGCCTTTACCACGGTTTCAATCCCGCCATGGGCGGTCAGTACGATAACTGGCAGTTCGGCGTTGAAGGCTTTCATGGCCTCCAGCGTTTCGATGCCATCCATGCCCGGCATGACCATGTCCAGCATGACCACGTCGACCCCACCACGCTTGACCGCGGCCAGACCGGCTTCGCCGTCCTCCGCGCATTGCGCATGATGCCCCTGCTTTTCCAGAACCGCCTGTAACAGGCGACGTTGTGTCGGATCGTCATCGACGACCAGTACAGTCTTTGCCATCTCACCCACGCCTTTTCGGTCGCTATCGGACCCGGCTTTTTTGTGTGCCCGACCGGGGTGTTCCCCGTGCCTGACAACCGGCGTCCCGTCTTGATGTGACCTGATATGACACAGGCTCTGTAAAGATCGGGTGTAGGCGTTGGTCAGATTTGGTTAGGGTAAACGGGAGGTTAGCGAGGGGTTAGTAGCGAACGCCGAAGACAATTTGCCATTGTTGCTGCTCGGTCAGCTTTGTTAAATCCTGGCCTGTCCGGTATTGCAGGCTGATCTGATAGTTGCTCTCGTCATTGGGTGCCAGCGCGACAGATCCCTTAAAAATTGCTGCATCAGCAGCACCGGACGGATCAAGGTCATCTCGAACCGCGTAGGACAAATTGACCGACGGTACGAACGGCATCCCCTCGCGGTTGTAGCGCAGCGCAAAACGCGTATCGGCACCGACGCGCCTGTACTCATTCAATCCGGTTGGGAAGGTATCGCCGGGATTATCAATCCAGACACCTTCAAACACGGGCTCTGTCGACCAGTTGAGTTCCCAATCCGATGTCCCTAGATCTGACCATTGGCGATATCCCAAAGCAGACCAAAACGGCAGCGGATAGCGCAATGTCGCCGCAACCGCCCGAGCGTCCGCAGAATCATCCGTGATCCAGCGAAAATCACCGGACAACAAGGTGAAGCGAGTGGGGCCGTTGACATCCCTGATATGCCTCATTGCCCAAGCCACACCCGCCGAGAATTCATTTAACTCATCTTCCGGGTCATCCAGATCACCGCCTTTTCTTCGGACCGAGACGAAGGGGGTTAAGTCAATCTGGTCGATCCGCGTCGGTGCTCGACTGGTCGGCAGGAAGGTCCAATTGTAACCCAGCGCGACATTTATATCCCACGTTTCCGAGTCTGCGCGCACCTCGTCTGTGAAGGTGTATGTGGCAAAGCTACGGTCTTCCAGATCAGCCTCATCAAAATCCGAGACGGCCCCAGTCAGGAGCAAGCGGCTCCCAGAACGTTCAAACATGGGAGTTTTCTGAGATGTATTTTCTGTTGTCTGAGTTGTCTCATCATCAGTTTGCGACGGGTCTTGCGCTTCCCCTTCAGGAGCAGGGCACCTCAGAACAAAGTTTTCGGCATTAACCAAAAGGTCCGCGACCGCGTTGGACCGGCGTATGACCTCGATCTGGTTAGATCCGGCTGCGCCGAGCGGAAAACCTCGGCGATCCACAATGGAAAACTCCCGATTACTCGAAATCTCCATATCGGCCAGCAGAACCGAAAAAACAGAGTAGACTTGGCACTGATTGCGCTGCTCTACAGTTTCGGCAGGTGAACAAAACCGGGACCACTCGCCAGCTTGCTCAGCCTGCGGCCTCAATTCGGTCGATGACGCAGCAATTGCGGCCTGACGAACGCGCTCAACCTCGCCGCGATAACGCTCCAAGCCGGTTTGATTAGGCACCCACCGATAAGATGTCATCGCGGGAGCCACTTCTGAAGATTCAAGCAGATGTGAGACGAAAAGTGTGCCCTCCATCTGTTGATCAGAACATTCAGAAACGTCTGGCCAAGGAACGAAACTAAGTGATTGGCTTAGCGCAGCCGCAGCTATAAAAATCATCTGCAGGCATCCTTGATCACACGACTTAAGAGCTGTGTCACAGATAACTTATCAAGGTCCTTGTAGAGCTCTGGCGGATATGACTGCCCGCCCGTTTCCTCTTTCAGCTCAGCATAGATTTCCCTTAAAAGGTCAGCCTTAACGCCTTCATTGAGCGGACCGCCATTACAGATTTTACCCAGCTTGGTTGAGGGCGAGAAATCACCACCACAACCTGCCTCGCCAAGCACTTTTTCCAAAGCTTGTGCCACAGATTTCATAACTTTTACCGAACACATCATTTCAAATCTCCTCCCAGAACCCACTAGAAGACTCCGCAACTTGAGAAGTTAACCGTACTTCTTTAGGCGATTTCAACCTTAAAATTAATTCGTCTCCAGGTTTTCGCGGTCTGCGAATGCGCCAGAGAACCTGCTTCGACCCGATCCATCTCCCTAATGCAGTGTTTAGACTCTACCCTCTGGCACCTCGTAAGCAGGCATACTCCCCCACTCGATTTGACGTTCGGTCAAACCACGACTAACGCTCGCGCGCACATACTCCGGAACCTGTTTTCTATGACTCGCCCCACCCCCCTTCCTCCACCGCTCGCTGATCTCAACGGCGAACCGCTCCCCGCGCCCGCCTGGTTCACTGATGCACAGAGCGACCCGGTTGAGACCGGCACGGCCAGCCACGACGGGATTGACATCGCGTGGAAGGCGTGGGGCGAGCGCGGCGCGCCAGGAGTGATCCTTGTCCATGGCGGCACGGCGCACAAAGGCTGGTGGGATGCCATCGGGCCTCTGCTGGCGCGACAGGGGCGCCGGGTCGTGGCCCCAGACCTGCCCGGAATGGGCGAGAGCGGCTGGCGCGAGGCCTACACCATGGATGACCACGCCGCGGCCGCCCGCGCAGGCGGTGAATCTGGCGGCGCATTTGACGCGGGCAGGCCGGTTTATGTCGGCCACAGCTTTGGCGGTTTCGCCACGCTGAAGGCTGCGGTGAATTTCGGTGATGAGCTGAAAGCGGCGATCATTCTGGACAGCCCCATCCGCAAACCGGAAAAGCAACGCGAAGGCGCACCGCCCAAGCGCGGCGGCAAGGTCTATCCCGATCTGGCCAAAGCGCTGGCGCGCTTCCGGCTCCTGCCGGAACAGCCGTGCGAGAATGTCTGGCTCATCGATCACATCGCGCGTGGCAGCCTGAAGGCCGTGGACGGTGGCTGTACCTGGTATTTCGATCCCGGCATATGGGCCAAGCTTACCTATGAACGCCGCGACCCAGAGGAGGCCGCCGCAAATCTGAAATGTCCGCTGGCCTTCATTCGCGGCGCGCAGTCCCAGCTGATGGGTGCGGAGACCTGGGACTACATGAAGGCGACCTTCACCAATTCGCCCTTCGTGACGGTGCCGAACACGCGCCACCACCTGCTTTTAGATGACCCGCTGGCCACCACCACTGCGCTGGAAGCCCTGATCGAAGGCTGGGCGACCTAGTCAGCCACTGCGTGGCACGGCATTTGACCGCACCTGCAAGCGCTGCAGCTATCTTGGCGTCGCGAAGGACGCATGATAAAGCCCGCATATCTTTGGAATTCACATCGGCTTGAGGACGACATGGCCAACGATTACACCCGCGGTGAAATGGATATCTCCCACCACAAGGCGACCTTCGACGGCGTCATGTCGGTGTCGGTCTTTGCCTCCATCCTGACTGGCCTCGTGGTCCTTTACCTGACGCTGGTGTTCGGTGCCGCAATGAGCTGGATCACAGCACTTCTGGTCAGCCTTGTGGTCGGCGGCATCGCTGGTTTCGTCCTGAAACAAGGCGCGCTGTACTGGGTGTTTATGGCCGTGCTGGCTGTCATTGCCGTGATCTCTGGCGGGCTTGTCAGCGCCCTCGGCTAGACGTCAGCCACTTCTGACCTATAAACCCCCTTGCGGCGTGCGACAGATTGTCCATGCTAGGAACAGTATTGTTCGGCCTTTGGGGTTTTTGTAGATGCATATTGCCGTTCTCGCTGAGAGCCTTCCTGGTGAAGCCCGCGTGGCTGCCACACCAGACACTGTGAAGCTACTGGTCAAAGCCGGTGCAACGGTCACGGTGGAGAAGAAGGCGGGCCTGAAAGCCGACTTCACCGACGAAGCCTATGAAACAGCGGGGGCCCAGCTGGCCACCCGCGCCGCGGCTTTGAAAGCGGCTGAGGCGCTCTTTTGCGTGCGCCGCCCGGACGATGCGACGCTGGGCAAGCTGAAGGCGGGCACGGTCGTCATCGGTCTTCTTGAGCCCCATGGCGCGACTGAGTTCGCCAAGGCCTGCGCCGATGCCAAGGTCAATGCTCTGGCCATGGAATTCACCCCGCGCATCACCCGCGCCCAGGCCATGGACGCGCTGTCCAGCCAGTCCAACCTTGCCGGATATCGCGCAGTCATCGAGGCCGCAGAACTCTATGGTCGCGCCTTCCCGATGATGATGACGGCCGCTGGAACCATTGCAGCGGCAAAGGCTTTTGTGATGGGTGCCGGCGTTGCGGGCCTTCAGGCGATTGCCACCGCGCGCCGTCTGGGCGCGATTGTGTCGGCAACCGATGTGCGCCCGGCAGCGAAAGAGCAGGTCGCCTCGCTCGGTGCCAAATTCGTCGCCGTTGAGAACGAAGAATTCAAGGCGGCTGAAACCGCAGGCGGCTATGCCAAGGAAATGAGCGACGAATACAAGGCCAAGCAGGCTGAGCTCGTCGCCAACCACATCGCCAAACAGGACATCGTGATCACCACCGCGCTGATCCCGGGCCGTCCAGCGCCCAAGCTGATTACCAAAGCGATGATCGAAGCGATGAAGCCGGGCTCGGTGATCATCGACATTGCCGCAGCCAATGGCGGCAACACCGATCTGACCGAAGCCGACAAGGTTGTGGAGCACAAAGGCGTGAAGATTGCTGGCTTCTCCAACCTGCCTGGCCGCCTGCCCGCCGACGCCTCTCAACTTCTGGCGAAAAATCTCGTGAATCTCTTCCCGCTCCTGATCTCAGACGACGGAGCACTAGCGCCGCACTGGGAAGATGACATTATTAAGGGCATGGCTCTCACCAAGGATGGTGAAGTCGTTCACGAGACCCTTAAAGGAAGCTGAGAATGAAACGTCGTATCACCCAGGTCGCCATTGCCGTTGTTGCCGTTGTGACCCTGTCCGCCTGCATCATCATTTCATCAGACAGCCAGGAACTGGCCACCGCGCCCCAAGCGCCTGCTGAAACTGAAACCGAAGCTTAGACCCTGACTCTACCGCCATCTGGAGGCGTCTTTATGGAAGTCGATCCGATCATTTTCCGCCTGGCGATTTTCGTCCTGGCAGTCTTCGTTGGCTATTACGTGGTGTGGTCGGTGACCCCGGCCCTGCACACCCCGCTGATGAGTGTGACCAACGCGATCTCCTCGGTGATCATCGTGGGCGCACTGATCGCGGCGGGGGCGTCTGCAGCCACGGACGGGGCCATCTTTGCCAAGGGGGCCGGAATTGTCGCCGTTGCGCTTGCCAGCGTAAACATCTTTGGCGGCTTCCTCGTCACCCAGCGCATGCTGGCCATGTACAAGAAGAAAGAAAAACCGGCACCCAAGGCCGAGGCCTGACTGGCCCCGGCTCCTGACCGCCTGTTCCACCCTTTTAAAATTCACCAGTCGAAAGACCGACCATGTCCGCTAATCTAGCTGCCCTGTTCTATCTCGGCTCCGGGATCCTCTTCATCATGGCCCTGCGCGGCCTGTCGAGCCCGGAAACCTCACGCCAAGGCAATTATCTCGGCATGGCCGGCATGGCCCTCGCGGTCGGGACGAGCCTGTTCTTCATCGACCTGAATGGCCTCGGATGGTTCCTGATCGCCCTTGCGGTCGCGGTTGGTGGCGGCATCGGGGCCTTTATCGCCAAGAAAATCCCCATGACCGCCATGCCCCAGCTGGTGGCCGCCTTCCACTCTCTGGTGGGCCTGTGTGCGGTTCTGGTGGCCGCCGCTGCGCTTTATGAGCCAGCCGCATTTGGCATTTCGCGGGGCTATGAAGGTGCGGCGCTGAACCAGCTGAAGCTGCTGTCGCTCGTAGAACTGGCCCTGGGTGTCGCCATTGGTGCGATCACCTTCTCCGGCTCCGTCATTGCCTTCATGAAGCTGCAAGGCCTGATGAGTGGTGCGCCTATCGTGTTTAAAGGTCAGCACTGGCTGAACCTGGCGCTCGGTGTGGCCGTTGCGGTCTTCATCGTCTTCCTGTCGGCCTCTGCCGGTGACAACAAGACCGCCTTCTGGATCATCACCATTATCGCGCTGATCCTGGGCGTCCTCCTGATCATCCCGATTGGTGGTGCTGACATGCCGGTCGTGGTGTCGATGCTGAACTCCTACTCTGGCTGGGCCGCAGCCGCTCTGGGCTTCACACTGGAAAACACCGCGCTGCTAATCACCGGCGCGCTGGTCGGTTCATCCGGCGCGATCCTGTCCTACATCATGTGTAAGGGCATGAACCGCTCCTTCATCTCGGTTCTGCTGGGTGGCTTTGGCGCTGATGGCGCAAGCGCGGCCGCCAGCGGGAGCGGCGATCAGGTTGCCAAGCAGGGCTCAGCGGACGATGCCGCCTTCATCATGAAGAACGCGGGCAAGGTTATCATCGTGCCGGGCTATGGCATGGCCGTGGCCCAGGCTCAGCACGCGCTGAAGGAAATGGCCGACATGCTCAAAGAGGAGGGCGTGGACGTGTCTTACGCCATCCACCCGGTGGCTGGCCGCATGCCCGGTCACATGAATGTGCTGCTGGCCGAAGCCCAGGTACCCTATGACGAAGTCTTTGAGCTGGAAGACATCAACTCCGAGTTCTCCACCGCTGACGTTGTCTTCGTGATCGGCGCCAACGACGTGACCAACCCGGCCGCTGAAGATGATCCAGGCTCGCCCATCTACGGCATGCCTGTCCTGCAGGTGTGGAAGGCCAAAACCGTCTTCTTCATCAAGCGCTCGCTGGGGTCTGGCTATGCCGGAATCGAAAACCCGCTCTTCTTCCGCAACAACACCATGATGCTCCTTGGTGACGCCAAGAAGATGACCGAAAGCGTGGTGAAGGCGCTGGATTAAAACGCAGCGCAGACGCTTCAAAAGCAAAGCCCCGGCTCGCAGATGCGGCCGGGGTTTTTGTTTGGGGATCATTATGAGGGTCCTTCGAGACGCGCTTCGCGCTCCTCAGGATGAGGGTGCCATAGAGCTTCTACATCCCTCATCCTGAGGTGCTTTTGCGCTAGCAAAAGCCTCGAAGGACGCACCCCTTGTCCACACCTGTCATCGGAAAACTTGATTCAGGACCCAGCTGGCACCGACAGCGCACCTGGGTCCTGACTTTCGTCAGGATGACGGTTGGAGGCATGTCTGCCACGTCATCCTATTCAAGGCCTTGCGCTAGGAGAGCGTAAACAACGGATTGGGCGACCTAACCGCCCCGCACCCGCACAGCCTCCAGCGCCTCGCGCCCCTCATCCGGAATTGCCGCGGTCGCCTTACCATCGGTATTGACCAGCACGGTTTCGCACACACCCACGCACTGGCCATTCTGGAACAGGGCCAGATCGATGCGGTAGCTGGTGTTGCCGATATTGCCGATGCCGGCACCGACGATGATTTCGCCGGGATAGTGAGCTTCGCGCAAATAGGCGATGTGGACGTCGGCGATGAGCATGCGCATGGAATGGCGCTTGCGCATCTCAAGCGGGAAGCACTCCCGGTTCAGCCGCGCGCGGCCTTCCTCATAAAACGACCCAATCGCCACATTGTTGATGTGGCCCAGCGTATCGAGATCGCGAAAGCGCGATGGCACGGTCACATGGAGCGGGTAGTTATCCAGATCGAGGCGGTGGGCTGCGGGCTTCATGGGCGATCCTCTTGAATGAGAGGCGCTTTATGGCCCGCCGGTGAGGCGTTTGGGAAGAGATCACGCTCACTTCTGTGAAATCCCGGACTTGATCCGGGACCTGTATCAGCGTTGCGCGCCCTACATTGCACAAGGCCCCGGCTCTGCGGCTATGCCTTGGCCGGGGTTTCAACGCACACTCAAAGGACCCGCTTGACCGCATCGGCCCAGCCCGACAGCCGCCGGGCGCGGGTGACCGGGTCCATGGCGGGCACGAAGTGGCGGTCTTCGCGCCAGAGCGCGCGGGCATCTTCGATAGAGCTGTAGAGCCCGGCTCCCAGCCCTGCGAGGAAGGCTGCGCCCCAGGCGGTGCATTCGGCGTTGCGCGGGCGGATCGTCTCCACCGCGCACAGATCGGCGAGGCGCTGCATCAGCGCGTTGTTGACCGTCATGCCGCCATCCACCTTCAGGGTGGACACCTCCACCCCGTCAGCGGCCATGGCCACCAAGAGGTCGTGGGTCTGATAGGCCACCGAATCCAGCGCCGCACGGGCGATCTCCGCCCGGCCTGAGCCCCGCGTCAGGCCCACCAGCGCGCCCCGTGCGTCCGGGTTCCAGTGGGGCGCACCGAGCCCTGAAAACGCCGGCACCAGATAGACCCCGCTTTCGCGATCCGCGTCCGCAGCGAGCGCTTCGATCTCGCTCGCCTTGGCAATCAGGCCCAGACCATCGCGCACCCACTGAACCGTTGCCCCCGCGGAGAGGACAGAGCCCTCCAGCGCGTAGCGGCTCTCGCCCTTGATCTTCCACGCGGTCGTGGCGAGCAGGCGGTTGGTGGAGGTGACAATCTCCTCGCCGGTATGGACCAGCATGAAGGCGCCGGTGCCATAGGTCGATTTCATCTCCCCCGGCTTTAGACAAGCCTGACCGATGGCGGCGGCCTGCTGGTCGCCTGCACCGCCGGTGATGGGAATGGCGCGACCAAAGATAGACGCCTCGCTGTGGCCAATCTCCCCCGCGCTATCGACGACGGTGGGCAGGACCGCAGTCGGGATGTTGAAGATATCGAGAAGCTCCTCGTCCCAATCGCCTTTCGCCAGGCTGTAGAGGCTCGTCCGGCTGGCATTGGTTGCCTCGATCGCGTGAACCTTGCCGCCGGTCAGTCGCCAGACCAGGAAGCTGTCCACGGTCCCGAAGGCGAGCGACCCGGCTTCAGCCTTGGCTCTTGCGCCGGGCACATGGTCCAGGATCCAGGCGAGCTTAGTGGCCGAAAAGTAAGGGTCCAGAACCAGCCCTGCCCGCTCCGCAATCAGCTTTTCATGCCCCGCCGCACGCAGGCCCGCGCACACATCCGCGGTGCGCCGGTCCTGCCACACGATGGCGTTATGGATGGGCCGCCCTGTGGCGCAGTCCCAGACGATGGTGGTCTCGCGCTGGTTGGTGACGCCGATGGCCTGCACCTCGAAGCCCTGGTCTTCGGCCTTGCTCAGCGCTTCGCGCGCGGTGGACAGGACGGTCGCCCAGATCACTTCCGGGTCATGTTCCACCCAGCCCGGCTCAGGGTAGATCTGGGCAAATTCCTTCTGCGCGCTGGCGATCAGATTGGCCTTCAAATCAAACACCAGAGCCCGGCTGGATGTGGTGCCCTGATCAATGGCAAGGAGCGCAGGTGTGGCCATGGCAGATCGCCTCTCATCGGTTATGCTGCGCCCAAAGCTAAGCCAAGCCACCCACAAAGGAAAAGCCGTCATGGAGTTCCAGGCCGAAACCCTGTCCAGTCCCTCTGGAGCCAGCCTTGCCTGGCGCAGGCTTGCCGCACAAGGTGAAGCGCGCGCGACGGTGCAGATTCACCACGGCCTTTCAGAACACGCCGCGCGGTATGAGCGCTTTGCCCGTCACCTCGCCGGTCGCGGCTTTAACGTGGTCGCCCACGACCATCGCGGCCACGGGGCAACCACGGCTGATGATGCGCCCGCTGGAGTCTTCGCGAGCAGCAAGGGCTGGGCAGCCGTCATTGATGACGCCCAGGCCGTTGAGACAGCCGCGCGCCAGCATTTCGGCACGCTGCCCCATATCGTCTTTGGACACTCCATGGGCGGCGTCATCGCCATGAATCACGCCCAGGAGCGCAAGGGCGAGATCGCAGGGCTGGCGGTCTGGAATGCCAATCTGGCGCTCGGTAGCCGGGCAAACCTGATGAGGACCGTGCTTGGCATCGAAGGCCTGTTCAAGAAGGCGACGGCCCCCTCCACCTGGATGGATGCGCTGGCGTTCAAGGCTTGGGGCAAGCAGGTGAAAGACGCCCGTACTGACTTTGACTGGCTGTCACGTATTCCTGACGAGGTGGACGCCTACATCAACGATCCGCTGTGCGGCGCACCGGCTTCAATCTCGCTATGGCGCGACTTTATCGAGCTGGTGGAGCGCGGTTCGGATGAGAACCGTACGCGCATGATGCGCCTTGATCTGCCCATTCACATGGCTGCCGGCGGCGAGGACCCCGCCACCGACAAGGGTGAAGCCATGGATACGCTTAAAGCCCGGCTCTACAACGCCCGCTTTATTGACGCGACGATGCGCTTCGACCCTAAGGGCCGCCACGAGACGCTTAATGACGAAGGCTATGAGCAGGCGATGGATGACTTCGCGAACTGGGCTGAACGCGTCGCGGCGCAGGCGGGGTAGGGCTGCATGATCGGGCAGCGCGACTGACGCCCGCTACGCCACTTTTTGCGCAGGCTTCAGGCCGAGCACTTCATTCAGCGTCATATCGTCTTCCAGCACCACCTCATCAAAATTGGTCGAGTGCATGCTTGCGCCAGAAAAGTTCGGTGGGAAGCGACGCCCTGACATCCCATCGAACGCGGTGAGTTCCGAGCGTGAAAAGTCGGCGTGGTTCAGATTGCAGTTCTTGAAATTGCAGCCACGAAGATCAGCCCCCTCAAAACGGGCATTTCGAAGGTCCGCCCCTTCAAAGGACGCACCGATCAATATCACCCCTCTGAAATTCAGACCCACGCCGCATGCATTTTTAAAGGTCGCGCCGACCAGGCCACTCTTGTGGAAAGCATCACCAAGGGGGCGCAGATCTTCACCGTCAAAGCGCCCGCGCTTGCCCTTTTTACCCAGCGAATGGGTGTAAGTGTCATTGGCTTCGATACGTGAGCGGAGGTCCTCAGCGCGGGCAAGCGCTTTGGCGTCAGGATCACGCAGCACGTTTTCCATCGTGACGCCGTCAATCGCTGCGCCTTCAAGGTTGGCCGCTGTCAGAATGGCACCGTTAAGGTTGGCGTCGCGGATATCAGCGCCCGACAGGTCGGCCCCGTGCAGGTTTGCACCACTGAAGTCAGCCCCTTTGAGCTTTGCATTCCCGAGCTGAGCGCCCACCATGGAGCAGTTGCGAAAATCGACGTTTCCGCCCTTCATGTCGCCGTCTTCGTCAAAATTCAGACCCGCTGGTACCAGGCCTGGATCGCGGTCGGCCCGAACCAGAACCGCCTGGCGAAAATCAGCGCCATCCAGTTTTGACCGATAAAGATCGGCACCGCGCGGTATGAGCGCTTTGCCCGTCACCTCGCCGGTCGCGGCTTTAACGTGGTCGCCCACGACCATCGCGGCCACGGGGCAACCACGGCTGATGATGCGCCCGCTGGAGTCTTCGCGAGCAGCAAGGGCTGGGCAGCCGTCATTGATGACGCCCAGGCCGTTGAGACAGCCGCGCGCCACCCATAACGCCTCGTACAAACCGTTCGTGCTGTGAAAACCTGGAATCCGCAGCTTCGTTGAATACACTCATGACGCGCCCTCAAGATGACATGTCTTCTTCTATTCAATCAAAAGCTTGTAAATTTATGAAATTCAAAACTATTATAAATAACTGAATTAATTCATTTTTTAAACCCGTTCAGCCGTCTTATATCGATTTCGCGTCGCGCATTTCTTCTAGCTGATGGGCGATGAGCGCTGGCAAAAGCCACATCTTGCGCTTGGTCGGTTTGCCGTCGCCCAGACGCAGGATATTGCGATAGAAGAAGGCCATGTTGGCAAAGCCGTTTGCGGCCTTGATGACCTCATTGTCGGAAGCCGGGCCCCACTGACCAGACCCAAGCACAAGACCTTTTTCGTAGGCTGGCAGCTGGTCGATCTCACCGGCGAGCAAGCGTGATGGCGCATCCACGTCCACACAGAGAGGCCGACCAATGCCGATCATGGCGACGCCCGCCTCCAGCGCCTCTTCCATGGCCTGCCTGGACCGGAAGCCGCCGGTCACCATGACTGGGGTCTTGGCGGCCTTGATGACCTCCTCGGCGTAAGCCATGAAATAGGCTTCGCGGGCCTTGGTGCTTTCACGCACTTCCCCCTCAAACACTGGCTCGGTGCCCTCAAGCCCCATCATGCGCGGCTGTTCGTAATTGCCGCCGGAGATTTCCAACAGGTCGACACTTTCCTGATCCAGCAGCGCCACGACCTTCAGGCAGTCTTCAAAGCTGAAGCCGCCTTTCTGGAAATCAGAGGAGTTCAGCTTCACGCTGACGATCTTCTTCGGGCCCACCGCTTCACGCACGGCGCGCACGGCCTCCAGCAGCAGGCGCGCGCGGTTTTCCAGCGAGCCACCCCAGTCATCATTGCGCTGATTTACCAGCGGATTGAGAAACTCACTGATCAGATACCCGTGGGCCGCGTGCACCTGCACGCCATCAAAGCCGGCCTTACACAGCGTTTTTGCGGTATGGGCAAAGCGCGCGATCACGTCGTGGATCTCATCGCCTGTCAGGGCGCGTGGCTCAGCAAACAGGCCGCCAGGCAGTTTGACCGCGACCGCGGACGGACCGACCGGTTCCGGCGCGATACTGGCCGGGGTCTGGCGTCCGGCATGGGAAATCTGGGCGATGGCAATGGTGCCGCCGGTCTTTGCTGCCTCGGCGTAGGCCTTGAGCCCCGCCATGCCTTCAGCGCTTTGCTCACCATCCACAACCACATTGGCCGGGCGCTCGCGGTATCGACGGTCAATCATGATGTTTCCGGTGAGCGACAGGCCAATGCCCCCTTCAGCCCAGCGCCGGTAGGCGGTGGCAATGCGCTCACCGGCAATACCACGTGGTTCGGCCAGGCCTTCTGTCATCGCAGCCTTCGCCAGACGGTTGGGAATTTTCACCCCGCATGGCAGGGTAAGCTCTGATCCCAGTTTGATGCTCATTGATGGCCTCGCGAGATGATTGAAACGATTAAGAAACAGCCCGGCCTCGGCCTGCGCCGCATGTTCGCCCGACACCTTGCCCGTCAGGCCGGTCTTAAAGTTATGTCGCCGGAGAACCCGCGCCAACTGGCGCGTGCACGTATCGACAAGGGCGGGGATCGCGCGCCGATTGCTGAGGGCGTTAAGGTCAGCCAGATCGAGCTTTCCGGTCGACCTGCCCTGCATTTCAAACCGGCCGAAACGCGCCCAGGTGGGCTTTTGTTTCTGCACGGGGGCGGCTATTGCATCGGTTCTCCGCAGAGCCACAAGCCCTATGTGTCCCAGCTTGCGCGCGCCTTGAAAGTTGAAGCCTGGTCGCTCGACTACCGCCTCGCGCCGGAGCATGTCTGCCCCGCCGCGATTGAGGACGGCAGCGATGCTCTGGCCGAGCTGCGCGGTAAAGTCGATGGCCCGCTCATCGTATCCGGCGACAGCGCTGGCGGTGGCTTAACGCTCGCCAGCGTCATCCGACACCGTGATGCGGGACGAGCCATGCCCGATGGCCTCTTCCTGCTTTCCCCCTGGACGGACCTGTCTGCGTCAGGCGAAAGCTCCAGAACCCGCGCCCACAAAGACCCGATGCTCAAGCCGCACTATCTTGAACAGGGTGCCGCGCTGTACCTTGATGGCCGCGATGCACAGGACCCGGAAGCCTCGCCTCTATTTGCGGACTTGTCCGGCCTGCCGCCAACCCTCATCCAGGTGGGCGAGGACGAGATCCTGTTTGATGACTCCACGCGCCTGACCGAAAAGATGCAGGCCGCCGGCGTCGACGTGACGTGTGAGGTCTGGGAAGCCATGTGGCACGACTTCCAGCTCTTCGCGCCTGTCCTGCCTGAAGCCATTGTTTCAGTAGGTCATGTGAAGCGCTGGGCGAAGCGCGTGTTTTAAGGGTGGTCGTGCGTCCTTCGAGACGCTCGCCAAAAGCTCGCTCCTCAGGATGAGGGAAATTTGAGCTCTATGTACTCCTCATCCTGAGGAGGCTGAAAGCCGTCTCGAAGGACCTTCAGGATAAAATTCAAAGTCCCTCAGGAATTGGCGATCCAGTCTTTCTCGTCTTTCTTCTTCAGCGCGCCTGCAAACTCACTGGCATGACCGTGCCAGTTGTTGGTGATCAGCCCGTCTTCGGTCTTGTACCAGGACGGGCAATCGGCCGCCCAGACGGTTCGGCGCAGGCGCTTCTGGAGCTTTTTATTGAACCTGGCTTCAGCTTCAGGATCGACATCGAGCGTGCGCAAATCCTCGCTCAGAAGGCGTGAAACCTGTTTGCCGATATAGGCGCTCTGCTGCTCCAGCATGTAGATGATCGAGTTGTGGCCCAGATTGGTGTTCGGCCCGTACATCATGAAAAGATTGGGAAAACCGCTAACCGCCACGCCGCGGTAGGCGCGCGGGCTGGCGCCCCAGGCGTCCTTCAGGGTCTTGCCCTCTGGCCCGATCACCGTCAGTCCGGCGAGAAACTCTGTCGCCTTGAAGCCGGTCGCAAAAATGATGGCGTCCACACCGATGCGCTCCCCATCAGGCGTGATGATGCCGTCGCGATCAAGACGCGCCGGGCGGCGAGCCACAACACGCACATTCGGCTTCTGGACAATGTTGTAAAAGTCGCTGGAGAGCAGGATGCGCTTACACCCCGGCGGATAATTCGGCGTCAGCATTTCGCGCAGCACCGGATCAGACACTTCGCGCTTCAAACGCCGCTTTAGCCGCCAGCGGGTAAAGTCACTGGCGATGGAGTTCTTCACGAAGGCCGAATAGCGGCTCTCATGGATGATGAAGCTGATCCGCCGATAGATCCGGTGCCAGACCGGCAGCTTTCGAAACAGCCATTTCTCCACCTTCGTGAAGGACCGGTCAGGCTTGTTGACCACCCAGTTTGGCGTGCGCTGGAAGATGGTCAGGTTTCGCGCCGTTTCAGCCAGCTTCGGTATAAGCTGGATCGCACTTGCTGCGTTGCCAATGACCGCGACACGCTTGCCCGCATAGTTCGCCTTGGCTGCCCAGCGCGCACTATGCACCATGGTGCCTTCGAACAGTTCGCTGTCCTTGATGTCTGGCGTGACCGGCTCGGAGAGCTGCCCCACGGCGCTGATCACTGTGCGGGCATCCACATATTTGCCGCTGGCGAGCTTCACCCGCCACAAACCGGCATCGGGATAGAATTTCAGCGCCGTGACCGTCTGGCCCAGCTTGATATGGGGAAGAAGTCCGAACTCAGCCGCGGCCCGCTCCAGATAGGCCAGAATTTCAGACTGGGGAGAATATTTGCGGCTCCAGTCCGGGTTCAGGAAGAAGGAGTAGGAATAAAGATGGCTTGGCACGTCACAGGCCGCGCCGGGATAGCGGTTGTCCCGCCAGACACCGCCCACCGAATTGCCGCGCTCCAGAATGACGAAATTTTCAACGCCTAACAGCTTGAGCCGTCGGCCCATGGCGAGCCCTGCAAAGCCTGCCCCAATGATTACAGCATCATAGCGCGGCAGAGCCTTGCGCGCAGCCGGCTCACCGTCGACGTCGTCAGTGTTCGTCGGTTCCATACATCTCGTCCACCAGCGCCTTGTTGCGGTCAATGACCACGTTGCGGCGCACCTTCAGCGTCGGGGTTAACTCCCCGTTCTCAACGCTGAGGCTATGGGGCAGGACCTTAAATTTGCGTATGTTTTCCACCCGGGCATAGCGCTCATTCACCTCATCTACGGTGGCCTGAAGAGATGCCAGAACCTCCTGCGAATTGCGGGCATCTTCCAGCGTCAGACCATTCTTGTCGGCGAACGCTGACAGCGCATCCGGCGAAACGGTCAGAAGCGCCGTCAGGTAGTGGCGGCCATCGCCCACAACAACGGCGTGCTCGACCAGGTCACCATTCATCAGATCGGTTTCGATATTCGCCGGGGTGATATTCTTGCCGCCGGAGGTGATGATGATGTCCTTGATCCGGCCGGTTATGAAGACAAAGCCATCCTCGTCAATTTTCACCACGTCGCCGGTCTTCATCCAGCCATCGGAGGTGAATGTATTGGCCGTCGCCTCGTTGTTCTTCATGTAGCCAACAAAGACGTTCGGGCCCTTGACCTGAAGCTCGCCTTCTTCAGAGACGCGCGCCTGCATGCCGTCAATCATCTTGCCGACCGATCCGAAGCGCACGCTTCCGGGGCGGCTGAAGGCAGTCGGAGCACTGGTTTCAGACTGGCCATAGCCTTCGTAGATGGTCAGATCGAGACTGGCGAAAAACTTCAATACATCGGGCGATATGGGTGCGGCACCGGAGATCAGCATACGCGCTTTATCAAGCCCCAGCGCGGCCTTGATCTTGTTAAGCGCCAGCTTGTCCGCCAGCGACTTTTGAAGGCTCAAAAGCGGACCCGGCGAGCGACCATCACGGATCGCCTCATTATAGGCTCCGGCGGTTTTCATGGCCCAGTTGATGATGGACTTGCGCGCACCGGTGGCTTGCCCAATGCGGGCGCGCAGCGTCTCGTGCATCTTCTCCCAGACGCGCGGAACGCCAAAGAAAACAGCCGGTTTCACAGTCTGCAGGTCTTCGCCCAGTTGCTCCATGGAGCGGGCAAAATGCAGGCAGGTCCCCGACTTAATGTGGTTGTGGACGCTCTGCTGCTGTTCGGCGATGTGCGCGATTGGCAGGTAGGACAGACCGCGATCGCCATCACGTGGCTCGAACATTTCGCTCAGCATCGCCGAAGCCCAGCTGATATTGCCATGGCTCAGCATGACCGCCTTTGGCGGCCCTGTGGTGCCAGACGTATAGATCAGAGAGCCAATGGTCTCCTCGCCGATAGCCTTCAAACGGTCGGAAACCGCGTCCTCATGGTCATCAACGCCAAGCGCAAGGAACTGCCCCCAGCTCAACACGTCTGGATGCTCCCCGGCAGAGCCCTCCATGACGATGATATGCTCAAGCGCCGGGCATTCAGCCTTCAGCGCGAGGGCCTGCTCCACATGCTCAGCCGTTTCCACCAGGAAAACCGGGCTTTCAGAATGCTGCAGGATGTAAGCGATTTCTGGCGGCGAGCTCGTCCAGTAAACGCCTGCAGGCCGCCCACCGACCATCATCGCGGCGATGGCCATCGTGGTCCATTCTGGCCGGTTAAAGCCCAGGATCGCCACCGCATCATCGGGCGCAACGCCCAGCGCAATCAGCGCCCGGGCAGCCTTGCGCGTCTGGTCGGCATAGCTTTTCCAGCTTGTGGGGACCCAGTTTTCACCGTCATGGACGCAATAGGCCGGCTTGTCCGCATCGGTCCGACCTCGCTCCAGCAAGCGGGCTGGCGCGGACGGAAAGAGCTCATCGTCTCCGATGCGTGGCAGTTCAGCAGCAGTTGCTTCCATGTGGGGCTCCCCTCCCTAATGCAGTCCCATCAATTCGCGGGCTTCGGACGGACTTGCAATCTCCCGGCCCGCATTTCTCGCACACTGTGCCAGTGCTTCGATCAAAGCGCCATTGCCTGATGCGCGTTCACCGTCGGGAAGATAGAAGGTGTCCTCAAGGCCGATACGGAGCATGCCGCCCAGCTCTGCGGTGCGCTGGTGAACCGGCCAGATTTCCTGACGCCCGATCAGCGTGGTTTGCCAGGGGTCCTGCTCACGCTTGTAGCGCAACAAAAGCTGCAGCAAATCAGCATCAACCGGCATGCCCGACGCAACACCCATCACGAAGTTATAGTGGGCGGCCGGGGCCATGCCGTTCTCGATATACATGTTGACGCAGCGCACGATCCCCACGTCGAAGCACTCAAACTCCGGGTGCGCGCCAACCTCGTTCATGGCGTCGATCATGGTCTGGATTTTCTCAACCGGGTTATCGAACATCATCGGCGGCCAGGCCCAGCTGCCGTCGCGCTTGAGTTTGAGATAATTGAGCGAACCAGCGTTACAGGCCGCGATTTCCGGCTTCACCCGCTTCACGCAAGCCACCGGGCCAGAGACGTCAGGGCCCACGACACCGGTGGTGGAATTGATGATGACGCCCGGGCAGGCATCGCGGATCGCGTCGATAATCGCACCGGCAACATCGGGATCCCAGCTGGGCCAGCCACCATGATCAGGCTCCTGCATGCGGTAGTGCACATGCATGACGCTGGCACCGGCATCAAACGCCTCGCGCGCACTGGCCGCCATCTCCTCCGGGGTGACTGGAACCGGGTGGGTCTTGGGATTGGTCAGCACGCCATTAAGCGCACAGGTCAGCACAGCCTTGGTCATGGGTTTACCCCCGCTCATTTAAATCAAGTTCAATCAAAACCGCGCCGCCAGAGGCCTGGCTTCCGGCTTCCGCATTGACCACGGCAACGACACCGTCTGCCTCTGCGGTCAGGCGCATTTCCATCTTCATGGCTTCCATCACAGCCACGACATCGCCCGCCTTGACCGCGTCACCCGGCTTCACGTTCAAGGCAACGACGGCACCCGAAACCGGAGCTACGACTTTGGAAGGATCAGAGCCCGCACCATCGCTCCAGGGTGACGCTTCGACGATGCGAGCCAGGCGTTCTGGCAAAGCAGTATAAAGCGCGTCGTCCGCACCGACGGCGGCGGGAACCATCCGCACTACGCCATCAATGCGGACCTTCAGGACTTCGGCCCAGCGCTCCAGAATTTCGACTTCGGCGCGCGCGTCACCTTCAGTGACGACCACACCGCCTGTTGGCGTTTGCTCCACCCGAACGGTGACCGCCTCGCCATCAGCCTCAAAATCCACATCAAAGCTTGTCACCGAAGCCGAGCGTAGGACCGGTGTCTCCGTCGCTGCGATATCGGCCGCAGCCACCGCCAGGGCTTCAAACGGCAGCGGGATGGGCGCAAATGGACCCTCCCCGTCGTCGGCCCAGGCATCCAGATCGCTGGTGCGAATTTCGCCGTTCCGGAAAGCCTGAGTGTCGAGCAAGCGGATCAGGAAGTCGCGATTGGTCTTCACGCCCAGAAGCGGGGCTTCCTTCAGGTGATCAATCAGGTAGTCGATCGCCGCATCGCGGGTTTCACCCCGACTGATCAGCTTGGCGATCATGGGATCATAATCGGTGCCGATCTGGTCTCCGGTTTCATAGCCGATATCGGTGCGCACGCCCGGCGTACGGCCATCAGGATTATAGTGCGCGATCAGTCCCGTCTGCGGCGCGAAGCCATTGAGCGGGTCTTCAGCGTAGAGGCGGACTTCGATCCCATGGCCGACGAAATTATCCTCGGTGAGGTCTTCTGAAACCGGCAGCGGGTGACCGGCGGCCACATCAAACTGCCACTGCACAAGGTCGTACATCGTCACCGCCTCGGTGACCGTATGCTCCACCTGCAAGCGGGTATTCATTTCAAGGAAGTAGTAGTTCCCGTCGTCGTCGAGCAGGAATTCCACCGTACCGGCCCCAACATAATCGACAGCCTTCGCCGCGGCGACAGCGTCAGCCCCCATGCGCTGGCGCAGGTCTTCATCCACAGCTGGCGATGGCGATTCCTCAATCACCTTCTGGCGGCGGCGCTGCGCAGAACAGTCCCGCTCGCCCAGATGGATGACATTGCCATGGGTGTCAGCAAAGACCTGGATTTCCACATGGCGGCCGCGCTCGACGAAGCGCTCCAGCAGGACCGCCTCATCGCCAAACGCCGATTTGGCTTCACGGCGTGCTGACGCCAAGGCTTCATCGAACTCAGACGCGCCGCGCACAATTCGCATGCCGCGGCCGCCGCCCCCTGCGACCGCCTTGATCAACAGCGGATAGCCGACCGCGTCGGCTTCAGCCTTCAGGTTGGCTGCAGATTGATCCTCACCCTGCCACCCCGGCAGTGTCGGAACCCCCGCTTCAATCATCAGCGCCTTGGCACGGGCCTTGTCGCCCATGGCTTCGATGGCTTCGGGCGGTGGGCCGATCCAGACCAGACCCGCCTCGATCACCGCGCGGGCAAACGCCGCGTTTTCAGACAGAAAGCCATAGCCTGGATGGATCGCCTCAGCGCCGGTTTGCTGCGCAGCATTGAGGATGGCCTCAGGGTTGAGATAGCTCTCGCTGGCCGCCGCCGGACCGATACACACCGCCTCGTCAGCGGTCCGCACATGCATCGCTCCGGCATCCGCCTCGGAGTACACAGCGATCGCGCGCAGGTCCGTCATCTGCGCTTCGCTTAAGACCCGAACCGCGATCTCGCCGCGATTGGCCACCAGAACGGACCGGAAAGGGCGGGCTTTGAGTGTCATTCGCTCACCGCCCATTTTGCCGGACGCTTTTCAAGGAAGGCGGTGAGGCCTTCGGTTCCCTCGTCGCTGCGGGCCGCTTCAGCAAAGTTGGCCGCCGCGTCATCGACAAGCGCGGTGGCGTCTTCCAGGCGCGCCCGGCGGATCAGCCGCTTGGTAGCCGCGATGGCCTTTGGTGCGCCTTTGCGGATCTGCGCCAGAGAGGTTTCCAGCGCTGTTTCAAGCGCGCCCTCGCCGGAACACACATAATGGACCAGCCCGAGGCGTTGGGCGTCCTGCGCGTCAATCGCGCCGCCGGTGACCGCGAGCCGACGCGCTTCAGAATAGCCAAGGCGCTCGACCAGGAAGGGCGCGATCTGGGCCGGGACCAGACCAAGCCCGGTTTCAGGGAGGCGGAATTTGGCTCCCTCCTCGGCAATCACCACATCGGCAACACAGGCAAGCCCGAAGCCGCCGCCTATCACGGCACCCTCCAGCACCGCAACAACCGGAAGTCCGGTTTCGGCATAGGCGACACACAGCTGACCAAAGCGCGCATTGACCCGCGCGACCGGGTCTTCGCCTAGACTGGCCGGCTGCGCCTGTGCTGCGCCCATATCCTTGATGTCACCGCCGGAGCAGAAATTCCCGCCAGCGCCGCGCAGCACGATGGCTCGGTTACCACTGGCCTGAGCCACATCGAGCACCACCAGAAGCTCGTCCACCATGGCCAGCGACATGGCGTTACGAAGCTCTGGCCGGTTCAGCGTGACATGGAGGCTGCCACCGCGCCGCTCGACAAGAAGGGTATCAAACTCAGGCATTGCCGACCGGACCGCTTGGCTTTTTCTTCTTCGGCAGCGTGCCTTCCAGCTTTGCGATAATGCCGAGCATGATCTCGTCAGCGCCGCCGCCAATCGAGACCAGGCGGCCATCGCGGAAGGCGCGACTGATCGGATTGTCAGCCGTATAGCCCATGCCGCCCCAGTATTGCAGGCAGCTATCGGCGATCTCACGCGCAAGACGTCCCGTCTTCAGCTTGGCCATGGAGGCCAGCTTGGTGACGTCCTTGCCCGCGTTGAAATCCTCCACGCAGCGATAAACCAGCGAGCGCAGCAGCTCCACTTCGGTGCGAAGTTCTGCCAGGCGATAGTGAATGACCTGATTGTCCAGCAGAGACTGGCCAAAGGCCTGGCGGTCGCGGGTATATTCGATGGTCAGGTCAATCTGCTTGTCGAAGCTCTTCAGCGAAGAGGCTGCGCCGTAAATGCGTTCTTCCTGGAACTGCAGCATCTGGTAGATGAAGCCTGCGCCCTCTTCACCCACCAGATTGCGTTTCGGTACCCGCACGTCATCAAAGAAGATCTGCGCGGTATCAGACGAGTGCATGCCGATCTTTTCGATCTTCTGTCGCTCGATGCCCGGCGTATCCATCGGCACCATGATGAGTGACTTGTTCTCGTGGGCCTTGCCGTCAGACGTATTGGCCAGCAGGCAGCACCAGTCAGCCTTCAAACCGTTGGTGATCCACATCTTTGAGCCGTTGATGACATAGTCATCGCCATCAGACTTCGCGGTCGTCTTCACCGCGGCCACGTCTGATCCCCCCCCTGGCTCAGACACGCCCAGACAGCCAACGACATCGCCCGCGATGGCTGGCGCGAGAAACTCATGGC
Organism: Maricaulaceae bacterium EIL42A08; assembly: GCA_024178355.1. GTDB lineage: Bacteria > Pseudomonadota > Alphaproteobacteria > Caulobacterales > Maricaulaceae > Oceanicaulis. The sequence continues at coordinate 440,019 of JAMZNZ010000003.1, read as the reverse complement.
GCAGCTCATCGGAGCCAAACCGTGCAAGGGCCGGCGTGCACATGTCGGTGTGAACGCCGATAGCCATCGGCACACCACCGCAATTGATCAGGCCCAGCTCTTCGGCCAGCACGAGCGAGTAGGACATGTCGAGCCCGGCCCCGCCAAACTCTTCGGGCCAGCGCAGGCCCAGCAGCCCCAGATCACCCATCTTCTTGAAGACCTCGTGGGATGGAAACTCGCCAGCCGCCTCCCACTCTTCCACGTGCGGGTTGATCTCGGTCTCGACAAATCGCGCAATCGTCTCGCGGAGCTGATCGTGCTGTTCGGTGAATTGCATGGCTTGGTCTCCTGGCGGTGCACACCCCACCCCGACCCTCCCCTTCAAGGGGAGGGAGATGGGGTTGCGATCATTCGATTCTTAAACGGCAGACGGGGCTGAGCTTCCGGCCACGGCATCTGCCGACTTTCAGGCTCCCTCCCCTCGAGGGGAGGGCTGGGGTGGGGTGAGGGGTCATCAAAACCGCGCCACCCCAAACGTGTTGGAATTCAGCTGACGGGCTTCGCCCTCAGCGCAGATGTTCAAGGCTTCGATCAGCACCGCGCGGGTGTCGCGCGGATCAATCACGCCATCATCCCAGAGCCGCGCGGATGCGAAGAGGGGCTGAGACTGGTCATCCAGTGTGGCGGTGATCATGGCGCTCATGTCGGCAAGCGCTTTCTCGTCGGTTTCGATCCCGGAGCGGGCGTTTTTACCCCGGGTGACAATCTCCATCACCTTGGCCGCCTGCGCCCCGCCCATGACGGCGGTACGCGCCGTTGGCCAGGCAAAGATGAAGCGCGGGTCGAAGCCCCGCCCACACATGCCGTAATTGCCAGCGCCATAGCTGCCGCCCAGAACAATGGTGATCTTCGGCACCCGAGCATTAGCCACCGCCTGGATCATCTTCGAGCCATGCTTGACCGCACCGGCACGCTCAGCCTCAGAGCCCACCATGTAGCCGGTTGTATTCTGCAGGAAGACGATTGGCGTTCTGGATTGGTCACACAGCTGAATAAACTGGCCCGCCTTGGTGGAGCCTTCCGGCTGGATCGGCCCGTTATTGCCAACAATGCCAACGATCTGACCGGCAATGCGGGCGTGGCCGCACACAGTCTCGGCCCCATAGCGCTGTTTAAACTCGAGGAAATCGGATCCATCGACAATGCGGGCGATAACGTCCTTCACGTCATAGGGCGTCTTGTCGTCCGCCGGGACGACCCCCATCAGCTCTTCAGCGTCGTATTTGGGCCCCTGTCCCGACCAGCCGTCGCCGACCGTATCCCAGTTCAGCTTGTCCATGATTTCACGGGCGTAGGCGAGCGCCTGGGCATCGTTTTCAGCAACGTATTCGCCAAGGCCCGTCACCTCGCCGTGGAGGTCCGCGCCACCCAGGCTCTCATCATCGGCGTCTTCGCCAATGGCGGCTTTTACAAGCGGCGGGCCGGCCAGGAAGATTTTCGACTTTTCGCGCACCAGAACGACATAATCGCTCATGCCTGGAAGATAGGCCCCGCCAGCGGTTGAACTGCCATGGACGACCGCGATCTGTGGGATTCCCGCAGCGCTTAAACGCGCCTGATTGGCAAAGCTGCGACCGCCATCGACAAAGATTTCAGACTGATAGAGCAGATTGGCACCGCCTGATTCCACCAGATGGATCATCGGCAGCTTGTTGGTCAGGGCGATCTCCTGAGCGCGAAGCGACTTCTTCAAGCCCATGGGCGCGACGGTGCCGCCCTTGATGGCGCTGTCGCTGGCCGCAACAACGCAGCGCTTACCACTGACCACGCCGATGCCAACGATGGCTCCGCCGCCGGATGCGCCACGTTCGCCATCATCGTCATGCATCTTCCAGCCAGCCAGCGGCGCGATTTCGACAAAGGGCTGGTCCCTGTCCACAAGGCGCGCCACACGCTCGCGCGGTAGAAGCTGGCCGCGCTCTTCAAAACGGTCCCGCTTGAACTCAGAATTGCCACGCACCTTGGCTTCGGCAGCCCGGATCTCACCGAGTTTTGCGGCCATGGCTTCGGCAGCGGCCTTGAACTCATCAGAGGCCGGATTGAGCCTGGATTTCAGCTCAGGCATCACCGCCTCCCCTCAGGACTTCGGGCTCCACAGCGCGATGGAAGCCGTTGAAAATGTATGACTTTTCATGCGCTTCCAGCGGCCAGATACCCGAACCCAGCGGCGCGCCGCCATCAATCTGCATCTGCGTGCCGGTGATGAAGGCTGCTGCGGGCGATAGAAGGAAAACCACGCCCGCGCTCACCTCAGCCTCTGACCCCAGCCGCTGGGTGGGCAGGTGCTGCTTCAGGTAGGGGATCATGGCGCGGGTCGAGCCGCCATAGGTGTCCATGCCAGAGCTCGCGATCCAGCCCGGCGCGGCCGCGTTGACCCGAATGCCGTACTTGCCCCACTCCAGCGCCGCAGTCTGGGTCAGGTTGAACATGCCCGCACGCGCTGCACCCGAATGGGCCATGCCAGGCATACCCGCATGCATGTCGGCGGTAATATTCACCACCGCGCCGCCATGGTCTTTCATCGAAGCGTTGAACACTGCACGCATGACCAGCCAGCCGCCGGTCAGGTTGGTCGCGATGACCGCGTCCCATCCCTTTTTGGAGATGTCTGCGACTTCAGCCGGGAACTGCCCGCCCGCGTTATTCACCAGGCCATGGATCCTGCCGTGCCTGGCGACCACCGCATCAACAGCGGCGGTGACAGCCTCTTCATCGCGGATATCAAAGCTGGCGGTGTCGGCCTTGCCGCCGTCCTCGGCGATCTCTGCGGCGACTGCATCGAGCTTGTCCTGCTTGCGCCCGACCAGAATGACGGTCGCCCCAAGGCTTGCAAGTTCATGAGAGATACAGCGCCCAATCCCGGAGCCGCCGCCTGTAACCATGATCACCTGGTCTTTGAAAAGACCCGGGCGAAACACGCTGTCATACGCAGGCCTGGCCGCTTCGCTCATGGGCGCTGATCCCGTTTCCTCCCCGACTGGCCCGGCGCTTTAGCGCTCTGGAGCAGCAGTCATGACGACACTGAAGCACTGCCTTACGTATACGTCAAGCAGCTCTTGTTTGCGGAAAGCATTTGTGTGTAGTCTTTGACCATAGACGGACACACATTCATGGCCAAAGCCACCAACGCACCTGACAAGATTTACGGCATCGCCGACCTGGCTGAGCAGCATGGCGTCAGCCAGCGTACGATCCGCTTTTACGAGGACAAGGGCTTGATGAGCCCCCAGCGCGTCGGCACCCAGCGGGTCTATACTGAATTTGATTCCAAGCGCTTGGGGCTAATCCTGCGCGCCAAGGCCATCGGCTCCACGCTTGCCGACATCAAGACTTTCCTCGAGCTCTATGGCCGCGAAGGCGAAGGCCGGAACAAGCAGCTGGAATTTGTGATCGAGAAGACCGCGATGGAAATTGCCAAGCTGGAAGACAAGCGCGCGCAAATTGACGCAACGCTGGCTGAGCTGCACGTCATCCACGATGGATCAAAGGAAAGACTGGCGAGGCGGAAGAGCTAGCTGCTCACGCGCTCAACAGCCGCAATTGCCGCCTTGATCGCATCGTCGATGCTCATCTCGGTTGTGTCGAGCTCGATGGCATCTTCGGCCTTGACCATCGGGGCATCGGCGCGGGCTGCATCTCGGGCATCGCGTTGGCGCAGCTGGCCCAGAATGTCATCCAGTGACCATTGCTCACCACGGCTCGTCAGCTCGGTATGGCGCCGCCAGGCCCGTGCCTCCTCGCTGGCGGTCACAAACAGCTTCACATCCGCATCAGGCGCAATGACCGTGCCGATATCCCGGCCGTCCAGAACCGCGCCGCCCGGCTGGTGGGCGAAGTCCCGCTGCAGCTTTAAAAGTGCGGCTCTCACACCGGGATGGGCACTGACAACACTGGCCGCAGACCCAGCGCCTGCGGTGCGGATTTTCGCTTCATTAATGGCCGAAATGTCGAGCGTTCTTGCGATGGCTTCGGCGGCCTCTGCATCCTCAGGCGGCTTACCGGCTTCCAGCACGGAAACAGCCACGCCGCGATAGAGCGTGCCGGTATCAAGATGCGGCAGGTCAAATTTCGCGGCCAAAGCCCGGGCAATCGTACCCTTGCCAGACGCCAGCGGACCGTCGACAGCGATTATGGTCATGAACCGATCCTAGCTATCCAGTTTGGCCATCTCTTCATCAGAGATGTCGAAATTGGTGAAGACCTGGCTGACGTCATCAAGATCTTCGAGCGCCTCGATGAGCTTCAGGACAGTGGACGCCTTCTCCGAATCCACGTCGATCAGATTTTGGGGCTTCCAGATGATGTTTGCCGATTTCGCGTCGCCGAATTTCTCCTGAAGACCGTTGGCAACTTCGGCCAGATCCTCGCGCGCGCAGTAGATCACGTGTTCCGGGGCCGGTTCGCCGTCATCGTCTTCAAGGTCTTCGCGGGCCACATCTTCAGCGCCCGCTTCGATAGCGGCTTCAAACATGGCTTCTTCGTCAGCAACGGACAGCGGGAAGCGAATCTCTCCCAGCTGATCGAACATGAAGCTGACCGAGCCGGTCTCGCCCATATTGCCGCCGTTCTTGGAGAAGGCCGCACGCACCTCACCGGCTGCGCGGTTCTTGTTGTCGGTGGAGGCTTCAACGATCAGACCAATACCGGCAGGACCAAAGCCTTCGTAGCGTATCTCGAAATATTCCTCGACGTCACCACCAGCGGCTTTCTTGATCGCACGCTCGATATTGTCCTTGGGCATGGACTGGCCCTTGGCGTTCGACACAGCCAGACGCAGGCGCGGATTCATATCTGGATCTGGACCGCCCATCTTGACCGCAACCATGATCTCTTTTGACAAGCGCGAGAACAATTTGGCCCGTGCCTTGTCCTGACGCCCCTTGCGGTGCTGAATATTCGCCCATTTTGAGTGGCCGGCCATCGGTCGCCTCCGAAGTGGTAAGTTCACGCCTTAGCGCGCGGGTTGCCCTAAAAGGAAGGCGCGCTTTCTAACAAAGGACTATAGCCTCGGCAAAGCCCTGTTATGAAGCGCTTTGCGCTGCTGGCCTTCCCATGGCATGACACCCCCTCACAGAAGCGCCAGGACCCCGACCCATGACCGTCATTGCAGTCATTCCCGCCCGCTACGGCTCAACCCGGTTTCCCGGAAAGCCCCTGCACGAGATTGCCGGCGTGCCGATGGTCGAGCGAGTGCGTCGCCTGGCGGCGGCTGCGCCCAGCATCGACAAGGTCATCGTGGCCACCGATGACCAGCGAATTGTGGATGCGGTTCAGACCCATGGCGGCGAAGCGGTGATGACCCCTATCAGCTGCCGCAACGGAACAGAACGCGCATACGAAGCGGTGAAGAGCTTTGCTACCGATCAGGATGTCATCGTCAATCTTCAGGGCGACGCACCGCTGACACCGCCCTGGGTGATTGACGCGGCCGCCGCGGCAATGAGTGAAGATACGAACCTGCAACTGGCAACCCCGGCGACCGCACTGACCGAGGACGCCTATGCCAAGCTGGCTTCAGCCAAGGCGGCTGGCGAAGTCGGCGGCACGACGGTGGTTTTCGACCGACAGATGAATGCGCTCTATTTTTCAAAGGCCATCATCCCCTTTCGCCGGGAGGATGCTGGCGTTCCAATCCACAAGCATATCGGACTTTACGCCTATCGCTTTAGCGCACTGAAGCGTCTGGTGGCCCTTGAACCCTCACCACTTGAACTGACCGAAAGCCTGGAACAGCTGCGCGCGCTTGAGAACGGCATCCCGATCCGGATCGTCCTGACCGACTATCGAGGCCGCACGCCATGGAGTGTGGACTCCCCACGGGACGCCGAAATTGCCGCCGACATCGTGGCGCGTGAAGGGGAGATTGTTTAGCCATGCTACTCATCCTCGCCCGTCACGGGAATACATTCGCCCCCGGTGATACTCCGGTATGGGTCGGTGCCAATGAAGACCTGAACCTTGTTGAGAAGGGCCTGGAGCAGTCGCGCGCCATCGGGCGCGCCATAGGCAGGGCAGGCATTATCCCCGACCGAGTCCTGGCTGGCCCGCTTAAGCGCACGCGCATCGGCGCAGAGCTGGCTATGGAGCACTGCGGCTTTTCCGGTGAGATCGAGATTGATCAACGCCTTAAGGAGATCGACTACGGCATCTGGGGTGGCAAGTCTGATCTTGAAATAGCTGAAACCTGGGGAGAGGCAGCGATCCATGACTGGCGTGAACGCTCCATTCCGCCAGCTGGCGCTGGCTGGACCCCGACTCCCGACCAGCTTGCCAGCAACGTCAGGTCCGTGCTGGACAATGTGACCCGGGATCGCGGCGAAGACGTGGCTGTCCTGATTGTGACCTCAAACGGTATTCTTCGTTATTTTCACACCCTCCTTGCTGGCGCTTATGCCGCGCCCGAGGAGGCCAAAGTCAAAACCGGACATATGTGCGCAGCGCGCATTTCATCGGACGGCATTAAGCTCACAGCCTGGAACCACTCGCCTGACGAGATCGAGGTGGCCCTGGCATGACGACCTTTTTGAAAGGTTATGAGGACTGGGTAACGCGGCTTCTGGTTCTGTTCAGCTTCGTCATCATTGGGGCGGGCGGACTTGGGGCAGCCATGACCGTCGGCCTGATCGGGTTGCTCATGTTGCCTGTTGCAGGCCTGGCAGCCCTGCGCGCCTCTCGCAGCATAGTAGAACCCATTGTTATTGCTGGCGTTGCCGTGGCATGGATATGTATCAGCCTTGTCTGGTCAGACTATCAAAAGCCCGACCAGGCGCTAAAACTGCTCTTGCTCACGCCATTGTTTGGCATCGCCGTTTTTGTCTTCAGCAGGCTTGATGACAGTCGAGCACACGACCGCCTGGCATGGTTCAGTGTTTGTGCCGGATTGCTGAGCATTTATCTGCTGCTGGAGGCTCTGACCGGGGCAGCGATCTCAATGCAGTTCAAGCTGGCATTTGAAGATAATCCAGACCCGGCTGCCGTCGCGATCCTGGCCGACCGCATTCTGGGACGCGGAACGACGGCCTTTATCATGGTCGCCGGACCTGTGTTGATCGCGCTCTGGTTTTATGGAGGACGACTGGCCAAGAGCGTCGCCCTGCTTGTGGCTCTGTCAGCCCTCATCGCATCCATGGCATTCGGCATTTCCGCAAACGCGTTGGCGCTTGTTGCCGGTGTATTGGCCGGTGTCGTTGTCTGGAGGTTTCCAAATTCTGCGCTTCAGATCGGTTTCTGGTTTGCAGGAGGCATGATCATCTGCGCTCCTTTGGTCATGGGCGCAATTCTCTCTCTCCTGCCAGCAGGTTTCATTGACGCCCTGCCCCTTAGCTGGGCCATGCGCATCGAAATCTGGCGCTTTGCCATGGAGCAGATTTCCCAGGCTCCGATCATTGGCCATGGTCTCGATGCAAGTCGGGTCATTAGCCAGATGAGCACAATGCGGGGCGAAGAGTTTGACCTCCTGCCGCTCCATCCTCATAACGCCGGTCTGACAATCTGGCTTGAAACCGGAGCGATTGGCGCTGTGCTCGTTGGCGGCGCGGTCATATCCGCTGGTCACGCCATCACAAGACGCCGTCTTTTACCGGCTCACGCCATTTCAATCGCCTATGTGTGTTCGGCTCTATTTGTAACGGTCTGGGTTGGGTCCGGGATCTGGCAGGAATGGCTGCATGCCTCCTTTGCGTTGGCGCTTGGCGCCGCCGCACTGATCCGCCGAGATACTGGCGCGAACCTTGCGTGATCTTTCGCAAAGCGGCTGCAGAATGCAGTCCGCAACTGCGAGAGACTGTCATGACGTCCCAGATTGACGCGAAAGACGTATCGATTGCGGCCACACAGGCTGGCACTCGACGCCATGTGCTCCACATGTTTGCGTATTCAGACCTCCTGGCCCTGTTTTCAGCCGCGCTTCTGGGCCTGGCCTCAAACGCCTTGCTGGGCTCTGAAGCGACGTTTGGCGAGCGCGCACTGGCTTTCCTGGCTGCACTGGCGTGCATTTTCGCCTTCCGCTCGCTGGGCCACTATCGCGTCCGCCAGGCCCTTTGCGATCAAATCCGGCCCGTGCTTCAAGTGGCAGGCGTTGCATTCCTGGTCGTCTCCACCATGCAGATGATGATCGGGGCAAGCGGCTTTAACGTCGGGTCAGCCCTTCAGTGGGGTCTGTCACCGGTTCTGTTGATCCTGTTGCGCTTTGGTGTCCGCGGTGCCTTGAAAGCCGAGGACAGATGGTATAAGCCGATTCTGCTTGTCGCGCCGGGTGACCAGTTTGGCTGCGACGCGTGGCTTCTGAAGGCCAATGACGGCCATGGTCTGCAGGTGGGCCGCACCGTTGATATTCATACGCTCGCGGCGCTGGACGACGAAGCGCTGGGCCAGCGGTTGAAGGGTCTTTCTCAACTGCCGATATTTCTCGCCCCTGACGCTGGATCACAGGGCACCGCTGCGCGCATCGCAAGCCAGCTTTCAACCCAGGGCGCGGAGTTCTATTACAAGCCGGCTGTTGGCAATATTCCGACTGAAAAGCTCGACCTGCTGGAGGCTCCTCCCGCTGACGGGATGGTGCTTCGCATTGGCGACAGTCTTGACCGCCCGATTGCGCGGCTCATCAAGCGCAGCTTTGACCTTTTGGTCTCCCTGACGGCACTGACCATTCTGTCGCCACTCCTGCTGATTATCTCGTCGATGATCCGCCGCGATGGTGGACCGGCAATCTTCGTCCAGGACCGCACCGGTCTGAACGGCGACGCCTTTGGATGCTACAAGTTTCGCACCATGGCTGTGGATGCCGAGGCCCGTCTTGAGGCCATTCTGGCCAGCGATCCTGAAAAGCGCGCCTACTGGGACACCTATCAGAAGCTTGATGACGATCCACGCATTACGCCGGTTGGCCGTTTCCTGCGCGCAACCAGTCTTGATGAGCTGCCGCAACTTCTCAACGTGGTCAAAGGCGAGATGAGCATTGTCGGCCCGCGTCCCATGATGATGAACCAGATGGCGCAATACGGAGCTTCGCTGGAAGCCTATGTGCGCATGCGTCCGGGCATTACCGGGCTGTGGCAGGTCAATGGCCGTAACGCGACAAGCTTTGAAGAACGCGCCCGGCTCGATAACTGGTATGCGCGCAACTGGTCCTTGTGGCGCGATGTGGTCATTCTGGTTCGCACGGTGCGCGAAGTGTTCGTCGGCAACGGGCGCTAGGGCTGCGATGCGTGCGGCCCAGCCGCGCCTTTGCCTTGCGCCACAGGCCGGGACCTGCCAGAACACGCCGCAATAAAAAAGCCTGCGGGTTTGAATTGGCGGAGATTTATCGATGAAAGTACTCGTGCTCGGCGGTGACGGCTTCTGTGGTTGGCCGTCTGCATTGCACCTGTCTGCGCGCGGTCATGATGTGGTGATCGTAGACAACCTGTCCCGGCGCAGGATTGATATCGAGCTGGAAGTCGACAGCCTGACCCCGATCCGGCCCATGGGCGAACGCCTGGCGGCGTGGAAAGAGGTTTCGGGTAAGGACATTGCGTTCGTCGACATGACGATCGGCAAGGACTATCAGGAACTGGTGGATCTGATCATGGCTGAAAAGCCGGATGCCATCGTTCACTTCGCTGAACAGCGTGCTGCGCCCTACTCCATGAAGAGTGCGCGCCACAAGCGCTACACGGTCGACAACAATCTCAATGCCACCAACGACGTTTTGGCCGCGATTGTCGAGACCGGTCTTGATATTCACCTGGTGCACCTGGGCACCATGGGCGTCTATGGCTATGGCACCGCAGGCATGAAGATCCCTGAGGGCTATCTGAAGGTCAAAGTGGAAACGAGCGAAGGCGACAAGGATCAGGAAATCCTGTATCCGGCCAACCCGGGCTCGATCTACCACATGACCAAGACTCAGGATCAGCTCTTCTTCCAGTTCTACAACAAGAACGACAAGGTCAAGATTACCGACCTTCACCAGGGCATCGTCTGGGGCACCCAGACCGAAGAGACCCGCAAGGACGAGCGCCTGATCAACCGTTTCGACTATGACGGCGACTACGGCACCGTGCTGAACCGCTTCCTGATGCAGGCCGCCATCGACTTCCCGATGACGGTGCACGGCACCGGCGGTCAGACCCGCGCCTTCATCCACATTCAGGACACGGTGCGCTGTATCCAGCTGGCCGTTGAAAATCCGCCGCAGTCAGGCGAGCGCGTGCGCATCATGAACCAGATGACCGAGACCCACCGGGTTCGCGAACTGGCTGAACTGATCGCCAAGATGTCCGGTGCCGAGATCGCGAACCTGCCCAATCCGCGCAATGAAGCCAATGAAAACGAGCTTCACGTGGAAAACGACACCTTCCTGGCGATGGGTCTAAAGCCGATCACCCTGGCTGAAGGCCTGATGGAAGAAGTCACCGAGGTCGCCAGAAAATATGCTGACCGCTGTGACCGCTCCAAGGTGAAGTCGGTGTCCTACTGGAACAAGGATCGCGAAGCCGCCGACGCCAAGGGCTAGGCCCCGCGCCCAACACCTGAGACGATGAGAGCCAGGCTGAACCAGCCTGGCTCTTTTTTTATACCCTCGCACCTGCCACACTGACTCCACGCTTTGGAAGGCCTGATGGCATGAGCCAGACCATCTACAAGTCTGAGTTCCGCATGGCGCTTGAAGCCGGGGCGCAAGCGCTTGAGGCCGCGTTAGACGGCCTTGATGCGCGCGACGCGATCAAACGGCTGGTCAAGGATATCTATCCAGGCGAAGCCTGTGCCGTGTCATCCTTTGGCGCTGAAAGCGCAGTCATCCTGCATCTGATCGCCGAGGCCGCGCCAGACACACCGGTCCTGTTTGTGGATACGGGCAAGCTTTTTGACGAGACACGCCGCTATCGCGATGACCTGACATCGCATCTGGGTCTGACCGATGTGCGCAGCCTGAAACCAAACGCGGACCATCTTGCCGCGGATGATCCTGATGGGCTGCTTCATCAATCCAATCCCGATCTTTGCTGCCATATCCGCAAGACGCTTCCGCTGATTTCAGCGCTGCGGCCCTTCAAGGTCTGGATATCCGGGCGCAAACGCCACCATGGCGGCGAGCGCGCCGCCCTGCCCCGCGTCGAGATTCAGGACGGCAAGCTGAAACTCAATCCGCTCTACGACTGGCCGCGTGAAGCCATTGAGGCCTATCTGACGGATCACGACCTGCCCGCCCACCCGCTTGTTGCAGAGGGCTATCCATCGATCGGCTGCAATCCCTGTACCGTACCGGTCAGCGATCCAGACGCCGATCCGCGTGCCGGCCGTTGGGCCGATAGCGACAAGACCGAATGCGGCATTCACATCGGCGCAGACGGCCAGGTTGTGCGCTCTGGCGAGACTTGAGCGTCAGGCCTTAGCCTTCGTAATACCCGCGACCACCGGGGCGGCGGATACGCTCCTCAAGCTCAAGATCAGGCAATTCTTCCTGCAGGATCGGCCAAATCATGCTGGCGATAACCGTGACGTGGCTGGGCCCTTCATAAGTTCCGGTCGGTGTCACGCCTTCGCAGGCCACGGCCATGATCTCAACATGGGCCTCAAGCGCCTCAAGGATGGACGGATGGCCGTTAAGGCGCAGTTCGCCATCATCAGTGACGACTATATCCAAGCTCATGTTTTCGCATGTTAATTCATCTGGGCCATCTGAACTCGCGCGTGAGTGAGAATGTAGAAAAAAGCTCGAGGATAGATCCAAACTTTCTATTTCATCAGAAACAATGCCCACGACCGCGCGTGTGGTGTCGTTAGGGGGGCCGTCCGTTAGCACTTCGACAGAAGCAGGCACACTGCGGCAGGCTAAAGCTTTTCTTCTCGCTGCTTCACGGATACCGTCCAAATCCGAAGGCTCCTTATTTAGCTGGATTTGACCTAGTCGGCCTACGTAAACTTCGATCAAGTGGTTATCGCACTGTTCAGGCGTGGATACCGCATTTGCTACCACGTCCTTGCTTTCCACGGTTGAGCAGGCAGCACCTAGAAACAACGGAAGGGTGAGCAAAAGTTCTCGTCTCATCAATGTCTCTCAAACTAATAACCAAGCGACCCTAGCCCAACTCGTGTCCGGCCACAAAAAAGCCCGCCGAGTTTCCTCGGCGGGCTTTTCTCTGAACTATCGGCAAGGTGCCTAGGCACCGCCGGGCTTAGGATCGAGGCTGCCGCTAGGGGCTTCGTCTTCGTCGTCATCAATGACGGGCACCGCGCCGGAGGGAGGATTGTCATCCTTTTTCGGAGGCACTGAAGTGTCCCGACTTGGCGGCTTGCCGTTGATGAGATCGGTGATCTCAGCGCCGGTCAGCGTCTCATACTCCAGAAGACCCTGAGCCAGGGTTTCCCAATCGTCCTTCTTCTCATTGAGGATTTCCTTCGCCTTGGCGTAGGCCTCTTCAATGAGACGGCGAACTTCGCTTTCGATCAGCTCCTTTGTGGCCGCAGAGATCGAGCCGCCAAAGGTCTGACCGCCATAGCCTTCATGGGCTTCAGCATAGTCGACATTGCCGACTTTATCGGACATGCCCCAGCGCAAGACCATCGCACGCGCCAGCTGGCTGGCCTGCTGGATGTCGCCTGACGGACCGTTTGAGACGTGATCCTCACCGTATTTGAGAACCTCTGCAGCCTTGCCGGCCATGGTCATGGCCAGCTTATGCTCACATTCGTCGCGGTGATAATTCAGGCGATCCATCTCCGGCAGGCTCATCACCATGCCGAGCGCGCCGCCACGCGGAATGATGGTCGCTTTGTAGACAGGATCACACAGCGACATATTCAGGCCGACAATGGCGTGACCGGCCTCGTGATAGGCCGTCTTTTCCTTCTGGTCCTCGGTGAGCACCATGGAGCGACGCTCCGGCCCCATCATGACCTTGTCCTTGGCGTCCTCGAACTCCTGCATGCCGACCATGCGCTTGTTGCGACGGGCGGCCATCAGGGCAGCTTCGTTTACCAGGTTGGCGAGATCGGCACCGGAGAAGCCCGGCGTGCCGCGTGCGATAACCTTCGGGTCGACGTCAGAGGCCGTCGGCACTTCGCGCATGTGCACCTTGAGGATTTTCTCACGGCCCGAGATATCCGGGTTCGGCACCTGAACCTGACGGTCAAAGCGGCCCGGACGCAGCAGAGCCTTGTCGAGCACGTCAGCCCGGTTGGTCGCCGCGATCAGGATGATGCCTTCATTGGCTTCAAAGCCGTCCATCTCAACAAGCAGCTGGTTGAGCGTCTGCTCGCGCTCATCATTACCGCCGCCAAGACCTGCACCACGGGCGCGGCCCACAGCGTCGATCTCGTCGATAAAGATAATGCAGGGCGCGTTCTTCTTGGCCTGCTCGAACATGTCGCGGACACGGCTTGCGCCCACGCCCACAAACATTTCCACGAAGTCAGAGCCGGAGATCGTGAAGAAGGGCACACCAGCTTCACCAGCCACCGCACGGGCGATCAGCGTCTTACCGGTACCTGGAGGGCCCACCAGAAGCGCGCCCTTCGGGATCTTGCCGCCCAGACGCTGGAACTTGGATGGGTCTTTCAGGAATTCAACGACTTCCTGGAGTTCTTCCTTGGCTTCGTCGACGCCCGCGACATCGTCAAAGGTGACGCGTCCTGACTTTTCGGTCAGCATTTTCGCCTTCGACTTGCCAAAACCCATGGCGCCTTTGCCGCCGCCCTGCATCTGGCGCATGAAGAATATCCACACACCGATCAGAAGCAGCATCGGGAACCACTGGATCAGAACGCCGAGCAGGCTCATGCCACCGCCTTCTTCGCGGGCGGTAATCTCCACATCGTTTTGACGCAGCACGTCGGTGACGTTCGCATCAGCAGGAACCGTGGTGCGGAATGTCGCTCCGCCAGTGGTCTGGCCGGTGATGGTTTCGCCCTGAATGGTGACCGATTGAACCTGTCCGTCCTCAACCTGATCCATGAACTGGGAATAATTCACCTCTCCCGCCGCAGGCTCCTGCGAGGGACCGCTGAGCATGTTGAACAGCGCTATCAGCAGCACCAGCAAGATCGCCCAGACGAGAATGTTCCGCATATTCATTCGATTATACCTTCCTAGCGCGCGTCGCTTTCACGTATCGAGTTTGCGCCTGTCACCTAGTGATATTGGGCCTTCAGCCCCGTTTCGCCAGTGTCAGCTCAACTTTGCGCGCACATGCCTTTGCATCAAACCACGTCGGGAGCGTCTGTGGAAGCAGGCGCATCGCGATTCTCTGCCCTGCCAGCTGCTCAAATTCGGCCACATCGGTGGCGCTAACTCCCGGTAAAGCAAGAAGTTCGCCAGTCTGGCCGTCGCGCACGGCCATAAGCCCCGGGCGCAGCGGCGCCGGGACGTCTTCGGCCAGTCGGGTCTTCTCACCCCAGGGTGCAATCGTGATCGACCTGTGTGCCGTTACCTGCCAGCGACAGTCACAGACAGCAGACTGGCCCGGCTCCAGGTGGATCGGCTGGACGCCCGCTGTCCCGTCCGCACGCCCCAGAATGGCGCCAGGGTCACGGCCCAGCCATCCTTCGGCTGTCATCGCGACACCGGCCGCTGTAAACGCCTGTCTCGAGCATGCGGCGTCATAAAACTGCGCAAGCTGGCGCGGCGTCGGCTCTTCGCTTTGCCCGGATACCGCCATCACGACAACGCGCAAGACAAGTTTCGCAACATCCTGGTCAGCCTCCTGCAAACCTGGTCGATGGATCTGCGCCCCGCCCCACGCAGTTAGCGTGATGATTTCGTGGATAAGTGTGGACGCCTCGGCACGCTGGCGATCGCGCTGGCGCAAGGCGTCATCACTGCGCGCCAGCAAGGCCAACTCCCTGCCATCACCTTCCGGCCACGCGCCCTGTCTTAACTGCACCCGCTCATAGGCCCTGTCCTCATTGGAAGGATCGTCGATCCAGCTTTTCCCAAGCGCCTCTAAATAAGCACGGAGCTGGTGCCTACGCATGGAAAGGAAAGGCCGGGCAATGACCAGCCTGCGGCCCTCTGGCCAGGTCGGTGAGGGGTCAATGTCAGAAGGCCCCGTTAGCTGGGCCTCACCACCAGGACGCGCCTGGCGCATGCGCAAAGTTTCGACCCGGTCATCAAGTGTATGAGCAAGGCACAGGCAGTCGATCTGCCGTTCGCGACACGCCTCAGCCAGCAGGCGATGCCTTGCCTCACGGGCATGCCCCTGCCCCTTACGGGGTTGATTCCAGGTCAGAATTTGCGCGACCGCACCGGCTTTAATCGCCCAGCTCGCCGTCGTTTGCGCCTCCTGCGCACTTGTCGTGCGCAGCCCGTGATCCACAATCAGGGCATGGAGTTCAACATCAGGGGAAAAATCACGCAGGGCATGGAGCAGGGCCAAAGAGTCCCCGCCTCCAGACAGCCCAAGCGCCAGACGCCGGGTCAAACCCGCTTAGCCGCAACCAATGCGAGCCACTTCACGCTGAGCCTTGCGCCGCGCCTCTTCGCTGGCGCGCGGGAACTCTGACGGGAAGGTCGCAAGCACCTGGCATGCGCGCCCTGTATCACCCAGAGCCGCAAGGGACGCCCCAAGACGAACGAGCGCATCTGGCGCGCGAACGCCCTGACGGTTCTGCTGCAGCGAGGCGATATAGCTATCGGCCGCTTCGCTGTACTCGCCATTGATGAAGTGGGTTTCGCCCAGCCAGTACCAGGCTTCTCCGGCCTGCTCTCCATCCGGGAACTGGCTGGTGTAATCGGCAAAAGCTTCGCGGGCACCGCCGAAATCTCCATCGAGAAGTCGCGCACGTCCTTCAGAAAATACAGCTTCCGGATCGGCAACGGCCCCCTCAGGTGCCGCCAACTCCGACGCTGCAAAGGTCTCTTCAACGCGGCCGGGATTGCCCATCGGCGCACCCCCTGCGTTTGCGCTTCGGGTATCATCCTGCGGACGTTGGGCCTGCATGCCATCGGGTGCCTGAAGCGGTTGAACGCTATCGGCCCGCGCTGCAGCAAATGGATCATTCGGATCGAGCGGCTGTGCTTCAAGCTCAGCCGGGCCTCCAGCCTCGCCCGTGGCACCAACGCCATAAGGGTTGGCCAGCAGCGCATCGACATCGCGGCCCATCTGCTCCAGCTCACTGCGCATACGGCGATTTTCAAATGCCAGGCGCTCAAGCTCGCCGGTCATGACACGCTGCTCGCGCTCAAGCGCATCGAGCCGCGACATGAGGGTTTCTGCCACCGGGTCCCCCTGCAGGGCCCGCGCTTCAATGTCTGCCAGTCGCGCTTCTGCCGCGTCCAGGCGAGCCGCAAGTTCGCGTCGTGACTGCGCCTCGGCCGGGGCAGCAATGGCAAAGACCAGAACGATAAAGCTCAGCACGCGCACCATGGCGAAGCTCCCTTTGATGTAGAAACCCAAAAATAAACCGGGACGCCTGAGCATCCCGGTTTGAAAGGCGAAATCAAGGCAGAGATCAGCCTTCGGGGTGAATGTTCACACTGCCCTCTGGAACTTCGTAGCCACCGTCAGCGGTATTCTGGAAGCCAAAGCTGTAGCGAATACCGGTGTCTGTGCGAGTCATATTGCAGTGCATTGCGACGTGACTGGTGTCACAGCTCGCTTCAACAGCGCCACCATCAGCAGCCTCCTGTGCCATGGCAGCCAGATCCACGCTTTCGCCGTCGACGTCATAGGGACCGGTGCCCGCCAGCGTACTCGCCAGCCACACCGCATCGTCACCTGCGCCGTAGGGCAATGGCAGGCGGTCGTCATATACCGGCTCCTCCTCGCCCATTTCATCGGCCGGCGCGTCATCTGACATCATGTCGTCAGACGTCATGTCGTCAGCAGCGGCCTCGTCGTCCGCGACACCTTCAACGTCCGCAGCTTCGGCTTCTGCGGGCTCCATGGCCGCAATATCCTCAGAAGAAGCGCTGCGGATACCCAAATACTCGCCAGCGCCGTATAGCGCGCCAGCAGATAATGCACCGCTTAACACGATGCCCAGAATAGCTCGAATAATCATGGTGGCCCCCTCGCCCCAATACATCACCGCGCCCCCACGCGGTCTTCAGAACCGACACCTAAGCACAGCTGGGGTTGGGAGAAAACAGTGAACTGGGGTCACCAAAAACAAAACGCCCGCGCTGGATGATCCAGCGCGGGCGCTCATGTGGTGTGTCGGTGGGGGTGTCGCTTTACGACGCCATGCCCGACTGAAGCACGGTGGTGCCGTTACGGTTCAGAGCCCAGCAGCGCTCCGTCGACTGACGGCAAACCGGGCGCTCCTTGCCATAGGACACTGTGGAGATCCGGGCCGGATCGACGCCCTGGCTGACCAGGAAATCCCGAACAGCGGCAGCACGACGTGCACCGAGTGCAAGGTTATATTCACGGGTGCCGCGCTCATCGGCGTTGCCCGCAATCAGGACACGCACATTTGGATATGCGCTCAGCCATGCGGCCTGGCTGCGAAGCGTGGCACGAGCAGAGTTCGTCAGCGTGCTGCGATCAAGATCGAAGAAGACACGGTCACCTGCGTTGACTTCAAAGTCTTCAGGCGAACCCGGCATCGGGCCCTGCGGACCCTCGTCGACGACCGGCGGCGTGTCATCGACAACCGGCGGAGCGGTGTCGATCACTTCCGGCTCAGGCGGCGTGGAACATGCGGCGGCAAACAGGCCAGTCGCCGCAATGGCTGCAAATACGATACGATTCATGATGTCGTCCCTCTGCTCGGTCCGGCAGGCAGGCCCTAAAGGGCTGTGCAGGTTTTAAAGCCGTTTTTTTATCCAGTTCTTGTAACGCGCTATGACCCCTCAACAAAGACGCGCGCGCTCGGCCGTCAGTTAGCCACGTGATCGCTAATCGATCAAGGGCGACCATGCCGGATCAGACGCCGCCCCTTGAGTTGGAAGCCGCCGGAGGTTGAATCCGGCAAGGTCCACACTCCAGATCGAGTAGCGCGTTCCGTCGCGCGCGGCATCCCCACGCGTGAACAAAATCACGCGTCCGTTGGGCGCCCATGCCGGGGTGTCTACAAAGAATCCTTCATAGAGGATCCGCTCTTCCCCGGAACCATCAGCGGCCACAACGCCAAGCATAAAGCGGCCCTGCAGCTGCTTGGTAAAGGCGATCAGGTCTCCGCGCGGCGACCAGACAGGGGTTGTGTAGCGTCCCTCACCAAATGTGATGCGGACCGGGTTCGTGCCGTCCGCGCTCATGACGTAGAGCTGGCTTTGACCCGACCGGCTAGAGGAGAAAACCACCTGTTCACCATCCGGTGAATAAGACGGCTCAACGTCGTCAGCGGGGTGGGTCGTCAGCTGGCTTAGCGTGCGCGCCCGCAGGTCAAACCGAAACAGATCGTGCCCACCACGGCGCTCGGCGGAGACCACCAGCTCATTCTCTGTTGGGTGAAAGCGGGCTGAAAGCGACTGTCCCCCACTGGACGTCTGATCAAACAGGGCTTCTTGGCGTCCTGTTTCCAGATCATAGAGATAGCTGGTGGCCTGACCATCGCGGAAGCTCACATAGGTTATTTGCTGGGCATCTGGGGCGTAATTCGGCAGAAGCGCCATATAGCTCCGGTCGGTGAGGAAGGACGGGTTTGCCCCATCCTGGTCCATTGCCGCGAGGCGGCGGATCGGCTCACCATTGGGCCCGGTGCCTTCGGACACGTAGACGATGCGGGTATCAAAATAGCCCTCTTCACCGGTCAGGCGCTGATAGACCGCATCGGAGACCTTGTGCGCAATCCGGCGCCAGTTGTCCGGCGACGTCACAAATTGAAGGCCCAGCATCTGCTGCTCGGTCGCAGTGTCCCAGAGCCGAAACGCGACGACCATGCGTTCATCCTGATCAATCGTCACCCGCCCAACCAGAAGCGCCGAGGCATCAATCACGCGCCAGTCGCCGAAACGCGGCCGCAGGTCGATATCAGTGATATCTTCGATGAAGGCGTCCGGATCGACCGGAGCAAAAAGCCCGGTATTGCCCAGATTATTGCTAACGACCCGGGCGATTTCCGCACCATTGCTGACCTCTCGAGGGTCATTGCCCGTGTGAACAAAATCGGTCACCGCGATGCTGAGCGGATCAAGATGCCCCTCGGTCACGTCCACTCGAAGCGGAGCCTGCGCGTTGGCCGATGCACCGATCAGCACAACAGCAACAAAGGCGGCGAAAACACGGGGGATCACAGACAGGACGGTCATGGGCACAAGGCTCCGAGCTGGTCGTTCAAAAGGTTTCATCAGCGCCCTCTTTGCGTGTCAATATTGACCTCAAGACGGCGCCATTCCTGGTAATTTTGTGGCGGCAGCTGATACGGCGCACATTCGATGACGGCGCGAAGGGCTCGCTCACCGGCCACACGCAGGAATGGGTTGGTAGAATTCAGGATACGGCGCTCATCAACAAGGCGCGGCGGCGACGCGATCTCGCCATTGCGTTCAAGACTGACCTGAACCACCACGGCCAGGTCCATATTTGCAGGCGCATCGGCATTGGACCGGACGCAGCGCTGAATCTGTGACGCCGCCATCGCCTGCAGCGTTGCTGTCATGGCCGTGCCGGCGCCTGCTGAGCTGCGGTCTTCGCCTTCATCAACTTCACCGCGATCACGCGCCTGACTGACCGCACGGGACAGGTCCCCCAGATCCAGCCGTTGGGGTTGCGGACGCTGGGGTTCAGGTTCCGGCTCGGGTTGAACAGGTTCGGGCTCAGGCTCTGGCTCAGGTTCTGGTTGAACCGGCTCTGGCTCTGGCTCAGGTTCCGGGTCTGGCTCCGGTGCGGGCGGGATGATCTCAGGGTCTAACTCAACCACCGGCTCAGGTTCGGGCTCCGGCTCGCGCACTGGCTCTGGTTCAGGCGGCAGGTCTTCTGGTTCCGGTTGCGGCTCAGGGCGGGCAGCGCGAACATTGGTCGTCTCTGCGATTGTCACCAGCTCGATCGGGATAATGACATTCTCAGCGGCCATACGTGAAGCGGCCGGGAAATACACGAGCGCTGACACCACCACGCCCGCGTGGAGGACGATAGACAGGAGGATACCCAGAATCTGGCGCACCGCTCCTCGCTGCTCCTATTCGCGAATGGGATCGGTGACGAGGCCGATATTGGCGTAGCCCGACGCCGAAACACGCGCCATCACACGCATGACCTCACCGTACTCAGCACCATCATCGGCACGGATGTAGATACGCGCGTCAGAGCCAGCACCAGCAATCGCCTGCAAACGGGGAGTCAGCTCATCAAAGTCGATCGGCGTTTCCATCAGGTAAAGCGTACCGTCCCCCTGGATCGTCAGGGTGATGGGCTCTTCTGACGTGGTCATCGCGCGCGCTTCGGTGTCGGGGAGGTCAACCTCAATACCGACCGTGAGCAGCGGCGCGGACACCATGAAGACGATCAGCAGCACCAGCATCACGTCCACAAAGGGCGTGACGTTGATTTCGGCATTGGGCTTCCAGCGCCGGCGGCCATTGCCCGAACCACTATCGACATTGCCTGCCATCTAGCCCTCCCGGCTCGCCATCGCTGCCAGGTCATCGACAAAGCCTTCAAGCTTGGCGGCATATTTGGCGATGTTTGACGACAGGGCGTTGAAGAAAATCACGGCCGGAATTGCCGCCAACAGACCCAGCGCCGTTGCAAACAGGGCTTCGGCGATACCCGGGGCCACTACGGCCAGCGAAGTATTGTCCGTCGCGGCAATCGCGCGGAAAGAGTTCATGATGCCCCAGACGGTGCCAAACAGGCCAATGAAGGGCGCTGAGGAGCCGATGATGGACAGGACGCCAAGCCCGCTTTCCATCTTGGAAAGCTCGCGATTGGCTTCCGCCCCACCCGCCTTGGCAACCGAATACCCGTCCCAGTCGCGCAGCGCAGCGGCAAGAACGCGGCCAAAGGGGTGGTTCTTGTCCCGGCCATAGCGCTCTGCCAGTTGCTCCAGCGCGGTGCCGGACCAGAAGTCCTGTTCAAATTTGCGGGCCCGGCCATGGTGGCCAGACAGTTGCATCACCTTTTCAACGGCAATGGCCCAGGACCAGACCGACATGAATGCCAGAATGGCCATGACGATCTTCACAACGATATCGGCCTGCATGAAGAGATAGACGATGGTCAGATCTTCAGTCGGGCTCGCCAGTTCAACGGCAACGCTTTCCATGGCGGTCACTCTTCCCTCAAACACGCGCCGATGTGCGGCGCTGACACTTCCAGGCGACAGGATGTGTAGCGGTCTGCAAGCCCTACGCCAACCGGAGCGCCTGCAAGATGGCCAAGTCAGGCTTGTCTCTTCGCCCGCGAATGCGGCGATTTGAAGGACTGAGGTGTTACGGTTCGGTTAGCTGGGCAGCTTTCTGGCAAGCCTGCGCCTAGCCTGAAAACAGGACGAGGCCCTAGCCCGCACGTGTTGCCGAATTCAGCGCGGCAACAACATCCTTGGGCAACCGCCTGGGCCTGCCGTCCATATCAATACAGGCCGCCTCGACCTCTGCGGTAAACAGAACTTCGTCTGCGCGCAGGATGCGTTGAGAAAAAGCAATCCGAGCGCCTCGCACCTCGGTGACGCGGGTTTCCACAACCAGCGCGTTGTCGATGCGAGCCGGGATGAAATACTCCGCCATCACCTTGCGCACTGCAAAGCCTAGCGGCGGGCTGGCTTCAAGCAGATCTGAATGTGCGACACCGGCCGCGCGCAGGGCATCGGTGCGCCCTCGCTCAATGAATTTGAGATAATTGGCGTAATACACCACGCCGGTGAAATCGGTGTCCTCGTAATAGACGCGGACAGGGAGCGTATGGATGCCGTCGGTCCAGGTGCCGGAAGAGGGCTCAGTCATTTGCCATCTCCGAACAGATCACTCGCGGCTGTGCGCGGCGGCTCCAGCCCCAGATGGCTCCAGGCGCGAGGCGCGGCGATCCGGCCGCGCGGCGTGCGCTGGATAAAGCCTTGCTGGATCAGGAAGGGCTCGACCACGTCTTCCAGGGCATCGCGCGCCTCAGCACAGGCCGCTGCCAACGTGTCGAGGCCAGCAGGCCCGCCGGCAAAGCCCTCAATGAGAACTTTCAGATAGCGCCGGTCGAGACTGTCGAGACCCACCTCATCGACCTCCAGCCGCTTCAACGCCGCATCGGCAACACCGCGATTAATCTCCGGCGCACCATCGGCTTCGGCAAAGTCGCGGACCCGGCGCAGCAAGCGCCCGGCCACGCGCGGTGTGCCGCGGGCGCGCTTGGCAATTTCGGTGGCCCCGTCCTCGCTTATGGCTGCACCCAGCTTGCGCGCGCCGCGCGCGACGATGCTGGCCAGCTCCGCGGTATCGTAGAACTCAAGCCTCACCGGCACGCCAAATCGATCGCGCAGCGGGGTCGCGAGCAGGCCTGCGCGTGTCGTTGCGCCCACCAGCGTGAACGGTGGCAGGTCGATGCGGACAGTGCGCGCGCTCGGCCCCTCCCCGATCACCAGATCTAGGGCAAAGTCCTCCATTGCCGGATAGAGAATTTCCTCTACCGCCGGGAGCAGACGGTGGATCTCATCAATGAAGAGCACGTCGCGCTCTTCCAGATTGGTCAGGATCGCCGCCAGATCGCCCGCCTTGGCAATCACCGGGCCCGATGTTGCTCGGAAATTGACGCCTAGCTCCTTGGCGACGATCTGCGCCAATGTGGTTTTGCCAAGCCCGGGCGGACCAGAGAGCAGGACATGATCCAGCGCTTCATTCCGGCGCCCCGCCGCGTTCACGAAGACCTTCAGATTATCAATCGCCGCCTTCTGACCAACGAAATCGCCAAATGACAGCGGTCGCAGCGCTTTGTCGCGCCCGTCACCGGGCGCAGCGTCAGCGGAGATGATGCGATCTTCGCTCACCGGGCCAGCTCCTTCAGCGCCGCCTTGATCAGGAGGCCCTCACTGGCGTCATCGCCCAGCTCTTTGAGCGCAGCGGCACAGGCGCGACGCGCATCGCCCTCGCCATAGCCAAGATTAATGAGCGCAGAGACCGCAGCTTCGCGGGCGACACTGCCGCCGGTTTCTGCAATTGCTGCGGGCGCTGGTGTGCCAAGAGCGGCGTTCAGGCCCGCAGCACCGCCAGCCAGGCTGCGCCCCAGAGGCGGTGGCTTGTCCTTGAGCTCGGTGGCGATGCGTTGAGCCAGCTTCTTGCCCACGCCTTTGGCGCGCTCAAAGGCGGATGCATCGCCCAGAGCCGCGGCACTTTCAACATCTCCTGGACCCAGCACATCTAGCAAAGACAGGGCATGCTTGGCTCCGACGCCCTGCACGGACTGAAGCCTGACAAACCAGGCGCGCTCGCCTTCAGACAGGAAACCGAAAAGCTTGAACTGGTCTTCGCGCACATAGGTCTCGATATGCAGCGCGGTCTCTGCTCCGGCCTCCAGCTTTGACAATGTCCGCCCGCCAGCATGGACCAGATACCCCACGCCATTGACGTCGAGGACCAGCTCCTCTTCTCCCAGGCTGTCGATAACGCCCTTAAGCTTGCCAATCATGACGCGAGCCTTTTCGAATTACGGTGGTTGGCGTGACAGATTGCGATGGCAAGTGCATCCGCATCATCCGCTATCGCTTTGGCTCCGGGAAGGAGCACGCTGATCATGGCCGCCACCTGAGCTTTGTCAGCTGCGCCGGTTCCCACAACCGCTTTTTTAATGAGGCGAGGCGCATATTCCCCGACCCGCAGCCCAGCGCGGGCCGGTGCCAGCATGGCGGCGGCGCGCGCCTGTCCCAGCTTTAAAGCCGTGCCAGGATTATTGGCGACGAACTGGTCTTCGATAGCCGCTTCATGGGGCTGGTGCTCGCCCAACAGATCTTCAATCGCGTCGTGTATGAAACAAAGACGCCGCGCCATGGTATCTTTCGAAGGGGCCTTGATCACACCATGGGCAATCAGCGACAGACGCGTCCCGTCCTGTGAGATTACGCCCCAGCCGGTGGCATTGAGCCCCGGATCAATCCCCAGAATTCGAATCGCGTTCACCATAGGCGTGAGCATAGCGCCTTTGGAACAAAGCGCGACCAATCTTGCTGCGAAGACTGGACTAAGCCTGAATCAAATCCGCGCCCCATCGCGATGAATTACCCGGTCATCCCAAATTCATCTGGTGTTCATGTCAAAACCGCCTAGACTGTCCTAACAAGGAATAAGGACGAAGGGGGACCCGTCCATGTCCAAGAAACGAAATCTTTCCAGACGCTCTTTCCTGACCCGTGTTGCGGGTACCGGGGTTGCAATTGGCTCGGCCGGGCTCGCAGGCTGTGCGACCACAGGGGTGACAGACTCCGATGCCGGGGCCTATGCCGACCCGGTCGGTGGTGGTCGCGGTGGCTATGGCGGTAGCCGCAGCTGTACGGACAGCGACGGCGGAGCCTATGCCGACCCAGCGGGCCGCGGACAACGCTGTGGCGTGAGTGGCAGCGGGGTAACAGATGCAGATGCCGGGGCTTACGCAGACCCTGTAGGCGGTGGACGCGGTGGCGGCGGTGGAAGCCGCGGTTGTACCGACTCCGATGCTGGTGGGTACGCAGACCAGGTCGGACAGGGACGCTCTTGCGGCTATGGCGGTGGCCAGACCGGCTATACCGATAGCGACAGTGGTGCTTACGCTGATCCAGTTGGTGGCGGTCGTCGCGGCGGCGGTGGCTCGGGCTATTCTGACAGCGACTCTGGAGCTTACGCCGATCCAGCTGGGCAAGGCCGACGTGGAGGCAGCTCGGGGTACACTGATAGCGATAGTGGTGCTTACGCCGATCCGGTTGGCGGTGGCCGCCGTGGAGGCGGCGGTTCGGGTTACTCAGATAGCGATAGTGGCGCTTACGCCGATCCTGCCGGTCAGGGCCGACGCGGCGGCGGCAGCTCCGGCTATACCGACAGTGACAGCGGCGCATATGCAGATCCGGTCGGCGGTGGACGACGCGGTGGTTCGCGCAATTGCTCGGACTCAGATAGCGGAAGCTATGCAGACCCGGCCGGGCAAGGTCGACGCTGCTAGATAACCACAGGCCGTTCGCCGATGACATCCAGCTTTGATCCAGCCCTTGGATTGAGCGGCTTGATAGCGCCGTTCGATGCGGCTGATTTCTTTGATCGGTATTGGGAAAAGAAGCCCCTTCACGCACCCAATCCAGGTGACCGCGACTTTACGGATCTGGTCTCAACAGCGCGTATGGACGCGCTTCTGTCTGATCAGGTTTTCACCGGTGACATGCTGTCGATGGCGCGGGCTGAACCCCGTATCGAACCGGGCGCCTACCTGTCAGAGAACGGGCTGGTGGATCGCGGCCTTGCAGCGCGCGCCTATCAGGAAGGTGCTACGCTGATTATGCCGCAGCTGCATTGGCGGGAGCGATCTCTGGCCGAGCTGTGTCGCGCTCTTGAGCTGGAATTCAGCCACGCCATCCAGACCAATATCTACCTCACGCCCCCCAATGCGCAGGGCTTCCAGACCCATTACGATACCCATGACGTGCTGGTGCTTCAGGTTGAAGGCACCAAGCGCTGGCGGCTTTATGACACCCCGGTCGGGGCCCCGTTCCGGGGTGAGCAGTTCACGCCCAACGCTGTTGCGGCGGGCGAGATCACGCTGGAGCTGGTGATGAACCCTGGCGACGTGCTCTATGTGCCGCGCGGGCTCATGCATGATGCGGTCAATGCTGACACTGACGGGCCCAGCCTTCACATCACGACCGGCATTCTGGTGAAGACCTGGGCGGACTTCCTGTTAGAAGCCGTGTCTGAAGCGGCTCTGAAATCACCGGCCTTGCGTGCCGCCCTGCCACCGGGGTTCACCGAGATGGATGCGGCCGAGCTGAAGCCTCAGATCGACGCAGCAATGACAGCCGTGTCCGACAATGCCGACTTTGACGCCGTCCTTGCCCTGTTCAGCGACCAGTTCGTGACCACCCGTCAGGCCGATACCTCTGGCGCGATCATGCTGGGTCAGCCGCCGGAGGGCCTTCAGATCAAGCGCCGCCTTCTGGTGCCGCTGCACCTGGCTGACGATGGTGATCACGTTGCCCTGGTCGCGCCAGGCGGCCCGATCAGCCTTGATCGCCCCGCTGAACCAGCCCTTGAGCGCTTTCTGGATGGTGAAGTGATCAGCGCAGTCGACTTTGCCGAGATGGGCGAAGACAAGGCCCGCGACACCGTGGCAAAACTTCTCGCGTTTGGGGCCGCCGAAGCGGTTTAGCGAGGCTGCAAACCAGCGCGCAGATTTTTCAGGAACTCCGGCACCATCTCAAGACTCGTCTCAATGTGCGGGTTCAAAACCAGACCGACTTCCGGCTTTAAAAGCTCGATAAAAGCACCGGCTGTGATGGCCTTTAGATGGGGATGGCTATCGGCGTATTTGGCCGCAAGCTCTTCGTTCGAAAAGGCCGCAACCATATGGGTACCCAGCCGGTCGAATATCAGCGGCTCGTATCCTGCTCCCTGAGCATCAATCTCTGTTGCACTGGGCAGAACGATAGGAAGCGCCACCAGCTGCGCGAGCATATCCAGGCGGGATGTTTCACCCGCCTTATAGCTCTTTAGCAGCTGGTCGAGCTCGTTCACCCCAACGCGCCCCTTAAACCCGCTTCAGAGCTTCTTCGACAACCGCATCGGCGGTAATGCCAAAATGCTTATAAAGGTCCTCAGCCGGTGCCGAGGCACCAAATCCGGTCATGCCCACAAAGCCCGCATCACGGCCAATCAAACCATCCCAGCCCCAGCGCAGCGCAGCCTCGACCGCCACAACCGGCAGGTTCGGATCGACAACACTCTCGATATAGCTGGTATCCTGAGCCATGAAGGTTTCAAGGCTGGGGCAGGACACCACGCGAGCCGCCACACCCTGATCCATCAGGGTTTTCTGCGCCTCAAGGGCCAGCTCCAGCTCGGTGCCGGTTCCTATGAGCGTGACCTTCGGCGTGTCGACTTCAGAGATGATGTAGGCCCCTCGCTTGGACGCATTGACCGATCCATCGTCGGACCGCACATGCGGCACCTTCTGGCGCGACAGGATCAGAGCCGTCGGGCCATCAGTGCGTTCCAGCGCGGCAATCCAGGCTTCTGCGGCTTCCACAGCATCGGCAGGGCGATAGACCGCCAGATTCGGGATCGAGCGGAGGGCCGAAAGATGCTCGACCGGCTGGTGGGTCGGGCCGTCTTCACCAAGCCCAATGGAGTCGTGGGTGAAGACGTAAATCACCGGCTGATTCATCAGCGCCGACAGACGGATGGCGGGGCGACAGTAGTCTGCAAACACCAGGAAGGTGCCAGAGTAAGGCCGGAAACCACCATGCAGCGCCATGCCGTTCATGGCCGCAGCCATGCCATGTTCACGCACGCCGTAGTGGATATAGCCGCCGGTATAGTCCGGCGCACTCACCGCATCCTGGTAGCTGGCGCGGGTGTTATTTGAACCTGTCAGGTCAGCAGACCCGCCCACGAGCCCAGGGAAAGCCCTGGCAAACGCCTCGATGGCCTTGCCCGACGATGCGCGCGTTGCCAGCGCCGGCTTGTCTTCCAGCATCTGCTGGATGTGCGCTTTTAGTGCTTGAATGGCTTCCAGCGGCGGCTCGCCCGAGAGCTGGCTGATAAAGCTTTCAAGATGCTCAGAGGTTTGCAGGCGCTGCTCCCAAGCGGCGCGCGCAAGAGCACCGAAGCCTGCAACCGAACCCCAACCTTCATAGACCTCATCAGGGATCACGAAAGGCTCATGGGTCCATCCCAATGCCTCGCGGGTGCCTGCGATCTCATCACCACCAAGCGGCGCACCGTGTGACCCGGCGGTCCCGGCCTTGGTCGGAGCGCCGAAACCGATGGTGGTCTTGCACGCGATCAGAACGGGCTTGTCGCTGGACTTGGCTTCGCTGAGCGCGGCGTCCACAGCGACCGGGTCATGGCCATCAACCTTCATCGTGACCCAGCCCGCGCTTTCAAAGCGAGCGCAGTGATCAACGGTGTCGGACAGGTCCGTCGAGCCATCAATGGAGATGGAGTTGTCATCCCACAGAACGATCAGGCGATTAAGCTTCAGGTGTCCGGCCAGCGAAATCGCTTCCTGGCTGATGCCCTCCTGAAGATCACCGTCGGACGCGATGACCCAGGTGTGGTGATCAACAAGATCCTTGCCGTACTGAGCGTTGAGCATGCGCTCTGCCAGCGCCATGCCCACGGCTGTGGAGATACCCTGCCCCAACGGACCGGTAGTGGTCTCAACGCCAGGGCAATGGCCATATTCCGGGTGGCCTGCCGTCTTTGCACCCAGCTGGCGGAAATTCCTGAGATCATCCATCTCCACACCCTCAACACCGATCAGGTGAAGGATGGAATAGATGAGCATGGAGCCATGACCCGCCGAGAGGACAAAGCGATCGCGATCCGGCCACTCAGGGTCAGCCGGGTCAAACTTCATGTGACGGGTCCACAGAACCGTGGCCGCATCCGCCATGCCCATGGGCATGCCAGGGTGACCGGAATTCGCCGCTTGCACCGCATCCATGGACAGGGCGCGGATAGCATTCGCGAGCGGCTTGATCGTTTCTGGATCGAGCGCGGGACGGGTCGGTTCACTCATGGCGGGCCTCATGCGTGTGCGAGCAAATCACTCGCAACTGGCGGGGATCGCGTCACCCCTTAAAGGGATTCGCGTCGCCCGTTTGACAAAGTTAGACGCCGAGCCGCTTCGCAATATCGAGCGCCGGGGCGTCGAGCACGTCCGTGTCGCCCGAAAGGATAGCGCGAGCAAGCTGCTTGCCCAGCTCGACCCCATACTGATCGAACGGATTGATGCCGTAGACGAGGCTTTCAACAAACACCTTGTGCTCATGCAGCGAGATCAATGCACCCAGCGTCTCAGGGGTCAGCCCGTCCATGATGATGGTGCTGCTGGCCCGGCCACCGGCGATTGCCGTATGGGGTGCCAGCTCACCCTCACCCACCTTGCCGCGGGTCAGGGCCGCACCCTGAGCGGCAAGGTTTGCGTTAAGTGCGCGTGCACGCTCGTCTTTTGTGAATTCAGCATCGGCAAGCCCAATGAAGTCCACCGGCACTTCGTCCTGGCCCTGGTGCAGCCACTGGAAAACCGAGTGCTGGAAATCTGACCCGCGCCCGCCCCAGATGAGCGCGCCGGACGCCGGGTATTCGGCCGGGCTGGCGCTACCATCAGCCTGCACAGACTTGCCCAGGCTTTCCATCTCAAGCTGCTGCAAATACGCGGGCAGCCGCTCCATGCGTGACGAGTAAGCCGTCACACAGCGGGCTGGACGATTGCGGAAGGTTCGGTTCCACACATCGATTAGCCCTTTGGCGATCGCCATATTATTTTCAATCGGCGTGGTCAGGGCGTGCGTATCCATCGCGGCCGCACCGGCCAGCAAGCGGTCATAGACCTCTGGTCCAAACGCTGCCTCGAGGCTGAGGCCGGCAGGTGACCAGAGCGAATACCGCCCGCCAACGCCATCCTCGAACGGGAAAATACGCGACGCATCAAGGCCAAACGCCTGGGCCTTTTCAGGTGCCGCAGTCGCAGCCGCAAAGCGCGCATCCGCGCCAGCCTCACCAAGCTTCGCGGCAAGCCAGGCGCGCGCGGCCTTGGCATTCATCAGGGTTTCCTGGGTCGTGAACGACTTGGACACCACCAGAACAAGTGTCGTTTCCGGCTCGGCCCCTTCCAGTGCGTCATCAAGATCAGCTGGATCAAGGTTTGACACAAAGCGCGCATCCATACCCTTGCGGCGGTAGGCCTTAAGGGCGTCGTAGACCATGCGCGGGCCAAGGTCAGAGCCTCCAATCCCGATATTCACGATGCGTTTGACAGGATGGCCATCAAGAACGTCGGGGGCCTCAAGCCCGGCACAGAATTGGCGGGTGCGGTCCCGCGCCTCGGTCAGGCGTTTTGCCAGGCCTCTGTCTGCCAGCTGCGAGCTATCTCGACACGCGGTGTGTAGCGCCGGGCGGCCTTCTGTCGTGTTTACGATGTCACCGGCCGCAAGTCCGGCGATCCGCGCCTGCGCGTCAAGGGCTCTCGCCAATCCAAGCAGATCCTGCCAGGCGGCACCATCAATCCGCTGCCGTCGAGCATCCAGTTCCAGGCCCGCCGCAGAAAACTGCAGCGCAGCGTCGCGGCCTTTTTCGGCGAGAATTTCGGCCATGGATGCCCCGGCAAGCCGATTGGCATGGGATTTCAGTGTTTCAGGCGTCATCTTAATGCGTCCCCAGCGTCCTCGGTTCTGGCGGCGGCCCAGATGAGTACCGTCAGCCCACCCTCTATGCCCTCCGACTCGAGGGTTTCCAAGGCCTTCAATGTCATACCCGCCGCCTGCAGCCAGCCTGTCATGCGCGCAGGCGGAAATCCGAGATGGCGATGGTGGTGCTCCTCGCGAAGGCGCTCGTGGCGATGCTCATCAAAATCCACAACCAACAACAGCCCTCCGGGCACCAGGACACGCGCGCACTCTTGAAGCGCCACACGTGGATCCGGCAAATAGTGCAGTACCTGGTGGACCGTGACGAGATCGGCCGCCCCATCTTCAAGCGGCAGCGCGGAAGCATCGGCCTGACGAACAAAACGGGAGCTTAGACCAGCTTCTGAAAGCTTGGACCGTGCGACTGAAAGCATTTCACGCGACAGGTCGACGCCCATGCCTTCGCTCGCTTGCGGGCTGAACAGCTCAAGCATACGACCCGTGCCGGTTCCAACATCGACATGCAGCTTGAATTCGCGACCTTCGGTCAGGGCAACAAGTGCGGACTCCACTGCTTCTTCAGAATATTGCAGCGACCGTATATGCGCCCACTCCTGAGCGGCCTCCTTGAAATAGAGTTCAGCGTGGGCACGGCGCTGTGATTTCAGTTCTGAAAGCCGCTGACGGTCGCGTTGGGCCTGTGGCGCATCAAAGTCGGCATATTCCTCGACCAGACCGGCGAGGCTCGAAACCAGACCGGTCCGCACCAGTCGATAGAACACCCACCCGCCTTCAGGAAAACGTTCACAGAGACCGGCGTCAGCGAGCAATTTAAGGTGTCGAGACACCCGCGGCTGCGACTGGCCAAGCACCTGCATGATCTCGCTAACGGTCATCTCACCCTGCGCCAGCAGCGAGATGATCCGCAAACGCGTTGGCTCAGCCAGCGCTTTCAACTTGGGCAGCAGGTCAGCCGACATGATTCCACTAGATCCTTATTGGACTTGGGTAACCCTGTAAGACCGGAATGTCACGCAGCAGAGGATGCTCCCGGCAGAATTTCCAGCCGCGAGAGAACTTTAGGGATTGCCTTTTTGAGCTTGAAGAAGCCCTTATCGGCATGGGGATGGAAGGCTATGTCCCAGGTACGCTTGATGCGAACCAGCCGCAGGCTGGCAACGGTTAGCTGCGGCTTTAACGCATCGATCTGATCAGCCAGAGGCCCCACATGAGGCCGAGCCATCACGATCTGACTTGTACCGAATTGCTGCGCAGCATGAATTATCCCTTGTGCAGCATCAAACCGCTGAAAATCGACTTCAAAGTGGCGTGCGGCCCGCGCAACCCCGTCCTCAATCGCGGCATCAGTGAAGGCTTTGGCACGTTCACCGACCGGCAGATTGCTGCGCGCAGCAAAACTGTCGAGGCCAACAACAGCAACAATATTCAAGCCATCAAACAAGCCACATTCAGCCACAGTGTCCTCGTCATGGACGACCAGCAACGTCGGAGCGGATGGATCCGGCCTCTCACTTTCCGACAGCGCCGCTGGTGCAGGGTGATCAGGGTCGCCCAGCGGCAGGGCCTCCCTGGCAAGATCATAACCTTGCATCTCAAAACGCCCGCCAGAGTATTTATTGATGTTGGATGCGCGAGCCAGATAGGTCTTATCGCGCGTATGCAAACCACAAACCCAACGCCAGCCGAGTGTGTTGGATGCTGCATCGCCATCTATGAGATGCCTGAAGAAAAAATCGGCACCCAGTCGCCACGGAAGATCAAGCGTGTAGACCCAGATCGAGGCAAACCACATTCGCGCATGGTTGTGCAGATAGCCTGTCCGAACCAGCTCTCGAGCCCAGACATCAAAGCACTCAATACCCGTTTCACCGGCCACCGCCGCTTCATAACTCGAGCGCAGCTGGCCGTCCTTTTGAAGAATTTTCAGATCCCGTGACAGACCGGTTGTGTAGTCGCGCCAAACAGACGGGCGCTGTTCAAGCCACCCTTTCCAGTACGTCCGCCAGCAAACTTCCTGTACGAACTTCTCCGCGCCGTGAAGGCCATGGGCATCAATCGCCGCCCTAACCAGCTCAGCTTCAGTCAGAAGACGATGTCGCACGTGACCGCTTAACATCGAAACATTGGATCTGTTCGAAGGTCCGTAGTCATGGTTTCGGCTAGCGGCATAGCGCTGCCCCATGGCCGGGGTAAACGCCGACATATGTACCAGCCCTGCCTCTCGACTGGGACGTGGCACACCTGGGATATCATCGAATAATTCAGTCTGGCTCATAAGCGGCAGAAGTAGGGCACGATCCAGCTTCGGGTAGCCCTTAATCCTCGCCAATTCCACCTAACGTGAACAACACGATTTCAAACTTGATTGACTCGCTGGGCCCCAGATCACCGATGTCGAGGTCTTCGCGCTGCCAGAAGATGCGAAAATCGGTACATTCGTCGCGATAACGCAAGCCTGCGGAGGTTCTGCGGGTACGCGCATCATCAATATCGCGGACCGCAAGCCATGTTGCGCTCCACCGGTCTGTCAGATCAAATTCAGCAGAGGCACTAAATTCTTCAAGCTCAGCCGGAGCGGCAGGATCAGAAAGGTCCGTATAGGTTGCTGCGACCGTCGCGCGCCAGATATCCAATGCCCCGGTCAGATCGACCCGGTTCAAGTCTCCAGTAACCGAATCGATTCGAGTGCGCGTTGAAATCGCGCCCCAATCGGTTTCAATCGAGGCTTCAGCGACCCAGTCTGACTCGTCCTCAAGCGTACCCGTTGCTTCTGAAAGCCGAGGCTCGCCATCAAGACGGTAGCTGCGCCCCACAAATCCGCCCAGTTGCAGTCCAGACCAGGCGCGCCCTTGCAAGTCGGCACTGATGCCCACGTCGATACGGGTACCGTCTTCCCAAAGGTCATAACCGCCGACACGATTGGTTTGGAAAAGACTGGTCCGATCAAGGTCAACGGTCTCGCTCTCAGCCGCGACCGGGATCTTATCGTCGTCAATGCCGGAGGCGGCGACGGTAAAGGCTCGCGGGGCAATAATTGCATCAAACCGCTCACCTGTACGCAGGAACGGCCAGCTGATATCGACCCCCGCCGCACCCACTGCCCTGGAAAAATTCCGACGGTCCAACTCGGTGCCAAAGCGGTCCACAGTATTGAAGCTAAAAGCGTCGGCACGACCAAAGAGGAAGGGTTCAGCTCTCACGCCCAACGGGAGCACAGCAGGTGCACTCCACTCAAGACCAGCGCTAGCACGAATATAATCACGCCCAAGTTCTCTGCGTAGCCCCACAGCATTGAACTCGACATCAATATCACCCAGACCCCGCGGTAGTGGCACGTCACCATTAAACCGGATCAGGGGGGCCACAAACGGCAAGCGGTCGTTGTCAAAGTCTTCCGTCAACTGCTGGAAACGGATCGTGGAAACGTCAGCGTAATAGGACTCCCCGCGACCGGTAATATATAGCTGACTTATCAGCGTACGCTGATCAAACTGGTGCAGTGTGGAGCTCTCTTCAGGGACTTCAGAGTAATCATACCGGCGCAGATAAAGGGCATCATCAACGGCCTGCGCACCGAATCCCCAGGCCCATTGAGGCGAGAGGCGAAACCGACCGTCAGCAAAGATATGACCGCGAAACTCTTCATCACCGCGCCACTCACCCTTCTCATCCTCGTCGGGACCGTCCGTAAATTCCTGTTCGTAGGTGAAACTGAATTCGACGTTGACTTCGCCTGAGTAAAAGCGGCGGCGATAATCAAATTCCAATAGCGGGTTAGCCTCACTCATAAGGCGAGGTGAGACAACAAGATCCTGATGCGGGCTGATCGCCCAATAATAGGGCTGCTGGTAGCTGAAGCCGAGCCTGTTGGAGATGTCTACCGCTGGAAGAAGAAAGCCTGACCGTCTCTTGGCGGCCGGGTCCGCATGGGCAAAATAAGGCGCATAAAATACAGGAACTCCCGCGACCTCCAGACTCATGTCGCGATAGCGAATAACCTCGTCGTCCAGGTCACGGGTCACTTCCGCAGCCCGCAAGCGCCAGGTCGGCTCCCCGGGCCCGTCCTCGCATAGCTCGCAGGCTGTGTAGTAGGCATCGCGCAATTCCACAGACCCGTCTGGACGACGAATGGCGGCTGCAGCCGCGGCGCGTCCGTTGTTTTCCAGCAAAGTGGCAAATCCGTAGGCGACGCCTTCCTCCATCCCGTCATCAAGGATGATCTCGTCGGCTTGCTGCGCGGGCTGAACACCCTCAAACAACTGAACATTACCGCGCGCAGTTACGCGGCCTGTTTGCGGGTCATAGATAAGTTCATCAGCGTAGAGGACGCGGTCGCCAGTGCGCAGGCGAACCTCGCCGCGCGCGATATAGAGCCCGCGCTCACGATCCTCGACCAGCTCGTTGGCATCCATGTAGATTTGCTGCGCGGGCTCATCCTGGCCAAGAGCGTTGGCAGACGTAGCGATTACCAGCGCAAAGGCTGATATAAGTACGCGCGCAAATCTCACGAAAATCCCTCCGGCAAATGGCCCCATCGCGGTTAATCACGATGCACCCTGTTTCGGGTTTATCGGATTGCATCAAAGCAGTCCATGGCTCGAACAGCGCCACCTATAAAAGAAAAGCCCAGGCCTGGCACAGACCAGACCCGGGCTTTCCTCGCTTGGCCTAAACCCGAGTTAGAAGCCGAAACGCAAAGCAACCATCAGGCGTTCATAGTTGAAATCCGTCCGGTTAAAGTCGCGCTCGTACTGAGCCTCGATAATTGCGCCCTGGCTAAGCTGATAGGCCGCACCAATCCGGCTTGTGAGGTATGACTCATCTTGCGTCACCCCAGTAAGCGTAAAGGGCGTCCCAGCAACATTGGCCAGCGATGCAAGAGCGGTAGGCGCATCGCCGCCTTCCAGCAGCAGCTCTGCCCCGAACTCGCCCGATAACACAAGCTTGTCGGTAACCGGCGTCCAGGCGGAGAGCGCAAGGGTGCCCGTGGTTTGATCCACAGTACGATCAGCGACAGCGACCGAGAAGGCACCTGCGCCCTCCTCGGTGTAAGCTTCAATTTCAGTGCTTGAGGTACGAATGCGTACGAGAGGTCCAAACTCACCCCCGCGTCCCAGGTCGATATTCATACCGGCCTCAACCGCGGCATAGACCTGATCAGCATCTGTTCCGCCCGTCGCATCTACAACCGAAGTCCCATTAAAGACAGGACGCTCGCTGGTGTAGGAGTGAGCCATATAACCCAGCACGGCATTGGCGTAGAAGATATCTCCAGCCACGCCGAGATAAGCGGCGGCACCGACGCCATCTCCATCAAAGCTGCGAACGTCATCACCTGCTTCAAACCACGACCCGGTCACAGCAACACCGCCTACGACGCTGGGGGCCAGGCGGGCCTCGATACCCGCCGTAACAAGGGCGGTATCAATTTCTCCACTTGGTGCAGCACGGTCTTCGGAAAAGACAACATCACCAGCAATGAACGCAGTCATATTATCGGGCAACATACGGTCCTGGGATGAGCGCATTGGCGTATCCTGAGCCGAACTTGCCAGCAGCGTAGGCGTGTTATTGCCACGAATGTTCAGGGCGGAGACATCAAGACCACTTGCTGCCTGGCGCGTGGCATTGGGGCGTCCAAGGAACAGACTTGTCAGGCTGCGGCTTGCACTGTTGCCCATCTGGTCAAAAACGAAGGTCTCTGACGGTGCAATCGTCCCCAGAGCCAGATTGAGCGCATCTGCTGTCGGCAGTGCGTCAAGGCTGCGAACGATTGAACCGAGCGCACCAGAGGGTGCTGAAGACCCACTGGTTGCACCATCAAGCGCACCGGCCAGCGCCAGCGCGTTAATATCACCGCCAGCAATGACATCTGCATAGTCAGCCGCGACAACCGTCGCCTGAACGTCATTCGCATTATAGGTCAGATTGAATGACAAAACGGCACTGATCTGGGTCATCTCGTTGGCGAATGTCCCGTTCACACCGCCCAGCGCTTCCAGAATTGTGTAGGTCGTGCCGCGGCTTTGCTCGGCCGCATCAGCCGTGATCCAGATTGTGCCATCAAGGTTAGCGGCACCCAGCACACCAAGGCTTTCGACCGAGTTTGCGCTGCCGGGCTGGTCAAGGATGTCGATTTTTAGAACGCCCTGGCCCTGCTGGGTGTAATCGCCAACAATCGTCAGCTCACCAAAGGTGGTCGACGGATCAACAAAGTCGGGATCGACAATGCCCCCACGGTTGATGAAACTTTCAGCGAAAATCACACCGGAACCGGACACGATACCCAGATCGTTGACCAGAACGGGTGTGAAGAGCGCGGCGGTCTCCTCAACATAAAGCGTGCCCAGAAGGACGTTCGTGCCAATCAGCGAAATAAGACCGGCGTTGTCCTCGATCCGAAGGGTTGCGCCGCCATTCAGCAGCGTAACCTGGTCCACCTCGATCAGGGCACCGCTGTCGAGCGTCGTGGTACCGGCGTTGGAGAAGCTGACGTCAAAATACTGGGCCGGATTCTCAAACGCCGTACCCGGTGTGCCGTCGGTATTGTCTGGCACAAAGCCCGTTGAGCCAGGGCCCACAAGAACAGACGATTGCGGTAGGTTTGCCCCAAAGTTTGGAGCGTCCTGGGTCGATGCTGCGCTTTCGCGTGTCATCGCGTCGAGGCTGAACACAGCTTCAACCGACGTCCCGACGCTGGCATCGGCCGGCTCGCCGTCAGAACCTACAACCGCACCAGAACCCGGTTCGGCATCACCTGCGTAGACCACGCCGGTGCCTGGCTCAGCCACCGTTACGCCAACAACTGCATTGCCTGCACCTGCTGAAACCGGCGTTGCCCCACCACTGGTTTGAGGCGGCAGGAAGGGCGAGTCCGCGGTGCTATTACCAGAAATGTCATTGCCCAGAATCGAACCGACCTTGTCGTCTGAGGCGTAGACTCCCTCTTCAGGTCCTTCGGGCAGACCGTTTACCAGCGCTCCTGTCTCGTCGAAAATATAGAAATTCGGATCGAGGTCCTGGGTCCAGTGGTTGGGATCGAGCCAGCGGCCATCGCCTTCAACGGCCGAGACATATTTGTATGGCGTATTGGCGCTGATGAACTCAAAGAACGGGAAGAGCGGGTTGTAGAAGCTAATGTCGCTATAGCTGTTATTGACCCCGAAGAAGTCGAAGCCCCCCGACAGAACGCCGAGAATCAACGGGAAGTCAGCCAGCTCGGTTGCAATCATAGGCGAGCCGGAGTCGCCCGGCGCAGTCGCAACCTCATTGGGAAGCGCATCGCCATCGAACCAGTCGATGTCCAGAACATCCTGAAATGTTGGGCATGAAATCCCGAAGCCCGTGAATGTGCAATCATCCTCGCCAGGATTGGCTCGGTTGGGATTGTCAAAATCCATCCAGTACATGGTCTGGGTTTCAAAGCCCAGGCTCACAGCGGAGGGGGCGAAGCCGGGGAAAATACCGTCGATGAGGTCCGCCGGAGAGCCAATCAGGCCAATCTCGTTTTCGCCCTCAAGCCTCAGGAATGGAGAAAGCGATGGTCCTGCGCCGAACTCACCGGTCCCTTGCGTCCCGTAGCCAGTAATTGCAACGCGGGTCAGCTGATCAAGCGGCGAGAAAAGCATGGCCATGGTCGGGACGTCGGTGATCGGCTCATCAAGCGCGACCATCGCCACATCAGCCCACGGGAAGGGCAAGCCGCCAAGGCTGACTTCCGAAGACGGGTGGATGATCACGTCGGTCGACGTCGCGACCCCGCCCTCGCTATAGCTCGCCCCCGTGAAGATCGTGTTGAAAATCGCGTCCTGCGTATCAGGGCCGAAACCAACCAGGATTGAGAGCGGCGCTGCACCCGCAAGGCCATAGGCTTCAGAAGACGAAGAGTTTACGCAGTGGGCCGCCGTCAAGACGGTACGCGGGTTAATCAGCGTACCGGTACAGTTGAAGAATACGCCGCCCGTATTGTTATTGCGAAGGAAGAGCTGAACCACCGGAGCCCAGGTATTATCCGCATCGACGCTTGCTGCAAGGTCATCAGCCGGATCAGCTGACGGATCGAGATCATCGCGCACAATGATCTGCGGGCGCATCGCGGCCCGGATCGAATTGATATCGGCTGTGAAGGTGTAGGTCTCGTTGACCTCAGCGGCCTTCTGCAGGTCCTCTTGCGCCTCGTCGGCTAACGCGGTCCCGGCAGCGAGCACACCAAGCGCAGAGCTTGCGAGCAGAAGTGAGCGAATATGTTTCATGGTCGTTCCCCTGTGTCGGGGGTGCGTTCGGTGCGACATGGCCCGAACCTCTTTCCCCCCAAAAGACTGACGGCGAAAATTCCCGTTTCGCGCGCCCGTCGCACATATTTCTAGGCCCGGTAACCACAGTCAACAAAAACCGGAGCCCTCTACAGTATTAAATTTGCCCCGTTTCACGCCGGGTCAGCCACTGAATTAAGGACTGAGGCGCAAAGCGCATTAGCCACATGGCCCTGCGCATGGCCGCACCGGTAATGACCCGGTCTGATCCCCGGTCCAGACCGACAACGATGTCATAAGCAACCTCGTCTGCCGTCGTTGCAGTGAAGCTTGAAAAGGTGCGAACGCGATCCATCGCAGCGCGCTCTTTAAACGGCGTGTCCGAGACCGCAGAGGGACACACGGTCATGACACGCACTGGGGAACCGGAGCCCGACAACTCCTGCTGCAGGGCGGTGGAGTAGTGGTGCACGAAGGCTTTGGTTGCCGCGTAGACTGCAAGCCGGGGTGTCGGCACGAAAGCGGAATTCGACGCCACATTTATGATCGTGCCACCGCGCTCTTCGATTGAGGGCAGGAAGGTCCGCGTCAGCGCGTGCAGGGCTTTGATATTGACGTCGATCATCAACTGCTCAGCTTCGATGGAAAGACCCGCGCTATCACCATAAACCCCAAGCCCGGCGTTATTGACCAACAGCTCCACACCGTCACCGGACAGGCCATTCGCCCACTGGAAGACCCGCCGCGCGGCATCCGGCGAGGACAGATCCAGGGCCAGCGTCTCAATCCGCAAGTCTTCATGGTCCACCATCAAATCGGCTTTTGCCTGCGCCAGCTCAGCTTCATCAAGACTGACCCAGGCCAGGTCATAGCCACGCTCGGCCAGCTTTTTTGACAGCGCCAGACCAATGCCGCTCGACCCGCCGGTGATAAGGGCAAGGCGGCTCATTGAAGCTCTGCCGGCATTGCGTAGGTCTCAATTCCGTCCCTCTCCAACCCGGAAACCCATAGCGCGCCCTGGAAGGGCACGACTGTGGTGATACCGGTCGGCGCATCATCAGGCCCCAGCAAAGTCCGCACCAGTTGCCCCTGCTGGCTAAAGGCCATCGCCTTGACCGGGCGCGGAGGCAGGGGTGGAAGACCGGCAATCTGAATCCAGCGCCACGCAACCCGCTTTAAAAGCGGGTTGGGATGAAGGGCTTCAAGCTCGGCTGAGCGTACGGACGGCAATGCCACCCAGATGAGATTGGTCTCGGGGTCGAATTCCAGATTGTCAGGATATCCAGGCAGGCCATCGACCAGCACGTCCACGGTACGCGTGTCCGGGTCCAGCACCCAAAGCCGACCAGCCCATGTTTCATTGAGATAGACCAACCCCGTCTCCGGGTCGTGATCCACGCCATTGATAAAGGCAAAGCCATCGGCGATTGCTTCATACTCGCCGGGCGCGGTCACGCGATACACGATCCCGGTCTGCTCACCCTCTAAAAATGAGGTCATGTACTCACCATAACCCCAGCGCCGCGACGCGTCAGTCAGGATGATCGAGCCATCTTCCAGCACCGTCAGGTCGTCGGTAAAAACCAGTGGCCCGCCCTCACTTTCATCGGCCATCCAGACCTGGAAACCGTCATCGCCCAGCCACAAAAGCCCTCTCAACGCATCGGCCACGAACAGCGCACCATCCGGCGCAAATGCGAGCCCCAGAGGCCGGCCCCCGGTGTTGGCGAATTCACTCCAGCCCCCCTCAAGATCGCGGGCCATGATCCGCCCATCAGCCAGGCTGGCGTAAAGCCGCCCATCGGGGCCAATCTCCAGGTCTTCAGGTCCATGAAAGTCCCGCGCTTCAAAACTGAGCGGTGCCGCAGGCTCACCGAAAAGAGAGGTCAAGGCAGGATCGGGTGCAGGCGGTTCGAACTTCTGCGCGTTCAGCGCGCCTGGCCCATAGGCAGCGATCCCCAGCAGGATGGCTGCCGAAATTATGACAATTGCGATGATGCGAAGCATACGCCCCTCCCCTGTTACGGCCAGCTTGTGCGAGCTGGCGCGCAAGGGCAAGCGCGGTCCCAGTCTTCCAGACCTAGTCTTCCAGGACCGTCACATGGCCCATCTTGCGTCCGGCACGGGTCTGGCGCTTGCCATAAAGAGTCAGAACAGCCCTGGGATTGGCAAGCCAGTCGGCCCAGCCCTCCACGTCATCGCCAATCAGGTTGATCATGCGCGCGCGACGGATCGGTGCCGGATCAGACAGCGCCCAGCCGGCAACTGCGCGCATATGCTGTTCAAACTGGCTGACGCGGCAGGCCGCCTCGGTCCAATGCCCGGTATTGTGCACCCGAGGCGCGATTTCATTGACCAGAAGACGACCGTCTTTCAGCTCAAACAGCTCAACCGCCAGCACTCCCACATAATCGAGTGCGGTCAGGATGGCTTCGGCGATGCGGACGGCTTCTGCGGCAATCTCTGGCGAGACGGACGCCGGAGCCCGCGTTTCACGCAATATTCCATCGGCGTGCGCGTTCTCGCACAGTGGATAGGTCAGCATCTGCCCATCCAGCGACCGTGCAGCGATGACAGAAAGCTCTCGAACAAACGGGGCGAAGGCCTCAAGAATAGCTGGCTGCTGAGAGATCGCGACAAAGGCGTCACCAGCCGCACCGGCCTCTCGCACGACCGCCTGACCCTTGCCATCGTAGCCAAAACGCCGGGTCTTCAGCACCGATGGCACGCCGATAGCCTCAACGGCGGCAAGGGCATCATCGGCACTCTCCACCGGCTTAAACGCCACAGTGGGCGCTGTGTGCTGGTTTAAAAAACTCTTTTCTGCAAAGCGGTCCTGCGCCACCTCGAGGGCCTGAACCCCAGGGCGCAACGGCGCGTGCCTGGCCGCTTCTGCCGCAGTCTCAACCGGTACATTTTCAAACTCGTATGTGACCGCATCCACGCTCTTGGCAAAGCGCGCGACCGCTTCAAGGTCTTCATAAGGCGCGGTGATGGTCTCAGCGGCGACCCGCGACGCAGGGCATCCGGCCTGGGGATCGAAAATGACCACATCCAGCCCCAGCCGAGCCCCGGCGGTTGCCAGCATGCGGCCAAGCTGCCCTCCGCCCAGAATTCCGACACGATCACACGGTGACAGGCGGGCCTTACTGGACATGAGTGTCAGTCCTCGACCGATTCAGCCACTGAAGCGGTTTGCACCTCGCGCCAGGCCTCAAGCCGCTCCATAAGTGCCTCATCCCCCTGCCCGATGATGGAACAGGCCAGCAGCGCCGCATTCTTTGCGCCCGCCTTGCCAATCGCCAGCGTGCCAACCGGAACGCCGCCCGGCATCTGAACAATGGACAGAAGGCTATCGAGACCGGACAGGGCTTTTGACTGAACCGGCACGCCCAGCACGGGCAGCGGTGTCATGGAGGCGATCATCCCTGGCAGGTGCGCAGCGCCGCCGGCACCTGCGATGATAACCTTCACGCCGCGCGCTTTTGCAGCTTTGGCAAACTCCACGAGACGATCAGGTGTGCGATGAGCCGAGACCACTTTGGCCTCATAGCCCGCACCAAGCTCATCAAGAATGTCCGCGCCATGCTTCATGGTCGGCCAATCAGAGCGAGAGCCCATAACAATGGCAATGGGGGCAGCGGCATCAGCCATGGTCAGATTTGCCTTCAAGTGTGGAGTAGAAGGCGCGGCACATTAGTCAGAAGGCCTTACAGGTCAAGAAAAACCAATCTGCAGCTGTGACCTGATTCATCATGGACCCGTCATACAGACCGGATAATCTTCGCTTTGTAGAAGTTCATTCCTGCCTGGAAAGCGCCGTCAACCATGATCGACCAAAGCGAAAACCACTCCGTCAATCCGCGTACCGAAACCGCGGCGACCTTTCGTGATGTGCTGGACCAGCGCCTGTCGCGGCGCGGCTTTCTGGCGACGGGTGCCGCCGCCGGTGCGGTGACGGTCAGCGGTTGCGCGGATGGGCTATCGCCGCCTGAGCAGGGCGGGTCTGCCCCGTCCGTCTCCTTTGCCGAGATCGAGCGAGCGGTGAGCGATACGATTGCCTACCCTGAAGGCTACACGGCGGACCTTGTCATCGGCTGGGGTGACGCGCTCTTTCCCGATTCCCCGGCGTTCGATCCGATGAACCAGACAGCTGCCGCTCAGGAACGCCAGTTTGGATACAACAACGATTATCTGGGCTTTATCGAGCTGGAACGAAGCGGTGGGCGGGTCACGCGCGGCATTCTTTGCGTAAACCACGAATACACCTCGACCCAGCTGATGCTGCCCGGTGTTGCCGCTGACTACCCCAACTCCATGACCGCTGAGCTATGCGCCGCCGAGCAGGCCGCCCATGGCGGATCGATTGTCGAAATTGAGCGCAGCGAAGACGGCCATTGGGCCCCTGTTATCGGCTCGCCCGTGAACCGCCGGATTACGGCGCGCACGCCGATGGAGCTGACCGGTCCTGCCGCAGGCCATGCCCGGCTTCAGACCAACGCAGACCCCACCGGTCGCCGCGTTCTGGGCACGATGAACAACTGCGCTGGGGGCATTACGCCCTGGGGCACCTATCTGATGGCGGAGGAAAATTTCAACGGCAATTTCCTCGGCGAGCTGCCTGAAGGACACCCTGAAGCGTCCAACCATGCCCGTTATGGTGTCCCCGGCGGCTGGTATCAGTGGGGGCGGTTTGAAGATCGCTTCAACGTCGGCACCGAGCCACGCGAACCCAATCGCTATGGCTGGGTTGTCGAAGTTGACCCCATGGATCCGACCTCAACCCCGAAAAAGCGCACCGCCCTTGGCCGCTTCAAGCATGAGGGCGCAGAGAGCATCGTCGCGCCTGACGGTCGAGTGGTGCTCTATATGGGCGACGACCAGCGCTTTGATTATGTGTATAAATTCGTCACCGCTGGTCGCTATACACCGGGCGATCGCGCCGCCAATCGCGACC
Source organism: Maricaulaceae bacterium EIL42A08 (assembly GCA_024178355.1). GTDB lineage: Bacteria > Pseudomonadota > Alphaproteobacteria > Caulobacterales > Maricaulaceae > Oceanicaulis. The sequence continues at coordinate 396,597 of JAMZNZ010000003.1, read as the reverse complement.
TTCTAGATGACGGAACGCTCTACGTGGCCCGCTTTGACGCGGACGGCACGGTGGAGTGGATGCCGCTCACCTTTGGCACCGGCCCGCTGACCGAAGCCAACGGCTTTGGCAGCCAGGGCGAAGTCCTGATCGAGGCGCGCCGGGCGGCTGACCTTCTGGGCGCCACGCCGATGGACCGACCTGAAGATGTGGAGCCCAACCCACAGACCGGCCGCGCCTACATCATGCTGACCAACAATACACGCCGAACCGAAGATCAGGTCGATGCCGCCAACCCGCGCGCCAATAACGGCGTGGGCCAGATCATCGAGATCATCGAGCCGGATGGCGACTTCACCGCGACACGCTCTCGCTGGGAAATGCTGGTTCTGTGTGGCGACCCGAGCGACGCAACATCCGGTGCCACCTGGAACCCGGCTACCAGCGAACAGGGCTGGTTCGGATCACCAGACAATTGCGCCATTGACCCGGAAGGTCGGCTCTGGGTGTCCACCGATGGTAACCCGCGCACCGGCTCCAACGATGGCATCTGGTCCATGGAGACCGAGGGTGAAGGTCGCGGTACCGGTCGCGCCTTCTTCCGTGCGCCAGCTGGTGCGGAGGTTTGCGGCCCGCGCTTCACCTCTGACGGTTCAACCCTGTTCGCGGCTGTCCAGCACCCCGGCGACACCGACGGCGCGACCTTTGAAAACCCGGGCACGCGCTGGCCGGACTTCAATGACACCATGCCGCCGCGCCCGTCTGTCGTCGCCCTGCGCCGTACCGATGGCGGCGCGGTGGGCAGCTAGAGCGGCCCAGCGCTTAGGCATAGTGAACACTTTCTTAACCGCAGCGGGCCAAGGCTGGTGGCAATGTCCACTAGCCTGGAGGCGCAGCCATGCGCATTCGCCCCGGAGAACCCGCCAGCGCCGCGCGTAGCCGCGACAGCGTTTCCAGCCCGTCCAAAGCCGGAACCGCGTCTTCGAGCTCGGCAGCGTCCAGCACCAGCGCGGCCCGCGACACCGCGTCGATCATGGGCGTACCTGAGGCTGAACTGACCCCCAACGTCCAGCGCGCTCTGCTATCGCTAATGGGCGAGGTTGATCAGCTTCGCAAGGAGACCGAGGCACTGCGCGCCAAAGTCCGCGATCTGGAAACGCTGGCCGATCACGATGTCTTCCTGCCGGTGCTTAATCGCCGGGCCTTTCTGCGCGAGGTTTCAAAGGCTCTGGCCCTGGCGGAGCGGCACAATGCTCCGTCTGCACTAGTCTATATGGACCTCAACGGCTTTAAAAAAATCAACGACACCCACGGCCATGCGGCAGGCGATACCGCGCTGCGCCAGGTCGCCGAACTTATCGCGGCCCATGTGCGCGAGACCGATGCCGTTGGACGCCTCGGCGGGGACGAGTTTGGCATTGTCCTGACGCTGACGCCGGCGGCCATGGCCGAACGCAAGGCTGAGGAGCTCGCTGCAACCATCGCCAGCACGCCGATCCTTCACGACGGCGTGGAGCTGACTCTCGGCGCAGCCTGGGGCGTTCGCGCGCTTGATCCAGATGTGGATGTCGAAACGGCGATGGCTGAGGCAGATGCGGCGATGTATGCGCGCAAGATCGCTGCGGCGTAATCGGTTCGAGTCCTAAATCAATCAGGCAATGATATCAGGATTGAGGATATCCTCGATCCGATAGATCTCGTCTTTGAGCTGGAGCTTGCGACGCTTCAGACGCATCACTTTAAGCTGGTCCACGACACCGCACATGGTCAGGGCGCGCACCTCTTCATCAAGGGCGCGGTGCTCCTGCTCAAGCTCTTCAAGGCGCTTTTCAAGCGCGGCTAAGTCAAACTCGCCGTCCATTGCGTTGATCAACGCCTCCAGACAGGCCGGCACGCAAACGGCCGGACGGTTATTCCCGTGATGTCGCGCGCGCTATTATCGCCGGTCCCTCACAGACCTTGGCTCATCGCGAGCAGCGCTGCTCTATGACGCTTATTCTACACGTTTTCAAGAGCGTCGAAAATAGTCTGGATAAAAACCGTGGCTGGAACGGTTGCGCCGAGCTTGCTCGCGTAGGCCTCAAGCCGGGCAAAGGCGAGGCCGCGCAGGTCATCCGCCCGATGCTCGGGACAGCTCTGTGACAAGCCCTCCAGCGCGAGTTGCTCCAGACGTTCCGCCTCAAGCTCGGCACCCAGTACCGTCTTGCGCAGGGCTGCGGCCGCCTCGGTCTCAACAAAATCAGGCGGGAATTTAAGTCCGGTCCGCGCGGCCCGCAGCGGCTTGACCACGTCGGCGCTCCACAGGGCGGACCGATCCACGGCCGCGCCAATCGCGGGCCCTGGATCACGGCCATAGATAACCGTCCAGACAATCCAGAGGCCGAGATTCACATCCAGCCCGCCATCCTGAAGCGCGAGACAGGCCTCCTTGACCCCCGGCTGACCATAGACAGCTTTGGAGAAGTCCCAGAACGCCACACGGCGGGGTGAGGAAGGCTTGCTCATAGCGGATCACGCCTCATCCGGCCTGACGGCGGCGGAGGGGCGTCGGCCTTGCTCCAGATCTTCGCCCCAGCGCCGTGTGCCATCCCAGGTGAGGCCAAACAGGTCGAGTGCGCGGCCAACCGACTGGTCGACCATGTCATCAAGACTTTTGGGATGCGCGTAAAAGGCTGGAAGGGGCGGCATGATGATGGCCCCCATCTCGGTAAGCTGGGTCATGGTGCGCAGATGCCCCAGATGAAAGGGCGTTTCGCGCAGCATCAGGACCAGTCGGCGACGTTCCTTCAAGACCACATCGGCAGCGCGCGTGAGCAGGCTGGACGTGACGCCGGTGGCGATCTCGCTCATGGTCTTGACCGAGCATGGCGCGATCAGCATGCCGCGCGTCTTGAAGGACCCCGAGGCGATCGGTGCCCCGACATCGGGCATCTTGTAGGCAAAGTCGGCGCGTTCGCGAAGCTCGGACGGCTTCAAGCCCGTCTCATAGGACAGCGTCATATCCGCCGCCTTGCTGGCGACCATATGGCTTTCGATATTCAGTGCACGGAGCGCCTCAAGCGCACGAATGCCGTAAATAATCCCCGATGCACCGGAAATACCGACAATCAAACGCTCTTTTGTCTCAGCGGTCATTTTCCACCTAATTAATTTTGAACCACATCGCAAAAATGGGTTTGCGAACCGGTCCGCATCAGTGCTTCAATCTAGGTCTAACCACATAGGAGGCACGTATGGCTACTGAAGCTCGTATCCGTGAACTGGACGCTCGTCACCATCAGTTGGATGCCCGCATTGAAGAATTCCTCAAGTCCCCCTCCTCAGACACACTTCAGATTGCTGACCTTAAAAAGCAAAAACTTAAACTAAAAGAAGAGATTGAGCGATTGCGAAGACAATAGCGCTCATCTGAGCTCAACATGCATGGGGGCGGTCGCACACACGCGGCCGCCCTTTTTCATAAGGTCTGGCGCATCTGCCTCAGCTTGCCCGCTTTACACCCGCGCCTCAGTGCGCTTCACATCGCGGCTGAAGATTGAAAGCCCGCAGGAGTTTCCACCATGCCGCATTCAGATCGCGTCGCCATTATCACAGGGGCTGCCAACGGCATTGGCGCAGCCTGCGCCCGTCGCTTTGTCGAAGAGGGCCTGCGCGTGGTTATTGCCGACCTGGATGACGATGCGGGTGAAGCGCTGGCACGCGACCTTGATGGCGGCAAGGACCGCGCAATTTTTGTGCACTGTGACGTGGCCGACAAGCTGTCTGTTGCCAATCTGATGGCCGAAACCCGCTCTGCCTTTGATCGGCTCGACATCCTGGTCAACAACGCCGCTCAGGTTCGCGGCGGCGACATTCTCGAGCTCTCGGTCGACGATTTCGACAAGGTCATGGGCGTGAATCTTCGCGGGGCCTTTCTGGTCGCCCGCGCCGCTGCCAAACAGATGGTCGAGCAGATTGAGGAAGAGCAGACCCGCGCCGAAGACTGTCGCAAGCGCTATGCGATCGTGAATATGAGCTCGGTCAACGCCCGCGTGGCTATCCCTGACCAGCTCGCCTATGTGGCCAGCAAGGGTGCGCTCAATCAAATGACCAAGGCCATGGCCCTGTCGCTTGCCCCCTGGGGTGTCCGCGTCAATGCAGTAGGCCCCGGCTCGATCAACACCGATATCCTCAAAGCTGTTGCCGACGACAAGCAGGCCATGAACCGGATCAAATCGCGCACGCCGATGCTGCGCCTCGGCGATCCGGACGAAATCGCGGGTGTGACCTGGTTCCTCGCCTCAAAGGACTCCAGCTACATCACCGGCGAATGCATCTATGCCGACGGAGGGCGGCTGGCGCTGAATTATGTAGTTCGCCCTGAAGACTACGAGGATTAGCGGCGCCGACCGCGTCTGCGATCACCGCCGGTGACGTCTTCATCATCCAGGATGAAGAGGCGCGGGTCGACAGGCTCGTTACGCACAGGCTCAAAAAGGCGCACCTCGGTCAGACCGCCAAAGGCATCGACCACATACCAGCCCTCTAGCGCCATCGTGGAGGCCGCATCGTCAGGCTTTGCATCGTGAAAGATGAGCGTCAGGCGTCCGTCGGTCTCGCCATCAGGATCAACCAGGGTGATGTAGATACGCCCGTCGGCGCGGTTGACGTCGGCCACCGCACCAGACGTATCAAGCGCGGTATCCCCCACGACATAGCGCAGCGGCGTTGCTGAAAGCGGGACGCGATCAATCGTCTCCAGCGCAAAATCGGCGAGGGCCACTGTCGAGCCGTCGGCGACCATCAGGATGGGGCTCGGGTCGTCATAGTCAAAACGAACGCGACCGGGGCGATCCAGCGCCAGGTCACCGCCAAGCTCACTTCCATCAGGGGCAAACTGGATAAAGCGAGCCTGGAGGGTATCAAGGCCATCAAACCAGCTATCAGCGCGAGAGATTGCCTCAGCGCGCTGCTCGGCCTCAGCCGCCAGCAAGGCCTCCCGGTCAGGCAGCTGCATGGGCAGATCGGGTTCAGCCGACGCGTCGGTGCTTTCAACCGCAGCCGGCTCATCAGCTGGCGTCGGGTCGTTGGCAGGCGGTTCCTGGCTCGCAAGAAGCGAGCTGAGGACCGTGGTCAGGAAAAGCGAAGCGGTATTCATCATGCTGACAGGTCTAACCCCCGATTGGGGCACGAGAAAGGCCTTTGCGTTCATATTGGGTGCAGGCTTCAGCAACTCAGCCCTAGGCAGCGTGCGACGGACGCATTAATTCACTGGCGAACAGCGTTCACCCTTCGCCTGGAAAGCCCGCGCCATGAGCTATGCTGACTTCCTGTCCTCCGTGACCAAAACCGAAAGCGGCCTGACAGCTGAAGTTCCAGAAAGCTGGAAGCAGGGACGCACCACCTATGGCGGGATCAGCACGGCTTTGTGCCTGATGGCCGCTCAAGACCAGCTGCGTGAGGCGCGCCCCTTGCGCAGCGCGCTTATCAGCTTCGTCGGGCCATCTGGCGGCTCGGTCGAGGTGAAGGCAGAGCGACTGCGTTCGGGCCGGACCGCCAGCTCCGTCAGGGCGCGCCTGACCAGCGAAGCGGGTATTGGCGCGGAGACGGTCTTTACCTTCGCTGACGGGCGCGAGAGCGCCCTGGCACTGGCTGGTCCAGGCCTGCCTGAAGGCGTCGCTCCGCCGCCCGCTGGCGCGCAAGGCGGCAACTTTCCTGAGGGCGCACCGCAGTTTACCCGTAATTTCGAGCTGTATCTGGCTGGCGGCACCCTGCCTTTTACAGGCGCGACGGGCCGCGGCCCGCTACGCTTCTGGACGCGCTTTCAAGAGCCAGAAGCGCGCACCGGCCTGACCGCCCTGCTCTGCCTTGCAGATGCTCTGCCGCCGGCCATTACCACCCACCTGAAATCCTTCGCCCCCCTATCCTCCATGACGTGGATGGTCGACATGCTCAGCGAGGATTTGAGCACAGAAGGCGGGTGGTATCTGTTACAGTCAGAACCGGAGCACGCTGAGGACGGCTACTCAGCCCAGACAATGACGATCTGGTCCACTGACGGTCGGTGCATCGTTAGAGGGCGGCAGATGGTCACGGTCTTCGCTTAAAGCTCTGACCGGATTATCTTGGCGGCCATGGAACGTCGCTCGCACTACGAAAACTGGCCCGCAGACCCCAGCGCTCCGCCGCTGGCTGATGGCGCTACCTTGTATTTCGACGCAGAAATTCGGCCCAACCGCTCACTCCCAAATCCCGGCTTCTATGCCCTGATGGTCGCTGTGGCCGTGATCAGTTTTTCCGGCGGGGTCATGTTCATGATGCTGGGCGCGTGGCCGGTCATTGGCTTTTTCGGGCTCGACGTGCTGCTGGTCTTCCTGGCGTTCAAGCTGTCCTACCGTGATGGGAGACGCCGCGAGCTTATCCAGATCACATCCGATGAAATCCGTGTGGCAAGACGTACGCCCTTTGGCCATGTCACCGCGTTTCGGCTGCCCAGTGCGTGGACCCGTGTGGAGATTGCCGGTGAGGGTGAACCAGATGTGCAGGCACGCCTGACCGCCAGTGGCAAATCGCTGATTATTGGAGCCATGCTGTCGCCAAAGGAGCGCGAGGCGCTGGCTGATGCGGTTCGCGACGCGCTTCAGCGTGCCCGGCGCGGACTAAAGCCTGCCGCATCGCAAGAACCGGGTGGCGCGTGAAGTCCCGCTTGGGCAATCTGCACCCATGAGTGACACGACCCAATCTTTTTCCGTCCCTTCAAGTGACCTGGTGCCGGAGCTGGAAAGCTCAGCCGACTACGCGCGCATGACCGCGGCCCTGTCCTACCTGTCGGAGAACTGGAGCGAGCATCCAGATCTGGCCGAAGTGTCCAACGCAGCAGGCTTGTCCCCGCATCATTTCCAGCGTGTCTTTACCCGTTGGACCGGAGCCAGCCCCAAGCGGATGATCCACGCGCTCACCCACGCCAGCGCGCGCAGCCTGCTGGTGGATGGGGCGAGCGTGCTGGACGCTGCCCTTGAAACCGGGCTCTCCAGCCCCTCCCGCCTGCACGATGTCTTTATCGCGGAAGAGGCTGTGACGCCGGGCGAAGCCAAATCTGGCGGCGAGGGTCTGGTCTTTAAGGCTGGCACCGCAGCAACGCCCTTTGGCACGGGCGTTTTCCTGATTGCGCCGCGCGGACTGTCTGCCCTCGCCTTTGCAGACGAGGGCGAGGAAGAAGAGGCGCTTGCCGACCTGACCCGGCGCTTCCCTGAAGCGCGCGTGGAGACCGATGACGCTCTGGCTGCTGACTGGGCCGGGCGCGTGTTCGAAGCCAGACCAGGTGAAACCTCGCTGCCCGTTGCGCTCTACGGCACACCGTGGCGACGCCAGGTCTGGCGCGCCCTGCTTCGCATCCCACCAGGGCGTACCGTCAGCTATCGCGATATCGCGGTGGAAGTGTGCACCGCCAAGGCCAGCCGAGCCGTTGGCGCGGCGGTGGGTGCCAACCCGATCAGCTGGCTGATCCCCTGTCACAGGGTGCTTGCAAGCGACGGACGGCTCACCGGATATCACTGGGGTGTACCCAGAAAGCGTGCAATGCTCGCATATGAGGCTGCGAAGCGCTAAGTAACGGGCATGACGTTGCCAACACCTCTTCTGATCCTGGCCAGTCTGATCGCCGCCTTTGGCGTGATCAATCTTGGCCGGTGGTTTTTCGCCGTTCAGGCCCTGCGCGGCGATGCCGTGGATGAATACAAGACCCGCGAGGCGACCAAGCCAGGCACCATTGAGGGTGTCTCGCAGCAAGACTTCGTCTCGATCTATGTCTCAAGCTTTCAACCCCGCTGGACGCTCTACGCATTCGGTGCGGCCTTTGCTGTTCTGCTCGTCAGCCCCGCAGCGCTCCTTCTTGTACCGATGGTCTATGAACAGATCTGGCAGGCAAACGGCGCACCTGACTGGGGTGGCCGGACTGGCTATGTCTACATGTTCTCGCTGATGTTCGCGCTTTGCTTCATCTGGGCCTTCGTGGCGGCTGCTTTTGCGCGCCTGTTCCACCAACGCACGCCAGAGCCGTTCAATCACGCCCTGGCGCGTGCGCGCGGTGAGCCTCTACCCGAGGACACGGCCTGGCGACGGCGTCCAAAATGGGCGCGCAATATCAAGCCCAACCCAACACCCGAAGACTGATCACTCGCAACCCACAAGGATTTTTGCGATGGAATACCTGCACACCATGGTGCGCATCAGCGATATTGATGCGTCTCTCCAGTTCTACTGCGAAGGCCTCGGCCTGAGAGAGGTTCGACGGGTCGACAACGAAAAGGGACGCTTCACCCTGATCTTCCTTGCAACCGCCGATGATCTGGCGCGCGCTGAATTGACGGCTGATTTCGAAGGTCCGCTTCCCACCGGTCTTCCCATGATCGAGCTGACCTATAACTGGGATCCTGAAGAGTATTCGGGCGGTCGAAATTTCGGTCACATGGCCTATCGTGTCCAGGATATCTATGCCTTGTGTGCGCGCCTTCAGGGCATGGGCTACACAATCCATCGCCCACCCCGCGACGGGCGCATGGCCTTTGTAAAATCACCGGACGGTATCTCCATCGAGCTTCTGCAGGACGGCGAACCACTCGACGCCGCAGAGCCCTGGGCCAGCATGGAAAACGAAGGCAGCTGGTAAGGGGGACGGTTTTCCTGTCCTCCCCCCCATCCGGTCGGTCGGTCCTCGCTGACGCTGCGGGCGGGCGGTCGCCCTCGCGAGCCCGGTGGGCTCGTAGACTTGAGTTATTCACCTTATTCCTGTCATGGCCCGGTTTAGCCGGGCCACCCATGCCGGTTGGGCTGGAACAGACTCGGCCGTCACAGAATGGATCCCCCGGACAAGCCGGGGGATGACGGGTGATTGGAAGAAAATCTAGACTGCCCGAGCGCGGAGCGCTCGCAAGGCGAATAGCCGCCCGCAGCGTGAGCGAGCCTGCTCGCAGCTAGCGAGGACCCGACGGAACTAACGTTCCAGAGAACAGAAAAATGAGAACAAAACAAAAACATCGTTGACAGGGTTCAATGTTCTACCTATGTTCTGAATATCGAGACATGGAGTGAACCATGACAGAACGTCAGAACACCCAAGGTTATACGCGCAATGCCGGTAAGCGCTGGCGGCGCGAGGACCTCGCCCTGCTGCGCATGCTGGCACGACGCGGCGCACCCCTGCGCCTGATCAGCTTAAAGCTTGGCCGCCCGGATGCGGCTATCCGTTCCAAGGCCAGTGAGCTGGGTCTTAGCGTCCACGTCGGCGAAGCCGTTGTAGCGCCACCGCCGTCTCGCACCTTGTCGCGCCGCAAGCCAGCGCTGGCCCCAAACGCGCGGCCCGTGGATTTTGATCTCAAACAAATGGATTTGTTTGCTGCGGCCTAGGCTGTCAGCCCTTCAAGGACAAGCTCGGCTGCGGCTGCCCCGAACCATGCCAGGATCGGGATCAAACCATATAGCGCGAGCCGCCGTGTAATCGGCGCAGAAATCGGCCAGACAGGCTGCTTTTCAAGCCAGGTCTCGTAGGCTGTCAATTCACTCAAAGCGACTGGTGGTGCTTCACCGCGGAGGGCTTTTTGGCCGGCCAGAGCGATGGTTTCACGAACCTCCGTCACGGCCTCGTCACGAACGATTGTACATTTACGCACAACCGGCCCGACGCTCGAAGCAAAGACATAACCGGCCGCCAGCAGAGCGAGACCGACCGCACCAACCGATACCGGCACCGGCGCAGATTCAACGAAGAAGAGCAGGATGATCCCGGTCATCACCATCCAGGACAACGCGCCCCTGAGCGCCAGGCGACCGAACACAAAATTTTGGTCAAGGCCGGCAAGGTTGACCTGAAGGTGGCGGTCAATGAGCGCGGCAAAATCGCGTTCCTCACGCATCAGCATTTGAGCGGCCCGTCCGCCCAACCCGAAGAGCACCGGGTTGGCCACATCAAACCACGGCCGCACAGACAGAAAATATTCCTCCAGGGTTATAGAGCCGATGTCTGACAGCCAGGTATTCACCAGAAGCCCGCCGAGCGCGCCGCAGGCAAAGGCTATGACCGCTTCGATCCATCGCGCCTTTGGTGACCCTTGAGCCATGGCCTCAGCTTTTTGCTGACCGACTTCATCGAGAACAGCCGACAGTTCAGGCAAGGCTGCCTGCCACTGAATCTGTGAAATCGCGGGCATGGTCAGCGCGGCAGCAAACACCAACGACATTACGAAGGCGGCCCACGAGGCACTATCAAACTGAGCGCCCTCTGGCGTCATTCGAATCACGGGCTGGCCCACCAGACTGGCCAGAAGGAAATAGCTCCCGAACAGAAGCATGCTGATGCAAAGGCCAGTGAGGACAGGCGGTAGCGGAGACAGCGCGTGCAGCCGCACTTCCATCAAAGGCCTGTGCTCACTGCCATTCGTGCCAGCGGCTGAGGTCACGCGATCACGTCCTGCATGGTGTAATGACCCGGTGGCTGGCCTTTCAGCCAGCGCGCCGCCTCAACCGCGCCGCGGGCGAAGATCACGCGATCAAAGGCGCGATGCCCAACCGTGATTTCCTCCGCATCGGCAAGGAAGCGGGCGGTATGTTCGCCAACGACACCCCCACCACGCACAGCCGTAAAGCCGATCGCGCCGACCGAGCGACGCTCCCCGGTTCGCGGGCGTTCGTAAAGCGCAACCCGGTCAAAATCATCACCGCGCGCAGCCGCCGCCGCCTTGCCCAGGGTCAGGGCGGTGCCTGACGGGGCGTCGACCTTGTGCTTGTGATGCGCCTCATTGATCTCAAGATCATAATGCTCACTGGCGAGGCGCGCTGCCGCATCGGCGATCAGGCGCTCCACCACCGCGACCCCGAGTGAGAAATTGCTGGCCTGCAGCAGGGCAAAACCATTAGCTGCCGCCTTGAGGGCGTCTTCCTGCTCGGCATCAAAGCCAGTAACCCCGGTAGCAAGCGCAGGACCACCAGCCGCCGACAGCCGCTCGGCAATGGCCGCCGTCACGTGGGGCGCAGACGCATCGATGACGACGTCCGCATCGCGAGAGGCATCTTCCAGCGACACACAGGTCGACACGCCCAGAAATCCACTGCCGGCAAGCTCGCCGAGGTCGGTTTCAAGATAGGCGGAGTCAGAGCTGACCATGCCGCCCACCAGCTCGGTATCGCCGCGCCGGATCAGCTCAGCGGCAATGGCGCGGCCAAGGCGCCCGGAAACACCGCTGACACATGCTTTGAGAATTTCAGCCACGTCAAATCACCTCAAGCCCTGACCTATATAGTGAATACGCCACTGACACGGTGAACAAGAGATAAAATAACGGCAATTACTGCGTTCGTCGCCCGTCGTCATCCTCGCCGCGGACGTCTTCCCAGAAGCGTTTGACCTTGCCAAGAAAACCATCGCTTTCGGGATGGCATCCATCGCCGGAGATTTCGCAGAACTCCTCAAGAAGTTCTTTCTGGCGGTCGGTCATGCGACGCGGAGTTTCAACGAAGAATTCGACATACATGTCGCCGCGTGCGCCGCCGGTATTCAGACGCGCCATACCCTTCTGGCGAAGGCGCATGCGCTCTCCGGTCTGGGTGCCTTCGGGCACCTTTATGGAGACCTTGCCGCCATCAATGGTGGGCGCTTCGATGGTGCCACCCAGCGCAGCGGTCGTCATGGGAACCGGGGCCCGGCAGTACAGGTTCGGCCCGTCGCGCTCGAAGATCTCATGGCCTCGCACGGACACGAAGATGTACAGGTCCCCCCGCGGCCCACCGCGCGAGCCCGCCTCACCTTCACCAGCCAGACGGATTCGCATGCCATCTTCCACGCCCGGCGGGATTTGCACGCGCAGCTCACGGCGCTCGCGCACATTGCCCACGCCATCACATTTGGTGCACGGCGTTTCGACGTAGGAGCCGCGCCCGCCACAAGTCGGACAGGTCTGCTCCATGGTGAAAAAGCCCTGGGTTCGCCGAATGCGACCGACGCCGGAACAGGTTTCGCAGGTGGTCACGCTCGTCCCCGGTTCGGCCCCGTCACCACCACAGTGATCACAGGACACGGTGGTGGGCACCTGGATGGTGGCGTCCTTTCCGTGGAAGGCCTCTTCAAGCGTGATATCCATGTCATAGCGCAGGTCAGAGCCGCGAGCCGGACCATTGCGACGCCCGCCCCGGCGACCACCGCCCATGCCAAAAGCATCGCCGAAGACCTGCTCGAAAATGTCAGCAAAATCGGCTGCCGAAGCGCCGCCGCGCGCCCCAAAGCCGCCCGCGCCTGCGCCGCCGCCCTGTTGAAAGGCGGCGTGGCCCATGCGGTCATACGCCGATCGCTTCTGCTCGTCCGACAGAACAGAGTAAGCCTCGCCGACTTCCTTGAACTTGGCTTCGGCTTCAGCGTCGTCAGGGTTCTGGTCTGGATGATATTTCATCGCCAGCTTGCGATAGGCCGACTTGATGGCCTTCGCGTCAGCGCCCTTCTCGACGCCCAGAACTTCATAATAATCGCGCTTGCTCATGGGATGTGCCCGCGTTCATCTGCCGAAATCGGCTAAATCAGGTCATAAATGAAACGGCCCCACCCCAAGGACGGGACGGGGCCGCAGGTCTTGATCGATCAGCGACAAGAGCGGTTACGCGCTCTTCTTCTCGTCGCCATCGTCCTTCTTGTCGTCGTCCTTCACCTCGGTGAACTCAGCATCAACGACACCGTCGTCGGCCTGTTCGGCACCAGCCTCAGCGCCTTCGGCTCCAGCTTCGCCTGCCTGCGCGGCATACATGGCTTCACCCAGCTTCATGGCGGCCTGAACCAGGGCCTGCGTCTTCTGCTGGATGGCCTCAAGGTCTTCGCCGTCCTTCACGCCTTCAAGGTCGGTAATGGCGGTTTCGATGGCTTCCTTTTCGGCCGCACTCACCTTGTCACCATGCTCTTCAAGCTGGGACTTGGTCTGGTGGATCATGGCTTCGGCACCATTGCGGGCGTCCACCAGCTCACGGCGCTTCTTGTCGGCGTCCGCGTTGGCTTCAGCGTCCTTGACCATGTTGTTGATCTCGTCATCAGACAGACCACCAGAGGCCTGGATGCGGATCTGATGCTCTTTGCCGGTCGCCTGATCCTTCGCCGAGACGTTCACGATGCCATTAGCGTCGATATCGAAGGTGACTTCAATCTGTGGCACACCGCGCGGAGCCGGCGGGATACCGACCAGATCAAACTGGCCGAGCAGCTTGTTGTCCGCAGCCATCTCACGCTCGCCCTGGAAGACCCGGATGGTCACAGCCGACTGGTTGTCATCAGCGGTGGAGAAAGTCTGGGACTTCTTGGTCGGGATGGTGGTGTTGCGGTCGATCAGACGGGTGAACACACCGCCCAGCGTCTCGATACCCAGCGACAGCGGGGTGACGTCGAGCAGCAGCACGTCTTTCACATCGCCCTGAAGCACACCGGCCTGAATGGCGGCACCCATGGCCACCACTTCGTCCGGGTTCACACCCTTGTGCGGCTCCTTGCCGAAATAGCCTTTCACAGCTTCCTGGACCTTCGGCATGCGGGTCATGCCGCCGACCAGAACAACGTCGTCGATTTCAGAGGTGGACAGGCCAGCGTCTTTCATCGCGGCCTTGCACGGCTCGATGGTGCGCTTGATCAAGTCTTCAACCAGGCTTTCCAGCTTGGCGCGGGAGAGCTTCAGATTGAGGTGCTTGGGACCAGACGCATCAGCGGTAATGAAGGGCAGGTTCACATCGTAGGACGACGCCGACGACAGCTCCTTCTTGGCCTTTTCAGCCTCTTCCTTCAGACGCTGCAGCGCCAGCTTGTCGGAGCGCAGGTCAATACCCTGCTCTTTTTTGAACTCGTCTGCGAGGTAATCGACGATGCGCAGGTCAAAGTCTTCACCGCCCAGGAAGGTGTCACCATTGGTGGCCTTCACTTCAAACACGCCGTCACCGATTTCCAGCACGGACACGTCAAAGGTACCACCGCCCAGGTCATAAACGACGATGGTGCGGTTATCACCCTTGTCGAGGCCATAGGCGAGGGCTGCCGCCGTCGGCTCGTTGATGATGCGCAGGACCTCAAGACCGGCAATCTTGCCCGCATCCTTGGTGGCCTGACGCTGGGCGTCGTTGAAGTAGGCCGGAACGGTGATCACGGCCTTGTCTACGGTGTCACCCAGATAGGTTTCAGCCGTTTCCTTCATCTTCTGCAGGATGAAGGCGGAAATTTCAGACGGCGCATACTTCTTGTCGCGGCCCTGGACCCAGGCGTCACCATTGATGCACTCAACAATGGCGTAGGGGACCATGTCCTTGTCTTTTTTCACGGTCGGGTCAGCCATCGTGCGGCCGATCAGGCGCTTGATGGCAAAGAAGGTGTGGTCAGGGTTGGTGACAGCCTGGCGCTTGGCCGGCTGACCGATCAGGCGTTCGCCGTCTTCGGTGAAAGCCACCACGGACGGCGTGGTGCGCATGCCTTCTGCGTTTTCGATAACCTTGGCCTGATCACCATCCATGACGGCGACGCAGGAATTGGTCGTGCCCAGGTCAATACCGATTACCTTACCCATCGGACTTACTCTCCTTCTTGCGGCGAAGTGGGGATCAGCTTGGGGCCCGTAGCGCACTCAAACCGACTTAAATCCACCTCCCGGTGTTTGCCTTGTGTTCAACATCGCTGGAACCGACCCGGCCCCGGCTTTTAATGATCGAAACTTCACGCATCCGTGATGGTCGCGTAGTCTGAGTGCGATTTAGGAAGGCGAGGAGAAGGGTGCAAGGGCTGGGGTGGATTCAAATTGGGCACCAATGGGCCTAGATATGACATCATGTCCCGCACACCCTTCATCCAGCCTGATGGCTTCAAGCTTCTTCCCGGCTATTTTGATGTCGCGTCCCAGCGCGCGCTCGTGGACGCGGTGCTCGATAGCTTCAAAACCCATCCACTTTACCAGCCGACCATGCCGCGCACCGGTCAGCCGCTCTCTGTAAAGATGAGCAATTTTGGGCCCCTGGGCTGGGTCAGTGACCGGCAGGGCTATCGCTATGAACCCAACCACCCAAAAACAGGCACACCGTTCAGGCCCATGCCGCCATCGCTGCTGGACCTGTGGGATGAAGTGGGAGGCTGGCCCGCACCGCCTGAAGCCTGCCTGATCAACTGGTATGGACCCGGGGCGCGCATGGGGCTGCATGTGGATGCCGACGAAGATGCAAAATATGCACCCGTCGTCTCGATATCACTGGGGGACAAGGCGCGCTTTCGCCTTGGAGGGCCGAACCGAAGCGATCCGACACGATCCTTTGTGCTCTCATCGGGTGATGTGGTCGTTCTCGGTGGCAATAGTCGCCGCTGCCATCACGGCGTAGATCGCATCTATCCTGAAAGCTCGACCCTGCTGCCGCGGGATTGGCGCCCGGGACGGATAAACCTGACCTTGCGGCGAGTAAAAAACACCCCTCAAGACACATAAAACTGGCCCTGTTCGATCCATCCTGTATGTTTGATGAATACATTTACTGTAGAGAATCAACTTATGGGCCTATCGAAAGTTGCTGGCGATCTTGGCGATCACGTCCGCGATGCTGTCGTCATTACAGAGGCCGAACCTGTTGATATTCCTGGTCCGCGTATGGTCTGGGTCAATCGCGCCTTCACCGAAATGACCGGCTACACACCGCTGGAGGCAATTGGCCAGACGCCGCGCATCCTGCAAGGCCCGGACACCTGCCCTGATACACGCGCACGGATTCGCGACAATCTGAAAAACTGGCGGCCCATTCGCGAAACCCTGAAGAATTACACCAAGGATGGGGAGCCCTTTTGGGTTGAGCTGGACATCAAACCTATCGCCGACGAGGGCGGCTGGTATCACTACTGGGTCGCGGTTCAGCGCGATGTCACCCAACACGTGGCCGATGCAGACGCCCTGCGTCAGGCCAGAGCATCGGCAGATGCCGCAAATAGGCTGAAGTCAGAATTCCTGGCCAATATGAGCCATGAAATCCGAACACCGCTGAATGGTGTGCTGGGGATGGCGCAGGTCCTGAAACTGACCGAGCTTGATGCGCGCCAGCGCAACGCCGTCGAAACCATCATCGGGTCAGGTCAGTCTCTTCTGGGGCTGATTGAGGACGTTCTTGATCTATCGCGTATTGAAGCTGGCCAGCTGAAGCTGGAGCCGCTTCCCACTACACCCAGATCCCTTATCGAAGCCGCCGCCCAAGCTGTGCGCGGCGTCAGCGTTCAAAAGGGTCTCACGGTAGAGCTTCACCCCGGCCCCGGCTCGGACACGCCCTGCCTGCTGGATCCAAGACGCATGCGCCAGGTGCTGATCAATCTGGCCGGAAACGCGACCAAGTTTACCGAGACCGGCAAAGTCGTTCTGACCAGCCAGATTACGCGCAACAAGCTCGTTTTTGAGGTGCGGGATACGGGCCCCGGCATACCTGAAGATCAGTATGAGATCATTTTCGATCGCTTCCGTCAGGGTGACAGCTCCTACACCAGAGCCCATGGCGGGACGGGGCTTGGTCTGGCCATCGTCAAGGATCTGGTGGGCGCTGCTGGCGGGCGCATCGATGTCGGGCGCGCGAGCGAAGGCGGTGCGCAATTTACTGTGACCTTGCCGGCCGTTGAAGCGGAGGGTGCCCGTCCCGCTGTCGAGACAGCGATCGAGGAAGTGCCAGCTCCGTCCCGGCGCAAGGTTCTGGTTATCGAGGATAATGCCATCAATCGCGAGGTCGTTGCTGAAGCAATGACGCTCAATGGCTGGGATGTGGACACGGCCGAGCAAGCCGAACCCGGACTGGAGCACTGGCGCGACAACACCTACGACCTGATCATTATGGACCGACAAATGCCCGGAATGAGCGGTGAGGAAGCTGTGGCTCAGATCCGTGCAGAAGAAAAAGAGGCTGACCTGCGCAAGACCCCCATCCTGATGCTGACCGCACATGCCCTTGTTGGCGCGGCACAAAGCGCCCGCGATGCAGGCGTTGATGCCTATGTCACCAAGCCATTTGACCTGGACAGACTGCTGGCCGTCTCAGCAAAGCTGACGAACCAGAAATCCATCGATACAGCGCAATAAATCGTCGTTCAGCCCCAATTCAGCCGCGATCTGATTGGATAACGCCCATGAAGCGTTTGAAGGTTCAGACGCACCTCTTTTTTGTCTGGAGGACTGACATGGTTCGCAATTGGGCTCTTCTGGCTATCGCACCGCTCGCGCTAACCGCGTGCGCATCCAATCAGGGTGTTCAAGGTGCCGCTGTTGGTGCTGGCGTGGGTGCGCTGGCCGGTGCAGTGATCGGTAACAATGTAGGAAGCGGCGATGCTGAAACCGGCGCGCTGATCGGCGCTGTGGTTGGCGGCGCGGCTGGCGCATATGCCGGCTGCCAGCGCTCTGGCGGCTGCGGCTGGAACCGCAACAACCCCAACCACTCCGAGCTCTACTATGACCGCTATTCGGGCCGAAACTGGTATGAAGATTACCGCGATGGCTCGACCTGGTGGGAAAACGGCGAACCGCGCACCGCACCGCGCCGTTAAACGCTCCCCGCGTTCAGACCAGAAACTAAAAAAGGCGGCTCCCATGCGGGGCCGCCTTTTCTCTTGAGGTGGTCGATCCGGAGCGCTAAGCGCTCACATCGACCCCATCGCCAGGCTTGGCGTCGCCTTCGCCACTGCCACTGTCGCCTTTGGGCGCTGTGCCTTCGGTGGGGCCGGAGCTAACCACCACCATCGCGGCGCGCAGGGTGCGCTCGCCGATGACGTAGCCGGGTTGCATCACGTAGGCGATGGTGTTTTTAGGCTGCTCGGCCGGGACCTGGGCTGCGGCTTGGTGGCGGTTGGGATCCAGCGGCTCACCGGGTTCTGGATCGACTTTCTTTACGCCATGGCGCTCCAGCGAGGAAAGCAGGCGCTTCTCAGTCATCTCCACGCCTTCCAGCAGGGAGGCGAGCGCCGGACCAGCGTTCTTGCGCGCGTCTTCATCGACAGCCGCCAGAGCGCGGGCAAAGTTATCCGCAACGTCCAGCATATCGCGGGCAAAGCCGGCGATGGCATACTCGCGCGCGTCCTTCACATCACGGGCAGCACGCTTGCGGGTATTTTCCGCCTCAGCCAGGGCGCGCAACAGCTGGTCCTTGGTTTTGGCCAGTTGCTCCTCAGGCGTGGGGTCAGCGCTGACTTCCTCCGCGTCTGCGTCAGAAGCCTCGGTGTCCGTCTCGGCCTTGGACGTATCGACGTCGTCGGCCGGGGTTTCGTGTTCTGGTGTCTCGCTCATGGTCGCTTAGATCAAATCGAAGAGGGCAAACGTCAAGGGGTCAGCGCGGTCCGGCGATCATTCGGCCCACCACCTGGGCTGTATAATCGACCAGCGGAATGATCCGCGCATAGTTCAGGCGCGTCGGTCCGATCACGCCTATGGCTCCGATAATCCGGTTCTCCCGATTGCGGTAAGGGGCCACAACAACGCTTGACCCTGACAGAGAGAAAAGCGGATTTTCTGAGCCAATGAAAAGCTTTACGCCCTGGCCCGCGCGCGCTTCATCCAGCAGCGCCAGCAGGCCTTCCTGCCGCTCGATGTCATCAAACAGCATGCGGATGCGCTCCAGGTCCTCCACCGCACTCACACTTTCAAGCAGGCGCCCCTGCCCGCGCACAATCAATGTGCGATTATCCGGACCAGACCAGTCGGCAAGGCCCAACTCCACCAGGCTGGCGGAAGCTTCATCCAGCTGGGCCCGGCGTTCTGCGATCTCGGTGCGAATCTCCTGCAGCGCTTCGGACAGGGTGCGCCCGCGAAGGCGCGCCGACAGGTAATTACCCGCCTCGATGAGTGCGGCGGGCGGCAGGCCGGGTGGTGGCTTCATCAGGCGGTTTTCAACCCCGCCATCTTCGCTGACCAGCACCGCCAGCACTTCGGTCGGCGACAGGTTGACGAATTCCACATAGCGTAGCGGCGCTTCGCGCTCCGGCGACGCCACAAGCCCGGCACCACCTGCCAGACCGGAGAGCAGGTTGGACGCTTCGCTTAGGACATCTTCAGGGCGACGACCGGCTGCACTGACGCGGTCTTCAATCTCGGACCGGTCATTGGCTTCAAGATCACCGACCTGTAACAGCCCGTCGACGAACAGGCGCAGCCCCGCATGGGTGGGCATCCGCCCGGCTGACGAATGCGGGGCCGTCAAAAGCCCCACCGACGCCAGATCGGCCATGGTATTGCGAATGGAGGCTGGCGACAGCTGCAACTCCGGGCGTTTGGACAGCGTGCGCGACCCCACCGGCTCACCGCTATCCAGATACGCCTCCACCAACTCCCGGAAGATGGTCCGGGAGCGGGCGTCGAGCTCTGCCAGCGTCAGCGATTGATGCGGTGTCATGGACATGGCTTGGAAATTAGGCGTGCTCGCGCGCCTTCGCAATCTCTCACCAGAAGCTGGACACAGGCTTTGCCGCGACGCGTAACCGGGTTAGGACAGATCACGCCCATGCAAAGACACAAGGACAGCTGCCATGCGCCCCAATGATCGCGCCCTCGACGCCCTTCGCCCGGTCAAGTTCGAGCTCGACTACAACCCGTATGCTGAAGGCAGCTGCCTGATCAAGTTCGGCAACACCCACGTGCTGTGTAACGCCTCGGTGGAGGAGAATGTCCCGCCATGGCTGCGCGGTCAGGGACGCGGCTGGGTGACAGGCGAGTACGCCATGCTGCCGCGCGCCACACACCAGCGAACCCGCCGCGAAGTCACCAAAGGAGCCCCATCCGGCCGCACGCAGGAAATCCAGCGCCTGATTGGCCGCTCGCTGCGCGCCTGCATTGATCTCAAAGCCCTGGGCGAGCGTCAGATTACGGTGGACTGTGACGTGCTGCAGGCCGATGGCGGCACCCGCACCGCCTCCATCACCGGGGCCTGGGTCGCGTTAAAGCTGGCAATCGATTACCTCATTGATGAAGGCGTGATTGAAAAAGACCCAATCCACGCTCAGGCGGCGGCTGTGTCCTGCGGCCTGCTTAAAGGCGAGGCGCGCCTTGATCTTGAATACGAAGAAGACCGCGTCGCCGACACCGACGCAAACTTCGTACTGACCTCGCAAGGTGGGGTCATCGAGGTTCAGGCCACTGCCGAAGACGTGCCGATGAAGCCAGAGGAATTCGACGCCCTGTTTGGGCTGGCCCGCAAGGGTGTCGCAGAGCTCTGTAACATGCAGACCGAGGCGCTCAAAAAGCCTTAAGTCAAAGTCGAAGCTGGTCGAAACCTGATCCGCCCGACCGGGCGGACCAGCACCGCTTGCCTCGATTTAGGTCAATCGCAATTCAACCAGTTTCGTTCACACGTCGGTTATAAATCGACAGCAAAGATAGCCCCGCGTCGTATGGGGTGTCGGCGTCTGTGTAGATAACAGAGTGGACACTTGACGATGCACTTTTGCGACCTGAGAACCGCGACAGCCCTTGTTTGCGCATCCTTTCTGGCCTCATGCGGTGCTGGCGGTGTTGATGGATCCGGTGAATCCGGGTCCAGTCCACCGCCGCCCCCGCCTGCTGGCCCAACCGGAAGACTTGCAACTCCAGTCGAAGCTGGCGTGTTCCTGGGTCAGGCGACATTTGGCCCAAGCCCGACAGACCTGGAATCGCAAACCGGCCGCTCGGCGTCAGAATGGTTCATCGCCCAGACCGAGCTGACACCGACCTATCTCACACCCGTGGTGAACTCCTATATCGATCTTGTCCGCGACCCGGACAGTTTCTCGGCTTTTCGGCGTGATGCGACCTCAATTGCTTTCTGGCGCAATGCCGTGGGCGCGCCCGACCAGCTGCGCCAGCGCATGGCCTTCGCTCTGTCCCAGATTCTGGTTGTATCAGATGACAATGGCCCACTTCGCAACGAGCCCGAAGCCATGGCCTATTATCAGGACATCCTGATAGAGCACGCGCTGGGCAACTATCGCGACTTGCTGGAAGCGGTGACCTATTCGCCGGCCATGGGCAGCTACCTGACTTATGTGGGCTCCAAGAAAGAAAATCCGGATACCGGTCGAATGCCGGATGAGAATTACGCCCGCGAATTGCTGCAGCTTTTCACGCTGGGCGTTGTGGAGATCAACGCTGGCGGTGAGGTGGTAACCGGAGGTGACGGTCTACCGATAGAGCTTTTCGACAATACCGACATTACCGGCCTGGCGCGGGTCTTCACCGGCTATGAATTCGCACTGGATCGCAAAACGGCGGAGAATCGCCGCGCCCGCTTGACCATGCCACTGGTCGTGGATCCCGAGGACCACTCGCTGGAGGAAAAGTACTTCCTCGGCCTGACGATCCCCGCCGGCATCGGGGCCGAGGAAAGCCTTGATCGCACGCTGGACCATTTGATGGACCAGCCCACCATGGCCCCCTTCCTCGCGCGCCAGCTGATCCAGCGCTTCACCACCAGCAATCCGTCGCCAGACTATGTCCGGCGCGTCGCACAGGCTTTTGAGACGGGCTCCTACCAGCTACCCAATTTTGTCACCGTCGGGACCGGCCAGACCGGCGATTTGACCGCAACACTCGCGGCAATCCTGTTTGACGAGACAGTCACAGATGTTGACCGCGCTCGTACCGACGAGAGCTTCGGCAAGATCAGGGAGCCGGTGCTACGCCTTGTGCACTGGGCTCGCGCATTTCAAGTCCCCGGCAGAGAAGCCGTCTACATGTTCGACCTCTACGACACCAACGGCAGCGACGAGCTCAATCAGAATCCCTATCGCGCACCGTCGGTATTCAACTTCTACCGGCCCGGCTTCATCGCGCCGGGAACCCGCACCGGAGATCAGGGTATGACCGTCCCTGAACTGCAGATCCTCAACTCTGCATCGGTGGCGGGGTATGTGAACTTCATGGACGATTTCATCCTGGATGATCTTGATGACCGCAATCTGTCCCGAATTGAGGACCAAATCCGCTGGCGCAATGTGAATCTGGACCCGGTTTCGGCCCAGCGCGCCTGGCTGCCGGACTATGACGATGAAATTGCTTTGGCCGACGATCACGCCGCCCTGGTCGATCATCTCGATCAGCTGCTGACCCACGGCACACTCTCATCGGGCACACGAGCGCTTATCATCGAAGAGCTCGACGCCAGCGCCGCCCTCAATAATTCCGACACACCTGAAGCCCTTCGCGACCGGGTTCAGATGGCCATCCTCATGGTCATGACCTCCCCCGATTATCTGGTTCAGCGCTAAGGAGGCCCAACTGATGGCTCAGCCAACGCTTTCCCGTAGAAGCCTTCTCGCCGCGCTGGGTGCTGGCGCAACAGTCCTGCCGACCTTCATGGGGGCCCGAGCGCACGCCGCCGATGTAAGCGGATACAAGGCTCTGGTCTGCATATTTCTATTTGGCGGCATGGACAGCCATGAACTGCTGATCCCGCACGACCAGCCCTCACACGACATTTATACCCGAATTCGTCAGGGCATTGCCCCGGCTGGATCGCGCACACGGGACGCGTTGCTGGTACTCAATCCGTCCAATAGCGCCGAGTTTGGATCACGCGCCTTCGCTTTACCGCCCGAAATGACGGGGATCAGAAGCCTGTTTGACCAGGGGCGCGCAAGCCTGGTTGCCAATGTGGGCCCGCTTATCCGCCCGGTCACCAGGACCGCGTTCGAAAACCGATCGGTGAGCCTGCCGCCTCGCCTTTTTTCCCACAACGACCAGCAGGCCGTCTGGCAAGCCAATGCCCCTGAAGGCGCACGGCTTGGCTGGGGCGGGCTTCTGGCGGACGCAGCTCTGGCCTCCGGCGCGAATGGCAATGCAGTAGCGTTCAGTGCAATTTCCACCAGCGGTGACAATCTGTTTCTCACTGGCGAACGGGCCCAGGCCTACAGCCTGGGACGCAATGGCCCGACCCAGGTGAGCCTCTATCGACGCGCTGCCAACCGGCGTGACCGCAACGATGAAGCCGCGGCTCTGTATGAACGATTGCGCCGACATTTCGCTGCCAGCGACTTTAATGGAAACAGCCTGATCGGCTCTGACATTGCCGATACGATGAGCACATCTCTGGACAACAATGAAGCCCTGCAATCGGCGCTCGAGGCCCTGCCAACCCTTGGTGTGACCTTCCCGGAGTCACGCCTGGGTGGACAGCTTCAGCGCATTGCCGAAACGATTGCGGTAAGGTCAAGCCTCGGCGTTGGCCGACAGATCTTCTTTGCAGGCACCGGTGGCTTTGACACCCATTCAGGCCAGGCCCAAACACTGCCCGCGCTACTGGCCGATCTCAATGCTTCAATGACGGCCTTCCAGGGGGCGATGGACTATCTGGGCGAAGACCAGAATGTCACCCTTTTCACCGCCTCCGATTTTGGCCGCACCTTCGCGGTCAATGGCGACGGGACTGATCACGGCTGGGGTAGCCACCAGATCGTCCTGGGCGGTGCGGTCAATGGAGGTCGCATCGTCGGCAATCCGCCGCCGCCCGGTTTTGATCATGCCAGTGACGCAGGGTCTGGCCGCCTTATCCCTGACTTCAGCGTCGACCAATATGGCGCCAGCCTTGGTCGGTGGTTCGGGCTTGGCGATAGCGAGCTGGATGCCGCCTTTCCAAATCTGGGAAATTTCAACGGCAATGTTGAGCTGTTTTAACAACCAACCCAAAAGACAACTTTAAACTGATTTCCGCCTCATTTTTGGCGCGATTTCAACTGCAGCATTCAACTTCTAACAGGGAGGAAGTTTTATGCTTGTCGTTGCCATCTCATTAGCCATCGCTGCAACAACCCAGTCCACGCCAGTTCCGCCCGTGCCACCGCCCTACGACTCCTGTATTTGTGATCCCGCGGTGGATGTGGGCTGTAATTGGCCGGACCTCAGCATCGTTTCGCGCAATGCAGCCGGTCAGCAGGCTCCATCACGCCACGCATTAGCCGGATCAATATCTGCGGACGGCAATTGGGTCGCTTTCCGCAGTGAATCGCGCTTCTTCGCTGGTACCAGCGTTCATGTTCCAAACCAGATCTATCTGAAAAACCTGCAAACCGGGGCCTTGATCCATGCCAGCCCAAGCATCTGGGGTGGCCCGTCGGAAAACCAGAGCTTCAATCCGGTTGTTTCCCATGATGGGCGCCGCGTGGCCTTTGTCAGCTTTGCAACCGACCTGGTTTCGGCGACTGACGGACTCAGCAGCATTTCGCGCAATGTTTTTGTTTTCGATCGGATTACCGGTCAGGTCGAGATGGTGAGTGCCAGCCCAACCGGCGATGCGGGCAATCACGCCGCTGACCTGTAGCTGAGCTTTTCGCCTGACGGAAACCGTCTGGTCTTTGCGACCAAGGCAGACAACCTTCACCCGAATGATACCGAAGGCGATACCGACATTTACATCTACGACTTTGTCACCAACCAGCTTTCCCATATCGAGCCGTCGGTCATTACAAACCTGCCAGCACCTAACGGGTTAAGCCATGCGCGCGAACCGAGCTTCTCCGGCGCTGGCAACGAAATCACATATATCCAGCAGCTCGATTTTGGCTTGCCGGGCGCGGCACCAACGGTCGTTCATGACCTAGACACCAATACCGCAGAGATCATCTCGGTGACGCCATCCGGCGTTTTCGCCAATGGGAGCTCAGATCAGCCGATCTTCTCCGATGACGGGACAGCGGTTCTATTCTTCTCGACAGCCGATAACCTTCATCCCGACGACACCGACCGGGCCTATAGTGTTTATGTAAAAGACCTGGTCACTGGCCAGATTATTCTCGCCTCTCGCGACCTTAACGGAGATTCGATACCGGTGCGGATACGCTCCGCGGCGATATCGGCGACGGGACGGTATGTCGCTTTTGGTACAGATGGCAGCTACACCGAGATACCCAGATCAAGCGGGTATCAGATCTTTCTGTTTGACCGCCAAACCGGGCGTTCACGGGTCCTGTCTCAGGCATTCGACGGCGGACGAGTTACAAATCGCTCCTGGGTACAGCCTGAGGCCTTCGCGCGCGATGGACGCCTCGTGTTTGAAGGTCGCGATCCGAATTACGACGTCAATGACCTGAACGGAACCAAGGCCGACATCTACCTCACGGCTTGCGGGCTCTAGACCAAGCTTTGTGAAGTGGCCTGGAGAAAGATACTCCAAGCCACTTTACACCTCATAACGATATCTTTATATCGTCATATGCGCCGATTTGAGCTTCAGCTTGCGGGCGCGGAACAAATGCAGCTAAAGCGAGGTTGAGGCATGAAGAGCGTGGCATCGCCACTGCTCTCATGCGTCCGCTCTCCCGATCTGCAGGCGCGTTCCAGACCCGCACCGACTGTGGAGAGTAGCCATGACGACACTCGCACTCGCAACACGAACCAATCGTCCAGCGGCCGTGATGCCCATGCGAGCCGTTCTGCTCGGCTGTGGGGTTGTTGGCGGCGGGGTCCTGGATTTCTGCCCGCCGGGCATTCGCATTGAGGCGATCCTGGCGCAGACACACCGCCCTGAAGGCCTGAATGGCATTCCGGTGTTCACCGATGCTAAGGCCCTGTTTGCGCTGGAGCCTGACTTGGTGATCGACACCCTGCCTGGCCACGCTCAGGCAGAGCTCCTGCTAGACCGCGCCGTGTCTGCTGGTTGCCATATCGTTACAGCAAACAAGCGCACAGCCGCCCGGCGTCCAGACCTGATTAAAGCCGCACAAGCCCAGGGGCGAAGCTTTGCATACTCATCCGCGGTTGGCGGCGGTGCACCGGTGCTAGAAACCGCGGCCGCTCTAACAAAAGACGGCCATCGTCTGGCTCGGGTCCGAGGTGTCCTGAATGGCACCTCCAACTTTGTTCTTGACCGCCTCAGCAAGGGCGAAAGTCTTCAGAGCGCCGTTGAAGCGGCACAGGCTGCCGGCTTTGCCGAAGCTGATCCCAGCGCCGACCTTGATGGCCTTGATGCTGCCCACAAGCTGGTCCTGATCGCCCGCGCCGCCTGGGGCGTGGACATCAATCCCGATGCGATCAAGACCGAGTCGATCCGCCACCTGCCAGCCGGCACCGCGCGCCGGGTTGCGCAGTCTGACCAGATCCTGCGCCAGGTGGGACGCCTGTCTCGGACCGCGTCCGGGGTGACCGCGTCAGTTCGCCTCGAGGCGCTCGATCATGATGACCCGCTGTCGCGAACGCGCGATGAAGGCAATGCCGTCGTGTTCACGCCCGAGCATGGACATCCCACACTTGTCACCGGGAAAGGAGCGGGACGTATCCCCACCGCAGCCAGCCTGGCCGGTGACCTGTCCCGACTGGTCAGCTTTCACCTCAATCAAGGTCAGGTTCGATGAAGGATGGTACACAACTCAAGGCTTGGCCGGTGCGCGAACTGGTGGCCGGAATTAACCGCCCCGGCGGTGGCTGGCTGGAGGCACGGGGTCGCATAACCGGGCCCGGCGACGGCCCGGCGATCGTGGTGATCGGTGGTGTTTCAGCCGAACGCCGACTGTTTGACGACGATCAAGGCCCTGGCTGGTGGCCCGGTGTCGCTGGCCAGGCTGGCCACATCAACCCCACTTATCACCAGATTCTCAGCTTTGATTTCATCGCTGAGGAGGCCGACCCTTTCCCGGTTATTGGCGATCAAAGCGCCGCCGTTATGGCGCTCGCAGACGCTGCAGGCCTTGATAAATTTGCGATTATTGGTGCCAGCTTTGGCGGCGTCATCGGGCTTGATATCGCCCAGCGCGCGCCGGATCGGGTCCGCAAGCTGGATGTGTTGTGCGCAGCGGCTCGCCCCAACCCGATGGCGACCGCCTGGCGCAGTATTCAGCGCGATATCGTTGTTTTATCAGGACATTCAGCTGAGGGCGTCGACATTGCACGCCGCCTTGCCATGACCACCTACCGCACCGCTGCCGAATTTGATCAACGCTTTACTGATCCTGAACCCGGTTCGCGCGATGCCACTGGCGTTGAGGCCTACCTTGCCGCGGCTGGTGAGCGATATGCAACCGTCACAAGCCCGGCCCGCTTTATCGCCCTTTCAAAGTCAATGGACAGCGCTGATATACCGGTGGAAACCATCCACGCGCCGGTGCGCTTTCTGGCCTTCAACTCAGACCAGCTTGTCCCACCCGTCGATGTAGAGCGAACGGCTGCAAGGATCGCGAACGCGACCGTGACGCGTATCGACAGCCTTTATGGCCATGACGGCTTTTTAAAGGAGGTCGACGCGGTGAACAACTTCCTGAAGGGAGCGTCATGACAGGGCCTGCACACTTTTCGACTCGCGCAGCCCGCGCCGGAATAAATCGCGATCCGGGGCACCAGGGTGTTGTTGCTCCGATTGCGATTTCAAGCGCTTACCAACGTGCTGATCCAAACTCGCCCGGCCCATATGACTACGCAAGAACCGCCGCGCCTGGCCGGGACTTGCTGGCCGAAGCTATCGCTGACCTTGAAGGGGCGCGCGGTGCCGTTACCGTGAGTTCGGGCATGGCCGCCATCGATCTTGTCCTGAATCTTGTTGGCTCCCACGCGCGCATCGTGTGCGCCCACGATGTTTACGGTGGCACGCGACGGCTCATTGACGCGCGCGCAGAACAACGCGGCTGGCAAGTCGACTATGTCGACTGTACCAGGACAGCAGCGCTCAAAGCGGCCCTGAACACACCCGCCAACCTGGTCTTTCTGGAAACTCCGTCCAATCCGCGACTGCGTATCACCGACATCGAAACTGCTTGTAAGCTGGCAAACGCGGCTGGTGCGATTTCGGTAGTGGACAACACCGTCCTCTCCGCCGCCCTTCAAAAACCGATCAGCCTCGGGGCTGACCTGACGGTGGCCTCCGTCACAAAGATGCTCAATGGTCATTCCGACATGGTTGGCGGCGTGGTATGCGCGACGGACCCAGACCATATCGAGGCCTTGAAATGGTGGGCGAATGCAGCCGGAGCGACAACTGGCGGCTTTGATGCCTTCCTGGCGTTGCGCGGGCTGCGCACACTGCCGCTGCGCGCACAGGCCCAAAGCGAAACGGCGCTGGATCTGGCCGAGCGACTATCAGCTCATCCCAAGGTTACCCGCGTTGATTACCCCGGACTGACACCCCATCCAGGCCACCAGATCGCGAAAGCTCAACAGTCAGGATTTGGGTGCCTGTTGAGTCTGGAACTGGAGGGAGGGCCAAAGGCTGCAACCCGGTTCGTTCAATCGCTCCAACTGTTTACGCTAGCTCAATCCCTCGGCGGCGTAGAAAGCCTGTCTAACATTCCAGCGACCATGACCCATGCCTCCATGACGCCAGAGGCGCGCACGGAAGCAGGCATCAGCGACACCCTCATTCGCCTGTCAGTAGGCCTCGAAGATGTCGACGATTTATGGGCGGATCTGGCGACCGGGCTGAATGCGCTAAGAACGCGGGCGGCCAAGAGGCGAGGCTGGAAGGCTGACTATGACGACTTCAGGGCGTGGGAACCTGTCAAACAGAAGGCTGGCTGGGAGAAGTAAGGGCCTAACTGGCAGAATGGTCATGATTTTGTGGGTGGTAAGGATATTGAAAATAAAGAGGTTTAAAACCCACCGGTAACGAAGGAGAAAGTCTCAAAGTTACTTAGGGTCCCAAACCTAAGGCCTCGCTCCCAGAAGCTCGGTGACCACGCTGAGACACAGGATACACCGAGCCTCTTGGAGCATCTGATCGATTGGTGGTGAACACCATCCAACTGGGGACACCTTGAGGTCCATCCGAAGACCTTGGCATCCAAGCCCAGCTCCGCTTCGGGTCTGCCTATCGGCTGAACACGAGATTGAAGGTCAATTGATGACCTATCGATTAGCCGACCTTAAGGCACACCAAGCCAGCTTCCAGTAAGGCGCGGCGCAAAACCCCAAGGTTACGAGAGGAGGTCCCCAATGGTTCCTCTCAGAGATGCGCCTGGTGTTCACCAAGGCCTTCGATTGGTGGTGATGGTAATCACCGATCATCAGGACCTCTGGGGAACCTTGTGTACACAGGGTTCCCAAAAACCCTGCGAATAAGGAGGGGTCACGAATGGTTCCCCTTATAGTAACTTAGAGGTGCGCCTGGTTTTCTGAAGGGTCTTAAGGCTCCATCTCATTGGAGAGGAGGTCGATAGACCTTCCCTACCTCGACCCTACTCAGCGCACCTCATAGCCTTCATCATGACCCACGCCATGCGCCCCTGACAGGCTGCAGGCTATCCCCATTCATTCTGTGTTCCCTCCAGGCCTGACCTGGAGCCACAGCCCGTCTAACCAGGCGCTTTGTTGCTGAGCGTCAAGTCTAACGAAGCGTGACTGCAATCGGGCAATGGTCTGAAGCGCGTCGACCTTCCGCGAACGTAGTCTCAGCGAATGAGCCTTCAGCAAACCTGCGGCTCGCCGCCTCGTTCATCACAACGAAGTCGATGTACTCGCGGTAGCGCGGATTGCACTGAGGCCCACGTCCATTCCCGGCGATGCTAAGCGCTACTGGGTCGCCGTCGTTGAGGTCTGACCATACGCTATCGCCAGCTCTTGCAAGGCGACGATTGAAGTCGCCCCCAACAATCACCGCGCTTCCATCTGCGCTCTGCTGGTCGATCCAGTCTTCCAAAACTGGCACCTGCGCAAACAGTCTGGGGCAGTCGTCAGAACCATCACCAGAGAAGCACCCTGACTTGAGATGAACGCTCATGATGTCCACCAGCCCGCCCTGGTGCTGCACCGAGATATTCACGCCATGGCGTAAGAAGCCGCGACCACCGACATCAAGCGCCGCTAGGTCCTCACCACGCGTGTGCTCAATGCCTTCACGGATGGCGATGGCTGTCCGTTGCATGCGAAGTCGTGCACCATCGTCACGGCCCCAGCACTCTGGTCCTGGTCCTGTGTCTGCTCGATCTTCCATGTGGAAGACCCACCCACTCTCACCGAAGACACGCTTAAGGGCCTGCTCGTTCTCGACCTCCTGTAGAAGCCAAATGTCAGCATCGATCTCAGAGATGACCTCAGAAACCAGTTCGTAGCCTTCCGGTGTCCTGGGCTCACAACCCTGGCCTGGCTCAGCAGCGAGGTGCTCGATGTTCCACGCGGCGACGCGGAGAGGTTCGTCGTTACCTGATGGAACGGTCGGTTGGTACGTTTCAGCTGAGCAGCCTACCAAGGCAGCGGACAGCGAAGCGAGGGCGAGAAGTTTCATGATGCGGCTCTATGAGGCTCAGGGGCGATTGCTTCGCAACTGTTCTCCGCTTCAAGCCAACTTGCAAGCTTGTGCTTAAACGCCCAGTAGCACCCCGTCTATCTCGCGCTCGATAGCTGCGAGGCTGCGGCCCTCCTTCTGCATGGCCAATGCTCGCTCAGCTACATCTCTCAGCTCTCGAAGGACCTTGAGGTCTTCTGCCCTGAACTTCCGCTTTCGACGATCAATCACACAGAGCGCACCGAACGCTGAGCCGTCTGAGTTATAGATCGGAGCACCAGCGTACGAGCGTATGTATGGAGCGCCCGTTACAAGAGGGTTGCGTTTGAAGCGGTCATCAGCCCGAGCGTCTTCGACTACCATCACATCGCCATGGGTCACCGCATGCGTGCAGAATGAAACCGCACGAGAAGTACTCGGGATCTCCAGGCCGACGGAGTTCTGAAACCACTGCCGATCTGGACCGAGCAAGGTGATCGCTGAGATCGGAGCATCGAAGAGCGCCGCAGTGTTCTGAACGATATGATCAAAGATGCTATCGTCGACCGACCGAACGAGCCAGACTTCGTCGCCTGATGAGGGAGCAGTCCTACGCCGATCTTCTGGATTTTCGGCCATTTGATCACCCCCACACAGAGCCATGATGTTACTGTGTGCTATTCTAACGCCGGGCAGTTTCCGTTCGGTTACTCAAGTGCTTAACGCTCATGGCTATGTCACCGAAGCGCAGTGGTAGGTGGGTCGGCCATCACCGCCTTAATCCCGATCCGCTGCGCAGCTTCGATCAGTCTTACCGAGACATCGTCGTGATGCCCGCGTTGCAGGACAAGAGCCTCAATCCCTGCGGCCCGCAGCCCAGATGCAATGGCATCATCAAACCAGTCCTCGTTGCCGTCCCGGTGATTTTTGGAGATCGTGGCGAAACCCTTGTTCACGACAAGAACCGTCGCCTTCCGGCGTTTTACGCGCTCAAAGACATCAAGGTATACGCGAAACCGACTGTCAGGCGTGAGCTCACCTGCTAGGTCGCACACGTAAACTCCATCGCCAAACGACCCTGCGGACAGGATGTACGTAAGCCGGTTGCCCTTAGGAACTTCGCTATCCATTGTGCCGCCTAGGCGTTGCGCTTCCAACTCTCAAGTAGAGCCAAACATCCCAGAAACAAGTTGTCAAAGATAGCCCGCAATTAGAAAGGGTGTTGCCGCTGAGGCCCTATTGGAAGTGGCCGTGCGGCTCAGATTGCGCCAGGCAACCGTGGAGACAGGCTGTGTTCAACCTAACTGGTCAATGACACCAGCAAGGCCTAGAGCGTCACCTGGAGCGCCGTGAAGTATCCTAGGACACCTCCGCCCAGCGAGCCCTGATGCTGCCCTGGAGCTTCACAGAGCCATGCACCTGGAGGGGTGAGGGATAAGACCCTCGCCTCTTCACCCCATCTACAAACCCAAGGGATCGACCCTATGACAGCTTCCCGCTTCTCCCTGAACGGTGCAGGCCTGCCCATCACCATCAGTCGTGTGGCCACACGCCCCGGCGCGGTGCAGCTCAAGGCCAATGCAGCAATGAGCCCGGAGGTTCTGCTTCAGGTAGCCGAATGGCTGACCTCAGAGGCGCTGAAGGCCCAGGCTGACGAAGCCCAGGACGCCTGAGGCTCCAAAGGGGATTGGATTTTTACCACGCGCCTGAGAGCCCTTATGAGCGACAGACAGGGCACCAATCCCCCCGTACCCCCATGCCGGTCTCAGCCAGCCTGAGGCCTTGAGGGGGTGCCCCTGGCCATCCGGCCATCATCACCACAATCGATCAAACCATGAGCCCGCCTGGCAGACGCTTGGCGGGCTTTGTGTATGTAAGGAGTGCCATCACCATGGCAGAGACATCAAACGACAACGCCCTTCCGGCACCTGATGGAGCTGATAGCCCAGCACCAGAGCCGCTCGTGGACATGCCAACAGTGGCCAACCACATCGGGCTATCGGTCGCCGCACTGCGTAAGTGGAGACAGCAGGGCATCATGCCCTTCCCGACCTACGCGGTTGGACGCTCTTTGCGCTTCAAGATGTCCGAGGTAGACGCCTATGTGAGCGCCAGAAGCTACCGCAACGCGGCTGAGGCTCGCTATCTTGCCGCTTAGGAACTTCGACGGGATTGGGACAGGATTGGGATGACGCAAACTGGCGACCGCTGAAAGGCCTCTCGAATCGCCGTAAGTCATTGAAAGGTAATGGCGCACCCATCAGGATTCGAACCTGAGACCTCTGCCTTCGGAGGGCAGCGCTCTATCCAGCTGAGCTATGGGTGCCTCGTAATAAGCCTCTTACCGGGGATGGCGCGTCGGTTCAATCGCGACGCGCCATTCCTCATCAGTGAAAGCTGTCCTCAGACGCCAGACCGATCGGACTACCCGGCGGGATAGGAGCCGCCGGCGGGCTGACCGACTCGCCTCGGTCCAGCCGCTGAAGCCCGGCGCGGGCGGTATTAGCGAGCCAGCGCTGGTGAGCGGTCGGGCTTCGTCCAAACATACCGCCCCGCGATGCCCCAAGCCCTTCAAGGCGAGCGCGGGCCTCGGCTGCGACACGCGGCGCACCATGTTCCACCAGATGCAGGAGCTGCGCCGCGTATTCAATCTGAACCCCTTCACGAAGAGAGGTCAGGCGAGCGGCTTCTGAACGCGGAGCGTTGAACACTGTGGCCTCCACAGCATCAAAAACCTCAATCAGCCCAAGCTGCTGAGACTCTATGGCATGCTGATCGGCCACCCGAGCCAGCTTTTCAGGAGCCAGAAGCGCCGCGAGCGTGATGCGAGCCGCGGAGCGAGCCGCGTCAATGCGCGAAAAGGCGGGCGAGGCCGTCGAGCCAATGCGCTCGCGCCGGATCGCTCCGTCGTAATCAGTGAAGGGATCAGGCGCCATAAGGCGCGCCGCATCATCGGGCGTATCGAGGAAAGCGGGCTCCAGCGTTTGCAAAACCACGTTCAAGGCTGTGCGCTGTTCGGCGGCCGGGATGATGGAAATACCTTGAGCGCGTCCGTCGTTAATCTCATACGCAAAGCGTCGCCCCCCGACACCGCGCGCAGCCGCTTCGGTTTGGTAGCGGTGGTAGAGATAAATTGGCGTGAAAACGAGTTTCAGCTCGCTCATTGCCCGCCCCTCGCCCAGGCGATCGGCCCCAAAGCCGGCCAGAGCAGCGGCGCGAACATCAATCACCTCAGACAGGTGAGCCACCGGATCCTCGCCATTGTCCCAAAGGCTGGCTTCGGGGAATGCGGCACCCGGCCCGCGCGCATGGGCGTCGGAGACATAGCGCAAGCCATCTGCGCGGGCGTCAGCAAGGATCTGCTCCAGCGCCGCATCCTCATCGGCACCTTCCGGAAACTGGCCATAGAGCCAGCTGACGCTGACCTTGTCCCAATCGCCGATGCCCACGTCGTAGGCCTCTGAAAAATCAAGATCGCCCGTTTCAAGCAGGCGCACCAAAGGATGCGGATAATCCATCACGGAGGCCCGACCGTCAGCGCTGGCGGCAAAATTGTGTGCCAGGCCCAGCGTGTGGCCCACCTCGTGGGCGGACAGCTGGCGCAAGCGGGCAAGCGCCACCTCGATTGGATCATTTTCTGTGCCGCTTCCGGTTTGGGCCGCCCCTGCAAGGCCTTCAAAAATCATCCGGTCCTGGCGTACGCGCTGGCTGCCCAGGATCACGGCACCCTTGATAATCTCGCCTGTGCGTGGATCGGTAACCGAAGCTCCGTAAGACCAGCCGCGCGTTTCGCGGTGGACCCACTGGATCGTGTTATATCGCACGTCGAGCAGATGTGCGCCTTCGGGAAGGACCTCGACCCGATAGGCATCCTCAAACCCGGCGGCCTCGAAAGCCTCCGCCCACCAGGATGCCCCCTCGATCAGCGCCGAGCGCACCGGCTCCGGCGCGCCGCGATCGACGTAAAACACGATGGGCTCCACGACGGGTCCTGAGGCCGCGTTGGGATCCACGCGTTGAAGTCGATGGCGGACCGCATAGCTGTCGCGCATGGGCTGCTCCAGTGGGGCGGCGGTATTGCGAAACTCAGATTCAAACCCGCCCGAGCGGATATCTGCGCGGCGCGGCTCATAGCCCGGCTCAGGCAGCGCCACAAAGGAGTGATGTTGAACAAGGCTGACCGAGCGTGGATCTGGTGTCACCGAACGCACTTCAGAGCCAGGCTGTGAGGTCGACAGGGTCAGGCGCGCGTCGATCTCGACATTGCGCGGGAAGGCGAGCGCCTGATCAAGCAGAGGCGCGCTGCGACCCGTATCGATGGAAAAGCTACCCTCGTCGGCGCTACGCAAACGGCCAATCACATCGATCCGGTCGGTAACGAGGAAGCCCGACAGATCCACCAGAACTTCGCCCGCATCACTGACCGCTGCGACATCACCCGCCCAGATGACCGACTCAGCAAACGACTGGCGTGTGGCGAGCGTCTCATCCTCGCCGGCCCCGATGGCGCGGAAATTGGGATTTTCAAAGATGAAATGAACCCGGCCGCCGACGCGCTCAATGCGCAGGATATTGCCGCCAATCCCGAAGCCGCGATCCAGCCCGACCGGGTTGGAACCCAGACCGGCCGTCAGGCGGGCGGTGTAGATGTAGCGGGCGATTACCGGCGTGTCTGACGCGGGGAAAGCAGCATGGATGGTCTCGGCGTCTTCATCGACAAACAGGTCAAACACGCCTTCGCGGCGCTCTGCGTCTGCAGTCAGGCTGTCAAAATCTGCATCAGACTGGGCATTGCCGGACGCCGTCGCCAGAAGGGCAAGCGTTAGTAGGGCAACGCCGAAACGCGTCAGGACTTGAAGGGTCATTTGTCTGTCTCTCCCACCGGTTTGACGAGACGCTAGCAGGTCGCTCGCGCCCCGTCATCGGCAAGGATGGCAGATCAAACCGTCGCCTTACCCCTCGCCGGTGATCACATCACCTTCATCGTCAAGCGGCGCAGGCCCGGCCCAGGCAAGATAGGTGGTTGGCAGCACGACCGCATAAAGCATCGCGCCCCAGAAAATCGCGTTCCAGTGGTCATAGGTGCTCGGCATCCACAGTGTGAACATGCCGTCGCCATCTGAGTCGGCACCCAGGGCCATGTAGATGGCAAATAGCGCGACCAGCGAGCACAGGACCCAGTACCCGAAGGTGTAGGACTTGCGGCGCAGGTCCATCTCGAACTCGTCGAGATGCTTGCGCTCTTCGCCCACAATACGTTGCAGATTGGATGGCGCGATCACGCAGAAGGCCAGCAGAGACAGGCCCATGAGCGCAAAGCCCGCAATCTCGCCTTCTGTCAGCCCCGCCTCTGGAGTGACGTCCGGAAACAGGAGGTGGATCATCGCGCCAGCGGGATAGCCCACCAGTGCAACCGCCGTCGCAACACGCATGGTCACGTTGGACCGGTGTGCACTCTTATGGGTTTTGCCTCTGAAAAAGAACATGATTTTGACTCCAGCTTAGGACGACGGCCCGAACAGGGACGGGAACGGCTCCAGCGAGAAGATTTGCTCGACCGGAACCTGGAAATAGGCAGACAGCTTCAGCGCCAGCTCCAGCGACGGATTGTAGTCACCACGCTCCAGATAGCCGATCGTCTGGTAGTTCACGCTAACCGCTTCAGCGAGAGCCTTACGAGACAGGCTGCGCTCGGCGCGAAGAAGCGGGATACGGTTGTAGATCTTCACGCTCATGCCACAGCCTCGTCGTCAAAGTCCTCGTCCAGAGGCTTGAGCGTCCAGGCGAGATAAGCCTGCGGGGTCAGAGTCAGGATGAGCAGCACGAAGGTCAGACACAGCACCATCACCAGCGGTTCAGATGGCAATAGCGTAGTCGGAGTTTCGTCGTTGATCAGGTCGAGCGCGACAGCGCCGATCTGGATGCCCACGAAAAAGGAAAACAGGCCCGTGAAGACAGCAAAAGTTGCTGAAAAAGCGCGCTGACGATGGGCCTGCTGCATCTCATCCAGCTTTGGCAGCAGAAAAGGCCAGGCACAGCCAAACAGGCGAAGGATGTAGTCGCCGCGCATGTAGAGAATCAGCGCTCCGACCGAGTAGATGACACCTGCCGCCATGAACAGATAACCGGTACGCTTGGTTGGCTCACCGTTCAGGGCATCGACTACGGCCAGAATCGCAAGACCAAAGACGATGGCCGTGAATATACGCCCGGCCCAAAGGCTTGGCGTCGTAGGGTTGGCGGCTGCCGGCATGACGAACTCCTTATGATGTCGAGTTCCTGTCTATGCACAAACGGAGCATTCGTCAATACATTTGTTGTGTATATACAACATTTAATTATAGCCGTGTTGGCGCGTCACCAGAGAGCTTCGAAAACCTGTTGTGCGGCAGCACGTCGCACCCTACACTCAAAACGTTGTGTTCATTGAGTCTCTTCCGGTCCTCCTTGTGGAGGATGACGAAGCCGATCAGCATCTGACCCGGCAGGCTCTGCTGCGCTTCCAGCGCTCGATCATTCTTCACACGGTCAGCTCGATAAAAGCCGCGCAGTCTTACTTGAGCGCGTCGGGCCCGTTTGCGCAGGCTGAACGCCCGGCCTGTATTATCCTGGACCTGCAGTTGTCTGATGGATCGGGCCGCGATCTTCTAAACTGGATGCAAAGACGGGAGACGCTCGCCAGCCTGCCCGTCATTGTTTTCACAAGCAGTCCGGAACCTCTCAAGCATGACAATATCGCCTGCCAGCTCAGCAAACCTGCAGAGCTTTCGGGATATGATCAGCTTGAAAAAGGGTTGGGAGAAATCCTGATGGCTGCGGCCCGGGGTGCCCCCAATGCCGCAAACGACAATTTCGCCGCCTAGTCGAAATCAAATCCATCAGGATCGCCATCCCGGCGACTTGCAGTATCCACCGCAGCCCCCATAGCCAGGCCAGCGCCCTCGCCCTCGTTGGGCAATCGCGAAGGTGCAATCTGATGCATCACCGCGCGATAAACGAGGAAGGGCGCAAGCACGACCGCAACCAGCCCAAGCGCCAAAACAAACCAGCCGCCCGCACTTTCAGGGCGAAGCTGAGCGACCAGCGCCGCACTGGCAGCAAAAACGGAAACAGCAAGGATGAGCGCCATCAGGCGTACAAAAAACCGGGTCATGGTCGTCGTTGTAGCACGCTAATGTGGCAAGTCCGCGGCTATCAGCTCGCAGCGTCGGCCTCGGCCCTGGCATCAGCACCGTAGGTGAGTGCCAGGAAGACATCCTCAAGGTCGGCCTCTTCAGTGCGCAGGTCGGCGATACGCGCCCCCGACGCATTATAGGTTTCGATCAGCTGGGCAACTGAGGCCTTGCCATATTTGTAGGTGATCGCCAGGGACCCGTCCTCGCGAAGCTCTGCGTCTGCGCCTTCAAAGCCAGCCGGGACAGCATCCAGCGGTTCAACCGGATCGATGACCAGCGTCTTGGAATCAAGGCGCTTGAGAAGCGTGTCCTTGTCTTCGCACGCGACCACCTCGCCATGGTTCACGATGGCAATCTGGTCGCAGAGCTCCTGGGCTTCTTCAAGGTAATGCGTGGTCAGTACAATGGTCACGCCCTGCTTGTTCAGCTCCACCACATAGTCCCAGAGCTGGCGGCGCAGCTCGATGTCGACACCGGCGGTTGGCTCGTCCAGAACCAGAACGGGCGGCGAGTGCACCAGCGCCTTGGCCACCAGCAGGCGGCGTTTCATGCCGCCAGACAGCTGACGCACATAGGCGTCGCGCTTATCGGCAAGGCCCACCGCGTCCAGCACTTCCTCGGTCCGGCGCTCAGACTTCGGCACCCCATAAAAACCGGCCATCAGCTCCAGCGTTTCATAGGGTGTGAAGAACACATCCATGTTCAATTCCTGAGGCACCACGCCAATACCGGTGCGCGCCTTGCGCGGATCCTTGTCGATATCCACGCCCCAGATGCGCGCCGTGCCTTCAGACTTCTTCACAAGCCCGGCAAAGACATTGATGAAGGTGGACTTGCCAGCGCCATTGGGGCCCAGCAGACCAAAGATCGAACCGCGTGGAATCTGAAGATCGACACCCTTTAATGCCTCCTTGGCCGGGCTGTTGCCCTTGCCCGGATAGGTCTTTTTCAGGCCGATGGCTTCAAGCGCGAATTCAGGCAGGTTCGGATCGGTATCAGGCATTCGGTGAGGTCCGTGCTGTTCCAGATTGGCCAGGCGATTGACGCGCGCCGCTCACGCGCCGTAAAGGTTGGCGTGACCCTAAACGGGGTGGCTAGTAACGTCCACGTTGCGGCTGCGCCCGACACCCTTAGCCTATGTGGTTCTGCTATGAGCTCGTCCAAGCCCACCTCCGCCAGCTTCCCGCCGCCCGAAACCGTCGTCGTTGAGACCAGGCGCGTGATGTGTGATGGCGGCGGCGGCGCGCTCGGCCATCCGCGCGTCTACTACGACATCAGCGATGAGGGCTTTGTGGAATGCGGCTATTGCGACCGCCGCTTTGTCCTGAAAGGCGGCCCGGCGGACAGCTAGGATCGGTTTCCTCCCCTGTTTACGGGGGAGAGACCAAACCTAGCCTGCTCCATTGCCCCTGATCCCAAACCTCGCTTAACTCCCCCGCCAAACGGGGAGAGCATTCATGAGCGACGCGCCAGCACCTGACGCGCCATCGGCATCGAAAAAAATCGGGCTGATCACCGGCCTTGCGATCGCGATCGGCTTGCAGCTGGTTCCAGTGCCAGAAGGGCTTACCCGTGAAGCCTGGTTGCTCGCCTCGCTGGCGCTCTTGATGGCGTGCTGGTGGGCGACCGAGGCGATCCCGATTGCCGCCACCGCGCTGATCCCGCTCGCGCTGTTTCCCTTCTTCGGGATCATATCGATGGGGGCGGCCGCCTCGCCCTATGCCAGCCCCATCGTCATGCTGTTGCTAGGCGGCTTCATCGTCGCGCTAGCGATTGAGCGATGGAATCTCCACGCCCGCATCGCGCTCAATGTCGTGGCCGCGTTCGGCTCGCGCCCGGCCTTGATGATCCTGGGCTTTATGGTGGCGAGCGCCGTGCTGTCCATGTGGATCTCCAACACAGCCACCACGCTGATGATGATCCCCATCGCGCTGAAGGTCGCCGAAGCGGTCGGCGATGAAGGTCTTGATATGAAGATTTTCGCCCCGGCGCTGGCGCTCGCGGTCGCCTATTCAGCGTCGGTGGGCGGGATCATCACCCCGGTCGGAACCCCAACCAATCTGATCGCCATGGGTTTTATGGAAGACAACTTTGGGGCCTCGGTCAGCTTCCCGCAATGGATGCTGATCGGCGGCCCGGCGGCCCTTTTAATCATCCCGGCCATGTGGCTGATCCTGACCCAGTGGGTTTTCAAGATTGGTGGCCACGCCCCCAGCGCGGCCGGGCGCGAAGTAGTGCTGGACGCCAAACGCAAGCTGGGGCGCATGAGCACCGCAGAGCTTCGCGTGGCGCTCGCCTTTGGCACGGTTGCGATCCTGTGGATGGGCCGCACCCTGCCGGGCTTCCTGATCGGCATGCCCGACATCACCTTTGGCTGGAACCCGCTACTGGCGTGGATCAGTACAGCCCTCAACCTGCCGATTACCCTGGCGCTCGGCAATGCACAAATCGCCATGGCGGGAGCCGTTGCCATGTTCCTGATCCCCGCGGGCAAAGAGAACCACGGCGAAGCGCTGATGGATTGGAAAACCGTGGAGCGTCTGCCCTGGGCGGTAATCATCCTGTTTGGTGGCGGGCTGTCGCTTGCGGCCGCCATTCAGGCCACGGGGCTGGCTGAATGGATCGGGTCGCACCTCGAATGGGTCGCCAATCTGCCGCTCCCGATCACGGTGTTGATCCTGGCGCTGATCGTCGTCTTCCTGACCGAGCTGACGAGCAATGTCGCCACAGTCTCTGGCTTCCTGCCGGTGCTGGGCGCTGTGGCGGTTGCCGCCGGTGTACCGCCGGCGCACTTGATTGTGCCCGTGGCTTTGGCCGCCAGCTGCGCCTTCATGCTGCCGGTGGCCACCGCGCCCAACGCCATCGTTTATGCCAGTGGCTCGGTCAGCATGGGCCAGATGATCAAGGCCGGCTTCCGCATCAACGTCGTCGCCGCACCGATCATCGCCCTGGTGGCGAGCTTGATCAGCGGTGTTGCATTTCCAGGTTAGGGATAGCACAACTTTGGTGTTTATTTGATCCATAACACTACCTTTGGTACTACTGATCGGCATTTAGGGAGCTGGTTATGCGAAATGCGTTTGTACTGATCATAGTTATTGGCTTTCTGTACGGCTGCGCCACTACCTCTCAGGTGCCAGTCGCGCCCGCCCTGCCAGGCGGCGCGGGTGCCTGTTATTACGGTACGTCTGAGATGCAGAGACCAAACGGTGAGCTGGTGACCCTAGCGACATACGGGAACACCAAATCTGAATGTGAAGCCGCCAAGCCTGCAACACGCGCCGCTTGGGCGGCTCAATATGCGGGCACTTAAGTTGGCGGTCTCAATTGTCATATTCCGGCGGACCGACAGCGTGAATGCATTCTGGGAGACGACCGCGATCAGGGGGTTGAGCATAATAGTGGCGGCCAACAAGGATAGTAACGCGTACGCTGGCCATTTTTGATCCAGTAGAAATGGCATCGGTTCGTTGCCGAGTGGGCCCTGGTATAAATGTCTCTTTGAGATGGCAATCGGCCAAAAAATCC
Organism: Maricaulaceae bacterium EIL42A08; assembly: GCA_024178355.1. GTDB lineage: Bacteria > Pseudomonadota > Alphaproteobacteria > Caulobacterales > Maricaulaceae > Oceanicaulis. The sequence continues at coordinate 355,786 of JAMZNZ010000003.1, read as the reverse complement.
GCGCCGAGCTATCGAGGTGTGCAGACAACAACAGCACCAAGGACAACAGCACCGCCCATTTGCCCCTCACCGCGACCGCGCTTAGGTTCTTGGCTCTTGCCTCGAACCCCTCGCGCGGAGCCCTTTCATGGCCGTTTCTCGTCCTGTTGATGCCAACTCCCATGTCTATCTGGTTGATGGGTCGGGCTATATCTTTCGCGCCTATCACGCCCTGCCGCCGCTGACCCGCTCTGACGGGACGCCGGTGGGCGCGGTGCAGGGCTTCTGCAACATGTTGTGGAAGCTCCTGGAGGACCTGAAGGGCGAAGATCAGCCGACCCATCTGGCGGTGATTTTCGACCACTCGTCCGACACCTTCCGCAACGAAATCTACGACCAGTACAAGGCCAACCGACCGCCCGCGCCGGAAGACCTCGTCCCGCAGTTTTCCATCATCCGCGATGCCACCCGCGCGTTCGAGCTGCCCTGCATCGAGATGGAAGGCTATGAGGCTGATGACCTGATCGCGACCTACGCCCGGCAGGCGCGTGAGGCGGGTGCCCGCGTGACGATTGCCTCGTCCGACAAAGACCTGATGCAGCTGGTACAGGACGGGGTTGGCCTGCTCGACCCGATGAAGACCAAGCGCATCGGCCCCGATGAGGTGTTCGAGAAATTTGGCGTGGCGCCCGACAAGGTGATTGATGTTCAGGCGTTGGCGGGTGACAGCGTCGACAATGTGCCCGGCGTTCCCGGCATTGGTGTGAAGACCGCCGCCCAGCTGATCAACGAGTATGGTGATCTGGAAACGCTGCTGGAGCGCGCCGGTGAGATCAAGCAGCCAAAGCGCCGCGAAAAGCTGACCGACCATGCCGAAGACGCCCGCGTCTCCAAGGTGCTGGTTACGCTCAAAGACGACGTACCGGACGTGGAGGCCATGGATGCGTTCGGCACCGCCGATCCTGATCCAGACGGCCTGATCGGCTTTTTGAAATCGATGGAATTTCGCACCATCACCCGCCGGGTGGAAGAAGCGCTGGGAGCGGGCCCGGCCGATGCCACCGGCGACGCGACCGCCCCGATTGATCGCAAGGCCTATGAGTGTGTGACCAAGGTCGAGCAGCTGGACGCCTGGATCGAGCGCTCCCGCGAGGCGGGCGTCATCGCGGTCGACGTGGAAACAGACGCCCTGTCGGCCACGGCAGCGGGCCTGGTGGGCGTTTCAATTGCGACTGCGCCCGGCAAGGCCTGCTACATTCCGCTGGCTCACGGGTCCGGCGATGGTGATCTGGGCCTGTCCGGTGACAAGCCAGAACAGATTGATGAAGCCACAGCCATTGGCCGCCTGAAAAGCCTGCTCGAAGACCCGGCAGTTCTCAAAGTCGGGCAAAACTTCAAATACGACATCGCGGTTTTCCGCCGCTATGGCATCGATCCCAAGCCTTACGACGACACCATGCTGATCTCCTACGTGCAGGAGGCGGGCCTGCACGGCCATGGCATGGACGAATTGTCGGAGCTGCACCTTGGCCATACGCCTCTCTCCTTCAAGGAAGTGTGCGGTACCGGCAAGAAGCAGATCAGCTTTGGTGAAGTCGATCTTCCTCGCGCGACCGAATACGCTGCTGAAGATGCGGACGTTACTCTACGCCTGTGGGAAATCCTCAAACCCAGCCTGGTGGCGAAGAAGAAAGCCAGTGTCTACGAGACGCTGGAGCGAGCCATGCCCGATGTGCTTGCGCGCATGGAGCTTCACGGGGTGAAGGTGGACGTGGCGCAGCTATCACGCCTGTCGTCTGACTTTGCCCAGAAAATGGCCGAAGCTGAAGAGGCCGCCCACGAGGCCGCTGGCGAGAAGTTCAATCTGGGCAGCCCCAAACAGATCGGCGAGATCCTGTTTGGAAAGCTGGATCTGCCTGGCGGCAAGAAGACCAAGTCGGGGGCCTGGTCCACTGATGCCAGTGTGCTCGACCAGCTCGCCGGTGAGGGCCATGAGCTGCCCAAGGCGCTGCTCACCTGGCGGCAGTTTTCAAAGCTGAAGTCGACTTATTCAGACGCGCTTAAAAACGCGATCAATCCTGATACAGGCCGTGTGCACACCAGCTTTTCTCTGGCCGCAACATCGACAGGGCGCTTGTCGAGCTCTGAACCGAACCTGCAGAACATCCCGATCCGCACCGAGGAAGGACGCAAGATACGCGAAGCCTTCACCGCCGAACCGGGCCACGTCATCGTTGCAGCAGATTACTCCCAGATCGAATTGCGACTGCTCGCTCACATTGCCGATGTGGATGCGCTCAAAGAAGCCTTCAAACAGGGCCAGGACATCCACGCCATGACGGCGTCAGAGATGTTCGGCGTACCGCTGGAAGACATGGATCCGATGACCCGTCGCAACGCCAAGGCGATCAATTTCGGGATCATTTACGGCATCTCGGCCTTTGGTCTAGCCAATAATCTGGGCATCGGGCGCGATGAGGCGAAGACCTATATCGACAGCTATTTCAAGAAGTTTCCTGGCATCGCCGCCTATATGGACGCCATGAAGGCCGAAGCCAAAGACCGCGGCCACGTGGAGACCATTTTTGGGCGGCGCATCCACCTTCCCGGCATCAAGGACAAGAGCCCGTCGGTGCGCCAGTTTGCCGAGCGTCAGGCGATTAATGCGCCCATCCAGGGTGCCGCCTCAGACATCATGCGCCGGGCCATGATCCGCATGGATGAGGCGCTGGCCAAATCAGACCTGAAGGCGCGCATGCTGCTGCAGGTTCACGACGAACTGGTATTTGAAGCCCCTGAAGGCGAGGCGGAAAAGCTGATCGAGATGGCCACCGAGATCATGTCCGGCGCCGCCCTGCCCGCTCAGGACATCTCGGTCCCACTCGAAGTTGAAGCCAAGGCCGCAGACACCTGGGGTCAGGCGCACTAGCGCCGCATTGAAGAGATTTCGCAGCCATGACCAAACCCGATCTAGTCGTTATTGGAGCCATTGCCGGAGCTCACGGTGTACGCGGCGATGCGAAGGTAAAGCCCTTTGGCGATCCGACTCAGCTCACCGCCTATGGCCCCTTCCTGGATGAAAAGGGTGAGGTGTTTCTCACCCCGGCCGGGTCCAAGCCGGGTCCCAATGGTCTTGCCATCATGTGGTTTAAGGAGCGCCATACCCGCGAAGAGATGCAGGCGATGAAGGGCAAGCTACTGCACGCGCCTCGCGCGGCGCTGCCCGAACCGGATGAAGACGAGTTCTACTATGCCGACCTCATTGGCCTGACGGTAGAAAACCTTGAGGGCGAGCCGCTTGGCACGGTCAAGGCGGTACAGGACTTCGGCGCCGGCGACCTACTGGAGATCACAGGCCCGGATGGAATCAGCTTCATCCCCTTCACCAAGGCGGCCGTCCCGCACGTCGATATCAAGGCCGGCAAGCTCGTCGCAGATCCGCCACTGGAAGGCGACGAAACGCAGGCGGAGGAGGAAAAGGGGCTCGGCAACATGCCCTGATCACCATCTGGACTTCATGTTTGGGATGTGGCCTCCTTCGAGTAACGGGTGAGGGTTCACCGCTTGAATTGTTAAAGGGTGCAGGCGCGAGAACGATGGCCACAGAGGAGCACGTCGTGACCACTACCATATCGGAAAAGATCAGCGTGACTGCGCCGGACGATGGACGTCCGACACACGGTCTGGGGCTTGAGTGCGTCTGATATGCTTGAGCTAATCCTGGCGGGCACTCTTTTCACATCAGAGCCGGTCGCAATGTGCGCCATAGAGCCAGAAGGACGACGATGGCAGCGCCGCGCTCCGACAGGCCTCACGGCAAGATGCCCAAACGATGTGCCAGATGCTGAAGGTCTCCAGGAAGTCGCCGATGCCGCGCTGGCAGCGATCGATTATGAGAATCTTGAGTTAAGTATTCGCGAGGTCCGGTATGCGGTCGCGGATCAGGCGAGCTTTGCTTATGTGGACCGACGTTGGCAGCCCGAGCTTGGCCAGGTGATGATTGAGCGCGGCTATTCGGTCCCGGTCACCGATACCGTTCTGGCACGATGGATGGTTTGCTCAGCCTCATTGTCGCCGGATGCTGCAGGTGTTCCGGAAGCCCCAAAAGCCCATTGCGCCTCTGACAACCCAAGCCCGGTTTTCAAAACAAGCATGGAGAATCGCCTGCTGGAGTCGCTCTCCAACACGCGCTTACTCCCTGCAGAGAGGCGCTACTGCCTCGATCAGCGTTTTGTGAGCGAAGTGAGCATCCATGACCATTTCACTGGGAACAGGTGGGGCGGCGGTGGAGCCATGCCGGACCCTCAAGCTTTACCAAATATGTGCGAGCAATAAGCGTAATGCTCGCCCTCGGTCTGGTAATCGGTTTGAAGTCGTCGGCGGCGCAGTGGTGCCAGATTGGCAATCTGTACCCGACAAGTTCCCTCAGGCCTTCGGCTTACCCCTTGCCACCCTTGCCCATCGCGCCTAAACCCGCGCGCCATGACCCAAGCACCGCCCTTTATCGCAACGGCTTTGACCCTGTTTCCGGATGCATTTCCGGGGCCTTTGGGGGTTTCACTGCTGAAAACTGCGCAAGAGAACGGACTCTGGGCGCTAGAAACGGTGGACATTCGGTCTTTTTCCCGTCATAAGCACGCCTCCGTTGACGACACGCCGGCTGGCGGCGGCCCAGGAATGGTGCTGCGCCCCGATGTCGCTGCGGACGCGATCGACAGTGTGGACAGGCGTTCACGACCGTTGATCCATCTGACGCCGCGCGGTCGGCCGCTGTCCCAGGCGATGGTCAGGGAGTGGGCGGACGGTCCGGGCATTATTGTGTTTTGTGGCCGCTTCGAAGGGCTCGACCAACGGGTCATTGAAGCGCGCGACATGGTGGAGGTAAGCGTCGGTGACGCTGTGCTCGCCGGTGGAGAAGCAGCTGCCCTGGTCCTCATTGAGGCCTGTGTGCGCCTGATCCCCGGGGTTCTGGGCAAGATCGCATCCACCGAAGACGAAAGTTTCGAGGGCGATTTACTCGAATATCCTCACTACACCCGCCCGCGGGTCTGGGAGGATCGGGAAATCCCTGAAGTGTTGCTGTCGGGTGATCATGGCCGGATCGCGCGATGGCGAGAAGAACAGGCCGAAGAGATAACACGTCAGCGTCGCCCTGATCTCTGGCAGAGATATCAGCGACGCCAAGGAGAAGAGCCATGAACCTGATTCAACAGCTCGAGCAGGAAGAAGCCGCCCGCGTTCTGGGCGACAAGGAAATCCCGGACTTCTCGGCCGGTGACACGCTGACCGTTCACGTCTGGATCCGCGAAGGCAACCGCCAGCGTATTCAGCGCTTTGAAGGCGTGTGCATTGCCCGCTCCGGCGGCGGCCTGAACGAGAATTTCACCGTGCGCAAGATCAGCTTCGGCGAAGGCGTCGAGCGTGTCTGGCCGGTCCACTCCCCGCTGATCGACAAGATCGAAGTCAAGCGGAAAGGTAAGGTCCGTCGCGCCAAGCTTTACTATCTGCGTGATCGCCGCGGTAAGTCCGCGCGTATCGCAGAGCGCACCACCGGTCGCGGCATCGAAGCGCGTCCGGCCAAGGGCAAGAAGAAGACCGACGCGTAAGCGTACGGCTTTCTTCAAGAAGACTTTTAAAGCGCTCGCTGATCCTTCAGCGGGCGCTTTTTCTTTATCGCGAACGGGTTAGGCTAGACCTCCACACACTGGAGACGAAGCCCATGCGTACCACGCCCCCCGCTCGCCCCTTCGACACACCGGAACGCGCCAGCTTTCGCGACACCGTCCAGCGCTTTATCGACACCGAAATCGCACCTCATGCCAATGACTGGGATGAGGCGGGTGACTTTCCCTGGGCGCTGCACGAAAAGGCTGGCGCGCTGGGGTTGTTCGGCTTTGGGATTGATGAAGCCTATGGCGGGCTGGGCTTTGATGATGCCCTGATGCGCTTCGATTGCGGCACTGCTATGGGCTATGCCGGTATCGGCGGCGTCAACGCATCGCTGTTTTCACGTGGCATTATGACCGGCCCCATCCAGCAGCTGGCCAGCGAAGATCAAAAGCGCGAGGTCTTGACCGAAATTGTATCGGGCAAGGTCGGTGGCGCACTCGCCATGACCGAACCCTCTGGCGGTTCAGACCTGTCACGGCTCAAAACCAAAGCTGTTCGCGATGGTGATGACTGGCTGATTAGCGGTGAGAAGACCTTCATCACCGGCGGCATGAAAGCAAGTTGGTATGTGGTCGGGGCCCGCACCGGCGGTGAGGGCTTTGGCGGTGTCTCGCTATTTCTTGTTCCGGCCGATGCACCCGGCTTTACGCGAATTTCAATTCGCAAAAAGATGGGATGGTGGGCGTCAGACACAGCGACCCTGCATTTTGATCAGTGCCGGGCTCCGGCATCCGGTCAACTGGGTCAGGAGGGGGTCTGCCTTCTGGCCATCATGGACAATTTCAATCATGAGCGCTTTAGCCTTTCGGCGGGCTGCCTGGGGATGGCAAGGCGCTGTCTTGACGACGCAATTGCCTACGCTCAGCAGCGTGAAACCTTCGGCAAGCCTCTGATCAAACACCAGGCCATTCGTCACAAGATCGCAGACATGAGTTCCCGGATCGATGCACTTGATTCCTATCTCCAAATGATTGCCTGGCGCATCAATGACGCCCGCGACAAAGGCGCTCCGATGCCCGCGGCCGAACTCGCCAAGGTAAAGGTGCTCGCTTCGAAAACGGCTGAGTTCTGCGCCAATGAAGCCATGCAGATCCTTGGCGGCGCAGGCTATCTGCGCGGCTGTGCGGTGGAGCGCATCTATCGCGAGGTGAAGGTCATGGCCATTGGCGGCGGCTCAGAAGAGATCATGCGTGATCTGGCCGTAAAACAGATGGGGCTCTAGGCCTCACCCACCGTCAGATAGCCGTAGATCGCCGTGGCGCACTCCTCAATAAAGGCCTCAGCGTCGGTGGTGAGGGCGGCAGCAGCGCCGGTCTTCCCGTACAGTCCACGTTCCACCATGATGGTATTGAGAAGATAGAAAATCATACGCGCCGCAGCATCAGCATCCGGGCGCTGAACCTCGTCCTGAAATTGCTCGATCAGGGCTTTGAACTGGCTGACCGATGCGTCAATGATGTTCTGCCAGTCCTGCCCCACCAGATCCGGACGCAGGCGCGCGTAGAGATGAGCTGTCCGAATGAGTTGGGGCTCACGCTCCAAAACACCCCAGGCCGCCTGGCAAAGCTTTTCCGTCGCAGTCCAGAGCGTGTCGTCATCGGCCATCGCGAGATGCTGAGCGGTATCGGCGCTCTGAGCCTCCAGCATTGAGATATAGACCTCAAAGATCACCGGGATCAGCGCCTCCTTGTTGGCAAAGCGGCGATAGACAGTACCCACCGCGACGCCTGAACGCTCAGCCAACTCGGCCATTGTGATGGCCTCAAAGTCTTTTTCTCGTAAGAGCGCCTCGAAGCCTGCGACCAGCTTTTCGCGTGTACGCCGAGAGCGATCCTGTGACGCCCTGATTTCACCGGACTTTTCGCTTTCAGCTCCAGTCTCGCTATTCATCGAACCAAAACCTTCCAACAGAAAGCGGTGCCAGCGATTGGCTCTGGCCCATACTTCAATTTGTGTGAATGCGAATTCGCATTCGCGTATTTCTTTCACATTCTCATGTCCTGCCTGAAGGCGCAAGGACGACTCGGTTTGGAGGCTAGCATGCCTGACTGGATGAACACCCCCGATATGTTCTTGATTGGAGCCTTGAGCTTTATTGCTGCGCTTCTAGCGGCAATGCCGCTCATCGACGCCCGACAAAAAAAGCGTGAGGGCCAGCCCGGCGCACGTCTGAGCATGTATCGCGAAGCGATGATCATGCTATGGACGATGGCGATTGTGGCCGTCCTTGGCTGGATGCTGTCCGGTCGCCCGCTTCAAGACATTGGTTTTACGCAGCTTCATGACGGCTGGCGGGGAATGGTGGCGCTGGGCCTGATGGTTCTGGCGCTTGGCTATTGCGCATGGCAGCTTGGCCAGATGCTGGCCTCGTCGGCAGCTCGCCAGTCGGTTCGCAAGCAGCTTGCCGGCGTTGAGCTGGGCATGGTCCGCGCCGAAACAAAGCAGGAAGCCTGGAGTTTTCAGGCTTTGTCGGCAACAGCGGGTATCACAGAAGAGATTGTTTTCAGGAGCGTTTTGATCGCAGCGCTTGCGCTGGTGATGCCACTTTGGGGCGCTGCCATCATCAGCGTGATCGCCTTTACGCTGCCCCATGCCTATCAAGGGCCAGCAGGCATGGCGCGGGTCCTGCCGACCGGTGCCTTTCTGACGGCAATCGTGCTTGTTGGTGGTTCGCTGTGGCCCGCAATCATCGCTCACTGGGTCATCGATATGACAGCGGGGCTGACCTTCGCCATTCTGGATCACTTTGAAAACAAAGACCAAAACAATCTGGAGACGCCCCACGACACAGTCGCGCTTGAAGCCTGACCTGGCTTGTCGAACCGCGTGAGCACCGGCAAAGTCTGGGTCTGTTAGCCCTTTGAACGATCTGGACTTTGCCATGCGCCTGACTGCCCTGCTTACTGTCTTTGTCCTTTCAGCTCCCGCGACGGCTCAGTCGGTTGACCGGATCGATCCGCCGAACTGGTGGGTGGGGATGGAGGAGCAGACCGTTGAGCTTCTGATCCGGGGGACAGATCTTCACGGGGCTTCAGTGTCCACCGACCAGGATGGGGTGAACACCGACCAGGTTTCCCGGTTTCCTGACCAGGACTATCTGGCGGTCACTTTATCCATCACCGATCAGGCGCAGGCTGGCGAAGTTATCCTCACCCTTGAGTTCGAGGATAGCACGCTGGAAATCCCCTACCCGCTGCTGGAGCGCGAGCCCTGGTCGCCCTATCGCAGCGGCTTCGGCCCCAATGACGTGGTCTACCTGGTTCAGCCCGATCGCTTTGCAAATGGTGACGCGACCAATGACACCGTGGACGGCTATGTGGATGGCCTGAACCGCGATGACCCGGGCGGTCGCCATGGCGGGGACCTGGCCGGCCTGATCGAGCACCTGCCCTACATTGCCGACATGGGGTTCACCCAGCTCTGGCTGAACCCGGTTCAGGAGAACGCCGAAGAGCGCAATAGCTATCACGGCTATGCCATCACCGATTCCTACGCCGTCGATCCGCGCTTTGGCACGCTGGACGACTATGTCGCGCTGTCGCGTGCGGCGAGGCAAGCGAGCATCGGCATGATTATGGATGTGGTGCCGAACCATTTTGGCTCGAGCCACTCTCTCAACCGCAAGCGGCCGGGGCGCGACTGGTTCAATGGCAGCTACCGCTCCACCAACCACCGCCAGTCAACCATTCATGACCCCTACGCAGCGCAGGCCGACCGCGACGCCTTCGAGGATGGCTGGTTCGCGCCGACCATGCCTGATCTGGATCAGACCAACCCCCATGTGGCGCGCTATCTGATCCAGAACACGATCTGGTGGATCGAGACGGTCGGCATTACAGGGCTTCGCATCGACACCTACGCGTTTTCCGATCCCGACTTCATGATCGACTACACGCGCGCGATCCGGGCCGAGTATCCAAACCTGTCGATGGTGGGCGAGGTGTGGAGCCTTGATCCCATCCTGACAGCCGGCTTCCAGCATGAAGGGCCCATCAATCCGGTTCCGGACGCAGGGCCAGGCAGCCTGATGGACTTCCCGCTGCTCTACACGTTGATCGATGCGCTAACCGAAGACGATAGCTGGGATACCGGCCTGGCCCGGCTTTACAATTTTATGGGTTCAGACCGGCTCTACGCTGACCCTCAGGCTCTCATGACCTTCGCCGACAATCACGATTTTGACCGCATCCATACCCAGCTCGGCGAAGATGTAGCGCTGACGAAGATGGCCCTGTCGCTGATCATGACGACACGCGGCACGCCGCAGGTGCTCTATGGAACCGAGATCCTGGCAACGAACGAAAACCCCGGCGACCACGGCCAGATCCGCTCTGACTTCCCCGGCGGCTTTGAAGGCGACAGCGTCAATGTCTTCACGCGCGAGGGTTTGAGCGCTGAGCAGTCCGACATGCTAGACTTCACGCGCACCCTGACCCGATGGCGCAGTGGCAGCATGGCCGCCGCCTTTGGCGACTCGATCCACTACGTGCCCGATGAGGATCACGGCCACAGCGTCTATGTCTTTGGCCGGACCTTCCGCGATGAGGGTGTTCTCGTTCTTGTGAACAAGACCGACGCGCCCGTTTCGCTTAATCGCCGCGCTTATCTGGAGGTCGTTGGAACCCAGGAGAACGCAACCGATGTGATGACCGGTGAGCCGGTTGATATGGAAGCCGCCCTCGTCGCCGCACCGCGGGCGGTAACAATCCTTGAGTTCGACCGCTGAGCGACAGGCGAGAAACCTTGACCAGACGCGGCTTCATCCCCACTTTGCGCGCCCATGACCGCCCCTGTGGAAAACACCCCAGCGCAGGCTGAAACGCCTGAACGCTCCCCTGAGCGTGACGACGTGGAGATCGTCACCTTTGGCTGCCGGCTGAACGCCTGGGAGTCCGAGGTCATGCGCGATCACGCCAAGGCGGGCGGCATGACCGATACGGTGATCATCAACACCTGTGCGGTGACCAATGAAGCGGTGCGCCAGGCGCGCCAGACGATCCGCCGGCTAAAGCGCGAGCGCCCCGACGCCGAAGTGATCGTCACCGGGTGCGCGGCCCAGATCGACCCCGATGAATTCGCCAGAATGCCAGAGGTCGGGCGCATCATCGGCAATGCAGAAAAGCTGAAGGCTGAAACCTTCCAGACCAGGACCGTCTCCGGCGGCGAGCGGGTGGAAGTGGGCGACATTATGCAGGTGCGCGAGGTGGCGTCTCACCTGGTGGACGGGCTGGATGGCCGGGCGCGGGCCTATGTTCAGGTCCAGACCGGGTGCGATCACCGCTGCACCTTCTGCATCATCCCCTATGGCCGCGGCAATGCCCGCTCAGCGCCCGCAGGTGAAGTGGTGGAGCAGGTCCGTCGTCTTGTGGAGACCGGCCACAGCGAAGTGGTGCTGACCGGCGTCGACCTGACCAGCTGGGGTGAAGACCTTCCTGGCACGCCCAAGCTTGGCCGTCTGGTACGCGCGATCTTAAAACAGGTTCCGGAGCTGGCGCGCCTGCGCTTGTCGTCAATTGACGCCATTGAAATCGATGACGACCTGTTTCGTGCCATCGCCGAGGAAGAGCGGCTCTGCCCCTATATGCATCTGTCGCTTCAGGCGGGCGATGACATGATCTTGAAGCGCATGAAGCGGCGCCATCTGCGCGGCGACGCCATTGCGCTGGCTAAAAAGCTAAAATCGGTGCGCCCGGACATGGCCTTTGGCGCAGACCTGATCGCCGGCTTCCCGACCGAGACCGAAGCGATGTTTGAAAACTCGCTGAAGCTCGTGGACGAGTGCGATCTGGCCTACGTCCACGTCTTCCCCTACTCGCCGCGCCCCGGCACGCCAGCAGCGCGCATGCCCCAGCTTGATCGCGCCGTGATCAAGGACCGTGCGGCGCGCCTGCGCGAGAAGTCGGCTGAAGCGTTGCAGCGCCACCTCACCTCGCGCGTTGGCGTGGAGATGGCCGCGATCGTGGAACGCAACGGCTTTGCCCGCGGTGATGACTTCTCACCCATTTCGCTCAACGCCCCGGCACGCCCAGGTGCCTTCATCAAAGTCAAGATTACCGGCATCGATGGCGACCGCCTGACCGGAGAAGCGCTGGAGGCGCTGTCATGAGCTGGTTCAAGTTCGGCTTCGGCAAGAAGAAAAAGGACAAGCCCGAAGAGGCTGAGGCGGAGACCCTGATTGAGGACGTGACTGAGGGCGCGGTCGAAGCTGACGCGACTGTCGCAGACGACACCCTCGACGACAGCCACGACGAGGTGGCCGTTGAGGCGGACGAGCCCACCGACGTCGACGAAGCGCCATCCGCTGAGCCCGTCGCGACATCTGAACCTGCGCCAGAGCCTGAGCCAGAACCAGAGACAGAACCAACGGGGGATGTGACGTCTGACACCGCTCCCGAACCTGAGCCGGTCATCGAGGCCGCGCCTGTGCCAGACCCTGAACCGGAACCGGACGCTGAACCCGATGCCGCGCCCAATGATGGCGTATCAGAGGGTAGCGAGAAGAAGGGCTTCTTTGCCCGCATTGCCTCTGGCCTGAAAAAGACCAGCTCGCGCTTTTCTGACAGCGTCTCGGCGGTGTTCACCCAACGCAAGCTCGATAACGACGCGCTGGAGGAACTGGAAGACCTGCTGATTGCTGCAGACCTGGGAGCCGCGACCGCAGCGCGCGTCACCGCACGGCTCGCCAAAGACAAGTTTGATAAGGACATCACCCCCGAAGAGATCAAGGAAGCGCTTGCCGACGTGGTTGCCGAAACGCTGGAGCCTTATGCCCAGCCGCTGGACATGTCCGGCGACAATCCGCGCATCGTTCTGTTTGTGGGCGTCAACGGTTCCGGCAAGACCACCACGCTCGGCAAGATCGCGGTGAAGATGACCCGTGAAGGTGCCAATGTTGTCACGGCGGCCGGTGATACCTTCCGCGCGGCGGCAGTGGAGCAGCTGGAGGTCTGGTCCAAACGTGCCGGGGCCACCTTCCTGTCACGCCCCATCGGATCAGACGCCGCCGGGCTTGCTTTTGACGCGGTTCAGCAGGCCAGCGAGACCGGCGCTGATGCGGTGCTGTTCGACACCGCCGGGCGGCTTCAGAACAAGACCGAGCTGATGGACGAGCTTCGCAAGATCGTCCGCGTCATCCGCAAAATCGACGACACCGCGCCCCATCACGTCATCCTGGTGCTCGATGGAACCGTGGGCTCCAACGCCCTGTCCCAGGCCGAAGCCTTCATGGAAGCAGCCAACGTGACCGGCGTCATCATGACCAAGCTGGATGGTACCGCAAAAGGCGGCGCACTGGTGCAGGTGGCCGAAAAGTTCAAACTGCCCATCCACTTCATCGGGATCGGCGAAGGCGAAGCGGATCTCACCGCCTTTGACGCGCGCGCCTTCGCAAGGGCGCTGGCGGGGCTTGAGGATTAAGCCTTGCGCCACTGAGCGAGAAACGACTCTATACCCCGTCATCCCGGACTTGATCCGGGACCCAGCCCCGCTGGTGTTGCAACTGGGTCCTGAATTAAATTCAGGATGACGAAAACGGTAACGCCTCTTGATCTCACGATTGCGCTTCAGTTCCACCGGCCTGATGTTGCCCCACCGTTCCCTGCGGCAGCGCGCCCGCTTTTCAGCCATATTTCTATTTGATTATATGACAACGATGGCCAACGCGCCTCGATGCAATGAGACAAAACACGTCAAGCCCGATCTGATCCGGGGGAGGATAACACCATGAAAACCCTGCGTTTCTCGATGAGCACCGCAATTGCGGCCTGTGCCGTGGCCGTTATGGGCACTACGCCAGGCTTTGCCGAAGCCAGCAAGGCTGAGACCAGCGCCACCGTGGCCGCCGCAACTCAACCGCTCAACAGCCGCACAACCGTGCGCTGGGACCTGGAAGGTGGCGGCATGAGCCGTGACATTGTGGAGTCCGACCAGGCTCCTGGCGGTGCGGTTCTGGAAGTGCGCGTTCGCCGCGCCAATGACGAAGCCTGGCGCTCGCGCGTGACCGTACCGCTGATCCGCGACATCAATGCGGGCGATGAGGTTGAGCTGCGTGTCTGGGTGCGGGCCGAACGCGCCATCCGCGGGCTCGATACCGGCAATCTGGACCTGCAGATCGTGCGCACCAGCGAGCCCTACGACAATATCTTCAGCGAGAATATTCGCCCCACCGAAGAAGGCCAGTACTACACCGTACGCGGTATTGCCGAGGCCGATTTTGCCGCTGATGACGTCGTCTTTGGTGCAAACATGGCCTATGGCCGCCAGACCATCCATTTCGGCCCGATCTTCGTTGACCGGGTTTCGTCGGCTGCTGACCGCGAAGGCGAAGGCTGATCGATCCAGCTGGCCAGCGCGCGCGTATTAGCTCATAACCGAGCCAACGCGCGTGCTGCCACAGGGATCACCCATGTCTGAATCAAAGAACTCCGCCGGTCAGTTTTCCAAGCTCATGGTCGATGTCGGCCCGGCGGCGGTGTTCATGATCGCCTATAATGTGGGTCGCCGCATCGTCGAGGACGGTGCGATCTACTGGGCAACCGGCCTGTTCATGGCCGCAACGGCGCTGGCGCTGGGCTATGCCTGGTTCAGCCAGAAGCGCTTCCCGCCCATGCTGGTGGTGACCTTCGTAATCGTGACCTTCTTCGGCGGGATGACGCTTTACTTACAAGATCCTATCTTCATCTACATCAAGCCGACCATCATCAACCTGCTCTTTACATTCATGATTCTGGGCTGCTTTGCCTTCGGGTTTAACGTCTGGAAAGCGCTGTTCGGCTCCATCTTCGAGATGCCGGAACGGGCCTGGTTCATCCTCGGCATTCGCTGGGCGCTATTCTTTGCGCTCCTGGCGATCATGAATGAGGTGCTGTGGCGCCACATCACCGACCAGAACCTGCCTGAAAGCGTGCGCCTGTTTGACGGGCTGGGGTGGACGGAGAGCTTCTGGGTCAATTTCCGCTTCTGGGCGACCTACCCGCTCTTCTTCGTCTTCCTGCTCTTAAACCTGCCCCTCACGATGAAGCACGCCACCGACGCCAGCACCGGCGAAGCGATTGCAAACAAAATGAAATCTGACTGATCCAAGGATCAGCTTTTGTGCTGCAGCGTTCTTGAGCGTCCCTGAACACAGGCTGAATTTACTCAGGCTTTGCCATAACATTCGCCATAACAAGGGTGTGATTTCAAAGCGGGCGCGGTCTGGGCTACACCTGTCGGCATGATGATCGCGTTCAAAATTCTGCTCGCCGCGTTTGCTGCGTCTTCAGCGCAAGCCACGGCCGAGCCCGAGACAGCTTCGGCAACACCAAGCCCCAACGAGGGCGTGCGTGTGGTGGAGCTGTTTACCAGTCAGGGCTGCCCCATGTGCCCCGGGGCCAACGCCCACCTTCAGGTCATGGCCACCCAGGACGACACCCTGCTCGCACTGGCTTATGGCGTTGAGTATTGGGACGTTTATGGCTGGGAAGATACTTTTGCCCGGCCTGAATTCACCGCTCGCCAGCAAGCCTATGTGGATGCGGGTCAGGCGCGCCGGGTCTATACCCCCCACTTCGTCATCAACGGGTCGCCAGAAAAGCTGCGCTTCAGCGAAGAGACGATTTCGGCTGCGGTCGACGCAATGGCACCCCTGCCCGCCTTGCTAAGCGCCGAGCGCGTGGACGATCGCATTGAGGTCCGCCTCATTGGCGAGCCCCGTGAGACACCCGCTCAGATCTGGGCGGTCGCCTACCACCCAGGCCGGGAAACCGTGACCCCAAGCGAAGGCCCCAATGCGGGCCGCGAAGTCAGCCACTTCAACATGGTTCGCTCCCTTGAGCTTGCCGGTGAGTGGTCGGGCGGCGCTCTCGTGCTGGATCTTGATGCGCCGGACAGCGAGCTCGCCTCTGCGATCCTGGTGCAAGATGGTCCAGGCGGTGTGATCCTCGCCGCAGCACGCGTCGAGTAGGCATAGTCAAACGGGCTTAGGGCGCAGTCAGCTCAGCCATCTGGTCAAGCGGGCGGGTTAAACGCTCATAGGCGTCATCGCTGACCTGATAGGCCCAGCCGTCAACAATGGCGCTGAGGCGATCAGCCCGCGGCCGGGCATCATCACTCAGCGCTTCCACCGTAATCACCGCCCAGCGCGCCTCACCCTCGGCAATAAAGTCGAAACGGTAGGCGAGCCCTGAGAAGGTGGAGCCAGCGTGGCGGGCGACAAAGCTGCCCTCAAGGCTCTCAACCGGCCGCACATCGCGAAACCGCAGGCGAGCCCCCGCCGTCGCGACGCCATTGGCCGCTCCGCCGGTGATCAGGCGGTAGCGCGACGGTTCCAGAAGCTCGTAATTGCGTTGCGACAGGCCAGCGCGCTGAACAAAATAGGCAGGCCCGGTTTCCGGCTCGACACGGGCTCGCGCAATGGCGGTTGCTTCAAACGCCCAGAAATCGAGGCCCAGCCAGACGCCAGGATCGGCTAGCACCGGCAATTCACCGCTGGCAGCAAAAGCCCGCGCCCGGTCAGCTGGCCTCAAGTAAAGGCCATCGCCGTCATTCTGAGTATTGCCGGCCACCAGATCGGCCAGCCGCTCGCCAGCGCTATCGAGGATGATCACGCGCGTGCCAGATCCCCCTTCGAGCGGATCGCCTAAACCCACCCGATCAAACTTCGATTGATCGCGCGTCATGGCGCGTTCAAATCGGAGCATGCTCAGTGCGGCATCCAGAGCCGCGATACGCTCGGCGCGAACCGCATAGCCTCCGCGCGAGGGCATGACCCAGCCCTCGTCCCCGCGCTCCATGCGGATCTGAGTATCGGCGCTGATGATCTCGATCGCCGTAGCTGAGCTCGCTCCGTCAATCCAGCCAGGCAAGACCGGGCCAGAAACGTCTGGCGGACTGGCCCGGCGCGCATCCATGACGATCGTTGTTGCGCCCATGGCCAATACCATCACCGCTCCAGCCGAAGCAAAAAGCGCGTGTCGCAGACGACGCCGTGACAGACTCATGAGCGCGCCCTCCGTCGAGACAGGACCATGATGCCAGCCAGCCCTATCACCAGAAGCGGCGGGAACCAGATGGTCCACGCCATCAATCGACCCTCCAGAGCATCAATCTCAACCCGGAAGCCGCGCTCGATCTCGCGCAGGCGCGCCCGGGCATCAAGAATGCGCGCTCGCAACATGGCAGCCTCGGCCTGATCGTCGGCGCCTGCCCCTCCGAGCGCGCTGGCTCGTCCGGCTGCATTCAAGGTGGCAAGGCGTGTCTCGGCCTCAAAAAGCTCCGCTTCAAGGTCTTCCTGCAAGCTGCGATAGCGCGCTTCAGCATCAGAGCGCAGCGCCTCTACCCGCTCCATCGGACGCATCGACCCGGCCCGCGAGCGCAGGCCCACCAGCGCTGGATCACCAGCAAGGCGGTCAGCAAGGTTCAGGATCAGGGTCGGGTTATCAGCGGCAAGCTGTTCGCCCCCGACGCCATCAGCGCTGAGATAAAAGGCTGGGTCTAGCAGGTCCGCATCAGCGATCACGATGATCTCACCAGGCCCTTGTGACTGTTCCACATGATCAACAGGGTTTGCCCTCGCGGCCTCCGGTGGACCAGATGGGAAAGCGGTCTGGAACACGCCAGACACCTGGGCGGCCAGTACGAGCGGCGCATCCTCAGCCGGAGCGAAATCACGCAACAGCGCTTCTGGTGGCGGCGAGCCCGCTGCAATGTCTGCGTCGGTGCGCCCGGCCGCCGCTGTCGTCATCAGGAGCGGGCTGAAGCGCGTTTCAGCGCCTTCAAGCGGGACCACCTCCCCCGGGCTGCCCAGATTGACGCCGAGCGACAACGACAGTGTGGCCGGCAGCTCAGTATTCATGCCCGCAGGCTGGACGGTGAACCACAGCGGATAGGCGCGCATGCGCGTGCGCCCGGCTTCGACAATCTGAACCGGCAAGCCAGCCTCAGCATCCATCGCCACAGTGTTGAGGTCATAGCCCACCCCCCAGGCAGAAAAGAGCGCACCCAGGCTGGAAGCCCGTTCGGCGTTGATCGGTGGCAGGCCATCAGGACCGGGTTTGAGCGCCACATGGGCCATGGGGTCTACCAGCGCCAGCACCCGGCCCCGGGTCAGTGCGAACTGATCTACGGCATAGCTTTGGGCCTCGCTTAAAGGCGATGGATGGAACAAGAAGAGCGCATCGGCATCGGCCGGGATTGTTTCAAAGTCGCGCTCCAGCCAGCTCACCTGATAGGTCCGCGCCAGCTCATTGATGATTGGATTGGCACTGATCCCGTCAAAGTCCGGGGCAAACGGCAGGTCGGAAATGATCGCGATATGGGGCGTTCGCGACCGCTCAAGCTCGGCAATGGCACGGATGATTTCATATTCCAGGCGCGCCTCGGCATTGGGATCAAACAGGGTGATCACCCGGCTCTCATCCACGCTGTTGCGCCCGATCAGACCGAAGAAAATCTGGCCGCCATCATCCGTGGGGATTGCCTGAAGCCCCGAAGCTATGGCCACGTCTTCAGCGGGTGAAAACGGATCGGGATCAATCTCGCTGAAGCGGATACCGCCGCCAGCCTCAGCCGCAACACTGCGTAGCATTTCTCGGACCCGAGCCCCATAGGCACGGATCGCCGGGTATTGCGCCGCTTCACGCCGGGAAAAGTAGAAGTCGAGCTGGACCGGCTCATCAAGACGGGACAGGACATCGCGCGCCCCGGGCGATAGCTGGTAGAGGCCGCGCTCGGTCAGGTCGACGCGCACGCCTTCACCATGGCTGCGCAGCGTCCAGTTCAACCCCACAAAGCCAGCCAGCAGTGCGGCGAGCATGACGACGAGATAGACGCTCCGGCTCATCGACCCACTCCCCGCCGGGCATCAATAAGCAGGATGGCCGCCCCCAGCCCCAGCCCCATCAGGGACAGAAAATAGCCAAGGTCAGACAGGCTGACGACACCCCGCCGAAGCGAGTCAAAGCGGGCGAGCGCGGATAGCTCGGCCACCGCCTCTACGGCCGCGCCGGGCACGGCGTCAGACAGGACATCAACCACCATGGGCAAGCCGGCGGCGGTGACGAGCACACAAGCTGCAGCGCCCAGGACAAAGGCCACCACCTGATTGCCCGTTGAAGCCGATAGCGCCTGACCGACGGCCAGATAGCCGCCGGCCAGCAAGAGCGCGCCGATATAGGCGGTCGCGGTGGCCGCGTTGTCGGGTGAGCCAAGATAATTGACTGCAATCCACATGGGGAAGGTCAGCACCAGCGCCAGCCCGGCGATCGTCCAGGCCGACAGGAATTTTCCAAGCGCGGCCGCCCAAAGCGGGATCGGGCTCGCCAGCAGCATCTCCAGCGTCCCGCGATCACGCTCCTCCGCCCAGGCGCGCATGGCCAGCGCCGGCATCAAAACCAGCAGCAGCCAGGGCAGGAAATCAAACAGGGGCGCAAGGTCGGCCCGCCCGGTGTCAAAAAAGCGCCCGGCGCGCCAGGCAAAGCTGGGTGCAGCAAAGGCAAACACCGCCAGAAACACCCAGGCAAGCGGGGTCTGGAAATAGGCCGCAAGCTCCCGGCGATAGACCGCGATCAAACCGTTCACGACGCCGCCTCCTCGCCGCGATGGCTCAAGGTTTCGCGCGACGATGCGGTGAGGGTTCTAAAGGCCGACCCAATGGAATTGTCTGGCCCGCGGCTGGCAAGCTCATGGGGTGTCTCGTCAGCCAGAAGCCGCCCGCCCGCAATCACAATGGCGCGGCTACAGATCGTATCGACCTCATCGAGAAGGTGTGTGGAGATGATAATCGCCTTCTTCGGAGCCATCTCCTGAATGAGGGCGCGCACGCCATCTTTCTGATTGGGATCGAGCCCGTCGGTGGGCTCATCAAGGATCAGGACCGCTGGGTCATGGGCAATGGCTGCGGCCAAAGCGGCCCGGCGCTTATAGCCTTTGGACAGAGCCCCGATTGGCTTTTCAGCCGCAGGGCCAAGATTGGCACGCCCCAGCGCGTGTTCGGTTGCGTCTTTGAGGACTGAGCCAGAAAAACCCCGCGCGCGCAGGTGAAAGCGCACATAGCCTCGCGGGGTCATGGCCGGATAGGCGGGAGCCCCCTCAGGCAGATAGCCGAGCCGGGACTGGGCTTCATGGCGGCTCAGCGTGGCGTCATAGCCAGCGATCTCCGCCCGCCCCTCATCGGGCTCCAGGCAACCGGCCAGCATGCGCATGGTTGTCGACTTGCCTGCGCCATTGGGGCCCAAAAACCCCAGCACCTCACCGCGCTCCACGGTGAACTGAACGGCATCCACCGCAGTCACACCATTAAAGCGTTTGGTCAGAGCGTCGGCGCGGATCATCTAGGCGTCCTGGGCAGCTCGGGGCGAGAAGGCACAGCAACGATAAGATCGCGTTGTGCCGGAGGTCGCAAGCCTGCCCTGACGCCTGTCACCAAATCCTGAATCGGCGCTGCACCGCGCGCAGTCAAAACGGCAACATTTTGAAAGTGGAATGTGTCGACCGACATGACCCTCCTGATCCGGGGGGCTGGGGGGGCTGTGAATCCAGACCGGGCGGGCTTGTCCATGTCGATCGACACAGCTCACAGTGTGTGTGGCCTTTGTTCGCGTGAGGACCAAATTAGGGCAAGAATGCGGCAGTGTATCAACTATGAGTCACACGCCGGTAAGCAAGAGACTGTGGTCGCCGATGTACCAAACGCCACCTGGAGCCAATTCCAACGCCCGCCCCGCTGAAGAGGTGGTCATGTTCCACCGCACGGAGCTCGATCAGATCCTGCGTGTTTACGGGATGATGGTCGCGGGCGGCGAGTGGAAGGACTACGCGATTGATGGTCTGAAGGACCGGGCCGAGTTCGCGATCTTCCGCAATGCAGCCGAGTTTCCCATCTATCGGGTAGTCAAGACTCCCAGCGATGCCCGCAAGCAGGGGGCCTGGAAGGTCATCGGGGCCGGTGGCGTCATCCTGAAGCGCGGCCACGAGCTCCAACCGGTCCTGAAAGTCTTTGATCGCCAGCTTGCCAAGCTGAACTGGAGCGGCGGGCTCTGACCCCAACGCCCATCACTGGATACAAAAGCGCCCCGGAACCAGCAGGCTCCGGGGCGTTTTGTTTGGGTGTTCCAGCGAGACGCTATTCGCGATTGCCGAGCAGCATAAGGATGACCTGGAACATGTTGATGAAGGCGATGTAGAGGTTAAGGGCCCCAAAGGTCGTGGCCACGGCCATGGAGCGCTCATCGCCCTGAATTTCAAAATATGTGATCTTCAGGTTCTGGGTCTGCCAGGCAACAACGCCGGACATCAGGCCCAGAATCGCAAACTGGATGATCCAGTGCAGCGGACCACTATTGATGAAGAAGGTGTTCAGGAGCGCGATGGCGATGACGCCGATCATGCCCATAAAGAGGAAGGAGCGCAGCGGCCCCAGATTCATCTTCGTGGTATAACCAAACAGCGACAGGCCGAAGAAGGCCGCCGACGTGATTACCAGCGCCTGAGCGATGGTGCCAAAGTCGATGCCGATCTGGCCACCGCCAGCAATGCCGGCTGCCATGTCGGAGTTGGCTGCGATCATGACCCACATGCCAAGGCTGGCCCCAATCAGGGAGACCACACTCCAGTAGAGGAGCGCCGCGCCGGTCGGCGACGGGTTACGCATGAAGAACATGGAGCCAAACAGCAGAGCGATCGGGCCGAACTGAACGACGAAAAGCAGCGGGGTGCCAAACACCAGCTGGGTGACCGGCGCGACCGTGCCGACCACATAGGCGATTGCTGCGGACAGGAGCAGGCCAAGGCCCATCTTGTTGTAGACGCCAAGCATAAAGCTGCGCAGGCCCGCATCAACAGACGTGTCGAGGGTGCGCGCATCATAGGCGGTGCGGTTGAACTGGTTCATCGCTTCCTTCTCAGGTTACGTTTGCTTTAACCGCGCGCACACTGCGCGCAGCCTTCCGGACCTGAATATCAGATTTGTGCGCCCAAGATTCAAGTGAAACCGGTCAAGCGGCCTGAGGAAAAAGACCCTTGTATTCATAGGGAAAACCGGCATGGGCGCGTAAGGTCTTGACCTTGGGGGCGCATCATGCGGCAAAGCTGTGCATGTCTCTGCGCGTATTTGCCGCCCTTCCTGTACCCGATCTGGTTGCAGATCAGGCCATGGAGCTGATGGATCAGGTGCCCGGTGCCAACTGGCGACCGCGTGAAAACCTGCACATTACGCTGGCTTTCTATGGCGAGCAGACTGAACCAGTTATCCGTGATCTGGATGCCGGACTGGCGTGCATTACCGCGCCGCCCATGCAGCTCAGATTATCCGGCGTCGGGCGCTCCAACCGAAAGGACGGCGCAGCATTGTGGGCCATCGTGGAGCCGAATGCGGCGCTGAACCAGCTGGCGCGTGATTGCCGCAAGGCTGCCAGAGGTGCCGGGATCGAAATGGAAAACCGCCGCTATCTGGCGCATATGACGCTGGCTTATCTGGGATCCGGCGTGGACCCGGTCCGGCTGCAACGCTTTGAACAACGTCACAGCCTGTTCAAATCCGACATCTTCGCGCCAGATCGCTTCTATATGTATTCAAGCCGCCCACGGAAACCCGGCAAGCCCAACAGCTATGAGATCGAAGCCGAATACCCGCTCTAGCGCGAAATGTGATTGCAGGTCTCGCGGTCAGTTTCGACCACCTGGATTAGGCCGTTGGCATCGATCGTGACATCTATGACGCATTGCTGATAACGCCAGCCACCCTCGCTAATCGAGGCGCCAGACCCAATCCCCTCGCCGTGGGCACTGCCAATAAATTGCGGCTGCGTTCCGTTGGGTATGCGCGGCCGCTCCATGCGTGGGGTGTAGGACCCACTGGCTGATCTGGGCGGTGTCCGATTATCAGCCACGTGAAAGCGCGCGATCACCGATCCGTCTTCCAGGGATTCAACTTGTGTGGGTGCGCCGTATTGCGCCGTGAAGGCGCTAAATTCGGCCCCCACAAAGCTTGAAGGCACAGAAGCAGTCTGGCCATCAGTCGCGCATGCGGTCAGGCCTGTTAGGGCAAGGGCGCAACATGCAGTGGCAAGGTTCGTGACGAGTTTGCGCATTTGATAGCTCCTTCAATGCGTCAGAACTGAATTACCCGGCGATCTAATGACCTGAAATACCGGTACTACGACCTGTATTTTCAACCTGTAGGAAAGTCTATTCGCGTGAAGATTGAAGTCAAGAATAACCGGCTCGCATTCTCGACGCAGAAGGCGCTCACGCGCTATGAGGACTGCGGGAGAACTGGAAACACCATGGCCATCAATCTGGACCGCCACGCCCGCCATATCCTGCTCAAGGAGATTGGCGGGCCGGGGCAGAAAAAGCTGAGCGAAGCGACCGCGCTGATTATCGGCGTGGGAGGTCTTGGCGGCCCGGCCGCCCTGTTTCTGGCAGCGGCCGGCATTAAGCGGCTGAGGCTTGTCGATCCTGATACGGTGTCGCTTGATAATCTCCAGCGCCAGATCCTGTTCCGCACCGATGATGTAGGTCGCGCCAAGACGGACGCCGCAAGCGACGCCCTGAGCGCGCTGGATCCAGCGATCGAGATCGAGACGATCGCGGCATCCGCGAGCTCACACACGCTGCCTGAGCTATTGAATGGCGTCGATCTGGTTCTGGACGGCTGCGATGATTTTGAGACCCGGTTTGCCGTGAACGCAGCTGCCGTCGCAGCGGGTGTACCGCTGGTCTCCGGCGCGATAGGCCGATGGGACGGACAGCTGGGCGTTTTCGCCCCGTCTCTGGCTCCAGAGGCTCCCTGCTACCAGTGCTGGGTCCCGGCACCCCCGCCTGATGCCGAGCGCTGCGCCGAAGTCGGGGTCGTGGGCGCACTCACCGGTGTCATTGGAGCAGCGATAGCGCTTGAAACGATCAAGCTGATCACCGGCGCAGGCGAGCCGCTGGTGGGGCGCCTGATGCTCTATGACGGATTGTCAGGAAACACCCGAACCGTGGTCGTCAAAAAGGACCCGGCCTGTCCTTGCTGCTCGTCGACTTGATCAATCCGCCCTTGGAAATGCGCACCCAGGCCAATGCTCCCAGGAGCAGGCCAGGCACCAATCCGTACAGCAGACCCAACCAGACATTCCCTGTCAGCAGGCTTACCAGCACCGTGACAACAAACGCCACCGCACCGAAAGCGTAGGCGGTTGCGCTGGCTTGCTTCTGCTTGGGAGTACGGTTTGCCACAGTCTCTATTTCATTGCGATGCGTTCAATGAAATAGAGCTTAGCGCCAGGATTGCCATCTGCAATCCTGGTTTTGCGCCAGATATGCAGCAGGCTCTAGCGCTTGCGCCCTTTAACACTCACGTTCCGCGCTTGGTAAATCACCGCAAAATAGAGGCCAGCGGCGAAGGCCACGCCGATCCCGCCGCCAGCAATCCAGCTCCCGGTAATCAGCCAGAAGAGCGCCCCGACCATGATGGCGATCATCGCCACCATGGTCAGCACGCGTGTGGGCACGGTGTTAGTCTTCTTGCGGGATTTCACCGGTGACATCTCGGTATAACGTCCAGATCATGCGTTCGGTTGTGATGAACTGCCAGTTCCACTCGTCATGGAAATCAGCCAGCGGTTCAGCGGCGAGCACTTCAGAATAGCTATGGCCCTCCTGAACAAGCGATGCGACGCGAGCGCGCGCTTCGGTCAGCATGGCGATACTGGCTTCAAGGTCAGCCTCGGTGGACATCGGGCCGTGACCAGCAATGACCTGGGTCTCAGGACCGGCCTCGTCGACGATGGACTGCATGGCGGCAATATAGCCGTTCACCGTGCCGCCATTATCAAGGTCGATGTAAGGAAACCACCCAGAGAAGAGCAGGTCACCGGCGTGGATGACATCGGCTTCCACAAAGTGAACCCAGATATCGCCAGCGGTGTGGGCATCCGGCTCATGGTGCAGACGCACGGTCTGGCCATTCAATGTCAGCGTTTCGCCCCCCGACAGGTTGATCACGGGCAGATAATCACCGCTTAGCGGGTCCGGCGTGGCACCGGTCAGATTTGCCGTCACCGGATTGATCAGCGCTGGGCGCACGCTCTCATGGGCCATGATGGTTGCGCCACGCTCGGCAAACCACGCATTGCCCATCATGTGGTCACCATGAAGGTGCGTGTTCAACACCAGCTCTACCGGCTGATCGCCGGATACGGCCCGCTGGGCACGGTCCAGGAAGGGCGCGATGGGCGCAAACTGGGTGTCGATCATGAAGACACCATCTTCACCCACGCTGATGCCGACATTGCCAGCCCGGTTGGTGATCAGGCCATAAACGCCGCCACCCAGGTCCTGGGTTTCAACATAAACCTCCTGGGCTGGCTCTTGAGCCAGAGTGGCTGCTGCAGCCAGAACGGTAAAACTCAACATGGCAAGGCACTCCAATCTGAGGAAACAATAGCGTGATAGATGGGCGCTGTCGGGTCAAACGTCCAACCTGTAAAGCGCTATTGATCGGACTCGTCGTCAGTTATCGGAGCTACCGCTTGGGATTCGCCGTCCAGCGTGGATTCGCGAACCTGTTGATAGAACGGGTCGAGATGTTCATTCAGGAAGCTTGTGATGTGGAACATCGCGGTCAGCATTTCACCTGGATTATTGAGGCCGTGACCTCCGTCAAACTCCTGCAGGCGGTGCTCAACTCCTGCCGTTTCAAGCGCTTCGGCCATTAACCGGCTCTGCTCGACCGGAACAATGCGATCATCATCGCCATGGACCATGATAAGGGGGATCGTGACTTCGCTGGCTCGCCGGGCCGGTGAATATCGCGCCATCAATTCAGTATCTGGATAGCCGAGCATGGACCGCATCTGGTCAAAGGGCTCTCCCCCGTCGCCTTCTTTCCAGGCCAGCAGCTCGGGCAGATCGGTTACAGGGGCTCCGGCGGCTGCACACGCATAAATCTCAGGCTCCAGTATGGCCTGCATAAGTGCCGAATACCCACCGAAACTCCACCCGGCAACACAAACACGCTCAGGGTCAACCCGACCGGTCTCAAGAAGGCTGCGCACACCATCGGTAATATCGCTCTGGATCAGCCCACCCCATTCGCCATGGCCTGCTTCAGCAAAGGCCTGCCCGAATCCACCGGACCCGCGAAACTGGGGCTGGAAGACCATGAAACCTTCTGCAGCAACAAGCTGCGCGAGGGCATCAAACTGATTGAAATCACGCGCCTCAGGCCCGCCATGGGGCATAACCACCAATGCTAGCGGGCCAGGCTCAGGATCAACCGGATGGGTGACATACCCAAATAGCGCGGTACCGTCACTGGCCCGATAGCGGTGGACCGAGACGTCAGCCAGCGCTGTGTATTGAAGCGCGGGCTGAGCCACCCCGACAGGCACAATATTATAAGCTTGAGTATCGTAGAGGTAGAAAGACTGTGGCTCCGTTGGACCACTGACACCGATCAATATACGTGTGCCAGCCCTTTGCATCGGTTCCACAACCACGTCATCACCAAAGAAGGTCCGCAAGGCATCGAGGTGACGCGCAACCGCAGGGTCGAAGACCTCCACATAGGTCTGCTCATCGGCCCAGGCCAGTGCCAGTGCTCGCCCCGTGAAGGGGTCAACACGCACTCCATTTACATCTGAAACGGGGGTCTCAAAGACCGGGCCAATCACTTCGCCTTCAGTCAACGAATAGCGATGGAGCCCAAGCGTATCAGCGTTATTCGCGCGGGTCAGAACAAGGGCTTCGTCATAGGCATCCGTGCGAGCAACCCAGTCGACGCCATCCTGGAATTCACCGAAGTCACTCATCTGGTTCGTCGCCACGCGCCGCCATCGATATCCGTCGCGCTCCCGGATCAGCAGATGAATTCGATCAAAACGTGCAGATGCGTCCAGCCGCATCACTGATTCACCAGCGCTGTTTGTAAACCACGCCAGTGTCTCAGCACGGCCGCGGTCAATACGGCGATCCTCGCCGGAATTAACGTTGACCCGGTGAACATTAAGCGCACCCCGGGAGCTGCGGACCGCGAGCAGGACATGCTCCGGGTCACCGGGCAGGAAATCGACAACCCGGTCCATCTGTGTCTGGTAAAGAGAAATCGACCGCCGGTTTTGATCCAGCAGCTGCACAACATTCGAGCCATCGGCATCCATGGCCAGCAGGACCGTACGCCAGACCTGGCGGATCAGGCTGATCCCTCCCTGACCGTTATAGACAAGCGCTCCAGGCCCTTCGATATCCGCCAGAATATTCCACGATAAAAGGACGCGGTCATTGTTGGCCCAGGCGGCCCAGCGCAAGCCTTCTGCATCGGCTGGTAGCTGGCGCGCGATCGGAGCCTCCATGTCAGAGTAATCGACAATGAATAACTGGGCCTGGTCCTTGTCTTCATCACCAGGCTGCGGGCGACGAATAAACATCAGCCGGGTACCGTCCGGGGAGAGCTGTGGGTCCTCGATCGCGGGTTCACTGAAGACAGCGCCGACGCCCGGTGGCACCTGGGCTTCAGCAACTGGATATACCTTGAAAAGGGCCGCAAACAAAGCGACCAAAACCATAATCCGAACCACCACTTGATCGCCCCTCACGATTCTTCTTGCACTTTTAGTTTGTATAAATCTGACGTCGGCTGCAACGCCGTCCGCGCGGTTTACGCCTCTTTCACCAAGCTGGCAGAGGCTGGCGACATGTTGTGGATTCGCACTCTATTCACGTTATTGCTTGTCAGCGCACCGGCAGCCGCCCAGACCTGCGAGACGCCATCTGGATTGCCGGTGCCGCGATTTGTCACGCTGGCCTATGATGAAGTGGCAGGGCGCGCAGGCCCCAGCTCCGACCACCCGATCTCCTGGATGTATGTGCGCCGCGGACTCCCCGTTGAGGTCATCGCCGAGACCCCCGACTGGCGCCGGGTGCGCGACCCTGATGGTGAAATCGTGTGGATGCACCGCCGCCTCCTGTCCGGTCGCAGAGCCCTGTGGGCAAAGGCTGAGACAGACTTGATGGCGCGCCCCGATGAGGACGCGGCCCTGATTGCTCGCATCCAGCCTGGTGCCCGTCTCTGGCTAGAGCGCTGTCGATCTGGCTGGTGTCGAATGGAGGCGGATGGACGGCGCGGCTGGGCCCTCGCGGAAGACTTCTGGGGGGCCTACCGCGATGAAGTCGAGCCGAGCGTCGCGCTTGAGGGCAATATAGACCCGTGCTACCGCTCTTCGCCGGTCAGGGCGCGTTCTGGAAGCGCTTCTTAGGGAGCATCCAGCACGCGCTGAACAGTCACGGCGGAGGCCCGGTCCATCAAAAGTGCGAAGAGGCTTCGTGCACCGCGCACATTCATATTGGCACTCAGGTCCCCGAAGACGCCCATAGCGTCACCACTAAAGTGGGTTTCAAAAACAAGCGATGACACAGCAACAAAACAGCTACACCTACGAAGAGCTGCTGGCCTGCGGGCGCGGCGAGACTTTTGGCGAGGGTAATGCCCAGCTCCCTCTGCCGCCCATGCTCATGTTCGATCGCATTACGCAGATCAATGATGATGGCGGCGAATACGCCAAAGGTCAGATCATTGCCGAGCTGGATATCAAGCCAGACCTTTGGTTCTTCGACTGCCACTTCCAGGGCGATCCGGTCATGCCGGGCTGCCTGGGCCTTGATGCGATGTGGCAACTGGTGGGCTTTTTCCTGGGCTGGACAGGCGCGCCGGGCAAAGGTCGCGCGCTTGGCGTCGGCGAAGTGAAATTCACCGGCCAGGTACCGCCGACGGTGAAGGACGTAAAATACGTCATCGATATGAAGCGGGTGATCAATCGCCGTTTGGTCCTGGGCATCGCCGACGGCTATGTCGAAGCCGATGGCAACAAGATCTACGTGGCAAAGGATATGCGCGTCGGTCTGTTCAAGCCTGAAGAACTCAATAATGGCGGAGGCGCAGCATGAGGCGTGTTGTCGTAACCGGTATCGGTATTGTTTCAGCCATTGGCGATAATGCTGACGAAGTTGCAGCAGCCCTGAAAGCTGGCAAGTCTGGCGTCGCGGGAGTTCCTGAATACGCTGATCTGGGCTTCAAGTGCCAGGTCGCAGCACGCCCGAACGCCAACCCGGCAGACCATGTCGACAAGCGCGTCTACCGCTTCATGGGTGAAGGCGCAGGCTGGTGCTACATGTCGATGGCTGAAGCCATTGCCGATGCTGGCCTTGAAGAAGACGACATCTCCAATCCGCGCACCGGCCTGATTGTCGGCACCGGCGGCCCGTCGGTGGAAGCGATCGTGAAGGCCGCTGACATCACCCGGGAAAAGGGCCCCAAGCGCATTGGTCCGTTCGCGGTGCCGAAAGCCATGGCGT
This sequence comes from Maricaulaceae bacterium EIL42A08, assembly GCA_024178355.1. Lineage (GTDB taxonomy): Bacteria > Pseudomonadota > Alphaproteobacteria > Caulobacterales > Maricaulaceae > Oceanicaulis. Next base: position 326,824 of record JAMZNZ010000003.1, on the reverse strand, counting down.
CAACCGGATCAGCAACGCTCGCCACGCCGTTCAAGATCAAGGGTATCAACTACTCGATCAGTTCAGCCTGCGCGACCTCGGTGCACTGCATCGGCGCAGCGGCAGAGCAGATCCAGTGGGGCAAGCAGGACGTGATGTTTGCCGGCGGCGGTGAAGAGCTGCACTGGGCGCTGTCCAACCTGTTTGATGCCATGGGCGCGATGAGCTCGGGCTATAACGACACGCCGCAAATCGCCAGCCGCGCCTTCGACGCCAAGCGGGACGGCTTTGTCATCGCAGGCGGCGCCGGGATCGTGGTGCTGGAAGAGTATGAGCGGGCCAAGGCGCGCGGCGCGACCATCCATGCTGAAGTGCTCGGCTATGGTGCGACCAGCGACGGCCACGACATGGTGGCTCCCAATGGCGAAGGCGCGAAACGCTGCATGCAGCAGGCGCTCTCCACCGTTGAGGGTCGCAAGATCGATTACGTAAACCCCCATGCCACCTCCACGCCCGTTGGCGACATCAAGGAGGCAGAGGCCATGCGTGAGGTGTTCGGATCAGACATCCCGCCGCTGTCGGCGACCAAGTCCATGACTGGCCACTCGCTTGGCGCTGCGGGCGTGCAGGAAGCGATCTACTCGCTCCTCATGATGAAGCACGGCTTTATCGCACCCTCGATCAATATCGATGAGGTCGATCCAGACCTTGCCGACCTGCCGATCGTGCGCGAAACCCGCGAGGCGAAACTGGACACCATCCTGTCCAACAGCTTCGGTTTTGGCGGCACCAACGGAACGCTGGTACTGGGGAAGGTCTAACCCCCCAACGCCTGCTTGACCGCATTCCCCAGTGCCCGGGCCTCTTCGGCTCGGGCGCTGCCTTTTCTCCAGGCGATGCCGATTTCTCGGCCGGCGACCGGTGGGTCGAAGGGGCGGATGGCGAGGTCGAGCTGATCAGCCAGGCCTGCATCAATGGCCAGCTTGGGCAGCAGCGTGGCGCCAAGGCCTGATTTGACCATCTGCACCAGAGTATGAAGGCTGGTCGCGGCAAAGTCGGACCGCGCGCTTTCAGCTTCGGCGCGTCCGGCTCCACACACCGAAATCGCGTGATCGCGCAGGCAGTGGCCATCCTCCAGAAGCAGGAGCGGCTCATCGCGCAGGCTTTCCGGCGTCAGCTTTTCCAGCTTCGCCAGCGGGTGGTCAGGCGCTGAAGCAAACAGGAATTCATCAGAAATCAGCGGCGCGGTCTCGATGATGCTCGCCTCGTAGGGAAGTGCGATCAGGGCCGCATCAAGTCGGCGATCTTTAAGCGCTTCGACGAGGCGGTGTGTCAAATCCTCACGCAGGAACAGCTCCAGCTGCGGATAGGCTTCGCGGATGGCGGGCAGCACCTTGGGCAGAAGGAAGGGCGCGATCGTCGGGATCACACCAAGGCGGAATGTACCCGCCAGCGGTTCCCCGGCGGCCTTGGCGGCATGCACCAGGTCCTCTGTCTCCGTCAGGATGATCCGTGCGCGAGACACGGCCGCTTCACCGGCAGGCGTCAAGGTTGCTCCACGAGCGCCGCGCTCGACCAGCGTCGCGCCCAGAATGCCCTCAAGCTCCTTGATGCCCGCAGACAGGGTGGGCTGGGTGACAAAGGCTGCATCTGCAGCTTTGGAGAAGGTTCCATGATCGGCAATCGCGACCAGGAATTTCAACTGGCGAAGGGTGGGGAGAAGTGCGCTCATGAGGTATTGATATATCCTATGGCTCGATTAGGAACAATCCATTTGATTTGTAGTCCGACCCGCCCTAAATCGCCCTTCAACGACGCGGCAGGTGGTCACAGATATGGCTCTGCAACGTCGGGCGTCAAGCAAGAGGCTTGGCGTTAACACTTTGGATAATCAGGAGAAAGCCCATGCTCGGTATTGGCGATAAGCTGCCGGACTTTGAAGTTGTTGGCATCAAGCCGAAGTTCAACAATCACGAAGAAAACGGCGAGTCCGCTTTCGAAACCCTCACCCAGGAGAGCTTCCCGGGTAAGTGGAAAGTGATCGTCTTCTACCCGAAGGACTTCACCTTCGTGTGCCCGACCGAGATCGTGGCCTTTGCAAACCTGGAAGACGAGTTCGCTGATCGCGACGCCGTCGTGATGACCGGCTCCACCGACAACGAATTCTCCAAGCTGGGCTGGCGCCGCGAGCACCAGGACCTGAACGGCCTGAACCAGTGGCAGTTCGCTGACACCACCGGTTCGCTGGTTGACGGTCTGGGCGTGCGCTCTCCGGAAGGCGTGGCTTACCGCTACACCTACATCGTGGACGATGAAGGCACGATCCAGCATGTCTACGCGACCAACCTCAACGTTGGCCGCAACCCGGAAGACACCCTGCGCGTCCTCGACGCCCTGCAGACTGACGAGCTGTGCCCATGCAACCGCTCTGTCGGCGGTGACACGCTCGCAGCCTAACGGCTGATCTGGTTTGAAGGCCCGCCTCCCCCTCCCCTGGGCGGGCCTTCAATACCGCCACCTCGACGAACCGGTGCTTCGGCCCGTCCCGCCTCAGGCTTGCTCAAGCCTGGTGCCGGACCGGTCGGCCCCGTCCCCCGATCAAGCGTTTCTCCCCGACGCTTTATCTCCTGTCCCCTTGGGGCTGACCGGTTCGTTCCCATTCCCGATACATGACAAACCAAAGGACTGCGTGATGAGCCTCGATACGCTGAAGAACAGCCTGCCGGAATATGCCAAGGACTTGAAGCTAAACCTGTCCTCTCTGGCCCGCGAAACCGTGCTGAGCGACGAGACCAAGTGGGGTGTCTACCTGGCTTCTGCTTACGCGGTGGGCGTCGAAACGGTGGTCAAGAACATTGAAGCTGAAGCCTCTGACAAGCTGTCTGCGGAAGCTGCCAATGGTGCGAAGGCTGCTGCCGCGATCATGGGCATGAACAATGTGTATTATCGCTTTGTGCACCTGGCCTCAGCCAAGGATTACGGCACCATGCCAGCCAAGCTGCGCATGAATGTCATCGCTAATCCCGGCGTCGACAAGGCTGACTTCGAACTGTGGTCGCTGGCCGTGTCCGCCATCAATGGCTGTGGCATGTGCATTGACGCCCATGAAGCCGAGCTGCGCAAGCATGGCGTGACCACCGAGCAGATCCAGGCGGCCGTTCGCATCGCCTCCACCGTGAACGCTGTTTCGGCTGTTTTGCGCGGAGAAGCTGCCGCCTCTTAAGGGCATCAAATCATTAAAACCCGCCGCGCATCCGCGCGGCGGGTTTTTTTGTAACTGTCTGACAGTACGTTAAGTTTTCTGTCACAATTCCTTCACAATAAGCCGTATACGGACTAATTTTGACGCGGCTTCAAAAAATCCGTATTCTGAGAATATGCCACACGCATTCAAAGCCCGCGAAAACGAACGTCGTACCCAGGATCGGGGTCGCGCCAGCCAGGCCTGGCGCTGGTTTTCGCTCGGCACAGTCAAGGCGTCCGAGCATTTCCGAGACTGGTCATGGCGCAAGATCGGGCTGCATGTGCTCGGCGCAGTCAGCCTGCTGGCTGTCTCGCGAATTGATCCCACATGGGCCCTTTCGCCCTGGATGCTGATTGGCGGACTGGGCTGGACGCTGTGGTCGCTGCGTGCTGCGGCGCTGAAGTTGCTTGATCGTCAAAGCACCTGACGCCATCCGCCTCCGGCGAAATTAATCCCCGCCCCTCGACACAAGAGTGTAGTCTTCTCCCTTTAACGGGGAAGGAGACAGGGTGATGGAGTTATGCGTCGAGCCTAAGGGCCTCAATCTGAGAAAGAAGGCACCGTCTGGCGACCGAATTGCACTGCTCAATCGCGGCGACCGCGTCACAGTCTTGGCACCCGATATCAAAGGCTGGCTCAAGGTCCGCGCGGTCAAGGACGGCCAGGCCCATACCGGCTTTGTATCGGCCAGATACCTTACACCCGCCCTGATGCCAGCCAGTGAAGCGCTAGCCGGTGCCGCCTTGCTGGAATGGCGGCGCTTTGACTGCGGAACCGGCAAGGAATCGGTGAAACCCTATAGCGACTATGTCGGCGAGATGTGGGCTGCCATTGGACAGGATCTCGATGGCACTGACACGCAGATCCCGTGGTCCGCGGCCGCCATTTCATGGTTCGTGCGCAAGGCGGCCCAATACGCGCCGCAGCTTGACGACTTCGCCTACTCAATGGGCCACCACACCTATATCAAGCAAGCCATCAAGGCGCGTGAGGCGAACGAGGCTGCGCCCTATTGGGGCCGCAAGCTGGACGAGGCCCCCGCAAGGATCGGCGATCTGAGCGTACAGGATCGCCAGGGAAAAGCGGGCGTCCACGACTGTCCGGTTGTGAAGACCTATGAACAGGCTCGCGATTGCCACGGCAGCTTCCCCAGCCATTGCGATCTGATTGTCGGGATTACCGACAACACCGCCTTCGCGATTGGCGGCAATGTCAGTAATTCAGTGACCCTGTCGAGCTATGCGCTGGACGATAACGGCCACCTGAAGGCGGAAAATCGGGTCTTTATGCTCCTCCAGCTACAGGTCTAACGCTGGTGCGGCGTTGATTTCGTCTGTACCGGCTTTAGGCTGCGGGCAAAATCTCAACCCCTTGGGAGGGCGTTATATGTCAGGCTGGTTTGGTATCGCGCTGTGGAAGCGCGTTCTGGGTGCCCTTGTGCTGGGCATAATTGTCGGCACGATCATGACACAGATCATGGGCGCGCCCGAAGCGGCAGCCTTTCTCGACAGCTATGTAAAGCCGGTCGGCGACCTGTTCGTGCGCCTGATCCGGATGCTCATTGTTCCGCTGATCCTGACCACGCTGGTGGCCGGCGTGGTGGCGCTCGGCGATCCGGCAAAGCTTGGCACAATCGGCCTGAAAACCATTGCGCTCTACCTGTTCACGACCTTTTTTGCGAACGTGATTGGGATCATCTTCGGTCTCGTCTTCCGTCCAGGTGTAGGTGCTGACCTTGGCGGTGCCGATGCAGTGCCTGTCGACACAAACCCACCCAGCGCGATCGAGCGCCTGTTGGGCATTGTGCCTGAAAATCCGGTTGCAGCACTGGCCGATGGCGATGTGCTGGCCATCATCTTCTTTGCGATCCTGCTCGGCATCGGCATCCTGATGGCCGGCAAGGCAGGCAAGCTGGTTGGCGACCTGTTCACCCACGCATCCGAAGTCGTTCTGAAGATCACCCATATCGTCATGGAAGTGGCCCCGTTTGGCGTATTTGCTCTAGTGGCCTACACCACGGCAGCGCAGGGCATTGATGCGCTCCTGTCCATCGCACTGCTGATTGGAACGGTCTATCTGGGCCTCCTGACCCACGCGATCCTGGTTTATGGCGGCATCATCCGCTTTGTGCTGAACCTGCCGGTGATGAATTTCTTCCGCGGCATTCTTGATGCGATTGCCGTGGCGTTTTCCACCGCCAGCTCCAGCGCGACCTTGCCGGTGACCATCACGAACGTGTCGGAAAATCTCGGCGTGAAGAAATCTGTGGCCGGCTCGGTCCTGCCGCTGGGGGCCACCATCAATATGGATGGCACCGCGATGTATCTGGGCGTGCTGGCGCTGTTCACCGCCCAGGCGTTTGGCATCGAGCTGAGCTTCATGAACTATGTGCTGATCGCGGTGACCGCTGCCGCGGCCTCGGTGGGCGCAGCTGGTATCCCGTCAGCCGGTCTGTTCCTGTTGGCGACCGTGCTGTCCACCTTTGGCGTTCCGCCGGAGCAGATCGCCATCGTTGTGGGCTTCATCCTGCCAGTGGACCGCATCATGGACATGGCCCGCACCGCGCTGAACGTCACCGGCGACGCCACGGTCGCCACGGCGGTCGCCAAGTGGGAAGGCCAGCTGGACGAGGACATCTTCCGCCACCCGGCAGACGTGCCTTACGACAAGCCAACCACGCCGGACGTGGCCGACGCCGATCGGGACTAGCCCGAAGCATCACGCCATGAACTGAACGGGCTCCTTTTGCGTATAGCGTTGCAGCTGAACGCATGAAGGAGCCCGTTCCATGACCCTCATTCGCATCCTTTGCCTCATCGGCGGGCTTGTCCTCGCAGCCTCCATCGTCTGGGCCATGGGCGCGTGGGACGGGAGCTTTGGCGAAGCGATCAGCTGGCTGATTTCCGAGCCCTGGGGCGTGGTCAGCCTGATTGATCTTTATCTGGGGTTCTTCCTGATTGCGTTGCTGATCTGGCTTTTAGAGCCCAACAAGATGATCGCGCTCGCCTTCATCATTCCCCTGCCCTTCCTGGGCAATGTGTGGGCCGCAGTCTGGTTTGGCTGGCGTCTGGCCGTGGTGATCCGGGGCCGCGTTGCGACTCCTACCGATTAGACCCTCACGCAGCCACACCGCATAAATCGGAATGACGCCGCCCCGCGCGAGCGTTACACCCCTTTGCCATGACAAAGCCTGATCCCGCCCTCGCCCCAGTTGACCCGGGCCGCCTTGATCCAGTCCGTGCCGGGATGGCGGCGGTGTGCGGCTACACGATCTGGGGGCTGTCACCGCTTTTCTACATGCTGCTGGATTTCACCAGCGCGGCGGAGATCGTGCTCCACCGGGCGATCTGGTCGGCCCCAGTCCTGATGATCATGCTGATCGCTGCGAGCCGCTGGCAGGCAACGCTGAAAATCCTCGCCGATCGCAAGACGCTGATAGTGCTGTTTGCTACCGCAATCCTGATCGGGGCGAACTGGTGGGGCTTTATCTTTGCGGTGAACACCGGCCGGGTTCTGGAAGTGTCGCTGGGCTATTTCATCAACCCGCTGATGCATATCGCGGTGGGTGTTTTTGTCCTCAACGAGCGCTTTGGCCGCTGGCGCGCGCTGGCGGTGGGGCTCGCCGCACTCGGCGTGCTCAATCAGGTGATTACCGTGGGCGAGCCCCCCATTCTGGCGCTCTTCCTTGCCATCAGCTTTACCGCCTACGCCTATATCCGAAAGACGATTGCCGTGGACGGGCGCGTGGGCCTGTTCTGGGAAACGGTGCTGATCGCCATCCCCAGCCTGCCGGCGCTGATCTTTCTGGAGTATTCCGGCGGTGGGCATTTCTTCGATGGCTGGCGTCAGGCTGCGCTGCTGATCATGACCGGGCCGATGACGGTGGCCCCGCTGCTGCTGTTCATTCTGGGTGCACGGGGCCTGTCGCTCGCGGTGATTGGCGTCGCGCAGTTTCTGGCCCCCTCCATCCAGTTTGCCGTGGGGATCGCGACCGGCGAGGCGTTCGGCGCGGCCAACGCGATCACCTTTGGCCTGATCTGGTTGGGGCTGGCGGTTTTCGTGTTTGATCTCATAAGCTATGAGCGGAAGCGACGACGCAGTGCCGCCACCTGAAGGACCGCACCCATGACCCATCCCGCCATGCCGCCGGCCCGACGCGTGAATGTGGGCGAGGTGACGCTGTCGGTCCATGAGGCCGGGCCCGCGGACGGGCCACCAGTCCTGCTGCTCCATGGCTGGCCAGAACTGGCGATGAGCTGGGCCTCCCAGATCACGGCGCTGAGCGAGGCGGGTTACCGCGTCATCGCACCGGATAATCGCGGCTTTGGGGCCAGTGATGCGCCGCACGAGGTCAGGGCCTATGGCGTGGACCAGATCATCGGTGACATCTCCGGCCTTCTCAACGCGCTGGATATCGAAAAGGCGATCATCGTCGGCCACGACTGGGGTGGGATCATCATGTGGCACGCCGCCTGCCTGATCCCGGAGCGCTTCACCGCAGCCATCGGGGTCAACACACCTCACCTGCCGCGAGGGGCCCGTCCACCGACCGAGGTCTTCCGCGAGATGGCAGGCGACGAGCACTATATTGTGCGCTTCCAGGACGAGGCCTCTGACACCCTGTTTGACGGCCATGAAGACGACTTTTTTGCCTTCAGCTTTGGCGCACCACCACCAACTGCCGATCTTGAGAAGCTGCCTGCGTCCATGGCGCACCTGCCCAAACGGTTTGAGAAATTCGTCGCGCGTGGAGGGCTAAAGTCTGAAGACGACTGCGTGGTCCCGCCCGATATCCGCAAAAAATACGCTGAAGCCTATGCGAAGTCCGGCTTTCGTGGCGGCATGAACTGGTACCGCAATTTCGATGCGAACTGGGAGCGCATGGGCGGTGTGGACCACCGCCTGTCGATGCCCGTCTTCATGATCACGGCCGAATGCGACTTCATGCTGCCGCCCAAGCTTGCCGCCTGGATGCCCGCCCTGTGTTCAGATCTGACGATGGAAATGATCGAGGATGTGGGCCACTGGACGATGTATGAAGCACCGGAGCACCTGAACGCCCTGCTTCTGACCTGGCTGGAAGATCGCTTCCCGGCGCGCTAGCGCGGCGAGGGCTGGGCCTCAAAGCGCGCGTCGCACCACGGCCCGTCCTCGCCATAGGCCACCGCCAGGTCCGCCTCCATCAAGGCCGTCGAGAGGCGCGCGCCATCGGATCGCGCAATATCGGCAATGACCCGTCCGGCAAAGCTGCCCGTTTCAACCTGGTGCAGGAAAAGGCTCGGCGTATCACCGCCTTCAATGAGCCAGTTTTGGGTAAACTCAGTCGCCACCTCGGCCAGCTCGCGCTCTGTGTCACAGCCTGCGCCCCGACGCTCTGGCGTATCAATGCCTGCGACGCGGACCCGCGTCTCCACAAACTGCCCCGGCCAGATGCGCGCCCGCACCGCCACCGTGTCCCCATCGATCACAGACACCAGCTCAGCCGGTATCGGCCCCGGAAGGGGATTCGCAAATGCACCCTGAGGATGCATCGCTAAAATTATACATGCTGAAACGGCTAGTCTTCCGAACATGTCCCCATCATAGGAAAATTATCCGATTTGGGGAAGGCGGATGTGTATGAAGACCTAAGCCAATGACAGGCCTCGGAAATTACAAATCAGAGGAAAATATAAGCCGAATTTAGCCGCGAGGCAGGCCGCGGGCGGCCGCGGCTTGTGCGGCGCTTTGCGGGGCGTGGCCGGTTCCGATGATCACCACGCGGCGACCATTGAATCGGTAATAAGTCGCTACAGGGCGCTCGACGCCACCGGTTAGCCCGGCCTGGAAGAAACCATCGTTCAGTGTCACCGTCTGAGGCCCATGCGCTTCATCAAAACCAGACGCCGGGGTGGCTTCAACATGACGATCCTGCCCGCGGCGGCAGCTTTGCACGCCATAAAGATCCGTGCAGGAGCGCAGGATGACCGTCCACTCCACTTCAACCTCGACAGATTGAGCGTCGGGCCCGCCCACCAGGGCTGGCTCAGCGCCAAGCAGCGCTACCGAAAGAAGCATCACAGACATCATGTGTTTCAAAATAGCACGCAGACGCCTCAGCGCCATGCCTGCAAAGCGCCCACGACCGCTTTCCCACGCCCGCTGTGGTCACTTGGACACGCCACAGGGTTAACGCGATCACGGCACTACGGCTTTAAAAATCGTAGGTAATGCCCTTTTTCTCCCAGTCGCCATAGCGGGTGGGTTCAGGGCCCTTGGGTCCGCCCAGCTCTTTTTCACGCTCAGCTTCAAGCTCGGCGGCCTTGCGGCGCTCAGCCGCTTCGGCCAGCGCGCGCTTGGCGGCATCGCTTAGAGGCTTCGGCATTTGAGATTCAGCGTCGCTCATCTTGCAGTCCCTTTTTGGTCACACCATTTACTTAGGCAGAGTTGGGCGGGTGTCCAAGCTGGAGCTTAGTGAAAACACATGACGGGTAATTCCCTTCGCACCTTCATGCTGCTGGCGGTCATGACGGCATTGTTCATGGCCATTGGCTTTCTGGTTGGCGGAGCTGGCGGGGCCATGCTCGCCTTCGTTATCGCTGCGGGCATGAATCTGTTTGCCTTCTGGAATGCCGACAAGATGGTGCTGCGCATGCACGGCGCGCGCGAGGTTACGCCCGATGAGCGTGATCCAGCACTCTACCAGTTTGCCCGCGACACCGCGGACATGGCCCACAATGCCGGCATGCCCGCCCCGCGCATCTATGTGATTGAAAGCGCTCAGCCCAATGCCTTTGCCACGGGCCGCGATCTCAACAATGCGGCAGTCGCTGCGACCACGGGTTTGCTGTCCCAGCTGAACCGTCAGGAAGTGATGGGCGTGATGGCCCACGAGCTTGCGCACGTGAAAAGCCGCGACACACTGACCATGACGGTCACCGCCACGCTGGCCGGTGCGATCGGCTTTCTGGCCAATTTTGCGATCTTCTTCGGTTCACGAAATGGCGGACTGCTCGGCGGAATCCTGCTGGCGATTTTCGCGCCCATGGCCGCGGCCCTGGTGCAGATGGCGATCAGCCGCTCGCGCGAATATGAAGCCGACCGCATCGGTGCTGAGATCTGCGGCAATCCACAATGGCTGGCGAGCGCGCTTGAAAAGATCGAGCGTGGGGCGCGTCGCACCGTGAACGAAGCGGCCGAGCGCAATCCGGCCACCGCCCACATGTTCATCATCAACCCGCTGAACGGCCAGGGCGCGGATAACCTGTTCTCCACCCACCCAGCCACCGCCAACCGCATCGCACGCTTGCGCGAGATGGCTGGAAACGCTGCGGCCTCACCGGCAGGACCGTGGGGTCAGCAGGGACCTTGGGGATAGATCGCCGCGCGTTTCCACTGGTGCTTTGCGGTTAACGTTCACCCCACCCCGGCCCTCCCCTCGAGTAGAGGGAGCGAGGTAGCGCCCCGGGGTCATCCGTGCGCGGGAGTCTTCAAATCCGATAAGGACTGTCGCCCGAGGCCGACGCAGCAGGCTGGACGCCCGATTCCCTCCCCTAGAGGGGAGGGTTAGGGTGGGGTGTGGAACCAGGCAGAAAAAAGCGCCTACCCTGCCACCTTATCCATGAACTCCGCCATCTCACGATCAAGCGTCGTGACGCCGCCAGCGTCATGGGTGGTCAGCGTGACATCGACGGTGTTGTAGACGTTGAACCACTCGGGGTGGTGGTCCATTTGCTCGGCCTTCATCGCCACCTGGGTCATGAAGGCGAAAGCCGATTTGAAGTCGGCAAACTTGTAGACCTTGCGCACCGCTTCACGCTCGCCATCGGCAACGCCCCAGCCTGCGACCGCGCTGCACAGCGCGTCTGCGCCAATCTTTTCACCCATATCAATCTCCCGTGTTGGATACGCGCAGGGATGTGGACCGGCGCGCGTGCTTCATCAAGTCTTAAGCCCGCATTTACGGAATAATCAGGCAAAGCGTGTATGGCTATTGCACCGTAGAAGAGGAAAGGAGGCGGTGATGACCCGTTTTCTGGTTTCTGAAGACAACCCGTCCGGCCGCAAGCTGGAAGACATCCTGCTGGAGCTTCGCGCCGATGTGCTCAAGCGCGCGTCGAAGATCTCCCACGATCACCGTCCTGAAGCCCTGCACGTGATGGCGAACAATATGAAGGTGCTTGAACACCTCACCGCCGCAATTGAGCTGGCCCAGGACTCCTCCCAGCTTCTGGACCGCGCCTTCGGCCCCAGCGAATCGGCCAAGGGCGGCCCGCCCCGGATCGGTGTGGCGTAAAGCCCCTCGCCATTCAGGCAAAGCTGACACCCTCCCTGTCCCGGACGCGCAGCGATCCGGGATCCTGTGATCGCGCCCGTTTGATCATCACTGATACGCATGCGGGAAATCCCGGCTTTGCCCCCGGATTAAATCCGGGCTTGGCCGGGACAGGTCTAACCCCACTCCTCCGTCACAGCCGCATCCGGCTCTGCGGCCGCGTGCACAGCCCTCTCGGCTTCAAACCGTGCCGGGTCCAGCTGCGACAGCGCCCAGACGGCCGCGCCGCGCACCAGCGCGCTGTCATCATCCAGTAGCGGCGTGACGACCTCACACAGTGAGGCATCGTTCCCATTGCCAAGCGCAATCAGAACATTGCGGACAAAGCGATCCCGCCCGATCCGTTTGATGGGGGAGCCGCGGAAGTATTCGCGAAAGCCCGCGTCATCCAGCGTGGCCAATTCTGCCAGCTTGGGGCCGGTCAACTCCGGACGGGGATGAAAGGCGGTCTCCTCGGTCACGCGAGCAAACTTGTTCCACGGGCATACCGCCAGGCAGTCATCGCAGCCATAGATGCGGTTGCCCATGGGCGCGCGAAACTCTCGCGGGATCGGGCCTTTATGCTCAATCGTCAGGTAGGAGATGCAGCGCCGCGCATCGATCTGGTAGGGCGCGGGGAAGGCCTTGGTCGGGCAGATATCGAGACACGCCGTACAGCTGCCGCAATGGTCGGTTTCCGGCGCATCGGGTTCCATCTCAGCGGCGGTCAGCATGACGCCTAAGAACAGCCAGCTGCCATGCTCACGGCTGACCAGATTGGTGTGCTTGCCCTGCCAGCCCACACCAGCTTTCGCCGCCAGCGGCTTTTCCATCAGCGGCGCGGTATCGACGAAGACCTTCACCTCTGCACCCGTCTTGCGATGAAACTCACCGGCAAAGCGCTTCAGGCGCTTTTTGACGACGTCGTGATAGTCCTTGTTCTGGGCATAGACGCTGATCGCGGCCTCATCCCGGCGCTCCAATATCTCCAGCGGATCGACGTCAGGGCCGTAATCGAGCCCCACCACCACAGCAGACTTCGCATCCGGCCACATGGCCGTGGGCCGCACCCGCCGCTCCAGCGTCTCCTCCATCCAGGCCATCGTCCCGTGGCGACCTTCGCCCACGAAGGTGCGCAATCGATCCGACGCCTCCCACGCCTCATCGGCCCGGCACACCCGCGCGACAGTGAAGCCGGCGGCAAGGGCGAGGTCTTTGCAGGTGGAGGCGGCCTCGACCGGGGTCATGGCGGTTAAAAATCCAGATCCTGATAGCCGTCGGCTGGGCTCATCCCCGGCAGGCGGTCGGCGAGGAGGTCGCGGAAGCTGGGGCGGCATTTGATGCGCTGATACCAGTCGTGGGCGGGCGGAAACTCGCTCCACGGCACATCGCCCAGATAATCGATACAGGACAGGTGGGCAGCGGCGACCAGATCAGCCAGCGTCCAGCGTGGCCCGGCGAGGCCATCACGCACCTCCAGAAGCCCGCTCATATAATCGAGATGCCAGCGCAGATAATCCTTGCCCGCGCGGATGGCGTCCATGTCCGGTGCGCCGAGGCCCTGAATGCGCTTTTCCAGCTTTTCATGGAGAAGGAAGGCGCTGACCTCTGCATCAAACTTGCGATCAAACCACTGGGCAATGCGGCGGGCTTCGGCGCGATCGGCGGCACTGCCCGGTAGAAGGGCGGGATCCGGCACGGTCTCTTCGAGATATTCCAGAATGGCGCGCGCCTCGGCGACTACCAAATCGCTCTCCACCAGAACCGGTGGCAGGCCGGTGGGGTTCAGGCTGATCAGCGCATCGGGCTCATCCCAAAAGCGCACGGCGTTGAGATCAAACTTCAGCTGTTTTTCAGCCAAAGCCAGTCGAACTTGCCGTGACCAGGGGTCCAGGGGCCAGTGATGAAGTGTGCGCATGCGCTGAGCCTAGGCTGGTTTGGGGTTGGGCTTAAGTCCTGATCTTCATCTCCTTGCAAGGAGAAGTGCGATTTAAAGGACTTCAATCAGACCCCAATGGCTCCGGATCCCGGATCAAGTCCGGGATGACAAGTCGTTGGATAGGGTGACTTACGACTCGAGCCCACGGGGCACGCAAGGCGAACAGCCGCCCGCAGCGAGAGCGAGCTTGCTCGCGGCAAGCGAGGAACCGACGGCATGGACATGCCGGAGGACTGAAAAAAACCCTCATTCCTCCGCACGGAAATAGCGATTGCCGTGGGGCTCGGCGCGGCCGTGGGGGTCTGGGTGGATGAGGACGTCGGCGGCGGGGAACTCGGCGAGCACCCGGTTCTCAGCCGCCACAACAATGTCGTGCGCGTCGGTCAGGGACTGGTCTGGATCAAGATCCATATGCATCTGGATATGGATGAAGGGCCCCGACGCCCGGGTGCGCAGCTGGTGCACGCCCAGGACCTTCGGATCATTTTCGGCCAGCTCGATGATTTTGCGGCGGTCGGCATCGGGCAGTTCAGCGTCCATCAGGTTTTCATAGGCCGCCTTGCCCACTTCAAACGCGGTCCAGAACAGCCAAAGCGCAATGCCCGCGCCAATGATCGGGTCCGCTGAGTTGATCCCAAACCCTGCAGACAGGACCAGCGCCGCGATCACCGCCGCGTTGGCCCCAAGGTCGGACATATAGTGCGCCCGGTCGCCGGACACGACGAGAGATTCAGTCTTCTTCAACGCCCGCGACTGCGCCCACACCAGGCCCAGCGTCAGAACGATGGACAGCACCATGACTGAAATGGCGAGGGTGGAGGCGGTGACCGGCTGAGGCTCCAGAAAGCGCACGATCGCTTCGCGCATCAACAGGCCCGCCGACAGCGCCACCAGCATGGCCTGAACCAGGCTTGCCATGGCTTCGGCCTTTCCGTGGCCGTAGCGATGCTCCTGATCGGCCGGGCTGACCGCATAGCGCACCGCCATGAAGGCAAAAAGCGATGCGGCCAGATCCAGCCCGCTATCGGCCAGCGAAGCCAGCATCGCAACCGAGCCGGACATCCACCACGCCACGATCTTGGCGACGACCAGTATGCTGGCGACCGTCACCGACAGGGCCGTAACGGTACCGGTGATCCGACGCGCCTTGGCCGGAGCAACCCGGCCCGGGCCGGCATCGAGAGCATCATGGGGCATGGCTTAAACCCTTGGCGAAACGAGCGGCGCATCGCAGTGTGCGCCCTATAACACTTGGTCACGACGAAGCGCGACACCCATGGGACTTGTTTACCTGATCATCCTGGCTCTGGTCCAAGGGATTACAGAGTTTTTGCCGATTTCGTCATCGGCCCATCTGATCCTCGCGCCGGAGATTACCGGACAGGCTGATCAGGGCACGCTGATCGATGTGATGGCCCATGCCGGAACTTTGCTGGCAGTGATGGTGTATTTCCGAACCGAGATGATCGACGCCCTCACCGGCAAGCTGGCGCTACTGCAGGGGCGGATCACGCCGGGCGGCAAGTTGGTGCTGATGGTGGCACTGGCCACCCCGCCGGTGCTGATCGTGGGCGCTGGGCTCTATGTGACCGGCTTTGTCGATGCTCTGCGCGATCCGCTGGTGATTGCCGCGGCTACCGCGGTCTTTGCGATCCCGCTCTGGGCTGCAGACCATTTCTGCAAACAGGTCAAAACGGTTGAAACGATGGGCTGGCGCGATGCGCTGTGGTTTGGCCTGGCCCAAGCCACCGCCATGATCCCCGGGGCCAGCCGGTCTGGCGTGACCATGACCGCAGGGCGCGCGCTTGGCTTTACCCGCTCTGAAGCCGCTCGCTTTTCCATGATCATGGCAATCCCGGTGATCGCTGCGCTGGGCCTGCTCGCGGTGATCGAGCTGGCCCGGGGCGCAGCGCCCGGTGCGACCCTCAGTGACGGCCTGCTGGTGGCGGGCCTGTCCTTTGCGGTCGCATGGGCGGCGATTGCGGTGCTGATGCGGGTCGTTGACCGGATCGGCTTTTTACCGTTCGTGATCTACCGCTTCGCCCTCGCCGCCCTTCTTGTGTGGTGGGCGATCTAGTCTTCGCCGTCCGATTTCGGCTTTCCGAACAGCTCGTCCAGCGTGGTTGGAGCGTTGGAGCTAGCGTCATGCTCTTCAGCCGGCTTCAGTGTATCCTCTTCGATCTGGACCTTGCCTTCATCTTCCATCTGCTTGCGACGGGCCGAGGACTTGGTCACAGCCGCATCAAGGTCCACCTGGGTGCACAGGCCAAGGCTGACTGGATCGGTCGGCTTGATGTTGGCAGCGTTCCAATGGGTGCGCTCGCGCACCGCTTCAATGGTGGTCTTGGTGGTACCGATCAGCTTGCCGATCTGACCATCGGTCAGCTCCGGGTGGTTGCGCACCAACCAGGCAATGGCGTCCGGGCGGTTCTGGCGACGCGACAGCGGCGTGTAGCGCGGACCTTTGCGCTTTTGCTCCTGAAGCTCGGCATATTTCGGCTTGGAGGCGGTCATGCGGTAATCGCCATCGGCCTCAGCCTTGTCCAGCTCGCTGCGCTCCAGCTGGCCGGCTGCAACCGGGTCAGCGCCGCGCACGCCAGCGGCCACATCGCCATCGGCAATGCCCTTGATCTCCAGACGGTGAAGACCGGTAAAATCAGCGATCTGCTCAAAAGTCAGACCGGTATTATCAACCAGCCAAACCGCCGTCGCCTTCGGCATCAAAATATCGGACATGGCACAAAACCTCGTGTTTAGAACGCAAAAAACCCGGCGCGGGACCGCCGGGCTTTGCCTTGGAACCGACCTGAGAAACAGATGCTAGCCACCATGTTTCTGAGGATTTCGCCGCCTGTATACCCTGACGCGGCCCGCGATGAAACACCCCTGCGCTGTTGGCCTTAAGGCGTGAGCAGAATTTTACCCGCATGGGCCATCGCGTCGATGCGTTCATGGGCCTTGGCAACGTCTTCCAACTTGAAGGTGGAATCGATAACGGGTCGCACCTTGCCCGCCTCGATCCACGGCCAGACCGCATGTTTGACCCCTCCGGCAATGACCGCCTTCTCAACATCTGGACGGGCCCGCAAAGTGGAGCCGGTAAGGGTCAGGCGCTTCAACATCAGGCGCATAAGATCCACCTCAACCCGCGAGCCCTTGAGGAAAGCGATCATGGAAATGCGCCCGTCCATATTCAGCACAGACAGGTTCTGCTCCACATAATCACCGCCGACCATGTCCAGGATTACATCTGCTCCACCGGCCTCGCGAACGCCAGTCGCCCAGTCATCCTCGCGATAATTGAACGCGTGATCTGCGCCCAGCTCGCGAACGAGCTGGCATTTCTCAGTCGAGCCTGCGGTGGCCATCACAGTGCAGCCATGGGCCTTGGCCATCTGAACCGCCGTTGTGCCGATCCCGCTTGCGCCGCCATGGACAAGGAAGTGCTCTCCCGGCTTCAACTCAGACGCCACGAAGGCATTGGCAAACACCGTCATGACCGTTTCGGGCAGGCCTGCGGCATGGACCAGATCAACACCTCCCGGGGCTGGCAAGGTTGTGACCGCTTTTGCACGCGCGATATCAGAATACCCACCGCCGGTGACCAGCGCGACGACCTTGTCGCCGGGCTTGAAGCTGACGCCGGAACCGGCTTCGCGCACGGTACCGGATACCTCCAGGCCCAGCCCCTCAGGAGCACCTGGCGGCGCAGGGTAAAACCCCATGCGCTCAAACGTGTCAGGACGGTTCACACCGGCGGCCACCACGTCGATCAATACCTCACCCTCACCAGCGGGATCGAGCTTACGCTCTTCAATTTTCAGGGCTTCTGGCCCGCCAGGTTCAGGGGCGGTGACGATTCTTGTGACATGATCGGTCATGGGGCGGGACTCCTGCAAATCGGTGCGCTAAGGTCTCGCGCTCGAAACTACAGGAGTTGGCCGCATGGTCCATGATGATGAGCCGCGCGACAAAGGCGAAGCCATCAAGCCGGGCGAAGATCTGGAGATTTTCGGCGTCGAGCAATTGGCAGAGCGCATTGAGACTCTAAAGGCAGAGCTCCAGCGCACCGAAGCCATGCTGGACAAGAAGAAGTCGGGCCTCGCCGCAGCAGACTCCCTTTTTAAAACCTGAGTGAAATGAACGGGCTGGCCCCGGCCTTGCAAACTACGGCTTGCACTGTCCATCGCTGAGACAGCGCGTTTTGATACCAGAGTTGGAAAGACAGCCATGACACCGGTCGATCCGAAAGCCAGCCCGTCCACCGCCGTGCGCGTCGCAGATTTTGCGGGCTCGGAGATGTTCCAGCGCCTGTTCTCTGAAGGCATGGAGCTGGTGGAAGAGACGGCCAGCTATCTTGATGGCGTGGGGCGTGAGGACGCCAAGCGCCTGGGCCGCACCGGTGCCCTCGCCTATGCCGCTGAAAGCATGGCGCTGACGACCCAGCTCATGCAGTGCGCCTCCTGGCTTCTGACCCAGCGGGCGGTGTGTGAGGGCGACATGAAGCCCGGCGAAGCCGCTGAGGAGCGCTATCGCCTGACCCCATCCAAGCTTCGTGAAGCCGGCTGGGCCAACAGCGAAGACCCCTGCCCGCCGCGCCTTGCCGATCTTGCCACCCGCGCCAAAGCCCTGCACGAACGCCTGTCTCGCCTTGATCGCTCATTGTTTGAGGGCGAAGGCGAAGAGACCGCTCCAGTGGAAAACCCCGTCGCCAGCCAGCTCGATCGCCTCAGCCAGGCGTTTGGGGGGTAATTTCAAGCCTTGCTGCCGTACCGTTGGACCTCGCCTGCGCGGTTGAAGACCCTGACTCTAGCTCAGCCTCAGTTGTCATCCCGGACTTGATCCGGGACCTACACCCATCTCAGCCAAGCCGAAGGTCCTTAGATCGCTACGCGTCCGGGATGACATGCTGTAGCGCTTCCGAACCAGGCACCCCGAGCACTTTAGCGCTCGCAAGGCGAAAAGCCGCCCGCAGCGAAGATGAGCATGCTCATCGAGAGCGAGGAACCGACGGCACGGATGTGCCGGAGGATAAAAAAATCAGACAAAAACGAAAAACGCCCGCAGACGAGGGGGGTCTGCGGGCGTTCCTCTAAAGACCTCAACGGAGCGTAGCTCTCGCCGTCTGATCGAGGGGGGATAAGACGGTTTAGACGCCGAAGCCTTTGAACTTATCCTTGAAGCGAGACACGCGACCTGCACGGTCGACCAGCGTCTGCGAACCACCGGTCCAGGCCGGGTGGGTGCGCGGGTCGATGTCCAGGGTGATCACGTCGCCCTCTTTACCGTACGTCGAACGCGTCTTGAAACGGCTGCCGTCGGTGAGCACCACTTCAACGAAGTGATAGTCTGGGTGAATGTCCTGCTTCATGGCGCGTTTGCCCTCGATAACGCTTGTGTCGGCGTGCTCATCACGCTGTCCACAAGTTGAATTCTGCCGAAAATGAGGCGCGGTGTATACACCCCACTTGACCTTCCGGCAAGCCGGTCAGGTGTGATAAGGCCAACTCATTGACTCTGCGACATTTTGATTGTCGCAAATCTGTGGAAAAATGTTAACGCGCGTGTCGTTCCCGGCCTATCGCGACGTCAATTTCAGCTCAATTCGCCGGTTTTGGGCGTAGGCTGCGGCGGTCCGGGCCTCATCGAGCGGATAATGCTCACCGAATCCGGCTGCCAGCAGGCGGCGCGGCGGCACACCCCGACTTTCAAAATATTCGATCACCGACAGTGAACGCGCGGTCGACAGCTCCCAGTTGGACTCAAACGGCGCGTTGGGCCCCAGCGGCACGCGGTCGGTATGTCCGTCCACACGCAGCACCCAGTCCAGATCGGACGGGATCTCGTCGATCAGTTGCAGGATGGCATCGGCAATGGGGGTGAGCGCCTGCTGACCCTGCGGCGACAGATCAGCCGAGCCAGAGGCGAACAGCACGTCGGTCTCAAAGACAAAGCGATCGCCCACAACACGCACACCAGAGCGGTTGCCAAGGATTTCCATCAGCTGACCAAAGAACTCAGAGCGATAACGGGCCAGACGCGCCACTTCACTGGCGAGCGCCGCATTAAGACGGCGGCCCAGATTGACGACCTCGGCCTCCAGCTCGGCTTCTCGCGCTTCAGAGGCATTCAGCGCCTCGTTCAAGCGGGCAAGCTCGGCGCGTAGCGCGGCCATTTGATTATTCAGCAATGCCACCGTCGCCTGGGCTTCGGCATTGAGCGAGGTTTCAGCGTTGAGCGCGTCTTCTGCCGCGGCGAGTCCTTCACGCAGGGTTGCGACCTGCTCAGTCAGGCTGTCATTGGCTTCGGTCAGCGCAGCGTTTTCGGTTTCCAGACCGGAGACCCGCAAGGAGAGCTGTTCGTTTTCGCTTTCAGCAATATTGAGCTCTTCTGCCAGCGTCGCCAGGCGCGAGTTTAGCTGAGCCAGTTGCTCATCGCGGCCGGTGAGCGCCTTAGACAGGGCAAACTGCCCGGCGGTAAAGACCGCCAGCAGGAAGACGATAACCAGCAATAGCGTTGCCAGCGCATCGACAAATCCCGGCCAGTAATCGCCGCTGTCTGACTGTGCAGACTGGAGGTGACGGGGCAAAGCCATCAGTCGCGATCCCGCTCGCCGCGCTCCCTATTAAGCCGAGCCTGCGCTTCCAGCGCGCGAACCAGCACTTTGATCTCGTCACGGAGCAAGCGCGCGCTTTCACGCTGGCTTTCAGCGGCGTCGTCGGCAAAGCGCGTCATGATGGTTTCAAGCTGGCGGGTGTGACGCTCCAGCGTATGAGACAGGCGGTCAAGCGCTTCGGCGCTTTGTTCGAGGAGCGCGCCGGTATAATAAGCCCCGCCCCCATCATCACCACTGGCCGCACCAGCAGGCCCGGCAGCAGCAAGGCGCGAGATCGAGGAGAGCCACTCTTCAACCTCGTTGTAGAAGCGGTTTTGCGCCCGGCTCGCCTGCAGCTCCAGAAAACCGATGATCAGCGATCCAGCCAGACCAAAGAGCGAGGACGCAAACGCCGTGCCCATGCCCTGAATCGGTTCTTCAATGGCCCCCATCAGCGCCATGGCCTGGTCTTCGCCCGCCCCACCGGAGCTTTCCGACACGGCACGGACCGCATCGCCCACATTGCCGACGACTTGAAGCAGGCCCCAAAAGGTGCCCAGCAGTCCGAGGAAAATCAGAAGTCGGCCGAAATAGCGTGTAAACGCGCCGCTTTCGGCCATGCGAGCCGCCACCGAGTCCAGCACCACCCGCGCCGAGCCCGCCGACAGGCGCGAGCGACCGTCAGCAGCATCAGTAAGCAACGCCGCCATGGGCGCAATCATCGCCGGCGGTGCAGGCAGTCGATCCGGGTGCTCGGCATCATGAAGGCGGACAAGCCAGCGCGCGCTCGGGCCGATCACCAGAGCCTGCTGGAAGGTATAAAGAATGCCGATCAGCAAGACTCCCAGGATCAGACCATTGATCGCCGGGTTGGCCTCAAAAGCGGTTAGAAGCGGCTGGTATAGCAACGCAGCAATCAGGATGACCGCTGCCAGAAACACCGCCATCCAGAGGATATATTGCCCCGGTCCGGTGAAGCGGGCTTTCCGGGGGCGGGGCGGTTGCGGATCTCTGTCGGCCATGGCTGCAGTCCCTCATCGCGTGGCGCACCCCTCTTCACTGGCGCGCAATGGAATGAAACGCAAGGGGGATGGCCGGAATGGGGCAAGGAAACAGTCCAGCTGCAACACGATGTTGAATATGAACTGCAAAAGGCCATTTTGTCGCAGTGCCGCGACCGGCAGTCCACCTATCTGCCCGGCCATGAGCGGGCGTCGCTAATTCTTCGGCGCTCTCAAGAAACAGACTGAGGGAAGTATTGACTATGAAGACGCTTATCATGTCCGCCGTTGCTGGTGCCCTGGCTTTTGCCCCGGCCGCTCTGGCTCAGGAAACCCACATCGTTGAGATGCGTAACGCTGGCACCGATGGTCAGCCGATGGTGTTCGAGCCAGCCTATCTGGAAATCGCACCAGGTGACACCGTGACCTTTGTGAACGCCCAGGGCGCGCACAACGCACAAATGATTGACGGCATGTGGCCGGAAGGTGCTGAAGACTTCATGGGCCGCATGAACCAGGACGCCACCTACACCTTCACCGAAGAAGGCGTTTACGGCATCAAGTGCATGCCGCACTACGGCGCTGGCATGGTCGGCCTGGTCGTGGTGGGCGAAGCCACCAACCTGGACGAAGTCAGCGGTGTGCGCCATCCGGGCCGCGCTCGCGCCCGCATGGCTGACCTGCTGGAGCAGGCAGCAGGCTAATCGCTTTTATAGCGAGTTATCAGAAAAGCCGGGTCGAAAGACCCGGCTTTTTTTATGGCTTTCGATGCAGGTGGCCTAGAGCGTCTTTACGATTTTCGGCGTTTGCTTTGATAAAGGCTGCACTTGGCTCTGTCAGGCTGCGGTTTGTGATCAAACGCGTTGGAGACGCTGTGATGAAAAACCTCGTTATGACGGCCGCCCTGGCCACCGTTGCTTTCGCCCCTCTAGCTCTAGCTCAGGAAGAACATCGCATCGAGATGCGCAATATAGGCTCAGACGCCCAGCCCATGGTGTTCCAACCTGCGTTCGTGCAGGCCGAAGTTGGCGACACTATCGTGATCGTCAATGCCATGGGTGCCCACAACGCCCAGACCATCGAAGGTGTCTGGCCAGATGGCGCAGAAACCTTTGTGGGTGCGATGAATCAGGACGTCACCTTCACTGTCACCGAGGAAGGCCTCTACGGCATCAAGTGCCTGCCGCATTATGAAGCTGGCATGGTCGGCCTGATCAAGGTGGGCAGCGGTGAAGCCCCGAACCATGGCGCCGCAGCCGCCGTTGAGCATCCCGGTCGCGCCGCAGCACGCATGGCCAGCCTCATGGAACAAGCTGGCGGCTAGCGTCTCGCTCAGCTCGAATAGAAAAAGGCCGGGTCGCGATGACCCGGCCTTTTTTGTGAATTCAACTTCGCAACATGCCCAGTCTAAGGCGCGACCTTCATCAGCTTCTCGCGAAGCTCGGCGATGATCTTCTCATTGCCCGCCACGATATTGCCGGTTTCGAGGACATCACCTGAGCCGTCGATAGAGCCTGCAAAGCCGCCAGCCTCTCGCACCAGCACAATGCCCGCTGCCACGTCCCAGGCTTTCAAATCACGCTCCCAGAAGCCATCCAGCTTACCGGCCGCGACCCAGGCAAGATCCAGCGACGCTGCGCCATTGCGACGGATGCCCGCTGCCATCGGCATGATCTGGTGCAGCTCTTTTAAAAACTGGGCGTGACCTTTCTTGCCAAAGAAAGGCATGCCGGTGCCGATCACCGTTTCCTGGAAGAAGCTGCGGTCGGCGACCCTCAGGCGGCGGTCGTTGACGTACGCTCCGCGGCCCTTTTCAGCGTGGTAAAGCTCGTCAGTCACCGGGTTGAACACGACCCCGGCCACCAGCTCGCCTTCACGCTCCAGCGCAACCGAAATCGCAAAATGGGGCTGGGCGTGCATGAAGTTCAGCGTGCCGTCCAGCGGATCGATGATCCAGCGGTGGGACTTGTCGGTGCCTTCGACCGTACCGCCCTCTTCCATCAGAAAGCCATAGCCAGGGCGTGCCGCGGACAATTCCTCAAACAGGATTTTTTCCGCGCGTTGATCGGCGACGGTCACAAAATCGGCCGGGCCCTTTTTCGACACCTGCAGGTTTTCGACTTCACCGAAATCGCGCGCCATGCGTCGCCCCGCCTTACGGACCGATGCAGTCATCACCTGCATGAGAGCTGAAAGTGTTCCCATGGATCAGCTGTCCGCGCGGCGCACGTAAGAGCCGTCTTCGGTGGCCACCACGATGCGCTCGCCGGTGCCCACGAAAGGCGGAACGTTTGTGCGAATACCGCCGGTGACGGTCGCAGGCTTGAAAGAGTTCGCCGCCGTCTGGCCCTTGACCACTGGCTCGGTGTCTTCAACCTCGACTTCCACATGCTTGGGAAGCTCGATCCCAATAGGGCGCTCTTCGTGGAACTCCACGGTGACGGTCATGCCATCAGCCAGATAGGCCGCGCGGTCTTCGCCCACAAAATCGGTCTGGAGCGAGATCTGCTCATAGCTCTCCAAGTCCATGAAGACGAGCATGTCACCTTCAGGATAGAGATACTGGTGGTCTTTCTGTTCCAGGCGCACCTTCTCCACCTTGTCGGCAGAGCGGAAGCGCTCATTCAGCTTGCGACCGTCGAGCAGGTTCTTCAATTCCACCTGGGCGTAAGCACCACCCTTGCCGGGCTGGGTATGGGCGGTTTTCACCGCTACCCACAGCGTGTCCTGGTGCTTGATGACGTGACCGGGCTTGATCTCGTTACCGTTGATCTTCATGGCGTGACTTATGTCCGTAAGAGAAGGGCGCGCGCCAAACATCCGGCGGGCCGAAACGAAGTTGCGCGCGGTTTAACAGCCACGCCCGCTGGCGGCAAGCTGGCTCAGTGTTTGAAGGGGCCAGAGCTCACCTAGAACGGCGAGGCGTCAGAGGCGGCTTCAGCCAGAATGCGGTCGCGAGTGGAGCCAGGCAGCGCACCTTCCAGCGCGGCCTCCAGCTGAAGCCGGTCCGGATCTGTGGCAAGGCCTTCAGCGGCCGCCCGGCGCACCCAGTAATAGGCCCGTTCCAGATTGCGTGGCGTTCCATCACCGGTGGCCAGCGCGTAGGCGTAGAGAAACTGGCTTTCACCATCACCGGCCTCAGCACCTTGCCGCGCCCAGCTTGCCGCGCGAGGCGGATCGGCGGGCAGGCCGGGAGCTCCGTTAAACAGTAGAAGTGCAATCGAGCCCATGGCAGCTGGTTCACCCAGCTCTGCGCCGGTCTGGATCAGGCGAACACCGCGGGCCGGATCAGCCTCACCACCTTCGCCTTCCAGATACATTGTCCCAGCGATCGCGGCGGCCAGACCGTTACCATTTTGAGCTGCGTTGGCGTACCAGGTGCGCGCCGCGGCCAGATCGCCCGGTCCATGGACCCAGTCACCCAGCGCTTCGGCATAATCGACCATGGCTGTCACACGGCCTGATTCTGCCGCCAAGCGCAGCCAGTCGAGGGCATCGGGTGCAGCACCCGGATCCCCCTCGCTCATCAGATAGAGGCCATACTCGTGCGCGGCCCGGATA
This sequence comes from Maricaulaceae bacterium EIL42A08, assembly GCA_024178355.1. GTDB lineage: Bacteria > Pseudomonadota > Alphaproteobacteria > Caulobacterales > Maricaulaceae > Oceanicaulis. The sequence continues at coordinate 302,212 of JAMZNZ010000003.1, read as the reverse complement.
TCACCCGCCTCAGCAGCCTGAGCCAGAAACTCGCGTGCCTGAGAGGGTAGCAGCCCGGCTCTGGAATTGGTCGCAAGGCGCGCCAGAATGACGAGGGCATCAGGCTCGTTCTGCTCACCCGCCCGGCGCAGCCAACGCAGAGCCGCCTCTTCATCGCGCCCCTGGCTCGATAGGCCATTGAGATAAATATGCCCGGCAAGGGTTGCACCGCGGGCTTCACCACCCGCTGCGGCGCGTTCGGCATGGATCAAGGCGATATCCCAATCGTCTACCACGGCCGCACCAAGAGCACGCGCCATGGCAGAATCGGTGAGAGCTCGCCCTTCCACCGCGTCGGCGGACGCATCGCGGTTTGCGTCTTCGGCAAGGCCCGGGGGCAGCGACAGATCAAGGCCCGACAACGCGGCCGGGCTCTCCACTGTGCTGCGCTCAGCATCAAGCGGCGGCCCTTCCTGGGCCGGCGCGGCGCCGTTCAGACCAAGGCTTAGTCCAGCAGCTGTGAGAAGGCGGTACATGCGTGCTCCGGTCCATCGGGCCAGTTCCAGACCCCGCCGGATACGGCGAGGACGTCGGCTCCTGCTTCGATCACGGGTCTGGCGTTGTCCGGGGTAATCCCGCCAATCGCCACGGACGGCAGCTCAAACAGCTCCCGCCACCAAGTGAACAGCTCCAAAGGCGCAGACGACTTGGGCGTTTTCGTGGCGGTCTCATACACCGCGCCGAACGCGACATAGTCTGCACCGCGCTCACCGGCCAGCATCGCCAGATGGCGGCTGTCATGACAGGTCACACCCACAATGCCCTTTGGGCCGACCGCGGCGCGGGCATCCTTCTGGCTGGCGTCCTCCTGTCCGATATGAACCCCATCACAGCCCAGCTCTACCGCGAGCTTCGGATCGTCATTCATGATGACGGACACACCGCGCTGGTGGCAGGTCTGGATCAGCGCCGGGGCAAGCTTGCGAACCTCGTCAACGCCATGATCCTTCAAACGCAGCTGCAGCGCCATCACAGGCCCTGCGTCCAGCGTGCGCGCCAGCGTTTCGTTAAAGCTCGCGTCGATACGCGGCGGGGTCAGGAGGTAAAGCTCTGCCATGGGTCACAGATATCGCGAGCCAGTCTCCAGCGAAAGGGAGGGGTGCAGGAATGCGCCGCGTCTGTCATCCCGGACGCGTCAGCGATCCGGGACCCTCAGCGCTCCCTGATTGAAGCAAGAATTTGCGACTATTGCAGGTCCCGGCTCAGCCCCCGGATCAAGTCCGGGGTTGGCCGGTATGACATGGCTTATGAAGGTATGCCCGCGCCAGGCCGCCAAGCTGAGCGCGTTTCAGCGCGGTTTCAAAGCGGGCGGGTGTAAGGTTGAGACGGTCAGCAGTGCCCCCCATTACAGAGCGCATCTGATCTCGCTCGGCGCGCCAAAGACTGCCAAAATAGTCTCCGGTGGGTCTGGCGTAGAGGCCCAGTGGTTTCAGCGTCTTGCGTGGGAAGTCTTTCATATTCTCCGTCAGGATGAAGCGCGCGCCGCAAGCGGCGGCGGCCTGCATCACGTGGGCGTCATCCCGGTCAGGCAGAGGGCCTTCAATGCGGATCTTTGATGACTGATCATCGGGCACGCTGGCTTCCGGCCAGGCCGCTTCAAGTGCCGTGACGAGGCGTGCCGCTTCGCCCGGCCCGTCGCGGCCCGCATCACCGACGATGCGGGCATGGGCGTGGCCGGTTTCCATGAGCACTTTTGCTGACCAGCGAAGATGCACCATCCCGGCGTCAGCCAGGCTGAACAGGATGTGGCGGCGGATCGCGCTGACCAGCACACAGGCATCAACGAAAACAGCAGGCACACTCATGGCACCAGACCCAGATGCGGGGCGTCCAGCGTTGCGATGTCAGCGATGGCCTCAGCGCGGCGCGCAGTGCGGGTCTCAGCCAGTGCACTGATATTCTCAGCCAAAAACCGCCCGTCTGCGTCTGGCGCCAGCTCGCCTAGCGCAACCACGCGATCGAGACCCCAGGCGTCTGTCCCAAGGGCAGAGCAGACATCCTCACGGCTGAGCGTGTCGGCCACCTAGCCCTCCAGCCAGGCCGGAGCGGGGTCGGTGAAGCTCGACACCTCGAACAGGCGCGGGTCGGTGATAATGTCGGTCGGGCGCAAGGCATGGGACAGCTCCAGCCCCTCCAGCGAGCGTGCCCGTGACAGCGCCACATAGGCCTGACCATGGGCGAACAGGCGGCGCGAGACATCGAGGAACACCCTGTCGAGGGTCAGACCCTGAGCCTTGTGGATGGTCATCGCCCAGGCCAGCCGCAGCGGGTATTGGGCATAGCTGCCAATGGTTTCGCGCTTCAGCTTGCCGGTCTGCTGATCAGCGGCATAGCGCATGCGCTCCCAGCTGACTTTTTCGACCGTGACGTCCTCGCCATTGACGCGGACCTTCACGCCATCGGTGACAAAGCCAAGAACTTCACCAATACTTCCATTAACATAGCGGCCACCCGGATCGTTGCGGATCATCATCACCCGCGCGCCTGCTTTCAGGATAAGCGGGTCGTCGGTGGGAAACAGGCGCGGGTCGAACTCGCCTTCGACCTTGCCGGCAAAGCCACGCGGTTCCGCCGTGATGCCATCAAGGCGCGCATTATTGATATTGGAGGCGGCCTGGTTGGTGCTGGTCAGCACGACGTGCGTGCTGCTGGCTTCAAGCCCGGAGCGCCCGGTAACGCGCTCATTCAGCCGCTCGGTGAGATCGCGATCCAGCGCGCCTTCGCGCACCGCGTTCAGGATTTCAACAAAGTCGGGATCGGCCTGGCGGTGCACCTGATACAGCTCCACCATGGTGAAGCCCGCATCGCGAAAACTGGGCGCATGGAAAAAGAAGGGCCCGCCATAAACCTCTTCGAAAAAGGCGCCCTCCTCGCCCTGAGCGATGGGGGGCAGCTGTGCCAGATCGCCCACCAGGACCATGCGCACACCGCCAAAAGGCTCGTTACTGTCACGGTTTAGCCGAAGCGAGGCGTCCACCGCCTGCATCAGGTCAGAGCGCACCATGGAGATCTCGTCGATCACCAGCGTGGTCAGCGCGCGCACCGCCCGGGCATTGCGCAACCGGCGCACATCACCCGGTGTGATCAGGCGCGGCGGCAGGCGAAAGAAGCTGTGGAGCGTCTGGCCGCCCGCATTCATCGCCGCCACACCTGTGGGTGCCAGCACGGCGGCTTTGGAGCCGAGCCGTTTAAGGATGGCGCGGGTGACGGTGGTCTTGCCGGTACCGGCCCGACCGGTCAGGAACAGGTGAGCCCCCCCGTTCACCGCAAAGTCGGCGACGGCTTCCTGTTGAGGCGACAGGGTGGGCGCATAAGGGTTTGGCAGCACGGGCAGGTATCCAGCACAAGGGACCGAGGACAGATCACCAGCATGGCCCCGTTCTATCCCGCAATAAAGCGGCGAAAACTGTAAGCGCGTCCGACCAGCATCGGGTGAACGCTGACTTAAGAAGAAACCAGCTCGGCCAGCCGGTTGGCGACATAGTCGGCAAACAGGCGGCCCTTGTGGGTCAGGCAGATGCGGCGGTCTTGCTGAGTGATCAGCCCCTGCTCGACCAAGGATGCCACCTGACCTGGATCAGGTGAAACCTGACCCGCGGGGATTGCCGTGGCGAGATCGAGCCCGTCTTCAACAAGCCGCAGGCCCATCATCACGCGCTCCACCGCTTCGTCTTCAGCGCTGAGCGCTTCGGTGGCGTGGGCGCTGCCGGAGGCGACGCACTCCACATAGTCGGCAGGACGAAGGAGCGCCGTCCAGCCGGTGCGTCCACCGGTGGCCGCGCGTCCGGTTCTGGAGTGTGCTCCAGGTCCAATACCGATCCAGTCAGCGCCCTCCCAGTAAAGCCGGTTATGGGTCGACTGGTCGGCGCGGGTGCGCGCATGGTTGGAGACCTCGTAGGCGGGAAAGCCATGGCTGGCCGTAACGGTCTGGGTCATCTCGAACATGTCGGCCGCCGCGTCGTCATCGGGCGGGGTCAGATCACCGCGATCGCGCTTCTTTTGAAAGGCCGTGCCCGGTTCGATGGTGAGCTGGTAGAGCGAGAGATGGCCAACGCCAAACCCGATCGCCCGCTCCAGCTCAGCCGCCCAGGCCTCAGGCGTCTGACCTTCGCGCGCATATATAAGGTCAAAGCTTACCCGCTCGAAATTCGATTGGGCGATTTCAATCGCTTCAAGCCCGGCGGCTGAGTCATGGTCCCGACCAAGCGCCTTCAAGCTGGCATCGTCGAGCGCCTGCACCCCCAGCGACAGCCGGTTCACGCCCGCGCTGGAGATTCCGGACAGGCGCGCACGCTCTGCCGGGTTGGCTTCAAGGCCGATTTCAACGCCCGGCTCAAAGCCAAACAGCATCTCGGCCCGTTCGATCACCGCCGCGATAGCCGCCGGCTCCATCAACGAGGGCGTACCGCCACCAAAGTGCAAGCTCGCCAGCGGGCGCGGGTCGATGCGCTCGGCCCACTGGTCCAGATCGGCCAGCATGGCGGCCAGCAAGTCATCGGGCTTGCCGTTTGCGGCCTTGTAGACGTTGAAGTCGCAATAGGGGCAGATGCGCGCGCAATAGGGCCAGTGGATGTAAAGCCCCAGCCGGTCTGGCGTTGGTCCCGGCTTTGGCTCTGGCGTGCGCGCGTCTCTACTCATGACTTGAAGATGTCGTCGACTAAAAGCCTGAAGGCATGGGCGCGGTGGCTCATGGCATGCTTTTGGGCCGGGTCCATCTCACCAAAGGTGATGTCGCGGCCCTCAGGAATGAAGATGGGATCGTAGCCAAAACCCTTGTTGCCGCGCGGCGGGAATGTCAGGTGACCGCGCACCTCACCCTCATAGACCCGCGTCGGACCATCGGGGTGGGCCAGCGCCAGCGCACAGACAAAGCGGGCCGAGTAGTCGGTGGCCCCACGCGCTTCCAGCTCGGTGCGGACCTTGTCCATGGCTGCGTAGAAGTCGCGCGGCTCGCCAGACCAGCGGGCTGAGTAAATGCCCGGATCACCGTCCAGCGCGAACACCTCCAGACCGGAATCATCGGCCAGTGCGACCCGTCCAGAACCCTTCGCACCGGCCACCGCTTTGAGTTCTGCATTGCCGATGAAGGTGTTTTCAGTCTCCTCCGGCTCCGGCAAATTTAGCTCATCAGCCCCATTTGCGACCAAACCGTAAGGTTCGATCAATTCGCGTATCTCTTTGATTTTGCCCGCATTATGGCTCGCAATGGCCCATGCTTTATGGCTGGTATACTCATTCATGCATAGCTGCCTTAACTGAATTTCATATCGCCTTTCGAAAAATTCATATCGTTTTTCGATATTTTTTTGTTGCAAAGCGATGATCGATCCTCTACATAGTTTCTCAAGGCGGACGGGAACACACCCAAGCGCCCCTGGCAAAGCCCGGCACACACAAAACCGATCGGGCAAGCCATCTGGTTGATCGTTAAGAACGCTAAGGAGAGTATGAGATGGTCAGGTCTGAAAACAACCACGGTCACACCGCATTTGCGATGGTGATCAATATGGCACTGGTGGCAGTCGTGTTCGCAGGTGTCGTCGCAGCAGTCAGCTCGCTGGCTGCGTAATGCGGGCCGAGGCAGACGGTCGGCGCACTTAAGTCCCCTTTCACGTTCCCCGGTGAAAGTATAGAGACTTACGACGCGCCGACCCATGCTATTCGGCCCGTTCATGTTGGGGAATGTATGAGAACGCTCGGTCCAGGATCTATTGCTTCGATACTGAAGCTCCTCCTCGACATCGTATATTACGTCCTGTGGGCGCTGCTTGGCCTTGCCAGTTTGATCATCGTCTTGATCATCTTCGGCGGGCTTTATCGCGTTACCGGCATTGGACCAGCGCTTCCCAGCGGCCTTGAGCAATTCCTGGCCATGGATGTAGTGATCGCCCTTCCCATGGCTATCGTGGCGCTAATCGCGATTGTTTTCATCGTTGATCGCCTGCGCCGGATTTTCCGCACATTGAACGAGGGCGACCCCTTCGTCCCGGAGAATGCCAATCATCTGCGCGCCATCGCCTTTGGTATCATGGTGTATCAGGGGCTCAGCTACGCCTCTCACGGGGTGATCGCGATGGTTTTCACACTGGCGGGCAATTCGGTTGAAACCGGAGGGCGCGTGTTTGGCGAGTTTTCGCTGAATCTGGGTGCCTGGTTTGCTGTTGCCGCCTTCTTCGTCCTGGCTGAGGTTTTCCGTGAGGGAACCCGGCTGCGCGACGAACAGAAATTCACGATTTAGGGGAGGCGAGCATGGCAATTCGCGTCACCCTGGATCGGATGCTACTTGAGCGGCGCATGTCGCTGACCGAGCTGTGCGACCGTGTTGGAATCACCATGGCCAATCTGTCGATCCTTAAAACCGGCAAGGCCAAAGCGGTCCGTTTCTCAACGCTTGAAGCGCTCTGCAAGGAGCTGCGGTGTCAGCCCGCTGACCTCCTCGTCTTTGAAGATGAGGATGGCGACGGCGAAGAGGGCACCGACTAGTTTCGGGGCCAATGGCCTATCGCTCCACCAGAAATGTGTTCACCGTCAGTCGGCCCCGGCGCGGATCGGCATTGAAATCAAAGCCTTCAGGGATATCACCTGAGTGCAGGGTTATCCCGCGATAGAGGATGGCGCGGTTGAACCTCGCTTCGACCTGGTCGATCTGCTCGAACTGATCTCCATCGCCGCGAGTATAATCGGCCACTGGCTCTCCACCCGCAGCCGCGATCTCTGTTCCCAGCGTGTCGCGATAGGTCTCGAACCGGTCCTGAGTGACGGTCTCAAAACCGGTCGACCGATGGCGATAGAAACTCGTCCCGCCCTGCTCCGGCCCGCAAAGATAGTGCAATAGCGCCACCGTCTGGACCGCCGTGCCGTCATAATGGGGCAGGCGCTGCATCGGCAGAAGCTCGCCCGGCGGTGTGATCACCAGCGAATAATTACACTCTTTAAGCGCCGCGCCGGGACCGTATCCAAACACGCCCGTCAACACATCAGCCAGCATCGCCTGAAGTGGTTGCAGGTGCTGTACCGGTGCCGCAGCCCGAATACCGGGGTAGAATTTTCCACGCGGATTGAACGGCCTTGCCGCCGCATCCTCCACCAGACGCTCAGGCTCGGGATGGAAGTCATCAATGACGACAAGCGGCTGGCCTTCCCGGCCTAGACGTCGAGCCTTGATGAAGAGATCAGGCATGGCCAATGCTCCATTCAGCAAATTTATGCAATTCTTATTTCCATTCTTGCATAATCTATTCGTCCAACCTCAACTCATATTCCAAATAAATATATCTTCGATGACCCTGCGACGGATTATCGCTCAAACGAAAAACTTTGCAAACCGAGCACAAAATACGCCATGATCGCCCCCAACAGGACGGGAGGCCTTTCATGATACGTATTCCAGCATCTATCGCCATGGTCGCACTGGTCGCAGCCTGCGGCGCGCCGGCGGAGATGGCCGAGCCCGCTCAGCCTGAAGCGCAGGCAGACAGCTCCACGCCCGTTGCTGAGCGTCCGGCCCCCGATTACACGCCGCGCGATCTGGTGGTGGAGCATCCAGACTGGGCCCGCAATGCGGCGATCTACCAGATCAACACCCGCCAGTTCACGCCTGAAGGCACGTTCGAAGCCGCCCGCGCCCAGCTGCCTCGCCTTGCCGAAATGGGGATCGACATTGTCTGGCTGATGCCCGTCCATCCTATCGGCGAGGTGGAGCGCAAGGGCTCTCTGGGAAGCCCCTATTCGGTGCAGGACTTCTACGGGGTGAACCCCGAATTTGGCACGCTGGAAGATTTGCGCGCCTTCGTGGCGGACGCCCATGCGCTCGACATGCATGTCATCCTCGACTGGGTGGCGAACCATTCAGCCTGGGATAATGCGCTCGTGCGCGAGCATCCTGACTGGTACACGCGCGATGCCAATGGCCTGATGCAGGCCGTGCCCGGCACTGACTGGTCGGACGTGGTCGATTTCAACTACGACAGCCCGGAACTGCGCCAGTACATGACCGAGGTGATGACCTGGTGGGTGGCTGACGTGGGTATTGATGGCTTCCGCTGTGATGTCGCTGGCATGGTGCCGATCGATTTCTGGCAGACGCTCCGCTCCGAACTTGACCAGATCAAACCCACCTTCATGCTAGCTGAATGGGAAACGCGCGACCACCATGACGGCGCGTTCAGCGCCACCTATGCCTGGGAGTGGAACAACACCCTGCACGACATTGCCATGGGCAATGGTGATGTGGGCGGCCTGCGCGGATATTATTTCTACGACCAGGACAACACCTGGCCCGATGACGCCTACCGCCTGACCTACACAGCCAATCATGACCAGAATGCCTGGGTGGCGACTCAGTTCGGACGCTGGGGTGATGCGCTCGAAGCGGCTTTCGCCCTGTCTGTCGTCGGTGAAGGCGTGCCCATGGTCTATAACGGCCAGGAAGCGGGTAACGACAAAATGCTTGAGTTTTTCGAGCGTGATCCGATCGCTTGGCAGGACCATCCGCTGAATGACCACTTCACCAGCCTGATCGGCCTGCTGGAAGACAACCAGGCCATCTGGCACGGCGAGGCGGGCGGCCAGATGATCGACATCGCCAACTCCAGCCCGGCCGAGGTCTTCAGCTTCGCTCGGGAAAAGGGCGACGACGCGATCTTCGCTGTGTTCAACTTCTCAGATGAAGCCCAGACCGTCGGCTTTGACGGGGCTTTGCACCATGGTGACTGGACGCGCTTCGGGACCGGTGACGCGATTAGTTTCGATGCCGAGACCACGGTTGAGATTGAACCCTGGGGCTGGCGCGTCTTCACCCGATAGGCCGCCCCTTACCCCATCGCCTCCGCAAAGGTGCGCTCTCATGTCGCTTTCAGAAAGCGCCAAAATGTGGACAGCTATCACCTTGAAAACATAGCTGGGCGGGTGGACATATGACATCGTTGTCATTACTCCTTCTTATCCAGCGCAAATCATTGCCGTCTGGACTAGCCGCAGGACACCGATATGGCCGAACTCGTCCCCGTCGAACCGTTCGACATCGTGATCTTTGGAGCCACTGGTGACCTGGCCCGCCGCAAGCTGGTTCCGGCCCTGTTTCACCGCTGGTGCGATGGGCAGATCCCTGAAAACTCACGCATCGTGGCCGCTGCGCGCGATGAGCTCTCGACCGCCGATTACATCAAGCGGGCCGGGGAGATGGTACTCACCGGCGGTGCCAGCGCTGAACGTCGCGACGCCTGGGCACGCTTCACCCAGCACCTGACCTATTGTGCGGTGGATGCCACCGCCGATGGCAAGGGCTGGGGCGAACTTAAAGCCGCGCTCGATCCTGACCCCAAGAAAATCCGGCTTTTCTATCTGGCCCTGCCGCCGTCCATCTACGGCTCGGTCTGCGATGCCATTGGTGAGCACGGGCTTAATACGCCGCGCTCGCGGATCGTTCTGGAAAAGCCGATCGGCCACGACTTCCATTCTGCCCGCCAGGTCAATGAGGCCGTCGGCCGGGTCTTTCCTGAAAATGCGATTTTCCGGATCGACCATTATCTCGGCAAGGAAACAGTTCAGAACCTCTTGATCCTGCGCTTTGCCAACATGCTCCTGGAGCCGGTGTGGAATTCTGGCGGCATTGATCACGTCCAGATCACGGTGGCTGAATCTCTGGGGGCAGGTAAGCGCGCCAGCTATTACGACCGCGCGGGCGCGCTGCGCGACATGGTCCAGAACCACCTGCTCCAGCTTTTATGCCTTGTGGCGATGGAGCCTCCAGCCAGCCTGGAAGCCGATGCGGTGCGCGCGGAGAAGCTGAAAGTTCTGCGCGCGCTTCGTCGGATTGACTCCAAGAGCGTCAACAAGGCGGTCGTGCGCGGTCAATATGAAGCCGGTGTCAGCGACCGTGAAAGCGTTGAGGGCTACGCTGAGGAAGTCGGCGAAGCGACCGATACTGAAACCTTCGTCGCCATCCGCGGCGAGATCGATAACTGGCGCTGGGCGGGCGTGCCGTTTTACCTGCGCACCGGCAAGCGCATGCGCTCACGCCGGTCGGAAATCATCATCCAGTTCAAACCGGTGCCCCACGACATCATCCAGGCCGATGCCGGCGCGCTGCAGCCCAACCGTCTTGTGATCCGCCTTCAGCCCGATGAAGGCGTGAAGCTGATGCTAATGACCAAGGACCCGGGCCCCGGTGGCGTGCGCCTGCGCTATGTGCCGTTAAACCTCAGCTTCGCCGATGAGTTCGAGAAAGATTACCCGGACGCCTATGAGCGCCTTTTGATGGCGGTGGTACGTGGCAATCTGGGCCTGTTCATGCGCCGCGACGAGGTGGAGACCGCCTGGCGCTGGACTGACGGCATCATTGCCGCCTGGCATGATGGCGATTGCCCCGTTCACCTCTATCCAGCCGGAACCGATGGCCCGACGCAGGCCTCCCTTCTGCTCGGCCGTGACGACAGGGAGTGGTTTGATGCCGACACCGCTTAGTCTTGTGACCGCCCTTCAGGAATTTGACGACGGCGAACAGGCCGCCAAGGCGCTGGCCAACGCGGTTGAAAGCCGGTTGCGCGAGGGCCTGGCGCGCAATGGCCGCGCCAGCCTGGTGGTGTCTGGCGGCTCCACGCCGAAGCGCCTCTACGAAATCCTGTCCGCCAAGTCCCTCGACTGGAGCCGGGTCACTGTGGTGCTGGCCGACGAGCGGTGGATCGATCCGGGGCTTAAAGGCTCCAATGAGACTTTCCTGCGTGACACGCTGTTACAGAACGAAGCCGCCGCGGCCGAATTCATTGGCCTGAAAACCCCGCACGCCACCCCGGCTGAGGCTGTCGACGCAGTCGACGCGGCGGTCTCGACCGCTCACCAGCCCTTCGATGCGGTGGTGCTGGGCATGGGCGGTGACGGGCATACCCTGTCCTGGTTCCCCGAAGCGGACGGCCTTGATGCCGCGATCGCTGAAGACGGCCGGCGCGTGGCCGCCGTCACTGCCCACCAGAGCGAGGTGACCGGCCCCTTCACCCAGCGCATGACGCTGACGCTGAAAGCCCTGAAAGGCGCACACTTTACCGCGCTGCTGATCTCCGGCGATGCCAAGCGAAAGGTCTGGGCCGAAGCAGCAGGGCCCGGCCGGATGGAAAAGCTGCCCGTGCGCGCGGTGCTGAACGCCACCGACCTTGGGCTTCAAACCTATTGGTGGCCTTAATACGGCACCGGCTAACCTTACCTCCCCCATGAAGGAGACATGACCCATGGCCGCCCTCAATTCGGTCCTTGAACAGGTCACCAACACGATCAATGAACGCAGCGCGAAAACCCGCGGTCGCTATCTCGACCAGATGGAGCGCGCGCGCGAAGAAGGCCCCCATCGCAAGGTGCTGTCCTGTGGCAACCTGGCCCACGGCTTTGCGGCTTCCGGTGAGGACAAAAGCCCGCTGAAAGACATGGTCTGGGCCAATGTGGGCATCATCACCGCCTATAATGACATGCTGTCGGCCCACCAGCCGATGCAGGACTATCCTGATCAGATCAAGGCGGCGCTGCGCAAGGTGGGCGCTATCGGTCAGGTCGCTGGCGGCGTTCCAGCCATGTGCGATGGCGTTACGCAAGGCCAGCCGGGCATGGAGCTGTCGCTCTTCTCCCGCGATGTGATCGCCATGGCAACAGCGGTGTCGCTGTCTCACAACATGTTTGATTCTGCGCTCTGTCTTGGCACCTGTGACAAGATCGTGCCGGGTCAGCTGATGGGCGCACTGCGCTTTGGTCACCTGCCGACGCTCTTCCTGCCAGCCGGCCCCATGCGTTCCGGCTTGCCCAATCCGGAGAAGGCGCGCATTCGCCAGCTCTATGCTGAAGGCAAGGTGAACCGCGCCAAGCTTCTGGATGCTGAAAGCGCCAGCTATCACAGCCCAGGCACCTGTACCTTCTACGGCACCGCCAACTCCAACCAGATGCTGATGGAGATTATGGGCCTGCACGTACCCGGCTCCGCCTTCATCAATCCGGGCACCGAGCTGCGCGATGCCATGATCACCGCCACCGCCCAGCGTGCCGCGAAGATCACCGATCTGGGCCAGGACTATCGCCCGCTGGGTCAGGCCATTGATGCGCGCGCCATCGTCAACGCCATTGTGGGGCTGCACGCCACCGGCGGGTCGACCAACCACACCATCCACCTGATCGCGATTGCGCGGGCGGCGGGCCTTATTATCAACTGGGACGACTTTGACGCCCTGTCCAAGGTGACGCCGCTGCTGACGCGCATCTATCCCAATGGCCAGGCGGACGTGAACCATTTCCACGCAGCAGGCGGCATGGCCTTCCTGATCCGCGAGCTTCTCGGCGCGGGCCTGCTCCATGACGACGTGCTGACGCTGGGTGCCGACAGCCTGGCGGACTACGCCACCGAGCCCTTCCTTGATGGCGAAGGTCTGACCTGGAAGCAGCCACCGGAAGACAGCGCCGATCCTGAAATTCTCGCCACCGTCGCCAAGCCGATTTCATCCGATGGCGGGCTTCGCGTTCTGTCCGGACCCATCGGTCGCTCGGTGATCAAGATTTCTGCGGTAAAGGCGGAGAACCGCCTCGTCGAAGCTCCGGCCATCGTCTTTGAAGACCAGGCCGAGCTGATGCAGGCCTTCCAGGACGGCAAGCTGGAGCGCGACTTCGTAGCCGTGGTCCGCTTCCAGGGCCCGAAGGCCAACGGTATGCCGGAGCTGCACAAGCTGACCCCGCCGCTCGGCGTTCTTCAGGACAAGGGCTTTAAGGTCGCGCTTGTCACCGACGGGCGCATGTCGGGTGCCTCGGGCAAGGTGCCTGCGGCCATTCATATGAGCCCCGAAGCGCTGGCCGGTGGTCCCATTGGCAAGATCCGCGATGGCGACATCATCCGTCTGGACGCTGAAGCCGGCACGCTCGACATAAAGGTGGACAAGGCAGAATGGGACGCCCGCGAGCAGGCGACCGCCGACCTGTCCGGCAATGAGGCCGGCATGGGCCGCGAGCTCTTCTCCGGCTTCCGCCGTGTGGTGTGCTGTGCCGAGGATGGTGCCATCGCCCTGCCGGAGCTGGATGGTGCGGCGCTGGAAAGCCAGCCGGAGACCGTACCGGCATGACGACGGACTATCTGGTTGCCGATATCGGGGGAACCAACGCCCGCTTTGCCATTGCGCGCGGATCGGCAGCCAAGGGCTTTACGCTCGATCAGATCCAGCGCTTCAGGAATGAAGATTTCGAGCATTTGCGCGATGCGGCTCAGGCCTATCTGGAGACCTGTCACGGTCCGCGCCCAAAGGCGGCCTGTTTTGCGGTCGCCGCGCCGGTGGCACCCGGTCGCATTCGCCTGACCAATTCGTCCTGGAAGCTGGACCGGGACGAGCTGGCGAGCGAGCTGGGCCTTGATCAGCTGGTCCCGGTCAATGATTTTGCGGCTCAGGCGCGTGGCGCGCCGCTCTGCCCGGTGGAGGATCAGGAAATCCTCAACGAAGGCGAAGCCATCGAAAGCGAGCCGATTGCCGTGCTCGGGCCGGGTACGGGTCTGGGGTTGGGGCTTCTGGTGCCCACCAAATCCGGCATTCGTGTCATCGCCACTGAAGGCGGACATGCCGGCTTCGCCCCGCGCACCGAAGAAGAGATCGAGGTCGGCAAATTCATCGCCGACGAATATGGCTATGTCAGCTGGGAGCGGCTGTTGTCCGGTCGCGGCCTGGTGAACATCCACCGCGCCCTGTGCGCCCTTGATGGCATCCCGTGGACCGGCGCGCGCCCTGAAGACGTCACCGCCGAGGCGCTGGAAGCTCCGGACTCTCTGGCCCGCCGGGTGGTGATGCTGTTCTGTGATGTGCTGGGGGCCTATGCCGGTGATGTCGGCGTGCTGACCGGGTCGCGCGGCGGGATTTATCTGGCTGGCGGTATCACGCCGAAAATCCTGCCTTTGCTGAAGGAAAGCCGCTTTGAGGCGCGCCGTGTGCGCCGCGGCCCCATGACCCGTTATGCCGAAGCCATGCCGGTCAAACTTATCATGTCAGACGCCGCTGCCCTGATGGGCGCAGCTGCCATTGCAGAAGCCGGAGGGCTTTGATCCATGTCCCATACACTCAATGAAGTCCTTGATGCAGCCAGCGTCATTCCGGTTCTGGTGGTCGAAAACGTCTCCGACGCCGCGCCCCTCGCCCGCGCCCTGAAAGCCGGGGGCCTGCGCGTCCTGGAGCTGACACTTCGCACACCGGCCGCCCTTGATGCCATGAAGGCGATGCAGGACGCCGAGCCTGAACTGATCGTCGGCATGGGCACGGTGCGTACGCCTCAGCAGGCTGAAGCCAGCCGCAAGGACGGCGCGGCCTTTCTGGTCAGCCCCGGTCTTAGCCCGAAACTGACCGGTGCGATGCTGGACACCGGCCTGCCCTGCCTGCCCGGCGTGGCGACCGCAGGCGAAGCCATGAGCGCGATTGAAGCAGGCTTTGAAGCGCTGAAATTCTTCCCGGCAGAACAGGCCGGCGGCCTGCCCTATCTCAAATCCATCGCCGGGCCTCTGCCCGACATTCGCTTCTGCCCCACTGGCGGCATTTCTCGCGAACGCGCGCCGGATTACCTTGCCGCGAGCAACGTCGCGTGCGTCGGCGGCAGCTGGATCGCCACCGCCGCCCAGATCAAGGCGGGCGAGTGGGATGCGATCACTGCAAACGCCGCCGCGGCGACCGCGATGAAGGCGTAGGACGCAAGCGCTTTGATCTCTTCATTCCCGCGCAGGCGAGAACCCAGAGACTATCAATCGCTACGCCATCCTCTCTGTCATGACCCGGTTTATCCGGGTCACCCATGCTGAAACGCTGGAGCGTTCGGTAATGTCACAGAATGGGTCCCCCGGATGAACCGGGGGATGACAGTGTTTAGTCCAATAATGAGCCCCCACACCTCTTTCCCAAACTTGATTTGGAAGCCAGAAATCACACGTGACGCCGAGTGAAGCGTACGGCTCCCGGCCTTCGTATTGTCTTTCGTCAGGATGACGGAGAAATGGGTGATTAATTCTGAGGGTCCTTCGAGGCTCCCCCGGATCAAGTCCGGGGTCACACCTCTTCGATGAGGGTGATGGAAAGCTCCCACTCCACTCATCCTGATGTGCTTTTGCGTCAGCAAATGCCTTTAAAGGACGCACACCGCCCCTAAGCCACCTCACCCCCACGCGATGCTTCCAGAACCGCGTACCAGTCGGCGGCTGACAGGCTTAAGCCCTCCATCGCTTGAACCTGAGCGGTCAGGCGGTCAAGGCGGGTTGTGCCGAGGATGGGCACAGGGTTTGCCGGATGGCGCGCCACCCAGGCGAGCGCGGCCCCAGCGATGGCATCGCTGTCGTCCGACCCGGCTAGCCTGGCCAATGCAGCGCGGACGCGGTGCGCCGCCTCGCTTTCAGGATTGAAGAGCTGGCCACCGGCGAGCGGGCTCCACGCGAAGACGTCCGTGCCCTCCATCATGTTCTGATCGAGGCGGCCATCGTCCAGCGCGTCGAGCGCCAGCGGTGACAACTCCAGCTGATCGGCCGCCACCGGAGCGCCGAGTGCACGGTTGAGGCGGGCAGTCTGTGGCGCTGAGAAGTTCGACACGCCCACAGCTTTGGTCAGGCCGTCGGCGACCATAGCGTTCAGCGCTTCAGCCGTGGCGTTCGCGTCGAGCAGATAATCGGGGCGGTGCACCAAAAACAGATCCACCTGCTCTACGCCCAGGCGCTGCAGGCTGCCCGTCAGCTGCTGGCGCAGATAGGCGGGATCATTGCTGTAATGCTTGGTGTGGACGCCGTCCTGCTGCCAGACGACCCCGGCCTTGGCAATAATCCTGAAACGCTCGCGCAAGGACGGATCGTGGGCGAGGGTCGCACCCACCGCGCTGTCGGAGGCTCCCAGACCATAGATGTCCGCGCAATCAATCCAGCGCGCGCCCAGCCCGTGGGCGCGGTTCAGGAAGTGTGCGAGATCAGCAGGCGTTGACGTATCGCCACCGCCCACCCGCATCGCGCCCCAGGCCCAGGGTTTCATCTAGCCGCCCATCTCAAACGTTGTGGGTGAGCCTGGCCCCACCGGGATGCCGAGCACAAAGGTCCATACGAAGAAGAAGATCGACCAGAACAGCAGGAAGGCCATGGAATAGGGCAGCATCATCGCGATGAGCGTGCCGACGCCAAGATTCTTATCGTAGCGCGTCGCCCAGGCGAGGATCAGGCCAAAATAGCTCATCATCGGGGTGATGATATTGGTCGAGCTGTCACCAATCCGGTAAGCGGCCTGGATCACCTCTGGCGAGTAGCCGATGAGCATCAGCATCGGCACGAAGATTGGCGCGGTCACCGCCCACTGGGCCGACGCAGACCCGAGCGACAGATTGATTACTGCGCACATAAGGATGAAGAGGAAGAAGAGCGCCGGACCCGTCATGCCCGTGCTTTGCAGGAAGTTTGCCCCCGACACCGCGGTGATCGCGCCCAGATTGGTCCAGCCAAAGAAGGCCACAAACTGCGCCGCGAAAAAGACCAGCACGATGTAGAGCCCCAGCGAGGATAACGCCTCGGCCATGGCATCGATGACATCGCGGTCTGATTTCATCGTCCCGACCACGCGGCCATAGGCATAGCCAGTGACCAGGAAGAAGATCAGGATCCAGATCACGAAACCACTGAAGAAGGGCGAGCGCATCACCCCGCCTGTATCGGGGTCTCGCAGCACGCCAGCTCCCGGCAGGAAGGAGACGTCTGCACCCCCAATCAACGGGAGAAAATCGGGAAGTCTCGATCCAGCCAGCGTGTAGACCATCACCGCCAGCACGCCCAGCAACCCCCAAAGTGCCCATTTCAGGCCTTTGGATTCTTCTGGCGTGATGGAGTCCATCATGGACTTGTCAAGGATTTTCGGGTCGGCGCGCGAGTCGTCGTACTTGCCGAGCTTGGGCTCCACGATGAAGGTCGTGATCAGCGTACCGATGATCGTGATCAGGAAGGTCGACGCGATCATGAAGAACCAGTTTGCGGTCGCATTCACTGTGTATTCGGGATCGATCAGGCGCGCAGCTTCTTCGGTGATACCCGCCAGCAGCGGGTCAATCGTGCCGATAAGCAGGTTGGCGCTATACCCGCCAGACACCCCGGCAAACGCCGCCGCCATCCCTGCAAGCGGGTGGCGGTTAAGCGCGTAAAACACAGCCCCGGCTAGCGGAATCAGCACCACATACCCAACCTCTGATGCGGTATTGGAGACGATGCCGGCAAACACGATGGCTACCGTCACCGCGTGCTTCGGCGCGCCCAATACCATGGCCCGAACGGCCGCAGATAACAGGCCGGACTTCTCCGCCACACCCACGCCCAGCATCGCCACGAGCACGACGCCAAGCGGCGCAAAGCTGGTGAAGTTGTCGGTGATATTGGTGAAGATGCGCCGGACACCATCGCCATTCATCAGGCTGACAGCCTCGATCATGCCGTTCTCGGCGACCCCGCGCGAGCCCGCAGGGCGTGGATCTTCCACTGCCACACCCAGAAGGCCGAACAGGCCTGACACCAACACGATCCCGATCGACAGGTAGAAAAACAGCATCACCGGATGCGGCAGCAGATTGCCCAGCCATTCAACGGTATCGAGGAAGCGCGTGAAGGCGTTGCGCTTCTGTTTGGTCTCAGGGGTCTGGGCGTCGGCCATGAGGATCTCCGGTCGGCGTTAAGGTGTAACGGGGGAGAGGACGGGTTGGTGAAGAGAAAATCAACCCTTTATCCGCTGTGGACTTGCAGCCCCACGCGTCTATTCGCCGCCCAACTCCGCCGGGCGCAGCCTTGCCTGGGCCCTGGCAATGGCATCCTGGGGCAGCTCGTCAGTGAGGGCATCACGCAGACCGATGGCCTCCGGCGTCTGGGCAAAGGCCGCCCGGCTGGCCCAGAAATAGGCTTCCTCAAAATCCTGCGGAACACCGCTACCGCGCGCATAGGCAAGCGCCAGCGCCAGGCTGGCGCTGGGTAATCCAAGCTCGGCGGCGATCTGGAGCCGGGCCTCGCCCTCGAGCACGTCCTGACGAACCCCGGCACCCAGTAACAGCTGATACCCCGAAAGATAGAGCGCAATGGGGTCACCAGCTCTCGCCGCCGCGTTCAGCGCCTGGCCCGGTGGGCGGGTCCAGTCTGGTGAACTGAGGCGTTGATCAAAGCCCAGTCCGATGGTCTCAAGCACCATCTCCAGCTCCAACCCGCTGGCAAGCCGTGCCTGACGCAGAAGCTGTTCGGACAGGGCCTCATCGACCGGCACGCCATGGCCGTTGGCATACAGCACAGACAGATTGCGCAGCGCTTCGGGCAGCCCTTGCGCCGCGGCGGCCTGGAACAGCCGGGCGGCCTGTGCGTAGTTGCGATCCACATCTTCGCCGCGCGAATACATCAGACCCAGATTGCTTTGCGCGCGGGCATCGCCAGCGGTCGCAGCCTGCTCAAACAGCTGAAGCGCCAGAGCCGGGTCCCGCTCCATACCGCTGCCCTCAAGCGCCAGAACGCCGAGACTTGTTATCGCCGGGACATAGCCCGCTTCAGCTGCGCGCTGATACCAGACAACGGCTTCAGCCGGATTGGGCTCTCCCGCGACGCCGCTTTCCAGGGCCTGAGCGTAATCGGTCATGTGGACCGGATTGCCCTGCGCAGCTGCCTCAGCAAACAACTGCATGGCGCGGGCCGGGTCGCGCGCGACGCCGCGCCCATCGGCATAGGCTCTGGCCAGACCATTCAGGCCGCCGGGATGACCGTCCTCAGCCGCCTGCCGGTAAAGCTGAAGCGCCAGCGTAAAGTCCTGAGGCGCACCGCGCCCGCTTTCATAGGCCTGCGCCTGCAGCACCCGGGGGTCCGGCTCGCCTTCAGGCTGGGCCAGAGCCGCCTGACCGGTAAGGGCCAGCACGGCAGAAAGAAGCAGGCTTTTAACGGCCACGGCGTTCATCCCGCCAGGCGCTTGCCCGGCTCTGAGCTTCACGCAGGTCTTCTGGTGTCAGGAATTGAGCGATCACATCGCGCTCGTCCGCGGCGCCTTCGACGCCAGCGGCTGCCGCCAGGTTCGCCCAGACATGGGCCTGGATATAATCAAGCTCCACGCCGTTTCCGGATGCGTAGCGACGCGCCATTTCAAGCTGAGCCACACCGGCACCGCCATCGGCAGCCGCCTGGAAGTAGGCCAGAGCCCGTTGTCCATCCTGCGGCACGCCTTCACCGTCATTGTAAAGCCGGGCCAGTTGGGCCTGGGCAGCGACCACGCCTTCATCGGCCCGAGCTTCCAGCCAGGCGAGCGCGTCGCGATTGTCGGCTCGCACCGCCGCAGACGTCCATGCCGAAGCTTCACTGGGATCCGCGCCTTCAATCATGCCATCGGCCAGCAGCGCGCCCAGGCGCGCGTCCACATTGGGCGCTCCGGCCCGATAGGCCGCCAGATACCAGCGCAGCGCTTCGCCCACATTCTGCTCCACCCCGCGGCCGGTTTCATAGAAAAGCCCGACTGCCGGCTGGGCGCGCACCATGCCCTGCTGGGCGGCGGCGAGATACCAGCGGAAGGCTTCCTCATCATTGCGCTCAACGCCGCGCCCGGTGGCATAGGCCATACCCAGATTGGTCTGCGCGCGGCTGTCACCGGCCTCGGCGGCCTCGCCCAGCAGGGTGATGGCCCGGCTTAAATCCTCGTCCACAAAGGTGCCAGTGAGGTAGTAGGAGCCCACAATCGCCTGCGCCTGAGGGCTGCCCAGCTCTGCGGCGCGGGTCAGGTCCACCACGCCGTCCTCAGCGTCAGCCTCCAGCCCGCGTTGCAGATAGAGCGCGCGCAGCGGTGCCTGTGATGGCTCGTGCCCAGCGCCTAAGGCGCGCTCCAGCAGAGACACCGCGCGATCGCGGTCCTGGCTCACACCTTCCCCGTCGCGCGTCATCAAACCGAGGCGATAGAGCGCCAGCGGCTCGTCCTCGGCAATCAGCTCCGTCAGGATATTGACCACAGTGGCAATATCACCGCGCGCATAGGCGACTTCGGCGTCTTCCATCGTGACATCCGGCCCGGTATCGCGGGTCAGGAATAGCGTCACGACGCCAACAGCAACAAGCACAAGCGCGCCAATGCCAAGGACAATGCGGTTCATGGGGTTTCGTCCTAATTCAGGGGTGTTTCGTGTCGGGTCAGGGTATAGCGCCCGCCCGCTTCAAAGGGACCGGCGATCTGGCTGCTGCTGCCATCGGCCCAGCGGATTTCCAGCCGGTCAGCGGCCTGGCCGGCATCGAGCCCGAAATGGGCCACCGGGTCGTCAAACGACATGAAGCCGCCGCCCAGCTGTAGCTCACGCACCTGAAAGTCAGCGCTCTCAAGCCCGCCATAAAGGGTCAGGCGCGCGCCAATGCCATCGCGATTGCCCTGATGGTCGATAAGCTGAACGCTTAGCGCGTTGCGATCGGTGGCGTTGTTGACGAAGACTGCAGCGGGTGCGTTCACCGGCGCGGTGACCATATCAAGATCGCCATCGTTATCGACATCCACGACGACCGCCGCTGCAGTCATGTGATAGTCCATCAGACCCATGGCCTCGGTCATTTCAGTAAAGCTGCCATCGCCATTATTGCGATAGAAAATATTCGACGGTGTGACTTCGTTGGGCACCCAGGTACCGTTGACGACGTAAACGTCCTGCCAGCCATCATTATCAAAATCGGCCACGGAAACGTCCCAGCTCCAGCCTCCGATTTCCAGGCCCCGCGCTTCAGCCGTTTCGGCATAGCGGCCATCATCCTGGCGCTCCAGCAGGACGTTGCGTGCCAGGATCTGGGCAATCGCCGCGTCCTGTTCCGCCTCGGTCATGGGCCGGGTGGGGCGAAAATGAATGTCGCAATAGCTACGTACGCGCGCCTGTGTGGCCGGGATGAGATTGCACAGGCTGGGGTCGCGATTCTGGATCGCCAGATCCTTGATCAGCATGCCCCGGCACTCGCTGCGATAAGGCTCATCCAGGCGCGCACAGCGCGGTGCATTGGACGGATCAAGGCTGTTACCGGCCCGATACCAGCGCTTGATATCCATGTTGCGCTGGCAGGTCTCGCGGTCGCTCTCGCGCTGGATACTGTCGCAATAACGCTCAATCGGCTGCAGGTTCAAGCGGCTGGAGACACCCGAGGCACGGCCTGCGATCTGGGCGGCATAAAGCTCCATCGTGCCATCATTGCCAAAATCAGCCGAGGTCAGCGACATGGTCGTGGTGGTCGTCATCGGGATGAGGTCGTCCTGATAGGTAATCGCCTCAAACCCGCCCGCGCCATCGCCGAGATAGAAATAGTCCGGCACCTCAAAATCGTTTCCGACGATCAAGTCTTGCGTGCCATTGGCGTCGATATCGGACAACAGGATCGTCAGCGTTTCGCCAGGAATGCCGGGAAGCTCTTCAAAGCGTGAGCCATCAAGGCGGCCGCCTTCGTTGAGGATTACGCGATTGCGCGACTCTTCGCCCGGGACGCGGCGATACCAGCCCGCAGCCCAGTTGCCGAACACGGCATCGAGATCCCCGTCCCGGTCCACATCCCCATAGGTCGAGGCCATCACCATGATGGCGTCATCGCGATTGGCGATCGGGTAGAGGGCGGACGTATCAAACTGCCCGTCCACATTGGGCAGCACCCATTCGCCTTGCATATAGGTGGCCAGGATCAGGTCCTGCCAGCCATCATCGTCCACATCGATCAGGGTGGCGTTGAACACCGGCATCTCGGCCACCGGTCCAAGATCAATCTGCATCGTCGAGAACTGGCCGCGGCCATCATTGGCGTAAAGATAAAGCCCGGCGCGGCTCGACGCGAAGACAAGGTCCGCATCGCCATCGCGATCAATATCACCGGCGGCGATGGAGCGGCCTTCCCAGAAGGGCGGCCACATATCGGCAAAGGAAAATTCCACCGGATGGTCGATGCCGCGCTGCCAGGCCTCGACCCGCTCAAAGCCGGGAGAGTCAGGGCCAGCGGGTGCCTCATAAGGGATAAAGCTGACTTCGATCTCGCCAGTCTCGGCACCCTGCTTCAGGACAAAAGTCTTGGCCCCGCCGACCGGTGCCGCGCCTTCAGGCTGGACCAGCATCTGCAGGGCGCGCTCGGTCTGATACTCATACCAGGCCTGAACAGCCAAGCCTGACACCACACCGATGATCGCCACCGCACCAGCCAGAAGGCCTGCGGCGCGCCAGCCCACCGAGCCGCCGACGATCAGGAAGGAATAGATGGAGTAACTGCCCAGCGTGAAGACGAGCGTCATGGCATAGCCGTGGCCGATGCCGCCGTTCAGAAGCGCGCCGGAAAAGACCACATCAAAGCCCATGGGCACCGGCATGATGGTCCCCACAAAAGCGACAGCAATCGCGCTGAACGGCCCGAACGGCGCGCTAGCCACCCAGTCGACGGGCATCAAGGTGGCCACGATGGCACCCATGAACCCGGCCAGCAGCATTAGCGGCACCGTCACGCGAATAATGAACCACAGCGATTTGAGGTAATCGAGGCCAAAGCGCCCGGCGGCGACGTGAAGGTCCTCGCCATCAAACAATCCGGCTCCGACCTGATCAGGCGGGGTCGGAGTGTTCGGGGCTGGCGCACCATAATTAAGGCGTTCAGACGGGATCAGCCGACACAATAGCGGCACGCCAACAAGGATCAGTGCCAGGCTGAGCACGATCTTCGCCATGAAGATGTAGAAGGGCAAAAGCGCAAACGCCATGGTCAGCACGACCACGTTCAGCGTTGGCGAGGCGATCATGGCCGACAGCGTCGTCTCGGCCCGCGAACCACCCTGATAGAGCCCTTTGGCGATGGGCGCGGCGCAATTCACGCACACGCCCAGCGGCGCGCCGATGAACAACCCGTAGAAGGAATTGGCGAAGGGGTCGTTGAAACTGCGCCGCCTGAGATAGCCCAGAAGCGTGAGGAAGCCGGCACCGAAAAGGACCCCGAAGGTCATGCCCTTCTTGTTGGTGTCAATCCAGTTCAGCGTTGTAACGCCGATACGCTCTATCGTGCCCATATCCTCTGTGATCGGGATCATGGCTTCAAAGCTCAAGGGGTCTTCCAGCTGGATCGCACCGCTCATGATCGCCTTGTCATTGAGGCCTGGATAGCGCGACTGGGTCCAGAAAAAGACTGCCAGAACAACCAGAAGCACAACAGCGAATACAAGGCGGATGCCATGTCCCCGGTTTACGATAGTCGAGATCATAAGTGCCGTGTCCCCTTCGGCTAGCTGCTGGCAGAGCACTCCAACGGCTCGGCTTCGTCAACACTGAATGCAACCCACTCAAAAGGTCTCAAGGGTGAGGCCCCGAACAGCGCCAGCCCGCTCATTTCATCATATCCACGTCCATCGGGGCGGAGCCTGCGCGCAACAAACGCGGCCCGGACGCCGTCCATGGAGATCACCGCACCGATCTGGCTGGCGTCAATCTCAGGGTCCGGCGTGCCGCCATAGACGGTCAAATCGCCCGCCCAGCAAGCCACTTCGGCGAGCTCGAGACCTGCAACCCTCGATAGCTCCCGGACGGACCGGAAGGGCCGGTTGCCCAATTCGCCTGGACGATAGAGCTCGCCTTCTCCACCGAACTCCCTGGGGCGGTCATCGCTGTCACGCCAGTCCAGAATGCGATCTGTGAGCGTGCGGGCGCGCGCTTCGGTCACACCCTGACGGATCAAAAAAGCCAGCCAGCGTTCGTCATTGGCCAGGTTGATATCGAGCTTTGAGTGGGCAGAAGCCAAGTTCACCGTCACCGGCACATCGTCGATCTGGATGGTCGTCGGCAAGCCTTGCAGATAGCTGCGCCCGACGAGGGCTGCGTCATAGGCCGCAATGTCCAGCGCTGAACGCAGGGCTGTATCAGCACGCGCGGCGTTGCGTTCAGTCGCCCCAAGCCGTAGCTGCCCCTGCACCGCCACACTGGCTGCGGCGAGCACCAGCGCGATGGCGGCTGCAATCCAGAGTACGTAAACCAGCGCCGAGCCGGTTTCGTGGTCCTGGCATTGACGCGGCAAGGTCATTGCTCGAACAGATCGTCCTGACGGGCTTCGAGCGCCTGTAGCTCACGGCGCATGCGCGACAGGGCGCTTTCAGCATCCTGAGTGGAATTGATAATGCGCGGGGTCAGGAAAATGACCAGCTCGCTACGCTCCTGGGTCATGGCGCGGTCGCGGAAGGCAGCGCCCAGCCCCGGCACGCGGCCCAGGAAAGGCACCGCATTATTGGTGTCGGTCTGGCTTTCGCGGATCAGACCGCCCAGCGCCACGGTGCTTTCGCTCTGCACGGCCACCGTAGAGGTAAATTCCAGCTTCTGAATAGTCGGAGAATCGATGCCCGAGGTCGTCGTCGGGCGCACGCTGGATACCTCCTGATTAACCTCCAGCACCACAATGCCGCTGGCGTTGATACGCGGCGTGACCTGAAGGATCACACCGGTTTCGCGCAGCTCGATATTCGACACGATGGGCGCGTTGGCTTCGCTGACCGAGGTGGCGGTCTGGGTCACAATCGGAACCTCATCACCAACCTGAAGGTGGGCGGTCTGATTGTTCTGCACCATGATCGAAGGCGCGGAGAGCACCGTGACATCTGTAATGGAGTTCAGCGCGCTGAGCGTTGCGTTGAGGTTCGAACCGGTAAAAGCGTAGTTGAAACCGGGGAAGACCTCTGCGGTGGAACCGGTTGTTGAATCCGAGAAAGTGATCGCTGAATCGCCCTCCCCGTCGCGGGACTGGAAGAACCAGCGCACACCGAAATTCAGCCCGTCGGTCAGGCGCACCTCGGCGATTGTGGCTTCGATCAGCACCTGTGGCGGCAGGACATCCATGCGCTCCACCAGCTCCAGGATTTCGCGATATTCCTGATCGGTAGCCCGGATAATCAGCGCGTTGTTGAGCTGGTCGGCAATGATGGCGAGGCGACCTTCGTCTTCATTGGAGGCGTCGTCGCTTCCGCGATTCTGTTCGCTCTCACCGCCAAAGCTGCCACCGTCACCAGAGGCGCTACCGGCAAAAGCAGCCGATATCTGACTGGCCAGAGTGGTGGCTGGCGTATTGCGCGCCACATAGTAGCGAAGGCGGCGGGTATCGCCCCCCGCCGGGCGGTCAAAGCGCTGGACCCAATCGCCCACCTCGTCAAAGCGCTGGCGATCACGTGTGGCGACAAACAACAGATTCAGGCGTGGCAGCGGCACAAGCCGTACCGCCCCGCTGGGCGCGCCAAGGCCGTCGAGAACCGCTGCGATCTCGCGCTGTGCAGTTTCGGCGTTGACGTAGCGCAGTTCAAACATCCCGTAGACACGGTCGGTCAGGAAGGGGCGGTCAAAGGTGCGGATTGCATCTTCAAGGTTTTCAAGCTCCGAGCGAGGTCCCGCTAGGATCAGCACTCCGCTTTCATCGAGCGGAATAGCCTGCGCGCGATCAGTCAGGAAGGGATCAAGCACGCTCAAAAGCTGGGTGGGATCGGTATGGCGCACCGGCACAACACGCCCGCCCATACCTAAACCCGATGACCCAAAAGTCGGACGGGCCGCCTCAATCCGGGTGAGTAGAAATCCATCCTCGCGCTCCACCAGCGCCAGTCCGGATTCACTGAGCACTGTATCAAGCGCCGACAGGGCGGCCCGTGCCGAGGTCGGCTCCGGTGCCGTCAGCGTGATCTCACCGGACACGTCGGACGCGACCAGAACGGGCTCGCCCAGCGCGTCACCAACAATGGCGCGCACAGCCGCAGCCACCGGCGCATTGACAAAATCAAGGCTGAGCGTGCGCCCGTCGAGGCCATCGCTGCTGCTGGCGGTGGCGATGCCCTGGCGACTGCGCAGATAAACCAGATCACCGCCCGGCTCGACTGCATCCTCTTCAACCCCGGAGCCGCTCTGGGCATTGGCCTCAGGGTCTGGCGCGGTGGCGGTATCCGGTGCGGGCGTTTGTGCGACCTGATCGGCCCAGAAAGGTGCGCCCGGCTCTGTGATCCCGGCGCAGGCGTTCAGGGCCACAAGCCCCGACATCGCAACAATAGTATGAGCCAGCTTCATTGATTGTGTCCGTCCCCTCCACTTGGCCAGCACCCTAACCGGCTTGTATGGCAAAGCCTAGCGCGCCAAGCGTAGCGAACGCTCCTCCGGTCCGCGGCGAAACACCGCCCTGCCCGCTTCAATCGCGACCAGATCAAAGCCGCCCAGCGTATCGCCGAGCTTCAGTGTGCGGACCTGCCCGCCGCTGGCCAGCGTTGCAAAGCTTCCGTCATTGCTTTCCACAAGCCCCACAAGGCGCCAGTCATCAATCGGCTCACGGACCGGATCAGGCGGGCGGGTGGAGGCGGCCTGCGGTTCAAGACGCGCCGCAAATGGGGCAATCCAGTCGGTGGACGCCAACACTGTCTCTGGCGGCGTTCCCGGCGCGGCGGCAGAGGGCCCGCGGCCGTTGATCCAGTCTGAGGGCATACTCGCCGCCACCAGCGCCAGGCCGCACACCCCTATTGCGGCATAGAATAGTGGATCAGCGCGCATCGGGGCCTCCGTCGCTTTGCCGGTCATCTGCGTGGTAAGCGACAAGGCGAAGATCACCGCGAACCTCGGCGCGCGACGCTGTGGCGGTAAAGCGGGCCGACTGGGTCCGCAGGCTCGAAAATTCAGGACGGCTCAGCGTCTGAAGGATGACTTCAAAAGGACCATCCACGGAAATATCGGCGCTCAGCTGGGTCAGGCCAGAATTCGCGTTGGCGCTTTGAATGGAGGCATCACCTGACACAGCAAGACCCTGATCGCGCAGCGCCTCGACCAGTCCAATAACGGCAGCATTAAAACGCGCCTGAGTAGCCTCGCCATCAAGATACAGATCCAGCTCAGCCTCGCTGATCGCCTGCTCGTCCATCAGCGCCCGGCGGCGATCCTCAAAAGACGCAAGCCGGGATTGGACCTGGGCCTGAGCGCGCGATGCGTCGTGCCAGGAGCCCCATCCGTCGAGGAAGGCCCCAGCGCCGATCACAGGCGGGACGACCAGAATTGACGCAAATCCTGCGACAATCAGCACAGCCACGCCCAGGCGGGCTTTAAAGGCAAGTCCATCCAGCACACTCAAGGGGCCGCCTCCCCGGTTTCGCCCGCGCCGAGACGCTCTGGGTCAGCTTCGGTCGCAAGCCGGGCAATCTCGCGCCCATCGCGCTCAAGCGTAACGGTCCGGCCCTCCACATGCACGGCGTTGAAGTGATCAGGCTGCTCATCTGCAAGCTGAGACAAGGCCGACAGCCACTCAGCCATTTGAGGAGCCCGCTGGCTGACCTGATGGGCTTGAGCCACGTCCTGCAGCCGACTATCGCCATTGGCCATCCCTCTGGCCTGGCGGGTCGCACTGCCAAGCTCGGCCTGAAGCTGCACGGCTCCCTCTGACAGCCGCCCACCCCAGGCCAGCAAGGTGGCTGCAAGCAGAGCAGACACCATCGCCACTTTTAAACCCAGGCCCAACGGCTGGCTGGTGCTACGACCAAATTCAAGCTCGGGCCTGCCAGAGCTTGATAGCGCGCCCACAAGGCGCCAGCGCGGGTCCATGGATGCAAGCGAAGCTTTGGCCGCATCCACCGCGCTGCGTCGGGCGATGGAGACTTCGACGCGAACCGGAACCTCGCCCTCCGGGCTGAGGCGTCGATGGGCAAAAACTACGTCCTGCGGCGGTATCGGACTCAGCTGGTCGAGTCGCAAGGCAAGGGCTGAACGCCCTGCGTGCGCGGCAGCTTCACTTAATTGCGTTATAATCGTGTACTGATGGGCCGGATCGAGGACGCCCACAACACCGCGCGTGGATCGGGGCCGGTCACCGCTGATGCGATGCACCTCGCCCATCAGGCTGGTGGCCAGCGCACCCTCAGGTATGGGAGCGGCGTCACGATCCAGTCGGACGAGTGTTCGCGCAGACCGCTGCCCGGCCTTTGCCACAGCGCCAGGCGTGACAGGTCGGAGCTGGTCAAACGCCCAGTCGAGCAGGTCGCCCAGCGCGCCCAGCGCGCGTTCAATCCGGTCCAGCGCGGTCAATAACTATCCCCCAGGCAAAGTCCGCGTCCTGAATCAAAGCGGCACTCAAACCGCCCTTCACCAGTCACAAGCGCCTGTATGCGCGTGCGGGTGCCATCTGGCCAGTCCAGAACCAGAATAACAAGGCGTGGCGGATTGTCTTCCTGCCACTCAAGGCGATCCTCCAGCCGCCACCGCGTGCGATCAAGACCCACATAGTAAAACCGTCCGGTTTCAAATCCGTCGGCCAGGGTTACCGAGACGGTCTCGCGCTGTGCCATTTGCGATGGCAACTCCAGCGCAGACAGCTCCAGGCGCAGGGCCCCGTTTACCAGGGCGAGCTCTGCGCGCTGAAGGCTTCCACTTGCAGGTCGAACCAGGAAGGTCACACGCCCAGCCGCTCCCTCGAACCCCATGCCATCCTCGGATGCTGGCACCTGGTGGCTCTGCACGAACAGGTCATCCAGGACCGCCCCCAAAGCGGCATCGCGTTCAATCCGGTTCATAACGCCATGATTGCGGCTTGCAGCATCCATCGCCCCAAGAAGCGCGGGTGCCAACAATAGCGAAATCAGGGACAGCACAGCCGTAGCCACCAGAGCTTCAAGCAGGGTGAAGCCGCCTTGCGTGCCCGTGTCAGCGCCGACAGTCCTCATGTCTGGTCTGGGCGCAACAGCGCGCCATCCTCGACATAGACCAGGGTCACTTCAAGTGCGCCGCGCCCGCCAAGGCCTGGATGGCTCAAGGTCGCCTGGGTCAGCACTGCGCCGGTACGCGGATCGATGGGCCGGTCCACCGGTCGCACATCGATCTGCCAGCCAGGAAAGGTCTCAGCAAGACGCGGGGCGGAGATGCCAGCTCGCAGTCCGGCCTCAATCGCGCGAAGCTCAACTGTCTGACCGACCACCATTTCAGCTTCGCTCGACGCACGCAGTCCCGCGGCCAGGCCACTGAACACCACCGCAACGGTTGCAGCAGCAATCGCCGCCGCCACAAAGACCTCCACCAGCGCGTAGCCCGCATCACGCGTTGCGTCAGTCAACGCCATGGATCCGCCCCGTTATCGCGTCAACACGGATCTGGCGCACAACACCCTCGCGCTGGATTTCAACGCGCAGACCCGCCTGTGTCAGGCGCTCAGGGCTGAAAACGAAAGGCTCGCGCGGTGATAGTGTCGTTCCAGCCGTCATCCAGTTCGCGTCTACCGAGGATGGCCAGCGTCGCTCAATCGTCAGACCCTCAATGGTGTAGCCCGCCGGGGATGCAACCAGTGCCAGGGCCCGTCCACTCCGCAACGCTTCTGTGCGTGCCGCGCGAAGATCCCCGGCAAGCCGGCTCGCGGCCTGATCGAGTGTGCGCGCGTCCCGGCTGCCAGCAAGGCTGAGCGCAACAAAGCTTGTCACGATTGCGGTAATGGCCAGCGCCGCCAGCATCTCCAGCAGCGTCAGGCCCGCATCAGCGGGCTTACTGGCGGATGATGTCGCTGTCTGGTCCATCGCCTCCGGGCACCTTGTCCCGCCCGTAGCTTACAAGCGCAAACCCTTCGACCCCATCAGTGGTCAGGCTGTAGCCATAAGGCTCACCCCAGGGATCGATCAGACCACTTGCCTGGCGCAGATAAGGCCCGCGCCAGCTCTCCAGCTCCTCCGGCGCTTCAACCAGACTTTGCAGACCCTCGTCCTCGGTCGGGTAACGCCCCACATCAATGTAGAAGAGCTCCAGTGACGTAGCGATCGACCCCATCTGGGCAACCGCAACATCTTCCTGAGACCTGGAGATATAGCCGATCACCCGCGGAGCCACGAAAGCGGCCACAACCGTCATAATCACCAGCACCACCAGGATTTCCATCAGGGTGATACCGGCATCGGAGCGCCGAAATTCTGGCTTGCGCGTCCTCATGAATAAACAACCTCGTTCAGGCTCAAAACGCCGATCAGAATCGATACAATCACAGCCAGAACGCATAAGGCCAATAGGACAATTAGCATCGGGCTGATCAGTTCAGACGCCTTCTTGATGGTTCGGGCAGCATCCGCATCAGCCAGTCCAGCAGAGCGGATCAGCATATCGGGCAGTTCGCCAGTCTGCTCACCCACTTCAATCAGGCTGATGAACTCATCTGGCAAGGCTGAGTGACGGCGCACAGCATCGCCAAACCGTCCCCCGGCGCGCACGCTTTCAGCCACCTCGGCGAGGCGTCGACGGGCAAGCTGGGAGGTAAGAACGCCGCGCGCCACCGGCTCTGCGCGCGCCAGTGCATAACCGGCCTTCAACAGCTGACCCAGCGTCCGGCAATACCGCGCCGCCTGAAGCCGCATATAGGTTGCGCCTGCCACCGGAATGGACAGGGCTGCACGCTCCAGTTCCACCATGAAAGGCTTTGCCGCCGCCTTGATGATCAGGACCAGCAGCACCACCCCAACCGGCATCCAGTGTCCCCAGGCCCGCAGGAAAGCCCCGAGCTGAAGCACAAAGGCGGTTTCTGGCGGCGGCGGTGTGGCCTGGCCGACAAACAGCGCATCGAACTGAGGCAAAACAAAATGAGCAAGGCCCAACAGGGTAATCACCGTAATCGCCGCCACAAAAGCGGGATAAGCCAGCTGGCCCTTGATGTCTTCGCGCAAGGCGTGTTCGGTCTCCAGCCGTTCAGCCAGATCGCCGAGCACCGGGCCAAGTTCACCGGACGCCTCGCCCGCTTCTGCCAGCGCCACGAGGACCGCAGGAGGACGCGCCGGATCGGCTTGCAACGCTTCAGAGAGAGCTTCACCAGCCCGCACCCGCTGGTCCAGCCGCTCCAGCATCGCTTTGGCAACGGGGCGCCGCTCCCGGGCGGCCAGGCTTTGAAGCGCAGTGCGCAACGGGACCCCGGCACATAGAAGATCAGCCAGCCCGCGCACCAGGCTTACCGTCTCTACAGGCTTCAGCGTGCTGCGTCGTGTCAGGATCGATCCGGTTGCGCCAGCTCGGCGAAGGCGTACTGGCGTTGCGCCAAGCGCCCGCACCTGGCGGGCAGCAGCCGCTTCGTCGCTGGCCACAACCTCGCCGTCAATGACGCGGCCGTCAGGAAACTCCGCCTTGTAGCGCCAGGTCTGGCGCGGTGCGGTCACGCTAGCGGTCACCGGTGATATCCTCGCCCAGGACCGTCTTGATCTCCTGAGCCGTGGTCAGACCGGCAGCGAGCTTGGCGCGCGCATCATCGGCCAGCGTCTGGAACCCCTGCTCAGCCAGGGCCGCTTTCAGGGCGCCGGCGTTGAACGTCTCGTGGATTGCAGCGGCGGTCTCGTCCGTGTTGAGGAAGGCCTCGGCCAGCGCAATCCGCCCCTGCACGCCTTCATCCTGACAGCTCCCACATCCGGCACCCGCACAGCTTTGACAGGTCCGGCGCACCAGACGCTGGGCAAAAACAGCGGAAATGGTAGAGGCCAGAAGATACCCCTCAACCCCCATATCCATTAGGCGAATGATAGCCGACGGCGCATCATTGGTATGGACGGTGGACAGGACCAGATGCCCGGTCATGGCGGCCTGAATGGCGGTGCGTGCAGTCTCAGCATCGCGGATTTCGCCCACCATCAACACGTCTGGGTCATGGCGCAGGAAAGACCTGAGGGCGCTTGCGAAGGTTATATCGATAGCCGGGTTGATCTGGGACTGGGCGATACCGTCAATCTCGTACTCAATCGGGTCTTCGATGGTCAGGATCTTGCGCTTGCCATCAGCCAGACGGCGCAGGAAAGCGTAAAGCGAGGTGGTCTTGCCGCTGCCCGTCGGGCCGGTCATCAGGATGAGGCCTTGCGGTCGTGACAGCGCCTGCTCGGCCACAGCCCGAACCGCGTCGCTATAACCCAGCGCATCAATACTGGTCAGCGTCGCCTGCGGATCAAGAAGCCGGATAACCAGGCTCTCGCCGTGGCGCGCGGGGACAACGGACACACGCAGGTCCACCGAACGCCCCCCGACAGGAAGGCTGAAACGCCCGTCCTGGGCCCGACGGCGCTCAGCAATATCAAGGTCAGCCAGGACCTTGATGCGCGACACAACCCCGCCGGCCAGGCTGGGCGCGAGGCTTTCAATCTGGCGCAGGCGACCATCGGTGCGAAGCCGCACAATGGCCTCGCGCGGGCCAGGCTCAAGATGGATGTCACTGGCCTGCTCTGCCACGGCCTGAGCCACCAGGCGATTGACCAGGCGCACGACCGGTGCCGTGCTGGCCAGATCCTTCAAACGGCTTGAGTCCGCGCTGACATCGCGATCAGTGTCAGAATTTTCGCCAGCCTCCTCGCCAAAGCGTCGGGCATAAAGGTCAGCAAAAGCCGCATGGGTGGTCACCACCGGCTCAACCTTGCAACCGGTGGCGAAGGCCAGGCCAGCCAAGGCTTCATCGGCACCCGGGTCTACGATCGCGGCCAGAATGCGCCCATCACGGTCCGCCACGGGCGCAACGCGCCGGGCCAGCAGGAAGTCGCGGTTGAGCTGTGCATCATACCGGATGAACTCTGCCGCACCTGACTGTAGCGGAGCCAGATCGACCGGCACGCCGGCATCTTCTGCATAACGCGTGGCCAGGTCGCTTTCGGAAATCAGCCCCAGCTGAGTGAGCACCCTGTCCAGCGGCTCACGTGTATCGGCCAGCAGCGAGCGCGCATGGGCGCTGTCGGCCGGGCTCAGCGTGCCATCGGCCTCAAAAGCCGTCAGTCGTTCAAGATCGCGTTCCACAGGCGCAAATCTAACCGATCCAGCGCATCAGCGCATCCCATCCAGGGCGGCGAGGGTGCGCGCGAAAAACGCGCACCCTCAGACCGGTCCTAGTGCAGGCTTAGCGGAAGGCGCAGGCGGACCATTCCGGTATTGGCTTCAAAGTCGCCATCCCCGATGCCGCTAATCGCCGCTTCAGCCGACAGGCGTCCGCCATTGGCAAACTCCGCAGCCAGACCCACACGTGCGTCAGCCCGGAAGGTTCCAAGCCCAGCAATTAGACCGTTGGCGCTAATCACCTCGGTATCGTCGTAGTCGTAAACTGCCGTGAATTTCACAAACGGTTCGAATACGCCGCCCGATTCGGTTTCGAAGCGATAGGCGATCTCTGGCCCTGCTGTGATCCGGCCCAGCGTAATCTCCTGGGACGGGATTACGAAGCCGAGGCTGTCGGTGTATTGCGCCTGCTCTTCCCAGAAGTAGGCAATGCCCACGCCCGGGCTAAAGCGCCATGAGCCAGTGATGATATCGCCAACAAGATTGGCTTCAGCCAGCCAGCGGTCGGTTTCAAAGTCGTCCCAGTAGGTGCCGATTGGATTGACTTCGTTGTCCGATTGACCCCAGGCAACGCGGGCATCAAAGACAAGGGTTTCTGACAGGCGCGCCGCCATGTATGGCCCGGCCAGCCAGCCCTCACCTTCCACCTGACTGCGATACTCACCCGTCACGGTTTCCGCCTGATCGAACTGCGCCAGCACACCAATGAGAATGTCATCGCGAACCATCATGTCCACACCAATGGCGTACATGCCAAAATCGGTGTCGGCATCCAGACCCGCACGATCATCGTTCACAGAGGCATAGCTGGCTTCGAACCAGACATCGAGGCTGGACATGCCGGTTTGACCGGCAAGGCTGAATGCCTGCTGATCCGGCATCCGGTTCTCGCGCTCCGACGCCGCCTGACGGATGGCGCTCAGGCTCATCGTCATGGAGGCATTCAGGCGACCTTCTGTCATGTCGAAGGCAAAGTTGTTTGGCGTGGCGGTGGCCCGGTCAGACCGCAAACGGCGACCCACATCCGGGCTGGCGTTCAGGATCTGATCAGCGCGCGCCGCCATGAAGGACCGGATCGCCGACTGGGTCACTTCGCGGATGAAAGCCTCGTCGCGGCGGTTTGCGAAGGTACACACCATCGTTTCCTCAGCGTCGAGGTCGATGGTGGCCGTACCGCTCTCCACATCGAAGGTCGAGCCGTTATCGGTATCACCGGTACAGCTGATGCTATCCAGACGCCAGCCTTCGCTGACGGCCTGTGTGATTGCATAGCTCCCGCTCAAAATCGTTACACCGTCGCTGGACGCGGTGCCGTTTACCGTCGACAGCGACAATCCATCCAGCGCACCAATATCAGAGCTGTAGGTGAACACGCCCTCGCCAGCAATTGACGGTGCAGTCGTCGCCACCAGTGTCAGCGTGCCTTCACGCGGTGTAATGGTGATCGAGACCGGGATCGTGATGTTCTGAACGCTCTGGCTGGAGCTACCGCCAACCGATACCGGACCGGCCGGAGCCGCTTCGGTAATGATGATATTGGCCGTGTACTCACCTGGAGCCAGCGCCAGCACCGCGTCGGTAAAGGACAGGGTGAAGGTCAGATCACTGGCCGCCGGGATGCTGCCCGACGTCGGGTCAATCGCCAGCCAGGGCTGGTCAGTCGCCGCGTTAAAGGCAAACGGAGCACCGCCTGTATTGGTCAGCGCAAAGCTGGTGGTCACCCCCGTCGGGTCGCCCACCACATCCGGCAAGGTCAGGGCCACATCAGGAACATTGATCTCATCAATGCCCGGATCAGCCGTCGCCTCAAAACTACATTCAACCGCATCGGCCGGAGCCAGTGTCACGGTGGCTGTCCGGTTGGGCAGATCGATTGCCGCAGACCCGCCGGTGCAAGCTATGTCGGTAATGGAGAACCCATCCTCTTCAGCCAGCGTGATGGCATAGCTGCCCTCCACCAGATCAGTGAACTGGCTGGAGCCAGTTTGCGATGTGGTGGTGATGGAGAAGGCCCCCAGATCACCGGAGTAATCAAACTCGGCATCCACCAGGCCCAGCACGTCCTGAGTCACGGTAATACCCGCCCGGCGCAGATCGAAGGAGAAGACATCCTCGGTCGTCACCTCGGTCATGACGTTGCCAGCCAGGTCAGTCGCCCCAGCCACCGTCACATCAACACCGGTAACAGCCGCGCCACTATCACTGACGGTGTAGGTTGCCGTGTATACCGAATTGCTCCCGGAGAACGCACCGGACACAAATTCGAGCGTTCCAGCCACAGACTCAACGAAGCTGAGCGCGGGCGGGGAAGCAGGATCAATTTCCTCAGAGAAAGTCACCTGGATCGTGAACGGCGTACCAACCTCATCAACCCGGATATCGAGATCTGATACCGTCAGGTCGGTGACCGTCGGCGCACTGCCATCGCTTTCAATGGAGAACTGGGTGGCGGCGGTGTTGGTGTTGCCGGCTGCATCTGCAGCCGCACCTCCGGCGACATCCACCGTTACCGTGCCATCGGCGGCCGGGGTGATATCTGCGGTGAAGACGCTGGCGCTGGTGGACTGGAAGTTGCCCGCAGAGCCATTGCCAACCGTGATATCGCCAACCACAAAGCCGGTAACATCCTCGGTAAAGGTGAAGGTCACTTCAAACACACCGGACACCGGATCGGCTGATGCCGTGGTGATCTCCACACCCGGACGGGTGCTGTCACTTTCAATCGAGAACTGAGTCGCAGCCGTGTTGTCATTGCCAGCCGCATCCTGCGCAACACCCGCCGCCACATCGACCGTGATGGTGCCATCAGCAGCCGGTGTGATCTCGGCAGAGTAGACGCTGGCGCTCGCGGTCGCAAAGCGGGTCACAGACCCATTGCCAACCGTGATAT
>JAMZNZ010000003.1:0-266426 GCA_024178355.1 Maricaulaceae bacterium EIL42A08 | reverse complement strand
AGGTCACCGAGAAGACGCCGGACACCGGATCAGCCGAGGCGGTGGAAATCACCACACCCGGAGCCGTCCCGTCGCTCTCAATCGAGAACTGGGTCGCAGCCGTGTTGTCGTTACCGGCCGCGTCCTGAGCCACGCCAGCGGCCACATCCACCGTCACCGTACCATCTGCGGCAGGGGTGATGTCAGCGGTGTAGGTGTCGCCAGAGCCCGCGAAGTTGCCCGCAGAGCCATTGCCCACGGTGATGTCGCCAACGGCAAAGCCGGTCACGGCTTCATCGAAGGTGAAGGTCACCGAGAAGACGCCGGACACCGGGTCAGCCGAGGTCGTGGTGATCGCGACTGCGGGCAGACCCGTTTCTTTCTGAGCCGTATCGGTGGCTGCAACGCCTTCATTTCCAAAGCCGTCCGTCAGGGTCACCGACAGGGTCAGCGTTCCGTCACCGAGGCCCGACACATCAATGCCGGAAACCTGCTGGCCCGCAGACGTGACACTGCCGCTACCGGTCACAGGCGTGCCGCCCCCATCAGAGCTGATGGTGAAGTCATAGGTCGTGCCCACAACCGCGCTGGCGAGCGTAAACGACGTGGCCGAAGCCCCGGCATTGTTGACCGGATCAGCATCAAAGCTAGCCGTGTAGCCAACCGGTGCCGCATCGTCATTGGTGATCGTGCCGGTGGCCGACCCGTCCACAATTGTCGAGTTGGTCGCTCCGGACAGGTCCACCGTGAAGGTTTCACTGGGCTCAACCACGCCGTCATCAGTGATGGTGACGGTGATCGTGTCAGCGGTGTCGCCCGGGTTGAAGGTCAGCGTGCCACTGGTTGTAACATAGTCGCTGCCGGCAATCGCCGTTCCGTCCGCGGTCGCAAAATCCACGGTGATCGCGGACGCCGACGGGTTGGACAGAGTGACTGCAAAATCAACCGTGCCGCCGTTCTCCGCAACGCTGGCATCGGCAATGGAGATTTCCGGTGCATTGTCATTGTCGTTGATGGAGCCGGTCGCGGAGCCATCGGCAATGGTCGCATTCGCCGGGTTGGACAGAGTCACCGTGAAGGTTTCAGGCGTTGGCTCATCCGCCGTGTCGTCGGTGATCGCCACCGATATCGTCTGTGACGTCTCACCCGCGACGAAGGTCACCGTGCCGCTATTGGCGGTGTAGTCGCTTCCAGCCTCTGCCGTCCCATCGCTCGTGGCGAAGTCCACTGTGGTGGTAGCGGCTGGGGCTGCAGACAGCGAAACCGTAAAGCTCGCCGTGCCATCGCCTTCATTGACCGTA
The DNA here is from genome assembly GCA_024178355.1 of Maricaulaceae bacterium EIL42A08. Taxonomy (GTDB): domain Bacteria; phylum Pseudomonadota; class Alphaproteobacteria; order Caulobacterales; family Maricaulaceae; genus Oceanicaulis. Next base: position 265,146 of record JAMZNZ010000003.1, on the reverse strand, counting down.
ACGTCGGCGATCGAGAGCGCCGGCTGTGTCACCGTCAGCGTATCGCTAGCCGTGCCGCTATTGCCATAAGACGACGTCAGGTCACCGCTCGTGTTGGCGAACGAGCCGGTGTTCGTGGGCGTTACATCCACGCTGATGGCGCAGGATGCCCCCGCAGACACAGTGCCACCTGTGTAGGAGATCGTGCCGCTGCCAGCCACGGCTGTCAGTGTGCCGCCCGTACAGGTGCTCGACGCGTTGGGTACTGTCGCAACTTCAAGCCCGCTTGGCAGGTTATTGGTGAAATCAAGCGCGCTGGAAGCCGCAAGATTTGAGCTCGCGTCAATGCCAAAGGTAAGCGTCGACACGTCTCCGATCAGGACAGCGCTCGGTGCAAAGCTCGCCGTGAAGGCTGGCGGCACGGTGTCCTTTGACGCCGTGTCAGTAGCCGCAACACCTTCGTTGGAATTGCTGTCTGTGAGCGTGGCCGAGAGGGTCAACGTCCCGTCGCCCAGACCGGACACATCGATGCCTGTGATTTGATCTGTGGCTGTGGCGATTGTGCCGGTACCGGTCACATCTGTTCCGCCACCACTGGAGCTGATCGAGTAATCGTAGTCGGCTCCCACCTCAGCGCCAGCAAAGGTGAACGACAGGCTGGCCTCATTGCTCGGGATCACCGGATCCTGGTCGAAGGCGACCGTATAGCCGCTCGGCGCGATATCATCGCTACCGTTGCCCTGAACAATAAACGTGTAGGGATTCTCGTCCGCGTCGTCGTTGGCAATGCTGATCAGCGCAGAGTGGAAGGCCACCGTGGTGGGATCGAAGGTGATATCAAACGTGGTGGTGCCACCCGAAGCGACCGTCGTAGCTGGCTGGCTGCTGATGGCAAATTGCGTCGGATCACTGCTCGACACCGCATTCGCACCCAGCGTGAGCAGGCCGCTTCCTTCGTTGGCAATTGTCAGCGTGATGGTTTCGCTGCCGGTAGAAACACCGACACTGAAGAAGTCGGTACCTTTCGCGGCATCCGGGCTGCTGTCACCGTTCGTGATCGCGGTGGTGCCATCAGCCCCCACCAGATTGATCTCCGGCGCAGTGCCCTCACCGCCAACGGTGAAGCTGTAGGTGGCTTCATCGTCGTCATTGGTGCCGAACTGGAAGGTTGCGCTGGCAACGCCGACTGCGCTCGGCGCGTACTGGATCGAGAAGGCTTCCGATCCACCCGCCGCAATCGACAGGCCAGGCTGGGCCGTCACGGTGAAGTCGGTGGAGCCCGCACCGCGAACCACAGGATCGCCGCGCCCGCCTCCCGGCGGGGTCAGGACCAGCTCATCATTGCCGGTGTTACGAATGGTGAAGGTCGCACTGGCGTTAGAGCCAACCGCGACGCCTTCAAAGCTGGTATCGTCAGCGACTGCTGGCGTCACATCGCCAGAGACGATGGACACGCCATTGCCCTGAAGATCGACCTCAGGCGCACCGGTGGCGGTGGCTTCAATGGCGAAGGTGTAGGGGTTCTCACTGGCATCATCGGAGGCAATGTTCACCAGTCCGGTGAACGTGCCCACGTCGGACGGCGTGAACTGGACCGTGAAGGTCTCAGACCCGCTGGCCGCAACCGTGGTGGCCGGTTGAGCGCTGACCGAGAACACACCGCTGGCGTCATTGGTGATCGACACCGCGTTGCTGCCCAGCGTCAGGACCGAGCCGCCCAGGTTTTCAATCGTGAAGGTCCGCGTGCCCGTCGCCGACACGTCAATAGTGTCAAACTGGGTGTGATCGGCTGCGGTCACGCTGGTATCGCCATCGGCGATATTGACGCTATTGCCCGTCACATTGATCTCAGGCGCGGCACCGCCCTCGCCTGAGATGGCAAAGTCAAAGGCCGCTTCGTCCGCGTCATCGGAGTTGATCGTGATGGTCGCAGGGAAGGTCGCGACAGAGGTGGGGTCAAAGGTGACCGGCACGTCAAGCGTACCGCCCCCGCCCGCGACCGAAGTCGGCAAGGCCGCTGTCAGCCCGAAATTGGTGGTGTCGGTCAGGGCGATAGAGGTCACAGACAGCGCGCCGACACCCGAATTGGTGATGCGCAGCGTGCGGGTCAGCGAACCGGTGGTGACGTCCACAACGCCAAAGTCAGTTCCAGTCGCAGTGTTGGCAGTCGCCGAGCCATCCGTCAGCGCCAGCGAAGAGCCCACAAACTGGACTTCAATCTCCGGTGCAGCGGTTTCAGCTTCTACCGTGTAGTCGGTCGCCGCGACGTTGCCGTTGGTGTCAGTGTCCTCAGCCACGCCAGCCGGGAGCTCGACGGTCACCGTCCCGGCCGCGGCTGGCGTGATGGTCACTGTGAAGGTTTCATTGTCGCTGGTCTGCAGATTGCTGGCCGAACCGTTGGTCACGATGAGATCGCCAGCCACAAAGCCGGTCACAGGTTCGGAGAACTCCACCGTCAGCGTGAAGCCTTCGCCCACGGCCACAGGGCCTGCGGGGCCGGACTGGACCACCTGCGGCACCTGATTGATGAGGGTGAGTGTGTCAGAGGCAATAGCCCCGGTGTCGATGGCCACAGCACCGCTGCCACCATCCTGATTACCGGTCAACTCGCTGGTGGAGCTGACGAAGTCGCCGGACGTGCCTGTTGGCGTTTGCAGCGTGACAGAGAAGGTACAGGTCGCACCATCGGCCACGTTACCGCCGGACAGGCTAATCGTGCTGGTCCCCGACAAGGTGGAGCCGGTACCGCAGACATCGCTTTGCGGCAGGCCGGTGGCCACCAGCCCGGAAAGAGCCGCGTCTAGATCATCGGTGAAGGCCAGCGACGAGGCATCCGTGCCCTCTTCTGGAACGATGGTGTATTCCAGCGTCACCGTGCCACCGGGCAGGACCGGGTCATCGGTGAAGGACTTGGAGAAAGCCAGCGGCGCGCCCGCGCCTTCTGCACCGGCCACCGTCAGCTGGGTCACCGCCGTATCGCTGATGCCAGCCCCTGCGACTGGGTAGCTGTAGGACAGGTTAGAGGTGGTTACGCCATAGGTTCCAGGCGTCGCGCCGCCGGGCACAACCACATCAAATTCTAGCAAACATGAGGAGCCTGGCGCAACCGACCCACCCGTTACAACCAGGAAGGTCGTCCCGCTGGGGGCAGAGCCGCAGGTATTAGTCGTAGCAGCGCCAGATACAGCAAGCCCAGTCAGGCTTTCCTGTATATTGGACGTGAAAAACGTGATCGTACCGGTCTCGGTATCGTCGGTGTTTTGAATGGTGAAGCGCAACGTCGTCGTGTCGCCGGGCTCAGGTGCATCGCCGAGGAAGGTGGACGAAATCTGCAACTCGCCGGCGACCGTCGTGGTGGCCTGGGTGAGCACAGTGTTGTCATTACCCGCGGCGTCCTGACCGGCAGCCGCAGCCACATCAATCGTCACCGTGCCAACCGTGCCGGCGGTTACGTCGAAGGTGAAACTGTCGGCAGCGCCACTCTCGTCCGTGATCGCCACGAAGTTGGAAAGCGTGCCGTTACCCACGCTGATATCACTGGAATCAAAGCCGACGATGGGCTCGTCAAAGACAATGCTGGCGGAGAAGACTTCGCCAGGGGCCACCGGGCCAGCCGGAGCTGTGATGGTGCCGCTTGGGCCAGTTGTGTCGGCAACGACTGTAATGTCGAGTGACGCGATAGCGGTACTAAATGCGGTGGTCCCGCCGGTCGTGGTCGTCGTAGTGCCACCTGACCCAACGCGGCTTTGGATCGGCTGGTAGAAACCATCCAGATTATCAAAGACGAGCGTGTAGGTACCCGGCGGGATGTCATCGGGCAGCTTGATATCGGCGGCAACCGTACAGCTTGCCGCGAAGCTTGACGGGACCAGGGACATGCCCGACCAGCTTGCGGAGGTGGAACCGAGGGACGGGCCGGTGCCATTACAATTCGGATTGGAATTTAAAGACGCTGTTCCGCTAAACGCTGCAACGACACCACCAGAACCCAGCACGCTGATATCCACGCTGGTGGACATTCCAATCAGCTGCTGCCCGTTCCAGATCTGGTCTGAGCCATCGAAGCTATCGAACGAGGGGTTCTGAGTAACAATCGCCAGCCCGAGCGAAATTGTGTCGCCCGGCTCAAGATCGCCAGGAGCCGCTGAGCTTGGTGTAATATCGCTGGCCGTGGCCGGACCAACCAATAGCGGCTGCGCCATCGCGGCACCGCTCAGTAAAACGCCGCCTGCGAGGGCGGCGAGAGAGGCTTTTGCAAGCGCACGAAGTCCGTCAAACACGGTAGTGTTTGTCCGCTTAAGATCGGTCGAAATAGCCATATTGCCCCCCGTAGCGTCGCGGCCTGTTCTGTTCCGCGCAACGCAAAGCCGATGCCAGAATAACGGCATGAGCCGGAACCCTACCCCTTCAAGGCTGGGTTGAGAAGGCAAAACTCAAAAGGCTCCGCCACGCAAAATGCCGCAAGCGGTGAGGGTGAAACCCTTGCAATCTAAAAGATCAGGCCGCCCCCGGATCGATGAAGTCGGGCGTTTCGTCGGCCATCGCTTCGCGCCAGTGCTGGCGACACAAGGAGACATAGCCGCCCTTGTCCACGGCAACCTGATTGCCATCGCGAGCCGCGTGACCCGCCTCATCCTGACGCAGATTCATTGTCGCCTTGCGCCCGCAATGGCACAGCGTGCGCACTTCTCTGAGCTCGTCAGCGATCGCCAGAAGCTCGCTCGCCCCTTCAAAGAGAGCGCCTTTGAAATCGGTCCGCAGGCCGTAGCACAGGACCGGAATGGCGAGGCCGTCACACACGCGCGCCAGCTGGCGAACCTGTTCGGTCGTCAAGAACTGCGCCTCGTCGAAAAAGATGGCGTCCAGTTTACCGCCAGCCTTGTGCGCGCGCTGACGCTCCGCGCTGATGGCCGCGAGCAGATCAAGCCCCGGGCGAAACAGCTGGGCGGGGGCCTCCAGCCCGATCCGCGACTGGATCTTGCCGGCGCTGGCGTTGACGCCATCGCCATGGTGATGAGACGTCCACAGCATCACCGCCATGCCGCGCTCGCGATAATTATGGGCGGCCTGCAACAGGATTGCCGACTTGCCCGCATTCATTGCGCTGTATGTGAAGTAAAGCTTGGCCACCTGTTTCGGGTACCCGATTCTGCGGTGATGAACCATCATCACCGACCGCACGCGCACAGCGGGGCGAAAAATCGATTCAAAATTTTTATCTCCACCCTATGGCCCTGCGACAAAAAGGCGCTAAGGTGTAAAGACCTAGAAGCCTTTTAGAGGGACCAGGCGACATGAAGACCATCAAGATTTTCGGCGTGCTGATCGCATCTGCAGCCCTGACCGCGTGCGGCGGGGGCGATGGTGGCGACAGCTCAGACACCGCGGATGCGGGCTCTGACGCCATGGAAACCGCTGCTGCGGCTGAAGAGAACACAATGGCTGAGGCTCCGGCACCGGAGCCAGCCCCCGAACCAGAGCCCGAGCCGGCACCCGAGCCCGAGGCTGAAGCCCCAGCTGAAGAGCCTGCCGCCGCTGGCGGTGACGACGGTGCCTTCATGGTGGCCGGCCTGACCGGTGACGCAGCGGCTGGCCGCCGTATCTTTGCACGCTGCCAGACCTGCCACGTGCTGGCTGAAGGCCAGAACCGCGTGGGTCCGTCGCTCTACGGCATTTTCGGTCGTGAGGCCGGCTCTGTAGACGGCTTCCGCTACTCCGACGCCAATGCGAACTCCGGCATCACCTGGACGCCAGAGGTCATGTTTGAGTATCTGGAAAATCCGCGTGGATACATCCCAGGCACCACGATGGCCTTCCCGGGCCTGCGCAGCGAGCAGGACCGTGCGGATGTGCTTGCCTACATCGCGGCAAATGGCGGTAACGGCTAACGCCCTACCGCCCGGCGCGTCGACGGCGCGCGACATCCCACAGATGAAATGCAAAGGCGGCGGTCAGACAGACCGCCGTTATTGCATATGGGGCTCCGGTCAGAGCAGTGCGCAGCGCCAGCATCAGCATCACGCCGGGGACCACCAGCGACACCACATCCAGCAGCGTCATGGAGCCGCGAAGGCGCGGGACGGTAGCCAGCACAATCAATTCCAGCACGACAACGACCAGAATGAGGTCGATTGCCAGGCCTGAAGAAAACAGTGTTTCAAGAGTCATGATGGTCGCGGACGCGCAGCGCTAGCGCGGGGACAGGCCGACCAGATGGGCCAGGTCTTTAAAGAAAATCTTGGCGTGGGCGGCATGGTTCGCCTTGACCAGTTCCTTTTCCATATAACCCTGCCAGGTCAGACGCTGGACATCCTTGTCGGCGCAGATCTTCACAAAGCCCTCACGGCGCTTGTCGTTGCGGTACCAGAAATGCTGCAGCATCCCCAGCACCCAGAAGACCTTGCCGTGCGCCTTCATGAAGCGCTTGCGCACGCCCGATAGCGCGCTGACCTTGCCGGTCTCCAGAAACTCCGCGGCTCCTTCAGCGGCCCACTGGCCTGAGATCATCGCGTAGAAAATCCCTTCGCCGGACGAGGGTGCCACGGCCCCTGCCGCATCACCGGCGAGCACCAGATCACGGCCATTATCCCAGCGCGGCGCCGGTTTGTAGGGCAGCGGCGCGCCTTCACGGCGGACAATCTCGTAGCCATCAAGGTTCGAGGCTTCGCGCAGACGTTTGACCGCGCCGCGCAGTGAGAAGCCTTTCACCTGACTGCCGGTCCCGACGCTGGCCACATCACCATGGGGGAAGACCCAGCCGTAAAAGTCCGGCGACACGCACGCGTCGTAATACACGTCACAGCGCTGGGGGTGGTAAAACGCCCCGTCGCCATCCTTCGGGGCCTTCACGATCTCATGGTAGGCAAAGACGCTTTTGACCTTGTCGGCACCGCGCACTTCAGCCTGGGCCAGCTTGGACCTCGCGCCATTGGCCGCAATGACTACACGGGCGCGCACCTTCACCTCTTCATCGGGGTTTTCAGTGGGTGAGAAGACGCAGATCGCTGCGCCGTTTTCGTCGCGCTCCAGCCGGTCAAAGCTTGCGTTCTGGCGCTCAGCACCGGCTTCGCGGGCCCGCTCGCGCAGAAACTCATCGAAATGCTCGCGGTCGACCATGCCGACATAGCCCTCATCGATGGGCATATCGACCTCATTGCCAGAGGGCGCGAGGATACGGGCGCCGCGCGTACGCGCCACGATCTGGGATTCGGGGATTTTGAAGTCGCGGATCAGGATGGGGGGCACTGCGCCGCCACACGGCTTGATCCGTCCCGGCTTATCGAGCAGCAGCACCGACTTTCCTGCCTTGGCCAGGGTTTCAGCGGCGGTGGACCCAGCCGGTCCGCCGCCCACCACAACCGCGTCATAGGTTTTGATTGCATCCGTCATGAGGGCGACTCCACAAGGGGTTCAGAGGAAGGTTTGGTCGACGGCGCACTGACTGCGGCCCTATCGGGGGCATCGACCCGGAGCGCCAGATGCGCCGCCAGAAGGAAGAGCCCGGCATCAATCGCAAACACGATGGCAAAGGCCGGGGCCGCATCGGCAAAAATCGCGCGCGCCACATCGATCGCGGCAGCGCCGAAGAAGCCGCCGAGGCCAAAGGCGATGGCTTGCGCCGCGCCCCAAAGCCCGATGCGTACGCCTTCGCGCCCACCGCCATCGGCGGCCGCCAGTCCCATCATCGCGCCAATGGCCGCAACGGCGAAGCCGCCGGTTGCCAGGCCCAGCGCAAAAACGGCAATTTCAAGCGGGAAGCCGGGGCCCACAAGGCTGGCCACAGACAGGCTGATCAGCGCCAGCGTGGAGCCGACACAGCCGCCAACAACCCAGGTCTGGCGACGGCCAAAGCCGCCTTCATCAGAGCCAAAGCGATTGCCCAGAACCGCCACCGCAATCATGCCCAGAAGCACACCCGACTGCTGCATGCTGGCGAGCGTCGTGGATGGGCCCACCTCCAGCCCGAAGACCAGCCCGGCAAAAGGCTCAAGGATCAGGTCAGACGCGCTATACGCCATCATCGCGACGAACACGAAAATCGTGAAGCGGCGCGCGCGCGTGTCCGCCCAGGCGTCTTTCAGCGCCTCCATGAAGGGGGTCGTGGGTGTCGCGTCGCCCTTGGCGTCCACGGCTTCTGAGCGCTTGCGCTCAACGCCCCACACGGCGATCACGCTGATCATAAAGGCGATCACGCACACGCTGGAGCAGACAATCACCAGCTGACGCATCGTGAAAGGCTCAAGCAGATTACCCACTGTGGCGGTCGTGATCACAAAGCCGGCGATCATCATGATCCAGGTCAGTGCGCTCGCTGGCGCGCGGCGCTCCGGTGCGACGTCGGTGGCCAGAAGCGCCAGCAGAGACGTCCCCGCAGCGCCCACCCCGCCACCAATCAGGCCATAGGCCAGCACCGCAAGCGCAATCCCGGCAATCGGGTTGGTCGCCGTCCATGCGGTGGCCAGCACGGCCAGAACACCGGCAATGGCCAGCACAGCCATGCCACCAATGATCCACGGCGTGCGCCGCCCGCCGGCATCAGAGCCATGGCCCCAGCGTGGCCGGCTGATCTGAACTGCATAGTGCAAGCCCACCAGCGCGCCCGGCAGCATGGCCAGCAACGCCAGCTCAACGATCATCACCCGGTTCAGGGTGGAGGTCATCAGAACGACAATCGCCCCGAAAGAGGCTTGCACCAGGCCGAGCCTGAAGATCTCAAACCAGCTCAGCGGGCGGGGGGAAGAAGAGGTCATGGCTGCGTCCTTAACTCAGTCCAGCCACGGCAAAGGCGCTCGCCAGCATGCCGAGAACGTAAAGCATCACGCCAGTGGCGTTATACCAGGGGGTCAGGGCCTTCGGGTCGCGCATCAGGCGGGCCATCAGACCCAGCTGAACCAGCAGGGACAGGCCCACAAGTCCCGCGTAGATTGGCCCGCTCCAGGCGATCAGCAGACCGACAACCACCACCTGCGGCACCGCCATGGTGATGCAGGCGATCCAGGCCGCCTTGCGCGGCCCCAGCGTGGCGGGCAGCGAGCCGAGACCCATCTTGCGATCACCCTCTATCGCCTTGAAATCATTGAGCACCATGATGCCGTAAGCCCCAAGGCTGTAGAGCACGGCCAGGGTGATCACATATACGCTCGGCAAGGCCTGGAGCATGACGGCAGCCCCGGTAAACCAGGCCAGACCCTCATAGGAAATGCCCACCGAGAGCGGACCCCAGACCCCGCTGCGCTTTAGCCGGACCGGTGGCGCGCTGTAGGCACAGGACAAAGCGACACCGGCTCCGGCCGCGACAAACACCCATGGTCCCAGCGCAGCGGCCCAGGCCAGCCCCGCCACCGACCAGCCGATAGCCAGCCACAGGCCCCAGCGGCCTGGTATGCGCCCCGACGGGATCGGACGATTGGGTTCGTTGATGGCGTCCACATGGCGGTCAAACCAGTCATTGACGGTCTGACTGCCCGCACACAAAAGCGGCCCGGCCAGCACGATACCAGCCAGCAGAAGCGGCAAGTTTTGAAGATTGAGCTGCCCCGACGAGACCACACCGCACATGAAAGCCCACATCGGTGGGAACCATGTGACCGGCTTGGATAGCTCCAGAACCGCCAGAGCTGACGTTTTAAAGCTTGAGGCCGGTGGGGATAAGGAGCGCTCCATCCGTGTACGCTACGGATGACGCACCAAAGTGTCAATTAAAGTTGACGCCGCACGGGTGTGACTAGCTGTCCGACTTGCTTTGCAGATCGCCAATCTTGTGGCGGTGCATTTTCGCATACAGGCTCTGGCGGCTGAGCCCGAGGATTTCAGCGGCCGATGCCCGGTTGTCGTTGGTCAGGTCGAGCGCCGCCTCGATGCAGGAGCGCTCGATCATGTCAGTACTTTCACGCACGATGTCTTTCAGCGCGACACGGCCCACCAGATCAGACAACTGATCCGCTGAGCTGGGCAGCGTGCCTTCATTACCACGTGACGCCACAACCCGGCGGCCCACAGGACGGATGGCAAAGCCGAACACCCGGCCCACCGGGCCCGGCGCGGACACTGCTGAGACCTCAACGGGCTCTTCGATATCGAGACGGCTGCGCAGCGTGGTGGCGAAGTGCCGGATCACGCCATGCTCGCGCAGATTGGCGAGCAGAACGTTGAACTCAACTTCGGTCCGCCCCAGGAACTGGTCGATGGACACGCCCACGGCTTCATCAGACCCGTGCAGCTGGGCCATATCGATAAAGCCTTCATTGACCGACAGGATCTTGCCATCCTCACCGGTCAGAGCGAGCCCGTCGGGCAGAATTTCCGCGAGCCGGTTCAGCGAGGTATCCGGCGATGGCGCAGATGCAGCCGCGCCCGGCGTCAGACGACACAGGAAGGACGCCTCCTGACCTTCGCGGAACACCGAAGCGAGCAGCGTAAAGGTCTGCTCGTCATCATTCAGGGTCAGCTCGACATTTTCCGCGCGGCCGGTCTTGCGGGCCACGGCAAGCGTTTCTCGAACATCTGAGGCCCGGTCGCCAAAGATCATCTCAAGGCTGGAGCCTTGAACATCAGATGCCCTGCGCCCCAGGAAGCGGGCCGCAGCCGGGTTCACATCTGTGATCTTCAGGGTGACGCCTGAAATCACCAATACGCCCTCGGTTGAAATCTGGAAGAGCATGCGGAAGCGCGTTTCAGCTTCACGAACGCGCGTGTACTCGCGCTCCATCGACTGCTGGGCATCCAGCAAGCGCTGCTGCATGCGCGAGACTCCGCGCATGTCCCGGCCGATGGCCAGCGTCCAGCCCGGCTTTGACGCCGCCATGGTGAAAAAGCGGATTGGCAGATCAAGCTCACCATCGCGCGAATGATTGACATGGCGCCAGCGGCGTTCCCCGGCCTGCCCCGGTGAGGACAGAAGCGCAGCGACCTTGGCCCTGGAATCGGCAGCAACCAGATCTGCCCACTTTTTGCCGACCCAGTCCTCATAGTCAGACGGCTCAAAATCCTCGCCCGGGAAGGCCGCATCACAAATGACGCCTGCCTTGTCGATGATGAGGGTCAGGTCCGCGGCATTGGCGGCCAGATCAGCAGAGGCAGCATCCGGGAAGGCAGACGCAACAACGTCGGCGGCATGAAACCGCGCGTTGGGACCGTCTGGAACCTTCGTATCCATGGCGATGCCTTACAGTAAAAATTACTTCGGCGCGCCAACCTGGTGTGCCGAGGAATGAATAAGTTTTTCTGCCGTCACGACAGCACGGAGCCCGTCAAAAGCGGTCGCGTCCGCTCCAATCCGCCGGGCCAGGGTGACGTCATCGTTAAACGGCGGTCCGCCGACTAGTACGAAGACATCGGGATTTAACGACGCCGCGCGAAGATCGCGAATCTCTCCACTCAGCGAATCTACCGCATTTTGCGTGCTCGCGGATAAACCCACAACGTCGAAATGCGCTTCTGAAACACAGGAAATCAGATGTTTGGCCGTTTTATGGGGCTCACAACGCACATTCCAGCCTGCGCGGGAGAAAAATTCACCCACCATCAGTACGCCTAAAAGATGCTGTTCGCCCAATGCCGGCGCGAGGAGCACTCGCGGCGCAGATCCCGAAGCCGCCCTGTCCAGCGGGGCGTCCTCGTTAATGCGCTGCACGACACGATGAAGCTTCATCAAACCGATTGTGACATCGGTGAACTCCATGTCGTCTTCTTCCCATAGCTTGCCCAGACGGCGCGCCGCCGGTGCCAGAAGACGCAGCAGCAAATCCTCGTGAGAGACGCCCGCCCTTACTCGGGCTTCCACCTCATCACACAGGATTTCGGCATCGACTTTGACGGCGCGACGGGCGAACTCGTCAACAGACTCTTCGCTGAACGGCCGCGGCTTGAAATCCGCCATAGATACAACATTGGCCCTTTTCGCCACGCGATTGGCCAACATGAGACGGGGGATGATTTCAGACTCGATCAACTTGTCGAGCACTTCGGCAGGGGGCTGGTCGGCGCGCTCGAAACGCCGCGAACTGGGGGCCCAGTTTCGCCAGTCGAGCGTCATTTGTGTGGCTTTCGCAAGAGTGGCGAAGCTGAATGTCTTGGCGCTAGTCTCGGTCATACATGACTCCCTTCCCGCCTGACGCAGAAGAGAGAGGGAGGCTCACCGCCCTACGGTCTTCAGCGCTTCACCAAGCCGCTCCTTAAGGCCTTTAGAAGAGCCCAAGGTCGTGCGGCGGGAACCGCTCGGTGATCGGCAGCCAGGACGCCACCGACCCCTTTATCGAGACAGTTTATTTTCCAAAAAGCAAGGGCATTTGAAGGCCGAAACCCAAAAAACCCCGATCCGGGTGTGTAAATTTTATAAGACGTCAACAAAAGTTGACACTCTGGCTTTCGCTAACGTACGCTCCTCACTCAGGACATGCGCCAGCTTCGCGCAGGGAGGGTCCGACATGCAGATTCAAGCTGATAACGGCACAGGCCGAGTTTCCGCAAAACACGACGGATCACAGCGAAACCAAGGTGGATTTGAGCTCTGGCTGGCCCAGGGACTGCAAAGCATCATCGATATGGTGGCACCGAGCCCGTGGACAGCCCATACGGGTGCGCGCGCGCGGTATCTTCATCGTCAAAGGGCGGGCAGCCAGCGTATTTACACGCCAGAACAGCGTGAACGCCGCGACAAAAGCGCTTGGACGCTGGTTCAGGGTATTCTGGCCCCGGTCCAGTTCCTGATTTTCCTCGGCAGCCTGGCGCTGGTGATCAATTATCTGATGACCGGCGAAGGCTACGGGATCGCGACCGGATCGGTCGTCGCCAAAACCCTGATTCTCTACGCGATCATGATCACCGGCTCCATCTGGGAGAAGGTAGTGTTTGATCACTGGCTGTTTGCGCCCGCATTCTTCTGGGAAGACGTTTTCTCGATGCTGGTGCTGGCCCTGCACACCGCCTATCTCGCCGCGGTTTTCTTCAACATTGGCACGCCAGACCAGCAGATGCTGCTCGCGCTCGCGGCCTATGCCACTTACGTCATCAACGCGGCTCAATTCCTGTGGAAGCTGCGCATCGCGCGGCTGGAAGGAGCCGCTTCGTGACGGCTGAACTGGCAACGACCCCCGCCGAGAGTGACTGCACCACAGACATTTTAAGAGAACGGGGCCAACGCGAAGTTTTTTGCGGGCTGACCGGGATCGTCTGGCTGCACCGCAAGATTCAGGACGCCTTCTTCCTGATCGTGGGCTCGCGCACCTGCGCCCATCTCATGCAGTCAGCGGCTGGCGTGATGATCTTCGCCGAGCCTCGCTTTGCCACCGCGGTGATTGAAGAGCGTGATCTGGCCGGGATGGCCGACGCCAATGAAGAGCTGGACCGGGTCGCCAGCCAGGTCCTGGCGCGTCGCCCGGACATCAAGACACTGTTTCTCGTTGGGTCCTGCCCCAGCGAGGTCATCAAGCTGGATCTGTCACGCGCCGCCGAGCGCCTGAACAAGACCCACACCGATGTGCGCATCCTGAATTATTCAGGCAGCGGCATTGAAACGACCTTCACCGAAGGCGAGGATTTCTGCCTAGAGTCCCTCGTGCCCGAGTTACCACAAGCGCCCGCCGAAGAGCGTTCGCTGATGGTGGTGGGCTCGCTGGCCGATGTGGTCGAAGACCAGTTTATCCGCCTGTTTGACGCCATGGGCCTGGGGCCGGTGCATTTCCTCCCCGCGCGGAACAGCGAAACCCTGCCGCCGGTGGGCGAGGGCACGCGCTATCTGCTGGCCCAGCCCTTCCTGGGCAAGACCGCCCAGGCGCTGGAAGGCCGAGGGGCAAAGCGTATCGCGGCGCCCTTCCCGCTTGGCGCAAAAGGCACTGAGAGCTGGCTGCGCGCCGCTGCGGATGCCTTTGGCGTCAGTGACGAACGCTTTGAGGCCGCTGTTTCTGCACCGCGAGCGCGGGCTATCAAAGCGCTGGAGCGGTATCGCGAGGCCCTTGAGGGCAAGCGCATCTTCTTTTTCCCGGATTCCCAGCTGGAGATCCCGCTGGCGCGAATGCTGCACCATGAGTGCGGCATGGAATTGCTGGAAGTGGGCAGCCCCTACATCCACCGCAGTCATCTTGATTGTGAGCTACCACAGCTGCCGGCCAGCACCCAGCTGAGCGAAGGCCAGCACGTGGACAGCCAGCTTGATCGCTGCCGCGATGCCAAACCCGACCTGACGGTCTGTGGCCTCGGGCTTGCCAATCCTCTGGAAGCCGAAGGTCTGTCCACCAAGTGGGCCATCGAGCTCGTCTTCACGCCCATTCAGGGCTTTGAACAGGCTGGCGATCTGGCTGAGCTGTTCGCCCGCCCCTTGCGTCGCCGCGATGTGTTGAGGGTCAAATGAAGCTCACCGTCTGGACATATGAAGGCCCACCCCATGTGGGTGCGATGCGCATCGCAACCGCGATGACGGACCTGCACTACGTGCTGCATGCGCCCCAGGGCGATACCTATGCCGACCTGCTCTTCACGATGATCGAGCGGCGCAATCACCGCCCGCCGGTGACCTACACCACCTTCCAGGCCCGCGATCTGGGCTCTGACACCGCTGAGCTTTTCAAGGACGCCGCCACCGACGCCTATGAGCGCTACAAGCCGGCAGCCATGATTGTCGGGGCCTCGTGCACCGCTGAGCTGATCCAGGATGACCCTGGCGGGCTGGCGGCGCGTCTGGGTCTGCCGTGCCCGGTGCTGCCGCTGGAGCTGCCGTCCTACTCCAAGAAGGAAAATTGGGGCGCGTCAGAGACTTTCTACCGGCTGGTTCGTGGGCTTTGCAGCCCCCATGCGCCAGCCCCGGGTGACCCAAAGCCGGAGCGCCGTGAAGGCCCGCCGCGCGCCAACATCCTCGGCCCGACCGCGCTGGGCTTCCGCCACCGTGACGACATCAAGGAAATCACCAAGCTGCTCGGCAAGCTGGGCGTTGAGGTGAATGTCGTAGCGCCGCTCAATGCCAGCGTTCGCGATGTGACCCGTCTGGGCGATGCCGACTTCAACGTTGTCCTGTATCCGGAAATCGCAGATGCCGCCGCACGCTGGCTTGAAAAAGCCTTTGGTCAGCCGCGCACCACCGTAACCCCCATGGGTGTTGGTGCCACGCGCGACTTTGTGCGCGAGGTTGCCGGCTTTATCGGCGTGGATCCAGAGCCCGCGCTTGATGATGAAGACCTTCGCCTGCCCTGGTGGACCCGCTCGGTCGATAGCAATTACCTGACCGGCAAGCGCGTCTTTGTGTTCGGCGATGCCACCCATGCGATCGCCGCGGCCCGCGTTGCGGTCGAGGAGATGGGCTTCGAGCTGGTGGGCCTTGGCGCTTACAATCGCGAGTTTGGCCGCGATGTCCGTGAGGCGGCTGCCAAATATGGCGTAGAGCCGCTGATCATCGACGACTATCTGGAAGTTGAAGCCGCCATCGAGGCAGCGCGCCCGGAGCTGGTGCTGGGCACCCAGATGGAGCGCCACATCGCCAAGCGGCTGGGCGTCGCATGCACCGTGATCTCTGCGCCGGTGCACGTGGAAGACTTCCCGGCCCGCTATGCGCCGGTGATGGGCTATGAAGGCGCGAATGTGCTGTTCGACACCTGGGTCCATCCGCTCGTGATGGGTCTGGAAGAGCACTTGCTGGGTATGTTCCGCGAAGACTGGGAATTCTCAGATGAGAATGGCCCTTCACATTTGGGCGGTCATGCGCCCGCTCCTCGCAAGCCCGCACCAGTCCCCGTCGAAGCTGCACCCGCCCCTGAACCCGTCACCAACACCGTTGAACCCACCGCACCCGGCGAGCCGGTTTGGGATGACGACGCCATGAAGGAATTGAAGAAAATTCCGTTCTTCGTGCGCGGCAAGGCTCGCCGCAACACCGAAACCTACGCCGCTGAACACGGCACTGACACCATCACGGTTGAAACGCTCTACGATGCTAAAGCCCACTTCGGACGCTGAAGCGACCCCGATCCGGGTCGTCGTGGTTACGCTGGATAACCACCTGGCAAGCGCGGCAAGCCGTGCGACGGCCAAGCTGCGTCAGACCTTCCCGGGGTTGGAGCTGGCGTTTCATGCGGCATCGGACTGGACCGACACCTCCAACGCACTGGAGCACTGCATCGCCGATATCGGCCAGGCGGATATCATCGTTGCCAACATGCTCTTCCTGGAAGACCAGGTGGAAAAGGTGCTGCCAGCCCTGAAGGCGCGCGCGCCCCATTGCGATGCGGTGGTAGGCTCCATGTCGGCCCCTGAAATCGTGCGCATTACCCGCATGGGCGGGCTGAATATGGACGGGCCGCAATCCGGGTTGATGGCGGCGCTGAAAAAGCTCCGCGGCAATACCACCAAGGACCCGTCCAAGGCTGGCGGCAAGTCGCAGATGGCCATGCTGCGCCGCCTGCCCAAGCTGTTGCGCTTTGTGCCGGGCAAGGCCCAGGACCTGCGCAACTACTTCCTGACGCTGCAGTACTGGCTCGCCGGTTCTGAGGCCAATTTTACAGGCATGATTGCCAATCTCATCGACCGCTATGCCAGCGGTCCGCGTGAGACCCTGCGCGGCCGGATCAAGGTCCAGCCGCCCATCGAATATCCCGAAGAGGGATTATACCATCCAGGCTGTGAGGCCAGGATCACCGAGCGAGTGTCGGCCCTCCCCGCGCCGCGCGGTGTTGGAGCCGGGACCGTTGGGCTCCTCATCATGCGTTCCTATGTGCTTGCCGGTGATGCCGATCACTATGACGGTGTCATTGCAGCGCTGGAAGCGCGTGGGCTCAACGTTGTCCCGGCTTTCGCTTCTGGTCTGGACTCGCGTCCGGCCATTGAGAAATTCTTCCTCAAAGACGGCCGCCCCACGGTCGATCTGGTGATCTCACTGACCGGCTTCTCGCTGGTGGGCGGGCCTGCCTATAACGACGCGCATGCCGCTGAAGCGGTGCTGGCCAAGCTGGACGTGCCCTATATCGCCGCCCACCCGCTGGAGTTCCAGCCGCTGGAGGAGTGGCAGGCGTCGACGCAAGGCCTCACCCCGGTGGAATCCTCCATCATGGTGACGATCCCGGAGCTCGATGGCGCCACCAACCCCATCGTCTATGGCGGCCGGGTTGCGGGCGGCATGACCTGCTCCGGTTGCAAACGCGAATGCACATTCACAGACTGCGAGCCCCGCGCGATGCATGTTTGCGCTGAACGCGCCGACACGCTGGCTGATCGCGCCCAGAAGCTTGTGGCCCTGCGCCGGGCGGAACTGGCCGAACGCAAGGTCGCCATCGTCCTGTTCAACTTCCCGCCGAACGCAGGCGCAGCGGGCACGGCAGCGAATCTTTCAGTCTTCGCCTCGCTTCACAACATGCTCAAGGCGATGAAGGCCGAGGGCTATACCGTGGACGTGCCCGACACGCTGGACGCGCTGAAAAGCGCTGTGCTTGAGGGCGATGCAGCCACCTATGGCCAGGACGCCAACATCCTTCACCGCATTGATGTGAACGACCATGTCCGCCGCGAGCCGCACCTGAAAGCCATTGAAGAGCAGTGGGGTCCCGCGCCGGGTCGCCAGCAGACCGATGGCCGCAATATCTTCGTGCTGGGCCAGCAATTCGGCAATGTCATGGTCGGCCTGCAGCCGGGCTTTGGCTATGAGGGCGATCCGATGCGCCTTCTGTTTGAAGGCGGCTTTGCCCCGACCCATGCGTTCTCCGCCTTCTACCGCTATCTGCGCGAAGACTTTGGCGCCCACGCCGTGCTGCACTTTGGCACCCATGGCGCACTGGAATTCATGCCCGGCAAGCAATCGGGACTTTCGGGCGATTGCTGGTCGGACCGCCTGATTGGCGACCTTCCCAACTTCTATCTCTACTCGGCCGACAATCCGTCTGAAGGCCTGATCGCCAAGCGCCGCGGTGCGGCCACGCTGATCAGCTATCTGACCCCGCCGATTGCCCAGGCCGGGCTTTATCGCGGCCTGACCGAGCTGAAGGCCAGCCTTAATGACTGGCGCACCCTGCCTGAGGACGCGCCCGCGTCGAAGCGCGACAGCCTGGCTGAACTGATCCAGGCCCAGGCGGTTGAGCTAGAGCTGGTGGACCCTGAACCGCCCTGGACCGGCGCAGACGCCGCCCAGATCGAGATCCTTCGCGGCGACGTGATGGAGCTGGAATCAACACTGATCCCGCACGGGCTTCACGTCTTTGGTGAGATCCCCAGCGAAGACGCGCGCCTTGATCTTCTAAAGGCTATCGCCGAGGTCGAAGCCGGTGAGGCCGCCCCCGAAGAAACAGTGGAGCGCCTTATCAAGACCGGCAATGCGAAGTCTGCCCTGTCGCTTCTGCCTACGTCCCAGCGTGAGCGCTGGGCCCCGATCTTTGGTCGCCTTGAAGCCACCGAGACGGGCTTGCAAGCCAATCGCGAACTGGACAGCGCACTCCACGCGCTCAATGGCGGCTATATGCGCCCGGTGGCCGGTGGCGACCTGATGCGCTCGGCTGACATCCTGCCCACGGGCCGCAATCTGCATGGCTTTGACCCCTTCCGCCTGCCCAGCGCCTGGGCGGTGAAGGACGGCTTTGACCAGGCCCAGCGCCTGATCGACCGCAGCCTGACGGATAGTGGCGAAATCCCTCAGACCATCGCCATGGTGCTGTGGGGCACAGACAATCTGAAAACCGAGGGCGGGCCGATTGCCCAATGCCTGGCGCTGATGGGCGCAAAGCCACGCCAGGACGCCTTTGGCCGCCTGGCCGGTGCCGAGCTGATCAGCCTTGAAGAGCTGGGACGCCCGCGCATCGATGTGATGATGACCCTGTCGGGTATTTTCCGTGATCTGTTACCGCTGCAAAGCCGGATGCTGGCTGAAGCGGCATACCTGGCCGCCAGCGCTGACGAGCCGCTGGAGATGAATCCGATCCGCCGCCACGCGCTCGCCTATGCTGAAAAGCGGGGCATTGATCTGGAAACCGCATCGCTGCGCGTCTTTTCCAATGCTGACGGGGCCTATGGCGCCAACGTCAATCAGCTGATCGACAGCGGCATGTGGGACGATGAAGACGAGCTTGCTGACGCCTATCAAAAGCGCAAATGCTACGCCTTTGGCCGCAACGGTAAAGCGGTGAAGCAAGACGCGCTGCTTGGCGAAATCCTGTCCGATGTGGATCTGGCCTACCAGAATCTGGATTCGGTGGAACTCGGCGTGACCACCATCGACCACTATTTCGACACGCTCGGCGGCATCGACCGAGCAGTGCGCCGCGCCAAGGGAGGCGAGGAGGCACCGGTCTATATCGGCGACCAGACCGGCGGCGAAGGCAAGGTGCGCAGCCTGACCGAACAGGTCGCCCTTGAAACGCGAACCCGCATTCTCAATCCGCGCTGGTATGAGGGCATGCTGCAGCACGGCCACGAAGGCGTGCGCAATATCGAAGCCCAGGTGACCAACACGATGGGCTGGTCGGCCACGACCGGCCAGGTCGCCCCCTGGGTCTATCAGAAAATCACCGAGACCTACGTGCTGGACGAAACCATGCGCGACCGTCTCGCCGCCCTGAATCCGAAATCAGCCGCCCGCCTGTCTGAACGGCTCATCGAAGCCCATGAGCGCAGCTACTGGCGGCCCGACCCTGAAACGCTTGAGGCGCTGAAACGCGCCGGTGAAGCCATTGAAGATCAGCTGGAAGGCGTCACGCCCACCAGCTCTGGATCGACCTAAAGGACTGAATGATGACCATGCTCGACCTAGGACGACCGCAGGTTCGCCGCCCCGATGGGGAAGGAAGCGTACAGGTTCATCTCGATGATGGCCTTGGGATTGATGCGGCGAAGGTTTTTGCCGTTTACGGCAAGGGCGGCATCGGCAAGTCGACCACCTCGTCAAACCTGTCGGTTGCTTTTTCAAAGCTGGGCAAGCGCGTGCTTCAGATCGGCTGTGACCCCAAGCACGATTCCACCTTTACCCTGACCAAGCGGCTCGCACCCACCGTCATCGACGTTCTTGAAAGCGTGGACTTCCACTCAGAAGAGCTGCGCCCCGAAGACTTCATGTTCGAAGGCTATAACGGCGTGATGTGTGTGGAAGCCGGTGGCCCACCCGCCGGGACCGGCTGTGGTGGATATGTGGTCGGCCAGACGGTGAAGCTCTTAAAAGAGCACCACCTTCTTGATGATGCCGACATCGTCATCTTCGACGTGCTGGGCGATGTGGTGTGTGGCGGCTTCGCCTCCCCACTGCAACACGCCCACCGGGGCCTTGTCGTCGCAGCGAACGACTTCGATTCCATCTTTGCAATGAACCGGATTGCCTCGGCCATCCAGGCCAAATCAAAGAATTACGAAGTGCGGCTGGGCGGGGTCATCGCCAACCGCTCCAAGGCCACCGACGAGATTGACCGCTTCGCCGAGGCGACCGGCCTGCGCCGTCTGGCGCACTTCCCGGATCTGGATGCGATCCGCCTGTCACGCCTGAAGAAACAGACCCTGTTTGAGATGCATGGCGACCCGGAAGTGGAAGCCGTCCAGCAGGAATATCTGCGCCTGGCCCAGGCTCTGATTGACGGGGTCGAGCCGTGCCTCGCCACGCCGATGAAGGATCGCGAGATCTTTGACTTCCTGGGGTTTGAATAATGGCCACAGAGACTTACACCGCCCGCCGCGACGCGCTGGAAACCTATTTTGACCGCACCGCGGTTGAGGCTTGGGCGAAACTGACCAGCGATGCTGAAGTCAGCGGTATCCGCGCCACGGTGCGCGCCGGCCGCGACAGCATTCGCGAGACCATCCTGTCCTGGTTACCGTCAGACCTGACCGGTGAGCGGCTGCTCGATGCCGGTTGTGGCGCAGGCCAGCTGGCCTTTGCGGCGGCTGAACGCGGAGCGCGCGTTGAAGCCGTGGACCTATCGCCAACGCTGGTGGAGCTGGCAGCAGAGCGCGCGCCAACCGGGCTTGCCGGTGAGATCCATTTCCGCGCTGGCGACATGCTGGATGCCTCTGAAGGCCCGGTAAACCGGGTCGTGTCCATGGACTCTGTTATTCACTATCAGCCCGCCGACATGGTGCAGATGATTGCCGATCTGGCCTCACGCGCTGAAGATCAGGTCATCTTCACCTTCGCGCCGCGCACGCCGATGCTCACCGTGATGCATGCGGTCGGCCAGCTGTTTCCAAAGTCGGACCGCTCGCCCGCCATTGTGCCGGTGTCTGAAGGCCATTTGCGCAAGCGCATCGCCGCCCACCCTGAGCTTCAGGGCTGGAAGGTCGGGCGCACTCAGCGGATCGACAGCTTTTTCTACATCTCTCAAGCCATGGAGCTGATCCGCGCATGAATGATCGCGCCGCAGAAAACGCAAAAGCATGGGGCCGCCTTTTCAAGGCGATGCTCCCCTTTGCTGATGCGGCCACGACGGAGCTGCCGCTCCGCCGTCTGCTGCGGCTGTCGCTGTTCCAGATTTCTGTGGGCATGGCGACCGTTCTTCTGACCGGCACATTGAACCGGGTGATGATTACAGAGCTGGGCGTTCCGGCCTGGATTGTGGCCCTGATGGTGGCTCTGCCGCTGGTGTTTGCGCCCTTGCGCGCCCTGATCGGGTTTAAATCCGACACCCATGCCTCGGTGCTGGGGCTGCGCCGTCTGCCCTACATCTGGTTTGGCTCGCTGATGCAGTATGGCGGTCTGGCCATCATGCCCTTCTCGCTCCTGCTCTTGTCGGGCGATGTCAGCGGGACCAGCATTTACGGCACGCTGACCTGTGCGGTGGCTTTCCTGCTGGTCGGCGCCGGACTTCACACCACCCAGACTGCCGGTCTGGCACTGGCAACGGACCTGGCCGACGAGGACACCCGTCCACGCGTGGTGGCGCTGCTTTATGTGATGCTGCTGGTGGGCATGCTGATCAGCGCGGTGGCCATCGGCCTTCTCTTGGCGGACTTCTCACACCAACGCCTGATCCAGGTAATCCAGGGCGCGGCGGTGGTCTCGCTAATCCTCAATCTGGTGGCCCTGTGGCGCCAGGAAGCGCGCCAGCCGGCGCTGACCGATCCGGAAAAAGAGCGCCCGGTCTTTAAAGAGGCCTGGGCCGCCTTCATGGATGGCGGTCGTCCGGCGCGGCTTCTGATCGCGGTGGGCCTGGGGGCTGCAGCCTTTGCCATGCAGGACATCCTGCTTGAACCCTATGGCGGCGAAGTGCTGGGCCTGTCGGTGGGGGGCACAACCTTGCTGACGGCGATCTGGGCCTTTGGGGCGCTGATCGGATTTGGCCTGGCCGGACGCGGTCTGACCCGAGGTCATGACGCTCATCGGTTGGCCGCCTACGGCATGGTGATTGGCGTGTTCGCCTTTGCCTTTGTTGTCTTGTCTGACCCGCTGGGGTCAGCGTGGATTTTCCGTCTGGGCACGATGCTGATCGGGCTGGGCGGGGGATTGTTTGCGGTGGGCACGCTCACCGCGGTTATGGAATTGGGTGAAGCTGGCGGTGCCGGCATTGCTCTAGGCGCCTGGGGCGCGGTTCAGGCCACAGCGGCCGGGATCGCAATGGCTCTGGGCGGAGGCTTGCGTGACCTTGTCGGCGCGATGGCCGACGCCGGCCAGCTTGGCACGGCCCTTCAGGGGCCCGCTGTCGGGTATCAGGCCGTTTATCACATCGAAATTGCGCTTCTGTTCGCCGCCATTGTGGCGATCGGTCCGCTCGCTCGCCATGCGGGCAGCGGTCAGGAGCGTGCGCGGGGCAAATTCGGTCTGACCGAGTTCCCCGGCTAGGGCTTAAAAGGAGGCCTGATCATGGAAGGCATACCCATCGTTGGATCATTTGATCTCGCAACGCTGATTTTCACCCTCTTCAACCTTTTCTTTGTTGGCCTGGTGTTTTACCTCGCTCGCGAAGGTCGGCGCGAAGGTTATCCGCTGGAATCTGACGAGACCGGCAAGCTGGAATCCATCGGTGCCAACTGGATGCCGAAGCCGAAGACCTACAAGCTGTCTGACGGCCGTGAAATCCACAAACCCGACGGTGTTCGCGACCCGAGCATTGATGACAAGGCGACCCGCATGGCCCCGTGGGCTGGCGCGCCGATCGAGCCGGTGGGCGATCCCATGCAGTCCGGCATCGGTCCGGGTGCCTACACGATGCGCGAAGACATCCCCGACATGACGCACGAGAATCTGCCGAAGATCGTGCCGCTGTCGGCCATGCCGGAATTCTCCGTGGCCAAGGAAAGCGCTGACCCGCGCGGCTTCGACGTTGTCGGCGCTGATGGTGAAGTGGCTGGCAAGATCTCCGACATCTGGATGGACCGCGCTGAAGCGCTGGTTCGCTACTACGAAGTCGAAGTGGCTGCTGATGGCCGCAAGGTGCTGATGCCGTACGCGTTTGCCGACGTGAAGGGCAAAGCGTCGGTTGTCGACGTGCCGTCCATCACCGCCGCGCAGTTCACCGGTGTTCCTGCCCACGCTTCATCCACCCAGGTGACGCGTCTGGAGGAAGACAAGATCAGCGCCTACTACGCCGGCGGCACGCTCTACGCGACGTCCGAGCGTGTCAAACCCCTCATCTAAAAGAAGAGGAACAGACCCATGTGTGATCCTGACAAGTTCAAGGATGAACCCATCCCCGGCCTTCCCGACGACCTGCCGGAAGGCGAGGACATCCTCTGGCGCGGTGGACCGGCCTGGAAAGCGCTGGCCATGCACGTGTTTCACGTGCGCGCCATCGCCATCTATTTCGCCGCCGTGATGGTCTGGCAGATCACATCTGCGGTCATGGCCGGAACAGCATTTAACGTGGCCCTTGCCAACGCGCTGTTCCTGATCCCGATGGCGTTCGGAGTGATCAGCCTGCTTGGCCTCCTGGCATGGCTGATCGCCCGATCGACCATCTACACCATCACCACCGACCGGGTTGTGATCCGGGCGGGCGTAGCCCTGCCCAAGGCGATCAACATCCCGTTCTCGCTGGTGGGGTCAGCCGCCTTGAATCTGCGTAAGAGCGGCAATGGCGACATTCCGCTTCAGCTCAACGGCCACCACAAGGCCTATTACATGCCGCTCTGGCCGCATGTGCGCCCGTGGCGGCTGTTCAATGCCCAGCCAATGTTGCGCGGCCTGCCCGACGCAAAGGCTGGCGCTGAGGTTCTGGCCCGGGCACTTGCCGCCAAGGCCGGACAGGCCCCCACCCCGATTGCCGTCGACAGTCCTGAACCGGTGCGCCCCAAGGCGATGCCAGGCCGCACTGCGGCTGCCAACAGCTAAGACCCATAGACACGAAGCGATACGACCATGAGCCCGCAAGAAGTCATCCACCAACGCGCCATGATTGCCATTGGCATCTTCATCGCGATCACCCTGGCGGTGGTCACCTTTGCCCGGGTTACCGGCATGGGATTGCACTATGAGCCGGCGTCGGTGGAGCCGGTGGCCATGGTCGAGCTTCGCTTTGAAGACGGGGCCGATGGCCTCGTGACCGTTTACAATGCCGATACCGGGGCAGAGCTTGCCGCCTACGGCATGGATGAGGGCGTGTTTGTCCGCTCGGTCATGCGCGGCGTGGCCCGCCAGCGCCGCCTGCGCGGCAGCGAGAGCCGCGATCCGGTCACACTGGCCGAGTTTCCCGACGGGGAGATGTGGCTGACCGATCCCACCAATGAAATCGAGATTTTCCTGGGCGCGTTCGGACCGGATAACCGGGACGCTTTCGCTGCCCTTTTATACCCGCAGGACCAGCTGGCCGAGGCTGAGCTGGCAGGAGGAGCGCAATGAGCGCCAACCCGCGAAAGTTTGACGTGCCCTGCACCATCGAGGTGGAGCACACCAATGAACATCTCCACGCCCATGTGGCGCTGGAAGGCGATGTGCCGATCTTTCCCGGCGACCGGGTGAGAGTTCACGGCGATCCCATCCAGGTCGGGTTTGGCGAAGCGGCCAGCTATAGCCGCACGGCCACGGTGATGCGCGCAAACTGGCTGTCGCGCCAGTGGACGCGCTTCCTGGCCAGCCTTGAGATTACCGAATTGTACGAAGTCAGCTTTTCAGCTGGGAGGAAGCTATGAATATCGCTGTCACTGAAGCCGAAATGGCCCGCGCCAGGCGCGCCGAGCCGAGCGAAACCACCCGCATGGCTCAGGAAACGACCATGCTCAGCCCGCGCTTCTACACCACCGATTTTGCCGAAATCGACGCCATGGATGTCGAGCCGGTCCGCGCCGAATGGGACAAGCTTTTAGGCGAGATGGAAGCCGATCCCAACAAGGGCCACTTCCGTCGCACCGAAGCGTTTGAAAACGCGCTGATGAGCCTTCCAGAAGACCTGCGCAAGGAATTCGTCGACTTCCTGGTGAGCTCTCTGACGGCTGAGTTTTCCGGCTGCGTGCTCTACGGCGAAATCGTCAAGAACATCAAGAACCCGGACGTGAAGAAGCTGTTCAAATTCATGGCCCGCGATGAAAGCCGCCATGCCGGCTTCATCAATACCTGTCTGAAGGATTACGGCATCGGGGTGGATCTGGGCTTCCTGACGAAGACCAAGAAATACACCTTCTTCAGACCCAAATTCATCTTCTACGCGACCTATCTGTCCGAGAAGATCGGCTATGCGCGCTACATCACGATCTACCGTCATCTGGAGCGCAATCCCGACAATATGTTCCACCCGATCTTCAACTGGTTTGAGGAGTGGTGTAACGACGAGTTTCGCCATGGCGAAGCCTTTGCCTTGATCATGCGGGCCAATCCAAAGCTGCTGGAAGGCACCAACAAGCTGTGGATCAAATTCTTCCAGCTGGCCGTGTTTGCCACCATGTATGTGCGCGACCACGCCCGTCCGGCCTTCCACAAGGCGCTGGGTGTTGATCCGACCGAGTATGATTACGAGGTCTTCCGCATCACGTCCGAGATCTGCAAGCAGGTCTTCCCGCTGACGCTGGATATCGACAATCCCAAGTTCCGCGCTGGTCTTGAAAGCATGCGCAAGATCATGGACCGCATGTGGGCGGCCCGTGAGGAGGGCGGCATCATGGGCGCCCTGAAGCGCGGCGTCTGCGGTGTTCAGGCTGCGGCGCTGTTTGCCAAGCTCTACTTCCTGCCAACCATCCGGAACGAGGCGCCCGCCGACGTGCGCCTGGAACCGACCTGGTAAGGCCCTGAAGCGTCATGTCCCTGGTCGGTCCAATCCTGGCAACCCTGGTGCTCTGGTGGCTCTCCACCGGAGCCATCCTGGTGCTTGGCCGACAGGGAAAGATCGCCCGGATCGCCGCCATGGTGATTATCAGCGGGTTGGCGCTTCTTGCGCTCGCCGGTTTGTGGCTGACCCGTGAACTGTCGACGCCGATGGGGGCCTACACGGCCGCCTTCTCCGCCCTGATCCTGTGGGCCTGGCATGAGATGAGCTTCCTGTTTGGCTGGATCACCGGCCCCAACAAAGCCCGCTGCCCGCCAGACCTGACCGGCTGGGCGCGCTTCAAGGCCGCAACGGCAACCCTGATCCATCACGAGCTGGCGCTGGCCGCCACGGTGGTGAGCCTTGGGGTGATGAGCCTGGGTGCGGCCAACCTTGTGGGCGTTCAGATCTTTGCACTTCTTTTTGCCCTGCGCCTGTCGAGCAAGTTCAACCTGTTTGTGGGCGCGCCACACTTCACAGACCAGTTCCTGCCTGAACGCTTAAGCTATCTGCCCAGCTATTTCAGTCCGCGTCCGGCCGGTCTGTTCTTTGTCTTTACCGCCGGTAGCTGCGCGATCGCCGCTGCCGTCTTCTTCTGGATCGCCGCCACGGCCAGCCTGCCGTTTGAAACGGTGGGCTTTGCGCTTTTGGGTGCGCTCGCAGCGCTGGGCGCTCTGGAACACATCTTCTTTGCCTCTCCGCTGCCAGACGCAGCGCTGTGGCGCTGGCTTTTACCATCGCGTGATGCTGCTCGCGCGCGCAGACTTTAAGAGGGGGGATCGCCCATGGATTTCGAGGGCTTTTTCAAGAACCGGCTCGAGGATCTCAAAGCTGAGGGCAATTATCGGGTTTTCACCGATATCGAACGCCACAAGGGCAATTTCCCGGCTGCGACGCGCCACGAAGATGGCGACACCCACGACGTCACCGTCTGGTGCTCCAACGACTATCTGGGCATGGGCCAGCACCCCACGGTTCTGAACGCCATGCATGAAGCGCTCGATAGCTGTGGCGCTGGCGCTGGCGGCACGCGCAATATCTCGGGCACGAACCACCACCATGTTCTTCTGGAACAGGAGCTGGCCGACCTGCACAACAAGGAATCCGCGCTTCTGTTCACCTCCGGCTATGTGTCCAACTGGGCCGCGTTATCGACCCTGGCCGCCAAGATCCCGGGCTGTATTGTGCTGTCAGATGAGCAGAACCACGCCTCCATGATTGAGGGCATTCGCCACTCCAAGGCAGACAAACATATCTGGGCCCATAACGACCCGGAGGATCTGGATCGGATGCTGTCTGAGATGGATCCGGACCGGCCCAAGCTGGTCGCGTTTGAGTCTGTCTACTCCATGGACGGTGATATCGCGCCGATCGCGGAAATTTGCGACGTCGCCGACAAGCATAACGCCATGACCTATCTGGATGAGGTTCACGCGGTTGGCCTTTACGGGCCGCGCGGCGGTGGCATTGCCGAGCGTGAGGGCCTGATGGACCGGATCACGGTGATCGAAGGCACGCTGGGCAAGGCCTATGGCGTCCTGGGCGGATATATCGCCGCCTCAACGGCGCTGTGCGACTTCATCCGCTCCTTTGCTTCGGGCTTCATCTTCACCACCGCCCTGCCGCCGGCCGTCGCCGCCGGTGCATGCGCGGCGGTGAAGCATCTCAAGGAGTCCGAGATCGAGCGCCAGCGCCAGCAACGCAATGTGCGCGTGGTGCGCGGCAAGCTTGCGGAGATTGGCATCCCGACCCTGGACAACCCCAGCCATATCGTTCCGGTCATGGTGGGCGATCCGGTCAAGGCGAAGGAAATCAGTGACTGGCTGATGGCCAATCACGGCATCTATGTTCAGCCGATCAACTACCCCACGGTGCCCAAGGGGACAGAGCGGCTACGGATCACACCGTCACCGGTCCATTCCGATGCCGACATCGATCGACTGGTGACCGCGCTGTGCGATATCTGGTCTCAATGCGCCCTGCATCGCAAATACGCGGTGGCGTAGTATCAAGGTCCAGGCGCGAGTTTGAGCAAGGCCATGCCTGTGAAAGATGCTTCTGATGACGCACGTCTGATCGCCGCCATTGATGGCGACGGGCAGCGCTTTGCGATCGACAAGCTGGAGGCCCACCGTAAAGGACTGCTGCACGACGCGGTCTCGGTCTTCGTCTTTGATGGGGAGGACATGCTGATCCAGCAGCGCGCAGCCGCGAAATACCACTGCCCGGGCCTATGGGCGAACGCCTGCTGCACCCATCCTGACTGGGGCGAGGACGCCGCCGCAAGCGCCCGGCGCCGCCTTGGCGAGGAGCTGGGCATTGACCTGGCCCTGACCGAGGTGGGACTGACCACCTACAAGGCCGATGTGGGTAATGGCCTTATCGAACATGAGCGCGTGCGCATCTTCCGCGGCGAAGCCGACCGGAACACGCTCACCTTCAATCTGCACCCGGACGAGGTGAGCGCAGTACGCTGGGCCCGTCCCGAAGACCTCATTACCGAGGTCGCCAGCCACCCCGACCGCTTCGCCCCCTGGCTGCGAATCTATCTTGATCGCTGGGCAACGCTGGGCGTGGCGGCTTAAGCCGCTTCTTCTATTTGCTGGCGGAAGCTCGGCCCCAAACTCAATCGTCATCCCAAACCTGATTTGGGACCCAGGCAGCTCTGACAGCGCGACTGGGTCCTGAATTAAATTCGCCGATGACGGTCAGGGGTTTTGGCATGCCCCCCTATCCCGGCCGAGCTAATCAGGGCGAAGAGCCGCGACCTCCTGATACCGCCATAATCTCGCGACACAGATGCCGACCCTCGATCCTGGATCGTTGCGCGTCCGGGACAGGTGAGGGCAGCGCTGTGCAAAACATCGCACGGGTCAGGTTTCACCTGAATTGAAGTCAGCTTCACCCGGACCTGGTCGGTGCAGCCTTCAGGCGCGCCGCGAGTCTATCCCCACCTTGCGGCGTGGATAGAGGGCGTGGCCCGATACTCGAATTTGCGAAAGTTATGCAGGCGGATAATTGTCCCGCTATCCCCCAAAACGGCAAAAGGGCGCACTCGCCACTTGGCAAGCACGCCCCTTTTCACCGAGGAAGATTGTATCGTCGCACTTAGAGCGGCGGCGCAATCCCATTCTCACTGGCCCACAGGAACCAGTTATTCACGACGGTACCCGTCAGCAGGATGCCGATTCCGCCCGTCAGGGTGGTCAGCACTGCGAACCACCAGGCCCAGCGGTGGATGGATTCCATGGTCGCATTGAAGCCCATGGTCCAGCGCCAGAACAGGCCGGCACGCTCACTGGCGGTACCACGGTCGATGATCTGTTCGATCTCCCGGTCGCCGCCCAGTCGGCCGACAGCCAGGATGGTCGCCCCGTGCATGGCAAACAGCAGTGCTGAGCCATAGAGGAAGAAAATCGACCACATGTGGAACGGGTTGTAGAACAGGTTCCCGTAGATCAACGAGAAATTATTCGTCCATTCCAGGTGCGAGAAGATGCCGTAGGGCACAGCTTCGGCCCAGCTTCCCATGAGCAGCGGGCGGATAAAGCCCAGCACCAGGAAAAGCCAGATCGCCGAGGCAAACGCCCAGGCTACGTGGGTGCCCATGCCCAGCTCGCGAGCGCGGCGATAGCTGCGGACGAACCACAACAGGACCGACGCGGTCAGGAAGAAGCCGGTCATGATGTACCAGCCGCCTTCTGCCAGCGGGACAAAGGGCGAGAAGCCATACTCAGGACCCGGCGGGTCCAGAGTCAGCCAGAAGAACTCCCGCATGAAGGCCAGCGGATTCCAGTCCACCGAGGCTGCAAAGTTCAGCCCGATAATGGTGATCGCAAGACCGCCAAAGACCAGCGAGAGCAGGCCACTCAGGCCCAGATAGACCGGACCGATCTGGGCATTGCCCAGAATGCCGGCCCAGTAGTTGAAAGTGTAGTACTTGTAGCGCGGTTCACTGTCCGCAACGTGTACACCCTCTTCAGCCGGACCCCGGAGCTGAACCTGAGTGAAGATGTTTTGATAAGCCATTTAGATCTCCAGTTCTCAGCTCCAGATCGGCAGCACACGCCACCAATCCCACCAGGCTACCCAGGATTGGATCCAGGGGCCGGCAATGATCACGCTAACAGCGCTAAAGAAGGCCGCAGAGATCGCCAGGAACAGGCCCAGGCGGTGAATGCCTAGCGGACCGATGGAGTAGCTGATGAAGTCGCGGAAGAAGGTGTCTTCGTGATCTGGGGTCTTGACCTCTTGTCCACGGCCCGGATTGGTCGCTGACAGGACCAGAGCCCCGTGCAGGCCCAGAGCCAGGCAGTTGGTGAAGAAGAAGGTCACCGCGATCATGTGGACCGGGTTGTAGTGCCAGTTCACGAAGGAGTAGCCCAGATTGGAGACCCAATCGAGGTGACTCATGATGCCATAGGGGAAACCTTCCCCCCAGGCTCCAAGGAGGAGCGGCCGGAAGATATTCAGCGTGGCAAAGGCAAGGATCGCAAAGCTGAAGGCGATCGGGACATGGTATCCCATCCCAAGCTTGCGACAGATTTCGACTTCACGCAGCGCCCAGGACACGAAGGCCCCCGTCGCGCATATTGTGATAATTTGCCATAACCCGCCTTCCCTCATCGGGGCTAAGGCTAGCCCGTAGCTGAGATCAGGCGGCTGAATGTCGATGAGCCAGAAATTCCACGTGTCGCCCAAAGAGGCGGCGAAGAAGATCAGGCCCGTACCCAGCGCGGTAAAAAACAGGGTCGTGACGCCGAAAAAGCCGACGTAGAACGGTCCGACCCAAAAATCGAACAAGTCTCCGCCGATCAGCGTTCCGCCGCGGACCCGGTATTTGCGTTCAAAACTAAGTAACGCCATTTGATAATTCCCCGGTGATGGTCGTCCGGGCGGAACTGAGCGCCGTTAAAAACGCCCAGCTCCGCTGTACGGCCGGTTGGGTTAACCAGATCGCCCCTCCGCGTCCGGCTCGCGGCCCCCAGCGGAGCCGCGTTCAGCCAGTCAGCTCCTCACAAGCGGACTGTTTCCACCTCTTGGCTGATGGACGCTTGCGCGCCAGCACCCGCAGCACCGTCAATCCAGTTGTACCGATCTGAAGACAGAAGGATAAAATGGATGAAGATTGCCAAGGTGAACAGGAAGACCGCGAGAGCGATAAACGCACGACGCGGATCAAAAAGAAGCCAAACTCTCCACATAGTTTCAAGTCCTTAGGCTAAGGTTCACCTAAAAGGCGAGCCAGGGTTTATACATCCACATCGAAATGTGAGCGAGGAAAGGAAGAAGCGACATCGCAATCGCACTTTTTACAAAGTAGCGATGGATCTCTTGTGCCTCTCCATGTGTGAGACCCGAAGGGGTCCCGCCATCTGAAGCCATTTTCACGACCTCCATTGCTTGCCTTTCGGCGTTACCGCGCAGAACCCTCGCGGCATGGGTGCCGGCTCGAAAACGACCCGACTGCATCCGTGAACAGGGCGCACCCCGACCACGAAACTCGACTGTTGGCTGGAAAGAGCGGTCAGCATGTTCATGCGCCCTGCCCTTCCAGAATTGCGGTTTTGGCTCCGCTGACATCGTCAACGGTCACATCGCGGTCCCCGTCAGCACGCGCACGGGCTTCGGCCGCATCGCGCAGCCGCTTGGCCGCAGAAATTCGAGTAAGAACCGGCTGGCGTTCCACCAGAGCATCAAGCGCGTCACGCGCCTCCGCCTTCCAGGCCAGTTGACGCTCCATTCGTGCCGGCGTGGGCGGAGCCCGGTCCATGTCGGTCGCCAGCGGCAGGATGTGGAACAGCGCATCGAACAATGCGTTGCAGGTTTCCTGAACCAGATAGGTCGCGCCCGCATAGCCCATGAAGGGCGTGCCGGTGTGACGGCGGATCACAGCGCCGGGGAAGCTGGCCGGGATGTATTGCGCCCGTGCTCCTGTTTCGGCCAGATACATCCGCTCGTTAAAGCTGCCGAACAGGATGAAAGGCGGCGTGTCCTTGATGGCCTGGCGCACTGCCGCATTGTCGGTCTTCGCACCGGACTGGCGGGCAAAGGCAAAAGCGCACGGCAAGCCCATCTCTTCAGACAGGAAGTGCTTCAGCCCGCGGGCATAGGTCTCATTGGCCACCACAGCAAAATTGGCGGTGCCGAAGAAATCCTGGGTCACCGAGCGCCACAGATCCCAAAGCGGTTTGATCGTGGTGTGACGTTCCTTTTCAATGAAGGGTTCAGGATCAAGACCCAGAAGCTCACCCAGCTTGCGCAGGAATTTCGTCGTCGAGTGCAAGCCGATCGGCGCCTGCAGGTAGGGCATGTCCATCTCTTCACAGAGCAGACGCCCAAACTCGCGATACATGCAGATATTCACATCCGCATCGACCATGCGCGGCATGTTGGCCAGGTGGCTGCCCAGCGGCATCACAATGTTGACCTCAGCGCCGATGCCTTCGACGAGGCGGCGGATTTCGGCCAGATCCGAGGGCATGTTGAACATGCCATAGGCCGGACCAACGATATTGATGCGCGGCTTGTCGCCTTCTTTGCGAGGCCGTGCCTTTGGCCGCTTGCCGTGCTTGGCACCATACTCGGTCCACAGCCACAACAGGGCTCGATCCGCGCTTTGCCACTGATCCTCATCGATCGTGCGGGGCAGGAAGCGGTGAAGGTTCAGCCCTTCAGGAGTCACACCGCCACCAATCATTTCAGCAATCGAGCCGGTCACCACCACGGCGGGCAGTTCAGGGTCGAGCACCTCATGGGCGCGCTTCATGGCATCTTCGGTGCCAGCCCCCATCTCGTCTTCACTCAATCCGGTGACGACGATGGGCAATTCATGCGGCGGCAAAGCGTCCGTGTAATGAAGCACGGAGGTGACAGGCAGATTCTCGCAGCCCACCGGGCCATCAATGACGACCTGAAGGCCCTTGATGGCGGTAAACACGTAAACCGCGCCCCAGTAACCACCGGCTCTATCGTGATCGAGCACTAACATCCCGTTGGCGCCTCAATCGCTTTTTCTCGCGCCTGTTCGGCAGTGATCCGCTTGCGCTTTTCCTTCATGCGGAAAGTTCGGCTGTCTTCAGGAATATCTTCCCAAACGCCCGCAGAGTGACCCTGACCCACGCCTTCAAAGAAGTCGCGCATCTCATCGAACCGGCCCTTGTTGGCCATGGCCGCATTGACCACGTCGGCCAGCGAACCAGCACCGGCCGGCCCCATCAGGGGACGCGCAGAGATCAGATTTGTGAAGTAAAGCGAGGGTGTGCCCGCCTCCTTGGCCTTCTGCACGACCGGGGTCGTCCCAATGGCCAGGTCTGGCTTGAACTCTTCAAAGGCGGCCAGGTCCTGCTCAAGCGATGCGCGGAACTGAACCTGCACGCCGCGCGCTTCCAGCCAGCCGCGGTCATCCGCCGACCACGGCGTCTTGGGACAAGCCGTGCCGACATAGCGCACGTCGGCACCGCTCTCGATTAACAGGCGCGCCACAATCAGCTCGCTGCCCTCATAGCCGGATAGGGTGATGCGGCCATCGATCCGCTTGGACGAGAGCGCGCCCTTGATGGCAGGCAGAATGGCCTGTTTAGCCGCCTCGATCTTTTCAGACGTTACACCAGCCGCCTTGCCGATATTTTCCAGCCAGGCCGCCGTGCCGTCATAGCCCACAGGTGCCGATCCCACGACCGTCCGGCCTGCCGCTTCAAACTCGCGCACAGACGCAGTGTAGAAGGGATGGATCGCAGCCACGACGGGGCTTTCCAGCGCAGCATAAAGCTCGCGCCATTCACGGGTTGGCACGACCGGACCGGCACTCAGGCCCAACGGCTCCAACAGGCGACCAATCACCATAGGATCAGCCGGGAACATTTCACCCAGCATGGTCACTGACGGACGGTCATCACGCGGACGGTCAGGGGCCTGAACCGGGCCGAGCTCAGCCTCAGTGCGCGCATAGTTGAGCATCGCTCCGGCCAGCACGTCCTTGGCTTCGGCGTGGGTTGGTACGCCAAATCCCGGCACATCAATGCCGATAATGCGCACGCCGTTGATTTCCTTGGGCAGCAGACGCAGCGGCACACCGGATGCGGTCGGCACGCACAGATTGGTTATGACGATGGCGTCATAGTTTTCCGGATCGGCTAGATCATGGACGGCCTCACGGATGTCCTCAAACAGCTTGCCGGTGACCAGGGTTTCCGAATTGAACGGCACATAGCCGACCGTGCGGCGGGCCCCATAGAAGTGGGACGTGAAGGTCAGACCATAAACACAGCAAGCCGAGCCCGACAGGACGGTTGCCGTGCGGCGCATCCGCAAGCCCACACGCAATGAGCCAAAGGCCGGACACATGGATTGCGGCTGGTCATGGGGACCTTTTGGATAGTCCTTTTCAAACTGCTCCAGAAGTTCCTTGTTCCCGGCCGCCTCAGCCTGGGCGCGCATCTTTTCGGCACCCGCATGACAACCGGCACCGTCACCAGTCGCTTCAACGTCCGCCGGAACCGCCATATCCACAACATCGCGCTCGACAGTCCCGCCGACAGGCGCAGTTGCGCTGTCCAGCTGTGTCTCGCTGGCGCCGTCATAGACATGCTCACCGCCGTTGCGGGTGCCGTCTTCGATGGATGTGGAACGATCGGTCATGAATAGCGTCTCAAACCTCGTCGTAGATCACTTCAAGGGAGGGCTTTTCGACATGGGACTTGCCACACATGTCAGCCGCGGTGGCCGGCTCCATTCCGAAGCCTTCACCTTCCTCAGAATCAAACAGGGCGAGCAAACCATCCTGGTCGAGCGCGGTAGGGTGAACCGGCGGCGCGTCGGCCACGTTCTGCCCCAGCTCTTCAAACAGCGAGGCCCAGGGCGAGCCCGGCTTGCCGATGATTTCGTAGTTGGCACTCTTGCGGCGGATGTCGTCGTCGGCCGGAATGGCGGCGAGAACCGGGATGCCCACCGTCTCAGCAAACGCTTGGGCTTCGCCGGTGCCGTCATCCTTGTTGATCACAAGACCAGCGACACCCACATTGCCCCCCAGCTTGCGGAAATACTCCACCGCCGAGCAAACATTATTGGCCACGTAGAGCGACTGCAGGTCGTTTGAGCCGACCACAATCACCTTCTGGCACATGTCCCGAGCGATCGGCAGACCAAAGCCGCCGCACACAACGTCACCCAGGAAGTCCAGCAGGACATAGTCAAAGTCCCACTCGTGGAAGCCCAGATTTTCCAGAAGCTCAAAACCGTGGATGATCCCACGCCCGCCACAGCCGCGACCCACTTCAGGGCCACCCAGCTCCATGGCGTAGACACCGTCCCGCTTAAAACAGACATCTCCGATGGAGACCGCTTCACCCGCGAGCTTTTTCTTTGACGAGGTATCGATGATGGTCGGGCAGGCCTTGCCGCCAAACAGCAAGGAGGTGGTGTCACTCTTCGGATCGCAGCCGATCAGCAGCACCTTTTTACCCTGCTGAGCCATCATGTAGCTCAGGTTGGACAGGGTGAAGGATTTGCCAATCCCGCCCTTGCCGTAGATCGCAATAATCTGAGTTTCTTTTTTGACCGGTCCGGTGTGTACCGGATCGGGCTCCTGAGCTGCCTCGTGGCGCAGGGCATCGCCTTGCTTGCCGCGAAAATCGCCGTCCATCATGGGGCACTCCAGTCCAGAACCATCTTTAAACAACCGCTTTCAGAGAAGGCGGTCTCATAAGCCGCGCCAGCATGTTCAGGCTCGCTGCGGTGGGTGATCAGGCCGTCCAGGGACAGCTGCTCGTGTGCGATGAGCTGGCTGACGGCATCAAGATCATGAGGGGTGAATTCGGCCGCGATGCGCAGGCGCGCTTCCTTGATAAAAGCTGGCGCAAACGCAAAGCTGAGGCGGTCAGAATAAAAGCCAGCAAGGACGATCTCGCCGCCCTTGGCCAGACGGCCAACAAGCTGGTCGAGAAGACCGCTATCGCCGCTGACATCATAGATGGCGCGGTAGTCCGAGCGCTTGTCGTCGTCAGGGTGAACGACCGAATAGCCTTCAGCCCCACACATGCGCGCGTCGTTGATTTCCCAGACAGTTGGCGCAGGACCGCCGCGGGCTACAGCAATGCGAGCCAGCAAACGTCCCAATGCGCCATGTCCGATGATCAGGTCCGGCGCGTCGGCCTTGTCAGCGGCAATCGCGTGATAGGCAGTTCCGGCCAGCGCCAGCATGACACCTTGCTCGCCGAGATTCTCATCCACGGGCGTAACGCGGGCACCTGGCACGGTCACGCGAGAGGCAGACCCGCCAAACAGGCCACGAATTTCGCCATAGCATTGGGCACCCGGGACAAAGACCCAGTCGCCAACTGAACGTCCGGAGGCGCGACCTGCCTCAACAACACGGCCAACCGATTCATATCCAGGGACAAGGGGGTAGCCCATTCCGGGGAAGGCGGGCATCGCGCCGGTCCAGAGCAAACGCTCGGTGCCGGTACTGATTCCACTCCAGGCGATTTCCACCACGACATCGCCATCTTCAGGCGCAGCAATGGCAAGGCGCTTAAGCGCAATATGCCTTGGCTGTTCCAGTATGACGGCTTGTGCGTCCACGGCTATCGCCTCCCCAAGGGCCATTCTCCAGAGCCCCTATTCTAAGAGTGTAAGTTTACATTGACACTCTTGATAGTCAATTAGGTTTTACGCCGCATTCGCGCGCGCAGTAATGACATCGGTGATGAGCGGGATGCGCGAGCGATGAACTCGAACCCCATCAAATCCCGCGTCATTCAACATTTCGGTGAGCCGCGCGGCAGTACGGGCTCGCCCGCCGCCCATGGCCAGAAGGTAAAAGCCGAAATAGGCGTCGCCCATGGGCGCAGCGCCTTTTGCCTCGGCCATCGGCTCGGCCAGAAGCAAGGTGCCTCCCGGCTTGATCGCCGTCCGGCACGCCTTGAGCGCTGCCATCGCATGGGCATCGGTGTGATCGTGGATAATCCGAACCAGCGAAATGAGATCCGCCCCTTCAGGCAGCGAATCTGTCAGGAAACTTCCCCCGTGCACGTCGACACGGTCAGCCAGACCCTTGGCGGCAAGCTGCGCTTTCGCGCGCTCGGCCACTGGGGGCAGATCAAACAGGGCAAGGTCAAGATTGGTGATATGGCTCGCGACTTCGGAGACAAAGGCCCCCTCACCGCCGCCCACATCCAGCAATTTCGAATATTTCGATAAATCCAGCGTGGCGAAGATTTCCTCAGCCACCATGGGCAACGTGTCGGCCATGAGCTGGGAATAGGCGTCGGGCCGCCCGGCCTCGCCTTCTGCTTCGCCATAGCCCCAGAATTCCGCCAGCTTGCCCTTCTTCTCACCGCGCAGAAGCGCCAGCGGATCGAGCAAGTCTTCATAGAAGAGCTGGTGATGCTGGATCATGGCCGCCAGGCCTGGCTCATCGACAAGCGCCGCACCGAGCGGGCCCAGCGCATACCAGTCCTTGCCGCGCTGCTCCAACAGCTCGATCGATGCTGCCGCCCGCGCCAGTCGCGTCGCACCATCCAGCGGCAGCTCGCCATGGGATGCGATGGCGCTCAAGGGCTGTGGCCCGGCCTTCAGGAAGTTGAACAGATCGATCTGGGTGCAGGCGAGCACGGTCTGCGAATAGACAAAGCCCGCAAACAGATCGAACAGCGCACGCGCGTTATCGCGCGCCTTGGCTCGGGTGGGCGCGAACGCCTTCGCAGATCGTCTGAAATTCGGATCAGAAACGAGCCGGTTTCTAAAATCGCCAAATGCGTCCGGCCAGGCCATCAGATCGCCTACTCTGCTGCAACAACGAGATTTTTGGGAACGAGACGATTGGCCTGAGCCATCACCAGCTCGCGCAAGCTGTCAGAGCCATAAACTTCAGGGATGGAGTCGACGGCATCTTTTACCAGCGTTTTCAGGCGCGCGACCGATCCATCGATGCCAAGCTCGGTGACGCAGCTTGGGCGACCGAGCAATTCATCTTTGCCGTGGCCCTTGCCACCATCTTCGCCCATGCCGGCCGCATCGAGAAGATCATCTGCGACCTGATAGGCCTCACCAATCTTTTCGCCCAACGTGCGCCACTTGCGCGGATCTTCGCCCGCCACAATCGCCCCAGCCATGGTCGCGCCGACAAAAAGCGCGCCGGTCTTGGAGCGGTGATACTGCTGCACCGGCACATTGGGTTCACTCTCCCAGGCCTGTCCTGCAGCAATGCCGTGGGGTGCGCCCACCGCGCGGGCAACCAGGGAGGTCAGGGCTGGCATGCGGTCTGGCGTCGCCACCCCAGCCCGCGCGATGGTTTCAAAGGCGAGCACAATCAGCGCGTCGCCAGTCAGGATCGCCAGCGGCTCGCCGAACACCGAATGCACTGAGGGCTTGCCCCGGCGCTGGCTGGCGTCATCAAAAGCAGGAAGGTCGTCGTGTACGAGTGAGGCGCAGTGGAGAAACTCCAGCGCCGCCCCGGCCGCATCCGTCAGACCCGGATCAGGATCACCGCAGGCCCCGGCCACGGCCAGCAGGAGCTGGGGACGAACCCGCGCGCCACCTGGAAAGACGGCATAGGCCAGCGCTTCAGAGAAGCGCGGCGGGCATCCCTTGCCCCCGGCCCGGTCAATTGCAGCATGAAGCTCAGCTTCAATTCGTGCATCAGCGTCCATGACCATTCCCCGTCGCTTGCAGGCGTCCAGATTACCTGTCACCTTAAGTGTCATGAAGACTGGACACTTTATGGTAAGCTGTCAATGACACAGGGGCCTTCAGGCGACGGCGTCGTAATCATCGGCGCAGGAATGGGCGGGCTTGGCGCAGCCATCGATCTGGCTGGCAAGGGCGTACCCGTGACTGTGGTGGAGAAGGCCTCCACGCCCGGCGGCAAGATGCGCACGCTTGAAGTTGGCGGCCAGCATATCGACGCTGGCCCCACCGTCATGACTCTACGCAGCGCCTTTGATGATTTGTTTGAAGAGGCGGGATCGCGCTTTGAAGATCATGTAGGTCTCGTCACCGCTGAGCGCCTTGCACGCCATGCATGGGATGATCACGACACCTTTGACCTGATGGCGGACCCCGAAGCCTCTGTCGAAGAAGTAAACCGCTTCTTTGGCGGCAAGCAGGCCCGGCTTTTTGCCAAATTCCTGAAAGACGGGTCGAAGCTCTACGACGCTCTGACCACGAATTTCCTGCTTCAACCGCAAACCAACCCCATCGGCCTGACCACACGCATGCTGATGAATAATCCAGGCGGCGCGCTCACCTTGCGGCCCTTCTCGACCCTTTGGAGTGCGCTGGGCGACTACTTCCCCGATGCGCGCCTGCGCCAGTTGTTCGGGCGCTATGCCACCTATTGCGGGGCCTCGCCGTGGAGCGCACCGGCCACGCTGATGATGATCGCCGAGCTGGAGCAGCGCGGCGTCTGGTATGTCAAAGGCGGGATGAGCCGTCTCGCCCACGGCATGGCGGGCTTTGCGTCCCAACTTGGCGCGGACATCCGCTATGACGCGCCCGTTGATGAAATCCTGATCGAAGGCGGCACAGCCAAGGGCGTCCGGCTTCAGTCTGGAGAAACGATCCGCGCACGCGCCGTGCTATCGGCGGCTGATCCAGACGCCCTTCGGTCCGGGCTCTTGGGCGATGACGCTCGCAAGGGCCTGAAGCCAGCTAAAATGCAGCGCAGCCTGTCCGCGTTGGTCTGGACGGCCACCGGCAAACCCACTGGCTTTGAGCTTGATCGCCACAATGTGGTGTTCTCGCCCGATTATCGCGCCGAGTTCGACGCGCTGTTTACCGACAACCGCATCCCTGATGATCCGACCATTTATATCTGCGCGCAGGATCGTGGCGCAGGTTCGACTCGCGATGGCGCGGAACGTTTTTTAATCCTGATCAATGCACCGGCTGATGGGGATACGCACACCTATACAGCCGAGGAGACAGACCCATGGCTCGACCTGACGCTCAACCGGTTACGAGCCTCGGGGCTCAACCTCGACCTCGACGCCGCGACGGCCACCGGTCCCGACGGCTTTGCCAGGCTCTGCCCCGGCTCCAGCGGGGCCATTTACGGGCGCGCCCTGCACGGATGGCAATCAGCGTTTCAAAGGCCGGGCGCGCGCACGCAGATCCCGGGACTTTATCTCGCCGGCGGCGGGACGCATCCGGGTCCGGGGGTGCCAACCTCCATGATTTCGGGTCGAACGGCGGCACGCTCGATCTTGGCCGATTTGGCTTTAACGCCCCGATCCCGCCCGGCGGGTATCGCTGGCTCTACGCAGACGCCTTCAGCGACGACGGACGCCACGGCCTCATCCTGATTGCCCTGATCGGCAGTGTTTTTTCGCCCTATTACGCATGGTCAGGCCGGGGGCGACCGGAGAACCATTGCGCGCTCAATGTGGGCCTCTATGGCGGCGGCAAAACCCGCTGGGCCATGACCGAGCGCACCGCCAAAGCCATTGATCGCGGCGATGATCACTTCACCTTCGGGCCGAGTCGTGTGCGCTTTGAGGATGGCAAGCTGATCTTCGATATCTGCGAAACCGCAGCGCCCATCCCCTTCCCCGTGCGCGGGCAGATCGTCATCCATCCCGAAGTCGAACAGGGCGAGCAATTTACTCTGGACCCCAACGGCCGCCATGCCTGGCGTCCCGTCTGGCCCAAGGCGCGGGTGGAGGCCAAATTCGAAAAGCCCGGCCTTGACTGGTCGGGTGATGGCTATGTGGACATGAATGCCGGGCTAGAACCGCTGGAGGCAGGCTTCAAATCGTGGAGCTGGGCGCGTACGGCGATGCCAGATGGCGCGGCCATCCTTTACGACTGCCAGCCTGCCGGCGGGGGCGAATATGGACTGGCTCTGCGCATCCACGAAGACGGCACGACAGAACACTTCGAGGCTCCGCCGGTAATCGCGCTTCCCGATGTGATGTGGGGGGTGGCGAGGCCATCGCGCTCAGACGGTGCCGGGCGCGTGGTCAAGACGCTGGAGGATACGCCCTTCTACACGCGGTCCATGATCGAAACGGAGCTGTTGGGTGAGACCCGCATTTCCATGCATGAGAGTCTGGATCTGAAGCGTTTTGATTCCACCTGGGTGAAATGCCTACTCCCCTTCAGAATGCCCCGTGCTTTCTAACTCTTTTCTGGCTTTGGCGCGCTTGATGTCGCGTTCGACATCCCACCACTGCCAGCCCAGAAAGGCGAAAATGCTGCCGAAGACCAACAGGCCTTTGAACAGATAATATTCTTCCGAGCTCATGGGTGATCTCCCGTCTCTGGTTCTGATTTGGCGTCCTGGTCCTTGAGCGCTTTCGCATCACGGTCCAGCTGACGGAGCTGCCAATAGCCAAAGGCGAGGATTAGCGCTCCACCCAGCCCAAACTTGAAAAGCATCAAAAGCGTACCGCCACTCATGCCGCTGCCCCAAGACGGCGACGAACGATCGCGCCGTTCAGAGCGGCCGCAAAGCTGACCCAGACCAGATAAGGCAGGAGCAAAGCCGCTGAAAACAGGTCAACCGTGGCAAAGGTGAAGATCGTCGCGGCAACGCTGAGCCACAGCGCACTAACCTCCACAAGCCCCAGCAACGGGCTGCGCAGGCCGAAGAACACCGCTGACCAGAGGGCATTGAGCACCAGCTGAACGCCCCACATATAAAGCGGTATGCCGAAACCGGCGAAGTCCCAGATCCGCCACGCAGCAACCGCCATCATGATATAAAGCACAAGCCAGGCGACCGGAAACAGCCAGTCAGGCGGCGTCCACGACGGCTTGTCGAGCTTTTTATACCAGGTGCCTGGACGGAAGCACGCGCCGCTCAGAGAGGCCAGAAATACCAGCGCAAGGAAGGGCAAAATCGTCCAGAGCGGTGCATCCATTAATCGGGGGTACCTGGTTTATTCTTGTTGCGGTCCATACGCCGAAGCGTTCTTACCCCCCATATAGCGACCGCGATCGCAAAAGCGATCTCAAGGGCGAAAAAGGCATAATGGGCCATGGTTCTGGCTCCCTTACTTATACGCGTTTTGCTGAGGTTTGAGCGCTTGCGCGGCGACGCTCATTCACATCGTAAAAAATCGCCCATGCCCGATCCCAGTCCTCATCGACACGCCACCAGGACGGCGGCGTATCCGGCTCTGCCAGCACGGGCATCGCATCCACGAGAAATTGGGTTTCAGGCAACGGATCAAACTCTGAGTTCCCACCGCTCAGCGCTGCATCGACAAGCGCGCCCAACGCCAGCCGAAGCTTGCGGGAGGTCGAAGTGACAACCCGTCGATTGACGGTATCAAAGCGTGCCTTTTCAGCCTCCACTCCGATCTCGCGATAAATGCGAGAGGCGGCGTGAATCGCAGGTCGGCAACGCTTGGGCAGGT
The DNA here is from genome assembly GCA_024178355.1 of Maricaulaceae bacterium EIL42A08. Classification (GTDB taxonomy): domain Bacteria; phylum Pseudomonadota; class Alphaproteobacteria; order Caulobacterales; family Maricaulaceae; genus Oceanicaulis. Next base: position 222,692 of record JAMZNZ010000003.1, on the reverse strand, counting down.
GGGCAATCCCGGGCCTTGCCCGGTCATAAAGCCGGTCGGCTTCAGCCAGAATACGGCGCACGAACTCAGCCACCTGAACGTTGAAGTCCGGCTTGTCTAGCCAGGCATCAGGATCGATCCGGGCTTCGGCAAACCAGGCTCGTGGCAGGTAAAGCCGTCCGTTTCGGGCATCTTCACCCACATCACGGGCGATATTCGTCAGCTGCATAGCGACGCCCAGATCACAGGCTCGCGCGAGAGCTTCAGGGCTGCGCACGCCCATGACCAGCGCCATCATCGCCCCGACCGAGCTTGCAACACGCGCCCCATAGGCCCGGACATCAGACAGGGTTTCATAGCGCCGCTCAGCGGCATCCCATGCAAAGCCTTCAATGAGAGCGGCGGGAAGCGCCTGGGGAATGTCACACTCGCGCACCACATCGGCAAAGGCGCGGTCCACCGGGCTATCACCCGGCTCACCGGCATAGATCTGATCAAGCCGCGCACTTAAACGATTACAGGCCGCCAGCGCATCATCGCCATCGTCCACCTCGTCATCGGCAAAACGGCAAAAGCCATACAGCGCATAGGCCCGGTCGCGATATTCAGACGGCATCAACAGCGAGGCGGCATAAAAGCTCTTCGATCCCCCGCGAATGGCAACGCGACAGGCCTGCATGTCTTCAAGGCTGGCAAAGCGTCTAGCCATGAACCTTCACTGAGCTTGCGTCCGGAACAATGGCATCGAGCACGCGGGCTGAGGACAGCACACCGGGCACACCTGCGCCCGGGTGGGTACCAGCCCCAACCAGATAAAGCCCGTCGACTTCCTCGCTCTTGTTATGGGCGCGGAACCAGGCTGATTGCGTCAGAATCGGCTCCAACCCAAATGCAGCCCCGTGCGTAGAATTAAGACGGTCACGGAAGTCTAGCGGCGTCATGATGCGCGACACCGTCACCGCATCTTTCAGTCCGGGCAGGACAGTCTCCTGAAGCCGTTGCTCGACCGCCTGGCGATAGCGCTCAGCCTCGGTTTCCCAGTCTGTATCGCCCTGAAGGTTGGGCACCGGCGAGAGCACGTAGAAGGCTTCACACCCCTCAGGGGCCATGGACGGATCGGTGGCCGTGGGGCGATGCAGATAAAGGCTGAAATCGTCGGCGAGCTTCTTCTTGTTGAAGATGTCGTTCAGCAGGCCCTTGTAGCGCGGCCCCAGAATAATGGTGTGGTGATCCACATCGTCATATTTGCGATTGGTCCCGAAATACCACAGGAAAAGGCTCATGGACTGGCGGGCACTCTCCACCTTGCGGTCGGTCCAGCGCTTCCGCCTGGTCTCTGAAAGCAGGTATTTATAGGTGTGGCCGACCTCGGCATTGGACACCACGACATCGGCTTTCACATGACGGCCATCTCCCAGCCGCACGCCGGTGGCTTTGCCGTTTTCAGTAGTGATCTGGGAGACCTCTGAATCGCAGAGCACCTGCCCGCCCTGGCCTTCAATCAGGTCGACCAGGCCATCAACCAGCTTGCCGGTCCCGCCCATCACGAAATGCACGCCCCATTCACGCTCCAGATAGGAGATGAGGCAATAGAAGCTGCTGGCTGCAAAGGGATTGCCACCCACCAGAAGCGGGTGGAAGTTCAGCGCCACCTGCAGCTTGGGGTTCTTCACATATTGCGAGACCAACGAGTGGACTGAGCGATAGGACTCAAGCCGGATCAGGTCAGGCGTGACCTCCGCCATGGATTTGAGCGTATGGAAGGGCACGTGGGCGAGCTGCTTAAAGCCCACCTCAAATATGTCCTGACTCTTCTTTAAAAAGCGCTCATAGCCAGCCGCATCATCGGGCGCGATGCGCTTGACCTCTTCGCGCATGACATCGGCATCGCGATAGCAATGGACCACATCGCCGTCGTCAAAGCGGATGCCGTAGAAGGGGTTCATCTCGCGAAGCTCGATATCATCCTCAAGCTTGCGTCCGCACATCTCCCACAGCTCTTCCAGCAAGAAGGGCACGGTGATGATGGTGGGCCCGGCATCAAAAACATAGCCTTCGTCCTTGAACACGTAGGCGCGGCCACCTGGCGCATCGAGCTTTTCAAGAACGGTCACGCGATAGCCGCGCGCGCCGAGGCGCACCGCAGCGGCCAATCCACCAAAGCCGGAGCCAATCACCACCGCATGGGGGCGATCATCCTCGCGATGGGTCTCTTCATCGGTACGTTTAAGCATGATGCTTCCTTTTTAGCGCACGACCGCAAGGCGGGGCGCTGTGTCAATATCGGGGCCGAAAAGACCGGTCTTCCGGGCCGCCTTGCGGATAATCTGGGCGATGGAGCCGGGGGCTTCCTCATGGGCAAGATGACCAAGCCCCGGCAGGGTGATGACTTCGCTGTTGGGCGCCAGGCGCGCAGGGGCCTGGGCATCGCGCGGTGGAGTCGCCTTGTCACGATCGCCAACCACCAGCGTCAGCTTAGGCTTGAGGTCCGGCAAGTCATCCAGCAGGGGACGCAAGTCCCAGTGCGCCATCATGCGCAGCGCGCCTTTGACATGCTCAGGCTGTTTCAACAGTGCCGCGTAGTAGGCAGTCCCACCAACGCCAATACGAGAGCCGGTCTTGCGGATCAGGCGCTCTACGCGCGTTGAGCTGGCGCTGCCCGCAAAAAGCCGCGGCGTAATCGGGTTCATGAAGGCAAGCTTGGCAAGCCGCGAAGCTATACCGTTGGCTGCGCCCCCATAGGGCTTCAATGCAGCCCCAATCCCGATGATCTCACGCGGATCGATCCAGCCATCAAGCGCCATGCGAATGGCGATTGCGGCCCCCGCTGAGTGACCAGCGATCAGCAAGGGTTTGACCGCCATCTTGCGCAGGAGCTGGCCCAGCGCTTCAGCCACGCGCGGCAGGGTGGGAGCCTCCAGCGCAGAGGAGAAGCCATGGCCGGGCAGGTCGATCATCACGATCTGAAACTCACCCGACAACGTGTCGGCCAGCTTGCGAAAAGAGTGAGTGGACGCGGCTGTCCCGTGGATCAGCAGCAGGACAGGGCCAACGCCAAAACGCTGGACATGCCAGCTCACGCTGCCAGCCTCGATCATCTCGCTTGCGCCCTGATGGGGCCAGTCTTCCGGCACAGGCAAAGTCATGCCGCCGCCCCCAGCGCCAAATCGGCGAGCGCGCCAGGATTATTGTTCGGCAGGCGGGCATAACGTGCGCCCATGTCCGTTGCCATGTCGCGCGCGGCCTCGGCCCCTCGCTTGGAGACATCCACCAGAATGGCGGCGTGTCCGGCAGCGCGCAGCTGGCGCGCGGCCTGCCGGGCTTCAGCCAGGGCGCGTTCACGGCCCGCCTCGCCCTCTCGAGTGATATTGGCCGCCCCGTCGGTCAGGAAAACCAGCGTCACGCTGCGCCCCTGACGCTTAGCGGCGTGAGCCGCGGCTTCGGCAGCATCAATGGCGGCTGCGAGCGGCGTTCCGCCCCCACCGGGTAGAGCCGCCAGGCTGCGCTTGGCACGGGTCAGCGAGCGGGTCGGCGGCAGTAGCATTTCAGCGCCCTTGCCACGAAACGCAATCACCGCGACCTGATCGCGGCGCACATAAGATTCAGCGAGCATCAGCTCCACCGCGCCTTTGGCTTCAGCCAGGCGATTAAGCGCGAGTGAGCCCGAGGCATCGACGACGAAGATCGTCTCGGTCTCCGCCTTCTGCTTGAAGCGCTTGATGCGGAAGTCCTCGGTGCGCACTTCCACGGACGGGCCGGGCTTGAAGCGCGCCAGCCCCTTGCGACGCGCCTTGCCCCAGGGCGCAGCCGCGCGCAGCGTCGCCAAGACATCAAGGCGGCGGCCCTGCCCCACATCGCCGCGACGCGTGCCAGCGGGTCGACCGCGAACGCCGTCTTTCTGGACGGCTCCGGCCTTGCCAGCGCCTCGCGACTTCGGTGCCGAGGCACCTGCGGCGAGCTTCGCCAGCAGACCTGGCGGGATCGCAGTCTTTGCCGCTTCAGTCGTGATCTCGGTCAGATCGTCCGGTGCTGGCGCGTCGTCGCTATCGCCTTCAGGAGTATCCGCTCTGGCTGCACCTTCAGCCTCGTCCGGAGCTTCCGGCTCGGGCTGGTCTTCTTCCTCGGCGGTCGGCAGGCGCGTTGCCCGAGGGGCCAGGATCAACCTTGCCACCAGCGACACATCGTCAGCAGAGATCTCGTCGCGGCCATCCAGCGCAGCAGCAGCACGGGCAGCACGCAGCGCAAAGATCGGCGCGCGCAAGCTGTCGATCCCCAGCGCCAGAGCCGCAGCCGTCAGCGCCCGCTCAGCCCCGCCATTGAGCACGTGGGGCAGATGCATGCGCGCCATGGCGAGGATCTCAGGATCAAGCTCCAGCCCGCCGAACTTCAAATCGGCCAGCGCGACGCTCGACAGATCAATGTGGAAAGCGAGGCGCTCAGACAGAGCCTCTGGCACCACCTCGTCGGGTTCAGCGCTCTCATCAAGAGCCACGATCACCGGCGGCTTGGGACTATCCAGAGCAACAGCCAGCCGCCCGGCCAATCCCGCCTCAGCCCGCTCAGCCATGGGCAAAACGCCAACGCCTGTACCAATGGTTTCCAGCAAGCCGGCGCGTTCCACGGCCTTGCCGGATTTTAGCGTTGCGGCCAGATCAATACCGCCGAGCAGGGCTTCGTCGCTGACGCCAGGGGGAATGCGCCGCCAGACCACATCATCATTGAGGATCGCGTGATAAAGATGGAGCCAGGCGTTGCGCACAGGCCCGGCACGCGCGGTCAGCACCGCACCCCCGAGGCCTGGATCAATCGCGAGCAGTCCAGCGACCAGACGCGCGTCGGCCCACGGCCCGTGCGTATGGTCGCCCTCACTCACGCGACGAACACCTCTTCAAGACTGCGCTCAATGCGGGTGGACGAGCCCGCTTCATCCAGCGGATCACGGCGCAGGCGGTGTCGCAGCGCTGAAGGCGCCACGGCTTTGAGATGCTTGATCTCGACACGCTCATCACCGTCAAGCGCGGCGCGTGCACGGGCCGCGCGGATCAACGTCAACTCACCACGCAGGCCATCTGCGCCGAGATTGAGACAGAGTTCCGACGCCTTGCGCAGCACCTCTTCGCTGGCCTCAAGGTTGTTCACGCGGGCCTGAGCAGATGCGATGCGCTCGCGCAGCTCAGCCTGCGGCTCTTCCCACTCAGCACAGAATGCGTCCGGGTCGCGCTCAAACGCGTCGCGGCGGCGGACAACTTCGATGCGCGCTTCGATGTCACGCGGGGTTTCCACCTCCACCGATAGACCGAAGCGATCGAGAAGCTGTGGGCGCAGCTCGCCTTCTTCAGGGTTGCCACTGCCGACCAGAACAAAGCGTGCGGGGTGGCGAATACTCAGACCATCGCGCTCCACGACATTCTCGCCGGTCGCCGCCACATCAAGCAGCAGATCAACGATATGGTCTTCAAGCAGATTGACCTCATCGATATAGAGAAAGCCGCGATTGGCCCTGGCCAGCAGGCCTGGCTCAAACGCCTTCTCACCCTTGCGCAGCGCTTTTTCGATGTCGAGCGCGCCAACCACCCGATCCTCGGTCACACCCAGAGGCAGGTCCACAACCGGCGTGGCCTTGGTCACCTCGCCGCCACGATTACGGTCATGCCCATTGATGGAGGGTGTGCCGGGTGCGGAGTTGTAGGGGCAATGCTCATAGGTCTGGATCGGTGGCAGCAAGCTCGCCAGCGCCCGAACGGCGGTAGACTTGGCAGTGCCGCGATCACCAAAAACGAGCACACCGCCAATGCGCGGCTCGACGCAGGCGATCAGAAGCGCCTGCTTCATCTCCTCCTGCCCGACAATGGCGGGGAAGGGAAAGGGTAAGGTCATAGGTGCGCCTTTGCTGGCTTAACACCTCTTAGTGTCTAACAAACTGGACACTTCTACAAACCCTTTTCCCTTCTTTGCGTAGGGAAAAGCCGCTACAAATGCGCGCGCAGGGCTGTTCTGATATCAGTTTTCAGCCCCAGACGAGCCCCCAGAAGATATACACCCGCCAGCTTTCGCTGGATGAAAATCAGCTCCGGCGGCGGGGTATGGGTCAGATCCCGGGTGCGCAGTGTCATGGCATCATCGCGCACACTGGCGGTCACGCTACGGTCGGTAAAATCAAATGGCTCACCGGATTTGAGTGGCGCAAGCGACTGTTCTGTCAGTCCTATTACCTGCTCGCGGAAATCGGCGTCTGCAGCTGGATTGATAACACCAAGCCCCACTAAAGCGGCTGCCAGGTCATCGCGCGAGCCATCAAGCGCCGCAGCGAGGACTGTCCGGTAGGCCTCTGAGATTTCGCTGGGAATGTCTCGGACCGCTCCAAAGTCGATCAGACCGATGGGCTGGTCGGGTCCAGCGTAAAGAAAGTTTGCGAAATTGGGATCGGTTTGCATCAGACCGAGGTCAAACAGCTCGCCTAGCGTCAAATCGAGGAAGGCGTGAAAGACACGCTCGCGCTCCGCAAGCGGTTGATCGGCGGCCCGCTCGATGCCGCTCCCTTCAATCCAGTCCATCACCAGAATGGTGGGACCGGACCGGTCGGGGTGGACGCCCGGGATCACAAATCGCGGATCATCACCGAGCACATCGGTATAGCGCCGGGCATTGTCGGCCTCGCGCTCATAATCAGTCTCGTCATGCAACTGGAGGCGCGCCTCTTCCAGAATAGCCGCCAGATCGACACCTTTGGGAACCAGACCGGACATGCGTAGCAACGCACCGACATTGGCCATGTCGCTGTCGATGCTCTCCTTCACACCGGGGTGCTGGACCTTCACGGCGACCGCGCGCCCATCCTTCAGCCAGGCCTTGTGGACCTGGCCGATGGAGGCCGATGCAGCAGGTCGAGACAAAAAGCGTTTGAAGGTCTGGAGCCAGCCCGGACCCCAGGCCCGATCAAGGGTGCGGCGAAGCTGATGCGGTGCCATGGGCTCCACGCTGTCGCGCAAATGATCGGTAAGCTGGGCCAGCTCCGGCGGCAGGAAGTCCCCGGCATCCATGGACAGCATCTGCCCGGCTTTCAGCGCCGCCCCACGCAACCGCGCCAGCTCCTCGCCCAGTCGACGGACTGAGGTGGGCGTGACCACCAGCTCAGACAGGCTCGCCTTACGCCCGCTGAGCGCTGCGCCCGCACCGCCAACCGCTGCCGCGCTTGCGGTCTCAAATCCCCATGCGCCGAGACGCGCAAGCCGCGTCAGACGACCAGTAGGTACCTTGCGACCGGTATCGGCCATGGCTGAGCCTCCATACACAAAACGACCCGCAAGGGGCCGCTTTGCGCCTGCTTGACGCAGGAGAGGTAGTTCGGTTTGCCCCGGTGTCCCGTCCGGTGGTCAGCCGGTAAAGGCCAACCACCGCCGAGGCGTCCCGCCCAGCCTACCAGTAGACGAAATAGATCCCGATCAGGATGACCGCGATCGCCACTGCCGAGATGTTGAACACGGGCTGAGTGGCGAAATTCATCTGGCCGAGCACAACAACGCGCTCCTGATCCGGTTTCGGCGTCAGAAGCGACGCGGCGACACCAGCGACCAGACAGGTCAGGAAGACAATCCAGATGCGGATCACGAACGGCAGGTTAGCCGACTCAAGGCCCATCGCAGCCAAGAGGCCAGACCCCACACCGCCCATGGCGGCCGGGTTCGCGATCAGCCAGAAGAAGAAGCTGAGCCCGATCGAAACCACCAGCATGGCAAAGGCGCCGAAGGTGTTCGCCCGCTGCCAGAACAGGCCCAGCAAGAAGACGCCAACAACGCCCGGTGCAACAAAGCCGGTGTATTCCTGGATCGTCTGGAAGGCGCTTTCCATACCGCCCAGGAAGGGCTGAGCCAGGATCAGGGCCAGCACCATGGCACTGAACGAGGTCACCCGGCCGACAGTCACATAGTGATGCTCTGACTGGCTGGGGCGCGCAGCGCGATAGACGTCCATGGTGAAGATGGTCGAGATGGAATTCATCATCGAGGCCAGCGAGGACACGATGGCCGCAATCAACGCGGCAAAGACGAGACCGCGAAGGCCGCCCGGCACCAGCGTCATCAGAACGCCATAAGTGCTGTCCGGACGGGCATCGAGCGCGGTCTGGTCCAGCATGCCGTTTTGAGCCAGATAAAGCGCGGCGATACCGGGCACCACAACGATCACCGGGATAAGTAGCTTCAGGGCGGCAGCAAAGGCGAGACCCTTCTGGGCTTCGTTAAGGCTTTTCGAGCCCAGCGCTCGCTGGATGATGTACTGGTTAAAGCCCCAATAGCTGAAGTGCAGCACCCACAGACCACCCAGCAGGGTCCAGATCCCTGGAAGCGAGCCATAGCTCGGGTTATCAGGCTCCAGGATCATTTCAAAATGCCCCGGGAATTGAGCCAGAAGCGTATTGAAACCAGCAAGCGCGCCCGCGCCATCGCCTACAAGCGAGAGCGAGATCACGGTGATGATGGCACCGCCCGCAATCAGGATGACCACCTGGATCACGTCGGTGAGTGCCACAGCCTTCAGGCCACCATAGATCGAGTAAAGGACGGCAAACGCCGCGAGCCCGATCATGGCGTAGAGCACCGAAACCCCAGTCACAGCGTTGATCGCCAGACCGCCAAGCCACAGGATCGAGGTCAGGTTTACAGCAGTGAACAGCGTGATCCAGAAGACCGCCATAATCGTCTTGATCTGGCCGCCAAAGCGCAGATCGAGAAATTGCGGCATCGTGTAGATCTTCTTGTCGAGGAAGATCGGCAGGAAGAATTTCGCCACGATCAGAAGGACAATGGCGGCCTGCCACTCGTAGGCGGCAATGGCCAGACCCACGACATAGCCCTGTCCGGACTGACCGATAATCTGTTCGGCCGAGATATTGGCGGCAATCAGCGAGGCCCCCACAGCCCACCAGGGCAGGGCCTTGCCGGCCAGAAAATAGTCCTCGGCGTTCTTTTCGTGGCCCGCCTTTTCGCGGCTCACCCAGTTGGCGATGCCAAATAGCACAATCGCGTAAACGCCCACGATCAAAAGATCGATCAATTCCAAAGCCATTATGTGTCCCTCCCCGGACATTTATAGGGGCTATGTTTGGCGCAAATCGGCCATAAGTAGAAAGGGATAATGCGAGAGTGCGCGGCTTTGGCGCGGCTCAGGCCGATCTTCCTACGTGGCCGAGGTCAGGCGAAAATGCGCACCATTCTGTGTAGTGCTGTCTCCACCAACCCAAACGTCAAACAGGCCCGGCTCTGCGCCAAAGCTTTTGTCCCGGCGCGAAAAGGCCAGATCTGCTTCGGTGAGCTCAAAGCGTACGATTGTGGTTTCACCGGCTTTCAAAGCGACGCGCCTGAAGGCTTTCAGCTCGCGCACCGGACGGGTCAAAGACCCGGCGCGGTCACGGATATAAAGCTGAACAACCTCAACCCCGTCGCGCTCACCCGTATTGGAGAGCTCGCACTCCACTGTCAGGGTTTCGCCCGCGGCAAACCCAGGCGCGCTGACGGTGACGGGGCCATAGTCAAACTGCGTATAGCTCAAGCCGTGACCAAAGGGGTAAAGCGGCTGATACCCATCGTCGAGATGGAAGCTGCTCATCCCCAGCGAGGTCTGGCCCGCGCCCACCGGAATATCGTCGATGTGGACGACATTATGGGGCTCGGCCGGACGACCGGAATTCTTGTGATTATAGTGGATCGGGATCTGGCCTACCGAAACTGGGAAGCTGACCGGCAGCTTGCCCGATGGCGCAACCGCGCCCGAGACCAAATCAACGAGCGCCGGACCGCCCATGCTGCCGGGGTGCCAGGCATAGATGAGCGCATCAAAGCAGTTTTCGACATTGGTTAGCGCCAGCGGACGACCGGCCAGGATCACGCCAATAACCGGCTTGCCGGTGGCCTTGATCGCACGGGCAAGCTCAACCTGCGCGCCGGGCAGGGTAATGTCGGCGCGGCTATGGGCTTCACCCGACAGGATTGCCTCTTCGCCCAGACACAGGACAACAGCATCGCTCTTCAGCGCAGCGTCGACTGCATGACGAATCTGGGCCGTGTTGGTGTCGCGCGAGTGAGTGAGTGCTGGAACGAATTTGACCTCAGCGCGACCGTCGAGCGCGGCTTTAAACGCGGTGGCTGGCGTGATGCTGCGCTCAGCCTCGCCGTCAAACACCCAGGTGCCCATCTGGTCTTCAGGCTGATCAGCGAGCGGACCAATCACGGCGAGGCTCTCCAGCGCGTCAAAATTCAGCGGCAGGACGTCATTCTTGTTCTTTAAAAGCACCATGCTCTCAGCCGCGGCGCGCTGGGCCGCTGCCAGAGCGTCCTTGACCGGCGGCGTACCATCGCGGTGAAGGTCAGCATAAGGGTCGTCCACTACACCAAGCTTGAACTTCAGCGTCAGGACACGGCGCGCCATGGTGTCGAGTACGGCTTCATCCATCTGGCCTTCGCGCACCAACGCAGGCAGGCAGTCAACGAAGGCCGATGACATCATGTCCATGTCAACACCGGCTTCAGCCGCGACCTTGGCAGCCTCAGTCGGGTCTTCGCAGAAGCCGTGGATGATGAGCTGACCGATGGAATCCCAGTCAGAAATCATCAGGCCTTCAAAGCCGATCTCACCGCGCAGGATGCCATTGATCAGATAGTCGTTGCCCGTCGCCGGAACGCCATCAATATCGCCAAAGGACGTCATGAAGGTCGCCGCGCCAGCGTCTGCTGCGGCCTTGAAGGGCGGCAGGTATACATTGCGCATTTCGTTGTCGGCGATGGTGGTGGCCGCGTAATCGCGCCCGGCTTCAGACGCGCCATAGCCTGCATAATGCTTCACACAGGCCGCGATGGAGCCTGGTGCGCTCAAGTCATCGCCCTGAAAGCCCTTGACCATGGCTGCGCCCAGAACCGAGGCGAGATAGGGATCCTCGCCTAGAGATTCAGCAATGCGGCCCCAGCGCGCATCGCGGGAAATGTCGACCATTGGCGCAAATGTCCAGCGCACGCCCGTAGCGGCCGCTTCAGCCGCCGCGATCCGCGCGCCTTCACGCACCATATCGGGGTTCCAGCTCGACGCCTGACCAATGGGTAGAGGGAAGACGGTATTAAAGCCGTGGATCACATCGCGCGAAAACAGAAGCGGCACACCCAGGCGGGTTTCTTCCAGCGCAATATGTTGGAGCGCGCAGACCTCATGCAGCTCGACCTGGTTGAGAACAGCGCCGACACGACCGGCACGGATGTCATCGCCGATGCGCTCAGACGGCGTCGGATTAGAGGCGTCCACGCTGTTAAGCTGGCCAGCCTTCTCCTCCAGCGTCATCTCGCTCAGGATGGCCTCGACCAGCTCTTCAACGGAAGCAGGCATAAGATCGTCTGTGATCACAGCTTCAGCCATTGGCCATCTCCCCAATAGTTTTAAGGATGCTGGTAAACGTTGTCATTTTGAGTTTCAACCCGTGCCGCACGCCAATCTTGGCTGTTTATTCAGCCGGTATGGCGTCTGGAGTCCCGCGGCGCTCTTCCAGCTGAGCGCGCACGGCGGCGGATTTTTCCCTGGAGACGTTGAGCGTCAGGACAATGCCAATGGCGAGGCCGTAGAGCAGGATCGGCAAGCCGATATCATAGACGCGAAGCATCAGAAGAGTCGCGTCGCTCTGATCGCCGCCGAGGCTGGCATCAAGACCCGTGCTGGCAAGGAGCCACGCTCCGGCCATTGCGGCAACGGATTGCCCCAGCTTGACCACCCACCAGAAAATCGAGGCAAACATGCCCTCTCGGCGCTGGCCGGTGCGTAGCTCGTCCTGATCGACAATGTCAGCCATCATCGACGGCATGAGCGTGAAAAGAGAGCCCAGGCCAAACGCCATGAGCGGTGCCGGGATCAGGATCAGCCAAGGATAATCCGGGTTATAGGCGAATGTCTTCATCGCATAGCCCAAGATCGCCAGACCGATGGCAATCACGAAGGTTCGCTTTTGACCGATTCGGGACGCAAGCCAGGTCACAAACGCCACAACGCCGAATGTCGAGAACGTCCCGACCGACGCAACCAGGGCCGCCATTTCGGCACCGGCCTCGGTATTGCCCGCATACACGTAATAGCTCAGCACCCAGTAAATATAACTGGCGATCAGGATGAAGCCATTGAACACCAGGAAGGTGATGAAGCAGACCTTCAGAAATGGCACGAAGCTGAGCGCCTGTCCCATCGAGCTTAGGAAGCCGCGAATTTCGGCCAAAAGGCTAGGCTTTGGCTTGTTCTCCTCAGCCGCAACTTCAGCAAGCCGCTCGCGCAGGAAAATTGCGGGGATCGTGCCGCAAACGATGACGACAACACCGACCCCAAGGGCCACAAGGCGCGCGCCATCAATCGGATTGTCAAACCACTCTGACTGCTTTGCGATCACGAGCATGAAGGGCGGCAGGAAGAAGGCGAGCTGGCCAATGAAGTTCTGAGTGCCCATCAGAAGTGTACGCTGGTCATAGTCCGGCGTCAGCTCATACCCGAGCGCCACCCAGGGCGTCGCATAAATCGTGTACGCCAGGAAGAAGATGATCGAGCCGATCGTGTACCACCACACGTAAAAGCCCGGCTCCATACCGTCAGGGAATTGCCAGAGGGCAAAGAAGCTGATGCCCACCAGAATTGCGCCAACAAAGATAAAGGGGCGGCGGCGCCCCCAACGCGATTTGAAATTGTCAGAGATGTAGCCAACGATTGGGTCCGTCACCGCATCAAAAAGGCGCGGCAGAGCAGTTATGACCCCAAGCATGACAAGGCTGACGCCGAGATTCTCGTTCAGCAAAACGATCATGCCGACAATGGCACCGGCCAGCAGATTATTGGCAAAGGCACCCGAGCCATAGGCGAGCCGATGAAGGAAGGAGACGCGGTCTTCGGGCCGGGTCATGCTTTGAGCTTCGGTCATAAATCAGCTGCCTTTATCGTTGTTATTTTGAGCCGTTATGCGTCGTCGGCATCGTGGCGGCAGGCCACGGCGGTGGCGTCACCGGCGCACTCATAGACGCGCACATAGTCGATCTCGAATTGCTTGGGGTAGCCCGTCATATCAAGGCCGCCTGCCGTGTGGCTTTCGGCCAGATGGCCACCAATGGCGAGGTTCAAAATCAGGTGGAAACGCTGATCGAACGGCGCGTTGGGATTATCCTGAGCCTCAGCCACTTCAGACTGGGTATTCCAGTGTTCCGGGGTGAGATAGCCGTAGCTCTCTCCATCGAGGAACCACTCCACGCGGCCCTCGCTCCACTCGATCGCAAACTCATGCCAGATCTGGTCGCCATCTTCGCCAACAGGAAGGGTGCGGCGGCGGTTCTGATACTGGTTATGGGGCCAGGCCCCGCCGAAATGGAGCGTCCCAAACATGCGGTTCTCAACACCGTCTTCGCACTCCAGGCACACCGCACCGAGATTGACTGCTTCAAGAATATCGATCTCACCGGACAGCGCCCAACCGCCATAGACATTATCAGTTGGCAGCATCCAGATCGCCGGCCAGGTACCCTGACCTTCCGGAAGGCGCGCGCGCACTTCGATTCGGCCATAGGTCCAGTCGCCCTTGCCCCTGGTATTGATCCGGCCAGAGGTGAAAGGCTGGGTATTGGTGTTGGTTCGGTCCGCTTCGGTTTGCCAGAGACGCTCCGGCAGGGCCGGGCCCGTGGCTTCTTCGAAATGCGCCTCGATGATCAGGCGACCGTCTTCAACGCGGGCGTTTTCCTCGCGCGGCAGGTAGCACTGGCGCTCTTCATTACCGCCACCCCAGCAGTCATGCTCGCGGTTCCAGCGGCTGTCATCGAGCGCATCGCCGTCAAACTCATCGGCCCAGACCAGCTGCCAGCCGGTGGCATCATCATGATCCTCAGTGTCGGAAGCCTGGCTGCAGGCTGACCCCAGCCCTGCGACGGCGCAAGCCGATGCCAAAAGCGCAAAACGCCCTGGAATTCTCATCGCGATGTCCTCCCTGGCGGCCGCAAATTTTTTTTAGAGCGGTCCGTTATTGCGGAAGAAGACACCAGTCGCGCGAAGCCTGTCAAACAAAATGTCCACCGTTGTCAAAACGGTCGCACCTTGCCGATCCAGTTCTAATCTCAAAAACTTTCAGGCCTTCGAAGGCGGCGACGTCGACGCCCGAACCTTCAATTCATGGCCGATGGTCATGGTTCTGGGCTCCCAGGACTGACCTGGACCGGTCGGCGTTTCAGAAATCAGCTCGACCATCGCTCTGGCCATCGCTTCAAACGGTTGGGCGATTGTGGTCAGGGGCGGCCACATTGTTGTGGCGATCGGCACATCATCAAACCCGGCCACAGACAGGTCATCGGGAACCCGCAAGCCCAGACGTGCCGCGGTGAAACACACAGCCGCAGCGGTATCATCGTTCGCAGCAAAAATGGCGGTAGGACGGTCAGGACCAGACAGCATGGCCTCAGCCGATGCGACAGCTTCCTTGAAACGGAACTGGCCAGGCTTGATCCAGTCCTCACGCACTTCGGCGGACGGGTGGTCCTTGATCGCATCCTCAAACCCGGCGCGGCGCTGAACCGAGGCGGTGTGACCCACCGGACCTGTCAGGTGACCAAGTCGCGTATGCCCCAGATCCAGAAGGTGCTGCGTGATTTCACGCGCGGCCCCATAATCGTCCATGCGTACCGTGTGGGCATCGGCAAAAGATGCGCTCGGCGAAATGACGACCGCGGCAATCTCATGACTGGCCAGTTCCTGTCGGAGCGCCTCGGAATCGCACAGCGGTGGGACCAGCACAACATTGTCGGATCGGGTGCGCCGCTGGAAGTCTTTAAATTGCTGGCTCCAGTCGGGAGACGATTCGTCAAAAAGACCCGCGGCCAGGAAATAGCCCGCTTCGCTACACGCCTCGAGGGCGGCGTGGTGAAGCTTCGCCTGGAAGCCACTGGACGGGTCAGAGAACAGCATGCCGATGAAGCGCGAGCGCCCACTGCGCAGCTCGCGCGCGGCGGTGCTCGGCTGATAATTGAGCTCACGAATCGCGTCGCGGACGCGCTCAGCGGTATTGGCGCGCACATTCTTTGCGTTATTCATGACCCGCGACACGGTCTTGATTGAGACCCCTGCCCGGTTTGCGACGTCGATAATTGTTGCCATGGTCTTTTTGCCGATACGCAGCTCTACTGCTTATATCTGACCTGCGAGTAGGGAAATAGCAACCCGCTTATAACGCCATGATTTTCAAAATCATGCGGCTAATTGTTCAATCAAGCAGATGGGCGAAGCGTTTGGCCACGACCGGCTTGGGCTTGCGATCCACTGTAAACAGGCCCCAGTGCTTTTCCGGTTCATCCGGTTCATCTGAACCCTTCCAGGGCTCATCAAAGGCTTCAAACACGAAGGTCAGAATCTGGTTCTCATCCGCCCAGGCTGTCAGCTGCTGAAAGTAGATCTCCTGCAGCGCCACATTGGCGTTTTCCGGCTCTATGCCCCGGCCATTCGCCGTCGTAGTCCAGCCCGCCTCGGTGATGATGACCGGCTTGTGAGGGTATCGATCCCTGACGCTGTTATAATTGTCCTGGGTATAGGCCAGCGCCTCATCAATCGATTTGTATTCCCACACCGGATAGGTGTGCACGCTGATCACATCCAGATAAGGCACCAGCGGCTGAAGCTTGTCCGCCCAAGGCACATAATTCTCGCAAAACGTGACCGGGTGTCGGGCCTTGTGCTGGAGTGTCTTTGCAAAATGCACCAGTCGTGACACGGGGACCATGTGGTCATTCCAGTCCACGCTTGCCTCATTGCCAATCGACAGCGCCAGCACTTCGTCGCGATAGCGTCTGGACAGCTCGATGATCTTGCGGAGTTCAGCCTCGTTGGACCGCCGATTTTGCTTCAGAACCCGCTTTGGATAGTCCGCGCCCCACGGGCAGTCAGGATTGTTCACTTCAGCCTGCAGACCCATGCCCAACATGACCTGAAGCGGAAGCTTCTCCTTGCGGATGACCTCCAGCACAAGATCGGCATGGGTGGTGCAGTCATAGATGCGCAAGTAACGCCAGTGCTGAGCCAGAATGAGGAGGTCCTCGCGAACCTCTTCATAGCTCGGGAAGATGCCCGATGGCGGGCTCTGCCCCTCACGATAACCCGAGTAGCAAATGGCCGGCGCATAGTCGGGCGCAAAGCCGCGACGGTGAGTAAACAGGCCAAACATCAGGCGAAGTATTTCGGATTGCCATCCTTGTCCCAGAGGCCCCAATAGGCCCCAACATCGCCTTCCTTGGCGATTTTCCAGGCTTCATCAAAACCGGCGAAGTAGAAAAGCTCGATGCCCTCTTCATCGGTCCAGCGCACCGCATCGATGAAGTATTTCATGGCGTTGGCGCGCGATGGAACCGCTCCGCGATCTGCCGTGCCGATATTGGGCCAGCCGGTTTCGGCAATGATAACCTTCTTGCCCTTGGCCACATTCTGGGCCCGGCGATACATTTCACGCATATAGATATTGGCATGCTCGATCGGGTAGCCCTCCCAGAAGGGATAGCAATTGACCAGCACCACATCACAGGCATCAGCCACACGCGGATGGTTTTCAAACAGGAAGTAGGCGTCCACGTAGCCCACCGGTACGTCCACGCCCGCTTCTTTCAGCTCGGCCTTGGCGCGCTCGATATAGGCAATGAGCTGGTCTTCCGAGATTTCCTCGCGCAGCATGACCTCATTGCCAATGGCGAGAATGCCGGCCTCGCCGCGCTTGGCGATCTCCAGCCCGTTGGCAAGCTCTTCTTCATTGTGCTCCAGATCGTCATCAATCCAGACACCAACCATGGTTTTCAGGCCCAGCTCCTGAGCAACGCCCGGGCTCAATTCATTGCCACGAGTACAGGAAAACGTACGGATCCACCTGGTATGGGGTGCTAGCATGGCCATGCGCTCACGGATCTGATCGGCGCTTACCTCGGTCATATTGTCCTGGCCATCCACATAGGGACTAAAGGCCAGACCATGGAGCTTGTCAGTTACGACCTCTTCGATAATCGACCCCATCGACGGCTCGTCAATCCGGCTCATATCAAGGCCAGACAGGGCCAGCTTGCGGTTATAAGGGTTCGACATCTGATACTCCCATGGCATGGACTGGGCGGTTTATTCGCCCTGCTCGCACTAATGACAACGATGTCATTACTTGTCCAGAGGGGTTTTTATTCCATTCGCAGGCGGTGCGTTGACGATGCGCTCCTTTCGTCTGCCAATCACGGCGCACGAAAGGAGCGCTGCTCCAACCCGGTTACAGCTCGCAGGTCATGTCGTCAGTGGCTTCACCGCCGACCGAGACATCATCAACCCAGAACTCAAGCCCGGCCGGGCCCGTCATTGCAAACGGCATATCAACGGCACTGAGGTCTGCGCCAGCATCAGCAAAGCAGGACATCGCAATGACACCGGAGCGCCAGCCCTTGCCCTCCGCCAGTCGAATGCCCGCTGTGATGTCGATCGCGGCACCGCCAACAGACACCGTCACGGGACCTTCGCCACGCTCGGTGACCTGATATGATATCTGCAGGAGCTGACTTGCATCGAGCGACATGGCTTCGCCAGTGATCTGGAAGCCGGCTTCAGCGGTCCAGTTCACGCGACGGCTGTCATCCTGCACGTCACGATCGTCGAGGGTGATGGCGATAGACGTGTCACCGATCGCAGCATCAGGGCCACTGACAGCAACACGCTCGTCACCGGACACCAGAGCCAGCTCCATCCCGGCTGCGACGCGGCCGTTGGTCATCAAGGCCGTGGCCGTGCCAGCATCGCTTTCAGTCAGACCGCTCTCTTCGCTGAGCTCACCCACCGGTTCACCGGGTTCAGCGTAGCTCAGGCCATAGCCATAAGCAAAGAGCGGATCATAGCCCTCATCATGGGGATTCAGGACCGTCTGGTCGGCGCGCTGCGGCCAGGAATAGGAGAGTTGGCCAACGAAATCGTGGCGCGCTGCGCCCTCGGCATTGCCCACCAATACGTCTGCCACACCGCCACCTTCAGAGCCTGGAAGCCAGGCCGCGACGAAAGCATCTGACGCATTAAGCTCGCGGTTCATCCAGAGCGGACGGCCTGACAGGAAAATCGCCAGCGTCGGGATGCCATCGGCCTGGTACTGGCGCAGAAGATTGAGGCCGCGTTCATCCGGGAAGTTCACAAACTCCTGATCACCGACAAACTCCGCATAGGGATCTTCGCCAAACACGACGACCGCCACATCGGGACGCTCGGTGTAGGAGCCATCTTCGCTCAAGGCTACAGAGCCACCAGACCCGGCAACCGCATCGACAAAGCCGTCATAGATGGACTGGCCACCGGGGAAGACGTCATTGCTGTGGCCATCACCCTGCCAGTTGATCGTCCAGCCGCCCGACTGCTTGCCGATATTATCGGCGCCGTCGCCAGCCATAAGGATATTCAGGCTCGGGTCGAGCGGGAGCAGTCCAGTGTCATTCTTCAGAAGAACCAGCGAGCTACGCACAGCCTCACGGGCCACGGCGCGGTGATCGGGATGGCCCAGAAGGTCAAAGTCACCGGCCTGCGGGCGCTCAGACGGGGCAAGGCCTTCAAACAGGCCAGCGCGGGCCTTTACACGCAGGATGCGCGTCACAGCCTCGTCCAGACGCTCCATCGGGACGGTCCCGTCCTGCACGTCTTCGAGTAGCGAGTAGTAGAGCTCCTGCCAGCTACCGGAAGCCATATACATATCGACACCGGCGATCAGGGCCTGAGGACAGTCCTCATTGGTGCAGCCGGCAATCTGTCCATGGCCTTCCCAGTCGCCCACGACAAAACCATCAAAGCCCATCCGGTCGACCAGCACGTCCTGAAGCATGGCTCCATTGCCGTGCATCTTCACGCCATGCCAGGAATTAAACGAGGCCATCACCGTCTGTACACCCGCAGCAATCGCTGGCGGATAGCCCGCCGCATGAATGTCGCGCATGTCTGCTTCGCTGGCTCGGTTATCGCCCTGGTCTCGGCCCAGATAGGTGCCACCATCGCCAACCCAGTGCTTGGCCGTCGACACGATGTGGGGGCCATTCAGAAACTCATCGGTGTCGGCCGCGCCCTGCAGGCCTTCCACCAGCGGCGCGCTGAGATTGGCGACGATTTCCGGACGCTCGGAGAACCCCTCATATGTCCGCCCCCAGGTATCGTTCTGAACAACAGCCAGGGTCGGAGCAAACGTCCAGTCCTGGCCCGTGGCCCGAATCTCAAGCGCGGTGATTTCGCCAATCTGATACATCAGCTCGGGACTGTTCGCTGCGCCCAGCCCGATATTGTGGGGAAAGAGCGTGGCCCCAACAATGTTGGAGTGGCCGTGCACCGCGTCCGTACCCCAGATTATGGGAATGCCGACGCCGCCATCTGAGGTGTCGGTGGAGGCCACATAATACTCGTCCGCCAACTGCAGCCAGTCGGATGGTGGCGCGAAGTTATTGTTGTAAGGCCCGGAATTTCCGCCGTTGAGGACAGAGCCAAGATTATACTGCTGAGCCAGCTCCGGTGTAACTTCGGAGATATCGGCTTGCAGAACCTGACCGACTTTTTCTTCAACGCTCATGCGCGACACCAGATCGGCAACAAAAGCCTCGACGTCCGGGTCGCGGGCCACGCCGGACTGACCTTCCGGCCAGTTGGCCGGATCTACCACGACACTGCTGGTGCCGTTGGACACTGTAATGGCCGTGCTTTGGACGTCAGATGACGTCTGCGCATCGTTTCGGGATGAAGCTGGCGCGGCATCCTCATCCGGAGCGCATGCCGCCAGCGCCAGAACGCAGACCGAAGCAGTCGTGAAGAGCGCGTTGAATTTGGAAGAAAGGGTCTTCATGTGGGTCTCCATGAGGGCCTGATGCCGGGAAAGCCCGGCCCGGTCGAGGGCACAACGCCGTAGAACCGCAAGTCTAGAAGGATGCGGTGCCAAACGCACCGCGACACTCTCGACCGCCCCACTGATTGGGCACGGGAGGATGCCTGAAGCAGAAAGGGGCAGACGCGAACGCCTACCCCTCCTGTCTGTCTGAGTTCAAATCAGAACACGCTCTTAGAAGTCGTAGCGAATTCCGAACTCGAAGCGACGGTCGTTTACAAAGACCGAACGGGCATAGGTCTGCCCTGCCGCATCGATTTGCTGGCTTGCCGTAGACTTGGTGTCCAGAAGGTTTGCAGCCTGCACGCTGAACTCGAGATTATCGGTGACCGTCCAGCGTACCGAGGCGTCGAGGAACCCGATATCGTCCTGACGGATCGGATTACCGGTCACGTAGTCGCGATAGGAACTCCAGTACTCGGAACGCCAGTTATAAGCCAGACGGGCCTCAAACCGGTCGTCCTGATAGATACCGATCAGGTTGTACGAGGTATCGGACAAGCCGAGCAGCTCATCGATGCCCCAACGATAGACGGTCAGGAAGCCTTCAACGCCATCACCATCAGTGTCGCGCACAGCCGGCAGAGGCTCAGCATCCGACGAGATAAGGGTCAGGTTGGCCTGAACACCAAGATTGCCGAACAGCCCCGGAAGCTGAGTGAAGAAGTCCTGGTAGGCAAATTCGATACCATTCACCGTGCCATCACGCAGGTTGATATTACCATTGTAGACAACAGGAATTTGATACCCATCAAGGTTCAGCACGTCCTGGGTCTCGGTGCCGTAGACGATCACATTGTCGAGGTCCTTGTAGAACCAGGACGCCGAGAACAGACCATCGTCACCGAAATACCATTCGAATGCCACGTCATAGTTGGTGGACTCGATCGGATCGAGGAGTGGGTTACCGCCAAACTGGTTCAGGCGGTTTGGCACCACATCCACAACAGACGGCGGGTTGGTCGCCTGAGACGTCACAAATCCAAGATCAGACACTGCGATACGAGTAGAGTTGATCGCCGAAATATCTGGACGCGTGATCGCCTGGCTTGCCGCAAAGCGGAGCAACATATCGTCGTTGAGATCCCACTTGGCATTGAACGACGGCAGGACGTACTCGTAGCTATTGCTCAAGCTGTTGCGGGTATTCGCGGTATCAAGCAACGCTGCAAGTTCCGGCAGAAAGTCACGCGGCTCAGTGTTGTCCGCCGGATTATCCGGTGCGAACTCCGCATAGCCAATGACGCCGCCGCCGGTATTTTCGGTGCGCACATAGCGCAGACCGAAGTTACCGGAAAGGGCCTGACCACCGGCAAACTCCTGACCGAAGTTCACTTGGGTGTAAAGGTTGGTGGTCTCCTCGCGAACGGAGCCGTCAATGCCGCGGTTGGCATAGTCGATCACACCGTTCTGCTTGAGCGGAACCCAATCACCGATTTGCAGGTTGCCATCGGCATTGATGCCCGGATTCAAAAGCGGCTCATTGGAGAGCGATTCAACGTAGGCGTCGATATTGCTCATATTCGCCTGGCTCGGGAACACGATCTCAGTGAAGCCGCTGAACACACCACCGCGCTGGAAGCCAGCAAAGTTGAACGTCTCATAGAAGTTCGGGTTGTTCATGTTGGCATAAGGCAGATAGCCACCAGCCCAAGGCGGAGCGATGCCACCCCAGTTCAGGCCCGCACTGCGGTTGATCTGCTCACGCTCGGCGAAACGGGCACCGAACTCAATTGAGTCAAACCAGCCGTCACCGTCAAACTCGTACTCAGCGTCTGCGCGGAATGCGAACGCGTCGCCAGAGTTGTCCTGATATTCGTCAGCCGAATAGAGCAGGTAGCCAAAGCGCGGGTCAGCCAGATCGCCCAGCGTGCCCGGGTTCGGACCACGGGTGGTGCCCCAGGTAGCAAGCTGAACAGCATCAGACATGAACAGCTCGATTTCCGGATTCTCTGCATCAGAGAAATCGAAGCGGTAATCAGCAAAGTGGTTACCACCAGCCCACAGGCGCTCCAGCGAGGCTTCAGCGTCGGTGTAATGCGCGTCCAGCTCAATGAAGAGACGGTCGTTTGCACGCCACTTGAAGTTTGCGCTGAAGTCCTGAGTCATGGACTCTTCGACCTGATTGATCGCCAGCGACTGCAGAGGTGTCTGCAGGTTGCCGGTCTGACCCAGCCAGTCACGCAGGTTGTTGGACACAACACCGGATTCCATAAGCCCGCCGTCAATCGGGAAGAGCTCCTCACAGATACCAATGCCACCGTTTGCAGCTTCACCAGCACCGTTACAGCGCGGGATGCCGGCTGAAGTGAACGGAACAATGCTGCGGGTCTCGGGGCCGCCCAGAACGGACCAGGCCGCCCAGGATTCAGCGTCGGTGAAGAATTCGATCGTGTTTTCACGAGTCGTGATTTCGTTCTCGACGCGAACCGCCTTGACGGTCAGCTCCATGTCACCGTTCGGCGAGCGCCACTGACCAGCGACATAGTAGCTGTCGCGTTCACGCCCGATGGACGCATCGCGAGCCTGCCAACCGCCAGGAAGGGCGATCGTTGAGCCGGCAACGTCCGGGTTCGGGATCGCCAGCGGCGGGCCGTACTGGAAGCCATCCACATTGGAGTTCAGCTCAGAGGTGGAGAAGGAAGCCAGCAGACCAAACTCGCCAGCGTCATTTTCCCAGCGGTCGCCCACGATGGCGCTAAAGCCCGGGCTCCACTCTTCTGCCAGGTCAGTATAGATGGTTTCCGCAGCGAGCACACCAAACCGACCGTCGCGGTCGAACGGCTCAAGCGTGCGCAGGTTCACCGTACCTGAGATACCGCCCTCAATCATGGACGCTGTCTGGTTTTTGAAGACCTCAACCGCCCCGATCAGCTCTGGCGGGATGCTGGCCCACTCCAGGGCACGACCGCCTGTCGCGGAAAATGAGTCACGCCCGTTGAATTCGGAGCGCGCATACTGAAGACCGCGAATGATGTTGCCGGAGCCTTCCGGAGACGGGAAGTCACCGTCACTGCCACCAAGCTCGAAGCGCTGGGTTACAACGCCAGGCACACGTGACAACGCTTCAGCAACCGACAGGTCTGGAAGCTGGTTCACGTCTGTGGACGTGATCGCGTCGACAAAGGTGTCAGCGTCACGACGCAAGTTACGAGCGTTGAGAAGCGCGCCGCGCACACCGGTTACGGTGATGACGTCAGCAGCTTCGGTCGTCGCCTCCTCGTCTGCGTCTTCGGCTTCTTGGGCCATCGCCGTTGGCATACTGACAGCAGCAACGAGCGCAGACGTGCCAAGCAAGGCACACTTCACCGACCGCCACGGGTCAGCGCTTTTTGGATCAATCATTTAATTCCCTCCCCGGGCGCCTGCCAAATTGTCGCATGCAAAGGCAGGTTTTTTACCTCATTTTGAACGCGTTAGCTGACGCGCTATCTTTTTGATAAAGCCAAATCCATACTTGGCAAACAAAAAAAGACAACGAAGGACAATCTGTGCCCCAATTTCCACGCATCTGCATCCTTGGTGGTGGCTCCGCTGGCTGGATGACCGCAGCCGCACTGGCAACGAAATTCCCTAATGCCGGCGGGGAAATAACGCTGATTGAATCCGAGCAAATCGGCACCGTCGGCGTGGGTGAGGCAACACTGCCACACATCCGATTTTTTAATCAGGCGCTGGGAATCGACGAGCCGACTTTCATGAAAACAACCAAGGCAACCTTCAAGCTTGGCATTGAATTTTGCGACTGGGGCAAACGGGGCGATCGATACATCCATCCTTTTGGAGATTATGGCTTTCCTGTCGATGAGCTGGACTTCCACCAGGCCTGGCTGAAGCTTCATCAAGCGGGCAAAGCTCACCGGATTGATGACTATTCCTTTCCGATTCTCGCTGCGCAGGAGGACCGCTTCAAAATCCCCGAGGGCGACGTGAATGAGGTGGGTTCAAACTTCGGATACGCCTACCAGTTCGATTCCAGCCTTTACGCAAAATTCCTCCGGAGCTTTAGCGAAGCCAGAGGCGTAAAGAGGGTCGAAGGCCGGGTCGTGGACATCGGATTGGGCGCGACAACAGGTCACGTCGAGACCCTGAGCCTGGAAGACGGCTCAAAGGTCGAGGCTGACCTGTTTGTCGACTGCTCCGGATTCAGAGGCGTCCTGATCGAGCAGACGCTGGAAACCGGCTATGAGGACTGGAGCGAATGGCTCCCTTGCAACCGCGCGGTAGCCATTCCGTGTGAGTCAAAAGGCGAACTATCTCCCTACACCCGGGCCACTGCACGTACCGCCGGTTGGCAGTGGCGCATCCCCCTGCAGCACCGCACCGGCAATGGCCATGTCTATTGCAGCGAGTTCATCTCCGATGATGAGGCCATAGCCCAATTACTCGATAATCTTGAGGGTGCCCAGCTCGCAGACCCTAACCAGCTCTATTTCAAGACCGGGCGCCGTAAGAAGTTCTGGAATCGCAACGTCGTCAGCATAGGCCTCTCGGCTGGCTTCCTGGAGCCTCTTGAGTCCACATCGATCCACTTGATTCAGGAGGGAATTACGACGCTGATCGAGCTCTTCCCGTCCGCCGGCATCGAAGCACTTGATGTGGATGAATATAACAGGCGTATGGGCCTCAACTTCGAGCGTGTTCGTGACTTCCTGCTTCTTCACTATATCGCCACGCAGCGCGATGACAGCGAGATGTGGCGGCACTTTCGAGCGCTTAAACTTCCTGACAGTCTTGATGAGCGACTTCAGGCCTGGCTGTCACGTGGGCATATCCCGGCCTATGAGTTCGGCGTCTTCCTGCCGCCAAGCTGGTTAGCCGTCATGTTGGGACAAAACCTGATGCCCACTGATTACGATCCACGCCTGGACCGATATGAGATGGATGAGCTGCACCAGCGCCTTGAAACGATCCGGACACAGACTGCAGACGCGGTAAGAGCAACGCCAACTCAGGCGGAATTCCTGGCTCAATACGGAGCCGCATCCCGGTCTCCTCGTGCAAAAGCGGCGAGCTGATCCATGGTAGCCTCACAAAAGACCCTTGTCGTGATCGGTCGCGGACTTGCGGGCAATCTTGCGGCCTTGGCGCTTTCAAACAGCCTCGGACCATCCTGGCGCATAGTCCAGGTTGGCCAGCCCAGTACGCCTCCGGAAGACAGCTTCTATGGCAATGTGACTGCGCCAACCGCGTATAATTTCCTTCGCTCGGTGGGATTGGACGAACCGCGGCTGCTGCGACGAAGCTCAACAGCATTCTCGTTGGGCACACATTTCAAAAACTGGCTGGGTGGCGCGTCCTGGATGCAGTGTCACCATTCGCCTTTTGCCACGCCGGCCGGGGCACCCCTGCACCATCAACTCACGCGCCTCGGGCTTGATCTGGAGCCGCTTCTGGTTTCAGCGCAAGTGGCACTTGCCGGGCGTTTTGCCCATCCGCCAAGTGACCCGGGCTCAGTCTTATCAAGAGCCGAATATGGCTATCAGTTTGATCCAATGGAGTGGGCCTGCCTCCTTGATCAAAGCCTGCAATCGAGCCCGGTCGAGATCGTGGAATGCGGCGTCAGCGAGGTGGAAACACAAGCCGGCAACATAACAGCTCTAACGCTGGAGAACGGTGACACGCTCACAGCAACACTCGTTATCGATGCGAATGGTCCCAGTCGGCGGGAAAGTCTTTGTTCGGGCGGAGCTTTTACCACCAAGCGCACGGTCCACGCCCAGGCAAACCAGACCTCAACGCCCCAAACAGGCCCGGCCTGTCAAAGCGTTGAGGCCAGCGCGCAAGGCTGGGTCAGCACCGCCTTCCTTCAGGATCGCGCCCTTGGCCTCAACGTCTCGGCTGTTCGCGGCAATAACGCAGAGCAACAGGGCTTCAACATCGCGCTTGGCCAACTGGACGCGGCCTGGAACGGCAATTGCGTTGCCATCGGTCACGCTGCGGCGGTCGTCGAACCGCTAACCCCGGCTCCGATGATGTTGCTCCAACGCGATATCGAGCGCTTGCTGGGTTTGATTCCAACTGGCGTGAACATGGAGGTGGAGCGGCGTGAATATAATCGCCAGTACCGAGACGATATCGCACATATCAGCCTGTTTCTCACCACGCTAGTTAAGTCTGACGATGTACCGGATTCAGTGTATTGGCGCGACGCTCAACCCACCGAGCCGGATGAGAAACTTCAGCGCAAGCTGGCACAGTTTGAGCACCGCGGGCTACTGGTGAGCTATGACCTGGAACCGTTCAATGACGAGGACTGGACGATCCTGCACTGGGGCAAAGGGCTTCGCCCGCGCCAGTATGATCGAACCGCTGATGCCATGAGCCAGGTCGACGCCACTCAAACCCTCGCAAGCATTCGCCAATCCATCGAGCAGATAACGCCCAGAATTCCACCGCATGGGCTCTATGTTGCGAAGCTGAAAGACTATCTTGAAAGACAGGCCCATGGCTGACCCAGCGTCCCCCTCCATCAAGAAAATTGTCATTGTCGGCGGTGGGTCCGCAGGCTGGATGACAGCGGCGGCGCTATCGAGTCTGTTACCAGCGCAATCGGTTGAAATCACGCTGGTGGAATCTGAGCAGATCGGAACGGTGGGCGTCGGCGAAGCGACCATCCCCGACATCATCAATTTCAACGCCATCCTCGGCATTCGCGAGGCCGAGTTTCTGAAGGCGACCAACGGGACCTTCAAGCTGGGCATCCAGTTTAAGAATTGGGGACGACAGGGCGAAACCTACTTCCATCCCTTCGGTCCTCACGGCGTGGACATGAAGGGTATCGACTTTCACCAGTTCTGGCTGCGCTATCTTCAGGACAATCCGGGCAGTTCAATCGAGGATTTCAGCCTCAGCGCCGTGGCGGCCAAGGGCGGCAAGTTTGCGATGCCCGATCCCAATCCGCGCTCGGTCCTGTCGCAGCTGCGCTATGCCTACCATTTCGATGCAACCGCCTATGCGCGATATCTGCGAGGCTATGCCGAACACCGCGGGGTGCGCCGGGTTGAAGGCAAAGTTGTCGACGTCCAGCAGGACAGCGAAAGCGGCTTCATCACCGGTATCGAGCTTGAAGGCGGGCAGCCCATACCCGGCGATGTCTTCTTTGACTGCACGGGCTTTCGTGCGCTCCTCATGGAGAAGACGCTGGGCGTGGGGTTCAAGGACTGGAGCCACTGGCTGCCCTGCGATACCGCCCAGGCAGTGGCCTGTGAGCGAACCGGTGACATCCTGCCCTACACGATCTCGACCGCGAAAAGCGCAGGCTGGCAGTGGCGCATTCCCACCCAGCATCGCACCGGCAACGGTCACATCTATTCCAGCAGCCTGATGAGCGATGACGAGGCAATTGAAAGCCTGCTCGCAGATCTTGATGGCAAGCCGCTTGGCGATCCACGAAAGATCCGCTTCCGCACCGGTCATCGCGAGACTTTCTGGGAAAAGAATTGCGTAGCGATCGGGCTGTCAGGCGGCTTCCTGGAACCGCTGGAATCCACCTCGCTTTTCCTTATTCAGGAGGGCATCAGCAAGTTCGTCGCCTTGTTCCCGACCGCAGATATGCCTGACGTCGTTCGCAATGAATATAATCGCCAGCTGACCCAGAAGTTCGAGCAGGTGCGCGACTTCATTATCCTGCACTACAAGGCCACCGCACGAGACGACAGCGACTTCTGGAACCACACGCGCACCATGGACATCCCGGACTCGCTACAAAGCCGGATTGAGCTTTTTAGCCAGGCAGGCCGCGTCTTTCGCTATGAAGACGAGCTGTTTTCAAAACCCAGCTGGATAGCCGTTCTTCTAGGTCAGAATATCGCACCAAAGACAATCGACCCCATCGCGAGCACTGTGGCCCCAGACGATATCACGCGCAGTCTGAAGTCCATGAAGGCGGCCATGGATGGCGCGGTGACCAAGATGCCCTCACACGAAGCCTTTCTTAAAAACTATGCGTGGGCCCAAGCGGTCGCCTGATCAAAGCAGGACAGAAAAATGCAAGACCTGACCATCAAGGATATCGTGATTGTTGGCGGTGGCACCGCTGGCTGGATGGCAGCAGCCGGGCTTTCCATCCTGTTGCGCGACCCGTCCATCAATATCCGCCTGATTGAATCTGAACAGATCGGCACGGTGGGTGTCGGCGAAGCGACGATCCCGCATATTCGCTACTTCAACAAGCTCGTCGGGCTGGATGAAAACGAATATCTGCGCCGCACCAATGCGACCTTCAAGCTCGGCATCGAGTTTGTGAACTGGGGCAAGATTGGGGATAGCTATATCCATCCGTTTGGCCCCTACGGCGTGGCGATGGAAGGTATCCACTTCCATCATTTCTGGCTGCGTGAGGCTCAGTCTGCAAACGCACGGTCGGCGGACGACTACAATCTGGCGGTCCTCGCAGCCAAGCAGAACAAGTTTACCCACCCCCAGCCACAGGCGCGCAATTCTCCGCTCGCCTCTCTGGAATACGCCTTCCAGTTCGATGCGGCCCTTTATGGCCAGTATATGCGCGAGGTTGCCGAGAAGCGCGGCGTCCAGCGCATCGAAGGCCGGATTGTCGACGTGAATCAGCGCGCCGAGGATGGGCATATTCAAAGCGTGAAGCTGGAATCCGGTGAAGAGGTTTCCGGCGAGCTCTTCATCGATTGTTCGGGGTTCCGCGGGCTCCTGATCGAGCAAACGCTTCAGTCAGGCTATGACGACTGGTCAAACTATCTTCCCGTTGATCGCGCCATTGCCCAACAGTGCGAGAATGTCGGCACTCTGACCCCTTACACTCGCGCCACCGCGCACAAGGCTGGCTGGCAATGGCGCATCCCGCTGCAGCATCGCACGGGCAATGGCCATGTCTACTGCAGCGAGTTCATCAGCGATGATGAGGCCCTGGCGACGCTACAGTCGGGCCTTGATGGCGCGCCCACCGGCGACCCGCGCTTCCTGCGGTTTAAAACCGGAATTCGCAAAAAGCCCTGGAACAAGAATGTGGTCTCGCTGGGCCTGGCCTCAGGCTTCCTCGAGCCGCTGGAATCCACCTCGATCCACCTGGTGCAATCGGCCATTGGCCGGTTGATGACCA
Organism: Maricaulaceae bacterium EIL42A08; assembly: GCA_024178355.1. Classification (GTDB taxonomy): domain Bacteria; phylum Pseudomonadota; class Alphaproteobacteria; order Caulobacterales; family Maricaulaceae; genus Oceanicaulis. Next base: position 193,743 of record JAMZNZ010000003.1, on the reverse strand, counting down.
ACTTCCCGGACAAGCTCTTTAATCAGGCCGATATCGATTACTACAACGCGCGCACGCTGGCCGAATTTGAACAGGTGCGCGACTTCCTGATCCTGCACTATTGCGCCACAGAGCGTGACGACAGCGAGTTCTGGAACCATGTGCGCACCATGAAGCTGCCCGACTCGCTGGAGCAGCGGATTGCTGTCTACAAGGAAAATGGTCGCCTCTACCGCCATGACAACGAGCTGTTCGGCATCGATAGCTGGTTTGCGGTGTTTGAAGGCCAGAATATCCGGCCCAAGCGCTACCACCCGGTGATCAACAATATGTCCGACGAGATGCTGGAGCGGCGGATGACGGAAATCCGGCGTGCCATGGGCAAATGCCTGGAGCAGTTTGAGGATCACGAGCCCTACCTTAAACGGCGCGTTCAGATGGCCTGAGCCCCAAGGGGCACCCTATCCTGAGCACGAGCGATCAGGGATTGCTTTATCCCGGTCACAGCGTAGTTAAGCCTGCGCCCACCGCTGAGTGGGCGGGGCAGGGCTGGACACTCCATGGCAACACCGGACTCAGCGCGCGGCGCTTTTGTATTCCGTCTGGCGATTATAGCTGGCCTGTGCCTGCTCGTCTGCGCCTATGTCGCGCTTTGGGTACTCGGCCAGCCCGACATTACGCGCCTCGGTGATTTCTGGAGCTTTTTCGGGGTTGGCCTTCTGGGAGCGCTGATCGCGAACTCCACCGGTGTCGGGGGCGGCGTGGTCTTCGTGCCAGCTTTTTCCATGCTGCGCGAGACCGGAGTGATGGATTTAAGCCCGAGCCAGACGGTTGGGGTCAGCTTTGCCATTCAATCCTTTGGCATGAGCGTGGGCTCGCTGACCTGGCTGAGCCGCCTGCGCGCCGTTCCCGACACGCCGATGGCCGACATGGCACGGCTGCGGATTGTGGCGATCTGCGCGCCGCTTTCGATTGCCGCGCTGATCTTTACCCAGCTTGTCATCCGCCCGGATCCGGCCTTCGCCTTTATCCTGTTCAAGGCGTTTTCCATCGTGCTGGGACTGACCCTGCTCGCCCAGCTTTTATTCTCCCAGAAGAAAGCGGACCGCCAGACCCAGCTGACCGCGACCGATCTGTGGGCGCTGGCAGTCATTGGCCTTGTGGGCGGGGTTGCGACCGCCATGTTTTCAGTTGGTGTCGGCGAGCTGATGGCGCTCTATCTCTTCTTGCGCCGCTATCCACTGGAAGTCTGCGTCCCGCCGGCCGTCATCGTCTCCGCGCTATCGGTGATCGCGGGCACGCCTTACCATATTGGCCAGGGCAATCTGGTGTTTGAGATCCTGATCTATGCCGCCCCGGCGGTCATGCTGGGTGGCTTCCTGGCGCGCCGGCTGGCCCACGCGCTCGGCGCTTACCTTTTGAAACTGTGCGCAGCGATCTGGATTGTGGCATCCAGCCTCGTACTGATTGCGATGTCTTTCTAGGCGGGACCCGAAACCCCATCGCTCGACGCCTATGACACCCTCGTGTAAAGTTTTGTTGACGCTTTGGCGGGGCTCGCCCGCCAGCGAGAACAGGACGCGCCCATGGGCAAGACGGTCCTTTTAACCCTGGGGCGGCTCCCCAAGGGTCTGGAGCTGGCGCGCTGCCTTCACGGCGCAGGCCATCGCGTCCTTGTGGCTGACCCCTTCAGCCTGCACCTGTCAAAGCCCTCGCGCGCCGTTGCGCGCAGTTTTCAGGTCCCGGCCCCGGCACGCGATCAGGCAGCGTATCTGGACGCCCTGGCTCATATCTGTCGCACCCAACGCGTCGACCTTGTTATCCCGGTTTCAGAAGAGGTGATGCATGTCGCGCTGCTGGCCGATCAGCTTCCAGTGCACACACAGCTTCTCTGCGAGACCCACCCCACCCTTTTGAACCTGCACGATAAGTTCGCCTTCATTGAAGACGTGGCCGACGCCGGGCTGCCAGCCCCCGAAAGCTATCTGGGTGATGACCCGCGCGCTGCAGACCTGGCCGCGAGAACAGATACAGTGGCCAAGGCACGCTTTGGATGCTCTGGCGCGAAGCTGCATTTTCTGACCGCCGGAGCGCCCATTTCGACCGCCCTGAAAACCCGTGACTGGGTCATTCAGAAAGCCATACGCGGACACGAGGTCAGCACCCAGTCGATCTGCCGGAATGGCGAAGTTCTGGGTCACGTCGTTTATCGCGGCCTTATCTATTCCGGCACGGTTTCAGTGGCGTTCGAGCGCATTGATCGTCCCGCCGTTGACGACTGGGTTCGTCGCCATGTGGCGGCCACGGATTTTTCCGGTTTTACCGCCTTTGACTTCATCATCGATGAGGACGGCAAGCCCTGGCCGCTGGAATGCAATCCGCGCCTGACGAGCGGTATCCACTTCTTCAACCATGAGGATCTGGCAACACTGGTGATGGGCGGGGCGCTGGACCATCCCATGCGTTTTAAACCGCAGACCCGCTTCCAGGAAGGTCACACGGCACTGACCAAGGCCTACAGCACGATTTTAAAGCCCCGGCGCTATTTTCAGACACTCAAGACCATTGCCAGCTGTCGCGATGTGCTGTGGTCATCGCGCGATCCCTTCGTGTTTCCGCTGATGACGCCCATGTCCTGGCCGGTCCTTAAACAGGCCATCTTCGAGGGCCGCAATTTTGGTGAGGCCGCAACGCTGGATACCGAGTGGCAGCCCGATGCCGACAATATCAGCGTCGCCACGCCAGATCAGCTGGAGGCGCGCGCCTCATGACGGCTGACCTGCATCATGATCTGTTCAGCCGGGCGGGTCGTCAGGCGCGCGGCGGGCCGGATGCGGTCTGCGTCCTCGATGTGGAACTCAAAGCTGCGGGTCAGCGATGCCAGGATCAGGGCCGCTTCGACTGCTGCAAAGCCTGCGCCCACACAGGTGTGGGGCCCCGCACCAAAGGGGATATAGGCACCGGGCGTCGTCTCTCCGGGGCCATCGGGCATGAAGCGATCAGGATCAAAGGTGTCCGGTCGGTCCCAGTATTTGACGTGGCGATGCATCGTCCACGGCGCGATCATCAACAATGCGCCCTTGCGGATTTTGTAGGGCCCGACCTGTCCGGCCTTCTCGGCTACGCGCGGCATGAAGGTGATCGGCGGGTAAAGCCGCAAGGTCTCTTTAAAGACGCTACGGGTAAAGACGAGCTTCTTGATGGCCTCAAAGCTGATGTCACCCCCGGCGGTGACCGCATCGACCTCGTCGCGCAGGCGCTGGGCGACCTGCGGCTGCATGGCAAGCAGGTAGAAGGCCCAGGTCAGCGCGCTGGCAGATGTTTCATGCCCTGCCAGAAAGAAGACACCCAGCTGGTCGATCAATCCTTCGCGGGTGAAGGCTTCGCCAGTGTCCGCATCGCGCGCGGCAATCACCGCGCTGGCGATATCGTCATACTCACCCGGTGCAGCGTTGAGATGGGTGTCGGTGAGCGTGCCCAGATGCTTGCGAATGCGTTCACAGGCGGCAAGGACCTCAGGGTCCTGCTCGACCTGCGTCCAGGCCGGGTCCACGATCAGGCGCCAGATCTTCACCTGGGCGACATTGCGCTCAAAGATCACAAAATCCTCAAACACGTCTTGGGAGATTTCCGTGTCCAGCGAGGTAGAAAACACCGTGCGGCAGATGATGTCGGCGGTCAGCTCGCTGGTGACCTGATCAAGCGACAGCGTCGATCCCGCATCGGCAGCGGCATTCAAGCGCTGAGTGTAATCGGCCACGGCGGCCTGCATGGACGAGAAAGCCAGATTAAGCCGCATCTTGGAAAAGGCCGGGTCGATCATCGCCCGCTGGCGACGCCATTTCGGCCCGTCAGACACAAAAATGCTGTCACCGATCAGCCGCTCCAGCGCGCCCACCATCAGGTCACTTTTAGGATAGATGCCTTCGGAGTCCTGAAGGATCTGTCGCACCAGCTCAGGATCATTGAACAGCTTGATAGAGCGGCGCGAGAAACCCAGCTCGCCAGCCGCCATCGAGAAGGCTTCACCGGGCAAAAGGCTAAGCAGATCGCCATCGCCGCGCCAGACAGTCCGCGCCAGCGACAGCACCGATGGCAGGCGCGACGCCCTTGGCGGCGTGAACTCATGCCTGTCATCCATGTCTGCCACTCCCGATCACCTTCCGGCCCAGCTTAAGGTCCAAACCCATGTCCGCGCACGATATTTTCATTGCCTTGATCGCCATTCATATAACCGCAGGCGCGCCAGGGCTAATTGGTTTTTGGATTCCGGTGGGATCAAAGAAGGGCGGCAATCTGCACAAGCTTTCCGGACGCTGGTTTGCCATCGCCATGCTGGTCGCCGCGACGACAGCGATTTGCATGTCCACCATGTCGCTGATCTGGCCGATGGAAACCCATCCCCACCTCCTCCACCACGAGGAGTTTTCTGATCCGGTGCTGGTGCGGGGCATCTTTGGCTGGATGATGCTGTATCTGGCGATCCTGACCATCAATCTGGCCTGGTATGGCTGGCGGCTGGCCGTCAACAAGATGGATCACGCGAAAAATCGCACCTGGATCCAATGGGGCCTTCAGGCCGTGCTGACCGTGGCGGCGTTGCAATGTGCCATAGAGGGCATTCGCATTGGCCAGCCCATGATGATCGGCATTTCCACCATCGGCTTTGCCACGGTGGCGACGAATATGTGGTTCCTGATGAAAACAAAACCGAGCCCGATTGACTGGCTCCTGGAGCATATCAAGGCGATCGTGGGCACCGGGATTTCTGTCTACACCGCCTTCTTCGCCTTCGGTGCGGTGCGCTTTATTCCCGAGCTGGCGCTGGCTCCGGCCCTGTGGGCGGTGCCGCTGGTGGTGGGCCTGTCGCTGATTTTCTATCACCGCTGGAAAGTCGCCAAGCAGTTCAATGATCGCCGCCGTGCGGCCGAAGCGCGGCGCATGAGCGCGGGTGCCGCCGAGTAGGGCTTGCGCCCTCGCCCTTTACCGGGGCACCCTTCCCGTACAACGCATTTAAAAGCGCTGCGGGAGGGCGGCTTTACCCATGATGATGCTTCGATCTGCTTTGCTTGGCGCGCTGGCGCTTGGTCTTGCCGCTCCGACTTTGGCGCAGGATGAAGCCTCGGGCATCACACCAGACATCCTGCCCCTGCGCGAACGGGTCGAGGTGATCGACGACATCATCGAGGAGCGCCTAGACACGATTATCCCCCAGATAATGCGCGAAGAAGGCGTGGACATGTGGCTGCTCATGGCGCGTGAATATTTTGAAGAGCCGGTGATCGACACCATGCTCGATGCCCGCTCCATGGCCGCGCGGCGGCGCACCATCCTGATCTTCTTCGACCCCGGTGACGGTCAGCCGATCGAGCGCATGACGGTAAGCCGCTACGGCCTTGCGGGTCTGTTCGAGCCAGCCTGGGACCCGGACGTGGAACCCAATCAGTGGCAGGCCGTGGCCGACATCATCACCGCGCGTGATCCGCAGCGACTGGCGATCAATTATTCCGACCTCACCGCCTTTGGCGATGGCATGACGCTCAGCCAGTATCGCTCGATGATGGCGGCCCTGCCCGATGACTACGAAGACCGCATCGTATCGGGTGAAACCCTTGCGGTGCGCTGGCTGGAAACCCGCACGCCCTCTGAGATCGAGCTCTACCCCACCGTTGTCCAGATCGCCCATGCCATAATGGCGCGGGCGTTTTCCCGCGAGGTCATTACGCCGGGAGAAACCACCGCAGACGATGTGGTCTGGTGGTATCGCGATGAGGTGGATCGGCTAGGTCTTGTCCCCTGGTTCCAGCCTTCGGTCGCGATCCAGCGCGAGGGCGCGGACGGCTTTCTGCGGGGCGATGAAATTATTCAGCCGGGCGACCTGCTCTGGACCGATTTCGGGATCACCTACTTGAGGCTCAATACCGACACCCAGCAGCTTGCCTATGTGCTGCGCGAAGGTGAAACCGAGGCCCCCGCGGGATTGCGTCAGGGTCTGGCCAATACCAATCAGGTTCAGGACATCCTGGTCCGAAATTATGCGGTCGGCCGCAGCGGCAACGAAGCACTCCGCCTGACCCGGGAGCAGGCCATCGCGGAAGGGCTGGATCCGTCGGTTTACACCCACCCCATTGGCACCCACGGTCACGGGGCCGGGCCCGCCATCGGCTTCTGGGACAATCAGGAGGCCGATCCACGCGGGGCCATGCCCATCAAAGCAAACACTGCCTGGGCCATTGAGCTGACCAGCTATGCGCCCGTGCCCGAGTGGGGCGGCCAGGTGGTTGATTTCAGGTCAGAAAAGAACGCCATCTTCGACGGCGAAACCGTGCGCTATATCGACGGTCGCCAGACTGAACTCATCCTGATCCCATCCGGCGACTAGGCGATTATTTGAACTCCAGAAGCAGGTCCTTGGCGTCGATCTGATCCCCGGCAGCCACGTGGATAGCGGCGATCCGGCCGTCCGCTTCAGCGTTGATTGCGCTTTCCATTTTCATGGCCTCGATAGTGAATAGCTTGGTGCCGGCTTTGACCCTCTGGCCCTCTTTTACCGCGACCGAGCCAATGACACCCGGCATCGGCGCGCCGATCTGTTTGGCGTTACCGGCCTCAGCTTTCTTGCGCTTGGCCGTCTTGGCGGCGACCTTACGGTTGGGCACACGGATGGTTCGCGGCTGACCGTTTAGCTCAAAGAAAACACGAACTTCGCCATCGTCATGGGTCTGGCCCACGGTCTGAAGCCGGATCACCAGCGTGACGCCGGGATCAATTTCAACCTCGATCTCTTCACCGGGCTGCATGCCGTAGAAAAAGGCGTGAGTGGGAAGGGTCCGGACCGGGCCATAATCTTTGTAGCGGGTCATGTAGTCGGTGAAGACTTTGGGATACATCAGATATCCCATCAGATTTTCGCCCGTGATCTCGCGGTCGAGGGTTTCACAGAGCTCAGCGCGCACCGCGTCCAGATCGGTCGGCGGAACGCCTTTTCCGGGCCGGTCAAGATTGGGTTTTTCGTCTTTAAGGACCTTCTTGATGATGGTGTCCGGGAAGCCTCCAGGCGGCTGGCCCAGATTGCCGCGCATCACGTCGATCACCGATTCGGGAAAGGTCACCTCGGTTTCGGGATCCTCCACCTCGGCGCGGGTCAGGTTCTGTGACACCATCATCAGCGCCATGTCGCCAACCACCTTGGAGGACGGCGTCACCTTCACGATGTCGCCGAACATGTGGTTCACCTGTGAATACATGTGGGCGACTTCATGCCAGCGCTCTTCTAACCCCATGGACCGGGCCTGAGCCTTCAGATTGGTGAACTGACCGCCTGGCATTTCATGGAGATAGACTTCCGACGCAGGCGACTGCAGCCCACTTTCAAACGCCACATAGTGATTGCGTACAGCCTCCCAGTAGTTGGAGATTTCGCGGATGGCTTCGGTATTCAGACCCGTGTCGCGATCAGTAAACTCCAGCGCCTCGACAATCGTGCCGAGCGTCGCCTGAGAGGTGTTTCCAGACAGGGCATCCATCGCCGCATCCACCGCGTCCACACCAGCTGCAGACGCCGCCAGAATAGTGCCCGACGCCATCCCCGACGTGTCGTGGGTATGGAAATGGATCGGCAGATCCACTGCGTCTTTAAGCGCCGGGATCAGCACTTCGGCGGCAGCCGGTTTTAGCAGGCCAGCCATGTCCTTCAGGCCCAGCACATGGGCCCCGGCAGCCTCCAGCTCCTTGGCCATCGCGACATAGTATTTCAGGTCATATTTCGACCGGTCCGGGTCCATGATGTTGCCGGTGTAGCAAATGGTGCCTTCACAGATCTTGCCGGTCTCCAGAACCGCATCCATGGCCACGCGCATATTCTCAACCCAGTTCAGGCTGTCGAACACGCGAAACACGTCCACGCCACTATCAGCAGCCTGCTGCACGAAGGCGCGGACCACATTGTCTGGATAGGTCGTATAGCCGACACCATTGGCTCCGCGCAGCAGCATCTGGGTCAGGATATTGGGAGCCCGTTCGCGAATATCACGCAGGCGCTGCCACGGGCATTCCTGCAAGAAGCGATAGGCCACATCGAAGGTCGCTCCGCCCCAGCACTCCAGCGAAAACAGCTCAGGCAGTTTTTCTGCATAGGCGGGCGCGATCTTGACCATGTCGTAGGACCGCATCCGTGTGGCCAGCAAAGACTGGTGAGCATCGCGCATGGTCGTATCGGTGATGAGCAGGCGCTTTTGTGCCTTCATCCAGTCGGCAACCGCCTGCGGCCCTTTCTCATCAAGCAGCTGGCGCGTTCCGGGCTTGAGTTCCAGCCCTGTGGACCTGGGCGCACGGGGGTCTTCAATATCAGCACGCGGTGTGGCCCGACCCTCGGTTTCTGGATGCCCGTTGACGGTGATGTCGGCGATATAGCGCAGAATGCGCGTTGCCCGATCCCGGCGCGGCCTGAAATCAAACAGCTCTTCGGTCGTGTCGATAAAGGTCGTCGAATACTCATTCGACAGAAAGGTCGGGTGCTTTAAAAGATTGATGACAAAGTCGATATTCGTACTGACACCGCGAATACGAAACTCGCGCAGGGCCCGGTCCATCCGCTTGATTGCCGCATCTGGCGTCGGTGCCCAAGCGGTCACCTTCTCAAGCAGACTGTCATAGTAGCGTGTGATTGTTGCGCCAGAATACGCCGTGCCGCCATCAAGTCGGATGCCCATGCCGGTGGCCGACCGGTAAGCAGAAATCCGGCCGTAATCAGGAATGAAGTTGTTGGTGGGGTCTTCGGTGGTGACCCGGCACTGAATGGCGTGACCTTCCAGCTTCACCGCGTCCTGCAACGCCGCTCCGGTGGCGTCAGCCAGGCTTGCACCTTCCTTGATCAGGATTTGCGCGCGCACGATGTCGATGCCGGTCACTTCCTCGGTGACGGTATGCTCCACCTGGATGCGCGGGTTCACCTCGATGAAGTAGAAGGCCTCGGTCTCCATATCCATCAGGAATTCGACCGTACCGGCGCATTCATAATTCACGTGCGCGCAGATCTTGCGGCCCAGCTCACACAGCTCGGCGCGCTGTTCAGGCGTGAGGTATGGTGCCGGCGCGCGCTCCACGACTTTCTGATTGCGGCGTTGAACCGAGCAATCGCGCTCATGAAGGTGGTAGATCTGGCCGTGGGTATCGCCCAGAATCTGGACCTCCACATGGCGGGCGTGAGTGATCATCTTTTCAAGATAACCCTCGCCATTGCCGAATGCGGCTTCAGCCTCGCGGCGGCCTTCGAGCACCTTATTTTCAAGTTCGTCAGGACCGTTGATCGCCCGCATGCCGCGGCCACCGCCACCCCAGCTGGCTTTCAGCATAAGGGGATAGCCGATCTCCTCGGCCTCCTTGGCGATGGCCTTCATGTCATCGCCCAGCACTTCGGTGGCCGGGATGACCGGAACGCCAGCTTCAATCGCGACGCGGCGCGCGCTCGCCTTGTCGCCCAGCGCGCGCATGGTTTCAGCCTTCGGCCCGATGAAGGTGATCCCGGCCTCCACACAAGCATCCACGAAATCAGGGTTTTCCGAGAGGAGGCCATAGCCTGGATGGATGGCATCGGCGCCGCACTGTCTGGCAACACGGATGACCTCTTGAATGGACAGATAGGCCGCGACGGGTCCCAGTCCTTCGCCGATCTTATAGGCTTCATCAGCCTTGAAGCGGTGGAGCGAGAGCTTGTCTTCCTCCGCATAGATCGCGACGGTTTTCTTGCCCATCTCATTGGCCGCGCGCATGACCCGGATGGCGATTTCGCCACGATTGGCGACCAGAATTTTGTTAAACGTCACGATATGTCCTTGGCATTGCGGCAGGCAGTGAGAAACCTCAGGCCCGGTGAAGCCAATACTAGTTCAGATGACGCCAAAGACCCGAATTAATTTGGGTAGCGGTCTAACGGGCACAGCCTTGGGTCCTAAGCCCCGATAGGATAAACACATCTTCGATTACACACCTGTGCTGGCAAGTTGCCCACCCTGGTTTACGTCTGACGATGATTGTTAAGCCCTTGATTTGGAGGAAGTGCCCATGAAAACCCGTGCCGCTGTCGCCTTTGAGGCCAAGAAGCCGCTGGAAATCGTTGAGCTTGATCTGGAAGGCCCGAAGGAGGGCGAGGTCCTGGTTGAAATCAAGGCGACTGGCATCTGCCACACCGACGCCTACACGCTCGACGGCCTTGATAGCGAAGGTGTTTTCCCCTCCGTTCTTGGTCACGAAGGTGCTGGTATTGTTCGCGAATTGGGCACAGGCGTTAAGAGCGTTGCGGTCGATGACCACGTCATACCGCTTTACACACCAGAATGCCGCGAGTGCAAAACCTGTCTGAGCCAGAAGTCGAACCTGTGCACGGCCATCCGCTCCACTCAGGGTCAGGGTCTGATGCCTGACGGCACCTCGCGCTTTTCCTATAAGGGCGAGAAAATCCACCACTATATGGGCTGCTCGACTTTCTCCAACTTCATCGTTGTGCCGGAAATTGCGCTGGCCAAAATCGACAAGAAGGCCCCTTTCGACAAGGTTTGCTACGCCGGATGTGGCGTCACCACAGGCGTGGGCGCGGTCGTGAACACAGCCAAGGTCCAGCCGGGCGATACGGTCATTGTCTTTGGGCTCGGCGGGATTGGTCTCAATGTTATCCAGGGCGCAAAGATGGCCGGCGCAGGCCTGGTGATCGGCGTTGACATCAACCCGTCGAAAGAAGATTGGGGCAAGCGCTTTGGTGCCGACCTGTTTGTGAATCCGAAGACCGTATCCGGTGATCTGGTCGCTCACCTGGTGGAGCTGACCGGCGGCGGAGCTGACTATACATTTGATTGTACAGGCAATACCGACGTGATGCGTCAGGCGCTGGAAGCCTGTCACCGCGGCTGGGGTGAAAGCATTGTGATTGGTGTGGCTGAGGCCGGCAAGGAGATCTCCACCCGCCCCTTCCAGCTGGTCACGGGTCGGGTCTGGAAAGGCTCAGCCTTTGGCGGTGCGCGGGGCCGTACCGACACGCCGAAGATCGTCGACTGGTATATGCAAGGCAAGATCGAGATCGACCCGATGATCACCCATGTGCTTGATCTTGAAGAGATTAATAAGGGCTTCGACCTGATGCATGCCGGTGAGAGCATCCGCTCCGTGGTGGTCTTCTAGTGATGGCCTTGAGCGAAGAAAGCCGCGTACGAGCCCATGGCGGGACGCAATATGCCTACAGCCATGACTCTGGTGAGACCGGCACGAAAATGACCTTTTCAGCCTTCGTGCCGGACCATGGCGAGGGCGAAACTCTCCCCGTGGTCTGGTACCTGTCGGGGCTGACCTGCACCCATGCCAATGTGACAGAAAAAGGTGAGTTTAGAGCGACTTGCGCCGAACATGGCCTGATTTTCATCGCCCCGGACACCAGCCCGCGCGGCGAGGATGTCCCCGATGATCCAGACGGTGCCTACGACTTCGGTCTTGGGGCAGGCTTCTATGTGGATGCCACCGAGGAACCCTGGTCGAAACACTATCGCATGCGCAGCTATATAGAACACGAACTTCCTGAACTTATTGGTAAAAACCTGCCTGCAGACATGCGCCGCCAGTCCATCATGGGCCATTCCATGGGCGGGCATGGTGCGCTCACCATCGCGCTTCGCAACCCGGATCGCTTCAAGGCGGTCAGCGCCTTTGCGCCCATTGTATCCCCCACCAATTGCCCCTGGGGGCATAAGGCGCTTGGGGGATATCTGGGCGAGGACGCTTCAAGCTGGTCCGACTATGATGCCTGCAAGCTGATCGAGAATGGGGCGAAACTTGACCATTTGCTTGTTGATCAGGGCGAAGCGGACACCTTCCTGGAAAACCAGCTGATGCCAGAGCGCCTGGAAGCGGCCTGTCGGGCAGCCGGACAGCCGCTGACCCTGCGCCGCCACACTGGCTATGACCACAGCTACTTCTTCATCTCCACCTTCATGCCAGACCATCTTGCCTGGCACGCGGAGCGGCTGAAGCGCTAGCGCTCCGCCTACACCGTCATCGACGTGCCGCGATAGATGCGGGCGCGGTAGCGGCTGTCCTGGGAGTCCGGTAGCGGCGCGCCGACCAGCAGCATGGCGGTGGTGAAGCGCTTTAGCTCCTCGGCGTGCTCTTCGGCGTTGCGCGGCTCTTCCGAGCGGACCCGGCGGGTCAGGTTGATCTGGTTGGTCGGCACATTGTGGACCAGCCGTTCGTTCTCAACCGCCAGCGTCGCAGTGAAGGCGTGCAGCGTCGACTTGATGAAATTGGCAATCTCGAACGCAGCGGTGCGGGTGCCGAACGGCACGTCGGGCGTGACTAGCACCAGCTGACACCCGTCATAGAGCGACGCCTTGCGCGAGACCCGGAAGTGACGGGTCAGATTGTCGTCGACCACCTTGGCAAAAGCCTCCGGCGACAGCGGGTTGTCATCGTCAAACAGGGTTTCAGGCAGGGCATCACCCGGCACCGAAACCACGGTCGTTGGACGACCCCACTTGGCCAGCGCCTGGTCCATGGTCGCTTCGATATCATCGCCGGCGACCAGCACGTGGACCGCCTTGGCCGCCTTCTTGTCGATGAGGTCGGTGACCGCCTTGCCGCTTGCTTTGGTGCGCGCAAGAACGACAACGCCTTCAGCCTCGCACTCGTTGATCAGGCGATCTGCGGCGGCGGCGATATAGTCGGCCAGGTGATCGCCCACAAACCAGACCATCTTGCCTTTCATCTTCTCAAGGCGCGCCTGGCTTGGGCCGCCGAACAGCTCACGTTCAACGGTGGAGCGCTCCACGTTGAGGCCGCCAGACGGCATGAAGGTTTCACCGCTCACCGCGCGATCAGCCAGATAGAAGACGGTGGCCTGGGCCACATCGGCTTCAGTGGGCATCGCCCCCAGATGCAGCTGGGAGGTGACACCCTTGCCGATCTGTTCGGCATTGGTGTTGATCAGGTCGGTCGGCAGGAAAGGCGCATCATCAGGCGGCGTGATCTTCAGCCAGTCACCTCCGGTAACCTTGCCCCACTTTTCCGACTTCAACAGATAGCCACCGGTGTGCAGGCGCGCGATCAGGCGCTCAGCCAGCGTTGGGGTCAGCAGATACTGGTCCCAGGTACACACGCCATCGCCCTGGCGGGCAAAGGTCAGCGCCAGCTTGCGCAGGCCTTCCGGTGCCAGCATGTCATGGGACAGCGTACCGGCCGTGTTGTGGGCGAGGCGGCTCAACACCGTGTCGAGCTCTGCGCCCTCACGCACGGCCTTGATGACCTCTGCGTAGACGGCATTCAGGCGCTTGTTTTCAAGGATCAGACGCGCGCGGCGCTGGAACAGGCCCGGACGACCGCCAGTACCTGACAGGCGGTCACCGTCCACCGGGCCTGGCGCAATGGCGTTATACTGGATCTTGTTCGGCCCCAAAAAGCGCGAGAAGCTTTCCACCATGGCCCGCTGTCCGGCTTTCGAGACCGCGTAGTCGGCCCGGTTCGGGTAGGCCACCGCGCGCAGCTTTTCACCGCCGAAATAGGACGAGACGTTGAGCACATAGCCCCCGCCCTGCTTCTTCATCAGTGGGGCCGCGTGGTGGGCCAGGAAGTAGTTGGAAATCAGGTTGGCATCGAGCGTAAAGCGCCAGGCGTCGATATCCATATCAACGACCATGTCTTCAGCGCCTGCAACGCCAGCATTGTTGATGAGATAATCCACCCGGCCCCAGGCCTTGATGGTTTCATCGAGCGCACTTTTCAGCGAGGCAAAATCGCTAACATCCACATCGGCCATGATGCGCACCCGGCGCTCCACCCCGGAAAAGCCGATATCATTGAGCTCGCCAATGATACGCTCGCGGGCAGCTTCAAGCTCGCTTTTGCGTCGCGCAACCATCATCACCTTGGCCCCGGCCAGCGCCAGCAGGCGGGCCACCTGCCCACCAATACCGGCAGAGCCCCCGGTGATCAGCGCCACCTTGCCCAGATGAAGGCCGGTGATGTTCTCAGCAAAGCCGACCATGCCGGTGCTGGCCCCGGTCTCCTCACCGATATTTTCCGGCAGGTGAAGATCGATAGAGCTGATCTTCTTTTCTTTAAAGATGATCCGCGAGGCGTGACCGGCGGCAAAGCGCGTGTTCTCCACCTCCCGGTTGGTATAGCGCACGATCTGGTTGCCCCAGACCGCCTGACCGCCCCGGCCCGCATCCACATCTACCCGCGATTCATCGCGCCAGATGCGGATCAGCTGTGTGATGCCTGCGGACAGCACCTTGCTGTAGACATCACCGACCCCGTCGCCGGCATTGGTCATAAAGACACAGCGCGGCGGCTGGGGCATTTCAGGGGCGGACTTCCAGTAGCGCGCCAGCGTGCGTGCCGCAGCGATCGCCCCGGTCAGCTCCACCTCAAGAAACTCATTGATGGCTTCGTCTTCGGCATCCAGAAGCGCACCGGCAAAATAGCGCGCCGGTTTGACCGGCATGACGATGGCGCTGGAAATCGGGCCATGCTCATCGGTGTAGGCTTTTAAGCGCTCGGCCATGGCGTCAGCATCAAGACGGCTAAGCCGCATGATGGTCAGGCCTTCAAAATCGTCAGAGACCTTGGCCCGGGCCTGGGCCTGGGCTGCATCAGCCTCGCGCGCCGTGCCCAGCAGCACCCGCGCACCACAAGCGATCTGCGTGCGCGCCACTTCCAGCGCCTCATCCCACTTTTCACCGGCAATGATCAGCACCGACAGGCCCGCACCATCCAGCGTGCGCAGGGTCGGGCGGGTCATGTAGGTGGACTTGCTTTCCTTGGCCGCGCTCAGGCCATGGGCCACATCCACTTCAGCACCGTTGAGCGCCGCGCTCTCATCGCTGGCCAGGAACAGGCAGGTCTGGGCGATGTCGCTGGGTGTCGGCAGGGTCTTGTCGGGCTTGCCGCCTTCGATACTCCGGCTCAGCGACATGCGGCCCATGAAATAGTCCGCCGTCGTGCCGGACTTGTTGCCCTGCACCTCGTCCATGGCGGCAAATACCGTGCGGATGCGATCGCTTTCGATGGGCCCGGGGAAGACCGTGTTGACCCGGACACCGCGCGCCCCGAACTCATGGGCCAGCTGTTTCGACAGCGCATTAAGCGCCGCTTTTGGCACCACATAGGCCGTGCGCCCGTAATAGCGGGTATGGGAAAAGATCGTCGAGATATTCACCATCGAAGCGCCCGGCGCCATCAATGGTGAGGCCGCACGCGCCAGATTCCAGGTCACTGCGAGGATGCTGCGCATGGCGTCTGACACCGTCTCGGTATCGCCATTGGCCTTCATCTCCGCTTCGGTCAGCGGCACATTATCAAGCGGCTGCTTTGGACCGGCAGAGCCAGCGTTATTGACCAGGACGTCGATGCGACCATGGCTGGCTTTAACCTCGTCCATGGCGGCGCAAACCGACGCCGGATCGCCGCCATCCAGAACCGCCACCGAGACCTGATCGGCCGGCACGCCGGTTTCGGCGACAACGGCGTCAGCAGCGGCCTGGATGCGGTCTCGGGTGCGTCCGGTGAGGATCAGCGTGGCCCCTTCGCGGGCAAAGCGGCGCGACATCTCGCTGCCTAGATTGCCTGCGGCCCCCGTGATCAAAACCACTTTACCGGTGAGGCGTCCTGTCTTGGCACTCATAACGGTCGTCTCCAAAAATCAATCAAGAAAAGGCGTCTATTCCAAGCGCTAGCTGCGCTCGGCCGAGGCCCAATACTCCAGAAGTTCATCACGGGTGCGCAGGCCTTCAGCGGGCAGCGCGTGGTTGACCACATAGGTTGCGCCAGAGTGGGTATTGTCCCACATCGCCTGGTGCGCTTCCGGCAGGCCTTCCCATGGCGTCATGGTCGGCTCGGTCACATCCAGCAGTCCGGCGGCGATCATGGAGTTCATGACCTCCACCTCATGGGCGTTGCACAGGTGCGTGCCCAGGATCGACGCGGTCGGCATCAAGATTTTCCGCTGACGGGTCCAGACCTGCGGCGCGTAGAAGGTGTAGCGCTTGTTGGCCATCTCCTCGGCGTAGACGACACGACCGCCAAACGGACGTACCAGCGAGGAGGAAACACCCAGCGTGTCCACGGCTGCGCGCTCGATCACCAGATCTGGCGCGCCGCGCGGATTGCCTGGCGAGCGCAAGAGCTTGCCCACCGCCGAACCGAAGGGCTTGAGCGTTTTTTGCTGGTAGTCGCGAACCCCACGCTTGAAGGCTTCGGTTTCGGTCTTGGAATCTGGCAGGCGCGGCAGGCTGGTAGGCCAGTCGAAATCTTCACCGCCGCGCTTTTTCAGCGCTTCGATGCTGATCACACCTTCAACTGCGTCCTCCAGACCCAGCGATTGCAAGAATTCGCGCTGGGCATTGGTGTAGGCCACGACCGCGATGCGAGCCTTGAACAGGCGCGCCGCCTCGATCATCTCCAGGCCCTTCTGGTCGGCCAGCTCGGTCGTGCCTGCCCCATAATAGAGCAGCACCGACTCCCCGCCACGCAGTTCAGCGCGGGCCAGCATCTCTTCCGGCGAAGCTTCGCCAGTCTTGCCCATGAAGGTGAAGTGGTACCCCGACGACGCCCCGTAAAAGGCCAGCGATCCGCCCTCAGCCAGCAGCTGGAAGCTGCGCGGGAAGGCCCGTTCGCCCGCGTGACTGACCACGAAGTCCGCCAGCTTGCCGTCATTCATGTCGCGATAACGCTGAAGGATCGGCTCACCGGCCTTCTCCCACGCGATGGCCTCGTCTGCATCATCAGGCACAGGCGTGAAGGCGTCGGCGAAGGCCGGATCCTTACGGTTGATCGCACCCACCGCGCCTTGCGTTTTGATAAAGTCGGCCCGTTCCTCGCTGGACACCATGCCGGTGGCGGCAAGGCCGGTGCGGATGGAGCTTTTCAGCGCATCCAGCCCGGTCCCGGTGGCAGAGCCCTCCACAAAGATCGTATGGCCCGGCGTGATCTGAAGCGTGGTGAACAGGCAGCGGGTGATCGTGCCGAGATTAAGCGTGTAGGCTCCGGCCTGTTCCAGCGTCAGGTCTGACGGTGGCTTGTGGAGCTGAGGGGCCTGCACATTCAGGAATTGGGCATGGCTGCCGGTCTTGGTCTCATAGCCCTGAATGGAGAAGCCCGCATACATCGGGTCATCACCCACCGCCGGCGACAGGAGATCGTTGGTGCCCGAATAGACATTGACCAGATCGCCGACCTTCAGACGCCCCTGCGCCTTGGCTTCGGTCCCAAGCGCTGCGATCAGCGCCAGACCGCCCGAGCCGGTGATCTGAACGTCTTCGTCATGGCCATCAAAGGGTGACACCGGAATGCCGGTCAGCGCCCAGTTGTCATTGAAGTTCACCTCACTGGTCAGCATGTAGACCAGCGCCTCATTGGGCTCCGGCTTGCGCACCGGAACGATGAGTTCCTTCTCATGGGTGGCTGGCGGACCAAAGCGCGGGGCACCGGTGTCCGGGTCCTTGGCGATACCGAAGGCCAGCTGATACTCCGGAATCGGAGTGATGCCAGGATAGAAAGGCGCGCCCACGGGCAGGAGGTCGCCCTCCTTGATGAGCTTGTCCTTGCGCGGCTCGTGCTCGTCATCAATCCAGACCCCATCGCGGCGAACGGGAAGCGGCGGAGCCTGCTTGTCCATGAAGAGCTGGATGCCGGTCTTGCCGCCCTCAGGGTCGATGATGGCTTCGGCAAAGGCTTTCGCTTCAGCGTTAAGGCCTGCCTCCATGCCGTCGGCCCACCCCGTTCGGATGGCGCCAAGCGCGCGTTCGCCAGCCTTGTCGCGGCCTGCCCAGTCCAGCTGTTTTAAGATGCGCTGCACGAAGGGGTCTGCGAGCGCGGCGTCGAGATCAGCTTCGCCTGGCCCCTGCCAGCGTGCGGTGGCGTCCCGGCGGGCGACGAAGGCTTCGCCCAGCTCGCTCTCCTCGCCGTGCTTGACGAAGTCACGCACCGCGGCGTGGGCCAGCGACAGCGCGTCATCCGCGCCGGTGGTCAGTCGATCAATCGCCCCAAGCTCCAGCGCCGCCTCGGCATCGATGGCCCGCCCCCCTAGGATGAGATCCAGCGCATCGCGCAGGCCAGTCTCCGGCTTGCGATCAGCCAGCAGGCGCGGCAGGCGCTGCGTCCCGCCATAACCTGGAAGCAGGCGCAGATTGATTTCCGGCTGGCCAAAGCGTGCCGTGCGCTCGGCAATGCGATAGTGACAGGCCAGCGCAAACTCCATCCCGCCGCCCAGCGCTACGCCCTGGATCGCAGCGATACAGGGCTTGCCCATCTTCTCAATCTTGGCGAAGGCCAGCTGGGCGTTGTTGGGCAGCGCCATGGCTTCTGAGACGGTGTTCACCTCTTCCAGCATCTGGCGAATATCGGCCCCGGCCACAAAGCTTGCCGAGCCAGAACCGGTAAACACCACCGCGGCCACATCGGCCTTGCGCGACAGGTGTTCCACGATGATACCAAGCTCATCAATGGCCCGCTCATTAAGCGCGTTGACCGGCGGGTTGGTCACTGTGACGGTGGCCACGCGCTTTCCTTCAGCCACCGTGTTGTACTGGATCAGGAAGTAGCGATAGCGCTCGAACAGGGCCTGGTCTTCCGACAGCTTCTGGCGACGCTTCCAGGCCTCCACGACGTTTTTCAGCGTCTCCAGGCTTTCAGGGTTTCGAAGCGTGGTGGTGTCACCCACCTCGCCGCCTTCCACGATCGCGCGCACCATGCGGCGCATGTATTTGCCGCTGCGGGTTTCAGGAAATTCCGGCACTTCCAGGAAATCAGATGGCGCGGCCACCGCGCCCTTCTCGGTGCGCACCAGATTGGTCAGGCGGCGCTTGTCTTCCACCGTCAGCTTCTGACCGGCCGCTGGCGTCACAAAGGCCACTGGCGTTACGCCTTTTTCGCGGTGGGGCGCGCCGATGACCAGCACATTGCCCACCGGCGAGTTCGGGTCGAGCGCCTTGTCCCTCAGGATCGCGCCTTCGATTTCTTCAGTGCCAATCCGGTGACCGGACACGTTGATCACATCGTCCGAGCGGCCGTGGAGCGAGAAAGACCCGTCGTCGTGGGCGATGGCGAAATCGCCCTGGGTGTAAGCCCAAGCGCCCTTCCAGCGCCGCCAGTAGGTATCGGCATAGCGGGTCGCATCACCGGCCCAGCCATCGCGCACTTTCGCGCCTGCACCATTAGCCTCAATGACGAAATTATCGGCATCGCCCCAGATGGTGCGCGCCAGATAGGGATAGGGCAGCGCAATGACGATCTCGCCCTTCTCCTCACCGGCTGCACCCCGGCGGAACGGCACGCCGCCGTCTTCAGTGCGCGACAGGGGGGCGATGGAGGTGTCGCCAGAGTGTGATCCAGCCTCAGGATCCTCCACCCACACATCGCCGACAATCCATGGCAGCGGATAGGTGTGGGCGTCTGGCCGCAGCTCAAAATCGCCATTGCCGTAAAAATGCGTCCAGACGATTCCGCCATGCTCGGTCGCCCAGTAGGAGTTGATATACCACGGGGTCACGTGCTCCATGGCGAAGGCCTGAACCGGCGGCGAAACCGGCTCGGCGCAGAAGGTGGAAACCTTCAGCGAGGACAGGTCATACTGCTTGATATCGCTAAGGTTTTCCGGGTTCTGCATCACCGATTTGAGGAAGGTGACACCGGCCTTGAAGATCGTCACGCCGTGGCGTTCGATCATGGAGGCAAAACGACCTGAGTGCGGGAAAACCGGCGAGCCTTCGGCGATCACCGACGTGACGCGGGTCAGCAGGGCGCCTGCGATCAGGTAGGACTGGCCGGTAATCCAGCCCGGGTCAGCGACCACGAAGAGCACATCACCCGGCTCTGCATCAAACGACACCGCCATGGTCACCGCGACGCCTGCGGTATAACCGCCATGGACGTGGACGACGCCTTTCGGCTTACCGGTGGACCCGGACGTGTAGATGATGAAGTTGGGATATTCTGCATCAACGGGAAGAGGCGGACAGCTGGCCCACAGAGCGCGCACAAAGTCCTGTCCGTCGAGCGCCAGCAGCGCCGCCTCGTCGGCAATATCAAACCCGGCCTTGCGCGCTTCAGACAGGATGGTTTCCAGCGCCGCACCCGTGAGGTCATCGCTCCAGCGGTCGCGGGACGGATTCCAGCTGAGGTCCGCCTGGCCAGTGTGCTTGGCGACAATCACCGCTTCGACGCGATCAGGCGAGTCCACCAGCGCCGCAGCGGCGGCGATGCGAAGGCGCGCGGCCTGTTCAGCATTGATGGAGCCGGTCTGGCCCATCTCGGTCAGCGCCTTGCCCACGCCGCGCATGACGTCGGACCGTTCCACGGTGACTTCACCGGTCAGCGTGTCGTCCACCGCATCCATGATGACGCCCGCGTCTTCTGCGGTGATGCCGAGATCGGGATCGCTGAGCGTGTCCTGAAGGATCTGCTTGGCGACCGAAACCGCTACAAAGTTATCCAGCGCCGGGTCGGTATAGCTGGGCTTGAACGGCACGAGCTGGGCGTTGCGGAAACAGCCATCAGCGGTAATGACCACCTTCGCGCCCGCATCGGCGATGCGGTCCGACAGCGTCTTGTCGGAAAATCCGCCGAAGACTGGCGTGTAGATGATGCCCAGACGTTTGGCCGCTTCGGTCCAGTAAATCTGCTCGGGAATGTTGGGCATGTTCAGCGCGATGCGGTCACCGGCTTTCAGACCCAGATTTTTCAGCGCCAGCGCGCATTTAACCGAGTAGTAGAGCAGTTCCTTGCGGCTGACCTTGAATTCGTCCACAGGGCCGCCGCGCCCGTCATTGGTGGACATGTTCCAGCGGTCGCCTTCAAAGATCAGCGCCGCTTCCGCGCCGTGCCCGGCGAGCACGTGGCGGTCGACTTCGTTGAACGCCGCATTGGTCAGCGCGCCCTCAAACCAGCGCCAGTTCGGCGGATTGGAGGTGTTTAGCGCCACATCCCATGGGGCGTAGTCTTTGGGCAGGTCGAGGGTGACCGGCGCGCCGGTCTTGCCATCCCATCCGGTCCAGGCGCTGGCCTCGTCATCGAAGAAGGCCCAGACGCCGTTATCGCCCTGGTCGGCCAGGAACCAGCAGATATTGCGACGCGCCATGCGCCCATGAAATTCGCCGGGATTGTCCAGGCATGCATCGCGCATGGCCTGCCAGCTGGCGCGGTCAACAATGGTGTTAGTGCGCGCGACGGGCGGCGTCATTGCGCCTGCAGACATCGTTGCGATCTCGTTCATTGTGTCCCTCTCCCCAGGGTCGTTTGGCGACATGAGATAGGACAAAATGGCGCACCGCAATGTGCTGCACGTGCGAACAGTCTGGGGGAATTGTCGCACCCCCATCAGATTCTCAGGCCACACAGGGTGCGACAGCCTGCCGCACTTCGTGAAAAAATTTCACCTGAAATGGCGCAGCGGAGTGATGTCTTTCGTTGTCATGACCTGACACGGGGTCCTGTCAGGGCACGGCGCGTGCTCTAAGTCTTATCCGGACCAAGGCGGCGGGATCAGAATGCTTGTTAAGATCGACCATCTGGAAAAGTCCTATGGAAGCGGTGAGGACCGCCAGCCTGTCCTGCGCGGGATCAGTCTTGAGATCGACCGGGGCGAGAGCCTGGCGATTACCGGCGAGTCCGGGTCAGGCAAAAGCACGCTGCTGCACATGATCGGGCTATTGGATGCCCCAGACGCCGGAACGATCCAGATCGATGGAGAGCGGGTGTCCGACCTCGATGACAAGGGCCGCGCAGCGAGGCGTCGCAGCCAGATCGGGCTGGTCTTCCAGCAGTTTAATCTCGTCCCCTCCCTGACCGTGCGCCAGAATATTGCGCTACAGGCCAGGCTGGCCAAGCGCCTGGACCCAAACTGGATCGACATGCTGACCGAGCGTTTGGGCCTCACCGCCTTTTCAGATCGCTTCCCCGAGCAGCTGTCCGGTGGGCAGCAGCAGCGCGTGGCCGTGGCGCGCGCGCTTGCCACACGCCCGGCCCTGCTTCTGGCGGACGAGCCAACCGGCAATCTTGATGAGGAGACCAGCGCCCAGGTCCTCGCCCTGATGCTGGAGCTGTGTGCGGACGCTGAAACAGCGCTCATCATGGTGACCCACTCGATCGCTGCGGCTGAACTGCTCTCGCGGCGCGTACACCTGACCGGTGGGCGACTGTCTTGAGCCTGACAGTCCTCCTCACCCTCCTCTCCCACTGGCGGCGCAAGCCGGGTCAGCTGGCAACGCTGCTGATCGGGCTTAGCCTCGCCACAGCGCTATGGACCAGCGTACAGGCGATCAATGCTGAGGCCCGCGCCAGCTATGACCGAGCCAGCGCCACGCTGGGCGGTGGCGCACTGATCGTACTGACCGATGAAACCGGAGCCATCCCCATTGAAAACTGGACGCGGCTGCGCCGTGATGGCTGGGCTGCCTCGCCAGTTATCGACGGCTCGCTGGAGGTGGGTGAGCAGGTCTTCACCTTGCGCGGCGTGGAGCCGCTGAGCGCCGCCGGCCCTCAGACGCCTCTTGGTGGCGACGGCCCGGGCGCGGCCTTCCTGACCGCGCCCGGCGTTCTGCTGGCCGCCCCGGAAACCGCCGAGTTCCTGTCGAACTCCAGCCTCGACCTGCCACCGGTTCAGGCGAGCGCGAATGTCAGTCGGACCGAGATCATCACGGATATCGGCGTTGCGGCACGCCTTCTGGATCGGGGTGACTTCATCGATATCATTACGATTGATCCTGAAGCGCGCCCCGGCCTGACGCCGCTTTCAGAGCTTGTGCCGGAGCTGCTGCAGTCGAGCGGCACCGGCAATGGTGAGGTTGAACAGCTGACCGGCAGCTTTCATCTCAACCTCACCGCTTTCGGCTTTCTGTCCTTTGCGGTGGGCCTGTTCATCGTCTACGCGGCTGTGGGTCTGAGCTTCGAGCAACGGCGCGCCAGCCTGCGCACGGTTCGGGCCCTTGGCGCGCCGGTCTCCTCCGTCATCATCGCCCTGCTTGCCGAAGTCATCGCCCTTGCTCTGATCGCCGGGGCTGCCGGGATCGTGCTCGGCTATGGAGTTGCGAGCGCGCTTCTGCCGGATGTGGCCGCGACTTTGCGCGGTCTTTATGGCGCGCCGGTTTCAGGCGAGCTGGCGATCCGGCCTGAATGGTGGGTCTCCGGCTTTGCCATCGCCACGCTGGGGGCATTGGGGGCCACGGCGCAATCCGTATTCAAGGCGGCCCGCCTGCCGCTGCTGGCCTCGGCTCAACCGCGCGCCTGGGCCATGGCATCCTCGCGTCGATACGTGCTCCAAGCGGGAGCCGCGGCGCTTTTATTCCTCGCCGCGGCGATCATTCCCAATGTCTCAAGCGGAATTGTGGCCGGCTTTGCACTCATGGCGGCAATCCTGTTTGGTTCAGCGCTTCTGCTGCCTCCTGCACTGGCACTCGCACTCAAGCTCGGTCAGATCGCAACGCGCGGACCGGTGGCCGAATGGTTCATGGCCGACACCCGCCAGCAATTGCCCGGCCTCTCCATGGCGCTGATGGCGTTGATGCTGGCACTGGCGGCCAATATTGGCGTCGGGACCATGGTCTCCAGCTTCCGCCTGACCTTTGAAGGCTGGCTGGATCAGCGTCTCGCTTCAGAGCTTTACGTGACCACGCGAGACGAAGCCCAATCGTTGGACGTCCGCGCATTCCTGGAAGCGCGCAGCGACGCCGTCCTGCCGATCTGGAGCGCCGACACCGAGATTGAGAGCCAGCCCGGCGAAGTCTTTGGCATTGTCGATCACGCGACCTATCGCGATCACTGGCCGCTTCTGGTGGCCCAAGCCGAGGCCTGGGATGCGGTGGCGTCCGGCGAGGGGCTTCTCCTGAATGAACAAACCTGGCGCAGGCTGGATATTCCCATGGGCACACCGATCTCGGTGGGTGCGGGTGACAGCCTGAATCTCGTCGGCGTCTACACTGATTACGGCAATCCCAGCGCCCAGGCGATCATCGGGCTCGACGCGCTGACCCGCCGCTTTGGCGATGGCGTTTCGCGGCTCCGCTACGGTGTTCGGGTTGATCCAGCTGAGGCCGCAGCCCTGACCGAGGCGCTCCAGCAAAATTTCGACCTGCCCGCCAATGGCGTCGTGGACCAGGCCAGCGTGAAGGCCTTCTCCCTGTCGGTGTTTGAGCGCACCTTTGCGGTCACGGCGGCGCTGAATGTACTGACCCTGTCGGTGGCGGCCTTTGCCATGTTTGCCAGCCTGACCACGCTTGCGAGCATGCGCCTGCCTCAGCTGGCCCCGATCTGGGCGCTGGGTCTCACCCGGTCAAGGCTGGCGCGGCTGGAGTTGGTGCGCGCCATCGTGCTGTCGCTGCTGACCTGGCTGGTGGCGCTACCCACCGGGTTGATCCTGGCCTGGGCGCTGCTGGCGGTGGTGAATGTGGAGGCCTTTGGCTGGCAATTGCCCATGCATCTCTTCCCCGGCGACTGGCTGCGTCTGGCGGTGATGGCGGCGCTGGCTGCCGTGGTGGCCGCAGCCTTGCCGGCCCGCGCGCTCGCCACCCGGTCGCCGCGCGCCTTTCTGCAGACCTTCGCTCAGGAGCGCTAGCCGATGCTCACGCGCATCATCCTTGCCGGACTGCTGTTGGTGACCGTCGCCGCGCCATCGCTGGCGCAAGGCTTTGCTGGCCTCGGCACCCGGTCTGAAGGCTTTGCGGTGCCGGTGGAAGGCACCGAGTTCACCTTTCCCGCAGACCACGGCGCCCATCCTGAATACCGGATCGAGTGGTGGTATCTGACCGCCGTCCTGCAAGCAGAAGACGGCACGCCCTATGGCGCGCAATGGACGCTGTTCCGGTCTGCACTGGAGCCAGAGGCAGGCGAAGGCTGGTCCGCGCCCCAGCTGTGGATGGGCCATGCCGCTGTGACGACACCCAGCGATCATTTCCACGCCGAGCGCCTCGCCCGTGGCGGGGTCGGGGTTGCCGGAGCCAACGCCCAGCCCTTTGAAGCCTTTATCGACGAATGGTCGATGGCCAGCGCTACGGATCGGTTGAGCGCAGGCGAGGATGCCCTGTCAGCGCTGGACCTGACCGCCCGAGGCCCAGACTTCGCCTACCAGCTCAGCCTTGATGCCACAGGGCCTCTGGTTTTCCACGGCAATGACGGTTTCTCGGTCAAATCGGCTGAAGGTCAAGCAAGCTACTACTACTCACAGCCCTTTTATGAGGTTGGCGGAACGCTCGACCTGCCCGAGGGCGCAGTCGCGGTGACGGGCCAGGCCTGGCTGGACCGGGAATACTCGTCTCAACCCTTGTCGGAAAACCAGCTGGGCTGGGACTGGGTGTCCTTCCACCTCGACACCGGGGAGAAGATGATGGGCTTTCAGCTGCGCCAGACTGATGGCAGCGTCTATACCTCCGGCAGCTGGATCTCAGCCGATGGTGAGCTGACGGCTATTGCTGACGGCGAGTTGACGATGACCGCACTGGAAACTGCACTGGTGCGCGGCCGCGATGTACCGGTGCGCTGGCGCGTGGAGTTGCCCACCCGCGATCTTGATGTGGAGATCGAGGCGATCAACGCGCAAAGCTGGATGCCGACACTCTTCTCATACTGGGAGGGTCCGGTGACGATCAGCGGCAGTCACTCCGGTCGCGGCTATCTGGAAATGACCGGTTACGAGCCGGAGGGCGAGTGATCTCAGGATTGTGAATGCCCAGGCTTCATGGCAATTTTCTGCCCAAAGTGAAGTGCCGCGAACAAGCTGGCATTGGGAGACTGATATGAAGCACCTATTTGCAGGCGGCCTCGCGGCCTTTTTGATTTCAACCGGTAGCATGGCTCAGGACGACGCCCACTGGCTTCGACAGCCAGCCGTGTCGCCAGATGGCGAGACAATCCTTTTCACTGCCTATGGCGATTTGTGGAAGGTCAGTGCATCGGGCGGTCAGGCCACCTTGATGACTCTGAACGAGGCCTGGGATGGTCACCCAGTCTGGTCGCGCGATGGCCGTCAGATTGCGTTTGCGTCTGATCGCTTTGGCGATCTGGATGTCTTTATCATGAACGCGGACGGATCCGGGCTTGAGCGGGTGACCTATCACTCCGCCGATGACCACCCCAGCGACTTCTCGCCAGACGGGTCGGCCATTCTGTTTTCGTCCTCACGCGGTGACAGCGCAGCCTCCAGCTACTTTCCCACCGGGGCCCTGCCGGAGCTTTACGAGATCGCCACGGCAGGCGGCACACCACGCCGGGTCATGACCAATCCAGGCAATCAGGCGCGTTACAGCCCGGACGGCACCCGTATCGCCTATCGTGAGGAAAAGGCATACGAGAACGCGTTCCGGCAGCGCGATGTCTCTTCTTTTGCCCGAGATATCTGGATTTATGACATTGCCAGCGGCGAGCATGAGAAAATTACCGATAATGCCGGCGGTGATCATGCGCCCGCGTGGGCTGGCGATAATGCGCTCTTCATGCTGTCAGAGGTCGATGGGGATAGCTTCAACGCGTATCGCGTCGATCTGGCGACCGGCAATCGCGAACGGCTATCGAACCATGGCCCCCACGCCGCCCGGGAGCTTTCAGCGAGCTCTGACGGTCTGGTCGCCTATAGCTATCATGGTGATCTTTACACAATCCGGGATGGGGGCGAGCCGCAACAGCTCGACATCACCTTCCCGGCAGCCCAGCTGTTCAACGCACCGCAGCCGGTTTCCATAGCCGGTCGCATCAGCCAGTTTGATATCTCGCCTGATGGCAAGGAGATCGCTTTCATCTCACGTGGCGAAGTCTTCGTCACATCTGTCGATTTTTCCGACACAGTGCGCATCACAAACACACCCGAACAGGAACGCTCGGTGAGCTTTTCACCCGATGGTCGTTCACTCATCTATGCGGGCAATCGGGACGGGGCCTGGACGCTGTTCGAGAGCACACTCACCGATGACACCGAGCCACGCTTTTCAGCGGCAACCGGCTGGCGCGAACGTGAAGTCTTTCGCCCTGAAGAAGGCGGTGAGGCCTTCCAGCCCGCTTATGCGCCGAATGGGGAATTGATCGCCTTTGTGGAAAATCGCGATGCCATCTCGGTTATCAATCGCAACGGCGGAAACAAGCGCATAGTGTTTGCTGCGGATCTGAATTACTCCTACTCCGACGGCGATATCAGCTTTGACTGGAGCCCGGACTCCCGCTGGATCACGGCAGACTATATCGACGGCTTCATCTTTTACGGTGAGATCGGTGTGGCACCGGCCGATGGGTCGGCTGCGCCGATCAACATCTCCATGTCCGGCTATGCTGACCAGCGTCCGATCTGGCATCCGTCCGGTGAAGCAATTTACTGGTTCACCGACCGCTATGGCGAGCGGACCCATGGCAGTTGGGGAGCTGAGCTGGATGTGGTTGGCGGCTTCCTGACACAGAACGGCTGGGACCGCTTCAACCTCACCGAGTTTGAGCGCTCATTGCTAGAAGAAGGCCGAGAAGACGAGGACGAAGAGGAAACCACACCGGCTGAAGGGGGTGTCCTTCTGGACTTCTTCGAATGGTTTGAAGAGATCACGACCCCGCCGATGGAGCTGGAGCTTGATGCGGTGGAGCGCCGGACCCGCCGCTTGACCATCTATGCGTCTGATCTGACCGATGCAGTCTGGAGCGAGGACGGTTCGAAGCTTTACTATCTGGCTGCTTTTGAAGGCGGATATGATCTGTGGGTTCACGATCTGCACGAAGGGGAGACCAAGCGCCTGGCCCAGCTGGGCGCGCGCGGCGGTGCCGATATCGAGCTCATTGATGACAATACCGCCGTCGTGCTTGCGAACGGCTCCTTGCGCAAAATCGACCTGTCCAGCGGATCCCCTTCGGGCATCGCCACTAGCGCCGAGCTGAACCTGCGCGCCGATGCTGAGCGGGCCTATTTCTTCGACCATGTCTGGCGCCAGGTGAACGATAAATTCTATGATCCTGACTTCCACGGTGTAGACTGGGATGCCATGCGCACCGCTTATGAACCGCGCGTTGCCGGAACCCGCAATAATCGCGACTTCGCCCTGTTGATGTCGGAGATGCTGGGCCAACTCAATGCCAGCCATACGGGCATGTATTATCGTCCCGGCGGCGAGTTTGAAGACGACAACACCGCAGCGCTGGGCGCCATCTTCGACCTGGAAGCCGGTGGCCCGGGCCTGGTCCTTGCCGAGATCCTGCCTGGCGGACCACTGGATCGCGGTGAGCTTAACCTCGAGGCTGGCTCACGCATCACTGGAATCGGCGGCGTTGATCTCGATGCCGGGGTGAACCCGTTTGAGCATCTTAACCGGGTTGCTGGTGACCGGGTTCGTTTGAGTGTCCAAAACCCGCGCGGCGGGCGTGAGCGTGACGTAATCGTACGCACCTGGTCGCAAGGCCAGGAAAATCAGGCGCTCTACCAGCGCTGGATTGAACGCCGCCGCGCCATCGTGGAGGAGGCCTCCAACGGACGCATTGGCTATGTCCATATCCGTTCCATGAATGATAGCGGCTTCCGCGCCTTCTACTCCGACCTCATGGGGCGCAACTTCGACAAGGAGGCTGTGGTCGTGGACACCCGCTTCAATGGAGGCGGCTGGCTGCATGATGACCTTCTGGTGACGCTGGATGGAGAGGCCTATTTCAACATGCGGGCCCGGGACCGGATCGTGCGCGGCGCACCGGAGGAGCGCTGGACCAAACCGTCCATCGTGGTGATGAATGAGGGCAATTATTCCAACGCCCACATGTTCCCCTGGGCCTATAGCCATTTCGACGTGGGTGAGCTGGTTGGCATGCCGGTGCCAGGGACTGGAACCGCCGTGTGGTGGGAAACCCTGATGAGCGGAGACCTGCGCTTTGGAATTCCGCAGTTGCCGGTTCTGGATGAGAACGATGTGCCGGTGGAAAATCAGAGACTCATGCCCGACATCATGGTCGACAATCCGCCGGAAAATGCCGCCCGGGGTGAAGACTTGCCGCTAGTGCGCGCGGTTGAGGAATTGCTCAGCGAGCTCGACGGATAAGACCGGACGTGGCTGTGGCAGGGCGCGGATGCGCTCTGCCACGGTCGCACCGGGCTTGCCAATCAGTCAGGACGCCAGCGCCAGGTTAAGCTCGATGATGGCTGACGCCAGGTTTGCCTGGGTGTCCACCAGCGCTTCGCGGCTACCGATCAGGGTACGCTGGGCATCCAGCACGTCGATAAAGCTGGCGAGGCCCTCGCGATAAAGCGCGTTGAGCTGGCCGTAGGCGCGCTCGCCCTCGTCAACTGCGATCTCCAGATCCGCGAGACGTGCCTGCACGCTTTCGATGGCGACCAGACCGGTTTCCACATCTTCAAGCGCGGACAGGACGGCTTGCTGGTAGCCCAGCGCCGCCTCTGCGGCGCGCGCCTCAGCTGCGGTCAGCTCCGCCCTGCGGCGGCCAAAGTCAAACAGCGGAATGTCCAGAACCGCGCTGAGCGACGCGGTGAGATTGGTGGAG
This sequence comes from Maricaulaceae bacterium EIL42A08, assembly GCA_024178355.1. Taxonomy (GTDB): domain Bacteria; phylum Pseudomonadota; class Alphaproteobacteria; order Caulobacterales; family Maricaulaceae; genus Oceanicaulis. The sequence goes on along the minus strand of JAMZNZ010000003.1, from coordinate 164,286 downwards.
AGACCATCATAAAAATCGGCGTTGATCGAGCCTGGCAGGCGCAGGGACGGATAAAGATCAGCGGCCTGAATGCCGATGTCCGCGGTTGCGGCAACAAGCCGGGCCTCGGCCACACGCAAGTCCGGGCGGCGGCGTAAAAGCTCGGTCGGGGTGCCCACCGGCAAAGCTGCCCTGTAGCCAAGGTCCAGTGCTTCAGTGGAAGCGTCACTTTCATTCGCCAGAACAGCCAACGGTTGGCCGGGGACCTCAGCGATCAGGACCGCAAGCCCGTTTCGTGCGCGGGCTTCCTGAAGTTCCAACGCCCCGCGCTGGGCGCGGGTGCGAGCCAGATCCGCCGTCGCACGGCGCACATCAAGATCGGCAGACAGGCCCGCCTGAGCGCGCTGTTCCACGATATCAAGCGTGCGCTGCTGCAGCTCCAGCGAGGTATCCAGCAGCGCCAGACGCGTGCGCGCCCGACGCAGGTCCACATAAAGCGTCGCCGCCGAGGCGGCCGTCAGGCGGCGAATGTCTTCAAGGCTGAATTGAGCGGCCAGACGCTCCGCAGCAGCGCGCTCCTGAGCGCGGCGCAAGCGGCCATTGGTGTCGATCACCTGGGACAGGGATAGCGACGCGCCCGCACTGTCCGCTCCGGTGCTGCGCAGAGCATAACTTGCGCCACCATCCACCGTGGGCAGGAAGTCTGAACCCGCAGCCCCGAGCAAAGCCTCAGCCGCGGCGAGGCGCTGCGCGCTTTGCGCGACATCAAGATTGGCCTCAAGCGCGGCTTCAACGACGCGCGCCAGCGTGGGGTCTTCAAAGCCCGACCACCAGGTGGACACAGACACAGCCCCGCTGGACTCGTCCAGGGTGCGCGAGAACGCGTCCGGTTCCGGCGTGGCTGGCGGCATGTAATCCGGCCCGGCCGCACACGCGGTCACCGCCAGCGCGGACACTAACGCAAGGAGAGGGGTAAAGCGGATCATTCGGCTGGTCCGTTATCAGCCAGCACCACCGCATCAGCTGCATCCATCTCATCGGCCAGACGCTTCTCCGCGGCAGAGCGCGGCGTGCCGAAGCGGGCAAGACCCAGATAAACCACCGGTGTCAGGAAGAGCGTGAAGGCCGCAGCCAACCCGAGCCCACCAAAGACCGTCCAGCCGATGGAGATGCGGGCCTGAGCGCCCGCACCACTGGCCAGGATTAGCGGCAGCGCACCAATCACGGTGGAAATCAGGGTCATTGCAATAGGGCGTAGACGAATAATCGCGGCTTCCTCAATCGCCTTGCGAACCGACTTGCCCTCAGCACGCAGCTGGTCGGCAAATTCGATCACCAGAATGCCATTCTTCGCCATCAGGCCGATCAGCATCACCAGCCCGATCTGGGAGAAGATGTTGAGCGAGGTGCCGGTAAAGAAGAGCGAATAAACGGCTGCGGCCAGCGCGAAAGGCACCGTCAGCATGACCACGAGCGGGCCGGTCAGGCTTTCAAACTGTGCTGCCAGCACCAGGAAGACGATGACCAGCGCGAAGGCATAGGTCAGCACCATGTCGCGGCTGGCTTCATTGAGCGTATCGGCATCGCCCTGGAAGATCAGGTCGATACCCGGCGGCAGATCGGCCGCGTAGGCGCGCATATCTTCCACCGCTTCAGCCAGGGTGGCTCCGCCGACAATGTCAGCTTCCATTTCAATGGCGCGGCGCTGTTCAGTGCGCTCCAGCTCAGCCGCGACACCTTCTTCCACGATGGTGGTCAGCGCTGAAAGCGGGATCAGGTCACCGGCGTTGGAGCGAACGTAGAGGTTACGAAGGTCGGACGGATCACGCACCGCGCCGGTCTCGCTTTCCAGCACGATCGGGATAACCCGGTCATTGACGTTCAGATCAACAAGGTCTTCGCCGTCGACCATGGCGCGCAGGGTGACCGACAGCTGGTCGAGCGACACACCAAGATCGGCCGCACGGCGACGGTCAATCTGAATCGAAAGCTGAGGTTGGGTCGGCTCATACCCGATCTCGGGATTGGCGATGATGTCAGATTCAACATCGAGCCGGTCAGCCAGATCGCGTGCCGCAAGGAAAATCTGTTCATATTCAGGTCCGGTCAGTGCGACCTGAATACCGTCACGTTGACCACCGCCACCGCCCAGACTGATCCCGCCCCGGCCCCAGGCTGCCGCACGCACGCCGGGGATTTCATTGAGCGGACCTCGAAGCGCGGCGGCAATCTCATCCTGGCTGCGGGTGCGCTGATCCAGCGGAGCCAGCCGCGCGGTCACCCATATGCGGTTCGGATCCCAGCGCCCGACAATCATCGAGACCGAGGCGATCTCGCCGCTGTCCACGAAGGGCTGGAGGATGGCTTCAATCTGATCAGCCTGGCGCTCCATGTAATCAAGGCCAACGCCATCGGGGCCACCGGCCCAGATATTCACGATGCCGCGGTCTTCCTGCGGGGTCAGCTCGCGATCGAGATTCATGGCCGCGAAGACCGCACCACCCGCAGCGATGACGCTGATCCCAACCGTCACCCAAGGGTGATCCAGCGCCTTGCGGATCGCCACGGCATAGGCGCGCGCGATCGCGCCGCCGGTGCGCCGGATTGGTCCACGCTTATGATCGCCAGCCGTCAGGTCAACGCGCGCAGCGAAAGCCGGAACCACGGTCAGCGCCACAAAGGAAGAAATGATGACCGCCAGGGCCAGCAGGAAACCAAACTCGCGGAACAGGCGCCCCGTCGTTGAGGGCAGAAGGCTGATCGGTACGGAGACCGCAACGAGGACGGCCGTGGTGGCAACAACGGCGAAGAAGACCTGGCGCGTGCCGATGACGGCTGCGGCGCGGCGGCCAACACCCTTGGCCTGAAGCCGGTGAATGTTTTCCAGCACCACGATGGCATCGTCGACAATCAGACCAGTTGCCAGTACCAGCGCGAGCAGCGTCAGAATGTTGATCGAGAATCCGAACAACCAAAGGCCGGCAATCGCGCCTACCAACGCGGCTGGGATCGCCGCCGACGGGATCAGCGTTGCGCGAAACTTGCCAAGGAAAAGCCAGATGACGCCCACCACGATCAGCACCGTGACCGCGAGCGTTAAGAGCACTTCTTCGACCGAACGGCGAATGAACTCGGCCTCATCAGAGGTGACGGTTATCTCCAGATCATCAAAGCGCTCATTGAGCTGTGCCACGCGAGCCTGAACCGCGTCGGAGATATTGATGGTGTTGGAGCGCGCCTGACGGATCACGCCAATGCCGATCACCTCGCGGCCATCGAGCCGGTTATAGCTGCTGGCGTCGGCGGGCGCGAAAAAGGCTTCGGCCACATCGCCCACGCGGGTCTGGTCCTGAATGATCACAGCCTTCACGCGCTCTGGCGTGGCGGCGGTCGCTTCGGCGCGCACAATGAAGTTCTGATCAGTGGAGCGCAGGCTGCCCACGGGCACGTCGAACGGAGCCTGGCGCAAGGCGGTGGCCACATCGCCAACCGTCAGACCAAACCGGCTGAGTCGAAGCGGATCGATAACGACGCGCAGCTGCTGGGCCCGCGTGCCTGACAAGTTCACCGTCGCCACGCCATCAATCGCGGTCAGCTCCGGCACAATGTCGTTTTCAATCAGGCGGGTAAGCTCCTGCTGGTCGTAGACATCGCTGATCACGGCAAGATCGACCACTGGTTCAGCATCATCGTCGGCCTTGACCACGCTGAGCTGTTCAACCCGGTCTGGCAGGCGGCGGCTCACCTGGCTCACGGCTTCGCGCAGGTCCGCGGCTGCGTTATCAAGATCAACGCCCGGATTGAATTCCACACGGATGCGCGAGCTGTTCTCTTCACTGGATGAACGGATATCGCGCACGCCACTAACGCGCGCCGCAGCACCTTCCAGAACGCTGGTCACCTCGGCGTCAACGGTCTCAGGGGCAGCACCCGGCAACACCGCACGGATCGTCGCGATGGGGCGGTCCACGTCAGGCAACTCACGCACCTCAACGGCCAGCAAGGTTGCAAGGCCCGCAATCACGATGAGCAGGTTGAGGACAATCGCAAGAATGGGGCGCTTGACCGCAAGCGCTGGCAAGTCCGATCCAGGAAGTGTCATTGGGCGAGCGCCCCTTGCGCAGCGCCGTTAATGCTGGCCGAGACCATCTGCGGATCAGCGCTGGCCTGGCGGACCTCGATCATTTCAACCAGAACGCCGTCGCGCATGCGCTGCACACCTTCGGCGACGACAAAATCGCCGTCGCCAAAGTCACCGCTCACCAGCACTGTGCCCTGACGGCGCTGTACCAGCGCAATCGGCTTTTGCCGGGCACGGTTGTCTTCGATCACCCAGACATAGGCCCCATCACTGCCCCAGCTGATCGCAGCTTCGGGAACGACCGGCCAGGCATCAGACAGAATATCGAATTTCACCGCAAAGCTCATACCGGGGCGAAGCTCGTCGGCGCTATTATCCAGTGATGCGCGAACCGTGAAGGTGCGGGCCGCCGGATTGATCCGGCTGTCCACGTTGATGATGCGCGCATCATAGCTGCGGGTCGGGCCAGCGAACGGCTCAGCCTCAACCACATCGCCCACTTCAATACGGCCAAAGACCTGCTCTGGCGGATTGAAATCGACATAAAGCGTTGTGCGGTTATCCAGCTCGGTAATCTCGGTGGTTGAGGTGATGCGGGCACCGGCATCAATATTTGTCAATCCCACATACCCATCGAAAGGCGCGCGGACGGTGCGGCGATCCAGCGCGACCTGAGCCTGCTCCAGCTGGATTTCGGCGGCCTCCAGCGCGATCACGGCCTCGTCAATCTGGCTGTCGGAGATCGCACCGGTATCTTCAATGCGTCGATAGCGGGCCAGCAATTGCTCGGCTTCGCGCACGGCGACTTCGGACAGGCGCACAGCGAGGCGCTCCTCGTCGGCTTCCAGCTGAACCAGCACGTCGCCCGCCTCAACCCGATCACCTGCGGCAAAGGCCACACGTTCAACTTCACCTGAAGCTTCAGAGAAGATGGTGGCACTGGCCATGGCGCGCGCGGTGCCCAGTGCCTCGATACGCTCGGCCTCGCGCTCCAGGACAACCTCCTGAGCGATGACACCAACGGCCTGTTCGGCGCGTTCACCGCCGCGAGGAGCAGAGTTTTCGCTGGCATCCGAACACGCAACAAGGGCGCATGCGGCCAGCGCAAGCGGGACAAAATGTTCTATCATGTAACAATATACGGGCCGAGAGTGCCGTTGGATCACCGCAGTCTGCAGGTGAGGTGGCGCTTATGTAAGCCGTAGAGAACAGGGGCGCCTTCCACGAGATGGAATGGCGCGACCCGGCTTCGACACCGCTCAACCTCTAAGATGAACAACCGGTCACTCGGGCTCGCGCCAAACACGCTCGGCGACGCACTCCCGGTTAATTTGGGTTGCCTTGGTCACTGGCTTGGTCTTGAACCTGCAGGCGGGCCATTTGATGGACAGCTTGCCTCCATGCCCAGCGGGTATGGAGCGCTTTGTATTGTCACCTGGATCGCTGGGTTTAAGTCATGTCGGCAGCCAGGGCGGATTTTCCATGTCAGACGCGCAGTCCCATGCTGAGGCCAAGCGACCATCCTCGCGAAATATCAGCGTCCTGCGCGCACTCGCGCCTTTCTTGAAGCCCTATACGTTAACGGCTGCGCTTGCCCTTTCAGCCCTGGTCTTGACCGCTGCGGTGTCTCTAGCCCTACCTCTGGCTGCACGCTCCGTCGTGGACGGTTTTGCGGCTGGCGACTTCTCTCAACTCAATCGCTATTTTCTCGGTGCGTTGGGCTTGGCGGCCCTGTTCGCGAGCGGAACCGCGCTGCGCTACTGGATGGTCACACGCCTGGGCGAGCGTGTCATTGCCGATATCCGCATCGCCGTCTTTGACCGGATGCTCTCAATCAGCCCCGCCTTCTTCGACCGCCTGCTGACCGGTGAAGTTCTCAGTCGCATCACGACAGATACCACCCTCTTGCTGACCGTTGTCAGCTCCTCCGCCTCCTGGTTCCTGCGCAATATTATCGTGTTATCTGGCGGGCTGGTCCTGATGCTCTGGACGACGCCCAAGCTGACCGGCCTGGTGCTTCTGATCGTGCCACTTCTGATGCTTCCCATTATTCTACTCGGTCGTCGCCTGCGAACGCTCAGTCGGGAAAATCAGGACTGGATCGCTGCATCCTCGGGCAATGCCTCTGAAGCGCTATTGTCGATTCAAACCGTTCAGGCCTTCACCCATGAAGGCGAAAGCCAGGCCACGTTCAGTGATGTTACCGAGCGCAGCTTTACCAGCGCCCGACAACGCATAACCGTGCGTGCCCAGCTGACCGCCATCGTCATCTTTGTCGTGTTTGCAGGCATTCTCGGCGTGCTGTGGATGGGAGCGCGTGACGTTGCCGCCGGGGCCATGAGCGCCGGAGAGCTGGTACAATTCCTGTTCTTTGCAGGCATGGTCGCGGGCGCTGTGGCTGCACTTTCAGAATTGTGGACCGAGCTGCAACGCGCCGCTGGCGCTACCGAGCGTCTTATTGAGCTCTTACAGGCCGAAGACAGCATCCAGGACCCGACCAGCCCGGTGCACCTGCCAGAGCCCGTAAAAGGTGCAATTGAGCTAGAGAACGTGACCTTCGCCTACGAAACCCGGCCAGAAGCGCCAGCGTTGCACGATATCTCGGTGTCGATTGCTCCAGGCGAAACGGTGGCTCTGGTTGGTCCCTCAGGCGCAGGTAAGTCCACCCTGATCCAGCTACTCCTGCGCTTTTATGAGCCACAGTCTGGCCAGATCATGCTTGATGGCATCAATCTCGCCGCCATGGCGCGCAGCGAGTTTCGGCGGGCCCTGTCGCTGGTGCCCCAGGACCCGGTGATATTTGCAGCGTCGGCGCGCGACAATATTCGCTTCGGACGACCGCAAGCCAGTGATGAAGAGGTGGGGCTGGCAGCCCGTGCAGCCGCTGCGCACGACTTCATTACCGCACTGCCTGACGGCTATGACACCTATGTGGGTGAGCGCGGGGTCATGCTGTCCGGTGGACAGCGCCAGCGCATCGCCATTGCCCGGGCCATTCTTCGCGACGCACCGATCCTGCTGCTGGATGAGGCAACCAGCGCACTGGACGCACAAAGCGAACGAGCCGTCCAGGAGGCCGTGGACAGGCTGGCCCGTGATCGCACCACTCTGGTCATCGCGCACAGGCTCGCGACCGTAAAGAAGGCCGATCGCATCCTTGTTCTGGACCAGGGGCGCATCGTCGCTGAGGGCACCCATGACGGATTGGTGGCTAGTGGCGGCCTATATGCGCGCCTTGCCCGGCTTCAATTTACGGATGGTACTCCTTCGAGCTGACATCTTAAAACGACTGGTGAGCCGACGGCCGACCCCCTATCCTAGCGAGGACTGTCTCAAGTCATCAGGAGCAATGTCCCATGTCCAGGCCCACTCATTTTTCGCGACGTCGCTTGCTTCAACTGGCTGCGGCTGGATTGATTATCGGCCCAACGGCGGAGCTTGCATTTGGCCGCTCGCAAAGTCTTGAGGCTACCGGCCAGCCGATACCGCGCGGCGTCACTCTGCCCGCCTCCCCGCCTGAAGCTCCCGCGTCGGACAGTGTCGGCATCGCGATTATAGGCCTTGGTGGATACGCCCTGCGCCAGATGATGCCCGCCATACAGCGCACGCAGTCTTGCCATGTGGCGGGTCTGGTCTCGGGCAATCGCGACAAGGCTCTGGCCGTAGGGCGCGCGTACGGCGTGCCGGAAGACGCGATCTACAGCTATGAAAACTTTGATGCCATCGCCACAGACGACCGGATCGATGCGGTTTATATCGTGCTGCCCAGCGGGCTTCATGCCGAGTGGGCAGAAAAGTCCTTCGCCGCGGGCAAGCATGTGCTGTGCGAAAAGCCGATGGCGCTCAGCGTCGCTGAATGCGACCGCATGATCGCCGCCTCGCAGCGTGCAGACCGCAAGCTCATGATCGGCTATCGCTGCCACTTCGAACCTTATAATCTGGCCGCGATGGACCTGATGCGCTCAGGCGCCGTGGGCGATATCGAGTGGATTGGTAGCAAGCATCAGTACACCATGGGCCCCACATCACCGGCTCAAAACTGGCGCGCATCGCGGGCCCTGGCCGGCGGCGGCCCCCTTGAAGACTATGGCCTGTATGGCGTGCAGGCCGCGCTCTATCTTACCGGTGAGCTGCCAGCTCGCATCTCGGCCACCACGACGACACCAGCCAATGATCCCCGCTTTTCAGAAGTATTCGCCACGGTGGAAAGCCGCCTGGAATTTCCTTCCGGTGCCGTCGCCGAGCTTTCGACATCCTATGACCTGCCAGGCAGCAATGAAGCGCTTGTGCGCGGGACCAGCGGCGAGCTGATCATGCGTCCGGCCACCTCCTATGGCGGACAGGTGATGACGCTTGTGCGCGACGGGGTCAGCGAACCGCTAACCCCCGGCGACCCCTCGGTCCAGTTTCATCGCATGATGGACCACTTCGCCAGCGCAGTGCGCTCCAACACGCCCATCCTGACTGATGGCGTCATGGGTCGGCGCGACCTGCGTATTATTGAGGCGACCTACCAGGCGGCTGAAAGCGGCCGAGTGGTCACCCTTTAACCAGGCGGGCTTAAGGTGCGCCACTGAACACCGGCGACCTGGGTGGGTAATTGCAGGAGACGGTCATGGGCGGTCATGAACAGTATGCGTCCATCCTCACCGCCAAACGCACAGTTCGCGGTCGCGCGCCCGGTCAGGATACGAGCCATTAAATGCCCGTCCGGGGCGAGCACGAAAACACCGCCCGGTCCGGTGGCGAACGCAATCCCGTCTGTGGAGACACACAGGCCATCAGGCAGGCCTGGATCACCGGCTGCCAGAAAGACACTGGTATCAAACCAACGCTCCAGCGGGCCGACGCCGCCGTCTGCGTACAACTCGGCACGGTAAATGTAAGGGGCCACAGGATCGGACTGGGAGACATAGAGCCAGCGCTCATCAGGCGACAGAGCGATGCCGTTGGGAAAGCTCAACTGGTCATATAATCGCGTGCACTGACCGTCACGGCCCAGACGATAAACACCGTTAGCGCTCATTTCCTTCAAGGGCGAGGCGTTCAGCCCCTCAAGCCCATAAGGCGGATCGGTGAAGTAAAGACTGCCATCACGGCTACGAACCAGATCATTCGGGCTATTGAATTTCAGGCCACTAAACTGGTTGACGAGCCTCTGCCTGACCGGGCTTTCAAGCCGCAGGCGCTCCACCGACCGGGTTCCGTGATTGCACAGGTATAGCCATCCATCTTCACCGAACCAGAGGCCGTTTGCACCCGGCTCACGCATGCCTTCAGCTTCGGTCGGATCAACACCGGACGGATCGAGCAGCACCTCCAGCCCGGCCTCATCAGACCAGCGATAGGCAATATTTGACGGCACATCGGTGAAATAAAGACAGCCGCGCTCGCGGTCCCAGGTCGGCCCCTCACTCCAGACAAACCCATCTGCGAGCTGAGACAACCCCGGCGATCCGCGAAACAGGGCTCGCGCATCGGGATCATGGATCTCGATGGTATCTGGCAGGTCTCGCGTCGAGCAGCCCGAAAGGCCGAGAAGCGGTACGCTTGCCAACCCGCAAAGTGTGTCACGGCGTGTGTGCATAGGCCATCTTCTGCCAGCACCATAGATGGGGCAAGGCCTATTGACCCGCGCGCCGCGTCGAAGGCTTACAGGACCTTGTTAATCCGAGCACGAACGCCGTCGTCGCCCAGAACCTGCATCACCGAATACAGATCAGGCGTTTGCTCCTTACCAAGCAACAGCACACGAAAGACCTTGGCGACATCAGACACCGCGCCTTTGTAGGCATCGGGGTTTTTCTTGAAGTCCTTGGGCCGCAGCGCAAACCCGTGACGCTCCGCCAGCAACTTGATCTTACCGAACCAGGCCTCTCGGTCGTCAGCCAGATCAAGCTGGGTCAGATAATCGCGCACCAGCGCCGCCAGCTCATCAGGGGTCAGGTAAGGCAGCATTGACTGAGCCTGCGCGGCAGTAAGCTCAAAATGCTCATCAAAGAAGCCGCACACCTCTGCAAGAACGTCCGACCATTTCTCGATATCCTTGCGCGCGTTTGGAACACCGCGCTCGATATTCAGGACCGCTTTGACACGCTCAGGGTCTTTTTCAATCAACCCGGCCAGCTTCTCATCATAGGTTCCGGCCCACGGCTTCAAAATCCCCATCAACTCATCGGCAGACAGTGAAGCGATCAGATTGCGGCTGATATTGCCGAGCTTTGCAAAGTCGAAAAGCGGCCCGCTACTGCCGCGCAACCCCTTGAAGCTCAGTTCGAAATCCCAGCTGCTTCTCTCAGGGTCCTGCGCCTTCCAGTCTTCAAAACCGGCATCAGCCAGCGTGCGTAGATAATCGAGAACCGCATCGGCGGGATATCCAGCCTGATCGAAGAAACCGACGCTGGCTTCAGGGTCTTTGCGCTTGGACAGTTTACGGCGCGACGTGCCATCCATCTTGTTGATGGGCGCAATATGCGCATAGGCCGGCGCAGCCTTTCCGATCGCCTCGAAAAGTTGCAAGTGAAGAGGAACGGAGGGCAGCCATTCATCGCCGCGAATGACGTGGGTGGTCCCCATAAGATAGTCGTCCACCGCGTGAGCCATATGATAGGTCGGCAGACCGTCAGCCTTCAGCAGCACAACGTCAAAGTCATTTTCCGGCATTGTGCGCGGACCCATAAGCAGATCTTCAAATCTGACCTTACGTGTTTGCTTGCCTTCAGCTCGAAGGCGAATGACGTAAGGGCGTCCGCTATCCAGCGCCTCTAACACAGCCTCTTGGCTTTTATCCCGCCACGTCGCCCAGTGGCCATAATACCCGGTGCGCGCGTCAGCGGCCTGCTGCTTCTCGCGCATCGCGTCCAGCTCTTCAGCGGTGGCAAAGCACGGATAGGCCAGACCTTTTTCGCACAAATGCCGGACAAAGGCCTGATACACATCCTTACGGTCGCTTTGGCGATAGGGTCCGTAATCGCCCCGATCCACCAGGCCACGGCCAACGCCCTCATCAAACTCAACGCCAAATGTCTCAAAGCCATCAATGGTAAAATCGACAGCGCCTTCAACTTCCCGCTTCTTGTCGGTGTCCTCGATACGCATGATCGAAACACCACCGGTTTGGCGCGCCAGCTGGACGCACAGGAGACCCGTATACAGCGTGCCAATGTGCATAAAACCGGTGGGGCTTGGTCCAACGCGCGTGACCATGGCCCCATCAGGCAAAGACCGGCGCGGATAGCGCGCTTCTATCTCTTCTAGAGATGGCAGGGAGTCCGGGAAGATACGGCTGATATAGGTCGTCATTGAGCAATCATCATGTCAGTGAAAAAAGGCAGGCATTATCAACGTGTGTCCAAAGCGGTCAGGCAACCACCCGATGCGTTCAGGGTGGGGATAACCACTCCGCGCACCACATACAAGCTGATTGGCACAGACTCTTCCTCACTCCGATAAATTTTCCAGGCGACATGGCGCAAACAGCCCCACGCCAGACAGGCGTGGGGCTGTCACCTTTAGCTGGAATGGCCGATTACCCGTTTATCGACACCCTCTGGAGGTTGTCGTCGGAGTCACGATCGATCAGCTTGTTGTTCGGATCAATGCCAACAAAGACCGGCTCTTCATCAACGGTGAACGTAAAAGTCATTGTATTCTCGTTGATGCGGTGCTTTTCCAGGTAGAGCACATGATCTGAACCCTCAAGCGCACCATCAAGGTCACGGGTGAAAACGCCAATATCAATCAGATAATCGATCGGCTCCTCGGTCTGTTCACCAGCGCCATCGGCGACGTATTTCGCCGCGTCCACGGTGATGGTGACATCCCATCGTCCATCTTCGCGCCGGGTCGCGGTTGCACCGTCATCAGCAACCTTCAGATCGAACAGGATGATGCGCTCGAAGAAGTCGTGAATGACGCCTTCCCATTCAGGCCCCGCCTCCTCTCGTAACAAGCGAAGGAAATCGAGGGTCGTGGCATAGGGTTCGCTCTGGAACGCACGCTCGTCGATAAGTCGGCGCATGACCCGGTTGACCGTGTCCTCACCAAGATAGTCCTGCAGCGCGTACATGATCACCGAGCCCTTGCGGTAGTGAATGTATTGCTGGTTCTCCACCCGATAAAGCGGCTGCTCCTCAATGGCTTCGGATCCGCGACCACCCAGATAGGAATCCAGCTCCCATTTCAGGAAACGGCGCATGGCATCATCGCCATACTCATTACGCATGACCATCAAGGCTGAGTACTGAGCGAAGGTCTCGATGAGCATGGTCGAGCCCTGCACATTCGCCGCCATCACCTGGTGGGCCCACCACTGGTGCGCTGCTTCGTGAGCCGTGACGTAGTACACATAGTCGATGTCCGCCGGATCGCGGATATCCCCGATAAAGCCAATCCCTTCAGAGTAGGGGATTGTGTTGGGGAAGGCCTGGGCAAAGGTCTGATAGGCCGGGAATTCCAGAATGCGGAACTGGCGATACTGGAACGAGCTCAACGTTTCAGAGAAGTAGCGCAGGCTGTCTTCAGACGCCTCGAGCATGCGCTCCACATTCCAGCGATGGGGCTCATGGTAGAAGACCTGCAGATTGATGCCGTCCACTTCGCGCTCTGCCACCGTGTAGTCGGCCGACATCCACGAATAGAAGTTCAGGATCGGGCGATCCATGACGTATTCGAAATAGCGCCGTCCGTCTTCTTCCCATTCGCGCTCCAGATATCCCGGTGCCACGGCAATCTGATCGGCACTGGTCGATACGATGGTGCGAAAGTCCACGAAGTGAGAGTTGGTGATTCCGTTCTCGTAGTGACGATGCTCGTCTTCCAGATCGAACGCCCGGTCGATGGGCTCCAGCCCCTGTCGGCGACGATCTGCACGATCGGTCAGGCGCCGCCCCTGATCAAAGCCGATCTGGGCCATGGACTCGCCATTGTTAAAGAAGGTGCCGTTGTAGTTGACCGTCGTGACATTACCGGAATTGCGGAAGCCAGGATTGTTGCGCTCGACACTGAAAGTGAAAGTGCGTTCCTCGCCTGGCTGCATCGGGATGCCCAGATCAAAGCTGTAGAGCAGGAAGTCCTCGTCCTCGCTTGCCAGCGTCCCACCCTCAACGGCGTGGTCGACAACGCTGGTGCCAGCCCCGTAGGAGATCCAGAGGGACTCCAGCGGTTCATCGTGCAGATTTTCCAGCGTGTACGTCCCGGTTGCTGCATAGCGCCGCTCATCGGGATAAATGTCGACCTCATAGGCTGTCGCCGTGATCGTCGGCTGATGCTCATCCAGCAGATGGATATACTGGCGCTCATACTCCGCCGCGAGGCGGCGCGCGTCAGGGCCGGACACATAGGTGTTCAGCACATTTGTGTTGTAGAAGATCCAGCTGCCGGTAGCGCCAGCTCCGACAATCGCGACCAGAACGAGGCCGGTCGTGGCCGGGGTGAAGCTGCGCGGCAAAGCGATCAGGCGGCGCAGGATTGGGGTCAGGGCCCCACGGCTCCACAACAGGTATGACAGGGTCATGAGCAGCAGCGCCCAGAATCCCCAATAGGTCAGGAACCACAACACCATGGACAGGAAGTGGCCGTAGCCATTCATGTCCGAATAGGGCGCGCCGGGCGGCAAGCCGTACTGGTAGAGATTATGGTCAAAGCCAACCTGGCTCATCACCAGCGAGATAACAAAGAAGACCAGCATGGCCGCCATGCCCAGCCAGCGATTGTTCAAGATCACCTGGAAGAAGATGGCGAGTGCCGCGAGCAGGCCTGCTGGCGCGACGATCTCGATCAAGCCGCGGATCACATACTGATCCAGCTCGTAGACCGTATAGCCCATGATCGTCTGGGAGATGATGGCCGCAAGGATGGCGACAACCGAAAGCGCGAGGATCACGACCATCATGGCCAGAAACTTGGAGGACACGAATACCCAGCTCGGGGTCGGGGTCGCATCCACGATTTCGTTGAAGCCAAAGCGGCGTTCACGCCAGACCAGCTCGGCGGCGTAGTAGATCACGATGATGATCGGAATGATGGAATAGGCCGACGCGATGGTGTTCATCATCACCCGGGTCACCGGATAGTTGTCGGTGCCGTAAATCCCGTTGGCCAGAAAGAAGCCCGGCACGGTATTGAACAGGCCAAAGCCCAGGATCACCCAGAAGGCGATGTTGAGCACGACGCCTTTGACCTCGAACCCGGTGCGAGCAAAAAATTGCTGGCGGGTCGTTGCGGTGTTCAGCGTGGGCTGAACCCGCGGCAGATCAAATTCAGAGATTGCACTGGTGGGCCCTGTGGCGACCTGGGCCTTGCCAGCCTTGCGGCTGGAGCCAGACCCGGCCTTGCGGAACTGAAAGGTAGCGATCGTCAGCGCCAGAAGGCCAGCACCCACACCAATCCACAAAAGGCGATTGACCAGAAGAATGCCCTCAAACGGGGCCACGCGGCTGTTGGCCTCGAACGTCGTCCAGTAGCGCGTCACTTCGCTGAAGGTGTTGAAGCCAAACGGATCGACGAGCGCGAGGGTGTCGCGCAGTGATGGCTCCTGCTGGGCAATCAGGCTGCCGACCAGGTAGAGCACCAGCAGTCCCAGGAAGCCCACCCAGACACCCAGCTGGGAGCGGGTGAAGGCCGCTACTGCGTAGAGAATGCAGCCAACGACCCACATGTTGATCAGGCCGAAGATGGCATAAAGATAGATAAACCAGACAAGGTTGGTCGGACCAATCAGCTCCTGATCGAGCCAGGGCATCTGGCTGCCCAGAAGGAAGGCGAGGGGCACGCTGGCAAAGCACAAAGCGGTCGCAACAAAGCCACCGATAAAGCGCCCCAACACGAAAGATATCTTTCCCACCGGGCGGGAGAAGAAGAGTTCCTCGGTCTTGAACGAGCGATCGCGCAGTACGCCTGAAGACAGGAAGGCCACAGGGATCAGTCCGCCAAACAGCGAGAAGATCAGGATGTTGATGGTCAGCGCGTTGGGCGAGTTGATATTGGTGGCTCCGCCGCCACCAATCTGGACATTGTCGATGGTGACGCCAGCAAAAACCAGCAGGAAGAAAATGGCGAAGACGGCGATGAAAACGGGTGAGAACAGCTGATAGCGAACCTCAAACCCGGCAATTTTCGAGAGCATGATCTGCTCCTCCTTTGGGGTCGGGTTGAGGCCTTAGGCCGGGACAGCCGCGTCAGCGTTATTGCCGCGAATGGTGGCGAAATAGACATCTTCCAGATCCGGACTGACAGGTTCGAAGCCTTCACCTGGATTAGCGTCAGACAGCACGTGGACACGAACCTTGCCGACGGTCAGGCGCTCTGAAATGACGGTGAGCCGCTGGCGAAGGGGAGCGAGCTCAGCCTTTGTGATCGTCTTGCCCCAGACCCGGCCGTCCAGCTCAGCCACCAGATCGCCTGGTGCGCCAGCCTTCACGATCCGCCCCCTGTTCATGATCGCCATATTGGGGCAAAGGTCAGCCACATCTTCAACAATGTGGGTCGACAGAATCACCACCACGCTTTCCCCGATCTCAGACAAGAGATTGTGGAAGCGATTACGTTCTTCTGGATCAAGACCCGCGGTCGGTTCATCGACAATAATCAGCTGAGGGTCACCGATCAGCGCCTGGGCGATACCAAAGCGCTGGCGCATGCCGCCTGAATAGGAGGCGACTGACTTCCTGGCATGCTGGGTCAGATTGGTTTGCTCCAGCAAGGTTTCGACCAGCGACTTTCGTGCCTTTGCATCAGAGATGCCCTTCAGGATGGCCAGGTGATCGAGCATCGCTCGGGCTGACATGCGCGGATAGACACCAAAGTCCTGGGGCAGATACCCCAGCGTCGAGCGCAAACCCTGTGGGTTGGCAAACACGTCCAGATCACCAAAATTGATCGAGCCGCTATCGGCTGTCTGCAGGGTCGCGATGGTTCGCATCAGCGACGATTTGCCCGCCCCATTTGGCCCAAGAAGACCAAACATTCCCCTCGGGATTTCCAGTGACACCCCGTCGAGCGCCCGCACACCATTCGCGTAAGTCTTGTTCAGGCCATTGATTTTAAGCATAAAATTGCGCAGACAATGCCTACGCCCCCCCGCCACAGCTGATCCATATTCTGATTATGGGAGAGTGCAGCTGGTGCGCAAATTAGCATTTTGTCAGGAAGACCACGCTCGCGAGGTGGGCTTTTAAGCAAAAGCGGCGGCGACATAATCTGTCGCCGCCGATCTTTAAGCCATTTTCACGGTTCAGGCTTCAGGTTTCCACCCAGCCCATGGCGCGTGGATCAGGCTTGGGGTCGAAATCCTTGTAGGCTCGCCAACTGGCGTGGGCAATCCAGGGAAATGTCACGGCCAGTCCTATCAGGAAAAAGGCTCCACCAACCGCGACGAAGAAGGCGATCAGCCAAGCCCACGTCACCATCAGGAAGGGCTGCTGGATCACTGTCTTGACGCTGGCCACCAGTGCCGTGACCGCGTCCACGTCCTGATCGGCCAGCATGGGAAAGGACAACGCCGAAACGGTGAAGGCGGCAAACCCCAGAACCGCTCCGATAATTGTGCCAACCACGAGCAAGGTCAGTCCAGCAGGCTCATTGAAGACGAAGGTCAGAAACTCGCTGGGTGGCAGATAGCTGCCATGACTAAATCCAGCGTAGAGGAATTGGGCCAGACGCGACCAAGCCATGAAAAACACGAGCAGTAGGACACTCAGCAAGGCCAGCTGACCAATTCGCATGCCCGGAATCCGCCAGAAGTCCAGGAGCCGCGGCGTCTCACCGGACTCTCGAACCTGGCTAATTCTGTAAATTCCAACCGCGAATGAAGGGGCAACAAGCGCAAACCCGCCAACAAGAACCGGTGTCAGCGCGAGCATATCAAGCCACCAAAGCCCCACGGTGATCGCCAGCCCTACCAATACAAACATCAGCCCGTAGCCCAGCGAAAGCAAAGGCGTCGCCATCATGTCAGCAAAACCATCCTTCAACCATTTCCAGGGCGCATCCCGGCGCAGCCGTTGAACAATAACCATGGTTTCCTCCCTGGGCCGCTAGGCCGCAAAATCCATAACAAAATTGTGTGATTTGACTGACCCTAGGTCAACGGACACGAAGACGCAGGATAAATGACGCGCGATTGCCATCAGCCCTCCTCCTCGTCATCCACAATGGGGCCGTCATCATCGATCAGGATGCGCTCGGCGGCTCCTTGCAGATCATCATACTGGCCGGCACGGGTTGACCAGAAGAAGGCGACAAGCCCTAGCGCTCCAAGCCCGAGCGCAGCCGGTATCAGCCAAAGCAATGCAGTCATGAGCGGGTCAGCCTTAAAGCGTTGAGCATAACGACAATAGAACTGGCCGACATGGCAATCGCGGCCACCAGGGGCGTCACCAGACCAAACACGGCCAGCGGCACCGCGATGATGTTGTAGATATTCGCAAGGGCGAAATTCTCCATCACCCGGGCCCTGGCTTTGACCGCCACATCAATCGCGCGCGCCAGCGAGGAGAGCTTATCTCTCTGGATAACCAGATCGGCGGCCGAGCGGGAAATCTCCGCCGCGCTGCCCATGGACACAGAGACATGGGCGGCCGCGAGCGCGGGCGCATCATTGACGCCATCGCCCACCATGAGCGGCGCGTGGCCGTCAGCATTCAGCGCTTCGATGCGTGCGATCTTGTCCTGGGGTTTCAGGCTGGCTTGCCAGCGCTCGATGCCGAGCGAACGTGCCGTCTCGGCAACTGGCGCTTCGCGATCACCTGACAATAGCTCAGCGTCCAGTCCGCGTGCAGCCAGCTGGCGAACAGCCTCCACCGCATCGGTGCGGAGCGTATCGGCAAACATAAAGCGCACAGGGGCCTGATCGCCGACCGCCAGCCAGGCTTCTTGCGCAGCGTCATCGCTGGGGCGATCAAGGCCAAGCCAACGGGCGGAGCCGAAACGAACGGCCACACCGTCCACCTCGCCTAGGAGCCCGCCACCAGCGACGTCTTCAAATCTGTCGGCGACCGGTCCCTCGCCAGCCGCGTCAGACACGGCACGCGACAGGGGGTGGCGAGACAGGCGGGTCAGGCGTGCTGCGGCTTCGAGCATGTCCGGCTTGAAGGTGTCGATATTGAGCAAGCGGGCGCGGCCCTCAGTCAGGGTCCCAGTCTTGTCGAAAACGACGGACCGGGCTGTAGCCAGCCTCTCCAGCGCGTCGCCGGACTTGACCAGAATGCCATCCTTGAACAGACGCCCGGTGGCAACGACCTGAACTGCCGGGACAACCAGCGCCATGGCGCACGGGCAGGTGATGATCAGGACTGCGATCGCGTTCATCAGCGAGTCGTGGACCGTTCCACCAAACACCATCCAGCCCACAAAAGTTGCTGCTGACATGGTGAACACCGCTGGCACATAGGCCCGTGCCGCCCGGTCGGCATAGCGCACATAGCGCGAGCGGGACTGCTCTCCAGCCTCAACCAGACGGGCGATTTCAGCGAGCAGGGAGTCCTGACTGGCCGCCGTTGCTGTCAGCGTCAAAGGCCGTCCCAGGTTGACCATGCCCGACCAGGCTTCAGCCCCCGGCGACACATGTAAGGGTGCGGTTTCACCGGTGACCAGAGAGGCATCGACCTCTCCCTCACCCGCGGCAATGCGACCATCGACCGGCACGCGCTCTCCGTTCGGCACGATCAGCCGGTCACCAGGCTCAATCTCACCTGCCGGGACAGTCTTGATCGATCCATCCGCTTCAATGCGATGGGCGATGCTGGCCTGGAGCGCGGCAAGGTCGCGAGCGGCCTGCCCCGCTCTGGCGCGCAGGCGCACATCCAGAAACCGCCCGATCAGCAGGAAGAAGAGCAACATGACCGCAGCATCGAAATAGGCCGCGCCATGGCCCATCGCCGTTTCATAGATCGACAGCCCGCAGGCGAGCAATACAGCCAGAGAGATCGGCACGTCCATGTTGACCGCGCGCGCCCGCAAACTCTTCCAGCCGCTTTCAAAGAAGGGCCAGCCGGCATAGGCCACCGTAGGAAGCGCGATCAGGCCAGAGAGCCAGTGCATCAGCGTCTTGGTGGCAATATCCATCTCGCCTTCACCGGCCCAGACAGCGATGGAGAGCAGCATGACATTGGCGCTGGCAAAGCCCGCCACGGCGAGTGCGCGCACCAGGCGCTTTTCTTCAGCCGTGCGAGGATCATCCCTGGTGTCCGGCGCGTAGGGCGCGGCCGGATAGCCGAGTTTTTCAAGCGTCTGGATGATAGATACGGCAAGGCCGTCATCACCAGCGAACGCCACTGCAAGCCGCCCGGTCGACAGGTTCAGGCGGACCGACCTGATCCCGGAAAGTTTGCGCACGCCATCTTCGATCCGGGCGATGCAGGCGGCGCATCGCGCGTTCTGAACGGCGAGATCCAGGCGCTTTTCAGCGCCATCCCCGCGCACAAAGGCAACCGGGTCGATGGCCGGTGATGCGGCGTCTAGCGGTGCCATAGCTCGGTTTCCAGTGCGAACGGCGTATCGCCCTGCGCATTTGCAGCAAGAGTCCAGCGACCATCAGGCAGGTCTGCCGCCCCCGCCGCATAGACCCCGTCGCGCACTTCAGTGAAGACAAGCTCACGATCAAGCGTCATGTCGGCTGGATGCTGGAGCGTGCCGGTCAGACGCAGGCCGGTCACTGGCGCACCGTCAGCACCCAGCACTTCAACAAGCGCGTGCCCCTCAGCCAGGTTGGCGCTGGCCGTCCAGCCCAGAGCTTCCTGGGCCCGGCGCGCTTCGATCACGTCGTTATACTCAAGCCCCTGAACGTAGGAGCGGCGCGTCTCCTCACCGGGGAATGTGTTCAGGGCGAAGGTGATGAACACGGTATTCACGGCAATAATGACGCCAAAGAAACCCACCATGGCCGCCAGCACATGCCAGCCCTTGATTGTAAACCTGGGTTCGCGTGTTTCAGCCATCATCGCATCTCTCCGGTCTGGAATACGGACGGGGTTTCTGCCACCTCGCCAGTCACCGGGTCGGTGACCACGAAAGCAATTGGTTCAGACGCCGCATCCACCGCTTCGCGCGGCAGGTTGAGGAATATGCGGTAGTCGCGGGTTTCATCGGGTCCCACCGCCAGCGCTTCAGCATCTGCGCCCAATACCCGCATAGTGAAAGCCGGATCGCCCTGAAGCGCCAGAGACAGCACCCGCGACTCATTGGCCTTGTTGACCACGGTGAGGGTGTACCCATTGCGAACGCTGCCATCGGACAGGATCACATAATTCGGCGCGCGGTCGCGGTAGGAATCGAGCGACAGCTCTGTCCGGTTGGCCAGCCCGAACAGCATCAAGCCGCTGATGGCGGCGATCAGAGCCGTGTAGAGAATCGTGCGGGGCCGGATTAGATCGAAGCGCGGTGTCTCGCCCGCCACCCGGCGTTCGATATTCAGATCCGTGTCATAGGCGATGAGGCCTTTGGGGCGGCCAATCTTGCCCATGATGTCATCGCAGGCATCGATGCAAAGCGCACAGCCAATGCATTCCAGCTGCGCACCTTCACGGATATCAATGCCCATGGGGCAGGCCGCGACGCAGGCCTTGCAGTCGATGCAATCGCCCCGACCCTCCCAGCTCTCGCCCTTCTTGTGGCGGCCCCGCGGCTCACCTCGGTCGGTGCGGTAAGTGACATTGAGCGCGTCGGCATCGGTCAGAGCGCCCTGGATGCGCGGCCACGGGCACATATAGGTGCACACCTGCTCGCGCATGGTCCCGGCCAGCGTATAAGTGGTGAAGGTCAAAAGCGCGAAGAAGACATAGCTGGTCAGCGCCGCCTCGCCGGTGACGAAGTTGTTCACCACCGCAAAGGCATCGTGGAAATACAAAATCCACGCCCCGCCAGTGGCCCCGGCAATCAAGATCCAGACGCTGTGCTTGCCGACCTTTCGCCAGGCCTTGTCCACCGACCAGGGCTGCTTATCGAGCTTCATGCGCTTGTTGCGGTCACCCTCAAACAGGCGCTCCACAGCGATGAAGAGGTCAGTCCACACCGTCTGCGGACAAGCATAACCACACCAGACCCGGCCAAACAGCGCGGTGATCAGAAACAGGAAGAGTGAGGCGAGGATCAAAAGCCCGGTGATGTAATACACCTCCTGTGGCCAGAGCTCGATGAAGAAGAAATAAAAGCGGGCATTGGCAAAGTCGACGAGTACGGCCTGATCCGGCGCGCCCTCACCCCGATCCCAGCGGATGAAGGGCGTCAGATAGTAGGCCCCAAGTGCCAGGATCATGAAGACCCATTTGGCAAAGCGGAACTTGCCCTGGACCAACTTGGGATAAATTTGCTCGCGCTTGTGGTAGAGCTCCCGGCGTGCGGGATCATTGACGGCGACCGCATCGTGCTCGATCACGCCCGCGGCCGCTTCTTTCGGCTCGGGCTTGTTGCGGATCAGTTCCATATCCCGCTCCGATCGGACAGGCCGGTCACAAGGGTTGGCGACAGAACGCCAGCCGCATCAGCGGCCGGCGTCTGCCAGTTCTTCAGCCATCTCGTCGCGCAGGTCAGCAAAGCTGTCGCCAGCCCGCTCACCGCGCAGATAGACGTAGGCGGCAAGGGCGGTGATAGTCGTCTCATCGAGGCGCTCATTCCACGCCGGCATCACGCCATAGGGCCCGCGCCAGATGGAGTTGCGCACCTGGTCCGGCTCAGAGCCATAAAGCCAAATGGCATCGGCCAGGTTCGGCGCACCAATAGACTGGTCGCCCAGACCGTTCACTCCGTGACAGGCTGAACACTGGTTCGCAAAAATCTCCGCGCCCGCACCTTGACCCTCAGGCGTCGGTTCGATCATGTCGGACAACGCCATCACATAGTCGGCCACCGCGCTGATCTCATCGCGCGACAGGAGGCCGTCGCGGCCATAGGCCGGCATCTGGGAAAAGCGACTGTCAGGATCATCCTCCCAGCGGATGCCGTGGCGGATGGTGGCGCGGATATCGTCAAACGAGCTCGGCCAGATCCAGTCATCGTCATTGAGATTGGGATAGCCCACAAAGCCCTGACCACCCGCACCGTGGCAGGTCGCACAGTTATCGCCAAAAGCCGACTCGCCAGCAGCCAGCGCAAAGTTCAACAGCGCCGGATCGCTTTCAATCGCAGCCGGTCCGCCCGCATCCGCCGCCTGTTGGAGCTGGGTGAACATCGGACCGCGCGAGGTTTCAAGCTCTGAAATAGCGGCATGGACATTGGCGCGCTCTGAGTGATTGCGCAGACCTGGCGTATGACCATCCATACCCGGAGGGGCAGGAATGGCGGGCATGAACACCATGTAGACTGCCGCCCACACGATCGAAGCGTAGAAAATCCAAAGCCACCAGCGCGGCAGCGGGTTGTCCAGCTCTTTGATGCCGTCCCACTCGTGGCCGGTCGTTTCAACGCCTGAATAGCCGTCGACTTCCTTTTTTTGGTCCTCAGCCATGGTGTTTCACATCCTTGTCGCAGGGTGCCACATCGTCAGCTGCGGCGGGCCGGTCATCATCCATCAGGGGCAGGCTGGCCGCTTCATCAAACGCCGCCTGGTTCTTCGGCCACAGGGCATAGACCCCACCGGCGATGAACAGCGTGATGAAGAGCAACATGCCCCAGGTCTGGGCAAAGCTTGCGAGGAGTTCGTACATGGTCGCTACCTCAGATTCTCGTCGGCATCGGCCTCATAGGTGGAGAAATCCACCATGGTGCCGAGCACCTGCAGATAGGCGATCAGCGCATCAAGCTCGGTCACCTCATCCGGATTGCCGTCAAAGTCACGTACCGGCGCGCCGGGATAGCGAGCAATGAAGCCGTCATAGTCAGCCGCAAACGGATCAAGCTGGGTGTGGATGTCGCTTACCGCGTTCTCAAGCCGATCCAGCTCATCATAAGGCGTGCCCAGGCGGGTCAGCGCGCGCATGCGCCCTTCAACCGCTTCGATCTCCAGCGGTGTGCGCTCCAGATGGGCGTAGGGCGGCATGATGGATTCAGGCACCACAGAGCGCGGATCGCGCATGTGATCACGGTGCCACTCATCGGAGAACTTGCCACCAACGCGAGCCAAATCGGGACCTGTCCGCTTGGAGCCCCACTGGAAGGGGCGGTCATACATGCTTTCAGCCGCCAGCGAGTAGTGACCGTAGCGCTCCACCTCGTCACGCAGCGGGCGCACCATCTGGGAGTGGCAGGTGTAGCAGCCCTCGCGGATATAGATGTCGCGGCCCATCAGCGCGAGCGGGGAATAGGGTCGCACACCTTCAACCTCTTCGATGGTTTCATCGAGATAGAAAAGCGGCGCTATCTCCACCAGGCCGCCGATGGATACCACCACCAGCACACCGGCCGTCAGCAGGATGGAGTTCTTTTCAAGGACCTTCTTGTGCCAGGCCCAGATCGGATTGGTTTTCTCAGCCATATCCCTGTCCCCTATTCGGCCGGTGCGGCGATGGAAGCCGATTGCGGCTTCACCGAAGCATCGCTCTCGCGCACATCGCCCTTGATGGTTTTGTAGACGTTCCAGCACATCAGCAGGGCACCTGCGAGGTAGAGCACCCCACCCAGGCCGCGGATGATGTAGTAGGGCTGCATCGCCTCGACCGTCTGGATGAAGCTAAACTCCAGGAAGCCCAGGCTGTCATAGGCCCGCCACATCAGGCCCTGCATGATGCCCGACACCCACATGGACGTGATGTAGAGCAGGATGCCGATGGTCGCGATCCAGAAGTGCCACTCGATCAACGCCTTGGAGAACATGCCCTTGCGCTTCCACAGCCACGGGACCAGGCAGTAGATCGCGCCAAAGCTGATAAAGCCAACCCAGCCCAGCGCACCGGAGTGCACGTGGCCAATGGTCCAGTCGGTGTAGTGCGAAAGCGAATTCACCGCGCGGATCGACATGACCGGGCCTTCAAAGGTCGACATGCCGTAAAAGGCCACAGAGACCACCAGCATGCGGATCACCGGGTCGGTGCGAAGCTTGTCCCAGGCCCCCGACAGCGTCATCAGGCCGTTGATCATGCCGCCCCAGCTGGGCATCCACAGCATGATGGAGAAGGTCATCCCCAGCGTCTGCGCCCATTCAGGCAAAGCCGTGTAGTGCAGGTGGTGGGGCCCCGCCCAGATATAGATGAAGATCAGCGCCCAGAAGTGGATGATCGACAGGCGGTAGGAAAATACCGGCCGCTCAGCCCGCTTGGGGATGAAGTAGTACATGATCGCCAGGAAGCCGGCGGTCAGGAAGAAGCCCACCGCGTTGTGGCCGTACCACCACTGGGTCAGGGCATCCTGAACCCCGGAGAAGGCCGAATAGCTGCGCGCGCCAATGATCGAGACGGGCATGGCCAGATTGTTGACCACGTGCAGAAGCGCAATCGTTACGATGAAGGCGAGATAGAACCAGTTGGCCACATAGATATGCGGCTCCTTGCGACGCATCAGCGTGGCCATGAAGACCAGCAGATAGGCCACCCACACAATCGTCAGCCACAGGTCGGCATACCATTCCGGCTCGGCGTATTCCTTGCCCTGCGTAATCCCCAGCAGATAGCCGGTCGCGGCCACGACAATGAAGAGCTGATATCCCCAGAACACAAACCAGGGCCAGACACCGCCCGCCAGCCGCGTGCGGCAGGTTCGCTGAACCACGTAGAAGCTGGTCGCGATTAGCACATTGCCGCCGAACGCAAAGATCACCGCACTGGTATGCAGCGGGCGCAGGCGGCCAAAATTCAGTTCAGGAAAGTCCGGAAAGGACAAAAGCGCCGGGAAGGCCAGCTGAAACGCGATCACCACCCCGACCAGCAAGCCGGCCACAGCCCAGAAGAGCGAGGCGATCACGCCGTATTTGATAATGGTCTCGTTATACTGGGTCTTGTCGATGCTGACCCCACCGCCGGAGTAAACCCCGGCCATGGAGAATAGTCCCACCAGAAAGCCCAGACCAATGACCCAGGCGTGGGTGCGAATGGCGGCGTCAGCTCCGTTTGCAGCGGCAAAGAGGGACCACAGGACCCCCACAACGAAGATCGCCGCAACGATCCCGGCCTGTGCATCAAAGCCTGTCTTGAGTTTTACCGCGGATGCGGACATGCGCCCCTCCCCTTTGATCAGGACTCACCTTTTGAAATGTCCGCACCGCTATTGCGGAATAATGGCCATATTAAAAGTATGGCAATATGCCTCAGCGGCTAAAGTCGTAGATGGCGGCTGGGACGTGCTCACTGAGCACAAACCGTTTAAAAGCTGGGCTTTCAGGACACTTGGAGACGCGCCCAACCCCTTGAAAGCATGGAAGGCGACACGTTGACACACCTGGCTGGGAAAGCGCGGCAAGGGCAGATTTGTTTGGAAGATATCCAGAATGCCTCAGACACAAAAACAAAACGACTGGCACGCCTAAAATTAAGGCGAGGCGCGCCAGCCATTGTCTTGCGATGCCGCTTGGCATTGCGGGCGAGCGACCGCTTCTAGCGGTTCACGCGGCCTTCGATGAGATCATCAACCACAGCCGGATCTGCCAGCGTTGAGGTATCGCCTAGCGCATCGAACTGGTTCTCGGCGATCTTTCTCAAAATCCGGCGCATGATCTTGCCGGATCGGGTCTTGGGCAGCCCCGGCGCAAACTGGATCAGGTCTGGACTGGCGACAGGACCGATTTCAGAGCGCACATGATTGCGCAATTGCTTCGCCGTCTCGTCAGTAGGCTCCAGTCCGGCATTGAGTGTGACGTAGCAATAAACGCCCTGCCCCTTGATATCATGGGGGTAGCCGACCACCGCGGCTTCCGCGACGAGCGGGTGGGAGACCAGAGCGCTCTCGATCTCGGCGGTACCCAGCCGGTGGCCGGAGACGTTGAGAACATCGTCCACACGCCCGGTAATCCACCAATAGCCGTCCTCGTCACGGCGCGCGCCATCACCGGTAAAGTAGAGGCCGCGATAGGTCGAGAAATAGGTCTCGGCAAAGCGCTTGTGGTCGCCATAGACGGTGCGCATCTGACCTGGCCAGCTGCCCTTGATGATGAGATTGCCTTCTGCCGCCCCCTCGTCGGGAAGCGGATTGCCTTCGTTATCCACCAGGCCCGGTTCAATGCCGAACATGGGAAAGCTCGCCGCGCCGGGTTTGAGCGCATGCGCGCCCGGGAGCGGAGTCATCAGACAGGCCCCGGTTTCGGTCTGCCACCAGGTGTCCACGATGGGCAGTTTTCCCTTGCCAACAACCCGGTGATACCAGGCCCAGGCCTCCGGATTGATCGGCTCGCCCACACTGCCCAGAAGGCGCAGCGATGACAGGTCATGCCTCTCAACCGGCTCATCGCCTTCACGCATGACGGATCGCAGAGCCGTCGGCGCGGTGTAGAAGACATTCACCTTGTGCTTGGCACAGACCCGCCAGAAGCGGTCCGGGGCCGGATAGGTGGGAATGCCCTCAAACATCAACGTCGTGACGCCATTGGCCAGTGGCCCGTAGGTCAGATAGGTGTGACCGGTAATCCAGCCGATATCGGCGGTACACCAGAATACCTCGCCCCGTTTCACATCGAATAAAGCGTCAAAGGTCAGCGCCGACCAGAGCAGATATCCCCCCGTGGTGTGAAGCACTCCCTTGGGCTTTCCGGTCGAACCGGAGGTGTAGAGGATGAAAAGCGGGTCTTCTGCATTCATGGGTTCTGGCGTGCATTGGGCATCCACCTCTAGCGCCAGCTCATGGTGCCAGAAGTCGCGCCCCTCAACCCAGGGCACGCTGGCGCCAGTATGGCGCACACACAGGACGGCGCGCACGCCTTCAACCAGGTCCAGCGCCTTGTCCACGTTGGACTTCAGCGCCACGCCCTTGCCGCCGCGCACGCCCTGGTCAGCGGTGATGACGAACTCAGACCCGCAATCTTCAATGCGACCGGCCAGGGCTTCAGGTGAGAAGCCGCCGAACACCACCGTGTGAACCGCGCCAATACGCGCACAGGCCAGCATGGCGAAGGTCGCCTCCGGGATCATCGGCATGTAGATGGTGACCCGGTCACCCTTCCTGACGCCAATCTTCTTCAGCTCATTGGCCATCCGGCACACATGATTGTGCAGCTGGGCATAGGTGATCGAGTGGTGGAAACCCGGATTATCGCCTTCCCAGATGATCGCAACATCGTTGGCGCGCTGATCAAGATGCCTGTCGATGCAATTATAGGCGACGTTCAAATAGCCATCTTCAAACCAGCGAATGTGGAGATCATCAGGATCCCAGCTGACGTCAGAGATCTTCGTGGGAGCCTGAAACCAATCAAGGCGGTTAAGCTCATCGCGCCAGAAACCGTCCGGGTCCTCCAGAGAGCGCTTGTACTTCTGCTCGTACACCTTGGCGGTGATAGAAGCATGTTCCGCATAGCTGTCGGGAACTGGCACCAGAGCCGGTGCGCCGCCTGCAGCTTTTGGGATTGATCCGTCCATGGTTCGACCTCCTTGTAAGATCGCAAAAGGTGCGGCAGGCCACCCGAAGGCGGCCCACCACCCCGGGGGGATTTAAAACGCGTACTTGGTTGAAAGCGTGATGCGACTGATCGTGCCTGAGGTGCCGTTTTCCAGCTCCCGGTTTCCGATCATCAGCTCACCTCCAACGGTGACACCGCCGCCCAGCGAGGTGAGGTAGGCCGCATAGCCGGACTGAACCGAACGGGTTGCGCCATTTCCGGTCAGCGCCACATCGTTATCGGTTTCCAGGAAGGAATAGCCGACATTGAAACGGCGACCTTCGCCCAGCTCCTGACGCCAGGCGATCAACCCACCGTAAACGGGGATCGGCTCAATATCGCCGCTGGCCGTCGCAACCGCGCCGTTAATGGCATTCAGCCCGATATAACGACCTACGCCCTCACCGGCGGTCGCCGAGAAGCGCAGGTCAGAGCTGTCGGTCAGCGAGACGCGCCCCTGGACTGAGACGCCCCAGCCCAGTGCATCGCCATCGATGGTGCCGGTTTCTGCCGACAGGCGACGCGCTATCGCGGCAAGCGCCACATTCACGCCGTCGTGGCGGATATTGTAGCGAGCCACAAAGTCTGGGGTGGCTCCGTCACCAGACTCAATCCGGCCACCGCCACCAAAGGGGGTGACCGTTGTGTCCGTGTTTTCAAGCGAAGCCTGGAAGTTGCCATTGGTGTAGCGGATCTGTGCCTGGCGCACGAAGACCATACCATCGGACAGCACCAGGAAGCTCGCGCTTTCAGGGATCGCAGAGGTGTTCTGGAACGTCGTCCAGTCCTGGCCGATGCGCCAATTGCCCATCTCGGCCCAGGCCACGCGCAGGCGCGGGTTATAGGAATTGGACACACGTTCATTGCCACCGGGTGATCCCAGGAAATCAAACTCTAGCCGGCTTTTCACCTCGCTGTCGCCGACCGGCGTGGTGGTGGCAAAGAAGAAGCGGGAGCCCTGGGCGGTAAAATCAAAGTCCGGCTCGCTATCGCCCGTTCCACCAACCGGCGTTGCGCCGGGGATATAGAAGTCCCGGGTAATGGAGGTCGGTGCCAGATCCCCGTCCGATACATCGGTCAGGTGCGCATCAATATCGATGAAGCCGCCATAGGTGATGTTTGTATTGCCCGCCATGAAGCCATTGCCCGGCGGGCTGGCAGCGGCGGTGACTGAGGCTGGCTGCTCACGGGCTTCCAGCTCCACGACCCGATTGGCCATAGCGTCATCGCGCTCTGCGGTCCGGGCACGCTCGGCCTCCAGCTCATTGCGCAACTCGGCCACCATGGCCTCCAGCGCAGCCAGGCGCGCCTCCATTTCCTCAGGGTTTGACGCCAAAGCGCCTGAGCTCAACGCCATGGCAGACACGCCAGCAGCAAGGGTCATTTTAAGAACACACGAAACCGTCATGTATGCAGCCTCCCGATTATCTGGAGCATCGAGGCTCCCCGTGCGCCGATCGTCCGGCGTCTTGGCAAGCAGTATCGAGAGGTCGGCAAAGCGGCGGTATGCGCCAATGGTCGAAATTGGCCCTGATCGGTATGCGACTTTTTGGTGAGGCGACGCCGCAACGCCCAACCATTAGCGTCAGGCCATCAAAGACGATCAGGAGGCGTTTATGGACGCCGCGCCCCATATGAGCCGCATCCTTCTTGCCGATGACCACCCGCTTTTTCGTGCAGCTTTGGCAGCCGCAGTCGGTCGGGTTGCCCCAGATCGGACGGTCGTTGAGACAAGCTCTCTGGCTGAAACCGCAACCGCGCTTCAGGCCGGTGCCGCAGAGCTGGTTTGCCTTGATCTTCACATGGAAGACAGCTCTGGCTTTGTAGGCCTCGCCGAACTTCGGCGCGCCTATCCCAATGTGCCGGTCGTGGTCATCAGCGCCAGCACCGCACCGGGCGTTGCCGCTCGCGCGCTGGAGTTTGGAGCTTCAGGGTTCATCCCCAAGACCGCTGGCATGGACACATTGTGTGAGGCGCTTCAGGCCATCATCGATGGCGAAATCTGGGCCCCAGAAGACGACAGCGAAGAGGCGGATGAAGCCGCTGAAGCGGCGGCGAAACTCGCCCAGCTTACCCCGGCGCAACTACGTGTCATGCAAGGCCTGGCCGCCGGGCGGCTCAACAAGCAGATCGCCTATGATATGGGCATTTCAGAAGCCACCGTAAAAGCGCACGTCACGGCAATTTTCAGAAAGCTGGATGTCATCAACCGCACTCAGGCGGTACTGGTGGCGCAGGCGCTTCTGGTTGAGCCACCAACAGACAGCTAGGCTCCTACCCGGCCTTGCGCTTCAGGGTATTGAGTGTCGCTCTCAGCACTGCCGGGGGCGCTGGCTTCTGGATCAATTCCAGCTTCGCCTTGTGCGCAGCGGCCTGGGGCTCCTGTCCGCGCTCTGCGGTGATCAGAACGCCAGGCGGCTTTGCCCCCCACATCTCACACAACTCACCGTAAACGGCTGGACCTGTGGCCCCGTCTTCCAGCTGGTAATCCAGAACCACAACGTCGGGGGTGCCATCACTGAAGGCCGCCCTCGCTGAGGCTTCATCGCGAGCACCACGCGCATCACAGCCCCAGCGCTTCAACAGCGCCAGCATGGCATCGAGAACCGGGGCCTCATCTTCAAGGCAGAGCACTTTCAGGCCATCCAGCTTTTCAGATCTGCGCCGAGTGGAGCGTCTGGCCAAGGGCTCTGAGGCCGCGCGCGGAAGGGTCACTTCAAAGGTTGAGCCCTGCCCTTCCACCGATTGTAGAGAGAGCTTGTGGCCCAGCGTGGTGCAAATCCGGTCGACAACAGCCAGGCCCAGACCCAGACCCCTATCAGTCTGATCGGCCATGGCCCCGCGTTCGAACTCCTTGAAGACAGCGCGCTGGCGCTCCACGGGGATGCCGGGACCTGTGTCGATCACCTGAAGGCGCACCGTGTCGCCCTGACGGCGCGCGCCGACCAGAACGGTTCCACTCCGGGTATAGCGCACCGCGTTGGAGATCAGATTCTGCAACACGCTGGTCATCAGGCCACGATCCGAAAACACGGCCAGGCGGCACGGGACGATCCTCAGCTTCAGCCCCTTGGCTTCAGCCTTCGGGATGAATTGCGCCGCGGTTTCCTCGATCAGTTCACCCAGTGAGAAGACGCTTTGACGGGGCGTAACTCCGTCGGCATCCAGTCTCGAAATATCCAGCAATGCCCGCAACAGACGGTCAGCATGATCAATGGAATGCTCAATCCGCCGCGCCAGTTTTGCCTGTCCTTCAGATCCTTCCTTCAGGTCCTCCTCCAGCGCTCCGGCAAACAGGCGTGCGGCGGACAGGGGTTGCAACAAGTCATGGCTGGCCGCCGCCAGGAAACGGGTCTTGGACTGGGTGGCGGCCTCGGCGGTGCGTCTTGCAGTTTCCAGATCCCGGGCCAGATCGAGCCTTGCCTCGCTTTCAGCTTTCAGAGCGGCCGTACGCTCATCCACACGCGCTTCGAGGGTCTCGAACGCGCGTCGCAGGCCCTCCTCGGCCTCACGCCTGGCGGTATTGTCCTGGTAGACAGCAAAGAAGCCGACCACCTCGTCATTTTCGATGCGCGGTTGATAAACCACCTGCCAGGACCGGCGGCGACGCTCGCCCTTTCGTCGCGAAATATCAAAGACCTGACGGTCTCCGTTGAGCGCAGCCTCCATATGAGGGCGGCGCAGCTCATACTCTTCGGCGGTCATGAACGCGGCCATCGGCTCACCAACTGCGCTCTCATTGATATCAAAGAAGTCGAGATAGCCCTTGTTGGCAAAGCGCAGCCTGTAATCCCGGTCGGCATAGCTTAGAAGCGCTGGCAGGTTGTCGGTGTAAAAGCGGATGGAGCGCTCGCTCTCCTCAAGTCGGTCATGACTGGTGCGCAGCTTTTCGGCGGTTTCGTCGATCAGGGTCACCACATCGCCCGGGCTGACCCGAGCGCCGGTGAGAACCCGCGTCATCAATATGCGCGCCGAAGCCGCCCCGAGCGAACGGGCCAGACGCGCCTCAGCAAGACTGATCAGGGCCGGCGTCGGGGTGTCGTTGGGTTTCAGCGACCGCCCGACGGTCTTTGAGAGCTCGGCCAGAGTCGCTTCTGCCTCCACCTCTCCAAGAACGCGGATGAGTACGGACTGAAGGTCAGACACCCGCGCGCCATGGGTGTCTGGACTGTGCCTGCTGGCGTGACCGGTAAAGGCGTCAGCCTGCATCTGATCAACGAGCCCGGTTGAGGAAAAGGCCACGGCCACTATGAAGATGACGGTGTTCGCAATCAGGCAGACCGCGCTGGCAAAAGCGAAGGCGTCCACCCCCATCGGCGAAGGCGGCAGCTGGCCGGTATAGGTCGGCACCAGGATCAGGCTGAACCAGAGAAACAGACCTGTGCCCATGCCCGCCAGAGCGCCAGCCCGGTTAGCACGTCGCCAGAACAGTCCAAACAACAAGGCGGGAGCGAGCTGGGCGGCACCGGCAAACGCCACAAGCCCGATCCCGGCAAGCCCCACCGAGCGGTCCATCCCCAGCTGGAAGATCAGTGCAGCCCCGACAAGGCCTACTACTGCCACGCGGCGCCAGGTCAGGAAGTTCGACGCAAGACCAGTCTCGGCATTGAGCCGGGATTTCAGCAACACAGGAGCGGCAAGGTCGTTGACCAGCATGGTCGACATGGCCAGCGCGGAGATGGTCACCATGCCAGCCGCCGCAGAAAAGCCGCCGATAAAGGCGAGCATGGCTAGCCCTTCTGCCCCCATGGCCAACGGGAGAGCCAGCACATAAGAGTCGGGATCCGCCTCTCCGAGCATGGTTGCACCAACGAAGGCCACCGGTGGTGCCACGAGCGCGACAACCGCCAGGTAAGCGGGGAACGCCCAGCGCGATAGTCGGGCATCTTCAGGCTTGCGGGTTTCCACCACCATCATGTGAAACTGGCGCGGCAGGGTCAGAGCCGCGAGCCCGGCCAGAACCGTGATCACGACGAAGCGCACATCAAAGCCACCCGCCATGAAAGCAGACTCTTCAATCGCGCTCTTGCGCACACTCGCAGGGATCTGGGTCCACACAACACAGGCAAAGACGCCAACCGCGACCATGGCCAGAAGCTTGATCAGGCTCTCGGTGGCAACCGCCAGCACAAGGCCGCGATTTCCCACCGCTACGTCGGCTTTGCGCTGGCCAAACAGGATGGCAAAGGCCGCAAAGGCGATGGCGGCACCGATACTCCAGACAGCGTCCGGGGTGTTCCCCTCCACCATGAGAGAGAGCGTCGAGGCTGCGCTTTTCAACTGGAGCGCAATGTAGGGAATGACGGCCAGCAAAAGCCCTGCCGCAGCCAGCGCTCCCACAGCCGCCGACTTGCCATAGCGGGCCGACAGAAAGTCCGCGATCGAGCCGGTATTATGCTCACGCCCGAGGCGTACCAGTCGGCGCACAATGGGAAAGCCGATCAGGAAAACCAGCGCCGGCCCCAGATAGATCGGCAGATAATCCCAGCCATTGCGCGCAGCATCCCCCACCGCGCCATAAAAGGTCCAGCTGGTGCAATAGACCCCGAGACCAAAAACGTAGAGCCAGACTCTGGACCGCGGGGTGCGATCAAGCCTGTGTGCTCGCGCATCCCCGTAAAAGGCGATGACAAACAGGAGGGCCACCCAGCCTAAAAGGACTGCCAAAGCTAGTGTCAGGCCCAAACGCGTCTCTCCCAATTGCTGAGGCGAGTTTCAATTCTATACGCCAATGAAAGCACCGGCTTGCGGCGCAGGGTCGCGGAAGGACAAGAAAAAGCGGCGGCTGATCGCTCAGCCGCCGCCGGGTCAGGTCTGATCGTCTGTTTTACTCAGCCGGACCGTGGCTCACATGGGCCTTGGCAGAAGGAATGCGGATCTCTTCTACCAGGTCCTGCACCTCTTGTGGTGGGGCCTGGGTTGCCAGCGATGTCACAATGGCGGTCGCCATGGCAATCATCATGCCCACAGCCCCAAAGCCCTCCGGAGAGATGCCCAGGAACCATTGATCAGCCGTGCCCATGGCAATGTCTGGCAGGATGCCAAATGCGCCGAGTGCAAACACACCGATCAGAGCCAGCGAACCGAAGAACATCGGCCGGGTATCGCTCTCATCCTTGAGGCCAAAGTGCAGGATCATCAGCACCGCCGCGACAATCAGGGCGCAGGCTCCGATAACAACGGAGGTAAAGCCGATTTTGAAGTGCACGATGTAGGCGGCGGTCACCGACAGGCCGACCGTCATGGAGGCAATCGCCCCCTGCTTGTTCATGCGCTTCCAGAAAATCCCGAGGAAGATCACCGGGAAGAAGCTGGCAGCTCCGAGCCCGAAGGCAAAGGCCACCACGGCGGCTACAAAGCCTGGCGGGTTGATGCCTGCATAGATCGCCACCAGCACAGCCCCCACAGCCGCAAAGCGCGCGACCAGCAGTTCCTGAGTGTCGGACATATTCTTGAACAACACCTTCCGACACAGGTCATGGGACACCGCCGAGCTGATCACCATCAAGAGGCCCGCGGCCGTGGACAGTGCAGCAGCAAGGCCACCGGCAACCACCAGACCAATCACCCAACCGGGCAGATTGCCGATCTCCGGATTGGCCAGCACGAAGATATCGCGATCAAGCGTGGTCACCTCGTTGACCTCAGGATCAGCGCGATACTGGATCTGGCCGTCACCGTTTTTGTCGGTGAAGCCCAGAAGGCCGGTGCGTTCCCAGTTGTAGAACCACTGGGGTGTTGCGCCCTCACCCATGTCGGCAGCTTCGGCTTCGCCGCGGGCCACGTCGATGGAATAGGTGCTTTCATTGACCGTATCGATGAAGTTTGACCGGGCAAACACCGCCACTGCCGGGGCCGTGGTGTAGAGGATCGCGATAAAGATCAGTGCCCAGCCTGCTGACTTGCGGGCGTCAGACGCTTTCGGCACGGTGAAGAAGCGAATGATCACGTGCGGCAGACCGGCAGTCCCCACCATCAGCGCAAGCGTGATGGCAGCCACATCGATCATGGCCTTCTCGCCCTGGAGATAGGAGGTGAAGCCCAGATCCGTCAGTGTCCGATCAAGGTTCGCCAACAGCGGCACGCCCTCAGACGTATTGCCGATAAAGCCCAGCTGCGGGATCGGCGTACCCGTGATTTGAAGGCTTAAGAAAATCGCCGGAACTGTAAAGGCGAAGATCAACACGCAGTACTGGGCGACCTGGGTATAGGTGACGCCCTTCATGCCGCCGAGGACCGCGTAAAACAGCACAATCACCGCACCGATAATCACGCCCAGCTCAATCTCCACGCCGAGGAAGTTGGAAAAGGCGATGCCCGTCCCGCGCATTTGCCCGGCGATATAGGTAAACGAGATGAAGAGGGCACAGATCACCGCGACGATGCGGGCGGCCTGGCTGTAGTAGCGGTCGCCCACAAAGTCCGGCACGGTAAACTTGCCAAACTTGCGCAGATAGGGTGCCAGCAGGAGCGCCAGCAGCACATAGCCACCCGTCCAGCCCATCAAGAAGACCGAACCGTCATAGCCCATGAACGCAATGAGGCCCGCCATGGACAGGAATGAGGCTGCGCTCATCCAGTCGGCAGCTGTCGCCATGCCATTAAACACCGGGTGGATGTCATGACCGGCAACGTAAAAGTCGTCAGTGGTTGCAGCGCGGGCCCAGACGGCAATGCCGATATAAAGCCCGAAGGTAGAGATAACGAAAAAGGCCGTCCAGAACACCGTCGGGGTCAGGCCGAAAATGGTCGATTCCATGGTCGCCTCCCCTAACCTTCGTCGTCATCAACATCGTACTTGCGTTCAATGCGGTGCATCATGAACGAGTAGACGAAGATCAGAATGACAAAGACGTAGATGGCCCCTTGCTGGGCAAACCAGAAGCCCAATGGCGCGCCGCCAATGGAGACCTGATCCAGGACATCTCGAAAAAGGATGCCGGCACCAAAGGAAACCGAGAACCAGATGGCCAGAAGGATCCCCATCAGGGTGAGATTTTCCTTCCAGTAGGCTTTGAACCTGCTCTCGGAGATGGTGTGCTCACCGGACAGGCCCGCCTCGGGCTTATTTCCGGATTGATATTCAGAAGTCGCCATGGCGGCCTCCCTCCCCAGTTAAACTCGCCGGTATTTTCCGGTCGTGGAGGAAGTGTGTCGGCACATCGCAATCACCGCGAGCCCGACATTGGTCGAAGAAGAAACTGACTGGCCTTCAGGCAACAAAGCATCGCATCATTTGCCATGATTTGCCTGAACAGGAGCTTGAGAGACCGTATCTCTTCCGCAATGGCCGGTCCGCGCACGCTTTCTCCGCGCGGACAGGCAGGCTATCGCTTCCCAGGCCCATAGGGCTCGAGACGCTCGCGGTCGTGACCGGAACCGGCAGGTTGGCACAACGTTCGCTCTCAAAAAAGGATACTGGTGCCGAATGTGTGGCGGATGCCACTTGCGACAGGATGCGCTACCAGGGGTGCTCAATAAGCTGCACAAGGATGAAAATGGGCTATTTCGAGGCTAAAGACACCAC
Organism: Maricaulaceae bacterium EIL42A08; assembly: GCA_024178355.1. Lineage (GTDB taxonomy): Bacteria > Pseudomonadota > Alphaproteobacteria > Caulobacterales > Maricaulaceae > Oceanicaulis. Next base: position 128,250 of record JAMZNZ010000003.1, on the reverse strand, counting down.
CGATGTCGTCGAGCGATTTGCACCCTCGCCGACCGGCTCGCTTCATTTGGGCCACGCCTTTTCCGCGTTTGTCGCCTGGGAGGCTGCAAGGCAGGCCAAGGGTAGGTTCTACCTTCGCGTGGACGACCTGGACCAGACGCGGACCCGGAGCGAGCATGTGGAGAGCATTTTTGAGGACCTGCGTTGGCTTGGGCTGCACTGGGACGGCGAAGCGATGTTCGCGTCGCAGCAGAGAAACCGTCATAATCAGGCGCTTCAAACATTGATCGACCGGGACCTAGTCTACGCTTGTCAGTGCTCCCGCAAGGAAATCGAGGCGGCGGTCGGTGCGCCACAAGAGGGAGCAGATCATCCCCCGGCATATCCCGGGATGTGCAGAGATGCGCAGATTGAACTCGATGGGCCGAGCGTTGCACTGCGCCTGAACATGGCCCGCGCGATTGATGCCCTCGGAGGAGAAGCAAAGCTGGAAGAGCTTGGCTTCGATGAACTTGGCGAGGGGCCGGCCGGCGAAACCGGCCATATCCAGCTGAGCGCGGCAAGCTTAAAACACGGTCTGGGCGACATTGTGCTACGACGACGTGACGGAATGATCGCCTATCACCTCGCAGTTGTGGTGGATGATTGGAGCCAGCAGATCAGTCATGTGACTAGAGCATGCGATCTTTTTTCCTCGACACCGGTGCACCGTCTCATTCAGGCGCTGCTGGACCTGCCGACACCCCTCTACCGCCACCACCGCATTATACGGGACGCCAGCGGGCGTCGGCTGGCAAAGCGAGATGGCGACATGGCCCTGTCCACATTGCGGTCGCAAGGGGTCAGCCCGGCTCAAATTCGCGAACTGGTCGGCTTACCGAGCATCGTGACCGAGTAAACCGGGCGGCGATCGTGTCGTGATCGTGTAAAGTCCAAGGCTCGCTCTGTCGAAACGGCAGATGGGGGTTTTCTGCGCGATCGTTCCCATGTCGGCCTGTATCCTGGCGATCCGCGTGACCAATCTCGCGGATCGCTGCGCTTTAAGATCTGAGCCGATCGGTCACCACCCCCTCAAGCTTGGCATAGTGCTTCATCGCCTGCTTGAGAAACATCAATGCTGAAGCCTTATCACGCGTCTACGCAACGCAAGAGTCCAGCATCTCGCCCACGTGATCAACGGTGCGCCAGAGATAGTGTTTGCCAGTTTATTCTTACGAACTCCTCGTCCAGGTGCCAGCACCACTGGGTAACCTGGTGCAACTGCCAAGATCGGCGCTCGCACTGTCAGCCCTAAAGTGTCGACAAGCCATCGCTTAGGAATGAGATGAATTTTAAACACGGGCGTCTTGTGGCCAGCGCCTAGCCGCGTCTCGGTTATCCTGATGAATCTCGCTGGACAAGCTCGCACACGAAAGAGCTATTCCTTGGCGACTCAGCAGCGTCGACATTGTTAATCATCGCGATCAATTGATCGACGGCTGCCTCCGCCATTTCACGTATTGGCTGGCGCATCGTGGTCAGGGTCGGCCAAACAGCACTCGCGATTTCAGTGTCGTCAAAGCCAACTACAGTGAGATCTGTAGGCACTTCAAGGCCTAGCCTGTGTGCCTGTGCGACCGTTGCTGCAGCCATATCATCGTTAGATGCAAATATTGCCGTTGGCCTGTCTGTCTTGCTTAAAATGACTTCAGCTGCGACGAGCCCGGACTTGTAGGAGAAATAGCCCTGCACAACGAAGTCCTCACGGACAGGCAAGCCGCCTTCGGCCATGACGGCCCTGAAACCTGCTTCTCGCTCACGGCTCGCGCCCTGATTGGGATGGCCCTTGATAAATCCGATTTCACGATGGCCCAGATCAATGAGATAGCGGACCATTCTCGCAGCCGCTGCACGGTCATCAATGGTAATCTGAAGCCCTTTTTCGTGCGCAAGGTCTGGCGAAATCCGCACATATGGAACACCCAAACGCTCAACTGCCACAATCGTGTTGATGTCATCACAAACTGGCGGGAGGAGGATCACACCATCAACGTTCGCATCTGAGAACACCGACTGGAGACCTGAAGGACAATACTCCAGCACCAAATGGTATCGATCGGCTTTTCCACGCGCCACGGCCCCGTTTAGGAACTCGCTAATATAACCAGCGCTTGGGTTGTCGTAGAGCAACCCAATAAAAAATGACCGCGCCTTGGCAAGGCTGCGGGCAGAGAAATTTGGTCGATAGTCCAGGTCGCCAACAGCCTTCAAAACTTTTTCCCGGGTTGCGAGAGTTACGACGGGCTCTTTGTTCAGAACGCGCGACACCGTCATAGGCGAAACACCCGCAGCCGCGGCCACATCCTTGATGGTCGCCCCTGACCGCCAACGCGAACGCGGTTTGTTGCTGCCACTCATGGGGATAGCTCCGAGCATGTAACCGCCGTCGGGCCGGGGCTGGGGGAAAGGCGATGTATCATCAGCTTTGTCCAGCCAACGATGGCATAAGAACCATGGACACCGTGTAGGCATCGCCGGGGGCCAGGTGCCTCAGTCCTGTCACGGTCTCATCGTTAAAATGGTTGATCGCATTGGACATGTGAGAGACGGGCTCGAAGCAGAAATACTTCTGATCTGGAGGGATGAAAACCACAGCATGGTCCAAATTCCGGTCGCCGCTGATCGCAACGCTCAACCCTGATTTCGGCCAATCGATCCGGGCGCGTCCAGACCATCCGGCAAAGCAGTGGTCAATCTCTTCTTCAGGCAACGGACAGCCCTCGCTAAATCGCCAATGTTCGGGCACATCCATCAGGTGTTCGCTCAAGCCCGCTGCCTCACCGGTCCAGACGCCGGTGCTGTCAAAGCTCAGACGGGTGTCCTCATCGCGCGGGAAATATGGATGAAAGCCCAGACCGACGGGTTGCGGGCCTTTATCGGTGTTGGTCAAGCTCAGGCGAAAGACAAGGCGGTCGCGCTCAATCTCGATTTCGTGAGTCACTTCAAGGCGCCACGGCCAGGCCGGACCATCATGGCGCAGGATTAACCGTGCAAGATTGCGTCGCGGCTGCTCCCCTGCCCACCGGGCCAGCCAGCCGACCCCGTGCAGCGCGTGGCGATCGCCGGGGCGAAAGGACGGTATCTGATACTCAACACCCTCAAAATTAAACCGGCCATCGCGAACGCGGTTTGAGTATGGCACGAGCGGAAAGCTGGCATTGCACATCGCCGCGAAAGCGTCCCACTGCGAACGGTACGGGCGAAGAATGTCCAAGCCACGCCAACGCGCCTGGCGGATCGCTCCACCTTGCTGATCGACGTCTACGACCCAGTCCGCCGAACGAAGCTCCATGATCTCACACACTCTGCATGCCCTCACGCTTAAAATCGACCTTTGCACGCTACAATGATAGCGCTATCATTTTTCTGGAGCCAGCGCCGTTAGAACACCAAGAGAGGCGGCAGGGAGACCAGATCGCCATGTATTTGGGCATCGACATCGGGACGTCCGGCGTCAAGGCGATGCTGATTGACGCCGACAACGTCATTCAAGCTCAAGCTAATGCTCCGCTCGACGTTGCACGCCCACACCCGCTATGGTCTGAACAGCATCCGGAGGACTGGTGGTCTGCAACACAGGCAGCGGTGCTCGATTTACCGGCCCCGCTACGTCGCAATGTTCGCGCCATCGGACTGAGTGGTCAGATGCATGGTGCAACAGTGCTGGGCAAAGACGACCGCCCCCTGCGCCCGGCCATCTTGTGGAATGATGGGCGCTCGCACGCCCAGTGCACGACCCTAAAAAACCGCATCCCGAACATCGAAGCGGTGACCGGCAATCTTGTCATGCCGGGATTTACGGCCCCAAAGCTGATTTGGCTGCGCGACCATGAGCGCGACGTATTTGATAAGATCAAAACCGTACTTCTCCCCAAGGATTACGTCCGCCTCCGGATGACCGGAGAAAAAGCCAGCGATTTATCCGACAGCGCCGGGACAAGCTGGCTGGACGTGGCAAGTCGAAAATGGTCAATCGATGCGCTTGCGGCCTGTGACCTCAGCCCGACAGCCATGCCCCGGCTCCATGAGGGCTGCGAGGTGACCGGACAGCTCCACCAAGAGCTTGCCAGAAGCTGGGGCATGGACCCGGTTCCTGTGGCTGCGGGCGGTGGAGACAATGCAGCCGGCGCGGTGGGTGTAGGCGCTGTTGATGATGGCGAAGGCCTGATCTCGCTGGGCACGTCAGGGGTGATTTTCCTGGCCGGTCGAGCGTTTCACCCCGCGCCCGCACGTGCGGTTCATGCCTTTTGCCACGCCCTGCCTGACCGATGGCATCAAATGAGTGTCATGCTCAGCGCAGCAAGCTGTGTGGACTGGGCCGCTCGGCTGGCGCAGATGGGCCGTGCGGCGGACCTCATCGAAAGGGCAGAGGCACGCGGCCGTCTGGATGGCCCAGAGATTTTCCTGCCTTACCTATCGGGTGAACGCACGCCTCATAACGACCCGCACGCGCGCGGTGTTCTGTTTGGCCTTGACCATGACAGCGATCCCGCCGCGCTGGGCCAGGCCGTCATGGAGGGCGTAGCTTTTGCTTTCGCGGACGGGCTGGACGCCCTGCTGTCGTCAGGATCAAGCGTGACAACACTGACAGCGATCGGCGGCGGATCTCGGTCGCGCTACTGGGGTCGCATCCTGAGCGCAGCTTTGAAGCGCCCCCTCATCCTTCGTGAAGGTGGCGATAACGGTCCTGCCTTCGGTGCAGCCAAGCTCGCAAGGCTGGCTGCTGGCGACGGGGTGCCCGACGACATCCTGGCCGCTCCTTCAGTTATCGATGTCATCGAACCTGAAGTCGCCGACATCGATTGCCTTCTAGAAAAACGCAGCAAGTTTTCAGCGCTCTACAACGCGCTCAAGTCTCAATTTTGATGGAGCCCTTTCATGGCTGACACCGTACCGACTGAATACTTTGCCGGGATTTCCCCCATACATTTTGAGGGCCCCGAAACGGACAACCCCCTGGCCTTTCGAACCTATGATCCGGATCGGGTCGTGATGGGCAAGCGCATGGAAGACCATTTGCGACCGGCGGTTTGCTTCTGGCACACCTTCTGTTGGGATGGGTTTGACATCTTCGGGGCTGGCCCCTTTGAGCGCGTCTGGCAGGCCGACGGCCCGACCCGCGCGGGCGCCGATCAGCGTCGCGAAGCCGCGTTTGAGTTTTTCACCAAGCTGGGCACGCCGTTCTACTGTTTTCACGATGTCGATATCTGCGAAGCCTCACCCACCGCGACAGAGCTTGCCTCCAATTTCGCGCGCGCCGTGGATGATCTGGAACGCCTTCAGGAGAAGACTGGGCTAAAACCCTTGTGGGGGACCGCCAACCTGTTCAGTCACCCGCGCTATGCAGCGGGCGGGCTGACAAATCCGGACCCGGATGTGGCGGCCTGTGCCTTGCGTCAGGTCCGCGACTGCCTGGAAGCGACCCACCGTCTGGGCGGGTCCAATTATGTGCTTTGGGGGGGGCGGGAAGGCTATGACACCCTCCTCAACACCAACCTGAAGACTGAGCTGGATAACTTCGCCCGCTTTCTTTCAAAGATCATCGACCACAAGCACAAGCTGGGCTTTAAGGGCAAAATTCTGATCGAGCCAAAGCCGCATGAGCCGATGTATCACCAGTATGATTATGACACGGCGACGATTTACGGCTTCCTGAAAACCTACGGGCTCGAAAATGAGGTCCACGTCAACATCGAACCCAATCACGCCACGCTCGCCGGGCATAGCTTTGCCCATGAAATCGCGACAGCCGTGGCTTTCGGGATTATGGGGTCGATCGATATCAATTGCGGAAATGCCCAGAATGGCTGGGATACCGACCAATTCAATCTGGATACCCGGGACATCACCCTGGCGATGATTGAGCTTCTGCCTTCGGGCGGGCTGGACACAGGCGGATTTAACTTCGACGCCAAGGTTCGACGCCAGTCCACAGATCTTGAGGACCTGTTCTACGCCCATATCGGCGGGCTCGATGCCTTAGCTTCGGGGTTACTGGCGGCCGCTGACATCATCGAGATGGGTCAGATTGCGGCCTTCAAGGCCGACCGCTATGCCGGGTGGACGAACGAATTCGGGCAGTTCCTGCTGGACGAAAACACCAGCCTCACCGAGATATGCGACCGGGCTGTAGCCGAAGACCGCGAGGGTCGCCACAGCTCCGGTCGCCAGGAGTATCTCGAACAACTGGTCGCCCGCAGCCTTGGCTGATCAGTCCGGCTCAATCACGGTGAAATGCGCAGACTCCAGATCAGCCGAGCTATGGCCGGCTGACACAGTGAACCGGCCAGGTTCAACCACACGCTGCATGTCGAGATTCCACACGCCCATGGAGCGTGGAGATATCTCGAAGGTGAGCGTGCGCGTTTCACCGGGCTCCAGCGTCACGCGCTGGAAACCCGCCAGTTCGAGGACTGGCCGGGTTACGACCGAGGCCTCATCGCGCAGGTAGAGCTGCACGACATCATCACCGATCCGGTCACCGGTATTGGTTATGTCCACTTCGATCATTGCAGGTTCACCTGGCTCGATCTGAGGCGTCACCGCACGGGGCGCAGAGATGTCAAAGCTGGTGTAGGACAATCCGTACCCAAAAGGATAAAGCGGCGCGGTATCGTCAAATAGATACCCTCGGCGCGCGGACGGCTTGTGGTTATAAAACACCGGCAGCTGCCCGACCTCGCGCGGTATTGTAACAGGCAGATGCCCACCGGGGTTCGCCTTGCCAAGAATGACATCGGCGACCGCATTGCCGGTTTCCTGACCCAGATACCAGCCCTCGATCAAGGCGTCGGCGTTTTCCGCCAGAAAGTTCACAGCGAGCGGCCGCCCGTTGAGGAGCACCACGATCGTCGGCTTTCCAAGGGCAAAGATTTCGCGGGCCAGATCGAGCTGCTGCCCAACAAGCTGCAGGTCTGCGCGGTCACCCAGATGATTGTCGGCCCATGCCTCTCGGGACAACTGTTCATTCTCGCCCAGCACCATGATGATGACGTCGGAGTCCCGAGCAACTTCAACAGCCTCTGCGATCAGTTGTGCATTGAACTCGGGGTCGATCAGATTGACCTCGTCAGCTGACCACTCGCGGCTCTCAGTCAGTCGCACCCCTTCAGAGTAAACAACCTCAAAATCATCACCGGCCGCGTTCTGGAACCCTTCGAGAATGCTGACAACATGGCGGGGAATATCAGAATATCCGCCAATCGGCGTGTCTACAGCATGGGTCCCCAGAATAGCCAAACGGCCAATTTCAGGCCCGTTGAGTGGAAGGGTCTGGTCCCGGTTTTCGAGCAGGATCATCGCGCGGCGAGCGGCCTCACGCGCCAGCTCGATCGACTCTTCAGTCGCAGTTTTGGCCTCCGCTTCATCCGGGTCAGCAAAAGGATTCTCGAAAACGCCGGAGAGAAATTTCAGACGCAGAACGCGGCGCACGGCCTCATCGATCTGGGCTTTTGAAATACGCCCCTCTGCGACCAGGTCAGGCAAGCGCAAATAGGTTTCACCCGCAGGTAGCTCCACATCGACACCGGCCTCCATGGCCCGAACCACCGCATCGTCGACATTGTCGAACATGTTGTGGCGGGTCAGGGTTTCTCGAATGGCGAAATAATCGCTGACAACAAGCCCGTCATAACCCCACTCCTCGCGCAGAACGTCACGCAGCAGCCAGGGATTTACGTGGCTTGGAACACCATCAATCTCATTGTAGGAAGCCATGATCTGCATGATCGGCAACTCTTCAACAAGCCGCTCAAACGGCGGGAGGAAAATGGTGCGCAGCTCACGTTCCGAAATTTGCGCCGGGCCAATATTGATGCCGTTTTCTGGCTGACCATGGCCGGTCATATGCTTGAGTGTCACAAAGACGCGGCCGTCCTCAAGAGGCAGGCTTTCGCCCTGGTAGCCACGCACGACAGCAAGACCCAGCTCAGACACCAGATACGGGTCTTCGCCATAGGTTTCCTCTATGCGTCCCCAGCGCGGGTCGCGCGCCACATCGACAACGGGTGACAAGGTCGTATGCACGCCGCGGACCCGCATTTCACCAGCGGCGACCTCAAAAACATCCTCGAGCAAGTCCGGGTCCCAGGTCGACGCGAGCGCAATCGATTGCGGAAAGCTCGTGGCGTTTGGCGCGGCGTAGCCGTGCAGCGATTCCTCGTGGAACACGAAGGGTATGCCAAGTCGGGTCTCTTCAATGGCCCAGCGTTGTGCCGCGTTTACATAGGCCACTGTCTCGCGCGCGTTGCGGTTAACGACACCGGCGTTGGCACCAGCAGCCGTTGTTCCCGCTGTCACCCCCTGACGATCATACGGCCTGGAAATCTGCCCCAGACCATTGGGGAAGTTTTCAGAGGCAGCCTCAGGTGAGAAATTGCCCTCGTCGTCCTGGATCAGGCCCTTGTTCTGCCAGATGCCCATCATCTGGGCGACCTTCTCCTCGAGCGTCATGCGGCTGAGCAAATCCTCCACCCGCGCATCAACGGGCTGGGAGGCGTCACGATAGAGGGCATCTGCTGGCGGCACGTCTTCACCCGCCATCTGTGAGGCGCTGTCTGCCGCTGAACAGCTGACAAGCGCAAAGGCAAGCGCACTCATCCCGGCGACCCGAAAAGTCTGTTTCAACATCCTGTTTCCCCTTGAATATGATGGGTTTTAACCCTTCATCTCTTCCAGCTCACGGCCCCGCGTTTCGCGCACCGCCTTGATAACGAACAGGATCGAAATCAGGGCAAAGCCAGCATAAATGCCATAGGCACCGGCCAGTCCGATTGATCCCAACATGATCGGGAAGGTCATGGTGATCGCAAAGTTCGCCCCCCACTGGAACAAGCCCGCCACCGCAAGACCAGATCCCCTGATCTGATTGGGGAACATCTCTCCCAGCATCACCCACATGACCGGTCCCCAGGAGAAGTTGAAAAACATCACATAGGCATTTGCCGCGATCAGGGCGAGCAGGCCCATATCATCTGACAGATTCAACTGGCCATCGACCAGCTCGCCACTTGAAAATGCGAAGGCCGCCAGCGCGAGCGTAACCGTCATCCCAATCGATCCGATGATCAAAAGCGGTTTGCGGCCCACGGTGTCGATCAGGAACAAAGCGAGCAGTACAGAACCTATCGACAGGCCACCTGACAACACGTTGGTCAGCAGCGCGTCACTTTCGCTGAACCCGGCCGCCTGCCAGAGCACGGCACCGTAGTAGAATATGACATTGATCCCTACCAACTGCTGGAAGACAGCAAGCCCGATACCGACCCACACAACTGGACGGACGCGCTTCACAACAGGATGGATCAGATCGGTCAGGCGCGGCTGGTGGTCGCTTGAGAGCGACGCGTTGATTTCAGCGATCTTCGCCTCGGCTCTGTCTCCGCCAAAAAGACGCCCCAGAACTGAAAGCGCCTGATCGTTTTTGCTTTTCAATACGAGGTATCGAGGGCTCTCAGGGATCTTGAATAGCGCGATCAGGAAGACGACGGCGGGGATCAATTCCACCCAGAACATCCAGCGCCACGCCTGGAACCCCATCCAGAATTCTGAGGTTGAAGATCCAGCAGCCTGGGCCAGGAAGTAATTTGACAGGAAAGAGCAGAACAGACCGGCGATGATTGCAATCTGCTGAACCGTAGTCAGACGCCCACGCATTCGTGCCGGCGCGATTTCAGAGATGTAGGCGGGCGCCATAACGCTTGCAGCGCCAACCGCCAGACCACCCAGAATGCGATAGATCACAAACTCTAGCGATCCATTTGCGATCCCTGACCCCCACGCCGAAACGATGAAGAAAACCGCAGAAACAATGAGTAAGGTGCGCCGCCCGAATACATCCGCCATTCGACCGGCCAGTAGCGCCCCGACCGCACAACCCAGCAGCATGGACGCGACGTTGAAACCGGTGCCAACGTCCTCAGAGTTGAACGCCGCTCTAAGCCCGTCGACTGTGCCGTTGATTACGCCTGAGTCATAGCCGAACAGAAAGCCACCAATGGTCGCCACAATGGTGATCAGCACGACGTAACCTGTGTTGTGCGATGAACTCTCATTCACGGCTGGGTTCGCAGAATGTGTCACTGCACGCCTCCCCACATTTTATTTTTAATGCTTTGAGTCTGCGATGATCTGCCTGTGTTTGCATCAAAAAACTTGAACTTGGGGTGCGCCATGGCAACGCACTGTTATTGCACCCGGGCCACAAGGAAAGGCGCAGACCAAATTGTCATGCCCACGTCGCAAGATTGACCGGCTGAACATGTTGCGCCTAGCCTTACCGCAGATCAGATCGACCCATGTTTCACCTGACCGCGTCCGTACGATGCTGAGCGTCGCCCGGGGCTGGCATGCCGACTGGAGATAGTCCCCTGAATACCCCGTTAAAGTTAGCCGCCTTGCTCTCACTGCTCGCTGGCCCATCAGCCCAGGCGCAGGATCATGCCTATTTCGACTGGTTCGAATACACCGGTCACGATCCAGTTCATGACTCGGTCGAACTACAGCCGGGGCAGTTCCTGAACCCCGTGCTGTCCGGCTTTTACCCTGATCCGAGCAACACACGGGTCGGCGAAGACTATTATCTCGTTACCTCCAGTTTCGCCTATTTTCCTGGTCTTCCAGTATTTCACAGTCAGGACCTGGTACACTGGCGGCTAATTGGTCACGCCATTGATCGTCCTGACCAGGTGGACTTTGGCGATCTGGGCCTATCGCGAGGCCTCTTCGCGCCGGCGATCGAGCACCATGACGGGATCTATTACATCACCAATACCTGCGTTGATTGCGGTGGCAATTTTGTCATCACGGCTGACTCTCCCGAGGGCCCCTGGTCAGACCCGGTGTGGTTGCCCGAGCTCGAGGGGGGGATCGATCCATCCCTGTTCTTCGACGAGGATGGATCAGCCCACATCCTCAATAACGGCCCACCCGATCGCACGCCGGAATATGACGGCCATCGTGCGGTCTGGATTCAACGTTTCGACACTGAGACCCTGTCCACCTTCGGCCCGCGGACTGTCCTGATTGATGGCGGCGTGAATTTCGAAGAGCAACCGATCTGGATCGAGGGGCCGCATATCTACAAGGTGGATGACTGGTATTATTTGACTGCCGCTGAAGGCGGAACGGCAGTAAACCACTCCCAAGTGGTGCTTAAAAGCCGGTCTCCAGAAGGGCCGTACACCCCGTTTGAAGGCAATCCGATCCTCACCCAGAGGGACCTGCCCAATGATCGCCCCTTTCCAATAACATCCGCAGGTCACGCCGATCTGGTGCAGACGCCTGACGGTGACTGGTGGGCGACTTTCCTCGCCGTGCGCCCCTATGAAGGCGACCTCTATAATACCGGCCGCGAAACCTTCCTTCTGCCAGTGGACTGGACCTCCGGCTGGCCAGTCATTACCCGGCCCGGCGAGGTCATCGACTACACGCTCGACCGTCCCGCGCTCCCCGAGGCTGAGACCGGCCTGCAGCCCATGACAGGCCCGTTCACCATTCGTGACGAATTTGACGGTGAAACGCTGTCCGGTGACTGGCTGATGTGGCGAAACCCCCAGAGCGATTGGTACACGCTCAATAATGGGGCGCTCGAGCTCGAGTTGCGTGAAGTCAGCTTGAGCGATTTTTCCAATCCCTCATTTCTGGGTCGCCGACAGCAGCACATTTATGGCGAAGCCTCCACGCTTGTGCACCTGGAGGGTCCCGGACAAGCCGGTTTGGCCACCGTTCAGAATGATGAATACTGGTACACGCTGACTGTTGTGGTTGATGAAAGCGATGGCCGCAGCGTTGAAGTCCGACGCCGCAACGGTGCGGCTTCACCACAGGCCGGTGCACTGCTTGGTAGCCTCCCATTCGACACCGATACGCCTTCAGGTGTCCGCCTCCGGGTTGTCATGCGAGGGCCCCAGATCGATTTTTACGCCGCAACGGCACAGGGTGACTGGGTTGAAATCCTTACCGGGGCTGATGCGCGGCTCCTCAGTACATCTGTGGCCCGCGGTTTCGTGGGGGTCACGATCGGACCCTACGCCCATGCGGTCCGCGACTAACGCTCACGCCCGGGCCAGGAGGCGCGGACATCCGTCAACAAGGCCGCAAGCAACGTTGAGCCTGTATTGCCGACAGATCAGATCTGGGGAGATTGAGTATGCGTATCGGCTTTTTGGCACTTCTTTCAATTTTAGTGGCCCTTGCGAGCACAGCAGCAGCGCACGGGCAAAAACGTATCGCCCTGTCCTATGATGACGCCCCGCGCAGTGACGGTGCGCTTTACACAGGGAACGCGCGTACCACACGCCTGATCAACGCCCTTGAAGCCGTCGATGCCGGGCCGGTTGTCTTTTTTGTTGCAACGGCCGGGATCAGCAATAGTGAGAACGGCCAGGCAAGGCTGGAAGCTTATGCAAGCGCTGGCCACATCCTCGCAAACCACACCCATTCACACATGTGGGCACATCAGACTTCAGCCGAAGAGTATTTAGCGGATGTGAATCTTGCGCAAACGCACCTCTCGGAATTTCAGAACACCCGCCCCTGGTTTCGCTTTCCCTATCTCGACGAAGGCCGCCGACCGGACCATGTCACAACGTTGGCAAACGGCCTTGAAGCACGCGGCCTGGTGAATGGGTATGTGACTGTCGACACCTATGACTGGCACCTTGAAACGCAGTTTCAACAGGCCCTACAGGACGGGCTGACGGTCGACTATGACGCCTTACGCGCCCTGTATATCCGGTTATCGCTAGAGGCTGCAGAGTTTTACGACCAGATCGCAATGGAGGCCCTAGGCCACTCACCTGTCCATGTCCTATTGCTACATGAAAACGACCTGGCGGCGCATTTTTCTAGTGACCTGGTTGCTGCCTTTCGCGCCGCAGGATGGGAAATTGTTCACCCCGATGACGCCTACACAGATCCGCTTCCAACGCCATCAACCCAATTGACCTCACAAGGCCGCGTCGCAGCGCTTGCCATTGATACCGGTCGTGAGCCCTTGGCGCTCCAGCATTGGGCCATTGATGCAGCCGCGATTAACAGGCGAATCGCGGACCAAGGCGTTTTCAGAGAGCCCTGACAGTCGTTTCAGGCGAAAGCCTCAAGCCCTTCGGCATCGCGATCAAAGACCCGCCAGAGGTCATATCTCCCACCATCGATCCGCGCGACAACCTCATCGAGGTACCAGTCCCAATGCAAGTATTGCCCATTGTGAACGCGGCGCTTTCGAAGCGACTGCGGGAAACGGGTATATCCAATTACCGCTAGGCGAATGACTCCGGGTAAAATTCTGAAATATTTGAATATATTACATATTCGCAGAGACCATAAAACCAACGGTCAACGCTCAAGCCGGATTTCCTCTGACACTGCCAATTCGTCCAATTTCAGCCGACATGATCATGAAATCTCCAGCTGTTTCACTCTGCGTTGCAAGGCGCACTCGTTTGTATTTTAGGGACGCTTTTATTGACACCAGCCTCAAAGAACAGCTCCGCGGCACCCTGATAGATTTCGCGTCTTTGATCCTCGGTGAATTCTACATGCCGAACAGCATCCCTGACCAAGAACAGCTCGGCCCATTGAACCACATTGTCATAGGCTGGAACAACGTCGCAAGCGCCCGAAACAACCAGCCCGGTTAAACTTGACCTTTCTTCGTCGGTTCCGCAGGGAACAATCGGGTCAAGCTCCTCATGGGCGGCGTACAAAAGACCCGACCGGAGGTCCACGGTCGCGACATCAAAGATCGCCCCCGAGAGCGGCATGGCACCTTGCACCAGTGACGACGTTTCGTTCTGGTCACCCACCGTGCCATACACGCCTCCATTCTGAGCCGCGAAATTTGCGAGCGCCGGGCGTGAAATCGCGTCATCGGGATCAAGGGTTGCCGCAAGCATCGCCATGACACCGCCAGCCGACTCTCCGCTGACAAAGATCGCACCAGGACGGACGCCACGCGGGTTCGCGCCCTCTCCCTCGGCACGCAAAAAGCGGACGGCCGCAAACATGTCCTGTGTTGCCGTCAATCCGGCAATTGCAAGCTCGTCCGCATCAAAAGGCTGTCGCCCCAGCACACGGTAATCCATCGTCGCCGCAACATAGCCCCGGCGGGCAAAATCCTGTGCGATTGGCTCGACACTTTCGCGATCCTGTTCCAGAAAGCCGCCACCAGAGGCTACAATCATAACTGGTCGATCTGTCACCGTATCGCATTGGGGTGTGTAAATTGTTAGCTTCAGCGTTTGCCCGTCCACAGTGGCAAAGGCAACATCATCCTCAACATTCAGCGCGGTGAATACAGGATCGCGGTAGCGAACTGGATCGCCGTCCTCGACAACATTTGTAACAGTCACCGTGATTTGCAAAGACGCGCTAAGGCCCCCCGTGTCGCGGGCCGCAAGTGCGGCCTCATACACGTTGTCACTGTTTCGGTCGCCAGGCAGTTCAAAATCGGGCGCAGAAGCAAAACTGAGGCTTCCGGTCATGGAATCAAACTCAAAGGCTTCGGCATCGTCGCCGATAATTGAGAAAACTAGGGTGTCGCCATCCGGATCGCTGGCCTCAATTGAGGCAATTGGACCATTTATGTTTTCCTCGACGCTGATTTGAATTGGCGGCGTCACAAAGGTCGGAGCCCGATTCTGCGGGTTTTCCGGCGGAGACTCAATGCTGCCCCCCCCGGAACAGGCGGCAAGACTGAGGGCGAACAAGCAAACACTTAGATGCACGGCTTTCATGAGATTGAGCTTCCGGACTGGGCTTAGATAAAATTCGTTGCAAGGGGGTCGAAATTCTTCAGGCCTGGCAGAGCTGCCGAAAGCTCGGTCTCGCTTAAACCAAACCACCGGCCAAGCTGGGCCGCATAGGTGTCCACCGAAATGGAGGGGATCAATCGCCCGCCTCCGCTGTCTGCGTCGTGGCCAAGCGTGGGGGGCGGAAGCGAGCCGTAAATCTCGCCGCCCTTTACGGCCCCACCGAGCACAATTTGGTGTCCCCCCCAGCCATGGTCAGTGCCATCACCATTCACCGCCAAGGTTCGGCCAAAGTCTGACGCTGTGAACAAAGTGACATCAGGACCAAGCCCAAGGGTCTCCATGGAGGCCTGGAAGGCGGCGAACGCCCCATCTATCTGGGACAGCAATCGGGGCAGGTTCCGCGCTTGAGCTGAATGGGTATCAAACCCGCCGAGCCCGACAAAAAATATCTGTCGTGAGGCGAACAAGCGGTCACGCACATTTATGGTTTCAGCCACCGTCTTGAGCTGCGCGCCGAGCGGCGTTTGCGGGAAGCTCGTGGAGAGCGCCATTCCCTGATGTCGAGCCTCGCTATAGGCCTCGTTTGTTGCAATACCGCCCGACAATGCTGCGGCCATGTCACGCTCAAGCAGGTGATCACCGCGATAGCTGCTGGCCGTCAACTGATCACGCACCGCCTGGAGAAGCTCTGCGCGTTCGCCCGGCATGCCCTCGTAGAAATCCTCTAGAAAATCGACGCGCGCAGCCTCGGCGACGCTGACGCGGTAAGGAACAGCAGAGCGTCCTGTCAGGAACGGGCCAACATCCTCGGTGGTGATCGTGGTAAATTGCGGCAACGAGGCATTGGCGCCCGACGCCAGAAGCGCATCGGCGAACAGACCGCCCCAACCGAACTGGGCACCTTCTGGCTGATTGGCCTGCCATACCGCCTGCTGGTCATTGTGGGAGAAGAGCCGCGGGGGCAGGCGCGCAGACCCACTTTCAAAACTTGCGCGCGTGACCGGTTCCACCAAAGGGCCAACGTTGCCAACAATGGCCGCCCGGCCTTGCGAAAAAAGCCGCTCTAGCTGGGGCATTTCCGGGGGTAGCGCGACCTGGCGCCCCCCAAGCGCTGTACTGGTCGCGGGCGTAATAGGCAGAAGGCTATTGCGTTGACGCGCCGTGCCTTGCTGGGCCAGCAGTGACGACCTTAGCTGGGCGTACTGACCATAGGATGCGGGGTCGTACGGCAGTATTAAATCGTGGCAATCCAGTCCGCCAAACAGGAAGACGCAAACCAGCGCCTTGTAGCCGCTGCGATCCGCAGCATGGGCGGTAAAGGTTGTAGGCGCAGCACTCAGCGCGGTATGGGCAAGCGCACTGGCACCCAGGGCCTTAATGAAGTTTCTACGGTTGCTTGCCATGGCATCTTCCTAGCGCTGTACGAGATAATCGGGAGAGGTCATGACCAGCATCACTGCAAGTGAGACGCGATCCTGCAAAGCCTGTTGATCGCCCAGCCCATCGATCGCTTCAGCCTCGATCGCCCGGATGATGGCTGACTTCGTGTCGGCCGACAGGGAGCCGTAGGCAAGAAGGCCATCAAGATGGTCGATCAGCGCTGATGCATCGTTTGCAAGCGCAATCTCATCGGCATAGTCCGGGACAAAGGCCCGCTCCAACGCCGCTTGATTGACAGGCACACCCATCTCCTCGAGCTCCATGGTCAATTCGTCGAGGGGGATCATTGACTGGCCGCCAAAGGCCCAAAAGGTCATGAAGTTGATATAGCCAGTGGTCGAGGTTGCATTCACGATCTGCAGCTCTGGAGCCGTCAAACCTTCAGCACCTGATTCTGTGCCCGGTGCCACATAACCCGGCCGGTAGAAATTGAAGACTGACCGCGCGCGATAGGGGTGCTGAGACAGCGCATCCGGCGACGACAAGTCGAATAATTCCAGGCCATATTCCGGCCGCGACGCATCGGCATCGAAGGCCCGCGCCCAATGTGTAAAGCGCAGCAGCGGCTCGCGGACCTTACCAAACCGAATGTCTGAAAGTGCGGCGTCGTCTCGAACGTCTGGGTCAAAGAGGATGGCGGCTAGAGTGGCGGCGAGATCGCCCTTGCGCCCAGCGCCAACCCGCACCTGATTGGGCAGGGTGTAAGTGCCCGCATCAAAAGCGTTTGCAACGCGCTGAACATAGTCAGGCTCTGGCGCTGACGTTGTAAAGCGCTGGATCAACTGGCGAGAGATGAAAGGGCCAACATTGGGATGGGCCATGATGCAATCGAGCGCTTGATCGATGCTTTGCGCGGCTCTGGTGCCCGGGGGGATGGTGCAGTCCAGAAACCGTTTCTCATCGTTTGAATGGCGGTCTTCAATAATCGCCATTGGGGCCAGCAGGGCTTGCTCAAGCCCGGGCCACTCATCCACAGCATCGGCCACCGTTGGAAATAGCTGCCGGTCCAACCCATCCAGGTCCAGACCCGTGAAGACCCGGGCGAGGCCGGTAATATCCATGTTATCGTAAAGCTCGACCGGCTGGCCATCGACGATGACCGGCTCTCCATCTGGACCAAGCCGCAACACACCAACCGTAAACAGCTGTAGTATTTCGCGAGCATAGTTCTCGTCGGGCATCCGCCCGGTGACCGGGTCGCCCTTTTGATTGCCCATATAGGTCAGGTAATAGCCCATGGCGGGCGAGAAAGTGACCGCCTCCAAGAGGTCGCGATAATTGCCAAACGCACCTTCAACGAGAATATCCTGGTAACCGACCACCGGCTCAGGAATATCAGTCAGTATCTCACCGCCAAAGTTAGACACCACGAGAATTTGGGACAGAGCAAAGGCCATGCGCTGGCGCAGTTGATCGTCACCCTCAATTGCGTTGCGCCAGAAGGAGAACGTGCTCGACTGCACTGCCAATAGTGGAAATTCCTCACTAGGCTCGGAGATCATTGCGCGGTAGGCCGCGAGCTGTGGTCGATGCAGGCTGGCGGGCTTTTCCAGCTCAGACAGGAACCAATCGGACGCACTCGTGCCCGTCAGCGAGCTGACATCGTCCTGCGTCGGGCCAAAAGTGGCCTGCGTTAGGAAGCGCGCCGTGCCAGCTTCCGTCGCGAAGGCCCCTGCTGGCCCGGGCGGTGGAGGTGGCGGCAGTGGGGGAGGAGGCGCACTGATCGGGTCGTTCGCGACGTTTGACGGACCACCATCAGAACAGCCGGTTGCGAGCAAAAGGGTACTAAGGCATGCGCTCACCAGCGCGCTGGAAACGGACGAGCAGGATTTCATGAGCACCAGCAACTCCTGAACGGTGACCTATCTGTTGCAGGAGTGTTGTAACCCGATGCGGGTGGCGCAGGTTTTACAAGTAGGACTGGAAACCCATACAGATTTGTATGCTTTGTTAGCCCTCGCGCAGAGGAAGACTCACTTCAAACACAGCGCCGGGCGCGGTCTGCGCAACGCGGACCTCACCGTGATGCAGTTCAGCAATCGCGCGCACCAAGCTTAAACCAAGGCCGTTGCCCGGCGTCGTTCGACTGGAGTCGAGACGGACAAAGCGATCGAAGACGCTATCGACAGCTGACGCAGGCAAGCCTGGGCCGTCATCGCCCACCTCAAGCAAGGCACGACCCTTTGATGTGCGCAGCTCCACCCAGATATTCGCCCCATCGCGAGAGTGCTCCAGCGCGTTTTCCAGCAGATTGGAGATCAATTGGGTGAGCAGGTCCCTATCTCCATTCACTGGCACGCGTGCCTGCGTACGCACGTCAAACTGCTTATCGGCGTCTTCAAAAACGGGAAGGAAGCTCTCGGCAACGTCCGCGATCAGGTGCGAAAAATCCATTGGGGCAAAGGCCCCCCGGCGCCCACCGGCCTCCACCTCACCCAGACGCAGCATCGCGTCCAGTGTGCGTAGGAGTGTCGTTATATGAGCTTGGCTCGCTGTGACATGGGCGACAACCGCCTGCGGGTCATTCGCGTCGCGTTCCAACAATTGAAGGCGCCCCGCGATGTTCGAGACCGGTGTTTTTAAGTCATGCGCTACATCAGCTGAAACCCCTTCAAGGTTTCGGGCCAGGGCACTGATGCGATCGAGCATATCGTTTACGGCAGACGATAGCCGGTCAAATTCGTCCCCATTGCCTTCGAGTGGAACGCGTGCATCCATCTTGCCTTCGTCAATCGTTTCGGCGGTTGCCGATATTGTGTCCAGGCGCCGAAACGCCGTTCTGCTCGTGAAAAACCCGGTGAGAAGAGAAATCGGAACGACGGCCAGCAGGACCAGCAAGCTAGCACGAACCAACCATTCTTCGAGGATCAGCACTCGGTCCGGCACGAAACGCGCTACAACAAGTTCCACGTCTCCACCGTCTAGCGGCAAGCGATAGGACAGCACGCGATGGCCAGATAGTTCGTCATGGTCGACATATGTGCTTGTACTGCCGCCGGGCGGGTCAATCCCCTCATAGCCCGCCAGCGTTTCATCATCGCCGGTGAGCACACGGGCGATGAATTCATCCTCTTCAAGAATTGCGTACAGCCAATCCGGGTCCCAGACAGACCGCCCATCGAAGGTGAGTGCTTGGACAAGACCGTCAACCCCTTCACCGGTGTGCAGGGCTTCAAGATTCTGCATTTCCTCTTCAAGGCTGGCGCGTACGTTGCCAAGGGTGTTGGCTTTGTGGACAGCAAACCCCAACCAGACCAGTGCGATCAAGCCGACGGCACCAATAAGGCCTGAAAGGACAGTACGTCGAAAAATGGTCGATCGAAGCAATGCGCTAGGGCTCACCGATGACATAACCAGCCCCCCTGACAGTGCGTATAAGCTCAACATCGAAGGGCTTGTCGACCTTGGTCCTTAAGCGGCTCACATGCGTCTGCACTAGGCTGGTTTTGGGATCAAAACGATACCCCCAGATTTTCTCCAGTAGCATAGTGCGGGTCACAAGCTGGTCTTCGTTCAACATGAGGCATTCAAGTATTTTGTGCTCTCGCGGCGACAAATCCAGCTTCACCCCTGCCCGGGTCACAATTTGCGTCGCGCGCTCCATGGTAAGGTCACCGACCTGAAGGCGAGTGGGCTCTTTGTCCATCATAGGCTGGCGACGAGCCAAAGCGCGCAACCGCGCATACAGCTCCGCGAAGGCAAAGGGTTTAGTGAGATAGTCATCCGCGCCGGCTTCCAGGCCAGTCACCCGATCATCAATCCCGTCGAGCGCAGTCAGAATCAGGACCGGGGTTTCAACACCCGACTGACGGAGCACGCGAACTGCATCTACGCCGTCCATTCCGGGCAGCAGGCGGTCAAATATTATGACGTCAAACGGATGGGCTGCCGCTTCAATGAGGCCTTGATTCGCTGATGTGGCGACGGAAACCGCATCGCCTGCCTCATGCAAACCACGAGCAACAAAGGCCACGATTTCTTGATTGTCTTCAACCAAAAGAATGTTCACGCAACAACCCTTATCAGAAGAATCGCTAAAAATCCTTTGGGCCTGACTATGCCCAGACTCTATCTGTTTCACTTTTGAAGGCAAAAGTCTTCAGGTAAGCGCCCTCGACCGGGTGCTGTCAGACTAAAGCGGACAAGTCTCAGAAGTCAGGGCGCACGGCGTCATGCAGCCAGGAGCTGACGCCACTCGGCGAGCGCTGCGTCGCGGAGCGATTTTCACCTGAGGCGACGCTTAGGGAGGGTTTGCTGGCGGTGCTGTCAGACTAAAGCGGACCAGTCTCAAATAGCCATATGGCGTTACTCGCGACCTAGAAACTCTTGGGTTACGCCATGCGCGACCTCCTGGAGGAAGCGCGCAGTCTCGGGCTCGATTGCTCCATAATACGTGTAATCGAGGCCTACAGGCGATGTTCCATACAAGCTCGCAAAGACCGTCGCTGCGGCAAGATAGGTCCCAGCCTGATTAGGGTGGGAGCCGTCAAAACTCGTGTGGAGAGATAACTCCGGACGCCGACGATAGGCTTCTTCAAAAGCCAGACCGACAGGTATCACCAATGCGCCGATTTCGTTCCCGGTCTCAATGTAAAGTGTGGCGACCTGCTCGATCATGTCCGGGCTGGCGCGGCGATTGGGCTCCACATAGGCGTGGGTCATATAAAGTACCGGCACACCACCTGCCGCCTCAACATGACCAGCAAACCGCGTTGCGGCTTCGATGAAGCGCGCGCGATTATCCGGCGACAGCGCTGCAGCACTATGGCCCTGCATGATCACCGCCTGAAACGGGGTATCAACCCGAAGATTCTCAGGCACCAGGAGATGCTCGATATTGTGGTCGCGCAGAGCTGCGCCCCCAATGGTCGCGGACTTGTAGGTTAAAGCGTCACTATCGTGCAGCCCTGCGGCGATCGCTAAACGACGAACATGGTTGTGAACGCTGTCGCCATAATAAAGATAGCTGTTTCCCACAAAGAGCAGATGCGTTGGGCTGTCCACGGAAAGCTGCGTTACCTGCGGCTGCGGGAGCGCAGACAGATCAGAGCGTGACGCAGCAGCGGGCGGGTCCTGCGACTGGACCGATGATGACCCACACGCCGTCATCAGCAAGGCTGCGGCACAAGCCGCAAGAGTGACACCATTCATTCCCATCTGTGTACCTCCACCAACAAGGGTCCTATCCAAAGACTGCTGGCGCTACAAAGACAGCAACAACACTAAGAACGGCGACCGCGATAATATTCAACGCCAGACCAACACGCGCCATGGTGGGAATGGCCACAAGCCCGGAGCTAAACACCACCGCATTGGGGGGTGTGGCCACCGGCAGCATGAAAGCACAGCTGGCTGCAAGCGTGACCGGGATCACGTAGATCAACGGGTCGGCACCCGTCTCGACACCGATTGCAGCGATGACGGGCAGGAAGGTCGCGGTTGTGGCCAGATTACTGGTGAGCTCTGTCAGCAGGATGACCAGTGCTGTCGCCGCAACGATCAAGAGCACGGCGTTGACTGTACCCAAAACAGCCAGCTGCTGACCAAGCCACAGCGCAAGCCCGGAGCTGGTCACCGCAGCGGCCAGCGTCAGCCCTCCGCCAAACAGGATCAGTACACCCCAGGGCAGCTTCGACATGGTGTCCCATGTCATCAGCGCCTCACCTTTTTTGTTTCCTGATGGGATTATGAACGCGGCAAGAGCGGCCACCATCGCAATACCGGTATCACTAAGATCGCCCACAAAAGGAAGGTCAGAGATCCAGCGCCGGGAAAGCCAGCCGAACACCAGAAACAGGAAAAGCAAGGCGGTGCGAACCTCGGCCTTGCTCATCTTTCCAAGGCCCTGGCGCATGGTGTCGATATAGCGGGTGGTCTCGTCAGACGCCTGGAAATTGATCGGGAACATGACACGCGTCAGAAGCAGCCAGGCCAGAGGCAACATGGTCAAGGATACTGGGAGGCCTACCAGCATCCAGCGTGCGAAATCGATCTGAACGTCGTAATTGTCCTGCATGAAGCCGACCATGAAGGCGTTGGGCGGAGTGCCAACAAGTGTGGCCAGGCCGCCCAGGGTCGCGCCGTATGCCAGACCCAACAAAAGCGAGATTCCGAAATTCTCCCGCTGCTTGACTGACAGGTTCGGCATGGTCTCGCCAATCACTGTCACGACAGACACCGCAATGGGCAGCAACATCAGAGTCGTCGACGTATTGGAAATCCACATGCTGACGAAAGCGGCGGCAATCATGAAGCCGCCGACCAGCGCCCGGCTATCAGAGCCAGCGGTAGCAAACACAGCCAGCGCGATACGCCGGTGAAGGCCGCAGCGCTCGATAGCCAGCGCCACAACGAACCCCCCGAAGAAGAGATAAATGATCGGGTGCGCGTAGGGTGCCGCGATCTCACTGATTGAACCAACACCCAGAATGGGCAAGGCCACGAGCGGCAGAAAGGCGGTTATGGCAACCGGCAGAGCTTCGGTTGCCCACCAGATCGCCATGAGCAGTCCGATGGCCGCCACGATGACCGCTTCGCGTGGCAGGCCCTCGGGAGAAAAACCGAAGGCTACGATCAGAGCGACTACAGGGCCAAGAACAAGGCCGATGCGCTGGTAGAGGGCCTTACCGGCCGTGCTGTCCTGGGACATGATCACCTTTATCAGGTTTAGCGTGATTGGGTTACGAGTGCGCAGGCTTGGGAGGCCACCACCTGCTCAGCCAGCAATGCTCTGGCCGCAGCGGGAACCATAAGAGCATTGTCGTGATCGGCCCCCTCGACACGGGTCACCGGCCAGCCGGTGACTTCAGCCATATGAAGACCGCGATCAAAGCGGCCTGCGCCCTGAGCCACAGCTTCAGGCGTGCGACGCAGACTGCGCCCGTTAGGGTCATTGTCTTGCGTGCCAAGGTGAATCTCAATCGGAAGTGCGGCCACCGCTTCAAACGAAGGAGGGGTTTCAGGAGCGCCGGCAAAGCCGTACGGCCAGGCGATTGCTGGATCAGGCACCGTGTACCAGCCCGCATTGGCCCCTACCGCACGACGCATTCGCGGATCGGGCCTGAACATGGCGTAGCGATGGACAAACTGAGAGCCGGCGGAGTGGCCGAACATCACATAGCCTGATGTCTCCGGCGCATAGCCGTCCTGGACCGCCTCGAAAACCCGCCCAATGACATCAAAGGCTGCAGGTTCAGCACCGGCATCCGCCAGCCCGCCAAGATTATAGCGCGCTGAGCCGGGAAAGCGCTCCCGAGAGAACTCAGGGGCTGCGATGATAACCTCGCAGGCTTCGGCCACCTCGATCCAGTTGTCGCGATAATCGTCCGCATTGCGGCTTGCACCGTGCATGACAAGGACGATCGGAGCGTTGGACGCGGCGCTGTCAGGTACAAACATGTGCACCGGGAGCGGAGCCGTTCCACCGATCTCAACCGGCATGACGATGTGGCCACCCTGGATGTCATCGGCACCTGCCGATGCACCAATCAAGGCCAGCACCATAGCACCCGCAAGCCTCGATGGAAGGATGGACTTCAAACCCATGACTGCTCCCCGGTAGTTAAGACAAGTTGGCCCCGAACCCCTTTTACAGAGCCCGGGGCCTACACTTGAGTCAGCGCCCTAGAGCGTGGAGCGGATCTGAACGTAGAACTCACGCCCCCGTACGGAATGAAGACCCGTGTCATAGCCACGGCTATCATCCAGGATGGGTGGACGCTCATCGGTGAGATTATTGATGCCTAACCGCACACGCAGCTGGTCAACAAACTCGGTTGGGATGCGGTAATCCACATACCCGTTCCAGCGAAGATAGCTATCGACCGGGAAGAAGTCGTCCTGGCCGTCACCGTCGAGGTCAGGGTCAGCGCTCGTATCGAAATAACCGCCCACATAGCGTGCCGAAAGCCCAGCACCGAAGGCATCTTTGCGCCATGTCATGCGCGCTGAATACCGCCATTCAGGATTACCGTTGAGCTCGATGCGATCAGGATCAAGAGCTGAGAAGTTATTCCCGATCACCGGGTCATCAATCAACTGCGTGATCAGCGGTGTGCGCACAAGCTCCAGCTCGTCCAGACGCGACGCGTCGAAGGCCACATCAAGGGTGCCGAAGCTTCCAAAATCGAAACCGGACTGAATGCCGATGTCAAACCCGGCCGCAGTCTGGCTATCGAGATTGATGTAGTCATCGTTGACGAACAAGACCACGCCCGCTGCCGCACGCTGAGCGTTCGGATTGGCGAGGTTATAGGCATCAAACGCGGCTTGATCTGCTGCAGTCACCGGGCCGCGAACCACATTCGGGTTCGAAGAGCCTTCCAGGCGGGCCTGGAAGTCGAGCGCGAGCTGGACTTCCGGTCCGAGCGTACCGATCAGGTTTTCCTGCTCGAACTGCCAGTAGTCCACGCTAATAACGAAGTTATCGATCCAGCTTACCTCGGCGAAGGTGTCGGTCAGATCCAGCTGGGCACCAATGACGACTGTTTCAGTGTCTTCGTTTTCCAGATCCGGATTCGAACGGCGCACGGATGCGCGATAGGTCTCGCCTGTATCATCTGGATCGCCCGTGACGTCCGCGCGATAGAAGTCCTCGTCGCCCTGGTTCAGGCGGCTGATATCGCCGCGATTGAGCTGAATGAGATTGGGTGCCCGGAAACCCTGTGAATAGGCGGCACGGAAATTCAGCGCCTCGATCGGGAACCAGGACAGGGCAATCTTCGGCTTGAACGCACCATCCTCGATATCGTCGAAGTATTCACCACGAACCGCGATCTGCAGATTCAGCTCGTTGATGAAAGTAGAGTCGTTCGAGGCAAACAGCGGAACGAGCACTTCGCCATAGGTCGCGATGACGTTACGGCTGGCATCGGAATCTCGTGTTGGGCTCACGCCAACCACGTCAGAAATATCCGAAACGTCGCCAGAACCGCTTGCAAACTGGATCGTTCCATCCAAGCGTGGATCGCGGTCTTCAGAGTAATACTCGCGACGGAAATCAACACCGAACGCCGCGCCAACCGGGCCTGCCAGCCAGTTCGGACTAGCAAACTCTGCATTCGACATTCGGAAATCGGCGGTCGTCAGCGCGGTCTCACCAATGTTTTCAACCTGGATACGGATTCGATCGAGCTGCGCCTGGGAGTTCGCAAACGGCCCGCCAAACGGGTTGATCGCGTCTGGGGTATCGAGCGAAAGCTGTTCAAACAGCAGCTGTTTGGACATGCGGTTGCGGGCTGTGTCTACAGTGCGATTCTGGCTGTAGCCAACGGCAGTTTCCCAGTCCCACGCATTCCATTCACCGCGGAAACCGCCAAGCAGTCGGAACATGCGACTATCGGCCGAGTATATCCTCGGCCCAAGCTCAATCGGGCGCCAACGTGAGATCAAAACGTCAAGACCGGACGCAGGAGCGTTGATACCAGCGACGCGGTTCGGGCTGCCAACCGGACCGACAGGGTTCCAGTAGTTCTGAGCTGGCACAATCACGAAGGCCAGACCGTCATCAATCGGCTGCGCTGCGCGTTGGCTCTCAGTCTCGGACTGGTAAAACAGGGCTTCAGCAAAGCCGGTCACGCCGTTATCGAAGTCGTGCTCCAGCAAACCGTAGGCATTGTAACGCACCGCATCTGAAATGAGCTGGCGTCCCAGCGCATTACGACCATCGAGCGGAATATTGATCCCGTTGCCGAAGGAGTCATTCGGCTGAAAACTGTTGAAGTCGAAGCGAAGCGTCGAGTTCAGATTGCCATCATCGAAGCCCACACAGCCAACACCGGGGGCAACTTCACCCAGATCGACGCGTGTGCCCGGGAAACTGCACGGCTGAACGTGGAAGTCACCATCGCTAGCTGTCAGGCTACCGACATCAATCGGATCGAAAACCCCATTTACCAGTTGCCCGACACGGAATTGACCAAAGGGCGACCGTGTCGATGTATTGCGAAAGTCGTTATTGGCGTCTGCGTACGGGCTACCGGCAGCTTCCAGAAACGCGCGCTTGTCCACTGTGTTGAACTGGCCATCCAGCTCATTTGAGTAGAGCCCCTCACGAACGAAGTAGGATGCCGTCAAAAGCAGATTGGTGGCCCCATCATTGAAGGTGAAGCCGCCCGCCAGATCCAGTTTGTTTTCGCGCTGACCCGTGCCTTCGATTCCGGACGACCGGAAGGTGATACGGCGCTCGTCATAATCCGCGTTCAGGATCGTGTTGACCACGCCAGCCGTGGCATCCGACCCGTAAAGCGCAGATGCACCATCGCGCAGCACTTCAACGCGATCAATGGAGGCCGCCGGGAAGGCGTTCACATTCGTGATCGAACGCGGAACCGTTCCAACATCCTGGAAAATACCGTGGGCGGTGATTCTGCGCCCGTTCAACAGAACAAGCGTGTTGCCCGTTCCAAGGCCGCGCAGATTAACCGTTGCTACGTCACCGCGCGCAGAATTTGGTCCGTCGGCGCTGTCGTTGATCTCAAACGTTCCGGCCTGGGGCAGATTCGCAAGCAAATCACCTGTTGATACTTCACCCAGGGAGTCCAGCTGGTCCCGCCCGATAGTGGTCACAGCGATCGCACCTGAGTCAGATGCCCCGGCAATGTTGGAGCCAGTCACAACAATAACGTCGTTTGCTTGTGGCTCGTCGTCCTCCGCAGCCTCCTGGGCCACGGCAACACTTGCTGACATCAACGCAGTGAGCGCCGCACTCGCCAAAAGATTGGTTCGCTT
Source organism: Maricaulaceae bacterium EIL42A08 (assembly GCA_024178355.1). Classification (GTDB taxonomy): domain Bacteria; phylum Pseudomonadota; class Alphaproteobacteria; order Caulobacterales; family Maricaulaceae; genus Oceanicaulis. The sequence continues at coordinate 101,311 of JAMZNZ010000003.1, read as the reverse complement.
GAACATGGAATCTCCCCGATGTGTTTTTTGGTTACTGCGACCTTTTATGCCAAAAACGACAGTGTCAACGAAAAACATACACACGGTTCAAATATCAAACGATGGTGGTTGCAAGCTTGCGACATTCCTGCTGATCTAACCGCTTCTGCCTAGTTTGGCCTTTCAAGAGAGCCCAGATAAATGCCTGTTCTGCGACCAGAATTTCCAGACAACAGCTCTCCTTTTTCGCGCGACCAGGAGCGGGAAAGAAAGCGGGCGGCCATCGTGTCGGCGGCGGCGAGGCGTTTTAACGAGCGTGGGTTTGCGCAGACACGTCTGGAAGATGTCGCTGGCGATCTTGGGCTGACCAAGACCAGTATTTCCTACTATTTCGCCAGCAAGGAAGACCTGGCAGAAGCGGTGTATAGGGCTTCAGCAGACTTTCTGAAGGATGCTGTTGACCAGGCGATGTCTGCCAGCGGCGATGCTATAGACGGCATCCGGACGCTTTTAGCTGCATATTCAGCACAGCTGATGGAAGCGGCACGCGGCAAGCGCCCTCACCTTGCTGCACTCCGCGACCTCGATGCCCTGCCACCCCCTGTTGCTGAGCAAATTGCAGGCGAAGTTTCCAGGTGCGTGGCTCAGATCAACACGCTTGTGCGCGATTGGATTGAGCAAAGCGGTGCCCCACTCGGTCGCCCCGAGCCCGCTAGCTTTTTAGTCCTCGCCTTGCTGGACTGGATGGGTGAGCGGCAGGAACCGAGGCGAAACGATAGCGAAATCGCGATGGAGCGCGATCAGCTCCTTGATTTGATCACGCAGGGTTTGACGACGAGGCCCTTCCCGGCGCTCACGCCCGCAGCGGATCTGACCCATGACGAGGCATCGGAGATTTTTGATCGTGACGCCAGAAATCGCATGAAAAAGGAAGCTTTTCTAAAGGCAGGCTCGCGCTTCTTTAACCAGCGTGGCTTTGGCGGCACCTCTCTGGCCGAGGTTGCAGCATCCTTGGGTGTGTCGCGCGGGGCTTTCTACTACCACATTGTAGATAAGGAACAATTCCTAGATCAATGCCTTGAGCGGTCGCTCCAGTTGGTAGAGCGGACACTTCAGGCTGCCGAAGCGGCCGAGCTTGATGGCCTCGATCAGATTTACGCCGTTATGGCCGATCTGATCTATCGCCAGGCCGCGGGCGTTGAGCCGCTATTGCGGCCGAGCATGGCCGCCGTTTTGCCCAAGCCCCGCCAGCGCCGCCATCTGACCCGTCTGCGCAATGTGGAGCGCCAGATGGGCGATGCGCTAACTGATGCCGCTGCAGCCGGTAACGCGCGAGATCTTGATGCAGGTGTCGTGGAAAACGTCCTTGCGAGCGTAATTTTCCTGAATGGAGGCTACACGCTCGCAGCAGCAAAGAGTTTCTCCAATTGGAGCTTGTCCGAGGACCCTAGAACCGCGACCGCTGATTATCTCCACCTGCTCTTCTATGGGCTCAATCCAGACAAATGAGAGCGCTGCTTGCCAGCCTGCTGATACCAGCCGGGTTGCTGGCCTGCGGCCCTGTGTCCAGCGCGTGCACCGACGGCGGCGTTCACCTCATCACCGGCTATTCCGGCAGCGCGGCATCACCCTGCGTTCAAACCGCGCCCGGGCATTTTGAGCTCGATATCGCACCAGAGGCCGAACCTATTAACCCCAGCCCCTGGTATTTGTTCCAGGTGAGCGGGCCCGCAGGCCAAGCGGCAAATGTGACGCTGAACTACACGGTCTCACGCCACCGCTACAGGCCGTGGGTCCGTGAGGCTGGCGGACATTGGTCACCCCTCGGTGATGACCGAATTGAAACAAGTCAGGACGAAACAGTCGTCCATCTCAGCCTGGAGCTTGGACAAAGCCCGATCGAGATTGCAGCCCAGCCGGTTTATGGGCTAACGCGCTACGAGGCGCTGGAATCCCGCTGGCCAGGGGGATGGCAGACCGCCGGGCAAAGTGTGGAGGGGCGTCCCATTCGCGCATTGGTCCTGTCCCCGGACCCGCCCACACCCGCCACATCGGGACGAAGCTGGATCCTTCTTCTGGGCGGGCAGCACCCGCCAGAAGTCCCCGGGGCGTGGGCATTCGAAGCCTTTGCAGACGCCATGGTAGAAAGACAGCGCTCGGGAGATTTGTCGGCTGGGCTTATCCTTGTCCCCCTTCTAAATCCTGATGGGGTTGAGGCTGGCCACTGGCGGCTAAACGCTGGTTTGGTAGACCTGAACCGGGATTGGACCACAGCAACACAGCCGGAAATCCAGGCGGTCGTCCGCTTGCTTGATCGTCTGGATATCCAACCGGGAGACATTGAGCTCGCGGTCGATTTCCACGCCACGGTGGCAGACAGGCTATACCTGCCACAAGCCGACGAACTGGCCCCTGACTCGCAGGAGAGGCTGGACGCCTGGCTCATCGCCATGGAGGCCCAGGGTCTGTTTCAACACACAGAACCCCGGCGCACCAACCCCGCGCGCCGTGTCAGCGCCAAGGCAGTGTTTACAGATGAGTGGCAGGCAATCGCTCTGACCTGGGAGGCTGGAGACCACACCCCTGAAGCGACCGTGCGATCCACAGCTCGTCAAGGCGCAATGCTCTGGGAATAAGCAAAAGGTGATGTGGCGGTGCTGTCAGACTAAAGCGGATCGGTCTCAAAGAACCGGGTTCGAACCTAACTCAGGCGACAAGTTCACGCCATTCGGCCAGGACGGCGGATCGGTCTTCCTTGAATTCTTCGCGGCGGTAGAAATGACGTTCGAGATTGAAGTGATTGTGGACGGAAGCGTGGGCGGGAGCGACCTTTTGTAGGCTTCGCATTTGCCTGAACCTAGTCGTGGGCTAGGCCGCTAACTGCTTCCATATGCTAAACAGCCTCGTACGATCACCCTGACTCGGATGGACGCCCTTCTGAACGACCATCCCTCGCAGTAAATACACCGTCAGTTCAGTTAAGTCCGAAGCACGATGCTGCTTCGAAGTCGTGTCAGCGCACCGCCGTCCCAGAGAACGCATAGCGTCGATAGCGGCGCTATCTGTTTCACGCACCGCTGGAAGCAAGGCTGCGTCTGTGCGTGCTGCTACCATCACGTCCATCCAGCAGTTCAAGAGGTTGCCTTCAAAGCAAGCATTCCAGAGAAAATCGAACAAATCCTCGAGCCCCTTCGCTCCAGCAAGGTTTCGATCAGAGACTGCATCCAGTTCCGTTTGATATCGCGCAACAATTTCCCGGACTGCAGCGATCAGTAGACTGTTCTTGGTTGGGAAATGATGAGTCTGCGCGCCACGTGAGACGCCTGCGCGCTTGCAAATCTTTTGGGTGCTAGTCTGCGCCCATCCCTCCTCAGCAATAAGGTCGAGCGTCGCCTCGAGTAAGCGGGCACGCATGGCGTCTGTGCGCTCCTCCTGGGTCGGGCGCTTATTCTCAGATTCGACAGCCATCAATATGATCCTTGTTGACTTCATATTACATACAGACCATTCTGTTTGTATGTTACTAGTGTGACATTCTGATTTGCGCAAGGGAGGTCACTTGTCATGGCGGAAGGAAATATTGGCGGGTCTCGCGAACACGTAACAACAGGCCCGAAGGGCCGCCCGAAGCCCTCGCTACAGGACATCTATAAGAAAGACCGTATCGCGCCGCCTGACCATATGCGCGAAGAATCCCAAGTCCATATGGGTAATGAGGATATCCCGGTAGAGCGCTATTTCTCCAAGGAGTATCACGATCAGGAAGTCGAGAAGGTCTGGCGTAGGACCTGGCAATGGGCCTGCCGTCTCGAAGACATTCCAAAAGTAGGTGACCATGTCGTCTACAATATCGTGCACGACTCCCTGATCGTTGTACGAACAGGAACAGGGCCAAAGGAGATCCGCGCCTATGTGAACTCCTGCCTCCACCGGGGCACGATGCTTCGCAAAGAAGGTGGCTGCGTGAAGCAGTTCCGTTGCCCGTTTCATGGTTTCACCTGGAACCTCGACGGCACGCTGAAGGAAGTTCCCGGCGCTTGGGACTTCAAACACATAAACTGGGAAGCGTTCAGCCTGCCCGAAGCGCGCGTCGACACCTGGGGCGGCTTCGTCTTCATCAACTTCAACCATGATGGCGAAGACCTTCTTTCCTACCTCGAAATCTTGCCCGAACACTTCAAGGATTTCGACTTGGAGAACCGCTACAAGGCGATCCACGTCGCCAAGGTCATGCCCTGCAACTGGAAGCTATGCGCAGAGGCGTTCGTCGAGGCCTACCATGTCCCCTTCGCACACCCGCAATCGCTGCCCTATTATGGCGACAGCAACACCCAGTATGACACCTGGCCAGGCGTTCGCCATATCAACCGGATGATTAGCGCGCAGGGCGTGCCCAGCCCGTCCCTCGGGGAAAGCTTCGACCCGGAGAAGACGCGCACTCTGATGGAGCGCGACACGCCCTTCTACAAATCCTCAGCGCCGGTCGAAGACGGCCAGACACCACGCGACCGGTTCGCCGGTATTGCGCGCAAGAAGATATCCAAATCATCCGGACGCGACGTTTCCGGCATATCCGACGCCGTCGCACTGGACCTTATCCAGTATACTGTGTTCCCGAATTTCGTTCAGTTCGGCGGAGTCGGTCTGGCCGCTGGCTACCGTTTCCGTCCCTATGGAGACGACCCGGAACGCTCCATTATGGAGATGTTCTTTCTTTTCCCGAAAGCCGAGGACGAATCGCATCCCACACCACCCGGCATTGTGTGGCTTACTGAAGAGGAGCCGTGGTCAACCGTCGAGGCGATGGGGTCCGCTGCCATGGTCGTGGATCAGGACACAGACAATCTTATGCGTATTCAGAAAGGGTTGCGCACCAGCCGCAAACCCGGCGCAACTCTCGCGACTTATCAGGAAAGCCGTATCCGCCATTTCCACAAAACCCTAGACGCCTACATGGCAGCAGAGTGAACCTATGAGCGCTTCTGTTCCATCACTGCCATATCAGCACCTCATCACACTTCGCCTTGATGTTGATTCTGCGAACTGTGCACAAATCGGCAAAACACCTGAAGGGCAACGCACTATCGCGCCGGTCGTAGGTGGTACGTTTGAAGGCGAGAGGCTCAGCGGCCAGGTTTTGCCAGGCGGTGCGGATTGGGTTCGTGTCCGCGCCGATGGAACCATAATGATCGATGTGCGTCTGACCCTTAGGACCGATGACGACGCGCTGGTCTACCTCAGCTATCAGGGCCGTTTCATCGGCACCGCGGGCGCGATGGCTCAACTTGCCCAGGGCAAGACACTGAAGGCGGGAAGTTACTCACTGGTGACGGTCGCAAGATTCGAATGCGGCGATGAACGCTATGCTTGGCTGAATGACGTCATTGCTGTCGGTACCGGCAAACAGTCCGGATTCAGTCCAGTCTACACCATTTACGAGATCGGCTGAAGCCACTCGCAATCCAACATCACCAAGACAGAGGGTTTCTTATGACCTATGATTTCAAAGGAAAAACCGCGGTTGTAACTGGTGCCAGCCGCGGCATTGGTGCCGCCATCGCCCGCACCCTCGCCGAGGATGGCGCGCGCGTCATCCTTGTTGCCCGCAATGAAGACCGGTTGCGCGAACTGTCTGAAAGCCTTCCGGGTGATGCAAACTTTATTTCGGCAGACTTTTCGAACGCTGATAGCTGGGAACATGTTGCAAAGGCCGCATTGGATATTTCTTCGCAAATCGATGTTCTCGTCAACAATGCCGGTACGATCGCACAAGAGCCGGTAAAGCACCTCACTGAAAAGGCCGTCGATGCAGTACTAAACGTAAATGTCCGTAATTTGATGATGCTCACACATGCTCTGACACCTGCTCTAATAGAAGCGCGTGGATGCGTGGTGAACATTAGCTCTATTGCGGCCTTTGGTGGAACTATTGGCCAAACAGCCTATGCGGCCTCGAAGGGCGCGGTAAACGCTTTCACCCGGAACGCCTCGATTGATCTTGGACGCTATGGTGTTCGCGTAAATGCTGTTGCGCCTGGGCCTGTTGATGGCGGGATGTGGGACGCCGCTTTCTCTGCAGGCGTCGACCGGGAGCAGGTGATGGGCAGCATGAAACATCTCATTCCGCTCGAAGGACGATGGGCGAGCGAACAGGATGTCGCTGACGCCGTAACCTGGCTTTCTTCCAATAAAGCAGGATGTGTGACGGGACAGGTGCTAAGTGTTGATGGCGGCATGCTGACCTAAAAGTCGGACAGCTGCTGCGGGCAGCATTCGAACCCTCGGTCCTCAAACACTCCTTCGAACACTGCCAATTAAAGCTCCGGCTACAGTACTCGGACCACCGAAAATGGCGGTTTGAGACTTTCGGGGTTTTCGGGGGTGTTGGGGCGCGTCGGACGAGTCTCGGTTCCAGACACGGCTTCGCAAGCCCCGAAAACTTGGGGAAGCAATTGCCAGCTCATGGAAAGAGACGAGACCTGCCGGTCTGAGTGGCGGTGCTGTCAGACGAAAGCGAAGTGGTCTCAGTTTTCTAGCACAGGCCGGTTCTAGGTCCTGTTGACGAAGTGGATTCCCAAGGCGGTGGAAGCGTGATTCAAGACTGGCTTTTGGGAGGCGGTCTTGGTTCGCGGGTTGATGACGGACGAGGAGTGGGCGTTTTTCCAGCCCTTCGTGGTGGCGAGCGGCGGCAAGCGAGGCCGGCCGCCTTCGGATCACAGACGGGGGTTCTGTCAGATTAAACGGCTCGTTATCGGGTCCGGCTTCAATCTGTGCGGATGAGCAACCCGTTTCGTTACTTCAAAACGTCGCCTGAGATCATCCGCCTTGCGGTGATGATGTACATCCGTTTCCCGCTGTCTCTGCGGAACGTGGAAGACCTGCTTCATGAGCGCGGGATCGACGTCACCCGCGAGACAGTGCGTTTCTGGTGGAACCGGTTTGGCCCCATGATGGCCCGCGAAATCAAGAAGCGCCGGTCTCAACAGCTGCGCCAGGTCACGCAATGGCGCTGGCATCTCGACGAAGTCTTCGTGAAGATTAATGGCGAGACGCACTATTTGTGGCGGGCAATCGATCACGAAGGCGAGGTGCTGGAATCCTATGTCACTAAGACACGCGACAAGGCTTCAGCATTGAAATTCCTGAAGAAAGCGATGAAGCGCTTTGGTCGGCCGCGAGAGGTCGTGACCGACAGACTTCGCTCATACCGAGCGGCGATGCGCGAGATCGGAAATGCCGATCGCCAGATCACTGGGCGGCATGAGAATAACCGAGCGGAGAACTCACATTTACCATTCCGAAGGCGGGAGCGAGCGATGGCGCGGTTTAGGCAAATGCGAAGTTTGCAGAAATTCGCCGCTGCCCACGCCTCCGTCCACAATCACTTCAATCACGACCGATCCTTAGAACGCCGATCCAGATTCAAAGACCTCCGCCAGGCTGCCCTTATCGAGTGGCGTGAACTACTGGTGGCCTAGGTTCACGCGCCGCTAGCGATTCGAGACCAGTCCGTTTTAGTCTGACAGCACCTCCCGGAGAATGTCTCTCGATGAGGTGCGGCGCTGCGCTCAAGCTGCGAACCACCACCTTGCGCGTTTCGCTTGTTAGATGTCGTCGAAGCGTTCATGGTCGAACAAGGGGGCGACATGGCTGATAATCTGGCACTTGATCCGTTACAGGTTGGAATTTTCGCGGCGCTGACGCTCGCGATCGGTTTGCTGACATGGTGGCGCGTTGCTGCCATGAAAAAGACCGCCACCGACGATGAAAGCGAGTACTTTCTAGCCGGGCGCAGCCTGGGCTGGATCCTGGTGGCGGGTTCTATCACGCTGACCAATCTCTCTACCGATCAGCTGGTAGGCATGAATGGAAACCAGATGGCCCTGCTGGCCTGGTGGGAGTTGGCAGCCGTTGTCGGACTGATCATCCTCGCCTTTGTTTTCCTGCCGATTTACTACAAGAATAATTGCCGCACGACGACCGAGCTGCTGGGCCAGCGCTATAATGACAAAAATATCCGGGCGTTGATCGCAGCGCTGTTTCTTCTCGGCAATATCATCGTGTTCCTGCCCGTCATGCTCTATACGGGCTCGCTCTTTCTGAAATCCATGTTCGGGGTTGAATGGCCGATCCTGGCCTTTGCCATTCCTTTGGCCTTGATCGGTTCCGCCTACGCCATTTTCGGAGGCTTGAGAGCGGTGGCTGTGTCCGATGCGATTTCAGGTGTCGGAGTCCTGGGCGTCGCCGTGCTGGTCGTCATCCTGGCCCTGATGGCGATTGATTTTGATCTATCCGGCATTCCGGCCGAGCGTCTGACCATGATCGGCGATAATGACTCGCCCATCCCCTGGCACACCCTGTTGACGGGCATGATTTTCATCCAGATTTTTTACTGGAGCACCAATCAGACCATCACCCAACGGGCCATGGCGGCGAAGAGTTTGCGCGAAGCCCAGAAGGGCGTTCTGGCAGCCGCCGGTATCCGCCTGTTGATCGTCCCGGCTATTGTCGTGATCCCCGGAATTGTCGCCTACAAGCTGTTCGGGGACGTGGGCGATGCCGCCTATGGCCAGATCGTCGGCGCGGTTCTGCCGCCCTGGTTGTCCGGCGCATTTGCCGCGATGATTGCCGCCGCCGTGCTGACCAGTTTCAACTCGGTGCTGAATTCATCCACCACGCTTTATGTGCTGGATATCCATGAAACCTATTTCGATTCCACGCCGAATGTCGGCCGGATGAATCTGGTCATTACCTTGATCTTCGTCGGTCTCGCCATCCTTTTGGTACCAGTCTATCAGAGCGCGGAAAGCATCATCAACCTGGTCCAGCAACTTTTCGGCCTGTTGTCGATGCCGATCCTGTCGGCCTTCATTGTCGGGCTTGCTTTCCGCAATGTGGGCGCCGGTGCCGCAATGACGGGCGTGCTGTCGGGTACAGTGATCTATGCCGGTTTCACCTTCGTCTGGACGCCGCTGCACTACATTCATCTGATGCTGATCACGCTGATCGCCTCGATCGCCATTTCGTTGATTTATAATCGGCTGATCCTGGGCAATCGGGCGGAGTTCGTGGGTCTGCCGCGCTAGGCTTTCCAGGCGGCAACGCCAGCCGGAGGCAGATCCATCCCGCCGATCCGGAACTCGGCATCCTCCGGCACAAGGCCTTTCAGAGACGCCGTCTCGAGCCCGTAATTGAAGGCAAATTCCAGATCGCCCAACCGGCGCAAGCGCAGGCTGGGGCCGACGGATCTTGGTTCAAGCCCGGCCCGCTTGGCAATGACACCAAAAATGTTCACAGCTGCCTCATTGTCAGGCCAACCCGCCAGATAATGGACCTGCCCCGCTTCGATCCAGAAGGCGGATCCGTCGGCAAAACGCGCTTCGACATGCACGCCCAGTTCACTGTCGGGGGCGGGCAGTTCAACATGTTCACGCCAGTTGATCACAATGCGCTCGCTATCCACCCAGATCGCGGTCTCGGTGACCAACGGGCGCAGGCTCTCCACCCGCGTCACCCGGATCGGCATAAGCGGTTGCAGCGCGCCCGGCGCGAGCGTTTCGGGAATGTGGAAATTGTCGGTTTTGGACCCGGTGCGCGGTAAGGCCAGTATCGTTCCGGGCGTTTCTTTCAACTGCTTGATCAATCCCGCATTCAGGATCGGGAGGCCGGGCAGAACGATGAGCTTATAGCCGCTCAGGTCAGCCGACTGCGGCAGAATATCGATAGAAAGCCCGAGCTGCCGCAGCGAGGAATAGGTTTCAAAGGCTTGCCTCAACAGATCCATGCCCTTGCCCTGCGGCTGGATCAAATGGGTCCATTGACTTTCATAATCGAAGATAAGGGCGACTTCGCTGCGGGTTGTTTCGCCTGCCTTGATCGCCTCGACATCTGCCGCGACCTGGCGGGCTTCGTCATAGGCCGGGGCGGGTGCGCCATCCGGGCGCTGGAGCCCGGCGTGCATGTGTTCCTGCGCGAACGGCACCTGCCGCCAACGAAACCAGCTGACCAGATCGGCCCCATGTGCAATAGCTTCCAGCGACCAGAGCCGGACCATTCCGGGCAGTGGTGCCGGATTATAAGGCGCCCAGTTCACCGGACCGGGTTGTTGTTCCATCACCCCCCATTTGGGTGAACATCCGCGATAAAGATCATGGTGGAAGGCCTGAAAATCCGGATGGCCCTGCCGCAACCAGTATCGCTTGAGGTCTTCGGGCAGCGGCATGAGATCCAGGAATCCCAGCGGATAGCTGTCCCAAGTCGCAACATCGAGATCGGCCCCGACCTTGTGGTGATCAAATGCCGTGAATACGCCCATAAAGTTATGTGTGATCTCTCGTCCCGGTGAAAACGCACGGATGATATCGACCTGTTCGCGATTGAAGCTGGCAACCTGATCGGAAGAAAAGCGCTGAAAATCCAGCCGATGAGACGGATTTGCCTCGGTGACCGTTGCGCCGGGCGGATCTACCTCATCAAACGACCGATAGGTCTGGCTCCAAAAAACCGCGCCCCAGGCCTTGTTCAGGGCCTCGATTGTGCCGTAGCGGTTTTCCAGCCAGACCCGGAAGGCGGCTTGCGCAGCAGGTGAATAGCTTTCCACCGTATCGTGACAGCCATATTCGTTATCAGTCTGCCACATCACCACGCCGGGATGTTCGCCATAGCGCCGGACCATCTCGGTTACGATACCGCGGCATTCCCGGCGATAGGTTTCGCTGGAAAAGCAATAATGGCGGCGCGAACCAAAGCGGCGCGGGCGGCCGTGTTCATCTTGCGCCAGAATGTCCGGATGCCGGTCGATCAGCCATTTCGGAGGTGTGGCCGTCGGCGTTCCGAGGATTATCCCAAGACCTTCCGCGTGGAGCGTCTCGATTGCGCGGTCAAACCAGTCCCAATCATACTGGCCCGGTTGGGGTTCGAATTTCGCCCAGGCAAATTCGCCGATCCGGACGCAAGACAAACCAAGCTCGGCCATCCGGCGTGCATCATCGGCCCATTTTTCTTCCGGCCAGTGTTCCGGATAATAACAAACCCCCAACCGCATCAGGTGATCCTCTTCAGATGGATAAGGCGGCCCGTCAGCGCCTTGCCGGGATCAAGCGACAGGCCCTCTGCCATCAGGCCTGCGCCCGAAAACTGGCCAACCGGCCAGAGGTCTGGTTCGCCTTCGAAGGCGATTTCATTGAGCTCGTATTGCGCCGCGCTTTCCAGCCTCGCCAATAGAGTGCGTGGCTGAAGCGGGCGCTCCGGCGTGTTGAGACGCAGGATACGCAAGAGCGCTTGATCGCCCATTTCGGAGACCAGAATCTTGACATCCGGATCATCACCCGCCTCACCGACCCGGACCAGCCGTCCTTCACTCATCCAGTCACGGTGACGTTTGTAGAGATCAATAGCTCGCATCAAGACCGCACGATCCTGACCGCCCAGCTTTGCTGGATCCGCCTCCAGCCCCAGATGTCCAAAAAAAGCGGTTAGCACCCGGAAGGTCATTGGAACCTGCCGGCCGGTCATGGGGTTGGGGCTGGGGCTAATGTGGGCGCCGAGCATTTCCGGCGGGACAATCAGGCTGGCCGCGCGCTGGATACGAATGCGGTCGATGGCATCGGTCGCATCGCTCGTCCAGAATCGCTGGGTAAAGCGCGCGATACCAGCGTCAATCCGGCCGCCCCCACTGGCGCAGCTTTCAATTTCGACATCCGGGTGAGCGTCCCGCAACCGATCCAGCAGCGCGTAAAGCCCATCTGTTTGCAATCCGGCGCGCGCAACGCCGTCCCGGGTGGCCGGATAGAGATCGCGATTGCAATCCCATTTTAGATAGGCAATCGGCCAGCGATCCAGCAGTCCACTGATCGAAGAAAAAAGAAAATTCTGAACTTCCGGCAGGGCAAGATCGAGGACGAGCTGGTTGCGGCCGGTCGGCAGATCGGCTTCGGGATAACCCAGCACCCAATCCGGGTGCGCTCGGTAGAGATCGCTGTTCGGGCTGACCATTTCCGGTTCAACCCAGAGGCCAAAATCCATTCCGGCCGCATCAACCGCGTCGATCAGCGGGCCGAGGCCATTGGGAAACTTTTCTTCATCAACCACCCAGTCACCGAGGCTGGTGGTGTCGTCATTCCGGCCCTTGAACCAGCCATCATCGAGCACGAAGCGCTCAATACCGAGCTCTGCGGCCTGTTGCGCCAACTCTATGCAATCGGCCTCATTGACCTCGAAATATCGCGCTTCCCAGGTGTTAAAGTGAACACGGCGTTTGATTGAGCGGGAACGCCGTCTGAACTCCTGATGGAAAATGTCCGAAAAGCCCTGCAGGCCGGAATGTGAAAGCGCCAGTATGGCCGGTGGGAGATTAAGACGCTTTCCGGGCTCCAGAATACATTCACCCGGCGCGAAGAGTTGTTCAGCCAGGATTTGTCCGGTGCCATCCACCGCCCGCTCTACCGCCAGACGAAAAGGCCCACTCCAGGCCAGATGAGCTGTCAGGGCTTTGCCTGAATGTTCGCTGGTTCGGCTATCCAGAAGCGTTAGTGTTGGCCCGCCATCAAAGCCGGGCCGCCCGCCACGGCCGAGCTGTTCAATTCGCCCGGTTTCAAACGCGCGCCGCGCCACATGACCTTCGCGGCCCCAGGCCCCGGCATGGGTCAGGAGTTCCTTGGCCCAATCGGGTGCCGGCAAAAGGGCCGAAGCCAGCCGGGCGATACACACCGGCTCGCTTCCACCATTCACCGCATTTGTTTCGACGATCAGCGCATCGCCTTCGAACCTGATCTCGCACTGCACGGACAGGCCAGCCGATTTATCCGCGCTCACCAGGCAGATCAGGTCTGAATCGGCCTGAATGTCTGGCGACGCCAATTGGATGCGCCGATTGGATGAAACACAGTGGGCTTCGATTTGCGGAATACCGTGAAACCCGTTGCCGTGTTCCGGCATCAGGACCGGACCGACGGGAACATCCGGGCTGGCGGGAAGTCGCTGAAACGCTGGTGCGCTCGCCATATGCTCGAGCTCTTTCGGCCCGAACCAGACGAGATGGACGCAGCCGTCTTCGCCCTGCTCGACAATCAGGGAGAGCGTTTCACCGTCCAGCCGTGCCTTCACAGCGCCCAGTCCTTTTGATGAAAGCGCCAGGCGTCCTCGACAATCGTCTGGATGTCGGAACGGGCTGGATTAAAGCCCAGAAGGTCACGGGCCTTACAGGTATCGGCATAAAGCTCTGCGGCATCTCCCGGCCTTCGCGGATGGGTTTCCAATGGCACGGATTTTCCCGTAACCGTTTCGACGGCTGCGATGACCTCTTTCACGGTCGTACCCTGTCCGGTGCCCAGATTACAGGCGAAGCTCTTATGGCCGCCAACCAGCCGATCCAGCGCCGCCAGATGCCCTTGGGCCAGATCCTCGACATGGACAAAATCCCGAACACAGGTGCCGTCGCGGGTGGGATAGTCGTCGCCGAAGAGGTGAAAGCGCTCGAGCAATCCGGCCGCCGCTTTCAGCGCGTTGGGAATAAGGTGTGTTTCCGGATCATGCTTTTCGCCGATCTCGGCTTCCGGGCTGGCCCCGGCCGCATTGAAATAGCGAAGCGCCGCAAACCGTAGGGATGAAGCAGCGGAAACATCTTCCAGTATGCGTTCTACCGCCAGCTTGGTGCGGCCATAGACATTGCCCGGCTTTCGCGGTTCTGCCTCGGTAATCGGCAATTGATCCGGCTGGCCATAGACCGCGCAGGTTGATGAAAACACAAAATGCGCGCAGCCATGCCGGGCCATGGCCTCCAGAACATTCAGCGTGCCGGCGACATTATTTTGCCAGAAGGCCAGGGGTTCCCGCTCACCAATGCCAACCTCAATTGAAGCCGCAAAATGCATGACGGCATCGGGTTTATGGTGCGCAAAGGCATCATCCAGCACCGAAGCATCGCGAATATCGCCTTCCGCAAGATCACCCCACTGCACGAATTCACGGTGACCGGCGGACAGATTATCAAACACGACAGGCGTATCGCCGCGCGCGGCAATCGCCTTGCAAACATGCGATCCGATATAGCCGGCCCCGCCGAGCACGAGAACTTTCATCACGCTCCCCCTTCCGACACGCTAACCGGCTTTGACATCGCAAATCCAGCGGGAAGCGGGGTGAGCTGCATGAAGGTCCGCCCACCACTGTGCGGGTTTGATGTCCACCAGCAGCACGACAATGCAGCCTCCAAAACCGGCACCCGTAATGCGCGCGCCCCAGGCCCCCAGCTGCACGGCATCATCTACGAGAGCATCAATTTCCGGCGTCGAGACTTTGAAGTCTTTCCGCAAAGAGGCATGGCTGGCCAACATCTGATGGCCGAAAGCGAGAGCGTCTGAGCGGCGCAAGGCGGCGATAGCGGCCCTGGAACGTGCTTCCTCGCTCAGCACATGTTGGCCGATTGGATGAAGGTTCGATGGCAAGGCAGACAAATCTTCGGCATCGCACAAATAGTCGATGCCGAGATACTTTGCCGCCGCCAGACAGGCGTCCCGCCGTTCTTTATAGCGCCCATCTGCCAGCTTGCGTTCAATACCGGAATTAATGACGGCGAACGTCCAACCCTCCGGGATCGCCAGTTGTTCAAATTTCAAGGCGCGGGTATCCAGCGCGAGCGCTTCGCCCGGCCGGGCATGGGCGACCGCCATCTGGTCCATGATCCCGCACGGAACGCCGATGAATTCGTTCTCAACCGATTGAGCCAGAAGCGCGATCCTTGTTGGATCGACGCCGTTTGGAACACAGGCTTTCAGCACACCTACGGTAACTGCTGCGGATGACGACACGCCTGCTCCCGCCGGAATTGTGCTGTCGAGACGCACGGTCTGCGCGCCTTTGATCCAGCCCTGCTTGCGGGCCGTCTGGAGTGCGCCAAAAACATAATCTGCCCAGTGTTTTTGCGCCGGCGCATCCTGCTCCGCTGAAGCTTTTCCGGGAAACTGGGCCGAGGTGACATGATCAAAATTGTCCGGGCTTGGATCCAGGGTGATCTCAACGCCGAGCGGCAGGGATGCCGGCAGAACGGTTCCGCCATTAAAATCGATCCATTCGCCGATCAGATTCACCCGGCCCGGTGTCCAGCTTTGCAAGTTCATCAGGTGTCGCGCAGCGCCTTCGCCGCCGCTTTCGGATCTACATCGACGGTAAAGATACCCGTCGCCTGCTCAACACCGGCGAGGTATTTCAATCGCCCGGCCGCGCGCATTATGGGATAGAATTGCACGGTGAACTGGAAGGCACCGGATGTATCCGCCGGGGCCGCCTGAAAGCTCATCATGTAGGGCATGGGCTGTTCAAACAGGCGATCATAACGCGCGACTGTATCGCCGAGCAGGGTGGCAAGACCTTCGACGTCCTCTGATGAAAACTCCCAGGGTCCCGCGCGCCGAGCACGTGTGGAAATCCAGACCTCATAAGGAAAACGCGCAAAAGGCGGGCACCAGGATTGCAGACCGCCCGCCTCGGCTATAGCGAAATCTTTGCCCCAGGATTGACGATCTGCCTCCAGATCATAGCCGGCGGCGAAAGCCGCCTCAGCCTTTACCTGCGGCTCTGGAACCACCGGAAAGGCATAAATCTGGCCATGCGGATGAGAGAGCGTTACGCCCACGGCCTCGCCACGATTTTCAAAGGGCAGAACATAAGCTGCGCCGGCCTCAAAATGATGCTGATACCGGTCGATCATCGCTTCGATCAGAAGGATACGCCTGTCCTGGCCGATCGTCGCGAGCGAGCCGGTATCTTCGGGTGAATAGACCACGACTTCTGCATCGCCCCTGGCAGGCTGGGTTTTCCAGCTCGCCGCTGCGGGGTCAGGCGCCTCGGGATGCAGGCTGGGAAAGCGATTGCCGAACACGGCAAGTTCAAAGTCGGAAAACGGGATCTCGGTGATCGCGCCGTCCTGTGTGGCCGGGGCGAGCGGATTGGCCGCCTTGGATGGCTGGAAAGTCCGGTTCTGCCGATGCGGCGAATATAGTGCCCATTCCTGCCGCAACGGATGGAAGCGCATCTCGGAACCGGACGACACCGGGTCTTCGAATTCCGGGCCTGACTCGCCCGAGTGTGGTTCATAACCATAGAGAAGAAGCGCGCGGCCATCCGGTTTTTCATGCCGGCGGCGATAATACTGGATTGCGCGGCCCCTCAGACACTCAGCTTGCATGATCGTCCCCTGCGTTCGCAAAGCATGAAACGATTAGCCCCGAGACACAACGCTCGCTATCGCTGGGAAAACGGGGAGCCGGCAGAAGCAACCGGGGCTGTGGGCATTGTCAAATCAAACGGCTCGGTATCGGCTTGCCGGTGAAATGCCAGTATGAGAATAGACGCTATTCGGGATTTCTGGCGTTTTCTTCGAGACGGCTTCGATTTCGTCTGACAGCACCCTGGGCGGCGGCGAACTTCTGAAGACTTCGCATCGATCTGAATCGGTTCATGATCTTCTCTCGTCGCCGCAGCGGTTGATGTGAGTTTTCGGCCCGATTGTTGAGCCACTTCCCGGTTGTCTGTCGGTGGGCAACTCCCAGTTCACGAAGCGCGGCTTTGTAGGATGGCAACTTGTCGGTGACGACTTGGTCCGGCGGACCATACCGCTTCATAGCCTTACGCAGAAACTTCAACGCAGCCTTGCGATCACGGCGTTTGGTGACAAACGCCTCCAGCACTTCACCCTCGTGATCAACAGCGCGCCAGAGATAGTGGAGTTCGCCGTTTATCCGGACGAAAACTTCGTCGAGATGCCAGGTCCAGTTCGAGTAGTTGGCGTTCTGGAGGCGGCGTCTTCGGATCGACTTCGCGAAGAGTGGACCGAACCGGTTCCACCAGAAACGCACCGTCTCATGCGTGATGTCGATCCCGCGCTCGTGCAGCAGATCTTCGACGTTCCGTAGTGAGAGCGGAAAGCGAATATACATCATGGTGCTGTCAGACTAACGCGGACAAGTCTCGAATAGCTAGCAGCGCACGAGTTTAGGCCAGCAGCAACTTACGCCACTCGGTGAGGGCGGCTTGGCGAAGATCCTTGAATCTGGATCGGCGTTCTAAGGAGCGGTCGTGGTTGAAGTGGTTGTGAACGGAAGCATGGGTGGCGGCGAACTTTTGCAGACTTCGCATCTGCCTGAACCGTGACATCGCCCGCTCCCGTCGTCGGAACGGGAGGTGCGAGTTTTCTGCGCGGTTGTTTTCATGCCGGCCCGTGATCTGACGTTCGGCGTTTCCTAGCTCACGCATCGCTGCCCGGTATGAGCGAAGTCTGTCAGTTACAACTTCTTGCGGCTTACCGTAGCGCTTCATCGCTTTCTTGAGGCATTTCAGTGCCGAAGCCTTATCGCGTTTCTTCGTGACAAAGGGTTCCAGCACCTCGCCTTCGTGATCCACAGCCCGCCATAAGTAGTGGGTCTCGCCATTTATCTTCACAAACACCTCATCCAGGTGCCACCGCCATTGAGTGATCTGGCGAAGGTGCTGAGATCGACGCTTCTTGATCTCACGCGCCATCATCGGGCCGAACCGGTTCCAACAGAAGCGCACTGTCTCATGCGTGACGTCGATCCCTCGCTCATGGAGTAGGTCCTCCACGTTCCTGAGCGAGAGCGGGAAGCGGATGTACATCATCACCGCCAAGCGGATGACCTCAGGCGACGTTTTGAAGTAACGAAACGGGTTGCTCATCCGGGCAGATTGGGGCTGAACCCGATAACATGGCGTTTAATCTGACAGGACCCAGGCGAGGTCTTGAAGTATCGGAACGGATTGCGCATCAGAAAACGCTACGGTTTCAAGCCAATCCGCTCAAACCGTTTTTCTTCTGACAACGCCCTCAGCACGATGACGGGCAAAACCGGGCAGTTGGGAAAATAGTGGCGGAAGTATCGGACGCGAGCGGCGCGCGCGGGATCCGACGATAAAAATAACGCGACGAGACACTTGCAGAACAGGGGCCGGGCACACCAGACTGTTCCAGCGCTATGCTCGCAGATTGCGGGCGATGTGCGACGGGGCCATCCAGTCCAAAGGGGGGGGCTAAACCATGACTTTGATTGCTTGGTTGATCTATATTCCACTGCAATTCATGTGGATCGCTTTCTCGGTCATTGGCGTTCTCTGGGTCGCCCATAAGCAGATTGTGCGCAGCAAGGCGCTTGGCCTCTCTCAAACCGCGGTCGAAATTATCAATGGCCGATGGACCGGGCACGTATTCGGTTTACGCAAGGATCCGGCGTCCGCGAAATTGGCTGGAAAACTTCCCAATAACTCACTCACAGGCTTGAGAATTGCCTTGTTTCCGCTGTGGATCGCCAAGCAGATCGCAGGCGCGCCAATTCTCTACCCGCAATTGCCGGAGGACGAAAAAAGCGGAATTGCCAATATGGTGTTTTCCCGTTCTCGCCGGTTCGATGGCTTGCTCGAGGAATATGTCGCTCGCTCGGAGCAGTTGGTTGTGCTCGGCGCTGGCCTCGATACGCGAGCCTATGGCCCGCTGGTCACGAAAAATCTAAAGGTATTCGAACTGGACATGCCGACGCCGCAGCGGGCCAAGCGAAAGGCGGTCAAACGCGCAAGACTAGATGCCGCCCATGTCCATTATGTCGAGGCTGATTTCGCAGACCCGAACTGGATAAACGCCTTGTCGGCATCGCCGTATGACCCGCAGAAGAAAACAGTCTTTCTGTGGGAAGGTGTGACCCTCTATCTCAGCGAAGCTGATGTCCTGAAAACGCTAGAGACTATCAAAGGCAATGCAGCAGCCGGTAGTGCCGTCATACTCGATGTTTACGGCAATCGAATGCTGGACATGGCGCGCAAGGGAGTGTTCGCCAAGACGCTGGACGCGACCGGTGAGGCATTGAACTTTGGCCTTGATTTTTCCAGCGACCCAGAAAGCGTTTTGTCCGCTTTTGTCACCTCGCAGGGCTTTGACCTGGGGCCGTACTATTTCCTGGGGTCATCCCATAAAAAAGGCCCCTACATGGTCGTTGCGACCTTGGAGATCTGAGAGAGCTGTACCGTTACGCGTGCACGCGCCCGTTTCCCGGAAGCCAGAGTCCGGATCAATTCCGGCAGGGCTCAAATCAACGGAGAAGAGAGTAGGGATAATGGCGGTACTGTCAGACAAACGCGAACGGGTCTCCGAAATCACGACGCGCAGCCTCAAGCGGCCAACAGCTGGCGCCACTCAGCAAGGGCTGCGTTGCGCAGGTCCTTGAAGCGGGTGCGGCGTTCGAGTGATCTGTCGTGGTTGAAGTGGTTGTGGACGGAGGCGTGGGCGGCGGCGAACTTCTGCAGACTTCGCATTTGCCGGAACCGCGCCATCGCCCGCTCCCGCCTTCGGAATGGCAAGTGTGAGTTCTCAGCCCGATTATTTTCATGCCTGCCTGTGACCTGGCGATTGGCGTTCCCGATCTCAGGCATGGCTGCGCCGTATGACCGAAGGCGGTCCGTGACGACTTCCTCCGGCCGGCCGTATCGCTTCATCGCTTTCTTCAGGAACTTCAGCGCTGAAGCCTTGTCGCGCGTCTTTGTGACGAAAGTTTCCAACACCTCGCCCTCGTGATCGACGGCCCGCCACAGATAGTGCGTCTCGCCGTTGATCTTCACGAAGACCTCGTCGAGATGCCAACGCCACTGGGTGTCCTGGCGAAGCCGCTGAGACCTGCGCTTCTTGATCTCGCTCGCCATGAGCGGACCGAACCGGTTCCACCAATACCGAACCGTCTCGTGGCTGATGTCGATGCCGCGTTCATGGAGTAGGTCTTCGACATTCCGAAGCGACAGAGGGAACCGGATATACATCATCACAGCCAGGCGGATGATCTTAGGCGACGTTTTGAAATAGCGGAATGGGTTGCTCATCCGAGCAGGTTGGAAGCGAACCCGATAACAGGGCGTTTAATCTGACAGCACCCCCCCCCCGAGACACTTAATCGGCTGGATCGGGCTCCCAGCCCCAAATTTTCGGACGCTGCGCACCGTCAATGTCTTCTAGGGTGATATCCATCCGACCCGTCAGTTCGGAAAGCCGAACATATTCAGTTAGTAGCTGATAGTTCACCTGGTTGAATGATCGCTCAGCTTCAGCCAACCCAACCTGGGTTTCAAGAAGCTCAAACAAGGTGCGTTGACCTCCCTCGAACGCTATTTCTAGCGCCTCAAGTTCGGCCCGTTTTGTTTGCGCAGCCTCGTCGCGCGTCTGGCGCAACTGCCTCAGCGTTCGAATTCTTGACGACGCGGCTCTTATTTCTTGGCTCAACCGTCTCTCAGCCAGCCTCAATCGGCTTTCCTGACGCGCAAGCTGTGAGCGACTTCGGTCGACCCGAGCTCTCAACATATCGCCTTGATAAAGGGGAACGGATACATCCACCCCGACACGATCACGATATTCCCACTCATCGCGAAAGTCTTCGTAGGCGTAGGATCCGATTGCAACCAGATCAATGGCGGGCAATCGATCACGCCGGGCGCGCCTGACATCAGCTTCAGCTGCAGCGACTGAGCTTCGAAGTCCGAGAATGCGGGGGCTTTCCTGGGGCTGTTCAGCATTAGTGCTATCGACAAGTGCGATTGAAAGCAGCTGGCTTTCATTGGCCTGCGCGCATGGCGTTTGGTTTACACCAGTCAGGACGGACACTTCTATTTCAGCTTCGATTGCTCTGAGTTCTAAAGACGTTGCTTCAGCCTGTGCTGCCGCCAGGCGGGAGCGGACCGCAGCAACAGCGTCACGAGTGGACGCACCATCGTCGAGGAGGCGCTCCAACCGTGAAAGCAGATTAGAGAAATAGACAACCTGATCGTCAACAACGGCTCGATCTTCGTGAGCTAGAACGTACTGCAGATGAGCTATGATCGCGCTGGCGGCAGAGCTTAACTGCTGAACCTGTACGCCATACTCACTCGCCCTGACTTCGTTTCGTGCTTGTGAGCGCGCAAAGCGAGCATCGCCAAAGTCTATGAGCCTCTGGGAAACTTGGAGCCCAACCTGATTTTCAATCTGGTTTGTTGTTAAACCGGTATCGCCGGAGCTGGATCTTGCGAAAGCCGAAATCTGAGGACGCCGCAGAGCAAGCGCATCAGAGAAATCGGCCTCGGCTAGGGCGACATCGGCTTGAGCTTCTTGTATGCGAGGGTCGTTTTGCGCCGCCAGTGTCGCGGTGTCTCTCACCGCCAGACATGAGACAGGTTCCATTGGGTGCTGGTTACCGAGCAGAGCCGAAAGCATCGCCGTGGCTAACATCATGCACCCCGCAAGCCGCGGAAGACCGACTCAGAGATTGGCTCGAAGAGATATTCAAGGGTCGTACGCTCGGTTCCTGCAAATATAAACGCGGACACAGGCATACCTGGCATAAGTTCGATGTCGCCAGCGCTTGCTAACTCTGACTGAGGTATGCGCACGCGCGCCTCATAAAATTCATCACCATTTTGCTGATCACGTTTTAAGTCAGCACTGACACCAATGACCTCACCGGTAAGGCGCGGGGTGGTCCAGCCTTGATATGCGCTTAACTGAGCACGAACCTGCTGTCCTTCAAAAACTCTGGCTCTATCAATGGGCCGGATTCGAACCGCGGCGACTAGACCGGTCTCGCTTGGAACGATTTCAAGGATCGGCTCACCTGATCGCACAACTCCGCCTTCGGTGGAGAACTTCATATTGATGACCTCGCCAGACTGCGGGGCATAGATCACTGATCGGTCGAGAGCATCTTGAGCGGCTAAGAGTTCTTCTTCAGCCTCGAGTAAATTCTCGCGCACTTCCACCAATTCAGCACCGATCTGCTCGTCACGCTGGGCACGGGCCTGGGCGATCTGACCAGCTTGGTCGGCAACAAGTGTACGCGCTTGCGACTGCTCACCTGAAAGACGCGAAACCGTGCTCTCACCAAGGGCAATTTGGCGTTCAAGGTCGCGAAGTTGGTCCAATCGCGCCATCTGCTGCATGTACATGGACCTCATCGTTTCAAGCTGATCAGAGAGAGCTTGTAGCGCTCGTTCTTCTGAACCGATCTGGTCTCGCTTGATCGTAATTGTCTCTAGAGCGCCCCGTCTGCGAGCTTCTAGAACGTCCAGATTCGCGCGCAAACTGGCGACCTGGTTTTCAAAGAAACGTTGCTGGCGCTCTATGACCGCCGACGCGGCCTCATCGTCAGCACCAAGCTCATAGATAGGGCTAAAATCAGGCTGTTCGTCTGCCCGCAGCGCCTCTAAGCGAATTTCAGTGGCACGCAAACTGGCAATACTCTGGAGCACCTGGTCACGGCGAGCGAGGGTTGACGTACCCTGCAAAACGATAAGTGGCGCACCGGCTTCAACAGTTTGACCCTCGCGAACATTCAGCTCAGCAATGATGCCACCTTCAAGGTGCTGAACCACCTGGCGATTGTTTTCCACGATGATGGTGCCGTGGGCGCTCACACCCTCATCCAAAGGAATAAAAGCGGCCCAAATCAGGAAGCCTAGAAACCCAAGACTGCTGATCCAGGTCGCGCCGCGGACAAGTGGGTCACGCCAGACTGATGAAAATGGCTCAGCGTTCGTCATGCCTGCTTCTCAATCGAAGAATCAGAATTGGGCGTAATCGCAGCGAGATACTTTTGTGAATCAGCTGCGATTACAGAGCCCTGTTTAATAACAAGCGAGGTATTCGAAGCTTGGACAAATCGAATATCGTGCGTAGCCGCAATTACCATCACGCCAGCCTGAGAGGTTTGTTTAATAACCTTCAAGAAGGCCGTCACCGCACCGCTATCAAGGTTCGCGGTGGGCTCATCCAGCAAAAGTACAACCGGGTCGCCAAACAGCGCCCGCGCCAAACCAATGAGCTGTCGCTGCCCCGCAGATAAATGGCGTCCGCCAGTGCCAACCACCGTCTCATAGCCATCGGGTAGCGAAAGAATAAATTCATGCGCTGACGCGGCCATTGAAGCCTTGAAGAGGTCTGCGTCCTCACATTCAGTGAAGCGCGAGATATTTTCCCTTACCGTGCCAGGGAAAATTTCAACCTCTTGAGGGACATAGCCGACATGTCGGCCTCGATCTGCTCCCTCCCAGTCATGGACACTTCGGCCGCCAAGGACCACTTGACCGTCCAAGGTCGGCCAGGCACCGGCGAGGGTTTGTAAAAGACAGGTTTTGCCGCACCCATTGGGGCCTAAAAGCGCTACGATATGGCCTTCAGAAATTTCAAAAGAAAACGGGCGCAATAGGGGTTGGTCAGAGCCCGGTGCTGCAATTGAAAGCCGATCAAGTTTTAAAATCGGCTCGGGGCGAGGCAAAGACGTTGCGGAGGCTTGCGCATCGGACGCATTTGTAACCCGAAGCCCGATTTGGTCTAACGCCCGGCGCGCTTGAGCGGACTGACGCCAGCCACCGACAATTTGGTCAATGGGAGCAAGCGCGCGAGCAAGGATGATTGACCCAGCAACAATTGCCCCGAGTGAAACCTCTTGGGACAGCGCAAGAGCAGCACCCGCCGCCAAGATCCCAACTTGTAAGGACTGACGAACCGCGCGAGCAGCCGCCGCAAAAGCATTGTTGGCCCGCCCTGATGCCTCACTAAAGGTCTTAACATTGGCGCTTTTGAGGGCCCACTTTCGAAATGCTGATGGGACGAGCCCCATGGCAACGAGCGCCGATCTCTGCCGAGAAAGCCCTGCTACAAAATCAGAAACCTCGCCATCCAGGCCCGATGCGATCTCATTTGATTGGCGCGTTGACAGCTCTGCAACCAATGCCACTGCGAGAACCAGGACAGCACCTACAAGTCCAAACGCCCCAAGCAGCGGGTGGATGAAAAAAAGCACCACGATAAAGAGCGGTGCGAATGGTAGGTCTATCCACGGAAGAAGGCCGCCATGCTCGAATTGAGCTTTGACCTGGCGCAAGCGGCGAAGGTCCCGCTCAAGCTCCAGCCCGGATCCTGGTATCCTCTCAAATGCTGAGAAAATTTTTGGTGCAAGACCAGTTTCTAGCGCCGATCCCGCTAACGCCAGCGACCGCCGTCGGCCCGCCTCAGCAGCCCCGTATACGGCAAGCAAGAAGACCGCGATAACCGTCAGCCAAAGCAGCGCATCGAAAGACCCCGACGTGATCACGCGGTCATAGATCTGAAGCATGTAGATGGGTGATACAAGCAGCAGCAAGTTTGCGACCACACTGAACACTACGGTCGCGTAAAGGGCCGGCCGCGCCGCCCTTAGCAGCGCGAGCCGACCGGCAAGGCTGCCGGTCGTCTCAGACTTTCTCAATGTCTGCTCCATTGCCATTCACGCGCATGGCCATGCAAGCCAAAGGCCGATTACATCCACCCTTCAGCATCCACCGCGTCTTCTAGCGGTAGGAGCTCCAAGAGACCATCCTCTCCGCGACGTACAAGTTGCTCGAACGGTATAGTTTGACCAAGGAGCGCAGCTGGCTCTTCAGCGAAGGTCGCCAGAGGTCGAAGCGCTTCAAATTCGGTTATCAAGTCCGCATGAAGTCCCGCTTGTGCGTCGAGCGCGGCGCCGCCTTCGGCCTCTGATTGATCAGTTAGGTCAATAGCCCATTCGTGGGTCGGGCGTACCTTGCCCAAGACATCGCGTCCACCAATGTCAGAGTTGAGATACTCAGCCTCACCAATCGGCAAACTCGCATCGCGAAGATCGACAACGGTGGGATCGCCAAAACCACCCGATTGAGCCGCACCATCGGAACCGGCCCCCTCAACGCTTGAGGAGTCCGCCTCGGATGGTGCCTCAAGATGGCTTTGAAGCGCGTCGGATTGTTGTAGCCAGCTGGGCAGCTCCCGATCTTCATAAAGCTCGAGCCGACCGCTCAGGACTGACTGATCGGTAAGATCAATCGCCCAATCCTCGCTAGTAGAGCCAGTGTGATCCAGGTTCATTTGACCGACAAGGTCGCCAAGCGGTTCAGGCGATACAAATCCGCCATGACCACCCGTCATGTCGACAATCATGGGCTCGCCATGCATGCCTTGTGCAGCGTCATTGTTGGCGGGCTCGGAAATGGCTCCCGAGTTGATCGACGAGAAACTAACGACGACTGGCTCCCCAAAGCTGGCGACCCTCATGCCGCCACTGACGACACTCACCCCATCTTCTACACGCAGCTCGACATTATCCTTGGTGTAGCGGTTATAGGTGACCGACCCTTCGGTGATCTGACCCGCGCTGGCCCAGCCAGTGTCAGACAGGTCCACCGTGTCATCTCCATCGCCGCGTACGCGCAAGACTGCGCTGCCGCTTTCACGCGCCTCCATCATGTCCAGCACATCAAGCGCGGTGAGCGTCAGCGTGTTACCGCCAGACCCGGTGAGGTCTATGATCTCGATATCGGTGACCGCGTTCTGGGACAGCGTGGTGAAGTCCAGATCAATGCCTGAGCCATCCACACGCAGCGTATCCATGCCGCGCCCGCCATCAAGGCGGAAAAAGCTTGCGTCATCCACGGCCAGCACATCATCGCCGGCACCGGCACGGATCACATCCGCCCCGCCTTCACCGTCAAGCGTGTCATTGCCGGCTCCGCCAACAATCGTGTTGACGCCAGACGTACCAGACGCCGTGATCCCGTCCGTCGAGCCGGTCGCAGAGCCGAACACCACATAAGCCTCGCCCGCATTGGTGCCGCCGTCATCGCCGAGATCGGCCCCTACGATGAGGTCATCATAGCCATCGCCATTCACATCCCCGGCGCTCGAAACGCTAACGCCGGAAAAGTCAAGCGCTGCATCGCCTTGGATGATAAAGCCCTCACTCGCGGACAGGCTGGTCAGATCAATGACCTGACGACCACTTACATCAACGCCGAACCCGATCGCGGACCCGAACACAACATAAGCCTCGCCGGCACCACTGCCGCCATCATCGCCACGATAGGCCCCAACGATGAGATCGTCATAGCCATCGCCGTTCACATCCCCGGCGCTGGAAACACTCCAGCCGGCTTCGTCACCCGCTGCATCGCCCTGGATGATGAAGCCTTCGGCAGCGGACAGACTGGTCAGATCGATGACCTGGCGACCACTCACATCAACGCCGAACCCAGCGGCAGAGCCGAACACCACATAGGCCTCGCCCGCATTACTGCCATCGTCATCGCCGAGATAGGCCCCTACGATGAGATCATCATAGCCATCGCCATTCACATCCCCGGCGCTCGAAACGCTAACGCCGGCTGCGTCTTGCGCTTCATCACCCTGGATGATGAAGCCCTCGCTGGCTGACAGGCTGGTCAGATCAATGACCTGGCGACCATTCATATTAACACCGAACCCGCTCGCAGACCCGAACACCACATAAGCCTCGCCCGGGTGCTGTCAGACTAAAGCGGACCGGTCTCAGAAGTCAGGGCGCACCGGCTTATGCAGCCAGGAGCTGCCGCCACTCAGCCAGCGCTTCGTCGCGAAGCGATTTAAAGCGGGGCCGGCGTTCGAGAGATCGGTCGTGGTTGAAGTGGTTGTGGACGGAGGCGTGGGCGGCGGCGAACTTCTGCAGACTTCGCATTTGCCGGAACCGCGCCATCGCCCGCTCTCGCCTTCGAAACGGCAGGTGTGAGTTCTCAGCCCGATTGTTCTCGTGCTGGCCTGTGACCTGTCGACCTTCGTTCCCGATTTCGCGCATAGCTGCTCCGTACGAGCGAAGGCGGTCCGTGACGACCTCTTCTGGCCTGCCGTATCGCTTCATCGCTTTCTTGAGAAACTTCAATGCTGAGGCCTTGTCTCGGGTCTTGGTGACGAAGGACTCCAGCACCTCGCCTTCATGATCGACAGCGCGCCACAGATAGTGGGCCTCGCCATTGATCTTCACGAAGACCTCGTCGAGATGCCACCGCCACTGGGTGACTTGGCGAAGCTGCTGCGACCGGCGCTTCTTGATCTCCCGTGCCATGAGCGGTCCGAACCGGTTCCACCAGTACCGCACCGTCTCGTGGCTGATGTCGATGCCGCGCTCATGGAGCAGGTCCTCCACATTCCGCAGTGACAGCGGGAAGCGGATGTACATCATCACCGCAAGGCGGATGATCTCGGGCGAGGTCTTGAAGTAGCGGAACGGGTTGGTCATGCCGCCAATCTGGCGGCTGACCCGCTAACGCCGAGTTTCCTCTGACAGAACCATCTGAACTCATCAGGCAAGGTGGTCCGTCGCTTAGTAAGATAGATGCGAGACGAGCGGCACTTGAAGCTGTAATCACTCTCCCAAAATCTCAACTGCTCAATCTCGTCACCCGCGTGACCCTAGGCACCTCATCGATAGAGATCTTGGTGCAGCTTCCTGAGCCCGATTGGGATCCTGCGGTTCGAATTGAGGTTACGGCACCCTTCACCCTTCGTCGCCGAGGTGTGGAACGAAAAGTCATTCTTGGTGATTGCCGCCCTGATCCAGATAAAAAGCTTCAACGCACTCTTGGCCGGGCTCTTATCTGGCGGAGTAGACTGCTTGCTGGCGAGCAACTCGAAACGCTTGCCGCCAACGAAGGTGTGTCGAGTCGATTTTTAAGAAACCGCCTTCAACTCGCTTTCCTGTCGCCGCGCATAATGAAAGCCATCGCAGACGGAACTCAGCCGCCAGAGCTTTCCACAAACACCCTCGTTCGAGCCAACATTCCACTACACTGGCACGAGCAAGAAAAGTTGTTCGGGTTCTAGCAAACCTGACGCTAGAAACAGGCAAGAGCTCTTCGCTGTTATCTAGCTAACTTTCCCTGTTATGCACGCAAGTTTTCCCTGTTCCCAAAACAAGGAAAAATTCTGTAACATGCTGTATTTTCATATCGATCCACGCTCCAATTCGCCGGATCTGGGCAAATTATGTGTGGTGACCTGTTATCAGGGAAAAACTGGCCTTACCGGACCACCGAAAGTCGCGGTTTGAGATTCTTGGGCAAAATCAGCAGAACATCGGGATGCCGCACCGTCTCAGCGCGCAGAGCGCACTCACAAGCCATTAAAAGTTCTAATGAAACCAGGGAGGGTATGCGGCAGACCGGACTGCTGCGGTCTGGATGGCGGTGAGGGTGGGATTCGAACCCACGAGACGGTTACCCGCCTACACGCGTTCCAGGCGTGCGCCTTCGACCACTCGGCCACCTCACCAGCGCAGGCGCGCGAACCTAGCGAAAGGGCCGGTACAGTCAAGCTGAACTCGCCGCTCAGCTGCGTTCCGTTCGGCGGTGTCGATTTTGGGCGCGAAAAGCTTGCGCGAGGGGGGTTCGCGAACCAAATCACATCCAGACGCTTCGCAATCGCCGAGGCGGCCGATGTCCCCCTGTCCACGCCTGGACGTTTAAGCCCTGGAGCGCCTTTGCCATGTTCGACGTGAACAAGATCATCACCGCCCTTCAAACCGACCCCAATGCACAGCGCACAGCGATGGCTGGGGGTGGTGGTTTTGCGGCCGGGCTCGCCACCTCCATGCTTATGGGCAAGAAGGGTCGCAAGATGATGGGAAAGGCCGCCAAGTACGGTGCTGTGGCCGCTGTTGGCGGTCTTGCCTACCACGCCTGGAACAAGCACCAGCAGAACAAGGCGGCTCAGGCAGGCGGTGGCGCTGAACCTGCTGCGCCCGCGGGCGGGTCGGTTCCAGCTGTGCCGGCTGACTACGAGGCCGCGCCGACTGAGACCGCCTTCCTGCCTGCCCCGTCTGACGAAGCGGCTCAGGATGCGCTGGGCCAGTCGCTGGTCCGCGCCATGATCGCGGCCGCCAAAGCGGACGGCAAGATTGATGCCGATGAGAAGGCAGCGATTTTCGAGCGCCTGAACGCTATGGACCTGGACGCCCAATCGAAAGCCTTTGTCTTTGACGAGCTTTCAGCGCCACTCGACATCAATGCCGTGGTGGCTGGGGCCACCTGTCCTGAAACCGCCGCCGAGATTTACGCCGCCAGCCTGGTCGCGATCGAGGCGGACACCGCCGCTGAACAGGCCTATCTTCAGATGCTGGCTGCCCGGCTGGAGCTGGAGCCGGGGTTGGTGGAGGAAATTCACCGGTCAGCCGACGCGGCCACGAGCTAGGCCAAGAGCTGCGCGGTCAGCGCGTCGACACTCTCAGCCCAGGCCGGTGCCCTGGCCTTGACCGGGGCGCGCGTCACCACGCCGCCAAAGCCGATGAAGTGGTCTGCGGCACCTGTTTCAAAAGCCTCAAAATCGGTCATGCCATCACCCACCATGACGGCGCGGCCTGCGCCGAGGCTGGCCTTTAGCTGCGCGATCACCTCCGCCTTACCGCCGGTACGAGAGGTGGGGCGGTTGCGGTCAAACCCTGTGACAGCGCCATCCGGCGCGAAGGTGAAACCATTGGCATGTATGGTGTTTGCGTCAAAGCCCAGATGCGACAGCGCCGGGCGGATCAGGTCCTCAAACCCACCCGAAACCGCAAAGACTGAAACACCCCGGTCCCGCAGGCGGGTGAGCATCTCGTCCATGCCCTCAGTGAGATATTCGATAAGCGCTTGAGCCCCGGCCTCAACGCTGTCCCGGGTCAAACCGGCAATCGCGATGCGCCGCTCCAGCGAAGTGCGAAAGTCAATCTCACCCGCCATGCCCTGATCGGTGAGCGCCGACAGGGCGGCTGCGCGCTCAGGTCCATCAGGGGCCGAGCGCAGCGCGCGCTCCACAGTAAAGTCCAGGCTCTCAACGCTTAGAAGCGTGGAGTCCACATCAAAAACGATAAGGGTGTCAGACACCTAGCTCGCCTCGACACCCACACCAATCGGGCAGACAACGCCGGTGCCGCCAATGCCGCAATAGCCATCCGGGTTCTTGGCGAGGTATTGCTGGTGGTAGTCTTCGGCAAAGTAGAAGGGCCCGGCCTCACGAAGCTCGGTTGTGATTTCGCCCTTGCCGGCCTCGTTCAGCGCGGTCTGAAAGCGATCGCGCGAGGCCAGCACCGCAGCTTTTTGAGCGTCGCGGGTCCAGTAAATGGCCGAGCGGTACTGGGTGCCGATATCATTGCCCTGGCGCATGCCCTGGGTCGGGTCATGGCCTTCCCAGAACGCCACCAGCAGCTCATCCAGGCTGACGACCTTGGGATCAAACACCACACGCACGACTTCGGTGTGGCCGGTGCGGCCCGAGCAGACTTCCTCATAGGTCGGGTTCGGCGTGATGCCGCCGGCATAGCCAGCCGCAGTGTTCAGGACACCCTCAATCTGCCAGAAAATCCGCTCGACGCCCCAGAAGCAGCCCATGGCGAAGACAATTTCCTCAGCACCTTCAGGTAGTTCACCCTTAAGCTTTGCGCCGTTGACGAAATGGGTCTCAGCCGTCGGGATCGCCTGAATCCGACCCGGCAAAGCCTGGTCAGCCGGGATCAGGCTCGTCTTGAATTGCGTATCACTGCGCAGGCGCATGGGGAGCCTCCACTCCATTGGGTTCAGCCATCTAGATAGGAACACAGCACTCTTTCTTGTACCAGCAGGCAAGTTCACTTCGGTGTGATCGGCGGTTACGGATTGCAGATAGGGCAGTTGCCGGCGCTGGCATGGGTGCGGCTGTCAGAGCGGCTGCGGCTTTGGCTGTGGTCGCAGGCTCCGCAGCTCCAGATCTCCTGGCGGACCAGCTCGGTTGGGGTGCCGCAAGCCTCACACGGTAAGCCCCGCTCAACGCCAGTCAGGCCAAAGCCCGGCTGGGCGCAAGTCGGGCAGGGATAACTCAGTCTTTCAGCCAGCTCAGACCCGAGGATAGAAATCTCTCCCATCCGCGTGGGATTGAGGTGAGCGCGCATGTCAGTCTCAAGGCGTATCGGACCAGAAAAGCTCGACGCTAACCAGGACAGGGTGAAACCTGACCTGTGCGCTTTTTTCACCGGGGTGTGGCCTTCGCGCACGATGATGGCGTGGTCCGGGAAGCCGATCCGCTCAAGCCAGGTGGCGAGCTCGGCGTCGGTCGTTTCGCCCGTCACATCGAGATGGGAAAAATTGGTCTCAAAGCTGGTGCGCGTGACGACCACCTCGTGATCATCCGCCGGTCGCCAGGCGAGGACCAACTCTCTGGCCTCGGCCAGCATCGGCACGACGCGGCTGGGCCCGAACGCCCCTTCGCTGGCGATGACCCAGTCGGCACTCTTG
Organism: Maricaulaceae bacterium EIL42A08; assembly: GCA_024178355.1. Lineage (GTDB taxonomy): Bacteria > Pseudomonadota > Alphaproteobacteria > Caulobacterales > Maricaulaceae > Oceanicaulis. The sequence continues at coordinate 70,252 of JAMZNZ010000003.1, read as the reverse complement.
CCAGAATGCAAAAACGCCGCCCGGGCTTTCGCACGAGCGGCGTTCAGCATGTCGCCGGAGCGCTCCACCTCTCCTGAGAAGGTCCCGAACCGGTCGGTATCGAACCCTTCAGGCGTTTGGACGGTGAAGCCCAGCTGTATGAGCGGCGCAGCGAAGGCGACCTGCTTGCCGTGCATGGTCGCGATTAACGCAACCTGTCCGGTGAAGTCCGCCTTCGCTGTGCTCAAATCACGTCCCTACTGGCCCTGGCCGAGGCTGTAGCCCGGCTCGCCATCAAACTCGTAGAGATGCTCGGTCTTGATGAAGTCAACGCCTTCAGCAACCAGGCGAGCCATCAGGTCTGCGACGTCAGAGCGGTCGCCCTTGCCATCAAACATGAAGCGGCAGCGCCAGTGGTCGGTCTTGAAGGTTTCCGGCATGCCGTTCGGCCAGACCTTGGTACCGCGGTTGGAGATCATGGCGAGCTCCAGCTTACCGGCGGCGTTGGTCTTCTGCATGATTTCAGCCAGCTGGTCCGGGTCCTGATGGGCCCAGTGGACGAAGATGTCCACACCAACCAGGTCCTTCTTGGCGGCCGGCAGACGCTTGGCGGCCGGAATGGCCGGCGCGCCCTTGGTCTTGTCGTAGACCGCCTTCTTCAGCTTGGACGGGAACTGGCCCAGACGCTTGATGATCTCGTCAGCAAACTCAGACGTCGACACCTTCCTGGCGGACTCGCCTTCGGTGTAGATGTCATAGGTGTGCATGCCGTCTTCGATCGTCTTCAGCCAGGCATTGTGAACCTTCTCGGCAACTTCAGGCTGGCCGATGTGAACCATCATCTGAACGCCAGCGAGCAGAAGGCCGGTCGGGTTCGCCACATTCTGACCAGCGCGGCGCGGAGCCGAACCGTGAATGGCTTCGAACATCGAGCAGTATTCGCCGATATTGGCCGATGACCCCAGACCCACCGAGCCGGTGATCTCAGCAGCCACGTCAGACAGGATGTCACCATAAAGGTTGGCCATCACGACAACGTCGAACTGGTTCGGGTTGGCCGCGAGCTTTGCAGCGCCAATGTCAATGATCCAGTGCTCGTTCTCGATCTCCGGATACTCTTTGGCGACCTCATCAAAGACCTTGTGATATAGGCCATCGGTCAGCTTCATGATGTTGTCTTTGGAGAAGCAGGTGACCTTCTTGCGGCCATTGGCCTTCGCGTATTCAAAGGCGTAGCGGATGATCCGCTCGGTGCCCGGACGCGAGAACAGCTTCAGGCACTGGAAGACTTCGTCGGTCTGGCGGTGCTCGATGCCGGCGTAGAGGTCTTCTTCGTTCTCACGAACGATGACCACGTCCATGCCCGGGTGCTTGGTCGCGATATAAGGGTGCATGGAGGCGCAGGGGCGCACGTTGGCGAACATGCCCAGCGACTTGCGCACGGTCACATTCATCGACTTGTAGCCGCCGCCCTGAGGCGTGGTGATCGGAGCCTTGTAGAAGACCTTCGTGCGGCGCAGGGATTCCCAGCTGTCCGGCTCGATGCCTGCGGTGTTGCCCTTCAGGTAAACTGCTTCACCGATTTCGATGACTTCTTCGGCAATCTGGGCCCCTGCCGCTTTAAGAACGCGCAGGGATGCTTCCATGATTTCCGGGCCGATGCCGTCGCCATAGGCAACCGTAATCGGGACGGGGGTGGTTTCAGTAGACATGGTTGAAATCTTTCCTCAATCCAGCGTGAGAATCTCAACTGCCCCAGCCGGCCAGCATGGCCTTCGCGGCAATTGGGCGTGTTCTTACCCGAATTCGGGCAAGGGTCCAGATGAAGGGGTGTGGCGCAATGGCGCGATTTCACACCCCGCGCCCGTTTTCGCCAGCGCAGCATGGGCAGACGCTTGTCAGCGCCTGCGACCCGTCTAGTCTTGGACGAGCAAACACCGGGGAGGGGTATATGCGCTTTCATTTCGTCCTGGCTTCACTGGGCCTCGCAGCGCTTGTCGCCGCCTGCGCTGAGCGTGAAGCGGCACCCGTTGTCGCCGATCCGGCGACCGAGCGCACCGTTGAGGAAGGCCGCGTGGTCGGCTTTACCGATGCGGACAGTGGCGCGCAGGTCTGGCTGGGCCTGCCCTATGCTGACGCGCCTGAAGGCGATCTGCGCTGGCGCGCTCCGCGTTGGGCTGAAGGCTGGCTCGGCACCCGTGAAGCGCTGGAGCACAATGCCCCCTGCCCGCAGCTGACCAATGCGCTGAATGCCGAAGCCTTTGGCGTTGAGCCCGGTCAACTGATCGGATCGGAAGACTGCCTGATCGCCGACATCTACGCGCCGCTAGGGGCGGGGCCGGACGATGCCGAGCGCCCGGTCATGGTATGGATCCACGGTGGATCGAACACTTGGGGCTCCGCACGCCAATATGACGGCAGCCAGCTTGCCGTCGATCAGGACGTGGTCGTTGTGGTGATCCAGTATCGCCTCGGCCCGCTTGGCTTTTTCGCCCACCCGGCCATCGCCGAGGATATCGAAATCGAGGAAGACAGCGCCGCCAATTTCGCGCTGCTCGATCAGCTCGCGGCGCTTTACTGGGTACGTGAGAATATCGCGCAGTTTGGCGGCGATGCTGGCAATGTCACCATCTTCGGTGAAAGCGCGGGCGGCCATAATGTGGCCAGCCTGATGGCCAGCCCGCTGGCGGACGATCTGTTCCATCGCGCCATCATCCAGTCGGGCAGCTTCAGAAGCGTGGCACTGAGCGACGCGCAATCCCACCCGCAATACGGCGCAGTGCAAGCCGCCGAGCAATTTGCTGGCGCAGACGCCAGCGCAGCAGACATTCGCATGTCCGATCTTGCGGCTGTCTACCAGGCCTATGCCGGTGAGTATGGCTCGATCGAGCTGCCCACCATCATCCAGGATGGCGTGACCATCCCCGAAACACCGCTGGCCGACGCGTTCAGCTCAACCGACACTTTCCATGCCGTACCGGTTATCACCGGCACGACGCGTGATGAGATGAAGCTGTTTAATGCCTTTGATCCGGAGCTGACCTCCACCCTGTTTGGTGTGATCATCCGCTCTCGCGATCCTGAATTCTATGACACGGTGGCCGACTACCAGTCACGCATCTGGCGCGCCCTGTCAGTGGACGAGGCTGCCGACACCATGAAGGGGGCCGGCCATGACGAGGTCTGGGCCTATCGCTTCGACTGGGATGAAGGCGGGTCGATGTTCTTCATGGACTTCTCCCATCTGCTGGGGGCTGGGCACGCAGTCGAAATCCCGTTCGTGTTCAACCATTTTGATTTCTTCGGCCGCCTTGACGGGGCCATGTTCAACACCCGAAACGCTGAAGGGCGCACGGCGCTGGCCTCCAGCATGGGGGCCTATTGGGCCGAATTTGCCCGCTCCGGTGACCCGGCCAGCGCTGGCGGCCCGGACTGGCCAAACTGGCACGAAGGCGGCCGCCTGATGCGCTTTGACAGCCCGGAAGACGGCGGTCAGGAAATCATCACCGGCAACGAATTGGTGAGCGCCATCCTGCGCGATCTTGCCAATGACGAGACCCTCGATGAGACACAGCGCTGCATGGTCTACACCCGCCTGACCGGCTGGTTCATCGAAGACGACGATGATCCCCGGTTTGAGTGCTGAGGTGGCGTAACACTTACTCCCTCCCCTTGACGGGGAGGGAGAAGGGCAAAGCGGTTCAAAAGCCGCAAAAGAGCCACACCTCTCCCGCGCCACATCGCCGCCTTGCCAAGCAAATGTGAACAGTGTTCACTTTGCGCTGAAACGCACTGGAAATATCCGGCGCGGGGAGGAATGACATGGCGACAAACACCCCTGACCAGAAGCCCGATCCTGACACCGAGCTCGACGTCCTGATTGTCGGCGCGGGCCTGTCCGGTGTCGGGGCCGCCTGGCATCTCAAAGACAAGAGCCCGGACCGCAGCTTTGCCATTCTTGAAGCGCGCGATGATCTGGGCGGGACGTGGGATCTGTTCCGCTATCCCGGCATCCGTTCGGACAGTGACATGTACACCTTCGGCTATAATTTCCGGCCTTGGGTGGATGGCAAGGTCTTCGCCGATGGACCGGCCATCCGCAATTATGTGCGCGCGACCGCCGATGAAGCCGGCATTACCCAGCGCATCCAGTTTGGCACCCGCGTCACCCAGATCAGCTGGGACACCCGGACCGCACGCTGGACGGTGACCGCCAACCATAACGGCAAGACTGAAACCTGGACCGCGCGCTTCATCATGATGTGTTCGGGCTATTACCGGTATGAAGCCGGCTATATGCCCGACTTTCCCGGCATGGATGATTTCAAAGGCGACATCATCCACCCCCAGCTCTGGCAAGAAGACTACGACTATACTGGCAAGAAGGTGGTGATCATCGGGTCCGGCGCGACTGCAGTGACGCTGGTCCCGGCGATGGCGGAGAAGGCTGAGCATGTGACCATGCTGCAGCGCTCGCCCACCTATATTGCCGCGCGGCCGTCGCGCGACGGGTTTGCCGACTTTCTTCAAAAGACGCTGCCCAGCCGGGCCGCCTACATGATCACGCGGGTGCGCAATGTGCTGCAGGGCATGTTCTATTACAGCCTGGCGCGCTGGCAGCCGGAGATGGTCAAAAAGTCGATCCTGAAAGAGGCGAAGAAAGCGCTCGGCGAGGATTTCGACGTAGAGACCCACTTCTCGCCGAACTACAAACCCTGGGACCAGCGCTTCTGCATGGTGCCCGATGGCGATCTGTTTGACGTTCTGAAAGACGGCTCGGCCTCCATCGTCACCGATCATATCGAGCGCTTTGACGAGACCGGCATTACCCTGAAATCGGGCGAGCATCTGGACGCTGACCTGATCATCCCGGCCACCGGCCTTGCCATGCAAATCGGCGGCGGGATGGAGATAGTGGTCGATGGCCAAACCGTGAACCCGCCTGACCACGTGACCTATCGCGGCATGATGCTGTCGGGTCTGCCCAATGCGGTGATCGCCTTTGGCTATACCAATGCCAGCTGGACACTAAAGATCGATCTGACGTGTGAGCGCGTCTGCCGCATGCTCAATCACATGAAGAAGACCGGTGCCGACTACGCCGTGCCCGAAGCGCCAGCAGATCTTGAAACCCAGGACCTTCTGGATTTCTCGTCTGGTTATGTCCAGCGCGCCCTGCCCACCCTACCGCGCCAGGGCGTCGAGGTGCCATGGAAGACCTATCAGAACTACATCATGGACATGATCACCATCCGCTACGGTAAGCTGGATGACGGTCATATCCGCTTCGGCAAGGCTGGCGATCGCGCCGGTGTCGCAACGCCGGAGGTGGTCGCTGAGGCGGCGGAGTAGGGCGGACTATTCTGTGGGTCCTTCGAGACGCGCGCTTCGCCCGCTCCTCAGGATGAGGGTTTCATAAAACTCTTACTTCCCTCATCCTGAGGAGGTCCGAAAGGACCGTCTCGAAGGACGCACAACGCCTAGACCACTACCACCCGTCCGGCAGCTCGACCTCGCCTTCCAGCTCCACCGGACCGGCCAGGTGCACATGGCCATCAGCGGCCCAGCGCACGGGCAGGATACCCCCATCGGCTTCGATCAGCGCTTCGCGTTCTGTTAGCCCGCGCCGGTGCGCAGCGACGAGCGCAGCCGCAGCCCCGGTTCCGCAGGCAAGCGTTAGTCCCGCTCCACGCTCAAACACCTTCAGGCGTATCGAGTCGCGCCCTCGAACTTGCGCAAAGCCCGCATTCACACGCTCTGGAAACAGCGGATCATGTTCCACCTTCGGGCCGATTTCATTGAGCGGCAGCGCCTCGACGTCTTCCACAAAGAAGACCGCATGGGGATTGCCCATGGATACCGCACCCGGTTCTGAGAGCTGGCCCCCGCCGGGCAAGTCGATGGCAAAGTCGAGCTTTGCGGTGTCCATCTCCCGGCCGAGCGGAATTTCGCGCCAGTCGAGGCGTGCGGGGCCCAGGTCCACCTCAGCCATGTCCCCGGCAAGCCGTCGGGCCGCCATGGGGCCGCCGAGGCTGGACAGGGTCAACGTGTCCGCGCGGTTCTCCTGAAACATCAGCCAGGCGGCGGCGCGCGTGCCGTTGCCGCAAGCGCCGACCTCGCCGCCATCGGCATTCCACACCCGCAGACGCGCATCGGTGTCCGGGTCAGCTTCCAGCGCCAGCAACTGGTCAAATGGGTAGAGCGCCGCCAGCGCGCGCACCTGGTCGTCAGACGGCGTCAGCGCCGCCTCAAGACCACGCGCATCAAGCATCAAAAAGGCGTTGCCCGCCCCATTCATCCGGTAAGCTTTCATGCCTGCCTATGTAGTCCTGCGCGGCTTCAGGCGCAAAGCTTACGCACTGGTAATGTGGATCGCTTTGACGCGCAGGCGGACACGGGCTTTATTGCGACGCAAATCCATATCCAGGGGAGACTATCCATGCGCCGTTATGGCCTTGCCTGCACTGCTGCTGTTGCCGCTCTGGCAATCGCTGCCTGCTCACCGTCCGGTGAGTCTGAAGGAGACACGATGACTGAAACCGCTGAAGCCGAGGTTCCCGCTGCCGGGGCTGAGCTGAACGCCGCCATTCAGGCCGAAACCGAAAGCCTGGTCTGGCTGGAAGAGGTTGAGGGCGAACGCGCGCTTGAGTTTGCCATGGGCATGAATGAGCCGACGCTTGAGCGCCTGCAGGCTGATCCGCGCTATCAGGAGCTGAAGGACTCGGCTCTGGAAGTGCTGCAGAGCTCTGATCGCATTGCCTATGTCGGCGTGCGCGGCGGTGAATTGTGGAATTTCTGGCGCGACGCGGACAACACCCACGGCCTGTGGCGCAAGACCACGGTCGAAAGCTACGCCACCGACAATCCTGAATGGGATGTGGTCCTCGATCTCGATGCGCTGGCCGACGAAGAAGACAAGAACTGGGTCTGGCGTGGCTCGTCCTGCCTGGCACCGGACTATAATCGCTGCATCCTGACCCTGTCCGATGGTGGCTCTGACGCGGCTGTGCGCCGCGAATGGGACATGGAAACCCGCAGCTTCGTTGAAGATGGCTTCGAGATCGAAGAGACCAAAGGCTCCACAGCCTGGATCGACGAAGACACGCTACTGATCGCCACCGCGCTCGATACGGCAGAAGCCACCACGTCCGGCTATCCCTTCGTGGTCAAGCGCTGGGAGCGCGGCACCGATATCGCGGACGCCACTCCGGTCCTGACCGGTGCAGCGGATAATGTGGGCGTCTGGCCCGCGCGCTTTGAAGCCGCAGACGGCACCGCCTACATGGCCGCCATCCAGTCTGAGAGCTTCTTTGAGCAGGTCTACTGGTATCTGCCCGACGGTGCGACCGGTGAGCCGGTGCAATTCCCGCTGCCGCGCCGCGTGACGCCTTACGGCCTGTTCGGCGATCAGCTGGTCTTCGGCCTGGATCAGGACTGGACCCCGGTTGAGGGCGGTGAGACCTATCCGGCCGGTGCGGTGATGTCCTACTCCATGAGTGCCTTTGCCGCGTCAGGTGAGCTGCCGCAGCTGCATGAAGTCTTCGTGCCGAACGCACGCCAGTCGGTGGGCTCGGTCGCGACGACGGCTGACAATCTTCTCATGGTCATCAACGACAATGTCGTGGGCACGCTCAACGCGTTCCAGTTTGGCGAAGAGGGCTGGACCAGCCGCGCCATCGACGCGCCTGAAAACGCCTCCATCTCCATCGTCACGGCTGATGATCAGGGCGATCTGGCCTATGTGAATGTGGAAGGCTTCCTGACCCCGGAAACCCTCTACCGCCTGACGCCAGAGCTGGAGCTTGAAACCGCCAAATCCGCCCCGTCCTGGTTTGAGACCGAGGGCCTTGTGGTGGAGCAGCGCGAAGCCACCTCCGCTGACGGCACGCAGGTGCCTTACTTCATCGTGCGCTCTGAGAACGCCACAGAAGCGGGCCCGACGCTGCTTTACGCCTATGGCGGTTTCCAGGTCTCCCTGAACCCGAATTATTCGGGCACGCTGGGCCGCATGTGGCTGGAGCAGGGCGGCACCTATGTGCTGGCCAATATCCGCGGTGGCGGCGAATTCGGTCCGGCCTGGCACCAGGCAGGCCTTCGGACCAGCCGTCAGCGCATCTATGATGACCTGATCGCGGTGGCTGAACAGCTGATCGACGACGGTGTGACCACCGCGGGTCAGCTGGGCGTTGAAGGCGGCTCCAATGGCGGTCTTCTGACCGGCGTGATGTACACCCAGCGCCCGGACCTGTTCGGCGCAGTGATCAGCCAGGTGCCGCTTCTGGACATGCTGCGCTACCACACCATGCTGGCCGGTGCGAGCTGGCAGGACGAGTACGGCTTCCCGGATGAAAACCCGGAAGAGCGTGAATTCCTGCGCTCCATCTCGCCCTTCCACAATGTGGAGACCGGCGGCGACTACCCGCCGATCTTCCTTTTGACCTCCACCAAGGACGACCGGGTCCACCCGGCCCACGCCCGCAAGATGGCCTATCTGCTAAACGAGCTGGGCGAAGAGGTCCTGTATTATGAAAACATGGAAGGCGGCCACTCTGCCGCTGCGAACCTTGAAGAGACGGCCAACCGCCTGTCTCTGGAGTTCACCTTCCTGATGCAGGAATTGATGGACGAATAAACCTCGCCATCATCGCAACCAAAGAGCCCCGGAGCCGCGATGCTTCGGGGCTTTTTTGTTTTGGGGGCCCCAGCCGGTGTCTTCACCCGCCAGCGGGGGAGGTGCCTCTGAATGAGGAACGCATTGTACGTCCTTCGAGACGGCCTTTGGCCTCCTCAGGATGAGGAAGGGTATCGCTTGAATTCACCCTCATCCTGAGGAGCGGGTGCAACCCGCGTCTCGAAGGACCCTCCGCAGCGAAGCGCCGTCGTCTGTCCTAGACCTGAAGCGATAAAGAACACAGATCAGCAACCAGCTTTACCCCCTGCCCAGCGCGCGGCGAATAGCTTAAGTTCCCTCCCATGAGAGTGAATTCGCTGCCTGCGGCCCTGGATGGCCTTCGCCTGCGTGCCGAGCTGGCGTCGGTGACGCGTGTGGGCTGGGACAAGCCTGCCGCGCGGCAGGCGGCGCTGACGCGGCTGAAACGATACCTCTCGCGCGCGCAGGAGCATGCCGAGGCGCGCCTGATTGGCAATGAGGGCGGACTGGAAGCCGCGCGCATGCTATCGGCCGCGATGACCGCCGCGATGCGGGCGGTGTACGATTCCATTGCTCTGGACCTTCACCCGGACGGAGCCGCAGCCCCCGGGGTTGTCCTGTGCGCGCTGGGCGGATTTGGGGCCGGAGAGCTGGCGCCCCAGTCGGATGTGGATCTGGTCTTTCTGGTCAAGGACAAGGCCCCTGACTATGCCGAGCAGCTGATTGAGCGAATGCTCTACGCCCTGTGGGATAGTGGCATTCAGGTCGGAGGCGGCGCGGTGCGCACCGTAGATGAAGCCCTGGCGTTGGCGAGGGAGGATTTGTCCGAGCGTACGGCCCTTCTGAACTTGCGCGGTGTGTCCGGAGATGAGCGCCTGGCCCGGCGGCTGCAGACCCGGTTTGAGAAGGCCGAGCTGGGCGAAAACGCACCCGCCTTTGCCAGCGCCAAGCTGGCTGAACGTGATGCCCGCGTCGATCGCCAGGGCGATAGCCGCTATGGCGTGGAGCCACACCTGAAGGATGGCAAGGGCGGGCTTCGCGATCTTCAGACCCTGCGCTGGCTGGCGCAAATCCTTTACGGCGCAGACGCGCTGGAACGCTGGGTGGGCGAAGACCTGTTCCAGGTGGAGGACGTGAACCGCTATCTGTCGGCCGCAGACTTTTACTGGACCACACGCTTTCACATGCATGCCATCTCCGCCACCAAGGACGACCGGCTGAGCTTTGATATCCAGCCTGAGGTGGCCAGCCGCATGGGCTATGTGAACAGCTCCGACCAGCTGGCGGTGGAAGGCTTCATGCGGGACTATTTTCGCAAGTCCATCGATGTGGGCGCGCTGACCCGCCTGGTGTGCGCCAAGCTGGAAGCCGATGAACTGAAAGACCCGCCAAGCCCTGAAGGCCGCTTCCTGCCCGCCGCCAACCAGGTAGAAGACGACGCGCTGTTTGAAACCGGCTTTCGCATCCGGGCTGGGCGGCTCGATTTATTTGACCCCAAGGGTCTGGAAACCGATCCGGTTCTGATGATGCGTCTGTTTGAAACCGCCGCGGCGCGCAATGTGGACCTGCACCCGGCAGCCGTTGCCGCGATCAGCCGCAATCTGCGCCTGGTCGATGACAATTTCCGGACCGATCCGCGCGCCCGGCGCAGCTTCCTGGCGGTGTTGCTGGATGCCGATGATCCGCGCATGACGCTGCGTGCAATGACCGAGGCCGGGCTGCTCGGCGCCTATATCCCCGAGTTCGGCAATATCGTCGCGCGCACCCAGTTCAACATGTATCACCGCTTCACCGTGGATGAGCACACGCTCAACGCGCTGGGCCTGATGCGAGAGATCGAACAGGGCAAGCACGCGACCGAGCACCCCTTGATCAGCGGCTTTGCGTCAGAGCTGAGCCATCGCCGGGCGCTGCATCTGGCGCTGCTGCTGCACGATACCGGCAAGGGCAAGGGCGATCAGTGCATCGAGGGGGCCGAAAACGCCCGCGTCGCCTGTCCGCGCCTGGGGCTTGATGAAGACGAGACCGAGCTGGTGGCCTGGCTGATCGAAAATCACCTGGCCATGAGTGACACAGCCCAGCGCCGTGACATCTCCGACCCGCGTACCGTGCTGGATTTTGCCGAGCTGGTGGGCTCGCTGGAGCGATTGCGGCTGCTGGCTTTCCTGACCGTAGTGGATATTCGCGCAGTGGGCCCCGGCGTCTGGAATGGCTGGAAGGCTCAGCTGTTACGCGATCTCTACAGGGCGACCGCTTCGGTGCTGGCTGAGTCCGGGCCGCGCGATGAGGCCGCAGGCCGCGCCCGACTTGAAGAGCGTGCCGCCAAAGCCCGCGACCGCTTCCTTCAAAACTCCACGCGGCTTGATGGCAAGGTGCTGACCGCCTGGGCTGAAAGCCTTGATCCGGCCTATTGGCTCGCCTTCGGTGAAGCCGACCGCCAGCGCCATGCCGCGTTGGCCCGCACCACCGCGCGAACCGGCGAACCGGTTGCGGTAGGTGTGCGCATCGACAAGCGGCGCTCTGCTACCGAGATCATGGTGCTGGCCCCTGATCGCCACGGCCTGTTTGCCGACATTGCTGGTGCCATCGCCAGCGAGGGTGCCAACGTGGTCGGCGCACAGGTGACCACCACTAGCGACAATCGCGCCTTTGATGTCTTCTTCGTACAGGAACCGGGTGGTCAACCCTTCGGCTGGAGCGATCCTGCCGCGCGCGACCGGCTTAAAGACGCCGTGACCCTGGCTGCACGCGGTGAGCTTGAGATGGGCAACCCGTTTGCCAATCCGACCGTGCGCCGCCGCGAAGCGGCGTTCGCCATCGCGCCCTATGTGAAGTTTGACGCCGAAGCGGCAGATCAGGCGCTGGTCATCGAAGCGTCGGGCCGGGACCGGACGGGGCTGCTGCACGATCTGGCGCGCACCCTGGCCGATCAAAAGCTGTCGCTGATCGCGGCACGTATTGACGGCTATGGCGAACGGGCTGTGGATACCTTCTACGTGACCGAAAACGGTCACAAACCCACCGATACTGAGCGCCTTTCGGGTGTGGAAGCTGCGTTGATGAGTGTGCTGTCTGAAGCTGAAAATGCCGCCAGGCGGGGCCGCGAGACCTCCGGCCTTGCCCACGCCCCCATGAGTGTGGGGCGCTAGGGTATGCGGCTCTTGCGATCCTCTGCGGTGGTGGGCGGCTTTACGATGATCAGCCGCGTTCTGGGCCTTGTCCGGGACATGCTGCTGGCGGCGCGGCTCGGGGCCGGGCCGGTCACCGACGCCTTTTTCCAGGCCTTCCAGTTTCCAAACCTGTTTCGCCGCATCTTTGCCGAAGGCGCGTTCAACGCTGCCTTTATACCGCTCTATGCCGGACGGCTTGAGACCAAGGGCGAGGATGAAGCTGCGAAGTTTGCCCGCGAAGTGCTGGGCGTTCTGACCACCTCAGTGCTGGCCATTGTGGTGATCGCCCAGCTGGCCATGCCGTGGCTGATGTATCTGCTGGGCCCCGGCTTTATCGAGAACCCGGACCTGTTCGCCTATGCGGTGCTGCTCACCCAGATCACCATGCCCTACCTGTTGTGCATGTCGATTGCGGCGATGCTGTCGGGTGCGCTTAATTCCCATGAGAAGTTTGCGGCTGCCGCGGCCGCTCCGATCATCCTGAACATCGTACTGATTTCCCTACTGGCCTGGGGGCCGGGCTCCATCGGGACTCTGGCCTGGCTGTTATGCATCGGGATCAGCGTGTCCGGGCTGCTGCAGGTGACCTGGCTCTGGCTGGCTGCGCGACGCGCGGGCATCAAGCTGGGCTTTTCAGCGCCGCGCCTGACACCGGCGGTGAAGCGGCTTCTGATACTCGGCGTGCCGGGCGCAGCCGCAGCAGGCGTCACCCATATCAACCAGCTGGTGGCGAGCTCCATCTCCACCCTTCAGGAAGGCGCGCGCAGCTGGATCTACTATGCCGACCGGCTTTACCAGCTGCCGCTGGGCGTGATTGGCATTGCCATGGGCGTCGCACTTCTGCCCGCGCTAACCAAGCGCTTGCGCGCAGGTGCGGAGGATGAAGCCAACACCGGCATGAACCGCGCGATTGAAATCTCGCTCGCGCTCACTCTACCGGCTGCTGCCGCCCTGTTTGTAATACCCGACCTTATCGTATCGGGATTGCTCGAGCGCGGGGCGTTTGATCCAGCCGACCGGGCCAACACCTCCATCGCCGTGATGATCTATGCGGCGGGCCTGCCTGCCTTTGTTATGATCAAGGTCTTTTCGCCCGGCTTCTTTGCGCGCGAGGATACCGTCACGCCGATGAAGTTTGCAGGCCTGGCGGTGGCGGTGAACCTGGTGATCGGAATCGGGCTGTTTTTTGCGCCGGTCTGGTTTGCGATCTTCTCCAGCCTTGAGGGCTATCGATTTGTGGGACTGGCGCTCGCGACGTCGATTGCGGGCTGGCTCAATGCGGTGATGTTGATGACGACACTGGCAAATCGAGGCCAGTTCACGCTTGATCCGCGCCTTGTCTACAAGCTGCCGCGGATTGGCGGTGCGGTCGCGATCATGGCGGCTTGTGTTTGGGGGCTTGATACCTATCTGCGCGATGTGGTGGAGCCGGGGCTGGCGATCCTGCTGCCTGACTTGCTCGTACGACCAGCCTTCATGCTGTTCGTCGTCGGCACAGGGGCCGCCATCTACGGCGCAAGCGCCATTCTGCTTGGCGCTCTTCGCCCGTCAGAACTGGTCGGTGCCATGCGCCGCCCCGAGGCGACGGCCAGTCCCCCCTCTGACACCTGATGGCATGAAAGCCGCTTGAGCCTTCCTTCTCACCCGGCTAAGACCCTTCCTCCTTTGACCTTCAGCCCTTTGGACGCGACCCATGAGCGAGACTCCGACCGATTACGCCGGTCCTGACCGGATCCTGTCTGGCATGCAGCCCACCGGCGGCCTGCACCTTGGCAATTATCTGGGCGCGCTGAAGTGGTGGGTGGAGCTGCAGAACTCTGGCGCGGAGTGCTTCTACTGCGTGGTGGACATGCACGCGATCACCGTGCTCCACGATCCGGCCGAATTGCCCAAGCGCGTGCGTTCAGCCGCGGCCGCCTACATGGCTGCCGGTGTAGACCCGTCAAAGTCTGCGATCTTTGCCCAGTCGGCTGTGCCTGCCCACGCCGAGCTTGCCTGGATTTTCCAGTGCGTGGCGCGTCTGGGCTGGCTGGAGCGCATGACCCAGTTTAAAGACAAGGCCGGCAAGGATGCTGAACGCGCCAGCGTCGGCCTGTTCACCTATCCGGTGCTGCAGGCCGCTGACATCCTGGTTTACAAAGCGACCCACGTGCCGGTGGGTGAGGACCAGAAACAGCATCTGGAGCTGTCGAGGGACATCGCCGCGCGCTTTAATCGCGACTTTGGCAAGGGCGAGGCGGTCTTCCCGCTGCCTGAGCCGGTGATCCAGTCCCAGGGGGCCCGCATCATGAGCCTGAAAGACGGCTCATCGAAAATGTCCAAGTCTGATCCCAGCGACAACTCGCGCATCAATCTTGATGACGACGCGGACACCATCGCGCGCAAGATCAAGAAGGCGAAGACCGATCCTGAACCGCTGCCCGAAACCGAAGCTGAGCTCAATGAGCGCCCTGAAGCGCGCAACCTGGTCGGCATCTACGCCTCGCTGACCGGTCAGAGCGTTGAAAGCGTTCTGGGTGAGTTTGCCGGTCAGGGTTTTGGCGCGTTCAAGCCGAAGCTGGCAGATGCGGCGGTGGAGTTCATCGCGCCGATTTCGGGTGAATACGCACGCCTGATCTCTGATCGCGCCGAAATCGACCGCGTCCTCGCCGCAGGCGCAGAGCGCGCCAACGAAGCCGCTCAGCCGGTAATTGCCGAAGCCCGCAAGCTAATGGGTTACTGGCGGGCCTAGGCGGCGCTATCTTCAACCAGAGACGCCTTGCGCGTGATCAGGCGCTCAACGACCAGATCGGCGAAGGCTTTCATCAGCTCGATTTCCCGCTCGGTGATCCGGAAGCGCGGCTCGTCATCGATGACGCAGAGCGTGCCCACCGTCTCGCCAGTCGGGAGTGTCAGCTGCGCACCGGCATAAAAGCGTACAAAGGGCTCGCCCAGCACAAGCGGGTTATCCTTAAAGCGCTCATCGCGCGCCGCATTGAGCACAAAGAAGGGCTCAGCCTCTTCGATCGCGTGGGTGCAAAACGAGATATCGCGGGCGGTTTCTTTAATGTCGAGGCCGCAGCTTGCCTTGAACCACTGTCTTTCCGCGTCAACGAGCGATACCAGCGCGATCCTGGTGTCCATGGCCAGGGCCGCAGCCCGAGTCAGATCGTCAAAGCCCTTTTCAGGCTCGGTATCGAGAACGCTGAGGCTTCTAAGGGCCTCAAGCCGTTGCGCTTCACCCATCACTCTTTGCCCTCCCACAAGCATCGTGGCGGCGTAAGCTCAAGGGGTTAGAAGTTCATGAAGTTCAGAGGCATAAAGATATTCATTCATGGGCTTCGGTGACCCGCGTCCAGGTCAGTGCGCTCGTATAGCCGCCCTGATACACCTCGCCAGTAATGGCATCGTCGTCGATCAGCGCGCCTTCAAAGCGCAGCGCACCAAGCGGGGTAGCAAAGCCAATTTGCGGGCCATCAAGGCGGACCTGTTCAAAGGCAATCACCGCCCCGCCCTGGGCCGGAGATGTCAGCGTGACAACAGGCCCGGCACCGGAAAGCGTAATGGTCAGATCCATCGGCCGCGGCTCCACCGAGGTGGTCAGCACGGCTCGCCACTCACCTTCAAGACGCGGATCGGGCTCATCGGCAGGCTCGCCCGCATTGTTCAGACTGGAAACCGGCTCGTCATTGACCCGATTACCGCCCGGACTGCACGCGGCCGCGAAAGCAACGAGCGCAAGCAGGAGGCATTTGTCGATGAAGCGCATGGCGGGGGTCCGAAGCTACCGGCGTTGACCCCGATATAGGAGCTGACCGGAGCGCATGTTAGGGGCAAGATGGCGTGTCTGGACGTTTTGGCCATAAGCGCCTACCTAGGCATCCATGAGCGATACAGAAAAAAATCCATCTCAGGCCCAGGGCGGCGGCGTTGATCCCAAGCTCCTGGAAATCCTTGTCTGTCCGGTCACGCGCGAGCCGCTGACCTATGACCGGGATGCCAATGAGCTGATCTCGAAGGCCGCTGGCCTTGCCTACCCGATCCGCGAAGGTGTGCCGATCATGCTGCCTGAAGAAGCGCGCGAGCTCGACGCTTAAGGCCCATGAGTACCGTCTGGCCCACCAAGCTGGCATTCAAACGCAGCGCGAAGGCGCTGGAGATTGCGTTTGAGGATGGCGAAGCCTTCGCCATTCCCTTCGAGCTGTTGCGTGTGGAAAGCCCCTCGGCTGAAGTCCAGGGCCATCACGCCAGCCAGAAGCAGCTGATACGCGGCAAGGAAAACGTCCTTGTCACGCAAGCCGAACCGGTGGGACGCTATGCCGTGCGCCTCATCTTTGATGATGGGCACAGCTCAGGGATTTTTTCCTGGGACTATCTTTACGAGCTTGGCGAAAACGCCGACGTCATGATGGCGGAGTATCGCGCCAGGCTAACCCGCTAAACCTTGATGAACTTGGTCCGCTTAGGCGTGGCGCGGGGCTTAGTGGCCGGTTCCGGCGGCCCCTGCTCAGCTTCCATCTTCAGCCGGGCCGCCCGCAGGCGCTCTGTCTTGGACTGACGGGCGTCAGCCTCCGCATCGATGATTTCCATCGCGGCGGCATGGGTGCGCGCAGCCCTGTCCTGGGGCTTCACAGGCTTGAAGACCGGTTCGTCAGTGTCTTTCGTCATCGGTATGACTCCCTTCCTGTCCCAGATAAAAATATGGCGGGACCGGCCATAGACCCGCCCCGCCACACGTCGTCTTTAGGCAAGCTCAAGTGCCGTAGCGGACTGACGGCCGTCGCGGCCTTCTTCAATCTCGAACGTCACTTTCTGGTTATCAGCCAGCTCGGTCAGGCCTGCGGCCTGAACAGCCGTAATGTGCACGAACACATCCTTGCTGCCGCCGTCCGGCTGAATAAAACCAAAACCCTTGGTGGGGTTGAACCATTTCACGGTGCCAGTGGCCATATCCGTGGTCTCCTTAAATATTTGCCGCCCGCAGGATGCGGCGACTCCGGCTTAGTCAGTCTGGTCGAGAAACTGAAAAGCCGAGAACGGAGACAGTCGGTCGAAAAAGAATAACGGTAGCGAGGGGGTATATGACATAATTACAGACAAAAGGGAAATTATATTTACCGATTGATCTGTTCCTTTACCCCGCATCATCAAAAAGGCGGCGCGGATGCATGCCGTTCACATGGCCCATGAAGGGCGGGTGAATCTGGTAACCCAGCAGAGACGGCAGCGGATCGGCCATCTGCGCCACCGTCTCGGGCGGAACAGCCAGGCTCATATTCTCCTGGGTACGCAGCCAGGGCGCGCAATATTGGGAAGTCACCGCCAACCGGTATCGATCCTCGGTGTGATTGGCTCCACCTGCATGCCAGAGCCCACCGTTGAAGACAATTGCGTCACCGGCCTCCATGACCGCCTGGATCGAAGGATCGTCATCGGTGGGCATCCGGTCATTGTCCCACAGATGGCTGCCCGGCCAGACACGGGTCGCCCCGGTCTCAACCGTAAAGGGATCCAGCGCCCAGATCACCGACAGGCCCAGCATCGGACCGGGCCGCGGTGCCTTGTAGAAGCCATCGTCATGATGGGGGATCTGCTGCGCCTCGCCGGGGCAGATATTGATCGCCAGAAAGGCTGACAGAAGCGGCTCATCATGCAGGCGGGCTTTAAGAAACCCGAGGATTTGCGGATGACCCGCCAGGATATCCAGCTCCCGGGTCTTGGCGAGCAGGGCGTAGGCACGCTGGGTTTTGAAGCCTTCAAAATTATTGCGCCCCGTCGGCCCCAGCAGCGCACGTGTCGCCTCAGCGACCCGGGCAAGCCGATCCGGGTCCAGCAGCCCCTTCACAATCACATAGCCGTCGCGGTCCAGCGCTTCGAGATCCGCCGCTTCTGGCGCAATGCCTTCAATCGCACGCTTTTTATGCGTGCCGGCAATGTCCTCGTAGAGGGCGTTTTGATCTTTCAGGATGAGGCGGTCGGTCTGAGCCATGGTGCGGTCTCCGTCGAAATTAAATCTGGCTGCCCAGCGTGCGGGCGATCAGCTGCCAGCAGGCATCGGCGAGCGTCTGTCTGTCAGGATGGGCGTCTCGAGCCAGCGCGAGCGTCAGGCTCTGACGCACCCCGCCAAGCACAAAGCCGCCGGCCAGCGCCGGATCGAGTGCGGGATCAAGCTCGCCGCTTTGCTGACCCGCCGCGATATTTTGCGCTGCCAGCTCAATCATTGCCGCCATGCAGCTGGCTTCGGCACTGACCACTTCCGGTGACCGCCCCAGAGGTCCCAGAAGCGTGCGAGCGAAGGGATCATCCAGAAAGAAGTCCACCAGCGCTGTGGACCGCGCCCGCTCTCTCGCCGCCCAGCTTTCACCCTCAAACCGGGCGTTCACAGTCTCGGTATAGCGAGCGTAAAAATCCTCCACGACCGCCGCTATCAATCCGGCCTTGGATCCGAAATGGTGATAGGCGAGACCCACCGAGGTCCCGGCCCGACGCGCAATCGCGCCCATCTCCGCCTCACCTTCGCTCGCCATCAGCTCAGCGCGCGTTGCCGCCAACAGGCGCTCCCGGGTCGATGCCTTTTTCGACGGCTTCGTTGTTTCGGCAACGGGACTGGCCATTGTGCTAACTGCCTCGTTCAATCGCGGGTCGCGCGCGGCCGTACTGGGTTCGCCGTAACGGGTTCACAGTCTTTGCCACCTGCGGCCTATGCGGCACGGCGTTTGAGGTTGGAGCCTTTATATCCAGTTTTGAATTGAATTCAATTCAAAAACTCCTGGGATAGGGCGGGATATAGAAAAGAGGGCTCAAAAGGGGACAACGTACAGTGTATTGCGCGGTAAGGCAGAGGGTCGGAATGAGTGACAAGAGCCAGGCATGTCTGGGCGTAGTCTTGAGACCTATCAGAGGGACAACGCGCCGGTGCGCGCGGCGCAGGTTTGGAGCAAGCGCAGGAAGGTGGAGCGCCACCGGCATTCTTTTCCGCGCGGGCGCCGTAAGCTCAACTCACTGATTTCAGCCCCCCGTTCAAGGATTTGATATGGCGAGATTATGGGTAGGAGCGCTTGCGGGCCTGGTCCTCGCGACCGGAGCCGTCGCACAAGAGGCCGAGGGCCTTGATCCGCGCGCACGCGTCTCATTGTTAAACCCCGGCTCGGACGTTCCCGACCATGTCAGCCAGCTTGTCGGTCCAACCGCAGAAGCCCATGTCTTTGAGGGCGCGCTTGAGCCCCGGCGCATGTATAAGGTTGAGGCCAACCCGGACGCGGGCTTCCACTGGCCCTACTTCCTGTTCATGCCGGACACGGTTGATGCGGGCAGCTCAATCCTTGTGGAGCCCAATAATGACGGACTTTGGGGTGCACCCTTTGAGACCCATGAATACTGGGCCGCGATCCGCAATGAGCAGCTCTATTTCGATTTTGGTCGACACCTGAATACACCGATGCTGACCCCGGTCTTCCCGCGTCCGCTGACCTAGGACAGCAATCTCTACATCCATGCGCTTTCACGCGCGGCCATGGTCCACGACGACTCCCGCTATGCCCGGCCTGACCTGCAGCTACTCGCCATGTTGGACGACGCGCAGGCCAAGCTTGCCGAGAGCGGGATTGAGGTGACCGAGGACGCGCTGTTCTGGGGCTTTTCAGCCGCCGCCGACTTTGCCACCCGCATGACGGTGATGCATCCCGATCGGGTGCGGGCCGTGGTTGCAGGCGGTGTAGGCGGCCTGCCGATCCTGCCGCTTGAGACCTATCAGGACGAGACCCTCACCTACCCGGTTGGGGTCGGCGATCTGGCCGCCGTCGCGGGCTTTACGCTTGATGCCGAAGCCTTGCGCGCGACGCCAATGCTTCTGTTTCAGGGTGGTGCGGATGAGAACGACTCGGTCAGGGAACCACCCTTCACCTGCGACGGCTTCCGCTCCGACAGCTATAGCTGTGAGCAGGCCCGGTGGGTCAACGCCACGCTTGGCGCCTCGACGGTGGAGCGCGTGCCGCTGGTCGCGGACATCTATGCCGAGTTCGGCATGGCCGACTTCAACTCCATCATCCTGCCCGGCATCCAGCACACCACGCCTGACGCCATGCAGGAGACGATGCGCCGCTTCTACGCCTGCGTCCTGGCCGGTGAGACCGGCTGTGCAGCGCAGGTCGAGGTTCCGGAGCCAGCCGACGCGGTGTTGCCCTAGCTCTCTCGGGAGCTTCAACCGCTCGACTTGACGGGACGGCTCACGGGCAATGGAAGCCAAGCTGGACGCGTCAAGCAAGCATAGTCGGCCAGCCGCGTACCAGCCTTGATGAGACCATCTGACTGCGCACCAGGCCACCTAGGTCAAAGCCATAAGCCTTATGAAGAGATTTGTCTCGCCAACGTGATCTTAAGCGACCAAGGGCGCTATTGCGACGGCACCAGGCCCTGCTCAGGCGTTTCGTAAGCGACAAAATCGCGATGGTGGGTAATCTGCCCCTCGCTTACCGTCAGCACTGTCACCTGACGGGCGCGCCATTGAAAGAGTTGGTCAGGGTCTTCGGTGGCATAGCGGGAATTCACCCACCCTGAGAACACCACGCGGTCGTTGCTTTCGAAAACATAGTCCCACTCAAAATTCAGGCCCAATGGCTCATACTCGGCCATGAAGTCTTCAAGGACTGCCATAAAGGCAGCCTCGCCAACATGAATTTCGGGCTCGGAATTGCCATTGCGCGCCCACGTTTCATCAACGAACACAGTCTGTTCATCGAGCCACTGCCCCATGGCCTGAAGGTCGAGATCCGAATAGGCCTGCATGTAGGCCGTGGCGACATCCAAAGAGGACGGGGCGCTGACGGGCTGCTGGGAGAACGCGGCCAGCGCGACACCGGCATATGCGATAAACAATGGACGTCACCTTTTTTGGTAAGGAGCGCAGAGCGTGCCTTCGCGAACCAGCCGCTTGCAAATTAAAGGTTGGACAGGTACACCGCCCGACCTTCACGAACGCCCCGGTCCGAACCCGGCCGCTCGAAACCAAAGAGGTCTTCATGAAAGCCCAATCCCAACGCCAGCTGCGCGCCGGTGAGCTTGTTCGCCGCGCCGTGGCCGACATCATCCGCGAAGGTCATTTGCGCGATGGCGCGCTGACCGGTGCATCCGTCACCGTGTCTGAAGCGCGCATGAGCCCGGACCTGCGCCACGCCACCGTCTTTGTCTCTGCGCTGGGTCAAAGCGATCCGGAGCGCGTGGCTGAAGCGCTGAACCGCGCGGCCGGCTTCCTGCAAAAGGAGCTGGCGCGCCAGATCGACCTGAAATTCACGCCAAAGCTGAAATTCCTGGCCGATGATCGCTTTGACGAAGCCACCCATATCGATGAAGTCCTCGACCGCCCCGGCGTGAAGCGCGATCTTGATCACGGGGATAAGGACTGATGGGTCGGCGCAAGAAGGGCGATCCAATCCATGGCTGGCTGGTTCTCGACAAGCCGCTGGAAATGACCTCCACCCAAGCCGTGGGCAAATGCCGCTGGCTCTATAATGCCAAGAAGGCCGGTCATGCCGGCACGCTCGACCCTTTGGCGTCCGGCATTCTGCCGATTGCCTTTGGCGAAGCGACCAAGACGGTGCCCTTTGCTCAGGAAGCGGGCAAAACCTATCGCTTCACGATCCGCTGGGGCGAGAGCACAACCACCCAGGACGCCGAAGGCGATGTGGTTGCCACCAGCGATGTGCGCCCGACGCGCGACGCCATTGAAGCCGCCCTGCCCCAGTTCATTGGCGATATCGAGCAGGTGCCGCCGAAATTCTCCGCCATCAAAGTCGATGGTGAGCGCGCCTATGATCTGGCCCGCGCCGGTGAAGACGTGGAGCTGGAAGCCCGCCCAGTGCGCATTGATGACCTGACCATCCTGGACATGCCGTCGGACGATTTGTGCGTTCTGGAGATGCGCTGCGGCAAGGGGGCCTATGTGCGCTCGATCGCGCGCGATCTGGCCCACGCGCTTCACACCGAAGGCCATGTGGCGGCACTGCGCCGAACTCAGGTGGGACCGTTCACCACAGATGATGCCATAACGGTTGCCGCGCTTGAGGATTTGGTCCATAAGGCTCGCGCGCTGGAAGCCTTGCTCCCGGTCGAGACTGCGCTGGACGACATCCCGGCGCTAGCCGTGACCGATGGAGAAGCCTTTCAGCTGAGGCAGGGACGGCCAGTCGTTCTGCCTCCCCGGCAAGCTTCTAAGCTTCGCGACCTTCGCCAGCCCCGAGTGATCGGGGACAAGGATTATTCGAAGGCCGTGCTGGCGATGGGCGATGACCGGGCCGTTGCGATTGGCGAAGCACGGGCAGGGAAGCTTTCCCCGCTGCGTGTCTTTCAATGGGATTAGGAGCCCGATAGACGATGTCGATTACGGCTGAACGTAAAGCCGAACTGATCAAAGAGCACGCCCGTGGCAACGCGGACACCGGCTCTCCAGAAGTTCAAATTGCAGTGCTCACCGAGCGGATCGTGAATCTGACCGAGCACTTCAAGAGCCACAAGAAAGACAACCACTCCCGCCGGGGCCTTCTGAAGATGGTTTCCCAGCGCCGTCGTCTCCTTGATTATCTCAAGGCCAAAGACGAAGGCCGCTACAAGGACGTGGTCCAAAAACTCGGCCTGCGCCGCTAGGGCGCGACCGATCAGAACGCCGGCCCTGCGATGGGGTCGGCGTTTTGCTTATCTGGCGCACGCAATCCGGCGGCGCTGAACGCAAGACGAAAAGAAACACATGTTCGATATCCAAACCGAAACGATTGAATGGGCCGGCCGTACGCTGACCCTCGAAACCGGCCGCATGGCGCGCCAGGCAGACGGCGCAGTGCTCGCCACCTATGGCGAGACCACCGTGCTCGCGACGGCGGTTGCACAAAAAGAGGTCAAGCCGGGGATGGACTTCTTCCCCCTGACCGTGAACTACCAGGAAAAGTATTTTGCTGCCGGCAAGATCCCCGGTGGCTATTTCAAGCGCGAAGGGCGTCCGACCGACAAGGAAACGCTGACCTCTCGCCTGATTGACCGTCCGATCCGTCCGCTCTTCCCGAAGGGCTTTAAGAACGACACCCAGATCATGCTCACCGTGCTGAGCCACGATCTGGAAAACGATCCCGATATTGTCGGCATGGTGGGTGCCTCTGCGGCGCTGTGCCTGTCCGGCCTGCCATTCCTCGGGCCCATTGGCGCTGCGCGCGTGGGCTACAAGGATGGCGAGTATGTCATCAACCCGGCTGTGGACCAGATGGACGAGCTTGATCTCGACCTGGTCGTTGCCGGTACCGCCGATGCGGTGATGATGGTGGAATCAGAAGCCAAAGAGCTATCTGAAGAGGTGATGCTCGGTGCCGTGATGGCAGGCCACGAGGCCTTCCAGCCGGTCATCGACATGATCATCCGCCTGGCTGAAAAGGCCGCGAAGGATCCGTGGGACTTCACCCCGGAAGACAACTCCGCGATCGAAGCTGCAGTCACCAAGCTGGTTGGCGACGATATCGCCAAGGCTTACACCATCACCAACAAGACCGAGCGTCAGGCTGCGGTTGCCGAGGCGAAGGCCAAGGCTGTTGAAGCGATGGCCGCCACCGAAGAAAACCCCGATGGCGTTGAGCCGTCCGTGCTCAAAGACGTCCTGAAGGGCGTTGAGGCCAGCGTGGTTCGCGGCGGCATCATCAAGACCGGCAAGCGTATCGATGGCCGCAAGCTCGATGAGGTTCGCGACATCGTGTCGGAAGCCACCGTGCTGCCGCGCACCCACGGATCAGCCCTGTTCACCCGCGGTGAAACCCAGGCCCTGGCTGTGGTTACGCTCGGCACCGGCGAAGATGAGCAATTCATCGACGCCCTGACCGGCACCTATAAAGAGCGCTTCCTGCTGCACTATAACTTCCCGCCCTACTCGGTCGGTGAAACCAGCTTCCGCCTGGCTCCGGGCCGCCGCGAAATCGGTCACGGCAAGCTGGCCTGGCGTGCTCTCAATGCCGTCATGCCGAACGCTGAAGAATTCCCGTACACCGTGCGTCTGGTCTCGGAGATCACCGAGTCCAACGGCTCGTCCTCCATGGCGACCGTGTGTGGTGGCGCGCTGGCACTGATGGATGCCGGTGTTCCGATCAAGCGTCCGGTGTCCGGCATCGCCATGGGTCTGATCAAGGATCCTGAAGGCGTGGCAGTTCTGTCCGACATCCTGGGTGATGAAGATCACCTGGGCGACATGGACTTTAAGGTGGCCGGTACTGAAGAGGGCATCACCTCGCTTCAGATGGACATCAAGATCGCCGGTATCACCAAGGACATCATGCAGACGGCCCTGGATCAGGCTAAGGGTGGGCGCATGCACATCCTGGGCGAGATGAACAAGGCCCTTGATTCTTCGCGTACCGGCCTGGCTGAGCACGCCCCGAAGATCGAGACCATGCAGATCCCGACCGACAAGATCCGCGACGTGATCGGGTCCGGTGGCAAGGTCATCCGTCAGATCGTTGAAGAGACCGGCGCCAAGCTGGACGTCAACGATGACGGCCTGATCAAGTTCTCCGCCGTGGACGCAGGCGCGATCAAGGCGGCCATGGACTGGGTCCACTCGCTGACGGCTGAGCCGGAAGTGGGCGTGATCTACAAAGGCAAGGTCGTGAAGGTTGTCGACTTTGGTGCCTTCGTGAACTTCTTCGGCCCGAAAGACGGCCTGGTGCACGTGTCTCAGATGAAGAATGAGCGCGTGAACCACCCGTCTGACGTCGTCTCCGAAGGTCAGGAAGTCTGGGTGAAACTCCTCGGCTTTGACGACCGCGGCAAGGTCAAGCTGGCCATGAAAATGGTCGACCAGGAAACTGGCGAAGAGATCACCGGCGACGCTGAAGACTAAAGTCTGAAGCCGTCCTGCAGCGCTACGGCGCTGTAAGATCAAAAAAGCCCCCGTCGGAGTGATCCGGCGGGGGTTTTTTGTTTAGCGCAGACCCAAACCCTTCATCAACCGCGATCAGTGAACGGTGTACTGAATACGGATATTCCGGGCGGGGTCAAAATGAAGCTTCTGGGCAAGTCTCTTGAACGTCAGGCGCTCGAACAATGCATTGATGCGGTGATCACGATTGATCAGGCCAATCGCATTGTCTTTTTCAACGCGGCCGCTGAACGGCTCTGGGGTCACCGGGCCGCCGACGTGATGGGCAAGAATGTGAAGGTTCTGGTCCCCAAGGCGATGCAGGACAAGCATGATGGCTTCGTCAACGCTCACCGCACAACCGGCCAGGACAAGATCGTTGGCACCTCCCGCGATATCGAGATGGAGCGCGCTGACGGTTCAGTGGTCTGGGTGAATCTGTCCCTGTCTCAGGTGAAGGCGGGCGGCAAGCTTTACTACACCGCCTGCGTCAAGGATGTGACCGCTGAGCGCGAAGCCCGTGAGCAAACGCGCCAAATCCTTGATCAGGCGATGGACGCTGTCATTTCCATCGATGAGACCAATCACATCACCTATTTTAACGCCTCGGCCGAAAAGCTGTGGGGCTATGACTCTGAGGAGGTGATTGGCCAGAACGTCAAAATCCTGGTGCCCAGCGAAATGCGCCACGGCCATGACGAATGGGTCAACGCTCACCGCACCACCGGCCAGAACAAGATCGTTGGCACGTCCCGCGATGTTCAGATCGAGCGCAAGGATGGCGAGCGCATCTGGACCAATCTGTCCCTGTCCCAGGTCAAGATTGGCGAGAAGATCACCTACACCGCCTTTGTCAAAGACATCACCGCGGAGCGACGCAGCCGGGAAACCATGGTCCAGACCCTGTCCCAGGCGATTGATCCGGTGGTGACCATCGACAAGGACAACAATGTCACCTTCTTCAACACGGCGGCGGAGGTGTTCTGGGGCTATTCAGCTGACGAGGTGATCGGCCAGAACGTCAAGCTTCTGGTGCCCCACCATATGCGGGCCAACCATGATGACTGGGTCAACGCCAACCGCACCACTGGCAAGGACAAGATCGTTGGCAGCTCGCGCGAGGTGAAGATTGAGCGCAAGGATGGCGAGCAGGTCTGGGGTGACCTCTCCCTGTCCAAGGTCGAGGTTGATGGCGAGATTTCCTACACCGCTTTTGTGCGAGACGTGGACGAGGAAGTGCGCCGCCGCGACCAGTTCAAGCTGTTGTCGCTGGTGGCTGACGGTACCGACAACTCGGTGATCATCACCGGGCGCGATGGCCTGATCGAATATGTGAACCCGGGCTTTGAAAAACTGACCGGCTATTCCATGCAAGACGCCACAGGCAAAAAGCCAGGCGACCTGTTGCAGGGGCCGGACACCGATCCTGACACCCGCCGCCGCATCGGCCAGAAGCTGGCCGCCGGTGAGCCCTTCTATGATGAGATCCTGAACTACACCAAGACCGGCGAGCCCTACTGGATTTCCCTATCCATCAACCCGGTCACGAACGATCAGGGCGAGATCATCCGCTTTATCTCCATCCAGGCCAACATCACCGAGGTGAAACAAAAAGCCAGCGAGTATGAAGCCCGCATGGCCGCGATTCTGAGCTCGAATGCTGCGATCGAATGGGATGCGGACGGCCACCTGACCGAAAGCAATGCGGTGTTTGAGGAGATTGTTGCGCGCACGGTCTGCGCCAACGACCAGCTGTCCATGCGCGCCCTGATCGGAGACGAGCGGATCGAGCGATTAAAGCGTGATGAAGCCGTTGATGCTGAGCTCCACCTTGTGGGTAGCGAGGGCGAGGCGTGGGTGTCCGGTGCGGTTCAGGTGATCCGCAGCGTTTCTGGCGCGATTGATCGCTTCACCTTTTTTGGCAATGACGTGACCGAGCGCCGCCGCTCCATTGAGGAGACCCGGCGCATCATCGGTGATGTGCTTGATGAGGTCAGCAATCTGGCAAGCCGTCTGGGTGACATCTCAGAGCAGACCAACCTGCTCTCGCTCAACGCCAGCATCGAAGCGGCTCACGCCGGTCAGCAGGGTGCTGGCTTTGCCGTTGTCGCCAGCGAAGTGCGCGAGCTCGCCGACCGGTCCTCGAAGTCCACCGACGAGATCACCCGCGTCATCGACGCCACCCAGGAAAAGCTGCGCATGCTGGAGGGTGAGACGGGCGCAACCACCAAGGGCCCGGTAAACACCGCAGACGAGGCCATGAAAGAGGCTGGGTAGGCTAATCGCGTGGGCCCCAAAAATGCCAAAGATCGCGCAACCACCAGCGCGGCGGCAGGCAGCGCATATCCTCGCCGGGTTCCACACGCATGAGAAGCTCCAGTGCGACAGGGTCGTATTTTCGGCAACCGAAAAAGTCGGTTTCGAACATTGTGAGTTCGGGGCTGAAATCATGTAAATTCATGAGCTGATAGGACAGTGTTTCCCGGTCAAAATCGACCAGATAGCTGTTCAGACGCTCCGGCTCCCGGCCCGTGGCCCGATAATACCGGTAGAGCATTCCAAAGTTGGCATATGGCGTATCACGTCCATTATCCATCGCGAGGCTACATAGCATCGCCTCAGGATCGCCCCGGTCAATGGCTGCCGCAAGCGCTTCAACTTCGTCAGAATAATCACCGTCTGTCCCATCAGAGTATTCCATCAGACACTCCATGGGGTCAGGAAACTCCAGGCGTACAGTCTCGCGCGGTGTTGGCTCGCTACAACCTGGAACAAGCGTCAAGGAGAGCGCGCCAACGATGAGTATTCCAAACCTCATTTATCCTCCCCCCTGACGCGAACGTTTATCTTCACCTCCACTATGGAGGATGCAAATGGTGCGATGCAACTTGAGTCTGATGACGCAGTTTAGCTGTGAAGAACTGCGAGAAAAGCGTGAGCGGGCTGAAAGCAATATCCGTGAAGACCAACGGCTTAAGCAAAGTCTTGAAGCGCAAATCCGGCGCATCGAAATTGAGATCGCTAACAACCGGGCGGAGATCAGGCGGCTGAGAAACCAGACGCCGTTGCCCAGTCTTCCTGGTCCTGTCAGGCGTGACAATGCCGGTCGACCCAAGCCGCCCAAGCCCCATGAGATTGTGCTGAGCGCAGCTCAGGCGGCCGCAGATTATTTTCCAAACAGATCAGAAATTCGCCGACTCGAGGGGGAGATCGGTGCTCTTGAACGGCGTCGGCAGGGCCTGCGGCCTCAATACATGACCAGGCTGGAGCGCTGGAATGAAGCGCAGGACAGCCGCGGGTGCATCATTCGGGCGATGCGCGAAAAAGGCTGCATCGGCGCGTAACCGCGCAAAAAACCCCGCCAGATTGCTCCGGCGGGGTTTCTTGTTTCAGGCTTTGGCGTAGCCCCTAGAAGGCGGCCTGCGCACCCACGACGATGGCGTTCGTGGTGGCATCAAACTCAGACCAGGCCGCGCCGCCCGGCAGGTTGCCCCCAGACAGGAAGTTCAGCGGCACCCAGCCATTGGCGTGGATGACTTCGCCGAACAGGTTGACCGACGGCGTCACGAAGTAGGACGCGCCGAGCACCCACTGGTCCTGACGTTCCCACGGGGAGCCCTCATCACCAGAATTATAGCGGCTGAACTCAAACGACAGCGCCAGATCATCCGCGTTGCGATGGGCCATCCAGTAGCGCGCACCCAGGGTGAAGGCCTCAGGGGCCACCGCTTCAAACGCCGCAAATTGCGGAGCTGGCGACGCCGTACCCGGCCAGACTTCGGTCGTCTCGGCATACTCACCAAGGAATTCAAACGCGCCGATATGGCCCTGGGCATAGATGGCCCAGGCCGGGTTGTTGTCCTGGCACGGGTTGAAGTGGAAGACCGGATAATCCTGGCAGTACGGGCTGCCGTGGGTGTAGCTGGCCCCGACGGTGGCATGGCCATTGGCCAGCTGGGCGGTGTAGCTGGCATCGACAGCGAAGTTATTCAGGCGTGACGGCACGCTGGTGCCTTCCACCGGAACATTGTGGGAGCGGAACTGCGCCCCGCCCTGGATCGCCATGGCGCGCAGGTGGAAGCCATTATCGTAATATCCAACCATGCCGCCATAGGCGAGACCGGCGAAAGCGTGCCAGCTGGTGGAGTTGGTGAACGGGCTAACCGTATCCTGAAGACCAAACGGAGTGTCCATCTTGCCCAGCGCGACATAGACCGGGCGCTCATCAAGATTGCCCCACATCACGAACGCCTTGCGGACCTGAACCTGGTTGCGGTTCAGATCGGTGATCGTGCCCTGACCAAAGCTCTGCTGCGGATTGTACAGGAATTCCACATAGGTGGTGATGTCGTCGGTCAGGCGCGCCGTGGTCGCCAGCTGAGCCGAGTGAACCACCATTTCCGATACGGTTTCGCCAATCTGGTTGTTCGACGTCGGGTGACGCATCAGCCAGCTGAACTTGGTGTTGGAGTTGCTCTCCTGATAATCGGCAATCGCGGTGATGGCACCCGACAGGGTCACGCGACGATCCAGCTCACCGTTCTGCATGGCCTGCAGAATGGTCAGCTCGCGACGGTTCACGCCCTCAGCGTGGTCAAGAATGCGGTAGCCATAGTTCGGGCTGACGCCGACGAGATTGTTGTGCCACTCATCATCGTGCATCGCGTGGTGGCCATCGGTGGTGTGGACACCCTGATGCGGTGCGGTGTGAACCGGGGCTGCCGGTGCCGCTGGTGCCGGAGCCTGAGCCGCACCTTCAGAGCCCGGCAGAAGGCCCTGGGCGCGCAGGATTTCGATCAGCTGGGCATTGGTCGCCTCAAGCTGCTCGATGCGCGCTTCCAGTTCTGCGGTGGATGCCGGATCGTGGTCGTCGGCCAAAGCTGGTGCCCCAGCCACCATGGCCAGCAGGCTGATGCCTGCAATCATCTGATTTTTCTTAAGATAATACCCAAATTGTCCCCGTGCCGAAAGTCCGCACCAATTTTCTGATTCTACAGCCATTGGCCCGGAATTGGCGCAAAAAAATAAGCGGTTGTTTGCCGCAGCCCCCTAAGTTGGGGCAATCGATAAAACCGGGGAAAAGTGAACGCATACAGGCGAATAAAAACCCCCACTGCACCGCAGCGGGGGTTTAAATCTCTGCTCAACTGTCATCACCCGGCTTGTCCGGGTGATCCATGCTGTCAGGTTCAAGCTGGCTGAATCCGAACGGAATGGGTGGCCCGGACGAGCCGGGCCATGACACTGTAAAGCGGCCCTACTCTTCGATGTCCGGCACACCCACAGCGTGGAAACCGGCGTCCACGTGGAGAACTTCACCGGTGCAGGACTTGCCCAGATCTGACAGGAGGTAAAGGGCCGAGCCCGCCACACCCTCCATCGTGGTGTCTTCTTTAAGCATCGACCAGTCCTTGCCGGTCTTCATCAGAGTGCGACCACCAGAGATACCGGCCATGGCGAGCGTGCGCATGGGACCCGCGGAGATGGCGTTCACGCGAATACCCTGCGGGCCCAGATCGCGGGCGATATAGCGGGTGGAAGCTTCAAGCGCGGCCTTGGCGACGCCCATGACATTGTAGTTCGGAACAACCCGCTCAGAGCCCAGATAGGTCAGGGACACCATGGCACCGCCACCATCTTCTTTCGACGGCATCATTTCGCTGGCCCGGCGCGCCGCATCGACAAAGGAAAAGGCGGAAATATCCATCGCGCGCTGGAAGCCCAGGCGCGAGGTGTTATGGGTAAAGCTGCCGACCAGCTCGTCCTTGCCGGCAAAGGCAATGGCGTGCACCAGGAAGTCCAGCTGGCCCCACTTTTCCTTCAGCGCAGCAAAGCAGGCATCCATGCTCTCATCATTGGTCACATCAGCGGTAACCATGAAGGGCTCATTGCCGAGGCTTTCCACCAGCGGGCGGACGCGCTTTTCCAGCGCTTCATCCTGATAGGAGAAGGCCAGCTCTGCGCCCTGGGCATGCAGTTGCTGGGCAATACCCCAGGCGATCGAGTTCTTGTTGGCCACGCCCATGACGAGGCCACGCTTGCCCTTCATCAAAGTGCCGGTCGGAAATTCGCTATCGGCCATGGTCATCTCCCTGTCCAAAGGCTCATCTGGCTGGAGCGCGTTAACTGCGCTTTGCTTTTCGCCCTGACGCAATAGCGCAGCTTGTCAGGATCGTCGAGCATCGCGCCACTATGAGCGCACCTGCGGCGTTTTGCGATTGGCGTATCACTGCAGCGCATGGCAGGCTCGTATCGTGTTGGGGGCTTGCCTGCTGACCGCAAGGGTCAGCATTCGCCGATTTGAATACGAACGAGAGACACATTCATGAAACGACAGCCGCTGCCGCGGTCTATCGCCATACCGAAACGCTGGTCTACTCTGGACTGGCCCAGCGTGTTCGCCGCCATCCTCTATCCTGCCCTTGGCGTGATTGGTCTAACCCTCGCCGTCATTTTGGGCCTGGCGCTGGAAAGCCTCACCATCCATTGGTGGTACGCGCTGGTCGCCCTGTTCGCCGGGGCAGTGACGCTGGTCATATGCAATCTGGGCATCGGGGTTCTGCATCGCATCTGGCACCACAAAGCCGGAGAGCTTTGGGGCCCGGCCAAGGTGATCACGGCGCTCAATTGCGTGATCGCCATGCAGGGCAAGCTGAAAGACTGGGTCAATTACCACTCCCAGCACCACCGCCTGTCCGACAAGGCGGGTGATCCGCACAACCCGGCCGAAGGCAAGCTATGGGCCTGGATGGGCTGGCTTTTATTCCGCGATGAGAACGACATGCAGCGTCCGCTGGCCCTGTGGCTGCGTGACAGCAAGACCGTGACAATCTTTGACCGCCACTACAACACCGCGACCTTGCTGGTGCATCTGGTCCTGCCCGCCCTGATCTACGCCATCGTGGCGCTAACCGGCGGCTCGCTGATCCTGACCCTGATGCTTCACGCGTCGGCGGTGATTGCCCGTGGCGTCCAGTTCCACGCCACCATCCTTGGCGTGAATGTGTTTGGGCATCTTAAAACGCCTTTGTGGGCGGACTATGTTCTGGCGATGCTGACTGGAGGTGAGGCCTTTCATGACCACCACCACGATGAGCCCGCCAGCGCGCTGCACCTGCCGCGACGCGGGCTGATCAACCGGCTGGTAGACTATAACGGCACCGCCATCCTGATCTTTGAAAAGCTGCGCTGGGCGCGCGACCTGAAAATCGCCGATCAGTTCGAAGCACAACCGGCGATCGCCCAACGCTAACGCGGCGTTCACCACCGCACTCACACAGGGCTTTGCCAAAGCCAGACAGCCGTGGCAGCGTCTTCGTCCAACGGAGACCTGCCATGAGCCCTCGCCACGTCAGCATTCTTTTTGTCTGCACCGGGAATATCTGCCGCTCCACGCTGGCAGAAGCGGTTGCGCGCGCAAAAGCAGAAGAAAGTGGCAAGGCCCTTCATGTTGAAAGCGCAGGAACCGGTGACTGGCATGTGGGCGAGCGTCCGGATCCACGCTCCATCAAGATCGGGCAGGCGCGCGGCTATGACCTGGCCGACCAGACCGCCCGCGCGGTGGAGGACGAGGACTTTCACCGCTTTGACTACATAATCGCTATGGATTCAGGCCATCAGCGCTGGCTGATGTCCCGGCGCGCCGCGATCCGCGCTCCCGAACGCTCCATCACGCGGCTCATGGACTGGTCGGTGGGGATGGCTGGGCGCGATGTGCCCGACCCCTATTATGGGGATGAAGCCGATTTTGAAGCCGTGCTCGACCTTGTGGAGAAGGGCGTCAGCGGGCTGGTGGCACGGGTCTAGCCCGGCGTCGACTGAACCTGAGCACCGTCATCGAGCGCCAGGGCTTCCCCGGCAAGATAGAGCGAGCCACAGATAACGATGCGCGGCTGGTCATAATCCTCCAGCGCGTCATGCAACGCTTCGGTGAGACCCGCAGAGGTTTGTGCCGGGATCTCGGCGCGTCGGGCAGCCTCAGCCACCGCCTGAGCGGTCTGTGAGCCTTCGCGTCCCGCGGCAAAGGTGATCGCGATGACGCGACTGGCCAGCCCAGTGAAATACTGGAAGTAGGCCACCGCGTCCTTGTTGGCTGAAAAGGCGCTGATCAGTACGAGGGGGCGGTCCCCGGCTCCGGCCATCTGCCCCAGACCTGAAGCCAGCACTTCACCGGCGCCTGCGTTATGCCCGCCATCCAGCCACAACTCGGCCCCCTTTGCGTTGGCGATATAAGCGAGCGAGCCGGTCTTCAGACGCTGCATGCGTGCGGGCCAACGGGCGCGCTTTAATCCCTCACGCACCGCGTCATGGCCATAACCGCACAGCCGGGCCGCTGCGATGGCCACACCTGCATTGACGATCTGGTGCGGACCCAGCAGCGCTGGCGCTGGCAAGTCCCACAACAGCTCGTCTTCCTCATAGGTCAGGCGGCCGTGTTCGGGATAGGCGCGGAACTGCTCGCCCCAGGCTAGCACCGGAGCACCAATCTGCATCGCCACCGCATCAATCACGCTGCGCGCTTCTGGCCTCTGGGGTGCCAGTACCAGCGGTGCACCCGGCTTGATGATGCCCGCCTTTTCGCCCGCAATCTGTTTCACCGTGTCACCAAGAAAGCCCTGATGATCGA
Organism: Maricaulaceae bacterium EIL42A08; assembly: GCA_024178355.1. GTDB lineage: Bacteria > Pseudomonadota > Alphaproteobacteria > Caulobacterales > Maricaulaceae > Oceanicaulis. Next base: position 36,965 of record JAMZNZ010000003.1, on the reverse strand, counting down.
GGCTGACCGGCGTGATGACCGTGCATTGCGGCGCATCCAGCACATTCGTGGCATCCAGCCGCCCGCCGAGCCCGGTCTCCAGGATCAGGCGCTCCGCAGGATTTTCTGCAAACAGCAAGAAGGCGGCAGCCGTGGTGGCCTCAAAGAAGGAGATGGGCGCATCGCCATTGGTCGCCTCCACCCGATCAAAGGCCGCCTTCAGTCGCGCGTCATCGACGACCTCACCGGCCAGCACAATCCGCTCATTAAAATGCACCAGATGCGGCGAGGTGTAGACATGCACCCGTTCGCCAGCGGCCTCCGCGATCGCACGCAGGAAGGCGGCGGTGGAGCCTTTTCCGTTTGTTCCGGCCAGATGAATGGTGGGCGGCAAGCGGTCCTGAGGCCGCCCCAGCTTGTCCAGCAACGCCTCAATCCGGGCCAGCGACAGGTCGATGGACTTCGGGTGCAGCTGAGCCAGACGCTTTAAAGCGCTATCGATGGTTTCAGGGGCAGTCATGGAGTGGGTTGTACGCCGGGCGCGAACGATCTCAAAGCAAGGTCGGCAGGGCGACTACCCTGACGCCCTGTCCCGGACGCGCAGCGATCCGGGATCAACCGATGGCAATTCTGTCATCAGAGCAAAGCGCACCTGTGAGATCCCGGCTCTGCGCTCCGCTTGGCCGGGATAGGTGTTATCTAAAGCAGGCCCGTGCGGCCTCAGCCTTCAGCGGGTTCAGCTTTCGCTGGCGCATTCGTGCCCGGCGCAGGGCGCTTCATCATCACGCGCATCAGATTGCCCAGCGTTTCGGGCAGGTCCTTGCGGTGGACGACCTTGTCGACCATGCCTTTTTCCAGCAGGTATTCAGAGCGCTGGAAGCCTTCAGGCAGTTTCTCACGAATGGTCTGTTCGATCACGCGCGGACCGGCAAAGCCAATGAGCGCTCCCGGCTCAGCCAGATGCACATCGCCCAGCATGGCATAGCTCGCCGTCACACCGCCGGTGGTCGGGTCACACAGCACCACAATGTATGGAAGACCTGCGTCTTTCAGGAGCTGGATGCCCAGCGTCGTGCGCGGCATCTGCATCAGCGACAGGGCACCTTCCTGCATGCGGGCACCACCGGCTGCGGTGAAGGCCACCAGAGGCGTACGCTTTTCCAGTGCCACGTCACAGGCCTTGATGAAGGCTTCGCCCGCACCCATGCCCAGCGAGCCGCCCATGAAGGAGAAGTCCTGGACGATAACAGTGGTATCGATGCCCTTGATCGCGCCATGGGCAATCGCCATCGCGTCTTCGCGATTGGTCTTCTTGCGGGCCGCAGCCAGACGCGATGTGTAGGGCTTGTCGTCCTTGAACTTCAGCGGGTCCTTGGCGACTTCGGGGATTTCAGTCGTGGTCCAGCTGGAATCGAAGAGGTATTTGAAGCGAAGCTCCGGCCCGATGCGCATGTGATGGCCCGCAGGCGTCACATGGTAGCCAGCCTCAAGGTCCTTGTTGAAGACCATCTCGCCGGACACCGGGCATTTGACCCACAGATTTTCCGGCGTATCGCGCTTTTCAAACATGCGCTGCACACCAGGCGGGGTCAGTCTTTGAAGCCAGCTCATAAAATGCCTCGTCGTTTATTTATGTTCGCGCGCGGTGTGGGTGGCGTTCGCCAGCTCGCCGCACAGCGAGACCGCGGCTTCTACCCCATCTTTGTCCAGCGCGTCCACTATAGCCGAACCCACAACGACCGCATCGGCGACCCGTGCGATCTCTGCGGCCCGCTCTGCAGTTTTCACGCCAAAGCCCACCGCAACCGGCAAGCCCGACGCCTTGCGCACGCGCGCCACTGCCGTTTCGATGTCCGCCGTCTGGCCAGACTTCGCGCCGGTCACGCCGGTCGTGGAGACATAATACACGAAACCGGACGCGTGGTTCACCACTTGCGGCAGGCGGTCGTCCGACGTGGTGGGGGCCGCCAGGCGCACAAAGCTCAGTCCATGGCTTTCCAGCGCCCCACGCAGCTCGGTGTCTTCTTCCGGTGGGATATCCACACAGATCAGACCATCAGCCCCGGCCTCGGCCATGGCAGCAGCCGCTTCTGCATAACCAAAAGCGTGGAAGGGATTGGCATAGCCCATCAAAACGATGGGCGTATCAGCATGGGTCTGGCGAAACTGGCGCACCAGCTCCAGTACGCCCTTCATCGTCATGCCGCCATCGAGCGCCCGGATCGCGGCGCGCTGAATGGTCGGGCCATCGGCCATGGGATCGGTGAACGGCACGCCCAGCTCGATCACGTCCGCGCCAGCATCCGCCAGGCCCTTCAGCGCTTCAAGCGTAGTGCCAGCATCCGGATCGCCCGCCATCACATAGGCGACAAAACCGGCTTTGCCTTGAGATTTTAGGCGGTCGAAGGTGGGGGTTAGTCGGGTCATGGGTATTTCTGTCTCAATAGAGTTATTCGAGCCGGCAAATATTTTTATCTGCTGCGTCATCCTGAACTTGATTCAGGACCCAGTCTTCTCGCAAGCGCTGCTGGGTCCCGGATCAAGTCCGGGATGACGAAAGGAGTTTTCTTAAAGCTCCACCCCCAGCGCCTTGGCGACTGAGAAGACGTCCTTGTCGCCGCGGCCGCACATATTCATCAGGATGGTGCCGCCCTTGCCGAGCTCGATTGCCAGATCGCGAACGCGCGCCAGCGCGTGGGCCGGTTCCAGCGCCGGGATAATGCCTTCCAGCTTGGAGCAGAGCTGGAACATCTCCAGCGCCTCTGCGTCCGTGGCCGAGCGGTATTCAGCGCGCCCCATATCGTGCAGGAAGGCATGCTCGGGCCCGATGCCGGGGTAATCAAGGCCGGCGGAGATGGAGTGACCTTCGGTGATCTGACCATCCTCGTCCTGTAACAGATAGGTCTTGTTTCCATGCAGAATGCCCGGCTTGCCACCATTCAGGCTTGCCGCGTGATCAGGACCATCAAGGCCTTTGCCGGCGGCCTCCACGCCAACCAGGCGAACGCTCTCGTCTTCCAGGAAGGGATGGAACAGGCCCATGGCGTTTGAGCCACCGCCGATACAGGCCACCGCCACGTCGGGCAGCTTGCCCGTACGTTCCAGCATCTGCTCGCGCGCCTCGCGGCCAATGACGCTTTGAAAATCGCGCACCATCATCGGATAGGGATGTGGGCCGGCCACCGTGCCGATCACATAGAAGGTCTCATCTGGATAGGTCACCCAGTCGCGCAGCGCCTCATTCATGGCGTCTTTCAGCGTGCCACGACCGCTGGTCACCGCGTGGACCTTCGCGCCTAGCAGCTTCATGCGGAACACGTTCGGGGCCTGACGCTCCACATCGGTCGCGCCCATGAAAACCTCGCACGGGATACCAAAGCGCGCCGCGACTGTAGCGGTTGCCACCCCGTGCTGGCCTGCGCCGGTTTCAGCAATGATGCGGGTCTTGCCCATGCGCTTGGCCAGCAGGACCTGGCCCAGGCAGTTATTGATCTTATGCGCGCCGGTGTGGTTCAGCTCGTCACGTTTGAACCAGATATCCGCGCCGCCAAACTCCTCGGTCAGGCGCTCTGCAAAGTAGAGCGGGCTGGGGCGGCCCACAAAGTCGCGGCTGAACAAGTCAAACTCGGCGACAAAATCCGGATCATCCTTATAGCGCGCATAAGCCTCCTCGAGCGCGAGGATGTTCGGCATCAGGGTTTCCGCCACATAGCGGCCGCCAAACTCACCGAAGCGACCGGCGACATCTGGAAACTGGGAAAAGGCGTTCGGCTGGGTCATGTCATTTCGTCCTGTTGGGTTCCACCCCACCCCAACCCTCCCCTCGAGGAGAGGGAGCGCCGGTGGCACCCGCTTTATCGCTCCGAACCTGTCGGATTATCACGAAACACGTAAATAGCATTCCCTCCCCTTGAGGGGAGGGTCAGGGTGGGGTGTAGACAAGCGTTCAACAGTAGCAGACGCAACCCTTATGCGCTCTGAACTGCAGCGATAAAGGCTCTGATTTTCTCGATATCCTTAACGCCGGGGGCCGATTCAACGCCGGAGACGACGTCCACGCCCTCGGCACCAGACTGGCGGATCGCTTCGGCCACGGTTTCAGGGGTCAGGCCGCCAGCCAGCATCCACGGTGCGCCGGCCTCAAATCCATCCAGCAGGCCATAGTCCCAGGCTTCGCCCAGACCACCGGGCCGGTCGGCATCTTTGGGCGGCTTGGCGTCAAATACAAAGCCGTCGACATAGCCGCGATAGGGGTCAGCGGCAGCAAGATCGTCCGCTGTTGAAACGCCCATCGCCTTCCACACGCCGTGCTCGGCATAGTGATGGGCATCAAGGCAGCGCGCCGGGCTTTCCCCGCCATGCAGCTGGATAATGTCCGGGCGCATGTCACGCACCACCGCACCCAGTTGCGGCTCGGTCGGGTCCACCAGCACCGCGACCGACTTTGCATCGCCCTTGCGCGCCGCGAGCCGCCCAGCCTCAACCGGGCTGACATGGCGCGGGCTTTTGGGAAAGATGATGAAGCCGAGATAATCTGCGCCCGCCGCCACGGCTGCATCCACCGAAGGCGCGTCATTCATGCCGCAAATCTTGATCAGGGTCCGGGTCATGGCCGCTGATGTAGTCCAGCGCCTTGCGATCGCCAAGCAATAAAGGCGGGCATACCCGCAGGCCCCGAAACCGCTTGGCAACACACCCTTTGGTGATACCGTAATCGCGCTTAAAGGAGGCAGGTATGAGCCAACCGGTATTATGCCTGATGCTGCACGGCATCGGGACGTATTTCTCCCCCGCGCGCGATGGACAGTTCAACAAGGACGATTTCGATTACGACCTGTACACGGCGCTGAGCGACTCTATCGAGATGCAGACCCTGCCGCGCCTCAACGATGACGCCATTACTGCCTCGCTCACCGGCAAGGTTTTGTGGCAGCCAGTGCTGTGGGCGCAGGAAAAGCTGGAGATCCGTCAGCTGGAAATCCAGAGCCGGCGCCACACCCACGCACTCTGGGGCAAGGCGTTTGAGGTCATGGTGTCAGGCATGGGCGATGCGGCCGCCTACCAGTTCCGCGAACGCAAGAACGGCTTTTATCCCGGCACCACCTATTCTGACACCCAGCTGGATATCTATCGCTATCTGAAACGGGTCGAGGACGCGCTAACCGCAGACGGGATCGATCCCATGACGGTGCCTGTCGTGGTCTTCGCCCACTCCATGGGCTGCCACGTGATTTCAAACTATGCCTGGGATGCCCAGTGCCGCCCGGAACGCGTCAATGAAACGGGAGACGTCTCGCCCTTCTGTCGGCTTGAGACGCTGGCCTCAGTCGTCTTTGCCGGCTGCAACATCCCGCTCTTAAGCATGGGTGTGCGCCCGGAGTGGAAAATCCCGCTGCGCGTTGCCAAGGCCGACTGGGGCGGCGAGCAGATGTGGGAGTCGATCTATGATCCTGATGATGTGCTCGGCTATGCGATCGAGAGCGAATACAAAGCCTGGTTCAATCATCGCCACCCTGATGCCGAGGCGTTTCGAACCGATCCGCCGTTCAATGACTTTACCCGAGACCCGGCCAAAGAAATTGAACCGAAAGACCGCAAGTGGGAGCTGGGCGAGGGGTTCGGCTTCGGTATGAGACGGCTGGCCGCTGCAACGCCCCTGTCCCATGAGCTCTACTGGCACGACCGGCGCGTGATCGATACCGCCAGGCGCGCGATCACTAATCTGATGGACTGAGGGTTCTAAGCAAACAGCTCCAGCAAGCCGCCCACATCGCTTGTGCCTGCGGGACCATAGCCGCCGAGCGTCATGGACGGCGCTGCACTGGTGGCGGACGCGGTGCCAAAGCCTGTGGCATCGGGCGAAGGCTCACCGCGGGCGGCGGCCTCTGTGGCTTCACGCTCCATCTCCACCTTTTCCTGACGGGCGGCCTGGGCGGTGGCATCAGCTTGCGCAGCAACAGCGCGATCCTGACTGGACGGTTCAGCTGGGGCGAGCGCGGCGCGTTTGACGATTTCCATCTTGGCGATGGTGGCGTCGGGATCACCCTCTACCGGGGCGGTATCAATCTGGACCGAGCCACCAACCGCGTAATTCTTGCCGTCCGGGCCTTGCTGGAACTCATAGGAGGGCGCGCTGGCATACTGACCACCGACCCGCTGGTGTGCCTCTTCATGGCGACGCACTTCGGCATCGCGCTTTTTAAGCTCATCCACCTGCTTTTGCTGCTCTTCGGTGAGGTCTTCGCCGGTCGCAGAGCGCGCAGCGCTCGACAGGTCGACCCTGTCGGAGCGGGTGAGGCTTTCCGAGCCTTGCGGATTGGTGCCGGTCAAGGCGCGCGCACGCTCACCTGCCTGGGCGCTCGGGCTTGCCCCGATCGCGGCATAAGGCTGGGCATAGGCTATGGCTGGTGCTTTGAACACGCGTTGTCTTCCGCCAGATTGACCGAGGAGGCAGTGTCGCTGTCAGGCGTTAAGGAACGGGAAAGAGGTTAGGTTACCCGCGACGCTGGGTCAGGATGCGCGCAGCTCTTCAACGGACAGGAAGATCGCCCGCGTTCCGGCCGTCTGCTCGACATGCTGCCCCAGCGCAATCATGGCTGCATCGATGGCCTCAGGGTCGGGCTCTGAACTCCAGCGCGCCCGGAAAGGGCGCACGCGAGTGGTAAATCCCTCAAGGCGTGGTTCAAGTGTCCACATCAACAAGAAGTCGGAATAGTAGATTGCGCCCTGGATGGTCGGATCAATTCCAGCGCTATGGCGGACTACAGTCAGGTCAGAGCGGACAACGCCAGACAGGCTGGGCATATCGCTAACAAGCTGATCGGCCTGCCGGACGTCATAACGCAGGATCAAAGCGGGTTGATGCCGGGTCAGGACAGGCACCTGCCCATACTCGAAAACGGCCTCGGCAAGATAATAAAGCGCCAGAAGGCCGCCGCCGATAAACAGAAAGGCGCGGGCACGCGTCACAATAAACTCAAAGAAAGCGGGCAGGCTGGATAGTCAGGCGACGTTGCGGCCTACCCCTTGCCGTCGACGCGTTCGCGCAATTCCTTGCCAGTTTTAAAGAAGGGCACGTGCTTTTCCTTCACGGCCACCGCTTCACCGGTGCGCGGGTTGCGGCCCTGGCGGGGTGGGCGATTGCGCACCGAGAAGGCCCCGAAGCCGCGAAGCTCCACCCGGTCGCCGCGCTCCAGCGCCTGGGTGATCTCTTCCAGAACACAGTTCACCACCCACTCCAGATCCTTCTGGTAGAGGTGGGGGTGGTCTTCAGCCAGTTTCTCGATGAGTTCTGATTTGATCATGTCCGCACCCTGAAAAGTTAATTTCCATGAGTTTGGGACCCTCTGACAGCAACGTCAACGCCAGAAACGCCCGTTTGATAAAGAAAATCCCCCGAAGCAAACGCTCCGGGGGACATTCAGTGTCAGAATTCGTCAATCGGCTGTAAGGCCGAAAGCCTTATTCCTTGTCAGAGTCGTTGTCCTTCAGAGCCGCGCCGAGGATATCACCCAGCGATGCACCGGAGTCAGACGAGCCATACTGTTCGACGGCTTCTTTCTCTTCAGCCACTTCCAGTGCCTTGATGGACACCGAGATGCGGCGCGAGCCCTTGTCGATATTGGTGACGCGTGCGTCGACCTTGTCGCCAACCGCAAAACGCTCCGGACGCTGCTCGGCGCGATCGCGCGAAAGGTCGGACTTGCGGATGAAGGCTTTGACCAGATCGTCCGGGCCGAGGGAGACTTCGACGCCGCCGGAGGTCACTTCGGTGACGGTGCAGGTCACGGTCTCGCCGCGCTTGATGCCACCTTCGTCCATCGGGTCGCCGCCCAGCTGCTTGACGCCGAGGGAGACGCGCTCCTTCTCGACATCCACATCAAGGACCTTGGCGCGAACAACGTCGCCCTTCTTGAAGTCCTGGATGGCGTCTTCGCCGGAACGATCCCAGTCGAGGTCGGACAGGTGCACCATACCGTCGATGTCTTCATCAACGCCGATGAACAGGCCGAATTCGGTGATGTTCTTAACTTCACCTTCGACTTCAGAGCCGACCGGGTGAGCTTCAGCAAACAGCTCCCACGGATTGCGCTGGGTCTGCTTGATGCCAAGCGAAACGCGGCGCTTTTCCGGATCCACGTCGAGGACCATGACTTCGACTTCCTGAGAGGTCGACACGATCTTGCCCGGGTGGACATTCTTCTTGGTCCAGCTCATTTCCGAGACGTGGACCAGGCCTTCAACGCCAGCTTCCAGCTCAACAAAGGCCCCGTATTCGGCAATGTTGGTCACGCGGCCGGTGAAGGTTGCGCCCACCGGATACTTGACGCCAACGCCGTCCCACGGATCGGACTGCAGCTGCTTCATGCCAAGCGAGATACGCTGGGTGTCCTTGTTGATCTTGACGATCTGGACCTGAACGGTCTGGCCAACTTCGACCACTTCGCTCGGGTGACCCACGCGGCTCCAGCTCATGTCGGTGACGTGCAGCAGGCCGTCGATACCGCCCAGATCCACAAACGCACCGTAATCGGTGATGTTCTTCACGACGCCTTCGCGAACTTCGCCCTCAGCCAGCTGGCCGACGAGTTCTGCACGCTGTTCGGCACGGCTCTCCTCAAGCACGGCGCGGCGGGATACGACGATATTGCCGCGCGGACGGTCCATTTTCAGGATCGCGAACGGCTGTTCCTTGTTCATCAGCGGGGTGACATCGCGCACAGGGCGAATGTCGACCTGTGAACCTGGCAGGAAGGCGGACGCACCACCCAGATCCACGGTGAAGCCGCCTTTGACGCGACCCACGATGGCGCCGTTGACCGGCTCCTTGCCTTCGAATTGCTTTTCCAGGCGATCCCAGGCTTCTTCGCGGCGCGCCTTGTCGCGCGACAGAACGGCTTCGCCGAGCGCGTTTTCGATGCGCTCCAGATAGACCTCGACTTCGTCACCTGCGACGGGTGCGGTCGAGCCCGGGCCGGTAAATTCGCGAAGCGAGATACGGCCTTCGGTCTTCAGACCAACGTCAATAACAACGGCATCATTTTCAACGGCAGTGACGGTGCCTTTGACGACAGCGCCTTCCATCATGTCGCGGCCAGCCATGCTGGCTTCGAGCATCTGGGCGAAATCGTCAGTGGTCGGGGTTGAGGTTTCAGTCATGAGTTAGAGTGGCTCCGAGGAGATGAAATCGTTTCCGGCCGGCCGGTTATGCCCGGCGGACTTGCCGCTTGCGAGCAGCGAATGATCCTGAAAGCTGCTGCGAGCAGCCGGATAACGGTTACAGGTGAACGCCCCTTAAACCCTGAAGCCAATAGCCAAATCCGCTTCAGAGCCCCGGGGTTTGTCCAGTGGAACGAAAAACGGATGAGACCAGTTGCGCTTCAGGAAAAGCGCGTCCGGCGAAACGGTCTGGCGTTGGCGTGACAGGCACGCCTCAGCAAAACCGTGCGCGTACCTACTCCATCAGGCCCTAAAGGGCAAGGCAGGGCTGTAATTTGGGAGTCAGTTCAAAGGGGTCAGGAGATCACCCCGCCCAGGGCCGCCACATCATCAAAGAAGGTCGGATAGCTGGTCGCGATCATGGCGACATCATCGACGGTGACCGGCCCTCTGGAGGCAAGGCCCATGACAAGCCCGCTCATGGCGAGGCGATGATCGTGGAAGGTTTGCACCATTCCGCCGCCGGGCACGCCACCCGCACCGCAACCCTCAACGATCAGATAGTCATCGCCGAGCTCCAGCTTAACGCCATTGACTTCAAGCAGCTTTGCTGACGCCGACAGGCGGTCGCTTTCCTTCGCGCGCAGCTCCTCCAGGCCCAGCATGGTGGTACGCCCTTCAGCATTGGCAGCCAGCACCGACAGGATGGGGTATTCGTCAATCATGGACGGCGCGCGCTCAGCGGGCACCTCAACACCTTTCAGCGTGCTGGATCGCACATGAATGTCGACCAACGCCTCGCCGGCGCGTGTGCCAGCGGGTGTCAGCGTAATGTCGGCACCCATGTCCTGCAGCGTCTCATAAAGGCCAAAGCGGGCCGGATTGGTCATCACCCCAGTGATCGTCACGTCACTGCCGGGGGTCAGTAGCGCAGCGGCCACCAGGAAGGCCGCCGAGCTGGGGTCGCCGGGCACTTCAAGATCATGGGCCTTCAGCGTCCTGCCGCCACGCACCATGATCACCGCGCTTGGGCCGTCACGCTCAACCGTGAAATCAGCGCCGTAGAGCGGTCCCATGGTTTCGGTATGCGCGCGGGTCAGGCGCGGCTCCCGCACGATGGTTTCACCGTCCGAGCCCAAACCCGCCAGAAGGATCGCGCTTTTAACCTGGGCGGATGCCACCGGCGGCGTGTAATCGATGGGCTTTATGTCAGAGCGACCAAAGACAGTGGTCGGTAGACGCCCGCCTTCAGCCGCCTCACTGCGCACGCCCATATCAGCCAGCGGGTCGAGGACGCGCGCCATAGGGCGTGAAGACAGGCTCTCATCGCCGGTAAATACCGCCTCAAGATCAAAGCGCGCCGCCGCCCCCATCAACAGGCGCACGCCGGTGCCTGAATTGCCCAGATCAAGCGGTGCCGCCGGGCTGCGCCACGGGGCACCCGTCACCTGCCAGCGACCATCGCCAAGCTTTTCAACACGTGCGCCGAGCTGAGCCACCGCCCGGGCCGTGGCCAGTACATCGTCACTTTCCAGCAGGCCGGTGATCAGGCTGGTGCCTTCGGCCATTGCAGAAAAAATCAGTGAGCGGTGGGAAATCGACTTGTCCGCAGCCGCACGCAAGCTGCCGGACAAGCCTTTTGAAAAGCTTGCCGTTCTGGGGCCGTGGGGGCGTTCTGTGGAGGCCGCGACGTCAGCGTTCATTGGAGTTCCGAAAAGCTTGATTGGGCGAATAAACGAAATACGGTTTTGACAGCGCGCGGAGAACGTGGCAACTGCCCCACCGCTTCAAGTTAAACCGTCTTATTTCACGAGGACGTCCCGCAATGCCTAAAGCCGACCTTGGCGTAAAGCGCGTCTGCCCGGAAACCGGGAAGAAATTCTACGATCTGAATAAAGATCCGATCGTGTCTCCTTACACCGGTATGGAATACCCGCTCTCCTTCTTTGAGGAAGTGGTCGCCAAGACTCCGACCAAGCCGTCGAAAGACGACGCTGAGGACAAGGAGGAGACGGACAACGAGGCCGAAGAGTCCAAGGACGATGAGGACGAAGACGAGGACGTGGATACCCCCGAACTCGACGAAGTACCGCTGGACATGGGCGAGGACGACGACACCGCGCCGAAGGCGAAGAAAGCTGCGCCGACCGATGACGACGACCTTGATGGCTTCTCCGACGGTGAGTCCGACCTCGACGACGACGATGATGATGATGGCCTTTTGCTCGACGATGATGACGACGACGATCTGGGCGATGTCTCCATCGGCGATGACGAGGACGACGACTAATACGGGCCATGTGCACAAGAGCTGACTTGACGCTTGATCAGGTCAGTTCTCGTGACTATGTTCCGCGCTCTCGAAACGGCGGGCCGCCCAAAGCCTGTCAATCGACACGGATTTCGGGGCCATAGCTCAGTTGGGAGAGCGCTTGAATGGCATTCAAGAGGTCGGCGGTTCGATTCCGCCTGGCTCCACCATCCTTCGCTCGCTAACGCGAGCTTCGGAACCCAAAGACCCCGCGGTAACCAACGCAGGGTTTTGTCATGCCTGCGCCTCAGACCTTGAACCTTCCCGTAGTGATCGCCACTTCATACTCATGACTGATTGGCAAATACGAGGTCTGGAAAGATGACTGAGACCGACACCCAAGCGCCTGAAGCGACTAAAGCCTCTCCGCTTGTTTATGTGCGCGAGGTCCTGGGCGCTGAAATTCAGGATGAAGCCGCTCAGAGCGGGATCGAGCTTGATGCGGATGCCACGCTCTATGCCATCCACACCGAAGACGGCACGCGCCGGGCGATTTTCTCCGACCGTGATGCTGCCTTTGAAGCCGCCATCGATCACGGTGCCCAGCCAGTGAGCGTGCACTAGGCGCAGGTCGCTGATTGCCCTTCAGCGCGGGCGCGGCTATCGATCCTGTCATGAGAGGGTATTTCGCAGTCGGCGTTGAGGGCATTTCCAAAGCCCGAAACCTGGGCGCAGTGATGCGTACCGCCCACGCCTTTGGCGCAAGCTTTGTATTTTCAATCAGGGCTGAAGACCGCGCCCGGGAAATGTTCCAGACCGACACCGCGAAGACAACGCTCAACATCCCCTATTATGCATGGGAGAGTGTCGACGATCTGCTGCTTCCCAAGAACTGCCAGCTGGTCGGTGTTGAACTGACCGAGGACGCCATTGAGCTGCCAAGCTTCCGCCATCCGCGCGCGGCCGCCTACGTGATGGGGCCAGAACGCGGGAGCCTGTCGCCTGAGATGCAGGCGTGCTGCGCCCACATCATCAAAATCCCCACCCGGTTCTGTGTGAACCTGTCGGTGGCGGCAGCCATCGCACTTTATGATCGCACCATCAGCATGGGCGGCTACCCGGAGCGCCCCGTCATGCCCGGCGGCCCAATAGAAGCAAAGCAGCACGTATGGGGGCCGCCGAAAAAGCGAACCTAAAGGCTAAGCCGCTCCCCGCGAAGAAGCGCGGGTAGATCACCCGTGGCCCCGCCGGCGGTACGCATGAAGAACTCACGCGCGAAGGGGATTTTATCAACGACCGAAAGCCCCACACCCCGCGCCAGCCGGATGGAGGAGTGGTCGTTGGAAAACAGCGTGTTGAAGAAGTCAGTCCCGAGCGACAAAGCCGCCGTGTCGGTCTTACGCCAGCGCTCATAGGGCTGGAGCGAGGCTTGCGCGCCCAGATCAAGCCCGGCGCGCTTGGCTTCGACAATGGTTTCAGCCAGCGCTGCAGCATCGCGAACACCGAGGTTAAAGCCCTGACCGGCAATGGGATGGATGGCGCGAGCCGCATCGCCCACCAGCGCCAGCCGCTCTCCAATAAAGGTCTCTGAGACCTGCAGACCCAACGGATAGGTCCAGCGCGGACTATCGGGTTTCACCCAACCCAGGAAATCACCAAACCGCGCCTCCAGCGCTTCCTGGAAGTGGGCGTCATCCATCTCTTTAAGAGCATCAGCAGCCGCTGATTTTTCCGTCCACACAAGGCTGGAACGGTTGCCGGGCAGGGGCAGGATCGCAAACGGTCCAGCCGGCATGAAATACTCATAAGCGACCCCTTCGTGAGGCAGCTCGTGAGCGACATTCAGGACAACGCCCTTTTGCCCATACTCGCGGCCCATGGTGCGAATGCCAGCCTGCTCGCGCAGGCGAGAGAACTTGCCGTCACAGGCCACAACCAGCTGGGCATCAATGGCCTTGCCGCTTTCCAGGTGCAGGCGCGCCCGGCCAGCCTTGCCCTCACCCATATGGGAAATACGCTCAGGCGCGAAGACCGGCATGTCTGCCTCTTCAGCCGCCTTGGCGAGCGCAATACGCGTCCAGCGGTTCTCCGCCATCCAGCCCAGTGGCTCGCCATCGTCATCGGGTGAGATTTCGCGGCGATCAAAGTGCAGCTGGTCGCGGCCCGGCCCGCCCGGCTTGACCCCGTCATAGGGCCGACCATCTACGATCAGGATGTCTTCGATGCGCTGGACCTTGCCGTCCATGTGCTGAGCTGCGCCAACTGTCTCCAGCATGCGCCAGCTGGTGTAGGCGAGCGCCGACGCGCGGCCGTCGAATTCTGGTGCCGTGCGGCTTTCAAGGGGGAGCGCGTCCACGAGGCAGACCGAAAGGCCCGCCTTGTGCAGCGCCAGGCTCAGGGTCAGTCCCGCAAGCCCGCCGCCTGCGATGACAACATCACCATCAAAGATCAGATCGCTATCCATGGACCAGAGCATAGTGCGCCCAGCCTCAGAGGGAAGCGGCCCGGTGCCGCAGTGTCTGCGGTTTTATCCACCCAGTGCGCGCTGGACCCAGCCAAGCGGACCGGTAAAGGCCAGCGGGCCGTCGGTTACGGCCAGCGCGATGCAGACTTCACCGTATTCGGCGACCGGCTTGTGCTCGACCGACGGGTCAGCGGTACACATCTCGCCAGTGCCAAAGCGCTCGCGGCCATCGTGGAAGGCTCCGGTGAGCACCAACGTGAATTCGCGGCCATCATGGCTGTGGCGTGGGACACCGCAGCCTGGCTCCAGACGGATGAGTTGAGCCTTGGCTGAGCCATCTTCCATCAGGTCCATGGTGCGCACACCCGGCCCAGCAAAGCTCCAGCCGCCCTGCTCCAGCGCAAGATCGCGGACCGCCTCTGGCAAATCCAGAAGCTCGTTGATGGCCTGACCTGCCGCATTGGCCGCCTTCTGCGAAGCCTCATCGCCGGCGCTTATTGGCGCGCGGCCGGCTTCACCAACGCAGGCTTCTTCTGCATCAATGGCCGCAAAGACTTCAGCGAGGGCAGACCCTGACACAGGCGCAGGCTCAGCAGCCTCAAGCAGCACGCCAGATACGGCTTCAGCTTCACGGCGCTGCGCGTCGATATCGGCATCGACTGCAGCTTGCGCGTCGACCAACAGGCGCATCGGGCCTGAAAGCGCGCCGGAGGCGTAGGCAGCGTAGAGCTCCTCTCCCAGCGGATGATTGGTCATGGCGTCTACTCGTCGTCGCTTGCTTCTTGGGCGGTTAACATTTTCGTGATCATGTGTCGCGACCCGGGAAAATTGGTCGCATCCCAAGCCTTTCAAGGCCAAGGGGTCATTATATCGCACCTAATTTGATTTATTCACAGCAGGTCGTCATCCAGAATCCGGCGTAATTTGTCGAAAGCCAAGCGCAGGCGGGACTTTACGGTGCCCAGAGGCGCGCCAATCCGATCCGCAATGTCGCGGTGGGACAGACCATCAAAAAACGCCAGCCGCAGCAGAGCCACCTGCTCTTCAGGCAGGGTTTTGAGCGCTTCGCGAACCTTTGCCTCGCGGCCCGTGGCGTGCGCGGCATCATCAGGCATTTCCACTTCTGGTGGCTGCAGTGCGGGATCTTCACCGTCCAGCGTGGGCTTTGCAGCCCGGCGCGCCGCATCGATGCGACGATTGCGTGCA
The DNA here is from genome assembly GCA_024178355.1 of Maricaulaceae bacterium EIL42A08. Taxonomy (GTDB): domain Bacteria; phylum Pseudomonadota; class Alphaproteobacteria; order Caulobacterales; family Maricaulaceae; genus Oceanicaulis. Next base: position 21,906 of record JAMZNZ010000003.1, on the reverse strand, counting down.
ATGCGGAAAATCCATGTGGAGGCCGAGGCCTGGCTCTTGTCAAAGGTTTCGGCCTTGCGCCACACCGCGAGCATCACCTCCTGGGTCAATTCCTCAGCCAGGCTGTCTGGGGCGTTCAGGCGCAGAAGGTAGGACTTGATCCGGGGCGCATAGAAGTTGAACAGCGCAGCAAAGGCGTCCCGATCCTTACGAGCGGTCGCCTCGACAAGCGAGTCGAGCTGATCCCGATCCAGAACGGGGTCACTGCTTGCGGGCGCGTCGGGCAAATTTGCCCCTTTGCTAAATGAGTTTTGCCAAAAGAGCGCACATGATACGTGGGGTCTTTGTCAACCGTTGGTGCCATGTTTTCAACACGAGCACAGCGTTTAATCCTTCAATTACGCTGCAACCAGTGCCAAATGCGTATCATTGTTCTGATGCCAGACCTAGCGGAGTGTTCGACCCCATGCGTGCAGCTTCCTCCTCAATTGCCGTCTCTGCCTTTGCGCTTGGACTGTCTCTTGCCCCGGTAGCAACGGCTCAGGACGCCGTGTTCCATGGTGAGGAGCGCGACTGGCGGGTGTTCACGCGCGGCGAAGGCGATGCCCGGATCTGTTATGTGCAAAGCACACCGCAGGAAGCCAACCCGGCGAGCGCCAACCATGGCGACGTCTTCTTCCTTGTAGCCAGCTGGGCCAATGGCGACGCAGACGAGCAGCCCAGCTTCCTGTCAGGTCAGCTCCTGCGCCCCGACAGCCCGCCACGTGTACGCATCGGATCTGATCGCTATCGCATGTTCGTTTCAGAACGCGAGGGCTTTGTCGAAAGCCCCGACGACGAAGAAGATCTCGTTGGCGACATGCGGCGCGGCTCGACCATGCGGGTCGAAGCAACCCACTCTGACGGAACCCTTGTTGCCTATGAGTTTTCTCTGTCCGGGGTCACCGCCGCACTTCAATCAGCTGACCGCCTGTGTCGCTGACCGTGTCTTGACTGGCCGCGCGCTCTGGGACACAGAGCAGCGCCATGGCTGATATTATCAAAAACAGTGACCACCGCGCCCGCCTGATTGATGGCAAGGCCGGAGCCGCGGCAGTGGATGCAGCTGCCAAATCGGCTGCCGAAGCGCTCGCCGTCCCGCTGGGCCGCGCAGCGGCTCTTGCCGTCGTTCTGGTGGGTGACGACCCGGCAAGCCAGGTCTATGTCCGCAACAAGATCCGGCGCACTGAAGCGGCGAGCATGACCTCGATCGAGCATCGGCTTCCAGCCGATACGACACGCGAAGCGCTGCTGGCGCTTGTGGATCAACTCAATCGCGATGATGGCGTTGATGGCATTCTGGTTCAGCTCCCGCTGCCCGACCATCTCGACGCCACTGAAATTGTCGAGGCCATTGATCCAGCCAAGGATGTCGATGGCCTGACCGCCAAAAGCGCAGGCGCGCTGGTACAGGGCTCAAAAGGTCTTCGCCCATGCACGCCTTCGGGATGCGTGTGGCTGGCCCGTCAGGCGCTGGGCGATCTGACCGGCAAATCAGTGGTCGTCATCGGGCGCTCAATCCTTGTGGGCAAGCCAGCGGCGCTGCTCTTTCTTGAAGCCAATTGCACGGTGACCCTCGCCCATTCGCGCACTGCTGACCTGCCGGCTGTCTGCGCTGAAGCCGATATTCTGGTGCCCGCCGTTGGGCGCCCGGAAATGGTTCGCGGTCACTGGATCAAACCGGGAGCCACCATCATTGATGTGGGCATCAACCGGATTGATGCAGGCGACGGCAAGTCTCGGCTTGTTGGCGATGTCCACTTTGGTGAAGCCGTTAAAATTGCTGACTTCATTACACCTGTACCCGGTGGTGTCGGGCCCATGACCATTGCCATGCTGCTTGCCAACACCTGCGTCGCAGCTGCAGCCCGGGCGGGGCTAGAGACCCCGAAAATTCTGCAGGCATTAGAAATCGCTTAACAGTCTGTAAAGGGCATGACTTTAATTATAACCTCAAGTCGAAGGACACACGGATGAGCCAAAGCCTTCACGTGCTTCACATTGAGGATGACTTTGGGGATGCCATGCTGCTGCAGCATGCGCTTTACGATGCTTCTGTGGACAATTTGAACCTCGAGGTCATCCGCACCTTGAGAGATGCGTACAGTAGGCTTTCCAAAAAGCATTACGATCTGATCGTCGCCGACCTGCGCCTTCCAGACTCCGTTGATCCCAAAGGCACGGTGTTAAACCTGCTTAGAGCTGTGTCGGGTACACCCGTTCTGGTTCTGAGTGGTTCAGTGGGAGTGAAGCTGGACGAGTTGGCCGACGAGGTCACCGTCCTTGACAAGAACGACTACTTCCACCGTCGCACGCCAACGAAGACGCAGGCGCTGGTCTCTCGCCTGAAGGTCGCCATTCTTGGAAGCCAGGCGGCGAGCGCCGAAGAAGGTGCAGACGCCCTGATCCTCTAGACGCTCAAGGGTGGCCACAAGGTGACGGCGGTCTATTTGCTGCGCCTATGACCCTGACACTCACGTCTCTTCCTGAAAATTATCGTGCCGTCGTCTTTGGCGCGTCCGGCGGCATTGGCCGGGCACTTCTCGATCACATCCAGAATGATCCGCGCTGTGGCAGCGTTTACGCGGCCTCACGCAGCGGGGTCTCTGTGAGTGGTGTGCCGGGCGTCGCGTTCAATCTTGATGACCCAGCAAGCATTGCGGCCGCCATGGACGCGGCTGCCGCCGATGGCCCCCTGCACCTGGTCATCGCCGCCACCGGCGCTCTGCATTCAGAAGGCCAAATGGAGCCGGAAAAGAGCTGGCGTCACATGAGTGCGCCGCGCCTTGCCGACGCCTTTGCGATCAATACTATCCTGCCAAGCCTGATCATACAGGCCGGTCTGGACCGCCTCGCGAGAGACTCGAGAGACGCACCGGAAAAGGCCGTCGTTGCGGCTCTGTCTGCCCGCGTCGGCTCTATTTCAGACAATCGCCTGGGCGGTTGGCATGCCTATCGCGCTTCCAAAGCCGCGCTTAATCAGGTGATCCGCACCTGTTCGATTGAGCTGGCGCGCAAATCGAAAAACGCCCTTTGTGTCGGTCTGCATCCCGGCACGGTTGATACGCCCCTGTCTGAGCCCTTCCAGCGCGGCGTGCCAGAGGGCAAGCTCTTTACTCCGGCCTATTCGGCCGAGCGGCTTTTGACGGTGCTCGATGGACTAACGCCTCAAGAGAGCGGGCGGCTGTTTGACTGGGCGGGCGAGGAAATTACACCCTGATCCGGCCCCGGCTCGCGATTTGATCATGCGCTTCGAGCATCCGCTTCATGGAATGAGCGCCCACCCTTGAGCCGCTCAACGCAGGTCTTCACCAGCCGGGTCTTGTCGACCGGCTTGGGTATATAAGCGTCCATGCCGGCGGCCAGGTAGCGGGCTTCATCGGATGCCAGCGCATCGGCGGTAATCACGATCACCGGCAGCTCGTGACCCTGTGGAAGCGCGCGAAGCTCGGCCAGCGTAGCAAGGCCATCGATCTTGGGCATGTGAGCATCCAGCAGGACCAGGTCAAAAGCCTGTTCCTTCAGGGCTTTAAGGGCCGCTTCACCAGATCCTGCCTCGGTCACGCGCGCACCCAAGGGCTCGATAAAGCAGCGCGCCACCATGCGATTGATTTCATTGTCATCGACCAGAAGAATCTGCGCGCCATTGAGCGCATCGTGATCGCTTTCATCGACGGTGATGCCTTCAACTACCTGAACTTCAACCGCTTTAAATGTGAACGTAAAGCGGGCCCCTTTGCCAGCCTCGCTTTCAACGCGGATATCGCCGTCCATCTTCTGGGCCAGCTCGCGCGCGATCACCAGTCCAAGGCCGCTGCCAGACTTTTCAGTCAGAGCGTCACCTTCAACCTGACTGAAGCGGCGGAAGAGGCGGCCCTGGTCTTCCAGGGAAATGCCGCAGCCCGTATCGTTCACCGAAAGCACAATCTGGTGACTCATACCGTCTGATGTCGGCTCATAGCCTGCTGATACCGTGACCGAGCCGGTGTCGGTGAACTTCACGGCATTGGCAACGAGGTTGGACAGGATCTGGCGCACACGTACCGGGTCTGCGCTAACTGCATCTGGAAGCGCCGACAATTCCATCGTCAGCGACAGGCCCTTTTTCTGCGCGGCTGGCCGGAAAAGGGCACAGCTTTCACGCACCAGAGCCGCAATATCAGTTGGCTCAGGACGCAGCTCCAGACGACCAGCTTCAATCTTTGACAGGTCGAGCACATCGTTCAGTACAGCCAGCAGCTGGCGACCCGCCCCGGTCAACGTCTCGGCGGCTTCGCGTTCCGTTTGAGTTGAAGCGGCGTTAGCGATTACGTCAGCCATGCCGAGCATGCCATTAAGCGGCGTGCGCAGCTCGTGACTCATATTGGCCAGGAAGGCACTCTTGGCTCGACTGGCGGAACGAGCAGCCTCCGCGGCGACTTTCAGCTCTTCAGCCAGCATTGCCACGCCAATATATTGAGCAAAGGCAGAAGCAAGCGAGGCTTCCTCATCACTCCAGCGGCGAATACCGCCCACATGCTCACAACACACAACGCCGCGAATGCCATCGCCGGTTCGGATCGGCGCATCCAGTATGGCCCCGATATTCAGCGGCCCCAAATACCCCTCAACAAAGTCGAGTGTTATGGGGTCGGTCATGGCGTCTGGCACGCTGACGGTGGAGCCTGACTCAATAGCGTCGAAATAGGCAGGGTTGCTGTCACGCTCCAGGCGCATGCCTTTGGTGTGCTGGTCAGCGTCACGCGCATAAAGGCTCAGGCATTCAATCGCACCGCCATCAGCATCACGCGTCCACACGCTGATCCGGGCGACACCCATCAGTTGGGATAGGCGGCGCGTGGCTTCGTCCATCAGCTCTGCTTCGCTCCACCGGTTCTGAATGTGATCCTTACCCAGAGCCTCGAGGCCAGCATTGAAGCGGCGGCTGACATCCAGCGCACGGTTCAGGTTTGTCTCTGCCCGAGCGCGACCAGCGACCTCTTTGTCGAGGCGCTTTAACAGCGGCATCCACCGCGTCAGGCCAAAGGCCAGGCAGACCGCGCCGAGGGAGTAACCTGCATACGCGATACCTTCTGTCATGGGCCCGCCAATGACCGGCGCGAAGGGCACAGGCCCAAAGATTTCCGTGGCATCAACAAAGGCCGAAACGGCGATGGCACCAAGACCAAAGCTGATAATCCGCGTGCCTTCGTTGGCGCGGCCCATGCGCTGGCTCGCGCGCCAGAATACCAACGTCATAACCAGCGATGCTGCGAGGATTACCAGATCCCCAATGGTGTTCATCATGCCCCGTCCACCTGTCAAAAAATCAGGTCTGGAGCGAGTAGAGCACACTCAGATAAACGAAGGGTTAGATAACCCCTATATTTTATAGGGCTTCTGCGCGGAAGGGCCGATTCAAAAGCGCTTCTATGGCTGAATTCAGGTCCTTACGCTGCGACAACACGTCATCAATCGCCTGACAAATCGGAAGATCGACGCCATGCCTGACCCCCAGCGCCACGACGGCCGGCGCGCTGGCAACCCCTTCGGTGACAGCTTTGCGAGCCGAGAGGATATCGCCCAGCGCCTCGCCTCGCCCCAGCGCCAGACCGCATGACATATTGCGCGACTGGGGTGATGAGCAGGTCAGCACCAGATCACCCAGTCCGCACAGTCCCGCCAGCGTTTCACGGCGCGCACCCAGCGCTTCACCCAGCCGGGTCATCTCTGCAAAGCCCCGTGCGATCAATGCAGCATGGGCCGACTTGCCCAGCTGCTTGCCCTCGACCACCCCGGCAGCGATCGCAAGCACATTCTTGACCGCGCCGCCCGCTTCAGCACCAATCAGGTCGTCGGTCCAGTAGGGCCTGAAACTTGGCGATCCGATCGCCCCCATCAGCTGCTCACCCAGCTTTTCATCAGCGCAAGCGAGCGTCACGGCCGTTGGCAAGCCCTTGACCACATCAGCTGCAAAGCTTGGCCCTGAAAGAACGGCAGGGACGGCCTGGGGCAGCACGTCGGCCAGCACATCGGTCATCAGCGCCAGGCTCTCGCGCTCAAACCCTTTCGAGCAGAGTAAGACCGGCGCACCCGATGCGATTACGTCCTTGAAATGGGCCAGCGTTGCGCGCGTGTGCTGGGCCGGGGTGACCACCAGATAGGCGTCACAGCCTGCAAGATCTGACGCAGTTGCGGTCGCCGTGATCGCCTCGTGCAGAGCCGCCTTTGGCAGATAGACACTGTTTTCGCGGCGGGTGTTGATCGCGTCCACGACCTCTGGCTCAAACGCCCAGAGGCGAACGTCGCGGCCAACCTGCGCACAGGTCTGCGCAAGCGCAGTACCCCACGCCCCTGCACCAATCACACCAATGGTTTGCATGCCACTCATTCGCGTCTTCCTGTCCGATCTGCGCCCAGCTTAGGCCTTGGGGCCTTTGCGTCCAGAGCCCGATGCGGGAGCCTTTTGCGCGGCGTCCGCATCCAGGGGCCAGCGTGCCCGCGCCGGCGCTTCAAGCCCATCGACCTGGCCTAGCGCCAGACGCTCAGCGCCCGCCAACGCAATCATTGCCGCATTATCGGTGCAATATTTGAGCGGCGGGGCAAGCCACTGAAAGCCTGCCTTTTCTGCCTCCAGCTGGAGGGCTTCACGGACCGCGCCGTTAGCCGCGACACCGCCCGCGACCACAAGGCGGGGCGAGGCCTCACCTGAAAAGCGCGCCTTGAACGCGTCCATGGCTCGCCGGGTCCGCTCAGATAGATGCCGAGCGATAGCCGCCTGCATGGCGGCGGCCAGATCGGCGCGATCGGCATCGTTGGGGTTTTCAAGACTATCCCAGGCGCGACGGGCCGCCGTTTTCAGCCCTGCGAACGAGAAGTCGCAGCTTTTGTCCCGTGCGAGCATGCGCGGCAGCTCAAAGCGCTCAGGGTTTTTGGCTTCGCGCGCATACCGCTCCACCGCCGGGCCGCCAGGAAAGCCGAGCCCCATCACCTTAGCGGTCTTGTCAAAGGCTTCACCGGCCGCATCATCAATGGTTGAGCCAAGCCGGGTCATCTGGCCCACACCCTCCACGATCACCAGCTGGGTATGGCCGCCCGACACCAGCAAGAGCAGATAGGGAAACTCCAGGGTTTCGGTCAGGCGCGGCGACAAGGCATGGCCCTCAAGATGATTGACCGCCACCAGAGGCACGCCAGCACCGAGCGCAATCCCCTTGGCCGTCATCAGAGCGGCCATCACCCCACCGATAAGGCCAGGCCCCGCCGTGGCCGCGACGCCATCAAGCTGTGACGACTTAAGGCCCGCTGTCTCCAGTACCTGACGCGCAAGACCATCAATCTTTTCAGAGTGGGCGCGCGCGGCGATTTCCGGCACCACACCGCCATAGGGCGCATGGGCCTCGTTTTGCCCACTCACCGCTTCAGCCAGAACCTCGATTTGCCCATCTGGATGCCGGCGCACCACAGCCGCCGCGGTGTCATCGCAGCTGGACTCAAGGCCGAGCACGACAAGACCCTTCGAAGACAAGGGGATTTGCACAGATGTGGAAGCATGGGATAAGGCCATGACTATCCGTTACCGTCGGCAGGCCCGACAGACAACTGCATCGGTCAGGCCGATGCGCGCCAGATACAAGTGAGTTCGAGCCCTTTGACGCATTCTCCCATGGCCATCGCCACGCGCACCTCGCCCCTGGCGCTTGCCCAGACCACCATGGTTCAGGCCCTTCTGGCCAAGGCCCATGGCCACGCCGACGCTGAAGCCGCCTTTCCCATCATGGGCATGAAGACCACCGGCGATAAGATCACCGACCGGGCCTTGCTGGCTGCTGGCGGCAAGGGGCTTTTCACCAAGGAACTGGAAACCGCGCTACTTGATGGGTCGGCGCGCTTTGCAGTTCACTCCATGAAGGATGTCCCGACAAAACTGCCCGACGGTCTTGAGATCGCCGTGATCCTTGAGCGCGAAGACCCGCGCGACGTGCTGCTTAATCGCGACGGGATCAGCCAGGTCGCCGACCTTCCGGAAGGGGCGATACTGGGGACTGCCTCCATTCGCCGTCAGGCCCAGGCACTGGCCATTCGCCCGGATCTGAAGATTGAGCTTTTACGCGGTAACGTCGACACCCGGCTTGAAAAGATGCGCTCCGGCGAAGTGGATGCCACCTTCCTTGCTCGCGCCGGTCTGCGCCGTCTGGGGCGTGCAGAAGGGGCCCTCGATCCGGTTGATCCAGCCACCATGCTGCCCGCACCGGCACAAGGCTGTGTGGGCATTGAAATCCGCTGCGACGATGAAGAAGCCAGGGCCGCACTCGCGCCGCTTAATCACGCCGACAGCCATATCGCCGCAGCAGCCGAACGCGGCGTGCTCGAAGCGCTCGACGGTAGCTGCCGGACGCCCATTGCCGCCTACGCCATGATTGACGGAGCCAATATTTATCTGCGCGGTGAGGCTGTGGCGCCGGATGGCAAGCAGCGCTGGTTTGAAGAGGTGCGCGCCACCCTGCCTGACACCACACCGGCCGCCGCCGCGGCGCTGGGCCGGGAGCTGGGCTCGGCCATTCGCAAGGCGGGCGGTTCGGCGCTAGAGCAGGTCATCGCCGGGACCGGCTAATGACCAAGGTGCTGGTCACCCGGACCGCGCCCGGCGCGCTGAAAACCCTGGCAAAGCTGGACAGGCTGGGGGTGGAGGCTGTGCCGGCCATCACCGCCGAGATCAGAGCGAAGTCTGTAGGCTGGCCCGCAGCCGCCGAGGCCATCGCCGTCACCAGCCCCAATGGCGCGGCCTGGGCGGTCTCCAACGCTCCATCAACCGAGCTTCCAGTCTATGCCGTGGGCTCAGCAACAGCAGCCGTGATGCGAGAGGCCGGCTATCACGATGTCACCAGCGCAGAGGGCGATGCCGAAGCGCTCGCCAGCCTGATCGCCAGCGAAGGTGTCAATCGGCGTATCGTCCACGTCAGAGGGACCGATCAGGCCTTTGATCTGGTTGCCGACCTCAATCGCCGCGGCGTCGAAGCGGTCAGCCTGATCGCCTATGAGGCCGTGAAAGTGGACACCCTGCCCCGCGAAGCCCTCGAGGCAATGCGTGTTGGTGCTATCATTCTTGTTCATTCGGCCAAAGGCGCTGAACGCCTGGCTCAGCTTGCTGGTGATCGTCTGGCGGGTCTCCGCGCGGTCGTGATTTCCTTAGCCGCTGCAGCGCCGCTTTCTGGGGTTGGGCTATCGCGCATCGATATTGCCGCTGAACCGAATGAAGACGCGCTTTTACAGGCGCTCTCAACCACGCTGGTGTAAGCGGGTGAGTATTGGTGGCGCTAAGTCGCAACGCAGCCTAGACTCACGCCTTCTGTTCTTAGACCGCAGACCGTAGCTGACCGCCATGAGCGACACGTCCAAATCCAAATCCGGCAAGGCCGAGCCCGTCGATGCCGAGTTCGAACCGGCACCGAGCAGCACAGACGCGCCCAAGACACCAAAGCCTGAACACGCCACTGACGACAAGTCTGGCGGCTTGCCCTGGCTGACGATTGCTTTGGTCACGGTCTTTGCCGGCGCCATTGGCGGGGGTGCCGGGTATCTGATGGGCAAATATGGCCCGGACCCGGCCAATGCCGCGCTGGAAGACCGACTGACCGCGCTTGAGGCCGCCGCAACCGAGGACGACGTAACGGCGCTGGAAGCCCGGCTTGGTGCTGTGGAAGACCAGATCCAAGGGGCACAGCTGCGCGCTGAGGGCCTGGAGCAGCTGGTCCGGGACGTTGCGGAGCTTCGGGATCGTATCGAGGCCATTGAGGCAGCACCAGCTGGCGAAAGCGGATCCTTTTCCGGCGATGCTTCCGCCGCGATTGACGCGCTGGAGCGCCAGCTTAACGATACGCTGTCGGCCTTCCGCGACCGGCTCAACACCCTGCGCAGCGATACCGATACCGCACGCTCCATCGCCGAACAGGCCCAGTCATCGCTCCAGCAGGCGATGAGCCTTCTGTCTCAGGCCGGGTCGAACACGGGCGGTGAGCCATCAAGCGGCGGCGCGTCACAGGCTGCTGTCTCAGCCATTGAAGCACGGGTTGCGAGCCTCGAAACGGCCCTGACCCGGCTTAACACCCAGGCCGATCAGCTGCGCAACCTGCAACAGACGGTGGCCGGTATGGCAGAAGCCGAGCCGAGCCTACCCGGCCTCGACCAGCTCCAAAGTCGTGTCAATGCGCTGGAAGCCAGTCTTGCCAGCATGGATGACACGCCCCCCGCCGCAACTGCGCCAGCTTCGGCCAGCCTGGCTGAGCGCGCGCTGGCGTTTGCCGCTGTAAGCCGGGCTGCGGCTGGGTCACAGCCCTTTCCGGTGGAGGTGGCCAATCTCAGCCGCCTGTGGCCCGGCGCGCCAGGGATTTCCGCGCTTACCGAACCGGCACGCACCGGAGCGCCAACTCTGGATCAACTGACCGCGACCTTCCCCGGCGACGCCATCCGGGCGGCCACAGGCGAAGCTCAACTGCTGTTTGGCATAATCCGGGTAGAGCGCGATGGCACCACCGGCCCAACCCCGGCCATCGAGGCTGCACTGGAAGCCGGCGACCTTGCCGCCGCCGTCACTGCAACGCGTGCACTGGATGGCGAGGCGCGCACGGTCGCTGCGCCATGGCTGGCCCGGGCCGAGGCGCGCCTTGCCATGGAACGTGGCCTTGCCAGCCTTGCTGATGCGCTGTCCCGCGCCGAGGAGACGAACCGATGATCCGGCTTTTCATCACGGTTGCCCTGTGTGTCGCCACCGCGCTGCTCGGCGCATTCCTTGCGCTGAATCCTGGTCAGGTGACGGTGGAGTTTTTAGGCATCAATGCTCAGGTGCCCTTTGTGGTCGCCGCTGGCGTTCTGATCATCCTGACCTTCCTGCTCGCCTTCCTGTGGTGGCTGATTGCCAAGATCTGGGGCGCGCCGGATGCCTTTCGCACCTTCCGCAAGCGCCGCCGCCGCGAACAGGGCTTTGATGCTCTGGAGCGAGCCCTGATCGCATCTGCAGCCGGGCAGGGGGCCATGGCTGTGCGCCAGGCCTCTCGCGCTGAAGCGCTGCTGGATCGCCCGGCCCTGTCGCGGCTTCTGGCCGCCCGGGCCGCTGAGGCCGCTGGCGACTTGGAGAGCGCGCAGATTCACTATGAGTCCATGCTGGAGGACGCCAAGACACGCCTCGTAGCCCGTCGCGGCCTCGCTTCAATCGCAGAGTCGCGCGGCGATGATCAGGCGGCCCTCACCCATGCCCGTAGTGCCTTTGATCAGGCCGGGCAGGCGCGCTGGGCCTACGAAGCGCTGTTCGCCGCTCAGGTGCGCCAGGCCCGCTGGGCCGAAGCTGAACGCACGCTGTCTGAAGGTGAGCGCCGCGATCATGTGGCGCGCGATGTCGCCCAGCGCATGCGTGCCGTCCTGCTCACCGCTGAAGGTCGCCGCATTGAGGACAGCAACCCCGAGGAGGCCGCAAAGCTCGCTGACAAAGCCGCCCACGCCTCACCCGGTTTTGCTCCGGCTGCCGAATTGGCAGGACGCCTGCTTGCCAACCAACGGCGTCATCGCCGGGCTGCAGAAGCCATTGAGAACGCCTGGAAGCATGAGCCCCACCCGGCACTTGCCAACGTGTTTGCAGCCCTTCGCAAATCTGACAGTAAAGCCAAGCGCGCGGAGCGCCTGCGCGGCCTGGCAGCGTTGAACCCGGATCACCGTGAAAGCCGCATGCTACTGGCCGATGTGGCGCTGGAGCAGTCCAATCTGGACGCAGCGCGCGCCGCTTTAACCCCGCTGATGGGCCAACCGCCCCTGTCGGCGCGCCTGTGCACGCTGGCTGCGCGCATGGAAACACTGGCTGGAGATGAATCGGCCGCTCGCCGCCATATGGCCCGCGCGTCCCACGCACCAGGGGAGGCGGACTGGTCGGATATTGATGAGGCAGGCCGGGCCTTTGCCTATACCAATGCAGACTGGGCGCGCATGGTCGACGCCTGGGGTCGTGAAGCCCGTCTTATTCACCCGCGCCACGAACGCTATGAGATCCCGGCAGCAGCCGCACCGGAATCCACCCTGATTGAAGGCCCGAAGCCAAAAGCGAGCCCTTCTTCAGTGGTAGAGGGCGACAAGTCCGAAGCCAGCTTCTATGAACCCTCCCGCGCGCCGGACGATCCCGGTGTTGATGGTGATGACGACAAGACGGCCTGATCTTCAGGCGGCGAGGGCAGACATGGGCGAACGACTTCTAATTGGCGTAACCGGCGGTTCTGCGTCAGGTAAAACCGAGATTGCGAGGGCGGCCGCCCGAGCCGCGAGCCCGCTGTCGGCCATCGTGCTAGCCGAAGACGATTATTACGGCGATCATGGCGCGAAACCGGACTTCGATCCGGCCGCGTTCAACTTCGACCATCCTGAAAGTCGCGACCATGGCCTATTGGCTGAGCATCTGGCTGCACTGAAGGCGGGCGAAACGGTTGAAGCGCCCATCTATGACTTCACCATTCATCGCCGCCGAGACGACACGCGCGTGATCTCCACTGCAGACGTGATCGTGGTGGAGGGCATCCATCTGTTCTGCGACCGGGAGGTCTGCGACCTGTTTGATCTGCGCGTTTTTGTCGAAGCGCCCGACGATGTGCGTCTGGCCCGCCGCCTCCTGCGCGATGTGGAGGAGCGTGGACGCACCGCCTACACAGTTGTCCAGCAGTATCTGCGCACGGTCCGGCCCATGCACCACGAGTGGACCCAGCCGACCCGCACCGAAGCCGATCTGGTCATCACCAACGCCGAAGCTGCCGCCCGCCCCGCCGATCACCTGAGCGATTTTTTCCATGATCTCGCAAAGCCGGTGGCGGAGAAAATCGACGCCTTCAAGGCCGAGCGCGGCGTTTAATACGCGCTATTGCGCAGAGCCGGGTTGGGCTAACCTGTCTGACTGGGGACGCGAATATGATCCTGCAAAACCTGACCAAAGCTATCCGTGACCAGAACTGGTTTGCCGTTGGCGTCGAGTTTCTCATTGTTATTGCAGGTGTTGTCATCGGCTTTCAGATCCAGGGGTGGAATGAGAACCGTGCAGATCGCTTCGAGGAACGAAGCCTCCTGATGCGCCTGCATGCAGAAGTCGTGGGCCTCCTTGAGATCCAGTCTGAAGAATACGCCTTGAACGAGCCGCGCGCTCAAAGCCTGGCTGCAGTCCACCAGCTTTTATTCGATGACATCGCTCCGCGCGAACTGACCGCTCAGGAGTGCCGCTAGATTGGCATTTCCCATTGGCTTTCTGCGCCCACCGACGAATTGCCGGTGCTGGAGGAAATCGTTTCAACGGGTCGGTTTGATCTGATCGCTGATGAGACCGTGCGAACAAGGCTGCACAGATTTGCGCTGACCCGAAATAGGGCAAGACGGCAATACGGTTAAGCGGTCAATGAGCTGTTTCGCCTGGCCGGGCGCCATCCGAATGCAATTTGGTATCTTCGCATACCGAGCTCATCTGTGCCCGAACACGCGATGGGGCGACCGGAAGATTGGCAGCTGCCACGGCGCGCCGGTGCCGGGTATGGTTGGGCCTATGGATGCGATCTTGAAGCCATGCGAGGAAGCAGGGCTTTTCTGGCGGAATATGTCGACAATATTTCGCGGCTCAACTCCTATGTTGAGCGCTATGAGGAGCTGATCGCAGTTTTGTCCGATCTTCGCGCGGCGCTGGACAATGAGCTCGACCTTGAAGGGCCTCAAACCTGAATTCACGTGCTGCAGCTCACCTCTACAAAACCGTCTTGCGATAAAGTCTGTGTGCGGGTAGGTTCCGCGCCCTGTCAGGCAGGCGATCTCGCCCGCACCGACTTGGCCGCTTTAGCTCAGCTGGTAGAGCAACGCATTCGTAATGCGTAGGTCACGTGTTCGAGTCACGTAAGCGGCACCATTTTTTCTTATTTATTTTCAGCTAGTTAAATTGAAGATCGTCGCCGATCACGTTGATTTGGTGTTAGCTGCATAGTGCTGCACGGCGACAAGCGATTCCAATGCGTTACAAGCAGTGACGGCGTCTCCGTGCTGCACGGATGCTGCACGCGATGCGTCCCTCTAGCATCCGCGCTTACTAAAGTGATTTCTCAGGATTCAGCATTTTAGCCGGCGAACCTGAGACCTTTCGATCTCTCGTTTGGTTCGAGAGCCGGCACAATTCGTCGCCTGCTGTGTGGTGGGTGTCCTTAAGTGTGTTTCTCATGTGAAGCTGCTTGTAGCAGTCGTCGCGGTCCTCTCAGATTAAACGCCCTGTAATTGGGTTCGGCCCCAATCTGCGTGGATGAGCAACCCAATCCGCTAGTTCAAAACATCACCTGAGATCATCCGCCTAGCGGTAATGATGTATATTCGCTTCCCGCTTTCGCGCGGAATGTCGAAGACCTACTCCATGAGCGCGGGATCGACGTTACTCATGAGACGGTTCGGTTTTGGTGGAATCGGTTTGGTCCCATGATGGCGGGCGAAATCAAAAAGCACCGGTCTCTGCAGCCCCGTCGGGCCTCACAATGGCGCTTGCATCTGGATGAGGTGTTTGTGAGAGTCAACGCACAAACCCAATTGATTTGATACTCGAACTTAAAACTTCCGGAAAAGAGAAATGGCACATAACCCCTTTCTGAGAATTGTTTCCTTGCTCAAGCTGGTCTTGCTTGCTGGCTGCGCTACGTCGTTCGACGGAGACTGGTTGGATGATGATGACGGGTTGGCTGAACTGGATCGCACTATTGCCCAATATTGCAGTCTCATGGCACCCCAAGGCGGCGGCTTGAGGTGGATTCGGACGAGCGCACACCGTGACAGGTTTCGGGTCTCGACGGATTTCGTAATCTCCCCCGCGCCAGGCTTCTCGCAATCGACATCGCACGTCGTAATGTCAGCCGCTAATTTTGGCGGCGCCAGCATAGAATTTGAGAACTCTTTTCCCGATGACGGTTACAGCGAAATCAGCATCCGGTGCCCGGAAGACAGCAAGTGCGTTCACAATGAAACCTCCGGCTCTTCTCG
Source organism: Maricaulaceae bacterium EIL42A08 (assembly GCA_024178355.1). Taxonomy (GTDB): domain Bacteria; phylum Pseudomonadota; class Alphaproteobacteria; order Caulobacterales; family Maricaulaceae; genus Oceanicaulis. The sequence continues at coordinate 6,885 of JAMZNZ010000003.1, read as the reverse complement.
GAACGACTCCAATGTGCTCGATATTTTTTGCGAAACGGATGATGACGAGGCGCTGACCGAGGCCTTCCTCAATCTGCAAGCCTACTACCAATCGGGTCGCAGGATCGACGACGCAGCATTCGTGCGTGGCTTTGCAACACCGCGACGCCCTCTGGTGGGGGACAACTACCCTCTCACCATCGTTGTTATAAATAGAAATTCTCTTTCCAGAGAGTTGAGGTTGGACACTACGGTGATCCGCAGCGACATGGAGCGCTATTTTGGTGAATTAGATACCGTCAGAGCCGGGCGCAGCAGATTTTTGGGGCCCGTGGGCAGAGGTATTTCGAGTGTGCGGGTGCTTTCACCCAGGCAGTTACGTGGAGACTACTCGGGCTTCTTCTATTATGTGGATATAGGCGAGGCCACCTTCGTGAGAAGAACAGAAGCGGGTGTTATGCGATGTTACACTTCAGTGACCTTTGCGCGGGCTCACACAACTGGTGACACTGAAGAGCTTGACCCCTTCGCTTCTTCCGAGACCATATTCGAGACCATTAATTTTGGTCGGCCTGACACCCGTCGCTTTTACCACAACTGTGGCGATGAAGGCGTAGGCGGCGACATCGAAAGTGAGGATAGCGATATGGAAGGCCTAACCAGCGCTATCAATGAAAGGCTGCGCACCTGGGTGAGCACTGATTGGAGGCGGTAGGCCTCCACGTTGCGTGCATTAGAATTTGATTAAAGCTTGCAGTGTCGTGCCGACGGCGGAGGCGATAGATTGTCACCTTTTGGATTGGAAATTAAGCAGACTGATTAAAAGGGAATAGCAGATGAGCAAACGGCTTCTGGCGGGTTTGGTTTCAATGTTAGTGGCGGCTTGTATCTCTACGGAGGCGAGACAATTATCAACTGCCGAGCGAGCTAACGAGCGCAGTTTAGAAGCCTACCAGCAGGAGAATTTCGATCTCGCGCTCGAATATGCATCTGAAGCGTGTTCTGGCGGTATCGCTGAAGCGTGCGGTCGGACTGCGTATATATATGAAATGCGTGCCCTTGACGGGAGGCATTGCTGGCAGGGTCGCTGCGGCATGACAGTGATGTATGAGTTTGCGGCGACCTATTGGAAAGAAGCTTGTACGCTGGGCTCTGGCATGGGATGCAGTTGGTCTGCCCGTTATCACCGGCGTGATGATCCAAGCCTTGCACTTTACTTCGCGCAAGCTGGTTGCAGTTTGGATAGTGCCTCGTCGTGTGAAATGCTTGAAGTATTGACGGCGGAGAATGCCGGGCCACCCGAAGCAGCGCGTTCGACGGCATTACCCCACCCTGACTAATCGCTGACACCCAATTTCTGCCTCGGTCGCATGACTTATGCACGGGAATGAATTCAGAAAAAGTGACAAGGGCCCATGTATGTTTCAATTGCAAGCGCGCTATTTCTAGCACTGGCTTCGCCATCGCCCATGCCTGATTTAGATCGCGGAGTGGAGGCGCTCGGACGCGCGCTCACCGCCATCCGCGAAGCACAGTATAATGACGCCGTTCAGAGCTTTCACGAGGCCTGTGATCATCAAATTTATCCCGGTTGCTCCTACTTGGCATCGATGTACGTACAGGGCCTCGGAACAGAGAGTGACCCAGTTGCGGGACGGCGCTTTCATGAGATTGCTTGTGAGGGGCAGGTTCTAGTGTCCTGCTATCAGCTCGCGAATATGCTCATAGATGGTGTCGGTGGACCGCAGGACGTCCCCCGTGGTCAGATGCTCTCCGAACGCACCTGTGAATCTGGGTTCGCTCGCGCTTGCCGTGAGTAACGGAAGCATTTCGAAAAATTGGATTTACCATCCAATTTCTCTTCAGAATCTTCGCCGACCGTCGAGAGGGTCCGATGTTTGCGCGCACGAACCGGAATGCCTGCGGCCCCCGTTTACGTCTTGGACTGTATACCTGCCGGTGGCTCTAGAAATAGTGAAACGCTCGTGCTGGATCGACGGTCCTTGGTCGATGGTTAGCGTAATCGCCTGTGGTGTGACAGTGCATGCCCAAAGCCCAGTACATTGACTGTACCAGCTTTCGGTGTCGCGACCGAAACGATCAACTCGCTGACTGTTAAACCGGTAGAGGATCGTGCCCCATGTCGATGCAGTGCAACTGATATAGGTCCAATCCGTATTAGATGAACCTTGACCGTTACTCTTGGAGAAGGCAGCCGCCGAAGAGCCTGGCGCTAACGCGAACGCAAGCACGCCAATGACGAAAATCAAATCCAGTCTCATATTTTTCCCCTCGCATCTGATGATGCCATTCAAATTTTCGCCGTTCGCAATTGGTTTTGCGCTCCGCCTTTACTGTCGTTCTTACCACTCAAAGGGGTTAGAAAAGTCGATGTCGATGCCCTCGGTCCGCGCTCTCCTTTGGCAGGCAGATGCCAGGCTCGACCTCGAAGGTCGATTGTTTAGCGTCACAGAAAAGCTCTCTGAAGCACCATAATAGCGGGCTGATGCTGGTGTTGTTGTGGAACGAAAAGCCTGCATCAACTCCGCGAGTGATGATCCAGGCACTGGGCATGTTTGCGAGTAATGTTGAACTCCAAACGCGGTCTCCACCGTGATGTGAGACGTTGTTCCATACCCACATGGCTGAGCTTCGGGATCGATAAAGTGAAGTGGGGCAGGGATTGATGCGGGCAAATAAGCCCTGCAGCCATCACCTAGAAAGGCTTCCAGTGCTGCCTCCAGATTCTGCGGAGCATCCCCGCTGGCCTTCACATGAAGTCCGCTACATGAGTAGCTTTCAGGGGGCGGTGCTTCTACTCCTGGCTCCGGTGGAGGGGGAGGTGGCGGCGGCATACTATAGTCTGGACTTTGAGCGGTGCGAAGTGTCCAAGCACCGCCGCGTCGTGTCGCCAGCGCGTAGTTTGACCTGCTTCTTCCCCGAATTTCATAATAAACCGCAACATCATCGCCAGTAAGGTCGGGTGCCCAACGAGTGCGTTCCTCATTGCGAAGCTCGATGGCCTGTAAGTCGACCCACCCAAGACTACGGTCCCAATCGACAGAGCGTTCGGCGGTACAGCTGTTATATCCCGATATATCTGCAAATGCGATTGAACGCTGATTAGGGGGTGATGTGCAGCTCGCAAGAAGAAGCGAGGCGCTTATCGTTCCGACTAGTACTTTGAAATTCATAGGCTGATGTCGTTAATTAAAGGCTTGCCCATCGTGGTTAGACAGCGCCAACCAGAGGAGTGTATTCCCGTCAGCTGACATTACGCCAGCTAACGGGAATGGTCTTATTGGCTGCTGATCTCGGACACGTAGAGCGTGGCGCTCTCAAGGCTTGAGCCGCCATAGGTACCAACCCAGACGTCATACTGACCCGATTGCGGGTTGGAGAAGCGATAAGACGGGTTCAGGCCATTGCCACCGTCATCATTGCAATACCAGCGACCGTCAGGGCCGTTGATCACCAGCGTCGTGTCAGAGCTTGAATTTACCGAGAAGATCAGCGGGAAGGTCGAGCCGGCTGAATAGTTCACGCGAACATCTGGCGCGCTCGACACGAAACCACGGCAGCTGCCGCCGATGGTCTGGGACGCGTCATTGCTGCCACCAGAACTCAAGCGAACCGTGCGCGGATCATTCGAGAAACCAGAGCTAAGATTCATCGTCGTGTAGTTGGGCGACAGACTGTAATCTTGTGCTGAAGCGACGCCAGTGAAGAGGCCAGCCACAAGGCCGACGGTTGCGATTGTTTTAAGCATTAGCGTCTCCTACCTGCAGCGGCCGCTAGCTTGCGGTGTGCTTGCTACGTACCTTCCTGAGGCGGTCGTCCCGTCCAGATACATACGATAGTCAATCGTGTCCTCAATGACGCTTGAGTTGAACCGGTTGTTGCACTCACGGCTCAGTCGAATGAAAACGATGGATTGCAACATGCTCCGCGCCAAGCTTTCGCTTGCGTAGCTGTCAGTTTGCATTCCGCCACGCACCATCACCGTGCGGTTTGCCGCAGCGTAATTAAGGCCCAGCGGATCGCTGGCGATAACGCTCTCATCAATAGCGCTAGAGTTTGGTGTGCCTGCCAATGCTGCTGAAACAGCCAAAATCGAGAAAAATGAGGCCATTGGTCCCCTCCTTGGTAGTTTGAGGCCAAATTAACGGCATAGCTTGGGTTGCCATGTCAAATAGTGAATATGCTCATTGAATGTCTACTTGCCAGGCGGCTTTAGTAAATGAAAACATGGCCTTGATATGAGAATATTAGCATCTATCGACAAAGGCCTAGCTCAATTTCACTCGGTCAGGGTCAATCGAGCTGACACAAAAAACGTCCCTTTACTGCTCTAATCTTTATACTTGAAGGCCATGCCACCTGAAGCATGCGTCGGCATTTTGGGTGGCGGGACGAGGATATTGTTGAACTCCATATAAGTCTGTCTTCTTGATTGAAACAGCTTGAGTTTGTGTGCCATTTCCTTGTCCAAATCCGGCATTGAAAAATATGCGAACTCGCCAAACCCAAGCGTCAGCCATTCTTCGAGAGAGCTTCTACCAGGGTCAAATGGGTTGCAAAGTGCGCGGCTCTGGCACCGCGATTCAAACGCTTCGACTTGGAATGGCAGCCAACCATAACGCTGGTGAATCGGTCCCTCACCAATCATCTGTTCAAGTTCAACGACAACATCTTTGGTCAAATCAAACAACTCACTCGTCAGGGCATACTTGGCCATTGCCGCACCGGGGCGCTCAAGCACCAGCCCTGGATGTTCTCCGCTACCGCCTCCAATGACTATCTGATTTCGATTACATCCGAAGTCTTCATCTTCTGTTCCCTCGTCAGGATAGGGAATATCGACAGTAGGTCGATAGACAGGAAGCCCAGCAAAATACCCAACAAGAGTGTGGTTAAAGCTGTCAATATAGCTCATATCCGGCCTGTGCCATGTGAGGAGTATCCGAGGACAATCTAGCGAACCTCGGACTCAATGTCGCCTTTGGCAGATGGTTTGTTTATGCTCCTTCATGTACGCAAAAGGGTGCATACGATTATTAATGCAATAGCTGGGGCAACGCTCATTCTTAGCACTGGTGGCGCATTAGGGTCCAGACTCATTCATAGCCAGAAGGCGACGAGGATGGCGCGGGCGACAGCTGATAGGAAGTTTCTGGCGAGCTTGTCGTAGCGTGTGGCGACGCGCCTGAAGTCCTTGATGCGGCAGAAGGCGTTTTCGACGAGGTGGCGGTCGCGGTATCTGGCTTTGTCGTAGACGATCTTTCGCTTTCGGTTGATCCGGCCCGGGATGACGGGGACCTTGCCCTCGTGTCGCAGGTTTTTGCCGATTGCGTTGGCGTCGTAGCCCTTGTCGGCGATCAGATAGCGCGCTCCTGTTGCGCGGTGGAGCAACAGGCCGGCAGCCTTCACGTCCGATACATGGCCCGGGGTCAGGTCGAAGGCGTAGGGCCGCCCGAGCGTGTCGGTGAGGGCGTGGACCTTGGTTGTCTGACCGCCGCGAGAGAGGCCGATCGCCTGATTTTTCGCCCCCCTTTTCCGCCGTGGGCCGAGCGGTGCGCTTTCACGTAGGTGCTGTCGATCGATGTCGATTTCGTGACCGCTCCAGACACCGCCAGAGCCTCAACCAGATTGGCCCAGAAGCGCCGGCGGGACCAGCGATTGAAGCGATTGTAGATCGTCGTCGAGGGACCGTACTCTGGTGGGCAGTCACACCATCGGCAGCCCGTCTTCAGGACATGGATGATGCCCGAGATCACACGCCGGTCATCGACACGCCGCGCGCCAGGCTGGTTTCTCGGGACATGCGGTTCAATCAGCGCCCATTGCGCATCACTCAGCCAAAACAGGCGCGCCATCCACGGTCCTCCAACAGCTTCAAACCGTTGGAATCATGATTTGCTCATGGCTATCAATAGGCTGATTGGGTTTGGTCCCTAGGGTTATTCAATCAGAATAGGCGAAGCAATTACTCGAGTTACAACTCTTATTTGAAGGCGTTTTATTGTGAAAGTTATTGACAACATCACGGCGCTCTTCGGTGATGATCTAAAAGCCAGTCTCGGCAAAGGCGACCGCCTAAAGATCGCTGCCTCCTGTTTTTCAATTTACGCCTTTGAAGCGCTGAAGTCGGAGCTTCAAGAGGTCGATGGCGTCGATTTTATCTTCACGGCTCCAACGTTCGTTCCGGAGGGCGTCACCGATACGCTGCGCAAAGAGCGCCGGGAATTCTTCATTCCAAAAGCTGAGCGTGAAAGAAGCCTTTACGGCTCCGAATTCGAGATTCAGCTGCGCAACAAACTCACGCAAAGAGCGATCGCCCGTGAGTGCGCCGATTGGATTCGAAAAAAGGCACGCTTCAAGTCGAACAAGACGCGCTCAGCTATGCAGCAGTTTATGTGCGTCGATGGCTCAAAAGAGCCAGCTGCGTACATGCCGATCAACGGCTTCACGGCGGTCGATCTAGGTTATCAGAAGGGCAACGCTGTTTCGAACATTGTCAATCGCTTAGATGGCGCTCCTTATACCGACACCTATCTCGACCTTTTCAACCAGATTTGGGCTGATCCAGAAAAGCTTGAGGACGTGACCGACGCGATCTGCACGCATATCGAGTCCGTTTACCAGGAGAACTCACCAGAACGAGTTTACTTCCTCATTCTCTACAACCTGTTTCGGGATTTCCTCGAAGAAGTCGACGAAGATGTGCTGCCGAATGATCTGACCGGATATCAAGACAGCGTCGTCTGGAATAAGCTCTTTGACCTGAGACCCTGCGATCCTTCGTTTATTTCGAGAGTCTGAGCCTTTCATAGTCCATGGTTTGAGGTCTGGCGAGCGTGCCGGGAGCGGAGCCCCGAGCTAGCTCGAGCGACCGGCGCGCTGCGG
>JAMZNZ010000002.1:167500-1361096 GCA_024178355.1 Maricaulaceae bacterium EIL42A08 | reverse complement strand
CATGCCACGCTCCTGTTCCGCCAGGATCGCGATGATCTGTTCCTCGGAAAATTTGCTCTTTCGCATCGTCTGTCTCCATTCCGACAGACTCTCAATTCAAATGCGGGACCAAATGGGGCTCAGGTCAGTAGTCAACGCCCATGACTATCCGCTCAGCGTTCCAATCGCTTCGCGCGCCAGCTGATCGGCGCGTTCGTTTTCCGGGTGACCGGCATGGCCCTTGACCCATTCCCAGGTCACGCGGTGCTTTGAGGCGATGGCGTCGAGGCGCTTCCACAGGTCTTCGTTTTTGACCGGCTTCTTGTTAGCCGTCTTCCAGCCATTACGCTTCCAGCCGTGGATCCACTTGGTCACCCCGTCGCGCACATAGACGCTGTCGGTCACAAGTCGCACCTCTGAGGCGCGCGTCAACGCTTCGAGCGCCGCGATGGCAGCCATCAGCTCCATGCGGTTATTGGTGGTCTCGGCCTCAGAACCTGACAGCTCTTTTTCGTGGCCGTTATATTCCAGGATCGCGCCCCAGCCGCCAGGGCCCGGATTGCCGGAACACGCGCCGTCGGTGTGAATGGTGACAAGACCCATGGATGAGCGATCTTCTTTAGCTGCCCTGAACCGGGTATTTCTGGCCCAGATCTTCAAGCCCTGCTTCGATCAGTTCGGCCAGCACGTCCAGATCAATGTCTTCAAGTTTTTTAAAATAAAGACAGCTTTTGCCGGTGGAGTGCTTGCCCAGCCTGTCGAGATAGTGCTGGAAATCTGCATAGCCTGGCAGGATGTAAACCGAGTGCTGGGCCTTGCGGGGCGAGAAGCCGGTGGCGCACATATCGCCCTCGCGACCGCTGGCGTATTTATAGTGGTATGAGCCATAGCCGACGATGGCCGGCCCCCACATCACCGGCTGCCAGCCGGTGACCTTGCGGAACAGCTGATCGAGGATCTTGGCCTCCTCGCGCTTCTTCTCAGGCTCGACGCCAGCGAGGAAGTCTTCAACAGTTGCCTCTGTGGGCCTGGTCTTGTTTTCAGCTTTTGCCATGGCGGTGCTCCTGTCCGTGGACGTTAGAGCATAGCCCCAAGTCTGCCCGTCGGCCTAGACGCGCGGATCCATCACGAAGTTCAGCGCCACGCCGTTATTACACCAGCGCTCGCCGGTGGGGTGGGGGCCGTCGGTGAAGACATGGCCCTGATGACCCTTGCAACGCATGCAGTGATATTCGGTGCGCGGCGTCCACAGGCGGTAGTCGGTCTTTGTATCCAGCGCGCCCTCTATCGGGGCCCAAAAGCTGGGCCAGCCAGTGCCGCTTTCATACTTCGTTGCTGAGGTGAAGAGCGGCAGGGCGCACCCGGCACAGACATAAAGCCCCTGACGGTTCTCACCGTTCAGATCGCTGGAGCCGGGGCGTTCTGTGCCTTCCTCGCGGAGCACACGGTAGGCCAGATCGCTTAAGCGCTCGCGCCACCAGTCTTCGCTTTGGGCGGCGTAGTCGATGGTCTCTTCGCCCCAGGGCACAACGCCCTCAGCCTGGAAGATGTCAGCGTCGATGCTGCCAGCAGGTTCGTCGGCCTGCCCCGGCGCACTACACGCGGCGGCGGACAATCCGGACAGAAGGAACAGGCGGCGGTCGAGCATGGAAAACTCCGTCAAAGCTACCTGCACAGACATAGTCGACCCGGGCCACATCTCCAGTCACGTCGCTTCACGAGGTGGTGAGGAGGTGCGCTCGGGTAAGCTCCGTCGCTCTTCCATTTCTTCCTCAATTCTCCTACATAGCGCCCCCTATTTATTCGCTGTCGGCCTTGAACCGGCGGGGGAGAGGAAAAATGGCGACTTTGATTTCCAATGCACCGGCTCCTGCGCCGGTGGCGCTGGGCGTGGATGCGTTTGACACCGCTCGTGTTGATGCCCTGATGGCCGAGTATGGCCTCGTGGGTGAATTCCTTGAGCTGGGCGGCAAGCCTGAAGACCACCGCGTGGTGGCAGCCATGTCTGGCGGGGTGGATAGCTCTGTGGTGGCGGCCGTGCTGCACCGGGCGGGCTATCAGGTCGTGGGCATGACGCTCCAGCTCTACGACCATGGCGAGGCGATCCACCGCAAGGGCGCGTGCTGTGCCGGTCAGGACATTCACGATGCCCGCCGGGTGGCCGAGGCCATGGGCTTTGCCCACTATGTGCTGGACTATGAGACGCGCTTTCGTGAAGCCGTGATTGAGGATTTTGCCGATACCTATCTGGCTGGCTCCACACCGATCCCTTGTGTGCGCTGTAATCAGTCGGTGAAGTTTGCCGACCTGCTGGCGACGTCGAAACAGCTGGGCGCTGACGCGCTGGTAACCGGCCACTACATCCGCCGGGAAAAGTCCGGCAATCGCGCTGAGCTGCGCCGGGCGGCCGATGCGGGCAAGGACCAGTCCTATTTCTTGTTCGCCACCACCGAGGAGCAGCTGGATTATCTGCGCTTCCCGCTGGGCCATCTGGAAAAGGATCAGGTGCGCGAGCTTGCCGCCGCCATGGGCCTTGTGGTGGCTGCCAAGCCGGACAGCCAGGACATCTGCTTTGTGCCCGATGGCGATTACGCCAGCGTGGTGGAAAAGGTGCGCCCTGGTGCCTCGCGCCCCGGTGAGATCGTTCACATCGATGGCCGCGTTCTGGGCAAGCATGAGGGCGTTCTGCGCTACACGGTGGGCCAGCGCCGCGGCCTTGGCATCGCGGCGGGTGATCCGCTTTATGTGGTGAAGCTGGACGCAGAGAAAGCGCAGGTCATCGTGGGTCCGCGTGAGGCGCTGAAAGTGCGCCGCATCACCCTGACCGACCCCAATTGGATCGGGGATGGCGACCTGTCAGAGGCGGATGGCACGGCGATTGGCTTGAAGGTGCGCTCCACCCGTCCACCGGCCCCGGCTGTGCTGGAAGTCTCAGGCGAAGGCGTCTTCGTGCTGCTGGATGAGGGTGAGGAAGGCGTCGCGCCGGGTCAGGCCTGCGTCTTTTATTCCACGCCCGACCACGACCGCGTGCTCGGTGGCGGCTGGATCAAGGCGACGGGCTGATTGTGTGGGGTGGGGCGACCTACTCCGCGGTCAGCCGCTCAATCTGTTGGAGGATCACCGCCCAGGCCGGAGCCGTCGGGTCGATCAGCTCAAAATGGCCCGCCTCGTCGATGCTGATCTCGGTGACGGTATCGCCTTCCTGGTCGGCATAGGCGGCGTAGGCGCGGCCATATTGGGCCGGCACAATGGGATCAAGCTCGCCGGAAATCACCACCTGCTCGATGCCCAGCGGCAGCATGTTGGACGGGCTGGTGTCGGCGAAAATGTCGGCACCAGTGCGGGCCTCTGCGCCGACCAGCTGGTCAACCGTATCCGGCTCTCCGCAGCGCCCCGGCCCCGCATCGCGGAACATCAGAAGATCATTGATGCCGGCCAGCGTGATCAGGCCGTTGGGCATAAAAGCGCCGTCGCGCAACGCACTCAGCGGACCGTCGGGCAGGTTTGATCGGGCTGCTGCCCACGCCGCCAGATGCCCACCGGCTGAGTGGCCCATGATGACAGCGCGGTTAAGGTCCAGCGGATAATCCTCAGCGAGCACGCCTACATGGTCCACCGCCATGGCGGTGGAGATGAAGGTGCCTGGATAGCCGCCGGTCTCATGGCCAAGGCGCGGATAGGTGATATTCCACACCGCATATCCGCGGCGGCGCAGATCGGCATTGAGCTGATCCTGCAGGATAGTGCCCGGGATTGCCGCCTGCCAGCAGCCGCCATGGATCATGATCACGGTCGGGTGCGGCCCGTCGCCATACACGCTCGCATCGGGCAGCCACAGCTCACCATACTGCTCCTCACCGTCGCCGTATTCGATGCGATGATCCGCCAACTCGCGCTCACGCTCCAACAAGGGCTGCCAGCCAATGGGGCGGTCGTCTGCATAGGGATCAGTCGCATCAGTGGGCATGGGAATGTCCGGTCGTGTCGGCGCGCTGTCCTCAGCGCTGCAGGCGGCAAGAGCAAGGGCGGCGGTGAGGGCGAGAAGTCGCATGGGCGAGTTCCTTGGGCGAGGTCGCGCTTAATAGACCAGAGGTCCGCGGGGATGTCATGACCCCTTTGCCTCGTCATTCCCGCGAAGGCGGGAACCCAGAGATCATAGGGCTTTGAGCTTGATGGCTCTGGACCCCCGCCTTCGCGGGGGTGACGAATTTGAGGTCGTGTCAGGGATGTCTTGGGGCGGGCGCACCCGGCCGAAGGGATCATGGCCGCGTATTCTCTGCTCATCTCTTTCCCGACGAAGGTCGGGATCCAGAGACGAAGAACTGCGGCGCTCATGTCTCTGGGCCCCGGCCTCCCCCGGGGAAGAGCAAGGAAATGAATCCCCGAACAAGCACAGCGGAGACCCTGGGGCGTGTGCAGGATAGAACGCCTTTCCCTCCCCGAACGAGGGGAGGGTGGGGCACATAACTCGTCGGAGCCGGATTGACCGTTAAGGCGCATCCTCAATAAAGCTCGCGACCACCTTCTTCTCGCCCGCCTTGTCGAACGCCACGGTGAGCTTGGCTCCGTCGGTGACCTTCACCACGCCATAGCCGAATTTCTGGTGGAAGACGCGGTCGCCGGGCTTGTATTTGGAGCTGCCGCCGACCGAGTTCGCGCCGCCGCTTTCAATCAGCTGGGCCTTGCCTTCGATGATGCCAGGATCAGCACGGCGGCCAGCGCTCTGGCTCGCCTGGAAGCGCTTCCACCCCGGGCTGTCATAGCCGGAGCGCATGGGGTTGGCGGGGGCGGTGCTTTCCTGGAAACCCGGTCCAGCATCGTAATAGCCGGTTTCAGATTTGGCTTCGCAGTATTCGGCGGGCATCTCGTCGATGAAGCGCGACGGGATTACCGACTGCCAGCGGCCGAAGATCATGCGGTTGGCGGTAAAGCTGATAATGGCTTTCTGGCGCGCCCGGGTAATGCCCACGTAAGCCAGGCGCCGTTCTTCCTCCAGCGCGGCGGTGCCGCCTTCATCCATGGAGCGCTGGGACGGGAAGACCGTCTCCTCCCACCCGGGCAGGAAGACCAGCGGAAACTCCAGGCCCTTGGCCGCGTGCAGCGTCATGACGGAGACTTCTTCGCCGTTTTCGGCGCGATCTGCGTCGCTCACCAGCGCGATATGTTCCAGAAAAGCTTCAAGGCTATCAAACTCACCCATGGACCGGACGAGTTCTTTCAGGTTGTCGAGGCGGCCAGCGGCCTGCGGGCTCTTGTCCTCGCGCCACATTGAGGTGTAGCCGCTTTCATCAAGGATGATCTCAGCCAGCTCGTCATGGCGGATATTCTCTGCCTGCTCGCGCCAGCGGTCGATATCGCGCAAGAAGGCGGCAAGCCCGGTGCGCGCCTTGCCGCGGATTTCATCAGTCTGGGTCATCAGCCGGGCCGCTTCGGCCATGGAAACCTGAGCAGACCGCGCGGTGTGCATGACCTTTTGCACCGACGTGTCGCCAATACCGCGCTTGGGGGTATTCACCACCCGCTCAAACGCCAGATCATCGGCTTCGGAGCGCACCAGCCGCAGGTAAGCCAGCGCATCGCGGATTTCGGCCCGTTCAAAGAAGCGCGGTCCACCGATGACCTTGTAGGGCAGGCCCAGCATGATGAAGCGGTCTTCAAATGCGCGCATCTGCCAGGACGCGCGCACCAGCACAGCGATGTCGGCATGGCTGCCGCCCCGACGCACATGGGCTTCGATCTCGTCAGCGACAAAGCGGGCCTCGGCCTCGCCATCCCACAGGCCAGAGACCTGCACCTTTTCGCCGGCCTCGTCCTCAGTCCACAGCGTCTTGCCCAGGCGCGCCTTGTTGGCGGTGATGAGGCCTGATGCGGCCGCTAGGATATTGCCGGTGGAGCGATAATTGCGCTCTAGCCGGACGACCAGTGCGCCGGGAAAGTCGCCCTCAAAGCGCAGGATGTTGTCCACTTCAGCGCCGCGCCAGCCATAGATGGACTGGTCGTCATCGCCCACGCAGCACAGATTGTTTGACCCGCGCGCCAGCAGGCGCAGCCACATATATTGGGCTACGTTGGTGTCCTGATACTCGTCGACAAGGACGTATTTGAAGCGTCGGTGGAAGTCGGCCAGAACGTCCTCATTCTCGCGGAAGATCGTGATGCAATGCATCAACAGATCGCCGAAGTCACAGGCGTTCAGAACCGCCAGCCGTTCCTGATAGAGCTTGTAGAGATCGCCCGCCTTGCCGTCGGCGAAATTCCACTTGTCCTCTTCAGGGATGTTTTTCGGCGTCAGGGCGCGGTTCTTCCAGCCATCCACCAGGCTTGCAAAATAGCGCGGCGTCCAGCGCTTGGTGTCGACGCCCTCAGCTTCCAGGATCTGCTTGATCAGGCGTAGCTGGTCGTCCGTATCCAGGATCGTGAAGCTCGATTTCAGGCCCACCAGTTCGGCATGGCGGCGCAGAATCTGCGCGGAGATCGAGTGGAAGGTGCCCAGCCAGGGCAGGCCCTCCACCTGCTCACCGATCAGCTTGCCCACCCGCTCCTTCATCTCGCGCGCGGCCTTGTTGGTGAAGGTCACCGACAGGATCTGCCAGGGCTGCGCCTTGCCGGTGCGCAATATGTGCGCCAGCCGCGTGGTCAGCACCCGCGTCTTGCCCGTGCCAGCACCGGCGAGCACCAGAACCGGGCCTTCAGTGGCCTCCACCGCCTGGCGCTGCTCCGGGTTCAGCCCGTCCAGATACTCAGGCTCACCGCCGGAAGGGCGGGCCATGGCCTGTTGTGACAAGGGGATAGACGCCATGACGCTTTGGCTCTTCGCTCACGATTCGATCAGGAGAACGAAACTAGCACAAAGCGGAAGCGTTGCGAGGGGCAGAGGGCAGGGGATGGCGCTGGATCATCTCTACCGTGTCTGTCCCGGCCAAGCCCTTCAAGAGGGCGCAGAGCCGGGATCGACCCATAGCGCCTTGGTATTGAACACTTTGCGCCTGCGGTAGATTCCGGATCGTCGCTCCGCTAGTCCGGGACAGGGGATGGAACGCTTGAAAGCGCCGAACAGTTGGGAGCAACGCGGGCGCTTAGCCGTCCCGTACAAGCCCCCGAAACACCGCATCGGCTTTGTCCTTCAGCCGCGCCCGGTCCGCTTTCAGTGCTTTATTGAGCGCCGGGTCGCTTAAGCGTTCAGTCGTGCGCTCGAACACCTCTGCGATATACGCATCGATCACCGGCACGCGCGGGGCGGTGCCCAGTTCCTTGGTGTTGCGCTTGGCGGCGAGCAGCTCATCCAGCGTAGAAACCAGGTCCGTGGGTGGGTTCACGCCGGCAAGAAGCGCCTGAAAATTCATCGGGGGAAGGGTGTCGGGGTGTAGGAGCAGCCATTCCAGCGCCAATGCCGGGCGAACGACGTAGAAATAAGTCTTCAGCTTGATCTCGCCGTCGTCGGACAGGTGTCGCTTCCACTGGTTCTCAGCCAGATTGAAATAGTGATACGTGCCGGCTGGTCCCAGCCTGATCTTTGAAGCGAGGCTCATCAGCTGGTCGCAGGCCGCGTCGTTCCAGCGATAGCGGATCGGGCTTTGCAGCCATTCGATCATCACCGCATTGGGTTTGAGCAGTAGCTTCAGCGCTTTCTTGGCGTCCCAGCCGCTGACGTCGAGAAGGTCGTCGATTGGCCGTTCAATCACATCGCGCCCTGGTTCCAGCGATAGATACCAGTCGACCGGGCGGACATAGACAAAGCGCGCGTCGTAATCGCTGTCCGGCGACGGGAACCCCCAGGCGCGGCTGCCACTTTCTACCGCGAACAGGACGCGCACGTCTTCACTGCGTTCGATATCGGCCAGCACATCCAGGATCGCCTCGCGCTTGTCCGGGGCGATGTCGGCGGTGAAGGGCAGGGGCGGCATGGCGGGCCTCAATCAGAACGGTTGATCATCACGTTAGCATGTCTGAAGGGGCAGGCGAGTGTCGGCGCTCTGCCTCGGAAGATGGGGTGATTTGACATCATTTTGATATTTAGCTAAATGTCTTTTCATGAGTTCGGTATTCAAAGCCCTGTCTGATCCCACACGCCGGGAAGTGTTGTCGCTGCTTCGCGCTGGCCCGCTGTCGGCGGGTGAGATTTCGGACAAATTCGATGTTTCGCGACCCACCATGTCGGCGCACTTCGCTGTGCTGCGAGAGGCCGGGCTGGTGACCAGCGAGAAACAGGGCAAATCGGTGATCTACCAGCTCCAGATGTCGGTCCTGGAAGACGCGCTTCTGGGTTTTGCCAAGGGATTTGGCTGGGAGCTGAAAGATCAGAGCCCGGCGAGCGCCGATACCCCGCCAGGAAAGGATGTATCATGACTGAAGCAGCTGAAAACAAAACTATTATTAAGGCGCTTGTCGTCCCGTTCGCAGCTGTTTTCGCGGCCATGATCGGGTTTGCGCTGGCGCGTGAGTTTGGCCTGCTCGGCATGGATGCGGGCAAGCGCGGCGCGGCGGCGATGATGGGCCTGATGCTGTGTGCGTGTGGCAATGTGCTTCCGAAGATCGCCAGGCGGCTGGAGCTGGGGCGCGAGGTGGCGGCAGCCTACGCCAGCGCGGACCGGCTTGCCGGCTGGGTGCTGGTTCTCACCGGTGCGGCCTGGGCCGGGATCTGGGTGTTTGCTCCCATCGAGGCGGCTCCGATTGGTGCAAGCCTTGCCGGATTTGGAGGCTTTCTCTTTGCGCTGGGCGTATGGCTGGCCAAGGCGCGGCCAACGCCGAACTATTCGGTTCCTGCTGTGCTGCTCAGCACGGCTATCGCAGGACGCGCTACCGTCTTCATGCTGCTGGCCTGTCTTTTCCTGGCCGGATCGCTCTTTCCTATCGACGCGGTGTGGGGAGACGCAGTGGCTCAACCCATTGCGATCGTGTTTTCCTTCGCCATCCCGGCGCTTGCGATCGGGATTGTGGTGTGGGCCAGGCTGCGGGGCGGCCAGAGCGTCTAATCGGCGCTACCCATGTTCCTCCTCATGCCGGGCCTGGAGCGCGGCGGCGTAGGCGGCATGGGCGTCGGCCTTGGTAATGTAGCCGGTGATCGGCTGGTCGCCTGAGCGAGAACGGACTGGAGCGCCATCAATGCGTTCGGCTGAGAAAAAGCCCAGTACACGGCCCAGATAATCGTCTTCATAAACGCCGGGGGCATCCATCTCGGCCTGAGATTCTTCCGCATTGAGCGGCGTCATGACCTCTCGGGCACGGATGGTCTGGAGGATCACACGGGCATCGCCCTTGGTCAGGTCATAGCCATGGCGTTCGACCTGACGATGAAAGACGCTGCCTTTGGTGATCGCCTGGGTAATCACGGTGGCCAGCGACACGGCGACCAGCAGCGCGATCGATGCCTCATAGCTGGCGGTCAGTTCAAATACGATCAGCGTGGTCGATAGCGGCGCGCCCAGCACCGCGCCGGACACCGCACCCATGCCCACAACAGCGTAGAAGGCCGCGCCGGTATCGGTTGGGCCGAATACCATCATGGCCACCTGACCGAACAACGCGCCGAGCAGGGCCCCCAGATAGAGTGAAGGCGAGAAGACGCCGCCGCCAAAGCGCGCAGCGAGCGTCACGGTCGTGGCGATCAGCTTCAGGATCAGGAGCGCGCCAAGCGTGGCGATGGCGTAGCCGCCGGCAAGCGCTGTGGCAGTGGCCTCATAGCCAACCCCGATCACTTGCGGCGCAACCACGCCCATCGAGCCGACGATTAATCCACCGACGGGCGGCAGAGCCCATAACGGCAGCTTGATCGACCGCGCGCGATCGGACACGAGACGCGGCACCGTCGTGACGGCCATGACAAAGGCAATCGCGACCCCGGCTGCGGCCACGCCCAGCGGCACCATCGCCGCGTAATCGACAAGCCGGGCCGGATCGATATCTGGCACCGGGAAGGCTGGCTGGGCCCCAAAGTGAATACGAGACAGGATCGCGCCGATCACGCTGGACACAGCCACGGGACCGATAGAGCGCAGGGCGTAGTGACCGAGGATGACCTCAAACGCAAAAAGAGCACCGGCCACCGGCGCGTTAAAGCTGGCAGACACGGCGGCGGCCGCTCCACAGGCGAGCATGATGCGCGCGGCTCTGGGCGGCAGTCCCAAGGGTCGGGTGATGAGGCTGGCGAGTGTCGCACCAAAGTGAACCGCTGGGCCTTCGCGGCCAGCTGACGCGCCGCTACCCAGCGAGACCACCGCGATCAGAGCAGACAGAAAGCCGGGCATGGCTTTCATCTTTCCGGCCCGAACGGCGCGCGCTTCCATCACATCAGCCACGCCTTCAGCCCGGGTTTCATTCAGCCAGCCATAACGCTGACCCAGCCAGAGCAGGCCTGAGACGATGCAGCCGCCAAGGACAGGGGCGAGGATGATTGTCGTGGCAGGAAGGTTCGCGACCGCGCTGGCGAGTGCTTCTTCAGCTTCGCCAAAGGCCATGAATTGAACGCCGGAAATGGCCCACCTCAGGCCAAGCGCGCCGTAGCCTGCCGCAATGCCGACACCCAGGGCAGCAACCCAAAGGGCAATTGATCGCCCATCAGCAAAGGCGGTTCTGATCAGATCGAACAGACGCTCGACGACCCCGCGCTGGCGCGCGCCGGTAACCGGTTTGACCGGCTTGTCTGCGGGTGTGTCGTCCATGGTTCAGGTGTGGCGCTGGTCGCGCGTGCAGGTCAAGCCTCGCAATGGCCTTAATGGACCTCTAATCTCACCCCCATGATTTCGCGCGTCGCCTTTTTTGCTCTGGTTTTGAGCCTGCTTGTCCCGCCCCAGAGCTGGGCGCAGGACAGCACCTATACGCGCATTGGCGACTGCAGCGCGCGCCGGGCTCCGGCGGGGATGGAGTATCTGAACGCCTTCATGGCGTGTGAGGGATATGGCGGCTGGGCGGTCTATAAGGGCTCGACCAATCAGGCGGAGCGTCTGGCCTATGGTGACCGAGGTCTGGTTCGCCAGCTTTCGCAAACCCCGATCCGCTCAACGGTGGGGCTGGCTTCAACCGCTGAAACCATCGAATGGCGTACGCGTGGCCGCCAGCCCTATGCGGTCATTGCTCGCTGGACAGCGCGGCGCGGCCCGACGCGGCTGGAAGAATATCTGGTCGTGTCCGCGCTGGATGCTCGCGACGGTGCCTGTCACTTGGCCTATGTGGATGTCACCGAAGTCTCGAATGCGAACGATGTCGCGCGCCGTATCGCGGATCGCTCTGCACCTGGGTTCACATGCGGAACACAGGCTCCAACCCGAATTGGCATGAGCGAGGCGCGTCGGCTCATGGCTGGAGGCTAAGCCGCTTTGAGCGTATAGCGGGTATCGAGGCCAGGCTCACCGTGGCAGGTGACTTGTCCCTGTTCAACCAGATGGATCATGTGGCCCAGCACAGAATGCGCGGCGGCCGGGTGCAGGCGCTTGTCCACGTCGACATACATGCGCGCGACCATTGTCTTGATGTCGGTGATCCCCTGGGAAAGCTCGGCCAGGATCTGGCGTTCCCGGTTCAGGCGGTGCTCTATATAGGCATCCACAAAAGGGGCCGGGTCTTCAATCGCCGGGCCATGGGTGGGGCGGATGATGTCAAAATTCATCGCGCGGATGCGCCTCAGCTGGGCGATATAGTCACCCATGGAGCCATCGGGAGGACTTACCACAGAGGTCGACCAGCCCATGATGTGATCGCCGGAAAACAGCGTGCGCTCTTCTTCCAGCGCGTAGCACACATGGTTGGAGGTATGGCCGGGCGTGTGAAGCGCGCGCAACGTCCAGCCGGGACCAGTGAAGACGTCGCCATCTTCAATCTCCATGTCCGGTTTGAAACTGGCGTCATCGCCCGCCTCCATGCGCACCTCGCCCCCTTCAGGCACAACCGCTGGCGGGCTCATCGCGTAGACATGGGCCCCGTGCTTCTTTGCGAGGGTATGGGCCATGGGAGAGTGGTCGAGATGGTGGTGAGTCACCAGTACATGGGTCACCTGCTCGCCCTCAAGAGCGGCATCGAGGGCGGCTTCGTGTTCGGCGATGGCGGGACCTGGATCAATGACAGCAACTTCGCCGCGTCCGATGATGTAGACACCGGTGCCGGTATAGGTGAAGGGGCCGGGATTGTTTGCGACAACACGGCGGACCCGTTCGCTTAACCGGTCACAGCGGCCATATTCGAAGTCGAACTCGCGAACAAAAGGGATAGCGCTCATGCGTCGGCTCCGGGGGAAGATTTAATCAATGTCTCACAGTACTCGCGCAGACGAGAACCGATAGCGCGGGTTGAAGCGAGCTTTTGCCGCAGGGGCAGGGCGGTGGGCGGTCCCATGTCGGTCTTGTTGGCATCCACGATCCAGAGCTGACCGTCTTTGCGGTCGCGCAAGACATCAAGCCCGCCCCAGTCCAGCCCCAGCTCAGCGCAGAAGCGGCGGATCAGGTCGCGCTCTTCGCTTGAGAAAACTTTGTCGCGGTCCAGAAGCCGGACCTGGGCGTTGGCGTTGGCAAAGCGGGTGGCGACCGGGCGGCGTTTCAAGAACACCGCAGCGACTTCGCCACCAACGGTGGGGCAGCGCAGATCCTCAACCATGCCGTCTGCGGCGAGGTTGTCGATCAGGCGCTGATAGCTTTTCCCTGGGATCGGCTGGCACGGTCCTTCAACAACCTGGCCATCGTGAATGCCGTTGGCTTCGCCCTTTTCCACCATGGGTCCCGTATGGTGTTCAGGGTCGACAATTAGCGCCCGGCCAGTGGCCCGCTCGAAGGCCTGACCAACTGCGGTCTTGGAGGTGTCTGGGCAGTGGGCATTAATCACAGGCCGGTCAGTGCGGGGCGACTCGCCGGTGGTCCGGTCCTCAAAGAACATGGCAAGATCCGCCTCGTCGGCGGCGCGGGCCAGACGCATGCCTGACAGCTGCAATGCTGGCCAGATCAGGTACCAGGGACGTGGCGCATCGGGGGCAAACCAGATACTCGGCCCGTCTGCGGTCCCCGCCCGACGTTCGAGCTCCACCTCCATATAAAAGTGTAGCCAGGACAGAAACTCACCGATCACGCCGGGTTCCACGGGTACGCGCGCGCCGGTCTTGCGTACATGCAAGACCGTTCCGTTAAGCTCGAAATCCCGCCACCAGGCTCTTGCCGCCATGAGAATCACTCCGTGTCCCTATAACGATTAAGGATACGGACGAGGCGAGGTTGCGCAATTCACACCGTGGTCACAGGTGCGGCATCGGCCCAAGGCTTGCGCGTGATGAGGCCAACCGCCCCAAAGCGAGACGATTGGCCCATGGATACAGTAAGCTGGATGACCACGATAAGTCGTCGTTTGCGCCTTGTAATGCTGACAATCATGCTGGTTCTCGGGGTGAAGACCGTTGCCAGTGCGCTCGCGGTCCCTGACCTGCCTTCAGCCTCGGTTCAGATTGAAAATCTTAACTCCGGTGCTAAACAACCCGATAAGCCGGGCGGCACCTGACAGTTAAGGTTCAGGTGCGGCCTTGAGCTCTGCCTTGAAACCGCGCCTACTGCGAGGCGTTCTTGATCCTGGGGCCCGTAAAGCCCACAAACCCAATCCGCCTTTATCCAAAAGAGCCATCCTGCGTCATGCCCGCTTACATTCTTCGCCGCATTCTGATCGCGATTCCGACGATCCTGGTGATCATCACGGTCGCATTCTTCATGATGCGCGTTGCGCCGGGCGGTCCGTTCGACCTTGAGCGCCCAATGCCAGAGGAAATTCGCCAGAACATCATGGCGGCCTATGGCATGGATAAGCATATTGTCCTGCAATATTTCGATTATATGGGCGCGCTGGTTCAAGGTGATCTGGGGCCGTCGCTCAAGTTTCGTGACAAGGACGTGGCCGATATCATTGCCGAAGGCTTTCCGGTTTCAGCCACGATCGGTCTGCTTTCGATCACTCTGGCAGTCTTTATCGGGACGATCATGGGCTCGATTGCCGCGCTGCGCCAGAACACGCCGGCCGACTATGGCGTGGTGGCTTTTGCAACCGTCGGGATTGTGATTCCACCCTTTGTGGTCGGTCCGATTCTGGCGCTCTTCATTGGGATTTACCTGGGATGGCTGCCCTCTGGCGGCCTTGATCCCAGATTGGGCATGACGCCGGAGCGCCTGATCCTGCCTGTGATTACGCTGGCGCTGCCGCAGATCGCGATCATCTCGCGGCTGATGCGGGCCTCCATGATCGAGGTGATCCGCTCCAACTATATCCGTACGGCACGGGCCAAGGGCCTATCGGCGACCGCTGTGATTTCGCGCCATGCTCTGCGTAGCGCTATCCTGCCGTTGGTGAGTTATCTCGGCCCGGCATCGGCAGCGCTTCTGACCGGCTCCATCGTGATTGAGCAGGTCTTCTCCCTGCCTGGCATTGGCCGTCAGTTTGTGTTCGCCGCTCTGCAGCGCGACTATACCGTGGTGATGGGGGTCGTGATCCTGTACGCGACCTTGATCATCGTCCTTAATCTGATTGCTGACCTGCTTTACGCGGTCCTCAATCCGAAAGTGAAGTACGAAGAATGAGCCTGACATCCACACCGGCTGAAAAGCGCGAAATGATGGAAGGCGCAGCGGTCAAGGGCCGCTCGCTGTGGGATGATGCGCGCACGCGCCTTTTGCGCAACAAGGCCGCAGTCTTCAGTATCTGTCTCCTGGCCGTGCTGGTGTTTCTGGCGTTCATCGGTCCTTTGCTTTGGATCCACGACAGCGCGTTTATCTATCGCGATCGTGTGCAGCTGCCGCCAACGTTCGAAAACTTCCACATTTTCGGAACCGACGCCCAGGGGCGAGACCTGTTTGCCAGAACGCTGGTTGGCTTGCGCATGAGCCTGATGGTTGGTGTGGTCGCCACCATGGTCTCGCTGGCCATTGGTGTGTTGTGGGGCGCAACAGCCGGCTTTGTGGGCGGTCGCCTCGATCAGCTGATGATGCGGATCGTGGACGTGCTCTATGCCATTCCCTTCATCTTCTTCGTGATCATTCTGATGGTGGTCTTTGGACGCAATATCATCCTGATCTTCGTGGCTATTGGCGCGGTGGAATGGCTGACCATGGCCCGCATCGTGCGCGGTCAGACCATCGCGTTGAGGGGTATGGAATTTGTGGAGGCGGCTCATGCCGCTGGTGTTGGTCAGCTTTCAATCATTCGCCGCCATATCGTTCCCAACGTGCTGGGCCCGGTGGTGGTCTATGTCACTTTGACAATTCCGGTGGTGATCCTGGCTGAAAGCTTCCTCTCCTTCCTGGGGCTGGGCGTTCAGGAGCCGCTGACTTCGCTGGGTAACCTCATTTCCAACGGGGCCCGCGACATGGAGATCGCGCCGTGGACGCTTTATTTTCCGGCGCTGACCATGATGGTGACGCTGTTCTGCTTTAACTTCATCGGGGATGGCCTGCGTGATGCTATCGATCCGAAGGACCGATAGCTCCGCTTTATGGGAAGATGCGTGATGCTATCGATCCGAAGGACCGATAGCTCAGCGTAAGGCAGGCGCGGGTGCGTTATCTTACCCGTTCGACCCGGAACCGACCGCGCGCGTGGCTTAACCGCATGACATATCCGCCCATGAAGGCCCCTTCGACTTCAGCGAACACGCCTTCCTCATAGTCGCGGTCTCGGACGCGACGAACGCGCACCGTATCACGCTGGCGCCAGACCTGGCCGTTCATCATGCGCACTGTGGCGCGCCCGGAATCATTGAAAGAGACGCTGGCGACTTCCAGCCCGTAAATCGCTGACATGCGACCATCATCGGCGATATCAGCGGTGATGCCTTCGCTGACTTCGACGCCTTCGCGCTCATTGCCGGGTGGAAGGATGCGCGGCTGCTCGAACCCGAATCGGTCCCACGGCTCGAACGCGACCACCTGGGCCTGCGCTGTGACCACGGCTTCGGCGACTGTTTCGGCCATTTGCGGCGTTTCTCGTTCAACGACGACAAGTTGGCCGGTCGTGATAGCAGCGGCCAAAGCGGCAAGCCGTTCATCGACGCAGGCAAGGCGGTCATCTGTGCCTCTGAGATCCTGACAGGCAAGAAGCGCGTCCATGGTTGGCGAAGACGTGGTTTCAGGGCTCTGCGCGTTGGAGAGCGCGCCAAATGCCAGTGCAAGAAGGCCCGCAGAAAGGGACGATGATGCAAGATATTTCATGTCAGATACCGGTTTTGCTTGAAAACATGCCTAGTTCTCTAGGAGATTAGGACTCCGTCAAGGCCTGATCGTGTTCATCCTGCGCTCAAGTTGGTCTTGCCAAACTGGATAAATCGCGATGCGTATTGCGCGGCGTAATCGTCGCACGTGCGCATTGCGATCAATGTGATAAAGCTGTCGGCCAAACGTCGACAAGACGAATTTGAAGGGGAAACCGAATGTCACGACTTCGCAGCCTTAGCCTGGCCCTTGTTGCTGGCGCATCTGCTATCACTCTGGCCGCGTGCGGCGGCGACGGTGAGGGTGCCGACAGCGATATCACTGTCCTGCATCGCGGCAATGGGGCCGAGCCACTTTCTCTTGACCCGCACAAGGCGTCGGGAACCTGGGAAAACAACATCATTGGCGACATGTTCATCGGGCTGTTTACCGAGAACGCGGCCGGTGAGCCGATCCCGGGCATGGCTGAGAGCTATTCTGTTTCTGAAGATGGCCTGACCTGGACGTTCACCTTGCGTGAGGCCCAGTGGTCGGACGGTGAGCCGGTCGATGCCTATGACTTTGAATTCGCACTGCGCCGGATCCTGACCCCGGACACGCTCGCGAACTACGCATCGCTGCTCTACCCGATTCGCAATGCGCGCGGTGTGAATAGCGGTGATCTGGCACCTGAAGAGCTGGGTGTGACGGCGGTCGACGCGTCAACGCTTCAGATCGAGCTGGAGTTTCCGGCTCCGTATCTGCCGGGCCTTCTGACCCACTACACCACATTCCCGGTGCCTCAGCACGTTGTCGAAGTGCACGGTGATGCCTGGGTTCAGCCTCAGAACATTGAAACCAACGGTCCTTACAAGCTGGTTCAGTGGCGTGCGAACGACTTTGTTCACGTGGAACGCAACGAGCTCTTTTTCGACAACCAGAATGTCTGTGTCGATGAAGTCTTCTACTACCCCACGGTGGACAATCCCGCGGCTGAGCGGCGGGTGCGCAACGGCGAGCTTGATCTGAACACTGACTTTGCTGGTCAGAATATGGGCTTCCTGCAGGAGCAGATTCCTGACTATGTCCGCGTGAACCCGTATCTGGGCATCGTCTATTTCTCATTCAACACGACGGTGGAGCCGTTCGATGATCCAGTAGTGCGCAATGCGCTTGGCATGGCCATCGACCGCGAATTCATTGCTGAGGATATTCTGCGCGCAGGACAGATTCCGGCTCACTCCTTCGTGCCGCCAGGTGTAACCGGTTATCCTAGCACCGCTCGCATCAGCTGGTTCGACACACCCGTCGAGGAGCGCCGGGAGATGGCGCGCCAGATGCTGGAAGAGGCGGGCTACGGTCCTGATAACCCGCTGGAAGTGGAATACAGCTTCCGCTCGACCGGTGATAACCCGCGTGTGGCACCTGTTGTCCAGCAGGACTGGGAGCTGATCGCTGACTGGGTTGATGTCGAGATCGGTCAGGTCGAAACCCAGATCCACTATTCCAACCTGCGCTCTGGCGATTATCAGCTGGGCGATGGTGGTTGGATCGGTGATTACAACGACGCCTACAACTTCCTCTTCCTGGCCGAGACGGGGTCCATTCCGATGAACTACTCGCGCTGGTCAAACGAGGAATATGATGACCTGGTGGCGCAGGCCAATCTTACGCTGGACGCGGAAGCGCGCGGTGAGCTACTGGCCCAGGCCGAGCAGATGATGCTCGACGAGATGCCGTATATTCCGATCGTTTACTATGTGAACAAGGCGCTGGTGAACCCGTCGGTGACGGGGTGGGAGGACAATATCGTCCACATTCACCGGACGCGCTTCCTGTGCTTTGCTGAGGAGACTCAGGAAGCCAGCCTGGGTGCCGCCGCGTCAGCTGGTTAGGCTTAGGCGACTTGACCGGATTTGGGGGCGGAGATGAGTGACGGGCTCGATGATGCAGCTGATGTTGCCGCCGAGCACGTTGCCGCCTCTGCCGCCGATCCGTCAGCCCGCGCAGCGAAGGCGCGTCCGTCTCGAAAGGCGGAACTGCGCCCTGATGTCAAAGAGGGGCATTGCGCTAATTGTAATACCAAGCTTCAGGGCGCGGTCTGTCACCATTGTGGTCAACTCGCCGATGAATTCCATCGCCCGGTAAGGGGGCTAGTGGGAGAGATCATCGAGGGCTTGCTCGCCCTTGATGGCCGCGTCGCTCGTACGATCCCGAATCTTCTGCTGCGCCCCGGCCGGATTACTCGCGCTTATCTCAAAGGCCAGCGGGCGCGCTTCATGCCGCCGTTTCGGCTCTACATCGTTGCATCCCTTATTTTCTTCCTTCTGGTGCCATTGGTCGCAAACAGCGTGACGGGCCCTGATCCGCAGGTCGTGCGCGGGGCAATTGAGGAGGCGGGCAATATCGAAGCGCAGATTGATCGCGCCGAAGCTTCCGGTGAATTCACGCCAGAACAGGCCGCAGAAGCGCGCCAGGCGTTCGAAGAGTCTGGTTTGGCGACATTGTTCGGTACGCGGAACGAGGACGCAGCTGAGCCACCGGCGTCTGAAAGCGAACTTGTTGATACTCCGCCTGATGGCGCGTTACCTGAAGGGGTTGAATCGGACGCCGGATCGACCGTCTCTCTGCCCGATCAAACGCCAAATTGGCTTGGAGAGCGTATCAATCGTGTGGCAGAGGATCCGGCTGCGTGGCTCGAGCGCGCGCAGAGCTGGGTGCCGCGGATCATGTTCGTCATGGTGCCGGTCTATGCGCTTCTGCTCAGCCTGACCTACGCCTGGCGGCGGGGTTTTTATCTCTATGACCATTTGATCGTTTCAGTGCATTTTCACGCTGCGCTGTTCCTGTCGATGGCCGTGTTCTATTTGCTGGCGGACTTACTGTCTGGCTCACTGATGTTCCTTGCCGGACTGGTTTATTCTCACGCTTACCTCTATCGGCTCCACCGCGTGGTTTACGAGCGGGGGCGATTTACCAGTATCCTGCGAACCGTAACGCTCACTTTCGTCTACGGAATCATCCTGGGGATCGGCCTTGTGGCCACGCTTTTGATCAGCGCACTGGTGGCCTAACGCGGTTCTGGTGGTGCGGCTTGTGTGCTGACCGGCACGTTCTGTAACTGGCTTGACCTTAAAAGGGCCTGGACTTGCGGGCGCTCGAGCGTCGCGGCCAGCGAACCCAGAGCTTCAGCACTTTGCACCGACCCGTTTAAAATAGCCTGCAGGCGGGCTAGCCCGGTCAATTCGGCCGGGTAGGTGCGAAGTGTCACAGACTGATCGGGAGAGATGCCGGCGAGCCGGCGAGCTGCCGCTATGGCCTCAGGGTAACCACCAATTTCGTCAATCAGGCCCAGTTCGAGCGCCTGGGCACCGGTCCAAACTCGACCTCTGGCCAGGCTCTCCACGCGGGCAAGCGGCAGATCGCGGCCCTCCGCGACGAGGGCGGTAAAATCGTCGTACGTGGCTTGCGCCCAGGCCTCAATCGCTGCTCGTTGTGCCTCTGTGTACGGCGTGTCGGGCGACATGGCACTTGCGAACGCGCCGCCAACGGTTACCGAATCAAAGGTGATACCCGCTCGCTCCAGCGCTGGCCCGATCGCGACCTTGCCACTTATGACGCCAATCGAACCGGTTAGAGTGCCTGCGTTGGCAATGATGTAGTCGGACGGTGCTGCGATATAATAACCACCCGAAGCAGCCACCGATCCGAATGAAACAATAACTGGCGTACCGGCCTGTCGCGCTCTGAGGATGGCGGCTGCGATCTGGTCCGATGCGGTTGCGCTGCCGCCGCCAGTATCAAGGCGTAAGACGATCGCGCGAACGTCAGTAGCCGCCGCTGCCGCATTGATGGCATTTGCAAGTGTATCAGAGGCAATGACCTGCGGAGCTGCAAGCCCGCGCGGAGCCGGGCCATCTACAACGCTGCCCTGGCCATTGACTAGCGCAATGACCGGCCCGGGTTCAGGCGCGCGAACCTGTCGCGCATAGGTGTCAAGGCTTTCCACGCGTGCAGGGCCGTGGCGCGCAACTATTGTGGCCCTTGCGGTTTCGGTCTGTCCAAGCTGATCAACAAGGCCGATTTCAAGCGCTTCGGTTGCCAGGTAGGGGCCCGCTTCGATCAGCTGTGCGGCCTGATCCGGTGTCAGATTTCGACCGTTGGCAATATGGGTGATCGCTGTCTCATGCAGCGACTCCATCCAGGCCGTGATGGCTTCGCGGGCAGCATCACTATAGACGTCGCGTGTGAAGATTTCCGCGGCACCCTTGTATTCATAAAGCTGGAGAAACTGGGCTTCGACCCCGAGGCGCGACAGGCCGTCGCCGAGGAAGATCTGTTGAGTTTGCAGGCCGGTTGCGGCGAACCAGCCTGAAGGATGCATCCAGATTTCGTCAGCGCCCACCACTGCAAAATAGGGGGCTGTGGAACCGCTTGTGAGCGTCTGGATATGTGCGACCACCGGCTTGCCCGCTTGCGAGATGCCTGTGAGCGCGCGGTTGATTTCTTCGGCATCGGAGGGCGTAACGCCTGCGCCGGTTCGCACAAAAATGCCGGCGACCTGCGGATCTGAAGCTGCGCGCTGCAGAGCGGTCAATGTCTCCACAAGGCTGGCAGGCCCACTGGAGGGTAGGACGGAACGCGCAGCCTGGTCGAGCCTCGGGGCACGAAGATCGAGCTCGAGAATGACCGATGTGGTGGACTCGCTTGTCTCCACAAAGCTGTCATTGGCCTCAATCAGATTTGCCAGCTGGGCGCTGACGGCTAGCGTGGCGAGCACAAATAGGGCCAGAACAGCCGCGATAACGCCAAGCATGCTGGCAAAGACAGTTGTAAAGAAGTGGCGCATCATTCCCCCCGGCTAGACGCACCGTCACCTTAAACGGACCCTGTTCGTGAAGAAAGAGTTAAGGGCGATAGCGCGCATTACGCCGAAAAATGGGGCGGGAAAGAAAATGGTCGGAGTAGCAGGATTTGAACCTGCGACCCCTGCCTCCCGAAGACAGTGCTCTACCAGGCTGAGCTATACTCCGAACCGAGGCGGGGCTTATACGCAAAGGCTTGGGGCTTGGCAATCGGCAGTCGACACCGGATTTGCAGCCTTAATTTCCATTTTTACATTGTGATGCGGTCAGCGCTGATCCCCAGGTGCAAGTCGGTGCAGTACGACCCGTTGCATCAAGATCGAAGCCGAGCTATCTAGCGCTTCTCGTGGCCGAGAAATTGGCCATGCTGGGGCGTCGCCAAGTGGTAAGGCAGCGGTTTTTGGTACCGCCATTCCCAGGTTCGAATCCTGGCGCCCCAGCCATTTCATTTAAAATCCGACGATTCACCCGTGAATCCGCTGACCGTAAGACGGCGGGAACGGGGATCTTCATGCAATTGCATATGAACCGCAGTTGTTATCAACAGCGAGCTGCAATTGTCATAAAAGTCGATGTGAACACCGTTCAGCGGCCCTGCGATCAGCTGTCGCAGATAGTGCTTAAGTTCTGAATGTAAAGCTTTTTCAGGGTCCGAAAGGGGGTGGAAATCACCCCTGTCGCATAATCGCCTCACTGCGACGATCAAATTGGTTAATGGGTATTAACGTGGGCTCGTGGGCGCTTTGAATGGTTGATCGGGCTGCTCAGCGAGTGGTAGCGTTCACGCCAAAGTAAGAGACGACGGTTTACGTCGCGGACCGAGGGGATGACAAAAATCACTGTGATGTCCTCGTTTTAGTTTTTTAACGCGACCAGCGTGCTGGTCGTTGGCGCGCGGTGCGCCATATTTTGTTTTGGGGCTCGAAGCCGTCAGGCAATATTCGGCGCACCGACAGAGTGAGGGAAACGGAGTTGCGCAGCGTTTGATAGATCTGCGCTAGCTACTGTGAGGCGAACATATGTCCAGAACCATTGATGCCATCCGCACATCGCTTATGGCGGGCGCTGCGGTCTTAATCGCAGCGGGTGCCGCTCAGGCACAAATCGACACAGCGCTCAACGTGGCGCGCCAGTCGACTGAGGCCGGAGCCCAGGCTCAGAACCAGATCGACTCGATCGCTGAGCAAGCTGACGACGCTGAGCGTCAGTACATTGCTCTTCAGGAGCAGATCCAGTCCCAGGAAATCCTGGTCCAGCAGCAGCAGGTCTTTATCCGCTCTCAGGAAAACGAGTTGACGTCTCTGGCTCGCCAGCTGGAGCGCGTTGAAACGATCGAGCGTGATCTTACGCCGATGTTGCTTGAAATGTTTGTTGAGCTTGAGAGCTTCATCAACTCTGACCTGCCGTTCCAGATGGATGCGCGTCAGGCTCGCCTCGATCGCATCGAAGCAGATCTTGGTAACCCGCTGATCCCGCCGGCGGAAAAGTATCGCGTGCTTCTCAACGCCTACGAAATCGAGAGCTCCTACGGTCGTTCGCTGCGGTCCTACTCTGAAGAGGTGGTGATCGACGGTGTTCCCCAGGAAGCCCAGTTTGTTCAGATCGGCCGCGTGGCTCTTATCCGCGAAGTCGACGGCAATCTTGAGATCATGACCAAGGCCAATCAGACCTGGCGTCCTGTTCCCGGGTCCATGGCAAGTGAAGTGCTGCGCGCTCAGCGTATCGCTGAAGAGCTAACCACTCCGGATGTCTTCACGGCACCGATTCCTGGCCCGAGCGCCCAGTAAGTTACGAGACGGAGATTTATCTGATGAAAAACCTCATCAAAACCATTGCCGCCGTCTCTCTTGGAGCTTCGCTCCTGAGTGCGCCGGTTTTCGCCCAGACTGACGCTGAACCTGTGACGAGCATTCAGCAGCTTCTGGACCGTGTCCGCGCTGACTCCCGCGATGCTGCCGCTGAAAACCAGCGCCGCATTCAGGAGTTCCGCGCTAACCGCGATCAGCAGGTTGCGCTTCTTCGCCAGGCTCAAAACCGCATGGCTGCTCTGGAAGCACAGAGCGCTCAGCTTGAAGCGGAATTCGACGCAAACGTTGTGCTTATCGACGAGCAGTCCGCTCTTCTGCAGGAAGCACAGGGTGCTTTCGGTGAGCTGTTCGGTGCTGCCCGCCAGTATGCCGGCGAATTTGGCGCGACGATCGACGCGTCGCTCGTGTCGGCCCAGTACACGGGTCGCGCCGACGACCTGAACACGCTTGCCAACTCGCGTACGCTGCCAAGCCGCCGTGAGCTCGACGCGATCTGGACCACCATGATCAACGAGATGGAAGGCCAGGCGGAGGTGACCCGCTTCAGCCGCCGCGTTCTCGGTCTCAATGATGGCAACCCGGTTGACGTGGTCCGCATCGGTACCTTCGTTGCGGTTGCCGACACCGGTTCTCCGACCTTCCTGAACTACAAGTCCGATGGTGCAGGCAGCGATAGCTTCTCGCTCGTGGCACTTGAGCGTCAGCCCCCGGGCACGATCATGGGTGCTGCAAGCAACATCCTGAACGCAGAAGCCGGTGAAATCGTCTCTGGACCGATTGATCCGTCGCGTGGTGCGCTTCTGGACATCTACCGCAGTGTTCCAAACCTGTCCGAGCGCTTCGAGCAGGGTGGTATTGTTGCCAAGATCATCGCTGGCCTCTTCATCTTCTCGGCAGTCTTCGGCCTGTTCCGTCTGGTGATGTTGCTGCTGACGACTTCGGCCATTAATGCCCAGAAGCGTCGCTCTACCGCTTCCAAGTCCAATCCGCTTGGTCGCGTGATGCTGGCCTATGAGGAAGTCAAGGACCGTCCGTTCGAGACCATCGAGCTGAAGGTTGACGAAGCCATTCTTCGCGAAACGCCGAAGCTTGAGTTTGGTCTGAACTTCCTGAAACTGGCTGCTGGTGTGGCTCCGCTGCTCGGCCTTCTGGGTACGGTGACGGGCATGATCCGGACCTTCACGCAGATCACTCTGTTTGGTACCGGTGACCCGCAGATCATGGCTGGTGGTATCTCCGAGGCTCTTGTGACCACGGTGTCCGGCCTTATTGCTGCCATCCCGCTGCTGTTCATTCACTCCTTCGCGGCGAGCTTTGCTCGCGGTGCCCAGCAGGCTCTTGAAGAGCAGGCAGCCGGTATCGTGGCACGTCACGCGGAAGAAAACGCCAGCTAAGGAAACAGATCCATGGATTTCCAAGGCGCAGTTACAAGTATCCAGGAATTCCTGGAACGCGGAGGTCCGGTCCTGACCTACATCATGGGTCTGACCTTCGTACTGTGGGCCTTTATCCTGGAACGGCTGGCGTATTTCGGTTTCGCCTATAAGGGCGATCGCAACCGGGTTCTCAAGGAGTGGGGGGCACGCAGTGACCACCACTCCCGCCGGGCCCATGCAATCCGCGATCAGCTGATTTCAGAGGTGAAGGCGAAGGCAGAACAAAATGTGGAACTCATCAAGACCCTGGTCGCGGTGGCTCCTCTGTTCGGCCTTCTCGGCACCGTGACCGGTATGGTCTCCGTGTTTGACGTGATGGCGATTTCTGGTTCGTCTGATGCCCGCGCAATGAGCGCCGGTGTTGCCCGAGCCACAATCCCCACCATGGCAGGTATGGTTGCCGCGCTGTCCGGTCTTTTGTTCTCAAATCAGATCGAGCGTCTCGCCAAGCAGCGGGTGCACGAGCTGACCGATGAGCTAGAGGTGGACTAGGCCATGCGCAGACGTACACGCAGAGGCAATGACCAGGCCGACGTCAATATGACGCCGATGCTGGACATCGTCTTCATCCTGCTCATCTTCTTTATCGTGACGGCAACCTTCCTTACCGAGGTTGGTGAGGACCTTCGTCCGCCGCCCGATAGTGATGAGCCGCCGCCCCCGAACGCACCGCCACCGATCATCGTTCAGATTGATGCGCAGAATAATGTGTTCGTGAACGGTGAATCGACCAGTGCGCTTCGAGTGACCGCCGCTGTTTCGCGAATTCGGGCTGAATCGCCTGAATCTGCTGTGGTGATCACGCCGAATGATGAAGCCGAGCACGGTCTTGTTGTGGAAATGCTCGACGACCTTCGACAAAACTCGATTGCCGTCATCATTTCTCGCGACACGTCCGAGTAAGAGGTTAAGGAGACCACCATGGCTAGACGTAACAGCCGTGTGATGAGCGACGAGGAAGAAGTCGAGCTGGACATGACCCCCATGCTCGACGTCGTGTTCATCCTGCTTATCTTCTTCATCGTGACTGCTGTGTTCGTGAAGGAGCCAGGCGAGCTCGTTGAGCGTCCAGATACCGAAGCTCCGCAGGGCATGAAGCCGACCCTCCTGGTGGCTGTGTCTGCAGATGACGAAATCTGGATTGACGGCAACGTGTATGAGCTCCGGTCTGTCCGGCCGGTTCTCGAGCAGTTGCTTGAAGAAAACCCGCGTGCGGAAGCAATGATCCAGGGCGACGCAGAAGCTCCGATCGGGACGGTTCTCGATATTCAGGAGCTTTTGATGGAACTCGACGTCGAGGTTCTGATCTCGACGGACGAAGCGTCCTAAGAAGGAGCGAAGACAATGGCCTCCATTATTCGCCTGCTCATTGGCATTCCAGTTGCCAGTGTCGTGACTTTCCTGCTGTTTCTTCTCATGGACCGTCTCATCTTCACCGATGAGCTGGAACTTGAAGATGATGTTGAGGACGTGGTCATCTCGATTGCCGAGGAAGTCGATGAACTTCAGGCTAATGTGCGAGAATTGACCATCGATGACGTGCCGGAGGTGACGCCTCCGCCGCCACCGCCGCAGATTGAGCGCCAGGCCGCGGAGCAACCGAATGAGGATCTCTCCACAATCGTGGGCGAAATTCCTGATTTCGAGCCGCCGTCACTGTCGGGCAACGACGTAAACTTCTCGGTCTCGGACCGCGACGCACAGCCGCTGGTTCGTATTGAACCGCAATATCCGATGCGCGCCGCTGAGCGGGGTGTTGAGGGAAGATGCACGGTGACGTTTGATGTGACGCCTGACGGTGTGACGACGAATATCGAGATCCTGGATTGCGATAGCTCGCTTTTCCGTCGCGACTCAATCCGTGCGGTTGAGCGCTGGCGTTACCAGCCGAAGATCGTGGATGGGGTGGCGGTACGCCGTACCGGCGTTGTCACCGAGTTCAACTTCCAGCTTGCTGACTAAGGAATGGTGCGGCTGTCGCCTGAAACGGGCGGCAGCCAGACACCCGGGGAGCCAAGACATGGCCAACAGCCGAACCATTGAACCGAACCACATGCTGCAAGCGTTCATGAGCATTATGCTTGCTGCAATGCTGGCCTTCATCGCAGTCGCGGATGCCGATGCCCAGCGTCGCAATAACCGCGACAGCGAACAGGAAGAGCCGCCCACGAACCGGACCCTGTCCACAGACGTGGGCCAGACTGTGCAGCGCGCCGTGGAGCTCCAGGACGTTGAAGACTTCCAGGGTATCATCAACCTGATGACACCTCTGCTTTCTGAAGAGCTGACCGAGTATGAGCGGTTTATTGCGCTTCAGCTACGCGGCACCTCGCGCTTTCAGCTGGATAATCTCCAGGGCACGATTTCCGACTTCCGTGCAATGCTGAATACCGGGGCCGCGACGACGGATGAAGCCAACACCATCCGCGTCCAGCTCGGCCAGCTTTACCTGGCTACCGAGCAGCTTCAGGAAGGCATCAGCATGCTTGAGGCCGCCGTTAATAACGGTGTTGAACTCAACGAGTCGCTATTGCGTCTTCTGTCTCAAGCTTATGCACAGGCCGACCGCTACGCTGATGGTCTGCGCTTTGCTGAGCAATACTATCAGATGAAGGCGAACAAGACTCAGTCCGACTTCACGCTGATGCAGATCTACTACCAGCAACTGAACCGCCCGAGCGATGAGCTTCGGGTTGTGCGTGAAGCTCTGTCCGTATTTCCTGGTGAGCGTCGCAGCTGGCAGAACCTCGTGGCTCTGTTCGCACGCCTTGAACGTGAAAGCGATGCGTTTGAAGCCAACAAGCTGATGTATCTCAATGGCTTGTTCCAGGAATGCAATGAGCTGTTCCGTCTGGCCCAGTACTACAGCTATTACGAAAACCCGTATCGTGGTGCGACGATCCTTGAACGTGCGATCAACTCGCAGCGTTGCGAGGGCGATACTAACCAGCTTCGCACGCTGGCCAATATGTGGCGTCAGGCGCAGGAGTTTGAGCGGGCCACTCCGGTTCTTGACCGTCTGGCTAACCAGACCGGAGAAGGCGAGTGGTTCCTGAAGCTGGCTGAAGCCCACTTCGAGCGGAACAATCTGGACGCCGCTGAGACTGCATTTGAACAGGCGATTGAGCGCGGTGGCCTGGACCAGCCAGGTGCGGCCTGGGCACTTCTCGGTGCCGTGCGCTACCAGAAGGGTGAACGCAACTCTGCCCTCGCAGCTTACCGCGAGTCAGCGCGCTTCACTGACAGCCGTCGTGAAGCCAATGGTTGGGTGACGTTTATCGAAGGCCAAATCGCAAACGAGCGCCGCAACGCACGTCGCCTGAACGAAGTGCGTGTCGAAGAGTGTCGTTTGATTGTGACCAACGAAGTCAACATTGCCGACATCGTTGGCCAGGTTGATGAAACCGGTCAGGTCGTCGTTGAGGTGCCAGACCGCTGCCAGCCTTACTTCAACCAGTACGGTGACCAGATCCGTGAAGCCAACATGACGGATGAGGAAGCCGCGGAGCTTCAGGCGCGTGTCGATGAAGAAATCGCTCGTCGCATTGAAGAGATTGCTGCGAACGGCTCTTAAGTCGCTAACTCGGTTCTGACTTCAAAGCCCCGTCGCAGGTCGCTGCGGCGGGGTTTTTTCTTATATGCAGAATTGGTTTCCCACGCCCGTTGGCCGATTATTTTATTGCCAAAATTTAATCTGCCTCAATTTCGCCATTCGCGTCTGGCGCGATGGTCGTCTGGGTTGTGGGGGCGCAACGCGATCGTAGATAGGGGAGTATCACGATGACAGCGACCATAATGGCAGACCGCCCATACCAGACGTCGATTTCAGCTCTTGGACATGTGCTGCGAGTCGGCTTGGCTCTGGCGCTCGCCGCCGGCGTAACGGCGGCCCTGTTCCTGTTAATGCGCGCATTGATCTGGGTCGAAGACCCCGCACCGCCGGTGGTACGAGAGGTTCCGACGGTCACGCTTTCACTGGTGCCAGAGGACGTTGTTGCCACAGAACGCGTCCTGCCCACGCAAGTCGAAGCGGTCGAGCCACCGCCGATGCAGACCCGCCTGCCTGCTGACCCGGCTGATAATCCCGGTGCCTCTGCGGTGTCCACGGCCCCTGCGGCTGTGGAAGTCGAGCTTGATGACAGCCTGATGCAGACCCTTCCCATGCCGCCGCCACCGCTGCGGTTTCGAGTGTCTCCGGACTATCCTCGTATGGAGCTTGCTCGTGGACGCGAAGGCAGCTGCACCATCCAATACGATATTCTCGCCAATGGGCGAACGGCCAATGCACGGGCGCTTGCTTGTGACAGTGTCGGGTTTGAGCGCGCTTCGCTTGCAGCCGTGGATCAATGGCGCCACGCCGTCGCGAGCGGTCGCCCAGGAGAAGAGATTGTGCGCCGCGGCGTGCAGACGACGCTCGACTTCAGGCTGGAGCAATAGCGGTGTCGCTTGTGCGTCATATGACCAGTGCAGCGGGGGGCGCTGCACTGGCCGCATGTGTCTTCGCTATAATGGGGCATGCCACAGCGCCCGTGGTTCTCGATACTGATTGGCCACCGCGTGAGGCGCCGACCGCAAGCCTGACCTACTCTTGGGCCTGTCTTGAGACGGAACCGCTATACCCGTGGGCCTCTGGCCCGTGGCCCGCACCGCCTGTGGCCGCGCTGATAGAGCCTGATGATACCATCGATCACCCCGGTTTTGACATCGAAACGCGGGTGGACCCAGCGGCTATTGAGCCAGAACTGGTGGTCCTATCAACGCCTCTATCGATGGCAGATCCAGATGTGAAACGCCGATGGTGGCGATCCGTCCTGAGCGAGCTCTTGGTTGAAAATTAAAATAAAAGCGGCGCAGGAAGACCCTGCGCCGCTTCATTTCCAGGCTCTTGATTGCGCCTAATCGGCACTTCTGGTTTCAGCCGCCTCAATATCAGCAAGGCCCACCGACATCAGGGCAAAGGCCCATTCTTCGGCGCGTTCTTCCAGCGCATCAAAACGGCCTGATGCACCGCCATGGCCCGCTCCCATATTGGTGCGGAACAGGGTCAGGCCATCATCGGTCCGACGGTCACGCAGCCGAGCCACCCATTTTGCCGGCTCCCAATAGGTCACCCGCGGGTCGGTCAGGCCGGCGGTCGCGAAAAGGTGCGGATAAGCTTGCTCCGTGACATTGTCATAGGGGCTGTAGCTCATCATGTAGCGATAGGCGTCTGCGTCCTCTATGGGGTTGCCCCACTCATTCCACTCTGGTGGGGTCAGCGGCAGGGTCGGATCTGAGATCGTGTTGACCACGTCTACAAAAGGCACAGCGGCAATGACGCCGGCAAACAGGTTCGGGTCCTGGTTCATGGCAGCGCCAACCAGAAGTCCGCCAGCCGAGCCGCCCATGGCCACAAGCTGGCCTTCAGAGGTGTACCCCTCGTTCACCAGAAAGCGCCCGCCGTCCACGAAGTCGTTGAAGGTGTTGTGCTTGTTATTCAGCTTGCCGTCCAGATACCAGTTATAGCCCATGGCCTGACCGCCACGCATGTGCACGATGGCGTAGATCATGCCGCGATCGACAAGGCTAAGGCGGGATACCGAGAAGCTGGCCGGAATGGTGATCCCGTAGGACCCATAGCCGTAAAGCAGCACAGGTGCGGATCCATCGACCGGAGTATCGGCGTGGTAGAGCAGGGTGACCGGCACTTCCACACCGTCGCGGGCCGGAGCCATCAGGCGGCGCACCACATAGTCCGACGCATCATGACCAGACGGGATTTCCTGGCGCTTGATCAAGGTACGCTCGCGCGCGGCGATGTTGTAATCAAAGGTCTCTTCTGGCGTTGACGGGCTTTCGTAGGAAAAGCGCATCACGTCGGTTGCGTATTCAGCGCTGCCCTGAAGGCCGAGCGCGTAGGCCTCCTCATCAAAGGAGATTTCGTGCTCGGCATTGTCAGCCAGATTGCGCACGATGATACGTGGCAGGGCGTTGGAGCGCTCCATGCGCACCATCCAGTTTTCAAAGCCGATCAGCCCGTTCACCAGAACGCCCGGACGATGATCAATCAGGTCTTCCCAGTTCTCGCGACGCGGATCATCCAGCGGTGCGGTCATGATTTTGAAATCGACCGCGCCGTCCTGATTAGTGCGCACATAAAGTGCGCCGCCCGCCTCGGTGAGGGAGTACTCGATACCCGGCTCGCGCTCTGATACCAGGATGGCCTCGGCGGCCGGGTCATTGGCGTTAAATACGCGCCATTCACTGGTCATGTGATCGCCGGACGTCAGGGCAATCCAGGTGTCGCCTTCGGTCTTGCCAACGCCCAGGAAGTAACCCGGATCGCTTTCCTCATAGATCAGTTCAGCATCATCGCTGCTGAAAGCCTGGCGGTAGACCCGGCGCGGGCGATTGTTTTCGTCGCGCCAGACCCAGTAAATCGTCTCAGAGTCGTTCGCCCAGACCAGAGAGCCATAACCCTCTTCGGTCAGGCTGGCGACGTCCTCACCGGTTTGCATGTCGCGGATGCGCAGGGTGTAAAATTCCGATCCTGCCGTATCGACCGCGTAGGCCAGATAGCGGTGGTCCGGGGACTGGGACACTGCGCCAAGGTCAAAATACTCGAATCCTTCAGCTTCAGCATCGCCGTCCAGGATAATCTGTTCTTCACCCGTGATCTCGCCGTTCTCGTCGGCGGGGCGACGGACATAAACTGGATACTGGCCCCCTTCGCGGTAGCGCACATAGTAGAAAAATGGCCCATCGCGCTCCGGCGGTGAACTGTCGTCTTCCTTGATGCGGCCGCGCATTTCATCATAAATCCGCGATTGCAAACCGCGCAGGGGCGACATCACCTCGCCCACATAGGCGTTTTCAGCTTCAAGCATGGTGCGGATATCTGGGGCGAGCACCTCTGGCTCACGCATCACCTGCTGCCAGTTGTCATCGCGCAGCCACGCATATTCATCAACGCGCGTTTCACCGTGCTGGATGATTTCCTGCGGGCGCTGTTCGACGGTCGGGGCCTCGATCGAGCGGGCGCGGGCTAGAAGGTCAGGGGCGTCCATTTGGGCCTCTTGGCTTTCGGGGGTGGGAGCGTCTGCAGGTGGACTGCAGGCGGACAGAAGAGCGGTCGCGCCGGCTGCCAGAATGGCAAGCAGGCGCGAGGGTGAGTGCAGGTCAGACATGGGATCCCTTCTCAGCCGGCAATCCGGCAATAATTGAAGGGATTAGTGTTCACCTTCGTTAGGGTGAAAGTCCAGTACGATGCCGTTGACACAATAGCGCAGGCCCGTCGGCTCCGGTCCGTCGTTGAAGACGTGGCCACCATGGGCTCCGCAATTGGCGCAGTGAAATTCTGTACGCGGCATGATCAGCTTGAAGTCCCGCTTGGTCTCGAGCGCCTGGTCATTTGCGGGAGCCCAGAAGCTGGGCCAGCCAGAACCGCTTTCATACTTCTGCGCGCTTGTGAACAGAACTTCACTGCAAACCGCGCAGTTATAGGTGCCGTCGCGCTTCTCAGCATTCAGTGGGCTGCAGCCGGGGGCTTCGGTGCCTTCAAAAAAGGCAATCTGCTCAACATCCTGAGGCAGGCCTTCGCGTAGCTTGGCGATGGCGTCTTCAGACAGGCGCGGCATGTCGCGTCTCCTTATCATCGATCTGTCACCGATATAGGCAGACTATTACGCTGGATCGACCCGTTTGACCTGTAAAATCGGTGTCAGGAGTGCAATGAGGACCAGAACCAGGGCAAGGCCTGCCATGGGAATTAGAGCTGCCATGCGCGGGCCCAGCTCTGCAACAACATAGCCCATGACATACGCGCCCAGCGGCATACCACCGAACAGTCCAAGCTGATAAACGCTCATGACCCGTGCGACCTTGTCGCGTGGGGCATTCTCCTGAACCACGGCACGTGACAGCGTAATTGCGACCCCTCCGCCCAGGCCCCAGCCGAAAACCATTACGAAAAGCCAGTACAGTGGGATGGGCAATGCGAGCAGGCCCATTGAAACAACCGTTACGACCTGGGCTGCCATCAACAAAAGGCCAGGTTGCTCGACGCTACCGATGCGGGCCAGGATCAGATTGGCAACGAAGGCCCCAATCCAGAAAATCACCAGCAGTGAAGATAAAAGGCCATAACCACCCATATATTCGTCACGCACCAGAATGGGCACGATGACAAAATAGCCGCCGCCCACAACCAGGCATCCTACCGCAAGCATGAGCAGCGTCATCGGGGCGAGCACAGAAGAGTTCACGACTGCTGAAATGCCGCCCAACAGGCTTTTCCAAACCGTGTCCTTTGATCGATGACGCTTCTGGATATGGGGAAGAAGCATGGCACCGAGGGCACCGATAACGAGCGCGGCAGCCTGGGTTGCAAACAGGGGCGCGGGTCCAAAGATACCTGCAAGAAAGCCAGCCCCCATGCCAAGGACCTGCCCGGCGAATTGTACCAGTGAGGTGAGAATGACCGCCTTCTGAAGCGTGAAATTCG
The DNA here is from genome assembly GCA_024178355.1 of Maricaulaceae bacterium EIL42A08. Lineage (GTDB taxonomy): Bacteria > Pseudomonadota > Alphaproteobacteria > Caulobacterales > Maricaulaceae > Oceanicaulis. Next base: position 1,328,387 of record JAMZNZ010000002.1, on the reverse strand, counting down.
GGCGGCCCATGCGTTGGGCGACCCGTGTTACCGCGTTAACTGCGCTGTCGCGTGCTGGCATGACGAAAGCGCTGGCGACCCCAACCAGCAGCGCATAAGCGATCAGGATGTTGTATTGAAGCAGGTTCTCAAACAGCAGCCATGCAAGCAGCCCCGCGCCTAACGCTGCGACCGCATGAAAGCCTGACATGACAATGCGGCGGTCCCAACGCTCGGCCAGCACGCCTGCAAGCGGCAGAAGGAACAGCATCGGCGCTGTAAGCGACGCCTGAGCCAGACCCAGTCGCTCGGGCGTCTCATTGAGTGTGTAATTTATGACACCGGGAAAAATTGCGGTTTGCAAGCCAAAGCTGAAAAACCAGCCGAATACAGCCACCAGATAGGCTGCAAACGGCGCGATCCGTATGCTCCGACGTATCGTCTTGCTCAGCCTTGGATGAGCCACGTCCCCTCCCTTTTGCCCCGGCGCTGATGCGCTCTTAGTCTTGACGCTCTAGCCTGCCCAGCCAGTGGCCTCAAGAAGCACCCCTAAGGGTTGAATTGTATATACGCCATGAAGTGTGAATCATATCTTCTTAACGATTGTTATAGAATGCCATATGGCATCTTTGGGCCCTAAGGCCTTCTTAACGGGACCGGATGCAATCTTCTGATCTTTGCGAACACCGGATCTGGCACAGGCAGCCCATGGCCAAGGACTTTACCCCCGAAGAGACTGAAGTCACTTCACAGATTCCTGCAAGCAAGGCGCGCTCCCGCTTGACGCGCCGGCTGGCCGATATCGTGTGTTTGCCGTCAAGCCGGGTGTCTCCGCAAGAACGCTGGATGACGGCTGATATCCTTGATGAGCTGCTGCGTGATGCCGATGATGCCCTGAAGGCCAAGGTGGCTGCTCGCCTTGCTGAGCAGGCCGAAGCGCCTCCAGTTCTGCTGCGCCGTTTGGCCACGGACGTGTTTGATGTGGCTGAACCCATTGTGCGCCATTCGCTGGCGCTGACTGACTTTGACATGATGGAAATAGCTCGCAAGGGTGGGCGCGATCACCGCATGGCGCTGGCCCGGCGTGAGCATGTGTCTGAAACTGTAGCCGCGGCCGTCTGCGTCACGGCTGATCCTGATGTCCTCATTGCGCTCATGCGCAACCCCGGTGCTCGCCTGGCCCCTCAAACGGTAGATTTTCTGGTGCGCGAGGCCACCAAGAAGGAAGCGCTGGCCAGCCATTTGATCAAACGCCCGGAACTTCGCCCGTCTCAGGGTTTCGCAGTTTTCTGGACCGTCACCCACAGCCTTCGCAAGCTGATCCTTGATCGGTTTGCCTCCAGCCGAGCCATCCTGCAGGAAGCGGCTGAGGACGTTTTCCCGCTTTTTGCCAAAGAGAATGTGGATGATCCGGCGACAGAGGCGGCGTTGATCTATATTGATCGTCGCCAGCGTGATCGCGCAGCTGCTGAGCGCTCGCCTTTCAAATCTCTTGAGGGATGCATTGATGCAGCCAGCATTGAAGGTGCGCACGACCTCATCCGTGAGGCGCTCGCCTCCCTGTCAAACATCAAGCGCGATCTAATGGACCGCATGATTGACGATTTTGGCGGTGAGCCGATGGCGGTGCTGGCCAAGGCCACCGGTCTGTCACGGGTCTATCTCCAGCGCCTGATCAAGCTGGGTGACGAGGAAACAGCTGACGTTCGCCTCAAGCACGCCGAAATCGTTTATGCGACCCTGTCGGTGGACAAGGCGCAGACGGTTTTGCGTTACTGGAACTGGGTCATGGCCCGAGTGCGTGCCGAGTAGTCTCAATCACAGGCCGCACCTTGCCTGATGCGATGCCATCGGCGTAACTGCGCCTATGCAGTCCGCGCTTCAGACCCCCAAGCAGAGCCCTGATCTGATCGTGAATGGCACGCGCCTGCTCGCGGACATCTCCGGGGTCGCGTTTGAGCCAGAAACGGCCACTTTGATGGTCGCTGACCTGCACTTTGAAAAGGGCAGCGCTTTTGCTGCGCGTGGCCAGCTTCTGCCACCCTATGATACCCGTGAGACGCTGCGCCGCCTTTCATGCGCGATTGACCGGCTTCAGGCGCGACGGGTGTTTGCGCTCGGTGATAGCTTTCATGACCTGGGCGCAGACGGGCGCATGCATGCCAGCGATGCTCAGGCACTCGCAGCGCTTGTGTCTTCGGTGGATGACTGGCTTTGGATTGAAGGCAATCACGACCCGGAACCTCCTGCGCGGTTTGGTGGGCGTACGGCACCGCAAGCCGAGCTCAAAGGACTGATCCTGCGCCATGAACCGACTGATGGACCATGCCCGGGTGAGGTCGCGGGTCACCTGCACCCGTGCGCCCGGGTATCTGTGCGCGGCCGTGGTTTGCGCAGGCGCTGTTTTGCCACTGATGGTGACCGGCTGGTGCTGCCCGCCTTTGGGGCCTTCACTGGTGGGCTGAATGTGTGTGATTCAGCGTGGCACACAGTCTTTGAGGAGCGCCCGACAGCCTGGATGCTCGGCGATGCAGGTGTGTTTCCAATTGCGGGAGAGCGTTTGCGACCCGATTAGGCCTTGCATCGGCCCAGCGAAGCGTGAAGCCTGCGCATCAAATAATTCTCAAGTTAGGAGGCCTTTATGGCTGATCGCGAATTCGACGTTGTGGTCTATGGATCAACCGGATTTACCGGCCGTTTGGTGGCTGAGTATATCGCCGCAACCCATCCAGATTTGCGCTGGGCGATGGCCGGGCGCTCTGAAGACAAGCTGAAGGCGGTTCGCGATGAGATGGGCGTTCCCGAAGAGACGCCGCTGATCGTCGCTGATAGCTCTGATCCTGCTTCGCTCAAGGCGATGGCCGAGCGCACGCGCGGTGTGGTCACGACCGTTGGTCCCTACCAGAAATATGGCGAGCCGCTGGTTGCTGCCTGCGCTGAAGCGGGCACCGACTATGTCGACCTGTGCGGTGAGCCAGCCTGGATGCGCGACGTCATCGACACCTATTCAGACAAGGCCACGGCGTCGGGCGCGCGTCTGGTGCTGTCCTGCGGCTTTGATTCCATCCCGTTCGACCTGGGCGTCTTTGCGCTGGAAGAAGCGGCCATCGCCAAAACCGGCAAGCCGATCGCCCGGGTCAAGGGTCGGGTGCGGGCCATGAAGGGCACCTTCTCTGGCGGTACGGCAGCCAGCTTCTTTGAAACCATGGCGCGGGTGAAGCGCGAGCCGCATATCTTCGAATGGCTGATTGATCCTTTCTCGCTTTCTGGCGGCTTCAAGGGCCCCGAACAGCCCGCTGGCGACAAGCCGATCTTTGAAGACGACCTCAACAGCTGGTCCGCACCATTCATCATGGCCGCGATCAACACCAAGAATATCCACCGCTCCAACGCGCTTCTGGGCCATCGCTACGGCACCGACTTTGTCTATGACGAGATGTTCCTGACCGGGCCGGGCGAGCAGGGCGAACAGATGGCCACCATGGTCGCCAAAGACCGCTCCATGCAGGATAACCCGCCAAAGCCAGGTGAGGGGCCATCAAAGCAAGAGCGTGAGACCGGCTTCTATGAAGTCATGTTTACCGGTGTCACCGACGGTGGTGAGCGCATGACGTCCGTGGTCAAGGGCGACCGCGATCCCGGCTATGGCTCGACTTCGAAAATGATCACAGAAAGCCTGCTGGCCCTGATTGAAACGCCGCGTGAGGATACGCCCGGCGGTGTCTGGACGACGGCTCCTGCGCTGGGGCAACGCCTGATCGACCGGCTGGAAAAGCATGCCGGTCTGACGTTTTCGATGGAAGGTTAGCTGCTTAAAGGCTGAAGGTTGGTGACCACCGGATAAAGGCGGCAAGGCTGAGGCTGAGGACCGCGCCGGTGGTCAGCAACAGCCGCAATGGCAGATACCATTGCGGGAAGGTCGCGTCGCGGATGGCGGCGCGATCCCACAAATACTGGATCAGAAAGCCGAAGATCAGGATGCCCCAGCCTGTCAGCTCCAGATTGAGCGGCAGACCCGGCTGGCTCCACACCTGAAGCGGAACGGCGATCCAGCCGGCCAGCGCGATCAGGATCGCCAGAACCAGCACGCCCGTGCGCGGCGCATCTGCGCGAATGACCAGCTCAGCCGACCAGCGTCCCCCGGCCAGGAAGGACAGGATGACTGCCGCGTAGACGGGAAGCGCGTTCGCGGCCTGTAGCTCGGCCTGTCCGCCAATACCCAGGCCAATGGCACCGGCCACGAAGGGAATAAGGCCGCCAAAGCCCAGAACCAGAGCCGCCATCGGGGCATCGCTGAGACGTTTCATGGGGCTCGCTTCCTTTCTTCGCGTTACCGGTTTCGTGTGACCACAGCAGCCAGCCAACCTGACAGCGCGGCCATGATCAAGGCCAACAGCCCATAAAGGATGGGCCGGTCATGGGCCAGATCATAAAGGACGCGCTCCATCCCGGCCTTGGCCACCTGCAGCTGGGTTTCTCGCGACGCAATCGGCGCGCCGTCCCGGAACAGATAGACCTCGATCGTGTAATCGCCCACCGGGGTCTCGCTGGGCAGGAAGAGGCGGGCAATAAACAGACCACCCTCCAGGCGCTCGACACCGCTATCTGCCTCCACATAAAGCGACTGGCGGGTCTTGTTGCGCACGATGGCCTGGCGGTAATCGACAATCTCAGCGCCAAGGTCTGACACCACCACATCGGGTACGCCAAGCAGGGTTTCGGTGCGCTCTTCATCGGGCGCACGCAGGGGCAGGTGGGTCATGCCAATGCCATTGCGGCGCAGCGCAGCAAAGCCTGCAAAGTCCGACAGGGGACGGGTCGAGGCGACAGCGTAATAGCTGGCCACGCTTTCAAAGCGCACAGGGGCTGAGTTGACCCAGATACCCAGTACGCGTTCCTTCTTCATCACGCGCAGGTCGCGTTCAGGACCGCGCACGGCAACGACGATGTCATCGCCGTCCTGCAAGCCTTCTGCCGCTCCAAAGATGGTCAGGGGCGCGCCTGCAAAGTCGGACCGGATTTCGACGACGTCTTCTGTGAGCGCGGCGGCGATGCGCGCCTGTTGAGCTGGCGGGGCGTCCTGAGCGACAGCAAGGCAAGGAAGACTGGTCAGCGCCAGGGCGAAGGTGAGGGTGCGGATCATGGCGCGCCCCCAGCCTCGATCAGGACGTAGAGATCGTTTGGCGTGGCGGCGAGGTCCCAGGCGAGCTTCAGGCAAACCGCCACAACCAGCAGAGCAAGCCCGGCGCGCAATTCCTCGCCCTTGACCTTGGCTCCAGCCTTCACGCCGAACTGAGCTCCAACCACGCCGCCAACAATAAGGATGGCAGCCAGCACGATGTCCACCGTCTGGTTTTGCGCCGCCTGCAGGAAGGTGGTCACCGCCGTCACGAACAGGATCTGAAACAGGCTGGTGCCGATTACAACGCTGGTCGGCATGCATAGAATATAGATCATCGCCGGCACCATCACAAAGCCACCGCCTACGCCCATCAGTGCGGCCAGAAGGCCTACGAGAAAGCCGATGGCCAGCGGTGGGATCACGCTCATGTAGAGCCCCGACACCGGGAAGCGTGTCTTGAAGGGCAGGGCATCGATCAGGCGGCGTTTGCGGCGTTTGCGTTTCGGCGGTGGATTGCCGTTCATCCTGCGGCGGATAGCGTTGACGCTTTCCACCAGCATCAGCGAGCCGATGACACCAAGAAAGCCGACATAGCAAAGCGAAATCACCAGATCGATCTGACCCAGGCTCTGCAGATAGCCAAAGATCTGGACGCCCAGAACCGAGCCAACCATGCCTCCGATGATCAGCACTGTGCCCATCTTCACATCGAGCGATTTTCGTCGCCAGTGGGCCAGCGCGCCAGACACCGAGCTTGCCATGATCTGGTTGGCCTGTGTGGACACAGCCACGGCCGGTGGTATCCCAAGAAAAATAAGAATGGGGGTCATCAAAAACCCCCCGCCGACCCCCAACAGGCCAGACAGGAAGCCAACCCCAAGTCCCAACCCGAGCAATAGATACAGGTTGAGCGAGATTTCAGCGATCGGAAGGTAAATCTGCACCCGCGCGCCCTAATTGGCGGCGGATTGTTCCAGCCGGGCGACCAGGCTGGCTGTCAGATTCGACCCCGGTTCAAGCCCGGTGTCGCGCTGATAGCGCACGATCGCCCGACGGGTGCGCTCACCCAGAACGCCATCCGCCGGACCGGCATCATAGCCCAGATTGCCAAGCAATGTCTGGGCGCGAGCAGTCAGAATTTCCGGACCGGAATTCCAGGGCTGGTTGGGATATTGCCCCTGAGCGGCAGGGTCGGCGGTGCGCGGGGTGAAGGTCTGTGCAATCTGTTCAGCCTCGGCGCGAGCTGAAGGGTTCAGTGACTGGCGAAGGCGCGCGGCGCGACCACCGGCATCCACGTCACCGCCTGCTGATGCGATCAGGAACCATGTGTAGGCATCCGCCGCGCTTTGCGGCACGCCGAAGCCTTCCTGAAACAGGAGTGCCATGTTGAACTGGCTGTCGGAATGGCCGTGCAAGGCAGCTTCCTGGAACCACCGGGCGGCAGCTGCCTGGGTCTCAGCGGTTTCAGGCGCGTTGATGAATAATCCACCGGCGTCATGCATGGCGAGCACATTGCCCGCCTCAGCCGCGCGGACCACAAAGCTCCGGCCAGCATCAACATCCTGCGCAACACCGTCACCGCGGGTGAGCATAAGGCCATAGCGACGCATGGCTTCTGGAATACCCTGCTCAGCCGCACGGCGTAGCAACGCAGCGCCATCGGTTGTCTGGCCGCTTTCAATCAACCGGACGCCAAGTTGATAGCGGGCAATGGGATCGCCAGCAGATGCAGCCGCTTCAAGGCTTGGAACCTCGACCGAAACAGCGGCGATCAGGCCCGCATCAGGATCAACGCTCTCGGCGTTTGTTGTGCTCGTTTCTTCTCTGACTGGCGCTGTCGGCTCGGGTGATGAGCCGCTTTGCGGTGTCACAGACGATTGTGCTGGTATTTCCGGTGACGGGGCAGGGCTGGCAGCCGCTGTTACGCTCTCCTCGGGCGGCGCGGCTTGCGAAAACACACTGGCTACGCTTTCGGACCTATCGGCTTGAACCTGTCGCGATGCTGATTGCCCGCCACCACCAAAAGCTTCCAGCGCCAGCATGCCAGCAGCCGCGGCTACGGCACCAAAGCCAAGGACACTTGCGGTGATAAGCAGGATACGGCCGCCGCCTGCCTGGGATTCTTCAGGATCATTCCACTGGGGGCGTGATGTGCTTCCGCCGGGTCGCACCGACTGGCGCGCCGTCATCATGAAGTCGGAGTCCGCTGTTGCGCCGAGGGCTGCCGGACGGCGTGCCTGTTGACGCTGCTGACGTGGCGCAGGGTCTGGCGCATCGCCAAAATCAAGCGGCTCGTCGGGTGTATCCTGTACCAGCGGTGCCTGCGGCAGAGGCGTTAGCGGTGCGCTGTCGGCTTCGACCACGAAGCTGTCGCTGTCATTGCGCGCCCACGGGTCTGGTCGGACGTTGTCTTGCGCGTTCAGGTTTGGAGCCTGAGGCAGGGGTGCATCCAGATCGATTGGAGCCTCAGCCTCTTTCGCTGCGTCAGCTTTGGTATTTTCAACGCGATTGGACTTGCCCTGTTCGATCGCTTCCAGGCGATCAGCCAGCGCGGTCATGGCCCGTTGCACCGGTGACAGGGCATCGGCGGTTTCCTCGCGCGCCTTGTCGAGGCGTTCGTGCACCCGGTCCATGGCCTGATCGATACGCTGGGCGGTGCGCTCCTCGCTGGCCTGAATGCGCGTTTCAAGGTCTGCGCCCTGGTCGGCGGCTTGCCGCGTTTCCAGTTTTTCGACCACTTGCGCCATGCGCTCGCCTGCCTGCTCGACCGCTGCGGCTGACCGAAGCTCGGCCTGCTGCACCCGATCAGCGAGGTTCTCGCCAAGGCGTGCCATCTGCTCACCGATACGCCGGACCGCGGCGGTATTTTCTTCGCGAACCCGCTCCAGGCGCGAATCAAATTCGGCCCGTGAGCGGTGCCCGTCCTGACGCTCGGCTGTGTCGGTTAACTTTTGCTCAAGGCGGCGTTCTGCGTCTTCAATCCGGCGGCCGACGGCGCGAGCCAGCCGTGCCACCTCCTCACCGATCCGATTAAGCGTCTCGCTTTGCCGCGCTTCAGCCTGGGTCAGGCGGGCTTCAGCGGCCTTAAGCGCGCGCTCCATACGCTGACCATCGACACCGGCATTCGCGACCTCGGCAACACGTTGACCGAACTCTTCGCGGGTGTCGCGGATCAGGCTTGCAAGCTCGCGTCCCAGCGTCTCAAAGCGCTGGTTTAAGTCCTCGGTACCAACCGGCCCTTTGCTTTCAAGGGCGCGCAGTCGACCATCAAGTCGCTCCTGACTTTGAACCAGGGCTTCCGCGGCGCGATGGGTTGCGCTTTCAGCCGCTATGACCCGGCTTTGCAGGGAGCGGCTCTGTTCCTCCAGTGAGGCGCGCAAATCGGCGGCCTGTTTCTGGTCCTCAGCAAGGCGATCGCGCAACTCGCGCTGCTCGGTGGTCAGGCGGCGCTCATTGTCATCCAGGCGCTCGCTTAATCCACGCAACGCCTTTTCAGAGGTTTCGCGGCGCAGCTCTTCCTTATGAGTCAGGTTATCAAGCTCGATACGGACATCACGCTCAGTCTCGTACATGCGACCAGCCAGCTTGCCGACCGTATTTTCAATGGCTTTGAGCGCTGGTGTGTCGCCGCCACCGGGGCCTGAGCGCTCCAGCTTGCGAACGCGCTCCAGAAGCTCATCGTGCTGATTGCGGGTTCGAGTCAAAGCAGAGTCCACGGCCTCACTGTCAACGCCGCCATTTTCCAGCGCTTCAAGACGTCTTGTGAGAGCCAGTACCGATTGATCGACGCCGGACAGTGCTAAAGTCGAGCGGCGTTCGGCAGCTTCGAGACGTCCGGTGAGGCGGTCGATCACTGCACGCAGGGCGTCATCATCGTCACCGCCGCCACCGCCGCCGCCAAATCCCGGGTAGCTTTCTAAAGATCCATCCCAGTCGGTGGGGTTGCCATCGTCATCGAGAATGACGCGGTTAAGCCATTCGCCGAGGGTCATGCCCTCCTTGCGCGCAGCCGTCTTGGCAACCGCACGGGCTCGGGGATCGATCCCCTTCACGCTCCATGGTGTGCCCGACGACATGCGAAACCGACTCCCGAATCCTGCAATCTTCACCGTACTGGACGGGTTAATATTGTGTAAACCAGTCGGGAGGCCCCAATATCTGGTATATCCACAGGCAAAATCGGTCCGGCCAGACGCATTGCGTACCGGTTAAGAAACTGATGATGCGGTTAATGTCTCGTAAAACTCTCTAAACGAGAGCTGACCTTACTGGCTTGATTCGGCGACAGAGCCAGCCGGGTTCATCCAGTCAGGAGCCAGTTCGCCGATCCGCGCTTCCAGAGTATCGACTTGTGACAGAAGCGGCGTCGGCTCGCGTCCCGGCAGCGCCCGGCCCAGATCAAACAGGGTCCATGCGGCATGGGGCGCGCCAGCTTCCAGATAGCGGCGGCCCAGATGCCAGTAGGTGTCTGGCGCATACGGGTCGAGCTCCAGTGCCTCGGCAAGCATGGCAGCCGGGTCAAGGTCAGGCCGGGCATCAAGACCCTCCTGCCCCCAGGCAACCAGCTCGTTCGCGACCAGAATGCGGGCTGCCACGCCTGCGCTGTCATCGCGCAACCGGAACGGGGCCAGGCGCTCAACAGCGCGTGCGTGATCTCCCTGGCGCAGGGCATTCATACCTTCCAGAACCTGCCTGAGGCCTTCATTCTGAGCGGCTTGGCGGGCAAGGCCGGGGGCTTCAGAACAGGTCAGACGCGCGGACCCGATGGCCTGTTCCGGGCATGGGCCGAAGTGGTGGGTTTCCTGAATCGTGGTCAGAAAGGCTCCTGCGAGATCGCCGGTGGCACGCAGGGTCTGGGTGTCTGAGAAGAACTCAATGGGATCAGGCGGCTGGTTGCCTTCGACACGAACGACTGATACCGCCGTTTCGCCGACAGCGCCAATCAGCGCCTCCTGGGGCAGTGTTTCGCCGGTAGCGTCGCCGGGGCGAGGTAGGGGGCGGCTGCTTGCGGGTTTCAGGACCCAGCTTTCAAAACGGCCGTCTGGGCTATCTGGGCTGTATACCGTGTAGGAAAAGGCGCAGGGCAGATCGTTGCGCGCTTGCAGGGCGTCAAAGGCGTCAGGATGGATCGGTACGGCGTGACGTATCAGGGCGAGGGTTGCAGTCCGGCGGGCTGGATCAATTCGTGCCTCGGCGCACAGCGTGTCGTCGGTCTGGCCATAGTCGGCGCTGAACACTGTTTCTTCGCCGAACTGAGCGTCAAAGCCGGTTTCAGTGTCGACAATCTCCACTTCGCCGGAGTTCGCCGCGATGCCCATGGCTGCTTCCAGCCAGACGCGGTGAAAGCTTCGACCGGGGCCAAAGGGAATGGTGTCCAGCGATCCGGCGCGGCTGAGGCTGGCATAAATATCAAGCCGACGACGGGCTTCAGCCACCAATGCGATATTTGTCAGCATGTTGTTTTCGATGCGCAGGATGCGACCTTCGGGCAGGTCGACCCACTGAACCGGACCTGTGGGTTCACGCCATGCGACCCAGTCCGGCCCCAGCTCAGCGTGCACGCGGTTGAGGTTGGCCCCGCCATCGTTGGACGAGACAAGAATGTCCCAGGCCACAGCGCTGCCTTCACCAAAGGGCGTTGCGCGGCCAGCTTCATAGTCCCAAGGGCTGGTTTCAGGGCCCTGAGCGTGAGCTGTACCGCAGGTGGCGGCTAGGAGAATAACGGCAAGACTGCGCATGAATGGTGTTCCTCAAAGCGTGCTGCTAGCCGAGCGAAGGAATGCGGCAGGGTCAAGGCGTTTTCGATGATCTTGGTCGGCTGGGTGAGTTCAGTCGTCAGCGTGCGACTAAATTTACGTTGACGTTCACGTCAACTTGTCTAGGGTCTCGCGCCATGACGTCGAAGCCCCATCCCGCGCACTATACGATACGAGAGCTCGCTGAGCGCTTTGACGTAACGTCGCGCACGCTTCGTTACTATGAACAGGAAGGGCTACTTTCGCCAAAGCGGGAAGGGGCAAAACGCCTTTATTCGCAGGCTGATAAGGCGCGCCTTGAACTGATCCTGCGTGGCAAGCGGGTCGGCTTTTCGCTTGAAGACATCAAGGACATGCTCGATGTCGAACTATTGAATGCCGGGTCAAACCGCGACGGTCTTGAAAAGTCCATTGCCAGGTTTGAAGAGCGTATTGGCGTTCTGAAGCGTCAGCGCGCTGATATTGACAAGGCCATTACCGAGCTCTCCAACGGCAAGCGCTGGCTGGAAGAGCGTCTGGCGGACCGCGAGCCGCCCGAAGACCTGAAGCGCCGGGCCCGGGCTTTCGAAGCCCTGGCGCAAGCTCGTCTGACCCAATGGGAAACCGGGGTGGGCGACTGATGCGTAAAATTTTTGTGACGACCTCTATCAAATCCTCGACGCAGACCGCCGCTGGCAGTTTGCTTCTCATCCTTACCTGACCCTCACCTGGAGACGGATCCATGCCCAGCTATACAGCTCCCCTTCGTGATCAGCGCTTCGTGCTCAACGATGTTCTGAATGTTCAGCAATACGGCAATCTGCCGAGCTTTTCCGATGCCCCGGCCGACATTGTCGATGCGGTGCTGGAAGAGGGCGGCAAGTTCTGTGAGAACGTGCTCTACCCGCTTAATAAGGTTGGCGACCGTGAGGGTTGCTCGCTGAAAGACGGAGTCGTGACCACCCCGACCGGTTTTGATGATGCTTACAACCAGCTGACCGAAGCTGGCTGGACCGCATTGTCGGCTCCGACCGAGTATGGCGGTCAGGGTCTGCCTCACTATCTCAACCTTGCCTTTAGCGAGATCCTCTCCAGTTCCAACATGGCGTTTGGCATGTATCCGGGCCTGACCGGTGGTGCGGCCCAGGCGCTTCTGGTGGGCGGCTCTCAGGAGCAGAAAGACCTCTACCTGCCGAAGATGTTCTCCGGCGAGTGGTCGGGCACCATGAACCTGACCGAGCCGCACTGCGGCACCGATCTGGGGATGCTGCGCACCAAGGCCGTGCCACAGGCTGACGGCAGCTACAAGATTACCGGCCAGAAGATCTGGATTTCTGCCGGTGAGCACGAGCTGTCCGGCAATATCGTCCACCTGGTTCTGGCCCGCATCGAAGGCGCGCCGGAAGGCGTGAAGGGCATCTCGCTCTTCGTGGTGCCGAAATATCTGCCCGATGCTGACGGCAATCCGGGCGAGCGCAATACGCTTGAGTGCGGCGGCCTTGAAGAGAAGATGGGCATCCACGGCAACGCCACCTGCGTCATGAATTATGACGACGCCAAGGGCTGGCTCGTGGGCGAGGAAAACAAGGGCCTGAAGATCATGTTCGTCATGATGAACGAGGCCCGCCTTGGCGTTGGCCTTCAGGGTCTGTCGGTGGCTGAGACGGCCTACCAGTACTCGCTCGCCTTCGCCAAAGACCGCATCCAGGGCCGCTCCCTGACTGGCCCGAAAAACCCGGATGGCCCGGCTGATCCGATCATCGTGCACCCGGACGTGCGCCGCATGCTGATGAACCAGAAGGTCTTCGTTGAGGGCGCGCGCGCCTTCACCTACTGGACCGGTTTGCAGGCGGATCTGGAACACAAGGCTGAAGACGAAGCCACCCGCGAAAAGGCTGGCGACTATATGGCGCTGCTGACCCCGATCGTGAAGGCCTACCTGACCGACAAGGGCTATGACAGCGTCTCCACCGGCCTGCAGGTTCATGGTGGTTCCGGCTTTACCCAGGAGTGGGGCATCGAGCAGACCCTGCGCGATGCGCGTATCACCCTGATCTATGAAGGCACCAACGGCGTTCAGGCGCTCGACCTGGTAGGCCGCAAGCTCGCCATGGCCGGCATGCGTCCGATCAATACCTTCATGGCCGAGCTCGACAGCTTCATTGCCGAAAACGAAGGCAATGCCGAGCTGAAGCTCTATGTCGACGGCCTGCGTGATGTGAAGGCCAAGCTCCAAAAAGGCACCAACTGGCTGGTTGAGAAGGGCCTGGAGAATTTCGACAATGCTGGTGCGGCATCGACCGATTATCTCCACCTGTTCGGCCTGACCTGCTTTGCCTACATGTGGGCGAAGATGGCCAAGGCCGCCGCGGCGAAGGTCGCGGAAGGTACGGATGACCCGATTTATGCATGCAAGCTGGTGACCGCGAAATTCTTCGTCGAGTGGTGGCTGCCGGATGCGGATGCGCATCTCGCCCGCATCCAGAACGGCGCAGAAACCATAATGGCGCTCGACGCCGAAGCGTTCTGATCAAACACCGACAGGCCCTTCGCCGCTTCTACGGCGGAGGGCTTTTCGTAATGAAAAACTGATTTTGGGAGGAGACCCCTCATGACCGCACAGGTTTTGAACGTTCCACGTCCTGAATGGCTGGACCAGGAAGACGTGAATATCTTCGAGGACGCCGTGCGCGGCTTCGTTGAAAAGGAATGCCTGCCGCACTCAGAGCGCTGGGAAAAGGAAGGCATCGTGGACCGCGATGTCTGGACCAAGGCAGGCGAAGCCGGTCTGCTGTGCCCGTCCTGCCCGGAAGAATATGGCGGGGCCGGTGGTAACTGGGCCCACGACTATGTCTTCCACATGGCCACAACCGAGGCCGGTGTTGAGGGCTGGGGCGCTTCGCTGCACAACTCCATCGTTGCGCCTTATGTCTGGCACTATGGCTCTGAAGAGCAGAAGAAAAAGCTGCTGCCCAAGCTGGTGTCGGGCGAATATGTCGGCGCGATTGCCATGTCTGAACCTGGGGCCGGATCTGACCTTCAGGGTGTGAAAACCACGGCGGTCAAGGACGGCAATGGCTACCGCATCAACGGCTCGAAGACCTTCATCACCAATGGCGGCACGGCGAACTTCATCGTGGTCGTCGCCAAGACCGACCCGAAGGCGGGCGCGAAGGGCACCACGCTCTTCCTGGTGGAGACTGACGAGGTGGAAGGCTTCCGCCGCGGTCGCAATCTCGACAAGGTTGGCATGAAGTCCCAGGACACCGCAGAGCTCTTCTTTGAAGACATGTGGGTGCCTGCTGAAGCGCGCCTCGGCCAGGAAGAAGGTCACGGCTTCATCCAGCTGATGGAACAGCTGCCTCAGGAACGCCTGCAGATCGCTGTTCAGGGCGTGGGCATGATGAAGCGTGCGCTGCACGAGACCATCAACTACGTCAAAGAGCGCAAGGCCTTCGGCAAAGCCGTAATCGATTTTCAGAACACCCAGTTCAAGCTGGCTGAGCTGAAGACCAAGGCGACCATCGCCGAAGTCTTCTGCCAGCACTGCTCTGATCTTCTGATCAAGGGCCAGCTGGATGCCGCGACCGCCTCCATGGCGAAATACTGGGTTACCGATATCCAGTGCGAGCTGATCGACGAATGCGTCCAGCTCCATGGTGGCTATGGCTACATGAATGAATACCCGATCGCTCGCATGTTCCGCGATGCCCGCGTCCAGCGGATCTATGGCGGCACCAACGAGATCATGAAACTGCTCATCGCGCGGACTCTCTAAAGCGCGCACTCCCGGGAGGAACCCCCAATGACTGAAGCCTATATCTATGACGCCACGCGCACCCCGCGCGGCAAGGGCAAGAAAAACGGCTCGCTGCACGAGATTACGGCTCTGCAGCTGGCTACCCAGCAGCTGCAGGCCATCCGCGACCGCAACGATCTCGACACCTCGGTGATCGACGATGTGGTGCTGGGCTGTGTGTCGCCAGTGGGCGAGCAGGGCGCAGACATCGCCCGCGCCGCGGCCATCAACGCCAACTATGCTGAAACCGCCTCCGGCTTTCAGGTCAACCGCTTCTGCGCCTCGGGCCTGGAAGCTGTGAACCTGGCCGCCGCGAAAGTCATGTCCGGTGAAGCCGACATGACCATCGGTGGCGGTGTTGAGGCCATGAGCCGTGTGCCCATGGGCTCTGACGGCGGTGCCATGGTCGTCGATCCGGAGATGGCGTTTGACCATTACTTCGTGCCGCAAGGCGTGTCCGCTGACCTGATCGCCACCAAGTATGGCTATTCGCGCGACGACGTGGATGCCTACGCCGTGGAGTCCCAGAACCGCGCGGAAAAGGCCTGGAAAGAGCGCCGCTTCGACAAGTCGGTCGTGCCGGTGAAGAACCAGCTGGGCCTCACCCAGCTTGACCATGACGAGCACATGCGCCCGGGCACCGACATGCAGTCGCTGGCGAGCCTGAAGCCGTCGTTTAAAGACCTGTCGGCTTTCGTGGGCCTCGATAAGGTCGCCATGCAGCGCTATCCTGACGTTGAGAAAATCAACTTCGTGCACCACGCCGGCAACTCGTCGGGCATCGTGGACGGTGCAGCGGCTGTGCTGATCGGCTCGAAAGAAATGGGCGAGAAGCTCGGCTTGAAGCCGCGCGCGCGCATCAAGGCGATGGCCTCCATCGGCTCTGAGCCGACCATCATGCTGACCGGTCCGGCTCCGTCAGCCCGCAAGGCGCTGAAGAAGGCTGGCATGAGCCCGTCCGACATCGATCTTTATGAGATGAACGAAGCCTTCGCCTCTGTCGTGCTGCGCTTCATGGAAGATCTCGGCGTGGAGCATTCGAAGACGAATGTGAATGGCGGCGCGATTGCCATGGGCCACCCGCTGGGTGCCACCGGCGCTATCATCCTCGGCACGCTTCTCGATGAGCTGGAGCGCACCGGTCAGGGCACCGGCCTCGCCACGCTTTGCGTCGGCGGCGGCATGGGAACCGCAACCATCATCGAGCGCGTTTAAGGCACGGGATTTGAGAGCAAGATTATGACCTACACACACTTCAAATTCGAGGTTGATGCCGACGGCATTGCCCTCATCACCTTCGACAGCCCGAATGTCTCCATGAACGTCCTTTCCAATGACGTCATGGCTGAGATGGGCCAGTTTGTTGAAAAGATCGCCTCTGACGACGCGATTCTGGGCGCGGTGATCACCTCTGGCAAGAAAGCCTTCTGCGCCGGTGCTGACCTGTCTGAGCTGGGCGGCGGCATGGGCGCGCTGGCCGGTAAGTCTGAAGAGGAAGCCAAGGAAGCCCTGTTTGAGGTCGCCTATCGCCTCAACCAGTCGCTTCGCAATCTGGAGACCTGCGGCAAGCCTGTTGCTGCGGCGATCAACGGCCTGGCGCTGGGTGGCGGCTTTGAGGTGACGCTCGCCTGCCACTACCGCGTGATGGCGAATGACACCGGTGCCAAGCTGGGTCTGCCCGAAGCCCTCGTCGGTGTTCTGCCCGGCGGTGGCGGAACGCAGCGCCTGCCGCGCCTGATTGGCGTGATGAATGCAGCGCCGGTCATGCTGCAGGGCAAACAGCTCGATGCCGATACGGCCAAGGCCCAGGGCGTGGTGCACGAAGTTGCTCCGGCGTCTGAGATCGTCGCCAAGGCCAAGGAGCTTGTTAAAGCCGACCCCATGGGCGGCAAGCAGCCCTGGGATCAGGACAAGTTCAAGATTCCGGGCGGTGGCCCTTACCACCCCGCTGGCATGCAGGTTTTCGGCGGTGCATCCCCGATGCTCTTAAAAGAGACCTACGGCAACTACCCGGCCCAGCGCTACATCCTGTCATGCGTCTATGAGGGCCTGCAGGTTCCTATCGACGCCGGTCTGCGTATCGAAAGCCGCTACTTCACCAAGCTGCTGATGCGCCCGGAAAGCCGGAACATGATCCGCTCGCTCTTCCTGTCCAAGCAGGCTCTGGAGAAGGGCGCACGCCGTCCGGCCGGTCAGACCAAGGGCGAGGTCAACAAGATCGCCGTCATCGGTGCCGGCTTCATGGGTGCTGGTATCGCTACGGTTTCGGCTCAGGCTGGTATCGAAGTGGTGCTGATCGACGTCAACCAGGAAGGCGCCGACAAGGGCAAGGCCCATGTCGCGGCGCACTTCGCCAAGGGCGTGAAGCGCGGCAAGCTGACCCAGGAAAAGGCCGACGCGAAGACCAATCTGGTCACCGCGACGACCGACTATTCGATGCTCAAAGACGTGGATCTGGTGATCGAGGCCGTGTTTGAGAACTCCGAACTCAAGCACAAGATCACCAAGGCGGCTGAAGAACATCTGCCTGAAGGCGCGATCTTTGGCTCGAATACCTCGACCATTCCGATCTCCTCGCTGGCCGAAGCCTCTTCGCGCCCGGAAAACTTCATCGGCGTGCACTTTTTCTCACCGGTTGAGAAGATGATGCTGGTCGAGCTGATCGTCGGCGAGAAGACGGGCGACAAGGCGGTTTCGCTCTGTCTCGACTTCGTGGCCAAGATCAAGAAGACGCCGATCGTGGTGGCTGACACCCGCGGCTTCTACGCCAACCGCTGCGTCATGCGCTATATCGAGCAGGGCATGTATCTGCTGACCGAAGGCGTGAAGCCGGCGCTGATCGAGAACGCCGCGAAGATGGCAGGCATGCCGGTCGGTCCGCTGACCCTGCAGGACGAAGTCGCCATCGACCTTGGCTACAAGGTGCTGCAGCAGACCAAGAAGGATCTCGGCGACGCGTTTGAGGACACCCCCAACGCCACCGTGATTGAGCGCATGTATGAGCTGGGTCGCTATGGCCGCAAGAACGGCAAGGGCTTCTTTGTTTACAACGATGAAGGCAAGTCGCTCTGGGATGAGCTTGATCAGTTCGCACCGGGCGGCAAGCTGCTCGAGGAGCAGCCGACGGTCGAAGAAATCAAGGATCGCATCCTCTACGCCCAGGCCATCGAGGCGGCCCGCACGATGGAAGAAAACATCGTTGCTGACCCGCGCGAAGCCGATGTCGGCTCCATCCTCGCCTGGGGCTTCGCGCCCTACACCGGCGGCGTGCTGAGCTTCATCGACACGATCGGGGCACCCAGCTTCGTGACCCGCGCCGATGAGCTGGCGGCCAAATACGGCAAGCCGTTCGAAGTGCCGCAGCTCCTGCGCGACATGGCGAGCAAAGGCGAAACCTTCTACACCCGCTTTGGGTCAGAGAAGGCTGCCGCGTAAGGGCTTTTCGCTCTCACGCCAGACAAAAGAGCCCCGGCGCAGGACACTGCGTCGGGGTTTTTTGCATCTTTCATCCGGAAGTCCCGGACGAGCGAAGCGTGGATCCGGGACCTTTTGCCGGACTTGGCGCTTTTTAAGGCGCGAGGCCCCGGCTTGCGCCGGGGTTTCAGTGTCTCCTTGCAGGAGTGGCGGCGCTCAAAAAACATATGACAGCTCGTTGACACTGCGGTTCAACCTAAATCCAGGGCGTCAAAAGCCCAATTTTCTTTAATCTCTCTGCGCTGATTCAAAACGTGAATCTGGCTTATCCACATAAACCGAATCAGTTTTGCTTGTGTCAAAGGTGAATAATTGCTTAACTGCATTTGTCGCAGCGAGACGCACCGAGCCGCAAGGAGCGGGAACGACGCAGCGATCCGGGACCGAGGCCAAGCGCTCGCGCAAGGCAACGGGATCGGGGAAGCAGATGGGTCAAACCGGAAGCGACCGAAATCGGGGTTAAAAACCCGATGCTTGGCTGAGGGCCCCGAGCCAGCAATGGTTCAGGACCCGAAGCTGGGCCGCCGCCCGTCACCCTCCCTCCACGGGGAAGGCCGGGCGGTTGGCATGCGCGAGACTCTTTATTTCCTTTTACTTGAAGTGTGAGCGCGGGCGGTCTTGTGCCTGCCGCAATTGTTATGGTGGGCGCAGGTGAGCCTACCGCGTTGATCAGAAAGTGCCTGTCCTCAGAACGCGACTGTCTGATGTGCGCGCTGCCTGTTTCGAGACAGAAGCCACCCGCTTAGACCGCTGAAGCAGGCTCTCTGCCCGCAGGTCCAACCCGGCCAGGCGCTCAATTCAGCACGTGACTTCGCACCGGGTCGCTGCACGCCATCGGGTCACACAATAACAGCCTGCGTGCATCCAAAGCCGTCTTCGAATGCATCCAGCTTCCATAAAGAAGCTTCAGCCCCGATAATCTATGGGCCAGGGGCTCGTACTGGTTTGTCGATAGCTTGGGAGACAAGACGATCATGCTCACTTTACTGGCCGCAACGGCCCTGACCCTCCAACCTGCCGCTCCCGGCCTTGATTTTTCAGGCGTACAGGAGCCGCTGGGCGGTGAACCGACCCGGGCGCTGGTACTGGGCTCGCCCCATCTTCGGCAATTGCCAGAGGGTGCCTTTGAGCCTGCTCACATCGAGCTCGTTCTTGACCGGCTGGAGGGAGGCGTATGGTCCTGATATCATTACGATCGAAGCCATTGATGGACGAGGCTGTGAGGCCTTGCGCCAGTATGATGCGCTCCATCCCGGCGTGGCTGACCGCTATTGCTTCGACCCGGCCCCGGCCCTTGAGGCGCTGGGTGTAAGCTTTCCAGACGCGGTTGCCCGCATGGACGCGGTGCTGGCCAACTTCCCCGAGGCCCCCAGCGCGCAGCAGCGCCGTGAGTTCGCGCTTCTCTTCTTTGCGGCGGGGGAGCCGTGGTCAGCGGCGGTTCAGTGGGCCTATCTGAGCGACGAAGAGCGTGTGGCCGCTGATGGTGTGACCGAGGCGCTGGCCGACCGCTTCACGCGCTTTACTCAATCCCTCAACGAAAACAACCAGATCGGTGTTCGTCTTGCCGTGCGCCTCGGTTTGCAGCGCGTGCATGCCATGGATGACCACTCCGCTGATATCATTCAGCATCGCGCGCCTGACACGCTGGGTTCGGTCATCCAGAGCGTCTGGCAAACCGCTGTGCCCGGGACCGACGAGATGCTGGCAGAAGCCCGAAGCTATCCGGGCTCGGCTGAGCGAATGGTGGCGGGCTACCGCTTCATCAATGGCCCCGCCTACCAGCAGATGACGATCAATAACGACTTTGGCCTGGCGGCGGCAACCCCGGACGAAGACGCTGTGGCGCGCCACTATGTGGCCTGGTGGCAGACGCGGGGCCTGCGCATGGCCGCCAATGTGGTTGAAGCGGCTGGCAATGCTCCGGGCGGCGATGTGCTTGTTATTACAGGCTCATCCCACAAGGCGTTCTTTGATGCCTATCTCGATCAGATGCTGGATTGGCAGCTGGTGAGCGTTGACGCGGTATTGCACGACTAGCCCTTTTGAAGGCCCTGGCCCTGCCTTGACAGGCCCGCATTGGTCGCTGGCAAAAAAAGTTTCGAGGTTTAATCACTGATTCTTCTTGGGGTTTTTAATTGTCCACAGGAAGTGATTCGTTTTTGTTTGACGAAAAAATTAACCTTTGCTTTACTTTTCTTGTCGAGGCGAGACCGCCGGGGCCGCAAGGCAGCGGAAGGACGCCACAGACACCGGGCTCGATGACCTGCGCACGCACAGGGAAAACGGGGTCGGGAGTGCGAAAGGGTCAAACCGGACGCGGCCGAAATCAGACTGCAAAGTCTGGTGCTTAGCAAAGGGATCACGCCAGAGATGGCCTGCCCCCCGAGCGACGCCGCCGCCCGCCACTTCTTCCGTTCGCGGAGGGGGGACGGGCGGTTGGCATGCGTGAAATCTGTATTTGCGAGTATTTGATAAACGGTTCCTCGTAGGCAAAATTCTTCTGACGAGCTGGAGCGGGCCATGAATGACATCCATGACTGGGATCGGCTTTGCCCACCGGCCTTTAAGGCTGATATTACAATTTTTGACAGGAGGCCTAACGCACCTGTCAAATGGAATGGAGTTCGTTGGTCGTTCGTCTTTGCAGATGATCTGGATGCGCATCCCAAACTACCAGCGGTTAGCTCCAATACCTGGCCTTTGTTTCGCAATTCCGACGGTTCTGTCATTCCGCGAGGCGTGGAACTGAAAGGGCAGTTGCGGGCAACCATGCACATAGTGTTTCCGGAAACAGTTTAGTGGTTCAAACAAAAGGGCTTGACGACCGGAACGCGGTTTTATTGCTGTGAAGGCTCTCGCGCGTATGCAGAAGGCCGGGTCACCGAAATCCTTGATCCTGAGTTGCTGTAGTCAGAGCTCTACAGTCCAGGATGCGTGCTCACTCCGACTGACCATTCGCCTCCTTTTTCGGCCCAGACTTATCCCCTCATAGCGCCTCAAGTTATCCCGCGCTCGCGGCGGTCGCGTCTCTGGTCGGCTGCCAAGAATCTGGCGCTTCGAAACATGGGGATAAGGGCGAAACGCCCTTCAAGCGCCATCGACCAGGATCGATGCAGCCTGACTCAGGATCAGGTGAAACCTGACCCGTGCGTTTTCTCGAGGGGCTGAATGGGGCGGTTTGGGGGATAAAGAGACGGGTTATCCCTCCTTTGAGAGCGCCTTGTCGCGGTCATTTTCGTCAAGGCCGGACATCGCCGCGCAGGGCGCGTGAGATTTGCGGCTTGCGCCCAATCGATCAAAATCAGACGCGCTTGATTGATCCCGGCTCTTCGCCCCATTGGGGGGCTCGGCCGGGACAGGTGTCTCCTCGCCGCTTCAGATCACCGCTTCATCGGCCGGTTCACGCAGATTGTAGCGTGAGGCCATGACTGCACCGTAGGCCCCGGTTTCGCTAATCAGGATGACGTCGCCTTCGTGGGTTTCCGGCATCAGACGATCGGCACCCAGCAAGTCCGCGCTTTCACAGATCGGCCCCACGATGGAGGCGAGTCCTGTAGCGGGCTGATCAAGCCGGGTCAGGTTCACCATCTCGTGGCGCGCGCCGTAGAGCGCGGGCCGGATCAGCGAGTTCATACCGGTGCCCAGCCCGATGAAGCGCGCGCCGAAGGCGGTTTTGATCTGGGTGACGGGGGCCAGCAGGACACCGGCTTCAGCGACCGGGTAGCGCCCCGGCTCCATCCAGATGTCATAGCCAGGATGGGCTTTTTTAAGCGCGGCGAGGTCGTCGTCCACGGCCTTCAGGTCCAGCACCGGTGCATCAAAGCTCTCAGGCACGCCAAGCCCGCCACCCACATTCAGGATGGTGACGTCCGGGAAGGTCTCGGCGGCTTTCGCCAGGACCGCGCCGATCTCGCGCCAGTGATTGGACTCCGTCACGCCGGACCCGGCATGGGCGTGAAGGCCAATGACTGTGGCGCCGGCTGCGTCGGCTGCGGCCTTGGCCGCTTTCAGGTCAGACAGCGGAATGCCGAACTTGGCCTTGGGCCCGGCGGTTTTGACGTGATCGTGGTGGCCGCGGGGGCGGTCCGGATTGACCCGCAGGATGACCTTCGCGCCCTTGAACACCTCCGGCCAGGCTTCCAGCGGATGCAGGCCATCAATGGTGAGCCAGCTGCCAAAGGCGACTGCATCCTCATACTCGCTACGGTGGGCGAAGTTCGGGGTGAAGAGCACTTCTTCAGGCTTAAGGTCATCGAAGACCGACTTCAACCGCGCAATCTCGCCGGGGCTGACGCATTCAAAGCCCAATCCGGCCTCGCGGACGGTCTTCAGGACCTCAGGATGATTGTTCGCCTTCATCGCATAGAAGGCCCGCGACAGGCTGGTCAGGCCTGCGACCGCGCTGGCGCGCGCGGTAATGGTTTCAAGGTCATAGACATAGCGCCCGCCCGTCTGTGGGGCCCGGTCAAGCAGCGCGTCGCGCCTGGCGTGCCACCACGGGGCAGAGCGGTGTGGAGTTGTCTTAGGTGCCGCGGTCAGGGCCGCCCAGCTGGGGCCAAAGACCGGACCCTCATGCGCGGAACTGATCAGCTCCTCATGCAGGCGGGCCGCGAGCGCCTTGCCCTGGTCCTCATCCACCACAACGGTGAAGTTCAGGTCGTTAGCGGCCTGGCTGACCAGACGGATCGGCTTGTCCTGGAACATCTCCAGCGCCGGGGCCAGCTGATGCAGGATGCGCCGGATGCCAGAGCCCAACAGGCTGACCGCTTCGGCGTTGTCGATGATGGTGACGCGGGCGAGCGGCGCGAGCGCTTCACGCAGCGCCTTCAGGCGCGCTTCATCTAGGCCGGGGTCAGGATCAAGGCTGACGGTGACGTTGGTTTGCGAGGTGGAGACCAGGTCCACCGACACGCCGCAGGCTTTGAAACAGGCAAACATGTCCGCCAGGAAGCCGGCCTGGCGCCACATATTCGCGCCTTCGATGACGACCAGCTTCACACCGGTTTTGACCGAAACGGCTTTCAGGCGCGGGGCGTCGTCGCCGGGATTGGCGCTGATGGCGGTGCCTTCAAGCTCCGGGCGCAAGGTGGAGCGCACCGACAGCTTCACACCGGCGCGGCGCACCGGCCCCACCGCGCGCGGATGCAGCACCTTGCCGCCCATGGTCGCGATCTCCTGAGCCTCCTGATAGGTCAGCGCCTTTAACATGCGCGCCCCATCGGTCAGGCGCGGATCGGCACTGAACAGGCCTGGCACATCGGTCCAGATTTCAAGCTCATCGGCTTCCAGCTTGGCAGCGAAATAAGCCGCTGACGTGTCCGAACCCCCGCGCCCTAAAAGCACGGTTTCGCCCCGTGCGTTGCGCGCGATAAAGCCCTGCGTCAGCGCCAGCTCGGCCCCTTCAAGCTGGGCGCTCAGATCCGGGTCGGCTCCGTCGGCCACAACATTATCAAGATAGGCCCGCGCATCGCGGCCCGGGTCGGTCGCAGTCAGGGCGGTGCGGGCATCAAGCGCGTGCGGGGTCAGACCTTCAGCCTCAAGGCAGGCCAGCCCTAAGCGGCTGGCCATCAGCTCACCCAGCGACAAAAGTTCGGCGCGCACCCGCGGGGAAGCTTCGCCCACCAGCGCAATGCCAGCAGTCAGCCGGTCGAGCGTGTCGAACAGGTCGGCCAGAGCTTGGTCGGCATCCAAGCCAGCTTCTGCAGCAAAGGCGCGATGGCGGTCCTTGATGGCGGTGGCTTCAGCGTCGCCCCGACCGTTCAAAGCCGCTTGTGGCAGGGCTTCCAGCGCATTGGAGACCCCGGCAAGCGCAGAGTGCACGATGAGCACACGATCCCCCGATTTCAGACGCTGTCTGGCCAGCTCTGCAATCGTGGTCCACCGCGCCGGATCGGCGACTGAGACGCCGCCGAATTTCATCACTCGCCAGGGTCTGGGCGTGCTCTCGCTCATCTGATCAAGTCCTAAAGGGTCCAGAAGCCGCGTGACATAGCCTGTGCAGGTGCAGCAGGCAAAGGCCAAAGGCTTTTCAGCCGATCAATTTGGCGCTAGCTAAGGCGCGATCAAGAAGAAGAGAGATGAGAGGACCCTACGATGACCCTCAAGACTAAAATTGAAGCAGCAGGTGCCCATCAATGAGCGCACTGAATGCTGTATCGGCTGAAGCCGTCGAAAAAACCTTCCGTAAAGCCAGTTCTGCCAGCCAAGCCGTTGATCGGCTGTGCGAGCTCTATGAAGCCTCCGTCAGTGCGCTGCGCGATGAGCTGAAAATCTATCTCGATGGCGGCAAGCCGCCGTCCGAGGCTGATCGCTTTGCCGGCTCGTTTTCCTATCCTGAACTGCGCATCACCTATCTGCCCGAAGGCCCTGTGCCGCCGGTTAGCCGCGCGTTTGGCAAGTTTTCCGAAGCCGGCGTCTACGCCCAGACGATTACCCATCCCGAATTGTTCCGCAGCTATCTGACCGAGCAGATCGAGCTTTTGTCCGGGGAGTATCCGATCCGGATCGAAACCGGCCTTTCGACCAAGGAGATCCCGTTCTCCTACGTGCTTGATGGTGCTGAAGGGCTGGATATGGACGCGGCCAGCGTGGCTGAGCTTGTGCGTCACTTCCCGTATGTGGATCTGGCCAGTGTCGATGACGCGCTTCCCAATGGCGACCGCCCGTCTGTTGCTGGCACCGCCCGTCCGCTGTCACTGTTTGATGCGGCGCGTACCGACTATTCGCTGCAGCGCATTCGTCACTATACCGGCGCACCGTTCGAGGATGTTCAGGACTTCATCCTGTTTACCAACTACCACCGCTATGTGGACGCTTTTGTGGAGTGGGCGGTCAAGCAGATCCAGGACCCGGAAAGCGAATATGAAGCGCTGTCTGCGGCCGGTCAGGTGCGCGTGGACGCCACCACCGAAGACCCGGTGGGCGAGGTCAATAACGCGTTGTGGCGTCGTTTCCAGATGCCGGCCTATCACCTGATTGCGCCGAACGGGCGCGGCATCACGCTGGTCAATATCGGGGTGGGGCCGTCGAACGCAAAAACCATCACGGATCACCTGGCTGTGTTGCGTCCTGAAGCCTGGCTGATGGTGGGCCATTGTGGGGGGCTGCGCCACTCCCAGCGGCTCGGTGATTATGTACTGGCCCACGCCTATCTGCGCTATGACAGCGTTCTCGACAAAGACCTTCCAGCGGAAATCCCGATCCCACCGATCGCAGAGATCCAGCAGGCCCTGCACCAGGCTGTGGCGACGGTGTCCGGTGATGAGGGTGAAGACCTGAAGCGGCGCCTGCGCACCGGGACGGTCGTGACCTATGACGACCGCAACTGGGAACTTCGCTATAATCAGGAAGCCCGGCGCATCAACCAGTCACGTTCCATCGCCGTGGACATGGAAAGTGCCACGATTGCGGCTAACGGCTTCCGCCTGCGGGTGCCGTACGGAACGCTTCTGTGTGTTTCTGACAAGCCGCTCCATGGTGAGCTGAAGCTGCCAGGGGCGGCCAACCTCTTCTACCAGCGCTCAGTGTCTGAACACCTGGCGGCCGGGATTGAAGCGGTGGAAATCCTGAAACGTCAGGGTTCCAAGGCGCTGCATTCGCGCAAGCTGCGCAGCTTTGACGAGCCACCCTTCAGGTAAGGATGCACCATGTCGATCAGGCTTGATTTCGCCACCATCGCCAAAGCCGTTTTTGAAGCCTCGATGGTTTTGCTAGCGGTTTTGCTGGCCTTCCTGGTGACAGAGTGGCGCGAAGACAATCGCGCGGAGGCTCGAGCCAACATGGCCATAGAGCGCATCGTGCTGGAGCTGGAAAGCAATATTGCCCAGCTTCAGGTCGTTGCGCCCTATCATGGTGAAACAGGACAGCTTCTGGCCGATCATGCCGCCTCGATTGAGGCGGGCGATCTGCCAGCGCGCGGCCGCTTTATTGAAGATGCGGTCGACGTCATGCCGCGCGGGCTCTTTCCGCCCCAACTTACACGCACAGCCTGGGACTATGCCGTCAATAGCGGCGTCCTGGACCCGGTTGACTATGATGTCGTTGCGGATCTGGCGGCGGCATATTCTCTCCAGGAAAGCGGTGTTAATTCGACCTGGCGGCAGATGGCTTCGACCATGTTCCTGAATGAAGAGAACATGGCCGAGGGCGAGCTTTCGCCACGGTTTCAGCTGCTTGGACTTATGTTCCGTGAACTGGCCTCGCAGGAAAATTTCCTTATTCAGATCAGTACAGATGCCCATACCGATGCCTGTGAATGGCTTGAACACACCGTCATTGACGGGCGTTGTGCAATGGGTGCTGAGGACTAGCCGGCTCGTATTGGCTTGCGTCCTGACGACGATCTGATTTTCGATCTGGTCATCTTCGTGCGCACCCTTTTCCTTGACCCAAATCGTTGCTTGGGCAAGGAACGTGGCTCTCAAGTGATGCAGGATATTCGACGATGACAGAGCGTGTTTACAGCCTTGCGGGTATCCACAATTTCCGTCGCTTTGACGGCTATGAGGGAGAGGGTGGTCGCAAGATTGCGCCGGGGCTTTATCGCTCAGGCCAGTTTTCTCGCGCCACCGATGATGACAAGGCCTTCCTTGAAGAGCTGGGGATCAGCGTCGTGGCGGACCTGCGCCGCCCATCAGAGCGCGCCAACGAACCGTCTCACTGGCCTGAAGTGGCCGGGGTTACCGTCATTGAGAGCGATCATGCCGGACCGGCTGAAGCACCGCACATTACCTTCCTGCGCGAAGCGGACCTGACCTTCGACACGATCCGTGAGTTCATGACCGCCACTTACAAGCGCCTGCCCTTTGATGAGGGCAACCAGCATGTCTTTCGCGAGGGCATCAAGGCGCTGGCCGAGCGCGGCGAGGACGAGGCCTTCGTGGTCCACTGCGCGGCGGGCAAGGACCGCACCGGGATTTTCTGCGCGCTGGTCTTGAGCGAAGCCGGTGTCGATCATGACGCGGTGGTCGAAGACTATCTGATGACCAACACCGCGGTGGATTTTGACCGGGTCGCAGCCTCCATGCGCGGGCGCCTGGAAGAAAAATACGGCCGCGTCTTCCGGCCTGAGGAGCTGAAAGCCTTCCTGGGGATCGACAAGACCTACCTTGATGCTGCGTGGGCGGTGATGGGAGATCCGCGCCAGTATCTGCGCGATACGCTGGGCATCGACGAGACGACGCTCCAGCGCATGCGTGAGCGTCTGCTGGCGTCCTGATCCTTGGCCAGCCTGTCACCCCTTGCTCAGGCCACAATTCCCTTGCCGTGGCGCTCGCCATTACAGGCGATGGCGCCGCTGCGTGACGAACCAGGAACCCTGCTGCTGCACGGCGGCGAGCCGCGATCGCGTCACACCTATCTGATGGCCTTTCCCGCGTTTCAGGTGATTGAGGACGATCCACGCATCGGATTTGAAGCGCTTGGGGCTCAGCACCGCTGGCAGGCGTCGGGTGAAGCGGAGGGTGTTTCCGGCGGCTACGCCGGGCTTATGGGCTATGAGCTGGGTCATGCGTTCGAGCGTTGGCCGGAGCAACCTGCGGGCCTGTGTGACTGGCCGGCTGTGGCCATGGGTTGGTATGACGCCGTCGCGGTTTTTGACGAAGCGCGTCAGTGGCTTGAAGTGCGCGGTGAGCCTGCAGCTGCGGCCCGGCTTGCCGGTGCGCTGGGTGCGCGCGAGGCCGAGATGGAAGCAGGCCGTGGTAGCCTGTCCATGGTGTGGAGCGAGGCTGAGTATCTAAGCGCGGCCCAAAAAGCGCGCGACTATGTGCGAGCGGGCGACGTGTTTCAGGTCAACCTGTCCCATCCGTTCCGCGGTACGATGTCGGGCGTTGATGCGCCCTTCGCCTTGATGGAGCGCCTGGCGAGCCAGAGCCCGGCCGCCTATTCGGCCTATTACCGGCTGGATGCGCACCGCGCTGTCGTAACCAACTCGCCTGAGCGCTTCTTCCATCTCGATGCCAGCGGCGCGGTGGAGACCCGCCCGATCAAGGGCACGCGCCCGCGCCATAATGATCCGCAAATCGATGCGTTTGAGCGCGAAGCGTTAAGCCGGTCTGAAAAGGACCGGGCTGAAAACCTGATGATCGTGGATCTGATGCGTAACGATATCGCCCGGGTTTGTGAGCCAGGCAGCGTGAGAGCGCCGGATCTGTTCAAGATCGAAAGCTTTGCCAACGTGCACCACCTGGTCTCCACGGTCACAGGACAGCTGGCGAAGGGGCGCGATGTCTACGACCTGCTTCAGGCAAGCTTCCCGCCGGGCTCCATCACCGGGGCACCCAAGCCGCGCGCGATGGAGATTATCGCCGAGCTGGAAGGTGAGGCGAGGGGCCCCTATTGCGGCTCACTTGGGTGGATTGGTGCAGACGGGGCGAGCGATCTTAATGTGATGATCCGCACCGCAGCCATGGTACGCCAGGATGGCTGCTGGGCACTGGAAGTGCGGTCTGGCGGGGCAATCACCATCGACTCTGATCCTGCCAGCGAGCTGGCTGAGACCCAGGCCAAGGCCGGGGCGCTGCGCCGGGCGATCGAGCATGGCTAAAGTCTGGTTCAACGGCGAGATTTGTGAGGCCGAAGAGGCGCGCCTTGGCGTCGATGATCGCGGCTTTCTGCTGGGTGAGGCCGCATTCGAGACCATGCGATGGAGCGCGGGTGTAATCCGGCGCTGGGATCACCACGCTACACGCCTGAAATCCGGGCTTGAGTATCTTGGGCTGCCTGCGCCTGATCTTGAGAGCATTGTGGCAGCTGCAGAGGCGCTGGCAAAGGCTGAGGGTCTGTCTGAGGGCGTGCTCCGGCTGACGGTGAGCGGCGGACGCGGGGCCGGGTTTGAGCCGTCGTCAGAACGCACGCCCACCTGCCTCCTAACGCTGACCCCCAGACATGAGTCGCTTGAAGCTATCCGGCTGGCCGTTGTAGAGCGGTATCCACGCAGTGCCTCGCCAGGGCATCACTTCAAGCTTTCCGGCTATGGTGAAAACCTTGCCGCACGCCGTGAAGCGCGGGCAAGGGGGGCGGACATGGCCGTCATGCCTGGGCCCGATGGTCAGGCACCTGTCTGCTGTGATGTGGCAAACCTGTTCTGGATGAGCGCGGACGGGCAGGTGGTGACGCCATCTGTCGAGGCGGGCGCTCTGCCCGGTACGACGCGCGCTGCGATCCTGGAGGCAGCAGAGGCGGCAGGGCTGGGCATCTTCATCGCCGGTGCGACGACACCGATTTTTTCAGACGCTGTCGCGGCCTGTGTCACAAACGCGGTGATGGGGTGCGTGCCGGTGGCCAGCGTCGACGGTCGCAAGCTGGATGTTCGCCACCCGGTCTTGGCTCAACTCATCGCGCTTGAGAACAGCGCCGCCTAATTGTTGGAGCGGCGGACCCAGGCGGAACGACGCGGACGCAGATAGGCGGTATCGCTCAGGGTCATCAGCGGGCCGGACTCATCTGGGAAGGGACCCGCATAAGGGTAGGTCGTCTCCACCATCACGATGGAGTTCATTGGGGCCAAAAGGCCGCCGGGCAGGTCAGGCAGGCTGTCAGTCGTGTGTGGATCGACCCCGCGCCCCTCGCTCCAGTCGACGAAAATCTCACCGTCGATGTCCATGCGCACAGACGTGATGCGGAAGGTCAGGCTGGTCGGGTCGTTGGGGAAGATGATGGCATCACCGGCCGCATAGATATCGTTCAGTTCTGCATCGGTGATCAGATCATCCTGTGTGACCAGATCCGCCACAGCCATTGTGGCGCTGGTCACCTTGCGGTCCGCGCTGATCGCCATGGTCAGTTCTGCACTGCCCAGATACATGGCGATCAGGACCGGAGCGATGAGCGCAAATTCAAGCGCAGACACGCCGCTCGCATCACGTTTGAAGCGGGCCAGCCAGCTACGGATCGACAGAAACATCGCCGGCCTCCTACTCATAGGGCTCGTTGCGGAAGGCCGTCGCTGACGAGATCAGGCGGCGATTGCCAGGCAGGTTGGACAGGCCGTTCAGCGCGCCCGGGCCCAGCAGTTGCCAGTCATAAAAGACCCTCACCACGACAATGTCCTGCGGCCCGCCTGGCTCAAAGGTGAAGCCGCTATCGTCAAGATCGCCTTCATCGTCGACCGGCGCGCCCATATTCGCGTTGGAAAAGCCCTCAAAGGTGCGCACATCGACGCGCAACCGTCCGCAATCGGCAACTGTTTGCACCCGCGCGCAGATGGCAGCGCGGAAGTCTTCTTCATTCTGACCAGCGCTCTGAAACTCACCGGTGCGAATGTCACGGGCAGCGTCAGCGACCGCTTCTTCAATTGTTGCCGAGGCAAAGAAGATCAGCGCGATCTCAAGAATGGCAAAAATCAGAAGGAAGAAGGGCGCGGCGACAAACGCAAACTCTACCGCTGTCGCGCCCTTGCGATCATTGGCAAAACGCCGCGCGCGCGCTGACAAAGGCGCGCGCTGCAAGGCTTTGAAGAGTTGTGTTAGCCGTTTCATGGCGACAGCTTTACGCTAACGCCCTTAAAATGCGGTGAAAAATCAGGATTAATTATCGGTGGAGCCGCCGTTACCAGCCGCGTTGCCTGCTGCATTCGTCACAGCATCACGCTGCGAGATTGTACGGCTGAATGCACTTTCTTCATCGCCAATCAGCGGCACGCGGTGACAGATCGGGTCACACACAAAGCTGTGCTGCTGGTTGTTATTGAACACCTGGACATGGTTGCGCAGGGCCTGGGTCACTGACACATCGTTGGCGTAGATCACCTGACCTTCCGCATTCAGCGCGATGATATTGGTCTGGCCATAGGCGCGCCCACTGACGAAGACGGTGCGGGCATCAAACATGGTCGCGTCCGCAATCGCCGGGTTGCCCACAACGATTGCGGTGGCGTCTTCCGGAAGGCGCAGCAGGCCCGCCTGGTCGATCGGGACTGTATACTGTGCGGCAGCCGGACCAGCGCTGGCGGCAAACAGGGCAATAGCAGCAAACAACGCGCGCATGTCAGAGTCCTTTTAAGTGGCGTGTATGCGCACTCTCGCGCGCGCGAGTGAAGGAAGTCTAAACGCGCCGTGATATTTATTTTGTTTACCCGTTGGAAACCATGCTTGAGAATTCGCAAGTTTAGACAAAATAAACCATCGTTTTTTACCGGACCTAAAGAGACTTGCTGTTTAGTGATGCGTGTTCAGGACGGGTCGGGACGGCCACGAGCCTGACGCTCACAAAAAGCAAATTGGAGTGGATGGGATGAAAAATCTGGTTTCGCGTTTTATCAAGGATGAGTCTGGTGCAACCGCCATTGAGTATGGCCTGATTGCAGCCCTCATTGCTGTGGTTATCATTGCTGGCGTGACTACGCTGGGCACCAACCTCAACACCACCTTCACCAACCTGTCGGGTAACGTCGGCGGTACGGTTGGTACGGCTGACGGCTAATTAGCCCAAGCCAACAGGCAAACGCATTGATAAGGCCGCCTCCAGAACGGAGGCGGCCTTTTCTTTTGTTCTCTTGCGAAATCTTGATGAAGTCTCAATAGGCCGTGCACCGGGCCTTAAGCCTGTTTGGGCTAAGAGCTGTGTGTCTTTGAAATTTCCAACCGGACCCGTGACCATGACCGAGCTTCTTTCAAATGCGCCGCTTCTCGTTTTCATCGGACTGATGCTGGCTGCGGCATGGACCGATATGGCACGCTTCACGATCCCGAACTGGATCGTTTTGGCAATGATTGCATTCTGGATCGTCAGTGCGCCCTTCCTCGGGCTGGGCTGGATGGGTGCCGGTTTGTCGGTTGCCACTTTTGTCGGATTTCTGGCAGTCGGCATGTTGTTGTGGGCCCCAGGCTGGCTTGGCGGGGGCGATGTAAAGCTGATTGCCGCTGGCGCGCTGTGGTTTGGCTGGCCAGACGCGATGATGTTCCTGCTCGCAGCAGCCGCTTCGGGTGGTGTTCTGGCTTTGGCACTGGTCTTGCTTCGCCGTGTCAGTCCAGCCCTTCCGGTAGATGCCGAATGGCTGGGAAAAACAGCTCTGGCCCAAGGCGCACCGGCACCCTATGCGGTGGCGATCGCCAGCGGAGCCCTGCTCTGGCTGCCTAACAGTGCGCTTTTTTCCATTTACGCGCTCTGAACCATGGCGGCTGGTTAGGATTCCTTCACGTCTATTATTAACGCGGCCTTTAGGATTCAGCGGTCTGATGGTGCACACCTCCTCGTGCGCCTGGAATGGACCGTCATGAACTTAATTCGCATTATTGTGCTCGCCGGTGCCGGACTGGCTGCTGTTGCCGCAGCCTTCTTTGTGCGTGGAGCGATGCAGCCTGCACCGGCCCCTCAACCTGCTCCCGTCGTTGAAGCGCCTGTAGTTGAGACTTCGCGGGTTCTTGTGGCGGCTCGCGATATTTCGCCGGGCGAGCGGGTGCAGTCAGCAGATTTCCGCTGGACGCCCTGGCCGGAAGAAGCGGTTCTGGCATCCTACGTTAATCAGATTGATGAGCCCAACGCGCTGGAAACACTTGCCGGTTCCATCGCGCGCACCGGCTTTGTCGCTGGCGAGCCGGCCAATTCGGCCAAGCTGGTCAAGCCGGGCGAGGCGGGCTTCATGTCGGCTGTCCTGACGCCGGGCATGCGCGCCGTAGCTGTGCCGATTTCGGCACGTTCAGGCGCCGGCGGCTTCATCCTGCCCAATGATCGCGTGGACATCATTGTCACGCGTGAAAGCGAAAACGGTTTTGGCTCTGATGTGGTCGTTGAGAACGTGCGCGTCCTGGCCATTGACCAGATATACTCTGAAACCGAGGACGGCGCGGTGGTGGGTTCAACCGCTACGCTGGAGCTGACCAGCACCCAGGCGCGCAGTGTTGCCCTGTCTGTGGCGTCTGGCGACGTGTCGCTGGCACTGCGCTCCATTGCCGATACCGAAGGCGGGGCCCGTTTTGCTGGCGAAGACGACAGCAGCCAGGACGGTGTGCGCTCCACGGTTCGTGTCTTCCGTTATGGATCTGAGCAGCGCGTGGCGCTGGGAGGTCGGACGCAGTGATCAAGACAGTTTTCTCGGCTCTGTGCGCGATTGGTGCCCTGGCAGGTACTGCCCAGGCACAGCTGGTCTCTACGCCGGAGCGTAACAACACCATGCAGGTGGTTATCCGCGAGCCGGGCAATGGCCCGGTGTCGGAAAGCCTGACCCTGCCGCTCGGCCAGGCTGCGATTGTTCACCTCCCTGTCGATGCGGTTGAAGTGATGGTCGCGTCCGACACGGTGGCCAGCGCAGTTGTGCGCACGCCGCGCCGCGCCCTGCTGCTGGGGCAGGAAGTTGGCCGCACCAATATCTTCTTCTTCGACATTCATGGTGAGCTGATCCTGGATCTCAGCGTGCGTGTTGAGCGTGACATGGCTTCGCTGCAGGACGCGCTTAATCGCTTCGTGCCGAACAGCCGCGTTGAAGCGGAAAGCATGAATTCGAACATCATCCTGTCGGGCACTGTGCCGTCTGCGTCCGCGGCCGATGCTGCGCTGCAGATTGCGCGCCGCTGGACCGAGACCGAAGAGCAGATCATCAGCTTCCTGACCGTTGAAGGCCGCGACCAGGTGATGCTGCGTGTTCGCATCGTGGAGATGGAGCGCAATGTGGTCCGCCAGCTGGGCGTAAACCTGTCGGGTTCTCAGGGCTTTGGCGATTTTGATGGCCCAACCCGTGTGCGTGCGACCAATGATCTTGGTGTGCCTCTGGACGATGCCAACGGCAATCCGATCTATGAGGTGTTTGCGCCCGGTCGCTACCAGTCGCAGCGTGGTTTCTCCACCTCCAATGGCTTTGGCGTTGCAGGTGCCGCGCTGGGTGGCCTGACCGGCACGCTCGGCACTCAGAATTTCGTCGATGGCGTGCTGCAGAGCTCCGTTTCTGCGACCCTGTCCGCGCTGGAGCGCGTGGGTCTGGTGCGCACGCTGGCCGAACCGAATATCACCGCCATTTCCGGTGAGCCGGCTCAATTCCTGGCCGGGGGTGAATTCCCGGTCCCGGTGGGCCGCGACCGCGACGGCAATGTGACCGTTGAATACAAGCCCTTCGGTGTGGGCCTGGGCTTTACGCCAGTGGTCCTGTCTGAGGGACGCATCTCGCTGCGTATCTCTACCGAGATCAGTGAGCTGTCCAACGAAGGCGCACTGTCGCTGTCGGAAACCGCGGTTGTGAACGAAAACGGCGAAGTGGTTGGAACTGTGCCGGGCGTGACCCTTCAGGCGCTGACCGTGAACCGGGCCGAGACCACCGTCGAGCTGCCGTCTGGCGGTAGCCTGGTGATTGCTGGCCTGATCAAGGAAGAAACCCGCCAGGCCATGGACGGTGTGCCAGGCGTGGAGCGCCTGCCGGTGCTGGGCTCGCTCTTCCGCTCACGTGACTTTGCCAACAACGAGACCGAGCTGGTTGTCGTGGTGACCCCATACCTGGTTGACCCGACCGATCCAGACGCGCTCGAAGAGCCGGGCGAGGGCTTTGTAGCCTCCTCCATGGCAGCCAATGTTTTTCTGGGTCGTCTGAACCGTGTCTACGCCGCGCCGGGTGCGCAGGTGGAGGGGCGCGGCTGGCTGGGCCCTGTCGGATTTATGCTGGAGTAAGGCTATGAACTTGATGCGCTTTGTTACGATCGCCGTCATCGGCCTTGCTGTCACCGCCTGCGCAACTTCTGCGCCGCGCGAGATGCCCCGGGCCAGTGCTGTGCCGGAGACGGTGCGCGTGGCGATGGATGTAAACCCGGCCGATAACGGGCTGAACTGGTCCCAGATCGCGCTGATCGAAACGCTGGCAACCGAATACAAGGCCCGTGGCCATGGTCCGCTGGTGATTTCCTATCCGCAAAACGCCGGCAATGCCGAGGCGGCCATCGCCGCCATCGCAGAGGCTCGTACCCGGCTTTACGCCCACGGGCTTAACTGGCAGCAGATTGCCGGTGGGGCGTATGAGGCTGGCGATCAGATCCAGGCTCCGGTGCTGTTCTCGTTTAACCGTTATCAGGCGGTTGCGCCCGATTGCCCTGAAAGCTGGCCGGATCTGGTCAATGCCCGTCCGGGGCGTGCCTGGCCGACCTTTGGCTGTGCGACGGCGGCTAATCTGGCAGCCATGGTCGCAGACCCGCGTGATCTGGAAACGCCGCGCACCATGGATGCGCCCGATACCGGTCGCCGCCAGACGGTGCTGGATAACTATCGCGAGGGCAGCTCAACCGCGAGCCAGTCCAACGGGCAAGACAGCGGTGCTGTCAGCGAAGTCATCAATAACTAAGGGGTCGCGTGAGCATGTCACAACCTGCTGATTCATTCGAAAACGCATTCGATCCCGAAGACGAGTTCGAAGGCTTTGAAGAAAGCCAAGCCGGGTCTGAGGACCCGTTCCTGGACGCCGAAGCGATTGAGCGTCGCATGCTGGGCGAAGAGGTGGCTCCGCCACCGCCAGCCTCCGGCGATGACTTTGGCGACTTCGGCGATGATCTTGCCGACGGTGGCTTTGAGGCTGCTGCGCCGGGGGAGCGCGTTGATCGCCCGTTTGGCGCGCGCCTTGCCGACGCCAATGCGACCGACGATGCGTTGGAAGTTGCTGAATCTCCCGCTGAAACCGACGACTTTGGCGATGTCAGTGCTGTGGATATGCCTGAACAGCCGATGGGCATTCAAGGCGAAGTCGCACCGCTGAATGACGACGAGCTGATCGACACCCGTCCGGTTCCGCGCATCACCATTCACGCCTTCTGTGACCGCCCGGAAACCGGCCAGCTGATCCATAATGCCGGCTCTGACCGCCGCATGTCCAAGACCCACATGACGGTGGAACTGGGCGGGCTGGCAGCAGCCATCGAGCGCTTTCATGACGCCTCGACGCCAGAGCTGCTGCTGGTGGAAACCGGCATGCGTGGTCCGCAGCTTTTTGCCCAGCTGGAAGAGCTGGCCATGGTCTGCGATCCCGACACCAAGGTTGTCATCATCGGGGCCACCAACGATATCACACTGTATCGTGAGCTGATCCGCCGGGGTGTGAGCGAGTATCTCGTGCCGCCGATGACGCCGCTCAATGTCATCAAGACGGTCTCAGACCTTTTCCTTGATCCTGAAGCGCCGTTTGTTGGCAAAACGATGGCTTTCATCGGGGCGAAGGGCGGCGTGGGCTCGTCCACGGTCGCCCATAACGTCTCCTGGCAGATGACTGACCAGCTGCGCTCTGACGCGGTTCTGGTTGACCTGGACCTGTCCTTCGGGACCGCCGGTCTCGATTTCAATCAGGACCCGAACCAGACCATCGTCGAGGCGCTGTCTGAACCGCACCGTCTCGACGAAGCGCTGCTCGATCGCCTGCTGGTGAAGTGTAATGACCGTTTGAGCCTGTTTTCGGCTCCGGCCACGCTTGAAAGTGACTGGGATTTCTCACCGGACGCCTTTGATGAGGTGGTAGAGAAGGTTCGCCTTCAGGCCCCGTTCATTGCTCTGGATCTGCCGCATGCGTGGAGCCCCTGGGTTCGCCAGCAGGTGCTTGCGGCCGACCAGGTCGTCGTGACGGTCACGCCGGATCTGGCCTGCCTGCGCAACGCCAAGAATCTGTTCGATCTTGTTCGTACCGCGCGCCCCAATGACGAGCCGCCGAAAGTGGTGGTGAACATGGCCGGGTGCCCGAAGAAGCCGGATATCCCGCTGAAGGATTTCTCTGACGCACTTGGCGCGTCTCCG
This sequence comes from Maricaulaceae bacterium EIL42A08, assembly GCA_024178355.1. GTDB lineage: Bacteria > Pseudomonadota > Alphaproteobacteria > Caulobacterales > Maricaulaceae > Oceanicaulis. Next base: position 1,291,591 of record JAMZNZ010000002.1, on the reverse strand, counting down.
ATCCTGGTGCTGCCGTTTGAGCCCGCGCTGTTTGGTAGGGCCGCCAATAACGGTCAGATGATTGCCGAGGTCGATCCCAAGTCGAAGGCCGCTGATGGTTTTGCCCATCTTGCAAGTGTTCTGACCGGGCGCTCTCCGGCTGAGACCAAGCGGTCCAAGTCCCTGTTTGGCAACCTGTTCTCGAAAGGCTGAGCGTTAAGCGAGCATGTTTGGCAAGCGTCCAACCACGCCAGGAGGCGGCGGGCCGGGTTTTTCAAAAGCTCCGGCCTCACCAGCCCCGGCTGCGCCAAAGCCTACGGCGGAGAAGCCTGCAGCGCCACGGCCTTCGAACCCGGCTGCCGGTGTTGCGGTCAAGACCCGCCCCGAGGCTGAAAAGCCCGCGGCGGCTCCCAAGCCGTCAAAGCCGTCTACAGCACTCAAGCCCAAACCCAAGTCTGCGGTTGAAGCGGTCGGCGCTGAACGGTCGGCTGAATATTACGCGATCAAGACCACGATCTTTAACGCGCTGATCGATACGATCGATCTGTCGCAGCTGGCTCGCCTTGATAACGACACGGCCGCTGAAGAAATCCGCGACATCGTCACCGAGATCATCTCGATCAAGAATGTGGCCATGTCCATCGCCGAGCAGGAGCAGCTGCTTCAGGACATCTGTAACGATGTGCTGGGCTATGGTCCGCTGGAGCCGTTGCTGGCGCGCGATGATATCGCCGACATCATGGTCAACGGCGCAGGCGACGTGTTTATCGAAGTCGCGGGCAAGGTCAAAAAGACCAATATCAAGTTCCGCGATAACGGCCAGCTGATGAATATCTGTCAGCGCATCGTGTCCCAGGTGGGCCGCCGTGTAGATGAAAGCTCGCCGATCTGTGACGCTCGTTTGGCCGACGGCTCACGTGTGAACGTCATCGCGCCGCCGCTGGCGCTGGACGGACCCACGCTGACCATTCGTAAGTTTAAAAAGGACAAGCTGAAGCTTTCCAACCTGGTGGACTTCGGCTCAATCTCGCCTGAAGGCGCGCGCATTCTGGAAATCATCGGCGCGGCCCGCTGTAACGTGCTGATCAGTGGCGGTACCGGTTCGGGTAAGACGACGCTTCTGAACTGTCTGACGGGTTTCATCGGTGAGGATGAACGCATCATCACCTGTGAAGACGCCGCCGAGCTCCAGCTGCAACAGCCGCATGTGGTGCGCCTCGAAACCCGCCCGCCAAACCTTGAAGGCTCTGGTCAGGTCACCATGCGCGACCTGGTGAAGAACTGTCTGCGCATGCGTCCTGAACGTATCATCGTGGGTGAGGTGCGTGGCCCGGAGGCGTTTGACCTTCTGCAGGCCATGAACACCGGTCACGACGGTTCGATGGGCACGCTGCACGCCAACTCACCGCGCGAAGCCCTCAGCCGTATCGAATCCATGATCACCATGGGCGGCTATAACCTGCCCACCAAGACGATCCGCGAAATGATCTCCGGCTCGATCGATGTGATCATTCAGGCAGCCCGCCTGCGCGATGGTTCGCGCAAGATCACCCACATCACCGAAGTGCTGGGCATGGAGGGCGATGTGATCATCACCCAGGACCTGTTCCTGTACGAGATCACCGGCGAAGACGCCCAGGGTGACATCGCAGGCCGTCACGTCTCGACCGGCATTGCCCGTCCGAACTTCTGGGATCGTGCCCGCTACTTCGGCCTTGAAGGCCAGCTGGCTGACGCCCTCGAAGCTGCGGAGGCATAACCGCGCGATGGGGGATTTTGCGTTCATCCTGGCTGCGGTCTGCGCCTTTATCGCAGTGGCCGGTGTCGGCTTTGCCTTTGTTGGTGGCGGTGACACCGAAAAAGCCAGCAAGAGTCGCGTCGCCGCTGCGCTGGGCGATGGTGCCGGTGTGTCGCGCACCAAGCGCAAGAACGCGGTGCTGGACAGCTCGGCTGCGAAAAAGAAACAGATCCAGGACTCCCTGAAGGACCTGGAGGACCGCCAGAAGGCCGAACGCAAGAAGTCACTGACCCTGACAGCGCGTCTGGAGCAGGCCGGTCTCGACTGGAGCCCCACGAAATTCTGGATCATCTCCGCGATCATGGGCGGCGTAGCCCTGGTGCTCACCTTTGTCACTGGTCAGCATCCGCTGCTGATCCTGGGCGCGACGGCCGTCATGGGACTGGGTATGCCGCGCTGGATCCTGGGCATGGCCAAGAGCCGTCGCCAGAAGAAATTCACCGGCAACTTTGCCGATGCGCTGGATGTAATTGTACGCGGCATCAAGTCTGGCCTGCCGCTCAATGAGTGTTTGAAAATCATCGCGCGCGAAGCTGAAGAGCCGGTACGCAGCGAGTTTGAAAAGCTGACCGAAGGTATTGCTGTCGGCGTGGATGCCGAAGAGGGCCTGCGTCGCATGTTGCGCCGTATGCCACTGCCGGAGCTGTCCTTCTTCTCCATTGTGCTGACGATCCAGTCGAAAACCGGTGGTAACCTGGCTGAAGCGCTGAACAATCTGTCTGCGGTTTTGCGCGCGCGTAAGATGATGCGCGAAAAGGTCGGGGCCCTTTCGTCTGAAGCCAAGGCGTCGGCCATGATTATTGGTTCGCTGCCCCCTGGGGTGGCGACCATGGTGCTCGTGATTTCGCCCGATTACATGATGCCGCTTTTCACCACCTCTATGGGCCAGCTGATGCTGCTGGCTGGTGTGACGTGGATGGGCATCGGCATTTTCGTGATGCGCGGCATGATTAACTTCAAGATGTAGGGGCGACAGATGGATCTTTACGCCTTTGCAGACTGGGTCACCAACCCGGGCAATTTGTTTGCTGCGATCGCCGCAGTACTGGTGTTTGCCACAATATGGACGATCTCTGCGCCCGCCTTTGACAAGGACACCACCTCCAAGCGCCTCAAGGCGGTATCCAATCGCCGCGACGAGCTGCGCCGCAAGGCGCGTGAGCAGATCGAGAAAGACGCCTCACGTGGATCCCTTCGCGGTGAGGCGAAGCAGACCCTGTCCAAGCGGGTGGTGGAAGCGCTGAACCTGCAGAAGCTGCTGGAAGACCCGAACCTGAAAAACAAGATGGTTCAGGCGGGCTTGCGCGGTCAGGGGCCGGTGTTCGGCTTCTACTTCTTCCGCTTTGCCATGCCGTTCGTGCTGTTCGGCCTGTCCTTCCTGCATCTCACCTTCATCAATGATTTCGGCCTGCAGGGCATGCAGATGCTGGCGGTCAACATGGGCCTTGCGGTGCTGGGCTATTATGCGCCGGGCATCTATCTGAGCAATCTGGCGTCCAAGCGCCGCGACAGCATCATGCAGGCCTTCCCGGACTCCCTGGACCTACTGCTGATCTGTGTGGAAGCGGGCATGAGTATCGAGGCGGCCTTCCAGAAGGTGGCGTCTGAAATCGGTTCCAGCTCCATTGAGCTGGCCGAAGAGCTCTCCCTGACCACCGCTGAGCTCGCCTTCTTGCAGGATCGCCGCATGGCGTACGAGAACCTGGCCATGCGGACCGGCCACCCCGGCGTGAAGTCGGTAGCTACGGCTCTCGTGCAGGCTGAACGTTATGGTACCCCGCTGGGTCAGGCGTTGCGCGTGATGGCCAAGGAAAACCGCGACATGCGCATGAGCGCGGCGGAGAAAAAGGCCGCGGCTCTTCCTGCCAAGCTGACCGTGCCGATGATCCTGTTCTTCCTGCCGGTGCTCTTTCTGGTCATCATCGGACCTGCAGTGATTTCTTACCAAAGCATGTGACGTTGCCGCTTCGGCGCGCTAGCCTTGCACGGTGATTTGCCGGAGGGGCAGTCCTTTCGCGGTGTGGGGTAGATTATGTTTGGCTCAGCAAAAGCAGCAGAACGTCGGCGCGAAGCGCTGCGCATTGCTGGTGAGTCGGCTGATAACGCGCTCGACGCTCTTGCTGAAGGTGATGTGAAGCGCGCCCGGCGTGAGCTGTCCGCCGTACCCAAGCGCCTGAAATACGCCGACGGTGGCTGGAAGCCGGCACTAGCCATGGCTGTGGTGGATCTGGCTGAAGGCAAGCGCCGGTCCGGATTGTCCAAGCTGATCGATGTCTGCGCCGGGCTTGATGACACCAATCTGTCGCGTGACGAGAAGGGCTATCTGCGGCTCTATGCGCTCTACCGCGCGATTGAAGCGTCGAAGGATGGCCGGGCTCCCGCAGAGTTGCGCGCGCTTGCGGACGATTTCCGGTTCGACCAGACACTGGTCTCCAGCTGGCTGAAACAGCGCTTCCCATTAAAAAAAGTGGAAGCGAGCGAACCGCCCCCTCCGCCCATGAGCCCGCCGCCTGAGGGGTAGTATTCGGTTGGGCCCGTCCGGGCAATCCATGCTGAGCTGTGTCAGCCTGTTTTATGGGTCACAGCATGGGTCCCCCGGATAAACCGGGGGATGACAAGTGGTGGGGCTATGGCTCTAGGTCAAAATAGAGGTCGCGCCAATCAGGGTTGAGCTCTTCGATCAGATTGAGCTTCCATTGACGTGGCCATTTCTTGATCCGCTTTTCGCGTTTAATGGCTTCCAGGATATCTGCATGCTGCTCATACCAGACCAGTCGCTTTACCGAATACTTTGAAGTGAAGCCTCGCATTTCGCCTTCACGGTGCTGCCATGCGCGGCCAATCAAGTCGCTGGTTACGCGGCAATACAGTGTTCCGTTCTTCTGGCTAGCTAGCAGGTATACGAAGTAGGCGCGCTCATCCATGAGGAGAATTTAGCGCACTCCTTTCCGCGATTGTCATCCCCCGGTTTATCCGGGGGACCCATGCTGTGAAGTCAGAAGATTGCTCGGCCTATCAAGAATGCGTCGCTGCAACTCATAAGCCCGCACCATTCTTACGCGAGCCCCTACCGCATCGCCTCAAGCTCGGCGCGGCGCAGTTCGTCATAGCTGCGCGGGCTGCTCATGAGGGCGCGGATATAGTCGAGATTCTGGCGGGCCATGTCGGGGGTGGAATCGATCAGCGCGATCTCTTCAGCCTCATCAAAGCGGCCCTGCAGAGCGACGGCCATGGCCAGATTCTGGCGGATTTCCGGGCCTGCAAGCTCACGATTGGCGGCCTGGCGGAGATAGCTTTCAGCCGTTTCCGGATCACCGTCCAGCATCAGCGAGAGCGCCAGATTGTTCAGAACGCTCGGCTCGCCATCGGACGCGGCAAGCGCCTCGCGGAAGCGATTGCGCGCAAGTTCGGTTCGGCCGGACTGTTCCAGCGCGACGCCCAGCGCGTTGAGCAAGCGCCAGTCGCCAGGCGTGTTGGACACCGCGCGGCTGAGCGGCTCCACGGCCTGCGCGCCGCGGCCAGAGGCGACCAGCGCCATGCCGTAGGCGGTCTGAAGTTCTGCGTCTTCTGGATACAATGCCAGCGCCTGACGGGCGATCTCGGCGGCGCGCGGCGCACCGTTAAGCTGGCGCAGCACATTCGACAGCTTCACCGCTGCTTCCCGGTCGCCGGGGTTCAGCTCATAGGCTTCGGCCCAGAAGGCGGCCTGGGTCAGCAAGTCCTGGTTTTCGATGGCGGCGCGTTCTTCGGCTGTGGCCGGAGCCAGCGACCGCGATTGAAGCTCGGCGGCGAGCGCTTCTTCTTCTTCGGTCAGGGCCAGTTCGCCGGACGTGGCGCAGCCAGACAGCAGAGCTGCAGTCAGTGCAATTGCGGACAGATGCGCGCGCATGGTCTACCTCTTGATCCTGAAACGGACTAAGTCAGGATCAAGCCTGACCGAAGTCGGTCAAGAAGCCGTTAACGATTGGCCGCAAATGCCAGTCGGCTAAAGCCTTTTAAAGGACGCCATATTGATGACTGATCAAAGCCCCTTCGCCCCGTCTGCTGACCGGACGGTTCAGATCGTCACCTCTGACGGGCTGGAAGAAGCGATTACCGGACTGCCCGCGGCTAGTGCCGAGCATGCGCGCGGAGCGGGGTTTGAGGCTGGGCCAGGTGAGACGCTGCTGTTGCCAGCCGGTGAGGGGCCGTTTGCCCTGATCGGGGCAGGACCAGCGAAGACGCCGTTTGATATAGCTGGCGCGGCCATGAGTCTGCCTGAAGGTGATTATGCCGTGTCTGGCCTGCCTGAGGGTTGGGATGCGACCCAGACCGCCATCGCGCTGGGCCTCGGAGGCTATCAGTTCACGCGCTACAAGGCCGCCAAGCGCCAACCGGCCCGCTTTGTGGTCCCTGAAGGGGGCGATGCGGCTGAAGCGGCCCGCGTAGTAGCGGGTGTTACGCTGACCCGTGACCTCGTCAACACACCGGCTGGCGACATGCTGCCCAGCGATCTGGAAGCGGCTGCGCGCGAGTTGGCCAAGGCGCACGGCGCAAAAGTCCACGTCACGACAGGCGATAAGCTCCTTAAAAAGGGCGACAGCTACCCGATGATCCATGCGGTGGGGCGCGCATCGGTGGATGCCCCCCGCCTGATCGAGTTTGAATGGGGCGATGAAAGCCATCCGCGCCTGGCCCTGGTGGGCAAGGGTGTGTGCTTTGACTCCGGGGGTCTCGACATCAAACCGGCCAGCGGCATGCTGTTGATGAAGAAGGATATGGGCGGTTCAGCCAACGTGCTGGGGCTTGCTTCCATCATCATGGACGCCAAGCTGCCGGTGCGCCTGCACGTGCTGATCCCGGCTGTTGAAAACGCCATTTCCGGCAATGCCTTCCGTCCTGGCGATATCCTGGACAGCCGCAAGGGCCTGACCGTGGAGATCGGTAATACCGATGCTGAGGGGCGTCTGGTGCTGGCCGATGCGATCACCAAGGCGGTGGAGTCCGATCCTGATCTGCTGATCGATATGGCAACCCTGACCGGTGCCGCCCGCGTGGCGCTCGGCCCCGAAGTTGCGCCCTTCTACACTGATAATGCGGAGCTCGCCGCGGGCATCACCGAGGCTGGTGAGCAGAGCGACGACCCTGTCTGGCAGATGCCGCTATGGGATGGGTATGATCAGTGGATGGAAAGCCCGATTGCCGACCTTTCCAACACCGGTTCGGGCAGCTTTGCGGGCTCTATCACCGCAGCGCTCTTCCTGCGCCGGTTTGCCAGCGACGCGAAAAACTGGGTCCATTTTGATATCTTTGCCTGGAACCCCACCGCGCGCCCGGGCCGTCCTCAGGGCGGTGAAATGCTGGGCGCTCGCGCGCTCTGGACCATGCTGAAGGATCGTTATGGCCGATAAGCCAACTTCCGCTTTGGGCGCGTTTCAGGTCACTGCCGGTGTCGCGCCAGTGCGGCGCACGCCCGAAGAGGACGGCGCGCAGGACACCCAGCTTCTGGCCGGAGAAGTCTTCCTGGTTGAGGAGGAACAGAACGGCTGGGCGAAGGGTCGCACCGCGCAGGATGATTATCCAGGCTTTGTGGACATGGCGGCCTTGTCCGCGCCAGCGCTGATCCCGACCCATCAGGTCAAGGCGCTGAGGACCTATGTTTATTCTCAGCCGGACCTTAAATCGGCGCCGGTGTGCCTGATCAGTCTCAATGCCAAGGTCGTTGGCGGCGCACGCACTGGCAAATTCATCGAAGCCCAGCGCATGGGCTGGGTGTTTGAGGGCCATCTGCGCCCGGTCGGTGACGACTGGGAGCCAGACTATGTCGCGGTTGCCGAGCGCTTCTTGCACACGCCCTATTTCTGGGGAGCCAAAGAAAGCCTCGGGATTGATTGCTCCGGGCTCGTTCAGACCTCACTGGAGGCCGCTGGGATACTGTGTCCGCGTGATTCCGGGCCGCAGGAAGCCTGGGCGAAGGCCAACTGGCAGGCGGTGGAAACCACGGAGGACTTTACCGGGTTAAAACGCGGCGATCTGGTCTTCTGGCCGGGGCATGTGGGCATCATGACCGACGCGGACACGCTGCTGCACGCCAACGGTCACCACATGATGACGGTGGCTGAACCCCTGCAGCGTGCCGCCATGCGGATCGCCTTTCACTACGCCCCGATGAGCGGGATTTATCGCAAGCCTGACTAAAGCATGCGCCATGATGGCGAAGCGCCCGGTTTCAGCCTATGTGTGGGGTCATGGAAGACCTTAAACCCACGACTGACCCGACCGATCCGATCCCGCTGGCGCGAAAGCTGATCCAGGCCCCCTCTGTCACGCCGACTGACGCAGGTGCGCTGGACGTGCTGAGCGGCGCGCTAGAAGCGCTGGGTTTCAAGGTGACGCGCTACCCCTTTGATGAGGTGGATAATCTCTACGCGCGCCTTGGCGACGAAGGTCCGGTTTTCTGTTTTGCCGGTCACACCGATGTGGTGCCGCCTGGGCCGGAAGACAGCTGGACCCACGCGCCCTTTGATGCGGCGCTGGATGATGGCGTCCTGTGGGGGCGTGGTGCGTCTGACATGAAGGGTGCCATCGCGGCCATGGTCGCCGGGGTTGCCTCTTTCCTGAAATCTGAAGGCCAGCCCAAGGGTTCCATCGCCTTTCTGATTACTGGCGATGAAGAAGGCCCCGCGGTCAACGGTACGAAGAAGCTTCTTGAAGCGATTACCGAGGCTGGCGAAACGCTAGATCATTGCCTGGTGGGGGAGCCGACCAACCCGGCCCATCTGGGTGACACGATCAAGGTGGGTCGCCGCGGCAGCATGAATGGTGTCATCACCGTGAAGGGTCGCCAGGGCCATGTGGCCTACCCTGAGAAGGCAGAGAACCCGATCCCGCCGCTGCTGGACCTGCTGGACGTTCTGACTGCCAGCACGCTGGACAAAGGCGCGCCGCACTTCCAGCCGTCCAATCTGGAGGTTACGACGATTGATGTGGGCAACGCCCCCCACAATGTGATCCCGGGTGAGGCGACCGCCAAGTTCAACATCCGCTTTAATACCAACCATATGGGCGATGACCTGAAGCGGTGGATCGAAGATGAAGCTGCCGGCGTCCACAAAAAGCATGGCATCAGGATCGAGCTTGATCTGAAGGTCACGGGCGAAGCCTTTTTAACGCCGGATGGCCCCTTCACCGATCTCGTCCGCGATGCTGTAGCGGCAGGCACAGGCCGCGAGCCTGCGCTGACCACAGGCGGCGGTACGTCTGATGCGCGCTTTATCAAGAATTACTGTCCCGTGGCCGAGTTCGGCCTTGTGGGCGCAACCATGCACCAGGTTGATGAGCGTGTGGATGCGGGCGATGTGACGTCGCTGGCGAAAATCTACGCCGATATCCTGACCCGTTATTTCAAGACCTTCGCCTGATGCTAAGCCTGATTGCTGAAATCCGCGCCGCCATGATTGGCTGCTTCAAGATGATGACCTTTAAAGATGACTGGCGCGATCATTTCGACGTCAGCTCGGAGGGTGTCGTGCGCTCCTTCATGGGCATCATCCTGGCCATCCCGGCCTTTGCCTTCACCGTGGGCAGCGCGAATTATCTTGTCGCCAGTGAGCCAACGCTTGCAGATGCCGAAGCCATGATCACGCTGGGTGAGGCGATAACGATCTGGGTGCGCTTCTGGGTGCTCTTCCCGATCGTGGCGGCTTTGACCGTGATGATTTTGGGCGCGAGTAACCGGTATGCCAGCTGGCTGGTGAGCCATAACTGGATCACCTTCGCGCTGATCCATATCCAGGCGTTATTCTGGGCGCTCTATGTGTCCGGGCTCGCCGATGCGCGCAGTCTGGTGGCCTTCCTTGGGACTTACCAGATCATCCGGCTGTTGATCCACTGGCGTGTCGCGCTGGCGTCGCTAGGCGTAACGTTGCCGCTTTCGGTTGCCGCGGCCGGCATCCCGCTGGTCGCCGACATTATCATGCGAACCTTGCTGGCCTGAGGCGATTACCCTGTCATTGCCCGGCTTGTCCGGGCAACCCATGCTGTGACGGATGAGTCAGGTGGGCGGGGTTCAGAATGGGTCCCCCGGATAAACCGGGGGATGACAGGGTGATTGCTCGCGGCCTCTAGTCCACAGACACCGCTTCGCCATCGATTGTGACGCGAAGCTCGATCACGTCAGCGGCTTCGGCGAAGGCTTCTTCGGTATCCTTCGCGCCGTAAAACACGGCCTGACCTTCGCTTAAGACCGGGCCGTAGAGCAGGGTGCCGTTCTCATCGTCTTCAACGGTGAAGCTGTCGGCCAGCATGATCTCGTCCCAGGCGTCGCGGACTTCAGCCCAGTAGTCAGCGGTGGCTTCCCAATACTCAGCCGCTGCGAAATCGCCAGCCAGATCGGTGCGGGTGTAGGTGTTGATGCCATGCTCGCGCACCAGCTCGCGCGGCTCGCCATCACGCAGGATGACTTTTGAATTGTCCTGCTCGTGGGTCCAGCCCCAGGACATGACCGTGTGGCGGTTCACCGCTTCGATGGCGTCATAGTCGTCGCGCACGGTGGCGTCGCGGCGCGGCAGGGGGCGGTAGGTGGCTTCCGGCTCCCAGGTGGAGGCGTTGGACGCATGCTCCCAGCGGGCAAGGCCGCCATAGCGCGGGCTGTCATCGACCTGGTAGACGGTTTGCGACCAGGCCCCTGCCGCGTCTGCATCGCTGACCGCATCCATCGTCCAGGTGCCGAAGCCCTGATAGGCCATCAGACGCTCCGGCTCATACTGCCAGTCCTGGCGCCAGTGCTTGATCACGGTCGGGGAGAAGGGATCACCCACCAGAAGCAGGTGCTGGAGCGCGATATAATCACCGGTGTCTTCAATCACATAGACGACTTCGGTGGCCGGGGTGGTCTTGTCTTCGGCCAACTCATAGCCCGCTTCAATCGGCATGGTCTCAGAAAAGTCGAAGGTGACGTCATACTCACCCACCATGGCCAGGATGGCTTCGCGGTCAGCCTGAAACTCAGCCTCGCTGCGCTCCGTGACAGGGGCCGCCATAGCCGTGGCCGACGCCGCAGATGCGGTCGTCGTGCCAGTGCTGGCACACGCGGTCAAAGCCAGAGCCGAAACCCCGAGGGCGAGAAATTTCAAAGAGGAGGAGGTCGTCATCGCATCAGTCCTGTCATCTGCATGGCGGTGGAGGCCCACCGTGTGAAGCTGGTTCGCGACGATCAGACCCTTGCTCGAAAAGCCGTGAGCCATCCGTCGCTCTCCCTCACTGCATATTGCGAAAGAGTCTCACTTGCAATCGCAATTGGGATGCGGCACAAAGTCTCGCAAATGAGAACTGTTTGCAAGTAGGGATTTGCACGTCATGACCTCACGCCTTCCCAGCCCCCGCCGTTTCGCTGCGCTTCTAGCTTCAGGGGCCAGCGCTCTGGCCCTGTCTGCACCGGCATTCGCCAACGAAGTAGAAGTGCCGCAAAGCGAGGCCAGCGACGTGATCGTCGTCACGGCCACCAAGACCGAGCTGACCAATTTTGATTATCCCGGCCTGACCAGTGCGCTATCGCTGGAGACCCTCAACGAGGACCGTCCGACCGACCTGATTGAGCTTCTGGAGAACATTCCAGGCCTTGAGGTCGCTGGTGGGCCGCGCCGCACCGGGCAGACGATCTCGCTGCGCGGCTTTGGCCGGGAAAGCGTGACACTGCTGGTCGATGGCGCGCGCCAGAATTTCAATTCAGCCCATGACGGTGTGCTCTTCCTCGATCCGGCCCTGCTCGGCCGTGTGGAAAGCGTGCGCGGCTCGGCGGCTGCGCTCTATGGATCGGGTGCAGCGGGCGGCGTTGTCGCTTTTGAGACACTGGAAGCTGATGATGTGCTGACCGACGACCAGAGCTTCGGCGTCCGCACTTCTGTCGGCTACCGTTCCGTCAACGAAGAGAGCCGCGGGTCGGCGGCTGTCTTTGGCGACGCAGGCGCTTTTGAAGGCATCGCGGCGGTGTCGATGCGCCAGTCTGGCGACATTGCGCTGGGCTCTGGCGAGGACCTGCCGGCAGATGATGAGATTGTCTCAAGCCTGATCGCCGGTGAAGTGGATTTGAGTGACGCAGTGGAGCTGGAGCTGGGCTGGCTGAGCTTCCGCAACTCCGCCATTGAACCCAATAACGGGCAGGGCGCAGAGCGCGTGGGCGGTCTTAATCCGCTCGTGAACAAGGACGTGGCGTCCGACAGCTATCGTGCCACGCTTTCGGTGAGCCCTGACACTGCGCTGATCGATTTTCAAGCAACGCTCTACCACAATGTGGGCGAGGTTGATGAGGTCGATCGGAGCATCAACCGCTTCATCGAGCGTGACCTGGAAACCACCGGCATCCGCGCGGAGAACCGTTCAGAGTTCACCGTCGGCGGTCTTGATGCTGCGCTTCTGGTGGGCGCTGAATGGTATGAGGATGAGCAGACGGGCTTTGACTCGCGCACGCCCGACAATACCCGTGGCGGCGTGCCATCGGGCACGACGACCTTCGCCGGAGCCTGGGCGCAGCTGGAAACCACGTTTGATCTGGGCGGTGCTGGTGAGTTGATCGTGCTGCCGGGTGTGCGCTTTGATCATTTTGAAAGCACGTCCGATGTCGGCGGCGACAACCAGGACGACGCCGTGTCTCCACGCCTGGCGGCCACCTGGGCCATTAATGACCGGCTTCGCGTATTTGGTAGCTGGGCCGAAGCCTTCCGCGCGCCATCGCTCAACGAGCTGTACCTGTCCGACACCCACTTCACCCTGCCACACCCGGTGCTGGGCGTTCCCACCTTCATCACCAATGAATTTGTGGCAAACCCCAACCTGAAGCCGGAGGAGACCGAGACGTTCGAACTGGGTGCAGGCTTCATCGAACAGGGCCTGTTCACCGCGAGCGATCGCTTTGAGGTCAAGGGGGCTATCTTCCAGACCGAGGCGACGGACCTGATCAATCTGCAGGTTGATTTCGCGCTGTCACCCACCTGCTTTGCGCCGCCCTTCTTTGCGCCGTGCTCGGCGGGAACGTCTTTTTCTGAAAACCTGACGAGCGCGGAGCTGGAAGGCTTTGAACTGGCCGCGGCATACATCAACGGACCGTTTGAGCTGTCCGGCGCACTTTATGAGGTGGATGGCACCGATCAGCTGACCGGGGATCCCATTGGCAATCTACAGCCGACGATGGGCCATATCTCGGCGCGCTACCGGATTGAGGATTACCGTCTGATGCTGGGTGGCCGCGTGGGTTTTGCTTCTGCCTTCGACAAGACAACAGACCCGGCCGCTGAACGCGATGGCTATGCGGTGCTGGACCTCTATGCGGGCTGGAGCCCGTTTGAGAGCCGCGATATCCGCATTGATGTCGGCGTTGATAACGTTTTCGACGAAAACTTTGAACGCGTGTTCGCCGGGGTTGCGGAAGCCGGTCGCTCAGTGCGAATCGACCTGACCTGGACCGGTGGGTGGTAGAAACCCGTCATTGCCCGGCTTGTCCGGGCAACCCATGCTGTGACGGTTGAGTCAGGTGGGCGGGGTTCAGCATGGGTCCCCCGGATAAACCGGGGGATGACAATACAGGAAGGAGAGCCGCCCCTAAGGCTTCATCCCGAAGGGCATATCGATACCGGGCGGCAGTTGCAGGCCGGAGGTGACTTCGCCCATGACTTCTTTGTGGGCCTCATCGGCTTTGCGTTTGGCGTCGGCATGGGCGGCTTTGACCAGGTCTTCTATGACCTCGATATCGTCTGGACCTGACAGGGAGCGGTCAATCTCGACGCCGACCATTTCGCCCTTGGCGGTTAGCGTAACCTTCACAAGGCCAGCACCGGCTTCACCGGTCACTTCAAGGGTTTCCAGCTTTTCCTGGGCTTCGCCCATTTTGCGCTGCATGTCCTGGGCCTGCTTCATCAGGCCGGCGAGATCTTTCATCATGATGTTTCCTGTCGCGGTGGCTGTTCGCTGTCAGCATCGTCCGCGTCGAGATGGGTGTCCTCGGCGGGATCTTCAACGTTCAAAAGCTCGGCGCCCGGAAACAGGGTCAGCGCCTTGACCATGGCCGGGTCGCGCATGATTGCGGCGGTCGCTTCGGCTTTCTCGCGCTTCTTTCGTTCAGAAATCGTCTCGCCGCCATTCTTGCCGTGTGCATCAACGAGCCAGCGTTGGCCCGTGGCTTCATTGAGGAAGCTTGCGATGCGGCCACCCAGCGTGTTGGGTGCGTCCCTGGCCGGCTCATAGGTCACCGCGCCGGGGCGAAAGCTGACCGGGCGCATATAGCGCTCCACGTCCAGCTTCAGACCAATGTCGCGGGCCTCGTCGATCATGGCGATCAGCTCATCGATGGAGGTCGGACCGGCTGGACCCTGAGGCTGAGGCGGCGGGGCCGGAGCGAGCGTTGCCGTGGCAGATGGCGCACCGTCGCCGCCCGAGGGTGCCGCTGATGGGGCAGGGGCACTTGCGCCGTCCTTTGCCGCAGCGATAAGCCGCGCGGCGTCTTCAGGCGGTGGCATGTTGGAGGCGGCCATCAGGCGGATCACCGCCATCTCGGCGGCAGCCACCGGATCAGGTGCAGAGCGAACATTATCCAGCCCGGTCAGCGCCAGCTTCCACAGGCGTGACAGCTGTCCGAGCGAGCGCGGCTCAGCCAGCGCCACAAGGCGTGCAACCGTATCGGCCGCTTCGCCGAGATCGGCTTCAGGGCCGACTGCCTTGATGCGGCTCAGGTTATGCAGGTGATCGAGCAGGTCGCGCATGACGACTTGCGGGTCTGCGCCGGCATCATACTGGTGGCGCAACTCATCCAGTGCATCTTTGGCGCGGGACTCCAGCGTGGCTTCAAGTAGGTCGAGCACGCGAGTACGATCGGCAAGACCCAGCATGTCGCGGACCTGATCGGCGCTGACGGGGCCATCGCCTTCAGCCTGAACAATGGCCTGATCGAGCAGTGAAAGCGCATCACGCACCGAGCCTTCAGCCGCGCGGGCAATGGCGACCAGGCCGTCGCGCTCCACATTCGCAGCTTCTTTCTCGCAGATGCGCGCCAGGTGATCGGTCAGCACTTCGCGGTCGATGCGCTTTAAGTCAAAGCGCTGACAGCGTGACAGCACTGTCACTGGAACCTTGCGAATCTCGGTTGTCGCGAAGATGAATTTCACGTGCGCGGGCGGCTCTTCCAGCGTTTTCAGAAGCGCATTGAAAGCCGAAGTCGACAGCATGTGAACTTCGTCGATGATATAGACTTTATAGCGCGCGCTCACCGGCGAGTAGCGCACACCGTCCAGAATCTCGCGGATGTCACCCACACCGGTGCGGCTGGCGGCGTCCATCTCCATCACGTCCACGTGGGAGGATTTGGCAATCGCTTCGCAGTGGCGGCCCAGCGGTTCCAGCGAGATGGTCGGCGCGTCGGAGGTGTCGGTCTCGTAGTTCAGCGCCCGTGCGATTAGGCGTGCCGTGGTGGTCTTTCCCACACCGCGCACCCCGGTCAGCATGTATGCATGGGCGATCCGCCCAGACGCAAAGGCATTGGTCAGCGTCCTGACCATGGCCTCCTGGCCGATCAGGTCGTCAAAGGTCTGGGGGCGATATTTGCGGGCCAGGACCTGATAGCCGTCATCATCGGCTTTTTCAGGTGCCTCAAATCCGGGTAGCGCAGGGCCGTCATGGACAACCGGCTCGTCACTGGGTTCGCCGTCTGGAGTCTGTTCATCCATCATGCTCGGCGAACGCTCCTCGCGGTTTTGTACGCGTGTGACTTAAGAAGGGTGGAAGACCGAACAGCGACCCGAACGGAAAACTCGTTACGGCTGCTTCCTTCCGGACCTGACCGGGTTGGCGAGGCGCTCGTCCGCCGCCGATCTTCCACTGACCAATATCGCGTCTGGCGGCCCTGAACGCAAGGAACGCGCGCAGGAATTTTGGGCGCAGGTAAAAAGCGCCCACCTATGGCTTCAGATGAAATGACGCGTTACCAGTCGATCTTATGAAACTGACCTTTACCGACTCCCCCCTCGACTTTGCCGGATTACAGCGTGGTGACAAGGACTGGATCTTTGACCAGCAGTCTTCCCGTGAGGCTCAAGCCATATTGTTTGCCGGTGCTGATCTGGCGCTTGATGAGCATGGTGAGCCGATGGTGGTTCCCGCCCGGCGCACACGGATGCTGCCTCTCAAATCGCCGGGGCTCGTCTTCCTGGGCCTTGAAGAGGGCAAGCCCTGGTTTGCGGGCGCGCTGGAAGAGGGGGTGGCTCAAGCCGGGCCGGACTTCCGAATCAGTGCCATGCAGGCTCCGCCGCATCTGGCATGCATCTTTGCACGCGCTCGCTCGCTGCTGATGTGGCATGGGCGGCGGCGCTTCTGCTCCAATTGCGGCGGTGAGAACACGCCGTCTGACGGGGGCACACGCTTAAAGTGCCAGTCCTGCGAGATGGAGCATTTTCCGCGCGTCGATCCCAGCGTGATCATGCTGCCCTGGTCGGGTGACAAATGCGTCATGGGCCGTCAGGCAAGCTGGCCGGAAGGACTTTATGCAACCCTGGCCGGCTTTATGGAGCCCGGTGAAACCATTGAAGAAGCGTGTGCGCGTGAAACGATGGAGGAAATCCATCGGCCCGTGATTTCTGCCTCTTACGTGACGAGCCAGCCCTGGCCCTTTCCCAGCTCCTTGATGATTGGGCTGATGGCAGAAATCGAGCCGGGCGAGCTTATCCCTGATGATGATCTGGAAGATGCGCGCTGGTTCACCCGTGACGAGGTACGGGCGCTCTACGAAGGTGAGATGGGACAGAAATTCCCCAAACACTTCTCGATCTCGCGGCTTTTGATAGAGCGCTGGCTAAACGGCGAGACCTGAAGGCGTTCCGCGACCCTGTGACGCGCTGACTGGCCTGTGTAATCGGCTAGTTACACCACGGCTTGAACATGTTGCCAGTGAGTGCACGCCGTGCCAAACAGCGCCGCAACACTCGGCATATCAATCCTTGAAGGAAGAGGACGCAGATGGGCGACCTGTTTTGGAACAAAGTTTTTGGCGTAATCATCGCCGGTGGCCTGGTTGTCATGGGCCTGATGGAGCTTAGCCACTACCTGGTTCACTCCAAAGCCCCGGAGCAGATGGCGTACTACGTCGACATGTCTGCGATTAACACCACCGCGACGGTCGAAGAAGAAGAGCCAGAGCTGGACTTCTCGGTACTTCTTGCCAATGCCGATGCCGGTGCTGGCGAGCGTGTTTCGCGCCGCTGTGCGTCTTGCCACTCTTTTGAAGAGGGCGGAGCCAACATGACCGGCCCGGCCATGTGGGGCGTTGTGGGCCGCGAAGTCGCGGGCGTCGACGGCTATGGCTACTCCGGCGCGATGGAAGAGTATGCCGAGACCAACCCGGTCTGGGGCTATGAGAACCTCAACGCCTACCTGGAAAGCCCGTCGGGCTATATCAGCGGTACCGCGATGAGCTTTGCCGGTCTGCGTGACCCGGAAGATCGCGCTAACATCATTGCCTACATGCGCACCCTGTCGGACAACCCGATGCCGCTGCCTGAAATGGCAGCCGCTGAGGAAGCCCCGGCCGTGCCTGCGGAAGAAGCTGTTGAAGGCTGAGCCTGATCGACAGATCTGAAGTTTAAGGGCGTGCCGGCAACGGCGCGCCCTTTTCTTTTGGCCTCCTGTCTTCAGCGCTGTCATTCTCTTGGGCTGCGTCCCGGCCTAGATTGGATGACACCTTCGCTGCGATTCGAGTTTGAGATGTCTGCTGCCGGTCCTGAAATTGAGCGCCTGATCCAGCTTTTGTCCCGTCTGCCGGGGCTGGGGCCGCGTTCGGCGCGCCGAGCGGCGCTGCAGATGCTTCAAAAGCGCGACACGGTCATGCGCCCGCTGGCCGAAGCGCTGGCCGAAGCCGCTGACAAGATCAAGGCCTGCAGCACCTGCGGCAATCTTGATGTCGCCGACCCGTGTGCGGTGTGTTCTGATTATCGCCGCGATGACAAGATCATCTGCGTGGTCGAGACGGTTGGCGATCTTTGGGCGCTGGAGCGGGCCGGGGCCTTCAAGGGGCGCTATCATGTGCTGGGCGGCGTGCTGTCGGCGCTGGACGGTGTGGGGCCTGAAGACCTTAACCTGGCGTCTCTGATCGAACGGGCGCGCTCAGACGAGGTGAGGGAGGTCATCCTGGCGCTGAATGCCACCGTGGATGGCCAGACCACCGCGCACTTCATCTCCGACAAGCTGGCTAATCTGAGTGTGGACATCACCACGCTGGCCCGCGGCGTGCCGGTGGGCGGAGAGCTTGATTATCTCGACGACGGCACCCTGAGCGCCGCCTTCAGAAGCCGTCGTCCGGCTTGAGGAGGCCTTTCCATGACCGCACGCCATAACCACGCTGCCGGGACGCTGACGCGTATCCATGTCAGTAGTGATCTTCTCAAAGGCAATTTCCTCGATGATCCGCATGTGCGTGCCATCGATGTGTGGGTGCCCCATGGCCATGATGGGTCGGGGCTGCCGCTTCTGGTGGACCTGGCCGGCTATACCGGCAGCGGGCTGTCTCATACCAACTGGAAGAATTTCGGCGAGAACGTTCCTGAGCGCCTTGATCGGCTGGCGGGATCAGGCGCGCTGAAGCCCTGCGTGGTGGCCTTTCCCGACTGCTTCACCCGCTTGGGCGGCAATCAGTATGTGAACTCCTCGGTCATGGGGCCGTGGGAAGACATTCTGATCGAAGAGTTTGTCCCTGCCGTAGAGGCTCAGTTTGGCTGTGGCGGAGTGGGCAGGCGTGGCGTGTTCGGTAAAAGCTCCGGCGGCTTCGGGGCGATCTATCACGCGCTGAAACATGCGGACTTCTGGGCTGCGGCCGCCTGTCACTCTGGCGATATGGGGTTCGAGCTTTGCTATGCGCGCGATTTCCCGTCTGCTTTGAGAGCTATTGCCAAAGCAGGCTCGATCAAAGCGTTCATGGAGAAGCTGGAGGCCAATCCAAAGCCATCAGGCGGGGAAATCCATGTGCTCATGACGCTCGCCATGGCCGCGACCTATGACCCCGATGCCAGCCAGCCCTACGGTGTGCGTCTCCCGGTCGACCTGGAAACCTGCGAGCGTGACGAAGCGCTATGGGCCAACTGGCTCAGCTTTGATCCGCTGACTCTTGTTGAAACCCATCATGCCAATCTGAACGCGCTCAAGGGGCTCTTCATCGATTGTGGGGATATCGACCAGTATGACCTGGTCTATGGCGCGCGCCGACTGCACCGACGCCTGAAGGCGCTGGGCGTGGAGCACACCTATGAAGAGTTTCCCGATACCCATTCGGGTATCGACTACCGCATGGACGTTAGCCTGCCCTTCCTTGTGGACAGGCTGTTGGCCTAGTCGCGTAGCAGGGCGTTGATGCTGGTCTTGGCGCGGGTCTGGGCGTCGACGCGTTTGACGATCACAGCACAATAGAGGCCCGGCTTGCCGTCTTCGCCGGGCAGGTTGCCGGGCACTACGACGGAGTAGGGCGGGACTTCACCGCGGTAAACTTCACCGGTGGCACGGTCCACGATCTTGGTGGACCCGGACAGGTAGACACCCATGGCCAGCACCGCGCCTTCGCGGACGATCACGCCTTCGGCGACTTCGGCACGCGCGCCGATGAAGCAGTTGTCTTCAATGATGGTGGGGCTGGCCTGGAGCGGCTCCAGGACGCCGCCAATGCCGGCACCGCCAGACAAGTGCACATTCTTGCCGATCTGGGCGCAGCTGCCGACGGTGGCCCAGGTGTCCACCATCGTGCCTTCGTCCACATAGGCGCCGATATTCACATAGGACGGCATCAAAACGACGCCCTTGCCGATGAAGGCACCCTTGCGCACCGCTGCGGGCGGCACGGCGCGGAAGCCGGAAAAGGCAAACTCAGCCTCACCCCAGCCAGCAAACTTGCTCTCCACCTTGTCCCACCAGGGACCGCCATCAATGCCGCCGCTCATGATGCGGTTGGCATTCAGGCGGAAAGAAAAAAGCACAGCCTTCTTCAGCCATTCATGGACCACCCAGTCGCCGTCGTCGCCCTTGGAGGCAACGCGCGCTGCGCCCCGGTCCAGAGCGCCGATGGCGGCTTCAACCGCTTCGCGCACTTCACCTCCGGTGGAAGGTGTCAGGCTGTCACGATCGTCCCAGGCTTTCTCGATGGCGGACTTCAGGCTCGGGTCAAAGCTCATGGCTGGTTATCCTTCAAAAGAGCTATCGCACGCGTTTCATAAAGCTTCGCAGGCAATCAACGGCGTAGTGTACATGGTCCGGGTGGTCGCCAGGTCCAGCACTTTCCCCATGGGGGTCGTGTTCATCGGCGCGAACCAGAACGGTTGTAAAGCCCAGGCTCGCCGCAGTTTCAAGGTTGCGAGCGCTGTCTTCAAACATAATCGCGCTTTTGCCATCAATGCCAAAATGGTCGGTAAAGCGCACAAAGCTCTCACGATGGGGTTTGGGCAGGAACTCGCCAGCTTCGATGTCATAGAGATCATCAAACAGCCCATTAAGGCCCAGCCGGTCGATCACCTTTTCTGCGTGCTTGCGCGAACCGTTGGTAAAGACGATGCGCTTGCCGTTCTGGCGGCCAATATGATGGGCCAGGTCCGGGTCCGGGGTAATCACCGAGTGGTCGACATCGTGCACGAAGTCCATGAACTCACCCATGTCCACCGTGTGGTTGGTCATAAGACCGTTCAGCGTCGTGCCATAGGTGCGCCAGTATTTCTTCTGCACCGCGCGCGCCTCGTCCCACGGCAGATCCAGCAGCTTCATGACATATTGTGTCATGCGCTTGTCTACCTGGCTCATGATCGGCGCGCTGGACGGGTAGAGCGTATTGTCCAGGTCGTAGACCCAGGTATCGATGTGGGGCAGGTGGACCGGCTCGCTCATCGAAGCGCCTCGCCGAAGTCCTCATCCTGAAAGCTAAGACGGGCAGAGCCATCATTGACTGACGTTACAGCGCGGAAGCCGGCCGACTGGAAACCATCGGTGCCGCAGCCCTCACGCCGGTCCGTGGTAAAGCGACCTGCGCCCACACAGAAGATTTCATCGCTATCGGCAAGGATGCGTTCCTCAGCCCCGTCCAGAAGCCGGGCGTGCACAAAAACCTCGCCATTGGTCAGGCGCATGGCCAGCGGTCGGGCGCAATTTCCTGGTTCCACACGCCACCATCCGCGCGCTTCATAGCCTTCGCCCGTGGCACGCGCCACGGCTGCCGCCATAGGGGCACGCGCAGCATTGCAAATCTGCAAGCCTGCATTTGCATTGCGGGTCAGCGCGCGCTCATGCAGGGCCTGTAGAAGACCAATACGGTCGCTTCCGAAATTGGCGTCGACATCAGTCTGGAAAGCAGCGATCTGCTGGCGTGTTCGACGACCGGCATATCCATCAATGGTACGGATATCGTAGCCTGCAGACTGTAAGAGGCGCTGAAGGCCAGCCTCCTGAGCGCGGTTCCCAAAATCGGCCAGCTCAGCCAGTATTGTGCGCTCGCGCTCGGTCTCGCTTAATCGCCTGAAGCGCCGCTCCTGTAGTCCAAGCGCTTCACAGTCGCCCACGCCCTGGATTTCAAAGTCAGTTTCGTCAACGCACGCTGCCTGCCCGCCGCGCCATTCGCGCACACCGCCCAGATAAGCCGCTGTGGAGCGAGCGTAGATATATTGCTCAATGTCAGTATCCGGGCCGATTTCTGCGCACCCGCCAGGCAGAATGCGGGTCCAGCCTTCAACACTCAGCCCTTCTGGCGTGCGCCAGGCCTTGGCGACCTCCACCACAAAGCTGGTCTCGTTACAGACTTCTCCCGCACGGGCTGCGGACGGCGCGCCGATCCAGATGACAAGTGCGAAAAGGGGAGCAAGATACGCAAGCTTCACAAGCGGCCTCCCTCAGCGGTTTCCAGAATGGCGGCTCGCAGCTCGGGAATGCCATGGCCCTTGTCGCTGGAGGTTAGCGCCACGACCGGGAAGGCGGCCGGGCGGCGCTTGATGGCGTTGGACACCTCTTCGACGCGCTTTTCAGCCTCGCCGGTTTTCAGCTTGTCTGCCTTGGTCAGGACCACCTGATAAGACACGGCGGCCTCGTCGAGTGCTTTCATGATGCCTTCATCCACGGCTTTGATCCCGTGTCGTGAATCGATCAGCAGCAGGACCCGCTTCAAATTCACACGCCCTCGAAGATAGTTCTTCGTCAGCCGCGTCCAACGTTCCACGACAGGCTTGGGAGCCTTGGCAAAGCCATAGCCGGGTAAATCGACAATTCGAAGGCGGTCACCCAGATTGAAAAAGTTGAGCTCTCGCGTGCGTCCCGGCTCGTTCGAGGCGCGGGCCAGCGACTTACGCCCTGTCAGCGCATTGATCAGCGAGGACTTGCCCACGTTGGAGCGCCCGGCAAAGGCGATCTCCGGCAGGTCGGGCTCAGGCAGGGTCTGCAGCGAAACGACACCCAGCATGAAGTCGCACGGACCAGCAAACAGCTTGCGCGCTGCTTCCAGCTGAGCCTGGTCGAAACCGGTCTCGTCGTCCTGGTTCACTTTTTCTTCTTCGGGTTTGAGCGCTTTTTCTTCGCAGCGGGGTTGGAGCTGACGCGCTTGCCGCCGGTGGGCTTTGGCGCAGCTTCAGATGCTGCATCGCCTTCAACCGCGGTGGCCTCACCCTCGATCACCTCACCATCGGCCGGCGGCGTGGAGCCATCCTTCAAGACAGCCTTGGTGGCCGCAGACGCCTTTTCCTCAATCGTGGAGCCAGCAGTCTTTGGTGCATTCGGGTCTTCAAACTCAGGTGCCGGCTTGCCCTTGATCTTTGCGATCAGGCGCATGGCGTTCTTGTCGAGCTCCGTCGTGACACCCTGGCGGCGCATGATGAAGTATTGCTGAGCCACGGTCAGAACGTTGTTCCAGGTCCAGTAGATCACCAGGGCGGCCGCAAACGGGGCTAGGATGATGGTGAAGACCAGCGGCAGGAAGGCAAAGATCTGTCGCTGGATCTTGTCCGGGGGCGGCGGGTTCAGCGATTGCTGGGCCCACATGGAAATACCCATCAGGATCGGCCAGACACCGATGGCCAGCGTCGTGCCGATGAGCGGCACGCCAGACGGGTCGTAGGGCAAAAGCCCAAACAGGTTCCACATCGACGTCGGATCCGGTGCCGACATATCCTGGATCCAGCCGAAGAAGGGCGCGTGGCGGGCATCAAGGGAGATAAACACCGTCTTGTAGAGCGCGAAAAAGATCGGAATCTGCGGCAGGATCGGCAGGCAACCGGCCACCGGATTGATCTTCTCCTTGCGGTACAGTTCCATCATGGCCTGCTGTTGAGCCTGAGGATTGTCCTTATTGCGCTCACGGATTTCCTGCATCTTCGGAGCTACGGCGCGCATCTTGGCCATGGAGGCAAAGGCACGGTTGTTCAGCGGGAAGAGCACCAGCTTGATGGCCAGCGTCACCACCATGATCGCCAGACCGTAATTGCCCAGAAGTCCGTAGAAGAAGTGCAGGGCGGCAAAGAAGGGCTGGGTGAAGAACCAGAACATGCCCCAGTCGATGGCCGAGTTCAGACGCTGGATGCCAAAGTCACGCTGGTAGGCGGCCAGAACCGGCTGGGACTTGGCACCGGCAAACACGTGTGTGGTGCGGGTAATGCTTTGGCCTGCTGCAACCGCGATCGGACTCGACAGATAGTTCGCTTCAAACACCAGCTCGTCACGGTTCAGCGTACGGAAGGTGGCTTCTACGCTCTCGCTTTGATCGGGCGTAACAGCTGCGAGCCAGTATTTGGTGGTCAGACCCACCCAGCCGCCTTCGCCTTCGCGGCTTTCTTCGCGGTCGCGTTCGTCTTCCAGCCAGTTGAACTTGCGGTCAAAGGACTGGTTGCCGGTCGCGCCAACCGCACCTTCGTGAAGGATGAACTGGTTAGTATCCATCACCGGGAAGTCTTCGTGGCGCACAACGCCATAGGCTTGCAGCGACACATCGCTGGAGCCTGAGTTGGTGACGGTTTCCTCAACGGTGAAGAGATAGTCTTCGTCCACGCTGATGCGACGCTGGAAGGTCAGGTCACCCGCGCGGGTTTCCAGAACAATCGGAGTGTCTGGCGTCAGGACATCGCCTTCAACCAGCGTCCAGTCAGTGCTCAGGCCCGGCAGGCCTTGCGTGCGACCGACCCAGCCAGCGGCGACATAGTGCCCATACTCGGTGCCTTCAGGGCTTAAAAGCGTCACTGGCTCACCAGAATCCACTTCGGTGTCATAGCTAAGAAGCTGGATGTCATCGAAGCGCGCGCCGGTCAGGGCGATGGAACCGGACAGGGATGGGCTGCGAACCTCAACGCGCTCAGACTGGGCCAGGCCCTGTTCACGGGTCAGATTGCCGACCGCACCTTCAAGCGCGTCAAGGCCATCAACGCTGGGGACCGGAGCATCATCGGGATTTGTGCCGACCTGGTCAGCCTGTGCAGCCTCGGCGGCGGCGCGACTTTCTTCGGCCATCGGGCGCAGCACGAAGGTGTCGTACATGAGAAACATGCCGAGCGCGAAGACAGCAAAGATGATGAGATTGCGATGTTCACCCATGGGGCCCAGGGTCCTTTAAGTCTTTGGTCTTCGCGCAGGTGCGCGCGTATCAGTTTCACCCGATTTTCGAGCGAGGCTTATCAATGCGGTTTCGACATCGTCAAGCAAGGCCGTCCAGGCGCGTGTCCCTGTCGCACCGCGTGCGATGAACACATAATCACTTCCGACCCGTCCGTGGAGGGGTAGAAGCATACGCGCGGCCTCTCGCAAACGTCTTTTTGCACGATTGCGGACAACGGCATTGCCGATTTTCTTGGTAGCGGTGAATCCAGCGCGAACCGGACCTTCAGCATCGTCCGGGCGCGGGCGCATCTGAATCACCACGCCGGGGCGCGCATAGCGCAGCCCGTCACGCGCACGCAAAAAATCGCGCCGCAGGGTTATCCGCGCGGCGCGATCTGGAAAAACAGTCAGTGTGGTCTGCGTGCCGATTAGGCCGACAGCCGCTTGCGGCCCTTGGACCGGCGACGTGCGATGACCTGACGGCCGGCCTTCGTGGCCATGCGCGAACGGAAGCCGTGGCGGCGCTTGCGGACCAGGTTTGACGGCTGGAATGTACGTTTCACGGGTTCGCTCCAAAGCGTGTGAGCAGCCGGGGGTCCGGCGCTTCAAAATTCGAGCCGTGGTTGATACTGGTGAGAGCCGGACAAGTCAAGCGCAATCCCTGCGCACAGACAGGCTCTAACGCACTGCCTCGATGGCCGCCTCGGTGAAAGGACGCAGCGCGCGAAACCCGGCTTCGGCATCGGTGACGGCTGACGTAACAGTCACGTTGGTCTCAGGGCAGTAGACCGCCAGCGTCCCCCAGAAGCCTGAATGCTCATAACAGGTCTCACCGGCATATTCGCGCACAAAGAAGCCCATGCCATAGGCATTGCCTGTCTCACGGCTGAGCTGGGTGGGTGTGATCAAGGCCGCGTTCAGTGCTGGATCGTCCAGCAAGTCTCCCTTTGCTGCCGCCGCATGGAAATACGCCAGATCGCCCACGGTCGAGACAAGCCCGCCACCGCCATAAAGGTCAACGCTGGGGTGGATGCGCAACAGGGGACCGCCAAAGGCCTGTTGGTCGAAGCGCTCCGAGACGCCGTCCGGTTCAGGCTCCAGCGCCTCCCACCAGGTGTCGAGCAGGCCCAGATTGGGGTAAGCCAGTGCGCGAACTGCCGAGCCCAGCGACTCATCTGTGGCCTTTTCGATCATCGCACCGACCAGGATGTAGCCGGTGTCGGAGTAGGAAAAGCGCTCGCCGGGGTCGCCGATGCGCTCGGCGACATCCATGGCGATTTCCAGCTGCTCGGCGCGCGACCATTCACGCGACGGGTCATCAAGGATGTCCTGAAAATAGACCGAGGTCTGTGCGTGATCAGGAATGCCGGAGGTGTGATTGAGCAGCATGCGCAGCGTGATGGCGTCCAGGTCATACCCACCGCTTTCAAGCAGGCTGACCAGGCGTGCGGGCAGGTCACTGCGGATCGGGCGATCCAGCTCAAGCGCGCCGCTTTCCACCAGCTTCAGGGCCGCCACCGCCACGAAGGTCTTGGTGTTGCTGGCTATGCGCAGCGGTGAGTCGTCATAGCTGCGCTGACCACCGGAGCTGTCGACAGAACCGCTATGGCTCTGGGCCGGTCCCAGCACCATGAAAGTCATGCCCGCGCCATTCAGCTGGGATGCGGCCTGTTCAACGGCCATTGAGATCGCGTGACGCTCGTCAACCGAGGCCGGAGATTCCGATGATGACGACACCGGGCCGCGCCGGATCGGGCCCTCGTCAGCGCTGCCACACGCGACAAGCATGAGCGGGAGTGCGGCGGTCAGGGCGAGTGCGGCTTTCATCATTGTCTCTCCGGTCCACGCTCACGCGAAGGTGAGGGCGGTTGATCGCCTCGTGACTCTTCATGTGAACACGTGGAGGCTATATCAGCCCGAACACGAAGCGAAGGCGCAGATGTGCGCATTTAAAGGATTTTCGCCATGAGCGACGAGATTGAGCCGGTTGGCGAGACGCCTGCGAAAAAGAAGTCCCTGATCTCCCGCCTGCTGCCGCTGGGCATACTGGTCGGTGGGCTGGTGGCCTTCTTTGCGCTGGGCGGGCCGCAATATCTCAATCTTGAAACCATGCGCGAAACGCTGCGCGGGCTGGACGGCTGGGTTCAGGAGAACCTCATTCTGGCGCTTTTGGCCTATATGGTCTTCTACGCGCTGGCGGTGTCGATCTCGGTGCCCGGCGCGCTGTGGTTCACCATTGGCGCAGGCTTCCTGTTCGGTCCGTGGCTTGGAACCGGCGTTGCGGTGTTTGGGGCAACGGTTGGCGCCACGATTATCTTCCTGGCTGCACGCTACGCCTTTGCTGACTGGGTGCGGGCAAAATTCCCCGACTATGTGAAGAAGTTGCAGGACGGGTTTTCGCGTGACGCCTTTACCTATGTGGTGATCTTGCGCCTCATCCCGGCGCTGCCCTTCTTCGGGATCAATATTGCCACCGCGCTGTTGAACGTGCCGGTGCGCGCCTATTTCTTCGGCACGCTCGTGGGCGTGATCCCGGGTGCCTATGTCTACGCGACTGTGGGTGATGCCATTGCGCGCGCCGCGGCTGATGGCGTGCCCAGCTTTTCCTCGCTGTTAACCCCGGAAGTCATTGGTGCGATGGTTGCCTTTGGCCTTCTGGCTATTCTGCCCTGGGCGTACAAGCGCTTTATCGCGAAGAAAGAAGAGAAGGCTGTTTTATGAGCCGCGAACTGATCAAAGCTGACCTGGCGGTCATTGGTGCCGGGTCTGCCGGACTTGTGACCAGTGCCGGCGCTGCCATGTTGGGGCGCAAGGTGGTGCTGTTTGAACCTGGGGCCATGGGCGGCGACTGCCTGAACTATGGCTGTGTGCCGTCAAAGGCGATCCTCACTGCTGCCCACAAGGCGCACGAGATCCGCAGCGCGGGCAAGTGGGGCATCAAGGCCGGTGAGCCTGAGATCGATTTTGCCAAAGTGCGCGAGCATATTCAGTCCGCAATCACGGCTATTGAACCCAATGACAGCCAGATGCGGTTTGAGAATCTGGGCGTGCGGGTGGTGCGTGAATACGCCAAATTTGAAAGTGATCGCGTTGTCGGCTCGGACAGTGTTCAAGTCACCGCCAAACGCATTGTGGTGGCCACTGGCGGCCGCGCGCGCGTGCCGAACATTCAGGGGCTCGCCGATGCGCCTTACCTGACCAACGAAACCATCTGGAAGCTTGAAGAGCTCCCTCGCCACTTGATCATGCTGGGTGCCGGCCCCATCGGGTCTGAGTTGGGTCAGGCCTTCCGGCGTTTAGGCTCCGACGTGACGATCATTGAAGCGGGGCAACCGCTGGCGCGCCTCGATCCGGATCATCGCGATCTGGTGGTTGAGAGCCTGAAGTCCGATGGCGTGCGGCTTGTGGTTGGGGCGCGGGCGCAGGCTGTCGCCCACGCATCGGGACGCATCGCGGTCAAAACCTCTCTGGGTGAAACGATTGAGGGCAGCCATCTGCTTGTGGCCATTGGTCGCCAGCCCAATATTGAAGGCCTGGAGCTGGAAACAGCGGGCGTTGAAACTGACGCCGGTGGTATCGTCACCGATGACAAGCTGCGCACGACAAACAAGCGCGTTTATGCGGCGGGCGATATCGCGGGCAAGGGCCAGCTGACCCACCTGGCCGGATGGCATGGCAGCGTGATTGTGCGCAATCTCTATTTTGGCCTGCCGACCAGGCAATCCAGCCAGCCCATTCCCCAAACCGTCTACACCGATCCACCGCTTGCCAGCATTGGCCTGTCTGAAGACGAGGCGCGCGAAAAATATGGTGACAAGGTCACCGTCTCGAAGTTCAACTTTGATGACAATGACCGCGCCATTGCCGAGGGCGACACCCGCGGCGGGGTAAAGCTGATCATTGGAAAAGGCGGCAAGATCCTTGGTGCGCACGCGGCCGGGGCCCGTGCTGATGATATCCTGCAGATCGCCCAGGGCGTCATGGCTAACGGTGGTACGGTGCGCGACCTGACCAGCCCGGTTCCTGCTTATCCAACGCGCGGGGAAGTGTTCAAACGCGCCGCAGGCAAATATTATGAGCCTAAGGTCTTTGGCACTGCCGCCAGGGTCTGGTCAGCGATATTGACCGCCTTCCACTAGCGCGCCTGTTTTTAAGGGGGAGCAGACTTGGATACCGAGCCGGACAGCCCAGAGGCGGGCGCACAGCGCCACGTTGCGCCTGTGGCTCGGCTGCGCCGGATGTTGCTCTCGCTACCGGGCAAGCTTTTGTCGCTGTCGGTGATCTTCGTGCTGATTGCCGAAGTGCTGATCTTTGTGCCCAGCGCATCCAACTTCCGCACTGAATGGCTGATGGACCGGGCCGATGCGGCCCATCTCGCAGCATTGGCGGCTGAGTCCGTGCCGGACATGGAGCCGGGCGAAGACATGGTGCGCGAAATCCTGGCCAGTGCTGATGCGGTGTCTGTGGCGCGCATTACCGATGGCGTGAACGAGCTGATCCTGGGGGGCACGCTGCGCGATGCCAAGCTGATCACCGCGGACGTCACCAAAGAAGGCTTCTTTGACCGGATCGGCGCGACGCTTGGCACCTTCCGCGCGCCTGAGGGCCGCTATGTACGCATTATCGCGGAGCCGCGCACACGCATGGACACCGGCGAGCTGATCAGCGTCATCGTGCCCGAAGCCGGCTTGCGCGATGAGCTTTATGCCTATTCACGCAATATCGTGTGGCTCTCGCTCTTCATCGCGGCGGTGACCGGCGTTCTGCTCTACCTCGTCATCCTGTTTATTCTGGTCCGTCCGATCCGGCGTTTATCCAGGGCGATGACCCAGTTTCAGGAAGACCCGACCGACCGCAGCCGCACCGTCACCGCCAGCGGGCGGTCTGATGAAATCGGCGATGCTGAAGCCGCGCTGGCCGCCATGCAGAGCGAGGTGCGCGCCGCCTTTGCCCAGCGCGAACGCTTGGCCGCGCTGGGTGGAGCCGTGGCGCGGATCAATCATGATCTCAGGAATGTTTTTGCCAGCGCACAGCTGATCTCTGACCGGCTCGCCACCAGCAAGGATGAGCGTGTCGCTGCCATGGGCTCAAGGCTTGTGCGTGCCGTCGATCGGGGCATCCGCCTGTGTCAGGAGACGCTCGATTACGGCAAGACGCAGGAGCGCGCTCCGGAGTTTCAGTCCATAGCGATTCGCAATGCGCTCGATGATGCGGCCGGGGATGCTTTCGCCGCGACCGGTGTTGCCGAATGGGTCAACGAGATTGATGACGACGTGACCGTGAGCGCCGATCCTGATCACCTGCACCGCATCTTCATGAACCTTATCCGCAATGGCGTTCAGGCCATGGACGGCCGCGAGGGCGCGTGCCTGACCGTCAGGGCTGAGTCTCGCGATGGCGAAGTTTACGTCACGCTCACCGATAATGGCCCCGGCGTGCCAGGCCGGGTGCGCGAAACCCTGTTCCAGCCCTTTGGCATTTCAGGCACCAAGTCCGGCTCAGGCCTTGGCCTGTCTATCGCGCGTGAGCTCGCCCGCACCATGGGCGGAGATGTGGCGCTGGTCACGACCGGTGACGACGGCACGACGTTCGAAGTACGTCTGGGTGCCGGGTAGCGTCTAGAGCCCACCGGCCACAAAAGCGGCAACCAGAACAAGCCCGGTGATCTGGTTGGATTTGAAGCGCTTGAGACAGCCCATACCATCTTCAGGGTCAAAGCCCTTCAGCTGGCTGAACAGATGGGCGGCGTAGAGGGCAAAGCCCAGTGCGAAGAACAGCCCTGCGCCCGCAATAACGCCAGCGGTCAGGACGAGAGCTGCGCTGATAACATAGCAAAAAAGAACACCGCGATAGATGTGCTCGCCCATGGCGCGGGCGGACGACTTCACGCCGACAAGCGCGTCATCTTCCATGTCCTGGCAGGCATAGATGGTGTCATAGCCCACCGTCCACGCGATCATGGCCGCATAGAGGACCAGCACCTCAGGCGCGAAGGGGGTGCCCAGTGCCGCAGCGCCAGCGACGGGAACGCCCCAGTTGAAGGTCAATCCCAGCCAGGCCTGCGGCCACCAGGTGATGCGCTTCATGAAGGGGTAGGCGGCCACCAGCGCCAGCGCCGCAAGCCCGGTCAGGATGGCGGGCAATGGCAGCTGGATCAGCACCAGCAAACCCACCAGACATTGCACGATCAAAAAGCCCCAGGCGGCTTTCAGGCTGACAGTCCCTGCGGCCAGCGGGCGGTCGGCGGTGCGAGCGACCTTGGCGTCCAGATCCCGGTCGACGATATCGTTATAGGTGCAACCCGCCCCGCGCATCGCCACTGAGCCGATGCCGAACAGAAGCGCCCAGTAAAGATCACTCCACTCGAGCCCCGCTTCCAACCGCGCAGCCGCAAGCCCGATCCAGCAGGGCAGGGCCAGCAGCCAGAAGCCCACCGGTCGGTCGTAGCGTGCCAGCCGCAAATAGGGCCGCCAGCCAGACGGGGCGCGGTCTACCCAGCTGGTGGGGAGCGAGTCGGCGACGCGGCGGTCGGTGTTCAAAGGCTCGGTCATGGGGTGAGGGATAGCGCGCGGACGCGATTTGGCAAAGCCGGACTTGGCGTTGGCACTGCACCATGGTTACAAGCATCCCATGAGTACTGATCCCCGCCTTTATCTCGACGCTGAGTTTTCCGCTGGCGCGCATCTGCCGCTGGAGAAGGATCAGGCGCACTACCTGCTGACCGTCATGCGCCGCAAGGCGGGCGACCGCGTGCGCCTGTTCAATGGCCGCAATGGCGAGTGGCAGGCGGAAATCGCCGAAGCCGGGCGTCGCAACGCGGTGCTGGCCATTGGCGAACAAACGCGCAGCCAGGTCGAAGTTCCCGATCTTGCGCTCTATTTTGCGCCGGTGAAGAAGGCGCGTACCGACTTCATCGTGGAAAAGGCGACCGAGCTTGGCGCGCGCTCCATCACCCCGGTCATGACCGCGCGCACTATCGCTGACCGGGTCAAGCGGGAGCGGATGGAAGCCATCGCGCGCGAAGCGGCTGAGCAGACCGAGCGCCTCGATCTGCCGCAGATCGCAGAGCCGGTCGCGCTCACCGCCCTGATCAACAGCTGGGACAGCGCACGCACGCTGATCTATTGCGATGAGGGCGGCGATGAGGCTGAAAAGCCTTGGGGCGGCGAAGCCGGACGCGCCATGCCCATGGCTGAGGCGCTTGCAACGGCTTCAGAGGGTCCCGCCGCCATCCTGATCGGCCCTGAAGGCGGGTTTTCCCCGGAGGAGCGCGCATTGCTGCGCAGCCAGGCCTTCGTGCTGCCGGTCACGCTGGGGCCCCGCATTCTGCGTGCCGATACAGCCGTTGTGGCCGCCATGACCGTCTGGCAGGCGCTTAAAGGCGACTGGCGCTAGCGCTCACAGACGCGTGAAAGGGCTGCGTCTTTGCTTGCCGAGGCGGCATCGCTCACCTACCTGTGTCGTCAACTTGATCGACCCCATTTGGCATAAGGCTATTTATCCATGAGCGGCACGTATAACCAGGGCGGCGAAGGCCCCCGGATTGAAACCAAGGCCCAGCTCATCGAGCATATCTCCGCCGGTGAAAAACCCGCCAGCCAGTTCAAGCTGGGGACCGAGCACGAGAAATTCGGCTTCACCACCGATGGCCACAACCCGCTGCCCTACGAAAGTGAGGGCGCGAGCGTGCGCAAGATGCTGGAGGGTCTGACCCGCTTTGGATGGCAGCCGATTGAGGAAAACGGCAAGCCGGTGGCCCTGAAACGCGATGGCGGCTCCATCACGCTGGAGCCCGGTGGCCAGTTCGAGCTGTCCGGTGCGCCGCTGG
This sequence comes from Maricaulaceae bacterium EIL42A08, assembly GCA_024178355.1. Taxonomy (GTDB): domain Bacteria; phylum Pseudomonadota; class Alphaproteobacteria; order Caulobacterales; family Maricaulaceae; genus Oceanicaulis. Next base: position 1,259,435 of record JAMZNZ010000002.1, on the reverse strand, counting down.
ATAACGTCCACGAGACCTGCCGCGAAGTGAATTCCCACCTGCGCGAAGTGCGCGAGGTCGCCGATGAGATTGGCGCGGGCTTCCTGGGGCTTGGCTTTTCACCGAAATGGGCGCTGGAAGACACGCCGATGATGCCCAAGGACCGGTATCAGATCATGAAGGCCTACATGCCCAAAGTGGGCACGCTGGGCCATCAGATGATGTTCCGCTCCTGTACCGTGCAGACCAATCTCGATTTCTCCACCGAAGCGGACATGGTCAAGAAGCTGCGCGTCTCGCTCGCGCTGCAGCCAGTGGCGACGGCGCTGTTTGCCAACTCCCCGTTTAAAGATGGCGGGCTGAACGGCTACATGTCCTACCGCGCCCATGTGTGGACAGACACCGACAATAACCGCACCGGCGACCTGCCCTTCGCCTTTGAAGAGGGCTTTGGCTATGAACAATACGTCGACTGGGCGCTGGATGCGCCGATGTATTTCGTCAAGCGCAAGGGCGTCTTCCTTGATGCCTCGGGCCAGGACTTCCGTGCCTTCTTAAAAGGCGAGCTGCCCGCGCTGCCCGGCGAGATCCCGACCATCACCGACTGGGAAGATCACCTGTCTACGCTCTTCCCCGAAGTGCGCCTGAAGACCTTCATCGAACAGCGCGGCGCCGATGGAGGCCCGTGGAATCGCCTGTGCGCGCTGCCGGCTTTCTGGGTGGGTCTGCTCTATGATGACGCCGCGCTCAATGCCGCGTGGGACTATGTGAAGGACTGGACGGACGAAGAACGCGCAAACCTTCGCACCGGGGCGGCGAAACACGCGCTGAAAACCCCCTTCCGTGACCGCACGCTGCAGATGATAGCCAAGGACGTCCTCGCCATCTCCCGCTCAGGCCTCAAAGCCCGCGGCATGCTCAACGCCCACGGCGAACACGAAGCCCTCTTCCTCGACGATCTCGACGAAATCGCAAAGTCCGGCGTGTGCCCGGCAGAGCGCCTGATTGAGCGGTTCAACGGTGCCTGGGGCGGAAGTGTTGAGCCGGTGTTTGAGGAAGCGGCTTATTAAAACATGCGTTGAAATCCCGGCCGAGCGAAGCAAAGAGCTGGGCGCTCCTTCAATCTACAGTACCTTACTCGGCAAGAGACCCCGGATCGCTTCGCGTCCGGGGTTTCAATTTAAAAGATATTGAATTCCCGGACTTGATCCGGGACCTGTTACTGAATGAAACTCCCCTGTGAGGGGATTTCATAAACCGAGCCTATCTCTATATACTCACTAATAAACCGCATGGTGTTTTGTACATTGGCATGTCCAATGCCGATCTCTGTCGACGTATTTGGGAGCACCGTTCAGGGGCAATGCGTGGCTTTACCTGGAAATATAATTGTCACCGTCTGGTTTGGGTTGAACCTGCCGGTGATGTGGATGCGGCCGCCGGGCAAGAGCGCCGCATGAAGAAATGGCGCAGAGCCTGGAAGGTGGCTTTGATTGAGAAGATCAATCCAGACTGGCGAGGTCTTTATCCAGAAGTCTGCGGCACCTAGAACTTATTTAAACCCCGGACAAGCGCAGCGAAGATCCGGGGCCTCTGGCAAGGTAAAGCACTCAATTCTGAGTGAGGTCCCGGATCGCTTCGCGTCCGGGAATTCATGAGAGTGTTTTATTGAAGAACCAAGGTCCCCCAGCCCTCAATCAGGCCCTGTTCCTTCAGGCTCAGTCCTTCGGCCACATAGGCCGCGGTGACCTTTTCCGCCTGTTCTTCCAAGAGGCCGGAGAGCACCACGGTGCCGCCGTCTTCCAGGCGCGCGACGACTTGCGGGGCGAGCTCTATCAGCGGCCCGGCGAGGATGTTGGCGAGGATGAGGTTGAAGGTGCGGCCCTCAAACGCGGCGTGGTCAAAGCCGTCGGCGGTTTCCGCCGCGAAGCTGACGCTGTTCTTTGTCGCGTTGATGAGGGTTTCGTCCACGCTGACCGGGTCGATATCGGTGGCGAGGATGTCGGCGTCTGGCCAGAGCTTCTTTGCCGCGATCGCGAGAAGGCCGGTTCCGGTTCCCAGGTCCAGAATGGTTGTCGGCTGGAGCCCATCGGCTGCCAGCTTGTCCATCGCTTTCAGGCAGCCCAGCGTGGTGCCGTGATGGCCGGTGCCGAAGGCGGGCCCGGCCTCGATCAACAGGCTGATATGGTGGGGCTGCAGATCGTCTGCGGTGTGCTCGCCATGGACCAGGAAGCGCCCGGCCTCAACGCTCGGCAGACCGGCCAGGCTCATGGCGATCCAGTCTTCTTCGGGAAGCGGCATGAAGATGGCCTCAAGATCAGAGCGGGTCAGGCCCAGCTGGGTGAGGAAGGCCGTCTCGTCGATGCGGTCGGCGAACAGCACCTCGATATAGCCGTGGGTTTCATCCCCATCATCCTCAAACACCGACCAGCCCAGCGCCGGGGCCGGATCGGCCATGTTCAGACGCTCACCCGCAGCCAGCAGAGGCTGGATCGGACCGGTCACCGTTAAACGCCAGACAGTCGACATGGGAATGCTCCTAAAGCTTTCGCGCGGGTTTAAGCGGTGAGGGGAGGTTTGGGAAGCGCTGCGGTGAGGGCGTGCGTCCTTCGAGGCTTTTGCTTACGCAAAAGCAGCTCTTCGATGAGCGGAGACGGAGTTTGATCTCACCCTCATCGAAGAGGTGCGAGCCAAGGGCGAGCCTCGAAAGACCCTCGGAAGAAAGCTCTGTTATTCCGGCCAAGACTGATTTGTCCGGGATGCCAAAAGGGCAATCACACTCCGGCCTTCCAGACGACGACCACGATCCAGTGCATCGCAACCGCGCCCCAGATACTCCCGCTCCTATGCACGCTGATCGTGCAGGCCAGACCCAGCATTCCAGCGACGACCAGGAAGCCGGGGTCCATAAACACCGCCTGACCGGTGAACCATCGTGTCCAGACCTGAATGGGGTGCCAGAGGATGAAAAGGATCAGGCTGAGCGCGCAGATGGCGTAGCTCATTAGCCCGGAAAGACGTTTCGGCTGAAGCAAACCGCGAAAGACAAACTCCTCTGCCAGCGACGGGATGATCACCGCCACAAGGGCCAGGGTCAGGAATTGAGCCGGGTCAGCTTGCAGGCCAGGCAGGGCCGCGTCCCAGTTCAAACTTTCAGACCAATGGCTGATCACAAAGGCTAGAACCCCCAAAATCCCCAACATGAGCAGGGCTTCCGCCCAGTCTCGAGCGCGCGGGACCATGCGCAGGCGGCGTGCTGCGACTGCGAGGAGACTTGACGCGGTGCAATAGGACGGGCTCATTTGCGCGCAATCTGCCGCGGGGAGATGCCAGCGGCAATACTCAGATTTTCGGCGGGCCAAGCTCAAGAGGGCATCCGTCGAGCAACAGGAGACCCTCCCATGAGTTCTGAAGATCCGATTGTCATCGTTGGCATGGCCCGCACCCCGATGGGCGGCCTGCTGGGTGAGCTGGCCCCGCTGTCGGCGAGCCAGCTGGGTGCTGAAGCGGTCAAGGCTGCGCTGGCTGAAGCCGGTGTCGCCGGTGAAGACGTGGACATGATCTATATGGGCAATGTGCTCGGTGCCGGTCAGGGCCAGGCCCCGGCGCGCCAAGCGGCGATCTATGGCGGTCTGCCCAAGTCCGTCGAGGCCACCACGCTGAACAAGATGTGTGGCTCGGGCATGCAGGCGGCCATCATGGGTCGCGCTGCGCTTTATGCCGGTGATGCTGGCGTCATCGTGGCGGGCGGCATGGAATCCATGACCAACGCGCCGCACCTTCTGCCGAACCACCGTACGGGCTTCAAATACGGCCACGACACCGTCAAGGACCACATGGCCCAGGACGGTCTGGAAGACGCCTATGAGAAGAAGGCGATGGGCGTTTATGCTGACATGATCGCCCAGGAATATCAGTTCACCCGCGAAGACCAGGACGCCTATGCGCTGGAAACGCTGGCCCGCGCCATCAAGGCGACCGAGGACGGCAGCTTCAAGCGCGAGATCACGCCGGTCACCATCTCCACCCGCAAGGGTGATGTGACGGTGGAAACCGACGAGCTGCCGCGCAACGCTCGCCCGGAAAAGATCCCGAGCCTGCGTCCCGCCTTCGGCAAGGACGGCACGGTCACCGCAGCCAACGCCTCGGCAATTTCTGACGGGGCTGCTGCGCTGGTCATGATGCGCCAGTCTGAAGCTGAGCGCCGCGGCCTGACGCCGATCGCCAAGATCACGGCCATCGCGGCCCACGCGCACGAGCCTGCTTACTTCACCACCGCGCCGGTTCCGGCCATGCGCAAGGTGCTGGAAAAGGCTGGCTGGCAGACCGGTGATGTCGGCCTGTGGGAAATCAATGAAGCCTTCGCCGTGGTCCCGATGATCGCGATGAAAGAGCTCGGCCTTAGCCACGATAACGTCAACGTTCATGGCGGTGCCTGCGCGCTTGGCCACCCGATCGGGGCATCCGGTGCTCGCGTCATGACCACGCTGATCGCAGCCATGGAGAAGAATGGCGTCGATAAAGGCGTCGCCTCGCTGTGCATCGGCGGCGGTGAAGCGACCGCAGTCGCCATTGAGCGCGTGAGCTAAGCGACGCGCTTGAAAGCTGAAACAAAGAATCCCGCTGGCACAAGCTGGCGGGGTTTTTGTTTTGAAGTGTCGCGAGTTTACAGACGTCAGGTCGGCTCCTGTTTGCCGCCTTCAAGGCGGAGACAGGGGCATTCCCCTACACCGCGCGCTTCATGCAATGACTGAAGCCGCCGCATTGATAGGGTGGAAAGGCGGGGGTGTCAGAAAACCCAAGCCGGGCGTATAGGCGGCGCGACGCAGCAAAGCCGTCAGACTTGCCCGTTTCGAGGCCCAGCTCTTCAAATCCACACACCCTCGCTGCGTCGATCACCACCTGAACCAGCCGCTCGCCAAGCCCGGTTCCACGCTCGCCTTCTGCCACGTGCAGTGACTTCAGCTCACCAAAGCGCTCATTGCGCTGATAAAGCGCGACACAGCCGACGGGCCTCCCATCGCGCCGAGCGGTCCAGAATGTCATCGCTGGTCCGGCGAGCTCCTCAGGCTTGAAGGTGTAGCACGCCCCTTCAGGCGAGTGGGCCAGCGTAAAGGCGTAATGCCGCTCCAAAAGCGCCAGCACGTCAGCGCGCGTGGGATCGTCGATGGCGATGGTGGGGTTGGTGTTCATCATGGAATGGCGTCTTAGCAGGTCTGGTCTCGTCTTTTAGCGCGATGCGGGCGGTGTCGCACGCTCCAAAAATCCATACCGTCATCCTGAATTTAATACAGGGCCCAGCGGCTCTGCCAGTACGACTGGGTCCTGACCGTCGTCAGGATGACGCCGGAGACTGGTTTTAAAGGTCGTATACCCTTAGCCCGAGCAATGGCGGACCATGTGTCACTGCGTTTCATCACGAATGACGGGTGGCAAATCTGGTGAGTGCGTTAAACTCCGGGATGAAACAAAACAAAGCGCTCGCCAGAAAAATGTGTGCGGGGAGGAGACACAGATGGATTTTGAGTATTCCGATCTTTGCAAGGATTATCTGGGCCGCGTGCGGGCCTTCATGGACGCGCATGTCTATCCCAACGAGAAAACCTATCACGACCAGCTGGCCAGCTTTGGCGAGAATCGCTGGCAGGTCATCCCGATCATCGAAGAGCTGAAGGCAAAGGCTAAGGCCGAAGGCCTGTGGAATCTCTTCCTGCCGGATTCTGATCAGGGTGCGGGCCTGTCCAATCAGGATTACGCACCACTGGCTGAAGAAATGGGCCGTGTGGGCTGGGCGTCTGAAGTGTTCAACTGCTCGGCACCCGACACCGGCAATATGGAAGTGCTGGTACGCTATGGTTCGCCTGAGCAGCAGGCTGAATGGCTACCGCGTCTGCTCGCTGGCGAGATCCGTTCAGCCTTCCTGATGACTGAGCCGGCGGTGGCCAGTTCTGACGCCACCAATATCGAATGTTCCATCGTGCGCGATGGCGATGAGTACGTCATCAACGGCCGCAAATGGTGGAGCTCCGGGGCCGGTGATCCGCGCTGCAAGATGTATATCGTCATGGGCAAGTCTGATCCCACAGCCGAGACTCACAAGCAGCAGTCCATGATTCTGGTGCCCGCCGACGCCGAAGGCATTACGATTGAACGCCACTTGCCTGTCTTCGGTTATGATGATGCGCCCCACGGCCACATGGAAATCAAGCTGAATAATGTGCGCGTGCCGGCCTCCAACATGTTGCTGGGTGAGGGGCGTGGCTTTGAAATTGCGCAAGGCCGCCTCGGGCCGGGCCGAATTCACCACTGCATGCGCACTATAGGCGCGGCGGAGCGAGCGCTGGAACTTCTGGTCAAGCGCGCGATGAGCCGGGAAGCCTTTGGCAAGCCGGTCATCAAGCACTCCATCTGGGAGCACCGCATCGCCAAGGCGCGCATCGATATCGAGATGACCCGCCTGCTCACCTTGAAAGCAGCCTGGATGATGGACACCGTCGGCAACAAGCAGGCCCGTGGTGAGATCGCCATGATCAAGGTGGCCGCGCCGCGTGTCGCGCTGGAAGTGATCGACAATGCCATCCAGGCCCATGGCGGCGGCGGTGTCAGCAACGACTTCCCGCTGGCCTACAGCTATGCGGGTATCCGCACGCTGCGTCTGGCCGATGGCCCCGATGAGGTGCACGAGCGCACCATCTCACGCCTTGAAGCCAAGCGCTGGCTAAATGATCTGGGCTAGGGCCCGGGCGCGACGCTGAAATGAAAACGCCCCGGCCATCAGGTCGGGGCGTTTGTGTTTGGAATCAGGGCGTTTTGCCCTAGGCGAAGTTCACCACGGTACCGGACTTGTCGTTAACGCTGACCACGTCGTTCTTCTCGTCCAGCAGCACCACCGTTGGCTCAAAATTGCGGGCTGCTTCAGCGTCCATTGCGGCATAGGCCACCACGATGATGCGGTCGCCCACCTGGGCCAGGCGCGCAGCAGCGCCATTGATGCCGAAGGTTTTCGACCCGCGCGGAGCCTCAATGGCGTAGGTGGTGAAGCGGTCGCCAGTATTGATGTTGAGCACATCTACCTGCTCGTGGGGCAGGATGCCGGCTGCGTCCAGAATATCTGCGTCGATGGAGATCGAGCCCTCATAGTGCAGATCTGCCTGGGTTACGGCGGCGCGGTGGAGCTTCGTTTTCATCATGGTCAGGTGCATGCCTGAACTCCGACTGTGGTGCGCGGGAGCAGCGAGACAGGCCACGCTGCGGGCGCGAAAAACTGTGTTGCGGCGCCGTATAGCTCAAACTTCGCTCGCACGCGAGCCCTGTTCACGGACCTGTCATGATAAATGGCGTGTCACCGGTTAAATTTAAAGGGTGATGGGGTCGTCGCAGGGTCAGCTTCGCAGCTGGGCCGCCATCACCAAAAGCCCGCCGATACAGATCAGTCCCGCGCCCCATGCAACCAGCCAGTCGCTGGAGCCAAGCGCTTCAAGGCCCAGGAATTGGAACAGCGATACGCCTCCCAGCAATAGCCCGACCCCCACAATCGCAGACGGATTTGCAAACACGCGCCGTGCCATGATCAGCCTCCCCCTTTGTTTCCCCCGTTAACCTTTTAGCAAATTTGTGATCGCGTCACCAGCATTTGCCCGGTTGTCGCCAGGCGAGGGCGGGGTAACAGTCATGCGTCACCTCGTTTCTTAAAGGACCTCGCCATGCCCAAACTCGCTGTGCTGCAACACGCCATGAGCCCGGATATGGAGGCCAATCTCGCCACCGCAGAGCGACTGATGGCACGTGCCGCCAGTGAGGGTTCCGACATTGTCGTCTTTCCCGAGGTGCAGCTCTCGCCCTTTTTCCCGAAGCACCGCGACGCGGATCAGCCCGGCGTTGCCGACCGTTACGTGATGGGCGCAGATCACCCCGCGCTGGCGCGCCTGTCGGAGCTTGCAGCCACCCACCGGCTGGTCACCATCCCCAATGTCTACCGCCAGACCGAAGACGGCACGCGCTATGATGCGAGCCCGGTCTTTGACGCAGACGGGCGACAGCTCGGCATGTCCGACATGGTCCATGTGGCCCAGTTCGAAGACTTCTGGGAGAAGGATTACTACGCCCACGGTAAAGGCTTTGAGGTCTATGACACCGCCGCGGGGCGGATCGGCGTGGTGATCTGTTACGACCGCCACTTTCCTGAAAGCTGGCGGCGGTGCGCGCTGGCGGGCGCGGAAATCATCGCCATCCCGTCTTGCAATCTCGCTAGCGAGAACACCACCCTGTTTGCCCATGAGATCGCGGTGATGGCCTATCAAAACAGCGTCTTTGCCGCGATGAGCAATCGCTGCGGCACCGAAGAGGGCACACAATACGCGGGCCATTCCGTCATCGCTGGCCCGGACGGCACGCTGCTGGCCGAAGCTGGACCAGGCGAGGAGGTCCTGATCGCCGATCTCGATCTCGATCACCGCCGCGCCGTCGCGCGAAAGGCCGGGTGGCTGCACGAGTTACAGGACTGGTTGAAGCCGGGTGCCTAGCGCTTCGGGGCTGGGGGAGGAAAGGGCATCGACCTCGCCGCCCCACCCCAGCGCCCTATCTCCACGTCCACACCAAGGGGAGAGACACCGCCATGGCCCGCCTGACCGCGAAAGATTTTCCGCCCGAACTTATCGAGCTCTATGATTTTTACGCCCACGACAAAATCTCCAAGCGGGAGTTTTTAACCCGGGCGGCCGGCTTTACTGTAGGCGGACTCACCGCAGCGGCGCTGCTGGAAGCCATGTCGCCGGACTATGCGCTGGCTGATCAGGTGAAGTTAACCGATCCTGACATCCACCCGGAATACGTCACCTACCCCTCGCCGGAGGGTCATGGCGAAGTGCGCGCCTATCGCGTTGCCCCCACCGATATGACGGCTCCGCGCGGCGGTGTGGTGGTGGTCCACGAGAACCGGGGCCTTAACCCCTATATCGAGGATGTCGCCCGGCGCGTCGCCAAGGCCGGTTTCATCGCGCTCGCACCCGATGGCCTTTCTAGCGTGGGCGGCTATCCCGGCAATGACGATGATGGCCGCGCGCTTCAACGCACCGTGGATCGTGAGCGTCTGCTCAACGACTTCTTTGCCGCCAAGGACCACTTGCAGGCTGACAACGAGGTCAATGGCAAGGTCGCCTGCGTCGGCTTTTGCTATGGCGGCGGGGTGTGTAACGCCATGGCCGTGACCTTCCCCGATCTCGCTGGTGCCGTGCCCTATTATGGCCGCCAGGCCCCGACCGAACGTGTCCCCGAAATCGAGGCCCCGCTGCTTATCCACTACGCAGAAAACGACGCCCGCATCAATGAAGGCTGGCCGGAATTTCGCGACGCGCTGGACGCGGCCGGTAAAAGCTACACTACGCACGTCTACGAAGGCGTCGGCCACGGCTTCCACAACGACACCACGCCGCGCTACGACGAAACCGCCGCCGAGCTCAGCTGGGAGCGAACGCTGGCGTTCTTTGAAGAGGTGCTGGGGTAGACGCCAACACCAGAGTTCCCTCCCTCCCTCCCTCTTGCAAGGGTTAGTGCTTGAAGAATTAACGCGGCGCTGGAACGCTTTCCCTCCCCCAGCGTGGGGAGGGTGGGCTGCGCTTTGGCGCTGGTCGGGTGGGGGGAGCGCTGGCGCTTAATAACCTTCACCCCACCCGTCCCTCACGGGACACCCTCCCCATCAAGGGGAGGGAGGGCGTAGAAGTTCGCCCTAGTGCGTCTCGCGCCAGTTTTCCATGGACAGGGAAATGGCGAAGGTTTCGCGGTATTTGGGGCTGCCGGCCGGGCGGGGGGCGCGGTCCTTGGTCAGGGCCATGATCTCATCAAGCTTGTTATGGGCCGCACCGTCCTGTCCCGCACCGATATAGGCGTGGAGCTCGACAATGGCGCTCGCCAGCGGGTCGTGGGCGCGGATGACGAAATAGGGCTCGTCGTCGGCCAGATCCTCGTAGCAATCATACTGGGACGGGTTGGATTTCGAGCCGATGGGGGCGTCAGTCATGGGAAGCTCCGGGAATCAGTTTTGTTAAGCTCAACACTATCAGCTTGTGGCCTTGCGAGGCGACTGCTGATTGTCGGTGTTCTGGTTCAGCTGCTTAGATGCAGCACCACCTGGCGGGTATGCGGCGTGTGGCGGTGCTCAAACAGGTAGAGCCCCTGCCAGGTGCCTAGCGCCAGCGCCCCGCGCGTCACCGGTACGCCAAGGCTGACCGCGGTGAGGGCGGACTTGATGTGGGCGGGCATGTCATCGGGCCCTTCAGTGGTGTGCGCAAGCCAGGACATGGACGGATCATCGCTGTCAGGGACCAGGCGCTTGAAAAAGCCCTGCAGGTCGCGCTGAACATCCGGATCGGCGTTCTCCTGGATCACCAGCGAAGCCGAGGTATGGCGCACAAAGCAAGTGAGAAGACCGTCCCCGCCCTTGCTGCTGGATCTCACGAAGCCATTGGCGGCCGATGTGAATTCGTAAAGCCCAGGCCCTGTCGTGCGGATATCAAGGGTCGTCTGGGCCATGGTCTCGATCTCCTGCGCAGTCGGTCACTCATCTGTGTATCGACGCGTCAGGTTAACCGCGCAATAGTCCGCGTCCAGATCAACCGGGGAGCCTTTGTCATGCGTGAGAGCGTTCGCGATTATTACGGCGGTGTGCTGGAAACCAACGCAGATTTAAAGTCTGACGCTTGCTGCGAGATTTCTTCGCCCAGCGATGCTGTGGCGGCGGCGCTCTCCAACATTCATCCTGAAGTGTCCGAGAAATATTACGGCTGCGGCCTGGTGGCTCCTGAAGATATTCGCGGCGCGCGGGTGCTGGATCTGGGCTGCGGGACCGGGCGTGATGCTTTCCTGCTGGCTCAGCTGGTGGGTGAGAGCGGTGAGGTGGTTGGTGTCGACATGACCGACGAACAGCTCGCCGTGGCTCAAAAACACGAGAGCTGGCACGCCGAGCGCTTCGGTTTTGAAAAGCCCAATACGCGCTTTGTGAAAGGCTATATCGAGGAGCTGGATAAGCTGGGCCTTGAACCGTCGAGCTTTGACCTTGTGGTGTCCAACTGTGTGATCAATCTGTCGATCGACAAGCCGGGGGTGTTCGCTGGTGTGGCCAGTCTTATGAAGCCGGGTGGCGTCATGCACTTTGCTGATGTCTATTCTGAAACCCCGGTACCAGAAGCTCTTCGCACCGACCCCATCCTCTATGGCGAGTGTCTGGCGGGTGCGCTGAGCTGGGACGATTTTCTCGCCATTGCAAAGGATACCGGCTTTGGAACACCGGCGCTGGTGGACCATCGCCCACTTGCCGTGACCGATCCGCAGTTGCTTGAAAAGCTGAACGGGCTGCGCTTTGTCTCGGCGACAGTGGAGCTGCGTCTTAGTGAGGGCGGTTGCCAGCCGGCCGCGCGCAATCCCTTCACCGAAGCCGCCACGGCCAGCGTTAGCGCCGGTTGCTGCGGCTAATCGGCTTGAAGGCAGCGTCTGCCTTGCCCCGGCGACCCCTGGCATGATCTTTTACGCCCCAATTATTTTGTGAGTTAGCGGCACAGTTGTACACGCCTGCCGCATTGGGGAGATATCCATGTCAGACGCAAACGCGAGCGGCGCAGACAAGCCGCGCGGGCTTCAGGACACGAGCTTTTTTGGCCACCCGAAGGGCCTGGCCATCCTGTTCTTCACAGAGATGTGGGAGCGTTTTTCCTATTACGGCATGCGCGGCCTTTTGGTGTTTTACCTGGCTCAGCATTTCCTGTTTTCCCAGCAGCAGGCTGGCCTGATCTACGGCGCTTACACCGCGCTGGTTTACGTCATGACGATTGTCGGCGGGACGCTGGCTGATCGCTATCTGGGGCAGCGAAAGGCGGTGACGTACGGAGCAATACTTCTGGTGCTCGGTCACAGTCTGATGGCCTTTGAGGGCGAAGGCTCACGCGAATATCTCGAAGTGGCCGATGCGCGTATCGAGATTGAGGCAGAGGGGCGAGGGGGCAACCGCGAGCTCTTCGTCACGGTTGATGATGAACGCCGCCGCCTTATCCTGGATACTGAGCGCTTCGCCATTGTGGGCGGTGAGGACCGCTGGATCGCCAGTGCTGAAGCTGGCGATGATGGCTATCTGATCGAGCGTGAAAGCCGCAGCCTTATCCAGCAGGCCTGTGCCCTGATTAGTGCTGGCTGCGCGGGCCCTGACCCGGTTGACCGTGTCGAGTTCCTGGATGGGCGCAGCTATGTGCTCAGCGAAACTGACGCTGGGGTCTTTGTCGAGGTTGATGGCGAAGCTCTAAGCTTTGAAGAAGACAGCCGCACTGACGCGGTTATCCTTCAGGGCGAGGACGGGGCCTCTGACGAACTCGCTCGGTACACGCCGGACCTTTACGATACTAGCGTAGAGCAGCAGCAATTCTACGTGAACATCCTGTTCCTTGCGCTGGCGCTGATTATTGCCGGTGTGGGCTATCTCAAAGCCAATATCTCCACCATCGTTGGTGAACTTTATGACCTGGGTGATCCGCGCCGCGATTCCGGTTTCACCCTGTTTTACATGGGGATCAACCTGGGCAGCTTCCTGTCCTCGATCTCTGTGGGCATCATCGGCATCGTCTACGGATGGAAGTGGGGCTTTGGTCTCGCCGGCATTGGGATGCTCGCTGGTCTCATCACATTCCTGGTGTTCCAGCACTGGCTGGAAGGCAAGGCCGAGCCGCCAAATCCGGCAAAGCTGAAAGAGAAAATCTTTGGTCTGATCACGGTTGAAACCGCCTGCTATCTGGCTGGGCTGGCAATCATTGGCGTGGCCTTCACTGCCGTGACCTTTCCCAGCTATTTCGGCGGTATCGTTGGCTGGCTTGGTCTGGCGATGATTGTGGTTTTCCTTGGCTATGCCGTCTTTGGGGCCAAGGGCGAGGAGCGCGGCCAGATGGTCGCAGCCCTTTATTTCATCCTGGCACAGATCCCCTTCTGGGCGCTGTTTGAGCAGGCCGGGTCCTCGCTCAACCTGTTTACCGGCGAGCTGGTCAACAAGGAGATGTTCGGCGTTACGGTACCTGCTCCGGTCTTCCAGGCGTTGAATGCGGGCTACATTATCATCTTCGCACCGATCCTGGCCTGGCTATGGGTTGCGCTGGCCAAACGCAGGCTCAACCCGTCAACCCCAGTGAAGTTCGCGCTTGGCGTCTTTATGGCGGGTCTTGGCTTCTATGTGCTTGTTGCCGGGATCAACCTGTCCGGCACAGCGCTGGTGGCCGTGTACTTTGTGTTCCTGATCTATCTCATTCACACGCTGGGTGAGCTTATGCTGTCTCCGGTGGGTCTGTCTGCGATTACCAAGCTGGCGCCAGCCCGGGTCGTGGGAATGGCGATGGGGGCCTGGTTCCTGTTTTCAGGGCTATCCAACTACGTTGCGGGCCTGATTGCATCCACAACAGGTGGCGAGACCATTGGCGGCCAGATCGTTGATCCAATCGCGGCCAAGGCTGGTTATGCGCAGGTCTATGGCAGTGTCGGCCTCGTTGCCATGGGCATTGCCCTGGTGATGTTGCTGATCTCACCGCTTATCAAAAAGCTGATGGGCTCAGCGGCGAGTGAGATGGAGCCGCATCCCCGTGAAACCGAGGCCGGAGGCCCGTCCATGGACCGGTCGAGCGATGCGCCTTGACGCGCGCCGTGGGGCGGTCTGTCAGCTTTCCAGGGTGAGCTGAACGCGCGGAAAGCCGATGCAGCGACCAAGCCGATCGGCTGGGTCCAGCTGGAACACGTCCTGGCCATGATCAATGGTCAGGACGGTGTGCTGAAGCACGTCCATCCCCAGGATGATGGCGGGTTCATTCTCCCAGCCCAAAGCGCGGAAAATATCCACATCAGCTTCTATGGCCATGAAGTCAGGCAGACAGATGCCACCCACCCGCAAATCATTCACCCGGGCGACGCCCTCGCTGTCGACCGTTTCTGCAAGACGGCTGGCCCCACCGACACGCACGCGCAGCGACGCACTGCGGCGACTGGCCCAGCGGGCCAGCCGCGCGTTCACGATCGTACGAGCCGATCCGGTATCCACCAGGACCCTTACCGGCTGGCGAGCCCTTGAAACTCGGCCCTGACCTATAAGGACATTCCAGTTGGGGTCGACCCGTCCGTCGGCATGGTCCAGCATCAGATCGCCAAACTTCAGCGTCTGATCGACATAGTTGATCTGGATGCGCCGCCCCTCCAGCACATCAGATCCCAACAGACCTAAAACCGGTAGGCTGGCCCCCATTGGGGCACCGACGACGACCGCGTCGATATCAAGTCCGTGCACCGAGGCAATTGAAATGCTGTCGAATTTGAAGCGCTCGGTGACAATTTCTTCTGTCAAAGTCTGGACATCGGCCAGCGGGCTGGCTTCAGGCTCAAAACCGAATTGGACTGCCAGCGGTTCGATAATGGCAGTGTGGCTCGCGGCTGTATCAATCACAAACGGGTAGGGGCCCTGGCCATTTAACAGCACGTCGACGGTCAGGTGGCCGCTTGGGAGCTGTGTAAGTGGGACTTCCTCGATACTTCCCTGATCGCCAAAAGCAGGCACCTGGCATGGAGCCATGACCGACATCAAAGAGACTATTGCTGTGGTGATGAATGGGGAGAAAATTCGACGCATGGGACCTCCGACGCTCAGATTTGATCGGCGCGCCCAAGGCTCCACATCAATTGTCGCAACCGGCTCCCCAATCCGGTCTCAGTACAGCAGTCGGGCCTTAGAATACGCCACTGACTTCGAAGTATAGCACACCATCGTCGTTAATGCTGCGCCGTTCGATCCGGGTGGGAAAACCGTCCGCCCGGGTGGTAGGCCAGTCATAGCGGATGCGCTCATTTTCGCCCATGCGAAGATTGGCCCCGACCTCTGCGGTCAGGCCATTTTCAAAGCGGCGCTCGACAAACCCATTGATGTTGCCACGCGGTGCCCGCACCCGTTCAAACCGGCTTGTTCGGTAAAAGTCTTCATCGCCCTGAAGGCTGTATGACGTGCCCCAGGCAAAACCGGATTGTGGCAGGTCCTGACGAAAGTTGAGATTGAAGCGCCAGTCTTCATCATTGCGGAACCGGCGTTCGACACCGGTTACCGGGTCGGTGACTTTGGTCTCACGCGTCATGGCACCAACGGAAAACAGACCGCCTGAAATTCCCAGATTATCCGTAGGAATATCGGCATTGATCTGAAAGCGCAGGCGCGTTCCATCGCCAAGATTGCCCGGTCCGTCAGAGCTGAGACCAACCGGCACCACATCCGCAACCGCCTCGACCCATTCGTGGCGAACCAACAGGCGAACCGTACCCTCCTGCCAGAAGCGGCGTTCCCAGTCGGCCTGCAGGCGCCACGTGCGTTCCGGTTCCAAATCCGGATTGCCCAGATTGGTGGTGTCGTCGTTGACATTGATGGAGGATACGAACTCTCCAAATGAAAGCTGGCCGACTGAGCGAACCAACGAGACTTTTAGCTGATCGGCATCATTGGGGGTCCAGATCGCGTTAAAAGCGGGCTTGAAATAAGTAAAGGTCCGCTTTTGCTCTGCGTCCCCGGTTTGACTGATTTCGCTGAATTCGACTGCGACGACGCCATCAAGGGTAAAAGTGTCGGACACGCGCCAGATCTGTTGAGCCGAAGCATCAACACGGCGTTCTTCAACCCGCGTACTGCTGACCGGCAGAGCGACAGGAACCGGACCGGTGCCATCGTCTTCTGTGATGTCAACGCTGCCTTCGAGGAAGTTGAATGCGCCTTCAAGGGCCAGTGTCAAAGAGCGTGCGTCGCTCGATGCGCGGCGAATTTCACCGCGAAGTACAGATTCGCCAGAAGTCTCTGCCTCGATAATGTCAACGCGGCTTGCAAATTGCCCTGAAGCTCCAAAGAAGTCGAAAAAATCATTCTCGTCTTTCGACTCATAGCGCTGTAGGCTAGTCAGCTTGCCTGACCAGGCACCGCTGAATACGTGGTCGTAATCGACGGTGGTTTCGGTGCCCCAGGCTTCGGTCCGTGACTGAGCCGCGTCAAAACCGGTTTCAAGTTCGCCTGCGTCCAGACTTGTGCCGTTTCGAGTATTTCTAAATCGCCAGGCCCAGACTCGCGAGTCGACGCGTAAGGCATGGCCGTGTTCAAAATCGCGCTGCCAGGCCAGTGAAGGCGTCACGTCATAAAAGCTGCGTTGATTGCGCTCGTTTTCCGAGCCGAGGAAAGTTTCATCGGCGAGGAAAAAGCGCCGCTCGGCGGTGTTGCCTTCGGCATGTCCCGCCAGGTCAAGCGCGAGCGTGAGTGAACCGTTTGCAGTGGCGCGAGTGGCCGATATCTCACCCACCGTTACGATGCGCTCGTTTTCGAAAACGCGTGCTCGCGCCTCCCACGCACCGGTCCAGCTTCCAGACTGGCTGGTAATGACGTTGACCACCTGTTCCTGGCTGGCCATGTCGATGCCCGGGATGGGGGCACGGATGAGCTTGATCTCGGTAATCGCGGAGGCTGGAAGACGTGACAACAGGGTCGCGACACCATTCTTCGAGCTGGGACGGCGCCCATCGATCAATACATTGCCGAGGGTTCCGGCTAGCCCCCGGCTTCCACCACCGCCGGAGACTGAAAATCCTGGCACGCGGTTGACCATATCCAGGGCCGTTTGAGGATTGAAGTCGGTGAAGAAGGCTGGCGCATAGGTCAGCACGTCATCTTCAACCGTTACGAATTCGGAACGGTCATTTGCCTGGGCAGGCACGGTCAGGGCTCCAGCCAGCGCCAGGCTGGCCGCACAGGTAAGCAAGGTCTGTCTCATGGGCGCGGAACATAACGTCCCTTTCGGTAAACAGGACGTTTGCCGCAGTGTATTGGATCACACTTGTGTGATGTTGCGCCCGCGAAAGGCGGAGCGGTTAAAACGCCCCGCGCACCTGAAGATAGGCTGTCACCCCTTGCTTGGCCTCGGTTTCTCTGACCCGTGAAATGACGCCATCGGCCCGCGAGCCGGTGTAGAAGGTGCGGCGCATTTCTTCTGGACTGTCAAAGATAAAGTCAGCCCCGAGCCGGGTGGTCAGGCCAAACCAGCGCGTGGTTTCTACATAGATGTCGAAGTCGCCTTTGGGAAAGGTGAGTTCGCGGAACTCTCGGGCGCGATAAACGGCACCGTCGGAGAGCCAGAAATAATCCCAGCCCCAGGCCACCTGGCTTTCAGGGAAGGTCTGGCGGAAATCAAGGCGGGTTTCCCATTCGCGAATGCCGGACCAGGCGCGATCAAGCCCGGTCACTGGGTCGGTGACGTTGGAGTTGTACCACTCCAGGAAGCCGTCCAACGTCGCGTTTCTGAGGCCCAGCCGATCCAGCGGTGTCGTCCATTCAAGGGTAACCCGGTCCAGCGTCCCGTTTCCGATATTGCCCGGCGCATCAAACACATTTCCGTTGCCGTCGCTGACTACAATGAAGTCATCAAGATCCTGCACCCAGACCCGACCCACGGTAACTGTCGCAGAGGCGTCCTCGCCAAAGCGTTGCTCAAGCTGGGCTTCGAGCGTCCAGTCTGTCTGGGGTCTGTAATCCGGATTGCCGACATTGATCTGCTCAGAGGTCAGATCGACCGAGCTTGCAAACTTGCCAAAGCTGAGCTGATCAACATTGCGCTCCAGAGCAAATCGCCAGCGTCGTTGATCGGTCGGCCGCCAGGTCAGGCTGATTTCAGGCTTCAGGAACGAGAAACTCGTCTCCTGCTCAGCATCGCCGGACTGACTGATCTCGGAGGTCTCGTAGCGAAGCCCGGATTCCAGGCTCAACCGCTCAGTCACGCCCCAGACGTGGCGCACTGAAAGCTCACTGCGCCGCTCTTCCACCCGCGTGCTGGCCACAGGCAAGTCAATCGGCACCAGGACACCGCCCGATAGTTCGGAAAGGGCGAGCTCGTTTTCGTTGGCGTTGAAGGCCGCCTCGGCCCCAAATTCCAGGCTATGGCGATCATTCACGGTCCAGGTGAGGTTCTGGCGCAGCGCGGTTTCCTCACCCTCATTGGCAAAGTCCACAACCACCTGGTCGGTGATGGACACCGGATCAAAGGTCGTGAAGGTTTCAGGTTGATTATCCTGTCCGTCACGGCTGACCAGAAGCACAGTCTGTGAGGATAAAGCGTCGGAGAAGTCATGGTTCAGCGTGGCGGTGGTGCTGAAGAACCAGCCTTCATTTCGAGTGTCCAGCACTTCAAATCGGCTTAGTGGGCTGGTGTCGCGGGTCGGTACATAAACTTCGGTACGCTGGCGGCGGTTCCAGTCCCAGACCTCACCAGAGGTGTTGACGCGAAGTCGGGTGTTGGCCCCCAGCGGTGTGACTACCGAGAAAGATGGCATCAGTGAGCGGAAGGTGCGCTGCTCAGAGTCGTAGGCTTCCTGAATGGGCGACCCGTCAGCATTGAAGTCGCGGTCTTCGCGCAGAACCCGCGGGCCGCGCCAGTTCACGGTCAGCGCGCCGGTCAGCTCCAGATCGCCAAAGCTGCGCGTCACCGAACCCTGGACTCGGCTGCCGAGGCGCTGGCCGTTGAAATAGTTGATGCGCGCATCAAAGGAGGACGCCATGCCGCTGGATTCGCGCAGGATCACGTTCGCCAGCTGGCCATGGCCGCGCATTTCATATTCTGGGACCGGTTCGCGGATCAGCTGGATGGAGAGCACCTGGTCGGCAGGGATGCGGCTCAAAATTGTGCCAAGGCCAATCGACTTGTCTGAGGGGCGCGCTCCATTGATAAGAAGATTGCCGAACGCGTCAGCGAGGCCCCGGCTTTGAGTGTCGCCATCATTGAGTGAAAAGCCCGGCAGGCGGCTGATCATGTCAAGTGCTGTGACAGGCGCAAACTGGTCGAAAAAGACCGCTTCATATCCGATGATCGCGGTGTTCGCGCGGGTTGCGGGCGGGGTAGCCTCCTGGGCGTGAGCAGGCAAGGAGAGGGCGGTGACGCTCACCGACAGGGCGAGCGAAGCGGCAAGGCGCACAGACATGAGCAGCGTCCCAAATAATTGATCGAATTTACGAATTCTCGTGGGAGCTAGTCATACGCACTTCTGCGCGAAAGGCTTGTTACCTTTCGGTCAGACGCGTCACGCCTGTGTGAGAAACCTTACGATTTGTCATGTTTTGGGAAGGTGGGAGTGAACCTACCCAGTACCGCCGAGCGTGATCCCGTCCACGCGCAACGTGGGCTGGCCCACGCCGACCGGCACACCCTGACCAGCCTTGCCGCAGGTGCCAACGCCAGGATCGAGTGCCATGTCGTTGCCCACCTGGCTGATCTTGGTCAGGGACGTCGGGCCATCCCCGATCAGGGTTGCGCCCTTGATCGGTTCTTCAATCTTGCCCTTGCGAACGCGATAGGCCTCGGTGCAGCGGAAGACGAATTTGCCAGAGGTGATATCCACCTGCCCGCCACCAAAATTCTTGGCAAAGACGCCGTCTTCCAGCCCGCCGAGGATTTCTTCAGGATCAGCGTTACCAGACTCCATGATCGTGTTGGTCATGCGCGGCATGGGCGGGTGGGCATAGCTTTCCCGGCGACCATTGCCGGTTGGGTCCACACCCATAAGACGCGCATTCTGTCGGTCCTGCATGTAGCCTTTCAGTATCCCGTCCTCGATCAGCACGGTGCGGTTGGACGGCGTGCCCTCATCGTCAAAGCTGAGCGAACCGCGTCGGTCGGGTATGGTACCGTCGTCCACGATGGTCACGCCCTTGGCCGCAACCTGTTCGCCAACGCGGCCGGCGAAGGCGCTGGTGCCCTTGCGGTTAAAGTCGCCTTCAAGACCATGGCCCACCGCTTCGTGAAGCAGCACGGCCGGCCAGCCCGGCCCGAGCACCATGTCCCATTCGCCAGCTGGCGCATCGACCGCAACAAGATTGACCTTGGCCACGCGCAGCGCTTCGTCGGTCAGCTCTTTCCACTTTTCAGGGGCGAGCCAGTTTTCAAAGGCCGCCCGACCGCCTGCACCCGCCGAGCCGGTCTCGCGTCGGCCGTCGCGCTCAACCGTCACTGAGACATTGAGGCGAACAAGCGGACGCACTTCGGCGCGCATATCACCGTCAGCCCGCACGATCCCGATAACCCGACGAGAGCCGGACAGCGAGCAGGCTACTTGCACGACTTCAGGGTCAGCCGCACGGGCATAAGCATCAATTTCCGCCAGCAATGCCGCCTTGGCTTCAAAGCCGGGCGCGCCGATGACATCCACGTCTTCATAAAGAAGGCGGTTTGTCCGCGCCGGGGCTGGGGCCATGATCGCGTTGGCGCCCTTGCGGGCCGCAGACGCGGTTTCACCGGCGCGCTTCAGCGCAGCAAGGCTCGGATCGGAGGAGTGGGCAAAGCCTGTGCGCTCGCCAAATACGCCGCGAAGGCCAAAGCCGCGCGTCGTGTCAAAGTTGGCGACCTTCAGGCGGCCATCATCAAAAGCCAGGCTTTCAGAGGCGCTTGTCTCCAGGAACAGCTCACCGTCGTCAGCGCCCACCAGATTCTCTGCCAGGACGCGGCTTGCGTCTTCAGCATCAAACTCAAAGGCGGCAAAGGGATCTGTGGTCATGGCAGGCGCGCTCCATCGGTCGGCTCAGAAAAGCAGAGTCGTCTTGTCTCTTTGACAAGATAGAGTGCCGAAGCCCAAGGTGCGAGGCCAGCCCGCACCTCGAAACCTTACTTGCCGGCCTGGGCAGGCTGGGTCTGGTGCTGGCGGAAGCGCCCAGGCTGAGCCGCAAGGCGCGAATCGTCCGGGGCCAGGGATGCAGCTTCCACGTAAGATGCATAAGCCAGATCGAGACGTCCGGCCTGCTCATGGGCAATCGCGATATTAAAATGCGCCAGCGCGGGCTGGCTAACGTCCAGTGACAAGGCTGTCTGTGCCGCATCAATTGCCGGGTTCAAACGCCCTGCGATGATGCGCGCACCCGACAGAGATAGCCATGCTTCGGCCATTTCAGGATTAAGCCTTACAGCCTCTTCCAGATCGCCCAGCGCCGGCCCGGCCTCGCCGCGGCGAACGGCGATGGCACCGCGATTGGCCAGTACACGCGCGCGCGTTTCATCGCCCAATTCGGCTGACCGCAACACTGAGTCGCAGGCTCCGATGGCTCGTCCGCTGTTATCGCCTGAAAACGCTGCAGATTCGCAGTCGGCCAATGCCGATGCAAAAGCCGCTCGCTGCGCTGGGTCTTCCTGGCCCAAAGCGCCGCCGGTCATGGCAAATGCGACCGCTACTGAGAAGGCCAAAGCCGCTCCCAGCCCGCATGCGCCGCCGACACAAAAGCTAACCAACGATTTGTTTTTGTTCTTATTTTCTTGGGTCGACTGCATCACAACCCCCTCATTGCTGTGTTGCCGAGGCGAGCAGTGAGCCAGATGCTTAAGGAAATTGCAATCGTTACCGCGGGCTCCGCCGAGGAGCGCGCCAGATTTATGCACCTGAAAAAACACTAGGCATCGCGACAATATGGCGCTTATACCGCGCTGACAGCACAGGGTGGCGGCCCTATATTCCGCCGCAATTCGATGAACGCGCCACACCGGTGCTTCGTCGTGAAGACACACTCAAGCCTCCTTGGGGGAGTTATGCGAATTTCGGCCGTTTTTGGCGCTCTCGCCGCCATGTTTTGTCTGGTCACCGCTGCTGCCAGCGCGACGCCGGTTGGTATCCCGACCGATCAAGCTCTGGGCTTTCAGCAGGCGGCCTCACCGGTGATGGAGCGCATTACCGGTTTCCACAACATGATGCTCTGGATCATCACCGCGATCTCGCTGGTGGTGCTCGCGCTGCTGGTTTACGTGGTTTTCCGCTTCCGCGAGAAAGCCAACCCGAACCCGAGCAAGAACAGCCACAATACGCTGCTTGAAGTGGTGTGGACGGCGATCCCGGTTCTGATCCTGGTGATCATCGCGGTTCCGTCATTCCGCCTGCTTTATTTCCAGGACGTGCTTCCGGAGACCGATTTCACGATCAAGACGACCGGTTGGCAGTGGAACTGGGAGTATGAGTATGTGGACCATGGCGGGTTCAGCTTCTTCTCCAACATGACGCTAGACGCCGACATCGATAACGAGCCCTATACCGAGTATCGCAACCTCTCCACTGATCTGCCGATCGTGGTTCCGGTTGGTGCAACGGTTCGCGTTGAGGTGACGGCTGCGGACGTGATCCACAACTGGGCCATGCCGAGCTTTGGCATCAAGATGGACGCGATCCCGGGGCGCCTGAACGAGACCTGGTTCCAGACCGATATCGAAGGCATTTATTACGGCCAGTGTTCTGAGCTGTGCGGCGTGCGCCACGCCTTCATGCCGATCGAACTTCATGTCGTGCCGCAGGACGTTTTCGACGCCTGGGTCGAGGCTTCCAACGAAGACCCGTATTCCGGCCCCGACGTTCTTGCCGCCTACTATGAGAGCACGCGCGAATCGCGCGT
Source organism: Maricaulaceae bacterium EIL42A08 (assembly GCA_024178355.1). GTDB lineage: Bacteria > Pseudomonadota > Alphaproteobacteria > Caulobacterales > Maricaulaceae > Oceanicaulis. The sequence continues at coordinate 1,237,018 of JAMZNZ010000002.1, read as the reverse complement.
CGCCGCCGCCCAATAAGGAGCCCAGTAGCAATGTCTGAAGCTGCAGCTGCGCATCACGATCACACGCCGTCCATGTGGGACTGGAAGCGGTGGGTTTTCTCCACCAACCACAAGGATATCGGCACCATGTACCTCATCTTCGCGATCTTCGCGGGGGTGATTGGCGGGGCCATGTCTGGCCTCATCCGCTGGGAACTGGCCGAGCCGGGTCTCCAGGTCTTTAACAACGGCTTCTGGGGCAACGAGCATAACTACAACGTCATCACGACCATGCACGGTCTGATCATGATCTTCTTCATGGTCATGCCGGCGATGATTGGCGGGTTTGGTAACTGGTTTGTGCCGCTGATGATCGGCGCGCCGGACATGGCCTTCCCGCGGATGAACAACATCTCCTTCTGGCTTTTGCCCTTCTCTTTTGCGCTGATCCTGATCTCGATGTTCGTTCCAGGTGTGGGCGGTGAGAACGGCTTCGGTGGTGGCTGGGTGATGTACCCGCCGCTGTCGACAACCGGCCACGATGGGCCAGCCTTCGATCTGGTGATCTTCTCGCTTCACATTGCGGGTATCAGCTCGATCCTGGGGGCCATCAACTTCATCACCACCATCTTCAACATGCGTGCTCCGGGCATGACCCTGCACAAGATGCCGCTGTTCGTGTGGTCAATGCTGGTGACGACCTTCCTCCTGCTGCTGGCAGTTCCGGTTCTGGCCGGTGCGCTGACTATGCTGCTGACGGACCGCAACTTCGACACCACCTTCTTTAACCCGGCCGGTGGTGGTGACCCGGTGATGTACCAGCACCTGTTCTGGTTCTTCGGTCATCCGGAAGTGTACATTCTGATCCTGCCGGGCTTCGGCATGATCTCGCACATCGTGTCGACCTTCTCGCGCAAGCCGGTCTTTGGTTATCTGGGCATGGCCTACGCCATGGTCGCTATTGGCTTCATCGGCTTCATCGTGTGGGCGCACCACATGTACACCGTGGGCATGAACGTGAACCTGAAGGCCTATTTCGTGGCTGCGACGATGATCATCGCGGTGCCGACCGGCATCAAAATCTTCTCGTGGATCGCGACGATGTGGGGTGGTTCGCTGAGCTTCCGCACGCCGATGATGTGGGCGCTGGGCTTCATCTTCCTGTTCACCGTTGGTGGTGTGACGGGCGTGGTGCTGGCCAATGCGGGCGTCGACCAGTCGCTGCATGACACCTACTACGTGGTGGCTCACTTCCACTATGTGCTGAGCCTGGGTGCCGTGTTCTCGATCTTCGCCGGTTTCTACTACTGGTACGAGAAGATCTGGGGCGTGAAGTACAACTCCTTCTTGGCCCGCACGCAGTTCTGGCTGTTCTTCGTCGGTGCGAACGTGATCTTCTTCCCGCAGCACTTCCTGGGGCTGAACGGTATGCCTCGCCGCTATGTGGACTATCCCGACGCCTTCGCGTTCTGGAACATGGTTTCCTCGTGGGGCTATGTGATCATGGCGCTGGGCATGGTTGTCTTCTTCGTCCTCATTATCGAGTCGATTGTCCGCCGCCGTCCGGCCGAGGCCAATCCGTGGGGTGAAGGCGCAACCACGCTTGAGTGGACCCTGTCCTCCCCGCCGCCGTTCCACCAGTTCAACGAACTGCCGAAGATCAAGTAGGCGTTGGACTTAACTGTAAGCTGAGATTGGAAACGCACCGACGTGACCGACACTTCTGCTGACACCGTCAAGGGCGACGCCGTTCACGCGGCGTCGCCCCGCGCGTCTTCGACGCTGGCCGACTGGCGTGACTATGTCTCGCTTATGAAGCCGCGCGTGATGACGCTGGTGGTGTTTACCGGCCTTGCCGGGCTGGTGGCCGCGCCGGGCTCCATGAACCCGATTGCCGCTGCGATTGCGATCCTTTGTATCGCAGTGGGTGCCGGTGCGGCTGGCGCGTTCAACATGGCCTATGACGCAGACATCGACGCAGTGATGAAGCGCACTCGTCGTCGTCCGGTTCCCACCGGTCGTGTGCCGCGTGAAGAGGCCTATGTCTTTGCAGGTGTGATGAGCCTTGGCTCGGTCCTGCTGATGGCGCTGGCTACCAATTATGTGGCTGCGGGCCTGCTGGCGTTTTCGATCTTTTTCTACTGCGTGATTTATACGATGTGGCTGAAGCGCTCGACGCCTCAGAATATCGTGATTGGGGGCGCTGCTGGCGCTTTCCCTCCCATGATCGGCTGGGCAGCTGTGACCGGCACGATCACGCTGGATAGCCTGCTTCTATTCGCCATTATCTTCCTGTGGACGCCGCCGCACAGCTGGGCGTTGGCGCTCTATAAGTCGGGCGACTACTCCGCAGCCGGCGTGCCGATGATGCCTGTGGCCAAGGGCGCAAAGTCTACGCGGCAGCAGATCCTGTTCTACACAGGGCTCTATCTGGCCGCCACCGCGGGACCGGTGCTAACCGGGCTGGGCGGTCTGGTCTACACCGGCGCTGTGGTCCTGGGCGGGGCGTTGTTTGCACTGCTTGCATTGCGGGTCTTCAACTCGCGCGCCGGTGACGGCAACAACGCCGAAGACGAGCTCTATGCAGTGCGTGCTGGCGACAAGGCCGCGCGCGACCTGTTTGCCTATTCCATCGCCCATCTGACGCTGCTGTTTGCGGCCCTGCTTGTTGAGCATGGCGCAGGCGCGTTCTGGGCGCTGCCGAGCTTTGGAGGCTAAGTCATGACTGAGCCGACGAACGAAACTGAAGCCCCGAAGGCCGAAGCTGAAGAAGCCAAGCCGTACTCAGAATTCACCGAGACAGTGAAGCTGACGCCGGAAGAAGAAGCCGCTCGCAAGCGCCGCAATATGATGATTGCGGTCAGCCTGGTGGCGTTTGCCGTGCTGATCGCGGTGACCACCATGCTGCGCCTGTCCTCCAACTATAATGCGGGGGCGTAGGGCAAAGATGGTGGGCAAGCTTTTTTCCAGGCTCGATCAGAACCAGAAGGTCCTCGTTACCTGTTCGGCGATCGTCGTGGCTATGGTGGGCATGGCCTATGCCGCTGTGCCGATCTACGACCTGTTCTGCCGGGTGACCGGCTACGGCGGGACGACCCAGATCGCGCAGTACGATTCCTCGGCCATCCTTGACCGGGAAGTTACCGTTCGGTTCAGCGCATCCAACGCCCGCGGCTTCCCGTGGGAGTTCGAGCCGCTGCAGAACCAGATGACGGTGCGTGTGGGTGAAACTGCGCTGGCGTTTTATCGCGCCACCAACACGACCGACCGCCCGGTGACGGGTGTGGCCAGCTACAATGTCTCACCGTTCAAGGTGGGGCCATACTTTTCCAAGCTGGAATGCTTCTGCTTTACCGAGCAGACGCTGCAGCCGGGAGAATCGATGGATATGCCGGTGATCTTCTTTGTCGATCCACTGATGGATGAGGAAGAGCGCCTTGATGATGTGACGACCCTGACCCTGTCCTACACCTTCTGGCAGGCCGGGGACGAGGATGCCTACGAGACCGCATCGGCCATGGCCGGTACGGGCGAGGCGTCCTGACGCAGGTGTGGAACTTGAATTGAAGACCGGGGCGGGCGGGGCTATACCGCGCCCAATCGGTCAAACCGAATAGACGTGCAGGAGACGTTCATGGCGGGTGCCGTCAAACACGATTATCACCTCGTTGATCCGAGCCCGTGGCCCTTCACCGGCTCGCTGGGTGCCTTCATCATGGCCATTGGCGCTGTGATTCAGATGAAGGGTCTGTCGACCAACGCTGAAAGCTGGGCCTACTTCTTCCTGCAGAAGGGGTCCTTCACGGTTCTCCTGCTGGGTCTGGCGGTTGTCCTGTGGACGATGATTGGCTGGTGGGGCGATGTGATCAAGGAATCGCGCCAGGGCGACCACACCCCTGTCGTGGATCTCGGTCTTCGCTACGGCATGATCCTGTTCATCGTCTCTGAAATCATGTTCTTCGTGGCATGGTTCTGGATGTTCTTCGAAGCTGCGCTCTTCCACGAAGTGCGCGCTGGCGCGAGCTTCTACGGACCGGCCATCGGCGCGGACTTCTCCGGCTGGGAAAGCTGGCCGCCGCCGGGTGTGGAGACCTTTGATCCCTTCCACCTGCCGCTGATCAACACGCTGATCCTGCTTCTGTCGGGCACCACCGTGACCTGGGCCCACCACGCACTTCAGCATGGTGATCGCAAGGGCGCGACGCTGGGCCTGATCCTGACGGTGGCTCTGGGCTTCTGCTTCACGCTGCTGCAGGTCTATGAGTACACCCACGCCCACTTTGCCTTTGACGGCAATCTTTATGGCGCAACCTTCTTCATGGCGACGGGCTTCCACGGTGCACACGTGGTGATCGGGACCGTCTTCCTGGCTGTGTGCCTGCTGCGTCTGCTGGCTGGTCACTTCACGCCAGAGAAGCATTTCGGCATGGAGGCCGCGGCCTGGTACTGGCACTTCGTGGACGTGGTCTGGCTCTTCCTGTTCGCCTTCGTCTACGTGGCGTTCCAGTAAAGCCAGCGGGCCCATAAAGCCCCATGAGCCAAACACCGAACCCCTTCCTTGCAGGATTTCTGGGCAAATGCCCGGCCTGCGGAAGGGGTTCTTTGTTTTCTGGCTATCTTAAACTGGCTGACCGATGTGCCTCCTGCGACCAGGACTTCGCAAAAGCGGATGTCGGTGATGGGGCAGCGGTCTTCGTCATATTCCTCGTCGGTGCGATCATCGTGCCGCTGGTGCTGGCGGTAGAGCTTGCCGCGACGCCGCCAATCTGGCTGCACATGGTGCTCTGGTTGCCGCTCACCACTGCGCTGATCCTTGTACTCTTGCGCCCCTTCAAGGCCTCGCTTTACACGCTTCAATTCAAGAACAACGCTGAAGAGGCTCGGCTGGACGAGTAGGGGCGTTCGTCCTTCGAGACAGTCCTGACAGACCTCCTCAGGATGAGGGAAGTGGGAGCTTCATGAAGACCTCATCTTCGACGTGCGAGCCTAAAACGGGCCTCGAAGGACCATCAGAAAGAAAACCCTGACAAAGCCCTGTGACTCGTAACTCTATTACGTAGACGCACTTCCAGAGCGCTCTATCCTCCCGGTCAGATTAATTTAAGGGAGATGCCGATGATCCGCGCCTGGTCTGCCCCGTCTGCGGGAGCAAAGTTCGAACAGATTTCTTACGATCCGGGCCCCATGAAGGGTGATGATGTCGAGATTGACGTCATGGCCTGTGGGCTGTGCCACTCCGACCTCTCCTTGTGGGCCGATGAGTGGGGCATTTCCCAATACCCACTGACCCCGGGGCACGAGGTGGTTGGCAAGATCACCCAGGTTGGCGACAACGTCACGCATTTAAAGCCCGGCGACACGGTGGGTGTTGGCTGGTTTTCGCGCTCTTGCCTGACCTGTGATCCCTGCATGCATGGCGATCACAATATGTGTGGCTCGGTGGAGCAGATTGCCGTGGGACGCCATGGCGGCTTTGCTGAAAAGGTGCGCGTGCAGGCCAGCTGGGCCAACAAGCTGCCGGATGGCGTGAAGCCTGAAGACGCTGGCCCGCTCTTCTGTGGCGGCATTACCGTGTTCAACCCGATTGTCCAGATGGGCGTGAAGCCGACTGACAAGGTGGGTGTTGTTGGTATTGGCGGCCTGGGGCACCTGGCGGTTCAATTCCTCAACGCCTGGGGCTGTGAGGTGACCGCCTTTACCTCCACCGGTGCGAAGGCTGAAGAAGCCAAAAAGCTTGGCGCGCACCGGATCGTCGACAGCCGTTCGGAAGAGGCGCTGCAGGCTGAAGCGGGACGCTTCGACTTCATCCTGACCACGGTGGCTGTGGACCTGAACTGGCAGCTTTATCTCAACGCGCTCGGTCCGCGCGGCCGCCTGCATACCGTGGGCATTCCGCCAAACGCTATTCCGGCGCACGCCTTCCAGCTTCTGTCCAACCAGCGCTCTGTCTCCGGCTCGCCGCTCGGCAGCCCGGCAACAATCCGTGACATGCTGGATTTCTGCGCTCGCCACGACATCAGCCCGATGGTCGAACGCATGCCCATGAGCCAGATCGATGCGGCCATGGACAAGCTGAAAAATGGCTCTCCACGCTATCGCATCGTGCTGGATAACGATTTTAGCTAGGCGTACTTCGGAGGGTCTTTCGAGGCTCGCCATAAGGCTCGCACCTCAGGATGAGGGTGAGATCAAGCACTCATCCTCCTCATCCTGAGGTGCTTTTCGTTAGAAAAGCCTCGAAGGACGCACGCCCTAAACCTCAAACCGGCCTGTCATGCCGTGAAGCGCTGCGTTGGCCGCTTCTTCGGGGGGCAGGGCCTGGGCGTAGCGGAAGCCCTGGCCGAAATCACAGCCGAGCTCCGCACACAGCTTTGCAGCCGCATCGGTTTCAATGCCTTCAGCCACAATCGTCATGGAGTAGCTGCGTGCAATTCGCACTACGCCGGAGATGATGGAACGGGCGGCATCATCGGTCTGGGCGGCGCGGGTGAAATACTGGTCGATCTTCACGGTATCAAACGGGAAGCGATCAAGGCGGGAGAGGGATGAATACCCGGTCCCGAAATCATCCAGCACCAGCGAGACACCGCCTGCTTTCAATGCCTTCATGGCGATCTCGGCATGATCGGGATCACGCATGACCTCGGTCTCTGAAATCTCCAGCTTGAAGGTTCCCGCCGGAAGACCAGCTTCCCTGACCTGACTTAGCAGACTGTCGGTAAAGTCCGGTGCGCAGAGTTCACTGGCGGTCGCGTTTGCGGCCAGGAATAGGGGTCTGCCACTCTTGCCTCGCGCGGCATGCCACGCGGCTGCATCCTTAATCGCCGATCCGCGCACCGCATCACCCACAGCACGGATCAACCCTTGCTCGTCGGCCAGCGGCAGGAAGTGTTCGGGCAGGTCGACACTGCCGTCCGGGCGGACCCAGCGAGCCAGCGCCTCAAATCCGGCAAGCTTGCCAGTCTCCAGCGAAACCACTGGCTGATGGTGAGCGAGCACGTCGCCATCTTCGAGCGCCTGTCGCAGGGCCGTTTCAAGATCAAGCGCAGCAAGGCCGCCATCGGGGCTAGCCCCGGCGGGCAGCAGAAGTCCGCGCCAGGTGCCGCTATCCGGTGCGCCGATCAGGCGGGCATACCGCACAGCCCCATCAGCGCCCACAAGGCGGACACGCCGGTCAATCTTGCTGTGAAAACCGAGCCGCTCCAGCGCGCCGCGATCACCCGGGGCGCAGGCGTCGAGAAAGCCGGCAAGCGTTTGTATGGCCTGGACCTGGTCAAGACCCAGGCGCTCTGCGTCACCGCCCAGGGCTATCGCATGGCCGGTAATCTCAACCGCAAGGGCTCCGGCTGCGCGAGCGGCTGCTTCAAAAGCCTCACCCATGGAACTCACCGCAGCGGATCATCACGCAGGATTGCGAATTTCAGGTGGTCGCGCCATTCGCCGTCAATCTTCAGATACTGCCGAGCGACGCCTTCGGGCGTGAAGCCGACCGAGAGAAGCAATTGACGCGAGGCGTCGTTTTCCAGCCGGGTTGCCGCTTCCACGCGGTGCAGGCGCAGCGTTTCAAACGCGTAGGACAAAACTCGGCGGACCGCGGCGCGGCAGTGGCCCTTGCGGGTATAGGGGCTGCCAATCCAGTAGCCCAGATCAGCGGCCTGCAGCACGCCGCGGCGCACATTGTTGAGGTTACAGGCCCCCAAAAGGACGTCGTCGCTGGCGCGCAGAATGAAGAAGGGATAGCCCGTCCCCTGGTCCACATCGGCCTGGTATCGCTTAAGGCGGCGACGATAGGCTGAGCGGCTCAACTCATCCTCAGCCCAGCTGGGTTCCCACTTTTCAGTATGTGCACGGCTTGCGTAACGCAGCTTGGCCCAGCTGTCATAGTCCTCAGCCGTCGGGGCGCGCAGCTTGATGCCTTCGCCCCACAGCACGGTGTCCTGAATGTCGTCACGCCAAAGCGCCATTGCGCCGTGCTCCATAAAGCCTTCGGGCGATAAGTAGACGCCTCGCGACGTGTCGGTTCAAGTCCCGGCTGAACAGGGCACGGTGTATCGCACAAAATTCTTTAGATTCTTATACGTCGCGAGTGCCAAAGCGCAGTCGCCCGGCCCGGATGTGGAAGATGAGATAGATCGCAATCAGGGCGATCGCCATCAAAAACCACGTCACCGCATAGCCCACATGGCGTTCCGGCGGGGTCTGTGTCAGGTGAGCCGGCGGCTCGCCACTGTCGCGGGCAACCCACCAGTCCGGGCTCAGCGAGCCATCCTGTAGCCCCAGCGCCAACGCCATATCCGGCGCGAAGCTGTAATATTCGGCCGTTTCAAATGTGTTTGGTGGCGTGAAGGGCCCAGCCTCACGCGGGCGTTCCAGCCGCCAGGCCTGCGTTTCGGAGACAACGGCTGCACGCCCGTCCACATTGGCACGCGCCGCCATCAGCGGCTCAAAGCGCACCTCGATCAGGATGTGGCGTTCGGCAAGACAGGCCGGTGCGGCAACCGCCGAGAAGATCCGCCAGCCCGGCGCGCCTTCAGGACCCAGCCCGTAAAAGCTCAGCTCCTGCTCTGCGCTTAGCGCGTCCGGCGTCACCGCCCGGCCAAGCCCGTCATCGCCCTCACACAGGATTTCTCCAAGGCTTGCCGCAGGCAGGGCGGCGGTGGCCTCAAACTGACCAATCAGCTCGGCCTTCCACGCGCGCCGGTCGAGCTGCCAGCTGCCCAGCCACACAAGGAAGGCGAGGGCGGGCAGGGTGAGTAGCGTCAGGACTGGAAAGGGCTTGAACGTCATGGCCTGTGATATGGCGCGAGGCAGCAGCCTTGTCACGGGGGAGGTTCATTGTGAGGGTCCTTCGAGACGCGCTTCGCGCTCCTCAGGATGAGGTTTTCATAGAGCTTCAACATCCCTCATCCTGAGGAGCGAGCCCTTGGCGAGCGTCTCGAAGGACGCACCACACGATTATACTCATCGTCCGCGCTTCTTTGTCATCCATCTGACAAGATCTTCCTTTGGCATCCTGATTGCTGCGATGATCGCGGGCAAAGCCAAGGCGATTCCCACGATGCTAAGGCTGTCAATCCGTTCCAGGATCGCCGTTGCTGGATCCAACATCACGCATCTCCCTTCCTTGGCGTGATGCTCCAGTGATCAGAAGCATCTGTCGTCCTCAACGCACCCATTTCCCCAGCGTGGGCCTTTGGTGCGTTTACAGGCGACGACTCTGCGGTGCGCCGCAAATGGGGTGGCTAAATGATTACAGGGCATCATTCTTGCCAGAATAATGAGCTCATTATGTGCGTACCACGGCGAAGCCGAGCGAAGGGAGTGAGGAGCTCCAGTTCGAGAGGCCGTCTCGAAGGACGCACAACGGCTACAAACACCTCCCCCACTTCCCCTCGTGCCGCGCTCGGGCTACCTCCCGGCCCATGACGATTGCCACACTGGCGGCGTTTGCCGCGTCTTTGCTGATCCTGTTCCTGACGCCGGGCCCTGGCGTGCTGGCCATGGTGGGCCGCACGCTGAACGGCGGGGTGTGGTCGGGCGCAAGCTATGGCTTTGGCATCCTGACCGGTGACATTTTCTGGCTGACAGTCGCGATCACCGGGCTGGCGGCCACGTCGGGTTTGGTGGAGGCTGCGGGGCCGTGGGTGTGGCTGGTGAAGATTGGCGGAGCGGCAATTCTGCTCTGGTTTGCATGGGGCGCGCTGCAGGGCGTGCTGCACCCCAAAGACCCCGGCCCGGTGTCCTTGGCCATGCCCTCAAAGCGCGGTTTGGCGGCCACCTATGCGGCAGGAATCGCGATGCCACTGTCCAATCCCAAGGCGATCGCCTTCTATCTGTCCTTCGTGCCGGCCTTCTTTGACCTGTCGGTGGTCGGGCCGGTGGAGTATGCCCAGATGATCGCGATCCTGATCGCCATGGGCATAATCTTCATCGCGATTTATGTGGCTGGTGCACACAGGGCACGTAATTGGCTGGCACAAAAGGGTTTAAAGCGCTGGGCCGACGGCGTGACGGCGGCGCTGCTTGCCGGTGTGGCGGTGTTGCTTCTGGTGCGTTGAGGAGGCCTTCAGCTCTCCACATTCAAATGCACCCAGACATGGTGACTTGAGGCCAATTCAGGTAAGTTATCGCCATGTCAGAGAACACGAATCAAGAATATGGCGCGGACTCCATCAAGGTGCTCAAAGGCCTTGATGCGGTTCGCAAACGTCCGGGCATGTATATCGGTGATACCGATGACGGTTCCGGGCTCCATCACATGGTTTACGAGGTGGTCGATAACGCCATCGATGAAGCCTTGGCTGGCCATTGTTCGGAGGTGGGCGTTACGCTCCATGCCGATGGCTCTGCCAGTGTTTCTGATGACGGTCGTGGCATCCCCACCCAGATGCACACCGAGGAGGGTGTGTCTGCGGCTCAGGTCATCATGACTCAGCTGCACGCCGGCGGTAAGTTCGACCAGAACTCCTACAAGGTGTCCGGCGGCCTGCACGGTGTGGGCGTCTCGGTGGTGAACGCGCTCTCAGACTGGCTGGATCTGAATATCTGGCGTGACGGCAAAGAGCATCATATGCGCTTCCGCCTCGGCGATCCGGAAAACGGTGAAGACCTGAAAGTCGTTGGCGATGCCAATGGCAAAAAGGGCACCCAGGTGCGCTTCATGCCGTCTGAACAGACCTTCTCTGACATTGTGTTTGACCGGAACCGTCTGCTCCACCGCCTGCGTGAGCTGGCCTTCCTGAACTCTGGCGTTCGCATCGTGCTGCGTGACGAGCGCGAAGCTGAACTTGTTGAAGAAGTTCTGCAGTATGAGGGCGGTGTTGCGGCCTTCGTGAACCATCTTGACCGCACGCGTTCGGCGCTCATCCCTGAGCCGGTCCTCATTGCCGGTGAGCGTGAGGGCGTCTCGGTGGAAGCGGCTTTGCAGTGGAATGACGGCTACCACGAGAATGTGCTCTGCTTCACCAACAACATCCCCCAGCGTGATGGCGGGACGCACCTGGCGGGCTTCCGCGGCGCGCTGACCCGGGTGATCAACCAGTATGCGGCCAACTCTGGCGTTGCAGCGAAGGCGAAGGTTTCCATCACGGGTGACGACGCGCGCGAGGGATTGACCTGCGTGCTCTCGGTGAAGGTGCCAGACCCGAAATTTTCCAGCCAGACCAAGGACAAGCTGGTCAGTTCAGAGGTCCGCCCGGCCGTGGAAAGCGCGGTCTATGACACGCTGACCGAATGGTTTGAAGAACACCCGAACGAAGCCAAGCAGATCGTCACCAAGGTCGTCGAAGCCGCCTCGGCCCGTGAGGCGGCGCGCAAGGCGCGTGAGCTGACCCGGCGTAAGTCCGCGCTTGATATCACCTCGCTGCCCGGCAAGCTGGCTGACTGCCAGGAGAAGGACCCGGCCAAGTCCGAGCTCTTCATCGTGGAGGGTGACTCCGCAGGGGGCTCTGCCAAGCAGGGCCGCGACCGGAGCAATCAGGCCATCCTGCCGCTGCGCGGTAAAATTCTCAATGTGGAACGCGCGCGCTTTGACCGGATGCTGTCATCAGACCAGGTCGGCACGCTAATCACGGCGCTCGGGACCGGTATCGGTCGCGACCAGATCGATTACGAAAAGCTGCGCTACCACAAAGTCGTCATCATGACCGATGCTGACGTGGATGGCGCGCACATCCGCACGCTTCTGCTCACCTTCTTCTACCGGCAAATGCCGGAGCTGATTGAGCGTGGGCATCTCTACATCGCCCAGCCGCCGCTGTTTAAAGTGACCCGTGGCAAGTCAGAGCGCTACCTGACCGACGAAGCTGAGATGGCTGAATTCCTCATCGAGGAAGGCAGCTCCGAAGCGGTGCTGGAGCTTGCCAATGGCGAGACGCTGGCCGAGGCCGATCTGGCAGACCGTGTGAAGGCTGCGCGTGGCGTGGTGCTGTCACTCGATCGCCTTGCGGCGCGCGCGCCGACCTTCGCGCTGGAAGCGGCGGCGCTGTCCGGCGCGCTTCATGCCGATCCAACCCAGGACCAGGCCGATGCGGCCGCTGCCCGTCTGGCGCGTAGTGCGGACGAGGGCGAGGATGGCTGGATGGGCACGGTAGCCCCGGAAGGCTCGCTGATCTTCAAACGCGACGTGCGCGGTGTGACTGAAACGGTCGTCCTCGACCAGAAAGTCCTTGAAAGCCCCGACGCCAAGCGTCTGTCAGAACGCGCGCAAGCCATTGCCGGTGACTATACCGGCCCGGCCGTGTTCCGCCGCAAGGGCGTGGAAGCCGTCATCCAGACCCCGGCCGACCTTGTCAAAGCGGTCCAGGATGGCGGTGCCAGGGGCCTGAAAATCGCCCGCTACAAGGGCCTGGGCGAAATGAATCCGGACCAGCTGTGGGAAACCACGCTAGACCCGGACGCCCGCGTCCTCTTGCAGGTCTCCGTCTCCGAAGCCGACACCGCCGACGACCTCTTCTCCAAGCTGATGGGCGACGTGGTCGAACCAAGACGCGAGTTCATCCAGGAGTTTGCGTTGGAAGCCGAGGTGGATGCTTAGGGCGCGTTGAGGGCGTACGTCCTTCGAGGCTTTTCTTCGAAAAGCACCTCAGGATGAGGGAGGCGGGTTATGGCTGCAAGGCTAACCGTTGAATAATCTCAATTACCCTCATCCTGAGGTGCGACCCCGGACTTGATCCGGGGGAGCCTCGAAGGACCATCAGGATGAAGCGCGAGGCTTGCCGCCGCGTCGTTTTGCCTTGCTTTGAAGCCGCTCAAAGTCGCCGGCGATCAGCGCTTCTTTCTTGGCGCTTGACCATCCCTTGATCTGGCGTTCGGCCGCTACCGCGTCAGTGATGAGCGTAAACCATTCAGAATAAACCAGCTCTACCGGTCGTCGTCTGGACGTGTATCCGCCCATGCCAAGCTGGTGCTCGCCAACGCGCACGCCCAAATCCTCACCGCGATGGGAGCCAACATAGTAAAACCCATCCGAGCATTTCAGAATATAGACCCAAGCGGTTATGGCGCGTCCCCGGTGTGCGTCCTTCGAGGCTTTTGCTGACGCAAAAGCACCTCAGGATGAGGGGCGGGGGGAGATGCTGCAAGCCAATATTGATGAGGTCTGTCTCACCCTCATCCGGAGGTGTGACCCCGGACTTGATCCAGGGGAGCCTCGAAGGACCATCAGGATGAAGTGACCGGCTTCACCAGAAAATGCCCATGCAGGCTCGCAATCGGCGATGACCGCTTGGCCTGCCACGCCTCCACCTTCACATTGGCGACGCGCGAGCCCTGGCGGGTGACCACGGCGCGGGCGAAGACGTCTTCGGGGCGGCCGGGTCTGAGATAGTCGACGGCCACATCGATGGGCTTGGGCAGGGCGGCGAGTTCAGAATGGGCGAGCAGGCCTGCGGCCGCTGTCATCTCCATGAAAGCGCCGATGGCACCGCCGTGGAGGGCGGGGATCAGCGGGTTGCCGACGATCTGTTCAGTATAGGGCAGAATGCCGGTCAATTCATCGCCGTGGCCAACGAAACGCACGCCAAGGCGCTGGACATAGGGGCTCGACAGAAGCGGGCTAAGACGATCGCTCATAGCGCGCCTCCTTTCTCGCCAGGCTTGGGCAGGGCGGAGATCGGCGTTGCGCCGCGCGCGATGTCTTCCTTGGCCTTTTCTGCCGCCGCTTCAGAGACTTTGGAGACCATGAAGGCGGCGTGGGCCGTGGCGACGGGATCGTCCGCATCGCCGTCGTGGGCAATCGCGCTGACGAAGGCGAAGAGGCCGGACACCTTGATGGTTCTGGCTTCGGCGATCACGTCCTTGCCCGGTTCAGCGGGGCGCATGTAATCCAGCCGCAGGTCCAGGGTGGCGACCGCCTTGTCGCCGCCAAAGCCGGCAAAGGCGGCCAGGCCCGCCGTGTGGTCGAGGAGTGCAGTCACCACGCCGCCATGCATGACGCCGGTCTCAGGATCGCCAATCAGGTCTTCGCGATAGGGTGCGCGAATGACCGCGACGCCGGGCGTGATGCTGTCCAGCTCAAAGCCGAGGTCGACCGCATGGGGGCTGCCCGCGACGAGCAGGCCAGCCAGCTCGTCCAAGTGGGCTTGAAGATCTTTGCTCATGGCAAGGCTTTTACGCCTCGCAGGCTCACAATGAAAGCGGTGTCAGCGCTTAGCTCTTGTTGAGCGCGCGGATGACGTGGAAGAGCAGCCAGATCGGCACGATAATCACCGCGCCGAGGAAGAAATACTGCAGCGACCAGCGCAGGGCCGAGCCCAGATTGCCGAAGAATTGCTGCCAGGCGTCGGCCACCGCGCCAAAGAAATCCACCCACAGCTCGGCCGGATCGACGTTTAAAAACGCCAGAATCATGCCGACGAAAACGCAAAGGAAGAACAGCACGATAAAGTCGCTGGGCTTCACATTGGTCAGACGCTGCATCAGCGATCTGCGCGGATGGGCGTCGGCGGTGGTGGATTTGCTTGGCTCGGTCATAACTCTTCTTGTCCGGGCTAATTGCGGCACCAGTGGGGCGAGAATTTAGCCCTTTTTCTGGATCTCGACCTGATGGGGGTAGGGAATCTCGATCTCATTCTTGTCGAACGCGACCTTCACCGCCTTGTTCATGTCGAAGTGCAGACCCCAATAGTCGCCAGCGTTACACCAGGCGCGGACCACGTAGTCGACGCTGGAGGCCCCGTGGGCTTTGACTTCGACGAAAAGCTCCGGATCTTTCAACACGCGCTCGTCAGCGTCGAAAGTCTCACGCAGGACGCCGATGACCTTTTCGATGTCATCGTCATAGCTGGCGGAGAACACAAAATCGCAGCGGCGTGTCGGGTAGGCGGAGTAATTCGTGATCACATTACCCCAGGACTGGCCATTCGGGATGGTGATCTGGCGATTATCAGGTGTGCTCAGCTCGGTGTAGAAGAGGGTGACGTCTTTCACGCTGCCAGCGACACCAGCAACTTCAACATAATCGCCAATCTTGTAGGGGCGGAAGAAGACGATCATCACGCCAGCGGCCACGTTCGACAGCGTGCCTTGAAGGGCAAAGCCGATGGCCAGAGTCACGGCACCCAGAGCGGCAACCAACGAGGTGGTCTCAACACCGAAGCGGGTCAGAACCGCAATGATAACAACGGCGAGGATTGCCCACTTCGCCATCGAGGCAAAGAAATTCGCGAGTGTCTTGTCAAGCTTGGGATTGCGATCGGGGATACGCCGGATGAAGCGCGCGACCGAACCGGCCACCATGAAACCGACAATCAGGATCAGGGCGGCCATGCCTACATTGATTGCCATCTGAAGACCAACAGTGGTCAGGAATTCCTGGATTTGTGCAATATCCATGGTCGTCACGCCCCAAGCTGAAAAACACGTTCAACCGCTCTATAGCATGGTCTCAGCCGCCGTCGAACCGTGATTTTAGCAAGGCTTCCAGCGCCTCCAGCCGGTCGGCCTCGGCGGCGGGTTTGTCCCAGCGGATGCGGTGAATGCGCGGAAAGCGCATGGCGATGCCCGACTTGTGTCTGGGGGAGCGCTGAAGGCCTTCAAACGCAATCTCCAGTACCATGCCGGCATCCTTGCTGGCGGTCACGGAGCGCACGGGTCCAAAGCGCTCAATCGTGTTGTCGCGGACGAATTTGTCGAGCTTTTTCAATTCCTCATCGGTAAAGCCGAAATAGGCCTTGCCGACCGGAACCAGCTGATCTTCGCCATCAATTTTGCGCCAGACGCCGAAGGTGAAGTCTGAATAGAAGCTGGAGCGTTTGCCGTGCCCGCGCTGGGCATAGAGCATCACCGCATCGACCAGAAACGGGTCGCGTTTCCACTTCCACCACTGGCCCTTGGGGCGACCGGGGACGTAGGCGCTGTCGAGGCGTTTGAGCATCACCCCTTCGGCTAGCGGGTGGGGGGGATCCTGGCGCTGAGCGTCCAGTTTCTCCCAGCTTTCAATGGGCGCCAGAGGCGAAAGATCGATCCGATCCCCTGCCGATTCAACGAAGCTTTCCAGTCGCTTGCGGCGTTTCGCGAAGGGCAGGGGGCGCAGGTCTTCATCCCCCTCAACCAGCAGATCATAGGCGCGGATAAAAGCCGGATGCCTGTCCATCATCGCCTTGGAAACGGTCTTTCGGTTCAGGCGTTTTTGAAGGTCGGCGAAGGGGGCGGGCTCCCCGTCCGAGCCGCGCACCAGAAGCTCGCCATCAATCACACCTTCAAAGTCGAGCGCGGCCAGAACATCTGGAAATGTATGGGAAATATCGTCTCCGGTGCGCGTATAGAGGCGGCGCACCCCATCCTCGCTGACCGCCTGAACCCGGATACCGTCCCATTTCCATTCAGCGGCAAAGTCGTCCGGGTCCATCGCCTGAAGGTCTTTATCTTCAATGGGATGGGCCAGCATAACCGGGCGGTAGGGGGATTTGGCGGCACTGACTGGTTTGTCGGCTTTGCCATCCAGCCAGGCAAAGAGCTCGGTGTAGGGCGGCTCCAGCCCGTGCCAAAGCTCTTCAATTTCAATGACATCGACATTGCCGTACTGAGCGAGTGCCGTCTTGGCAAGGCGGGCTGAGACGCCGATCCGCAAGCCTCCTGTTACCAGCTTTAACAGCGCCCAGCGGCCGGTGGCATCCAGCGCATCGAGCCAGGATTCAATGAGGGCAGGGGCTTCGGCACGGGGGACAGATTGCAATCCCGCAACCACCTCTGACAGCTCCGGCGAGCGGTTGGCACCATGGCGTTGCGGCCAGATTAAGGCTGTCGTTTCAGCTAGATCGCCCACATAATCATAGCTCAATTCAAACAGAACAGGGTCCACACGTTCTGCCGCCAGCTTGCGGATAGCGCCCGCCTTGGCGCCTTTAAAATCGAGCCCGCCGGTGATCGCCGCCAGGGCGAGGCCGCGCTCAGGATCGGGCACAGCGCCAAAATGCTCCGCCATCAGCGCAAGCTTGGCGTTGCGCTGGGGCGTGAGCGAAAGGCGATCAAGGAGTGTGGCAAAGCGCTGCATATTCGGACCAGGTTTGGGCAAGGCTAACCTTGAATAAGGTGAAACCTGACCCGTCAATTTCAAATCACCCTACAGCGTTCAGGCTTTTTTTGCCGGAGCGGGCGCGCTAAGCCTTATCCCTGAGGATAACGTCCGAACTATCCACGGTGGTGGAGCGTCGAGGCGAGACAGATTTTGGAGGGGAGCGCCATGAGCGATAATCCGCAGGGCGGCAATACGGTGGAACGCCAGACCGGCATTCTTGGGGCGATCGAGCGAGCGGGCAACAAGCTGCCTGACCCGGCCTTCATCTTCTTCTACCTGATCATCGTGATGGTGATCGTTTCCGCACTCACAGCCTGGGCGGGTGTCTCGGCTGAACACCCCGTTGCGGTCACCGAGTCCGGCGAGCCGCTGGTCCTGACCGCGTCGAGTGCGCTGGCCTCCGACAATATTGAAAATATGCTGGTCAACATGCCGAGCATCTTCACCGGCTTCTACCCGCTCGGCTTTGTGCTGGTGGTGATGCTGGGTGCCGGTGTGGCTGAGCGAGCCGGTCTGTTCGGCTCGGCGCTTCGCGCTGCGGTGCGCAATGCGCCAACCTTTCTTCTTACCCCGGTGGTCGCGCTGGCCGCGATGATGGGCAATCTGGCGGCTGACGCAGCCTATGTTGTGCTGATCCCGCTGGCCGGTGTGCTCTATGCGGCCGCTGGGCGCCACCCGGTGGCGGGCATCACGGCAGCGTTCGCAGGGGTCTCCGGCGGCTTTTCAGCCAACCTGCTGCCCGGTCAGCTGGACGCGCTCCTGTTCGGTCTGACGCAGGCCGCAGCTCAGACCGCTGAAGCCAGCTGGACGATGAATATTACCGGCAACTGGTACTTCATCGCCGCGATGACCTTGCTCTACCTGCCCATTATCTGGTTCGTGACCGATGGCATCGTGGAAAAGCGCCTGGGCAAATGGACCGGCGGTGCGGTGGCCGGATCGGACAACGCCGAAGATGATCCCAACGCCCCGCTGACGGCGGGTCAGAAAAAGGGCCTGGCGAATGCCGGTCTTGTCATTCTGGCCGTGTCCTTTGTCTGGCTGGCCATGACGGTGGACCTGCTGGCACTGGTCACCGGCGGGAATCTGTCGCTCTACAATGGCAATGTGCCGCTGTTTAACGAAGCGGCCATGCTGAACGCGGATGGCTCGCCCAATCCGGATGCCAGCATTGCGGTTGCGCTTAGCCCCTTCTTCGGGTCGCTGGTGGCGGGCTTCATGATCCTGTTCGTGTTTGCCGGTGTCGCCTATGGCAAGGCGGCAGGCACGATTTCCAACCATCGCGATGTGGTCGAGATGATGACCGGCGCGATGAAGGACATGGGCTATTATCTCGTGCTCTCCTTCTTTGCCGCCTACTTCGTGCTGTTGTTCAACATCTCCAACCTGGGTCTGATCTCGGCCATTCACGGCGCGAACGCCATCCAGCAGTCAGGCCTGCCCAGCTGGATCCTGATCGGCATCATCGTGATCTTCACCGGCATCCTGAACCTCTTCGTGGGCTCGGCGAGCGCCAAGTGGGGGCTGCTGGCGCCGGTGCTGGTGCCAATGTTGATGTTTGTGGGCCTCAGCCCGGAAATGGCGACGGCCGCCTATCGCGTTGGGGATAGCGCCACCAACATCATCACCCCGCTGATGGTCTACTTCCCGCTGGTGCTGGTGTTTGCCCGCCGCTGGGTGCCAGAGTTTGGCATCGGCTCGCTGACGGCCTCGATGATCCCATACTCGGTCTGGCTGCTGCTTGGCGGCATGATCATGGCTATGGGCTGGGTCTTCCTGGATCTGCCGCTGGGGCCGGGGGCTACGGTTGGCTATATGCTACCGTCGGCCGGTTAGGGAGCACGCGATGAGCCTCACACTCCACCACCTCAACCGCTCCCGCTCTGAACGCCTGATCTGGCTGATGGAAGAGCTGGGCGTGGACTATGACCTGGTGCGTCACAAGCGTGACCCCCAGGTCAATCTGGCTCCCGCCGCGCTGGGCGATATCCACCCCATGGGCAAGGCCCCGCTGCTGGTCCATGACGGGCAGGTGATCGCTGAATCCGGGGCCATCGCGCTTTACCTGCTGGAGCATTTTGACCCGGAGTACAAACTCCACCCGGCTCCCAAGTCGGCGAACCGCGCGGCCTTCTTTGAATGGCTGCACGGGGCTGAAGGCGCGGTCTTCCTGCCCTTCCTGATGAATACCTACATCGCGGCAACGGGCCTCGAAGACTCCCTGCTCAGCCAGTATATGGCGGGCGAACGGGCCAAAGCGCTCAGCGCGATTGAGGCAAGGCTCAACGCGTCGCCCTGGTTTGCTGGCGATGAGTTCTCCGCCGCCGACATCATGATGGGCTTCCAGCTGGAAGCCGCTGAAGAGCGCGGCGGCCTGCCGGAAGGCTCACCTGTCCATGGCTGGCTGGAGCGGGTGCGCGCGCGCGACGGGCACAAACGCATGCGGGCGGTGACGGCGGAAGACTAACCCATCGCCTCCGCGATCAAGTCTCTGCTGGCTTCTTCCAGCAGGGCGTCGCGGGCTTCGCCGTGAACCGCTTCGCGGCCGATTTCCATCATCACGGGCACGGCGAGGGGGCTGACCTGTTTGAGGGGTTCGTGATCGATCTCGCCGGAGATGCGCGCCAGTGCATCGGACAGGCGGCGAACGTCGAGCAGGCCCGCCGCAGCGTCATCCCAGGCGGCCTTGAGCAGGATGTGATCAGGCTCATGCTCGCGCAGCACATTGTAGATGAGGTCGGCTGAGAAATTGACCTGGCGACCGGATTTTTCCTGACCCGGGAAACGTCGCTCAATCAGGCCCGCGATCACCGCGCAATTTCGAAATGTGCGCTTCATCAGATCGCTTTCGGCCAGCCAGGCATCAAGGTCATCGCCCATCATCTCTTCAGAAAAGAGCGCGGCCATGTCCACATCGCTCATATCGCTGAGGCCCCAGACCGACAGCGCGTACTCGTTGGCCACAAAGCCCAGCGGCTTTTTACCCAGCCGATCAAGCCGCCGGGTCAGCAGCATGCCCAGCGTCTGGTGCGCCAGCCGCCCCTCAAACGGGTAGCAGACGAGATAGTGCTTGGCCGCCCGCGGGAAGGTTTCCACCAATAGCCGGTTCGGTGCAGGCAGGCGCGATTTCAGCTTCTGCATGGAAAGCCAGTCGCGCACCTGCTCGGGCAGGGTGTCCCAGCTTTGGGGATCGTGGACGATTTTGCGCACCCGCTCGGCCAGATAGGTGGAAAGCGGGAATTTCCCGCCCTGCCAGCTGGGTACTTTGGGGTCTTCGGCAGACGAGCGGCTAACAAGGCAGTCGGTTTCCTGCACGCCTTCAAAACGCAGCATCTGGCCGGCAAACAGGAAGGTGTCACCGGGCGACAGCTGGTCGGCAAACCACTCTTCCACCTGGCCCAGGCGCGGTCCGCCGGCGCGCTGGAGCTTTTTGTTTGTCGCGGCGCGCCCGCCTTCGCCAGCCGCCTTCATTCCAGTTGGCGCGAGGCCACGCGACAGTGCGGCGAGGCCATAATCTGGCTTGACCGGGCCGCGGTCCGCCTGAACGGATTTGCCGCCGCGCATCAACCGCACATCCAGCATCGGGCTTTCGATGATGACGCCCACATTCATGCGGTGGCGCTGGGCGGTATCACGGTTGCGTGCCTGCCAGAGGCCATCCTTGTTCTTCACGATACGTTTGAAGCGGTCGTAGCTGCCAAGCGCGTAGCCGCCCGACGCCACGAATTCCATCACGCGATCAAAGGTCTGCCGATCCAGTTCAGCATAGGGGGCAGCCTGCGTGACTTCGGCGTAAAGCGCTTCGGCGTCAAACGGCTCGCCGCAGGCCCGACCCATGACGTGTTGGGCGAGCGCATCGAGCGCGCCAGCGCGCAGCGGCTCGCCATCCAGCATGCGTTCAGAGACCGCATCGCGCGCGGCCTGGCACTCAAGATGCTCGAACCGGTTGGTGGGGGCGAGGATCGCGCGGCTTGGCGCATCCAGCCGGTGATTGGCCCGTCCCAGACGCTGGAGCAGGCGGGACGACCCCTTTGGCGCGCCCATCTGGATGACGAGATCCACATCGCCCCAGTCAATCCCCAGATCGAGGGTGGAGGTACACACCACGGCCTTCAACTTACCCGCCGCCATGGCACTTTCCACCTTGCGACGTTGTTCAGCCGACAGCGAGCCGTGGTGCAAGGCGATGGGCAGGTTGTCCTCATTGATCGACCACAGCATCTGAAACAGGAACTCGGCCTGGGAGCGCGTGTTTACGAAAATGAGTGCGGTCTTCGCGCCTTTGATGAGCTCGTAGACATGGGGCAGGGCATGGCGGCCGGTATGGCCTGCCCAGGGGATGCGCTCCTCGCCGGTTTTCAGGATTTCCACCTGAGGGTCAGCGCCTGCCTCACCGCGCACGATGCGGGCAAAGCGGCTCTCCGCTCCGGTCTGACGGGTCAGCCAGCGGGCATGGCCCATTTCATCCTTCACCGTTGCCGACAGGCCCACGCGCCGGGCGTTTGGGGCATAGGTCGACATCGTCGCCAGGCCCAGCGCCAGAAGATCGCCGCGCTTGCCTGAGGCGAGCGCATGGACCTCATCCACAATCACGGTGGACAGGTGCTCAAAGAAGGCCGCGCCGTTGGCCTGGGCGCAGAAAAGCGCCAGCTGTTCCGGTGTGGTGAGCAGGATATCAGGCGGAGCCTGACGCTGGCGCTGGCGTTTGCTTTGCGGCGTGTCGCCGGTGCGGGTCTCAATGCGCAGATCGAGCCCCATCTCCTCAACTGGTGCCATCAGATTGCGCGCCACATCTTGGGACAGCGCCTTCAAGGGCGATACGTAAAGCGTGTGCAGCCGGTGCGGGCGGGCCTTGCCGCCGTCGCGCGCGATCTCGGCCAGATCAATCAGGCTGGGCAGGAAGCCACCCAGCGTCTTGCCGCCGCCGGTGGGCGCGATCAGCAGCGCGTCTTCGCCCGCTTTGGCAGCCGCCACCATCTCGCGCTGGTGCGCCCGCGGTGCCCAGCCACGAGATGCGAACCAGTCTTCAAAGATGCCGGGCAGGGCGGGGAGGTTGGTGTGGCGCATGGTGCAGACAATAGTGCGTCCTTCGAGGCATTTCTCCCGAAATGCACCTCAGGATGAGGAAAGTAGGTGCTTTATGACACCCTCATCCTGAGGTGCGAGCCCTAAGGCGAGCCTCGAAGGACCATCGGAAACAAGTGTTCTCATCGCAGCCACACCCATGACTCTGCACGTCAGCCGCCCTAACTTCCCGCGCAACACAGATCTGCCTGGGGAGGTATTCATGCGTTTTCTGCTCGCCACCGCCGCGTCCGTTCTGGCGCTTGCTGCGTGCACAAATGAGACAGTCGAGGAGGCCGAGACCGGCGCTGAAGCGCTGTCCTATCCTGAAACACGTACCGTGGATCAGACCGATGTCTACGCCAGTGCCGCCAATGGTGGGGTGAGCGTCGCAGACCCTTATCGCTGGCTGGAAACCGATGTGCGGGTGTCTGACGAGTTGGCCCAGTGGGTGGCCGATCAGAACGCGGTGACCAACGCTTATCTGTCCGAGCTGCCTGGCCGTCAGATGATCGCCGATCGCATGCGCGAGCTATGGAATTATGAGCGCTTTGGACTGCCGCGAGAGCGCGGTGGCCGCTATTTCCTGACCCGCAATGACGGGCTGCAGGACCAGAGCGTGCTCTATGTCCGCGATAGCCTGGAGGGCGAGGCCCGCGTACTGATCGATCCCAATGAATGGGCAGAAGACGGCACCGCAGCGCTGGCAGGCTACTGGCCGAGCCCGGATGGCAATCGCATGGTCTACTCGGTTCAGGAAGGCGGCTCTGACTGGCGAACGCTTCAGGTGCTCGATGTCGAAACCGGCGAGACGCTGAGCGACACGGTGGAGTGGGTGAAATTCTCCCCGGTCAGCTGGGCCAGCGATGGCTCGGGCTTTTACTACTCACGCTATCCTGAGCCGGAAGAGGGCGAGACCTTCACCGCGCTTAATCTGAGCCAGGCGATCTATTTCCACACGCTGGGCACCGACCAGAGCCAGGATGAGCTGATCATCGCTGACCCTGAAAACCCTGAAGTGAGCTGGCGCGGGTCGGTCAGCGATGATGGCGATTATCTCATCATCTCCACCTCCACCGGGACGGACGGGAATGGCGTGCATATCCTGGATCTGACCGCTGAAGATGCCGAGCCGGTGCTGATCTTCGACGGCTTTGGCAACAATCATTCCTATGTGGGCAATCTGGGGGAGACCTTTCTGTTCCAGACCGATCTGGACGCGCCCAATGGACGGGTCGTAGCGGTAGACTTAAGCGATCCGTCGACGCGCGCCGATGTAGTGGCAGAAACCGAAAACCCGATCACCGGCACCGATCATATCGGCGGCCATATCGTGGTGGAACGCATGCGCGATGTCGCCAGCGCAGTTAGCATCTACGCCGAAGACGGTACGCCGGTGCGTGAGGTTGAGCTGCCTGGTCTTGGCGTGGCCTTGGGCTTTTCCGGCGGACCGGGAAGCGGCGAGACCTTCTACAGCTATGAAAGCCTGAACCAGCCGGCCACGGTCTATCGCTATGACGTGACGACCGGTGAAAGCGCTGTGTTTGCAGCACCGGACCTGACGTTTGATCCAGCTGATTACGTCGTCACCCAGACCTTCTATGAAAGCACCGGCGGCGCACAAATCCCGCTCTTTATCGCCCATCACCGCGATGTGGAGCCCAATGGTGCGCAGCCGACGCTGATCTATGGCTATGGCGGCTTTGCGATTACCCGCCGCCCCGACTTTGATGTGCGCCGCCTGCAGTGGATGGAGATGGGCGGAGTCTACGCCATCGCCAATCTGCGCGGCGGGTCGGCCTATGGCCGCGACTGGCACGATGCCGGGCGCCTTTTAAACAAGCAGAATGTCTTTGATGATTTCATCAATGCTGGGCGCGCCATGATCGAGCTTGGCTGGGCGAGCCCGGACACGCTGGCCATCCATGGCCGCTCCAATGGCGGCTTGCTGGTCGGTGCTGTGGCCAATCAGGCCCCGGAGCTGTTTGCCGCTGCGCTGCCTGCGGTGGGCGTGATGGACATGCTGCGCTTTAACCAGTTCACCGCCGGGCGCTTCTGGGTGGATGACTATGGCAGTCCTCAGGACCCGGAGATGTTTGATCTGCTCTACGCTTACTCGCCCTATCACAACGTGCCTGAGGGTGGGGATTATCCGGCAACGCTGATCACCACGGCTGACACCGATGACCGTGTGGTGCCAGGCCACTCGTTCAAATACGCCGCCGCGCTACAGGTGGCTGAGACCGGTGACGCACCGACCCTGATCCGCATTGAATCCAGCGCTGGTCACGGGGCAGGAACGCCGGTCTCCAAGCTGATCGAGGAGGGCGCGGACCGCTGGGCTTTCATCGCCCACCACACCGGCCTTGATCTGTCAGCCCCCGAAGCTGAGTAAGACTACGGCGATTTAATCTGGCCGGGCTCCAAACTGGTCTATGCTCTGTCATAGAAGCAATTTGGAGCCCGGATTTGGATACCCAGACCAAGATTGACCGCCTGACCGCCCTTTATGAGGCCCTACGCGCAGAGCGCCCCAAGCCTGATCAGACCGCGGCCTGGTTTGCCGCATCTGCGCTGGTGCCGGCTGAAGGCAGTGTGGCCGACCTGGTGATGCAAACCCGCGCGCTGCATGGTGAGTTCAAGGACGTGGTTGGTCGCCATGGTGCGCCCAACGGCTCGCTTCGCTGGGTTTGCGCGGCCTTGATGGCCCACAATGGCGTTGCGATGGAGCGCTTTGCCGCTGCGCGCGAAACCCTGCGCGATCAGCGGAAAGCCAGCAAGACCGGCTCGCTCCATGCCGGTGGGGCACGCGCCGCGCTGGTGCTCTGCCTGGCCAGCAAAGCCGACACGCCGGTTGAGCGCTTCTATGAGATGAAGCGGGCTATCCTGCCGCCGTGGTGGCGTGCCTCTCCGCAGACGACGGACACGTTTGCCGCCTTCCATGCCGCGCGCGGCGACGACCCTCGTGTTGTTGTGCAAAACCGCGCCCGCGCTGAGGAGGTCTTCAAGTCCAGCCGCAAGGCGCGCGGTCACAAGCGCGAAGGGGCACGCCTGTGCGCCTTGATGGACGCGGAGCCGCGCACGGTCCTGCGCCGCTATGAAGGCTTGCTGGAGGCGCGCAGCGATTTTCGCAAGATCCGCTCAAGCCTTGATCGCTCGCTTTTGATGGAGTGGGCCGCTCAGGGGCTGGAGACCTCCGACATTCATGCCATTGCCGAGATTCGCGAGCACTTGCCCAAATCGGTGTCCACACTTGGGTCAGCGCGCCTGCGTCTGGCGCATCTGCTCCACATTCAGGGGCGCGAGCTTCCCGAAGGCGGCCAGCTTGCCGCCATGGCCGCAGTGATCGCCGCTCAGGCAGCTGTGATCGTAGCGGTATCCTCAGCCTCAACGGTGGCGGTGACGGCGAGTTAGGGGTTGTGCGTCCTTCGAGACGCTCGCCACGGGCTCGCTCCTCAGGATGAGGACTGTAGAAGTTCTATGAAAACCTCATCCTGAGGAGCGCGAAGCGCGTCTCGAAGGACCCACAGAATAGAGCGCGCAGTGACCACCCAGCTCATTCTGAGGTGCTTTTCGCAAGAAAAGCCTCGAAGGACGCCCTAAATCCCACCCCATGATCAAACCGTCCGACCTTTTGCGTGAAACTGAGCGGGGCCTGTGGTGTGAGCCGGGGGGCTTCTTCATCGACCCCATGCGCCCGGCGGACAGGGCTGTGGTGACGCATGGCCATGCCGATCACGCGCGGGCTGGCCATACCGCCGTTGCGGCCACGCCGGAGACGTTGAACATCATGGCGGCCCGCTATGGCGAGACCTTCTGCCAGACCCGCCAGCCGCTGGCCTATGACGAGCGGGTGAAAATCGGTGAGGTGGAGGTGAGCCTTCACCCGGCGGGGCATGTGCTCGGCAGTGCCCAGGCGCGGCTGGAATGGAAGGGCCTGGTGATCACGGTGTCGGGCGATTACAAGCGCCGCCGCGATCCCACCTGCGCCGCGTTTGAACCGGTGCCAAGCCATGTCTTTGTGTCTGAGGCGACGTTCGGCCTGCCGGTATTTCGCCATCCAGATGATGCGGGTGAGATGACGAAGCTGCTCGAAAGTGTGCGGCGCTACCCGCAGCGCACTCATCTGGTTGGGGCCTATGCGCTAGGCAAGGCGCAGCGCATCATCTGCCTGTTGCGAGAGCAGGGGTATCACGAGCCGATTTATATCCACGGTGCGCTCAAAGCCCTGTGTGAACTTTATGAAGATCACGGCGTGACGCTGGGCGAGCTGCGCGATGCGACGATCAAGGATGGCCGGGGCAGCAAGCAAGACTTTGCCGGCAAGATCGTCGTTGGGCCGCCATCGAACTTTCACACCAAATGGGCGCGACGCTTTGCCGATCCGGTGACCGCCTTTGCATCGGGATGGATGCAGGTGCGCGCCAGAGCCAGACAGCGCGGGGTGGAATTACCTCTGATTCTGTCCGATCACGCCGACTGGGACGAGCTGACAAGCACCGCGCGTGAGGTGGCCAGAGAAGAATTGTGGATCACCCATGGCCGCGATGATGCGCTGGCGCGCTGGGCCGAGCTGGAGGGGCTGAAGGCCCGTCCACTCTCACTGGTCGGCTATGAAGACGAGGACGATTAAAGCCCTACCTGGGTGAAGGGATATGTAAAAACATACCCTCATTCACACCGGTTTTGCTGGAAAAGCGGCTGCGCATTTTCTAAACCAGCGACCAACAGACGCACCGGGTGCAGCCTGGTTGCCACATATGGGAGAGCATCGTGGGCCGCAGGCTCCTTTACGGCGTTATTCTGACTTTGGTTCTGGCGATCGTCTGGCTGTTGCTGTCGGGCATGTGGTGGCATGGAATCATCACCGGCCTCGGCGTCGCATCCGTCATCATGTCCATCTATATGGCAGCCCGCTTCGGCGTGATCGATGGCGAAACCGTGCCCTTCACCAATCTTGTGCGCTTTGGCTCCTACTGGGGCTGGCTCGGCGGTGAGATTTTCAAAGCCAATATTGATGTGGTGAAGCTGTCGCTGGCACCCGATCTCAATATCAAGCCGGTCATGACCCGTGTGGGTGTGACTGAAGGGTCTGATCTGGCCAAAACGACTTTTGCCAACTCGATCACGCTGACGCCGGGCACGGTGACGGTGGAAGTGGAAGAGGGTGGTTTCCTGATCCATGCGCTTGATGAAAGCTTTGCCGACCAGGAAGCCTTCATTGATATGGGCAAGCGCGCCACCCGCGCCGCTGATGGGGAGGCTGGTTGATGTTTGTGACGCTCGTCGACTTTGCCGTTCTGGGCATGGTGGCCCTTGGCATGGCCTTCATTCTGGCACGCCTGTTCATCGGGCCGACGCTGTATGACCGCGTGCTGGCCGTGAACGCCTTTGGCACCAAGACGGTTATCTTCCTGGTGGTCTTTGCGCTGATGGTGGGTGAGCCGGCCGCGATTGATATCGCGCTGCTCTACGCGCTGATGAATTTCATCGCGACCATCGCAATCCTGAAATTCTTCCGCTACCGCTCGCTGGAGGTGGCGCTGTCCCAGATGGCCCTGCGCCGCGCGCTGGATGGGGAGGACGACTGATGGATATCGCCTTCTTCATCGAGCTTGGCCTGGATATCGCCTCGGCAGCCTTGATGCTGACCGGTGCGGTCTTCCTGATGGCCGGTGCGCTGGGCATGCTGCGCCTGCCGGACTTCTATACCCGCATGCATGCGGCTGGTGTGACCGATACGCTGGGCGCTGAGCTGATCATCATCGGCTTGATGCTGCAGTCCGGCTGGTCGCTGGTGACGGTAAAGCTGGCGCTGCTGGGTCTGTTTATCTTCCTGACCAGCCCGACCGCCACGCACGCCACCGCGAACGCGGCTTACAAGTCGGGCCTGAAGCCGCTGCTGCAGCGTTTCCGTCCGCGCTCGCCTGACGACAATGGAGGCGCATCATGATGGGCGACCTCACCCAGTATTTTGACTATGTGCTGATGGCGATGCTTCTGGCAGTGGGCGTGGCGGTCATCCGTCTGCGCAACCTGTTCGCCATCGTCATGCTGACCGGTGTGTATTCGCTGCTGTCGGCAGCCTGGTTCACCTCGCTGGACGCGCTGGATGTGGGCTTTACCGAAGCGGCAGTGGGCGCGGGCATTTCTACTGTCTTGCTGCTTGCGGCCATGCTTCTGACCTCGCGTGAGTGCGACAAGGTCAGCGTGTCACGCCACTGGGCCGCGCTTGCGGTCTGTGTTGCGGCTGGCGCGGTGCTGCTCTATGCGCTTCCTGATATGCCGGTCTATGGCTCGCCCGATACGCCAGTGAACGCTGGCGTCGGCATGGAGTATATGGACCGTACCGCCGATGATCTGAAGAAGATTCCGAACGTCGTCACCGCGGTTCTGGGCTCCTACCGGGGCTTTGATACCATGGGCGAGGTGTTTGTGGTGTTTGCTGCCGGTGTGGGTGTTGCGCTTCTCATGGGCCTGTCGGGCCGCCGCCGTGAGGAGGACGAATAGATGTCAGCCCACCTCATTCTGCGCGTTGTCGCCAAGCTCCTGATCCCGCTGATCCTGATCTTCGGCTTTTATGTGCACTTCCACGCCAAATATGCGCCAGGCGGGGCCTTCCAGGCGGGCGTCATCCTGGCCTCGGCGCTGATCCTCTATGCGCTGATCTTCGGCATGGATGCCGCGCGCAAGGCGGTGCCGCCTTGGGCGGCGCGCGTGGTGCTTGCGCTGGGGGCTTTCATCTTCGCTGCGGTTGGCTTTGTGTCGCTGTTCTTCGGGGAGAACTTCCTGGATTACAACGTGCTGCTGCCCACCGATTATCGCGCCCAGTATCTGGGGATCATCCTGGTGGAGATCGGCGTTCTGATGACCGTGACCGCGGTGATCATTGCGATCTTCTACGCCTTTGCCGGGCGGTCGCCTGAAATCACGGACGAGGACTGGTAGTCATGCTCGAGATGCTCTCAGAACGCTTCGTCTATGTGGTCATCATTGTGCTGATGATGACCGGCCTCTATGCGCTGATTGCCACGGGTAATCTGGTTAAGCGCATGGTCGGGCTGACGATTTTCCAGACTTCGGTCTTCCTGCTCTACATCACCATGGGCAAGGTGTTTGGCGGTGTTCCGCCCATTCTTGACTACAAGGATTTGTCGAACGGAACGCTGGACCCAAACCAGCTTTACTCCAATCCGCTGCCCCACGTGCTGATCCTGACCGCCATTGTGGTGGGCGTGGCGACACTGGCCATGGGGCTGGCTCTGGTGGTGCGTATTCGCGAGGCTTACGGGACCATCGAAGACGATGCGATCTCCGAAGCCGACTATTCGCTTGAACTTGAAAAGGGCGTGTAAGTCGTGACGGACGCCTATTTCCTTCCAGCCGCAATCGTGGCGCATGCGCCTGCGCTTCTTGTTGCGGTGCCGCTAATCCTGTCGACGGTCGCCGCCGCGATCCCGTCAGGGCGCGCCGCCTGGGGCCTTGCCTTTGTCAGCGCCATGGTGGCGCTACTGTGCGCGATCGAGCTCTTCCTTGGAACGCGCGGTGAGTATGCCATCATCAGCTACGCCATGGGCGGCTGGGAGCCACCTTACGGCATCGAGTTTCGCATTGATGGTCTGAACGCGGCGCTGTTGCTGCTGCTGTCGTCAACCGGCCTGCTGGCGCTCTTGTTCGCGCTGCCCAGCGTTGCTGACGAAATCGACAAGCGCAAGCAGTCGCTCTTCTACGCGGCCTTCCTGCTGTGCTTTGCCGGTCTGTCCGGTGTGGCGGCCACGGGCGACGCCTTCAACCTGTTCGTCTTCCTGGAGATCAGCTCCATCGGTACCTATGCGATCATCGCCATGGGCCACCAGAATGATCGCCGCGCGCTGACGGCGTCCTTTAACTATCTGGTGATGGGGACCATTGGCGCGACCTTCTTCGTGATCGGGATCGGCTTCCTCTACATGGCCACCGGCACGCTGAACATGGCCGACATCGCCCAGACCATCGCCGCTCAGCCCGGTAACCGCGTGGTTGAGGTGGGCTTTGCCTTCATCCTTGTCGGGGTGGGCCTGAAAGCGGCGCTCTTCCCGCTGCATCTTTGGCTACCAAACGCCTATGCGTTCGCGCCGAATTTCGTGACCACCTTCCTGGCTGCAACCGCCACGAAGGTGGCCTTCTACGTGATCATCCGCTTCTCGTTTGATGTCTTCTCCATCGATAGCGGCTTTGTCCAGAATACGCTGACCTATGTGGTCACGCCGCTGGCCATTTCCGGCATGATCGTCGCCTCGCTCCAGGCTCTGTTTCAGTCTGACGCCCGCCGCCTGCTGGCCTACTCCTCGGTGGCGCAGGTGGGCTACATGCTGCTCGGTCTCGGCATGGCGACGGCTGCCGGTGTTGCGGCCGGTTCGCTGCACCTTCTCAATCACGCCCTGATGAAGGGCGCGCTCTTCATGGCGCTGGGGGCCTTTGCCTATTGCTATGGCGTGCGCCGGATTGATGATCTCAAAGGTCTCGGCCAGGCGATGCCGTTCACGTCCGCAGCCTTCACGATCGGCGCGCTGTCGCTGATCGGTGTGCCGTTTACCGCAGGCTTCGTGTCGAAATTCTACCTCATCCAGGCCGCGCTTGATAACGACTGGTGGTGGGCCGTGGTGGCGATCCTCGCTGCGTCCGTGCTGGCGGTGTTCTACTGCTACCGCATGCTGGTCACGATCTGGGTCAACCCGGCTCCGACCGAAGGCCTTCTGCCAAATGGCCACATCCGCAAAGTGCCACTGCTCATCACGGTGCCGCTCTGGGTGCTGGCGCTGGCCAATCTCTATTTTGGAACCAATGCAGGCTTCATGGTCGACATGGCGCAAACCGCTGCCCAGGCGGCGATTAATGGAGGCGTCTCATGAGCTGGACGCCTGAACTTGCTCTGCTGCTGGCGCTGATCCTGCCGCTTATTGGCGGTCTGGGCGTGCTGGCCTTCGACAAGCAGCCAAACCTGCGCGAAACGGCAACGCTGATCACCGCGATCACGCTGGCGGTTGTTGTGGCCTATCTGGTAGAAGTGTCCGGTCAGCGGCCGGAGATCACGCTCTTCACCTTTGCGCCAGGCCTGTCCCTGACCTTCCATCTTGAGCCGCTGGGCGCGGTGTTTGCGATGGTAGCCAGCGGCCTCTGGATCGTGAACTCGCTTTATTCCATTGCCTATATGCGCGGCAATAAAGAGAAGAACCAGACGCGCTTCTACTACTGCTTCACGCTGTCGATTGCGGCGGCCATGGGCATCGCGCTGTCGGGCAATATGCTCACGCTCTTCTTCTTCTACGAAGCACTGACGCTGGCGACCGTGCCGCTGGTGGCTCACAAGGGTGATGCCAAGGCCAAGAAGGGCACCGCGATCTATCTGGGCATCCTGCTGGCGACCTCCATCGGTCTTCTGCTGCCGGCGACATTCGCAACCTATTACTTTGCCGGAACCACCGACTTCACCGCTGGCGGTATCCTCGCCGGGGCAGCTGGGCCTGTGGCAGGCTCGGTTCTGCTGGTGCTGTTTGCCTTTGGTATCGGTAAGGCGGCTTTGATGCCGGTCCACCCGTGGCTGCCGAATGCCATGGTTGCACCGACGCCGGTCTCTGCGCTTCTGCACGCCGTGGCCGTTGTGAAGGCGGGCGTGTTCACCATGCTGAAGGTCGTCGTCTACATCTTCGGCATTGAATACATGCAGATCCTGCCCGCGGCCGACTGGCTGGCCTGGCTGGCGGGTATCTCCATCGTAGTGGCGTCTGTGATTGCCTTCACCAAGGACAATATCAAGGCGCGTCTGGCCTTCTCGACGGTCAGCCAGCTGTCCTATGTGACGCTGGGGGCCATGCTGGCGAGCCCGGCCGCGCTTCTGGGTGCCGCGCTTCAGATCGTCATGCACGCCTATGGCAAGATCACGCTCTTCATGACCGCAGGCGGCATCTATACCGGCACCAAGAAGTCCGAGGTCAGCCAGCTGGATGGCCTTGGCTGGTATATGCCGGTGACCTTTGCTGCCTTTGCGATCGGGGCCCTGTCCATTATTGGCGTGCCGCCCTTTGGCGGGGTGTGGCCGAAAATCTTCCTGATGGAAGGTGTCGTTGCCGCTGACCAGCCCTGGCTTATCGCCATGCTGATCGGTTCCACGCTTTTGAATATTGGCTACCTGCTGCCCATCGTGATCCGCGCCTTTGGCAAGAAGAAGCCGGTTGAATCCCCGATGAAGGCGGGTCCGCCGCCGCCGCTGGCCTGGGTCGCTCCGATGGTCACCGCAGCGGGCACCGTCGTTCTCTTCTTCATGGTCGGCCCGATCATTGATTTCCTTCAGCCTGTCTTCACCACGGAGATGACGCCATGAGTGCGAAGCGCACCGGCGCGTCGGACGGGGTGCACCCGCTGGCGCAGCCCTTCCTGTTTGTGTTCAAGCCCGGCTTTGGCCGTCTCCTCGTTATTGCCCTGGCAGTGCTGATGCTGGTCGGTTTCGGGCTGGAAATGGTCCTGTCGGGTGACAAGACGCTGTCGAAATACCCTGAAGTGCTCGGCGCGTATGAGTGGATGCCCTTCCTTGCCGCTGCGGGTGCGATCCTGGCCGCCTGGCTGGTGCGCTTTGCGCTCACCGCAGGGCCTGACTTTTATGAGCGCTCAGCCGGTGATGACGCCGGTGAGGACGAAGATGGGGAGGCAGAATAATGGCTGACACCCTGTCCTTCCTGTCCGGGTTCAATCCGGCCTTCGCCCTGATTGTTGGCGGACTGATCACGCTGGCCCTGCCCAATCATGCGGCCCGCAAGGCGATCATGATCGCCGCGCCGATCCTGGGCCTTGTGGCCTGGTTTGCCGTTTCCGAGCCTGGCATTTACGGCCTTGTCGAGCTGGGCCCGCTCACTCTTGAGACCTTCCGCTTTGATAATCTCAGCCGTGTCTGGGCGCTGGTCTTTCTGATCGCCTCTTTCCTGAACGGCATCTACTCCATCCACGACCGCTCGCGGTGGAGCGATGCGGCCTCACTGGTTTATGCCGGTTCTGCGGTCGGTGCGGTGTTTGCCGGTGACCTCATTACGCTGTTCTTCTTCTGGGAGTTGACGGCGCTGGCTTCAGCTCCGCTCATCTTTGCTGTGGGCGGTGCGGTCAGCCGCCGTGCGGGCCTGCGCTATCTGGCACTTCAGGTGCTGTCTGGTGTGCTGCTGCTGGGCGGTGCCGCTCTGTGGTATGGCCAGACCGGCAGCTGGAGCTTTGGCGGTCTGGGTGAGACGTCCGTCTTTGATCTGTCCGGTCCTGCAGGCTGGATGCTGCTGGCCGGTATCGGGATCAAGGCGGCTTTCCCGCTCATGCATATGTGGCTGCCCGACGCCTATCCCAAGGCGTCTGCCTTCGGCGCTGTGGTGCTGTCGGCCTTTACCACCAAGATGGCGATCTACGCGCTGGCGCGCGGCTTTGCTGGTGAGGAAATCCTCATCACCATCGGCCTCGTCATGGCGGTCTTCCCGGTCTTCTATGCCATCGTGTCCAACGATCTTCGCCAGACGCTGGCATATGCGCTGATCAACCAGCTTGGGTTCATGACCGTGGCGGTGGGCGTAGGATCGGAGCTGGCGCTTAACGGCGCGGCAGCCAACGCCTTTGTCGGCGTGCTCTACATGGCGCTCTTCTTCATGGTCATGGGCGCGGTGTTGAAACGTACGGGCACTGTAAAAGCGACTGAGCTCGGCGGCCTGTTCAAGTCCATGCCGATCTCCGGCCTGTTTGCGGTGATCGCGGGGGCATCTGTCATTGGCGTGCCGCTCTTCTCAGGCTTTGTGGCCAAGACGCTGATCCTCTCAGCCGTCCATTACGAGCATCTGACGATTGCTTACTTCGTGCTGATCTTTGCCTCTGCCGGGGTCATGGAACTGACCGCGCTGAAGGTTCCCTACTTTGCCTTCTTTGGTGAGGATCGGGGCCATCGCGTGGCCGAGGCCTCCACCGGTCAGCTGGTGGCGATGGGGATCACCGCCTTCCTGTGCCTCTATGTGGGTGTGAATTACCAGGCGCTGTACGATCTGCTGCCGTTTGCGACCGACTACAAGCCGTACAAGCTGGAATCGGTTGTCGGCCAGCTTCAGATCGTTGGGGCAGGGCTGCTCGCCTTTGCGCTGCTGCTCTGGATGAAGCTGTTCCCGCTAAAGGCTGATCGCACCGTCATCGATGCGGACTGGATCTATCGCTATTTCGGCGACGCGGTTGCGCGCTGGGGTACGGCGATGGCACGGATCGTTGTCCAGTGGAGCGAAGGCCTTCTTGGGGCCGGATTCCAGGGGCTGGGTCGCAAGCTGCATAACCTGTTCAGCCCGGGCGGGACATTGTCGCGTGACTTCCCCTCCGGCCTGATGGCGTTGTGGACGGCTATCCTGCTGGCTGGCGTGCTTCTGGTCGCGTATTTCTCCCCGGCATAGATTTTCTCTTTTTGCGCGTATTTTAATGCGACATTAAACCTCATGTTCTCATAATAGGAATTTTATCCTCTCCGTAGTTTAATCTTCCTATGATGCGCGTTATCACGTGTATCACACAGGGAGATTGAAATGACTGAGCAGGATAAACGGGCGGACCGGGCCCGGGCTCAACTGGCTTTGCAGACGGTGGCCTATGCCTTTGGCGTGCCTGCCGATGAGATCGATGCGCCAACCCGCGGCGTTGCCAAGGCGGCGCTGGCGCGCCATGTGGCCATGTATCTGACCCATGTCGCGTTTGAGCTTAGCCTTTCGCGAACGGCCGAAGCCTTTGGCCGGGATCGGTCCACGGCGGCTCATGCCTGCCACCGGATCGAGGATCGGCGCGACGACGCCGCCTTTGACGCCAAGCTTGATGAGCTGGAGGCTTGTCTGCGGGCCGCTCCGTCGCCCCTGCTTGCGGCGGCGGCATGACGGTACCCGCCTGGATGCGTCACCTCGCCAAGCCTGAGCGGGTACTGGCCCCGCTGCCCGGTGGGCGCGGTGGGTATGGCGTTTATGCCGGGACTGACCGGCGTCGCCGCCCGCTTGCCCGGGTCAGTGCGCGCGAGATGGGGTTAGCCAACAGCGATGGCATTCTGGCCGAGGTCGAGGGTGGTTATCGTTTAAGCCTGGATGGCCTTGGCCGGCTCCAGCGTTTGAGCCAGTCCGGTGACCAGCCCTTTGCTGATCAGCACCGAAAGCCGGCTCTGGCTCCGGTGATGGAGGAGCGTGGGTTGCGTCACCTCAAAAAGGCGACAACGCCGGGCCCGCTTGCGCGCTACCTGAAACCGTCCGGTGACAAGCCGGCGCTGCTGCAGGCGGTGCACGCCAATGCGGCTGATATCTTCATCCAGGATTATGAGCGGTCATCGCTCACAAGTCGTGTGACCGCCGACTGGTCTGCACCACCGGGCGGCAAGCATCGCAGTGCGCCCGCTGACCGGGCGGATGCCTCAACTACCCGGCTGGATGCGCAAACGCGCGTCATGGATGCGCTGGATGCCATGGGGCCCGGGCTGGATCAGCTGGTGTTTGCGATTTTAATCCGCGAAAGCGGCATGGGTCAGGCTGAGCGCGACAACGGCTGGCCGGAGCGAGCCGGGGCCGCGATGCTCAAACTCGCGCTTGACCGGCTCGCGGTGCACTACCGCCTGCTCGCGCGTCCCAGGCGTCCGGCCTGAGCGATTCGGTCAAGCCTTCAGGGCTTCCGCTTCAGCGCGGATGCGCTTGACCATGCTGGCCAGCCCGTTGGAGCGTTGCGGCGACAGGTGTTCTGACAATCCGATGCGGCCAAGGACTTCCTTGGGATCAATGGACAGCGCCTCATCTGGCGTGCGCCCCGAATAAAGCCGATCCATCAGGGCGACCAGGCCCTTGACTATATGGGCATCGCTATCGCCGCGCAGGGTCAGGCGACCCTCGTCTGGCTCGATGACGACCCAGACCTGGCTGACGCAGCCCTTCACCTTGGTGTCTTCAGTGCGCTCGTCTTCAGGAAAGGCGGGCAGGGCCTGGCCCAGCTCGATCAGATAGCGGTAGCGCTCTTCCCAGTCGCCCAGGAAGTCAAACTCGTCCACGAGTGCGTCGATGTCAGATGAAAGTGTGCCCATGACCGGGCACATAACGCCGGTCGCGCCCGCCTTCAAGGGCAAGGCGACCGGTCAGGGCTGCTTTAGCGGGTCGGGATCTCGCCAGCGGCCTCGGCAAACAGCTCGTCAGCAGTCAGGACGGTGTCCTGAACATTCGCTGGGGCACGGCGTGAGTGGCTCTCCAGCGCGTCTTCAGCCCGGTCAGCGGCCATAGAGAAGACAAATCCGGCAACCTCACCCAGCTCACCCGCGACCTGGCAGGCTTCCCGGCGTTGAGCGCAGAAGTCGCTCGTTGCGGTGTTGACTGTGTAGAAGGAGGCGGGGGCCTGGCCTTCACCATTCCACTCCGTCGCGATGCGGGTCGCTTCCTCGGCAAACGCGCCGTCGGGGGCTGCATGAAAGCCAGCCGGCACGAAGGCGGCGACGATCAGCGTGTAAATTGTGGCTTTGATGGGAAACATCTTGCCTCTCTTGGTTACCCCGGTTTCCCGGATGCAAGAAGGAGGCTAGATCGAAAAACCCCGGACTCGCCAGCGAATCCGGGGCTTTTGGTAAATGACATGTTAAGGCTGAAAATTCATCCTTGATGAAAGGTGAACAGCCTTGGCCAATCTGTTTCAGTTCGAAACAGGTCGGCTCGCAGTCAGGCAATCGGCCACATCATTGAGCGCATGCTCGGCGATGCAGAAGCTGTCTTCATACTTGAAGTGACCGGCCGCTATGCACTGGGCCATCGTCAGTCGAGCCCAGGTGATGCAGCGTTCCACCGCCGGATCACCCAGCATCCGATCAAGCGCGCTCATATCGCCAGCCTCGATCGACTGAAGTGCGGCAACCGATAGCATCTGACCCATGCGACGCTCATCAGGTTCCAGCTGTTGCTCGCCGACATTGACCTGCAGGTCGGGCAGGGCGGTGCCGGCCGGCACACCGAAGTCGGAAAACATGGATGATGCCGAGGATAGCGGCGCTGAACCGAGCGATGGTCCTGAACGCGCTGGTGCGTCAAGGGACGGACCGGCGTCAACACCGCTTTCGGCGTCAGCAGTGGCGGTGAAGTTCACATCAAGGCGATCAGACGCCGTCTCAAGGGCTTCAAGGCGGGCTTCGCGGTCGCGCGCGCGGCGTCCGGCCCAGGTTTCGTTCTGAAGCTCATAGGCGGCCTGGCGATAGCGATCGCCGACCGCACGGATTGAAGTCACATCCTCATTGATGGCCCCGAAGACATTTTCCTGGGCCACGTCAGCGCCCATGAAGCCGGTCACATAAATCGGGTCATCCATTAGCGCTGCGCGCGCAACTCCGGCCCCGTAATAGTCTGCTACGGCGCGAACTGCGTCGATAAATTCAGGGTTTTGTGCGGCAACAAGCGCGGCATAGGCGATCTGTGCGTCCACAAGGCGGTCGCCATCATAGTAGCGCGCCAGCTCGTCCATGGTCGCATCAAGGTCTGCGCCTGAGCGCAGCTCGCGGCGGCCTGCCGAGCCGACATCGGCGTGATAGGCCGCATAAGTTTCAGCGTTGCGCACAATAGCTTCAGGAGCGGCTGGAGCCGTGGGCTCCGGCGCTTCAAGCACGAGTGAGGGGGAAGAAGGCTGGTCTTGAGCCGGCTCGGACGTCTGCGCGTCCTGGACACCGGTGGCGATTAAAGCCGCAGCTGCGGCGAGTACCCATCCATCCGTCATGGTGTACCTGTTCCTTCCAGGATCATTTTGAAGACGGGCCGCTTGCCCGCTCCCCTACTTTGCCGATCAAGAGTGATCTGATCGTTTAACACAGATTCAATAATTATTAACGCCGTGAGTCGAGCTTCAATGTGCAGGATTTCCCTGCTCGGGATTCGATTCGCATGCGCTTTCTAGAGAACGCCTTCTTTGGTCTGGCCGGACGCGCCCTTCATGCCGCCTGGATCGGGCTTTGCCTGTTCGCATTCATGACGGCTCCAGCGCCCATAAGTAGCTGGATCATAGCAGGTTTCGCGGTAGCCGTCGTGCCGGGCGTTATCGGGCTCTTCCTGGCAGGATCAAGATTGCCGCGCTCTGATCTTGCGCGCCTTTTTCTGGCGCTGGTGTGGATTCTTCCCGGTATCTGTGCCGCGCTCGCCTATGGCGCGGCGTTGTCTCCTGCGGCTCTGATCTTCCTCGCTGGCCCATCGGTTCTGGCTGCATCTGTTAACGCGGCCCAAGGGCGGATGGCGGCGGTTTTAAGTGCGCTGGCCTTCGTGCTGTGCGTGCTGGCCGGTGTACCAGGACCGCTGACGACGGGGGCTCAAGCCCTGCTCGCGACGCCTGAAATCTGGGCTGCGTTTGCTGGCTTCCTGGCTCTGGCAGGTCTGGTGGCACGCACGCGGCTTGAGCGTCGGCTTTCCCGTCTTGAGCGCACGGTCCGTGAGACCGCCTCGGCCGCTGAAGCTTTTGCGCGCGCTCCCTCGCCGCTCATGGCGCTGGATAAGGATGGCACCATTCAGGCTGCCAGCCGGGCCATTCGCCGGATTGTTCCCGGTGCCCCGAATGAGTTGAACGGCCTACCTGCCGACGGGCTTGGCTTTGATGAAGACGCGCAGGACGCTGTACGCCAGGGTTTGACGTCGGCGAGCGAAGGCGGACC
Organism: Maricaulaceae bacterium EIL42A08; assembly: GCA_024178355.1. Classification (GTDB taxonomy): domain Bacteria; phylum Pseudomonadota; class Alphaproteobacteria; order Caulobacterales; family Maricaulaceae; genus Oceanicaulis. The sequence goes on along the minus strand of JAMZNZ010000002.1, from coordinate 1,198,289 downwards.
GGCTGATGGCGGTTGCTTTGCCTTTGATGTGCGCGATCGTGATGGTTCTGCCCAGACGGTGGATGCACGCGCGGTGGCGACGCCGGATGGCTATGTCCTGACGCTGGAGCGCCAGTCCTCAACGCTTGTAAAAGGGCAAACACCAGCCGTGATCAGTGATGATCTGGCCCGGCTTGAGGCTGAGCGCGATGCGGCCATCGCGGCGAACCGGTCCAAGTCTGAATTTCTCGCCGCCGTGAGCCACGAACTGCGCACCCCGCTCAACGCCATCATCGGTTTTTCTGACATGATGAAGCAGCGCATCTTCGGTCCGCTGCCAGCGCGTTACGCCGAATATGGTGATCTGATCCATGAGAGCGGGACGCATCTTCTCGATCTGATCGGAGATGTGCTGGACATGTCCAAGATCGAAGCAGATCGCTATGAGCTGGATACCGAAGTCTTTGACGCTCGCGACGTTGTGGAGATCAGCTCAAAGATGCTGCGCCTTCGCGCCGAGGAAAAAGATATCGCGCTCTATACCGAGGTGGGCGAGACCCCGCTGATGGTGGAGGCTGATCGTAAGGCCCTGCGCCAGATCTTGCTCAACCTTCTGTCTAATGCGGTGAAGTTCACGCCAGAGGGCGGTGCGGTTGTGGCCATGGTTCAGGCTCAGGGCGATGCGCTGGTACTGGCTGTTGGCGATAGTGGCGTGGGCATCAAGGCTGAAGAACTTGAAGGTGTTGGTAAGGCCTGGAACCAGACTGACTCTGCACGCACCAGCTCAGAACGAGGCTCTGGTCTTGGCCTGTCGCTGGTTCAGGCGCTGGCCGAGCTGCATGGCGGCACGATGGGCGTGCAGAGCACACCCGATGAGGGCACCACCGTTACGGTTTCGCTGCCGGTGATGCTCGAAGCGGTGGTGGAGCCGATGGGTGCCGATGCAACCCTGGAAGTGCACCAGCGTATAAAGGCGGCCCAGTCACTGGGCGAAGAGCTGCAGACCGGCACTGGGGCCTGACGCAAGCTAGGGAGCGGGTGCCTGCGCCGGAGTTTCAACCTCGATGAGCGGTATCGCCTGCATCGCCAAAGCAGCCTGCAGTGCACCCACCTCAAACCAGATCACACTGGCCACGTCTCCAGATCGGTCACGCAGCTCAATCGCCACCCCTTCGCGCGGGGTCAGCTGGACAAGGGCAGCGAGGCTTTCTGGTGGGAAGATAAAGCCACGGGGAAGTTCGCTTGAATCCGGTGCGAGGACGGCAGCTGCATCAGCGTTGAGCCGCTCCCTCGCCATAAAACGCTGGGTTTGCCCGGCGGAAGCGCCCCAGGCACTGGCCCCATCGCGGCCCGGTGGGGGCAAAAGCCCGCCAGCGGTAAAATCCATGGGATAAGCCATGCGGTCTGGATTGCGTGCAACCAGAACGGCCCCGGATAGAACACTATCGCTGTTAAAGGCCAAAGTGAGCTGGAGGTCGTCGCCAATCTCGGCGATGCCAAACACGGCGTCTCGAGCACCGGTTTCCTGGATCACGCGCCAGCGGGTCTCTGCATGCGGGCGTGACGGGCGCCGGTCCACCATCCAGACACGACTTGTGCCCTGAAATCGGATCTCGGTGAACCCGGCCAGGGCATCTATGCGATCAAGATGCTCATTCACCAGAGCTGCCAGCTGACGGTCACCACAGGCGGGTACCACGGTCTGGCGAGCCAGCTGTGTCTCCAGCCGCTGTGGATCGGCACCTGCGGTGACCGCGTCATCACTGGCTCGGGCAATCGCGGCTTCCAGCAGGGCGCGTTGAGGGCCAGACAGCAAGCCGCAGGCGTCATCGCCCGCGCGAAGCACAGCCAGGCTGGTCAGCTCTGGAGCGTCTGTTGGTGCCTGAAGGGCGAGAAGAAGGGCGGCGATAGCAGGGGTCATACCCCTGCCATCTTAGGTCTCGCGTCTTGACGAGCGGTTTACGCCGGCTCCCATAAGAAGCAGGAAGATCGCCAGACTAAATGCCCCCAGGGCAAAATACTCATCGTTGCGACGAATGAGCTGAGAGGCCCATTCCAGCGAAAACTGTGGTGCTGCGCTTGGTCCGAACGGGGTCACCGCGGCGGCATCCCAGACCGCGGCCCGCCCCTCAAGACTGGTCCAAAGCTCTGAACGCGCCAGGCGCTTGGCCGCGCGGGCAAAATCAGCGCCTTCAGGTGCGGTAATAAGGGCCACCTTGCGACCGCTGGCCTCTTCGTAAAGCGCAGCAACCCCAGTAATCTGGGCGCTGCGCACAGTGTTGTCAGATGCGTAGGCCGTGGAGCCGAACTGTCGGCGCGGCGTGCGGTTGGATGCGGCCATCGTTGCCGCGCGCACTTCGGCCGGTGCGGCTGCCATCAGACGCGGGTCCAGACTCTCTTGAGGACCCAACACCATCAGATCATGGTTGGCTGGGGCCTCAGCCACATCATTGCCGTACCAGGCATAGAGCCAGGCGGAACCCGAAGCGAGCGCTGCGCGTGCCACAACCGAAAGGGCGGCTGCCTCATCGTCGGCATGGCTGCCTGGCACAATCACAACTGCGGCACGACCCCCCTGATCAGAGCCAAAGGGCGCGCCAAGCGCGGCCAGGTCTTCCAGGCGGCTGTTGGCCACATCGCTTTGGGAGGTGCTGAAAAGGCGGGGCGCCTGAAGAGCACTCGCCATATCAAAGCGCAGGTCATGACCTTCCATGGAGCGGGCTGCAAACAGACGGGCTGCTGCGATCAGAGTGCCGGGCTGTCCAGCAGCCAGACGCACCGATGATGGTCCGGTCAGATCAATGGCTGGGGCCCCAGCGCCATTGCCGGCCTGAGCGTAGACGATCAACTCGGCAACGGCCGGGTCCTGCACCAGGATTGGCGGTTCGCCCATGCGAAGGGCGAGACCTTGCGCCACAAGAGCCGCCACGGCCAGCGCGTCCTCTTCAGCGGCCGAGGCATCAATGTGAACCCGGCGCGGTGCCGCAAAGTCAGCGTTTAACGCAGCTTCGATGGCATCCAGCGATGTGTAGCCGTCAACTGGAGCCGCTGAAATTCGCAGGCGTGAGCGCACGGTATCAATGGTCCAACCATCGTTCACCGCGCCCACAAGGCGCAGCACCAGCTCGTTTTCACCAGCGCGCAAATCGTCTGAATAAAGTGAGAAACGCGCCTCGAAATCTTCAGCGCGGGGCTGAAGAACCACCGCGCGTGCGCGGTTCACGAAGGCCTCGATGCGCCCGTTTGACCGGTTTGAGAGCGGCGCGGCACTTAAAACCAGCTCAACAGCTTCTGGTCTGGCATCGGTGGCAATGGTGAAGGGAATACGGATTTCCCGCGTGGCTTCATCCAGCTGCAGCTGAGAGCCAACCCCTTCAAAAGATGATATTAATGCTTCCTCGGATCGCGCCGGACGGTGGTCCGCCTCAGCTGCTTCACCCAGAAAAATGACGCACAGCGCCGCGCATACGAGACCAATTAGGCCTTGTTGTATCGACATGAAACGCTCCCCTCGCTTAAGACTTTATTAAGCAATGGGCGGGCCATCAAGCGTCATGAGTGATTTAAAAGCGCGATTCTGGGTCGATGCCCTGCGCTGGCGCGCTGAAAGCGCCGGTGCCTCGGTGTATGTCGACCGCAAGGGCGATCCCGATGCGGGGGTGGTTCTGGTCAAAGTGCTGCTGCCCCAACGCCTTGCGCAGCTTTATGTGCCGGTCCGGGACATGGAGGGCGAGCGGTTATGGACCCAGCCGTTAGGACCGGAGCCAGTAGATGAAATGTCTGTGACAGCCTACCTGCAGCGGCGCACCGACCGCGATCCTGACCTGTGGGTTGTCGAGATCGACGACCCTCATGGTCGACACTTTCTTAATGAGCCGATTGAGAAAATTTAACGGCTGAGCGCATACACTCGCCTTCGTTGGGTTTCACACAAAGATGGTGAGCGGATTAGCGATGCTCTTCCTGTTCAATGATGTTGTCTATGATATCGCCGATCCACGCCAGACGGCGCTCGGTTCTGGCGTCGAGCATGGCTTCTCCGAGACGAGCCTGATGACGATGCGCATCGGCCGGGTCATCAAGATGGTGCGCGAGGCGGTGTGGGAAGAAAACCATATCCACCGCACCAATCACGATGTAGCTCAATTCCTCTCCGCCATGGTCGCGTGGAAGACCGATGAAGCGAATGCGCTTCTGGCGGTCGCACCAAAAACGGCTTTTGACGCGACCGGTGTCCAGGTCCGTCTGGCGTCGGTCTCGCTTGTGGCCATGACCCAGCTGCTCGAACTGCAGAAGGGTGGCAAGCTGTCCAGCCATGTGGCCAACCTGTCGGTCTGGCAGCATGCGCCCCAAAGGATGCAGGCTTAAACGACGCTCCAGCTTGCGTGTCTGAGCGCTGTCGGCTACGCCCACGGCCAATGATATCGACACAAGCCAAGAGCCAGCTTTCATGAGCCATGCTGACGCGGCGCCCTGGGCGCGCCGGCGCACCTACGCCATCATCTCTCACCCGGACGCCGGTAAGACCACGCTGACTGAAAACATCCTGTTTACCGCCGGGGCCATTCGCCTGGCCGGACAGGTGCGTGCGCGCGGTGAGAACCGGCGCACCAAGTCGGACTGGATGAAGATTGAGCGCGAGCGCGGGATTTCGGTCTCCGCCTCGGTGATGACCTACGAGCATGCGGGTCTGACCTTCAACCTGCTCGACACGCCAGGCCACGAGGACTTCTCTGAAGACACTTATCGCACGCTGACTGCTGCCGATAGCGCGATCATGGTGCTTGATGCCGCAAAGGGCGTGGAGCCGCGCACCCTGAAGCTGGTGGAGGTTTGCCGCCTGCGCGATATCCCGATCCTGACCTTCATCAACAAGCTTGACCGTGAGGCGCTTGACCCGTCTGAGCTGTTTGACGACATCCAGGACAAGCTGGCGCTCGATGTGGCCCCCATGCAGTGGCCGGTGGGGTCTGGCAATCGCTTTAAAGGCGTTGCGGATTTAAAGACTAACGAGCTGGTGGCCTATCGTCGCCCGGAAGGTGAAGAGTTCCGTGAAAGCGAGCGCTTTGCCTTGGATGGCAACTCCATCACGTCCGAACTCGACCCGAACGAGCTGGACGAGCTGAATGAAGGCGTTGAGATTGCGCGCGAGCTGATGCCCGCCTTCAATCCGCAAAGCTATGCGGAAGGCCATATGACGCCAGTCTATTTTGGCTCCGCTCTGAGGAAGTTTGGCGTGCGTGAGCTGATTGACGCGCTGGCTGAGCATGCGCCGGGTCCTCAGACCCAGAAGGCTGCGGCGGGGCCGCGCGAAACGCTGGAGCCGGGCGACAAGGAAGTCGGCGGTTTTGTGTTCAAGATCCAGGCGAATATGGACCCGAACCACCGCGACCGCGTGGCCTTCGTGCGCCTGTCGTCTGGGGAGTTCAAACGCGGCATGAAGCTGAAAACCGACAAGGGTAAGGCGCTGACAGTTTCGGCCCCGGTGATGTTCTTTGCCGATGACCGCGAGATTGCCGACAACGCCTATGCGGGTGATGTGATTGGCGTGCCGAACCACGGCGTTCTTCGCGTGGGCGACACCCTTTCGGAAAGCGGCAAGTGGAAGGTGGCGGGCATTCCAAACTTTGCCCCAGAAATGCTGCGCCGGGCGCGTCTGAAAGATCCACTGAAAGCCAAGCAGCTGAAAAAGGCACTGGAATCGCTCGCTGAAGAGGGCGTCACCCAGCTCTTCCGTCTTCAGGTCGGCGGTGAGTTCGTCATTGGTGCGGTGGGCGCTCTGCAGATCGACGTAATGAGCCAGCGGGTAGCTGACGAATACGGCATTGATGTCGAGTTCGAGCCCTGTCCGTTTGAAACCGCGCGCTGGCTGACCGGTCCGGACGACAAGCTGGAAGACTTCATCAGCCGCCACAAGACAGCCATGGCTGAGGATATTGACGGCGATCTCGTTTTCCTCGCCAAGTCGGGCTGGGAAGTGTCCTACTCAGAAGAGAAATTCCCCGATCTCACCTTCTCGCGCACCAAGGAGCGGGCATAAGTCATGGGCGAGCTGAACACTGAAATGGCTGAGCTTTGGGCCATCGTAGTCCAGGTCTGGCAGACGAGCTTTCTGGGCTACTCGGTTGGTGAGGGGCTCATTGCGCTGGGCGTTTTTGTCCTGTCCCTTCTGGTCCGCGGGATGTTCTCCAAATTCGTCCTGCGCCGTTTGATTTCCTATGCGGAAAAGACCGACAACAAGCTCGACGATGCGCTCCTGAAAGGCCTCTATGGCCCGGTGAAGATGATCCCGGTGATCATCGGGGCGTATTTTGCACTTTATCTGTTGGGGCTTACCGGCGGTGATGCGCCACTGGACGGTCAGCGCCTGATCACCACACTGGTGATTATCGCGCTGTTCTGGGGCCTGCATAATGCGGTTGAGCCGGTGGCTCACCTGTCTGCGCCGCTGCGCCAGGCCTTGAACCCGGTCATGATCGACTGGATGGCCAAGGCCCTGAAAATCCTGTTCCTGGTTATCGGTGCAGCCTCCGCCCTGCATGTATGGAATATCCCGGTGGCTCCGGTCATTGGCGGTCTGGGCTTGCTGGGTGTGGCCGTCGGCCTTGGTGCGCAGGACCTGTTCCGCAACCTGATTGCGGGCATCCTGATCCTGACTGAGAAGCGCTTCGTGCCAGGCGAATGGATCAAGGTGGATGGCATCGTCGAGGGCACGGTGGAGGAGATCAATTTCCGGTCCACCCTGGTGCGCCGTTTCGATAAGGGCCCGGTCTTTGTCCCGAACTCGAACCTTGCCGACAACGCCGTGATCAACTTCTCGCGCATGACCCATCGCCGGATCAAATGGGCGATCGGTGTGGAATACCGCACCAATACCGACCAGCTGAAATATATCCGCGACCATGTGCTCGACTTCCTGATCAACCACCCTGAGTTCGAGACCGGGCCAGAGGTCGCGACCTTCATGCGCGTGGACTCATTCAACTCCAGCTCGATCGATTTCTTGCTCTACTGCTTTACCAAGACCACCAACTGGGGCGAGTGGCTGCGCCTGAAAGAGGAGCTGGCGTTTGAGATCAAGCGCATCGTGGAAGACGGTGCCGGCACCGCCTTCGCCTTCCCGTCCACCACCGTCTACATCGACCAGGGCGCTGAGGTGTTCACCCCGCCCCAGGTCGCTGAGCACGTGGACCCGGCCATTGATAGCCCCGTCAGCTCCGACATCGCCCGCGGCGAAGACGGCGGCGGCGATGGGGAAGGCGACGGGCGGTAGGGCGACGAGCTCAATCAAAAGAACTGTCGTCCCTCGGTTCATCCGGGGAATCCATGCTGTGACGCTGTTGAAAGCCGCAAGCAACCAGAATGGGTGGCCTTAGATAAACCGGGCCATGACATTCACGGATCAGGCGAGCTTACCCACCCGCCACCAGGCTCAGCCACTGGGCCGATAGTGCTGGCGTGTCTGCGCCTTCTATCTCCACCGTAACGTCCTGCCTGAGCTGGATCTGTCCCGGCTTGCGCTCGATGGCGTCGGCCAGCGTGAAGTGACCGCGAATGCGTGAGCCGACGGGTACCGGCGCCAGAAAGCGGACTTTCTCAAAGCCGTAATTGATCCCGATGGTCCCGGCCGGGAAGGGCGGCAGGCACTGCTCGGCCAGATGGCTGAGCATGGACAGGGTCAGGAAGCCATGGGCAATCGGTCCGCCAAAGGGCGTTTCCTTTGCCGCACGAACCGGGTCCACGTGGATGAATTGATGGTCCTGGGTCACATCGGCAAAAGCGTTGACCCGGCCCTGATCGATCTCAAACCAGTCCGACGCATGGGTCTCCCCGATGCGGGACGAAAATGTATCTAGCAAGCTCATGGGCTCAGGCTTACGCGAGCTTCGGTACGGGTCAAGCGTCTGCGCGTTTTGCTTTCATCCGCCGCCACGCAATCTTGGATAACCCGAAGATTGAGATGGCGAGCCAGCAAATCTCAATCACGAAGCTGGCCAGGTTGAAGGTGAACATCAGCGAGATGATAAGCAGGACCGCGCCCACCAGATTAAGCAGCAGATACTGCATGCTGTCGCCGCGCACCTTCTCGATCTGAAGCAGGAAGTAGGCGGCCAGAATGCAGCCAACGCCGGCAAGACCGACAAAATCAGACCAGAGCATGGGTGGGTATCCTGTTTGCGTCCATCAAAGCCTGGTTTGTGACGTGGATTGATGACTTGATAAAGCGCTCCGCTGCAGCAGACAGCCATACACGGCGTTGACTGGCGGGCACCTGATCTTAACCGATTGCTTTTAAGCTTTTGAATTCAAGGAGCGTGTTCATGACCTTTTCTGTGCTCGATCGTGATCATCTGGCTCAATATACCGGCGGCGATGCGGCGCTGCAGGCAGAGCTTTTTGGCCTGCTCACCAGCCAGATCGATAACTGCACAGCCAAGATGCGCGACGCTGATCAGCCTCAGGCCTGGAAGGATGCCGCCCATACCCTGAAAGGCGCGGCGCGCGGGGTTGGCGCCATGGCGCTGGCTGAAGCATGCGCTCAGGCCGAAACACGACCGCATGATGAGGCTGCGCTGGACGCGGTTCTTGCCGAGGCTGAAAAGACTCGTGAAGCCATGGCTGCGGCCTGAACCCATAAATTTATTGCGCCATTGTCCTGTTCGTCTCAGCATGACCTGAAACGGGAGGACGCCATGAGTGCAGTGGATCAGGCGCTGGAAACCCAGCTCTCCAACATTGAGGCCAAGACAGGCAAGCGGCGTGATGCGCTTTACGCCGACGTCATGGGTCAGGGGATGGCCAAGCATGGCGAGATGGTCGCCTGGGCCAAATCCACGCTCGGTCTTGGCCATGGTGATGCCAACACGCTGGTCCACATGGCGCGCAAATCGGTTGAAGCGACCCACGCGGTCGCTGGCGATCCCCTTGATGAGATCTACACCGGTCCGAAAGCGCACCAGCGCCCGATCCATGAGGCCTTGATGGCAAAGATCGAAGCCTTTGGGGACTTCGAGGTTGCGCCAAAAAAGGGTTATGTCTCGCTGCGCCGCGCAAAGCAGTTTGCGATGTTGGGGCCGAAGACAAAGGATCGCTTTGAGCTGGGCATCAATCTGAAAGGCGACGCCGAGCACGCACTCATGAAGCCGGTGAAGCCCGGCGGCATGTGCCAGTACATCATCTCGCTACACAGCTTGGACGAGATTGATGACGGCGTGATCGAGATTGTCGGCCGGGCCTATCAGGCGGCGGGGTAGCTCTAGCGCGGCACCGCGTTGATGAAGGCTCGCGCAATCGCATCGCGCATCGGTTTGGCCTGGAAGTTCGCATCATAGGGGGTGGGCCGCTTGGCCTCGCCATCGGGGCGCGGCCACAAATTTTGAAGCCAGGAATAGGGGTCGGCCATACCCCAGACCAGAACATCGCGGGTCTGCTCAAAGGACAGCACCAGGCTTAAATAATGCTCGGCAAGCTCTGCGATGGCCCGATCCCGGCCTTCAATGTCGAAGGGCAGGTTGGTGCCATTCACGTCAAATTCCGTCACGAGTAGGTCGACATCCATGGACGTCGCCGCTGACAGGAAGTCACGCCACGTCTCGTCGCGCGTTGGGTCAAATCCCGTCGATTCAATTGAGCTTCCAGCCCAGATATGGCTTTGAAGGCCGAGGGCATCGATGGGCGCACCGCGATCTCTCATGCCCTGTATCAGGGCCAGAACGCCATCGCGGTGGGCTTCGTGCCCAGTATCCCAAGACATGTAATCGTTATAGACCAGCTGGGCTTCAGGATCGGCTTCACGCACCGCATTATGGGTGATGTCGAGCAGGCGCTCGCCCAACAGGCGGGTGAAGATCGTGTCGCGCATTTCACCGGTTTCAGGGTCGATAGTTTCGTTCACCACATCCCAGGAGCCAATGCGGCTGCGATAGCGGTCAACAACTGTGCGGATATGCTCAACGATCAAGCGCTCGGCCTCACTGGCCGGTCGGGTGCCAAAGTCATGGCCGGTCAGCCAGTCAGGCTCAAACTCGGCCCGGTTCCATAGAAGCGTATGGCCACGCACAGCCAGGCCCTCGCGCTGGGCAAAGTCCATGATCAGGTCAGCGGGCGCAAAATCGTAGACGTCTGCACTCGGCCGGATGACATACCATTTCAGCTCATTTTCATGGACCAGCAGGCCGCATTCCTGCGTCAGAAGGCGGCGACAATTCTCATCATGAAAAGACCCGGCGAGGCTGCCTGAAGCGCCTGCACCAACAGCACTGCCAAAGCGCAGGCCCTTGGCTTCAGCCAGCGCGTTCAACGAAGGCGAGGTCTGGAGCGCGTGCGCCGGAGCTGCAAGGAATGCAGCCGCTGCGCCGCTCCATCCAAGCACCTGACGTCTGGAAACCGGCTGGGTCATGGGGCGTTCCTTTAGGTTTTTGAGCGTTTTGACGACGCTAGCGGCACTCAAGAGTTGGTTCAATGGCGTCCGCCGGGGCCGTATCGCAGTCAAATCACTGCAGCGAACGACGGCAGCGCACGCTGACGGGTAAGGTGAAGATCATGGAGCAACCGTTGATGAAGGGGAGACGTCCGGCTGCATGTGCCGGTACACCATCTTACTTCCCAGCGTTGACGAGATTGATGACGGTGTAATCGATCTTATTCATCGGGCCTATGAAGCTGTGTAGGCTGGGAGTCCCAATTCCAACCATGTCCCGTTCTCGTAAACGCGTGCACACAACAAAATTTCTCAATTGAAATTGGTTGATCGTACCATGCTTCCAAGATTGGAATGAAGCGAGGTACTTGGTCCTTTGGTCGCTGATTAGGCGGAATATCTAAGACGCGGTAGGGCCCATAGACCGGTCGTTGGCTGATCGATATTGCAATAAGCTCAGTTCCCTCGACCTGATTGAGCATCTGAACCGCATTCTCAAGCTGGCGCTCTATGTTCGGATCGGTTGGATCAACCTGCTGGGCACTAAAAACTGAAATCCAGCTGTTCCAAATGGCAAGTGAGCCTTTCCATTTCGGGGTGATGCCACTTGTACCGCTGGGACGAATTTCGCCTACTTTCAGAATGGCTTGATAGGACTTTGAATCCGTAAAATGGACATGCCGCGATTGGATGTAATTGAAGAACGGAAGCACTACTCCCATTCCGCTCACCGCCTTCCAAACAATCGCTCAATATCGGCCAGCTTCAGCTCCACATAGGTCGGGCGCCCGTGATTGCACTGGCCAGAATGGGGCGTGGCTTCCATGTCGCGCAGGAGTGCGTTCATCTCCTCGCCCGTGAGGCGACGCCCGGAGCGAACCGAGCCGTGGCAAGCCATGGTGCCAACCACTTCTTCGAGCTGTTCTTTCAGCGACAGCGCTTCGTCATACTCGGCGATCTCGTCAGCCAGATCGCGGATGAGGCCCTGGACGTTGAGACGTTTCAGGAGGGCCGGCACTTCGCGCACGGCAAGGGCCCCAGCGCCAAAGGGTTCGATCACCAGGCCCAGTTCGGCCAGCTGATCGGCGCGTTCCAGAACGCGGCGGGCTTCAGCTTCGTCCAGCTCCACAATCTCGGGCACCAGCAGTGACTGGCGCGCCACACCGGTGGCCGCGATCTGGGCTTTCATACGCTCATAGACGAGGCGCTCATGGGCCGCGTGCTGGTCCACGATGACCAGGCCATCATCGGTCTGGGCGATGACATAGGTGGCATGAACCTGCGCCCGGGCGACGCCAAGCGGATAGCTGGGAGCTTCGCCTTGTGGCTCCTGTGGCTCGCCATAGCCGTCCTGAGACGGGGGCGTGCCTGCGTCATAGTCGGGCTCCACCCGCGCGCTCATGCCCGGCGCGAGATTGCCACCGAAGTCGGGGTCACGGGCAGTGTCGCGCAGGGACTGTTCCCAGCCCGCTGACGGGCGATTGCCCCAGCCGCCAGCGTGCGCCAGTGGCGGTGCGCCGGGCGTCGTCTGCGGCTGGGCACGACCCAGTGCATAGCCCGCGACGGTCGTGGAGGCGCGGTGACCGGCACCTGCCAGCGCATGGCGCAGCGCTCCAACGATCAGCCCGCGTACGAGCCCTGAATCGCGAAACCGCACTTCGGCCTTGGCCGGGTGGACGTTCACATCCACCTGACCGGGTGGCAGGTCGACATAAAGCGCAGCCACCGGATGGCGATCGCGCGCCAGAAAGTCCTGATACGCGCCGCGCACCGCGCCCACGATCAGACGGTCTTTGACCGGGCGGCCGTTCACGAACAGAAACTGGTGCTGGTTTGAACCGCGATTATAGGTGGGAAGGCTGGCAAGCCCGGTCAGGCGCACGCCCTCGCGCTCCTGATCAATGACAAGCGCGTTCTCGCCAAAGTCACCGCCAAGGATCGCCGACAGGCGCGCGCGGCGAGCCTCCACTGGATCGTCGTGGTCTTCAGCCGGGGCGCTGATGCGGCTTCTGCCCTCCACCGTCAGGAAGAAGCCCACATCAGACCGGGCTAGCGCGAGCCGCTTTATGACGTCCGCCACCGCGGTGCTTTCTGCCCGCTCGCTTTTAAGAAATTTCAGGCGGGCCGGTGTTGCGTAGAACAGGTCGGCGACCTCCACCCGCGTGCCGCGTCGGCCCAGCGACGGAGCTGGGCGGGGGCCCTCTTCCTCGCCGCCTTCAACGCGTAATTCCCACGCTTCGCCAAGCTCGGCGTCCTGTGTGGTGATGGTCAGGCGCGCCACTGAACCGATGGAGGGCAGGGCTTCACCCCTGAACCCCATGGAGCCGATATTGAGCAGGTCATCTTCGCCGTCGCTACCAACAGGCAGCTTGGAGGTCGCATGGCGCTCGATGGCGGTCGCTAGCTGCTCGCGGTCCATGCCGCAGCCATTATCCTCCACGACCAGGCGGGTCAGGCCGCCGCCTTCAATCGAGATGTCGATACGTGTCGCCCCGGCATCGAGCGCGTTTTCAACAAGCTCTTTGACCGCAGAGGCGGGGCGTTCGATCACCTCACCGGCGGCAATCCGGTTGACGGTTTCTTTGGACAGGCGGCGAATGACGGGCATGGCGTCACAGTCGCGGCGGGCGCTGAGTCGGTCAAGCCGAACACGCTTTATAAAACAGGCGAAGCCGTGATAGCTTTGTGTCCATGACTGGAGATCCCATGAACAGCTTTGATAAAGATTTCACGGGTCTGGCGCAGCTGGAATACGGCGACGCAGACTATCTGATCCTGAAACCTGGCTCTTACGTGCTGTGTGCAGTGACCGGAGAGCAGATTCCGATTGCGCAACTGAAATACTGGAGCGCTGAATACCAGGAAGCCTACAAGGATGGTGTGACCTCCACCAAGCGCTGGCTGGAAAGCCATGGCGGCCCGGCTGGGGCTCCCAACCCGGGTGGCAGCCAATGATTGGCGCGCTGGCGGGATTGGCGCTGGCGGCAACGCCAGCCGCAGCTGAGGTGGATGCGCTGGCAATCCTGATCGCCGACTCCCTGGATGCAGCAACCAGCGCCGCGGACACCGATCCGATCCGGTGCAGTGGTGCTCACCGTCAGGGTGCGGCCCTTTTGTGCCAGACCGATCCCGGCGCGCGGGTGTCGCTCGGCGACATCTCCGTGACTGCTGATGATGAAGGCTGGGTCGTTATCGGCCATGATCGCGATGCGGAACCTGAAACGGTTCTGCGTGTTGATCTTCAGCGCGGCTCCTTCTGGGAGCAAACCGTCACCGTGGAACAGCGCGAATACGATATCCAGCGGATCGAAGGCACGCCGCGACGCTATAACCAGCTGTCCGAAGAAGACGCGGCCCGCAGCCGCCGGGAAGGGGCAGTGAAAGCCGCCGCCTACCAGTCGCGATGGGAAACGCCCGGCTTCCTGACCGGCTTTGTGATGCCGGTCGAAGGACGCATTACGGGCGTTTACGGCTCTCAGCGTTACTATAACGGCGACCCCAGCCGTCCACACTATGGCATTGATATCGCAGCGCCATCGGGCACCGACGTTATCGCGCCGGCCGATGGTGTCGTAACGCTGGCCAATGATGACATGTTCTGGGAGGGTGGGCTGATCTTCATCGATCACGGTCAGGGCTTCACCAGCGCCTTCCTGCATATGTCCGGCGTGGACGTGGAAGTCGGCGATGTGGTGGCTCAGGGCGATGTGATCGGCCAGGTCGGAGCCGGTGGCCGCTCAACCGGCGCCCATCTGGACTGGCGCATCAAGTGGCATAACCGCTATATCGACCCGAACGAGACGCTTCAGCTCGATCCCGCATCCTTGCGGTAGAGCGGTTTTTCAAAGCGGCGGTGGACCCAGAACCACTGGGCCGGGGCGCGGCGGATGTCGGCTTCGACGAACTGGTTCACCTTGGTGACCAGTTTCAGGATGGCATCAGGATCATCCTTGGCCGGTTTTTCAAACGGCTCATGGACGGTGATTTTAAAACGCGCGCCATCCTTGCGGATGATCGACATGGGCACCAGCGGCGCATCATAGCGCAGCGCCATGCGTGATGGGCCTGACGCGGTCATGGCCTCGCGGCCAAAGAAGGGCGCGGCGATGCCGTCATTCATCTTCTGATCATTCATCAGCGCCACGGAGGCCCCCTGTTTCAGGGCCGCCATCAACTCCTTGGCACCGCTACCACCCTTGGGGGCCAGGATCTGTACGCCGTAGGCCCGGCGCTGATCACAGATGCGCTTGTCGATGATCGGGTTGTTGGCGTGGCGATAGGTGATCCGGCAATCTTTCATATTGCGCACGATCGTTGCCGGCATCATCTCCCAGTTGGCAAAATGCCCGCCGACCAGAACCGCCGGCTGTCCCTTGGCGTCCAGCTCACGAAGGATATCCAGCCCCTCGGTTTCGATTTGATCGCTATCGTCTGAAAAATCAAAGCGATGAATGTTGGGAAACTCGCCCAGCAGGCGGCCGAAATTGTCCCACATCTCCACCAATAGCCGATCCAGCTCATGGTCTGAGGCTTCAGGGAAGGCGATGCGCATATTGGTGCGCGCGATATGCTGGACGCTGAATTTCGGTCCCAGCGCGCGCAACAGGCTGGCACCGGTATCGCTGGCGCGGTCCACGCTCATGGAGCGGAACAGACCCTGATAGGCGTCCCACCCCAGCGCTTCGGCGCGAAATCCAAGACTCTGCAGAAAACTCATGGGGTGCAGGATTAGCGCGCGTTGGCGTGATTGTCTTCCCTGTGGTGCTGTGGGGGTGTTTCACCCCGGTCAGCATCACCGGGTAGATAAAACTTGCGCTGCAAGGTGTGCCACTCTCATGCTGGTAAGAGGGCAGTCAGGGCAAACTCAATGATCCTTCAAAATATCTCTCGGGCGATCCGTGAGCAGAACTACTACGCCGTTGCGCTGGAGTTCATCATTGTGCTTGCCGGTGTGGTGATCGGTTTTCAAATCCAAGCCTGGAACGAAGACCGGCAGGTGATCGCGCGTGCTGAGGAACTCACCGAGCGCTTGAGAGATGACCTCGCGATGGAGCGCCTGAATATTCTTGATACGCAGGCTTACTATGATGTCGTTATCGAGAACGCCGAAGTTGTCGCTGGCGATCTCAGTGGCAATCGGCCGGTTTCGGATCAAGTGCTGGTGATTGCAGCATTCAGGGCAACACAGTTCCCCGGCTTTCCGCGCTTTAGGTCAGCCTATGATGAATTAGTGTCGACGGGTACACTTCCACTTGTTCAGGACGACGGTTTTCTGCGTGTCAGTGGCCTCTTGTATGGGCCGGGCATTTATAACGCTCATCTCAGCGACCCCGGCGACAGCGAATATCGCACCCATTTTCGCGGGCTTGTGCCTGGCCATGCGCAAAGGACGCTGCGAGATGTCTGCGGTGACCGGGTCACTCCGGCACCACCAGGCGGCCGTGAGACCATAGAATTCGGTTTTGAGTGTACACTGCCGATGCCGCCCGAAGTTTTAAGTGAGATTGCCGGCTCGTTGCGGACCGACCCTGAGTTGCTTACTAAACTTCAGCGCCGGATCGCAGACCTCGATACCATTTTGAGCAATCTGGATGATCTGCTCTTGAGCATGGAGAGCCTCACTGAGAGCAGGCTCGTAACAGAATGATCCTTCAAAACATATTCAAAGCCATCCACGAACAGGACGACTACGCCGTCGCGCTGGTATTCGTGATCGCAAATGCACCTTTGCCGGAGGGCAGAAATGAATAGTGAGACCCCAGCGTCCTCGAACCAGACCGGTGCAAAAGTACGCCATTGGGGTGAAGCGAATAAGTGGCTCAGCCTGGCTGCGAACTTTGGGGTTCTTCTTGGGCTGATCGTGCTGATTTTTGAAGTGCGTCAGAACGCTGCGCTCACCCGACTGGGCGTCGAAGTCAACCGCGCAGAAACCGCCGTTATGATTGAACTGGGTATGACCCAGACCGACGTCGCCGATGCCTGGATGGTTGCCGTGCTCGCTCCGGAGACCATGACCGACGCCCAATTACGCATGGCAGAGACCCAGATGGTCACGATCATGCAGCAATGGGGCATACTCTTCGATTTAAGGGAGGCCGGTCTTGTCTCCCGCGAACGAGTTGAACGCGCGATACGTAATCAGTCACCCAATTACTTCGGGAGCGCCTTTGGAAAGCATTGGTGGGCTCTGGAGGAAGCCAACTGGCAGGACACGCCTATGTATGAGGTTGCTGGCCCTATCATTGCTGAAATCGACCCCAACTTCCTCGCCGACCGATATGCAACTCTGAGACGCCCGTTCGAAGTCGAGCCACCCTCAAGGGATCAGGAAGCAACAGACCCCGGGCCAGACCGATGATCCTCGACAACCTGACCCGCGCGCTCAAGACCCAGAACTGGCTGGCGGCCGGAGTGGAGTTCGTCATCGTGATCGCCGGTGTGGTGATCGGTTTTCAGATCAATGCGTGGAATGAGGGGCGGCAGGAAGCTGAACTGCGGGCGGCCACGATCGAGCGTCTGCACGCCGACTTTGAAGAGATTGTCGAGTATTCTGACCGAAGCCTCGCCTCTATTGAGAGAAGCCTTTTTGCGCTTCGAACCATTCGCACCGCGCTGGATGAAGGCCTTTTGCCGGAAGAGTCACGCGACCAGTTCGAATACGGCCTTTATCGCGGCTATACTCATCGCGAACCAGCTCCCCGCTCCAGCACCTTTGCAGAGATTGAATCCAGCGGGCGCATGGCGCTCTTGGAGAATGAGGCGCTGCTGCGGGCGCTATTTCGCTACGACCAGCAGGTGGAAGCCTCAGGCGACACCTTCCTGCACGCGCGCCTGATCAAAACCGAATACATGCAAGCCTTCACGCGTCAGTTCTCCACGCCACCCGGTGGAGAGCGTGAGCCCGGGGCGCGTTACGATTTTGACGCCATGGCCGCCGATCCGGACTTTGCTGACGCGGTGGAGCAGCTCACGGCCATGCAGGATGTTTATCAGACCTGGCATACCAGCCAGCGTCAGCGTGCGCAGGCCGTGCTGGATGAACTTGAAGCGGAGCTGGGCGAATGATCCTCGGACCGGCAGTGCTGGTTTAGCCCTGAGCCTTAAACCGTTCCACCGCCATCTCGATCAGCGCCTCAACCCGCGCCGGTTCAGCGAATGTGGCGCGCACTGGCCAGGTCGTGACGCCGGGCTGGACCGCGCCGGGCAGGCGCACCCAGTCTTTTTCCGTGGTGATCAGCGTTGCGCCGTGATCTTCAGCCAGATCACGCAGGCGCTCGATATCGGCGCGAGAGAAGGTGTGGTGATCAGGAAAGCTTATGGCATCGGCCAGCTTTGCGCCGGAGGCTTTCAGCGCGTCAAAGAATTTCTGTGGGCGACCGATCCCGGCAAAAGCCAGAACGGGCCCTTCAGGAGCTGCATTGCCCGGTTCCAGCCAGGCGGTCAGGACCGGGATTTCCAGCTCCTCAAGCTGGAGGGCGCGACAGTCAGGCTGAAAGTCCGGACCCGGCGTCATCACGATCACCGCGTCGGCACGGGCAAGACCGGCCCTGACCGGCTCACGCAGGGGGCCTGCCGGTACGACCTTGTTGGCACCCCATCCCGCGACTGCATCGACAACCACGATGGACAGGGTTTTTTCCAGGTTGGGGTTCTGGTGGCCGTCATCCATGACGATCAGATCCGCGCCGTCTTCAGCGGAGAGATGCGCGCCCTGAATGCGACCGGGATCAATATAGGTGGGCGCTGTGCGGGCAAGCAGTAGCGGTTCATCACCCACATCGCTGGCGGTATGGATCGCCGGATCAACACGCGCTGGCGTGGCAAGCTTGCCCTTCCAGCCCCTCGATAGCGCCGCCGGGGTGCGCCTCAGGCGGATTGCGGCATCCAGAAGGGCGATGGCGACCGGTGTCTTGCCGGTTCCGCCCACCGTTATATTGCCCACACAGATTACCGGAACCGGAGCGCGGGCCGGCGTCGTGTTCGCAATGCGGCGTGCCGTGGCAGCAGCATAAATCCAGCCCAGCGGGCTGAGCAGTGCCCGGGTCAGCGCGGCTGAGCTGCGCGGTGCATCGGTATCCCAGAATGCTGGTGGCCTCATTGCCGCCCCCCACTGTCCAGAAGCGCTAACAGAGCATCCAGCGTTGCGGGTCTCGCGCCGGTGGGCAAGGAAGACAGGGCGGCCTGGCCAGCCTCAAGCGACGGGCCACTGCCGTTCAAGGCCTGGGAAATTGCCTCAGCAATTGCGGTGGCCGACGCAGGGCAGACGAGCCGCGCGCCGACCGCGTCATAGGCTGAATATATGTCGGCAAAGCTGTCCACGTGGGGGCCGGTAATCACCGATGCACCGGCGCGGGTGGCTTCAATGGGATTGTGCCCGCCAATGGCGGCGATGAAGCTGCCGCAGATGAGCGCAACCGGTGCCGCAGCGTACCAGAGCGCCATCTCGCCGAGCGTGTCGGCCAGATACACCGAGGAGTCCGGTGTCGGCAGTTCACCGCAAGAGCGCCGGGCCACGCCATGCCCAGCCTGTGTAAGAATATCTGCAATTTCATCAGCACGTTCAGGGTGACGCGGCGCCAGGATCATCAGGACGTCCCGATGGCGCGCCTTAAGCTCGCTCAATGCAGCAGCAATCAACGCCTCTTCACCGGCATGGGTGCTGGCAGCGACAAAAACCGGACGCTCTCCAATCGCAGTTTTGATTTGGGCAAGAACTTCTGGTGCCGGGTCAGGCAGGCCAGCTTCCAGCTTCAGATTTCCGACCAGGGGAATATCGCGCTCCGCCAGAAGGCTTATGCCGTCCCGGGTGCGCGCATCCGCTGCGCCAATCCAGTCAAAACTGTTCAGGATGTGCATTGCTGTGTCAGGGACACGCAGCCAGCTGCGAACCGATTTGTCATTCATACGCGCATTGACCAGGGCCATGGGCGTCCCGGTTCGGCGGGTTTCTTCAATAAGGTTGGGCCAGAGCTCGCTTTCGGTAAACACCGCCAGATCCGGTTGCCAATGCGTCAGGAAGCGACGGGCCCATGCGGGATGATCGAGCGGTGGAAATTGATGCACGGTGCGCTCTACGCCCCGCCTCTTTACAAGTGCTGCAGATGTCAGCGTGCCTGATGTGATGAGGATCGACAGATCGCTTCGCGCTTCAACCAGCCCTTCAGCCAGACTGAGTGCAACAAGGCTTTCCCCAACGCTGGCTGCGTGGAGCCAGACGAGGGCACCTTTCGGGCGTGGTGCACTTGCAAGACCTCTGCGCTCGCCAAGACGGGCCGGATCTTCCTTGCCGTTGCGAGCCCGTCGCTTCAGGACGCCACTGAGCAGGGGCGCAGCCAGGGTCATCGCGACGCGATAGGCAGGAAGCGTCAGAACTGGCATCAGCGTGGCTCCGCCGGTTCAGTTTTGATTCGCCCGCACGCTTCATCGGCCAGGTGAGTCAGGGCAATCATCCGTGCTTCCAGCTCTGTGCGCAGGGCTTCCAGGGTTTCAGGCGTGGCATCGCGGGGCACCGTGATCGGCTCACCATAAGCAATGATCCCCTTGCCGAAAGGAAAGGGCAGGATGAAGCGGTCCCAGCTATTAAAGGTCTTGCCCCACCGCGTGGACCAGGTGGCAGGGACAATCGGAACTCCGGCCATTTGAGCGATCATGAGCGGGCCGAGACCCAGCCGCATGCGTGGGCCACGCGGGCCATCAGGCATGATCGCCATACAGCCACCGTCGCGCAGATGGCGAACCATCTGTTTAAAGCCGCTCATAGCTCCCTTGGATTTCTCGCGCTTTCTCAGATTCATCGAGGAACCACGAATGGCGCCGACGCCGTTTACAGCGGCCGCCCGGGCGATGGCGTCGCCTTCACCTGAGCGCGAGATCAGGACCTTGGGAGGTTGGGCCCCCTTTGGCCATATCGAAGGGCTCAGCATAATGCGGCTGTGCCAGATCGTTCCGATCAGACCGTCACGGCCTTCGCGAATGGGGGTGATGTGCTCAACACCGCGCCGCTCCCAGCGTGTGGTGGCCCCCACAAACCCCATATAGGCCCCCAAAAGGGTGCCGATGATTGCCTGCACGGGCGCGGATTTAAGGAACGACTTGGCCATTGTAATCTGTTGCTTCGCGTTATGGAGCCGAAAGGTCAAGCATGGCGCGCGGCGCTGTTGCATTGCGTTAACGCGAAACGGGCCTTACTTCGGGCCATCATGACCTATGATCTCAATGACCCGGCTGATTACAAGCGCGCTATGAAGGGCCTCATGTGGGGCGACCATGGCGTGTTGCGTGTGAACTTCCATAACATGCATCGTGTTGGCGGTGAGATGTGGCGGGGAAATCAGCCCAGCCCCAAGCGGTTGGCCGAGCTCAAGGAGATGGGATTTAAAACCATCCTCAATCTGCGCGGTACCCAGCCGGGGCGTCACTACTACGATCTGGAGCACCACACCTGCAATCAGCTGGGGCTCGATATCGTCGATCTGCCCTGGGGCTCGCGGGAGGCGCCATTCGTGGAGCGGATTGAGCGTCTGATCGAGGTCTTTGACGAGATTGCCTACCCGGCCTTCATGCACTGCAAGTCAGGCGCAGACCGCGCCGGGATCGTGGCCGTGATGTACAAGCTGCTGCACGAGAAGGCCCCGTTTGAAGAGGCTATCGAGCAGCTCTCCTTCAAATATCTGCATGTGAAGCAGGGCAAGACCGGCATGCTAGACCACTTCTTTGAGCTTTATCGCAAGCGCAATGAAGAAAGCCCGATCGACTTTCTTGAGTGGGTGCGGACCGAATATGATCGCCAGGCCTGTCACGATGGCTTCATGGCAAGCTGGTGGGGCAGTGTGCTGACCGAGAAAATCCTGCGCAGGGAGTAAAGCTACTCGCTAAACTGCAGGCGGCAAAGCTCGGCATAGAGACCGCCCTTGCCAGTCAGCGTGTCGTGATCGCCGCGTTCTACGATCTCACCGTCTTTCATCACCAGAATGACATCGGCCTTGCGCACAGTGGCCAGGCGGTGGGCGATGACAAGGCTGGTGCGGCCTTCGCTTAACCGATCCAGCGCAGCCTGAACCCGGGCTTCAGACTGAGCATCCAGCGCGCTGGTGGCTTCATCGAGCAGCAGGATTGGCGCGTCTTTCAGGACAGCTCGGGCAATGGCGATGCGCTGGCGCTGCCCCCCGGACAGATTGCCGCCCTTGGGGCCAACTGGCGCGTCATAGCCGCCCTCCAGCCCCATGATGAAGTCATGGGCATCGGCAGCCTTGGCAGCGGCTATGATCTCGTCCTCGCTGGCGTCCATGCGTCCTAGCGCAATATTCGCCCGCACGCTGTCGTCAAACAGGGTGACGTCCTGGCTGACAAGCGCCAGAGCACTGCGAACGCTGGCAAGCTCGGCAGTTCGGATGTCCTGGCCATCGATGAGAATGCGACCAGACTGTGGATCGTACAGCCGCGCGAGCAAATTCATCAGCGTCGTCTTGCCAGAGCCCGATGGGCCTACTAGCGCCACTGTCTGACCTGCAGCGATCTCAAGATTAATATCTGACACTGCGGTGGTGTCTGCGCCATAGCCAAAACTGACAGCGTCGAATTTAACTGCGCCTGACTTCAGTTTCAGGGGCTTTGCATCGTCCTGATCGACAACTGTTTCGGCTTCATCAAGCAGCTCAAAGGTTCGGCCAAGAACCGCGAGGCCTTCCTGAATGGCTCCGTTAAGGGTCGCTAGCGCGCGGGCGGCCGGGCTGACCACCAGAATGGCGGCGATAATCGCCAGAAGGTCGGCCACATCGGCCTCGCCATTCATGGCGCGCCAGCCTAAAAGCGAGAACACGCCGCCCAGCGCAATCATGCCGACAACTTCCATCACCGGTTCGATCTTGGCGCGCTGACGGGCGATGTCCAGGAGCAGGCGGAAGCGCTCGGCAAAGCGCTCGCTCGCACGCTTTTTCGTGTAAGGCTCAAGCGCAAAGGTTTTAACCACGCGCGCTCCGGACAGGCTTTCATCAAGGAAGCTGGTCACGTCGCCGGCCTGGGCCTGAACCTCGTTGGCGCGCTTGCGGATCGCCTTGCCGATGGCCAGCACCGGCTGGCCCGCAATCGGCAGGACAACCAGTACGAACAGGGCCAGCGCCCAATCGATCCAGACCATCCAGGCAATGCCGCCGATAACCATGAAAAGGTCGCGCGTCAGATTGTTCGCGGCCCGCACCAGGCTTTCGCGCAGCATTGTAATATCATTGGTAAAGCGCGATACGAAGGCTCCGGTGGCTTCGGCCCCAAGGCGCGCAAAGTCGGCAGCCATCAGTTTGGCATACATCGCGTTCTGCAAGTCGCGCATGATTGACAGGGCCAGTCGGTTGGTCGCCACAGTCTGTAGGTACAGGCTCAGGGATCGCACTATGCCAAGGGCGAGGATCATGGCTGGAGCCATCCAGATCACCGCCGGGTCGCGCGCTTCAACCTGCTGAGACGCCAGGTGTACAGCGCCAGCGTAGCTGGAACCGGCAGCCGCTGTGATCAGCGACAAGACTATACCCCAGCCAAGCAGGCCGGACTTGGGCCAGACCCACTCACCCATCAGCCGTGCGATCACACCGGCGCGTTCCGGTTCTGGAGCTGGCGGCTCTGAAACCGGGTCGGGCAGGGTGTCAACCTGCGGCGTCTGGGAGGTCTCGCTCAGGGATTGATCCTAGTCGTGCTCAGGGTCGAGCAGCTTGTGCGCGTGGATCACGAAATAGCGCATGTGCGCATTATCAACCGTGCGCTGGGCCGCCGCGCGCCAAGCGTCGCGAGCTTCAGCGTAATTGGGGTAGGCGCCGACAAAGTCGAGCTTTTCCAGGTCCTTGAACTCGGTCGCATCTGGACCGATGTCTTTAAGCTCGCCGCCAATCACCAGGTGCAGCAGCTGAGGCTTGTTCGTGTCGCTCATCGCGCATCTCCTTGATTCAGGCGCTCTCTTAGCAAGGCATGGAGCGCTGGACCAGCCGCCAGCGGTGCTGGCTGACGCGGCGGTTCGCCATTGAAGACAAGCGCTTCACCTTTTCGCGACGTAATGACGCCGCCCGCCTCTGTAAAGATCAGCGCTCCGGCGGCAAGGTCCCAGTCCCATTTGGGCCGCTCAGCAACTACCGCATCAAACGCGCCCTGAGCTGCTAGCGCGAGGCGCAGCGCTGCCGAGTTCACCGTGGAGGCTTCGGCACCAAGCTGACGCAAGGTTGGCAGACGGCCTGGATCACCGAGGATGCGTGCGCCCCTTATCTGCGTGTGGCTAGAGACCCGGATCGGAGCGCCGTTTACGCGCGCGCCTTCGCCGCGTATCGCGTCCCATAGCCTATCGGTAGACGGGTCGAACAAAGCCGCAGCCACAGGCTCTCCCGCTTCTATCACGGCGATAGAGACCACAAATTCTGGACGGCCCTTGATAAAGGCGCGTGTGCCATCAATCGGATCGACGACAAAGCTGCGAGGAGCCGACAGACGAGACTGGTCGTCCGCTGTCTCCTCAGACAGCCAGCCATAGTTCCGGCGCGCAGGCTTCAGTCGTCCCTGCAACAGGTCGTCCACCGCAAGGTCCGCCTCGCTGACCGGATCGCCCTTGGACTTTTCCCAGGCCTTCAGGCCCCGCGCGCGAAACGCCATGGCAAGCTTGCCGGCATCACGCGCTGCCGTGGCGATCAGATCGCGATCAGCCTTATCGTCCGCCAACCGATACCCCATCAATCAGGAGGCTGGGCGCGTTGATGGCACTGTCGAATTCTAGGTCGGAGCCGGGCACCATGCGGGCAAAGAAATCGAGAAGATTGCCAGCCACGGTCACTTCGCTGACCGGCCCGGCGCGCTCCCCACCGGCAATGCGATAGCCTGCAACGCCGACCGACCAGTCGCCGGTATTGGCGTTGAGCGAAGGCCCGAACATCTCGGTGATCAGCAGGCCCTCACCGGCCTCTTTCATCAGGCCAGCCTGATCCAGCTCACCATCGGCCAGATGTACGTTAGAGGCACCAACGCCCGGCGGTCCGCCTAGGTTGCGCGAAGCATGACCGGTCAGCTCCAGCCCCAGCTGGCGCGCGCTGGACGCGTTAAGGAGCCAAGTGGTCAGCAAGCCATCTTCGATAATGGCGCGCGGGCGACAGGCAAGCCCTTCGCCATCGGTGGCGCGAGCTCCAAAGCTCCAGTCGCGAAGCGGGTCTTCAATGATATCGATGCCTTCAGCAAAGATGCGCTCACCCATCTTGTCGCGAAGGAAGCTGGTGCCGCGGGCAATTGCCGGACCGGAAATGGCTCCCAGCAGAGAGGAGATGAAGGTGGTCGATACCCGTTTGTCAAAGATGACCGGCATTTTGCCCGTGGACAGCTTGTCGGAGCCTAGGCGCGCCACGGCCCGCTCTCCGGCAGAACGTCCGATCTCTTCAGGGCTTTTAAGCGTGATCAGGCGGCGGGACTGGTGGCTGTCATAGTCGCGCTCCATGCCCGCATCATTCTTCGCAACAGCCGCCGCACCCAGCCCACAGCGCGACCCGATTTTGGCCCGCTCAAACCCCGTTGACGTGACGAAGACTGACGCGCTGGTGCCACCGCTGGCACCACAGCCGGCCGTTGTCACAACGCCTTCAACGTCCAGGGCGGCGGCCTCCATCTCAAGCGCTGAGGCTTCAAGCGCAGCTTCATCCAGCTGAAGCGGAGCGTAGGTTTCGATATGCGGCTGGGTTTTTGCCAGCTGATCTTTGTCCACCAGACCACAATAGGGGTCATCCGGTGCCGCCTTTGCCATGGCGATAGCGCGCTCAATCGCCAGGTCAAGACCGGCTTCAGACAGGTCGGAGAAGGCTACGCCTGCCTGTTTCTTGCCGATAATCACGCGAAGCCCGCCATCACGGGACTCGCTGCGCTCCACAGTTTCAAGGGCACCGTTGAGGACGCCAGCCTCAACCGAGCGGGATTCAGACACCCCGGCTTCGGCCTGGTCGGCTCCGGCTTTCAAGGCGCGCTCCACAAGCTGTCGCGAAACCTCCAAGAGAGGCGCGGTATCAGGAGCGGACAGGGCGGGGCGATCGTCGCGGGGTGCGGAAGAAGTCATGTCTGATATGTGCCGCAGCGCGCGCCTGCGTGCAATGCGCAACGCATTTTGTTTGCAGAGCGCTACTCGGCGGCCAAAGGTGTCGCGCGCGCCTCATCCAAAATCGGTTCGAAGACGTGGGTGCGAAGAAAAGCGACCACATTGACCACTACGCCATCACCGCACAGGTGGAGCGCGGTCGTGTGGCGTTCCGGCAGCACATAGTCATCGGGCAGGCCCATCAGGCGGGCATATTCCCTCGCCGTCATGGGGCGGGTGCGAACCTGCTTGCCGTCCACTTCCATGATGAATTGGCGCGAGGATCCGCCGCCGGGCGTTCTTAAACATCCGGCCAGGCCATCAAAGCGCACTTCGGCACGCTGGTGCTTTTCACCGTCCTGTGTCCGCATGCGCCGATAGAGCGCGCCGTAGACCGGCGCGTCGCTGGCCTGCGCTTCGGTCACTTTGGCAGTGTGCGTGTCACTCATTAGCGACAGGAAACGCCTGGTCTCTGTGCGGGGGTGCCAGTCTACGGCGTCAGCAGGTTCCAGGGCGTCAGCAAGGATCTGGTTGGGAACTGGCGGTACAGGCAACGCCCACCAGATCCAGTGGTCTTTCAGCGCTTGCGGCAAATCCTCAGCCGCCTTGCGAATGGCTTTGGGATGAAACGGCGAGAGCCGGTCTGGCGCGACTTCAAGGCTTAGGTCAGCGGGCACCGGGATATCGTCCCGCAGGGCCAGGATGAACAAGCGTGGCCGCGACTGGGGCAGGAACCATTTGGCATCGATCTCAACCGCGCCAAACCGATACCCGCCGTCCGCCAGGCTCTGGCAAAGCAGTGCGAAGTCTTCTCCACCCCGGCTGTTTAAAAGCCCCGTGACATTCTCAAGCGCGATCAGAGGCGGGTTGCGGCCCTCGGCCTTCAGCTGCTCCATCAGGTGCCAGAAGCCATAGAACACGCCCGAGCGCTCGCCCTTCAGCCCGGCTCGGGGCCCGGCCAGTGACAGGTCCTGGCAGGGAAAGCTTGCCCAGGCGAGATCCACCTGACCGGGCAGGTCGGCACTTTCCAGCTGGAAGACATCGCGCTGGCAGAGGTGGTTGCCACCAAAATTGGCCGCGTAGGCCTTGCACTTATCGGCATCGATATCGTTGGCGAACTGGCACGACCAGCCACGCCCCAGCCCCAGGCGCGCCATGCCGCCGCCTGCGAAGAATTCGTAATAGCTGTATCGAGAATCACCACCCATGGCCTGACCATAACCCGGATAGGCTTTGTCCGCGCTTGTAACCGGCGTATGCTCAGCGCGAATTTTCAGGAAAGAGGGATCCTGACCATGACTTTGGCCCGTACACGGCTCGGCATTGCCGCCGTTATCGCAAGCCTGGCCGCTGCCTGTAGCGCGACCACCACTAGTTCGCCCACCGCAGGCTTTGAAGCCGCGGCACCGGCTGCGGCATCTGCACCGCAAGCCATGCCACAGGCAGCAGGGTATCAGATCAGCGGAGATACATTTGCTGGCGATCTCGCGTTTGAAGCGCAGGGCGCGCGCGTTGTGGCGACCTATCGCCACGCGGTTGATGGTGCCGAGATGCTGATTGCCGAAATGGACATTGATCAAGCTTTTCTCGTGGATGGCGTTCGCCGGTTTGAGGGCCTCAGCGACCGCGGTGTCGAGATGATGATCGAGATGGTGGCTGGGCCCTGTGCAGTTGGCGGTCGCACCTATCCACGCTTTGTCACAGTGATCGCAGGACGCCTGATGTACGAGGGGTGTGCCCGCGAGGTTGGCCCGGCCGTGACCTGGGCTGAAGACCTGCCGCGCTATCTGCCTGCGATTGCAGCGTGCGAAGCGGCGGGAAGTCAGTCCTCCATGGCGTTTGCCCGACGCGGCGAAGGTGCGGTCATCCATGCTCGCACCGACGGGGATACGGCTCTGGTGCGCTATGAATATGGGCAGAGCGGCCGCTGGGAATGTGCCTTTGAACGCGGTCGGGCGAGCTGGTCCATCGTCAATGAAAGCGCGCCGGCGCTGGCAGATGAAGGGGTGGTTCGCTTCATCCCGGGCCGCGTGCCAGCAGCCGGTGAGGGATGCTACCTCTATGAACGTGTGGAGCGCGCGGATGGCTCCATCATTGGGGCGCTGGCCCATGATGTGTGCACACCGGGATTTGCATCTTTCCAGGTGACGCGCATCTAGGCGTGGCAGGCCGACTCGCGGCATGAATTATCCATGCTGCGCTCCGCCTTTCTCGCATCGGTGTTTTTTGCCACGTCTGCCGCTTACGGTGATGCGGTAACAGACGTGCGTCTGCTGGCAGGGCAGGAGCAAATCTGGATTGCGCTGGATGCCCAACCCGAAGCCCTGCAATTCCAGCTTCGTGGCGATGGCGTTTATCTAGAGTTGACCGGGTTTGAGGTGGGGCGTCCGCGCTCAATCCTCCCAAACGGCTCGGATGCGATTTCCTCTCTGGAGGTGATGCCCGCTGAAGCCTCCACCCGCGTCCTGATCTCCGGCCGCTTTGCTCAGGCCTATGCTGAGCTGCGCCAGGGCGGTGTGCTGATCGACCTGTCAGCTGAGGCAGCCTCGCGCATGTCCGATCAGCGCCAGCACACAAGCCGACTGGCCGCGGGCATGTCGCTTCAGGCGCAAGCGCCGGAACAGGCCAGGCCGGGGCCGAACAGGACAGAGCGAGAGGCGTCGGGACCCGGTGCGGCAACTGGTAGGGCTGCGGTGCCTGAAGATCTCGAACGCCGCGACACGCTATGGGACGCAACCCGCCCCGTTGAGGAGAGGCTGGCCGCAGAGGCGCGCGCCGCTTCCATGCAGGCGGAGCAGGCCGGTTTAGGCCCCGAGGGCGCTGGTGACCGCCCTGTCGCGTCTGCACAGGGCAACCAGGGCTCTGTGCGTCAGGGCTTCCAGATCGCTGATCCCTATGAGGAGCCGCGCTCTGAATCAGGCGGCATGTGGCTGATGCGCGGAGATGGCGAGGGTGCGGACGAGACACCTGCCGGGTCAGCACCGGCGGTGCAGCCAGAGCAAGAGAATGACGACGCCAACGCCCCGGTAGCGGCTCCGGACGAGCAGCCCGCGCTCGACCCTGATACCATCGACGTCAGTACCATTCCGGGCGAAACAGAGCTGGTGACTTCCAATGCCGAGCTGCCGGGGCCGTGCGACCCGACCGCTGCAGCAATTGCCAGCAGCCCGTGGGACCTTGATGCGCTGGCCGACCATGCCGGCTGCCTGATCGGGATCGGTGAATTTGAGAACGGGGCCGGCTTGTATGAGCGAGTGCTGGCGTTTGATCCAGGCCATTTCCCGGCCGCACTGGGTCTGGCCCGTCTGCGCGAACGTCAGGGGCGGCGCGAAGATGCTGCACGACTGTTTGAAACGGCTGCCAATGCAGCACTAACCGATGGGCAGGCGCTGTCTGCGCGCGCCGCCGCGCGACGTTTGCGTCAGGACGACGACAGCTAGCGCCAAGAGGCCGACGTCAGGGCTGGGCTTCGCGCCAGGCCTTCGTTTCCGCTTTTAGAAATTCGCCAAAGGCAGCCACACGGCGCGAGCCCTTAAGCTCCTGCGGGTAGAGCATGTAAATTTCAAACGCGGGACCGATGGTGTTGTCCAGCACGCGCACCAGCTTGTCATCGTCATTGGCGACATAGCTGGGCAGGCCAGCCAGCCCCATGCCTGCTTCAACCGCTTTGACCATGCCGGCAATCGTGTTGACCTCAATCACTGGATCTCGCGGAGGGCTGGTGTCTTCGCGTCCAAGGCTCAAGGCCCAGTTCAGCTTCGGGATCGGTGCCAGATGGCGCGGGCCGTAGGCGACAAAATCGTGCTCATCCAGTGATGCGATGTTTGAAGGCTCACCTTTTCGCGCAAAATAGGCCGCTGATCCATAGAGGTGTTGATCCACCTCCATCAGCTTGCGCTGGATGACATCGTTCTGGCGTGCGGCCCAGGGGCGGATGGCGATGTCGGTCTCCAGATTCGAGACGTCAAGTTCATGGTCTGCCAAGACCAGGCGAAGCTTTATCTGAGGATAGCTTTCAGCGAATTTCGCCAGTCTTGGGGCGAGCCAGATTGCGCCAAAAGCGGTGGGCGCAGTGACCCGTAACGCGCCGCTGGGTTCATCGCGCAGGTCCTGAAGATTGCTCTCAGCAAGGGTGACACGGGCGGAGACCTCCACGGCAGCCTCGAACAGGACGCGGCCCGGCTCAGTCAGGAGCAAGCCACGCGTATGCCTGTGGAACAGCTTTACGCCCAGATCCGTCTCTAGCGCGGAAATCTGGCGGCTCACCGCCGATTGGGACAGATTGAGCAGCTCTGCCGCGCCGGTCAGGGAGCCAGCCTCGGCAGAGGCGTGAAAGGTCTTTAGCTTGTCCCAGTCCATACTGGCGTTTGTCCTTGTCTAGACGCGAATGGTCATGCCATCGGCCAGCGAGTTACGATAAGCCCGCCAGGCTGGCCCGGCACCCAGAACCGCAGACGCCACGGTCACGACGCCGATAATCGCAAGATCATAGAGGCCAGGAACGAGAGCTGGTAGCAGAATGCCGAAGCGAGCCTCAATTGCCGGCGCGAAAGCGGTTAGTCCGGCGTAGGTGAACGCGGTTCCCAACAGGGCTCCGGCCAGCGCCAGCCCAGCGCTTTCAGCCACCAGCAGGCTGAAGATATGGCCGGGCCTCGCCCCAAGCGCGCGCAAGATCGCCATCTCGCGGCGACGCTCATTCAGGCTGGTCAGGACCGCGGTCAGGATCGACACAAGGCCGGTCAGCACCACAAAGGCAGCCACGGCAGCCAGCGTTCGTTCAGCCGCACCCACAATGCCCCACAGCTGAGCCAGCGCTACGCCAGGAATAATCGCCTGTAGGGGTTCAGACGGATAGGTGTTCACCTGGCGCTGAAGCCGCAGGGCCACAACCGGCGTATCCAGCCCGACAAAGAAGGCCGTGATGGCGTCTGGCGTCAGGTCCATCGCTTCCAGCTCTTCAGCCGAGAGCCCGGAACCTGCCCCGGTGGGGCCTTCCAGATGGATGGCCTCAATCGCTTCAAGCCCGACAAAGACCGAGCGGTCCACAGGTGTGCCAGTGGATTCCAGAATGCCGGTGATTGTGAAGGGGTTGCTGTCGTGTTCCACAAAGCTGACCGATCCGGTGCCATGAGCCACCACAACCTCCTGACCCAGTTCATAACCAAGATCGCGGGCCACCTGTGCTCCGATAACGGTGTGAAAAAGGTTGTCAAACGGCTGACCGCTGACAAATTCCAGCGACCGTTGCTGGCCGTACTGGTAGCGCTCAAAATAAGCCGGTGTCGTGCCCACGACCCGAAAGCCGCGGTGGCTGTCGCCAAGGCTGATCGGGACGGTCCAGTCGACGCCGCGAGCATTGGCAACTGCCTGATAGCTTTCCCAGGTAATATTATTGGTCGCATCGCCAATCTGAAAGACGGAGTAAAGCAGCAGGTTCACCGCGCTAGAGCGTGCCCCGACAATGAGATCAACGCCGGAAATGGTGTTTTCAAAGCTGGCGCGTGCTCCATGGCGCACCTTCTCCACCGTCAAAAAGAGCGTGACGGAAATCGCGACGGTCAGGATCGTCAATAGCGCGGTGCCGGCCCGGTTTCTGATCGATCTCAGCGCGAGCGTCAGGATAGGGAAGCGTGCCATCAAACCACCTCCATCGCCGTATTGATGTCGGCCAGATCAAGCGCGCGATTGAAATGATCAGCCAGCCCAGCATCATGGCTGACGAAGATCAGCGCTGCTCCGGCTGCGTCACACTCCTCATTCAATAGCTCGATGAAGGCATCACGGCTGTTAGCATCAAGTGCGCTGGTCGGCTCATCGGCGAGGATTAGTCCGGGCCTCCCGATCAAAGCGCGTGCAGCAGCCACACGCTGTTGCTGCCCCACTGACAGATCGGTGGAGCGCTTGGCCCAGACCGCGTCGGCATCCAGACCCAGCCGACCCAAAAGCCGGCGCGCTTCTTCATCGGCACCACCCGCCTCAGCCGCCGCTTTTGCGCGCACCGCGCTGAACCGGCAAGGCAGTGTGACGTTGGCCCCAACCGGCAGGTAGGGAAGCAGATTGAATATCTGGAAGATGACGCCGAGCTGCGAAGCCCGGAAGCTGTCGCGCTGTGTCGCGTTCATCGCCAAAAGGTCTTGGCCAAGCACCTCAATCGATCCGGCCTGCGGCGAAAGGATGCCCGCGATCAACCCCAAAAGGGTGGATTTGCCCGAGCCGCTGGCCCCGCGCAGAAACACACGTTCGGCGGTTTCGATACGAAGGTCAGTTAAGGACACGACGGGCTCGGACCTGGCCGAATAGGCAAAAGCCACATCGCTCATTTGAAGAGCAGCAGTGTTTGATGAACGACTCATGGCGGACTGAGTAGCGCGCAGCTCTCAATCCGCCAAGAGCTCAAGTCTTTACCGCGATGGCTCGTCGTCGATTTCCTCACCATTGAGGTCGACGCGGCGACCAGGGCGTTCACCCTCATCATCGGTTTCAATATCGCGAATGGTCACCGATCCCATGCGGCCAGAGCGCAGGAACTCGAGGCGGCGCTCAAACACAACGCCGACAAATTCCTGGGCGTGTGCAGGCAGGGTTCCGCATGGGCGCTGGCCGGTCAGGCCCATTTCGTTCGAAGACGACTGGACATTAAATGTGCCTGCGCCTCCGCATTGCCCGACGCCATTGGTCAGGTCGGCAACGGACCAGTCATAGCGCAGGAAGTTCGGCTCGCTTCCAGCCCCGATGGTCTGGCCTGCCTGGGTCTCTGCAAAAGCGTTGAGGTGCAGGCGAAGGTCCTGCGGCCAGTCGGCGAAGTAGATGTCGCGCCATTCTTCGAACATCGGTGAAATCCGGAAACCGAAGCGGGCATCCTCTACGCCTCGAAGCGAATTTACGAACTCGCGCGCATTCGCATTGAGCTCAGACCAGACTCGCGCGCCGGTGAAGGCTTCACCCTGAAGGGTCGGACCGCCTACAGCACCCGAGAAAAAGCCATACATGACACGCGAATCATCCCAGTTCGCCCCGACAATGTTGAAGCGGATGTCATTCAGGCTCAGGCGCTGGCCGTTGACGTTGATAATCTTGGCATCGGCATAGGGCACGCCATCAATACGCCAGCGGTTGAGATTGCTGATCGGGTATTCCCTCGCCAGCTCGTCAATCACAACCAGATTGTGAAGGTTTAGCCAGTAGGCCAGCTGCTCATTCGAGCTAAGGCGGGAGAGGTCGACTGCAGCCGGAAGGCTTTCCAGCTCCTGGCGGTAGGCGGAAATGACATCGCGCTGCTCGTCATTCAGCGCGTGCAGCACTATCCGGTTCGCCTCGTAGCGATAGCGCGATGTATTGGCCAAATTGATCCGGGTTCCGGTGCGCACAGCTGCGCCGCCGCGTCCGGGCATGCGATCAGACCGACCAACCTCAAAGACCAGACCACCGAGAATGTCGTCGAAGGCGGTATAATCGATGCGGATATTACTATCCTCATCAAACGCTTCATAACGCGAGAAGTCGGTTGTCTCTTGCGCCATCGCGGAAGCCGGTGCAATCGCAAGAAACACAGCGGCCAAAGATGTGGTCACGAGCGACCGACTACGAGAAAAGGACATTACAGCTCCCCAGAAATCATCAAGCTACGTGTCTTGTACGCAGCTATAGATGATGTGGTTCTTACACGGCCATGAAATTTTCGTCACGCAGAAGGATCAGGCCGCGCTTTCTTCCTTTTCAGACAGGACTTCCTGCTCAGCGATGAAGCGTTCAGCTTCCAGGGCAGCCATACAGCCCATACCTGCTGCGGTGACGGCCTGGCGGTATTTGTCATCGGTCACGTCGCCCGCAGCAAAGACGCCCGGTATGGAGGTCGTAGTGGAATCTGGCGCGGTGACCAGATAGCCGCCTGCCTTGGTTTCCAGCTGATCTTTAAACAGCTCCGTGGCTGGCGCGTGACCAATGGCAATGAAGACGCCGTCAGCCTTGCGGTCTGAGACCTCACCGGTCTTCACATTCTTCAGCCTTACGCCTTCAACAACCGGGAAGGGCTTGGTCTGGCCAACAATGTCTTCCAGCGTGCTGTCCCAGACCACCTCGATCTTGTCGTGATTAAACAGGCGGTCCTGCATGATCTTTTCAGCGCGCAAGCTATCGCGGCGGTGCACGAGGGTCACCTTGGATGCGATATTGGCCAGGTAGAGTGCTTCTTCCACGGCCGTGTTTCCGCCACCCACGACGACGACTTCCTTGCCGCGATAGAAGAATCCGTCGCAGGTCGCACAAGCCGAAACGCCGCCACCTGCAAATGTCTGTTCGCACTCAAGGCCCAGCCACTTGGCGCTGGCACCCGTGGCGATCACGACAGCATCGGCGGTAAAGACTGCGCCGCTGTCACAGGTCAGCGTGAAGGGGCGCTTGGACAGGTCGGCTTTAACAACCAGATCCTCAACGATGTCGGTGCCCACATGTTCGGCCTGGGCTTTCATCTGATCCATCAGCCACGGACCCTGGATCACGTCAGCAAAGCCTGGATAGTTTTCCACTTCGGTGGTGATCGTCAGCTGACCACCCGGCTGCATGCCGGAAATCAGCACCGGCTCCATCATGGCGCGGGCTGCATAAATCGCAGCGGTATAACCAGCAGCGCCCGATCCAATGATCACAAGCTTGGCGTGACGGGTCTCGGCCATGGGAGGGCTCCTTTGAAAGTCTTGTCGAATGGCGGCACAGCCTGCCTTCTTAACGGATTCTTACACAGGCGTCGCGCCCGCGCTCAGCTTTTGCTGATCTCGTGCTTTTGGGGCAGGATTTCAAGCACAGCCTCAGCGGCCCGCTCGGTCTCACGCAGGGCTTGGTAGTCCCACTGCTCCAGCTTTCCCAGGAAGGGGCGCACTGCACCAGTACCCTGAAGCTGGGCGTAGAGGCGTTCAAACTTGCCCGGCTTGCCATCTACGGCCAGGCGATAGACCGGTTTTCCTGTGCTCGCGGCTTCACAC
Source organism: Maricaulaceae bacterium EIL42A08 (assembly GCA_024178355.1). Classification (GTDB taxonomy): domain Bacteria; phylum Pseudomonadota; class Alphaproteobacteria; order Caulobacterales; family Maricaulaceae; genus Oceanicaulis. The sequence goes on along the minus strand of JAMZNZ010000002.1, from coordinate 1,163,830 downwards.
AGCATATTGGTTGAGTCTTCGGTGACGCAGATCCAGTCAGCCGCTTGAAGAAAGGCGAAATAGGGATTTGGGCCATCGCCCGCATGTATCCACGTATCTTTCGCCCAGCCATACCGTTCCTGCAGCGTATCGACGAGCGTCTGGGGTGTGCGTCGGCTGGTGGTGATGAGGATGGAGCCTGTCTGCTCTCGCATACGCTCAACGCCGAGCAAAAGGCTCTCACAGGTTTGCGGCGTGAACTGGTGGTGCTTGCTGTCACCGCCGATCAGGATGGCCGCCATTGGACCTGGAAACTTCGCCAGCTCGGCTTTGAACTCGTCACCGGCCGCTTGTAGCAGTGTGGAGGTGACGCGGTTGGGCGAACCGATCGTGGTCAGGACGTTGCGGCCACTGATGCGGTCATGGCGCGGCGCGACGATCAGATCAAAATACTGCTCGTTACCGCGCGGCGCCTGAACATAGACCATGAGGGCATTGGGAAAGGCCTTGCGATGTAGCGCCGCGGCGCGCACCGCGGCGCGGCCACAGCCAATCCACAGATCGGGAGCCAGCTCGCCTGGATGCTCCAGCCCGCCAGATTTTGGAAGATGAACCGGGAAAAGACGCAAGTCGGTGCGACGTGCAACCGCTTCGGCCAGGCCTAAAGCCTGGTTTTCAATGCCTCGACGGCCATCAGTAACCACAAAACAGGTGCGTGCGCTCATATCCCCACCCTCGTCATGCTCAGCGACGCGTCAAGCGCGGTCAGCGCTTGTGATCTGAAGACCGTCAGCATGTCATGAGATACGATAGGTCCGGCCAGCTGCCCGCCCATGCTGGTCGAGGAGAGCAAAAAGACAAAGCCCCAGAGACATGGCTCCGGCGCTTCAGGTCTTTGCAATCGAGGCAAATGGCCCTGAGGCCTATTTCCACTGGACGTTCAGGATCTCGTAGCTCTTGGTGCCGCCAGGGGCGTTCACTTCCACCACATCGCCGACTTCCTTGTTGATCATGGAACGTGCGATGGGCGAGGAGAGCGAGATTTTGCCGGCTTTCACGTCAGCTTCGTCGTCGCCCACGATCTTGTAGGTGCTTTCCTGGTCGGTATCTTCATCGACCACGGTGACGGTTGCGCCGAACTTGACCGTATCGCCACTCATCTTGGTGGTGTCGATCACCTGGGCGCGTGCAATCTTGTCCTCAAGCTCCTGAACGCGGCCTTCAATCCAGCCCTGGCGTTCCTTGGCCGCGTGATATTCCGCGTTCTCCGACAGGTCGCCATGTTCTCGTGCTTCGGAGATCGCCTGGATAACTGCCGGGCGTTCCACCGATTTGAGGTGTCTGAGTTCTGCGTCGAGCGCCTGGTGGCCCTCGGCGGTCATAGGTATTTTTTGCATTGAAATCCGACGTCTATTTCTTGTTTTAGCGCGGCATGCCGGTCCTCTTAACCGCGCGCCGAACCCTTAGAGTAGGATTGCAAGCTCCGCGGTTCAAGTTTGCCGGCATCAATTGCCGCAATTGACTTGATCGCCGCACGCGCTGCGCTCGCGGTTGTGTAGCAGGGAACCTTCATGTCCAGAGCGGTCCGGCGGATGGAATAACTGTCCAAAAGCGACTGGCGACCCTCGGTGGTGTTGAACACCAGCTGGACCTGTCCATTGGTGATGGCGTCGACAATATGCGGTCGGCCTTCGTGGACCTTGTTGACTTTCTCGACCGGCACACCGGCGTCCATCAGAGTCGTGGCGGTACCGCCAGTGGCCAGCAGTTTAAAGCCCAGCTCGGTCAGCTGGCGGCTGGGCTCAACCATTGCCGCCTTGTCGCTTTCCTTCAATGAGATGAAGACCGTGCCCTCGGCGGGAAGATCAACACCGGCACCGAGCTCTGCCTTTGCAAAGGCGCTTTCAAAGTCGACATCAATACCCATGACTTCGCCGGTGGAGCGCATTTCCGGGCCCAGCACCGGGTCAACGCCGGGGAAGCGGGCAAACGGCATGACGGCTTCCTTCACCGCAATATGGCCTGGCTCGTCGCTTGGGGTGTCGAGATCTCTCAGCTTTGCTCCGGCCATCACCTTGGCGGCGATCTTGGCGACCGGCGCGCCGATGGTTTTGGCCACGAAAGGCACGGTACGGCTGGCGCGCGGGTTCACCTCGATCAGGAAGACTTCGCCATCCTTCACTGCGAACTGGACATTCATCAGGCCCTTCACGCCAATCGCTTTGGCCAGCGCTTCGGCTTCACGGCGCAGCTCTTCGACGGTTTCAGGCGGCAAGGAGTGCGGGGGCAGCGAGCAGGCACTGTCACCGGAGTGCACGCCAGCTTCCTCGATATGCTCCATGACGCCGGCAATCCAGACGTCTTCGCCGTCGCAGACCGCGTCGACGTCGATCTCAGACGCGTCAGACAGGTAGCGATCCAGCAGCAGGGGGGCTGCGCCAGACACGTGCACAGCCTCGCGGATATAGCGGTCAAATCCTTCCGGATCGCGCACGATCTCCATACCGCGCCCGCCCAGTACGTGGCTGGGGCGCAGGACCAGCGGGAAGCCCAGCTGTTTCGCGGCGACCGCCGCTTCCGCTTCTGAGCGCGCAATGGCGTTAGGCGGCTGTTTCAGGTCCAGATCATCGAGGAGCGCTTTGAAGCGTTCGCGGTCTTCAGCCAGATCGATGGCGTCGGGCGAGGTGCCGAGGATCGGTACGCCAGCCGCTTCCAGATCGGCTGACAGCTTCAGCGGGGTCTGGCCACCATACTGGACGACCACGCCCAAAAGCTCGCCATTGTCTTGCTCAGTCTCAATCAGCTCCAGCACGTCTTCAGCCGTAAGCGGCTCAAAATAGAGCCGGTCGGCGGTGTCATAGTCTGTGGAGACGGTCTCGGGATTGCAGTTCACCATGATGGACTCAATGCCCATATCTTCAAACGCAAAAGCCGCGTGACAGCAGCAATAGTCAAACTCAATGCCTTGGCCGATCCGGTTCGGACCCCCGCCGAGAATGATCGCCTTCTTGCGGTCGGTCGGCTCGCTTTCGCATTCTCCGCCGGGCTCGTAGCTGGAATACATGTAGGGCGTGGCGCTGGCGAATTCGGCGGCGCAGGTATCCACACGCTTGAACACCGGGCGCACCCCCAGGCGCTGGCGCAGGGCCTTCACGCCGGCTTCGTCATTACCGGTCAGCTTGGCCAGGCGCGCATCGGAAAAGCCCATGGCTTTGAGCTCACGCAGGGCTTCGGCCTCTTCAGGCAGGCCCATCAAGCGGACCTGTTGCTCGGCCTCCACGATGGCCTCGATCTGGCGCAGGAACCAAGGTTCATACAGGCAGACGCCGCGCACCTCTTCTACGCTCAGCCCCTCGCGGAAGGCCTGTGCGATGACGCGCAGACGGTCCGGTGTGGGCTGGGACAGGGCGGCCAGAACCGCTTCGCGGCGGGTCTGGGGCGTTTCGGCCATGTCAAAGCCTTCAACTTCGATCTCGTCAAAGCCGGACAGGCCAGTTTCAAGACTGCGCAGAGCTTTCTGGACCGATTCTGCAAAGGTGCGGCCCATGGCCATGGCCTCACCCACCGACTTCATCGACGTCGTCAGATAGGGCTTGGCACCTGGATATTTCTCAAACGCAAAGCGCGGGATCTTGGTGACGACATAGTCGATGGTCGGCTCAAAGCTGGCCGGGGTTGCGCCGCCAGTGATCTCGTTGTCGATCTCATCAAGCGTGTAGCCGACAGCGAGCTTGGCTGCGACCTTGGCAATCGGGAAACCGGTGGCTTTCGACGCCAGCGCGGAGGAGCGCGACACGCGGGGGTTCATCTCGATGACGACCATGCGGCCGGTCTTAGGATCAACGGCGAACTGTACGTTCGAACCGCCAGTCTCAACCCCGATCTCGCGCAAGACAGCCAGCGAGGCCGAACGCATGCGCTGGTATTCTTTGTCAGTCAGGGTCAGAGCAGGGGCAACGGTGATGGAGTCGCCGGTGTGCACGCCCATCGGATCGATATTCTCGATCGAGCAGATGATGATGCAGTTGTCGTTCTTATCGCGAACGACCTCCATCTCATACTCTTTCCAGCCCAGCACACATTCCTCGATCAGCACTTCGGTGGTGCGAGAGGCATAAAGGCCAGACGACACGATTTCCCGGAATTCATTGACGTTATAGGCAATGCCGCCGCCAGTGCCGCCCATGGTGAAGCTGGGACGAATAACCACCGGCAGGCCAAGCTCAGCTAGAACTTCGTCGGCTTCTTCCATGGTGTTCACAGTGCGCGAGAGCGGGCTTTCAAGACTGATCTTGTCCATGGCATCGCGGAAACGCTCGCGGTTTTCTGCCTTGTCGATGACATCGGCCTTCGCGCCGATCATCTCAACGCCGTATTTTTCCAGCACGCCAAGGCGATCCAGATCGAGCGCACAGTTCAGGGCGGTCTGGCCCCCCATGGTGGGAAGCAGCGCGTCCGGGCGCTCCTTTTCGATCACCTTGGCCACCATGTCGGCGGTGATCGGCTCGATATAGGTGGCGTCGGCCAGGCCCGGGTCCGTCATGATCGTGGCCGGGTTGGAGTTTACCAGGATGACCCGATATCCCTCTTCCTTCAGCGCCTTGACCGCTTGCGTGCCCGAATAGTCAAACTCGCAGGCCTGACCGATAACGATGGGGCCCGCGCCGATGATCAGGATGGACTGGATATCAGTACGCTTGGGCATGGGCGTGGCCTTCTCATGGTCTTGCTCGCGCGCAGGGCCACCCGAAGCGAAGGACGCTTCAGGGCCGGGGCCGAGTCATCTGTCGTACTGAGAGGGCGGTGTAGCGTGTGAAGACGCGTTTGGCGAGGGGGTAGCTACAAGCCTGCCGCCTCCTCGCGCATATTCACTAATGCCTGCGATCCATAGCGCGCATTGTATACTTTCGTCAGGAAAAGCGGCCTTCGCTCTATCTGGCTCTCGAGGAAGGCCTTGCGACCTTCCCGATAACGACCTTTGGGCACCCACCAATATTCGGCGCGCACGCCCTTGGCATACTTCGCGTAGACATCTGCCGGTGCCCCCAGAATGGCGCAGTCCATGTCGAGGAAGAGATTGTCGTCGTTGTCGTTGCCGCCGTCAGCGTGGTTTGCGGTTTGCCGGATGAGGTAACCAACGGAGGATTGAAGCGCTTCGCTTGCGCCAAGGCTTCCGAGACTATGCACGGCCCAATCGGCGCTGCGGGCTTCATTGTCCTTGCGCCAGCTGACGTAAATGGCGTCATGGAACCAGGTCGCAAAAATCAGGCGGTGAAGATCCTTGATCTGGTCGCGGTGAGCATCGATCTCTCCAAACAGGAATTCGAGATGTGACAGGCCGTGATAGTGCCGCGAGGGTCCGGCGTGGTGCTTGATCAGCTTTCGACCGATAACATCATCCTGCGAAAGCCCGGCTTCATGTAGATGCGAGCGCCAGCGTTCCAGCCAGTCAGAGTGCTCGTGCCCCATCGCTCACCCCAACCCCAGATCCCGCCAGAGCTGGGGCGGGATGGCCGGGTTATAGTCGACGCGGCTGCCGACCATCCAGTAGGCGCGCTCGAACAGGAGCGGGATGTTGGGCATCTCTTCCAGCAGGATGTCTTCGGCCTGGCGCAGCTTTGCCAGCCGCTGCGTGCCATCAAGCGTGGCGCTGGCTTCATCGATCAGGGCGTCGAACATCGTCCGGCGTGGCCCCTCCCAGCGGGTATTGTCGGCAAAGCCGTCCTGGGTGAAGGGCTGGATCATGAATTCGGGATCGGACTTCAAGCCGCGGTCAAAACGGGCCAGTGCCAGATCGAAGTCGCCGCCGTCCACGGCCTGATAGAGATCAAGCGGATAGCTGGCGAGCAGTGTGGTCTCCACGCCGATATCGGCCCAGTCATCCATCAAAGCCACCGCAACTCGGTCGCGGTCGCCGGCGGTCGCCCTCAGCGTGATCTGCAGCGGATTCTCCGGCCCGTAGCCTGCTGCACCCAGAAGGCGCACCGCTTCGGCCACATTGCGCTCAGGCGAGGGCGCTTCGGGATCAGGAATGATGATGTCGGTCGGGTGACCTTCCCCATTGAAGAACTGGTCATTGGTGCGCTGGCGGTTCGTCGCAAGCGACAGGGCACGACGCACACGCGGGTCGCTTAAATGCGGCTGAGCGCAATTGACTTTCAGATAGGTCAGGATCGGCGCCGGGAAGGCAGCGAGCTGGTCGCCGAGGCGCTCTCGCATGAAGCCGATCTGGTCTGAGGGGGGACGATCCACCAGATCAAAATCACCCGCCCTGAAACGGCGCGCGCGCGTGGCGGCATCCTCAATCACACTGATAGAGATCTGTTCGATAGACACGGTATCCGCTGCGGCAAAGCGCGGATTGCGCGTCAGGTCAAAGCGCAGCGCACTGCGCCCGGTCAGCGTGTAGGGACCTGCGCAGACCCAGTTTTCCGGCCGCGTCCAGCCATCGGGATTGCCAGCGACAACGTGCCGGGGCAGCGGGTAGAACTCCCGCATCAAGATCGGGAACATGGCGACGGGACGGTCCAGGCGAAACTCCACCGTACGGTCGTCGATGGCGGTGATGCCAACGGCGTCTGGTGGAACCTCACCACGAAGTGACGCGCGCGCATTGATCACGGCAAAGAAGTCGCCCTGCTCAGCAAACCCGGTTGTCGGGTCGAGCAGGCGTTGAGCGGTCCAGACAACGTCCTGTGCTGTCAGCGGTGCACCGTCCGACCATACCAGGTTGGGGCGCAGCATGAATCGCCAGGTGCGCGCGTCCTCACTGCGCCAGGTCTGCGCCAAGCCCGGCGCGAGCCCGCCAGACGGCGAGAACTCGGTCAGCGGCGCATGGAGTTGTTTGTAGAGCAGGGCGGCGGAAGCGAACTGGCCTTTAAGTGGATCAAGGCTATCCGGCTCAGAATCGATGGCAACGCGCAGCGTGTCAGTGGGTAGATCAGAACGTGGGCCGCAGGCCGCCAGCGTGGCCGCCGCCCCAAGTCCGAGCGCAGACCGGCGGCTGATAAGAGCAGCAGAGGCGCGTTGCATGGGTCTACTCCGGGAAAAAAACGAAGTTGTTGGCATAGCCGGGCTGACCAATCTTGCCGCGATGGTCCCGCTCGATATCCAGATGGCCGCGGGCCATCAGCTTGCCGTCGGCCAGCGCGAGTGTGCGATAGCCAAGCGCCTCCACATAATCGAGCTCTTCGTTGAGGTCGCGACCGGTATGACGCTCCTCAATTTCGATGATCATGATGGGGCGGTCGCGGCTAATCAGCCCGCGAGCTCCATCGATCACGGCGCGCTCGTGGCCTTCCACATCAATTTTTAAGAAACCGGTGGCTGGCGGATCAAGATCATCAAGCCGGGCCGCTTCCACCGTCACTCGCATATGCGGCGCATCGCCAACCTTGTCGGGGTTCAGCGAAGCTCCCTGATTGGAATAGCGTCCGTTCTCGCCAGGGATCAGCAGTTCCGCTTCTCCTGCTGCATCGGACAGGGCGATTTGTCGGCACTGGACGCCTGGCGCAGCAGCGCGCTCCAGGAAGGCGTAGAGCTTCGGGTTTGGCTCATAGGCCATAACCGTGCTTGTAAGCCGAGACATCTCATCGGCCCAAATGCCGCGGTTGGCCCCGATATCCATAGCCACCCGGGTCGGATCGACCAGGAAGGGCAACAGGCGCAAGCCTGGCTCGCCCTTGCGCTTTTCGCGCGCGACGATGCGTTTAAGTTCCATACGCGGTGGAATGAGCGTGCGCTTTACACGCTCTTCCAGGGTCAGATTCGGGCCAGATCCAGTCATGCCTACGACACTACCACGTGGTGCGAAGTCCTGCCCAGATCAGACCTTCATCATCGGCCTTTCGTATGTGACCGGGCGCATCGGTGAACCGGGCTGCAAAGCTGGCGCTGGTGCGATCATTGATCGCCACATGCCAGGCCGCTTCCGCTGATATTTCCCGGCCAGACGGCGCAAGACTGGCCAGGCGACGTTCAAAGATCGCGTTATTGGCCTCGTTTACAGCAACCGGCACCATGGCTGAGATGGCTCCATCCTCCACCCGGAGGGGCTGAGACAGAGTCAGGCCAAAGCGTCCACCCGGCGCGGGCCGATCAAAGCCGATGCTCCACGCACTCGCCATGACATCTTCTCGCACATTTAAAAAGTCAGGCAGGTCCAGATTGATATCCGCGCGTTCAATGCGAGCCGAACCGCGCCAGCCGAGCGGCAGTTCGCCGGACCATAGCGCGGCTGCAAAGCTTGACGATGAGCCGTCCTGCTCACCGAAGCGCGCGCCGACAAAGCCGCCGAGTGTGCGATCCTCCTCGCGCCCCGCACCCAGCTCAAACCCAATCGTCTGATTGAACTGGGTCCAGCTTGTTGCGACCGCCTGAAAGGCATCATCGCCCGATCCGGACGCGCGAATTTGAACTGCAAGATTGCCAATTTCGTAGCCAAGTGAGGCCCATTCACGCTGGGAGGTCAAATTGGCAACTCCGCCGGTAAATAGCGTGGCGGACAACACAGATACGCCAGCGCTTTCGACCGGAGACGGAGCAGCAAAACCGCGACCGGCCTCCACAGACAGGCCGCGATGTCTGAAGGCAAAGCTGAAATCGGCCTCTGCCTGATAAACTTCGTCGGGCAAATTGGTCAGCGCATGGGGCAGATCCGGCGTGATACGCAGATTGACCTCAGCAGGACCGGCGACTGTCTGTGACTGGCGCGCCAGGCTGCGTTCAGCCGCCGATTCCATTGCCGACAGGCCTGAAGACGTGGCCGCGCGAAGCGGATTTTCAGGGGTGAACGTAAACCCACGATCATATTTGTCGCGTAGAAGCGCCCCGTCGAACAGTCCCGATGCAAACAACCAGTCGCCCGCTGCGCCGCTGGGCGGTGCAAACATAACGGGCAGTACAGACGCATTGCGAGCGCCGGAGACCTGAACGCTGGAGGTCCCGACCGGCTGGAAGGCCGCTTCCAGATCGATCAGTCCTGAACCATAGATCGCGTCCGGCCCGGGAGCGCCAAGGTCAGTTGCGGTATCAAACAGGATGCGCAGCGCATCACCCGGTGCAAGATCAGGAAATCCGTCCAGCAACAAAGCCAGCGCGCCCGCGATATAGGGGGCGGCGAAGCTGGTTCCGGAGAAGAGGGCGTATTGCGGATCGCCATTCTCATCGTCCCGCCAGGGGCCGATCACGCTTTGCCCCGGGGCGACGAGGAAGAAATTTTCAAACCCTTCAGCACCGTTGGAAAAGTCAGAGATATTGCCATTCAGATCAACCGCGCCAGCGATAACGGTGAGTCCGTCCGATTCAGGCTCGGCTGCAAAAGTTCCAGGAAATCCTGGGCTCGCGTCAGGCTGTGTCTCTTCTTCATCCTGGTTGCCTGCGGCAACAACAATCAGAATGCCAGCATCTGCCGCTCGGGCCATCGCCGCAAATGTCTGACTGAAGTTATCGCCAAGGTCAGCGTCACGGCCTAGCGACAGGTTTATAATCTGTGCCCCGTTGTCGATCGCAGCATCAATCGCGCGCGCTGTGTTGGCGTCAGAAAAGGTGCAGCCCTCACCGCCATCGGACTCACAGCTGTCCACCGTATCCGCCCGGATTGACAGGATTTGAGCATCGAAGGCCACGCCGTGCATGGCGAAATCGTCTTTTCGTGCCGCGATAACGCCTGCCACGCCGGTCCCGTGGCCATCGGTGTCATCGCCGCCGCGCGAGGCGTCGGCGACATCAAGAATATCGACCAGCTGGCCCTGGAACTCCGGGTGACTGGAATTAATGCCGGTGTCCACCACCGCAACGATTATGCCGTCGCCGGTTGCTCCTGCTGCATAGGCTGCAGACGCATTGATCAGCGGCAGGCCTGTGCGTGGCTGCCCGTTGCTACCTCGAGAGAAATATTCGCCCGTCTCAAAATTGCTCGGCGGTTGAGACGGCGGCGGCGGCGGAGGTGGTGGCGGCGGCGGAGGCGGAGGAGGGGGTGGTGGAGGTGGTGCGGGTGGTGGCGGAGTTGCGATACCGCCCCCTGTGCCTCCGCCACCACCGCCGCAGCCGGACATGGCAACGGCAGCACCAACAAAAACGGCCAGCATCAGGGCTTTGCGAAACTGTTTGCTTTTTCCCGCCATGGCTGGCGCGCTCCCCTCAATTGCGTTCAAGACCGTCATCAAACTGCGGTCTCGTTAACAAAAAGGCTAGCGCGCTGGCAGGCCGGTACAAGTCACGAGTGAAATTTAAGTCGCGGCCAATCCGCTCACGAAGCGATCAAAAACGTTGAAGCTATCCTGCGGCCCAGGGCTGGCTTCAGGGTGATGCTGCACCGCAAAGACCGGCTTGTCGGCCAGTTTGAAACCGCAATTGGTGCCATCGAACAACGACACATGGGTCTCCACGGCACCATCCGGCAGACTGTTGCGATCAACCGCAAAGCCGTGGTTCATCGACACAATTTCCACCTGACCAGTTTCGTGGTTCTTCACCGGGTGGTTTGCTCCGTGATGGCCCTGTTCCATCTTCAGCGTCTTGGCTCCCACTGCCAGGGCCAGCATCTGATGACCAAGGCAAATGCCTAGAATTGGCACATCTGCATCAATGACGCCTCGCAGCGTGTCGAGCGCGTATTCGCCGGTCGCTGCCGGATCACCAGGCCCATTCGATACAACAACGCCAGCGGGCTTCAGCGCCAGGACATCGTCAGCGCTCGCCCGAGCAGGCAGCACGGTGACGCGGGCACCCGCCGAGACCAGACGACGCAGAATGTTGGCCTTCACGCCAAAGTCGAGCACGGCGACCAGCGGCCCGTCCTCTGGACCGGCTTCATAACCAACCGGCCAGTCCCAGCCTGCTTCGGTCCACGGCTCTGATGCGTCTCGCGTTACGGTGCCAGCGAGCTCAGCGCCTTCCATGGTGCTTGCCGAGGCGGCCGCGGCTTTCAGCGTTTCAAGGTCAAGACCGCCAGCGCGGGCGTGCTGAACGGCAGCCAGCGGCATGCCTGTCTCCCGGATGCGACGCGTGATCGCGCGCGTATCGACGCCGGTGATTGAGACAATGCCGCGTGCGGCCAGCCACTCGGTGAAGCTTTGCTCAGCGCGCCAGCTGGCAGGCGGTGTGATCTCGGCGCGTGAAACCATACCCACAGCGGCTTTTCTGGCTGCAGGGCTGGCGGCTTCCTCGTCTTCAGAGGTGGCCCCGGTATTGCCCACATGGGGGAAGGTGAAGCACACGATCTGGGCGGCATATGAAGGATCTGCGAGAATTTCCTGATGCCCGGTCATCGCGGTATTAAAGCAAAGCTCGCCTACCGCTGTGCCGGTCGCACCAGCCCCTTTTCCGTAGAAAATTGTACCGTCCGCCAGCGCCAGCGCAGCCGTCGCCCACGCCGGCGCGCCCGCGTCATTTTCGTTTCGTGATTGGGCTGGGACTTGATTCTGGACTATTTCCGGCATAGGTGCTCGCCTCCGTTTTTGGAACGCGGTCGCCCACCGGCGGCCAAACGGCCGGAAACTATGCGACGCCGCCTGCAGGGTCAAGCTGATCTGCGCAGGTAAATGATCGTTATAAAACAAAGGCTTGATTGAATTCGAGCCCAGATTGGTTGGATTTGTCATGTCGCTGCGCGACACCATTCTCGAAGACCTCAAGGTCGCCATGCGCGCGAAGGATCAGGTGCGCGTCTCCACGCTTCGCCTTATTCAAGCTGCAGTGAAAGATCGCGATATTGCTGCGCGCGCTGAAGATCGCTGCGAGGGTTGTGAGGACACCGAGATCCTGACGCTCTTGCAAAAGCTGGTGAAACAGCGCGAGGAAAGCGCGAGGACCTATGAGGATGCGGGACGGCTTGATCTGGCTGAACGCGAGGTTGCTGAAGCCGAGATCGTGCGCGCCTACCTGCCTGAACCCATGTGCGACGCAACCATTGCCGAAGCTGCAGAAGCCGCGGTCAATGAGGTGGAGGCCACCGGCCTTAAAGACATGGGCAAGTGCATGGCGCTTCTAAAGGAGCGCTACACCGGTCGCATGGATTTCGCCAAGGCCGGCAAGCAAGTCAAAACCCTGCTTCAGTCACGCGCCTGACAGGCGTAGCGAAAGCCGCGTTCGGCGGTTATGCTTTGTTGCTGGAACAGTGGATTGAGCGCGAATGGCCCTGCCTGACGGCTTTTTGGACGAATTGAAGACGCGAATACGACCGTCCGATCTGATCGGGCGGACGGTGCCGCTCAAGCGTCAGGGCCGTGAATTCGTCGGCCTCTCACCGTTCAAGAAAGAGCGCACGCCCAGCTTCTTCGTTAATGACGAGAAGGGCTTCTATCACTGCTTTGCCAGTCAGGAGCATGGCGACGTCATTACCTGGCTTCAAAAGACTCAAGGCCTTAGCTTTATCGAGGCGGTCGAGGCGCTGGCCAGTGAAGCAGGCATGGATGTTCCCAAAGACGCCCCGCCCGATCCCAAGGCAGAGGCGCGCCGTCGCTCGGTCCTGGAATGGATTGAAGCGGCTCAGGCTTACTTCGTGCGCAGCTTGCAGTCATCTGAGGGCGAAGAGGCGCGGCTCTATCTGGAGCGCCGGGGGCTGAAGGCGAAGGACATCGAAGCCTTCGGCCTGGGCTTCGCGCCAGACCGGCGGCGCGGTCTGGTTCAATCGCTGACCCAGAAGGGGGCCTCCATTCAGGAGCTGGACGAGGCGGGCCTCATCATTGTGCCCGATGATGGCGGTCAGCCGTATGACCGCTTCCGTGGCCGGGTCATGTTTCCCATCGAGGATACGCGCGGACGACTGGTCGCCTTTGGTGGGCGGGCCATGTCGAAGGAGCAGCGCGCCAAATATCTCAACAGCCCGGAAACCAGCCTGTTCCACAAGGGTAGCCAGCTTTACCGCTACCCCCAGGCGCGCCGCTTCGCCCACGATCCGAAAGTCAAAGCCAAGGGCTTGATCGTGGCTGAGGGCTATATGGATGTCATCGCCTTTGCCCGGGCTGGACTTGAACAAGCTGTGGCTCCACTCGGCACGGCGCTCACCGAAGACCAGATCAAGCTTTTGTGGCGCGTGGGTTCAGAGCCTGTCATCTGCCTTGATGGTGATAGTGCGGGTACGCGCGCCGCAGCCACGGCCGCTGAGCGCGCGCTGCCGCTTCTGGAGCCGGGCAAGACGCTGCGCTTTGTCTTTCTGCCGGAAGGCCAGGATCCTGATGACATGCTGCGCGAGGAAGGCCCCGCAGCGCTTAAAAGCGCCATTGATGAAGCCCGCCCGTTGATCGATGTAATCTGGGAGCGGGAAAAGGCCGCTGAACCGCTGGACGATCCAGACCGCCGGGCTGGCTTCAGAAAGCGCATCCGCCAGCTGGTTGCGAAGATCGAAGACGGGGATGTAAAGGCAGAGTACCGCGCCGAATTTGATCGCCGCCTTGATGGCCTGTTTCAAACCGGAGGAATGCGACCTCGGCGCGCTGGCGGTGCGTTCCGCCCTGGCACTTCGCGCTTTGGGCCGCCGCCGGGACCCAGCGGCGCATTGAAGCAGGCGCGCAAAAGCAAAAAGGCTCACCCAACCGCACGCCAGCTGGTCATAGCCTGTGTTGAATACCCTGAAATCGCCCAGTCGGAGACTGAAACTCTGGCAGAAATGCCCCTCGGACCGCTTGACAGCCTACGTGACGCGATTCTAGACGCCTGTTTGTCTGGGGAAGTCTGGCCCGAAGGTGGATTGCGTGATGCACTGCGCCAGCGGGGTTACGGCCCTGAATTAGCGCGTCTAAGTCCGGACCGGGCGGCGATGCGCGCAAGCATTGGGGGTGAGGAAGTCGACCCGCAAAGCCGCACAGAGGCTTGGCGTCGGCTTTCTAATTCCTATATGGAAAGAGTTGCACATGACGCCCGTACTGCCGAGGAGCGCGCACGCCAGGCCGACGTATTCGAACAGGGTGATCCGCAAGCCTTACAGACTTTCCTTGCCGCAGTGCGGCGAGACCGCAAACGCTGACGCGCGAAACTAGCCGGTCCCGCGCCGTCACACCCCGACCTTCCGGAGCAAAGAGCACCGAATGAGCAAAGCCGCCGCTGAAACCGCCGAAGCCCCCGCAGAGAACCAGGATGGTCCGCTGCTGGACATGAATGATCAATCCGTCAAGGCGATGATCAAGACCGCGAAATCGCGCGGTTACGTCACCCATGACGAGTTGAACAAGGTTCTGCCGTCTGAGGAGTTTAGCTCCGAGCAAATCGAGGACATCCTGTCGCAGCTGTCGGAGAAGGGCATCACGGTTGTCGATTCAGAAGACGACGTCGAGAACGAAGCTGGCGAAGACGACGGCAAGACCAAGGCTGTTGCCAAGAAAGCCGGTTCCACTGCGGTTGCCGGTCAGAACACAACCTCTGCCCAGGACCGCACCGATGACCCGGTGCGCATGTATCTGCGTGAGATGGGCTCGGTGGAGCTTCTGTCCCGCGAAGGCGAGATTGCCATTGCAAAGCGCATTGAGGCCGGTCGCAATGCGATGATCCGCGGCCTGTGCGAAAGCCCGCTGACCTTTGAGGCCATCATGGTCTGGCGCGAGGAACTGACCGAAGGTCAGGTGCTGCTCCGCGACATCATCGACCTCGATGCCACCTATGGCGGCACCCGCGAGGACGCCACAGCCACCAACACCGAGGGTGAGGGTGAAGAGGACGAAGCCAAGACCGGTGAAGCCAAGTCTGATGACGCCAAGGCCAAGTCCGACGACGACAGTGACGAGAACGAAGACGGGGAGGGCGAAAACGCTAGCTCCGACGACGATGACGACGATGATGGCGCTGCGCTGTCGCTGGCGGCCATGGAAGCTGAACTGCGCGACGGCGTCATGGAGACTCTCGACGCCATCGCCGCTGATTTTGATCTCTTCCGCCGCCTGCAGGACAAGCTCGTCACCCTGCGCCTTGAAGGCAAGGATTTCTCCAAGAAGGATCAGGAAAACTACGATGGCTGCTTTGAGCGCATCGTGGCGAACTTGAACTCGCTGCACCTCAACAACGCGCGTATCGAAGCGCTGGTGGAGCAGCTTGAAGCCATCAATCGCCGCCTAGTCGGCCTTGAAGGCAAGCTTCTGCGCATGGCTGAAGCCCACGGTGTGCCGCGCCTGGCCTTCCTTAAAGAATATCAGGGCAATGAGCTCAATCCTGACTGGATGAGCGAGATGGACGGCAAGTCAAAGGCGTGGTCCCGCTTCGTCGAGCGTGAAGCCACCGAGGCAGCCGAAATCCGCGATCAGATTGCCGCGTTGGCTCAAGAGTCCGGCGTGCCGGTGGATGACTATCGCCGCATCGTGGCCACCGTTCAAAAGGGCAAGCGCGAAGCCGCTGTCGCCAAGAAGGAAATGGTGGAAGCCAACCTTCGCCTGGTGATCTCGATTGCCAAGAAATACACCAATCGCGGTCTGCAATTCCTCGACCTTATTCAGGAAGGCAATATCGGCCTGATGAAGGCGGTGGATAAATTTGAATATCGCCGCGGCTATAAATTCTCCACTTACGCCACCTGGTGGATTCGTCAGGCGATTACCCGGTCTATCGCCGACCAGGCGCGCACCATCCGTATCCCGGTCCACATGATCGAGACGATCAACAAGATCGTGCGCACCAGCCGTCAGATGCTCCACGAAATCGGTCGTGAGCCGACGCCTGAAGAGCTGGCCGAGAAGCTGTCCATGCCGCTGGAGAAGGTTCGTAAGGTGATGAAGATCGCCAAGGAACCGATCAGCCTGGAAACCCCGATTGGCGATGAAGAAGACAGCCATCTGGGCGACTTCATCGAGGACAAGAATGCGGTTCTGCCCATCGATGCGGCGATCCACTCAAACTTGCGCGAAACCACGACGCTGGTGCTGGCATCGCTCACCCCGCGTGAAGAACGCGTCCTGCGCATGCGTTTTGGTATCGGCATGAATACTGACCACACCCTCGAGGAAGTGGGTCAGCAATTCTCCGTGACCCGCGAACGAATTCGCCAGATCGAAGCGAAAGCCCTGCGAAAGCTGAAGCACCCCAGCCGCAGCCGCAAGCTGCGCAGCTTCCTGGATAGCTAGGCGGCGTTTGTCGCTCCAAGTGCAAAAGCCCCGGCGGAAACGCCGGGGCTTTTTTGTTTGTGGCTTATGTTCGCCGCCAGCGCCTCCGCCTTTAACCGCTTGTCTCTTCTCCAGCGAAAGCTGGGGCCTAGAGCAGGCAAGCTCGGCGCTTCAAGATGTCTGGATCCCAGCTTTCGCTGGGAAAGAGACGGAAATGGACTGGATTGGCATGGGAAGAACAAGCTTACTTGATCTTAATCGCGAAGCCGGTGCTTCATACTGCCCATGACAACCGTGACGCTTTATCTTGATGCCACCGGCCTGAATGACTGGGTCAGCGATCCTTCGCCGCTCTGGGTTCGATCGACCGAGGCGAACAAAGCCGATGTGGAGCGCCTGCGCGAGGATGGCTTTGAGGTCACCACGCTGGAGGGCTTTGATCTCGACCGGTGGGGCATCAACGACATGCTCGATGATATCGAACTCCATTTTGAAGACTTGAAACGCGTCGCCATCGTCTGGCGCGCCGCAGGGCCGGGGGAAAAAGCCGCCCTGTCCGCCACCGTCCGCCCCCGCAGCTTCGCCGTGGACTGGGTGTAGACCCTGAAGCAACCGCCCACCTAACCACCGTTTCACTGGACCGGAACGGCCAGTGCTGCTAGCCCTTTAGCGTGACGAGGGAGAGTTTATGAGACCGATGTTCGGGCGGCCGCGCCGCAGTCCGTTTGCGGTGCTTGGATATCTGGTGGCGGTGGTCTTTTTGATCGCGGACCAGATTTCCAAGCATGTCATCCTTCGCATCGTTGATCTGGATGTGGTTGGCCAGATTGAGGTGCTCGATCCGTGGTTCAATTTCACCATGGTATGGAATCGCGGCGTCAGCTTCGGCCTGTTTCAGGCCGGTAGCTGGTGGCAGATTGGCATCCTGATCGCGGTTTCGGTCGGGGTTTCCCTGATGCTTGCTGTCTGGATGATGCAGGCGGAGCGCCGACTTCAGGCGATCAGCTTTGGCATGATTATTGGTGGCGCGATTGGCAATGTCATCGACCGCTTCGCCTATGGTGCTGTAGCAGATTTCCTCGACTTTTCCGGGCTCTACTTTCCCTACGTGTTTAACGTAGCCGATGCTGCGATCTCGGTTGGTGTGGCGCTGCTGGTGCTGGATCTGTTTATCAGCAAGGACGAACCGAGACGGTTCTGAGCAACTTCACACAGGCGCTGGTCAGCAGGGGCAAGCCCCGTTACAACGTCATTCTACTGTTAAAGGCTCGAACGAGGCCCATCATGCGTATCGTCAATCTCCTTCTGGTTTCTGTGGTTGCCCTTGTGGGCGCGACAGCATGCGGCTCCGGTGTCCGTCAGGCGCTTGGCGCTGAGCGTACGACGCCGGATGAGTTCCGCGTCGTGACGATTGCGCCGCTGTCGGTGCCGCCGGAATACGCGCTGCGCCCGCCGCAGCCGGGTGAGCTGCGCGCTGAAGACATTTTCCAGGATCGCCAGGCCCAGCGGTCGCTGTTCGGTGATTTTGAAGCGTCCAATGCTTCAGATGCTGAAATCCTGCTGGCTGCCCGGGCCGGTGCGGCGGACGCCAATCCGGATGTGCGTGCCCTGATCGACGGCGAGACGGCCGCGCTGGTGCGCAAGGACCGCACCTTTGCTGACCGCATCCTGTTCTGGCGTGAAGCCGAAACAACCGAGGAGCGCGTCATTATTGAGCGCCCGGCACCGATCGATCCTGAGGACGAGCGCCAGCGCATCGAGAGTGTGACGGGCGGAGGGCAAGTTGAGATCGAGCGCCGCCGTAATGTGCGCCCGAAGCTGCCTGGCCTTTAAGGCTAAGCCTACCGCTTCGAAGTAGAGTTTCAGCAGGCGGCCCGGTGGGTCGCCTGTTTTCTTATGCGCCTTGTCGAGCGCTCGTTGCCTTGCGCTCTGTGAATTGACACTGCGCGTTATTCAGGCCGACATAGGCGCAAATATAATTCGGGGAGATAAGTCCATGTTAAAATATAACATTGTTGCGGGCTTGGGTGTTGCGCTAGCCGTGGTTGGCGCAACAGATGCGCTCGCGCAGGATGAAATGCGCGATACCATCATTCACGCTGGCCACCTGATCGCTGCACCGGGCGAGGAGCGCGTGCGCCAGCAGGTTTCCATCATCGTGCGAGGTGATGAGATCGTAGCGATCGAGGATGGCTTTATCGAGGCGATTGATGCTGACCTTGTCGACCTCTCCGACCAGTGGGTCATGCCCGGTTTCATCGACGCTCATGTCCATATCACCAACCAGGCGGGGCCTGCACGGCGCATGTCGGCTTTTACCGAAGGTCCCGCTGACCGGGCTATCGATGGCGTGATGTATGCGGGACGCACGCTCCGGGCCGGTTTTACAACGGTTCAGGATGTTGGCGGTGATATCGAGGCTGTGCGTGCGTTGCGCGACGGTATTGAAGCGGGCGACATCGTTGGCCCGCGCATGCGTATCGCTGGAGGTTCAGTGACCCCAACCGGCGGCCATGGTGACGTGAATGGCTGGGCGGTTCATGTGCTTCGCAGCAATGGTAGCCCCTATGCGTGTAACGGCCCCGATGACTGTGCACGTGCGGTGCGCCAGCTCGTTCAGGAAGGCGCGGATGTGATCAAGATCACCGCGACCGGCGGTGTGATGTCGTCTACTGGTGCAGGTGTCGAGCAACAATTTTTTGATGAAGAGCTGGCCGCGATCGTTGAGGCCGCACACATGATGGGCCGGCGTGTCACGGCGCATGCCCATGGCGTCACGGGGATCAATTCTTTCCTGCGTGCTGGCGGTGACAGCATTGAGCACGGCACCTATCTGGACGACGAGAGTATTCGCCTGTTCCGCCGCAACGATGCGGTTCTGGTTCCAACGGTTATGGCGGGTGTCTGGGTTGCTGGCCAGGCAGATGCGGGGTGGATGACTCCTTTCCAGGAAGCCAAGGCCCGCGCAGTCGGCCCGCAGATGGTCGACATGGTGCGCCGTGCCCATGAGGGTGGAATCACAATCGCCTTTGGCACCGACTCCGGCGTGTCCGCCCATGGTGACAACGCTCAGGAATTTGGCCTCTACGTTCAGGCCGGTATGACCGAGATGGAGGCCATCGCGACCGCCACCACCGTGGGTGCCATGCATGTGGGTCTTGAAGATGAGATTGGCCGCATCGCGCCTGGGTTTGCCGCCGATATCATTGCTGTCGATGGCGACCCGCTGGCTGATATCGATGAGCTTCTGGACGTCGATTTCGTTATGGCACGCGGTGTCGTTCACAAGAACGAGTAGCCTGTTCCAGGCGTCGTCCCGGCTTTGCCAACTCTGTAGCTGACATCCATGGTCTCGCTCCCCTTGAGGGGAGGACCGGGGTGGGGTGAAGTAGCACCTAATTTCGACAAGACAGCGAGCCTGACCATGTCCGAACTCGACGAAACATTCTCTGGCACCAAGCCGGTTGCCGACGCTCTGAAATTTGATCAGGCGGCGCTGGAAGCCTGGATGGGTCAGCATGTGGCCGGGTTTGAAGGCCCGCTCACGGTGGAGCAGTTCAAGGGCGGGCAATCCAACCCGACCTACAAGCTGACGACGCCGGGTCACCGCTATGTTCTGCGACGCAAGCCGCCGGGCAAGCTGCTGCCGTCTGCCCATGCCGTGGATCGCGAGTTTCGGGTGATGAGTGCACTGGGCCAGCAGGGCTTTCCCGCCCCGAAAATGCATGGCCTGTGTGAAGACGACAGCGTGATCGGCACCGCGTTTTACGTGATGGATTTTGTAGAGGGGCGCATTTTCTGGGATCCCTACCTGCCCGATCTGGAGCCAGAGGAGCGCCGGGCGATCTACGATGCATCCAACGCCACACTGGCCCAGCTTCACTCCATTGATGTCGACGCTGCCGGGCTGGCTGATTACGGCAAGCCAGGCAATTACTTTGAACGCCAGATCGGTCGCTGGACCAAGCAATACAAGGCGGCTGAAACCGATCCCATCCCGGCGATGGACAAGCTGATTGAGTGGCTGGCCGCCAATGCGCCCGAGCAGGAGCGCGTCAGCGTGGTGCACGGCGATTATCGTCTCGACAACATGATCTTCCACCCAACCGAGCCCCGCGTGATCGCGGTGCTGGACTGGGAGCTTTCAACGCTGGGCGATCCGCTGGCCGATTTCACCTACCAGCTGATGCAGTGGCGCACGCCCAAGGAAATCCGTTCAGGCTTTCTGGGCGTTGATCTTACTGCGCTCGGCATCCCCACCGAAGATGAATACATCAAGGCTTATTGTGAGCGCACAGGTCGCGACGGGATTGGCGAAGTGAAATTCTATTTCGCATACAATATCTTCCGCCTGGCCGCGATTGCCCAGGGCGTCTACGCGCGGTCGCTTCAGGGCAATGCGTCTAACGAGAAAGCGAAGGAGCTGGGCGCGTTGGTGGTTCCGATGGCGGACTATGCGTGGAGCATTGCTGAGGGTTAAGCGTTAGCCGCCAATGTGCGCAATGAACGGCGATGCCAGCGCCAGGCCCATGACCAGCTCGAAGCCGACGGCTGAAGCGTTGTAGCTGGTGCGCGTGTCTTCCTCGCCATCAAGGATCATCGACATGGCCCGGCCGATAGCCATGCCGAACCAGTAGAGGGCTGCGGCGAAGCTCGCTCCCATGACGGCTCCAAAGCCAGCCTGATAGCTCATGGCCAGCGTAAGCAGGACGGCAAAATGAAGGAGGCCAAGCGCGCCGCCATAGCTGGCGCGGAACTCCGCCCAGCCGCCTTTCCATCTCGGATCAGGGCCCAGCCGCACAACCGATTGGCCCCAGCGGGGCACGGCCAGGCTCGCCAGCCCCATGGCAGTACCCATGAAGGCGGCAATGCCGGTCACAATCCAGATCCAGTTGGCGATATCGCCCATAAGGAAGCCTCTAAGGTTTCGTGTAAAAGTATAACTTGAACACTCTTACGCGGTGCAAAGGCATTCGGATCAGGTCAGTGAATGCACCACAAGGCCTAGGCCGAGCAATAGACCGGAAATTAAAGTGAGGAGCGTGCCTGCGAAGCGGCCAAAGCTCACGCCGGTCGTGGACAGCATGCCCCAGGCATGGAGTAGACGGCCAACCGTGAAGGCTCCGCCAACGGCATGGATGGCGTAGGCCGGGATGCCCATCAGCGATGCGCCAACCAGACCGACGAGGAAGAGCGGGGCCCATTCAGCTAGATTACCATGGGCGCGTACCGCGCCGGTGACCTTGTCGTCACCTCCGTCACCGACACTGATCTGCTTGCCGCGCCGGTTCAGGCTGACATTAAGACCCAACAAGACCAGCAGCACCAGGTTGATCCCGGTGTAGAGAGTTGCGGCATGAAAGGCGGCGGATGAGAAATCTGGCATGGGTGTCCTCCCGGTCGAGACTTTATACGTCTTCTGATGGCGGCAGATCTGCTGCCTTTTTGATGGCTCCGGCCAGCGTTTCTGGAGCTTCTGCCCCCGACACAGCAAAGCGGCCGTTGAAAATGAAGCAGGGCACGCCCTGAACGCCGAGCGAGCGATAGAATTGCTCTTCCTTCAGAACGGCATCGGCATCGCGGTTGGTGGTCAGAAGGTCAGACACAATCGCGCTGTCCAGGCCCGCTTCACCCGCGACTTCGGCCAGAACCTCTCGGTTGCCAATATCGCGGCGCTCCTCAAAGAAGGCCTTGTGGATGGCGTCTGCGGCCTCAATGCCCAGATCCTGTCCTTGTGCCCATCGGATCACCCGGTGGGCATCGAGGGTGTTGGGGCGAACTTCGATCTGGTCGAAGTTGAAGACGATTCCAACCGCGGGCCCGGCGGCTTCGAGATGTTCGCGCATCATCTTGTAGCGATCTGACCCGGCCCCGGAGAATTTCTGGCGCATATAGTCGGCGTAGGGCAAGCCAGCACGTGGTACAGCCGCATCGAGCTGATAGGGGCGAAGCACGGTCTCTACCGCAATGTCGGCGGTCAGCTCGCGCGCAGCCTGCCAATAGCGCAGACCCAGCCAGCACCAGGGGCAAACGGGATCGGAAACCAGATCAACAGAATTCATGGTGCGCAGGCTAGCCTGCCCGCGCCCAAGGTCAACGCGCTTTAGACTTTGATATCCAGCAGGGTGCGGGTCATGTCGTCTGCGGTTTTGATCAGAGCCGCTCCCATGCGCACCTCGGTCTCGGCGCGGATCATGTCCACGCTGGCTTCCACATAGCCTGAGGAAGAGGGTGCGCGGTCGCCGGGATCAGCTGGTGGTGGGGGGGCAGGGCGTTGCCCGGCAACCGCGCGAGGAGTTGTTGCGTCTTGGGGGGACGCGGCAGGGATGGTCGAAGTTCGTACGGCTGCGACCTGACCCGCCGCAGCGCCCAGCCGTGCAAAGCCGGATCGGATGGCGAAGAGCCCGGAAGCAGAAACAGCGTCCATGACCGGGACCTTGCCTGCAAACCTCGACAATTGCACGCGGATTTGGATTTGGCGGTTTAGGAGAGGTTAACGCGCACGAAAGGGCGTTCGTCTAGTCTTCCGGGGTGATGAGTCGGGTCAGCGCGTGGTGCAGCGCGTCTGCATCTTCCTCGCCCAGCCGCTCGTCGATTTCGGTATTGTACGCGCGAAGTATCGCGTCGGCTTTTTCCGCCGCTACGCGGCCATGCTCGCTCAGGTCGACCAACGCACCGCGCTTGTCGGTGCTGTCCTTGCGCCGCGTAACCAGCCCGGCTTTCTCCATCCGGCTGATCAAACCACTGACCGCAGGGGCACCAAGCGCCAGTGTATCTCCAATGGCACCCAGGCGCCGTTCGCCTCGCCGAAGTAATAAAAACAGTACGGCTGCCTGGCTGGCGCTGACACCGGCATCGCGGTTGAGGCGCGCGTCCACGTCGCGATGCAGACGCCGCGCAGCAATTTCCACCAAAAGATAAAGTCGCCGGTCAACGGCGCGAACCCGAGCCATGAAAAAAGAATACCCGATTCATTCGGGTGTGAAAGAAATTCCTACGCCACTTCCTTGGGAAGCTTGAATATCACGTCTTCCCTGGCAACCTCCACGGTCTCAATCTCGACATTAAAGCGTCCGGCGATTTGCGCGATCAGGTCTTCAATCAGATCCTCAGGTGCGCTGGCACCGGCTGAAATGCCCACGCGCTTTGCGTCATCAAACCAGCTCCAGTCCACATGCTCGGCACTGGGAACGAGATGGGCCTGCGTTGCGCCGGCGCGCTTGGCCACTTCCACTAAACGCACCGAGTTTGATGAATTTGGTGCGCCCACCACCAGTACAAGATCCGTCCCTTCGCCAATGGCCTTGACCGCTGCCTGACGGTTAGTCGTGGCGTAGCAGATGTCTTCCTTGTGTGGAGCAGAAATCGCCGGAAACCGTTCTTGCAGCTTGGCAACAATGTCGGCGGTGTCGTCCACCGACAGGGTTGTCTGGGTCACAAATGCGACATTGGCTGGATCAACCGGCTCAAAGTGTTCAGCGTCCTCAACGGTCTCGACCAGCTTAACGACCCCCTCGGGCAGCTGTCCCATGGTGCCAACGACTTCCGGGTGTCCCTCATGGCCAATCAGGACGATTTCCTTGCCCGACTTGTAGTGGCGTTGCGCCTCGACATGGACTTTCGACACCAGTGGGCAGGTGGCATCTACGTAGAGCATTTCGCGGCGCTTCGCCTCGTTTGGAACGCGCTTGGGAACACCATGGGCAGAAAACACGACCGGGCGATCATCCGGGCACTCGTCGAGCTCTTTTACAAAGACTGCGCCCATCGCCTTTAGCCGGTCCACAACATGTTTGTTATGAACGATTTCGTGGCGAACATAGACCGGCGCGCCGTAGCGTTTGAGGGCCTGCTCGACGATCTGGATGGCCCGATCAACACCGGCACAAAAGCCACGCGGGCTAGCCAAAAGCAGGGTAAGAGTGGGCTTTGAGGTCATGAAACGTCCTTCAAGGCGCGTCCAAGCGTTGCGGTATGGCGGCGCGCGTCCTAAACACGGTTTAAGCAGACCAGCGACGCGCTTCAAGTTCAACACTTGTTTTGGATTTGTGGATATACAGGCTGGACGTCAATACGAGGGTACTCATGCGCATCACCATTGCCGGCGCGATCACTGCCGCACTACTCCTTTCAGGCTGCCAGTCGGTTCGCGAAAGACTGAGTGATCCAGTGCCGAACCCGGGCCCGTGCCCGAACGCACTGGCGCTCTACGACGCGCACCGCCTGGTGGAAATCCGCGGCGAAGATCTGGTTTATGAGAATGTTGGCTTTACCGGCGAGATTTTAAACGTGGCCAGCCTGTGTCGTTATACCGATGAGGACGCGCGTCCGATCGATATGGAAATGGGCGTGCGCATGGCCTTTGGCCGAGGCCCGGCTGCCGTAGGTGAAACCAAAACCTACACCCTGTTTGTTGCCGTAACTCGCACCGATAATATCGTGATCCATCGCGAAGACTTTCCCATTACCGTAACATTCGAGCGGGGTCAGGATCGCGTGGAGCTGGTCGAAGAGTTCTCCAACATTTCTATCCCGCGCGCTGAAGCGAACACGTCAGGCGTGAATTTTGAGGTTCTGGTCGGTTTTGATCTCACCGATGAACAGATTGACTTTAACCGGTCCGGCCTTCGCTTCCGTGTGGATGCTGGGCAGGGCTGAGCGGTAAATACCGACGTCATTAAAAACTGGGACTTTGTCATGCCGTCACTGGTCGAAGCGCTTTCACGTGATGTTGGCGCGGCGTTTGCTGCGTTGGAGTTGCCGGCTGAGCTGGGCCGCGTCGTTGAAAGCGACCGGCCTGATTTTGCGCCTTACCAGTGCAATGGCGCGATGGCTGCGGCTAAACAGGCCAAGCGCAATCCGCGTGAGATCGCGCAGTCTATTGCCGAAAAGCTGGCGGCTGATCACCTCTCAATGAAAGTTGAAGTGGCGGGCCCCGGGTTTTTGAATCTCACCCCGGATGACGCCGCGTATTCAACCCAGGCCAACGTGCTTGCGAGCGACGAGCGCACCGGTGCCGATTCGGCGGCTCATCCACTCAAGCTGATGATCGATTTTGGGGGGCCGAACGTCGCAAAGCCCATGCATGTGGGACACCTGCGTTCGTCTGTGATTGGGGACTGCCTGCAGCGCCTTATGCGCTTCCGCGGGCATGATGTGGTTAGCGATATCCACCTGGGCGACTGGGGTCTTCAGATGGGCCATCTGATCACAGAGCTGGAAGACGAGCAGCCAGACCTGCCTTACTTTGATGGCGAGGTGACAGGCGGCTACCCGTCCGAGCCCCCAGTCACGATTGACGACCTGTCCCGGCTTTACCCGCAGGCGTCGGCCAAGGCGAAGGAAGATCCGGCCCGCAACGAGCGTTCGCGCAAGGCCACGGCGGAGCTCCAGGCGGGGCGTCCGGGTTACCGTGCGCTACTGGCTCATTTCATCGCTGTTTCGATTGCCGCGCTGAAGGAAGACTTCAATGCGCTGGGCGTTCATTTCGACCTTTGGAAAGGCGAAAGCGACGTCAATGATCTGATCCCGGAAGTCGTGGCTGACTTCAAGGCCAAGGGCGTGGCCGAAGAAAGCGATGGCGCGCTGATCGTCCGGGTCGCGCGCGACAGCGACAAGAAAGAGCTCGCGCCGCTGATCCTGGTGTCCAGCGCCGGCGCCGCGCTCTACGCCACCACCGACCTTGCCACCATCCTGGAGCGTCGCCGCGAACAGGACCCCCAGCTCATCCTCTATGTGGTGGATTTGGGCCAGTCTGATCACTTCGAGCAGGTTTTCCGCGCCGCCTACAAGGCCGGGCTGGCGCAAGAAGGCGGGCTGGAGCATGTGAAGTTTGGCACGGTGAACGGCACCGATGGCAAGCGCCTGCGCACCCGGGCTGGCGGCACCTTCAAACTCGCCGACCTGATCGAGCAGGCTCGCGATCGCGCGCGCGATCGCCTGAATGAAGCCGGGCTCGGGGCCGAGCTGTCGAAGGATGAATTTGAAAGCGTAGCGGTCAGTGTTGCCAACGCGGCGATCAAATTCTCCGACCTGTCTAACGTACGCACGACCAACTACATCTTTGACCTGGACCGCTTTGTCAGCTTTGAGGGCAAGACCGGTCCCTATCTGCAGTACCAGTCGGTGCGCATCAAATCGATCCTTCGCAAGGCGACCGATCAGGGTCTAGAGCCGGGTGAGATTGTTGTCGGCAAGGCAGAAGAGGCCGCGCTGGTGCGTCGCCTCGACGGCTTTAATGCGGCGGTGATCCGTGCTGAACGCGATCGCGCACCCAACGTCCTGTGCGAGCACGCCTATAATCTGGCTCAGGCCTTTTCCGGCTTCTACGCCAACTGCCCGATCCTGCCTGAAAAAGATGAAGCCATTCGCGCCTCCCGGTTAAAGCTTGCAGCCACAACGCTTCGCCAGCTGGAACTGGTCCTGGGCCTGATCGGGATGGACGTGCCGGAACGCATGTAACGCTGGCGATTTCGCGCCTTTTCTTGATTGACTCTTGCACCTTCAGAAGTAGGTTTGCGCGTCGTCTGGAGGCCGTGCGGAATCGCGGTGGCCGGGCGGGCCACAACTAGGTCATCTGCGGGAGAGATCGGCGAAAAGGCCGACGCCGAAGGCGCAACCGCCCCGGAAACGCTCAGGCTACGGGACCGCAGGTAAAAGACCAACGCTGGAAAGTGGGTGAGGGCGCAAGACCTTACCCCGCCGAAGGAGCAAAGCGGGCACCCGTGCATTCGGGTATCGCGCGGGAATCTCTCAGGTCTCGAAGACAGCGGGGGCGTGTCCATCAGGCACCGGGTTCGGGGTCTGGCGAACGCGCATCTGCAACGAGATTTGAAACAGGACATCCCATGGCCGACACGCCGCTCCACCGCACCCCGCTCTATGATCTCCATGTGGAGCTTGGCGCCAAAATGGTGCCCTTCGCTGGCTATGAGATGCCGGTTCAGTATGACGGCGTCATGCCTGAACATAACCACACGCGAACACATGCCGGGCTGTTTGATGTCTCCCACATGGGCCAGGCGCGCCTGACCGGTGATGAAGCCGCACTGGAAGCCGTGATCACGGCCGACCTGGCGGCGCTGGGGGCTGGCGAGCAGAAATACTCGCTGCTGCTTAATGATAAGGGCGGTATCAAGGACGATTTCATGGTCTCGCGGCCCGACGACAAGGGCCTGTTCCTGGTGGTAAATGCCGCCTGCAAGCGTGGTGATTTTGATTATATCGCGGCGACCATCGCAGACCGCGCAACCCTGACTGAAATGCCTGAGCGCGCCCTTCTGGCGCTGCAGGGCCCCGATGCCGGTGCGGTGATGGCCGAGCACGCGCCAGAGGCTGCCAAGATGGTCTTCATGCAGGCGGGCTGGTTCGAAATTGCGGGCATGGACGTGATGGTTTCACGCTCCGGCTATACCGGCGAAGACGGGTTTGAGATATCGGTGGCCAAGCACGAGGCTGAAAAGCTGGCGCGCCTGCTGCTCAAGGATGATCGCGTAAAGCCGATTGGTCTTGGTGCGCGCGACAGCCTGCGCCTTGAGGCCGGGCTTTGCCTCTATGGTCACGACATGGATGAAACCATCACGCCGGTTGAAGCGGCGCTGACCTGGGCCGTGGCCAAGTCTCGCCGCGAGCGTGCCAACTTTGCCGGTGCTGACGTGATCCTCGATCAGATCGCCAACAAGCCTGAGAAAAAGCGCGTCGGCATCCAGCCGAAGGATCGCGCTCCGGCCCGTGAGGGCACCGAGATTGCCGTTGATGGCAAGGTCGTTGGTGTGGTCACCTCTGGCGGGTTTGGTCCAACTGTGGGCGCGCCGGTGGCCATGGGTTATGTCCCAACCGAGTTTGCCAGTCCCGGTACGGCACTGGAACTGATTGTGCGTGGCAAGGCGCGGGCCGCAGAGGTTGTAAAGACACCTTTCGCTCCGCATCGTTTTTATCGCGGCTAGGGCCGCTTTTCGGCATTCATTTGGGGAGAGACCGATATGACCGAGACCCGTTTTACCAAGGACCATGAATGGATCCGCATCGAGGGCGAAGAAGGCACGGTGGGCATCACCGCCTACGCCACCGAGCAGCTGGGTGATGTGGTGTTCGTGGAGCTGCCTGAAGTGGGCAAAACCGTGAAGCAGGGCGACGAGCTTGCCGTTGTGGAAAGCGTTAAGGCTGCCTCTGAAGTCTACGCACCGGTGTCTGGCGAAGTGATCGCCATCAACGATGTACTGGAAGGCGAGCCGGCCAAGGTCAACGAAAGCCCTGACGCCGACGGCTGGTTCGTCAAAATCAAGGTTGCCGACGCTGGTGAGCTGGGTGGCCTGATGGACGACGCGGCTTACAAGGCACATACGAGCTAAACTCCATGCACCCGTCTGTGGCGTTCAAAGCAGAAAGTGGTGAGGCTCTGGTGATTGCCAGGGCCTATCCCTTCGCCACGATTAGCGCGCACGATGGGGAGGGGCTGGTTAGCGTCCAGGCCCCCCTGCTGCCGGTGTTAGATGATGCCGGCGAGCTGGTGGCATTTGAAGGGCATCTGGCCCGTGCCAACCGCTTTGCCCGCCGGCTGATGGACGGGCGCACGGTGGACGCAGTGGCCGTGTTTTCAGGACCGGATGCCTATGTCTCACCGTCGAGCTATTCCAGCAAGGCGGCAGGGCGGGTGGTTCCGACCTGGAACTTTCTGGCTGCAGAGGCACATGGCCGCCTGCGGCTGATTTTGAACGGGGACAAGACGCTGTCGATTTTGTCGCGGCAAACCAATGTGTTTGAGCAGCAAAATGATGGCGACTGGTCTTTAGATGACGCCGACGCGGACTATCTCGTGCGGCTTAACGCAGCCATTGTTGGCGTGCGACTGGACATCACATCGCTCGAGGCGACCGTGAAGCTTAGTCAGGACAAGGCTGCAGACGACTTTTCGGGTGTCATGAACGCGCTGGCGGCGCGGGATGATTTAAAAGCGCGTGCGCTTGCTGCACGCATGAGTGAGCTTCAACGAGGATAAGCCGATGCGCTATCTGCCCCTAACCCCGGACGATCGCACGATCATGCTGGACAAGATCGGCGTGTCGAGCGTCGATGCCCTTTTTGACGACGTGCCGGAAAGTGCCCGTTTCGACGGTGTCGTGGACCTGCCGCGTCGGGCGACCGAGCTGCAGGTGGAGCGCGCCTTCACGCGGATGGCCAAGAAGAACACGGCTGCTTCCGAAGCGCCGTTTTTTGTGGGCGCTGGTGCCTACAAGCACCACGTTCCGGCCACAGTTGATCACCTGATCCAGCGTTCTGAATACCTGACGAGCTATACGCCCTACCAGCCGGAGATCAGCCAGGGTACGCTGCAGACCCTGTTTGAATTCCAGACGCAGGTGGCGGCTCTCACTGGCATGGAAGTCGCCAACGCCTCTATGTATGACGGCTCCACGGCTTGCGCTGAAGCGGTGTTGATGGCCTGTCGCATCACTCGCCGGAACAAGGCGGTGCTTAGCGGTAACCTACATCCGCACTATGCCGCGGCAACCCATACGCTCGCCAAATACATGGACATCGACACCACCAGCCAGGGTGCCAAGCCCGGCTCGCTCGATGACATTGCAAACTCCATCACCGATGAGACGGCCTGCGTCGTGGTTCAGAACCCGGACGTGTTCGGCAAAGTCCATGACCTGACCCCGCTGGCTGAAGCCGCCCACGCCAAGGGCGCGCTGCTGATCGCCGTCTTTACCGAAGTGGTGTCGCTGGGCCTGATGAAGTCACCGGGTGCCATGGGCGCTGACATCGTTGTGGGTGAAGGTCAGTCGCTGGGAGTCGGGTTGCAGTTCGGCGGACCCTATGTGGGCTTATTTGCCTGCCGCGGGGATCGCAACTTCATCCGCAACATGCCAGGTCGCCTTGCCGGTGAAACGGTGGACGCCGATGGTCGCCGCGGCTTTGTGCTGACGCTGTCGACGCGCGAGCAGCATATTCGCCGCGACAAGGCGACGTCGAACATTTGTACCAACTCAGGTCTGATGGCGCTGGCGTGGACCATCCACTGTACGCTACTGGGCCAGGATGGTGTCTCCAAGCTGGCCCGCCTCAACCATGAGCGCGCTTGTGAGCTGGCCGACCGCCTGTCCGCCCTTCCGGGTGTGGAGCTGGTCACCGATGCTTTCTTCAACGAATTCACGCTGCGCCTGCCCAAGGACGCGGCGGGCGTTGTCGAAGCGCTGGTCGACAAGGGCGTTCTCGGCGGCGTGCCCGCCAGCCGCCTCTATCCGGGCAAGGGGCTTGATGACCTGTTGCTTGTGGCCGCCACCGAAACCAATACCGACGAAGACCTCGACGCGTTCGAAGCCGCTCTGAAAGAGGTGCTGTGAGATGTCCATGAATAACCAAGGTCGCCCGTCGCGTCCGGTCCACACCTATGACGCCGGCGCATATGAAGATACCTTTTCAGGCTCTCGCGGCCTTGATCAGGCGGAGCCGCTGATCTTTGAGCGCGGGCATTTTGATAATACCGGCGTTGATCTTGATGAGCCTAAGGGCACGCCGACGCGTCTGGCGGGGCTTGATCGCGAGGGCGAGATTGGCTTCCCAGGGCTGTCAGAGCCCGAAGCCATGCGCCACTATGTGCGTCTGAGCCGGAAGAATTATGCCATCGATCTGGGGCTTTACCCGCTCGGCTCGTGCACGATGAAGCACAACCCGCGCCTTAACGAGAAGATGGCGCGCCTGCCGGGCTTTGGCGACATTCACCCGCTGCAGCCTCAGTCGACCGTGCAGGGCGCGTTCGAGCTGATCGGTGAGCTCGCCCACTGGCTGATGACGCTGACCGGAACACCGGCGGTGGCGATGAGCCCGAAGGCTGGCGCCCATGGTGAGCTGTGCGGCATGATGGCGATCCGCGCGGCACTGGATGCGCGCGGTGAAAAGCATCGCCGGCGCGTGCTGGTGCCGGAAAGCGCCCACGGTACGAACCCGGCAACGGCGGTTCAGTGTGGCTTCACCGTGGACGAAATCCCTGCCAACGAAGGCGGCCGCGTCGACATGGAGGCCTTCAAGGCAAAGCTGGGCGACGATGTCGCCGGCATCATGCTGACCAACCCGAATACGTGTGGCCTGTTTGAGCGTGACATCAAAGAAATCGCCGATCTGATCCACGAGGCTGGCGGCTATTTCTACTGCGACGGTGCGAACTTCAACGCCATCGTGGGCCGCGTGCGTCCGGGTGATCTGGGCATCGACGCCATGCACATCAATCTGCACAAGACCTTCTCCACGCCGCATGGCGGCGGTGGTCCCGGCTCTGGCCCGACAGTCTTCTCAGAGGCGCTCGCGCCATACGCGCCGGTGCCTTACGTGAAGCAGAACGGCGACAGCTGGACGATGATCGAGCACGAGGGAGAGGCCCGCGAAGACGGCACCGACCCGTTTGGTCGCATGACTGCCTTCCACGGCAATATGGGCATGTTCACGCGCGCCTTGTCCTACATGATGAGCCACGGCTCGGACGGGCTGAAGCAGGCGGCTGAAGATGCGGTTCTGAATGCCAACTATATCCAGGCGCGCCTGAGCCACGTGATGACGCAGGCCTTTGAAGGCACCTGCATGCACGAGGCCCTGTTCGATGATCGCTTCTTGAAGGATACCGGTGTCTCCACGCTCGACTTTGCCAAGGCGATGATCGACGAGGGCTATCACCCCATGACCATGTATTTCCCGCTGGTCGTACACGGGGCGATGCTGATCGAGCCCACCGAAACGGAGTCCCGCGCAAGCCTTGATCGCTTCTGCGATACGCTGGAAGGGTTGGCGCTGGCAGCGAAAGCCGGTGAGAAGGATCGGTTTATGGCGGCTCCGGTTCACGCCCCGGCCAAGCGTCTGGATGAAACGCGCGCTGCGCGGTCACCCATCCTGCGCTGGACGCCTCCGACCGACGAGCAGGTCGCGGCGGAGTAGTTACCAGATCCGGTCGGCCGGGGCTCGCGCCCCGGCCTCCGGAGCGCTGGTGAACAGCTTGCGGCCCATTCGGCGCGCAAAGATGAGCGCTGGTCGCTCAATCAGCATGAATGCATATTTGGCGATGATGAGGCTGGCACTCGCGCCAAGCACCATGACCAGGACATTGTCGAATAGTCCAATGTCCGGGCCGTAACGCGTCCATATCCTGGCGATAATCGCCACGATGGGCAGGTGACACAGATAAAGCGCGTATGACCAGTCACCAATCTGGACAAGGGCTTCTGGCGCTTTAATGCCGCGATCGAGTTCAAGGCAGACGCACCCGTAAAGCACGATGGCCGATGGCAGGCCCCATAGTAAAACTCTCATCCAGCCGTGCGGCGTGGTGAGGCTACCGGGGCCAAGCGTCAGATACACATTTGCGGCTAGCCAAAGGCTCAGGCCGGCAAGAAGCATCGGTAAGGCCAGCCCGCGGCGTCCCGACATAACCAGAAGCCCCACACCACAGCCCAGAACAAACTCAGCCGTTAGCGGACTGGCGATCACGGCTGTTACCGCGTTCAAATTGCCTGCTGCGCCCCACCCAGCCAGTGCTACCGCGAGGATCCATACTGCCAGCAGTGTGGGCAGCCATCGCGCGGGCGCAATCAGGAAACAGGCAAAAACCAGGTAGAAATACATCTCGTGGATCAAGGTCCACGCCACGACCAGCACAGGGGCTGTTTGGCTGGGCAACAGTAGAAAGCTCGCAACCAGGTCAAGATTGCTCACCGAGCGTGTCAGGCCTGGAACCGTTGCGATTGCCGCGATCATGATCAGGCTGAAAAGCCAGTAAATGGGATAGATCCGGGTCACTCTCGCGTAGAGAAACCGCGCCACGGACGGCGTGTCGAACTGCGGTAAGCCACGAGTGGCATACACCATGATGAAGCCGGAAATGACAAAGAACAGGTCAACGCCGCTAAAGCCGGTCATCAGGCCCGCTGGCGCTATCGAATTGTCCAGAAAACGGATTTCGGTCTGCGCCACATGACCAACCAGTACGAGCAAGGCGGCAATTCCGCGAAGCATCTGGATCGACTGAAGCGACATGGGTCGGCGTTTCCGGGCTCAAAGTGGCGTTGAGGGCACACTAGCCGGTCCGTGCCTGTCAGGCATGCCCGAATTCAGTATCTGACCTTGCGCGGGCGCAGTCCGCCTGCCACTAACCGGGTTCAGTTGAGCTGTGGATCAGCCGGAATCCACATTGCCGAGTCGGGATTGCGGTACTATTTGTCGCAGTCTAGGCGTTTGATCGGCAAAGGATCTGCACAAGGTGGCGATGAACGAGCCGTTGAATGGAAGGGGGCCAGGCCCCGTGAACGGGATGATCCAGGTCATCGCGCGCTCCATTGCGATTGTGCTCGCGATCTTTTTCCTTGTGATCTCGATCCCGCTCTTTTTCCTGCCGATCCCGCTGGGCCTGCCGCTTTTCATCCTGTCGATGATCCTGCTTGCGGCGACGTCGAAGCGCGCACACACCATGATCACCGACTGGCTGAAGCGCCACCCGACGG
The DNA here is from genome assembly GCA_024178355.1 of Maricaulaceae bacterium EIL42A08. Lineage (GTDB taxonomy): Bacteria > Pseudomonadota > Alphaproteobacteria > Caulobacterales > Maricaulaceae > Oceanicaulis. Next base: position 1,130,337 of record JAMZNZ010000002.1, on the reverse strand, counting down.
TCTGGAACAAGGTCAAGCACATCTTCGACCGCTTCCATAAGGACCGCGATTAGGCTCTAGCCGCCGAGCTTCCCCTTCAGGCTCAGCAAATCGGCCCAGGCCTTTGCCTTCTCTTGCGGGCGGCGGATCAGGAAGGCCGGATGGAAGATGGGCAGGGTCGGAATGCTGGTTCCATCCTCACATTTGTAGTCGGTCCACTTGCCGCGCAGGGCTGTGATGCCCTGCTTGGCACCCAGCAATGTCTGGGTGGAGAGACCTCCCACCAAGACCAGGGCATCAGGCTTGATCAGCTCGATATGGCGCGCGGTGAAAGGCGTGCAGGCCTCGACCTCCTGGTCTGTGGGCTTGCGATTGCCTGGCGGGCGCCAGAATACCAGATTGGTGATATAAGCGCTGGTTTCATCAAGCCCGATGGCCGCCAGCATCTTGTCGAGCAGCTGTCCGGCCTCGCCCACAAAGGGCTTGCCTTCAGCATCTTCATCGCGGCCCGGCGCTTCGCCAACCAGCATGACTTTGGCTTGAGGGTTGCCGCGCGCGAAGACCAGATTGCGCGCCGTCGCTTTCAACGGGCAGCCGTTATAGTCCCCAAGCGCGGCTTTTAACGCCTCGATATCGTTCGCGGCGCGTGCCATGGCCGCGCCGTACTGATCGGGTAGAGCGCCATAGCCTGCCGCTTGAGCGGCAGCAGGCGAGGCGGTCTGGCGTTGTTCGCGCGATGTTTGCTGCGGCTCGCGCCGTTGCGGAGCCTGGCGGGCTTGCGGTTGTGGCCGGGTTTCTTCAGGCAGAGGAGGCAACGCCTCAACCCCGGCATCGGCCCACCAGTCGACAGCGCTTTGAAGCGCGGCGATGTCATCTGGGCTTAGCGGGTGGGACATGGCAAACGCGGCTACCTTCTATAGCGGGACCTGCAACTCTTCTGGCCAGACAGGGCAGATGCTCTAGCTAGATATGGCAAGCTAAGCTAAGACGAAGACAAAGCTTGCGCCAGCCATGAGCTGCGCGCATCGGGGAAAATTGAAAGACTTCGGAGTGAACATGGCCGACGAGGCGATTGAACGCGAATCCATGGACTATGATGTCGTCATTGCGGGCGCTGGACCTGCAGGTCTGGCGGCGGCCATTCGGATCAAGCAGCTGTGCGAGGAGACCGGCCAGGACCTGTCCGTTGCGGTGCTTGAAAAGGGCTCTGAAGTTGGCGCGCACATCCTCTCTGGTGTCGTGTTTGATCCCAAAGCGCTCGATGAGCTGATCCCCGACTGGCGCGAGGATTCCAGCCAGCCTTTCGATACCGAAGTGACCGAAGACAAATTCATGGCGCTGGGGCCAGCGGGTTCGGCTGAGCTGCCGACCTTTGCCTTCCCGCCCTTCATGCACAATCACGGCTGCTATGTGGGCTCGCTGGCCAATCTTTGCCGCTGGCTGGGCGACAAGGCTGAAGCCATGGGCGTTGAGATCTATCCCGGTTTCCCGGCGGCGGAGTACATCTACGAAGACGGGGCCATTCGCGGTGTGATCACCGGCGATATGGGTGTGGGCAAGGATGGCTCGCACAAAGACATGTACCAGCCAGGCATGGAGCTGCGTGCCAAGTACACCCTGATTGGTGAGGGCGCTCGCGGCTCGCTGTCGAAGAAGCTCATCAAGGAGTTTGGCCTTGATGAGGGCAAGGAGCCGCAAAAATACGGCATCGGCATGAAGGAGCTGTGGCGCATCAAGCCGGAGCACCACCGCAAGGGCAAGGTGCTGCACACCATGGGCTGGCCGCTCGATAACGAGACCGGCGGTGGCTCCTTCATCTACCACTTCGGCGATAACCTGGTGTCGATCGGTTACGTGGTGCACCTCAATTACAAGAACCCGCACCTCTTCCCGTTTGGTGAGTTCCAGAAGCTGAAGACCCATGCTGACATCGCACCAATGTTTGAAGGCGCGGAGCGCTTGTCTTATGGCGCGCGGGCTATCACCGAGGGTGGTTTCCAGTCGGTGCCAAAGCTGGCCTTCCCGGGCGGTGCGCTGATCGGGTGCTCGGCCGGTTTTGTGAATGTGCCGCGTATCAAGGGCAGCCACAACGCCATGAAGACCGGCATGATGGCCGCTGAAGCAGTTGTCGAAGCGCTGGGCGCTGAGCGAAGCCACGACACGCTGGACGCCTATGAAGCCGCTTACGATGCCAGCTGGGTGAAAAAAGAGCTGAAGATCGTGCGCAATGCAAAGCCGCTCTGGTCGAAGTTCGGAACTGTGGTTGGTATCGCGCTGGGCGGTCTGGACATGTGGACGAACTATCTGTTCGGCTTCTCAATCTTTGGCACGATGAGCCATGGTGGTGCGGACCATGAGGCGCTTAAGCCAGCGTCCAAGTGCAAGCCGAAGCATTATGACAAGCCGGATGGCGTGCTGACCTTTGATCGTCTGTCGTCGGTCTTCATCTCCAATACCAACCATGAGGAGGATCAGCCGATTCACCTCAAGCTCTCCGATGCCGACCTGCAGAAGTCTTCTGAGTATGACGTCTTTGGCGGTCCGTCGGCGCGCTACTGCCCCGCGGCTGTGTATGAGTGGGTGGAGCCTGATGAGGGCGGTGAACCGAAATTCGTGATCAACGCGCAGAATTGCGTTCACTGTAAAACCTGCGACATCAAGGATCCCAACCAGAACATCAACTGGACGACGCCAGAAGGCGCGGGCGGTCCGAATTACCCGAATATGTAAGGAGACGGCCATGGGCCCCATTCCGGCCCTGCGTGCCGGGCTCATCGCCCTTGTTGGACTGGCCGCTTCAGCCTGTGCTGGAGCGCCGGTCTTTCTGCCTGCGGACGAGCGCACCCAGACGTCCTACGGGGCGGTGCTGTCAGCCAGCTATGCCAACCGGGTTCGTGATCTGGATCGCTCGGCTGAGCTTTATGGCGAAGCGCTAAGCTTTGATCCCGGCTCGGCGCACGTCACCGAGCGGGCGTTTCTTTCTGCGCTGACGGCCGGTGATTTTCGTCTGGCCGATACAGCCGCCGCCGAAGCAGTGGCAATTGAAGGCGCATCACAGCTGTCTTATCGTTATGTCGATGCCGCCAGGCTCGCCGGGGCCCGCATGCGTCGTGGCGGTGAGGCGGAGACCGGCGCTGACGCCTTTAGTGCCTTGATCGCTAGCATTATTGCGGACTGGGAGGTTGCTAAAGGTGGCCGACAAGCGCGCCAGACGCTGGCGACTCGCATGGCCGATGAGCCCATGGATGTTAGCGGATACCGGCTAGTCCATCGGGCATTGATCCTGGAAGCCGGGGGCCTGTTTGATGAGGCGGAAGCGACTTATCGAGCGGCAGACGCGGCCCTAAATCTGCGTGACTTCACAGCGATTCTGCTGGGTGAGTTTTTAGAGCGAAGGGGCCGCCAGGACGATGCAGCGCTTGTCTACCAGGCGCAGCTGACGCGCAGCGCGCCGCGGGCCGATCCTGAACTGGCCGCTGCGCTTGAACGGGTGGAGGCAGGCGCACGCGCACCGCGCTTACCCAATGAGCAAGCCGCCGCCGCACGCGCGCTTTATGCGCCAGCCGCTTTTTTGGTGATGCAGGCCCCTCCCGAGTACGCGGCACTTTACCTGCGCATGATACAGAGAATCGAGCCCGGGTTCGCGCGGGCCGGAATGGCTCTGGCGGAGTTGTTTGAACAGCTGGAATTGGAGCGCGAGGCGCTGGCCGCCTACGATCGGCTGGAAGGCAGCGTTTACGGGTATAATGCTGGCGTGAGTGCCGCCTGGCTTCGGTTCCGGATGGGAGAAGATGAAGCTGCACTTTCAGCGATCGCCAGACTGGAACGCGGCGCGCCGTATGATGCCGAGCTGGCTCGTGCGGACATGCTGCGCTTTTCCGGCCGGTGCGAAGACGCATTGCCGATCTATCTGAACGTCATCGATCTCAGTGAAGCTGGTGACTTGCCGGCAGACTGGCGTCATCAGTTTTATGCAGGCATTTGTACCGAAACGGTCCACGGGTTCAGCGCTGCAGAGCCTTATTATGTGCGCGCGCTTGAGCTGGCTCCTGAAGAGCCCATGGTCCTCAATCATCTTGGGTATTCTTGGATTGTCGGGGGCGAGCGTGTCGACGAGGGCGTGAGCCTGACCGAGCAGGCGGTTGCGCTGGCCCCGCAGAATGGATCCATCCTTGATTCCTATGGTTGGGGCCTGTTCAAGCTTGATCGGCGCGACGAAGCGGTACGCTGGCTGGAGAGAGCTGCGGCCCAATCGCCAGCCAATGCAACCATCCAGTGGCATCTGGGCGACGCCTACGCTGCGGTTGGTCGCGAGCTGGAAGCCAGTTTCCAGTGGCGTCGTGCGCTTGAGCTTGACCCGGATCCAGATGAGGAAGCGCTACTGCAGCGCCGCCTGGACCTTGGGCTGGCCGCAGGGCCGGAGGACGTATCTTGAGTGCGCCTGCACACCCCGCTATCGAGTTTGCGCCCGCGAAGGTCAATCTGACGCTATCAGTGGGCCGCGCGCGTGCTGATGGGATGCACCCGCTCAATTCGCTGGTGGTCTTTGCTGACTGGGGCGATGAGCTGATGGCCGTCGAGGCAGACACGCTGACGCTTTCGCTTGCGGGCGAGCGCGGTGCGGCGCTCGCTGACGAAAAGCAGAATCTGGTTCTTAAAGCGGCCTACGCCCTGCGCGCAGCGGCGGAGAAGCCGGAGCTTGGGGCGGCGCTGACGCTTACCAAGCGCTTGCCGATTGCGGCCGGGCTCGGTGGTGGATCGGCGGACGCAGCTGCAGCCCTGCGGCTTCTCAATCGTGTTTGGGATATTGGCTTTTCAACACAGCAGCTGGCCGAAATCGGCACCGTTGTGGGTGCTGATGTGCCCGCCTGTGTGCACTCGCGACCGCTTGTGATGGCGGGGATCGGTGAGAAAATTACGCCGCTTGTTGCCTGGCCGGAACTACCCGCTGTGATCGTAAATCCGGGCAAGGCCGTCCCGACCGGGCCGGTGTTCAAAGCCTATGATGACAGCCGCCCGGGGCTTCTGGTGGCGGCGCGCGCTCCGGTTGCTGGCAAGCTTGATGATGCGGTCGCGGCGGTGCGTGCTGGCCGTAATGACCTGGAAACACCTGCCATCGCCCTTGAGCCAGCCGTTGCGCAGACCCTGGAGGCACTGGTTGCGGCGCCTGGCATTGCGCTGGCTCGCATGTCGGGGTCCGGTGCGAGTTGTTTTGGCCTTTGTGACAGCTCAGAAAACGCCCGCACAGCGGCTGAAGCCCTTTCACGCGCCCATCCCGACTGGACGGTAAAGGCAGTGACATTTCAGGCAGCGGCATGACGCCCGCACTGTTGTCAGTTATCGGCGCGAGCCTTGTTGTGGCCGTGCTGGTTACGGCGCTGGCGATCCGTGGCGGTGTTCTGGACTTTCCAAATCAGCGCTCGGCCCATACCCGCCCAACGCCGCGTGCCGCCGGGCTCGGTCTTGTTGCCGGGATCGCTGCGGGCGCTCTGGCTGCAAGTTTTTTCCCCTTAAGCGCCGGTCCACTGGGGGCGATCTTGCTGGTCAGTGGGCTCTTCGCAGCTCTCGGCTTTTCGGACGATTTGTTTGATCTGTCAGAGGCCATCAAGTTCGTGATCTTTGTGGCTCTGTGCCTTGCCATGGTGTGGGCGGCGACACCGGTTAGCTATCTGGGCGTTACGCCGGAACTCGCCGTGCGCTTGCCGCTCTGGCTAGGCATCGCCGGGTCGGTGCTCTTTATCTTCACTGTCGTGAATGCCGCCAACTTCATGGACGGATCTGACGGCATGCTTGCTGCTGTGCTGGGCATCGCCGGTGCGGGGCTGGGCGTTGCCGGGCTGGTCGCGGGGTCGCTGGCCTCAAGCCTGATTGGTGTCGCGCTTGCCGCAGCCTGTGCGGGCTTTGCGCTGTTCAACAAGCCGCCCGCCAAGGGCTTTGCCGGTGATGCTGGAGCGCTGGGCGCTGGAGCGGCCTATGCCGGCGGCGCGCTGGCCATGGCCGATCTTGGCTTTACCGGGGCGCTTTGGCTCGCGCCGATGTTTGTGCTGGTGTTTCTGGCCGATGTGCTTTTAACGCTGCTGCGCCGGGCGCGAGGCGGGCGGCTAAAGCTCACCGCCCATGCCGAGCACGCTTATCAGCGCCTGATCCGCTCAGGATGGAGCCATGGCCGCGTCGCGGCGATCTATGGCGGGCTGACGCTTGCCATCGTGCTGACAGGACTGGTGGCCGCCCAGGGACCTGAGGGCATCGTTCCTGCTGCCTTTGCTGTCTGGGTGCTGATCCTGATTATGCTTTACCAGCGCGTTGAACGGATCGCACCAAACTAGCAGCGCTTAAAGTTCATCCAGCATGGCGCGCATGGCATCTAGCTGGCTTGCCCCAAGCTTCATGGAGCGCTCTGGAGACCAGCCCTGAACCGGCTCTGGTGTGATCGCACTGTCCTTGAACGGCATCTCTAACGTCATGGCGAGACACCCAAAAGCATGGCGCATCCAGTTGGTCGCCACCGACAGGTTGGCAGAGCCCGGAGCACCGACCGGATAGCCATGCTCGGTCTGGAAGTCCGGGTTGAACATCATCAACTCGGTCTTGTAGCCGTCCAGCTTGTTCTGGTCTTCTGGCGTGAAGCCAGGCACGCCTTCAGCGCCCGCGATGAAGTTGTAGGGCAGAGCCTCGTCGCCATGCATGTCGAGGAAGAGATCCACACCGGTCTTGGCCATCTCATCGAGCACGCAGCGCACTTCCGGGCTGTTCTCAAGACTGGCCTTGTCCCATTCGCGGTTAAGATTGATCCCCTTGGCATTCGTGCGCAGATGGCCGCGGAAGGACCCGTCCGGGTTCATGTTCGGCACGATGTGGAACACTGCCCGATCCAGAAGGTCGCGTGCCACCGGATCAGCGTCATCTAGCAAGCGCTCAAGCAAGCCCTCAGCAGCCCACTCGGCCATGGTTTCACCCGGGTGTTGTCGCGCGGTGACCCAGATCGTTTTCTTGCCGTCGCCGGGTTCGCCCACGATCAGGCGGTCCATGTTGCGCCCGTCGAGCGTCTGGCCAATGACGTCGAGCTTTGCCCGGTCTGAATGCTGACACGCAGCGATCAGGGCATCGTGGCGGGCCATGGAGTAGGGGGCAAAGTAGGCGATCCAGATGGCGTCGGCATCTGGCGTCAGCGACAGGGTCAGCTGGCCATCTTCGTAAGTCGTTTCAATGCGATACCAGGTCTCGCGATCGGTGGAGGCGACCGCCTGGTAATTTTCCCAGCCACCGGGATAGGCCGCGCCGGCGGCATTCTCGATCACCAGGCGACAGGGCGTGCCGTTTGCACCCGACAGGCGGAAGTGGAACCACTGATAAAAGTCTGACCCGTTATCTTTTTTGATCTCAAGGCGAATGTTGGATGGGTCCTTCGCCAAAATCACTGAAATATTGCCAGAATCAAAGACGCTGGAAATGCGCATGGGTCACCTGTCGATTTGTAAGTCTGCGTTTATGCGAAGCGCTTAGTAGGCGCGTTCCACCACAAATTCGGCCAGCGCGGCAAGGGAGTCTGACCAGACATTCTTTGGTGCCGCTTCAAGCGCTTTCACGGCATTGGCGGCATGGGTTCGGGCCGCTTCCAGCGTGGCGTCGAGCGCGCCGTGCTTGTTGAGAAGCTTCACCGCTTCTTCCAGATCGCCATCGCGCTGGCCGTTGGGGTCGGTGATCACGCGCTGCCAGAACTTGCGTTCCTCGGCGTCGGCCTGCTCAACCGCCAGAACCAGCGGCAGGGTCATTTTGCCTTCGCGGAAGTCGTCACCGACATTCTTGCCGAGATCAGCAGCCAGACCGCCATAGTCGAGCGCGTCGTCAACCAGCTGGAAGGCGAGACCCAGCTCGCGGCCATAGGTCTCCAGCGCGTGCTCAAGTTCTGGCCCGGCACCTGACAGGATCGGGCTGACCTGGGCGGCGGCGGCAAAAAGGGCTGCCGTCTTTGCATCGATGATGGCGACATAGTCGTCACGGCTCAGATCGATGTCGCGCACCGCTTCCAGCTGGCGCACTTCACCCTCGGCGATGACGGCAGCAGCGCGGCTAAGCACATGTAATGCCTGCATGTTTCCAGCATCGACCATCAGCATGAAGGCGCGCGCAAACAGGAAGTCGCCCACCAACACCGAGTGCGCGTTGCCGTAGACCTGGTTGGCCGGCTTCTTGCCGCGGCGCAGCTCGCTTTCATCCACGACATCGTCGTGCAGCAGGGTGGCCGAATGGATGAACTCCACAGCCGCCGCCAGCGAATGGTGGCCCTTGCCATCATAGTCCAGCATGCGAGCGGCGGCGACGGTGATCAGCGGGCGAATACGCTTGCCACCGGCTTCCACCAGATAGCGGGCCACCGAGGCAATCAGAGGCGTTCGTTCGCTGTCGACCCGTTCAGAAATAACGGCTTCAACCTGCGTCATGTCATCTGACGCAAGCGTAGAGAGCCTGACGACCGGGTTGATGGCGTCTTCTGGCTGGAAGTTGGTTTGTGGCAGGCCGTTCACCCCGACCCCTCTTGAAACGTTTCAGTTCGTGGCGGCACAATAGGAAGTGGCCCTGACCCGGGCAAGCGCAAGACTCTGTGGGTTGGGGCCAAGGCCTTTATATAGGCCCTTGTTGGTATGGAGATATAGGCGTGATTGAAGTTCTGTCGACCAATGATCCCATCCGTCTGAACTTTGCTCAGACGGTGTTGCGCGATGCGGGGCTAAACGCGGTCACGCTTGATGGTGAGACGGCCTCCACCTTTGGCGGTGCGCTGCCCTGGGTGCAGCGCCGGATCCTGGTGCCAGAAGATGAGGCTGCACAGGCAAAACGCCTCCTGAAGGAATTCCTGCCAAGCGACGGCAGCGAATGACCCAAGCCCCTGAAGGCGCAGTGCAATCGAGCTATTTGGGTGGCAAGCTGACGCTCTGGCAGCCTGCAAAAGGCTACCGTGCAGCGATCGACCCGGCGCTGCTTGCCGCTTCGGTGAGCTTGAAGCCTGGCAGGCTGGCGGTGGAGTTCGGGTGCGGCGTGGGCGCGGCGTTGCTGAGTGCGGCAAGCCTCAATCCGGGAGCCAGATTGCTCGGTTTGGAGCAGGACTTATCCGCCGCTGAGCTGGCGGATAAAAACGCAGCGATCAACGATTTTGCCGATCGGGTGGCCGTCAGGAACGCTGATGTCATGGACTTCAAAGGGGGGGGAGCTGACCAGGATGAGGTGAAACCTGACTCGCGCGTTGAATCCCCGGCCCAGATCGACGCAATTTTCTTCAATCCGCCGTTTTTCGACGATCCGTCGACCTTGCGCGCGCCGGACCCCAGCCGCACCAAAGCCTGGATCAATGACAGCTCCCTGACCGCCTGGATCGAGCTGGCGCTGCGGCGTCTGAAGGAAGGCGGCAGGCTGACCGTGATCCAGCGGGCTGACCGGCTCGATGACATGCTCGCGGCGCTGAGGCCCAAGGCAGGCGATATCACCATCATGCCCGTTCACCCCAAAGCCGACGCGCCCGCCAAGCGGATCATCGTGGCCGCGACCAAGACGTCCAGGGCTCCGCTCCAGGTCCTGCCGGGTCTGGTGCTGCACCGGGCCGATGGCACCTACACTCGTGAAGCCGATGCCATCCTGCGCGGCGAAGCCCGCACGGCTCTTGCGCGTCATTAAATGCAGCTTGGTCTGAACCGTTTCTGGCGTGTGGGGGACTTAAGGGTCGAGCCTCACGGTTTTGAGGCGGTTTGAACGAGACCGAAACGTGGATCAACGCCAGCCATCGCCCCGGGCCCTTGATGCCTATCAGGCCGCCCTTGCCATGGACGGGGACCGCGACGCCTTTGACCGGCTCTACCGGCGCTGGCATGTGCGGCTTCTTCGCCATGCCCACCGCCTGACCGGTCACAGCGAAGACGCCCGTGACGTGATGCAGGAGGTGGCCATGGCGCTGGTGAAGAACATCCATCGCCTGCGTGATCCTGATCAGTTTGGCCCCTGGGCCTATACGATCGTGCGCAATCGTTCAGCCAGCTTCATCCAGCGTGTGGTGCGTGACCGTGATCTGAAACGGGCCGCAGCCAGCGAGGCTCAGATAGAGGTGGAGCAAACCGGTGAGGGCCGGTCAGACGATCTGATCAGCCTCATTGCGACCCTGCCTCTGGCGGACCGGGAAGTGCTCTCGGCCTATTATGTGGATGGCATGTCAGTGGCCGAAATTGCCGCCTGCCTTGCCCTTGCGCCTGGAACGGTGAAGTCGCGGCTGCACACAGCCCGCACCCACCTGAAGGCCGCCTATGACACTCAGGAAGGAGTGACTCATGAGTGATTTTGATGACCGTCTGAAAACAGCACTCAGCGCCGAAGACGAGAAATATGTCGCCGACCATCTTGATGAAAGAGGCTACTATGCTGAGGTGTTATCGAGTTTGAAGGGACCGGGCAGTGCGATGAATATTCTGGCCTGGGTCGGCATTTTCATCTTCAGCGGCATCCTGGTCTACTGCCTTGTCATGGCCTTTCAGGCTGAAACGACGCGAGCCCTAATTCTCTATGCCGCCTTTGCCATCATGGCCAATTCCGCCCAGATCGCCATCAAGCTCTGGGCCAATATGCGCATCAATCGCCGGGCGATGATGGTGGAGCTGCACAAGCTGCGGCTGGAGCTGGCGCGCAGCTGATATGGCTTTCTTACTCGCGACAGGTTGTGAAACACCCCCCGGTTGGCCCAACCTGTCGTGATGTCAGCTTACGATTTTAAAACGGCCTTGAGAAAATCACTGAACGGCGCGCGGAGCCGGGCGACAAGAAAAGGTCTTGAGTTTACTCTGGAGCTGCCAAAGCTGGTCGAGCTTTATCAAGAGCAAGATTGTCGATGCGCCCTAAGCGGGCTTCGGTTCGATAGTCTTGAGTTCCCTGGTGCTCTGGTTAAACGCCCATATGCCGTCAGCATTGATCGAATTGACCCACAGGCTGGTTACACGATCGAAAACATTCAACTGGTTTTGGTCGCGGTGAATTTTGCTAGGAATCAATGGTGCGATGAGGTCTTGCGCAATATAAGCAGAGCGATTGCGAGCCATGAAATCGCGGCGGAAGCCGAATGGTACAAAACCATGCGCGCCAAACTCAAAAAGCTGGAGAAGCAACTGGAAACAGCCGAAACCGCAAAGCTACCGGCGCTTAAACACGAAATAGCTGGCATCAAAGCTGCGATGACGAAAGGGCCATCCGGTGGCCGGATCGCCTCCCTTAAGGCGGCTGCAACAAAGCATTCCACGTTGTGATGCTTCATGGGCGCACCAAACTGCAAATAGGTGAAGACCTTGGAGCCGGTCGCGTGCGTTTTGTGATCGGCTTCCTATATGGAGTCTTCAACGCAGCGACCTGCCAGGAGATCCGATACCGTGATCGACAGTGTTAAATCGCGCAGCGCCAAGGCGCTCGCCGGCATTAAAAAGATGTTTGGCTCCGATGCGCCGGAGGTGCCGCTGGTGCGCCTTGAGGGCATGATTGCCTCGGGCGGGCGTCAGGGGGCTCTCAATCTGGCAAGGGTCGAAAAGCTGCTCGAGAAGGCCTTCTCACACAACGATGCGCCTGCGATTGCCATATCGGTCAACTCCCCGGGCGGCAGCCCGGTTCAGTCGCGGCTCATCCACGATCGCATCCGCGCGCTGGCCAGCGAAAAAGACAAGACGGTGCTGGTTTTCTGTGAGGATCTGGCAGCCTCTGGTGGCTACTGGATCGCGTGCGCGGGCGATGAAATCTTCGCCGATCCGGCCAGCATTGTCGGCTCCATCGGGGTCATCAATGCCGGCTTTGGCTTTACCGAGGCGATGGAAAAGCTGGGCGTGGAGCGCCGGGTGAAGACGGCCGGCAAGTCCAAGCTGATGGCGGACCCTTTCTCGGCTGAGACCGACACCCAGAAAGCGCGCATGGAAAAGCTGCTGGAGGCAATCCACACCCAGTTCATCACTCATGTGAAAGAGCGCCGCGGCGACAAGCTGGATACCGAGGTGGAGCTGTTTGATGGTTCGGTTTTCACCGGCGAGGAGGGTGTTGAGGTTGGTCTCGTCGATGGCCTCGCCGATGCCCGTACCGAATTGCGCAAACGCTTCGGCGATGAAACCCGGATCAAGACCCTCGCCCCGTCCAAGGGCGGCTTGCTGGCCCGCTTTGCCGGAGCGACCGTCGAAGTGCTGGAACAGCGCTTCGCCTGGGCGAGATTCGGGCTTTAAGGGCGGTGCTCTCTCACCCCTCACCTGACCTCTCCCCTCCAAAGGGGAGAGGGATCATGACGGCGTTTTTAGTTTGACGCGACGTGGATGCCTCCTCTCCTCCTTGAACAAGGGGGAGAGGTAAGGTGAGGGGGTGCGTCCCCGTCTTTCACGACAAGAACGCCTAGAAGCCCCTAACCCTCACTCACAAATGCCACGGCGTCGTCGAACTCGCGCACGGCGCGGGCGGCGAAGCCGGCTTTGTGGAGCTGTTTGGTCATCAGGGCAGCGTGCATGAAATTGTCTTGCGCGTAGACATAGGCCACGCGCAAGCCTTCAGGCAGGTTTTCAGCAAAGACCTTCGCCACTTCGCCAAACTCCGCCAGCGTATGGTCCAGCGCACATTGGCGGTAGTCCATGATCAGCCCGCGACGGCCTTCGTCATGCATGCGCTGGCACAGCTTGCGTGCGTTTTCCCGGCTATCGGCATAGCGATTGCGCCCGACAAGGCGCACCACGAAGGCGTTGGCCTCCGTAATTTCGCTACGCAGGATTTGGAGTTCGGGCATGGTTGCGCTCTGTGTCATGGCGGGAGTGACGCAATAAGCACGCCACACTTCACACGACCATGAACTAAGTGACTACGGAATTAAAACGGCCAAAGCAGGTTGTACAGCTCCTGGCCGACCGGCGGGCGCTGCATTTCAGAGATATGGCCGCGACCGCCATAGGAAATGCGGGCTTCTGCGATTTGCTGGTGATCAATGGTGTTGTCAGCGGCAATGTCTTCAGGGCGCACAATGCCGCTGATCAGCAGCTCACGCACTTCGTTGTTGATGCGCACCTCCTGGCGGCCATGGATCACCATATTCCCGTTCCAGAGCACATCGACCACGATGGCGGCCGCGGTCAGCTCGATTGTCTCAGAACGGTTCACACTGCCGGTGCCCTGGGTTGAGGAGGTGGAGCCAAAGCTCGCCATGCTTGTCGGGTCGATGGCATCGTTGAAGAAAGAGGTGAGCGCCGCTTCGCCACCCAGGAAATTCGTCAGATCTGAATCTTCAGCGCTGGTGCGCGAGCGAGCCGTCTGATTGTTGATCTGGGCACGGTCGGTGATGTCGATGGCAACCGTCAGGATGTCGCCAACCTCAGCCGCGCGGGGATCGCCAAAAAAGGTCGCCGAGTTCGATTGCCACAGCGAATTGGGGTTGGTCTGGCGCGACTGGGCCTGGGCAATGGCCGCGGCACGGGCCAGGCGCGCCGCCTCGCTGTGCTGGGTGATGGGGCCATCAGCACCCGACACGCCGGTCAGCGCCGCCTGGTTGTCGATTGAGTTCATGGGCGGGGTCTGACCCACATAGGACAGGCGATCGGTCGCTGCACAGGCGGTCAGGGATGCAGACGTCAGAAGGATCACGGCGAAGGATTTCATCGAGGCCATTTTGGTGGCTCCTTAATGGGTATAGGCCGGACCGGTGACGCGGGCGCGTCCGGGGGCATCTGCAACGGCTTCCACCGTGCGATTGGATTGAAGGTTTACAAAGCGGATCAGCTCACCGGCCGCCCCGTCTTCCATCGCGCGAGCCCGCGCCGACAGGGTGAGGGGGCCGGACTGGAAGATCAGGTTCACGATCTCGCCGCGCTCGATGATGGAGGGGGCCTCCACATCAAAGCCGCGCAGCGGGGTGTCGGCGCGAAGCGGACGACGCGCAGCCATGCCGATCAGGCCTTCTGGATCTAGCAGGACCTGGGCGTTCACCCGGTTGGCGGGCAGCTGAACCCAGTCGATATCACCTGCGGTGATAACCGTGCCGATGGCAACCGCGCGGCCCAGCACAGGAACGTTGACGACCTGTTCGGCGCGTCCGGAAATGCGCACCGGCTCACCACCGGGATAGGCGGCAATTTCCGCGCGGATCATGCCGGACCCTGCATCATGGTCAAAGCTGATCAGCTCCGGTCCGCCAAAGCTGTCCATGGGGGCGGCCAGGCTCAGGCGGCTGTTGGACAGGCGCACAGCGTGAGCTTGCCCGGTTTCCACGAAGAGCGATTCTTCTAAAAGGCTGGCGATTTCAGCGGCGCTGACCTGGCGGGCTCCGCGCTCCACCGTGACGCGCAGGACACCGCTGGCATTGGCCCACACCAGGCCTTCGCGGGCAGCGGCTTCACGTACATAGGCCGGATCCAGCGAGATCTGCGCGCCGGGTGCAGGCGCACGGGCAATGTCAACGCCTGCGGCCTCGCCTGCATTGTCGAACAGATCGCCCAGCGTAATGGTCGGCCCGTCGGCGACGAGGCGCTCGGCGAGGATCACCGTGCGGGTTTGCGTAACGTCTGATGTATCGGCAACGGCAGGGGCCGTGGTGAGGATCAGGGCAGCAAGGCTGGCGCGGATCATGGCTTAGCCCCTTAGCGCAGGTTGGAGGATGCGGCGAGCATCTCGTCAGCCGCGGTGATCACCCGTGCATTCATCTCATAAGCCCGCTGGGCCTGGATGAGGGCGGTGATCTCCGTGACGGCATCCACGTTGGACGCTTCGACAAAGCCCTGACGCACAACGCCAAAGCCCGGCTGGCCGGGAAGGCCTGCGTTCGGAGCGCCAGAAGCGGCGCTTTCCAGCAGCAGGTTGTCACCGATCTGCTCAAGCCCGGCTTCATTCGGGAAGGTGATCAGCTCCAGCTGGCCGACAACCTGCGGCTCAGGCTGACCATCGATGAGAACCTGAACCTGGCCCTGCTGGTTGATCGACATCTGGCGCGCTTCAGCCGGGATCACGATGCCCGGCGCAACCGAGTAGCCCTCAGCGGTCACGATCTCACCGGTGGGCGAGAGCGAGAAATTGCCTGCGCGGGTGTAGGCGTCATTGCCGTTGGGCAGCTGGATTCGAAAATAACCGTCCCCGGCGATGCCGACATCATAGGCGTTGTCTGTCTGCATCAGGCTGCCCTGCTCGGCGATGCGGTAAACAGAGCCTGCGGCGACACCCAGACCCACCTGAACGCCGGTGGGCACAATCGTGCCGGCATCGGAGCTGGCAGCCCCGGGCTGGCTGTGGGTCTGATACAGAAGGTCCTGGAACTCGGCCCGCTGGCGCTTGAACGCAGTGGTGTTCATGTTGGCCAGGTTGTGGGAGATGACCTCAACGGCC
Source organism: Maricaulaceae bacterium EIL42A08 (assembly GCA_024178355.1). Classification (GTDB taxonomy): domain Bacteria; phylum Pseudomonadota; class Alphaproteobacteria; order Caulobacterales; family Maricaulaceae; genus Oceanicaulis. The sequence continues at coordinate 1,115,001 of JAMZNZ010000002.1, read as the reverse complement.
AGCTGCTGGGCTTCCATGCCGGTGGCGGCGGTAGACAGGGCGCGCATCTTAGCTGCTCCTTACTTCAATTAGGGCCGACCAAGGCGTTCAATCGCCTTGCGGGACAATTCATCTGCATCGCGGATCATCTTGGTCACCGACGCATAGGCGCGGCTGACTTCCATCATCCGGGTAATCTCGGTCATCGCGCGCACGTTGGAGCCTTCAACAAAGCCCTGGCGCACGGCTGGCAGCTCATCGACAAGGCGCTCGGCATCTTCAGGGGCGGAGAAGTTGTTGTTGCCAACCTTCTCAAGCGCGCTGGTGTTGGCGAAGACAGCGATGCCCAGTTGCTGGCCGGGCTGTCCATTCTGGCTGATGACACCGGTCTCGGAGATCGTGATCTGACCGGCGGCGGGATCGAGAAAGATCGGATTGCCAGCCGTATCGAGCACCTGCGATCCGTCGCTGGTGGTCAGCTCGCCATTGGGGCTCAGTGTGAAGCTGCCATCGCGGGTAAAGCGCTCGCCGTTTTCAGTTTGCAGGGTGAAGAAGCCTTCGCCCTCCAGCGCCACATCCAGCGGACGGCCGGTGCTTTGAAGGCTGCCTTGGGAGAAGTCACGACCCAGCGCCCATTCGTCGACAAAGGCGACCCGGTTAGGGCCATCCACATGGCGGGCGCGGCTGTCGGTATGGGCTTCGAGCATAACCTGCTCGGCTTTGAAGCCAGAGGTCTGGGCGTTGGCGATATTGTTCGCCGTAATGTCCATTTCGCGGCGCAGCGTCAGCTGACGGGTCAGCCCGATGAGCATCATATTGTCCATGTCGCGGTCTGGCCTCCTTCTTGGCGGTGCGCTTGAGCCCACGACTTCTTGCGTGGACGCGACGCATTAACCCTGCGCAAGCGGTGTGCCAGACCTAAGTCTATGATTTTATTGGGGTTGGATGCGGGGCGTCATGAATGACCCGGGGCGCTTTTGCCCTGCAGGTGCACGCAAGCGGCAATTTCTGCCCACCTGCGGCGATTTCCAAACCAATCGTTAACCGCGTCACTCATTAATGAGTCGGTGACGGTGCGCAGTTGCGCTTTGTGATTCAGGAGGATCGGGTCATGGCCGAAGAGGCTGAAGACGCGAACGAAGACATTGATACCGACGCTGAAGGTGAAGGCGAAGAGGGCGGTGCCAAGAAGGGCGGGCTGAAAAAGCTCATTCTTTTCATTGGTCTGCCTGCGATCATCGTGATCCTTGGCGCTGTCGCTGGCGTCCTGATGTTCACCGGCGGCGGTGACGAGGACGAGCTGGCTGAGGCTGATTCAGAATACAGCGAAGGTGCTGACGGCTCGGCGTCGGTCCCGGATTTGTCGACTGAAACCTACGAAAGCATGCCTATTGAGTTGTTGGTGACCTTTGATGCGGGCGGCAATGCAGAAAGCCGGATGAGCATTCGTTTGGTTCTGGTGTCTGAAGACCCGCTGGTCACCGAATGGGAGACCGACGCTGACGTACCCACAGCGCTGAGAGACACTTATCTGGAATTCTTTCGCACCCTGCGTGTTGAGGATGTGAACGGATCGATGGGGACGTTCCGGCTGCGCTCTGAGTTGCTGCGGCGGACGAATCTGGTGCTGGCTCCGATAACCGTGGAACAAGTGCTGATCACTCAGCTCCTCATTCAATAGCCCTGATCTGAAAAGCCACAAACGAGACGCAAGCGATGAGTGATATTGATCAGGATGCCATGGCCGCTGAATGGGAAGCGGCCGCTGCTGAAGAGCAGGTGGACTTTGATTCCATTGGCGAAGAGGGCGATGAGGGTGATGAGCTCGCCTCTGAGTGGGAGGCGATGGTTGGCGGCGATGAGGGTGAGACCTTTGTCCCAAGCCAGTCCAGCTCTGGTCCTGAGCGCATCCTCAATCAGGACGAGATCGACTCGCTTCTGGGCTTCTCGGTTTCGGATGATGAAGACGGCGAGCGCTCGGGCATTCGCGCCATCATCAACTCTGCGCTGGTCTCCTATGAACGCCTGCCGATGCTGGAGATTGTCTTTGATCGCCTTGTGCGATTGATGACGACGAGCCTGCGGAATTTCACCTCCGACAACGTGGAGGTCAGCCTAGATAACATCTCGTCGATCCGCTTCGGTGATTATCTGAACTCCATTCCGCTGCCGGCGATCCTGGCGGTGTTCCGCGCGCAGCAGCTGGACAATTACGGCCTGCTAACGGTCGATTCCAACCTGATCTACTCCATCGTGGACGTGCTTCTGGGTGGGCGTCGCGGCACCTCGGCCATGCGCGTTGAGGGGCGTCCCTACACCACGATCGAGCGTACGCTGGTTCAGCGGATGATCGAGGTGGTGCTCGAAGACGCCAAGTCGGCTTTCGCACCACTGACCGAGGTGGAGTTTGATCTGGACCGGGTTGAGACCAACCCGCGCTTTGCTGCCATCGCCCGCCCGGCCAATGCGGCTATTCTGGTCAAGCTGCGCGTGGATATGGAAGACCGCGGCGGGCGCATCGAGCTATTGCTGCCCTACGCCACGCTGGAACCGATCCGCAAAATGCTGCTGCAGCAGTTTATGGGCGAGAAGTTTGGCCGCGACAATATCTGGGAAAGCCACCTGGCAACTGAGCTGTGGTCCACCAAGATGGAGGTTAGCGCCGTCCTTGATGAAATGCGCAAGCCTTTGGGCGAGGTGATGAATTTGAAGGTGGGCGACACGCTCATGCTGGATGCGGGCCCTGATGGCGGGGTCGAGCTGAGATGCGGTTCGATCCAGCTAACACACGGCAAGATGGGCCGAATCGGGCACAACATTGGTGTTCGGCTGGACAAACCCTTGTCCAGGTCCGCTCGTCAATCGCTGATGGGGTTCTCATGACGCTTGCTGCTCTGGCTTACGAAGCTCTGGTCTGTCTGTTGCTGGCTGCGGCCGCGATCATGTGCTGGCGCGTGGATCGCCGCCTGCGCGCGCTGCGGTCCGGTCAGGACGGGCTGAAAGATACGATCACCGCGCTCAACGATGCGGTGGACCGCGCTCGCGCCAGCCTGGCGGCGCTGGATCGCGCCTCCAAAGAGCAGGGTGCAGCCCTTCGCTCTGACGTGGACGCTGCGCGCCAGCTGTCTGACGAGTTGCGCTTTCTCACCGATCAGGGTGAGGCCCAGGTACAATCGCGTCTGTCGCGGCGGGAGCGTCCGATGCCGCCTGCGCGACGGGCACCGGAACGCACCGATGACGAGCGCGATCTGCACCATGCGCTGAAATCGCTGAGGTAAGGCTCGACATGGCAACGCGCCCGCTTCTTCTTCTGGCTGTTCTGCTCGGTGGCCTTCTGGCCCTGAAGAGCCTGTCGCTCGTCGATGAGGCTGCGTCGCTGTTTTCAGAGCGCGCCTATGCGGCTGCAATGACGGCCGCGCCTGAGCAAGACGCTGAGCCGGATGAGGATGAAGACGCGGCCGAAGAGGAAGATCCCGGTCCTCCTCCTCCGCCCCTGAGCGAAGTGGGTCCACGTGAAATTCCGTCGGCCTCCCGCTTGGGGCTGGAGCGTAATCTGGCTGTTCGCCGCCGTGAGCTTGATAATCGCGAACGTGATCTCGACACGCGTGAACAGTTGCTGGCCGTGGCGCAATCGCGTGTGGACGAGCGGATCGACCAGCTGGAAACCCTGCGCGATGAGGTTCAGGGCCTGTTGGGGGTTCTCGATGACCGTCGCGAAGAGCAAATCACGGACATCGTTGCGACCTATAATTCGATGGAACCTGAAGCCGTGGCACCGATTTTCACCGCCATGCGTGAAAGCGATCCTGAAACCCTGCTTCTTGTTGCAGAGCGCCTGCCAAGTCGGCGCCTCGCGACGATCATGGGTGAGATGGAGCCAGCCGATGCGGCCGAGCTGACGAGTAATCTGCGTGCTCGTGCTGAAGCCTTTGAAGACACCGTAGAGGCGGAGGCCCGCCGTGCCCTTGCCGAAGGTTAGTCGCACCCTGCTTGCAGTGGGCGTGGCTCTGGCCGCGCTGACGGTGCCAGCCTATGCGCAGGCCCCGGCGAGCCTTGCTGTTGAACAGGTGGGCGACACCACACGCATTCGCATCGTGCTGCCCGAAGACGAGGGCGGCGATCTGTCGGCTGAGGCCGAACTGGCGGCGGGTGCCGTGGTCATTGCCCGGCTGTCTGAAGCGATTGTGGCTGATATCTCCGTGCTGACCGAACAGGCGCGCGGCTATGTGGCCATGGCGCGGCTTGATCCGGATGGTCGTACCTTGCGTCTGGCGCTGAACCAGCCGCTGGAGACCCGTATTTCGGTCTCCCACAACGTCATTGCGCTTGATCTGGCGCCGGAGGGCGCTGCGCCGCTTCCCGATGTGATCAGCCCCTATGAACAGGCGCGCCGGGTTGATCTGGAGGCCCAGGCCGCCGCGCGTGCCGCGGCCGCCGCCGAAGCTGCGGCAAACGCTGTTCTGCCTGCGCTGCCGGTGACGGTGCGTGTGGGTGAGGCGAGCGAATACACCCGCATCGCTTTTAACTGGCCTGAAGACGTGACCTATGCGCTGGAGCAGGTGGAGGGTCGCGCAGTCCTTCGTTTTTCGCGCCGCGCCGAGATTGACCTGTCCAACCTTCGCGGCACGCCGCCACGCTTTGTTGAAGCCGTAACGCCCATCGCCGACGACGAAGCCTTCGTTCTGGCCTTTGCACTGTCTGGCGACGTGGATGCTCGCGTCTGGTCTGATGAGCCCGGCCGGGTCGTCCTGGATGTGGCACCGGCCAATGCCGGCGGTGCGGAATCCGTTCTCGCCGCGCTCGGCGAGTATGCGGCCAGTCAGGCCCAGACGAGCGAAGCTGAAGCGACAGAAGACAGCGCGCCAGAGCCTGTTCAGCTGGTCGAGCGCCCCGATCCGGTGCCGGAAAGCGGCGTTGTGCCGGTGCAGGTGCGGGTTGATGGCTCCGATCTGGCGCTGACCTTCCCGTGGGCCAATCTGCCCGGCTCAGCCGTGTTTCGGCGCGGCGATGCCCTCTGGATCGTGTTTGATGCTGCCGCTGAGCTTGACGCTGACGAGATCGCTGCGGCCCGCAGCCGCCATGTGCGCAGCTATGACGTGGTCACAGGCCCTGATTTCAGCGCGCTTCGTATCAATGCGCCGGGCTCCACACAGGCTGATGTGCGCGCCGCCGGATCAAGCTGGACAATCATTCTGGCTGAGAGCCTCGATGAGCCGCCGCGTGCGGTGCGGTTGTCGCGTGAGACCAGCTTTCGCCGTCCGGCGCTTTTGCGCTTTGGTTTGAACGGGGTACGTAGCGCCATCAATGTGCCCGACCCGGTCGTCGGTGATCGCTTCCTCGTGCTGACCGCCGATGGCGAAAAGCGCGGTGTCATCACGCCGCGCCGTTTTGCCGAAACAGAGCTTCTTGTTTCCTCCCACGGCGTGGCGCTGCTGCCTTTTGTCGATGATCTGGAGCTGACGGTTGTGGCCGGTGGCGCTGAGCTGAGCCGCCCCGGCGGGCTGGCGCTGTCGCGCGCTGCCGACCCGGCTCTGGGGGCAGGGCTCGATCGTCCGGTGACGGCAGGCTATCTCGATCTGGAACGCTGGCGCGGTGGGAATAACTTCCTTCAGGCGCGCGACCGGGTCTCACGGGCCGCGCGCAGCCTTGATCCTGAGGCGGTATTGGCGCTGGCGCGTTTGCATCTGGGTTGGGAGCTTGGAAATGAGGCGCTGTCGCTGACCGCGCTGGCCATTGATCAGCGTCCGGCGCTTGAAAGCACCGCCGAAGTGGCGGCCCTGCGTGGTGCGGCCAACTATATGGCCGGACGCTTTGACGAGGCCGAAGAGAATTTCGCCCATCCTGGCCTTCAGACGGACCCGGCGGCTCAGCCCTGGCGCGGTCTGATCGCGGCTCAGTCTGGCGATTGGGCCAATGCCAGCCGTTATTTCAATGCCGGGGAAGAGACAGTCTTTTTCTTCGATCCGGTCTGGCGCGCGCGCATTTCGGCCTGGCATGCCCTGACCGCGCTTCGCACCAATGATATTGGCGGCATTGATCGCCTTCTGGCTGCGGCTCAGACGGTGCCAGGCGACCCGGAAGCCAGTGCCGTGGCGACCTTTGCTGCAGCCGGGGCCAAAGCGATCCGCGGCGATGTGGCCGGAGCCATCGCCGATTATGATGCGCTGGGAAGCCATCCCTGGACACCGATCCAGGCGCGTGCGCTGATGGAAAAGGTCAATCTGCAAACGGCTGAGGGCCTGATTGATCCAGCGGCGGCTGCCGACCAGCTCGAAGCGCTGCGTTATCGCTGGCGTGGCGATGATATCGAGGTCGCTTCGGCGGCCATGCTGGGACAGGTTTATGCCGATGCCGGGCGCTATAATCAGGCGCTCGATACCATGCAGCAGACCCGTCTGCGCTTTCCTGAAAGTCCGGTCAGCCGCCAGATCGCGCTGGAAATGAGCGAACTTTTCCGCGAGCTTTTCCTGGAAGGGCGCGCCGATCAGATGGATCCGCTGGACGCGCTGGCCCTGTGGTATGAGCACCAGACCCTGACCCCGCAGGGGCCCGATGGCCTGCGCATGGCGCGCCGTATCGCCGGGCGTCTGATTGAAATTGACCTGCTGGAGCCGGCTGCAGAATTGCTGGCCTATCAGGTGTTTGAGCGCAACATCACGATGACGGCCCAGGCCCGCGCTCAGATTGCGGCGGATCTGGCGCGCGTTCAGCTTTTGAATGGTCGCCCGGAGGAAGCCCTGCGAGCGATCGAGTCCACACGCGTGGCGCGCCTTCCGATTGACCTTGTGGATGACCGCCGACTGTTACAGGCTCGGGCTCTGTCTGATCTGGGGCGGACCGACCACGCGCTGGAACTCATCGCCAATGATCGTGGCCCTGACGTGGATCAGCTACGCGCCCGCATCGCCTGGGACGCGCGCAACTGGCCTGATGCCGGAGGCCGTGCCGAGGCCCTTCTGGGCGATCGCTGGCGCGATACTGCCGAGCTGGATGATGGCGAAGCCCACAATGTGCTGCGCGCCCTGATCGCCTATGCGCTGGCCAGGGATACCGCCAGTATGGACCGCATCGAGGCGCGCTATGGCCCGGCCATGGCCCGTACCGGCCACGCTTCGGCCTTCTCTACGGTGGCCAACCGCAGCACAAGCCTGGGCGATGCCCGCCTGTCGGCTCTGGTCTCAGAGCTCGGCGCGCTTGATCGCACCGACAGCCTGATGGCGGGCTTCAGAGAAGCTGACGATCCGGCGAGCTAGGTGGGGTGGGGCAGGCCCAAGGCCTGACGGATCGCCAGCAGTGTCATCTGCACATGGTTTTCTCGCCCTCCAAAAGATGGGGGGAAAGCCGCTACCCGATCACGTAGATCGAATAGGTCGGGCTGAAGCCTGATTGCTCACCGACGCCCACCGCAATGACCGAGTTCAGCCAGTAATAACGCTCCACGCCGCATTCGAACTTCGCAGTCATTGCCAGGCTATAGCGGCTTGGATCGAGGGTTTTGCCAGCGGCCAGGTCAGTAAGCGCGGTATCTTCACCGAGGAAGCGGCCCTGATACGTCAGGTATATCAACGCCCCATCGTCGGTTTCCAGCACCAATCGAACGTCAATTATAAAGGATCCGTCGGAGCGGGTCAGCACCCAATCTGCGCCACCGGGTATCACCTTGCCCTTTAGGCGTTCACCCTCGAATTCGCCCCCAAGAATGGGCGCGATTGAACGATGACCACCTGGCACATGACCGATCCTGATCGTGTTTAGGATGTCCACGTCGAGGCGCAATGTCATCAACGGTGTATGAGATAGGGGCGCGATTGTCATGGACCCGTCACCCCGGCGTTAGCCCGGTCTGGAAGCTTTCCACCAGCGATCCGGCGACCAGTCGCCAGCCGTCCACCAGCACAAAGAAGATCAGCTTGAACGGCAGTGAGATCACGATGGGCGGCAGCATCATCATGCCCATGCTCATTAGGATGCTGGCCACCACCAGGTCGATGATGAGGAAGGGGATGAAGAGCAGGAAGCCGATCTCGAACGCGCGCCGCAGCTCTGAAATCATGAAGGCCGGCGCCACCACGTGAACGGGCGTGGCTTCGGGGGTCTCCGGCTCCACATCGGCCATGCCCATGAACAGCGCCAGATCATCCTCGCGCGTGTGGGCCAGCATGAAGCGTTTGACCGGCTGGGTGGTGGCGCTGAAGGCTTCCTCATTGGTGATCTCACCATTGATCAGCGGCTCGATGCCCTGATTGTAGGACTGGGTGAACACCGGTGCCATGATGAAGGCGGTCAGAAAGAGCGCTAGCGAGATCAGGACGGCGTTGGGCGGGCTTTGCTGCAGGCCCAGCGCGGTCCTTAGAAGCGACAGCACCACGATGATCCTGACAAAGCTGGTGGTCATGATCAGGATGGACGGAGCCAGGCTGAGGACCGTCAATAGTGCGATCAGCTGCAGGACGCGCTCGGTCAGGGCCGTGTCGCTATCGCCCAGATTGATGGTCACCCCGGGGGCCGCGGCCGCCGCAAAGGCGGGCCCGGCCAGAAGCGCGGCAAGGGCGATGCCCAGCCCCGCGATCAGGGCGATGAGGCCAACGCGCTTCATGCCGACGCCTCATGGCGCTGGGGGGCAGGTTCGGTCTCAGGGTCTGGAGCGTCATCTGCGCTGGCGTCCAGAAGTACATCGTCGGGCATCTCCGGTTCAAAAACCGGTTCTTCCTTCGCTGGCCGGGTCGTCAGAAGCGTCTCGCGCTCCGGCCCGAGCAGCAGGACATGCTCCTCCTCATCGGCCTTGACGATGACGACGCGGCGGCGTGGATCGAGGATCAGGCTTTCGGTCACCTGCAGGCGGCGCTTCTGGCGCGGGCCTGACAGGTTTGCCAAAGCTGGAAAACTGCCGGGCAGCCAGCCGCGACGCACAATGATCGCGAATCCCCCCAGCAGCCCCAGAACGACCAGGAGCGCTGCGAAATAGCGGGAGAAATCAAGGATATCCACGGTTGGTGGCTCGCTTGTATTGGCTTGGGCGTGCGCCAGGCGCACAGGCACAGCCAAAAGAGCTAGCCGGAGTCGGCCATCGCGTTAAGCGGGGTTAATGCTGTCTTAACCGGCGCAGCCCACTTTGATCGTGGAAAAGCGGCTCACACAAGTGATTCTCAAGGGCGGTTTAAAATGAACCCTGCCGACATCAACGTGCTCGATACGCTCCGCACAATGCTGGGCTATCACAATGCCCGCCAGCGCACGATTGCGGAAAACGTGGCCAACGCCAACACGCCGGGCTTCACCCCGTCCGACGTGTCGCAGAGCCAGTTTGAACGCGTGCTTGCCGGGCAGGGCCAGTCGGGTGGCGGGCTCCGCACCACCGATCCGCGTCACTTCGGCGCTCAAGGTGGCGGCATGAGCAGCGGCTTCCGCCCCGAAGCGACCCCGGACAGCGAAACCACCGCCAACGGCAACTCGGTCGTGATCGAGGAACAGATGGTGCGCGCGAATGAAAACCGCATGCGCTACGAAACCGCGCTAAGTCTATATCAGAAAAGTCTTAACCTGATCCGCATGGCCGCCCGGCCGCCCGGTCAGTAATCGTGGGAGCCTCATAAGCTATGGATAAGGCCTCAGAAACACTCCAGATCGCTGCCGCCGGCCTTCGGGCACAATCGGCGCGTATGCGCATCATCGCGGAAAACGTTGCCAATGCTGAAAGCACGGGCCAGACGCCGGACGCCGATCCCTATCGCCGCCAGATTCCGGTCTTCGAGGCCGAGCTCAATCGCGAGGTGAACGGGCGCGTGGTCCGCATGAGCGATGTGCGTGCTGACCAAAGCGAGTTCCGTCTCGTCTATGAGCCTGGCCACCCGGCGGCCAATGACGAGGGCTATGTGAAGTATCCGAACGTGTCCTCGCTCATCGAACTGATGGACATGCGCGATGCTCAGCGGTCATACGAAGCGAATCTGACCATGGTGGAGGGCACCCGCCGCATGCTTGAGCGCACGCTCGACCTGCTGCGCCGCTAAGGGAGCTTAAGCCATGGATCTTGCTGCACTGCGCGCCTATGCCGCCGCCCAAGGGGCAAGCCCTGCTGCGGGCGTTACGCCAGCCCAGCCTGCCGACGGTGCGGGCTTTGAAGCCATGGTCAAGGACGCCATCGGCTCGGTGGAGCAAACCATCGGAACCGCTGAAACCCTGACCGCCCAGGCCGCCACCGGCCAGGCTGAACTGGTGGACGTGGTGACGGCTGTCGCCGCCGCCGAAGTCCAGCTGGAAACCGTTGTGGCCGTCCGCGATCAGGTCATCCGCGCCTATCAGGACATTCTGCGCATGCCGATCTAAGGGCTGCGGCGTCGGCCTTTGCGCCCCTTACATTAAACCTCAGACAAAACACCCCTGCGGCGTAGTGCGCGCGTGGCTTCACAATCTTGCCGCAATCACCGATAGTCTGTCGGTGAGGGAAGGAAGAGGTGTCGGGGGATCGCCATGGGCGAAGGTCTCTTCCTGCTGGTTTTACTGGCTGCGTTTTTCTTTCTTGTCGTACCGGTTCTGGCCGTTGTGGCCGCGGTCCGGGCGTCCTCTCTGCACAAGCGTCTCAGCACGGCTGAGCAGAAGATCGCTGCGCTTCAGGCGGGCAAGCCGGTTGCGGCTGAAGCCCATGAGCCTTTCATCGCACCGCTGGATGACACCGGCCCGAAACTGGAGCCGGAACCCGAAGCGGTCCCAGATCCAGAACCCCAGTCTGCGCCTGAACCAGACCTTGAGCCCGCGCGGGCTGCGGATCGCCCGGCTGCTGAAGCCGCCATCAAGCCACCCCGCATCGACTGGGAACGCAGGATCGCGGCCAACTGGATGGTGTGGGCCGGGGCCTTGGCGTTGGCGCTCGGCGGACTGTTCCTCGTTCGCGTTGCCATTGATGCGGGCTGGTTCGGGCCCACCGCACGCACGGTTCTGGCCGGTCTTCTGGGTGTGGGACTGATTGCCGGCTCCTACCGTGCCCGTGCGCTCAACGTGGTCCAGGAGGCGCAAACCGCGGTTCGCCACCTACCGTCCATCATGGCCGGGGCAGGGGTGATCACCCTGTTTGGCGCAACACTGGCGGCTGGAGTTCTCTACGCGCTCCTGCCTCCACCGATCATCTTTGTTCTGTTTGCGGCCATAGCCGCACTCGCCGTGGCGCTAGCGTGGATGTATGGCCCGGCGCTCGCGGCGCTGGGACTTATGGGGGCCTATGTCGGCCCGTTTTTTACCGGCGCGGATGGTGGCTCGCCCTTGATGCTTCTGCCCTATGCGTTTGCAGTCACCGCCGGTGCGCTGGGGATGATCCGCGTGCGCGGCTGGCCGTTTGTGTCGATGCTGGCGCTGGCCGGTGCGATGCTGTGGGGCCTGCTCGGCTTCTTTGATCCGTCGGTGCACAGCCAGTGGGCCGTTCCGGTCTATGCGCTGGCTTTGGCAGGGTTGGCGGCCCTGTTTGGCCAGCACCAGGCCCATGACCCGCTTATGTGGCTGAAAAGCGAGGCCGGTGAGGCGCGCACGCCGGTCTTCCGTATCCACGGCGAAGCCTTTGCTGTGGCTCACCTGTTCTGGCTGGGCGCGTCGGCGCTGATCCTTTTACACACCATCGATCACGGTCTTGATCCGGTTGCGGTGCCAGTGCTCAGCCTGTTTGGCGGCATGGGCCTGTTCGCGACCTGGCGCAGGGCCGGGTATAGTCTGTTTGTGATAATCAGCGCGGCGACCTCGCTGGGTGCGATGGCGCTTTGGACGCCCTGGGTGGGGCAGGTGCCTTCCTTCGCTGCAACGCTCGCTGTGCTTTATGCGGGGGCGGGCTGGTTGCTGCTGCCGCGACTTCAGGTGCAGGCACCGGTCGCCCTCGTCTCTGCGCTGTTTGCGCCCGCTGCTTTCATGATCGCGGCCTGGCGCATGACGGCGTTCGATCCACCGATGCTTTGGGCCATGGCCGCCTTTGGCCTCGCCGCGTTGAATATCATGGCTCTGGAGCGTCTTTCGGCGCGTGATGAAGCGTTCAGGTCCCACCCGGCGACCGGGGCGGTCTATGCGCTGGCAGCGGCCATCTTCATGGTGCTTTGCGTGGCGTTTGCGTTCTCCGGGCTATGGCTGGGCACGGGCATCGCTGTTGTCGCGCTGGCGCTGGCGGTGCTGTATCGCCGCTTTGACCTGTGGCTGTTGCGCCGGGCCAGCGTGGTGACCGGTGCTGCGGCGGTGGTCGTGCTGTTGCGCCCGGACTTGCTGACCGAGGCGACGATATCCACCCGCCCGGTGCTGAATGCCTTGAGCTTTTCCATCCTGCCCTCCATCGTCGCTCTGCTGGGTGCAGGCTGGCTGTTGAAGGCACGCCAGGACACCGCCCGCGCTTTGAGCGGCATGGCGGCCTTTCTCGGCTTTGCGCTGGTGGGATTATTGATCCGCCACAGCGCAGGTGGCGGCAGCCTTGAGGGCCCGCAGGGCGGGCTCGGCGAATTTGCCGGCTATGCCATCAGCTATCTGGGTGCCGCAGCTGGTCTTTTCTGGCGCAATGCCTCCGGACTTGTTTTGAATCTGCTGCGCTGGGGCGGCCTGCTTGTGGGAAGCTTTGCAGTCCTTCTTGGCCTTGGGGCGCTGAATGACGCAAGCGTGCCGGGATGGCCGGTCCTGAACCTCTTGCTACCCGCCTTCGCGATGCCAGCCTTGCTGCTTGCTGTCTGCGCGCTCGGACAAAGTCGCGCCGACCTTCCAGGCTGGAGCCGGGCGCTTTCAATTGCGGCCATGGGGCTGGGACTGGTCTGGGCGCTTCTGGAAACACATCGCGCCTTCACCGGACCGGTGCTGTTCGATGCTGAGCCTGTGTCCGATGCCCAGATGTGGAGCTATTCGGCGACGCTGGTGGTTTATGCGCTGGGGCTGCTCATACTCGGCACACTGAGGCGATCTCAACTGGCGCGCTTTGGCTCACTGGCGATCCTCGCCACGGCCCTGGTCAAAGTGTTCATTTTTGATCTGGGCGCGCTCGATGGAGCCTTGAGGGCGGCCAGCTTTATCGGCCTGGGTGCAACCCTGCTGAGCACGGCGCTGTTTTATCAGCGCTTTGTCTTCAATCGGGATGGAAAGGGTCAGGCCATGCAAGGCTCATAGCCAGGGGGCAAACCGCTTCAGTGTGGGCTCGCCAAGCGCGGTTTTGAGGGGTTCCAGCTCGTCTGCGACGGCCTTCCACGCCCCCACGCCTTTGGCGTTCAGCGGCTGGCGGACCTGCTCGCTTGAGGCGGTGCGTACGGCCCGACTGGTTTTGTGAAAATCAAGGCAGGCTGGCTCGAACGCCAGGCCGATATGGTCCAGCAAGGCCCTGACTACCGTCTCCGGCTCCTGGACAAGCTGCTCATACTGAAGGTGGAAGACACGCCCCGGAAGAAGGCTGTCCCAATGATCCATAAGTTGAAGATAGCCGTTGTAATATTGCGCGATGTTTTCGAGGCTGTAGCTGAACTCCACGCCCTGCGTGAAGTACTGCTTGTAGAGGCTGTAGCCACAGTCCATCGGGTTGCGCCTTACGTCGATAATTGCCGCTTCCGGCAGGATTTTGTGAATAAGCCCGATATGCTCAAAATTATGGGGCAGCTTGTCGACAAAGTATGGCGCACCCTCCGGCCTGAACAGGTCACTTCCATTCAGATAGCGTTGCCCAAGATCGTCCAGAACCGCAGGTGAAAGCTGGCCTAGATGGGTCAGGTAGCTGCCCTTCATGTCACGCGCGCAGATAAGGTGTGCTCTCTGCTTGATGGCGGGCAGGGTGGGTTGCTCCATTGTGCCTTCGACACTCGAATGGCTCGCCAGAATTTGCTCCACCAGCGTTGACCCAGACCGCGGCAGGCCCAGAACGAAAATCGGACGGGGAGCCTTGGGGCGTGGGTTGGCTTGCTGGCTCAACGCCTCGCGGGTGACCAGCGAGGTTATGCGTGCCACGCCAGCCTTGAAGCCTTCAGCATTGAAGCTGCGGGCGGGGTAAAGCTGGTTCGCGTCGTGATAGCGCGCCATCGTGGAGGATGGGGCGTCTTTGCGCTCTTCAGCTTTGGCAAGCGCGAAAGCAGCCATGCATTTTTCCTGCGGGTGTAGGCCTGGCCGCGCCATGAGCTTTTCTAAAGCTGCGCGGTCCTGATCGGTAAATTTGTAGGTCTTGAGATCTGCCAGCCCCCACCAGGCGTTTGCGTTGGCGGGGTTAAGCTCAAGGCTCTGTTGAAAGGCACCAATGCTTTCATTGCGGTCGCCCAGGATACGGAGCAGTTGGGCGCGCACCATCGCGATGGAAGCTTTATGCGATGCATTCAGCCCGGCCATGGCGTCGAGCCTGTCGCAGGCTTTCAGGGCGTCTTCATTCTGACCATAGCGCAGAAGCAGCGTGATCTCGCGCCACTTGGCATCAAAGCCCGGGTCAAGGCGGGTGATCTGCTGCGCTGCTGCGATGGCGTCCCGGTAGCGTGCAGCCTGTTCTAATGCACCGATATGCATGGCGCGCAGTGCAAGATCGGCCGGGCTGGTTTCAAGGCCGAGGTCAAGCAATTCAAGGGCAGCATCGCTGTCGCCAGCACTCAGGCATAAATGACCCAGCGTGAAGATGGCGCGCGGATGACCAGGCTGTGCTTGCAACATGGCCTCAGCGGTCGTCCTGGCTGCGGCTGCGTTGCGCGCCTGGATGGCCTGCTGGATCTGTCGGAAGTGTCCGCTAAGCGGATCAATCTGCTCGGCGGTGCGTGTCGCGCTGAGCGCCTCTGTGTAGCGCTCGGTGTCAAATAACAAGCGGCTGAGGGTCAGCCAGCCCGCAAAGTGATCCGGCCGTGCCTCCAGATCAGACTGCAGGCGCTTGATGGCAGCCTCGGCCTGCCCGTCAGCGATGAGCGCGTCGACCCGTGTCAGAAGGTCTGAGAGTGGGTGTGAGGTGTTCATGGCTCTACCCATAACAAAAATGCGGGGGCTTGCGCCCCCGCATCTGTAGTCGGTTCAGTCGTGTCAGACCGTCTTAGCGACGATAGTTCACGCCGAAGAAGAAGAAACGACCCCGTGGTCCGACCGGCCACGCGGTCTGCGTGGAGAACGGCTCTTCGTCCGCGATGTTGTTCACACCACCATAGACAGACCAGACATCGCTGATCTCATAGCTGGCGTTGGCATCGAAGATGAAGACTTCATCAAAGAAGCCAGCCTCACCCAGCTCATCGAAGTCATCGATATCAGCGGCGAACTGGCGGCTCTGATAGGTGGTCTGGAATGAGGTCGACAGCGGACCACGTGCCCAGCTCAGGGTCAGATTACCCGACAGTTCCGGCAACTGGATTTCTTCGATGTCCGGGTTGAAGTCGGTCGGATCCAGCGGGTTGAAGAAGCGGTTCAGCTTCTCCTGGTAGGAGCCCACCAGCGCCACGCCGAACTCGTTGACCCCAACTTCGAAGTCATAGTTGGCGGCGAAGTCGTAGCCGGTTGCTTCAAGGCCCGCGAAGTTGATCTGGCCTGATTCCAGGAAGTTCAGACCACCGTCTGCACGGCGGGTGAACAGCGAACAGAAGTCGAGGCCGGGATAGTTGGACGAGTCCAGGCAGCCTTCGAGGATGTCAGCGGCACCCACTGCCGAAATCGCGTCCTCGATGGTGATATCCCAGTAGTCGACCGTCAGAGAGAAGCCCTCAAAGAAGCTCGGCTGGAACACCGCACCGACAGTGAACGTCTCTGCAGTTTCGACGCCGAGATCCGGGTTACCACCTGACACGCCGGAGAAACGACCGGTCAGCGGGTTCGTCCAGATATAGTTTCCACCACCGTCCTGGATATCGGCCAGCGGCACGCCAGCGGCCTGGAGGTCGGCAATACAGTTGGCCAGACGCACAGCCCCGCCATTGGAGATGTTGCCGGGATCACAGGGGTCGGTCGTGGCATTGACGAAGATCGGAAGCTGAGGATCAAACAGCTCGGAGATGTTCGGAGCCCGCACAGCTTCGGAAATGGTTCCGCGGAAGGTGATGTCATTCACCGGCGTCCAGGTCGCCCCGACTTTCCAGGTGGTGGCATCGCCCAGCGTGGAGTACTCCGCCTGACGGATTGCACCATCAATCGTCAGCTCTTCAGCGAAGGAGCGGCCAATGAATATCGGCAGACGCAATTCAACGAAGACGTCCGTCACATCATAGCTGCCCGCAGTGTTGAACTGGCGGGTGTTGTCGATGCTGGTGAAGGAGCTCAGCCACGGATCCACATCGCCGACAAAGGCACCAGGCTGCAGCGAGGAGTTCGCCGGCAGGATGCCCAGGGTTAGGGGGTCAAGCTGGTTGTCGCTGGACTCTTCACGATATTCACCGCCAGCGGCGTAGCCGATCGGGCCATCAAGCAGGAAGTCAGCAAAGTCGAACTCACCCGTGGCGAAGACGGAGAAGACCGTCTGCTCGATTTCCAGCTGATCTTCAAGATTCGACGTCACAAACTGCTGGGCTTCCGGGCTGGCTGAATAGGTGCCAAACGGGTTCAGCGGCTGGCAGGTGCCGTCGCCCGGGGTGAACGAGTAGTAGCGATTGGAGAAGTAATCGCCGTCAGCAAACCCGTTGCCTGCGGTGAAGTAGTCAATGTTGTAGAACGCATTCGGATCCAGATCGGAACGGCAGACGATCTCGCCTGACACCGGATCAACCACAGAGTCGATCGCGGCAAAGATACGGTCCAGATAGAGGCCGGTATAGTTCGACTGGTTCTTGAAGACGCCGTGATTTGCCGACGCTTCCAGCAGGTGGCCTGGAGCAAATTCCCATTCAAAACCAGCGACGAAACGCGTGGTCTCACGGGTGTAGACCGACGGGTTGTTGTCGGAGAAGTCCAGCGGGTCCTGGGTCAGGAGCAGGTAGCCGGTGCTGGCCACAACAGGCTGCAGCTGAGCGGGGATGAAGGCGTTGTCCGGGTTGATGAACAGGGTGTCGTAGAAGGTGTCCTGTTCTGCAAAACTCCTGGACTCAGCATTTACATATTTGGCTTCAAAAATGACGTTGAAGGTATCTGTAACGTCAAAGTTGGCGTTCAGATTGATGACTTCGCGGTCCGTCTCCGGGAACAGGGTGTCGCGGTTGAAATTCAGGCGACCACCGTCACCGCCGATGCCCCACAGGCCATTGAGCACCGTACCGTCCTGGTTCACGCGAACCGTGCCATCAGGATTGGTCAGCCAGCAGCCGGCAAGGAAGCCTACCTGGCCGCCGCGTGATTCCTGACAGTCGGCGATGCCATTCTGGTTGATATCGACGTAAATCGTACTGCGTCCGCCAAAGCTCGGTGCGATCGAGCCTTCCTGCGAGGTCAGCCAGAAGCGCGGGTCTGAGACGATTGCGCGGGTCGGGGCGTTCGGGTCGGTCAGGAAGGCTGGGTTGGTCTGAACCGTGTCGATGCCGTTATCGCGCGACCAGTCGCGCTCGCCATAGGTCAGGCCCGTATCATCCTCGATGGAGACGGCGAGCACGATATTACCGCGACCGTTGGCGAAGTTCTGGCCGAACAGAGCGTCGAAGGCAAAGTTCTCAGCATCGTTCTCACCGGACACACCGCCACGGAAATTAATGTCCACGCCTTCAAAGTCGTCTTTTAGGATGAAGTTTACAACGCCGGTCACAGCGTCTGCACCGTACACGGCCGATGCGCCACCGGTGGTGACTTCAACGCGCTCAACCAGCGCGCGGGGGATGGTGCCGGTGTCGACAGCCTGGGTGCCGCGGAAGCCAGCCACGTGGCGGCGACCGTTAACCAGGGTGAGCGTGCGTTCGCCCCCGAGACCGCGCAGATTCAGCGAGTTTGCACCGGTGTTGGAGTTCTCAGCTGTCAGCGACGAGATAAGCGCCGGGATGTCGTTCACCACGTCGGCGATGTTGAGCTCACCAGACAGTCGGATCGTCTCTTCATCAACGGACTGAACCGGGGTCGGCTGGGTCAGGTTTGGATTACGAGCGATGCGCGAGCCAGTAACAACGATGCGATCAGAAGGGGCCTCAGCCTCTTCTTCAGCTTCCTGAGCTAGAACAGGCGCGCTGGCGAGTACACCAAGCGATGCGCCAGCAAGAACCGCGGACTTGAGCGTCCGGTAGTGACGATTACCAAACTTCATAAAAATTCTCCCCTGTGAGCGTGTCTGGCGCGGTTGGTTCAGCACGTTTCAGACACCCAAGTGTCAGGTTGCCGCGCATTGTTGCGGTGCACCATGGCAAATTGCCCTATCGTAAATTTTGGTCACGACATTGTTGCAAATTTGTCATATGTGCCGCTGGCGCGGGTTAACCTCTCTTCAATCTTCGTTAACCGTGTCAGCGCCAGCCTTGGCAGCCTGAAGAGAATCTCGCACGAGTGCCGTAGAAACTGGCGTCAGGAACAAGCATCATGACTGCAGGAGAAGTGCTGGACATCGGCGCGGAAGCGATATGGGTCATGCTCGCCATGGCAGCGCCCGTCATGATCATCGGCCTGGCCGTGGGCGTGATCATCGCGCTAATTCAGGCGCTGACACAGGTTCAGGAAATGACGCTGGTCTTCGTGCCAAAGATTATCGCGATTTTTCTGGCACTTCTGATCTTTTTGCCCCTGATGGGCGCGCTTCTGTCCGGTTTTATGCAAACGGTAGTCGACCGAATCGTCGCAGGTTAGCGCGATGTTTTTCGGGTTTGATCCTTCCCTGGCGGTCTTTGCCGCAGCCATGGTGTTTGCGCGCATGGGCGCAATTTTAATGCTGCTGCCGGGCATCGGTGAAACCTCCATCCCGCCGCGCATCCGGCTCAGCTTTGCGCTGGCCTTTGCGCTGGTCGTCGGTCCTGTCATTGCACCCCAGCTGCCGCCTGCGCCTGAAACGACGCTCGGCGTGGCCGGTCTGATCATGATCGAGGTGGTGATCGGCTTGATGATCGGGGCGGCGTCGCGCTTCTTGTTGATGGCGGGATCGGTGGCTGGTCAGATCATCGGCTACCAGACCGGCCTGGCCATGGCGCAGTCCTTTGACCCGACCCAAGGCCAGTCCGGCGCGCTGACCGCGCAGTTTTTGAACCTTCTTTTCATGGTGCTGCTTCTGGCCACCAATATTCACCACCTGCTGCTTCAGGCCGCGGCCGGATCGTATGAGCTGATGCCCGCAGGCGAGGCGCCCATGTGGGGCGATGCCGCGCTATGGGCGCTGAACTTGTTCACGAGCGCCTTCGTGTTGGCCATCCAGATTTCCGCACCGCTGGTGGCTTTTGGTCTCGTCTTCTACCTCGGGCTTGGCGTGCTTTCTCGCCTGATGCCCCAGGCGCAAATCTTCTTCATCGCCATGCCGCTCAATATTCTGATCGGCTTTTCGATCCTGGCCATCACGCTGGGGGCCGCCTCGCTGGTCTGGCTCGGACGGGCGGAAGAATTCGCCACGACGCTGAGTTAAGGGGGCGGCGATGGCAGAAGGCGAAGACAAGTCACAAAAAACAGAACAGCCCACAGACCGGAAGCTGCAAAAGGCCAAGGAAGAGGGCGATGTCCCCAAGTCCCAGGAAATCTCTGGCTGGTTCACACTGGCGGCGGGCCTGGCGATCTTTGCCTTCATGGCCCCGGGCGTCTCGAGCGATCTGGCTGACTTGTTGAAAATCTTCCTCGCCCGCCCGCACGAGATGAGCCTCGATGTCGGCTCCGCGCTTCAGCTGGCGGCCTCGACCGGCATGCGCCTGGTGGCGGTGCTGGGGCTGGCCTTCCTGGCGTTGATGATCGCGGCCATCGCAGGGAACCTCGCGCAGACCGGCTTGATGTTTACGCCCAAAAAGCTCGCGCCGAAGCTGGACAAGCTCAATCCCATTGAGGGCGTGAAGCGTATGTTCGGCCCCCAGGGCTGGATGAATTTCTTTAAAGGCGTTGGCAAGATGGCGCTGGTTGCCGGTGCGATTGCCATCGTGCTTTGGCCGCGCCGCGATGATCTGATGGCGCTTCCCGCTGCGGCACCCATCGCCATCCTGAACGAGGTCTACGACGCGGCCATCCAGCTGCTGATTGCGGCGCTGATCGTTTATGCGGTCATCGCAGCGGTCGATTTTGCCTTCCAGAAGCGCGAGTTCATCGAGCGCAACAAGATGTCGATGAAGGAAATTCGCGACGAGTTCAAGGAAACAGAAGGCGACCCGCAGGTGCGCGCCAAGCTTCGCCAGATCCGCCAGGAGCGCGCCCAGCGCCGGATGATGGCGCGGGTGCCGGACGCGGCGGTCGTGATCACCAACCCGACCCACTATGCCGTTGCGCTGGAGTATGAGCAGGGACGGACACCAGCCCCAATCGTCATTGCCAAGGGTGTCGAAGAAGTTGCCCTGCGCATCCGTGAGCTTGCTGGCGAGCACGACATCCCGATTGTCGAAGATCCGCCGCTGGCCCGCGCACTTCACGCCGTGGCGGAGCTGGAAGAGCCCATCCCGCCAGAGCATTACGCTGCCGTGGCCAAGGTAATCGGCTACGTTCTGTCGCTGACGGGCAAGGGCCGAAGACCGGATTACGATCCGAATAACTGAGGAAACTCGGCGGTTCGGGAAAACATGGTTAACCTTCAGCTGTGATTCTGCTGGCCGTACGACTCACAGCGAACGGCCTTTGGAGGCTGACATGACCGATGCGCCCACCCCGAAACCGGCTCCTGGACTTGAAACCGATCGCGCCAACCGGCTCATGCGGCCCTTGACCCGCGCCATCTTCTGGGTGTCCAGCCTGGCGGCGTTGTCTGCAGCGGCGGTGGCCTTGTTCGCCGGCGCTGGCGCGGGCTGGCACGGCGTGGTGCTCCTGTCGGGCATTGCCTGCGCCGCGCTGCTTTTGATGTACGCGCTGGCTGCCGGGGATGCTGCGGGTAAAGCGCTGGGGGGCGAGGCTGAGGGCGGCAGTGTCTCTGGTCTTGCGGCAACCGCGCTGAACACGCTGCCTGACCCTGTTCTGATCACTGGGCCGAAGGGTGCGGTCCGCTGGGCGAACTCTGCCTATCGCGATCTGTGCGCGCGTACGCCAGGTGGGTCGCGCGCCACGCCCGTGGCACCTGAGCATTTGTTTGCCGGAGCAGCGGCGGGTCCGGTCTATCGACTGACGCGGTCGGCCCTTCAGGGAACAGCCGCGCGCGAAGTCCTGGGCCAGATCGACATCAAGTCTGAGGACGCCATCGTTTACGCTGCTGAAGTTGAACCGATGGTCGATGGTGGTGCGGTCTGGCGACTTCGCCCGGCCCACGACACAGATTTTGAAGGAACCGATGACGCTGCGCCAGACTGGGCCGATCACGCACCGGTGGGCCTTTTCCTGGCTGATAGCGAAGGCCGCCTGCTGGCCGCGAACGCAACCTTGCGCGAATGGGTTGGGGCTGATGCGGCACAAACCCTGAAGCTTGCAGATATTCTGGCTGGCGATGGCGCTCGTCTGCTGGCCAATGCGCGTCAGTCTGAAGGCGCTGAGCGCTTTGATGCCCGGCTGCTCACCGCAGACGGGGGCGAAGCGCCGATCGTGCTGGCGGTCACCTGGACACAAGATCGCCCGGCGCTGGCGCGCGGAGTGATTTATGGCTTGAGCGCAACCGGCATACCGCCAAAAGCGCGCGCGCGCCATGATGAAGCGGACAGCACCGATATGGAGCCCATGGAGGACATGTTCTCCGCCGCCCCCTTCGGCGTCGCCCGCCTTGATGGGGCTGATCCGATGGACGCGGTGCTTATGGATGCCAACCCGGCCTTGCTTCTGCTGACCGGCGGGGCGGCTGTGCCCGGCACGCGGTTCAGCGACCTGTTTGAAGCTGAAGGCAAGGAGCCGCTGGGGGCAAGCTTTGCCAAGGCAATCTCCGGTACGGGCGAGCCGGGTGAGGCTAGCCTGCGCCATGAGGATGGGCCGCGCCCGGTCCATGTCTTCCTGGGGCCGGCGGCTGAGGGGCGGCGTGCGGCCTATATCGTGGACATTTCTGCCTGGAAGGATCTGGAGACCCAGGTGGCTCAGGCGGGCAAGATGCAGGCGGTTGGCCAGCTCGCCAGCGGTGTGGCGCACGACTTTAATAACATGCTCACCGCAATCCGGCTGAATGTGGGCGAGCTCTTGAGCCGTCACCCGGTGGGCGATCCATCCTATCAGGACCTGCAGCAGATCAACGCCACCGTCACCCGCCAGGCAGGCCTGGTGAAGAAGCTGCTGGCTTTCTCGCGCAAGCAGACCTTCCGCAACACAGTGTTTGACGTGGCCGATGTTCTGTCTGATTGCTCGGTCATGCTCGGCCAGATCCTTGAGGAAACGGTTCGCCTTGATATCCGCCACGGGCGCGAGCTTCCACTGGTGCGCGCTGACCGTCACCAGATCGACAATATCCTGGTCAACCTAGCCACCAATGCCCGCGATGCGATGAAGCCCAATGGGGGCCAGCTGACCATCCGGACCGAGGGGCTCGATGCCGAGGCGGTGCGCAAGGCAGGCAATGTGAACGCCGCTGACGGGCGCTGGGCTGCGATCCATGTCACCGATACCGGTAGCGGCATGGATGCGGAAACCCGCAAGAAAATCTTCGAGCCCTTTTTCACCACCAAGGCCGCTGGTGAGGGCACGGGGCTGGGCCTTGCCACCGTTTATGGCATCGTGAAGCAGTCGGGTGGCTATCTTTTTGTCGACTCTGAAGTCGGCAAGGGCACGACCTTCTCCATCTACCTGCCGGGCCACGTCCCCAACGAGGAAGAAGAGGCCGAAATCGCTGCCGAAGAAGCTGCCAGGACCGAAGAGGTCAAACCGGCTGATCTGGCCGGACGGGGCCGCATTCTGTTTGTGGAAGACGAGGCGGCTGTGCGTGGAATCGCGGCGAAAACGCTGCGCAAGCGCGGCTATGAAGTGATTGAGGCTGAAGATGGCGAGGAAGCACTGGAAATCCTGGAAGAGGAACCGGAGAGCTTTGATCTTCTGATCTCTGACGTGGTGATGCCAGGGCTGGATGGCCCGTCTCTGCTTAAAGAGGCGCGTCAATATCTGGGCAATGCGCGGATCGTTTTTATCTCCGGCTACGCCAAGGAAGAGTTTTCCGACACGCTGTCTTCCGACCTAGAGATTTCCTTCCTGCCCAAGCCGTTTGATATTCAGCAGCTCGCCGAGCGTGTGAAGCAGGAGCTGGGCAAGGTCCACGCGTAATTCCTGGATGCTCAGCCGCCTCCGCGGCTTCGCGCCTCGCTGACGCTGCGGGCGGCTGTTCGCCTTGCGACGCCAGCGGCGTCGGGGTGGTTGAGTTTTAAAGCTTTACCATCTGTCATCCCGGACTTGATCCGGGACCCACACACTTTTGAGGAATGTCGCAGGTCCCGGATCGCTACGCGTGCTGGATGAGAAACTCTAGCCATGCAGAGTGTGGTACCCAAGCGCTTTAGCGCTCGCAAGGCGAACAGCCGCCCGCAGCGAGCGGGGTATACCCCGCGCAGCGAGGAACCGACCCCACGGAGGTGGGGGAGAACAAGAAAAACAACACATAAAAATGTTCCGCTTGTGTTCTCGGAACAAAATTGGTACAAAACCCTTGATTGCCCGACTCAGGCGAGCGTGAAATAAGGGGAGAGACCCAAATGGCTTCGACAAAATTACGTGTGGTGGACGACCAGGATATGGATAAGCAAAAAGCGCTCGACGCAGCCCTCAGTCAAATTGACCGCGCCTTCGGTAAAGGCTCGGTAATGAAGCTGGGTGCCAAGCCCAACATGGATATCGAGGCGATTTCCACCGGGTCACTCGGGCTGGACATTGCACTCGGTGTTGGGGGGCTCCCCAAGGGCCGAATCGTTGAAATTTACGGCCCTGAGAGCTCTGGCAAGACGACGCTCGCGCTGCATACGGTGGCAGAGTGCCAGAAGTCTGGCGGCACAGCGGCTTTCGTCGACGCGGAGCACGCGCTGGACCCGGTCTATGCCAAGAAGCTGGGCGTAGATGTGGGTGAGCTGCTGGTGTCCCAGCCTGACGCCGGTGAACAGGCGCTGGAAATCGCTGACACGCTGGTGCGCTCCGGTGCGATCGACGTTCTGGTGATTGACTCGGTGGCCGCTCTGACCCCGCGTGCTGAACTTGAAGGTGAGATGGGCGACTCGCTGCCGGGTCTGCAGGCCCGCCTGATGAGCCAGGCGCTGCGCAAGCTGACAGCGTCCATTTCCAAGTCCAACACGCTGGTGATCTTCATCAACCAGATTCGCATGAAGATCGGTGTGATGTTTGGATCGCCGGAAACCACCACCGGCGGTAATGCGCTGAAATTCTACTCTTCAGTTCGCCTTGATATCCGTCGTATCGGTGCCCTGAAAGACCGCGATGAAGTTATCGGCAACCAGACCCGCGTGAAAGTGGTCAAGAACAAGGTGGCCCCGCCCTTCCGCGAAGTGGAGTTCGATATCCTCTATGGCGAGGGCATCTCCAAGACCGGCGAGCTGCTCGACCTTGGTGTCAAAGGCGGCATCATCGAGAAGTCCGGCTCCTGGTATTCCCATGACAGCCAGCGCATTGGTCAGGGCCGCGAAAACGCGCGCCGCTTCCTGCTGGACAATCCCGACATGGCCGCCGGTATCGAAGCGCAGGTGCGCAAGAATGCCGGCCTCATCGCTGACGAAATGCTTGTCGGCCCAGAAGGCGATGAGGACGATGGCGACGTGGAAGCGGCTGGCTAGACCACTCGGCGAAGGTTTTTGGGGCACCCTGATGTCCCCTTAAATCCTCCGCTTTTCACAAATATACAGCGGGCGCTTGGCGAAGCCGGGCGCCCGTTCGTATATGAGGCCTGACATAGGCGCACATGTCCGTTAAACGGATGCGCCAGATTTAATGACGCATGTTTGGAGCCGTCCCATGACCGCCTTGCGCGATATCCGCAGCCAGTTCCTCGACTATTTTGCCGGGCAAGGTCACGAGCGTGTGCAGTCCGCACCGCTGGTTCCACAGGACGATCCCACGCTGCTTTTCGTCAACGCTGGCATGGTGCCGTTCAAGAACGCCTTCACTGGTGTTGAAAAGCGCGACTACACGCGGGCTACCAGCTCGCAGAAATGCGTACGCGCCGGCGGCAAGCACAATGACCTCGATAATGTTGGCTATACGGCGCGCCACCACACCTTCTTTGAAATGCTCGGGAACTTCTCCTTCGGCGATTACTTCAAGGAAGACGCCATCGAGATGGCGTGGCGCCTGGTCACTAAAGACTTTGCGCTCAACAAGGACAAGCTTCTGGTCACGGTTTACTCCGAGGATGATGAAGCCGCCGCGCTCTGGAAGAAGATCGCAGGTCTTGGGGATGACCGGATCATCCGCATCTCCACATCGGACAATTTCTGGTCCATGGGCGACACTGGTCCGTGCGGCCCGTGTTCAGAGATATTCTACGATCACGGCGACCATATTCCAGGTGGCCCTCCCGGCACGCCAGAGGAAGATGGTGATCGCTTTATCGAGATCTGGAACCTGGTCTTCATGCAGTTCGAGCAGCAGGCCAACGGCGAGCGCATCAACTTGCCCAAGCCTTCCATCGACACCGGTATGGGGCTGGAGCGTATCGCCGCCGTCCTTCAGGGCGTGCACGACAATTACGATACCGATCTGTTCAAGACTCTGATCGCGGCCTCTGAAGATGTTCTGAAGGTGAAGGCTGAAGGCGCTCAGCAGGCAAGCCACCGTGTGATCGCCGACCATCTGCGCTCCACCAGCTTCCTGATTGCCGATGGCGTGACACCGTCTAACGAGGGCCGCGGTTATGTGCTGCGCCGGATTATGCGCCGTGCCATGCGCCACGCCCACCTGCTGGGTGCCAGCGAGCCGGTCCTGTTCCAGCTTGCCAAAGTGCTGCAGGCGGAAATGGGCGAAGCCTTCCCGGAGCTGAACCGCGCTCTGCCCGTCATCGAAGAGACGCTGCGCGGCGAGGAAGAGCGCTTTCAGCGTACGCTCGGTCGCGGCCTCGCGCTGCTGGAAGATGCCACAGCCGACCTGAAGGATGGCGAGGACCTGCCCGGCGAGACGGCGTTCAAGCTTTACGACACCTATGGCTTCCCGCTGGACCTGACCCAGGACGCCCTGCGCGAAAAGGGACGTGGCGTAGACCAGGCTGGTTTTGATGCGGCCATGGAGCGCCAGCGCGCCGACGCGCGCGCCAGTGGCTTCAAGTCCGGCGACGCCGCAACCGAAGCTGTCTGGTTTGCCCTGAAAGAGCGCCTGAAAGAAACCGTCTTTACCGGCTACACGGCAACCGAAGGCCAAGGCACGCTGACCGGTTTGATCGCTGGTGAAGTCGAGGCTGAGACCTTGAGCCAGGGTCAGTCCGGCGCGCTGATCTTTGATAGCACGCCCTTCTATGCTGAAGGCGGGGGGCAGATCGGGGATGCCGGCGAAATCCGCTTTGCCAACGGCGCGATTTTCCGCGTCGATGATGTGCAAAAGCGTGCTGGCACGCTCTACGCCCATATCGGTGAGCTGGTCAGCGGAGAGATCAAGTCTGGCGAGGCGGCCACGCTTGTTGTCGATGCGACGCGCCGGTCGAAGACCATGGCCAACCACTCAGCCACGCACCTACTGCATGCCGCACTGCGCGATGTGCTCGGGCCGCACGTCACCCAGAAGGGCAGCTATGTGGGTCCGGATCGTCTGCGCTTCGACTTTTCTCACGCCAAGGCTCTGACCAATGAGGAGACCGCGGCCATTGAAGCCCAGGTCAACGCGGTGATCCGCCAGAATGCGGCGGCTAAAACCACCGAGATGACGCCTGATGCGGCCATCGAAGCCGGTGCGCTCGCGTTGTTTGGCGAGAAATACGGCGAGACGGTTCGCGTGCTGGCCATGGGCGATGCGCTTGGCGGGGGTGACAAGGCCTATTCAGTTGAACTGTGTGGCGGCATCCATGTGGAGCGAACAGGCGATATCGCCTTGTTCAAGATCGTCGGCGAGAGCTCTGTCAGTGCGGGCGTACGCCGTCTGGAAGCCTTCACCGGCGAAGCTGCACGTCAGTATCTGGAGACCGAAGCAGCCCGCGCTCGCAGCGCGGCTGACGCCCTGAAAGTTCCAACCGCTGAGCTGGCTGAGCGCATCGCCGCGCTTCAGGCTGAACGCAAGACACTGGAGCGCCAACTGTCTGACGCCAAAAAGCAGATCGCCATGGGTGGCGGCTCTGGCGGCGCAGCCCCAGCCGGGCCTGAAGACATCGGCGGTATCAAATTTACCGGCCGCGTTGTCGAAGGCGTTGGTGGCAAGGATTTGCGTGGTCTCGTTGACGATGCTCGCAGCCAGATGGGGTCTGGCGTGGCGGTCTTTATCGGCGTCAATGATGGCAAGGCGGCTTTGGCGGTCGGCCTGACCGATGATCTGACGGGGCGCTTGAGCGCGGTCGATCTGGTACGCGCCGGCTCGGCGGCCGTTGGCGGAAAGGGCGGCGGCGGTCGTCCGGACTTTGCCCAGGCCGGTGGTCCGGATGGCTCAAAGGCTGATGCCGCGCTTGAAGCGATCCGCGATGTGCTGGCCTCCGCCGACGCTCCGGCAGAGTAAAAAGCGTATTTGCCACACTGGTTTGCTCTGGTCTCGACGGCCATAGCGCGTATCCTGACACTCTTGGAATATTTCTAGAGTCGGAAGGAGCGCGCTTGGCGGTTGAGGGCCATGACGTCTGGCTGAAGGATGCGGCAGTCTTTCTGGTTGCCGCCGGGGTCATTGTGCCGCTGCTCAAGACGGTGCGGATCAGTGCCGTCCTGGGTTTTTTGCTGGCAGGGCTTGCGCTTGGCCCGTACGCCCTTGGTGGGGCTGCAGATCGATATCCGGTCCTTGACTGGGTCACGGTCACCGACCCTGAGGCGGCAGCCCCATTTGCCGAGCTGGGCGTCCTTTTCCTGTTGTTCCTGTTAGGGCTGGAGCTCTCCTTCAAGCGCCTCTGGGCACTCAGAAAAGCTGTGTTCGGGGCTGGTGGATTACAGGCCGGGGCTAGCGCTGCTGTCATTGGCGTCGCGTGTTTTCTGCTGGGCTTGGCTGGACCCTCTGCGCTTGTCATCGGGCTGGCGCTGGCGTTGTCCTCTACGGCGATCGTGATGCAGATCCTGTCTGAGGAGCGCCGGGTGGCGACGCCCACCGGGCGAACGGCTCTCGCCGTTCTGTTGATGCAGGATATTCTGGTGGCCCCAATCCTGATCCTGGCAGGCTTCCTGGCGCGGGATGCGGGAGCGGGTATTGGTGAAGCACTTCTTGAAGCTCTCATTCAGGGCACGATCGCGATTGTTGTGATCGTATTTCTCGGCCGCTTCCTGTTGAAGCCGGCCTTCCGGCTGGTCGCTCGCGTGGGCGGCCGTGATCTGATGATGGCGATCATTCTGGCCACCGTGGTGGGCGCCTCGCTTCTGACGGCTGAGGCGGGTCTTTCACTGGCGCTTGGAGCGTTTCTGGCAGGCTTGCTGCTGGGGGAAACCGAGTTCAAGCATCAGGCCGAGGTCGACCTTGAGCCGTTCAAGGGGCTGCTGCTCGGGGTATTTTTTACGACGGTGGGCCTCAGCCTTGATCTTGGCGCAGTCTGGCAGAATGCGGGTTTGGTCCTAGGGGGCCTTGCCGCGATGCTGATCGTCAAATTCATCGTTGTGTTCGTCGCGGCGCGCCTGTTTGCCGGGGGCAATGCGGTATCGCTGGAAGCGGCGTTCCTGCTCGCTCCGGCCGGCGAATTTGCCTTCGTCATCCTGGCCAGCGCGACGGCCGGCAATGTGGTCGACGCCCAGACCGCCAATATCGTCGCGGCGATTGCCGGCTTGTCGATGTTGCTCACCCCCGGCTTTGCGCTGATCGGGCGCCGCGTGGCGGGCTCCATAGAGGCAAGGGGCGAACCTGCCGTGGGCTCGGCTCAATCGCTGGAAGGGCTCACCGATCTGGAGGGCCATGCGGTGATTGCCGGCATGGGGCGGGTGGGTCGTGCCATCGCGCGTGTGTTGGAGGCTGAGGGCGTTGAGGTGCTGGCCCTTGATCGAAATGCTCAGCGCGTGAAGCTTGTCAGACGCGAAGGCTGGCGGGTTTATTTTGGCGATGCGTCTAATCCCGACATTCTGGGCAGGGCGGGGGCAGAGACAGCGTCGCTGTTTGTTGTCACGGCTGATGACCCGGACAAGGCGTGCGCGATGGTCAGTGCGATGCGTGAGCTGCGCTCTGACGCAACCATTTTGGCACGGGCCCGTGATGCTGAGCACGGGGCAAAGCTGCGCGCAGCGGGTGCCAGCCATGTGACGCCTGAAGCCATTGAAGCTGCACTGCAGATGGCGGGGCGCGCTCTGGAGGATTATGGCGTCCCTGCAGAGGCCGTCCGCGACCGCCTGGCCCAGGAACGCGACGATGAATACGCTCGTATCGAGCAGGAAAGTTGATGTTAAAAAAATCTGCTTGCGCGAGGCAGATTTCGGGCAGATAGAGATTTTTGAGCGTCGTACTCAGGTCGTCGCGCGTGGACCCTGCTCCAGCGGCGGCTTTGTGTTCTGTGGCTCCGTCGACGCGGGGTCCGTTGGGCGTAAATTTTCAAATACTGATCGATACCTATGTTGGCCCAAGCGCCATTGAGGGCGTGGGTGTTTTTGCGGGCGAAGCGGTGAACGCGGGCCAGCTCGTGTGGACCTATAATCCGGTGCTCGACCGTCTGGTCACGCCGATGGAACTGTCGCAGCTTCCTGCTGCACAACAGGCCTTCCTCCAGCGCTATGCGTATTTCGACGTTGCCATGGGCGGCTATTTACTTGATGGCGATAACGCGCGTTTTCTCAATCACGCAACCCGCGCCAATATCGAGTTTCGCGAGGACACTCACGGCTATGCTGCCTGCGATATCGCTGCTGGTGAGGAGCTATCCTGCGACTACACCCTCTTCATGCCCGAAGTGGTGATGCTGCCGTCCCGGCTTGGGGGCGTCTGCGGGCAGTTGGACAGACCTTTCTGATTACAGCGCGTCGGGGCTGACCGGCACCGGGTGAAGACCTATGTTTGGCACTCAACGCCAAAAGTCAGATTGCCCCATGAAAACCCGTGTCCTCTCAGTCCCCGCCAGTGCCCATCATCATCCACCCGCCGGTCACCCGGAGCGGGCGGAGCGGTTTAACGCCGTGCTTGCTGGTGCGCGCTCTTCAGGGGTGGAGATTGTTGAGTGGGACGGGCGTGCTGACAGGGCATCCCTGGTGCGCGTTCATGTGCCGGAGCATATCGATCAGGTCTTCGAAGCGTCACCCGTTGCCGGAGAGGTGGCGCTGGACGCTGACACGCACATGAGCCCAGGCAGCCTTGAAGCGGCGCTTCAGGCTGCAGGAGCCGCGATTGCGGCGGTGGATCAGGTGCTCGATGGCGAGGCGGAGGCGGTGTTCGTGGCGGCGCGTCCACCGGGCCACCATGCCGAGCCGGACCGGGCAATGGGCTTTTGCCTGTTCAACACCATCGCGATTGCCGCCATGCACGCGATTGAGGCGCGGGGGCTTAGCGCCGCTGCTGTCGTTGATGTTGATGTGCATCATGGAAATGGTACGCAGGCCTTTGCCGAAGATGAGCCGCGTTTAAGCTTCACCTCCCTGCATCAGGGCTGGATCTATCCAGGCACCGGCGCGGCGCATGAAACCGGCGTTTATGGCAATGTTCTGAACGTGGTGTTTGAAGCGGGAACCGGTCCTGAGGCCTGGCTTGAGCGATTCGACGCTGAAGTGCTGCCAAAGCTGGAAAATGACCGCCCGGAGGTGCTGCTGGTGTCGGTGGGATTTGATGCCCATGCGGACGATCCGCTGGCTGGTCTGGCCTTAACCGATGCGGCATATGGTCAAATCGCTGCGCGCCTCGCCACTGCAGCACGCAAATTCAGCCATTCGCGACTTGTCTGCGTGCTTGAGGGCGGATACGACTGCCACGCTCTGGAACGGTCCACAAAAACCTTTCTGGATGCGCTTGTGGCCGGATGAGGGGCGGTCGCAGCGTGAAGTCGACCAGCCTCTCAAAGCCTGAGGTCTCAACCCCGCTCGCCATGTCCGCCCAAGCGTCGTCATCCAAGCCCGGCCAGATTGTCATCGCCCGCCATGGCGAGCCGGACATGAACCGCTATCAGCGGATGAACTGGCGTGAGTATGAGCGCTGGTGGGCCGCCTATGACGAGGCTGGCCTGAAGCCGGGCCAGACGCCCCCAGAGTCGCTGGTCGCCGAGACTCGAAACGCCACGACGCTCATCGCTTCAACGCTGCCGCGCGCCATTGAAACGGCCAAGGCCTGTGCAGAAGGCCGGGAAATTGCGCTCGACAGCCAGTTTGTGGAAGCGCCTCTGCCGCCCCCGCAAATGCTGGGACAGTTCCAGGCCCGCACCTGGGGCGTGTTTGCCCGCTGCAGCTGGTGGCTGGGCCATTCGCGGGGCCGGGAGTCCCGCGCACAGGTCGAACGCCGCGCTGACGGGGCGGCGCAATTCCTCATCGAGGCTGCCCAGGCTGGTCCCGTCTCTCTGTTTGCCCATGGCTGGTATAATCGCATGCTCCGTCCCGCGCTGGCCCGTAGAGGCTGGAAATGCGTGAAGGATTGCAACGACGACTACTGGTCGTGGCGTCGTTACGAGCTGAAAAAATAACCTCAAATGAGCCTTCGAGCTTGATCCCGACAAGAGTTAGGGGTTTTCTGTAAGGCGCGCTTTACACATGGACGCACCCAATATGGCTGACACATCTGCTGAGATTGCATCAATGAGCTTTGAGGCCGCGCTGGCCGAGCTTGAGGGCATTGTCGAGCAACTTGAGCGTGGCGAAGTCGAGCTGGAAAAGTCGATCGCCATGTATGAGCGCGGCGCTGCGCTGAAAGCCCATTGCGAGGCGCGCCTGAAAGACGCCCAGCTGAAGGTCGACAAGATCGTCATCGGTGCCGATGGCAAGGCCAGCGCTGAACCGGCGGATCTGGACTAAGCGATGAAGCCTGAAGACCCACCTTCTGATGAAATATCGCCCGATCAGTTCTTTGACGCTGATCTGCGGCTGGGTCAGATTGTCGAGGCGCATCCTTTCCCTGAAGCGCGCAAGCCCGCCTTCAAGCTGACCATTGATTTCGGTCCCGGCGTGGGGATCAAGAAGAGCTCTGCTCAGATCACCGATCACTACGATCTGGACACCCTTGTCGGCAAATGCGTCATTGGTGTGGTGAACTTCCCTGCGCGCCAGATTGGACCGGTCCGCTCTGAGGTGTTGGTGCTCGGTGTCAGCGATGCTGACGGTGCCATTGTGCTTTTAAGCCCTGATTTTGATGCGCCCCTGGGCGCGCGGGTGTGTTGATCCGGTGAGTGATTTTAAAACTGCTCTGGCTGAGACAGCCGACCGCGTCACCGTCGCATTGGATGCGCTATTGCCGCGTGCTGACGGGCCTGAGAAGACCCTGAACTCGGCCATGCGCTACGCGGCGCTGGGACCGGGCAAGCGGCTGCGCCCCTTCCTGACCATTGAATGCGGGCGTCTGGTGCAGGCTGATGAACGGTCGCTCTTGCGTGCGGCCTGTGCGGTGGAATGCATCCACGCCTATTCACTGATCCATGACGACTTGCCCAGCATGGACAATGACGATCTGCGCCGAGGTCGGCCCACCGTTCACATTGCCTATGACGAGGCGACCGCGATCCTGGCCGGTGACGCGCTGCAGACCCAGGCCTTTGAAATCCTGTGTGATGAGGAAACCTGCGCCAGTCCGGCTGCGGCTGTGAACCTGGCCCGTCGCCTGGCTGAAGTTGCTGGCGCGCGCGGCATGGTGGGCGGGCAGATGCTCGACATGGCGATTGAAGAGGCGGGTGAAGGTGAAGTGGATATCGGCCTCATCACCCGCTGCCAGCGCATGAAGACCGGTGCCCTGATTGCCTTTTCGGCCGAAGCCGGGGCGATCATCGTGGATGCCGACAAGGACGTGCGCACAGCGTTTGAGGGCTTTGCCCATGATCTGGGGCTGTGCTTCCAGATCGTCGATGACCTGCTTGATGCGGTGGGCGATGAGAACCTGACCGGCAAGCGCCTTCAAAAGGACGCTGATCAGGGCAAGACCACCTTTGTTACAATCCTTGGCATTGATGGGGCGCGCGACCATGCGCAGCGCCTCGCAGACCAGGCCAAGGAACACCTTGAAATATTTGGAAGCCAAGCCACTCGGCTAAAGGACTGTGTCGATTACGTCTTGGAACGCCAGTCGTAATGTTTACAGTTCTATAACACTTGAAAGTACGGAGCCCCCATGCCCGATACGCCTTATCTGGACCAGGTAAATACCCCGATTGACCTTAAAAATCGGGACATGGCCTTCATCAAGGGCCTTGCTGATGATGTTCGCACCGAAGTGATTGATGCGGTGTCGGAAACCGGTGGCCACCTCGGTGCCGGGTTGGGCGTTGTGGAGCTGACCGTCGCGCTTCACCACGTCTTCGACACGCCCGATGACATCCTGATCTGGGACGTGGGCCACCAGTGCTACCCACACAAGGTGATCACGGGCCGGCGTGATCGCATGCGCACCATCCGCCAGGGTGGTGGCCTGTCGGGCTTCACCAAGCGTTCTGAGAGCGAATACGACCCGTTCGGCGCGGCCCATGCCTCGACCTCGATTTCAGCTGGCCTGGGCTTCGCGGTGGGGCGCGACCTGAAAGAACAGCCGGATCGCAAGGTAATCGCTGTGATTGGCGACGGCTCCATGTCGGCTGGCATGGCCTATGAGGCGATGAATAACGCCGGGGCACTGAAGTCCGACATGATCGTGATCCTGAACGATAACGACATGTCCATTGCCCCGCCTGTGGGCGCGATGAGCCACTATTTCGCCCGCCAGGTCAGCTCCAAGGGCTATAATCAGGTGCGCAAGCTGGGCAAGGGCGTCGCCAAGGCGCTCGGCATGGAAAACAGCGCCCGCAAGGCTGAAGAGTATCTGCGTGGAATGGCCGTGGGCGGCACGCTGTTTGAGGAAATGGGCTTTCGCTATATCGGCCCGATCGACGGCCACGATCTGGATCAGCTGATCCCGGTTCTGCGCAATGTGCGCGACGTGATCGAAGGCCCGGTCCTGATCCACGCCGTGACCCAGAAGGGCAAGGGCTATGCGCCTGCCGAACAGGCCGCCGACAAGTATCACGGCGTGTCGAAGTTCAACGTGATTACCGGCGAGCAGAAGAAGTCCAAGCCTGCTGCGCCCAGCTATACCTCTGTCTTCGGAAACACGCTGAGCAAGCTGGCCGAATCCGATGCGAAAATCTGCGCTGTCACCGCGGCGATGCCGGGCGGAACTGGCGTCGATAAATTCGCAGCGCTCTTCCCGGATCGCGCCTTCGACGTGGGCATTGCTGAACAGCACGCCGTTACCTTTGCCGCGGGTCTCGCGGCGGAGGGCCTGCGCCCCTATGCGGCGATCTACTCCACCTTCCTGCAGCGCGGCTATGACCAGTTGGTCCACGACGTGGCGATCCAGAAACTGCCTGTGCGCTTTGCCATCGACCGGGCTGGCCTTGTTGGCAATGACGGCCAGACTCACGCCGGCTCTTTCGATGTTGGCTATCTTGGCGCGCTGCCGGGCATGGTGCTGATGGCCGCGGCGGATGAAGCTGAACTCGCCAATATGGTCGCTACGGCCAACGCCATTGATGACGGCCCCAGTGCCTTCCGCTACCCGCGCGGTGAGGGGACAGGCGCTCCCCTGCCGGAGGTGCCAACCCCGCTGGAGATTGGCAAGGGTCGTATGATCCGCGAAGGCAGCAAGGTCGCCATCCTTAGCTTTGGCGCGCGCCTGCAGGAAGTGCTCAAAAGCGCCGATGAGCTGGCTGAGTTCGGCATTGAGCCGACCGTGGCCGATGCGCGCTTTGCCAAGCCGCTTGATGAAGAGCTGATCCTGCGTCTGGCTAAGGAGCACGAGGCGCTGATCACCATCGAAGAAGGGTCCATGGGCGGCTTTGGAGCCTTTGTGCTGCACATGCTGGCTGACAAGGGCGCGCTCGATGCGGGGCTGAAAATCCGCACCATGACGCTGCCGGACATCTTCCAGGATCAGGACAGCCCGTACGAAATGTACGAGACGGCAGGTCTGAACGCGAGGCACATCACGGCCAAAGTGCTCGATGCGCTGGGTCGTGAAAGCGAGGCCGCCAAGGCGCTGGCAGGCTAAAGCGCCACGCCCATGCGCGCTGATAAATACCTGGTTGAACACGGCTTCTTCGATACCCGCGCGAAGGCTCAGGCTGCGATTGCGGCCGGGAATGTGCGCGTTGACGGGGAGGTCTGGGCCAAGGCCTCTCGCTCCATCCCCGACGGCGCGATGGTGCAGGCTGAAGCCGCCCATCCCTATGTCAGCCGCGCCGCGCTGAAGCTGGTCGCTGGATTGGATGCCTTTGATATCGACCCGGCCGGGCGGATCTGTCTCGATGTGGGGTCATCCACAGGCGGCTTTACCGAAGTCCTTTTGGAGCGCGGCGCGGCTCACGTGATTGCGGTCGATGTGGGCCGCGATCAACTGGATGCAAAGCTGCGCAGTGATGATCGCGTCTTGAGCCTTGAGGGTCAGGATGCGCGCACCCTGACGCTGGAGCTGATTGGCGGTGAGGCCCCAAGCCTGGTGGTCTGTGACGCCAGCTTTATCAGTCTTGAAAAAGTGCTCGCCACGCCTTTGGCGCTGGCCGCTCCTGGTGCCGACCTGATTGCCCTGTTCAAACCTCAGTTTGAGGTGGGCCGTGCCTATGTGGGCAAGGGCGGTATCGTCAAGGATATCGAGGCAACAGAGCGGGCAGAAGAAAACGGCCGCGCCTTTTTGGCGCGAGCGCAGTTTGCCGTGTCAGGCACGGTCGAAAGCCCGATACAGGGGGGCGATGGCAATCAGGAGCGCCTCATCGCGGCGCGAAAAGCCTAGCGCGCCGGACGCCAGATGCCGTCCCCGCCCTGACACATCAGGACAATGGCACCGTTGCCCGAGCGCATGTCGCGGCAGGGGCCGGTGGACGCATTGCTGCCCACCACGACAGAGCTGGCCGAGTAGTTGCGGTTATCCAGCTGATAGCCCTCACCACCAACGAGCACCTGACCGGAAGACTGTGTAGACCCTTGGCCATAGGACCCGCCATAGCCCGGCGTGTCATAGCTGTACTGGGCCGGGCCTTCGAAGGCGTAGTCGTCGCCATAGCCATACTGGTTCTGGTTGGAATAGCTGCCCTGATCGTAACCATACCCACTCTGCTGGTAGCCATAGCCCTGCTGGCGATAGCGATCACAGCCATTGGACTGACCCGCCACCGCAGCACCGGCGAGCGCGCCAAGGCCTGCGCCAGCAACGACCGCACCGTCATTGCCTCCCTCATGGTGGCGGCCACGATAGTGGCGTCCGCGATGACCTCGGTGACGGCGATAGCCACGGTCACGATAGCCATAGCGGTCGCGATAACGGCGGTCTTCACGGGCTCGATCCTGTTGATCGTCATGCAGCTCTGCGCCGACGACTGCGCCCAGAATGCCGCCAATAAGCGCACCGGCGACCTGGCGGTTGCGCTGTTCGCGTACGCATTGTTCGTAGCTTTGCGACTTCGGCGCAGCGCCATACTGGCTTTGCGCGCCATAGTTTTGCGCGGTTGCACCAGCGGTAAGGATTGGCAGAAGCGAAGCGCCTGCAAGGGCAGCGATGGACAAACGAAGCATGGTTTTCAGCCTCCATGGCTAGGTGCGAATTAAAAGTCAAAGCGCACCGGTTTCAAACTTTAAGCAAATCTTACGCCGTTGGCGATGAGCCCAACATGAACAGGAAAAACAGGCCCGACACGGGGGGCGTGCCGGGCCTGTCTGGTGTAAGCGCGATAGGGGGAGCGCTTACTGGATGCGGGCGGTTTGCCAGCGTCCATAGGCGTCGCGGCACATGCGCACCCGGTCATAGACCACCTGTCCATTGGGCAGGAAGATCTCCGCATCGCCCCAGCGGCATTGGCGCTGGCCGTAGCGGTGGAGGTCACGGGCATAGACCACCCCGTGTACGCCCGAATACGGGTTGTGCCAGTAGTATGGCGCGTTGTTGTCGAAGGCGTGGTGCACCGCATAGCGGTAATGCCCGCGATCACAATCGCTGAAGGCGGTCCCAAGGCCTGCGCCAAACAGGCCGCCGGCCAGTATGGCTCCGCCATCGCCTTCACCTGCGGCGGCACCAAACAGAGCCCCAATCAGAGCACCGGCAAGAATAGTCTCACCATCGGCCTGGCAGAAGCGATCCGAATAGTGGAATCGGCGGCTCGCATAGTGATTGTGGAAGCGCTGGTGATAGCGCCAGTTCGACCGGGCCCCCCAGTGCCGGTGGCGATAATTGCGGTCGCGATAGGCGTAATGGCGCGTTTGGCGATAGCCACGATCGCGATAGTGGCGGTCGCGGTAATGACGGTCCCGGCGATAGTCGTGCCGGTCCGCGCGTCGGTCGCGACGGTAATCAAAGCGCTGATCCCGGCGTTGGTCGCGGCGGTATTCCTGGCGACGGTCACGGCGATTGTCGAAGCGCTGGTCACGGCGCTGATCTCGTCGATATTCGCGGCGACGCTCGCTGCGCGGATCGACACGCCGGTCGTCACTATCGACGATCAGGCGCTGATCCCGGCGGTTATCAAAGCGCTGGTCACGGCGCTGGTCGCGACGGACCTCCTGACGGCGCTCGCGGCGCTGGTCTGCACGAGGTTCCTGCGGCGCTCCACGTAGGCGGTCGCCAGGGCGCTGCGTCATGTCGCGGCGGTCGACCTGGCGCGGATCGACCTGCGCAGCCCGACGATCCCGGCGCATTTCCTGGCTTCGGCCATCACGGTTGACGGCGCGTTCATCGCGGCGGTTGGATTGCGCACGTCGTTCCGGGCGCGCCTCCTGTCGACGTTCAGCCCGTCGCTCGGCGCGTTGCCCCCCGCGGCGCTCCTGGCGTGCTTCACGACGTTCACTTCGTCGTTCGGCGCGCTCTCTTCCGTTATTGTCCTCTTGGACGGCGACCGCTGCATAAGCGGCGGGGGCTGCGATCAAGCCGGGACCTGCGATCAGGCCCGCAGCCAGAACGGCACCCATAAGCGATCTAAGCATCATCGCCGGGTCCTTTCTGGGTCTGGTGTGCTGACACAGTCTGCCAGCCGACTACCACACCGTAGAAAATTAACCCTGACGCGAAGATGAACAAAGGGTTCACGGTTTATATTGATCCTCCTTCACGACCGTGCAGTTGGTTCCTCACTTTCGATGAGGCAAGCTCATCTTCGCTGCGGGCGGCTTTTCGCCTTGCGAGCGCTAAAGCGCTCGGGATCCGGCGCAGTGTCTGCTTGACCGTTCGCGCCCTTCGGCGTAGCGCAAGCGCCATGAAAAACCGTCGCCGCAAATCCGCTCCGCCCGCCAGACAGATCACCGCTACAGCCAAGGCGCTCGGTGCGCGCGGGGACGCTGTGTTTGAGGGCCCGGTCTATGCCCCTGGTGTGCTACCCGGCGAAGAAGCGAAGCTGGAGGTGCGCGGCGAGCGCGGTCGCCTTGTAGAATTGCTCTCCCGGTCAGAGGATCGTGTTTCACCCCCATGCCCGGTTGCGGACGTGTGCGGCGGGTGTTCGGTTCAGCATCTGGAATTTGAGGCCTATCGCAGCTGGAAGCGCAATCTGGCGGCTGAGGCGCTGTCGCGCGCTGGCATCAAGGCCGAGCTTGCCGAGCTAGTGGATGCCAGTGGTGAGGGGCGTCGCCGGATGACCTTCCATGGCTTCAAAGTCGGTGTGAAGACCGTGTTCGGCCTGTCTGAACGCGCCGGTGACCGGATTGTGGAACTTACTGACTGCCCGGTGGCCGTGCCCGCCATCCGTCAGAATATCGAGGTTCTTCGCGAGCTTGCCGCCCACGCCGCTCCAAAGAAGGGCCGACTTGATATTGCCGTCGCTGCGCTGGATCCGGGGCTGGACGTTGATGTGCGCGGTGCTGGGGAGCTCACGCTCGCCCTGCGCGAATTCATCGCCACGACGGCCTCTAAAAAGGGGTGGGCGCGGGTTTATGTGGATGGTGAGCCGGTGATTGAGATCGCGCCGCCGAAAGTCCATTTCGGCGACGTTCCGGTGGTGCCGCCACCGGGCGGCTTCCTTCAAGCGACCGAGGCCGGTGAAGCCGCGCTGGCGGAGGTCGTGATGCGATCGGCAGAGGGCGCAAAGCGCGTCGTTGACCTGTTTGCTG
This sequence comes from Maricaulaceae bacterium EIL42A08, assembly GCA_024178355.1. Classification (GTDB taxonomy): domain Bacteria; phylum Pseudomonadota; class Alphaproteobacteria; order Caulobacterales; family Maricaulaceae; genus Oceanicaulis. Next base: position 1,075,900 of record JAMZNZ010000002.1, on the reverse strand, counting down.
GATCCGGGGCGTTCGCCTTGCGCCTGGCGCGTAAAGCCCATGTGCTGGCCGTGGAGGGCGAGGGCGGTCCGTTGCAAGCGCTGAAGCGCGCTGGTGAGCGGGTGCCTGGCCTTAAGCCTGTGGATGCACGTGTGCGCGACCTGGCGCTGGAGCCTTTAAGCGTGAAAGAGCTGGAGGGCACAGACCTCGTCGTAGTGGATCCGCCACGCTCTGGTGCCAAGGCGCAGATGGAGCGGCTGGCCGACTCCATGGTTCCGACGGTGTGCTCCATTTCCTGCAACCCGGCGACCTTCGCGCGCGATGCCGCCATCCTTATCGAAGGCGGCTACAAGATTGACGACCCCATCTTGCCCGTGGACCAGTTCAAATGGACCGGTCATGTGGAGCTAGCCGCGGTTTTCCGGCGCTAGGCGTTCAAAGGCTGGCGTAGAAGCTCAGAACCGCATCGCTCCACTCATCGGGTGACTGTAGCTGACAGAAATGCCCGACGCCGGGCATGAGCGTCAGCGGCGCCGAGGGGCAGACTTCGTTCTTGAGATGGTGCGCCACGCGCTCTGGAGCGACCGCATCAGCCTGACCCCAGCAGATGTGGATGGGCCGCTCAAACTGGCTCAAAGCCTTTAGCCAGCGCGGGTTCTGGAAGCGGTCACGCTCATCGAGATAACGGATAATCTTCCAGGTCAGCAGGTGGCCGTCCTGTAGGGCATTGAGCTTCCAGATGCCCTCAATGTCGGCTTCGTCCATGGGAGCGCCGTTCGCCTGTTCGACCTGCCCTTTAAACGTGGGATACCGTGTGAAGCGGTTGAGGAACGGGCCGAGCGTGTGGTGGCGCAGCAGCTTCTGCATGGGCACCAGCGCCGCCTTTTCCATCACCATATTGCCGTTGGTGAAGGTGACCGATTGAAGCCCGGCTTCAAACCAGCCCGGCATCAGCCCCTGGACGCTGCGCGCGATCAGCTCGGTCAGGACGCTGTCGCCCATGTCGTGGCTGATCGCATGGCCGCCACGTGCCTTCAGTTGCTGCCAGACAAAGAGAAGGGCATCGGCCTGCTCCATCAGGCTGAAGGTCAGACGCTCTGGTTTGTCGCTGAAGCCAAAGCCTGGAAAGTCCACCAGCACAATCCGGTCAAAGCGTTGCCCCAAGCGCTCAACCACCTTGTGGTAGGAGAAACTGGACTCTGGATAGCCGTGGATCAGGAAGAGCGTCCTGTCCGGCTCAGCCGAGGTATCACCGATATCCCGGTAGAAGATATCGCAGTCACCCAGCGGCAAGTGCAGAGTGGACCCTGCCTGCCGCCAGGTCTGAGCATCGTCAGGCAATCTGTTTAATTGCATCGCGGTCAATTCAACCTCCTGCGCATCGGCACGTTTACCGTCGGGGAAATCAGGCTTGAGATCAAAGAATTGTCGTAAGGCCTGCGCCTATTTCGCCGTCCAGCCGCCATCCACGGTGATGGCGTTGCCGTTCACGTTCGCTCCGTCATCGCTGACCAGGTAGAGCAGGGCACCCAACAGCTGATCATAGGTGACGAATTTCTTTGTGGGCTGGGCCGCGAGCATGACGTCGTTGACGACTTCTTCTTCGCTGATGCCGCGCGATTTGGCCGTGTCGGCGATCTGGTTTTCAACGAGCGGTGTTTTCACATAGCCAGGATTGATGCAGTTGGCGGTGATCCCGGCCTGTGCCACTTCCAGGGCGACCGCTTTGGTCAGGCCATAGACCCCGTGCTTGGCCGCGATATAGGCCGACTTGAAAGGGCTGGCGCGCAGGGCGTGGGCCGACGCAATATTGACGATCCGGCCATGGCCGCCCGCTTTCATCACCGGTACGGCCGCGCGCATCGCGTGAAAGACGCTGGACAGATTGATGCCAATGATGGCATCCCACTTCTCGGTCGGGAATTCGTCGATCGGGGCCACATGCTGGATGCCGGCATTGTTGACGAGGATGTCCAGTCGGCCCGTCTCTTTCTTAGCAAACGCTATAAGATCCGCGATCTCATCGGGCTTGAGCATGTTGGAGGGGTGATAGAGGCAGGTCACGCTGTGCTCGCTGGCGATTCTCGCGCGCAGCTGTTCAATCTCACCCGCGTCGCCCAGACCATTGAGCACAATATTCGCGCCATTTCTCGCCAGACCCTCAGCCAGCGCCGCTCCGATTCCAGAGGTGGATCCGGTGATAACGGCCGTCTGGCCAGATAAATCTACGCGCACCGCACCCATGGCGAGCTCCTGAAAATCTGCAAAATATGCTGCAGTGCAGAAAAGCCGCGCCCGCGCGCTGTCGTCAAGGGGCTAGAGCGCTTGCTAGCCCTTCTTTGGCGCAGGCTGAGGCCGGGTGAAGAGCCATTTGTCGGCGGTGGAGCCTTCAGCATCGAAGCGGTAGCCGCCCACATTGAAGTCCTTGAGCGCTTCAGGGTCTTCGATGCGGTTGTCGATAATCCAGCGAGCCATGGAGCCACGGGCCTGTTTGGCGTAGACCATCAGCGCACGCAGCTTGCCATCCTTTTCTTCCTTGAAGTCTGGCGTGATCACCGGAACGCCCAGCATCTTCAGCTTTGCAGCCTTGGAATATTCGTTGGAGGCCAGATTGACGACGGCGGGCTGGTTGGCACCCTCAAGATCAGCTTTCAGCACCTTTGCGATGTCGTTATTCCAGAACTGGTAGAGATTGGTGCCCTTCGGGGTCTTCAGGCGCGTACCCATCTCAAGGCGATAGGGCTGAACTCGGTCCTTGGGGCGCAGCACGCCGTAAAGGCCGGACAGGATGCGCAGGTGGTCCTGAGCCCAATCAAGATCTTCTTCGCTCATGGAAGGCGCATCAAGGCCTCGATAAACCTCACCATTAAACACCATGGCGGCGGGGCGGCCTTCGCTGGCGCTGGGGTCAAAGGCTTTGAAGCGTTCGCGATTGAGATCCGCCAGATCATCTGAGATGCCCATCAGAGATTTCAGATCGCTGGCTGTCAGCTTCGCCGTAGTCTTCGACAGCTCTTTGGTGCGCGCGGTCAGGGTCGGGACGGTGGTCTCCACCTCCACACCGCGCGGTTCAAAATCGAGGGCCTTGGCCGGCGACAGCAGAATCAGCATGCAAAACGCTCCGTCTTCAGGTTGATTTCGCAGATAAGGCGGCAGGCCACCAAGGGCAAGCGTGTGGCCTAATTCCCGATCAGCACGCGCGGATTCATGATGCCTTTGGGGTCAAGCGCCTGCTTAATCGCTCGCATGACCGCAACCTCGGTGGGCTTGCGGGCGGCCAGCTCGGCCTGCTTCAGGATTCCCACCCCATGCTCCGCTGAAATCGAGCCGCCATGGGTATCGACAAGATCGTAGATTTTTGCCGTGACGGGGGCCATGCGCTCAATGAAGGCCTCGTCGGAGCCCGGCTCTTTGCGGGCGACATTAAAGTGCACATTGCCGTCGCCCACGTGGCCAAAGGCGATAACCATGACGTCCGGGTCAGCCGCTTCAGCAAGCGCGATCGCGTCTTCCATGAACCGCCCCATATTGGACACTGGAACAGAAACGTCATGCTTGGCGGCTTTGCCATGGGCCTTTTCAGCCTCCGGGATTGCCTCGCGCAGGGCCCAGAAGCTCGCGGCCTGGGCATCAGACTGGCTGATGACAGCGTCGCTGGTCAGCTCGCGCTCAAATGCTGCACCCAGCGCCTCTTCAAGAAGGGCAGGCGCACGCTCAGCCTCAGCGCTGATCAGCTCTATGAGTACCGCCCAGTCGGGTGCGCTTGCCAGCGGTTGGCGCACGCCAGGAATGTGGTGGACTGCCAGGTCAATGGCATTTTTTGGCATCAGCTCGAACGCCGCCACCGCGCCACCGGTCTGATCTTTCATGAAGCCTAAAAGCTCCACCGCCTGTCTGGGACTTTCGACTGCGGCTATGGCTACAGCGGTCGATGCGGGGCGAGGGAAGAGTTTCAGCGTCGCGGCCGTCACGATGCCCAGCGTCCCCTCAGCGCCAATGAAGAGCTGTTTCAGGTCGTAGCCGGTATTGTCTTTCCTCAGGCCCGACAGGTCCGACAGAACCCGGCCATCGGGCAGGACCACTTCAAGTCCCAGGATCAGGTCACGCATCATGCCGTAACGCAGGACATGAACACCGCCAGCATTGGTGGAGATCAGCCCGCCAATCATCGCCGAGCCTTGTGAGCCCAGCGACAACGGGAAGTGCTTGCCCGCTTCGGCGGCTGTGTTCTGGATCGTCTCCAGCACCGCTCCGGCTTCGCAGGTCAGCGATTCGTTCGCGGTGTTGAGCGCGCGAACCTGATTCATGCGCTTGAGTGAGATCAGCACTTCACCTTGCGGGGTTGAACCACCAACCAGGCCGGTATTGCCCCCTTGGGGAAGCACTGCGATGCCAGCGTCATTGCAGGCTTTGAGGATTTGCGAGACTTCTTCGGTGCTGCCCGGTTTCAGAAGTAGCGGGCTTTTACCCTGATACCGCCCGCGCCAATCGCGCGCGTGTCCGGCGATCTCGTCGACATCGGTCGACCAGGCGGTGGCGGGAAGGGCGGCGGTTACAGATTTCAGCGCTTCGATCATGCCCACCATGATAGTGGGCCATTCGAGCGCGAACAGGGGTTATTTCGGCGCGGGTTTCAGTTCAGCTTCAAAGCGCATGGACGGAGCCTCACTTGCGCGGCCCTCAAAGTAAAAGCCGCTGCCCTTTTTCTTACCCGTTAACGACAGGGTGAAGTCGTCAAAATCGCCGAAAACTGAAAAGGTGCTTTCATCATGTCGGCGCACGCGCAGGGTGACGGTCAACCGATCCTCAGTCCCACTGATTTCACCAAAATAATACATACCGGAATCACCACCGTAGGCTGTGTTTCCGTCAACTACGATCACAACCCCGCTGGCATCATCTAGAGGCGTGCGAAACTTTGCCAAGTATAAACCGTTATCCATACCCATGATTATAATCTAGGACGAAACGATGAATAACGCTTTAAAACCTGATGTTATCGTGGTGCAGCAGCACGGTTTAGCCGATCATTGATGGCCTCTCCGAGACCCGTTGGCGGTATGGGTGCAACAGCAATGGTCTCAGCCTTTCCATCGAGCAACCTTAAGCCGGTAAACAGGCGAGCGGCTGCTTCGGTCAGGTCGCCAGTGCTTGATAAATTAAACCGGTGTTCAGCGTGCAGGCCCTGACAGGCTCCGAAGCCGAGAAAGGCCTCACCTGCGCGCGGTGCATCGGCATTCAATCTGACCTTTGCGCTTGGCGCGTAATGGCTAGTTAGCTGGCCTGGTGCAAGCGGCGCATCGAGGTTGGATGGGCTATCTGTCAAAGTGCCGCTCACAGCTTCGATCTCGCTGCGGGTCAGTCCGCCCGGGCGTAGCAGGGTCGCCTTGTTCGGGGTGATAAATGAGACAATGGTGCTCTCAACCCCCACGGAACATGGCCCGCCGTCGAGGATCATGTGAACTCGACCATTCAGGCTGTCCTTCACGTGGTGAGCTGTGGTGGGACTGATCGACCCCGATACGTTTGCGCTGGGCGCAGCAAGCGGCCGATCAAGGGCTCTAACAAGATGTGTTAGCGCGTCAGACTGCGGCCATCGCACAGCAAGGGTATCGAGCCCGGCCGCTGCCAGGTCACTGATCGGTGAATTCAGTTTGCGTTGCGCAACCAGGGTCAGAGGCCCTGGCCATACAGTTCTGGCCAGCTTTAGCGCCGCCCCGTCCAGATCTACCAAACCGAGAGCTCGCTCCAGCCCGTCCACATGGGCAATCAACGGATTGAAGCGAGGTCGCCCCTTGGCTTGATAGATGCCCGCAACGGCTTCGCCATTGGTGGCGTCGCATGCGAGGCCATAGACGGTTTCAGTGGGAACGGCGACACAGCCTCCCGCCGCCAGAATATCAACAGCCATCTCTAGCGCCGCTGCATCATTGGCAGGGCGAATAGGGGTGTCAGCGGGCAGGGCGGGGATGGCGGTCATGGCGCAGTCCTTATCCCCGCAGGCTTTCTGGCGCAATCAGTCGCGTGAACGGGTATCGTCTTCGCCATAGACCGAGGCGCGATCCGCTTCTATGTGAAGCACGAGCTCAACGGTGTCGGCGATATTGTTGCCCCAGCTGGAGTTTACCAGTCCCAGGTCTTCACGGCTCAAGGTGAAACCACCCTGTGCCACGGCACGATCACCGGTTATGTCGAGGGTAAAGCTCAACACCACATCGCGGGTCATGTCACGAAAGGTCAGCGTGCCTGCCGCGTCGTATCCGGTGTCGGTTGCGGTAACCGAGGTTGAGGTAAAGCGCACAGCCTCATGGTTGGCGACATCGAGCCCCGAGGAGCCTTCAAGCGCATTCTGGTAATCGCTAATCTCGCGGCCACTTTCGTCGCGCGCGATGCCTGAAGCGGAATACACCACAGCCTCAATCGACGCCGCGTCGAGCTGGTTCGGGTCCAGCGTGATGTCAGCATTAAAGCGTTCAAAGCTCGCTGTGACCGGTGAGTTGAACACCGTCAGATTAGCCGTCACAGACGACGCTTCGGTGTCGAGCACCCAGTCTTGAGCGAAGGCGGAGGTGGAGAAAGCCACTGCGGAAGCAGCAGCAAGCAGAAGGGCTTTCATGTCGATATCACCTGTTATCTGGGGAGCTTGGTGTTGCGGTGAGACTTAGCGGATGAAGGGGATCATGCGAGCAAGCACGCCGTCATTCTTGACGAGCTCATGCTTCATGGCAGCTGCCACATGGACCACGAAGAAGGCGATGAGCACCCAGGTCCCAGCCCCGTGCATCGACCCGGTCAGCTGTTGCATTTCCGGGGTTTGCGGGATTGGAAGCTTGGGCAGCTCGATGGCATCAAACAGAAGGATGGGCTGCTCGCTACCATAGGCTGAGGCGGCCATGTAGCCGCCAATCGGCAGGCCAATAATCAGCGCATAGAAACCGATATGGGTGATGCGCGCCGCCACGCGTTCCCACGCGGCCATGCCGTCTGGCAGGGGCGGCACCTTGTGGGTCAGACGCCAGCCCAGACGAAACAGCGACAGCACCAGTATGAGGATGCCAAACGTCTTGTGCCAGTTGAACCCGGACTTGAGCTCGAGAAATTCCTCGTAGGAGCTGATCGTCTCGCGCTGGTCTTCCAGAGACCAGCCGTAAAGGATCGAGGCCAGTAACAGCCCGGCGATAATCCAGTGGAGCCAGATGGCAACAGCCGTGTAACGGCCCTGATCCTGGCGTGGTGCGGGGGCGATGGTGTCAGACATGCCAGTCTTACTCCTGGAGAAACTCTGCCTCTATACGTAGGACAACTTCATCGCCAATAAAGTTCCCGGGAAGCCGACCAATGTCGTATTGCGTCCGGTCGATGACCAAATCAGCTCCAAAACCAAGGGCTTGGCGACCCTCAAGTATATTGAATACACCGCCGTAAAACTCTGTTTCCAAAACGGCAGGATGGGTTTCGCCCTTCATCGTCACTAGGCCGTGGATGCGTCCAGTGGCTTCGCCGGTGATCTCAACGCGTTCAGAAACAAAGACAATTTGTGGGTGGCGCTCGGCATCAAACCAGCCCGATCCGCGCAGCGTTTCGTCAAAGCTCAGGTCGCCCGTGGAGACGGATGCAGCCTCGACGGTGGCGGTGAGCTGAGCCGCTTCCGGGTTTGCCGGATCGAAGCTTAAACTGGCCTCGATATGGTCAAAGCGTGCTGTGTACCAGGACAGGCCGAGATGGCGGATGCGCCAGGTCACGCTGGCATGGCCCGGGTCCAGCTGCCACTCACCCGCGGGCAGATCCGCCGGATTTGTCGAGGGGGCCGAAAGGCATCCGCTCAATACCAGGACACAAAATGAGATGATCAGGGCGCGCAAGGTCAGCTCCTCTTACAAGGGCTGTAAAATAGTGCGGGCTGAGCCCGCGACCAATCGCCCAAGCCCTACCCCTGTTTAACAAACAGGTTATGTTGCTCGGTGAAACGCCATCTGAGCTGCTTTTGACGAGGGATATCTGTCCATGACCTATCGCGCACCTGTTCGTGACATTCGCTTTGCGCTTGAGGAAATTGCGGCCATGGACGGCCTGAAGGCCACGGGCGAGTTCCCTGAATTCAGTTCTGATCTGACCCCGGCCATCCTGGATGAGGCCGCCAAGCTCGCCAATGACGTGCTTGCGCCCATCAACTGGACGGGAGACCAGACCGGCTGCACGCTGAAAGACGGTGCGGTCACCACGCCACCAGGCTTTAAGGAGGCCTACGAGAAATTCGTCGAAGGCGGCTGGCAGGGGCTGCAATTCCCCACCGAAGACGGCGGCATGGGCCTGCCCAAGGCGCTGGGCTGTGCGCTCATGGAAATGCTGCAAAGCTCCAACATGGCGTTTGGTCTGGGGCCGATGCTCAGCTTTGGCGCGATTGAATCGCTCATTGAGCTTGGCAGTGACGAGCAGCGCGACCTTTATCTCGACAAGCTGATCAGCGGTGAGTGGACGGCGACCATGAACCTGACCGAGCCGCAGGCGGGCTCAGACGTCGGGGCGCTGCGTACCAAAGCTGAACCCAATGGCGACGGCAGCTGGGCGATTGCGGGCCAGAAAATCTACATCACCTGGGGTGAGCACGATTGTGCGGACAATATCATTCACCTGGTGCTGGCGCGTACGCCGGACGGTGCGCCAGGTACCAAAGGCATCTCGCTTTTCCTGGTGCCGAAATTCATTCCCGATGAGGCGGGCAATCCGGGCGAGCGCAACGCTGTGACCGCCATTGGACTGGAGCACAAGATGGGCATTCATGGCTCGCCGACCTGCACCATGGAATACGCTGGCGCCAAAGGCTGGCTCATTGGCGAAGAGTTCAAGGGCATGGCGGGGATGTTCATCATGATGAACTCCGCGCGCCTGAATGTCGGGGTGCAGGGCGTCGGAATTGCCGAGCGCGCGTATCAGCACGCGCTCGCCTACGCCAAGGATCGCCGTCAGGGCCGGGCCATCAACAAGGACGATCACGGCCCCCATGCCATCATCGACCACCCCGATGTGCGCCGCACGCTGGCCTATATGAAGGCCAAGATCGAGGCCGCGCGCGCCATCTGCTTCCACGCCGCGGTGGAGGCGGATCTGGCCCTCAGCCATGAGGACGAGGAAGAAGCGGCATGGTCCAAGCGCCGCGAAGACCTGCTCATCCCCATTGCCAAGGCCTGGTCCACCGATATGGGCGTTGAAGTCGCATCGCTGGGCGTGCAGGTCCATGGCGGCATGGGCTTTGTGGAAGAAACCGGCGCGGCTCAGCATTATCGCGACGCCCGCATTGCGCCGATTTATGAGGGCACCAACGGCATTCAGGCGATCGACCTCGTCGGCCGCAAACTCGCCCGTGATGGCGGTCACGCCATGGGCGAGCTGATTGAAGACATCGTCCAGACGGTCGAAGACTGTGAAACCAGCTCCAACCCTGATCTGCCGCAGCTGGCGCGCTGGCTGAAGCCCGCTGGTGAGGCGCTTCAAGCCGCCTCACAGTGGATGGTGCAGGCTGAAGACGCCGACCGTCTGGCTGGTGCCACCAGCTATCTGAAACTGGCTGGCGATGTGACCGGCGGCTGGCTGTTGTGCGTGGGTGCTGTGGCGGCGCAGCGCATGCTGAAAGACGGCATCGGCGAGGATGACTACGCCCGCAACCGGATTGCGCTGGCGAAAGTCTATGCCGAAACGGTCCTGTCCGGCGCACCCGGCCTGCTCGGCGATATCAAGATCGGCGCAAGCACGCTGTTTGAGCCCGGCGAAGCAATGCTGGAAAGTGCTTAGGGCCTAAAGCCAGAACCCGTTCGGATCGATCTGCGGACGTCCGTCGACGACCCGGATCAGGCCGACGGCGGCGCGGATCACCAGCCAGATGCCGCCCAGGAGCCAGACCAGCGCCCCGAGCCCGAAAATCCAGATCGTCAAAAAGCCGACCACAAAGATCACCAGGCCATACCAGAAGGTGCGGATCTGGTAATCGAAATGGCTTTTCAGCCAGGGTTGAGCCTGGTCCCGTCGCACATAGGCCAGGATCGCCGCGATCAGCAGGGTGATGCCGTTGGAAAACGCCAGGAAGCACAGCACGTAATTGACGATGGCCAGAATGCGGTCGCCGCTCTCATCGCGCGGGCTGTCGGTTTCAAACGGCTTGGCTTCAGTATCAGACATGGTGAGTCCCTGTGATTGGCGGTTCGGTGGCTTTGATACCACAGTTCGGGAATCAATCGCTGTTGCGCAAGGGATTCTGGACCAAATTTAATGACAGTCGCGACAGCCTGTACGTTTGGAATTTTCCTGAACACTGGTAAAGATTGAAAATCGGCGCGAACCTATCGCGTCAGACTTGCGTGACGAATGGGATTTTTAAATGAGCGACGCGCCTTCACATCCGGCCTCCCGGGCCCCTGTGCTTGTGACAATGGCTGATACGGTACCTGGCCGCGAGGTCGATAGCGTGATCGGCATTGCGCGCGGCTCAGTCGTGCGCGCTCGCTTCTTCGGTCGCGATTTCATTGCCGGCTTGCGCAATCTGGTTGGCGGCGAGGTGACCGAGTATACCCAGCTGATGGCTGAAGCGCGTGAACAGGCGTTGGGTCGTCTCGTTGCCCACGCTGAACAGCTTGGGGCCGATGCGGTCGTCACCTTCCGCTTTTCTACCAGCGCGGTGATGGAAGGCTCAGCAGAAATCCTCGCCTACGGCACGGCGGTCAAACTCAAATGATGGATATCGTTGTGCGGACCGCCAAAAGAGCCTTTGACGAAATTGGCGAGATTGGCCGCTTTCTTATCGGTGTAGCCGGGGTGTGGGTCATTCTGGTGACCTTCATCTTTGCCGCGTTTCACATTCCGTCTGTCTCCATGCAGCCGAGCCTGCAGGTGGGCGACCGGGTGCTGGTTTCGAAATTCGCCTATGGCTATTCGCGCCACTCCCTGCCGCTGGGGCTGGGCTATGTGGTGCCGGAAAGCTGGTCTGGCCGTATCTTTGGCCGCCTGCCAGAGCCGGGCGACGTTGTGGTGGTTCGCGATCCGGGTCAGCGCATCAATCTGATCAAGCGCGTCATTGGCCACCCCGGTGATCGCATCGAGATGCGGGCCGGTCGGCTCTACATCAATGACGAGCCGGTCCAGCGTGAGCCACAGGGCGTGGTGCGGTACCGCGACTCCCGCGGCAGCCTGGTTGAGGCGGCCGTCTATCTGGAAACCCTGCCAAATGGCGAACGCCACATCATCTATGAGCGCTCTGACGATGCCCGCCTCGATAATGTCGGTCCCTTCGTGGTTCCGGCGGATAATCTCTTCCTGATGGGTGACAATCGCGACGCGTCGGCTGACAGCCGCGAAGCGCGTGGTCTTGGCTATGTCCACAAGGATGAGGTCGTGGGCCAAGCGTGGACGGTGCTCTTCACCTTCGCTTCCTGCCGCGAGGAAGACGGACTGACCTGCCCCGGCTGGCGGGTCTGGCGCGGACTGTAGGCTCAGTCTAGCTTTCCTCCTGACAACAGATTTGGGAGGTAACCATGAGCCTTAAGGGCAAGACGATTTTCATCACCGGCGGCAGCCGCGGGATTGGCGAAGCGATTGCGGTGCGCTGTGCGCAAGATGGCGCGAATGTCGCCATCGCTGCCAAGACCGCTGAGCCTCACCCCAAGCTGCCCGGCACCATCCACACGGCTGCCGCGGCTATCGAAAAGGCCGGTGGCAAGGCCCTGCCCATCGTGTGTGATATCCGCGAAGAAGCTCAGGTGGAGGCCGCGGTCGCCCAGACGGTGGGGGCCTTTGGCGGCATTGATATTGTGGTCAACAACGCCTCGGCCATCTTCCCGATGCCCACTAAAGACACGCCGATCAAGCGTTGGGACCTGATGCATCAGGTCAATGCCCGCGGCACCTTCCTGGTCACCCAGAAATGCCTGCCTTACCTTGAGAAGTCGGAAAATCCGCACATCCTTGCGCTGTCGCCGCCGCTGGATATGAGCACCAAGTGGTTCGCGCCGCATGTCGCCTATACCAGCGCCAAATATGGCATGAGCCTGTGCATTCTGGGCTGGGCGGGTGAGTTCAAAGGCAAGATCGCCGCGAACGCCATCTGGCCGCGTACCGCGATTGCTACCGCTGCGATCTCTAACGTGCTGGCGGGTGAAGAGGCGATGAAGCAGTGCCGCAAGCCGGAGATCCTGGCTGAAACCGCCTACCGCGTGCTGACCAAGCCAGCGGCTGAGTTCACTGGGAACTTCATCATCGACGACACCTTCCTGACCGAGGAGGGCGTCACCGATCTGGAGCAATACTCCATGGAGCCCGGCACCGAGCTGCTGCCCGACTTCTTCGTCCCTGACGACGTTCCCGTGCCGGATGGCGTAAAGATCATGAAGTTCTAAACACAAAAAGGCCGGGCGCGACGCCCGGCCTTTTCAATTCTGCCTCGGCTGAGTGGCACCTACCCCTCCGCCATCACCTTGGCGAAGCGTTCGCCCACGGTGTTCAGGAAGCCTTCGGTGGAGAGCCAGCCCTGGCGGTCACCAACGAGGAGGGCGAGGTCCTTGGTCATGTAGCCGGCTTCCACCGTCTTGATGACGGTCTCTTCCAGCTTCGCCGCAAAGCCCATAACCTCCTCATTGCCGTCCATCTTGCCGCGGTGGTGCAGCGCCTGGGTCCAGGCAAAGATGGAGGCGATGGAGTTGGTCGACGTGCTTTCACCGGCTTGATGCTGGCGATAGTGGCGGGTCACTGTGCCGTGGGCGGCTTCAGCTTCCACCGTCTTGCCATCGGGCGTCATCAGGACTGACGTCATCAGACCCAGCGAGCCGAAGCCCTGGGCTACGGTGTCAGATTGCACATCGCCGTCATAGTTCTTACACGCCCAGACGAAGCCGCCATTCCATTTCAGTGCAGAGGCGACCATGTCATCGATCAGGCGGTGCTCATACCAGATCTTTTTGGCTTCAAACTGATCCTTGAACTCAGCCTCATAGACCTCCTGGAAGATGTCCTTGAAGCGCCCGTCATAGGCTTTCAGGATCGTGTTCTTGGTGGACAGGTAGACCGGCCAGCCGCGCTCCAGACCATAGCGCAGGGAGGCGCGGGCAAAGTCGCGGATTGACGCGTCCACGTTATACATGCCCATGGCGACGCCCGGTTCGGTGAACTCGTAGACATCCTTGGTGATCGGCTCGCCGCCATCATCCGGCGTGAAGGTCAGGGTCAGCTTGCCAGCACCTGGCACCAGCATGTCGCTCGCCTTGTACTGGTCGCCAAAGGCGTGGCGGCCAATGACGATGGGGCGGGTCCAGCCGGGAACGAGGCGCGGCACGTTTTTGATCACGATCGGCTCACGGAAGACCACACCACCCAGAACGTTGCGAATGGTGCCGTTCGGCGACCGCCACATCTTTTTCAGGCCAAATTCCTCAACGCGGGCTTCGTCCGGCGTGATGGTCGCGCACTTCACGCCTACGCCGTAATGCTTGATGGCTTCAGCGGCTTCCACCGTGATCTGGTCGTCGGTCTCGTCGCGCTTTTCGATGGAGAGGTCAAAATATTTCAGGTCCACATCCAGATAGGGCAGGATCAGCTTTTCCTTGATCAGCGCCCAGATGATGCGGGTCATCTCGTCGCCATCAAGCTCTACAACCGGGTTGTCGACTTTGATCTTTGCCATGGGGGAGGGCCTTTCTTATCTTCGCGATCCAGCGCGCGAGTTCTGAATATTTTGCGTCCTCTAGCATTGACTTCGCACCTGCAAAAGAGCGCTCATGCGCGCACCTCAGTCAGACAATGGTCGAATCCGTGAACGCCACCCCCACCGCACAGCCCACACCCGTCTTCATTCTCGTCGGCCCCCAGATGGGGGAGAATATCGGTGCGTGCGCGCGCGTGATGGGTAATTTCGGCATCCCGGAGATGCGCATCGTCAACCCGCGCGATGGTTGGCCCAACGAAAAAGCCGACGCCATGTCGGCGGGTTCACCGGTGCTAAAAAACGCGCAGCTCTTTGACAGCCTCAGCGACGCGGTGGCCGATTGCCAGGTGCTCTACGCCTCCACTGGCACCCCGCGCAACATGGTCAAACCCACCGTCACCGCCCGCGAAGCCTGCTCACGGGCCCGCGCCGAGATCGCGGCGGGCCAGAAGGTGGGCATCCTGTTCGGCGCGGAAAAATCCGGCCTTGATAACGATCAGATTACCATCGCCGATGCCGTGCTCGCCCTGCCGGTGGACCCGGAGTTTTCAAGTCTGAATCTCGCCATGGCGTGCGGCGTGATCGCCCATGAATGGCGCGCCGGCGACCCGCCGCCGGAAGGCTTCAAACCGGTGGAAGACCGCGCCAGCCAGGCCGAGCTTGAGGGCCTCTACACGCATCTCCATGATGAGCTGGACCGGTCGGGCTTCTTCTACCCACCGGAAAAGACGCCGCTGATGATGCAGAACCTGATCAATCTCTTCGCCCGGGCTTCGGCCACCGTGCAGGAAGTCCGCACCATGCGCGGCGTCATCAAGGCGCTGGCGTTGGGGCGGGGAAAAGCAAGGGTTGAGCGTGATGGCTAAGCCAGAACCAGAGCGCGACGAAGACGGCTACCTGCAGGACGAGACGATTTTAAAGGTTTATGCGCCGTTCCCTGTCTGGATTCGATACCCAGCAATCTTCGCCTGCCTAGCGTATTCAGGCACCTTCTTTCTGGCTGCCTTCGACGTGGTTACGATACCCATCCTCGTTTTTCTTGGTTTTGTTCCTGTATTTGTCTTGCTTTTTTATATTGGGGTGAAGGATGATGAGGCTAGGGCTAATAGCCCGGATCATCGGCCGGGAGCCTATGAGCGAGCGCTTGAAATCGCTCTCGAGCAGAACCGATGGACAAAGCAAATCCGAGGCACCGAGTTCCTGGACCCTTGGGTTCTAGGATTTGGCTGGAAGAGTATAGTCTTCTGGCCTGTCCTGCTGACCGTGCCCGTCGGTCTGTTCCTGTTGATAGCGTATTTACTGTCGTCCGGAGTGGCGTGAGTTGACGGGCTTGCCGACTATTTTTTTGATCCCTACCCCCACGCAGGCCTCGCGATCATCAGCCAGATGATCGCGAGCACGCTTAAGAAGGCGGGGAAGCCGCAGGCGAACCAGATGCGGAACAGCTTGAAATAGCGTTCGGGCAGGGGTGTACCCTCATCCACAGCCGTCTGAGCGAGGTCGCGCAGCTGGGCCTGGATCCACACCACAGGCAGCCAAAACACGCCGGTCAACACGTAGAGCGCCAGTGAGGCGACGATCCAGCCTTCGGTCAGCGGCCAGCCCACAACCAGCGCCAGCGCGACACCGGTAATCGGCTGGATGACGACAGCACTGGCGGTAAACAGCCAGTCTGCCCGCACAACGATCTTTGCGGTGTGGGCGATCAGGTGGGCGTCCCGGGTCTGGTGTGCCATCACCATGAAAAAGGCGATGCCCGCTCCAGTCCCAAGCAGGACCGTCGCGCCGATCACGTGCAGCCATCGCAGGGTGAGTTCTAGAACCATCAGCGCGGCTCCCTCAAGGCTAGTGCGATAGCGGCCATGACCGCAGCGGGGATGGGTTTGACCAGCGGGCCCAGCGGATCAAGCCAGAGCTCCGGCGTGACAAGGCTCGCGCCCAGAAGATAACCCGCCGTCACCATGATCATGCCCCATAGCGCCAGCGCTGTCGTGCGCCGGACCAGCGCGCCCACTCCCAACAGGATGTCGACGACCGAGCCACCCACCACGATCACGCTGGCGATTGCCGCGGATAGCCCGGCGCTGGTCAGGACGGGCAGAGCCGCGTCCTGGGTGTTCAGCGCGATGATCCCCGTGGTGATCCAGAAGGCCGCCAGTGTGATCAGCAGGGCCGGGCGGACCCAGAACAGGACGGCATAAGCCCGATCCCGCGCGCCGCCATCAAGCCGGTCAATTACGCTTTGCGGCGGGCCAAGCCCGCTACCGGTCAGGGCGCGAAACGGCTGTGGGTCACCTGTCACGCCGCCTGACATCACCCTCATCGCGGTGGAGCGCAAAGGCGACTTCCACCCAAGCGCTGCGGCGGCATCGCCCACCAGTCCGACACCGCGCGCCATAAAGCCGGGCAGGGGCAGGAGGCGCGCCGTCCCCCAGCCCAGCCTTGCCTGCATCGCGGTCACCAGCGCGTCAAAGCGGATGGGCGTGTCGGCAACCAGGTCGACCTCAACCTCGCCTGTGCTCGCGTTCATCGCAAAGTGAGCGGCCTGAGTGGCAACATCGTCCAGCGCCACGATATCCACCGTGCTGTCGGCAAAGGTGATCGGCTGCACAAGGGGCAGGGCCGCCAGAGCGCGTAAAAGCGTCGTCCCGCCATAGCTTTCCCGACCCAGCACGAGGCCCGGTTTTAAAATCACCCAGCTTAAGCCTGACGCACGCAGGGCGCTGTCGCCAGCCGCTTTGGTGCGCAGGAAAGGCGTGCTGGCGTCCGTCGCTGCACCCGCCGCGGAGATTTGTACGAAACGCTCAACGCCTTCGGCCTCGCACCGCGCGATCAAAGTGGCGATGCCGGTGTGGTGGACCGCATCAAGGCTGTCACCGGCCCCGTCCTGCAGCGCCCCGGCCGCGTTGATCACGGCATCGACAGTGGAGAGGTCGAGCGCTGCGATGGAGGCTGGCGAGGCCAGATCCAGCCGGACCCAGTCCGCACGCGGCTCTGACGTCTCGCCAAGCTCTGGCCTGCGCCCCGCGCCGACCACTTCGACACTTCTCTCAAGCAGGGCGCGCACTATCGCCAGGCCGATCAGGCCATATCCACCCAGAACCAGGACGCGCACGTGTGTCTCTCCAATTGCTGGCCCGCAAGCGAGCGCTTTTTACCGGTGAATTCAATCGTTTTGGTGTCGTACCTGAAGGGCTTGGCTTTGACGATGTCTGCCTTCAAGCTCAGGATCATGATCGACACACTCGTCAAAACGCGCAAGGCGAAGGCTCCACTGGCTGACCTGGCTGAGGTGCCAGAAGCTGAACCCCATTCGCGCTGGCGCCTGGTGGTGCCGCTCATTGATGGGCCGGACGAAAAATGGACCGGCGTGGCCTTTCCAGACTATGGCGGCGGGCTGATCAGCGAGCGCCTCACCATGCAGTTCCATAACCGGGAAAACCGGTCGGCGGGCATTCTCGTTGACCTTGAAGGGGAGACTTCAGGCGGCACGCTGAAGCTGACCATCTTCATGATCGACACGCCCTTTCGCCACGGCGAGGTGGTGTGCACTGGGGAGCGGGTGAGCAAGGACTTCATCGAGGGCCCGTTCGAAATGGCCTGTGTGAACCCTGATAAATGCGACTGTGGCGGCATGCGCGGAACCTTCTGGATGCGCAAGGAAGAGCCATGACACCGCAGCAGTCGGACACAATTGAAGCCTGGATCAGCGAGTTTCAGGCCCATCTGCCCGGACCGGCTCAGGTGGCGCTCTATAATCTGATCGACGCCATCATCGCTTCTAAGGGCAAACTCAGCCCAATGGTTCAGCACGGTATTGATGCGTATCTGGATGCCCTGGACGCGCCGAGCCTTAAAAAACCGCCCGCCCGCCAATATGTGGAGCGCAGCTTCACCACCCATGTTCAGACCGCCAACTTCATGTTCTTTGCCAACGCCAAAGAAGAAGTCTCGCCGGAGGATTGCGCCGAGCTGCGTCGCTGCGTCATCGACTCCATCGTCGCCGATGTCTGGCTGGATCTGATGAGGTGAGAAGAAGTGGCGAAGCTGCCACCCAAAGCCCTTGCCTGATTGACTCTTACGGCCCGTTCCACCATAACCCGCGCTTCCCTTATGGCAGCGACTTTCGCTGGCCGCTCGTATCACTCCAACGGGCGACGCGTGAACCGCCGTTTTGATCGCGAAATTGAAGGGGATTTCGCCGGGCCGCGTCGAAGATAGGAATAACATGTCGAAGCGTCATTCGCAGAAGTACAAAATTGACCGCCGCATGGGCGAAAACATCTGGGGCCGTTCCAAGTCCCCGGTGAACAACCGCGCCTATGGCCCGGGTCAGCACGGCCAGCGCCGCGCCGGCAAGATGTCAGACTTCGGTCTGCAGCTGCGCGCCAAGCAGAAGCTGAAGGGCTATTACGGCAACATCACCGAGAAGCAGTTCAAGCGCACCTATGTTGAGGCCCAGCGCCGCAAGGGTAACACCGCTGAGAACCTGATCGGTCTTCTGGAAAGCCGTCTGGACGCGATCGTTTACCGCGCCAAGTTCGTGCCGACCGTTTTTGCTGCACGCCAGTTCGTCAACCACGGCCACGTGAAGGTCAACGGTCAGCGCGTGAACATCGCGTCTTACCGCGTGAAGCCGGGCGACGTTGTGGAAGTCCGCGAGAAGTCGCGCTCCATGGCTCTGGTTCTCGAAGCTCTGGGCAGCCCGGAACGTGACGTGCCGGAATATCTCGACCTGGACCCGAAGGCGATGACCGTCACCTTCACCCGCATCCCGGAATTCAACGAAGTTCCGTATCCGGTGAAGATGGAACCGAACCTGGTGGTCGAATTCTACTCCTCGTAATTTCGAGGACGACCGGAAAATTAAAGGCCCGCTGGTTTCCCAGCGGGCCTTTTTTTGCGCCTAAAGCGGTCAGATCAGCACTTGCCGAACTTCTGGCTTACAATCGTCATGCCAGCAACGATCACGCTGACTTCCACACCGGTCGGGATGCCGAAGGTGGTACAGATTTTCAGGCAGGCCTGAGCAGCAGTGCCATTCGGTACGTTGACCGGGATCGAGATGCAGTGCTTGCCAAGGCCAAGCGGAAGATCGATGCAGATCTTGTTGTCCTCAACCGTTACCGAGATGCACTCGGCCAGCAGTTGCATCTCGCCGCGCACATGACCGCCGACGTCGGCTGCGCGCAAGGACATGTCGGTCTTTGCTGCATCAATGGCGTTGCTTACGGCTTCATCGCTAAACTTGTGATAGGTCGTCATTTCCGTCCCCTATTAATTTTTTTTGTACCCGTTGTGGGTGCCGCGACACCTGAAATGCAATTTAAAGATGTCAACTGGCAAGTTATCGCATGAGGGTTGTCGGTTTTAATTTCACTGTGCTGACCATGAGAAGAGATTCTTTAAGTTGAGTGGGCGTTCTCAGTCAGCGCGGTATCAGGTCTTGTTCGGATCTGGGCTGGCCACCTGGAAATCAGATTCGGCTTCCTTGGCGGTATTGACCGTGAAGTCCTTGTCGCTCCAGTAGATTGCCTTGATGCCAGGCCGCGAGGAATTATAGCTGACCGTGTGCCAGAGCTTCTTCGAGGAGAAGATTTTCAGGTAGTAGACGTCGTCCGTATCGTCCTGAAAAGCCAGGTGCATATAGCCGCTGAAGGCACCGACAGGCCCCTGCGCTTCGACCTGGATCTGATAGTCATAAACCCCGGCATTGGCTTTGAGGTCGATGTTGAAGACCTTGCCGCCGTCATTGGCAAGCATGCACTTTGATGGCGAGTCGCCGTTGATCGTGGCTGACTGCCCCACCTCCATCAATGTGGATGATTTCGCTCCGAAATATCCGTTTTCACACTGGCCGCAATCGCCTTCAAAATTCACTGTGTCGCCGCTCATGGCAGTCTCCCCTGATCATTTGTACACTCGCTCAAAGGTCGAGCGAATGGGGACAGTAACTAGTAATTGTATTTTTGGGCAGGTTAATTTCAGGACGAATTGCCTCACCCTTGGGGTGTATTTCGGTCAGCGACTTGGTTCGCCATGACAAGGCCTGTCCTGTCAGGCAAAGCGAGGCTAAGCTGGCTTCACCAAGACGAAGGGTGACCAGATGATGACGCGGATTTTGACGTTAGGCTTGGCGCTGGCCGTGCTGGGTGTTGGGGCCTGCACCCACACCGATACCGTGCCGCGTTTTGACGAGCCAGAACCGGTTGAACCGGTGCTGGCCTGGCGCCAAAGCCGGAACGGGAACTTGCTTGTTCGGGTCTTTTCCAATGGCTGCACGAATAAGGACAGCTTTGATGCGGTGGCGACCGGCTCGCCGCGGGCTGGCTGGGCCTTTGACGTCACCCTGACCCGTGTTGAGCCGGATACCTGCGAGGCGATGCTCCCGCAGGGGGTGGAGCTGGTCTGGACGGCCGATGAGCTAGGCCTACCCGCCACGGCCCCCATGACGCTTACCAATCCGGTCGACACCTATCGCAGCGTGCCGCCGCAGCCGGTGGGGTGAATGAGAGCAAGCCCTTTCTCCTTTCGGAGTCGGTGAGGGGTGACCGCGTCCCCTCCGACGCAGCTTGAGAATAGTGTTGCGGGAGCTCTTGAATGCAAGTGTGCTAACCAGATTGATCTGCAACAAAAAATGGCCCGGCGAGGCCGGGCCATGTCCTGGGTTCGCGGTTAAAGAAGCGCTTTAAGCCTCGACCAGGCCCTGATCTTTAAAGAGCTGCTGCAGCTCACCGGCTTCGAACATTTCCTTGATGATGTCGCAGCCACCGATGAACTCACCCTTCACGTAAAGCTGGGGGATGGTGGGCCAGTCGGAATATTCCTTGATACCTTCGCGCACATCCATGTCGTCCAGCACGTTTACCGCGGCGTATTCAACGCCGATATGGTTGAGGACCTGGGCGACAACGGAAGAAAAACCGCACTGCGGGAAGGTCGGTGTGCCCTTCATGAACACAACGACGTCGTTTTCAGTCACAGCTTTCTTGATGGCGTCGAGAGTGGCGGCGTCGGTCATGTCAGAGCTCCAGGGCGTCTTTGCTGTACGTATTTCAACAGGTGGGCGATCAGGCGCGGCGCGTCAAGGCGGGCGGGTCAGGGCGTGCGGGTTTCCAGCGCGAGCGCATGCAGCTCGCCGCCCATTCGTCCTTTCAGGGATGCGTAGACCAGCTGGTGCTGCTTGACCCGGTTCATGCCTTCGAACACGGGTGAGGTCACAACCGCCTTGTAGTGATCGCCGTCACCGGCCAGATCAATGATCTCGACCTCGGCGTCTTCAATCCCTTCCTTGATCAGGGCGGTGATGTCATCGGCCTTCATGGGCATTGGCGTTGTCCTTCGTTGCAGGCTACACAGTGCAATATAAGCGGTTCGCCGCACTACGCCATCCATGGAGCCGCACCTCATGCGCAGTCTTGTTCTTTTGTCCTCTGTTTCCGTACTCACGCTAGCTGCTTGTGGTGAGCCTGAAATCGCCATGGAAGTTACTGAGTTTGGTGACTACCAGATCATGCCTGAGGGTACGGAGGCCTGTTTTGAAGGCGAGATGAGCCCCTCGCTGCGCGATGTCTGTGTGCTGAGCTCTGACGTCATGGAAGGCCGGCTTGTGGGCACCGAAGCCAATGCCAGGGCACGCGACTATCTGCTGGCCCGCTATGAGGCGATTGGCGTCGAACCCGTCGGCGAGAGCTTCGTGCACGCCTTTGAGTTTGAGCGTCCGGTTGATTTCCGCAACCCTGATGCGGGCCGCGAAACTCTGACCGGTTACAACATTATCGGTCGTATTCCGGGCGCAGATTCCAGCAAGGTCATGGCGGTTACCGCGCACTACGACCACGTGGGTCCGGGCGAAAACAACGAGATCTTCAACGGTGCCGATGACAACGCATCTGGTGTGGGTGGCATGCTGGCCGTGGCCCAGCACTTTATCGACAATCCGCCGGCCCATGACGTGGTCATCATCGCCTTTGACGCGGAAGAAGGCGGGCTAAACGGTGCGCGGGCCTTTGTCGACAATCCGCCTGAAGGCCTCGCTCCGGTGACCTTCAACTTCAATCTCGACATGCTCGGCTACAGCCCCGATGGCAATATCTGGGCAGCCGGCAGCTACCACACGCCGGGTCTGTTGCCGGTGATCGAAGCTGTGGCAGCTGACGCGCCGATCACTCTTGAAGCGGGCTATGATTTTCCGACTGGTGATCCGCGTGAAGACTGGACGCTGCTGTCAGACCACGGCCCCTTCCACGTGGCGGGCATCCCCTTCGTCTACCTGGGCGTTGAGGATCACGAGCATTATCACCGCCCCAGCGATGAATTCGGCATCATCGAGCCGGAGTTCTACAATGGTGTGATTGCCACCAGTATCGATCTGGCCGAGCGCTTTGATGAAGGTCTCAGCGAGATGGATCTGTCACCGCGCGAACCAGAGCCGGTCGAACCGAAAGACGGCTAGCCTCAGCCTGCCATTCTCAAGACATCAGAGCGCTCAGTCGTCCCTGGCTGGGCGCTCTTTTTTTTCGCCTGAACCCTCTTCGTCCGGGTCCATGGTGGCGAGCAGGTCGCGCCAGCGCCATCCGCCCTCACGGCGAGGGCGGTCAGCATCACCCTTGGCCTTGTCATCTGATTTACCGCGTGCATCCGGCTCGCTGGCGTCAGCAGCAGTGTCTTCGGCGCGGGTCTCCAGCGGATCAGGCTCAGGCTCGACCGGTTCCGGTGTGAAGCGCTTGCGCGAGTCTGACCGCTCGGGCTTTGGCTCAGCGGCTGTCTCGCGAGCAACAGGTGTGCTGTCTTCAAGCGCCTCTGGCCGAGCGTCTTGTTTAGGCTCCGAGCGCGCCTCGCGGCGGCGGGGCAGGGGATCGGGAAGCTCATTGACGCCAAGGTCAATCGGCTTGCGCCCACCGGCGACACCGCCCATGCGCAGAATAAAGTCTGACAACAGCTCGTAATTCTGGCGGATGCGCGCCTGGAACTGGGCGTCGATATCGCGGGCCTGCTGGCTGGCTTCCTCGGCGGAGCGGTTGAGCATATCAAGCCCCTCCTGCATGACCCGCTCCATGGTCTCCACGCTGGCGCGGGCCGCATCGGGCGCCGCCTCCATCTTGGCGCGAAGGGCGGTGAGCTGGTCCTCGATCCGGCGCGATTCTTCACCTGCCGCTGACAGGGTATCAGCCAGCTGGCGGCGCACAGCCTCGGACGCATCTTCAGCCGCCTTGGCCGCGCGGGTGGTCAATTCCTCAGCTTCTTTCAGGCGGGCCTGGAAGGCTTCGTCGGAGCGGCGGGCCGCTTCAAACCCGGCTTCGCTCACGCGTTCAAGAGAGGCTTCGGCCTCGCTGGCATGGCTGGTCAGGCTGGAGCCAGCCTCTTCAGCAGACTTGCGAGCCGCTTCGGCAGCGTCGCGCAGGCGGGCCACGGCCGCTTCCTGCGCCCTGGCGGCGCGCTCGCTTTGCTCGGTGACCTCACGGGCCAGACCTGATGCGCGTTCCAGCGCCTCTTCGACAGCTTTTTCAAAGACAGCACCGGAGGTCTCCGCTGCACCTTTCAGGCTTTCAGCGCCGTCGCGCGCCGTGCGCGACATGGTCTCAAGCTCCGCCTTGTGGAAGTCGAGCGCAGCCCCGATCTTCTCCTGCTCTTTACGCAGGGTTTCGCTGGCCTCGCCCAGGCGATCCTTGTGCTTTAGATAGGCTGCTTCCAGCCCGTCGGTGCGTTCACGCAAGCGATCAGAGAAGTCGCGCAGCTCCGTAGCGCGCGCATCAAGCGACAGGGCAACCCGGTCACCGGCTTCCTCGGCGGCCTTGCCTGCGGCGGCGAGACGATCAGCGCCTGAGCGGATCAGCTTCTCGCCATCAGCCGCCTTGGCCTCAGCAAGCTCAGCAGCGGCGGCCACCATTTTTGACTGGTCCTGGATCGCCGCAGCAATCAGCGCCGCCTTGTCATCAAGGCCATCGGCAACGTCAGCCAGGCGCTGGCGCTCTTCTCGCAGGGATTTGACGAGCCCGTCCGCCTTTTGCTTGGCGCGATCGGAGCTGTCTTCCAGGCTGTCGGCGTGGTGAGTGATCACCTCTTCGATGGCGGCGAGGCGTGCGAGTGCACCCTGCATGGCCTGGTTGACCCGGTCGACCTGAAGGCTGACCGCATCGGCCAGGCGCTCAGCATCGGTTTCGGCATGGCCCACCGGAGCCGCCAGACGCGACACAGCCGCATCAAGGCGGCGGGAGCGTGCGCCTGCACGAGCCACCTCGCGACCAAGCAGGCCGGACAGGAAGAACAGCATGGCAGGCGCAATGGCAAAGACTGACAGGCCGCCCAGCTGGGCCGGGGTCAGCGTGGCCAGGTCGGCATAGCCCGCGAGATAGGCCACCGCGCCACCGAGCCACAGCACACCGAAGGCTCCCCCCAGGAACGCGATCCAGCCACCGCCGTCATTCTTCGGCAGTGGAGCGCCGGTATCCAGCGCAGCAGGCGTCTGGCGCGGTTCTGCCTTGGTCAGGGCACCGCCAGCGCTTTCAGCAAAGGCCTGAACATCGGCTGCTTCAGCGGCAGCGGAATTTTCAGGGGACGCAGGATTGGAAGTCTTGGATTTGGCGGCCATGTCGCCTCAACGCCTTGCTTGAAATCGAACCGTTACCGAGACCTTAACAGAGTCGCGGCACGAACGGTGCGCAATAGAACACCTTTCGTCCGGATACGCTCAGTTTAGGCGTGAAAGGACCGGAGTTAAAGGACCGGGTAGGTCACAGTCTGCTTGCTGCTGTCGCAGTTGCTTACGGTCTGGAACTCATAGTCGCTCATCGCAATGAAGCGGGCCTGAGAACCATCGCTGGCCTCAATCACGTAGGCGGCAGGCTGGTAGTGAACCGGATCGCACTCTTCTTCGCGCTCATATCCGAGCCCGACCACCGACAGTAACGCTGCGGCGACGAAATGCAGGATATCAAACAAGAGTGCCATGGTTCGTCACGCCTCCCACGCGACTATTACAAGCTCGATATGCCTATCTCCACGCGCGAGCGCAAGGAAAACCCCATAGATTTTGCATGAAATCTTGGTAAGGCTTCGCAAGGTCGCACCCGGTAATGCTTGCCAGTGCTTTGAAATGCGGCAACTCTTTTCCTGACTATCTAACTCAGCCATGGAAGGGGAGGCCATGACCGAGGCATCCGAAAATGACGCCGCTCACGGCCAAGAGACGCCTGCAGCCAAACCAAAGCCGACTCATACGGCACCTGTCGCGGTGAAGGACCGGTTTGAGAGCCTCGATGTCCTGCGGGGCGTGGCGATCCTTGGCATTTTGATGCTGAATGTTCAGGCCTTTTTGATGGCCCCGAACGCCTATATCTATCCACCGGCTCACATGGATATCAGCGGCGCGAACGCGACCAGCTGGTTTATCGCCAACGTCTTCTTCGAGCAGAAATTCATCACCATCTTCTCCGCCCTGTTCGGCGCTGGCATGTTGCTGATGGTCGGCGACAAACCCGATGCCTCGCGTAAGCTGCACTTCAGCCGTATGCGCTGGCTTCTGGTATTCGGGCTTATCCACCTGTTTGTGTTCTGGTTTGGCGACATCCTGACCACCTACGCGATCGCCGGATTTATCATCGTTTTCTTCCGACAGATGTCAGCGACCAAGCTGATTGTCTGGGGCCTGATCTGGATCACGATTGCGGGCATCTTGATGGTCGGCCTGATCGGCTCTTTCGCCCTGATCCCGGAAGAGGCTGGCATGACGCCAGTCGACCTGGGGATGGCTTATTCTGATGAGCGCCTCGCTGATATCGTCGGGGCCTACCAGGCTGGCTTCCTGCAATCGCGCCTCGAGAATGTGATCAATGCGGCGGGCGGTCTGACCTTTGGGCTTCTCATGTTTGGCGGTCGCATTGTGGGTGTCATGTTCATCGGCATGGCGCTGTTCAAGCTGGGCTTTCTGACTGCACGCTGGAGCGTTGTCTCCTACGTCATCTCCGCAGCGATTGGTCTGGGCCTCGGGTTGCCGCTGGCGTGGTTCGGAGCGAGCCACGCGCTGGAGGTCAATTTTGATCTTGCCCAGCTGTGGGTGCATGTGGGTGGCAACTTCATCGCCAGCCTGCTTGTCGCCTTTGGCTATGCCAGCGTAGTGATGCTGATCTGCAAGGCCCCGGTATTGAAGATCATCCGCTATCCGTTTGCGTGCGCGGGTCGCATGGCCTTCACCAACTATCTCAGCCAGACCTTCATCATGGTCTTCATCTCGGTCGGGGGTATCGGGCTGGGCCAGTTTGGCCAGCTTGAGCGCTTCGAACAGGTCCAGCTGGTGATCGCGGTCTGGGTGTTCCAGCTCATCTTCTCCATGATCTGGCTTCAGCTCTTCCGCATGGGGCCGCTGGAGTGGCTGTGGCGCTCATTGAGCTATGGCAAAGTCCAGCCGATCATGAAGGCGAAGGCTTGAGCGACGATATCTGGGCCGGTGATCTGATCGCGGTCTACGGCCTGCTGCGCGCCGGTGAAAGCGGGTTTGCCCGCTTTGGTCTGGCCAGTGCCTTCAAGCCGCGCGGTCCTTGCGTGATCTCAGGTGAGCTGTGGGATCTAGGGGCCTATCCAGGGCTTGTGCCGGGTGAGGGGCAGGTGGTTGGTGAGCTGTTTGAACTGACCGACACGTCGGTCTTGCCCAAGCTGGATGCCTTCGAAGATTACTGGCCCGACGATCCGGCCCGGTCGCGCTATGACCGCGTGAAGGTCAGGCTCGTTCAGCCAGACCTGAGCGCGTGGGTGTATGTATGGAAGCTAAGCGTGGACACCGCCACGCGTATTGAGAGTGGGGATTGGTTGCGGCGTTGGAGTGCTCGTTCCTGACGGTCCTTCGAGACGCGCTTCGCGCTCCTCAGGATGAGGGTTTCGTAGAGCTCTTTCGCTCCTCATCCTGAGGAGGTCCGTCAGGACCGTCTCGAAGGACGCACGCCCCCTAAACCGCATCCGGCTGGTTTTCTGGCGCAGCGGCTTCAAACTCCGGTAGGGCGCGAGCGGCTTCGTCGGCGGCCACGAGGCGCGGATAGGCCGACAGGTCCACACCAAAGCGGCGGGCGTTGACCATCTGGGGCAACAGATAAACCTCTGCCATGGTCGGCCCGTCACCGAAGATGAAGCCATTTTTCCCGCCGGTGCTGGCAGCCATCCTTTCAAGCGCAGCAAAGCCGGTCTCCATCCAGTGGCGCGCCCACGCCCAGGCGCCGTCCTGATCCTGGCCATAATCGGCGCGCACCTTTTTCATCACACGCAGGTTCTGGATCGGGTGGATGTCACAGCCAATGGCGGCGGCAAAAGCGCGAACCCGGGCGCGTTCGATCGGATCAGAGGGCAGGAGTGGGCGCTTCGGCCAGGTCTCCTCAATCCATTCAAGAATCGCCGGGCTCTGGGTAAGGAGCTGGCCATCCACCTCAAGCGCCGGCACCAGGCCTTGCGGGTTTTTCGTTAGATAATCCGGGCTCGATTGCGCGCCTTCGACCAGGTTTACCGGCACCACGTCATAAGGCACGCCCTTCCAGTTCAGGGCCAGGCGCACGCGATAGGTCGTGCCGGAACGAAAATAGCCGTGAAGAACCAGAGACATGAGCGAGACTCCCTTGGATGAGCGCACTTAGGGGATGAAATTAGTTGCAAATGATACTATTTTGCTTCAGCAAGACTGCGCGTGCTGGCCGGTTCGATCAAGCCTAGCCCGCGCTTTAGAAGATTTATTGAAAGCTGACAGGAGCGCCCCATGGCTGATCTGTTCGAAAACCCGCTGGGTACCGACGGTTTCGAGTTTGTCGAGTTTACCTCCCCGGAGCCGGAAAAGCTGGTGGAGCTGTTCACGCTCCTGGGCTTTACGGCGGTCGCCAAGCACAAGACCAAGGATATCACCCGCTTTGCGCAGGGCGACATCACCTTCCTGGTTAACAAGGAAGCCACCGGCCAGGCGGCCGACTTCCGCGCCGAGCACGGGCCGAGTGCGAACGCCATGGCTTTCCGCGTGAAGGACGCCAAGAAGGCCTATGCCGACGCCCTTGAGCGCGGCGCTGAAACCTTCGGCCATGGGGTTTGGACTGACAAATTCCCGGCCATCAAAGGCATTGGCGGCTCGGTTCTTTATCTCGTCGACACCTATGGTGATGCGCTGTACGCAGACGAGTTTGAGGCTATCGAAGGCGCAGGCGACACCACGGGTGTCGGCCTTGAGGTGCTCGACCACCTGACCCACAACGTGTTCAACGGCAATATGGACACCTGGGCGGGCTTCTATGAGCGCGTCTTCAACTTCCGCGAGATCCGTTATTTCGACATCAAGGGCCAGCACACCGGCCTTCTGTCGCGTGCGATGACCGGCCCGTGCGGCAAGCTGAAGATTCCGTTGAACGAAAGCTCGGACGACCAGTCGCAAATCAGCGAATATCTGCGTGAATATAACGGCGAAGGCATCCAGCACATCGCGCTGACCACGCCGGACATTTACGCAACGGTTGAAAAGCTGCGCGAAGCCGGCGTTGTCTTCCAGTCCACGCCGGAAACCTATTACGAGCTGATCGACGAACGCGTGCCGAACCACGGCGAAGACGTGGATCGCCTGAAGAAGAATTCCATCCTGGTGGACGGCAATCCGGAAACCGGCGACGGCCTGCTGCTGCAGATCTTCACCACGACCAATATCGGCCCGATCTTCTTTGAGATCATCCAGCGCAAGGGCAATGAAGGCTTCGGCGAGGGCAATTTCAAAGCCCTGTTTGAATCCATCGAGCTGGACCAGATCCGCCGCGGCGTCATCAAGACCGAACCGGCTGAGTAGGCGGCGCTAAGGACGATGCTTGCGTCATCCTGAACTTGATTCAGGACCCAGTTTCGCTGTCCGCGCTGCTGGGTCCTGACTTTCGTCAGGATGACGGGAGTGATTGATGAGAGACGAGTAGCGTGACTCGACCTACACTCCGCCTTCCAGACTATCTGCCCTACCGGCTGTCGGTGGCGTCCAACAAGGCGTCCAGTCTGATTGCCAAGGCGTATCAGACCCGCTTCGGGCTGAGCATCTGGGAATGGCGGGTGATTGCGGTGCTCGGCGGGCAGGTCAGGGCCATGACAGCTCAGGGCGTGTGCGAAGCCACCGCCATGGACAAGGTTACTGTCAGTCGGGCCATCCGCGCGCTGGATAGCCGAGGCCTGGTTCGCCGCAAACCCAAGCCAGAAGACAAACGCGCCAGTGATGTCACGCTGACAGAAGAGGGCGAGGAGATTTATGCCGAGATCGCCCCATCCGCCCTCGATTATGAAGCGCGCATGCTGGCCGGCTTCTCCGATGAAGAGCGTGAGACGTTGAAAACGCTGCTGAAGAAGCTGGAACGCCACCTTGATAGCGTCAGCCTGAAGTAAAGCGAAATCTAGAAAGTCTCCTGAATTCAGGCGATTGTATTTCCCATATTTTATATGAGGAAATTGCTGCGGCGCTTCTCTCAAAGTCTTTTAAGTCAAAGCTGCGACATTTGTGTTCCTGATCTTGGTGTGGCGGCGTGACGGCCCATATTCCACGTACGTTGAAAACAGGAGCTTTGAGACCTATGAGCCGCTACACTGATGATGCCCTGAGCAAGCGCCGCGTCCCGGACGGGTTTCGTGACCGGATCGCTCTTCGCATGGTCAAAGTCATGCGTGTCTTTGCCGACTTTTTCTTCAAGAAGCGCTACGGCCACCGCGCTGTGGTTCTGGAAACCGTGGCGGCGGTGCCGGGCATGGTGGGCGGCGCGCTGCAGCACCTCAAAGCGTTGCGTCATATCCGCGACGATCAGGGCTGGATCAAGGAGCTGCTGGACGAGGCCGATAACGAGCGCATGCACCTGATGACCTTCATCAAGATCGCTCAGCCCAGCCGCTTTGAGCGCGTCCTGATCGTGTTTGCGCAGGGGCTTTTCTACAACGCCTATTTCGCGCTCTACCTTTTTGCGCCGCGCACCGCGCACCGCTTTGTCGCCTACCTCGAGGAAGAGGCGGTGATTAGCTATACTGGTTATCTCGAAGCACTGGACGCGAGCGAGCTGGAAAACGTGCCGGCGCCAAAGATTGCCATCGATTACTGGAAGCTGCCTGAAGATGCGATGCTGCGCGACGTGGTTCTTGTAGTGCGTGAAGATGAAGCCGCACACCGCGACACCAACCACGCCTTCGCCGACCAGCTGACCCGCCAGGAAACCGATCGCGGCGATAAAGAGCTGAGTGAAGTGGAAAATCGTGCGAAGGCCCGCGAAAACGTCGACGCCTAAGCCCCACGCGGTCTGCCAGAATTGTCACACTCGCGTCATGCGCGCGGGGTAGGGCTCCAGCGAGATTGATCTTGCTGGAGCCTTTTTTCATGATCCGTGCTGCCCTTCTGTCGCTTGTTGTCTCCTCACCCACCTTAGCCCAACCCTTTGTTGGCGCGCCGGAGGTGATCCGCGAGGGCGGCGGTGGCGACACGATCTCCGGAGTGGTTTTCCATGATGCCAACCAAAACTCACGCTTTGAGCGCGATGAGGTTGGGGTTGAGGGCGTTCGGATCTCTAACGGGCGCGACTGGGTCATCACCGATGAACTCGGCCTTTACGAGATCGCGGTGCGCCCGGACATGAACCTGACCATCGTGCAGCCCGCAGGCTGGCAGGTGCCGGTTGATCACCGAAACGTTCCTCAGTTTTCCTATATTCACAAGCCGGGCGGCACGCCGCAGACGCTTCGCTATGGCGGGCTGCCTGATACCGGGCCCGCGCCGGCAGCGGTTAACTTCCCGCTGGCTCCGCGCGAAGCGTCAAACAGCTTCCAGTGTGCGATCATCGGCGACAGCCAGACCTATTCGAACCGCGAGGTGTCCTGGCTGCGCGATGGCGCTCTGACAGATCTGGCTGGTGCGGGGCTCGGGTCTGATGACTGCATGCTCTACGTGGGCGATGTGGTGGGTGATGATCTGGATCTGCTGGACCGCCTTCTGGAAACCGCATCGACGGTTGGTGCACCGCAATGGCTGGTGCACGGCAATCATGACTTTGATTTTGACGCGTTAAACGATGCGGACTCCGCTGATAGCTGGCGGCGACTTTACGGGCCGGAATATTATGCCTTTGAGCGCGGGGACGTACTCTTCGTGGTGCTCGATAATGTGGTCTATCCGTGTAACGAGATTGATCTGGCCGCAGGCCACCATTTCTGCGCCGGAGACCGTTCGCGCTACAACGGCCGGGTCACCGAAACCCAGTTCACATGGCTCGAGGGGCTGATCGAACTGACGCCTGAAGACACGCTCGTCGTCTTCGCTCACCACATTCCCTTCGTGTCTTTCGTGGACGCAGCCTCCAATACCCACCAGACCGATCAGCTGGATCGTATCCATGCGCTGGTGGAGGGGCGTCCGGCGCTCTCGTTGTCGGGCCATACCCACACCATGGAAAACCACGCGCCCGGTCAAATTTTTGAGGGGTGGACGGAAAATACAGGCACCGGCCCGCTGCCTTTCCGGCACATGATCGCCGGTGCAGCTTCAGGCTCGTGGTTCCAGGGTGATCTAAACATCGACGGTAACCCCATGGCGCTACAGCGCACCGGGGGGCCCAAGGGCGTGCTGATGCTCGACTTTGACGGCACTGCTTATACCGAGCGCTATCAGGGCGCACGCATGGACCCCAGCCGGGGGCAGTGGGTGGCCCTGAACACGCCGGGCTTTCGCAGCTGGTACGAAACCATCATGGCCTGGCGTGAAGAAGACCGGGAGACCCGCGATCCTGTCCCGCCGTTGTCCATCAATGACCTGCCCGATCCCAACATCCTGACGCCAACTGATTTGGCCGAGGGCACTTATATTACCGCCAATGTGTGGGCCGGATCGTCCGAGACGGTTGTCGAAGCGCGTTTGTCTGACGGTCGCACGCTGGAGATGCAGCGCACTCAGGAAGGTGCCGGTGAGGCCCCGCGTGTGGGGGTGAACTGGGCTGACCCGTTTGCGACCCAGCGCCAGCTGTCGGTTATGCGCTACGCGGTGCAGAGTCGGTCGGGTAATCCTCGCGCTCAAGGGGTCGAGGCGTGGCAGGGACGCCGGTTCGAGCCGGCTCCGCCTCAGCCACAGAACGCCGTCGCCGACCGAAATATGTCGCTTTGGCTGGCCCTGCTTCCGGAGGACCTTGCCCCCGGTGCCCATCGCATTGAAGTCGTGAGCACGGACCGCCATGGCCACGAGCTTCACGATATCATTCTGGTGGAAGTTCTCGAGGAGCGCCCGGACCCGTATTTCCCGGTCGAGCGTTGGCAGGACTAGTCACCGTATCGTCTGTAATGCTGTGCTCTCAACAGTCCGACGCCGGATGACCTTGATCTTTGTGAGGGTTTTGGGTCACACCCGCCTGTGGGTACTCGGTAGAGCTGCAAATTAGACGTTTGATGTAATTGAAAATGAATTGCAGAAGCGTATAACGCCTCCCATAGCAGTTTGCGAATGGGACTTAATTACATGCGTTATGCACTTCTCGGCCTGATGGCCAGCACCGCTCTTTCCGGCTTCGTCTCGGCAGGGGCGATGGCTGAAACCGTCAACACGGAAGCCGACGACGTGATCACGGTCACCGGGCGCTATCTGTCACTGGACCAGGTCAACGGCCTGAAGACTCCGACCCCGATCATTGATGTCCCGCAAAGCCTGTCCATTGTGTCTGCTGATCAGATTGAGGCGCAGGCCTTCACCAATATCGGTGACATCCTGCGGTACACACCCGGCCTGTCGATCAGCCAGGGCGAGGGCCATCGCGACGCGATCAATATTCGCGGCAACCAGACGACGGCAGACTTCTTCCTCAATGGCGTACGTGATGACGTTCAGTATTATCGCCCGCTCTATAATCTGGAGCAGGTTGAAGTGCTGCGTGGCTCCAACGCGCTGCTGTTTGGCCGAGGCGGCGGCGGCGGTGTCATCAACCGCGTGACCAAGTCGGCCGAGATTGGCGAGCAGTTTGCCGGTACGCGCGCCAGCATCGATACATTCGGGGCCTACCAGCTGTCTGGCGATGTAAACCTGCCCACCGGCGAGACCTCCGCTTTGCGCGTGAACGCCTTTGTGGAAGAGCTGGCGAGCCACCGTGATCAGTTTGACGGCACGCGCTACGGCTTTAACCCGACCTTTAATCTGGACCTGACCGGCCAGACCTCGCTGGAGCTCTATTACGAGTATCTCAATGATGACCGCATCGTGGACCGCGGTGTGCCGTCGGTGAGCGTTGCAGGTGGCCCTGATGCGCCGCTGGAAGGCCAGCGCGACACCTTCTTTGGCGATCCGGACGAGAACTTCACCACGCTGGAAGCCAATATCCTGCGCGCGCGCCTTGATCACAGCTTCAACAACGCCTTCCGCGGCAATGTCACGGTTCAGTATGCTGACTATGACAAGCTGTATCAGAATATCTATCCGGCCGGTTATGACGCCGGGACCAATCAGGTCACCCTCGACGGCTACCAGGACCCGACGACGCGCGAGAACCTGATCATTCAGAGCAATCTCATTGGTGAGTTTGCCATGGGGCCGTTCACACACACTCTGCTGGTGGGCGCTGAATATGGGGATCAATCCACCACCAATTCACGCAATGACACCCTGTTTGCGGCCAGCAATGATGACCAGATAACGGTCGCCTTCACAAACCCGCTGGTGGTGCCGAACTTTGGCTATGATGTGCTGGTTCGCGACCGCGCGTCTGAGGTGGAGTTCACCTCGCTCTACGTTCAGGACCAGATCGACATCACCGACACCGTCAAGCTTGTGCTGGGTGCGCGTTATGACCGCTTCGATGTGGCTGTGACCGACTTTCTCGCGATCTCTGGCACCGACGATGGCCGCCGCGGTCGCGTGGATGAGGAAATCTCTCCGCGTGCCGGTGTGATCTACAAGCCGGCGGAGAATGTCTCCTTCTACGCCAGCTATTCAGAAACCTTCCTGCCAAGCGCCGGTGACCAGTTCCTGACCCTGTCGACGACCACCGAAGACCTTCAGCCGCAGGTGTTTGAAAACACTGAAGTAGGCTTCAAGTGGGATCTGGAAAGTGGCCTCAGCTTTACCGCCGCCCTGTTCCGGCTCGAGCGCGGTCAGTTCACCTCCGTTGACCCTGACGACGCCTCCATCGTGACCACGGTGGCGGGCAGCGTGACCGAGGGTCTGGAGCTGCAGCTGTCAGGTGAAGTGACCGACGCGTGGACCGTGATCGCAGGCTACAGCTATCTCGATGGCACGGTTGATGGCGGCTCGCTTGACGGCAACACCACGCGTCAAACGCCAGAGCACATGGCGTCGATCTGGAACCAGTATGACGTCAACGAGCGCCTCTCGATGGCGCTGGGCGTGACCCACCAGGGCGAGTATTTCGTTCGTGAGGACAATAATGTCCTGGTGCCTGACTTCACCCGTGTGGATGTGGCCGCCTACTACGACCTGACGGATGAAACGCGTCTCCAGCTGAATATCGAAAACCTGTTCGATACCGAGTATTTCCCGGACGCCCACTCCAACGACAATATCTCTACCGGCAAGCCACTGAACGCCCGTGTGAGCGTAAGCCATCGGTTCTAGTGGAGATCGGCACAACGCAAAAAGAAACGGCGACCCTTTGGGTCGCCGTTTTTTGTTGTCTCGATCTGGATTTTGAAGGCCTAATCCGGCAGATAAGGCGGACGGTCCAGCCCGGCCGGTGACTTGGTGAAGATCTCCACCCCGTCTTCAGTGACGCCAACCGAGTGTTCGAACTGGGCCGAAAGCGACTTGTCGCGGGTCACGGCTGTCCAGCCATCGCCGAGGACTTTAACGCCCGGCTTGCCGGCATTGAGCATCGGCTCGATCGTGAAGAACATGCCCGGCTCCATGACCGCCGTGCTCAGGCCAGGCTCATCAAAGTGCAGCACGTTCGGTGCGTCGTGGAAGAGCTGGCCGAGGCCATGGCCACAGAAGTCGCGCACAACCGCGTAGCGCTGGCTTTCCGCATAGTCCTGAATGGCCCGACCGATATCGCCAAAGGTGTTGCCCGGGCGGACCTGATCGATGCCGCGCATCATGGACTCGTAGGTCACTTCGACCAGGCGCTCGGCCTTGCGGCGCACTTCGCCGACCGGATACATGCGGCTGGTATCGCCGTGCCAGCCATCAAGGATGCAGGTCACGTCGATATTGACGATGTCGCCGTCCTTCAACGGCTTGTCATTCGGGATGCCGTGGCAAACCACGTGATTGATCGAGGTGCAGCTTGACGCCGGATAGCCGCGATAGCCCAGCGTTGCCGGAACCGCCCCGTTTTTCAGAAAGTGATTGCGCACAAAATCGTCAATATCACGGGTCGTGACGCCCGGCTTGACGATATCAACCAGTAGATCAAGCGTCTCCGCTGACAGCCGCCCGGCCCGGCGCATGCCCTCAAAACCTTCAGGCCCATGGCGCTTGATCTGGCCATCGCGGACAGGCGGGGTATCGGCGGCTAGGTCGGTCATGCGGTCTCCGTGAAGCTGTTGGCGCTCCTATATCATCGACTGCACATAGAAGAAACGCCCCCTCATGGCGAGGAGGCGTTTCAGATACCATTGAGGTAGCGCTTACTGGTTAAAGAAGCTGTCCTCATTCCAGCTTGGCGCCTTGTCGCCATTGGCGACCGTGGCGATGATTTCGTAGTTCAGGTTGGCAAACTTGGCACCTTCCTCGAACAACACCTGATCCACTTCATCCCCGGGGCCGTGATAGTCCCCGCCCAGGAAGCGCAGGAAGCCCTGGCCGTCGTCATCCTCGGCGTCCCGGCTTGAAAAGCC
Source organism: Maricaulaceae bacterium EIL42A08 (assembly GCA_024178355.1). Taxonomy (GTDB): domain Bacteria; phylum Pseudomonadota; class Alphaproteobacteria; order Caulobacterales; family Maricaulaceae; genus Oceanicaulis. The sequence goes on along the minus strand of JAMZNZ010000002.1, from coordinate 1,040,445 downwards.
GGTCATCAGGAAGAGCGACGGCACGCCATCGCGCACGAAGTTATAGTGGTCAGATCGCACAAAGAGCGCCTGTTGCGGCATCGGGTCGGGCGTCAGCGACAGGCCGCGCGACTGAACCGCGGCATCTGCGATCGGGCCCAGGCTGGAATGCTCAGCGCCAAAGGCGATCAGGTCGTTGAAGCGATAGCGGATAACCGGCATGTCCAGATTGATGTTGGCGACCATGTTGGCCATCGGCGCGGGCGGGTTCTGGGCAATGTGAGCCGACCCCAGAAGACCCTGCTCCTCAGCGGCGAGAGCCACAAAGGCCACAGACCGGCGCGCGCCGCCCGCTTCAGCCAGGGCCCGCGCGGTTTCAATCATGATCGAGGTGCCAGACGCATTATCGAGCGCACCGTTACAGATGTTGTCCTCAGCGTCGGGCAGGCGGCAAACGCCCACGTGATCAAGGTGCGCAGTGACGACGACGATTTCATCGGCCAGCTCAGGATCATTGCCGGGCAGGATGCCAACCACATTGTCGTCAACAAAGCTTTCGCGGCTCGTACCCTGAGACAGGCTGACCTCAACGCCGAGATCAAAGCTGGGCACTTCTTCGCCAGCGCGCGCTGCGGCCACCGTGTCAGCAAACGACTGCGGGGCGGACGCAAACAGCGCTTCAGCCGCACTGTCGGAGATGGAGGCGGTGACCTGGAGGCCAGCACCCGCATCGGCCGCCGCGGTGGTCATGGACGGCGAGGGCGCACGCGCCGCCATGCGCTCATAGGTCCAGCGGGTCAGGCCCTCGGTCGGGATCGAGATCAGACCGATCGCGCCGGCATCAGCGGCAAACTGCGCCTTGGTGCGGTCTGAATTGAGATGCGCGGAGACGTCAGACGGGATGCCGTCCGGCGTGCCAGCCAGCACCACGACGATCTTTCCACGCACATCCACGCCCGCATAGGCATCAACGCCGAGCGTTTCAGACACGATGCCATTGCCCACGAAAACCGCATCAGCCGTGATGGCGCTTTCATCGTGCACAGCCGAAGCGTCGACGATGAAATGCTCGCCCGGCGTCATGGACTGTCCGTTGATGGAGAAGCCCGCCATCTCCGGCACGGTGGTCATGGTCTGCAGCGGCACGCCCGCGCGATAGCCGTCATCGCCACCCGGCAGAAGGCCGATCTGGCGATACTGGGCTTCCACATAGTTGGCCGCCAGCTCATAGCCCGGCTCACCGGCCATGCGCCCTTCCATCCGGTCATCGGCCAGGAAGCGGATATGCGCTTCAATGGCACCAGCCGACACCGAAACCGGTGCCGCCTCAGCCGTTATGGGCGCAGACTGCACAGAGGTGGTGTGATCAACAATCACGCAGCCGGACAGCGCAACAGCGCTGGCTGCAACAAGAAGCAAGGAACGCATGGTCAAACCCCAATAGTCACAAAATTTGCGCGGACTATAGGCGAGGCAAGGCGATCCTCAACGTTTCAATGCTGTAAGGTGGCGATTGGCCGCTTCTGCCAACTCCGTATCCGGCTTGGCATAGTGGGCTGCAAACGCGTCCACCATCCTTGCCGGTTTGCCAGTGCTGAGCTGGAAGCAGACCAGTTTGGTGATGGCGCGGAACACCGTTTCGCCGGTGTCGGCATTGCGGAACTGGTACCAGCGTTCGGCGCGCAGCTTGCCGTCGGAGACCACGATCCAGACCGCGCAGATGATGCGCTCGCCGGCGCGCACATGGCCGGTATAGTCCGCTTCGGTGCGCGTTATGGCCATGCCGCGGTCAAGGTCGCGGCATTGCTGGCGGGTATAGCCATCGGCTTCCCAGTGCGCCCAGCCGGTTTCATCGGCCCAGCGCAGGTAGACCGCATTGTTCACATGGCCGAAGTCGTCGATATCCTCAGGCTCAACGACGACTTCGTTGAAGAAGGGCGAGGGCAGGTCCCAGCCGCTATCGTCTTGTGACAGGCTCATAGCCTTACCTCGATTTCCCGGTCCACGGTGACGCCGTCCAGCGTGATGGCGCAGGCATAGGCGATGACCTCCACACCAGCACTGGTCGCAGCGCTTAGCGCGTCGGCATAATTGGGATCAAGATCGCGCGCCGGCGAAAGCACATCGCAGTCGCCGCGCTGCACGATGAAAAGCTGCACCGCGCGCGAGCCTTCGCGCACCATGTCGGACAGCTCAGCCAGATGTTTGGCCCCGCGCGTGGTCACGCTGTCTGGAAACTCGGTCAGGCCGGGCGTGCGCATCAGGTGGCAGTTTTTCACCTCCACATAGGTGGGTGGCTGGTCCCCATGCTCCAGCAACAGGTCGATGCGTGAATTGGTGCCGTATTTTACCTCCCGGCGCAGGGTGTCGAAGGTGGCGAGCTGGGAGATCTGGCCGGCGCGGATGGCCTCCTCGGCGATTTTATTGGGATTCATGGTGTTGATGGCGACCAGGGTGCCGTCGGCCTCGACCAGTTCCAGCGAGAATTTCAGCTTGCGCTTCGGGTCGTCGTTTTCGGCCAGCCACACCCGACCGTCCGGGGCTTTCAGGCCCATCATGGAGCCCGGATTGGGGCAGTGGGCCGTGACTTCGCGCCCGTCATCCAGCACCACATCGGCCAGAAAGCGCTTATAGCGTTTGATCAGGCGGCCGGGCTTGAGCGGGTAGGCGAACTGCATGGCGAACCTTTGAAATTGGCGGCGAGCGAGACCATAGTTCGCTACAACCGGGTCGCAAGCCCGCACACCGTTGACCGCAGGGACCTCGCCATGACCGCCACAGCCATCGTCACCGCCGGAATTGTCGTGATTGGCGATGAGATCCTGTCCGGGCGCACGCGCGATATCAATGTCCAGCAGATCGCGGAATTTCTGAGCCCGCTCGGCATCTCGCTGAAAGAAGTGCGCATCGTCAGCGATGATCAGGACGCCATCGTGGAGGCGGTGCGCGCCCTGTCTGAGCGGTGCGACTATGCCTTCACTACCGGCGGCATCGGGCCAACCCATGACGACATCACCGCCGATGCGGTGGCGGCCGCCTTCGGACGCTCCATTGATGTGCGCGACGATGCGCGTGAAATCCTGGAGCACTGGTACGCCAAGTCCGGCAGCGAGATCACGCCGGCTCGCATGCGTATGGCGCGTATCCCTGAAGGCGCAATCCTGATCGAGAACCCGGTGACCGGAGCGCCGGGATTCCAGCTGGAGAATGTCTTTGTGCTGGCCGGTGTGCCAAAGATTGCGCGCGGCATGCTGGAGGATGTGGCCCCGCGCCTGACCGGAGGGGCTGTCACCCATTCAGTTTCGGTGCGCCTTGAAAACGCCCGTGAGGGCGATCTGGCAGCCGCGCTGGGTGAGCTTCAGGACCAGCACGCGGACGTCTCCATTGGTAGCTATCCCTGGTTTGAAGATCTGGGTGGCGGCAAGCTGAAACGGGGTGTCGCGCTAGTGGCGCGCAGCACCGATGAAGCTGCGCTTGAAGACGTGGAGCGCGCGCTGGAAGCGCTCGGGGCGTCGCAAACCTGACCGGCAAGCTCGCGTCACCTTACCGCCGTGATTTCGCCCTGAAGCTCGTTGAAGCTTTTGTTCAGGGACAAGACAATCAATCACGGGGACGACGCCATGCATAAACGCCACCTCCTTTCAGTCAGCCTCATCGGGCTTGCCTTAGCTGCTTGCGAGTCACAGGGCGGCTCGGTTCCACCCCCACCGCCGCCCCCTCCTGCGCCGCCGATGGCTCCCCCGCCTCCACCGCCGCCCGCGATGATGGAATCGCGGCTTGTGGTTACAGGCTCAAGGATGATGGCCCCGAGTATGCCAGCGCCCGCGCCCGCGCCAGAGCTGGATCGCGAAGAATATTCCGACGTCGAAACCAACCCGGTTCAGGCGGTCGCCGAAGAGCCGGTCTCGACCTTCTCCATTGATGTGGACACCGCCTCCTACGCCCTCGCGCGCAGCTATCTAAATGGCGGCACCCTGCCGCCTACCGATGCGATCCGGGCTGAGGAGGTGATCAACTATTTTGATTACGCCTATCCGCTGCCCGACAGTGCTGATGCGCCCTTTGCCGCCAGCGTCACTGTCACCGACACGCCGTGGAACGCCGACACACAGCTGATGCATATCGGCATTCAGGGCTATGACATTGAGCTTGAGGAGCGTCCGCGCGCCAATCTGGTCTTCCTGATGGACGTGTCTGGCTCCATGAATTCACCTGACAAGCTGCCGCTCGCCATTCAAGGCCTGCGCATGATGCTGGGCGAGATGGACCCTGACGACACCGTCTCCATCGTGGTTTATGCCAGTGCTTCAGGCGTGGTTCTGGAGCCCACCCCTGTGTCAGAGCGTGGCCGGATCGAAGCGGCTCTCGACAGCCTGTCAGCGGGTGGTTCAACCGCAGGCGGGGAGGGGCTGCGCCTTGCCTACGCCATGGCCGAGCGCAATTTTGATGAGGATGCGGTCACCCGGGTCATCATGGTCACCGATGGCGATTTCAATGTCGGCATCACCCAGGATGAGCGTCTGGAAGACTTCGTCGCCCGCAAGCGCGACACCGGCATTTATCTGTCGGTGATGGGCTTTGGCCGCGGCAATTATAACGACGCCCTGATGCAGACCATCGCCCAGGCCGGTAACGGCACGGCGGGCTATGTCGATACGCTGCAGGAGGCGCGCCGCCTGTTGGTGGAAGAGGCCAGCTCCACGCTCTTTCCCATCGCCAGCGATGTGAAAATCCAGGTGGAGTTCAACCCAGCCCGTGTCGCCGAATACCGTCTCATCGGCTACGAAACGCGCATGCTGGAGCGGGCCGACTTCAACAATGACGAGGTTGATGCTGGCGAGATCGGCTCGGGTCACTCGGTCACGGCCATTTACGAGATCGCGGCTCCGGATTCGGCTGGCTTGCAGCTGGACCCGCTGCGCTATCAGGCAGCACCGGATGCCTCAGGCACGTCAGACGAGTTCGCCTTCCTGCGCTTGCGCTACAAGCAGCCCGGTGAGGATGAGAGCCAGCTGATTGAAACGCCGGTGACGTCATCCAGCGTGCTGCCCATCGCTGAAGCCAGCGAAGATGTGCGTTTTGCCATCGCTGCGGCGGGCTATGCCCAGCTTCTGCGCAATGATCCGTATCTGGGTGAGTGGGGCTATGACGACGTCATCGAGCTGGCTCAGTCCGCACGCGGTGAAGACGAGTTTGGCTATCGCGCCGAATTCATCCAGCTCGCCCGCCTGGCCGAGACCGCTGCGGCTCAAGCTGCGCTCGGTAAGCCGGGAGCGGGTGAGTAACCCAATCGCGTAACCATGGGCGCTGCAAACATGCGCATCGGGCTGGCGAGCATGCTTGCCGCCCGGTGCGGTGCGCCCTAGGCTTTTGATCAGCTCAACAATCACCTTTACCGGTAAGGACCAACCATGGCCCACGCGTACGACAATCGCCTGATCCGCAATGACGACGAAGACGAGTCCGAAGCCAAGGACGCCGAAAAGCATCCCGATTATGTTGGCAAGGCGCTGTTCGACAGTCGCACCATCCTGATCACCGGCGGCATCTCTGACAAAACCGCCCAGCGTGTTTGTGCGCAGATGTTTGCGCTGGCTGCGGTATCGGACGATCCGATCCTGCTGGTGGTGTCTTCGCCAGGTGGCCACGTGGAATCTGGTGACATGATCCACGACACCATGAAGTTCATCAAACCGCGCGTCGTCGTGCTCGGCACCGGCTGGGTGGCCAGCGCCGGCGCCCTGATCTTTGTGGGCGCTGAAAAAGACGATCGCTACTGCCTGCCCAATACGCGCTTCCTTCTGCACCAACCCTCCGGCGGGGCAGGGGGCATGGCCTCTGACATCGAGATCCAGGTCCGCGAAATGCGCAATATGCGCCAGCGCCTGAACCAGATCTTCGCCGATGCCACCGGCAAGCCGCTGTCGAAGATCGAAGAAGACACCGACCGCGACTTCTGGCTCTCGGCCGAAGAAGCGGTGGAATACGGCCTGTGCTCGAAGATCGTAAAGTCACAGGACGAGGTGAAGCTGTAAGCTTTGACCTTAGAGCCATGAAAAGCTGCAGGGCCGGTCTTGGCGAAAGACCGGCCCTTTGCTTATGTGTATAAGCCCTTCACGCATGCCGGCGTGGCGGAATTGGTAGACGCACCGGACTTAAAATCCGTTGGGCGGTAACGCCCGTGCCGGTTCAAGTCCGGCCGCCGGCACCATTTTTCTCTCTTGATGCTCAAGTCCGTCCGGGCTTTCGCTCCTCCCCCGGATCAAGTCCGGGGTGCGGGCAGCTGTTCGCCTTGCAAGCGTTCTGCGCTCGGGGCGCTAGCGGTTGCAAAAGCTTAGCGATGGTCTCGAGTGGTCGATGAAGTCGAAAGCGGGCCAACATCGCGCCCGACGGAGCGGCCGCGACGGAGGACAGGAGAAACCACGCACTTTGGCGCGATCGGTCAAAAGCCTGTCACGTTCAGCCAAGATCATGGCCCTCCGCCAATGATAGCTTATGGGCAGCATTCAAAAAGACTTGGGGGGATGCTCGATGACGAGCCGTTTCTCCAGTCACGCAGGGGCTTGTAAGCCCGTACCTCCCTGCGAAATAGACCCAAGGCCCTGCCAATCATGGAGATTACCATGCACCTTGCACCAACACCTTCAGCTGTCCTTGCCGCCATGTTTGCTCCGGTCTTGAAAGGCCTTTGCGTGTCCGCCGCGGTTGCTGTTTTCTCCTCAGTCGCACCCAGCTTTGCGCAGGCTGATCCTGCCAGCTTTTCCGATAAGCTTCGGCCTCGTGTCTGGATCGGCGATGGGCAAGAGCGCTATTCGCTTGAGGAGCGTATGGCAGCCTATAGCGTACCAGGTGTGGCCGTCGCTATCATTGAAAATGGAGAGGTGGTTTTCGCCTCGGGCTATGGTGTACGGAAGTCTGGCGTCACAGAGCGCGTTGATGCGGACACGGTGTTCTCAGCCGGGTCGGTCAGCAAAGTCGCGACGGCGAGCCTCATATTGAGGCTGGCAAGCGCAGGTGCCCTTGATCTGGACGCCCCGGTCGCGGCTCAGCTCCACAGCTGGTCGCTGCCGGATTACCCTGCGTTTGACGAAAATCGCATTACGCTGCGCACAATCCTGTCGCATACGTCCGGCTTCAACATGCACGGCTTTCGCGACTTCCAACCTGGCGACGATCTCCCGTCGACCATCGAAACGCTGGAGGGCCGGAGCCCGGCCGTGAATGCCCCGCTCACGCTCTTGTCCGAGCCCGGGAGCGCGTACAGGTATTCCGGCGGCGGGTATACGCTCGCCCAGCAGATTGTCGACGACGTCGACCCCGCAGCAGATTTTGATGCGATCGCGTATACGCACCTGTTGGTACCGCTTGGTATGACGCGCAGCACCTTTACCAACCCGCTTCCGCAAGATCACGGTAATATCGCGATGGCCCACGACCGGAGCGGCGCGCCGGTCGCGCTGCCCCGGGGCTATGAGGCCTTCCCGGAGAGCGCGGCCTCGGGCCTGTGGACAAGCGCGAATGATCTGGCGACTCTGGTTACCGCTCTTCTGGCCAGCTATCAGGATGATGACGGCTTTCTCCCGCGCTCATTGGCGCAGGACATGATGACACCCGTTTCGCCCAGTGAGCATGGGCTGGGCCCGCGTATAGAGGGGCGTGATGAAGTCCTCCTCTTTCACCATGGTGGCACGAATTCGTCCTATCACGCCTGGATCGAGGGGCATCTCGCGACCGGTGACGGTCTGGTCATTCTGACCAATGGTTCAGGTGCCAACGGGTTGATCACCGAGATCAGAAACGCGGTTTCCGACGCGATGAACTGGGAGATTAACCAGCCTGTTCGGGCTCCGGAGATCACCCTCTCGGCAGATCAGCTTTCAGACTATACTGGCACGTATCGCGTCGATGTCGCCTATCCCTACGGCTTGCGCCGTATCATGGTCCGTGGACTCTTCGAGCAGCGCATTCACATTGAGTCGGACGGCGCAAGGTTGACCTTGACCGTGGACGGCAATGACGGCGCTATTGCCCTTATCCCCTTATCTCCGAACCGGTTCTGGATAGAGGGCTTCGGATTACGCCTCGGCATTGCAGAACTGGAATTTCATCGTGATGCATTCGGCGAGACGCATGCAATCACGTTCCATTTGCCGAATGCCAGCTCTCACTACCTGCGCGATTGAATGAAGACCGGTCAGTTTGGTCGCTCAATGTCAATTTGACTGAAGCTCGCCTGGCGGGCCGGAGGCCTCGCCGGAGCCTTCCCAATCTATGATACGGGAACTGAGACCTTCGATAGCTAGCTCAGCGGTGCCCTGCTGGACTAGAAGCGCTTGTGGCCGGGCAGGGTTCAGCGTTAGCGTTGGAGAATGTCCGGACACATCCACACCCGCTTCATCGCTACCGCGCGAGGCCTCAGCGACGACCTGGCCGATGCTATCGCCAGGCTGGGCCCAGCGGAGCTGCCCTCAGGCCGCGAGACACCCTTTCCGCTTTACCTGGCGCGGGCAGTTGCCGGTCAGCAGCTGAGTGTGAAGGCGGCGCGGTCGATCTGGAGCCGGGTGGAGGCCAGCAATGGCGAGCGCGCATTTTGTGACGCCTTCTGTGTGGAGCGCGGCGAAGAGCTGCGCAGCTGCGGGCTGTCCAATGCCAAAGTCAAAACCCTGATTGCAATTGGCGAGGCGACGCGCGATGGCTGGCTCGATGGCGAGGCGTTGCGTTTCCTCGACGCTGAGGGGCGCGCGAATGAGCTTGTGAAGCTGTGGGGTGTCGGGCGCTGGACGGCGGACATGGCCAACATGTTCTGGTTCGGTGAAGAAGACATCTGGCCTGATGGCGATGTGGCAGCGCGCAAGACGCTGGAGCGCCTGACCAGTCCGCGCCGCAAAACCATCCGCACCGCAGAACGCTTTGCCCCCCACCGCAGCCATCTGGCGCTCTACATGTGGCGTCACGTGGATGCGCCGCCGACTTGATCTACAGGCCAGTCTCTGGCGCTTGTCACCGACCATGACTAGGCTGCGGGCGTCCTTTGTGCGAGCTCGGCAATGACCCAAGCCTTTCAGATCCATACGCCCCGATATGACGCCGCCACCGGCGCTGTAAGCTTTAGCTATGACGTGCCGAAGTTTGGCGCGTTTGAAGAGCAGGTGCTGCTGCCGGACGATGCTGACCTCGCGGTGCTCGAAGAGGGCGTTCGAGACCGCTTGCTGGCGCTGTGCGCGCTGCTCATCGGGACCAGCTATTTCAAGGCGGCGCCGGTCGAAGCCATCAAGATCGCATTTGATCTGACGCCCGCGGCCCGCCGCATCGCAGAGCTTGCCTACGGGCCGGGGCTGGGTGAGTTCTATGTTCGTAATGACCTGGCCTACCCACCAGCGCTAAGCATTGAGGCGGGCGAGGCTGCTCCGCTTCAGGCCGCCGACGCGCCGACACCGGCAAGCCCACGCGCGGCGGTGGCCTTTGGTGGTGGCAAGGACAGCCATGTGGCCAGCGCCATCATGGCTGAAGCCGGCGCAGAGGCTGAGCGCTTCTCCATCATTCTGGGCGATCAGGTGGGTGAGCGCCTGCAGTCCATGAGCGAGACGCCGGTGCGCATTTTCAAGCGCCGCATCGATCCGCGCCTTATCGAGATCAGCCGGTCGGGCGAGGCTCTGAACGGTCACATCCCTATTACCGGGATCAACTCGACCCTTCTGACCCTGGTTGCCGAAGCCATGGGGCTCGACTGGGTGGTGTTTGCCAATGAGCGCGCCGCCAGTGAGCCGACCCTGGAGGCCAACGGTCATCCGGTGAACCACCAGTTCTCCAAGAGCCTGGAGTTTGAAGACGCGCTTTGCGCCAGCTTTGCCGAGGCGGGGGCGAGGGCCAACTATTTCTCGGTCCTGCGTCCGGTGAGCGAGCTGTGGACCGCCCACTATCTCGCCACCCGTGGAGCTGCCGCGCTCGACATTTTCGCCAGCTGCAATCGTAACTTTGTGTTTGCCGGGCCCAGTGTTCTCGTTGAAGATCAGCGCTGGTGCGGGGAGTGCGCCAAATGCGTCTACACTGCGGTCTTGCTCGCGCCCTTCCTGACGCCGGAGCGCCACGCGGCGGTGTTCCAGAGCGAGGTCCTCGACAATCTGTCCAATTCCAGCTTCCTGCGCGAGATCGCGGGCCTGACCGATGCCAAGCCCTGGGAATGTGTCGGCGAGCGCCGGGAGGTGGCCGCCGCGCTCTATCACCTGCTCACCCGCGATGACTGGAAGGACTCTCTGATCGTGGCCGGCATCGAGGCAGAGCTGTTTGCCCAATGGGACGAAGATGACCTGAAAAAGGCGTGGGACGAGGCGCTGGATGCGCGCTCAGAGCATCGCATGCCGGATGCCGTCGTGCAGGTGGTTGAGGCTTAAAGCGCTCTGGCGGCAGCCAGGAAGTCGGCACCGCGTTCTTCAAAACTTTTATAGGCTTTTGAGCGAGGTGCCGCCGGGCTCAGCAACACCACGCCGCCGTCGGGCAGGGTGGCTGCAGCCTCGCGCACAGCATCGGCCACCTCCGGTACAAAGCGCGCGATATCAGCCAGCCGCGTGCCCTTAAAAGCGTCGAGAATCCGCTCGCCATTATCGGCCAGCGTGAAAATTGCACGCAACGCGTCAGCTTTCACCAGTTTCTCGGTCAGCCAGGCGTAATCCTGGTCCCGTTCTTCACCGCCCAGCAGGAGGACAAGTGGGGTATCTTCAAGCGCGGTGACAGCGTGAACGCAGGCCTCCGGCGTGGTGCCCAATCCATCATCAATAAAGCGCAACCCACCTGCCTCATGAACGGTCTGCATTCGATGGGGCAGGCCTGAAAAATTACTCAATGATTCAAAGGCATGGACCGCATCAAAGCCAAGTGCGTCGACCATTGTCAGGGCAGCGCAGGCATTCAGGGCGTTATGTGCGCCGGGCAATCGCTCGATCGCACCAAACCGCGTATCGCCTTGCCACACCTCAGCTTTTCGCACATGGAACCCGTCCTCGCGCCCGAACCACGCCCGGTTGGGTTGATGCGCGAACTGGGCCTCCAGTCGCTCCTCGCCTGCATTCATGACGCCGAAGCTGTTGGGGTCGAGCCGCGCCAGCCTCGACTTGTCGGCGCGGTAGCGGTCCACACCCTGGTGCCAGGGGGCGTGGTCATTGGAAAGATTGAGGAAAATGAAGGCGTCAGGCGCGTGAACCAGGTCGGCAATCTGATAGCTGGAAAGCTCCAGCACCACCGTCGAGGCTTCTTGCGGAGCCGATAAAACCGGGATGCCGATATTGCCCGCCAGCGTCACCGCTTCGCCCAACGCCTCCAGCATATGATGCAGCAGCGCTGCCGTGGTCGACTTGCCCTTGGTGCCCGTGACCGCGATCACGCGTTGGCCATTTGGCTTGTGCTCAAAGTAGAGATTGGTCTGGCTGGTTAGCGTCGCACCGGCTGCAAGCGCGTCATCAACCCGTTGATCATAAAGCGAAATGCCGGGGCTTTTAACCAGAAGCGGCGCGTCCTCGGCGCCAATGGCATCAACCATCGCGTCCTGATGGAGCCAGGCGACAGAGCGAGGCAGATCCGCAGGTTCGTTTGTATCAACCAGCGTCACCGGAAGGTCTGGCGCTTTGGTTTGAAGGAAGTCGAGCACGGCTCGGCCCTCACGGCCAAAGCCCCAAATAAACAGGCTATCATAGTCGCTTAGCACCATGGAGCTTAGGCCTTTAACGCTGCGTCACGCAGCTTGTGGTCGGCCAGCACCAGGGCCGCCATGGCCTCGGCCACGGGCACGCCGCGGATGGCAACGCACGGGTCGTGGCGGCCTTTGGTAGACACGGTTGTGGGGGCCAGCGCCTTGGTCAGGGTCTGGCGCTCAATCCGGATTGAACTGGTGGGCTTGATCGCAAGCCGGATCACCAGGTCCTGACCCGTTGAAATACCGCCGAGCACGCCACCATTATGGTTGGAGCGAAATTGCGGCTGACCGTCCGGGCCGAGCTCCATTTCATCGGCAGCGTCCTCACCGCGCAGGGCAGCGGCGTCCATTCCGGCACCGATTTCAACGGCCTTGGCGGCATTGATCGACATCATGGCAGAGGCCAGATCGGCATCCAGCTTGCCATAGACCGGTGCGCCCCAACCTGCCGGAACGCCAGAAACGACCAGTTCGATTAGTCCGCCAACTGAGCTACCGGCCTTTCGGATGGCATCCATGTCGCTCGCCCAGAGTTCAGCTGTTTCAGCGTCAGGGCAGAAGAAGTCGTTGTCATGGACCGCGTCCCAGTTCCAGTTGTCGCGATTGATCTTGCGTGGGCCCACTTGAACAAGGGCGGCGCGGATCTGGATGCTGTCGCCCAGCACCTTGCGGGCAATGGCCCCGGCGGCAACGCGCGCGGCTGTTTCGCGCGCACTGGAGCGTCCGCCGCCGCGGTAGTCACGCACGCCATATTTGGCATCATAGGTGTAGTCAGCATGGCCCGGGCGCCAGGTGTCGCGAATGTCTGAATAGTCTTTGGAGCGCTGGTCCACATTCTCGATCATCAGTGAGATGGGCGCGCCCGTGGTCACCTGACCGTCTGTCCTGTCGTCTTCAAAAACGCCAGACAGTATGCGCACCTGGTCCGGTTCGCGGCGCTGGGTGACGTGGCGGGACTGTCCCGGGCGGCGTTTATCAAGCCAGGGCTGGATATCCGCTTCGGTCAGGCCAAGCCCTGCCGGGCAGCCATCAACGACACAGCCCAGTGCCGGGCCGTGGCTTTCACCCCAGGTGGTAAAGCGAAACAGGTGACCGAAGGAATTGTGGGACATGGGCGGACAGTCGCGTGAGTGGCTGAATCTACACCTACACTAGGGCCCAACAGCCCTGCCGTCACGGTGTCTTACGCGGCACCCTTGCGCGCCCAGCTAACAAGGCGGGCCGCCGGACTCTTTTTCACAAAGTTATCGAGGAAACCGCGCAGCACGCCGGCGTTTTCCTCGGCTTCTTCACGCGCGGCCTGTTCAGCAAACTTCTGGGCGCGCTCCTCGCGCGATTTGCGTTCAGCTTCGCCGGCGGACAGGTCGGCATCGACCATTTTGTCGCGGACCGTCACGTAAACACGCCAGTTTGGATCGCCGATTGGGGTCACCATAGTACCGTTCTTCACCGCGACCGGAATGCGAACCATCAGATCACGGTCATCATACTTGATGGTGCGCAGCCCCCCCTTGCGCGCCTCATCAGGAGTAATCTCCAGATCGATGCGACGTGGGGCGTAAATCTTTAGAACTTCATAGGCTTTTAGAAGCTTTTGAAGTTTGGCGAGTGTCTCGGCTGTTGGTTCGGAGGTGTCTGGATGAACCTCTTTGACCATCGCACGAAAACGGGCGCGAACTTCAGAGAAGTCCTCGCCACCGCCGAGTCCAAAAATCTTGTATGCGGCCACCAGAGCCTGCGGATTAGTCGTCATACTGAAATGATAAACACGGAAATATTGTGGAATCGTTGACTGTTGCGCGCAGGCGCATACTTGTGTGCGCGAATGCCGAAGCTTTGAGAGAGCGCCTGTGTCCAGAAATGACGCCATCCCGCCAAGTCCCACCGAGGGTGAGTATACCGCTGAGACTGAGGCCAACGCCGACGATATCTTCACGCGTGAAGATCCGTTCGCGCTTTTTGAAGACTGGCTAAAAGCCGCGCGCGACAAGGAAATCAACGACCCTAACGCCATGGCAATTTCGACTGCCGACGCTGACGGTTTTCCTGATGTGCGCATGGTGCTTTTGAAAGATGTCGATCCACGCGGCTTTGTTTTCTACACCAACACCGAGAGTCAGAAAGGCCGCCAGCTGGCTGAAAACCAGCGTGCGGCGCTTTGTTTTCACTGGAAATCCTTGCGCCGTCAGGTGCGAGTGAGGGGGCTGGCGACCCAGGTTTCCAACGAAGAAGCCGATGCCTATTTCAACTCGCGCGCTCGTGATAGCCGCATCGGGGCCTGGGCATCCAAACAGTCGCGCCCGCTTGAAAGTCGCTTTGCGCTTGAAAAAGCGGTCGCCGGTTATGTGGCCAAGTTTAACATTGGCGAGATTCCGCGCCCAGAATTCTGGACGGGCTACCGCATCCAGCCGCTCCGCCTGGAGTTCTGGCGCGACCGGGCCTTTCGCCTCCATGACAGGCTTGTGTTCGAGCGTGAGGAAATTTCCGCGCCTTGGCGCACAACACGCCTATATCCATAAGCTGTAATTGAGTATGCTCAGCGCCGAGCATCGCGCACGATCCGGGGGAAGCGCCATGAGCGAGATTCTACGGCTTATTCGACACATCTTGGTTGGGCTGGCTGCAGCCGCCGCCATTATTGCACCGATCTGGTTTGCCGCAGCGGGTCTCGGCTCGCGCTTCGGCTTATGGGAGTGGCAGTTTGGCTTAAGTACCATGACCTTTGGCTGGGGCCCCAATATCCTATTCGCCACGGTCGGGCTCGGTGCTGTCGCGCTGTTGGTGTCGGTGATCTATCGATTTGCTTTCGGCCAAAGCAATGCACCGGGCGTTGGCGGCTATGTTGCCGGAGTCGCCGCGTTGATCATCGGTGGTTCAGGCCTCTGGTACGCCGATGGCGTGCGCACAACGGCGCGCACCCTGCCTCCCATCCATGATATCACGACTGATACGGCCAACCCGCCGCAGTTTTCTGCGGCCATGGTGGAGCGCCGCGAAGTGGATGGTGCGAGCAACTCAGTTGACTACGCGTCCAAGATCGATCCGCGTTCTGAGCGCCCACTGCCGGAAGTGCAGGCAGAAGCCTATCCGCAGATCCAGCCGATTGTAACGTCGGCTGAACCAGAGTTGGCATACCGCGCAGCTCTGGGTGTCGCTCGGGAATTGGGCTGGCGTGTGACCACGACGTCTGATGAAGCGATGATGTTTGAAGGCACCGCTGAAACCTTTTGGTTTGGGTTCAAGGACGATGTAGTGGTCCGAGTTACAGCGCTGAACGATGGTGGTGCGCAGATCGACGCGCGCTCGACCAGTCGTGTCGGAGTCTCTGATCTTGGTGCCAACGCGGCGCGCCTGGAAAACTTTTCAGAGCGTCTGCGGTCCAGTCTCGGCGATGGAGAGGGCTAGAGCCCGCTCTCGACTTGTTTAAGGGCCCAGACCCGGCAGGCGCTGGATAGCGGCTGGCCGGGTTCGCGCCCTTTGTCGATCTGGCCGATAAGGCCGGCCAGCGTCGACTTGTTTCTGGCAAGGTAGCGGTCAACCACCGCCCAGAATTCCGGTTCAATCGCGACGGAAGTCGCGTGACCGGACAGGGTGACTGATCGCTTTACAAACAAGGTAGCTACGTCCTGCTGTGGATGGCTGTTTGGTCTGTGTGGAGGTTGTTAGCAGAAAGGTCACAAAATTTGAATGGGTTTTTTGAATTTTAATACTTTAATTCAGTGAGTTTGTATTGATCATTGCGATGCCGGGCTGCAAAGATTGTATTTGGCACCGACAGCGGTATCAGAAACCATGTCCAAGCGTATTCTCATCCTGGCCGGCCCTACTGCGAGCGGAAAGACAGCGCTTTCACTGCACGCCGCACGGCTTCTGGATGGGGAGATCATCAACGCTGATTCCATGCAGCTCTATCGCGGCCTGCCCGTTATCAGCGCTCAACCAAGCAATTACGAGAAGCGGGTTGCGACCCATCATTTGTTCTCAGCGCTTGAGCCCTCACAGCGGTGTTCGGTGGGGCAGTGGTCCCGGATGGCGCTTGACCAGATCGAGGCGGTTGAAAGCCGGGGATGTGTACCGATCCTGGTTGGCGGCACAGGGCTTTATTTCAAGGCCCTTCTTGAGGGGTTGGCTCCAGTCCCTGAGATACCAGAAACGATTCTCGCCAAAGTGGACGCTCTGTTTCAGACACGAGGTCTGGAGGGCCTGAAGGCTGAGGCGGAGGCGGTTGATCCGGTCGCCACCGCGCGTATTGCAGATGGGGATCGCCAGCGCCTGATGCGGGTGGTCGCGGTTGCGTGGGCAACCGGCAAACCGCTGTCGCAGCTACAGGCGGACACCCAACCGCTCATCGACCCCGCACTGGTCCAGGGCGTTGTTATTCAGCCAGATCGCGAGGCGCTTTATCACCGGATTGAGACGCGCTTTGACCGCATGGTTGAGGCGGGTGCGCTTGAAGAAGTCGCCGCTATGGCTGAGCGTAATCTTGCTCCTGACCTTCCCGCCATGAAGGCGGTCGGGCTACCGCCGCTGCTCGCCCATCTGCGCGGGGAGTTTACGCTTGAAGCTGCTATCGAGATCGCCAAGCGGGACTCCCGGCGCTATGCCAAGCGCCAGTTCACCTGGTTTTCCAATCAGCATGGGGACTGGCCACGGATCAGCGCCCTTGACCCGGCCGATCAGCAGGGAGAGCTTGATCACATACTTTCACGCAGCTTCGGGAAAGGAGCGCAATGAGCGCACCGCTGTATGAGGCCGACATTGATCTTGGCCCTTTAAAAAGCCGTCGCATCGCCCTGATTGGCTATGGCAATCACGGACGTTCCCATGCACTTAACATGCGCGACATGGGCGTAACGAGCATCGCGATTGGTCTGCGTGACGGCTCGGCGTCGATCGACAAGGCAAGGGCGGATGGGTTTGAGCCGGTTGGGTTGGCAGACGCTGTTAAGGACGCAGATGTAATCGCGATCCTGGCGGCTGATGAAGCCCACAAGGCGATCTGGGACGCTCATGTGGCACCGAACCGAAAGCCGGGTGTGGCGGTTATCTTCAGCCACGGCTTTTCCATCGACTATGGACTGATCGAGCCACCGGCCGATTGTGATGTGATCCTCGCTGCAGCGAAGGGGCCGGGTGGTGCCGTGCGCACCAGTTTTGAGAAAGGTGGCGGTCTGGTGGGCTTTTGGGGGGTGCACCAGGATGCAAGCGGTGAGGCGGAAGCCGTCGCAAAGGCCTATCTTGCCGTCATCGGCTGCGGCCGTGCGGGGATCTATCCCACCACCTTCAAGGAAGAAGCACTTGCCGACATTCTGGGCGAGCAGGCGGTCCTGGTAGGTGGCATGTGCGCTCTGGCCAGAGAAGGCTTTGAGCAGCTGGTTGCTGCCGGGATCAGCGAGCGCATGGCCTATATCGATACAGTCCATGAGCTGAAATACATTGCTGACCTGATCCACGAGCGGGGAATCCACGGCATGTACGCGGCGATCTCCGATACCGCCGAGTTTGGTGCCCACGAAGTTGAAGACCCGATCCGCGAGGCGGTGCGGCCAGTGTTTGAAGCCATCGTCAAGGACGTTACCGCGGGCAATTTCGCCCGGCGCTGGGTGGCCGATTTCGATCAGGATCGCGCTGGTCTCTATGAAAAACGCGCGTCGGCGAAAGATCATCCGCTGGAGGCGGCCGGCGCCGAAATTCGCAAGGCCGTGACGCGCCGTTCAGAACCGTAATGTTTGCAAGGCTGTGGGCTGGGCGACTTGCGTCAAAGCGCATGCAGGCCTATCGAACCGCTCTCTTGATTGCAAAACGCTGATTGCGGCCTGCTGTTTGCAAGCAACCATGATGACAGACCTGATTTGAGCCTGAGGCGAATGGACGCGCTACTTCGTTTCTTCAACCGTATGGACTCCCGCGCCGTTCGCGCGGTGTGGATTACGCTCGTCCTGTTTGCTTTGGTTGCGGCGGTGTTTTTGATTGGGCGTTTTGTGCTCGATATCGAGCCAAGCTCGGTCCAGCACTGGTTCGCGAGCGCCGCTGAGTCCTGGTATGCGCTGCCTGCGACGATCCTGATTTTCACGCTTCTTGCTTTCGTGGGTGTGCCGCAGTTCGCGCTAATTGCCGCTGCGGTTTTCGCCTTCGGACCCACTGAAGGTTTCGCCTATTCCTGGATCGCAACGGTCATATCCGCGACAGTCAATTTCTGGATCGCCAGATTTGCCGGAGCCAAGGCTATCAAGCGATATGGCGGCAAGACGGTAAACCGCATCTCGGCTTTTGTGGGCCGCAACGGCTTCTTTGCGTCGATGATTGTGCGCATCGTTCCAAGCGCGCCATTCATTGTTGTGAACATGGCTGCAGGCATTTCGCGCATGAGCTATTGGGCCTTCATTGGCGGGCTCGGCGTGGGTGTCATCCCCAAGACGGCCGTCATCGCCTTCTTCGGAGGCTCTCTGATGGCGCTGATCTCTGGCGGAGGCTGGCAGGCGTGGCTTGCGCTCGCCGGTGCTGTGGTCGCCTGGATCGCTTTGATGCTGTTTGCCCGCAAGATGCTAAGGGCTGACAGCGGCCTCGCCGTACCAGAAAATGAGACTGACAGTGATTCAGATGCGTCAGACCGGGTTGCAAAACCCGACGCACCGTCGCACAACGGACACAGTCACTCATAAAAATTGCTTCGTGCCTGGTTTGTGCCAGTGCGAAGCGCGGCATGAAACGGACCACCCGTATGTTTTCAAGCGTGTTCGGGCTTCTCTCTGCAGATATCGCCATCGACCTCGGAACGGCCAATACCCTTGTTTATGTAAAGGGGCGCGGCGTCGTCCTTAACGAGCCGTCTGTGGTGGCCTTCAAAGTGGAGAAGGGTCGAAAACACGTTCAGGCCGTGGGTGCCGAAGCCAAGCTCATGCTCGGTAAGACGCCGGGCAATGTGGAAGCCATCCGCCCCATGCGCGATGGCGTGATTGCCGACTTCGATGTCGCCGAAGAGATGATCAAGCACTTCATCCGCAAGGTTCACAACCGCCAGCGCGCGGTGAGCCCGCAGGTGGTGATCTGCGTGCCATCCGGTGCCACGGCTGTGGAGCGCCGCGCGATCCATGAAAGCGCGATCCGCGCCGGGGCCCGCAAGGTCTATTTGATTGACGAACCCATGGCGGCTGCTGTTGGTGCCGGTCTTCCCATCGATGAGCCGACCGGCTCCATGATTGTTGATATTGGCGGTGGCACGACCGAAGTGGCTGTGATGAGCCTGTCGGGCATTGTTTACGCGCGCTCGGTGCGCGTAGGCGGGGACCGCATGGACGAGGCGATTATCAACTATATCCGCCGTTCCGCGAACCTTTTGATCGGCGAAACAAGCGCTGAGCGGATCAAGAAGGAAATCGGCTCGGCCACCCCACCGGTAAAAGGCGAAGGTCTTACGCTCGACATCAAGGGGCGCGACCTGATGAATGGCGTGCCGCGCGAGATCGTCGTCACCGAAGCCATGATCGCCGATGCCCTGTCTGAGCCGGTTGAGCAGATCGTTGAGGCGGTGAAGCAGGCGCTTGAGGCGACGCCGCCGGAACTGGCAGCCGACATCGTCGACAAAGGTATCGTGCTGACCGGGGGTGGCGCTTTGCTACGTAATCTGGATACCGAGCTTCGTGACCGCACCGGCCTTCCGGTGAGCCTGGCTGACGAGCCGCTGTCCTGTGTGGTGCTAGGCTGCGGCAAGGCGGTAGAAAATCTTCGGGTTTGGCGGCCTATCCTGGCAGAAGCGGTCTAATACCGCGCGCCGTTCGCGGAGGACATCTTGGCCACTTATCGTTCAGGACGCAGACGTGACGACGATATCGTCCGCTTTCCGCTCGTCCTGTTTCTGGTGAGTTTGGGGCTGGCCGCGGGCGCGCTATATGTCGATCGACCGGCTGAACGGCCTGAGACTTTGTCCCAGTTCAGAGCGGATGCCACGAACGCTTTGCTGCCGATTTTTGAATTTATCGACGCGCCTGTGCGCGGGATCGAAAATGTTGGCCCCTGGTGGAAGCGCCAGTTCGAGCTGGCCGAAGAAAATCGCGCACTTCAGGTGGAGAACGCAGAGCTGCGTGCCTGGCGCGATGTCGCTCGCTCACTGCAGGAGACCAATGCCCGCTATCGAGACGCGCTGAACTTGCAGGGTCCAACCGTTGGCCAGCGCATCACCGCCTGGTCGGTTGCCGACCAGTCTTCGGATTTTGTGCGGTCGCGCCTGATTGGTGCCGGACGCGCCGATGGCGTGGCAACCGGCTATCCGGTCGTGAACGTTTATGGCCTGATCGGGCGCACGGTGGAGGTGGGACAGGACTCAAGCCGCGTCCTCATGTTGACCGACTTTAACAGCCGGATTTCAGTGATGGCCGACCGGTCTAACGCGCGTGGGCTTCTGGTGGGTGACAACAGCGAGTTTCCGCGTCTGGAATATGTTGGCCGTGACCCGGACCTGCGCGATGGCGACCGGATCGTGACCTCGGGCGACGATAATGTCATGCCGCGGGGCTTGCCTGTGGGGCGGGCTCGTGTGGATCGTGATGGGCGCTGGCGCGTTGAGCTGTTCAGCCGCGCCGCTCCGGTCGATCTGGTATGGATCTGGCCGTTTGAGCCGGTCTTGCCGCCGGAAGCTGACCCGGCTCGCGTTGCTTCGCCAACAGACGCCGCGACCTCTCCGCCTCAGACGCAACCGCAAACCGAACCTGAATCTGACGACGGAGGGGAGGGCTGATGCGCGCGCCGTACGAACAAAGCTCACCGTGGGGTGCTCTGATTGGCCTGGTGCTCAGTCTGATCGCAGCGCTCCTGCTACAGGGTGCCGCGGCTCGTTTGATTAGTGGGGCGGGGGCCTTTCCAAACCTGGTGCTGATCGCGTTGTTCATCTGGTCGATCAAGCGCCCATATTTTATCGCGCCGCCGGTCTTGTTGCTTGTGGGGCTGGTTCAGGACCTGTTCACCGGTGGGCCATTTGGCGTCTGGGCACTGTCCTACGTGATCGCTTTCACCGTCGCCCGTGATCGAGAGGCTGACGGCGGTGGCGGTGAGCTGGGGCAGATGGCTGTGCGCTTTGCCGCCTTGGCAGGCATTGCGCAGTTTATCGCCTGGGCGGCTGGCTCTGTGGCTATTGCAGCCCCTGCGCCGTTTGCCGGATTGATCGGTGAGACAATATTGACCATCGTTATGTGTCCGCTTGTCGCGTGGGCTTTCGCTCGCCGCAAAGAGCGTTCATCATTCATGTAATGGGGTTGGGCCCTTGGTGGGCCAGTGTGTTGGCGGGGCAAAGGTAAGGGAGCGCAGATGCGCCGCGACAAGCAGGAATCCCAGGCCCAGTTCAACCGGCGCGCCATATTGCTAGCCGGTGTCGGCGGGGCCGCGTTTGCTGCTCTTGGGGCCCGCTTATACTCATTGCAGATCCTGGAACAGGAACGCTACCGCCTTGCGGCCGCAGACAACCAGTTCAATTTTCGCCTCCAGCCTCCGACGCGCGGGCGCCTGCTGGATCGCTTTGGCGAAGGCATCGCGGTCAACCGCGACAGCTATCGGCTCCTTATCGTGCCAGAGCAAGCCGGTGACCCGCGTGCTGCACTTGAGCGCCTGTCCGCCTACATGCCGCTGTCCGAAGCGCGCATCGAGCGCCTTCTGCGCCAGATCCGTCGCTCGCCGCGCTTTAAACCGGTTACAATCGCGGAGGATATGGACTGGGAGACCTTTAGCCGGATCAACCTGCAGCTTCCAGAGTTACCAGGTATCACACCAGACTTGGGTGAGGTACGCACCTATCCCCATGGTCCGCTCACCGCCCATGTCACGGGTTATGTTCAGGCGGCACCGCCGGGCGCTGGGGATACGGACCCGCTTTTGCTCCATCCTGGGTTCAGGATTGGTCGGACCGGGGTGGAAGCTTCGCTGGAGGATCGACTTCGCGGTGAGGCCGGCCAGATGAAAGTCGAGGTGAACTCCAGCGGCCGCGTCCTGCGTGAAATGCCACAGGAATCCAACCCGCCCGTCGCCGGCGAAGACGTGCGCCTGACCATTGATGTGCGCTCTCAACGGGTCGCTTTGGAAGCGCTTGATGGACAGGCTGCATCAGCCGTCGCACTGGATATGCTGACGGGTGAGATTTTGACGCTGGTGTCGTCTCCAAGCTTTGATCCCAATCCGTTTGTGCTCGGAATCGGCCAATCAGCATTTAGCGCGTTGAATACCAATCCCTACCGCCCGTTGTTTAACAAGGCGACGACGGGCATCTACGCGCCAGCTTCCACAATCAAGGGGGCCGTTGCGCTCGCGGCGCTCGAGCAGGGGGTAACCGACCCTGAGGAACGCATTCTATGCACTGGCTCAGTGGGTCTTGGAAACAGGCGCTTCCACTGCTGGCGGCCCCGCGGGCATGGCACGGTCAATCTGCACGACGCCATCAAAGGCTCCTGTGATGTTTATTTCTATGAGATCGCGCGGCGGTTGGGCATTGAAAACCTTGGGGAAATGGCTCGTCGGCTGGGCTTGGGCGAACTGCACGATATCGGCATGAACCTGCCGGACAGTGCGGACGGCCTGGTGCCAAGCGAGCGCTGGAAGCTCACCGTGCGCGGCGAGCGCTGGAGCACCGGTGACACCTATAACGCCGGCATTGGTCAGGGCTTTATGCTGGCATCGCCGCTGCAACTTGCCGTCATGACGGCTCGGCTCGCCACTGGGCGGGTGGTGGAACCGACACTTTTACCCCGTGAAGGCGCAGTCAGCTTTGCGTCCATGGGCATCAATCAGGCTAACCTGGATGCCATCGGTCAGGCTCATCGTGCCGTAGTCCATGATCCGCGCGGCACAGCCTACTGGGTCCTGGATGCGGGGCGCGCACTGGGGGATCTTGATGCTGAAATGGCCGGAAAGACAGGGACCGCTCAAGTTTACTCCATCAGCGCTGAAGAGCGAGCCGCAGGCGTCCGTGATCAAGAAGACCTGCCCTGGCGTTTGAGGAATCATGGCCTCTTCATCGCCTACGGACCGTTTGAAAACCCGCGCTACGCGGTGGCCGTCGTTGTGGAACATGGCGGCGGCGGATCCAGCTCTGCTGCGCGGCCTGCTCGGGACATCCTGCGTGATCTGGTCCGGCGTGACCCGGCCGGCCAGCGTCTTGGACCTTTGGCAAGCGCGAATGCGACCACCGGCGCGTCAGCTGGAAACGGGGAAGGCTAAGCCATGTCAGTCTTCAACGTTTCTGCACCGCGCGATATCCGCTCCAAGCTCTACGAAATTAACTGGACCTTTGTGCTTCTGGTGGGTCTGATCGGGGCCATCGGCGTGGCCATGCTCTACTCGGTGGAGAGCGGATCCTGGGACCCCTATGCCATCCGCCACCTGATCCGTTTGACGGCAGGGCTTGGCCTGATGGTTGTTGTGGCGATGTTCCCGCCGCGCTTCTGGATGGGGATTGCTTATCCGGCCTATCTGGGCGCGCTCATCTTGCTGGTGGGCGTTGAGGTGATGGGCGTGACCGCTGGCGGGGCGCAGCGGTGGATTGATATCGGCCCCATTCGCATGCAACCGTCTGAAATCATGAAGATTGCGATGGTGCTTGCGCTGGCGCGCTACTACCACGATCTGCCTGAAGACCGGGTTTCGGGTCTGGGTGGCCTGATTATTCCGGCCATCATGATCGGGGCACCAATGGCACTTATTCTGATGCAGCCGGATCTGGGGACGTCGCTCCTGCTCGCGGCTACGGGCGCGACGATTGTTTTCATGGCGGGATTGAGCTGGTGGGTGATCATGGGCGCGGGGATATTCGCGACTGGTGGTGCCCTGATCTATCTCAACTTCTTCATCGAACCTTATCAGATGGCGCGGATTCAGACCTTCCTGAACCCGGAAGAAGACCCCATGGGCGCAGGCTATCAGATCCTGCAGTCGCAGATCGCGCTCGGATCGGGGGGCAGTACCGGCAAGGGCTTCATGCAGGGCACACAGGCCTCGCTGGATTTTCTGCCCGAAAAGCAGACAGACTTCATTTTCACGATCCTGGGCGAAGAGTTTGGCTTTGTTGGCGGTATTGCGGTGCTCGGATTCTACGCGCTCCTGCTGGCCAACTGTGTCCTCATTGCCTCGTCATGCAAGGCGACCTTCCTGCGCCTGGTTGTGATGGGGGTTGCGACAACGTTTGCGCTCTACGTTTTCATCAATGTGGGTATGGTGATGGGCTTGCTCCCCGTGGTCGGAGTGCCACTGCCGCTGATTTCATACGGTGGAACGGTGATGATGACTGTGCTGTTCGGGCTCGGATTGATCCTCGGTGCGCACGTTCATCGCAGCGCGGAACCTCCCAAAGGCGCGGGACTTTTCGGTTAGCGCTTACCGCTACAGACGCTTGACCCCTTCAAGCGGATCGACGAACCTCCGGCGTAATTCCGTCGCGCGGTTATCAAGCGCGACATAGGTCTTACACGGCGCGATATGATGACGCGCTGCTCGGGGGAGGAGAGGGTTCATGGCCGCTGCGCACGGTACCTGGAATACACGATTTGGTTTCTTGATGGCCGCGATCGGTTCGTCAGTGGGCCTGGGCAATTTCTGGCGCTTTCCCTATACAGCCGGCGAAAACGGCGGGGCCGCCTTTGTGCTGATCTATCTGCTGTGCGTGGTCCTGATCGCCTTCCCGATCCTGATTGCCGAGCTTTCTGTCGGGCGTCATGCACGCGCATCTGCTCTGGGCTCAACCCGCAAGATGGCGTTTGACGCTGGCGCGTCGGAGCTTTGGTCTATCGCAGGCTGGGTTGCGATGGCTGGTGGCGTGATGATCCTGTGCTTCTATTCCATCGTGGCGGGCTGGGTCGCCGCGTTCGTTTGGGAAATGATCCAGGGTACGTTTGTCGGGGTCTCAGCTGAGCAGGCTGGTCAAGTCTTTGGCGAGCTCACCGCTCCTGAAAACATCAACACGGTTCTGGGCTGGCACACCTTCTTCATGGCTATCACGATCGGTATCGTATGCCTTGGCGTGACTAAAGGGATTGAGCGTGTCGTTACAATCCTTATGCCCCTGTTCTTTATCATGCTCGTTGGCATGGTCGTTTATGCTTTCATCGCAGGCGATATGGGGGCCGCGGTCCAGTATCTGTTCACACCGGACTTTTCTGCCATCACGCCTAATACTTTCCTTGAGGCACTCGGTCAGGCCTTCTTCTCAATCGGTGTCGGTGGCGCGATCATGATCACCTACGGCTCCTATCTGCGCCGTGAAGATAACCTGCCTCAATCGGCCACCATTATTGCCGGTGCCGACACATTGGTGGCGATTATCGCCGGTCTGGCGATCTTCCCATTCGTATTCGCTTTCGGCTTTGCCGCTGATGCAGGTCCGGGCCTGTTCTTCCAGACGCTGCCAGCCGCATTTGCGCAAATGCCGGGCGGCCAGGCTGTGGGTACGGCTTTCTTCCTGCTGGCCTTCATTGCCGCGCTGACGAGCTCTATTTCACTGCTTCAGGTGATCGTGGCCTTCGGTGAGGAGCATACCGACTTCGGACGCGTCGGCTCGGCGCTCTTCTTTGGCGCCATCATCTTCCTGGTGGGCATCGGTGCGGCCTTCTCTGGTGGCTTCTTCGACCTCCTCGACACGATCTCGGGCAAGTTCCTGCTGCCGATGGGCGGTCTTTTAATCGCACTGTTTACCGGCTGGGTCGTATCCAAGGCGCTGATGCAGAAAGAACTGCCGCAGGCGGGCGAGAAATTCTTCGCCTACTGGCGCTTTACGATCCGCTATCTGGCTCCGATTGCTGTGGGCCTGATCATCATCACCGGCCTTGCCGACACCTTCGGTATCAGCCTGCCGGGCTTTGGTGAGTAAGGATGAGCGTTTGATGACACCCTGAGGCCTTAAAGCTCCAGGGTGTCGTCATCCTCATCTTTGTCGGAGCGGGCGGGGACCGGAGCCTCGATCTCAAGCAACCTCGCCACAGCGCCGCGCAGGCGGGCAATGGAGAACGGCTTGACGATGAAGTCATCAGCCCCGGTGCGAAGCGCCACCTGAACCGATTTCTTGTCGTTCTGACTGGTAAGCATGATGAAGGGCGTGGCATCGAGCCCCGCCACTCCGCCGTTACGGATTGTCTTTAAAAGATCAAGCCCGGAGGCCTGGCGAAGCCGCCAGTCGCAAACGATCAGATTCGGTCGCAGAACATAGCATTCTGACAATGCCTGCTCCGCACTCGCGGCGAGGCGCACAGCGTCAAAGCCCATATCGGCGAGCGTACTGCGGGCCAGGGGCCCCAGCTCGATATCATCCTCGACCACAAGCGCAGTCTTGCCGGTGGTGGCGGTGATTTTCTTGTAGCGGTCAGGGGCCTTCATCGGCGCGAGTTTCGGCGCGTCGTTGATCAAGGTCTCATCGATGGCATCACGGGCTGTATTGGCAATCGCAGCGAGGAGCTTGGCGCTGGGTCTCCCTTTGACCTCCAGCTGGCGTTCCAGCCTGGACAGTTTCTGGCCCAGCTGGACATAGCCCAGCTGGGAGGAGCGCCCTGCGATGCGGTGCAGGTGGTCAGCCAGTTCGCGATGTTCGCGCGAAATATCATCGGCAATCAGCGCGGAGCGCGCCAAACGGGCAAAGAAGCGGCTGTCTTCGGGAAGCTGCTTGACCATGCGCTGTTGCAGCGGCAGGAGGAGCGTATTGTCACCCATTGCGTTGATTTGCAGGGTTCTTCGCCTGCTCAAACAGACGCTTGAGATATTCAGGCTGGGTCAGCTCCAACTTGTCCACCGGCCCAATGATGGTCAGGCCATAAGGGCGAGCGATATCCTTGCCCGCATGGGCCGACATCAGCACGACCGGACAAGCCAGCCGTGCCTGTGACAGGGTGGCCAGCGCGGCGTTGAAGCCTTCGCTATCGGGTAGCCGCCGGTCGAGAAATACAAGATCGAAGGTCGAGCGCCCGGCACCGCTTAAAAAGTCGCCGAGTGATCGAAAGGCGGTCAGATCCATCGTGTCGCCGAGGCCTGCGATTTCGGCAATGCCGCGCAGGATTTCCACCTGAATGGGATCGTCGTCTACGACCGCCGCTGAGACAGTAGGGTTCGCCATTGGGGGACCTGCGCATTTCAAACACTTTGCCACAGGTTACGCCGGACACGGTAACCGGCGTGTTAAGTGCCGCGAGGGCTAACTGAACCGCTTGGCAAAGGCATTGGTAACGCGCACCAGTCCGTCAACTGTCCCAGGTTCACCTGCGGCATGGCCTGCGTCGTGGACAAACTCAATCCGCGAGCCCGGCCAGTTTCGGTGCAACCGCCAGGCAGTCTGGGGTGGCGTGACCATGTCGTAGCGCCCCTGGACGATGACGCCTGGAATATCAGCGAGATGCGCGGTGTCATCCAGCAATATGCCATCGCGCTCCAGAAAACCCTTGTTGGCAAAATAGTGGGTTTCCATCCGCGCCAAGGCGTCGGCCCGCCGCGCTTCGGGACTGGCCGTGTCCGGATCAATGTGAAGGCTGATCAGTGCGCTTTCCCAGCGTGCCCATTCGAGCGCATCTTCACGGCGTTGCGCAGGATCATCGCTCATCAGGCGCTTGTGATAGGACATCAGCACGTCTTTGCGCTCGTCCGGGCTCAAACGTCCTGCAAAGCGCTCCCACACATCGGGGAATAACCGGTTTGCCCCATCACGATAGAACCAGTCGAGCTCTGTTTGCGTGCAGGCAAAGACACCGCGTAGTACCAACCCGAGAACCGCTTCAGGATTGGCACGGGCATAGGCCAGCGCCAGGGTCGCCCCCCAGCTGCCGCCGAAAACAACCCATCGGTCAACGCCGAAGAACGCCCGAAGCTTTTCGATATCCTCGACCAGTCGACCGGTGTCATTGTTTTCAACTTCAGAGAAAGGGCGTGAGCGGCCACAGCCGCGTTGATCGAAGATCAGTATCCGATAACGCTTGGGATCGAAGAACCGACGCATCGCAGGAGCCGCACCGCCACCTGGTCCGCCATGAAGCGCGATGACCGGAACACCGTCCGGGCGACCGCACTCCTCCCAGTACAGGCTGTGGCCTTCACCCACGTCCAGCATGCCGGAGCGATGGGGTTCAGTGGGTGGATATAGCCCCAGTCGGCGTGTTGAGCGGTGTGTGTCCATGCCGTTAACCAGCCTGCGTTACGTTCTGTCAGAAAGTTTGAGTTTTGCGTCGGTAGACTTTATGCGTTTTTATACCTTTACGAAAGGACGGCGGTTGGGGGATCGCCGCGCCTGGCAAGCTTTGGGAAGTTTTGACTGTGATGGTTCGCTTCGGCGTTAAGCCTTGTCTTTGTATTGCCGCGCTGGTGCTTGCTCCGCCCGGGCTCACTGGCTGCGCCAGTGCCCCCATCTCAATGCAGTCGGAGACCAGCGGATCGCTGATGCTGGCTCAGGTCGAGCTACGCCAGCAGGCCAACGACCTTGCAAACCGGCTCGATGAAGCAGGCTGGGCAGTGGCAGCCACGCCGGCGCAAGCGACCTTAAGCTTTTTCGGTCGTCTGATTGGTGGAGCTGATACGGTTGAACAGACCGAAGCTGACACGGGCTCTTCATATCAGTCGGAGGCCAGCTTCTCTCAAATCAATGACGATCTGGACGGGCTTGTCATACAAACGCGAACGCTTGCCGACCAGGCGCTGCTTGTTGCCAGTGCGGACGGAGCTATTGAGGCAGGAGCGCTCGAGCGTGATATCGCGGCCGTTGAACGGGCTCTTGGAGCCGTGCGCCGTGCCGAAGGTTTTTTTGAAGACATTGCAGGTGATGATCGCTGGTCTGAGACCGACAAAGCCGTATTTTCTGCTCGACTTGAAGGGCTGGGCCTCGTTGAAGCGCGCTTGGCAGCGTCTGCCGATGCATTGGCGGAGCGGCGCTGGGCGACGCGTTCTGGACTGTTTGGCTGATCCATGATCCTTACCCTCCCAGGTGATGCGCTCGACCCGCAAACGGTCAAGGGCTTTCTGGCCCATGACGAGGGCGAGGCACTTGCACGTTATGCGCTCAGCGCCGCTGAGGCTGCGCCAGGGCCGATGGTTGAGATCGGCAGCTGGTGCGGTCGGTCTTCCGTTTATCTCGGTCGGGCAGCGCGGCAGGCGGCGCGTCTGTTATTCGCGGTCGATCACCATCGTGGCTCTGAAGAACATCAGCCGGGCGAAGGCTATCACGATGCCGACCTGTTTGATGCTGAGCTTGGCCGAGTGGACACGCTTCCTGCGCTTCGCCGCACGATCGCGATGGCCGATCTGGAAACCAGCGTCGTGCCTGTAGTGGGGCGCAGCGCGGATATCGGGGCCAGCTGGTCTGGACCGCTAAGCTTTGCGTTCATCGATGGCGGACATGCCATGGAAACAACGCTTGGCGATTACCGGGCCTGGGCGGGGCACGTGGCTCGCGGCGGCTATCTGGCCATTCACGATGTCTTTCCAAACCCGGAAGATGGCGGACGCCCACCGTATGAAATCTGGAAGATGGCTGTGGCGTCGGAGCTTTTTGAGCCGGTGGAGCGGATCAATACGCTCGAGATTCTACGCCGGGTTTGATCCAGGCATCAGGCTTGGCGTGTCGGATTAGAAAATCTGATCCAGGACTGATCTGATAAAGCGCATCCACAGCAAGAACGACCGCAGCGGCGGTCCAGCCCGGGCGCTCTTTGGGCCAGACAACGCCCAGCTCATACTGCCAGCCCATCCAGAAGCCTTCGCCGCCTTTGGCAAGCGGAGCCAGGTCAGCGATAAGGTCGCGGGCGCGGTCTGTGTGGCCGACACTCAGACACGCCATGGCAAGCTCTGCGGTTTCAGCGGCCGTGACCCAAGGCTCGTTTTCGACACAGCGGCATCCCAAGTCGGCAACAACGAAACGGCCCCAACCTTCATCAAGCCGTCGGGTCGCGTCCGCGCCCTGGAGAGTTCCGGTGAGGATTGGGTAATACCAGTCCATGGCGTAGTTTGACCGGTCATTACCCTTGCGATCAAACCGCTCCGGTTTGTGGTTGAACGCGTGGGCAATCTTCTGTCGGGCCCTCGCCCAGTCTGGACGAGGACGGTCAAGCGCGTCAGCAATCTGCAGACCGGCCTCAAAGCTTTTATAGAGCGAGGCATTGCCCGCGCGTAGGGCATCAACCTCATCAAGGCTTTGCCCTGGATCCGGGTCTCGCCAGGCGATGTCGCCATGCTCAGACTGGCGCGCCATGACCCAATCCAGTGCAGATGTCACCATGGGTGCGTAGCGTGTGATCAGTCGAGGCTCATCTAGCGCCAGCGCACAGCGCCATACGGTCACAGCGACATAGCCGGTGAAGTTCGTGTCGCGAGCTGTGACAGGCACCTGCGGCGGCGCAATGCGTTCACCGGTCTCATCCATAGGAACACCGGCACCCAGTTCGCCGGTCCAGCCGCCGTCGGCTTCCTGTCGCTCCGCCAGGGCGTCCAGCGCGGCCTCCACCGCAGAGCGTCGCCCCGCAACTGCCAGCGCCATGGCACTTTCGCCATGATTCCACGGGTCCCAGACGCCGGCTTCGACCCAGGGGATCGCGCCGTCCTTGCGCTGCAGCGTCTCAATGCGGTCCGCGCACGCGACCACATCCACGCCAAGGGACAGAGCGCGCGGGCTCACGCGGCTTCCTTATCGAAGTAAAGAGCGACTGATTTTCCCATGATCGGGTTCAGCGCGGCCTCGGTCCATCGGGTAACGCGGGGCTTGGATAGCAAATCCCACTCCAGAAGCTTGCGATAGGCTGCAACTGTGCGGCTTTGCTCCTGACGGTCCCACTTGGCACAGCGAAGCCACCAATAGGGACTGTGTAGTGCATGGGCCCAGTGGCGTTTGAAGCTTGAGAAGCCGTGGGCCTCCACCTGGCTGCGGAGCTGCCCGGTTTTGAAGATGCGCACATGGCCGCCCGGTGTGTTTTGATAGCCTTCCGACAATGCCCAGCAAATCGCTTCAGGCCAGTAGCGGGGCACCGAGCAGGCAAACTTGCCACCTGGCTTGGTGATGCGTGCAATCTCGCGCAGGGCAGCGTCCACGTCCGGCAGATGCTCCAGAACTTCAGAGCAAATCACCACATCAAAGCTATCGTCGGCATAGGGCAGGCGACCTGCATCACCGACGCACCAGACCGCGCTGCGAGGCGGTTCTGCCGGTGGTGGGGGGAGCTCAAAAAAGCCGTCGATCGCGCCCTTCAGGTCTTCTAGCGATAGGTCCAGCATGGTCACGTCCAGCGCCTTCTCATGCCAGTAAAAGGCATGAGAATGGCGCCCACGACCACAGCCGAGGTCCAGAACGCGCTGTCCGTCACGCAGGTCCAGCGCATCAAGATCGAGGGTCACCATCATGGGGCATCAGCTCCGGTATTCTGGCGGGATTTCAAGGCCTCGCGGTAAAGCGCGATGGAGGCTTCAGCATGCTTGTCCCAGCGAAATTCTGATTGAGCGCGAGCCAGGCAATTTGCACTCATGTCCGCGCGAAGCTGGTCGTCGCCAAGCACTTTATCCAGCGCCTTGCAGAGCGCATCGGGTTTTTTTGCCGGGGTCACGATGCCGGCGTCGCCTGCGACTTCCGGCAAGGCTCCGCCATCTGACACGATGACTGGAGCGGCGCAGGCCATGGCTTCTGCCGCAGGCAGGCCAAAGCCTTCAAAGCGCGAGGCGCTGACAAAGACGCTGCAGCGGCGATAGAGCGCCACCAGCTCTTCGGTACTCAGACCAGAAACAAAGTCGACCTGCTCCATCAGGCCGGTGCGCTTCAAGGCTGTCCTGGTTGGACCGTCGCGAAGGCTGCCCACAACCGTCAGGCGCGGCGTTCGGCCCTTGCCTTTCAAAAGCGCCAGCGCGTCAATCAGGACGTCCAGGCCTTTGATTGGAACATCGGCGCTGGCAATCGTCATGATGTGATCGCGGTCACGCTCAACAGATGCGTCGGGTGAGAAAATGTCATGGTCAACACCGTTCAGGCTCACCGTCACGCGGGCGGGGTCAATCCCGCAGCGGGCGGCGTAGCTGATGCGTGCCGCCTCGCTGACGCCCAGAAATCTTGGCAAGGCGCGCCCGGCTCTAGCCTGTTTATCAACAAAAGAGTGCCAGCGTTTCACCAGCGCGCGCTTCCACCATTTATCTGCTCCGGCCACGGCAAAGTCGCGATCAATCGCGATGGGGTGGTGCAAGGTCGTCAGTACAGGCAGCTTGCGATCCACCGCTACCATCGCGGGGGCAAGGGTCTGGTTGTCGTGCACCACATCAAAGCGATGGCCGTCGGTGTTCAAGAACGCATCAAGCCGATGGGCGAAGCTGAACATCTCACCAAACGCCCCGGTATTGTGGGCCAGCCACTCAACTCTATCGGCCTTGTTGAAGAGGTGGCGAGGGCGCAGCGCCAGCATCGCATTGTCTTCAGCAAAAAGGTCAAGCGAGGGCAGCTTGATCAGCCCAATCCCTTCATCCAGCTCCGGGTAGGGCGGGCCTGAGGCGACACTGACCTCGCACCCGGCGCTTTTTAGCGCGCGGGTGAGGGCGCGCACATAAATTCCCTGTCCCCCGACAAAGGGGTTTGACCGATAGCTGGTCACCAGCACGCGCAAGGGCTTTAAGTCGTCTGCGGGCGGGGTGTTTAGGGCATCTCTCATTGGCGCGCGAAGCTATCCGCACCTGCACGCCACGCCAAGTGCAAACACTGTTCACCATTTAGCCGTTGCGCACGCTTTCGCTTCGACGCTGATGGGGTTAAACCGACACCCATGCTCGCCGCTTTGAAACGCATTCCGCGCAAAACGCGCTTTGCTCTGTTTTATGGAGCCTTCTATCTCGGCTTCGGGGCCTACCTGCCCTATATGCCCGTCTGGTTTGAAGGGCGCGGCTTAAGTCCTGAAATGATAGGGCTTGCCACCGGTGCCGCCATGGCGGGGCGGGTAATCGCAGCCCCGTTGGGCGCAGCCTTTGCCGACCGGGCCTCGCGCCGGCGTGATGCGGTTTCTGCCTTCGTGCTGGCGGCGATCCTGCTTTTCCTCGCTCACATCCCGGCGACCAATCCCTGGCTGATCGTGGCGCTGGCTGGCCTGGCGGGTGGGGCGCTGACGGGTGTGATTCCGGTCATCGACAGCTTTGCGGTACGTGAGGCGTCCCGCCGACGCTTTGCCTTTGGTCCGCCCAGAGCTTTTGGATCGGCAACCTTCATCATTGGCAATATTGCCTGTGGCGCGCTGATCGGGTGGATCGGAAACGAGGCGGCGCTCTATTGGACACTCAGTGGGGTCGGGCTTGCAGTTCTGGCCTCATTGATGCTTCCGGAGGGCCGACGTCTCCCACCGGCCAGGCAGACTGAAGTCGATGCCGAGGACCAGGGATTGGTACAGGCGTTAAAAGCTAACGGTCTGCCGCTGGCCTTTGTGATCTCAGCGCTCGTCCAGGGAGCTCATGGATTTTACTACGGTTTCTCTGCTGTGGCCTGGCGAGCTGAAGGCATTCCTTCCTTTGCGGTGGGGTGCCTGTGGGCAACCGGCGTGGCGGCTGAAATCATTTTCCTGTGGCAGAGTGATCGCTGGTTCAAGTCCGTCTCGCCGCAAATAATGATGCTCATGGGGGCGATTGCCTCGGTCCTGCGCTGGGGGTTTCTAGCGCTTTCGCCGTCGCTGGCGCTGCTCTTCCCGCTACAGATTCTGCACGCCTTTACCTTCGGGGCGACCTATCTGGGCTTCTTGAAGTTCGCTGCGGCAAACGCACCTGAACGCTATGGCGCAACAACCCAGGCGCTGAATTCCGCGCTGTCTGGTGGGCTCGTGCTGGCCGCCGCGACGTCGGCCTCCGGCTTTGCCTACGCAACTGTTGGCACGGCTGGCTTTGCAATCATGACACTCCCCGCAGGAATTGCGGTTATTTGCGCAATGCTGCTGTCGCGAAGACAGAAAATCACGCCATAATACCGCCTCAAGGGGCAGCCAGCCTGCCTTTGCTGACAAACCGGGGACCGCTTTTGGCAACGACATTCGCAGATACAGCCCGCGCCGAGGCCGAGCTGATCACGCGTAACGAGGATGGCAAAGTCATCGTCGAGCCGCGTGGCGACTGGGTTGTCGAAACAATTGGGCGCTTTGACAGTCAGCTTAAACGGATCGAAGAGGGCTATGAGCCCGGCGATATTATCATCGACCTGACCAGTCTGAAGCGAATCGACACTTCAGGCGCTTACTTGTTGGGACGAACGCTGAGCCGCTGCGGCGACCCGGATGGGGACTGGCACTACATAGGTGATCACGGGCCTGCGCGCCGGCTGATGGCGGATATGCGAAAGCGCCTCGCCTCCTGCCCGCCAGTTGAAGAGGATGAAGGCGGCATCATCGCGGTTATGGCCCGGATCGGGCGCGGACTTGAGGGGGCTTGGTCAGAGACGGTGGACACCTTTGCCTTCTTCGGGCGAACCGTGACGACGTTTTCCAGCATTGCCCTTATTCCGGCGCGCCTGCGCCTGACGGCGACGGTTCACCTGATGGAGACGACGGGGGTCAACGCGCTGCCGATCATCGCGGTTCTGTCCTTCTTCATCGGGGCGGTGGTCGCCTTCATGGGCGCGAACCTGCTTGAGACCTTCGGGGCATCAGTTTTCACCGTGGAGCTCGTCGGTCTGTCGGTGCTGCGGGAGTTTGGCGTTCTGATCACGGCGATCCTGCTTGCCGGGCGATCGGATAGCGCGTTTACCGCCGCCATCGGCTCCATGAAGATGCAGCAGGAAATCGACGCGATGAAGGTGATGGGCCTTGATCCGTTTGAGGTGCTGGTCATCCCGCGCGTCGTGGCCTGTGTGATCATGGCACCGCTCCTGACCTTTGCAGCCATGCTGACAGGCGTGATCGGCGGGGCGCTGGTCAGCTGGGCGACGCTGGACATCTCGCCAGCCTTTTTTATCCAGCGGATGCAGGACACAATCGATTACACGCACTTCATGGTGGGGATGTCCAAAGCTCCTGTGTTTGGCCTCGTCATCGCTATTATCGGCTGCCGCCACGGGCTTCAGGTGGGCGGTGATGTGGAGAGCCTGGGCTCTCGCGTGACCACCTCTGTGGTGCAGTCGATTTTCGCCGTCATCGTTATCGATGCTCTGTTCGCGCTCCTGTATCTGGAGCTCGATATATGACCGGCGACGATAATCTTATCGAGGTGCGCGGGCTGCGCTCCCAGTTTGGCACCCATGTGGTTCATGACGGCCTCGATTTTGAAGTCCACCGTGGCGAGATTCAGGGCATCGTTGGTGGATCGGGCTCCGGAAAATCAGTACTTTTGAACACCATTCTGGGGCTTAAGGACCCGGACGGTGGCGAGATTTTCTTTGAGGGCCATGCGCGCTCAAAAATGCGCCGCCGCGACCGGGCTGCGTTGGAAAGGCGCTGGGGCGTCCTGTTCCAGAACGGTGCCCTGTTTTCCTCCTTGACCGTGCAGGAAAATGTGATGGCTCCGCTGCGTGAGCACATCAAGATGCCGGTCTCGCTGATGCGCGAAATTGCCGATCTGAAGATTGGCCTGTCCGGGCTTCCTGACCATGCCGGCAACAAGCTGCCCAGCGAGCTCTCGGGCGGCATGAAAAAGCGCGCCGGTATCGCCCGAGCGCTGGCGATGGACCCGGATATCCTGTTCCTCGACGAACCCACTGCCGGGCTTGATCCCATTGGCGCCTCGGAGTTCGACAATTTGATCCTGGAGCTCAGCCAGGCGCTGGGTCTGACGGTGATCATGATCACCCACGATCTTGATAGCCTGCACGCCATCTGTGACCGCGTGGCGGTGATTGCGGACAAGCGTATTGTGGCCAATGAGCCGCTATCGACGCTGACACAGCATTCCCACCCGTGGATTCAGGAGTATTTCGGCGGTCCGCGGGGGCGGGCCGTGCTAAGACAGCCCCATAAGGAGGGATGAGACCTATGGAAACCAAAGCTCATCACGCGCTTGTCGGCTTCTTTGTCGTATTTCTTCTGGCCGCAGGTTCAGTCTTCCTGCTGTGGCTGGCCAATGTGAGCATCGACCAGGAGTTTGAAGAATATGACGTGGTCTTTGACGGCCCCGTTCGCGGTCTGCGGACCGCCTCTGAGGTGCGCTTTAACGGCATCCAGGTTGGCGAGGTGACCGAGCTGGGCCTGAATCCTGAAAATCCGGGCGAGGTGATTGCGCGTATCCGGGTTGATGCAGCAACGCCGGTCAAAGCCGATAGCGTGGCCCAGCTGGAGCCGCAGGGTTTGACGGGCTTGTCCTATATCCAGCTGGCTTCAGGTTCGCCGGAAGCCCCGTTGCTTGAAAGCCGTCTGGGAGATCGCGCGCCGCGCATCTATGCCGACCCGGCTCAGCTGGAACAGCTGTTTGCGGGCGGTGAGACGGCCCTTGAAAGTGCGCAGCTGGCCTTCGCCCGGGCGTCGGCGCTGCTGAGTGAAGAAAATGTCGCCAACTTTTCGGAGCTTCTGGCCAACTCGCGTGAGATTTCCCAGTCCCTGTCTGAACAGGAGCAGCTGGTCACCGATGTGCGCGCCGCGATCGCAAGCCTTCAGCAGGCGGGTAACGACATCTCCACGGCTGCTGCCGGAGTTGAGCAATTCGCGTCAACAACCGAGGCCTTCCTGCTCAATGAAGTGGGCCCGATGGTTGATGACGTTTCGGCGGCGTCGATCTCGGTAGATTTGGCCTCGCGCGAAACCTACGACGCGCTAGTCACTATTCGCCCGGCTGTTGAAGAGTTTGCCGAAGATGGCCTGGGTGAATTGTCTGCGGCGTCTCGCGATCTGCGCTCGCTGATCGCGGCGCTGGAGCGCATTACCCTTGAGTTGGAACAGGATCCGGCGGGCTTTATTAGCCAGTCTGCCGGTGAAGAAGTGGAGGTGCCCCAATGAGGCGCGCACTGACCCGTAAACTTGGCTTTGCCGTCGCTGGCCTCGCTTTTTTGGTGGCTCCCGGCTGCATTTCGGTTCTGCCAGAGACCGAGCCGGATACGCTGTACCGCCTTGCCACCACGGACCTGCGTGGGAGCGGGCCCGATGAGGGCGCGGCAACCGTGATCGTTGGTCGCCTGGCGGCACCGCGGGGTCTGGCCGGTGATCAGATCGCCATCCAGCGTGGCGAGCAAATTGCCTATATGGCGGGAGCCGCCTGGCTGTCTCCTGCACCGGACATGCTTTACACGGTCATCCTTGATGCTTTTCACACCGTGGCCCCCGCGGTCGCGCCGGCCTCAGCGACCGATGGAGTAAGGGCGCGCTTTGAGCTTGATCTGCAACTTCGCCACTTTGAGGCTGTCTACGACAATGGGGATGGCACAGCACCGTTGACCCGGGTCGGTATCCGCGCCCGTCTGATAGATCGCAGCACCCGCGCCTTGATCGCCACGCGCACTTTCGACGCCGAGCCGCGCGCCAGTGAGAACCGCCAGGGGGCCATCGTGAGCAGCTTTAGCCGTGCCAGCTCAACGCTGTCGCGCCAGCTGGCTGAATGGGTCGAGATCCAGGCCTGTTCTGTGGAAGACCCCGCTGAGGCCTGTAACTAAAGCTTACTCGACGATGTGATCTTCCAGGTCGTCATCCTCGACCTCGGTCTCACTGACCAGGGTCCCATGAACGCCGACACCGGCATTGCGGGTGCTATCTGGATCGCCGGTCTTCAGCGGGTGCCAGTCGGGCAGTGGATTGCCCTCTGACAACAGGCGGTAGGCACAGGTGTCGGGCATCCAGTGCAAGTCGGCGATGTTGTCGGGGCTAAGCTTGACACAGGACGGCACCTTGGTGTGACGGCTCGCATAGTCTGAGCAGCGAACGGTCTTCAGATCGAGCAGCTTGCAGCCCACATTGGTGCGCCAGAGCGTGCCCGTCTGTTCTTCCTCAAGAACGACTACACAGCATTTGCCGCAGCCATCGCAGAGCGATTCCCACTCTTCGCCAGACATGTCCTTTAAGGACTTTGTTTCATAAAAGGGCTTGGCCATTGCCCGAATTTAGCCCTTAACGCAGATCATGACAGTCTGTGTGTGCACACCATCAAGGAGCGTCCCATTACCTACCGCGCCGACATAAAACCAATGCGCCGCTTTGCCATGGGCTGGGTTGTCCGGGCGATTTTTGGTGTTGTGGTGCTGGGTGTCGTCGCGGTGCTGGTGGCCGGGGCGTTCACCTGGCGCTGGGCTTTCCATGATCTGCCGGAGCTTCCAGGCAGCGCCGTTTCCCTGTGGGAGGTGCGCCGCGAAAGCTCGATCACGATGGTCGACAGTGAGGGGCAACGCCTTGTTGTCAGGGGCCCACGATATGAGCGGCCGGTGCGCCTCGATGAGCTGCCTGCCCATGTGCCGCAGGCCTTTCTCGCTATCGAGGATCGGCGCTTTTACGAGCATGACGGCGTGGATCGCCGCGGTCTGATCCGGGCTATGATGGTGAATCTACAGGCCGGTTCGACGGTGCAGGGCGGTTCGACGCTGACCATGCAGCTGGTCAAGAATCTGATCCTGAGCCCGGAAAGAACGATCCGTCGCAAGCTCCAGGAAATCCGGATTGCGCTGGCTTTAGAAGAGCTTCTGAGCAAGGACGAGATCCTGGAGCTCTATCTCAACCGGGTTTATCTGGGTGAGCGGGCCTATGGCATCGAGGCGGCGGCTCAGACGTATTTTAATAAGAGTGCCAGTGAGTTAACGGTCGCTGAAGCGGCGATCCTGGCTGCCCTTCCCAAGGCCCCGAGCCGCCTTGCACCGACCGATAACCTTGAAGCAGCGCGTGCGCGGGCTGAAGACGTGCTCCAGGCCATGCTGGATGCGGATTATATCGATCCGCTGACGTATTTATCCGCGGTCACCATGCCAGCGGACTTATCCCAGAGCGACGCGGCGGGCTTTGATCCGGCGGTGTTTGGCCATGTCTTCGATGCGGCTGTGGCGGAGGCCGAGTTGGCGCTGGGTGAGGCGTTGCCGGATGTGGTCACGATTGAGGTCAGCATTGACCCGGACCTGCAGCAGACGGCTCACACCACGCTGACTCAATTCATGGACCGTGAGGGTGCCGCACGGAACGCGGGCGAGGCAGCTCTGGCGGCCATTGACATGACCGGCCGCGTGCGCGCGATGGTGGGCGGACGTGATTATCGCGAGAGCCAGTTCAATCGCGTCACCCAGGCCGAACGCCAGCCCGGCTCTGCCTTCAAGCCCGTTGTTTTCGCAGCCGGATTTGAAGCGGAACTGGATCCGTCTTCGACCTTCCGCGATCGGCCAATTGATATCGAGGGCTGGACGCCAGAAAATTATGGCGGTGGCTTTCGAGGCATGATCACGATTGCCGATGCGCTGAAGCGCTCGGTCAATACGATTGCCGCCCAGGTGGGCAATGAAGTCGGACCGCAAGCCGTAGCCGAGATGGCGCAGCGGCTCGGCGTGCAGTCTGAGCTCAATGTTGTTCCGGCTCTGTCGCTCGGCGCGGGCGAAGTCCACCTTATTGAAATGACAGCCGTATACGCAGCTTTTGCCAATGACGGTCGGCGCACCGATCCGGTTCTTGTCACCCAAATTCGCGATGCGCGGGGCGATCTGATCTGGGCCGCGCCGGAGCCCGCACCGGGCCGACAGGTCATCGAGCAAGAGCATGCGCGCTGGATTTCCACGATGCTTCAATCGGTTGTGCTGGATGGCACCGGTACCCGCGCACGGCTCAATCGCCATGTGGCGGCGGGTAAAACCGGGACCAGTCAGAACAGCCGCGATGCCTGGTTTGTCGGCTATACCGGCTACCTGACTGCGGCGGTGTGGATCGGCAATGACGATGACACCCCGACCGACCAGGTCACCGGCGGTCAGCTGCCTGCTCAGCTATGGCGCGCGTTCATGACTGAAGCCCATCAGGGCCTTGAACCCAGAGCGCTTTCAGCACCCGCGCCGCGTCGGCGCACGGCTCGCGAAGAAAGCCTTGCCGCGTTTTATTCAGACTTGTCGGCGCGGTTTTCAGACGTCGTCGACCCGCCGTCACCCTGATTGACTTGCGCGGCGAGCAGGGTCTTCAGCTCAGCGATCTCGCTGCGCATCGCCTTGAATTCTTCCAGTAATTGCTCGCGCTCGTCATGGGCTTCGTTCTGGCGCTCGGTCTCGGCATCGAAATGCTTGGACTGCATGCTATCCACGATCACCGCGATGAATAGATTGAGCACAGCGAAGCTCGTCAGCACGATGAAAGTGACGAAAAAGATGTCCGCGATGACCGGGTGTTCAGCGCGGATCGGGCGGGCAACGCCCATCGACCAGCTTTCCAGCGTCATGATCTGGAACAGGGTAAAACCTGCCTCGCCCACATCTCCGAAGAATTGCGGGTGGCTGCCCGAGAACAACATCGAGCCCATAACCGCGGATACATAGAAGATGACCCCGAGGACAAGCATGATGGCGCCCATGCCCGGAATGGCCTTTGCCAGAGCCTCGACCACCGAGCGCATTTCAGGAACCACTGAAAAGAGTCGAAACAGGCGAAGAACCCTTAAAGCCCGCAAAACTGTAAATGCCCCGGCATTCGGGATCAGCGACAGCAGAACCACGCTGAGGTCAAACCAGTTCCAGCCTTTCTTGAAGAAGCGGAATTTGTAGACCCAGAGCTTCAGCGCGATTTCAACGCAGAAGATCCCGATGATCACCATGTCGGTGGTATGCAACGCGATGCGCAGCCAGTCCGGCAGCGGATAGGTCAGAGCGCCCAGGATCGCTGCATTGAGCAAAATGATCGTTGTGATCGCGCCAGAGAAAATCGGGCTTTCGATCAGACGTTCGATCGGGCCTTGGGCCGGTGTCTCGGATTTCGGGGCGTTGGCCTCAGCCATGGTCGGGGCGCTCCTGCGCAACAGGGGTTCGCGTCACCGTTAGCGAGCCGTGACCGGTTTCGCAACGCTTTCGAAACGCCTGACGGGCACTCTTTCAGCCATGATGATACTCGCACTCACCCTGGCCCTGTCGCAGCTGGAGCCGGTTTCAACGCCGGAGCCCCTGCAAACCCTCGACGGTCACGCTCGCCGCGGGGCCGTGATTGCCCGTCTGGATGGCCTGGCAGCTGAAAGCGCGATGGCCTGTCAGGCGGCATGTGGGCTTAACGAGCAATGCCAGGCGTGGACCTGGAATACCGGCTGGATCGGGCGGGCGGCGCGCTGTGACATTCACGCGATTGCGCTCACGCCGCGCCTTCAGGCCGGAGCGACGACGGGGCTAGCGCCTCAGCTGTCGGCTCGGATCAACGCGGCCATCGATCGAGCGCCTACCGAGCGTGAGATTGAGGCGCTGGATGAAGCCGGCGGGCGACCGGTATCCGATGACGGAACCGGCCTTGCCGGTGGGGGATCGGGCTTGCGGCCAGACACGCTGTGAAAAATCACATCTGGTTTACGATGCTCTGCCACACTTTGTTTACTCCATGTGAGGCAGGGTAGCGCGTAATCTTCGGTCCGGAGGATCCGCGATGGCGGTTGCCACCAAGCTGCACAAGCTCACAGAGCTGGCTAAGGAAAAGTCGTCTGATCGCCGCCGCGCCCTTCTGCGCGAGGTGACTGACCTGTTTTTTGACGCGCCGCCGGCACGCGAAACCTCAACCCACAAGCAGTTTGATGCCGTGCTTCAGACCCTGGCGAGCCAGACCGCCCAAGGCGCGCGTGAAGAATTGGCCAGCCGCTTTGCCGATTCTGCTGAAGCCCCGAAAGGCCTGATCCTGCAGCTTGCCAAGGACGCGATCGAGGTGGCCGCGCCCATCCTGTCAAAGTCTGGCGTTCTTTCTGAAGATGACCTTGTGACCATCGTGCACGAGGCCGGTCAGGCTCATATCAGCGCCATCGCAGAGCGTGACGCTGTGCCTGAACGCCTGTCCCACGCCATTGTGGAACGTGGTGATGATCAGGTGGTTGCCAAACTGGTTGAGAATGACGGTGCGCAGATCAATCGCGATACGTTCGAGGTTGTCACCCGGCGCGCCGAGACCAGCCCGGTCCTGCAAAAGCCGCTGGTGGAGCGCAAGGACACGCCGGTCGATCTTCTCAATGATCTGACGATGGTGGTAGAGACCACGCTTCGCAACAAGATCATGGACCGCTTCGACAAGCTGGAGCCGGGCGTGCTGGAAGCCGCCTTGGCCGCGTCGCGTCAGCGTCTTCAGTCGCGCATGGCCGAAGACAAGAATATCGCCGAGGCCCAAAAGGACATCACCCGCGCAAAGATGCGCCGGGAGCTTGATGGCGCCCTTCTGGTCCGCTTTCTGCGCGAAAAGAAGACCACGCATTTCTGCGTCGGCTTTGCCGAGATTGCGGGCGTCGACTACGAAGCCGCCAAGCGCGCGCTGGAGCATGAAAGCCCAGATGGCCTGGCGCTGATCTGCAAGGCTGCCGGCATTGAAAAGGCGCTCTTTGTCACCATCGCAGTTCTGCGCTCTGGTGCCGGTGAGGGGGCCTTTGATGATGCCCGTACCGTGGGCCAGGCCTATGAGGCCATGAGCATGGGCGATGCTGAACGCGCCATGCGCTTCTGGAAAATGCGCAAGTCCGCCGCCGCGGCTTGATTTCTGTTCTCCTTCGCATCCGCTCAGTCGCTTTCTCGCTGCGCTAAGGGCAAGCCCGGCTTAGCTTGCGGCGGCGGGGAGACAGGTCCTGGATCGGTGAGACGTGAGGGCTGCTTCTGAATCCTGTCATGGCCCGGTTTATCCGGGCCACCCATGCCGGTTGTGTCGCGCTTGGCGGCAAGGTCACAGAATGGGTCCCCCGGACAAGCCGGGGGATGACAGGGGTGAGGGTGTGCGTCCTTCGAGACGGTCCTGACGGACCTCCTCAGGATGAGGGAAGTAGGAGACCTCCATTACCCTCATCGGTGAGGTGTGAGCCGAAGGCGAGCCTCGAAGGACCCTCAGGATTGAGCGCTGACGCGCTCGGACTTTGCCTGTCACCTCTGCAATAGCACCTGACCCGGCCAAGCCTGGATCGAGTGTGTTCAAATACAGCTAGCCTCCCTTCCCTTCCCCAACGTGGGGGTTGAACAGTGAAATTGTTCGACGGGCAAGCCAAAGGCTTGGTCGGGTGAGGGGCAGCGCCCGCGCTTTATGATCTTCACCCCACCCGTCTTTGACGGGACACCCTCCCCATCAAGGGGAGGGAGGAGCGTGTGCGCTTTGGAACCAGAGTCCTGTTTTTAACCTCAGCCCGCTTCCCCAGCGGTCACTGGCAAAGGGGGGATGAGTTGGTCGAAATCCCTCCTTTGGTGGAAGAATTCTTCCAGCCAACCACACCCTTATCATTTTCCCAGCCCAATCAATCCGACCGGCACAGGCTCGGGGTAGTCTTTGGGCATGGTCGAAATGAACCGAGAAACAAAGCCACGGACGGTCTACGCCGCCGATTGGGCCGCGCTGTTTGAGCGCTTTCGCCACGGTGAGGAGCCGGCGGTGTTGGCGGCTGATTTCAATCTGGCGGTCAGCACGGTGGAAAGCCGCTGCCGCTGGATCGAGAAAGCTTTTCCGACCCGTGTGCATTTTCAAAAGCTGGTGAGCTTTCGCCAGGGGCTGGAACGGGCTGAAGCCCATCTGACCGAGGGCGATCCTGTAAGGGCGGAGCGGGAGGCCAGGGCGCTGCTGGCGCTGATCCGGGCGGCCAAAGCGCTGGAGGGCTGGACTATGGAAAAACCAAACTCAAAGACGCAAGGCGCGCCAGCGAGTGAGCCGGAGGTGTCACACCATGAAGACGCAAGAGCCGAGCTA
Organism: Maricaulaceae bacterium EIL42A08; assembly: GCA_024178355.1. Taxonomy (GTDB): domain Bacteria; phylum Pseudomonadota; class Alphaproteobacteria; order Caulobacterales; family Maricaulaceae; genus Oceanicaulis. Next base: position 997,080 of record JAMZNZ010000002.1, on the reverse strand, counting down.
GAGGCCCGACTCCTTCGTTTGCTCGCTATTGAAGCAAAGCGACAGTCACGAGGACGCAGCGAAGGCTCTGAAACGCAAAACCCATCAGATGAGCGAGGCGATCATCAATGAGCGGATGAGTGACTGGTCCATCTGGGCCGGTCCGGGTCAGGAACCGCCGGATGGTGACTGGTCGTGCTGGCTGTTTTTAGGTGGGCGCGGTGCGGGTAAAACCCGGGCTGGCGCTGAATGGTTGCGCACTCAGATTGAGGCGGGGGCCCGGCGCGTGGCGCTGGTGGGCCCGACCTTTTCTGATGTGCGCGAGGTAATGATTTCAGGCCCGTCAGGGCTGTTGAATATCGGCGCTCCGGCCCGCCGACCCAAATACGAAGCCTCCCGCCATCGTCTGGTCTGGCCATGCGGCGCAGAGGGCTATGCCTTTAGCGCCGAGGACCCCGATGCCTTGCGCGGCTCCCAGTTTGAAGCGGCCTGGTGTGATGGAGATCGATTTTATTGGCATTGACTGGTACGCGCCGCTGTCGGACTGGCGCGATGGCACCGCCCATCTGGACGCGTTGTCCGGGACGAACTCCATCCACGATCGCGATTATCTTAAATCCAATGTCGAGGGCGGGGAGGGGTATGACTGGTACTATGCCAGTTCGGCTGACCGAGACGCCCAGCTTCGCACGCCCATAACCGATGGGGCTTATGCAGAGCCCTGGGTCTATCGCTACAAGGATCTGCGATCCTGGTGGAGCGAGCCCCATCACGACCGCATTGCGGGCGTGCGACAGACGTCCCCAACCGGATGGGTGCCGCAATCAAAACCGGTCCGGCTTGTGGAGCTGGGCTGCCCGGCCGTCGACAAGGGCGCTAACCAGCCCAATGTTTTTATTGATCCCAAAAGCTCTGAAAGCACGCCGCCCTATCACTCCACCGGTGCTCGCGACGACCTGATTCAGCGTCGATATATCGAAGCGCTGCTCGCCTATTGGCAGGGTGCCTCCAATCCGGTTTCCAGCGTCTATGCCGGGCCGATGCTGGACCTGGCCCATAGTCATGTCTGGACCTGGGATGCGCGTCCGTTTCCCGAATTTCCAACTCGTGATGATGTGTGGAGCGACGGAACCAACTGGCGGCTCGGTCACTGGCTGACGGGCCGCGCCGGGCAATCAAGCGTGGGCGAGATTGTTGGCGATATCGCCGCGCAGGTCGGGCTGGATGACCTCGACACAACGAAGCTTGAGGGCGTTCTTGCAGGCTATGTCATCAATGCCGGTGCGCGCGCCCGCGACGAGATTGAGCGTCTCGGGGCCGTCTTCGGCTTTGATATCGTCGATCGCGCCAGCGGCCCTGTTTGCGTCCCCCACTTGAAAGATAGCGCGCCGGTTATGGTGCCAGCTCAGTCACTGACCGTGCGCGACAACGGCCCGGGTCTATCATTTGGTCAGGAGGCTAAGGACACCCACCCCACCGAAGTGCGGCTTCAGTTTGCTGCCGATGATGGGGATTATCGCCCAGCGTCGGTATCTGCGCTGGGCCTCGAACATGAAATCGAAGGTGTGATCGAGATGGCGCTGAATGGCCTTGCTGATCGCGACCTCGCCACCCGGTGGGCGCGCGGCGCTCTGTCGCGCATGCAGGCCGAGACCCGCACAGCCGCGCTGTCACTGCCGCCATCCTTCGGTGCACTGGAAGCGGGCGACTGCATTTCGCTGGATGCGGGGCCTGACGGCGCAGTGTGGTGTCTGGCGTCTGCAGAAGGCACTGAGACGCGTGATTGCGAGCTCGTTGGAACACGCGGCGGGCTGAACGTTACAACAGGGCCTCAGCCAGAAGGTTCAGCCGCGCCGCGCCCGCCATCACGACCGGTATTGATCCTGCTTGATCTGCCCCTGCGCGCAGGCGAGCCAGCCCGAAACGGTTTTCTGGCTGCAGGCTGGTCAGACCCCTGGCCGGGAAAGCTGACCCTTCATGCTGGTTCTGATCCCGACGCTTTAACCGCCCGCGCTGAAATCACTGCACCAGCCTTCACCGGTCAGCTGGAAGCTGATCTTGGATCAGGCCAGGAAGGGCGCTGGGACAAAGCCAATGCGGTCAAAGTCCGCCTGAAAAATGGAGCCTTTTCCAATGCAACGCAGACCCGCGTCCTGAACGGCGCAAACCTGATCGCTGTCGCGACGGCGCAGGCCTGGGAAGTCCTCAGCTTCACCAACGCCCAGCTTGAGCCAGACGGGAGCTGGACCCTCACCGGTTTGTTGCGCGGGCTTGGGGGCACACCGGTGTCCGGGGCGGGCGTGGGCGCGAAAGTGGTGCTGCTTGATGAAGCCTGCGTGACTTTACCCGTCCATGACCATGAGGTGGGAACTGATCTGACGGTAGTCGCGGTGCCACCTGGCAAACCGATCAATGACGTGTCCGTGCGCACGGTTTCGGCGCGCTATGACAGTGCCGAGTACCGACCGCTCTCGCCCGTGCATGTCGAGGCGGCCCTATCCGGTGCCGATCTGCAAGTCAGCTGGATCAGGCGCGCGCGAGTGGATGCGGATGCCTGGGCCTATGGCGATGTCGCGCTGGATGAAGCGCGTGAAGCCTATCAAGTGGTCTGGTTTGATGGTGAGGTTGAGGTGTCCCGGTCGGAGGTCGATGCGCCAGCCATAACACTGACAGCCGCGCAGCTGGCGACGCTATACACGTCTGGCCTCTCAGCGGCTGCGGTGGAGGTTGCCCAGATCAGTGACCGCTTTGGCCCCGGGGCTGTGGCGCGGTGTGATCTGTCGGGCTTAAGCTGAAACCAGCCTCTTTTCTGAGCTTTTCCCATCGCCCATATATCCGCCGCGCTCGCAGTTGTTGCCTGCGCCTGCTATCAGGGCGGCGTGATGAAAGATCCGTATGCGATTCTTGGTGTGACGAAGTCGGCTTCTGCCGACGAGATTCGTCGTGCCTATCGCAAGCTCGCTAAAGAGCTACATCCGGACGCCCGGCCCAATGACAAGCAGGCCGAAGAGCGCTTCAAGGAAGTCGGGCAGGCCTTCAAGCTTTTGTCCGACCCCGAAACGAAGGCGCGCTTTGATCGCGGCGACATTGATGCCAACGGTCAGGAAACGGCTGCCTTTCATTTTCGCTCTCGGCCTGGTGGTCCTGCCGGACAGCGAGGCCCTTCCGGCCGTTATGAAGATATCTCCGATATTTTTTCCGACCTGTTCAGCGATTTCGGCGGCGCGCGCGGCGGTCCGCGCCCCGGTCCGCAGCCGGTCAAGGGCCGGGATATCAAAGCCGGTGTCACCGTCAGCTTTGAAGAGGCCATGCGCGGTGGAAAGCGCCGTGTCGGTCTGACCGGCGGTCGCGCAGTAGAAGTTGCCATTCCAGCCGGCGTAGAGCCGGGACAAGTGCTGCGTCTGCGCGGTCAGGGCGAACCTGGCCAGCAGGGTGGACCATCCGGTGACTGTCTGGTCGAGATTGCGATCCGGCCTCACGCCTGGTTCAGGCGCGACGGTGCGGACATTCGCCTCGATCTGCCCATTTCCCTCAAAGAAGCTCTGTTCGGTGGCGCAGTGCGTGCGCCCACGGTCGATGGTCCAGTTGAAGTGCGTGTGCCAGCCGGGGCCAATTCAGGGGCTCAGCTGCGTCTGCGCGGCAAGGGCGCACCAAAGCCAGGTGGCGGGCACGGCGACCAGATCATCAAGCTGATCGTGGATGTCCCGCTCAATGACCCTGCGCTGGAAGCCTTTATCGAAGACTGGACGCCGCCGGTGGACTATGATCCGCGCAAGCGGCTTAAGTCTTAAGCGACGGACTGGCTGCACTGGCATCGTTCCTGAATGGAGTTTAGCCCTTGTGTTCAGGAGCGGTTCACTCCGCCGGCCCTAAAAGCGTTGTCATGATCCGTATGTTTGCCTCACTCCTCGTCCTGCTTGCCGCCAGCGCGGCAGCGCCAGCCTATGCTGATCCCACGCCTGTGGGGGCCGAGGTTGAGGTGCAGCAGCTCATCTCCACCAGCCAGGCTGTGGCCGCGGCGCGTCGGGCTTACCCGCGTGCTGATGTGCTTAATGCCCGGCTCGTGCGGAGTGGGCGGCCGTTTTACAGCGTGCGGATGATCGAGAACGGGCGCCGGTTCGATGTGCGTGTGGACGCACAGACCGGCCGCGTCCTCGGCTAGTGGACTGAATTGGAGACTGACATGCGCGCCTTGATCGTTGAGGACGAGCCGGACCTGAACCGCCAGCTGAGCGAAGTGCTCGAGCACTCAGGCTATGCCGTGGACTCCGCCACTGACGGGGAAGACGGTTGGCATTTGGGCGAGACTGAGCCCTATGACGTCATCGTCCTGGATCTGGGTCTGCCCAAGATGGACGGCGTGACGGTGCTGGAGCGCTGGCGTGAAGCCGGTGTTGCGACGCCTGTGCTGATCCTGACGGCCCGCGATCGCTGGAGCGAGAAGGTGGCCGGCTTTGATGCGGGTGCAGATGATTATCTGACCAAGCCGTTTCATCCTGAAGAGCTGCTGGCGCGTTTGCGGGCGTTGACCCGCCGCGCGGCCGGTCATGCCTCCTCGACGCTGGAAAGCGGCAATCTCAGCCTTGATACGCGCGGTGCCCGGGTCTTCCTGGATGGCAAGCTGATCAAGCTGACCAGCCACGAGTTCCGGATGCTCAGCTATCTCATGCATCACCAGGAGCGCGTGATCTCCCGCACCGAGCTTGTCGAACACATCTACGATCAGGACTTTGATCGCGATTCCAACACCATTGAGGTCTTCGTGGGACGCTTGCGCAAAAAGATTGGCTCGGCGCGGATCGAAACCGTGCGCGGTCTGGGCTATCGTCTCGTTGATCCAGATGAATCACGAGCGGACGCCAAGACCGGGTGAATGACCAACGCGAAGATCGACTGACGCCACACGGCTCGCTTGCGAGGCGGATGGTTGGCTTTGCCCTGATCTGGGCGCTCGGCCTGCTCATCGTGGGCGCTGTCGCGCTGACGGTCTTGTTCCGCCAGACGGTGCTGGGTGAGCTTGATGACCGCCTCGCGCGGGTCAATGAGTCGCTCCTGGCTTTCGTCGAGATTGATAGCCAGGGCCAGCCTTTCATCGAGCAGCGCCCGACCGATCCTAGTTATTCTCAGGTCTTTTCCGGTCGCTACTGGCAGATCACACGTGAGGGTGCGGAGGGCGATCTGGCGTCGAGCTCACTTGCTGAGCTGCGCCTTGATGTGACGCGCCTGGCCGCGCAGGCCACAGCGTCGCCGGGTGAAACCTTCATCGGGACAGTTCAGGGGCCTGACAGTGAACCCTTGCGCGTGCATGTGCAGGCGGTGGTGATCGAGGGCGTCGAAGGCGCAGTTATCATCGCTGCGGCTGAAGACCGGCGTCCGGCGGATGCTGATGTGCTGCGTTTTGCGATCATCGCATCGATCCTTTTCTCCCTGCTGGCTGCGGCTCTGGCTCTGGGTGTCTGGTTTCAGGTGCGTGTAGGTCTTGAGCCGGTTTTGCGCATGGGGCGAGCCGTGGCCTCGGTACGCGACGGTGAGGAAGCCCGGGTGAGCGGCCAATACCCCTCAGAACTCATTCCGCTGGCTGGAGAACTGAACAGCCTGCTCGACCATTCGCGTGAAGTGGTTGAGCGGGCGCGCACCCATGTGGGCAATCTGGCTCATGCCTTGAAGACACCCATCACAGTGCTGGGTAACGAGGCGCGTACCAGCAGTGGCGCACTGGCAGAGCTTGTCGGGCGTCAGACTGATGCAATGTCGGCTCAGGTGGAGCATCACCTGCGACGGGCCAGAGCCGCTGCCAACGCTCAGGCGATTGGGGCACGCGCGCCTGCGACCGAAGTGCTGGAAGACCTGACCCGGACCTTGCGGAAAATCTACCAGCGCCGCGAGGTTTCTGTGACCCTTGATGCGCCTGATGGTCTGGTTTTTCGCGGCGAGCGCCAGGACCTGGAAGACCTTGCCGGAAACCTCATCGACAATGCCTGCAAATGGGCGGCCGGTGAGGTCAAGGTGGCGGCGCGCTCTGTCGCTGGCGATGACATGTCCTTGTGCATCTGCGTGGATGATGATGGCCCCGGACTGGATGACGCTGCCTGCGCGCAGGTGCTCGAACGCGGCGTGCGCCTGGATGAACAGGCCCCCGGGACAGGCCTCGGCCTTGCCATTGTGACCGATCTTGCACGCGCCTATGGCGGTTATCTGAAGCTGGGACGCTCGGTGCTGGGAGGCTTGAAGGCAGAGCTGCGGTTGCCGGGAGCTCGCGGAATAAAGGAAACAGGGCGTTAACTCTGTTTGGCCAAGACTTGGTTGATTCGTAGGAGTTCGTCTGTTTATGAGTGGTTTGCCGCAGGACAAGCAGGAGCGCATTTCAGCGCTGCTGGCCACCCTTCCAAAAGGGTTGGTGGATCGCCTGTGCGCGACGGCTGACAAGGCAGACCCGGCGCTGGGACGGCTCATGGCGCTCTGTCGAGAGGGTGTCGCCACGGTTGCTAAACGACGCCTTTTCGAACCGTTGCAGCCGGTGAGTGGGAACCCCGAGACCGAGCCACCCTCAAAGGCCTACACGCCTGCTCCGCTGCTGGACATCATCTATGACTGGCTTGCCGATACGGTTGCGCCTGATCTTATCCAATCGCTTGAGGACGCTGTTTCCAATACCGACTCCGAGCCGGGGCAGGGTGACCTTGATCCGGTTCGCGTTGCCGTGGCCAATGCGATTACCTCAGCTGTTGATGCGGTTAAAGATGACCCGAAGGCCGAAAAAAAGCTTCGCACCAGGCTGCAGGTTCGCGACTTTGAGGCCGTCAAACATACCGCAGTGATCTTGCGCTCCAGCCCGGTTTTGCGCGTTGCGCTCGCAGGTTTACCCAACCAGATCCCCGAGCTGACCGATACCTTGAGCGCGACACTTCGCGACCGGTATGAAACAGCCAGTGAAGCTGACCCTGATGCTGCGGTGTGGCTGCTGTTTCTCCTCATGGCGCGTATGGAGCGTCCTTGGCGCATGTTGCGGGTGTTTGAAAAGATCGCGCGGCGCGGGGATGACCTCCTCGTGTCTCAAACAGACATGGCCACCATAGGCGACGCGCTGCTCGACGACGCGGCCTATTATCTGAATGCCTTTGCTTCTGCGCCTGAGACGCTCGAAGACGCGCAAAAGGCGATTGGGGGCCTGGCGCAATTTGCTGCGGTGACCGTTGGAATGACCCGAGAGATTGGTATCCGCAAGGACGGTGACTGGGGCAAACATCTGTTTGAATTGCGCAGCAAGGCCAGCGATCAGATGACCCGCATCCATCAGGCCGCCAAGGATGCGTTCTGGAAGGTCACGCCTGAGGCCGGTGGCATGAAGCGCCGTATGGTTGGGCCGGTGCCAGGGCTGGGACACCCTGAGTTTGTAAAGGCTGAGGCACTTGCAAGGTTCATGGTCGCGACCAAGGATGACGCAAGCCGCGCCGCCGTTGGAAGCGCCCATTCTGAGCTAATCGCGACCATGAACGAGCGGCTTGAGACGGTGAGCCAGTCGATTTTGACCAGCCTGCGATCCGCGTCTGAAGATGAGGCGGCGGAGGCCCAGCGCCGATGTGATGACACCGCCCATTTGATGCGCGTCTTTCTGCACAAGGACGCGGCCGATATTTTGGTGCGCCGTGTCGCCGCAGCTTTGGCAGCGTAATTTCCTTCAAGTCTGGCGGTAGAGTGACTATCTACTGCGCTATGATTTCGTCGTCCTCCTCCATCGAGCCGGCTCTTGAAGCCCGCAGTCGCGCAGGCCACCGCCTGTCCTCGGCCAGTGCCGGGCGCAACAAGGCTGTGATCGCGAGCACGCTCGCAGGGCTGCTACCGCGTCACGCGCGCGTACTGGAGGTGGCATCTGGAACCGGTGAGCACGCGTTGGCCTGTGTTGAAGCACGGCCTGACCTTACTTGGATACCCAGCGAGCCTAACGATGACTCGCGCGCCAGCGTGGATGCCTGGGCCATTGAGGCTGGTGGCCGCATGCAGCCCTGTCTGGGCCTTGATGTGACCAGCGCTGATTGGCCCCGGAGCATTGATGCCGTTGATGCCATATTTTGCGCCAACATGATCCATATTGCCCCTTGGGAGGCTTGCGAAGGCTTGTTTGCGGGCGCTTCCGGTTTGCTCGCGACTGGCAGAAAGCTTCACCTCTACGGTCCCTTCAAGGAAGGTGATCACACGGCACAATCCAATCTGGATTTTGACGAGAGTCTGAAGCGCCGTGATCCGCGCTGGGGTGTACGAGCGCTCGATGATGTGGATGTGCTGGCTGAGCGGCATGGCTTTGCGCGCGAAAGCCGCATTGAGATGCCAGCCAATAATCTGCTGGTGAGTTGGGTAAATTCTTCATGATGTCCGTAATCGCCATTTCGGCTCTGATCGCGCTGGCTGCGGGTGTCTATGTCGCGACCCCGGTGGCCAGAGACGGCGCGCGGGTGGCCGGGCTTGTCATCGCCGGGCTTATCGCGCTTGGAGCTTTTGGCGCATATCTCGTCAATGGTGAGCCGGACCTGTCCGGACAGCCCTATGACGTTTTGATTGAGCGCCTTCGTTCCACAGAACCGACGCAGCTGACCCCCATTGAGCAGGAAGAGCGCCTTCGCGACGCTATCCGCAATAACCCTGAAGACATTCGCGCCCTGACCCTGCTGGGCCGCTTTCTGGCGCGCACCGACCGCGAGCTTGAGGCAATCGGCCTGCTTCAGCGTGCGCTGAGGCAGGGCGAAGATGCGCGCATTTATTCCGACCTTGGCGAAGCGCTGGTCAATCTGAACGAGGGTCAGGTCACCGCTGAAGCGCGCCGCGCTTTTCGTCGTGCCTACGAGCTGGACCCTAATATCCCAGAGCCTTCCTTTTTCCTGGGATCGGCAGCCTATGCTGAAGGGGACCGGGCGATGGCCGCGACTTACTGGACCGACATCATCAATCGCCTGCCAACAGATGATCCTTACCGGGCCGCCATCGCAGACCGTGCCGCTGACCTGTTATCACGACCCACAGGTGGGCCGGGTGCCGACGGCGAAGCGCCTTTCGCAAATGCAGAGCCGGGCGATATCGAAGCCATGATCTCAGCGATGGTTGACAGGCTGGAAATGCGACTGGACGACGACCCTGGCGATTTGTCGGGCTGGCTGACGCTGGCACGCGCTCGTATGATGATGGAGAAGCCGGCCGAAGCGCGCGAAGCCCTCGAAACCGCGCGTTCGCGCTTTGAGGGTCAGCCGGGTAAGCTTGCGCTGATCAGTGCGCTGGAAAGTGCTTTTGCGTTTGAGGAGACCGACGCGTGAGAAAGGCTAATCGACGCCTCTGGATTACCGCAGGTGCCGCTGTTGTGCTTGTTGCTGCGGCGGCGTTGGCCATGAACGCCATGAGTAGCGCTATGGTGTTCTTCTATTCACCGGCCATGGTCGCTGAAAACCCGCCAGAGGCGGGCCAGCGCGTGCGCGTCGGCGGTCTGGTGGTCGATGGCTCTGTAGAGCGTCCATCCACCGGCGGGGCCAACTTCACGGTCACTGATGGCGCTGGTGAAATCCGCATCAGCTATTCTGGTTCGCTTCCTGACCTGTTCCGCGAAGGCCAGGGCATCGTGGCTGAAGGGGCTTTTGATGGTGCCGGGCTGTTTACCGCTGATAGCGTGCTGGCCAAGCACGATGAAAATTATATGCCCGCCGAAGTCGCCGATGCGCTCAAGGAAAGCGGCATGTGGCATGAGGATCAGACCTCCTCTTCGCAATACCAGACCTATGGCGATGACGCAGCTGAGGGCGCAGGCTCTTAAATGATTGCTGAAATTGGACGTTTTCTGATAGCGCTGGCGCTGCTGGCCTGTGTCGCACAAACCATTCTCGCCTGGATTGGTGCCAACAAGGGTGGCAAGGGTGGCAAGGGTGCGATGGCCGATGCCGGACGCGCTGCGTCCGAGATTGCTGTCCTCGCGGGCGGTGCAGCCATGCTGCTGCTCATTCTCAGCTTCGTTCGGTCAGACTTTTCCATTGCCTACGTGGCGGCCAACTCTCACGTCGACAAACCGCTCGCCTACAAGATTGCGGGCGCGTGGGGCGGCCATGAGGGGTCCATGCTCCTGTGGTGCTGGATCCTGGCCCTGTTCGGCATGGGGCTGGCCAAGATCGGTCCACTAAATTCTGCTTTGCGCTCGCGCTCTGTGAGCTTTCAAGGCCTCCTGCAGTCGCTTTTCTTTGCCTTTCTGGCCTTTGCGTCCAACCCGTTTGAGCGCGTAAGCCCCGCACCGATCCAGGGCTCGGATCTTAATCCGATCCTTCAGGACCCGGCCCTCGTTATCCACCCGCCCATGCTTTACATCGGCTATGTGGGGCTCTCGACCGCGTTTGCGATTGCCGCTGCCGGTCTCGTTCAAAAGTCCAATGGGCGAGAGCTTGCCGGGGCGCTGCGTCCCTGGGCGCTCGGTGCCTGGACCAGCCTGACTGCAGGCATCGCGCTAGGGGCCTGGTGGGCCTATTACGAGCTTGGCTGGGGCGGCTGGTGGTTCTGGGACCCAGTGGAGAACGCCAGCTTCATGCCGTGGCTACTGGGCGCAGCGCTGATCCACTCTGCCATCGCGACGGAAAAGCGTGGAGCGTTTCCAGGCTGGACGGTGTTCCTGGCGCTGCTCGCCTATATTCTCTCGATCCTTGGGGCTTTCCTAGTGCGATCCGGTGTTATCACCTCGGTGCACGCGTTTGCGCTTGATCCGGAACGTGGGGTCTGGATCCTCGGCATGCTGGGCGTTTCGGCAGTTGCAGGCTTCACGCTCTTTGCCTTCCGCGCGACGAGCTTAGGCGAGGGCGACGGGTTTGAGCCGGATAGTCGCGAAGCCTTTATCGGTGCGAACAATCTGTTTCTTGCCGCTGCCGCTGGCGTCGTCCTGGTGGGCACGCTCATGCCGCTCTTTGTTGATGCGCTGGGCCTTCCAACACTTTCGGTTGGCGCGCCTTACTACAACATGTCTGCAACACCGTTGATGATGGCGGCGGTCATCCTGATGCCGCTGGCTCCCTTCCTGCCTTGGACCAATGGAGGGGCAAAGCCTGCGCTGAAGCAGCTGGGTGCCGCCTTTATCCTTCTGCCAGTCGCGGTGGTGACCGGGGCCTTTATCTCGTTCGGCGCACCTGTTCTGGCCGTTGTGGGCGCTGCTCTTGGGGCCTGGGCGCTGGCCGGAGCGGTCATGGATGCGGTGCGCACACTGCCATCGCTCGCGGTTCGTAGCGCTCAGATCGCGGCTGCAGGTCGGACAATTGCCCACGCCGGCGTGGGACTGATCGCGCTGGGTGCCGCAGCGGATGCGTCGCGCCCGGTCGACCAGAATGTGGCGCTGGCTGAGGGCGAAAGCGTCACGGTAGGCGGCTATGAGCTGACCCTTGAAGGTGTGCGCGGTATTGAAGGCCCCAACTATATCGGCGATCGCGCGCGGCTTTTGATCAATGGCGGTGAAGGCGGCGTGATCGAGCCGGAGCGTCGCTTTTACGTGGCCGCGGACCAGACAACCCGGGAAGTCGCGCTGCGCGCTGGTCTGGCGGGTGAACTCTACGTCTCTGTCGGTGAAGCGCGTGTACGCGAAAACGGCGTGACCGCATTTGAAGTTCGCGGGGCCTACCATCCGCTCGTGTGGATGCTCAGCCTTGGAGCCATCTTTATCGTTCTTGGCGGGCTGACCGCGCTGTATGCTCGCATTGCGTCCGGCGCACCGCGGCGTGAAGGGAAGGCTCAGGCGATTGCGGAGGCTGCAGAATGAAGGCGCTTGTTCTTGCCCTGGCACTCAGCGTTCAGCAGGTGCCTGCCACCGAACTTCCTCCGGCCGAGGAGGCGCGGGCTCAGGAGTTGATGCGTGAGATCAAGTGCATGGTGTGCTCTGGCGAGTCGATCCTGGATTCCAACGCGCCCATGGCGCTCGACATGCGTCGCTTCGTGCGTGAGCAGGTTGCTTTGGGTCAGGACGACGACGCCCTTCGTCAGGCTCTAGTGGATCGGTTCGGCCATGAAGTCCTGCTTCGCCCGCCGCTTGATGGGCGCACGATCATCTTGTGGCTGACGCCCTTCCTGCTGGTCGCGTTTGGTGGGGCGCTCCTTCTGAACTCCATGAAGCGCAAGCGCGTCAAAGCCTGATCCCACGGGGTCACTGAAGCGTGAGCTGACTGTGACGCCGCAGCCCCTTGCGGAGCCTCCGGTCCATCCTAACCTCTCAGGCCTGAAGAGCATGGAGGGTTGGATGGCCCGCACAGAGCGCGTTGAATTTACCGGAGCCCAGGGCGATACGTTGGCAGCGAGGCTTGATCGGCCCCATGGCCCGGCGCTTGGCTATGCGCTGTTTGCGCACTGCTTCTCCTGTTCAAAGGACATCCACGCTGCACAGCGCATATCGCGCCAGCTGACAACACACGGCTTTGCGGTGCTACGCTTTGATTTTACCGGGCTTGGCCATTCGGAAGGCGATTTTGCCAACACCAATTTCAGCTCCAATGTCGAAGATCTGGTCAAGGCTGCGGATTGGCTGAGAGACACAAGTGAGGCACCTTCGCTGCTGGTCGGTCACTCGCTGGGCGGCGCTGCGGTCATTGCTGCGGCCGCCAAAATCGCTGAAGTCAAAGCGGTGGCGACCGTTGGCGCTCCGGCTGACGCAGAGCACGTGCGCCATCAATTCCACACCAAAGTCCCTGAGATTGAGGCCAATGGCGAGGCCGAAGTCCTGCTCGGCGGCCGACCGTTCAAAATCAAAAAGCAATTCCTCGATGACATTGAGGGCAAGCGCCTTGATGACATCGTCGGATCAATGAAGGCCGCGCTTCTGGTCACCCATTCACCCACCGATGACGTGGTTGGCATTGAAAACGCTACCCGCCTGTTTGTCGCCGCAAAGCATCCCAAGAGTTTTCTGGGTCTTGATGGAGCAGACCACCTGCTGACGCGGCAGGAAGACGCGGTCCATACGGGCAACATGATTGGAAGCTGGGCGCAGGGTCATGCTACGACCAGGCAGCTTCCTGAGCCGCCGAAGACTGAGACAGCTGACCGGTCTGCGACGGTCGCTGAAACAGGCCTTGGCAAGTTTCACAGCCAGGCGCGGCTGGGCGAGCACCTGCTTGTTGCCGACGAGCCGGAAAGCTCTGGCGGCGATAATGGTGGGCCGCATCCCTACCAGCTTCTGGCGAGTGCCCTGGCTGCCTGTACGACCATGACTCTGCGCATGTATGCCGACTTCAAGGGCTATGAGCTGGGCCGTATTTCAACGCGGGTTGAGCACGAACGGGAGAGGGAGGGCGGTGACAAGCGCGACATCTTCCACCGCGAAATCACGGTCGAAAAGGATGTGGATGAGGCGCTCTCAGAGAAGATTCTCGAGATCGCTAACAAGTGCCCGGTCCACCAGACCCTTGAGCGTAGCTCTGAAATCACCACGCGACGTGCAAAATAATTTTCTGCACAGCAAGGCGGTTACGAGATTATTACCAAACCGTAGGGTTTTGGTAATATCGAGTTGATCCGCACTGCGTCATTCCTCCACCCACAGTCGAGCGATCTGCTGCGACAAAAACTCGAACGAAGGATCGTATGACACCCATGAACCGAGCCATGCGCCTGCTTGCGACGACCGCCCTGATTATTGCCGCTCTGGTGGCCCCGACCTTCGCCCAGGATGGTGCCCGCGAGTTCCAGTTTGGGGCCCCGGCCGATGCGCCGGCCAGCTTTGCCGACCTGATCGAAATCGTCAGCCCTGCTGTGGTATCGATCGAGGCCAGCGGCACGCCTGACGCGGGCGACCAGCCGGACCTGTCACAGATCCCGCCGCAATTCCGCGAGTTCTTCGAGCGCTTCGGGCAGGGTCCAGGCCAACAGCCGCGTGAGCGCCGTTCCCAAGGCTCAGGCTTCTTCATCTCCGACGACGGTTATGTAGTCACCAATAATCACGTGATCGCTGGTGCTGACGATATCACCGTGAATCTGTCCGACGGCCGACGCCTTGAAGCGGAAATTGTCGGTACAGACGCGGCAACCGACCTCGCCGTCCTGCGCGTTATTGAGGGTGGCCCGTTTGACCATGTTGATCTGGCCCGCGACCTCGACGTGCGTGTTGGCGACTGGGTCGTGGCTGTGGGCAACCCCTTTGGTCTGGGCGGAACCGCCACAACCGGCATTATTTCAGCGACTGGTCGCCAGGTGGGTGCCGGTCAGGCTTATACTGACTTCCTTCAGACCGATGCGGCCATCAACCGGGGCAACTCCGGCGGCCCGATGTTTGACCTGAATGGTCACGTGATCGGTGTGAACTCCGCGATCATCTCACCAACCGGTGGCAATGTTGGGATTGGCTTTGCTATCCCGTCTGATCTTGCCGCAACGGTCGTTGATCAGCTGATCTCGGCGGGTGAGGTCCAGCGCGGCTATCTCGGAGTGGCTCCTGCTGATCTGACTGAAGACCTGAAAATGGCGATGGGCCTTGATGAAGCCATTGAAGGTGTCCTCATCAACCAGGTTCTGCCGGGCACGCCAGCTGAAGCTGCGGGTCTGGAGAACGGCGACATCGTGACAGAGGTCAATGGGCAGTCGATTGATGGCGCTCGCGAACTGACCCGGCGCGTGGGTGCATTCATGCCCGGCGACCAGGTCAGATTCACCGTGATCCGTGATGAGCGAGAGCGCACCTTCACCGTTGAACTGACCGAGCGTCCTGATCCTGAAGACCTAAATGAGGTACCGGCTGTTCAGGCCGGTCAGGTTCGTTATTTCGGCATGACGCTTGAAGCGCCAAGTGAAGCTGAACGCGCCCAACTGGATCTTGTTGCGCGCGGGCTCATTATCCGTTCGGTCGAACCGGGATCTGAAGCGGCTCGAAAGGGCATGCGCGCCGGCGACGTCATTCTTGAAGCTGGAGGTCGCGATGTGACGCGCCCGGCCGATTTTATGGACGCCGTTGAAGATGCAGAGGCCCGCAACCGCAAGGCTTTGCTGGTGTTCGTGGCGTCTCAGGGTGGGCAGCGTCGCTACGCCGCTCTGGAAATCGAAACCGAAGAGTAGACGACAAAAGGGTCGGGTGCGGGAGGCATCCGACCCACCCAAACGGGAGGGACAGGCATGCGCGTACTGATCGTAGAGGACGACACTCACGTCGCCCGAAATATCGCCAAGATGCTCAGCGAAGCCGGGCATGTGGCCGATGTAGCCCATGATGGCGAGGACGGCCTGGCCATGGCGCGTGAAGGCGCGTTCGATGTCATGATCGTGGATCGGATGATGCCGCGCCGTGACGGCCTGTCGATGATTTCAGAGCTGCGCTCAGACGGCGACAAGACGCCCGCCTTGGTGCTGTCAGCTCTGGGTGAGGTCGATGACCGGGTTGAGGGCCTGAAGGCAGGCGGTGACGACTATCTGGTCAAGCCCTACGCGCCGTCCGAATTGATGGCGCGCGTGGATGTTCTGGCCCGTCGCCGGGATCCGGATTCGGTCAAGACCAAGCTAGAGGTTGGTGATCTGGAGATGGATCTCCTGGCCCGTACAGTTCATCGCCAGGGCGAGGCCATCCTGCTCCAGCCGCGTGAGTTTCGCCTGTTGGAGTTTCTCATGCGCCATGCCGGTCAGGTGGTAACCCGTACGATGCTGCTTGAGAAAGTCTGGGATTATCATTTTGACCCCCAGACCAACGTGATCGACGTGCATATTTCCCGGCTTCGCTCGAAAATCGACAAGCCCTATGAGCTTCAAATGCTCCACACGGTGCGCGGCGCAGGCTATCGTCTTTCAGCATAACGCCTTACAGGTTCGCGCCGGGGAGACAGCGTGACGGATACGACCAGGCAAGACGCGGGCTGGAAACTGCCCGCCTTCATGCGCACAACAGCGTTCCGACTGACCTTGCTGTCAGCGGCGCTGTTTGCGTTGTCGAGCTTTGTCATCCTGACTCTAGTTTATACCGCAACGGCCGGGGCCGCGACGCGGCGTGCCGAGGCGGCCGTCAACGAAGAGCTTGGCCGGATTGAGCAGCGCTATCTGGCAGGCGGAGGTCAGGCGGCCAACCGCTATATCCTCCAGCGCTCCGTCGGCGGGGGTGAGTTTCTTTATCTCCTCGTTGATGAAACCGGGCGGCGCATTTCCGGCAATATTTCCGGTCTTCCCGCTGGCACGCCGGATGGCGAGGGCTGGATCAACTTCTCCTATGATCGCGCTCCGGTGGAGGATGAACAGGCCGTCGAAGCTGGCCGCGACGCGCGGGCCCGAATTCTGGAAGTTGAAAGCGGGCTTCGGCTCTTTGTCGGCGTCGACATGGAAGAAGAAAACCGCTTTGTCGGAGAGGCGTTGAACGCGGTGCTCATTGCGTCAGGGCTCGCGCTCGCGCTCGGGATCGTTTCGGGGGCCGTGGTCAGTCGCCGCTTTGCCCGCCGCCTTGAAACCATCAATGCTGCATCGCGCGAGGTTATGCGTGGACGCCTTGATACGCGGGCACCACGGACATTTTCTGGCGACGATCTTGACGAGTTATCCGGCAATTTCAACGCCATGCTCGATCGGATCGAGCATCTCATGCAGCGTATGCGCACCGCTGGCGATTCCATCGCCCATGACCTGCGGCTGCCGCTGACGCGCATGCGTGGGCGACTGGAATCTGCCCTCGTGGAGGCCGGTGATCTGGCGGATCGTGAAGCGGCGCTTGCGCAGGCGGTGGCTGATGTCGACGAGCTGATCAAGACCTTCAACGCGGTCTTGTCCCTGTCGCGCCTGCAGGCGGGTGAACGCCGCCGGGCGTTTGAGCCCATCGACCTGTGTGAGCTGACCGCAGACGTGGTTGAGCTCTATGAGCCGGTTTGCGAGGATGCGGGTCTGGAGCTTGATTGCGACTGCGAGGAGCGCCTCAAGGTCCTCGGCGATCGAGAGCTGCTGGCGCAGGCCATCGCCAATCTGATCGACAATGCTGTGAAATACACGCCAGACGGCGGCGCAGTGATGCTGCGTGGCCGAAAAACCAGCGGCGGTCAGGTTGAGATTTCTGTCACCGATACCGGCCCTGGCATCCCGGCTGATGATCGCTCCCGCGTGCTGGAGCGCTTTGTACGTCTTGAAAAGTCTCGCTCGCTGCCTGGCGTGGGCCTTGGTCTTTCGCTGGTCCATGCCATCGCGGAAGTCCATGGCGCATCGCTGACGCTGGACGATGGACCGGGCGCAGTGGAGGGCGCTGAGAGCGGCCCAGGTCTAAGGATTGCCCTCAGCTTTGAGAAGGCGGCGTAGGGGCGCTTGCCAATCTCGCGCTTGCGCGTAAGCCTGCATCCCATGTCCACGCCCCTTGCCCAACGCATCTCAACATCGATTCCCCAGACCGACGCCGCGCGAGCTGAGCGCAGCCGCCAGCGGATCGGGTCAAACGCCTACAGTGCCTGGGGCGAGGGGGCAGAGTTCCTGGACGCCGTGTTTGGCGCGGCCCCCTATCTTGGCCGACTGGCCGCGCGTCGCCCGCAGACGCTGGAACGTCTGGCCGAGGAGCCGCCTGAGGTGCTCCTGACAGAAGCCAATGAAACGGCAGGTCTGGCCGGTCGTGACCCGAACACAGCGATGAGCACGC
The DNA here is from genome assembly GCA_024178355.1 of Maricaulaceae bacterium EIL42A08. GTDB lineage: Bacteria > Pseudomonadota > Alphaproteobacteria > Caulobacterales > Maricaulaceae > Oceanicaulis. Next base: position 979,526 of record JAMZNZ010000002.1, on the reverse strand, counting down.
TTCGACGGGCCAAGGCGGACATGCACCTGGTGACCGCGCTGGCCGATCTTGCCGGGGCCTTCACGCTGGAAGAGACGGTTTGTGCGGTGTCAGATTTTGCCGACGCTGCAGTGCAGGGCGCGCTGGAAGCTGCTGCTCGCGACAGCGGGATATCGGCAGACGATCCGGAGAACCCCGCGCCAGGCCTGTTTGTGCTGACGCTCGGCAAGCACGGCCAGCGCAGTCTCAATTATTCTTCTGATATCGATCTGGTGGTAATGTGGGAGCCGGATCGCATTGGCTCTGAAGGTCATAGTGAGCCGACCAGACGCTACACCCGCCTGACCCGCAAGCTTTCGGCTTACCTTAACGAAGTGACCGCTGACGGCTATGTGTTCAGGGTTGACCTGCGCCTGCGACCGGACCCCTCCTCAACGCCCGCGGCGGTGAATGCGGAAATGGCCCGCAACTATTTTGAGGCGCTGGGACAGAACTGGGAGCGGGCCGCTTACGCCAAGGCCCGGGTTTGCGCGGGCGACCGGCCAGCTGGTGAGCAATTCCTAAAAGACCTGGACCCTTTCGTCTGGCGTCGCTCGCTGGATTTTGAAGCCGTTGACGACATCCGCGGCATCGCACGTCAAATCCAGTCCACCAGGAAGCGATCCGAAATGATTGCGGCGGGGCATGATGTGAAGCTCGGCCGTGGCGGCATCCGCGAGATCGAGTTCTTCGCCCAGATCATGCAGCTGGTTTTCGGTGGCCGGCGCAAGGCATTACGTGTGGCAAGCACGCTGCCCGCGCTGGCGCTTCTGGCACGCGAGCAGCTGATCAGCGAGGAGGACGCTGAGGCCATGTCCACAGCCTATCGCCAGCTGCGCGCGATCGAGCACCGCATCCAGATGCTGGAGGACGAGCAGAGCCAGACCGTTCCGGAAGACATCACCACACGCACGAGGCTCGCAGCCTTGATGGGCGAAGATGATATTGATCGGTTTGACCGTGATCTCACAGCTTTGCTCGGCGATGTCCATACTCGCTTCGTGCACCAGTTTGATGACGGCGAAAGTCTTGCGACTTCAGTCGGTAGTCTTGTCCTGACCGGCGTTGAGCCAACACCTGAGACACTGCAGACTCTGACGCAGCATGGATTTTCAGACCCTGAGCGGGTGTGGCAGCGTCTTGCCGGCTGGGCCGCTGGCAAGGCGAGAGCTGCGCGCACTGAACGAGCCCGGGCACTCTTCTCAAAATTTGCTCCAAAGCTGGTCGAGGGATTGTCCCAGACAGGCGATCCGGATGTGGCCTTTACCCGTTTCGCGACGTTCTTTGAGGGCTTGCCTGTGGGGGTTCAGCCGCTGTCGCTCTTGGTCAAGCAGCCCGCTCTGGCCAGGGAGCTTCTAACCATTCTGGGGCTTGCGCCCCGCCTAGCCGAGATGCTGGCCCGGTGCCCCACCTTGCTTGATGTGATGGTGGATACTGGCTTCGCTGCACCGCTTGGCGATGATCTGGAGGACCGGTATCCGCTTCGATTTGGCGAAGTTGACCCGACAGACTTCGAAGAGGCCCTCAATCAGGCGCGGCGCATAGCTCGTGAGGAGCGACTGCGCATTGGCGCTCAGCTGCTGGTCGGGCGGGCGCGCGCATCTGAGGCCGGCGTCGCATTCGCGCGCCTTGCCGATGCGGCAACCGAGGTAATGGCCCAGGCTGCGGTGCGGGAGGTAGCGCGTCGTCACGGGCCCGCTCCCGGGCGCTGGGCCGTGTTTGGGCTGGGTAAGCATGGCGGGCGGGAGTTATCAGCGGACTCTGATCTTGATCTGGTCGTGGTTTATGATCCGATCAGAGAACAATCTGATGGCCCTAAACCAGTTTCCGCAGAAGCCTGGTTTGTCCGCTTTACCCAGCGGCTCGTCGCGGCGCTCTCAGCGCCCACAGAGGAAGGCGAGCTCTATCAGGTGGACATGGCGCTGCGTCCCTCTGGCAACGCCGGGCCGGTAGCCGTTCGTCTGTCTCGCTTCAAAACCTACTACGAGAGCGAAGAGGCCTGGACCTGGGAGCGTATGGCGCTAACACGGGCACGCGTGGTTGCCGCAGATGGGCTGGGGCTTGATGCTGAGGCGGCCCTTCATCACGCTATTGAAGGGGCTGGCGAAGATGACTTTGTTCGCAAGGATGCCTGCGAGATGCGTCAGAGGCTACAGCGCGACAAGCCTGCAAAGTCGATTTGGGATTTAAAGCTGCGTGACGGTGGTCTGATCGAGATCGAGTTCATTGTTCAGGTTCTTCAGTTGATCCTCGGCGAACAGCTCTCCACCAATACTGGCGAAGCGATCGTACAGTTGAGGACGAGAGGCGTCTTGAGCCCGGATGATGCGGGTTTGTTGGCGCGGGCCCACGAAGACTACGCCGCGCTCACCCAGCTGATCCGCGCCGCCCACGGGGCTGGTTTTGATCCAGAAACTGCCAGCGAGCCCTTTGCAGACCGTCTGGCCAAGGCGTGTGAAGAGACTGATCTTGCAGGGGTGCAGCACCGCCTTGATCGCCATACCAGACGGGTTCGACAGGTCTTCGAAAAATATGTTGGCGGTTTATCGCAATAGTCGCGACGGATTTACCGGAACGGTTCCGTAACAGCTCATGTGGGACGCGCAACGAGGCGCAAGTCAGGCCCACGAGATAACAACGGAGTTGGTTTGATGAAGACGTTTCTGTTAATGACAGCCGCTGTAGGCGCACTGGTTCTTTCTGGTGTTGCTGAAGCCCAACCAGGACCACGGGGCGGGGGCGAACGCGCTCCACAACGCGCGGCGATGGCCATTGCCATGCTCGGTGCTGCTGACCTCAATGGTGACAACACCGTTACCCGAGCGGAGGTGGAGCAGCTGCGCCGCGAGGAGTTTTCATGGCGGGACCGCAATGGTGATGGCTTTCTGGATCGCGCCGATGCGTCTCCAACCGCGCAGCGCATCGCAGAGCTTCGCGGTGCCGATGAAGGACGTCGCCGTGGCCGCCGTGGTCCAGGTCGGCTCGATGCGGATGGGGATCAGCGGGTTTCACTCGATGAATTCCTGACCGGCCCCGATCGTATTTTCGAGCGCCTTGACACGAATGGTGACGCGGCGATCAGCGCCGACGAGCTGGACGCCATGCTTGAGGCCCGGCAAGGTCGTCGGGCTCAGCGCCTGTGGTGGCGCGACTAGGCTTTTAAAGGGCCAACCCTGTGCGTCCAAAGCTGCGTGTCATACCCGGTCCCCCTTCCGACGCACGACAGCGTGACGCACAGGGTGATGATCGCGCGCTCGCCAAGGCTGTCGCCCGGGGCGAGCGCGCGGCCATTGCCGAGTTGACCCGCCGATGTCTGCCGGTGGTTTACAGCATCGCCAGACGCCTGATCAACGAGGGCGCAGAGGCGGAAGATCTGGCCCAGGAGACCTTCGTAAAGGTCTGGCGCGCCATTGATCGATACGACGCGGAGCGCGCGCGCCTGGAAACCTGGGTTGCGCGTATCGCCACAAATGTCTGCCTCGATCGATTGCGTAAACGCCGTGAGGCGACGCTAGGCGAAGACGTACCTGAGCCGCCTGACCCGGCAGCGAGGGCCGATGCGTTGCTCGAGGCTGGGGGGAGCGCAGACCGGGTCAGGCAAGCCGTGGGGCGCTTGCCGGAACGCCAGCGTCTGGCCCTGGAGCTATGCAGTTTTCAGGACCACACCAATATTGAAGTGGCTAATATTTTGGGGGTTAGCGTCGAAGCGGTCGAGAGCCTGCTGGCTCGAGCTCGCCGAACGCTGAAACAGGAGTTGCTGGACGAGAGCCGCGATCTGATCGACGGTCTGGCTGGCGCTCACGGAGGTGAATCATGATGACATTGGCTCGATTTGAGGCGCTATGCGATGCCCATGGCGGACAGATCGCCTGCTGGCCGGAGGCTGAGCGGGCCGAAGCCATTGCCTTTCTTCAAGCCCACGCCGAAGCGGCTCAGCCAAGGTTGGACGCCGCGCGTGCACTTGAAGATTTGTTGTCTCAGGCCTCAATCGAAGCGCCGTCCAAAGCGCTTTATCAAAGGGTTGTTGCAGGCGGGATTGCTGCACGCCAATCGCGCCAGCCAGTCTGGGCCTCGGTTGCCGCGGCGCTGATGCTGACTGTGGGGCTCGGCGCGGGTTGGCTGGCTGGGCCTGATGGAACGTCCTACACCGACGAGGTATTCGCCTCGGCTTTTGGAGCCTTTGAAACGGTGGATAGCCTATCACTTGAGGAGGGTGCCTAGATGCCCCGGATTAATCTCTGGATCATTCTTCTTCTTGTGTCCGTGCTTTTGAACGGAGTGCTTCTGGGGGGCAGCGCGCGCAGCTGGTTTGGCCCTGAGCGTCCGGCTGCGATGGAGATGCCAGAGCCTCGCCGTGGCGGCTTCCAGCTTCGCGCGTTTGTCGAGGCCTTGCCTGAGGACCAGCGGCGCGAAGCCCGCGCGCGCGCCGAAGCCAGCCGGGCTGAGTTGAGGGGCCTCGTCCGCGAAACCGTCATGACCCGCCGAGCTGCCGCTCAGGCTTTGCTGGCAGACCCTTACGACCCCGAGGCCGCCGCTGAAGCCCTTGAACAAGCCCGCCAGGCCCGCGCGGCTTTGGAACGGGCGACAGAAGGCCGAATTCTGGAGATTGCCGACGAGCTTGATCCTGACGTGCGACAGGCGGCGTTTGAGGCAGCCATGACACTGCCGCCCCGTCGCGGCTCAGGTAGAGAGCGGCGGCCGCCGGCTCAGGGCGGTTAGGGTGCAGCGGCGCTCTCAGACTGCGACGGCTCGTCATCGCCTGCATCGTCGATCATGACGATGTCTTCGGGGGCTGCTTCACCCTCACTTGCGTCTGGTTCCAAGGGGGCAGATTCGTCGTTCTGACCGCTGCTTATATGCGCTTGGGCGGGCAGGGTGAAGGACACCGTTGTGCCTTTGCCCAGGACCGAGTCGATGCGCAGCGTACCGCCATGCATTTCTATAAGAGACTTCGAAAGGGCCAGTCCGAGGCCTGAGCCCTGATGCACTTTTGAATGCTGGTTTTCGATCTGCTCAAACGGGCGCCCGACGCGGTGCAGGTCCTCTTCCGGGATCCCGATACCGGTATCGGCCACCTGAATTACAACGCCATCGGCCGCATCGAAGGTGCGAACAATGACCTTGCCGCCGTCCGGCGTGAATTTGACCGCATTGCTCATCAGGTTGAGCAAAACCTGTTTGAGCGCGCGCGGATCCGCCTCGATCGTTGGAAGCGGCTGACCTTCGGTGGTCAGGTCGATGTTCTTCTCCTCGGCGCGCGCGCGCATTATGCGGACGCACTGTTCGAGAAGTTCGGCGGGCTCAACCGGTTCGGGCTGAAGCTGCATCTTGCCGGCTTCGATCTTAGACATGTCGAGGATATCGTTGATCAGGCTGAGCAGGTGCTGGCCTGAGCTGAGGATATCCGTGACATAGTCCTTGTAGCGCTCATGCCCGAGCGGGCCGAACATTTCGCCCTGCATGATTTCCGAAAAGCCGTTGATCGCATTGAGCGGGGTGCGCAGCTCGTGGGACATGTTTGCCAGAAACTCGGACTTGGACCGGTTGGCTTCCTCGGCGCGGATCTTCTCCTGCTCGTAGTTTTCAGCCAGCTCCTGGACGCGTTCCTGGGAGCGACGCAGATTGTCCACGGTACGCCGCATCTCGCGGTCGTTTTCCTTCAGGGCGGCTTCCTGGGACTTTAGCGCGGTGATATCCGCACCAACGCTGACAAGGCCGCCGTCGGCGGTACGCCGCTCTGAATAGCGAAGCCAGCGCCCGTCTTTAAGCTCCAGCTCAAATCCGTCCATGTCGTCTTCGCCATGGGCTTTGGCGATGGCTCTGCCGGCACGCTGCTCCACATCGCCGTAGCCCATGCCTGGTTTCAGCGCATTGTCGGGCATGGCGAAGAACTCACGGAACTTGCGGTTCCACAGGATCAGGCGCTGGCGGGAGTCCCAGAGCACAAAGCTCTCATTCATGGACTCAAGAGCGGCGCGCAGACGCGATTCGGCAGCGGCGACGCGGGCCTGTGCGCCCTTGCGCTCGGTTACATCAATGGCAACACCCACGATGCGATTGGCACCGCCCATCTGCCGGCCACGAAGCTGGAGCCAGATCGCCAGCCCCGAGACACGGACTTCCACATCCACATCAAGCCCCTGAACCGAACTGCGCATGGCCGACTTGATCCGGTGGCGGTCCTCTTCTGTAAAGAGCAGAAGCAGCTCAGGTCCCGTCATGCGCTTACCGCGCTCCCGGCCAATGAGCTGAGCGAAGCTGTCGGTCAGAACCACCTCGTCAGTTTCCAGATCCCAGTCCCACACGCCGCATCTCGCGCTTTCGATCGCCAGTCTCAGGCGGCCTTCTGAATCGCGAAGGCGCTGTTCGGTCACGCCGAGCTTGTCGGTTTCATTGCGAAGGCGGACAAAGAGCGCGATTGCGGTCCCCAGTGGTGCGACCAGCAAAAGAATGTGGAAGATCAGGGTGTTGATCCATGCGGCTTGATTGATCTCGAGAGGTGAGATCAGCAGTACCTGTAGCTCCAACCCCGCCAGCGCAGCGGCACCGAGCGCTTGCTCTTCGCCGCCGATCATGGCCCCGCGAACCGAGCCGCCGCGTACGGCGAGCGCCGCAATTTCAGAGGGATCAAGGTTGAACTGCTCGGCGGCCATGGGGGCACCGACAACGGGTGTGGCGGGGCTTACGGCCAACAGGCGGCCTGATGAATCGGTCAGAAGATAGGTGCGCATGCCCGATGCTTCTGGGAGCAGTGGCTGAGGGTCGATCAGAACGACCAGAGCGCCAACCGCGCCGTCAGCAAACTGAATGGGGGTCGCAATGGATAGAGGTGCGTACTCCCCGGTCTGTATCGCAATGCGCGACTGGAGAGCCGCGTCAGCCGTTGACCGCAGAATTTCAGTGCTGGTGTTGCCCTGGGTGAAGACGCGTCCATCCGGGGCAAGAATCGCGGCGACCTCGACCAGGGGGTATTGGGCCAGGGTATCGATAGTCGCTTCGGCGACGGGGCCCACAGAGCGCAGGTTTAGCGCCGAGAACTGTGCCGCAGCCATGCGCGTCGCGGTCTCGACCTCCGAGATGCGACTGGCAGTCCGTTCTGCCAGCATGCTAGCTGCATGGGCGATCTCGGCTTCTGCGCGGCTATGGGCTGTGGCCCACTCCTGCTGCAGCTTTACCGCAATGACGAAGGCGAAAACGAGCGAGAATAAAAGTACCGCAAGAGTGACAGGACGGGCCGCGGGTGCATGGACGCGCACATCTGTCGTTGACCGGCGTTCACCGGTTCCGGCTTCGCCATTATTTCGCACCCCACGAATCATGAGGCCCAGAGTAGGGTGGTTGTATCGTTAACGTCCAGCTTAGAAACCCGGGCTGACAACCAGGGCTTCTCAATGAAATGGCCGGTTAGGCAGCCGTGTCAGTATCGACGCCAAGCTCATCGTCCGGGCTCGCGGTTTTGCTGGCCCGATCAACACTCGGCGCGCGACGGTCCTCGCCCTTGAATTCAACATCTTTACGGCGTCGGTCTGGGCCAAAATAGGTCTTGCATCGCACAAAGGGGCGCGGATTGTTCACTACGGCCGCGATCTTGGTCCACATCTGGTGAGCCGTCACCGGCTTGGCGCAAATTTCTGTGACGCCGGCATCGCGAGCCGCCATGATGCGCGAGCGCTCCGTGTGGGCCGTAAGCAGAATGATCGGAACATAGGGGTTTTTGATATCCCCGCCATTGCGCACCATCTGGGTGAATTCCAGCCCGTCAAGGATTGGCATCTGGAAGTCCACGATGATCAGGTCGATTGGCTCGTGGCGCACGATGTCAAAGGCTTCGGCAGCGTCGCGAGACTCATAAGTCTTTGTAATGCCGAAGCCCAATAGCATTGAGCGTACGATATTGATCATATGCGCGTTGTCATCAATGACGAGCGTATTGACTTTGGACAGAGAGGCCATGAAACGCGCCAGGCTAGAGGGTCGACGGTCGAAGAGTTTGGCAAAGGTGAGTTGCCGTTGCGTTAATCACGAGTGTCATTCAGCAGCGTGAAGCTCTGCCGGCGAAGCTGGCTTTGATTTGATTGCGCGAACCAGATCAGAGGCCTTGCGAGCGACGGCCACAAGCTCAGGGCTGGCGTCTGGATCTTCCGACCCCATCCGGACCATGGCTTCGGCAAGCGCCAGTAGGCGGGGAGCATGAACCACAAGCCGGGCCTGGGCCTCTATCCTGTTGGGATCGCGATCATACTCTGCGCCCGGTACGCGCCAGCCACCCCAATCTCGTTCATCGGTTACGACCACCGGATAGGTGCCGGGCTGTGGGTGGTGCGCACATTCTTCGGGGGTTTGCCACTTGTTGCGCGCTCGCATGAGACGCCACTGGCTAGCATCGGTTTGTTCCTGGCTTTCCACAGCCAGCTCGGCTTCAGTGAAATCGCGTCCAAGACCACAGTCGTAATAGACCCGCACCGGCTCCTCTACATCCTTCACCCACTGCGGCTTGACGCGTTCGATCGCCGCCCATGTTCCCACGGGTTTCACATAGACGCGCTGGTGCTTGTGATAGGTCGCTTTGGCCATCAGATGCTCCTTCAGGTCGCCAAGATTGCACCAGAAGCCTTCAAGACGGGGTTAAATTGCAGGGTTAATGGAGCGTTGTATTTGCGTGCAAAGGGCTGTCGGCCTAAATCCGGCTCCATGAGCAAGGTAGCTGACCTTATAGACCGCCGCTTCAGCGTGGCGCCGATGATGGACTGGACCGACCGGCACTGCCGGGCGTTTCACCGTGTCTTGACGCGAAAAGCTCTACTTTACACGGAGATGGCGGTCGATCATGCGGTGATCCGGGGTGATGCGGATCGGCTGATCGGCTTTGACCCGGCGGAGCATCCTGTGGCGATCCAGCTGGGTGGTTCCGATCCGGAAACCCTTGGCGAGGCGGCGAAAATCGCCGAGGGCTTTGGGTATTGCGAGATCAATTTGAATGTTGGCTGCCCGTCTGACCGTGTGCAGTCAGGTAAATTTGGTGCCTGTCTGATGCGAGAGCCAGAACTGGTGCGCGATTGCCTGATCGCCATGCGCGAAGCGGTGAGCGTGCCCGTCACCATCAAACATCGCCTTGGGGTGGATGATCAGGAGCCGTCAGAGCTTCTGCTGCCCTTTGTTGATGTTGTGGCTCAATCGGGTGTGAGAAGTTTTACAGTCCACGCTCGAAAGGCCTGGCTTAAAGGTCTGAGTCCAAAAGAAAATCGCGATATTCCGCCGCTGGACTATGACCTCGTGTATCACTTGAAGTCTGAACGTCCCGATCTTGAGATCGTCTTGAACGGCGGACTGAACAAAATCACTGAATGCATTGAAGTGAAAAATAATCTCGACGGTGTGATGGTGGGGCGGGCGGCTTATAACACGCCGTGGATGCTCGCGGATGTGGACCGAAGCGTGTTTGGTGCGCCAAATCCGGTCTCCACCCCGTTTGAAGCGGTTGAAAACTACCGCCCCTATGTCGAGACCCAGCTTGATCAGGGCGTAAAACTGCACGCCATCACACGGCACATGCTGGGTCTGTTTTCCGGGCGTCCAGGCGCACGCAAATGGCGCCAGGTTCTGTCGTCTAAGGCTAACAGGCCGGGTGCTGACTGGCGTGTCATGGCAGAGGCACTCGACGCTGTGCGCATGGGCGAGGCCGCCGCGTGATTGACTATCTTCCTTTCATTGCGGCCCTGCTTGCGGTTGGTGCCGGTGCGGGTCTGATCGCGGGCATGTTTGGCGTCGGCGGCGGGATCATTATGGTCCCCGCGATGTATTACGTCCTGAATGCGTTGGGCTATTCTGACTTTGCCATGCACGCGGCCGTTGGGACGTCCTTGATGGTCATTGTCGCCACCAGCCTGCGATCGCTCAGCGCGCACGCCAAGCGTGGTGCCGTTGATTTCAAGATCTTGCGCGGCTGGGCCCCGTGGATCGTGGTTGGCACGCTGATTGGTACAGCCATCGCTGATTTTACGCCGGGGCGCGGGCTCACTGGCCTGTTTGGTGTGGTCGAAGTGTTGCTGGCGGCACAGTTCTTCTTTGGCCGCCCGGACTGGAAACTTGCCGATCAAATGCCAGGGCAGCCGTTACAGGGCATGCTCGGGAGCTTTATTGGCTTTCTATCCAGCTTGATGGGCATAGGTGGAGGCGTGTTTGGCGTAACCCTGATGACTTTCTATGGCCGCACCATTCACCAGGCAGTCGCCACCGCAACGGGGTTTGGTGTCGCGATCGGGTTGCCGGGCGCCATTGGATACATGGTTGCAGGACTTGATGCCGAAGGGCTTGCACCGTTCTCGGTGGGCTATGTGAATATGGCCGCCTTCGTCATTCTGGCAGGTTCAGCGGTATTCTTGGCCCCGGTTGGCGCAGCCATTGCCCACAAGCTTAACGCCAACCACCTGCGCAAGGTGTTTGCTATCGCGCTGTTTTTCCTCGGCACAAACATGGTCCGCGAGGCGGTGTTTGGGGGTTAGGGCTTACCGTTCGCAGCGCGATAAGCCGCTTCACGCTCTTTCAGCTCTGCCTTGATGGCGAGGCGCTCCTCGTGGCTCATCAGCGTCCAGCGTCCCAGCTCATCAAGCGTGCGGAAGCATCCCACACACATCGACTGGTTCGGGTCGACGACGCAGATTTTCTTGCAAGGAGACCAGATGGGCGCGTTCATGGTTGCCGGAGGTAGCCGTGCGGGCTTTGCCTGACAAGGGCTAGTCTGTGCGACGCGGGAAGAATTTGGTTCTCAACCAGCCCAGCGTCGAGTTGCCCTTAAGCGCTTCAGCGTAGGCGGCTTCCATAAAGCTATTGAGGCCTTCTGGATCGCCCAGCATCTCCATCCGGGTTTTAAACGGCCCGTCAGGATCAAGCTGCTTCACCACGCTTGCCGGGCTGCCCGCCACAACCGTGTTCGCTGGCACGTCCCTTGTCACCACGCTGCGCGCGGCGATGACGGCATTGTCGCCTATGGTCACGCCTTTGCCGATAAAGGCTCCGTCGCCGACCCAGACATTGCGCCCCAGCACGACCGGTTTGTGGGCCGGGCGAGGGTCGATCCGATCGTAGAGATCATGCCAGTCGCTGTCGGAGATCGTCGTGTTTTTTGCAAACAGGGCCCCGTCACCAATGGTAATGGAGCCGGCTGCCAGAAGCCTGACGCCGCCGGCAAAGAAGCAGCAGTCGCCTATGGTGATTTCACCCGGTGCGTCCTTGGGGGACCAGACGGTAAAGCTGACCGGCTGATCGCGGCGGCTGACGATGTGGATGGCATGGCCAGCGCGCACATTCGGCCCAAACACTTCGACATTCCACGGGCGCACGACCTTGGCGTGATCACCTAGGGCTTCAAAGTGGGACGCGAGAAAACGCCGCGTCCAGGCGTTCTCGAAGTCTTCCCAGAGACGGTGCATCCAGTAAGGGCGGTGGTCACGGCGCATGGAAGAGGCTACTTCATCAGTTCATGAGTGAAGATCGTATCGAAGCCGCGATTCTCGCCCTCGTCGAGGCACGGGGCGCAGGTAAAAGCATCTGCCCGTCCGAGGCAGCCCGCGAGGCCTTCCCGGAAAGCTGGAATGATCACATGCGCCATGTGCGCAATGCGGCGGTTCATCTGGCCCGTCAGGGGCAGATTGTCATCCTGCGCAAGGGCAAGCCCGTTGACCCTGAAAACTTCAAGGGCGTTTACCGGCTCGCGCTGCCTGAGAGCAGTGAGTGACCGGTGATCGGTTTCAGGTCGTTGCTAGCGAGGCGCGCGCCTGTACGGTGTGCCAGCCCCATCTTGATCACCCAGTACGTCCGGTTCTGACCGGCAGCGAACATGCCGTGATACGTATTATCGGACAGGCACCGGGGACCCGTGTTCAGGCCTCCGGCAGGCCCTTTACGGACCCCAGCGGTGACCGTCTTCGCGACTGGCTCGGGGTCAGCGAGGCGGAGTTTTATGACGAGCGCCTGTTTGCGATAACGCCCATGGGCTTTTGCTTTCCCGGTCTTGATGCCAAGGGTGGGGACAAGCCCCCACGCCGCGAATGTGCACCGCGCTGGCAGGAACGCTGTGGTGAAGCGCTGCCAAACGTTCAGCTGACTCTCCCGATCGGGATGTATGCCCAGAAATGGCATCTGAAAGACCGCGCAGAAAAGACGCTGACCGCGACGGTTCAACGGTGGCGCGACCATCTGCCCACATATGCTGCGTTGCCGCATCCCAGCTGGCGCAACAACGCCTGGCTGAAGCGTAACTCGTGGTTTGAAGGCGAGGTTTTGCCGATGCTGCAGGCGCGAGTTCGGATGCTGCTGCGCAAGGTCATATGAGCATTAATTTAATGTACGGATTCTGAGGCTTGCGCCCTTTGGTGTGTGGGGGTATTCCCGCCGCGCGCTGGCGAAAGCCGCGCCCGGCTCGCCAACTGGCCCGCACAGTGGCTGGAGGTGAGACGGCTCAGCCAACGGCTCGCCGTTACAAGACGTCGCTTGCAGCAAGGACTCCCCGCCCATGAGCGTCTACGATCATCCCGAATTCGACAATCACGAAAAAATCCTCTTTGCGTCGGATGCGCAGAGCGGACTGAAAGCCATCCTCGCGGTGCACTCCACGGCGCGCGGCCCGGCGGTCGGTGGGTGTCGCCTGTGGACCTATGACAACTCGGCGGACGCGCTGACCGACGCGCTGCGCCTGTCCCAGGGGATGAGCTACAAGAATGTCATGGCTGACCTGCCTATTGGCGGCGGCAAAAGCGTGATCATGAAGCCGGAAGGAAATTTCGACCGGACCGCACTGTTTGAAGCCTTCGGCCGCGCACTCCAGGCGCTGAATGGCGAGTATATGTCGGCTGAAGACGTGGGCGTCTCACCAGAAGACATCATGATTGCCAAGCGCCACACAGACTATGTGGTCGGCCTTGATGGCGGCACGGGCGACCCGTCTCCGACCACGGCCAAGGGTGTGTTCATGGGCATCCAGGCGAGCGCGGAACGTGGCCTGGGCAAGTCTTCGCTGTCAGGTGTGAAGATTGCCGTTCAGGGCGCAACCGGTCACGTTGGTAGCGCGCTTGTGCGTCGCCTCGCCGGTGCGGGTGCAGAGCTCTTTCTGTCGGATATCCGTGAGGATGCGCTGAAGGCGCTCGCAGCTGAAACCGGAGCGACGGTCATCGAAGACCTCAACGCCATTTACGAAGTTGAAGCTGACATCTTCACGCCGTGTGCGCTGGGCGGCATCATCAACCCTGACACGATTGATCGCTTGAAGGTGAAAGTGGTTGCCGGTGCGGCCAATAATCAGCTGAAAACGCCAGACATGGGCGCTGAGCTGCAAAAGCGCGGCATCCTCTATGCGCCGGACTACGTCATCAATGCTGGCGGCATCATCAACACCATGGGCGATATCGAGCCTCAGTTCGACGCCAAGTGGGTTGAAGGCAAGCTCGTGACCTTGAAGGCGACCCTGCTGGAAGTCTTCGACAAGGCTGAAAATGAAGGCCGTCCGGTCAATGAAGTTACCGACGAGATCGCGCGTCGCCGCCTGGCCGAAGCTGCTGAGATGAAACAGGCCGCATAAGCCTGACCTGAATTTAAGTTGTCACAGAGCGCGGCGGCATCTATGGATGCCGTCGTTCTCGTTTATGGAGTAAGGCCAATGAAGTTCTAGACCCCGTTTCGCCTGTAGCGTTCTCGGATCTGGAGCTTCTGCATGTCTATGCGCCTTACGGCCACTGGCCTTTACTTACATACCCCCGATCATCGTCTGCTTTGGAACCAGCTTGACCTTTCGCTTGGCGGCGAAGTCGTTGGTGTTGTTGGTCCTAATGGTTCAGGCAAATCTTCGCTGCTGCAAGTTCTCGCCGGCAGGCGCCTGCCGACTACGGGTCAGGTCACCTGTGACGGGCACCGTCTGCTTCTGGAGCAGGTAGGCCGCGATATCGATGGCTGCGTGGCTGAAGGGCTGGGCATCGCCGAAGACCTTGAACGCCTTACGCGCATAACCGAGGGGCTGGCTAACGAGCCGGACTTTGATATCGCTCGCTGGACGCTCCCCGTTGACGCCGAGGCCGCGCTTGCGCGCATGGGGCTTTCAGGGCTGGAGCTTGATCGTCCGCTCAACACATTGTCCGGCGGTCAGCGAGCGCGTGTGGTTCTGGCGTCAGCATGGCTGGAGCGTCCGGAATTCCTGCTGATGGACGAGCCGACCAATAATCTGGACGGGGAAGGCCGAGACGCGGTTTACGCCATGCTAGCAGATTGGCCGGGCGGCATTTTGGTGGCGAGCCATGACCGTGCGCTTCTTGAGCGCGTTGATTGCATTCTGGCCCTTGAGCAGGGGAGCTGGAGCTTCTTTGGCGGTAACGGCTCAAACTACCTAGCCGAGAAAGCCGCGCGCGAAGAGCGGGCCGAACTGGCCTTTGAACGCGCTGAAGCCCACCTCAAGGCGACACGCAGGGCCGAGGCTGAAGCCAAAGCGCGACTGGCCCGTCGAGCGCGAACCGGTAAAGCACTCAGGCGAGATGGCAGCAATGCCAAGTCCTTGCTTGATGCCATGAAGTCGCGCAGCGAAGCGACCGTCTCTCGCATTTCCGGAGAGGCCTCCCGGCGGTCAGGAGCGGCTGAAAGCGCGGTGAAAGAGGCTGACCTTGCCCGCACTCATCGCCCCAAACTCAACGTGAAGGCCCCTGGTGCAACCGCGCTTCAGGGACGCACCGAGCTAGCCTTTGAAAGTGTCAGCTTTGGCTATGGTTCCGAAAGAGTCGTCGAGGACCTTTCCTTTGCCCTGAGCGGTGGTGACCGCGTCGCACTGACTGGGCCGAATGGTAGCGGCAAGACAACCGTTTTAAAGCTCGCAGTTGGCCTGATCGATGCGCAAGCTGGCCGGGTTGTCCGGTCCAACGGTCGGATTGCGCGGCTGGATCAGATGGTCTCCGACCTTTCACCGGAGTTGACCGCCGCTGAGGCGCTACGCCATCGCTATCCAGCTCTGTCGGTCAATGCGGCCTACGCGGCGCTTGCTCAATTTGATCTCAGGGCAAAGGCCGCTGAGAAGCCGGTTTCGGTGCTGAGCGGAGGGGAGCGATTGCGGGTTGGTTTGGCCGGTGCGCTAGGCGGCGAGCCACCATCCCTTTTGCTTCTCGACGAGCCGACAAACCACCTCGATCTTGATGCGCTGAGTGCCCTTGAAGCGGCGTTACGCGATTACAGAGGAACAGTGCTCGCGGTCAGCCATGACACGGAGTTCCTCAATCAAATCGGGATTGAACGACGGATCAGCTTGCCGCCGATCCGGCGGTTACGACGCTGACGAAGTGCGCGTCGACGCTCAGTTGCACCCGCGCTCCGACATCGACGCGATTGGTCAGCTCCACGCGGGCCTGAACCACGTTCCCGGTCTCCAGTGCGCAGGACAATCGCGCGTGCCCGCCTGCCAGGCGACGCTCCACAATGGTGGCCGCTACGCCGCCCGAACTCCCAGCGCCGACGGCGATGCCCTCAGGGCGGATCAGGGCGCGTGCTTTGGTGGCGTTGCCGATGGCGCGGGCATCAAACGCGCCTAAAGGGGTTTGCAGGTGGCCGTCGATCACGTCCCCATCAAAGTATTCCACATCGCCCAGCAAGCGGGCCGCCGCGAGTGAGGTCGGCTTCAGATAGAGGGTGTCCGGCGCGCCCACCTGAATGATCTTGCCGTCAGTCATCAGCGCGATGGTGTCGGCAAGGCTCAGCGCTTCTTCCGCGTCGTGGGTGACGATCAGCGTTGCTGCGCCGCTGTCCTTCAAAGCCCGAGCGGTGGTATCTCGCAATTCGTTGCGCAAGCGTCGGTCCAGCCCTGAGAAGGGCTCATCCAGCAGCATCACATCCGGGTCGGTGGCCAGAGCACGGGCGAGCGCCACGCGCTGCTGCTCCCCGCCGGAAAGTTCGTGCGGGAAGGCTTTGGCGCGGTGGCCAAGCTCGACGCCGTCAAGCTCTTGCTGCGCGCGCTTACGGCGCTCAGGGCGTGGCAGGCGGTTGAGACCGAAGCTGACATTGTCCAGCGCGTTGAGGTTAGGAAAGAGCGCATAGTCCTGAAACACCACGCCGCAACGCCGGGCCTCCGGCGGCTTGTGCTGGCCAGTCTCAGACCAGACCTCCCCGGCAAAACCAATCTCTCCGCCATCAAGCGCTTCGAGGCCGGCAATGGCCCTGAGAAGTGTTGACTTGCCGGATCCGGACGGACCGAGCAGAGCCGTTACCGTGCCGCAGCTGAGCGACAGATCCACACCGTCCACGGCCGACTTGTCCTTGCCGTACGCGATAGAGGCATTGGAGACGGTCAGCGTGCCCGATTGTGCCATCAGCTCTGCTCCGACCGGGTGATGCGGCGCGCGATCCAGACCATCGCCGGCAGCGCAATCAAGACGATGAGCAGAGCGGGGAGGGCGGCTTCGCCCAAGCGCTCGTCGCTGGCATAGTTGTGGGCTGTCACCGCAAGGGTGTCGAAGTTGAGCGGACGCATGATCATCGTGGCGGGAAGCTCTTTTAAAACCTCCACAAAGACAAGTAGCCCAGCCAGTAGCGCTCCAGACGCCACCAGCGGCCAGTGCACGCGCCAGGCGATATCGCGCGATGTGGCACCCAGTGACCGCGCGGCTGAATCCAGCGTTGGAGTGACGCGGTTCAGCGCGCTTTCTGCGGGCCCAATCGCTGCCGCGGCAAAGCGGGACTGGTAAGCAAACACAAGCGCAATCACACCGCCGCTGAGCAGGACGGGGAAGGCTCCGCCGAACACGGTGGTCCAGGCTGCATCAAGGCCGGACTGAAAGCTGCCAATCAGGATAAGGACCCCAAGCGCGGCCACCGAGCCTGGGACCGCATAGCCAAGACCTGCCAGACGCGCTGCAATGATCGCGCGACGGCGTCCGCTTCGCAGCGCATAGGCTGCCGCAAGGCCAAGCGCTGCAGCAAGAACGCTGGAGGCGGTTGCCAGAAGAAGGGAATTGCCAGCCGCTTCGAGCATGGACCGGTTGCTCGGTGAGGACAGGGCGCGCCAGCCCAGCCGGGCCATTGGGACTACAAGCCCCAGCAGAACCGGTGTCAGACAGGCCAGAAGCGCCAACACTCCAGGTCCGGGTGAGAGCGTGACGCGCCGTGAAGGCTTGCGGCGGCCGGAGGCCGACGTCTGGCGCGCACGGCGGCGCTGGCTCCGCTCATAGGCAAAGAGCACAAAAGCGATGACCACCAGGATCATGGCCAGGCGCGCTGCGTCGGCGATGGCGCCTTCGCTGGCCCAGGCGCGGATCAGGCCGACCGAGAGAGTTGGAGCGCCCAGATGCGCCACTGCGCCGTAATCGGCCAGCGACTCCATGATGACCAGCGCCAATCCCGCAGCAATCGCCGGCCGGGCCAGAGGCAGAGCGGCGCGCAGGAAGGCCCCCAGCGGGCTAGCCCCCAGCGTGCGTGCCGCGTCATAGGCTTCTGAAGATTGTCCCGCATACGCTTCGCGCGCCAGCAAGTAGACATAAGGGTAAAGTGTCAGTGCAAAGATTAGCCCGGCACCGACCGGGCCGCGCACGGTGGGAAGAAAGCCCATGGGCCCCGCGGTCTGGGTCAGGTCATACCAGGCGTAAGCGGCTGCATAGGCGGGTACCGCAAGCGGAAGGGCGAGGGCCCATTCCATGGCGCGGCGGCCGGGAAATTCATAGCGCGCAACGATGAAGGCCAGCGGCGCGCCGATCACGAGGGCTGCGAGCGCTGCAATCACCGTCACGGCTGCGGTATTGGTCAGATAGGCGGGCAGGCGCGTTGAGGCGATGTGCGCCATATAATCGGTCCACGGACCGAAAACGCCGAGCGCCGCGACCGTGATTAACGGCGCGGCGCAAATAAGGGCAGCGATGGCGGCTGGCCAGCTGGGGGCCAGCTGGCTGGCGTTGCGGTTTACGGCCATCCGACGCGATCAAATATACGCTGGGCTTCAGCGGCGTTCTCGCCAAGGGCGTTCACGTTGACCGGATCAGCCTCGATCTCTCCGAAGCCGTCCAGTACCGCGTTGTCGTAGCTCACGCCTTCAACAGCCGGATACTCGTTGGTCAGTTCGGGGAAGAAACGCTGGCCTTCCTCCGACAGCAGATACTCCAGAAAGCGGATGGCGTTGTCGCGGTTCGGGGCGTTGGCAGCAAGGCCTGCACCCGACACGTTCACGTGGGCACCAGCACCGGCGACCGGCGGCATCATGAAGTCTACTGCGTCACCGACGGCACGGTCCGCGGCGTCGTCGGAATTCATAAGGCGGGCCGCGTAGTAGTGGTTCACAATGGCGACATCGCACTCACCTGCTGCAATGGCACGGATCTGGTCGGTATCGCCGCCCTGCGGTGCGCGCGCGAGATTATTGACGATACCGGCAGCCCACGCTTCAGCAGCTTCAGGACCTGCTGTGTTGATCAGAGCAGCCATCAAGGACTGATTATAGACATTGCCGGATGAGCGCACGCAGATGCGGTCTTCAAAGCGCGGATCGGCAAGGTCTGCGAAGTCAGTAATGGTGTTCGCATCGACGCGATCTGGTGCGTACGCGATGCCGCGTACGCGGGTGGAGAAACCGAACCAGGCGTTCTCCGGGTGGCGCAGATTGGCTGGGATGCCTTCAAGCTCTTCCGCCAGCTCTCGGGCCGCCTGGAACAGACCGGCCTGCTCAGCGCGCCAGAGACGTCCGGCATCTACTGTGATGACGATGTCAGCGGGAGAACGCTCGGCATCCATGCGGACACGCTCGATCAAAAGGTCGCCGCCAGCCTCGATATAATTGACTTCGATGCCGGTGGCTTCGGTGAAGGCGTCATAGATGGCGTAGTCGGAGGCGTAGTGCCGGGCTGTGTAGATATTCACTTCGCCTGCATCGCTGGCACCATCGCCGCCAGCGCCGGTGTCGCCACAGGCCGCGAGGGTCAGGGCGCTGCCAGCCATAAAGAATGCCGCGAAGGTCTTCATTAAGCGGGACATAACTACCAATCCTGTTGCTTAAACTGCGCAAAAGCGTGAATAGGTCTTATGTGCCGCTTTTGAGAATGTTTCGCAAGTGGCGTGCGCATGTCTCGTCCCGAACGGGATGAGAGTCTGGCATTCGTCGCTCATTAATTGGCGAGCGCTAATGTCTCAACGGGTAGGGCAAAAACGAAATTGTATGCACCTTAAGAATGTCTATAATTCAATTGAGAAGACGGGAGTCATCAGATGCTTCTTACAGCAACCCTCGCCGCGATATCAGTGTCAGCCGAGCCGGATTATCCGCCGGAGTTCGAGGAATTTGCTGACAGGATGTACGAGTATGTCGAGGCCCATCCGGAAGGCCAGGATATTATCGAATATGCGTCGTGTGCATTCTGGTTTTATCACACTGAACAATACACGCGGCCGCGCGGGTATCTAGTGCCGATCGTCGCGGATCTTTGGGATATCGAGATCCCATATGAGCTCATTCGATGGGGCGAGCGTGTAGATCCTGATGTCGGTGTTGCCTGGGCCGTTAGTTATCTGTCCACACGCCATGAAAGACTTAGTGATCGGCTCTGCTACGCATTGCTGGTTGGGATACGGGCTGAGGTGCTCGACAATCGTGCGGCCAGCCGTGAGGGGCAGGGTTAAGCGATTGTCGACCAACTCTTGGACATCGCAGTGGCCATTTAAAGAAATCTCAGGAATAAAAGTGCAAAAGCGATTTCTTGATTTCGACGTGCCGTCGGCGTTTGGCTTCAGGTCAATTCTGTCATTTGTCGCCGTTATACTTGCGTGCGCTTGCGGAATGGGGGCCACGAGTGCTGCGCGAGCTGACCTTGAGCCTGGATGCAGTCCGTTGGACGCCATGTGCGGGCTTTGGGACCCGATTAAAGGCTTTGCGGCAACAACCTGACTAGCTGCAGGCTTCTCGTAAATTCCGGCATAAAACGATCCGCCTCCAGTATACAAAATGATCCAACCTGTGGCTCGTTTTCTGACGGAGAAATTGGGCATCGTACGGTCTACGTGTGCGGTCAAGGGGGTGCCGGACGGGAGGGTTGGATCCGTTCAAGCAACAGGTTTGAAACCCATTATCACCCTGTTCAGTAAGCGAAGCAGGAAGTTTTTGACGACTTCGGCTTTTCTCGGTCGAGATGCGGCGGCTGACCTTTGGCGAATAGTCGTTGCTGAAGAAGTATTGACTGGGCGAGCTGCGAAACAAAAAGGCCCTGACCGGATCGGTCAGGGCCTTTTTGTCGCTATTCGGCGAGAAATGGTGGGCGATACTAGGATCGAACTAGTGACCCCTTCGGTGTGAACGAAGTGCTCTACCGCTGAGCTAATCGCCCCCAAAACGAGCGCGCGATACCTACGCCAGCGCCATATTGTGGTCAAGCAGCCTGAACATTAACAGCGAAGCAACCATCAATTCAGGCGGTTATAAAATTTTTCAAAAAAAATCGACCGACACACTTCCGTCACACATAGCATTACTCTATATCCCCACGCGGTCGGCACCGTGGATAACGCCTTCGGTGCCGTAGAAAACACCGTCACCAAGAACGAAGTACGCGCCCTTATGGCGAGGGCGCGAAAAGCAATGAGGTTCTCCCCAATGGCCAGCAACGACTTTTGCACCCGCGACGGCGCTCTTCGTCTGAAGGAGCGTATTGAAGCTTACTGGCGTGATCGCGGCTACGATGTGAACATCGAGCTGTGTGAAGCTGGTTTCATGCCTGCCATGCGTTCGGCTCGTACTGATGTACGCTCCAACATGGTCAACGGCATGCCCCGTCCGGCCAACGACCGTACCGAAAACCGCCGCAGCGCCTAAGCGCCCGCGCGGACACGCATCAGGTTACCAGCCCGGCGATAAGTTCGGGGGCCTGATGCCAGTGGCTAAAAAGCCGGTCAGCACCCAGCGTGCTGGCCGGCTTTTCACTATAGCCTTCAGAAAACAGGACCACCGGGGCACCGGCAGCCCGCGCCGTGCCCACATCCGGATCAGAATCGCCCACCATCACGGTGCGCGAATCGGCCTTGCCGCCGATGGCGGTTTCCAGGTGAAGCGCTGAAGGCTTTTTCTCCGGCACATCGTCGGCTCCGGTGATTCTAACAAAGCGATCAGCCAAGTTCAGCTCTTCCATCAATGGGCGCGCCAGCCAGCCGGGCTTGTTGGTACAGATGGACAGCTCTGCGCCTCCTTCGGCCAGCTGGTCGAGCGAGGCCTCGACACCCTCAAACGGGCGGGACAGGTCTGCAATGCCGTCGGCATAGACCTTCAGGAAGACATCTAGCTTTGCATCCGTCGTCTCTTCGTCCGGCTGTGCCAGGCCTTCACGCTCATAGGCGCGTAGAATAAGCGCCCGCGCACCGCGCCCCACCATTGGGCGCACGGCATCCAGCGGAACCTCTGAGAGCCCGGCTGGCATGATTGCGGCGTTGAGCGCGCGGACTAGATCGGGTGCTGTATCCACCAGAGTTCCGTCGAGATCAAAGGCGATCCGGGCCCCTGACAAATTCTGAAACGCCATCGTGATCGCTCCTGTAGCAAAGCAAAGGTCGCAAGCAGCAAAGCGATAGGCTATAGCCGCGCTATTGCATACTGCGCACCTGTTGATTTGCACCTTTCGGGAGCTTGCCAATGTCCTCACGTCCTCGCGCCGCTGTCATTCTGGCTGCCGGGCATGGCAGTCGGATGAAATCAAGCCTGGCCAAGCCGCTTCATGCGGTTGGCGGCCGCTCCATGCTGGACTGGAGCCTGGCGCTGGCCGATGCGGTGGGGGCGGACCGCAAGGTGGTGGTGTGGGGCGCTCATGCGCCTGAGATTCGCGACCGTGCCGAGCAGGCCGGTGCCGCGACCGCGCTGCAGGATCCCCCTCAGGGCACAGGTGATGCGGTCAAGGTTGCCGCTGACGCTCTATCTGACTTTGAGGGCGATGTGATCGTGCTCTACGCCGATACGCCTCTGATCCGCCCTGAGACGGTGACAGCGGTGTTCGGCGCGCTGGGTGAGGGGGCTGCGGTTTCGGTGCTGGGCTTTGAGCCTGCAGAGCCGGGTGCCTATGGCCGCCTTATCGAAACGCCCGATGGTGAGCTGGAAGCGATCATTGAGGCCAAGGAGGCAACACCGGACCAGCTGGCGGTGCGGCTTTGCAATTCAGGGGTCCTTGCCGCCGACTGTCGCCTGATGTTCGAGCTCTTGGGCGAAGTCACCAACGACAACGCCAAGGGCGAATACTACCTCACCGATGTCGTCGAACTGGCGCGCAAGCGCGGTCTTTCGGCCAAAGCCGTGAGCGGCAGCGAGGGCGAGGTGCTCGGCGTAAACTCCCGCGCTGATCTCGCTGCCGCAGAGGCCGCCTTCCAGGCCCGTCGGCGCGAGGAGGCCATGGTCGAAGGCGTCACTCTGGTGGCCCCGGAAACGGTTCACTTCGCCCATGATACGGTCATTGAAAACGATGTCGTCATAGAACCAAATGTCGTGTTCGGTCCTGGAGCGACTGTGCGGTCAGGCGCGCTTATTCGCGCCTTCTCCCATATTGAGGGGGCCGAGATTGCTGGCGGGTGTGAGGTTGGCCCCTATGCGCGCCTGCGCCCTGGTGCGGTGCTGGAGCAGGGTGCCAAGGTCGGCAACTTCGTCGAGGTGAAGAATTCGCGCATGGGCGAGGGTGCCAAAGCCAACCACCTTTCCTATATCGGGGATGGCGATGTTGGCGCGAAGGCCAATATCGGCGCTGGAACAATCTTTTGTAACTACGACGGTTTCTTCAAGAACAGGACCATCGTCAGAGACGGGGCCTTCGTTGGATCAAATGCCTCACTGGTCGCCCCGGTTACCATTGGTGCAGGCGCGATGACGGGCTCCGGCTCGGTCATCACCGCGGATGTCCCCGATGGTGCCCTGGCGCTGACGCGGCCTGAACAGACAATCAAGGACGGCTGGGCGACGCGGTTCCGCGCCACCATGCAGGCCAAAAAAGACAAGCAGAAAAAGGGCTAAAGCCCAAAAGGAGCTCCCCCCCATGACCACGCTCGCAGATCGTCTCAAGGACGCTGACCTTCTAAAAACGGACTCCTTCATCAACGGCCAGTGGGTTGGTGCCGACACACGATTTGCGGTCAACAGCCCCGGCGATCGCTCACATCTGGCCGACGTTGCTGATGTTGGCGGGGCTGGTGCGCGCAGCGCCATTGATGCAGCCGACAAGGCCTTCAAGGGCTGGGGCAAGACCAGCGTGTTCGAGCGCGCGCGCATCGTGCAGCGCTGGCATGACCTGATCCTGGAGCATGCGGATGATCTGGGCACGCTGATCACCGCGGAAATGGGCAAGCCCTTTGGCGAGGCCAAGGGCGAGGTCACCTATGGCGCAGGCTTTGTGAACTGGTCAGCTGAAGAGGCCAAGCGCCTGCACGGCGAAACGCTTCAGACCCCGTTCCCTGGAACACGAGGCTGGACCGTGCGCCAGCCGGTCGGCGTTGTCGTCTGTATCACGCCGTGGAACTTCCCGTCGGCCATGATCACCCGCAAATGCGGCCCGGCGCTCGCCGCGGGCTGCTCGGTTGTGGTCAAGCCAGCACCGGAAACACCGCTGTCGGCGCTGGCGCTGGCAGAGCTTGCCAGGCGTGCCGGCTTCCCGGATGGCGTGTTCAACGTGATCTGCGGCGATGCGAAAGCCATTGGCGAGGTCATGACCAGCTCTGATGCTGTGCGCATGGTCGGCTTTACCGGCTCCACCGAAGTTGGCAAGCTGTTGATGCGTCAGGCGGCTGATGGCGTGAAGCGCGTCTCGCTGGAGCTGGGCGGTAACGCGCCTTTCATCATCATGGACGACGCGGATCTCGATGCCGCAGCTGACGGTGTGATCGCGTCTAAATTCCGCGCGGCTGGACAGACCTGTGTGTCGGCCAACCGCATCATCGCTCAGGCGGGCATCGCTGATGCCCTGATCGAACGCGTTACCGAGCGCATGAAGAAGCTGAAAGTCGGCTCCGGCTTTGAAAGCGGCGTGCAGATCGGCCCGCTCATCCACGATGAAGCTGTGGAGCGCGTTGATGCGCTGGTTCAGGACGCCAAGGGCAAGGGTGCCAAAGTGCTCGTCGGTGGCTCACCCATGGCCGATGAGCTGGGCGGTAGCTTCTATGCACCGACCTTGATCGAAAGCGGGTCTAACTTCTCGCTGAGTATCGCGAATTCGGAAATCTTCGGCCCCGTCGCTTCGGTCTATCGCGTTGAGAGCGAGGAGGAGATTATCCGCCTTGCCAACTCCACGCCCTATGGCCTTGCTGCCTATGTCTACACGCGCGATATCGGACGGGTTCACCGTCTCAGTGAAGGCCTCGAGTTCGGCATGGTGGGCGTCAACGCGCCTATGGTCGGCTCACCAGCAACACCGTTCGGTGGGGTCAAGGAGTCCGGCATCGGCCGCGAAGGCGGTAAGTGGGGCGTAGAGGAATTCACCGAGCTGAAATTCGTGCTCCTTGGAGGGGTCAACAAATGAGCGCTGCCCAGCAAAAGCTCTTCGCCGCCCAGGCCGCCCTGGAGCTTGTCGAAAGCGGGATGACGCTGGGGCTGGGCTCCGGCTCCACCGCTGAGTTATTCGTCAAGGAACTGGGCGAGGCGCTAAAGGCCGGTGAGATTGAAAACATCAAGGGGGTGCCGACGTCTGAAAACACCGCCGTGCTTGCCCGCGAGGTCGGCGTCCCCCTGTTGCCGGTCGATCAGGCCCAGCGCATCGATCTGACGATTGATGGCGCGGATGAGGTCGATATCCATTTTCGCCTGATCAAGGGTGGGGGCGGCTGCCACCTGCGTGAAAAGATCATCGCCCACGCCTCTGACCTGATGGCGGTGGTGATCGACGAGTCCAAGCTGGTCGCCGACCTCGGCGCCTTCCCGCTGCCGGTGGAGGTGGATCCCTTCGCCTTCACGATCACCGCCAAGAAAGTCTTCGATGCCCTGCGCGCAGCCGGGGTGAATAACCCGGATATCAATCTGCGCCGCAAGGCCGATGGCACTGACCCCTACATCACCGACGGCGGGCACTACATCCTCGACTGCCAATGCCGCCGCATCCCCGACCCGGAAGAAGCGGCTGAAAACCTGTCAAAAATTCCCGGTGTGGTAGAGCATGGCCTCTTTATCGGCCTCGCACGCGTGCTTATAGTCGGTGAAGACGATGGTGCGCGGGTCGTGGAGCTTTAGGCGCGTTTGCCTTCCACCCCGTCCCGGACGAGCAAAGCGAAGATCCGGGATCCATGATTGGCATGAAGATCATTCGTCTTGGCGCTTTCGGTGGGTCCCGGCTCTGCGCCCGGAATAATCCGGGCTTGGCCGGGAAAGGCCTGTGTTTCTTGGCGCGAGCAAAACCACCCCACAGCCCCGTGATTTGACCTTTCAAGTCATCTCCCCCACATCACGCGCAAGATTTTCTCCATGAGATGAAGGCTGCGCCATGACCGACACCGAATTTGACTATGACCTGTTCACCATCGGGGCTGGCTCTGGCGGGGTGAGGGCGTCGCGGTTGTCGTCCATGATGGGTGCCAAGGTCGCGGTGGCCGAGGAGTATCGTCCAGGCGGGACCTGCGTCATTCGCGGCTGTGTGCCGAAGAAATTCATGGTCTACGCCTCAGGCTTCGGAAAAGGCTTCAGGCAAGCTGAGGGCTATGGCTGGTCAGCGGACAATGTCAGCTTTGACTGGGCTACGTTTCGCGATGCCATGAATGCAGAAGTCGACCGCCTGTCAGGCATCTACTCGCGCAATCTGGCCAATGCCGGTGTGGAGCTGATCCACGACCGCGCCGAAATCGTCGACACGCACACGGTGCGCCTGGTCAACGAAGACCGCACGGTAACGGCCAAGAATATTCTGGTCGCTGTGGGCGGGGCGCCGAACAAGGACTGGGATCTGGAAGGGGCGGAGCACACCATCACCTCCAACGAGCTGTTCCATCTGAAAAAACTGCCGGAGTACATCGTGATCGCGGGCGGCGGCTATATCGCTTGTGAGTTTGCTCAGGTGTTCGCAGGCCTTGGGGTGAAAACCTGTCTTGTCTATCGCGGTGATACGGTTTTGCGAGGCTTTGACGAAGACGTGCGTGTGGCGGTTCACGAGGGCCTGAAAGCCTCGGGTGTACGCGTCATCACCGGCACGGTGTTTGAAAAGATCACCAAGGATGAAGACACGGGCAAAAAGACGGTCTTCCTGAAAAACGGCGATGAGCTGATCGCCGACGATGTGGTCTTTGCCATTGGCCGCGACCCCTACACCAAGGGCCTCGGGCTTGAGAATGTGGGCATTGAGGTCAATGACAAGGGCGCGATCATCGTCGACGAATACTCAAAGACCAATGTGGACAGCATCTACGCTGTGGGCGACGTGACCGACCGGGTGAACCTGACGCCCGTGGCGATCCGCGAAGGGGCCGCCTTTGCCGATACCGTCTTTGGCGGCAAGCCGCGCGGTTATGACCATGACACCATTGCCAGTGCTGTCTTCACTCAGCCACCGGTGGGCACGGTGGGCCTGACCGAAGTGGAAGCGCGCAAGAAATACGGCCAGATCGATATCTACAAATCGACCTTCAACCCGATGAAGTACGCGCTCACCAAGGAGCGCTCGCCCATGCTGATCAAGCTGATCGTCCGCGCCAGCGATGATGTGGTCATCGGCTGCCACATGGTCGGCGATGACAGCCCGGAGATCATCCAGGCCGTCGGTATCGCGGTGAAGGCGGGGCTGACCAAGGCTCAGTTCGATGAAACCTGCGCGGTTCACCCCTCGGTTGCCGAAGAGCTGGTCACCATGAAGGAAAAATGGACCCCGCCAGAGCTGAAAGCGGCAGAGTAACCGTCCAAGCGGCCTTCGCCCTCAACCGCGTGTGGCCGGTGAGGGCAGTCCATACATGTTTTACATCCGACTGTCTGACCCGCACGCCTTGTCGATTTCAAGCGCGACTTCCATGGCCGCCAAACCTGCCGCCCCGTCTGCGCCCGGTCCACCACTTTCGCCGCGCACACCGGCAACGAAGGCCGCGACGTTGGCACCCAGGGAGTCTTTGGCCGAGGGCTTGGTGTCGAAATCCGGATCCAGCGGAAGGCCGGCCGGATTGTCGAAGCGGCGCTCGATAAAGTCGACGCTGACCTGAGCGCCACCCTCATAGTCCAGCGTCATCACTCGATCGCGGGCTTCTGCCACGCGGCTGGATTCCAGCTTGGCCGTCACACCGCCGGGGAAGTGCAGGGTGGTGCGCACATGATCGGCTAGACGACCGCGAGCGGAGACCAGCTCTGCCTCGACTCGATCTGGTCGGGCCCCGGCAAGGGCAAGCGCCAGATCAATATCGTGGATCATCAGGTCCAGCGTCACCGAAACATCCAGATTGCGCACGCCCGGTACACCCATGCGCCGGGCCCCCAGCGACTTAATACGCGGCAGGTCACCAAACAGGCCCATAGCGTCAAAGACAAAGCGTTCCTGATGGCCGACGCGCAGGATGGAGCCCTTTAGTTGAGCCAGCTGGACCAGCTCGCGAGCTTCAGCCGCCGTGGCTGACAGCGGCTTTTCAACGAGGACTGCCTTGCCGGCGGTGAGGGCGCGTCGTGCGGCATCGTGGTGAAAGACAGCCGGGCTGGCCACGGTAACCACATCACACGCGTCAACCAGATCAGACAGGCTGGCAAAGGGCGCGCCGCCGTGCTTGTCGCAAAGCGCCTTGGCATGGTCGGACACCGGGTCGAAAACGCCCAGAAATTCGACACCCTCTAGGGCCACATATTTCGATGCGTGGTAGCCGCCGAATACGCCGGCCCCAACAACGCCCGCCTTGAGCGGTTCAGATGCATTAGTCATGGTGCGCAGGAAGCATGTGGCACGGCGCGGCGCAATATTACGCTCTGCACCAATGCGTCACGATTGGTTTCGGAAGTTTGCTTTTATCGCTTCGCCGCTTGCTCGGCTTGAGTGGCGGGCATGTTTGATTAAGCTCCCCAGCGAAATTGATGGCCATCATGCCTCACAGGGAGACATCCAATGAAGAGCCGCGAAATTCGTCTGACGCAACACTTCACCGGTCCGGTCAAGCCGGAGTATTTCGAGATGACTGAGGTTGACCTGCCTGATCCGCAAGCCGGTCAAATCCAGGTGAAGAATGCCTGGCTGTCGGTTGATCCCTACATGCGCGGCCGGATGATCGGCATCAAGACCTATGTGGACCCGTTCCAGGTTGGCCAGCCCATGGAGGGCGGCGCTGTGGGCCAGGTGGTCAAATCCAATGCTGAAGGCTTTTCTGAAGGCGACTGGGTGATGAGCATGAATGGCTGGCGTGAGGGCTGGACCGCATCGGCGGAGGGCGTCACCAAGATCGACACCAATCTTTTGCCCGCCGAAGCCTATCTGGGCATTGCCGGCCTGACCGGCATGACCGCCTATGTGGGTATCAAGAAGATGATCGGCCTTAAAGAAGGTGAGACGCTCTGGATGAGCGCCGGTGCTGGCGCGGTCGGCTCTGCGGGTATCCAGTTTGCCAAGGCGATGGGCGCCAAGGTGCTAGCCACAGCTGGCGGTGACGAGAAAACGGCATTTTGTAAAGAACTCGGCGCGGATGCGGTCGTGGATTACAAGGCGGTTGATGACCTGAGCGCTGCGGTGCGTGAAGCGGCCAAGCCACTTGGCGGTATCGATGCCTATTTTGAAAATGTCGGCGGTGATCACCTTCAGGCGGCGCTTGATGCCATCAAGGCCCACGGCCGGATGGCGGTTTGCGGAATGATCGCGCGCTATAACGATAATGAGCCGCTGCCCGGGCCTACAAACCTGACCCAGATCGTAGCCAAAAAGCTGACGCTTCAGGGGTTCATCGTGTCGGACCACTTTGATGTCTATTCAGACTTCGTCAGTGACCTGTCCAACTGGATGATGGCCGGCAAGGTGAAGACCCGTGACACGGTCTTTGAAGGTATCGACAAAACCCCGGATGCCTTCATGGGCCTCTTCACCGGAGCGAATATCGGAAAGATGCTGGTGAAGCTTTGACGGATCAGACGCTGGACTCAGGACCACGCAAGGCAAGCGAGGGCCCGACTGAAGGGGGCACGCCGGAGGATATCCTTGAGGAGATTACCGGCTTTAATCTGCGCAGCTTTCGAACTTTGCGCGATTTGTTCTTCAAGCCCTCGAAGGTTTTTGAGGCTTATGCCGGTGGCGAGCGAACATACACTCCTTCGCTTCGCCTCTGGCTCAGCCTTACGGTCGTGCTGACGGTGATCACTTATTTCTTCGGCAGCCATGAGGATTTGTTTGCCAACGCCTATGCCAACTGGCCGGAGAGCCAGAGAGAGCAGGTCTTATCGCAGATTAATGGGAGCTTTACAGACCTGGCCCGCGTGCAGGGCGAATTATACGGTCTGCTTCATTCCACGGTTTCCGGCCTGGTCGGGTTTACCTCAATCGGGCTCATTGCCCTGTTTAGCGGCCCCCTTCGCTGGGCTGCGCGGCTGAATCTGACATTCGCCCTGACCTCGGTCGGGGCCGCGACGGCGCTCGTGCTTTTCCCAATTATGGTTCAGCGTCCGGATCTAGGCCTGATCATGGTGCCCATCATGCTTGCGGTCTACAGCTTGACCTATGCGCGCGGCGCTCCGGGGCTTGGTGCTGCCGCGAGCAAAAGGCGCTGGCTCAAGGCTGGGGCCATCGGGCTCTATTCGGCGTTTGTATCGCTGGGAACCGGGGTTGGGCTCTACTTCGTAAGCCTGTCCTACGCCATCGAGACCTTGAGCTGAACCTAGGTGTGTTCAGGTGTGCTGCGAAAAGCGCGGCCCAGGATGCCACCGCCGACACAGGCCCCAACAAAAGCGGCTAATGTCTCATTGGCGAACATCTGGTCGAAGCCTGCATAGGCTAAGCAGGCCGCCGAAACGGCCAATCCGGTGAAAGCGATTCTGTTCAGTATCGGTACGGGTTTACGTGTCATACATTCCGCAGCGCAAACAGCGGGCCAAAAATAAGCCTTTTGTTTACCATAAAGAGAAACTGGCTGCGTTACCTACAGCACAAATCTCCCAGATCGCCTGTATACGCTTGCAATCGCGCATCAGAATCGCGCTTGATGGCGCTGTCGAATAAAAGACCGTTCGCAGCGATCCTGCTGTGAGTGCCTGATAACGATTTTGGGGGATCCCTCATGAACAAGTCTGAACTCGCTAAAGCCGTTGCCGACAAGGCTGGTATCACCAAAGCTCAGGGCGGTGACGCCGTTGACGCTGTGATCGACGCCATTGTTGCTGCGGCGAAGGGCGGTGACACCGTTCAGCTCGCTGGCTTCGGCACCTTCCACGCCAAGCACCGCGAGGCTCGCGAAGTGCGTAACCCGCGCACCGGCGAAAAGATGATGTCCAAAGCCAAGACCAGCCTGGCCTTCCGCCCGGCGTCTGCTCTCAAAGACATCTAAGACCTTGCTCTGAATTTTCAGATCTGTCTTTACAAGCCGCCGCTCGGGAAACCGGGCGGCGGTTTTTGTTTTTCCTACTAAAAAAGGCCACTGGAAATACCAGCGGCCTTTTTGTTGGCGTTACGTCCAAGGCTATTCAGCGGCCCGTGTGATACCTTCGGCGGGTTTGAGTGCCTCTGAGATCTGGAACGCCATCTCAAGGGCCTGATCGGCATTGAGGCGCGGATCACAGTGGGTGTGATAGCGGCTGGAGAGATCAGCTTCCGACAGGTGACCTGCACCGCCGACGCACTCCGTCACGTCCTGGCCCGTCATCTCAAAGTGCACACCGCCAGGCTCAGCGCCTTCCGCGCGCAAAACCTCGATGAAGGTCTTCAGTTCGCTCAGCACCTTGTCGAAATCGCGGGTTTTGTAGCCGTTGCTGGCCTTGTGCGTATTGCCGTGCATCGGGTCGCAGGCCCAGACCACGTTGCGGCCTTCGCTGAGCACCTTGCGAACCAGCGGCTGCATGCCATTGGCGACCTTGTCTGCGCCCATGCGCACATACAGCACCAATCGCCCGGCTTCATCGCGCGGGTTGAGGATGTCGATCAGACGGATCAGCTCGTCAGGATCAAGCGTCGGGCCGCATTTAAGGCCCACCGGGTTTTCAATGCCGCGCATGAATTCCACGTGTGCACCGTCCGGCTGGCGGGTGCGATCACCGATCCAGCTCAGGTGACCTGATGTGGCAAACCAACGGCCGGTATCACGCTCCATGCGGGTGAGGGCTTCCTCAAACGGCAGGTGAAGCGCTTCGTGGCTGGTGAAGAAGTCCACGCCTTCCAGGGTTGGCGCGCCGTCCGGCGTCACACCACAGGCGCGCATGAAAGCGAGGGCTTCTGAAATCCGATTGGCATATTCCTGGTAGCGTTCGCCCGCCGGGCTGCCCGCGAGGAAATCCATCGTCCACTGGTGCACATTGTGCAGGTCGGCATAACCACCAGACGCGAGCGCTCGCAGCAGGTTCAAAGTGGCCGCTGACTGATTATAGGCGCGGATCAGGCGCTCTGGGTCCGGTACACGGGCTTCAGCGGTGAAGGCCATGTCATTGATGCTGTCACCGCGATAGCTTGGCAGCTCCACACCGTCGATGACCTCGGTGTTGGCGGAGCGCGGCTTGGCAAACTGACCGGCAATCCGCCCCACCTTCACCACCGGCTTGGCACTGGCGAAGGTCATCACCACCGCCATCTGCAACAGCACGCGGAAGGTGTCGCGCACATTGTCAGCGGAAAACTCCTTGAAGCTTTCCGCGCAATCACCACCCTGCAGCAGAAAGGCCTGACCTGCCGATACGTTTGCCAGCTGCTTTTTCAGGCGCTTGACCTCACCGGCGAACACCAGCGGAGGGCGACGCGAAAGCTCGGCCTCGACGCGCGTAAGCACATCAGGATCAGGATAATCGGGCAGCTGTTTGGCTGGCTTTGAACGCCAGCTATCCGGGTTCCAGGCAGTCATCGTCTTGTCCTTTGCGGCGCTCTTGCGCCAATCATTTCATATACCCTAGCGCCGATGTTGCGCTGCGGTAAGGGGGCGCGGCTGCGCGTCGCTATGACCAGTGGCTGACGCGAGGGGCCTTGCGGGGACGTTCCACAGGATCTTCGCTGGCGGTTCCTACATAGATGAAGCCCGCAACGCGCTCTCCGGAGCCAAGGCCTAGCTCTGATTTGATAACGCGATCATAGGTATACCACTCGGTCAGCCATTGCGCGCCATATCCCATGGCGTTCGCGCCAATCAGCAGGTTCTGGCATACTGCACCAGCGCTGAGCTCCTGCTCCCAGAGCGGAATTTTATGGTTCTCGGTTACGTCCGAGATAACAGCAATAACCGCCGGAGCGCGCTCAAACCGTGTGCGTTCCAGCGCCAGGCGCTCTGGCGGCGCCTCCGGCTCAATGTCCTTGAAGCGTGCCTCGAGGCGCTGGCTGAAGCGAGAGCGTGCCTCACCTTGAAACACGATAAAGCGCCAGGGAAACAGCTTGCCGTGGTCGGGTGTGCGTCCGCCAATGGTTAGCAGCGTCTCCAGCTCGTCCCTGCTGGGGCCTGGCTCTGTCATATTCTTGGCCAGTGTGGAGCGGCGCTGTAGCAGCATTTTCACCGCGGCCTTATTCTTGTGCGCAGCAGGCAACACATCACCGGCATTGGGTGAGACGGGGGCTGAGGATGCGGCCATGGCGTGGCTCCTTGAAGTAGCGTGCGGCAAACAGGTTTTTGACGGGGCCGCCAAAACGCACAATATAGGTGGAAGATGTATTGAGCGTTCGCAAGCGCAAGGCCTGAAACTGGGCAGCGCTAACGATCAACAAAACTGGAGGCGCCGCGCCCATGGCTGCGGAAACAGCAACCGAAGACGATTTGAGTCCGGCTGAGCGTCGCCGCCTGAAAGTGCGCGATGCGATCGTTGAGGCGGCTGAGGATATCTTCGCCTCTGAAGGCGAGCAGGGCCTGTCCATGCGCCGGCTTGCCGAGCGTATCGATTATTCACCGGCGGCGCTCTACAAGTATTTCGACTCCAAGGAAGCGCTATTCCAGGAAATCCGCGAAGGCTTTTTCGAGCGGCTCTTGAAGCGGATGCAAGCCGTCGCCTGTGACGCCAAGAGCGGGCCCATGCTGTGCACCTCCTGCATGCGCGCTTATGTGGAAACTGGTCTGGAGCAGCCTGGCCACTACAAACTCGCCTTCACCGGCATTGCCGATGACGAAGAGGAAAAGGACAGCTTTGGCTTTGCTGCTGCGGGGCACTTGCGCGAAATGATCGTTCAGTCGGTCAACGAGGGCTGGTTCCGCGAGGTGGATATCCAGCTGGCCGCGACCAGCGTCTGGGCGGCGTCCCATGGCCTCACGCTTCTGGCGATCACCATGCCGGACTTCCCCGACGAAAAAAGGGGGCTCTATCAGCCCGGCGAAAATCCGCCTGCCGACATGAAGAGCGTGATCAAGCACAAGCTGGATGCTCTGATCGATTTTCATGCGGCCATGGTAATGCGCGGACTGGGGTCCAAGCGCTTGATTGAAAAGCTGGATTCGGGCGAAGCCTTCTAGCGAACAAGAAATAATTCCAAAAGTGAACGCTGTTCACTTCCCAAACGCTGTTTGCCGAACTATATGTCACCTCGTGATTATCGCGGGAGTGCGCAATGGCGCGTTTAGGTCTTTTGTCCAGAAGCCGTTTCGGGCTTGGCGTTATTGCATTCGGTGTTGTTCTGATTGCCGTTGTCAGTCTGGTAACCGGCATGCGCAGCGCCTCGGCGAGCCAGTCGGTCCCAGACGCGGTTGATCCGCTTCCCGTGGCCACCAGCGTCGTCCGCTTCGCTGAGGCTGGCGAAATTGAAGCCCGATACCCCGCGCTCGTAGCGGCTCGCCGGGAGAGCGCTCTGGGCTTTGAAGCCGGCGGGCGTATTGCTGCAGTTCTTGTCGATGTTGGCGATCAGGTTGAAGACGGCGATGTGCTGGCTCGTTTGGATACGCGCGCCTTGCAGGCCAGCCTCGCCGCTGCCGAAGCCGACGAGCTTGCGGCTCAGGCCCGCGCAGATCTGGCGAGGCTTACGCTGGAGCGCCAGCAGACGCTCGTTGACCGCGGCCACATCTCTGCCCAGCGCCTCGATGAGGTCGCTGCTGACGCTCGCTCGGCGCAGGCTCAGGCCGCTGCTGCACGGGCGCAAGCTGAAACCCTTCAGGTCCGCATTGATCTGGCTACGATAACCGCCCCGTTCACAGGGGTCGTGACAGCCCGCATGTTTGACGAAGGCGCGATTGCCTCTCCCGGGGCACCCGTTCTAAACCTTGTTGAGGCAGGCGACCTTGAGCTTCGCGCGGGCCTGCCAGAGCGGGAGGCAGCAAACCTGATCGTGGGCGACCGCTATCAGGTCGACGTCGGATCGCAGCGCGTCGAAGCGACGTTGCGCGCAGTCACAGGCGTGTTGGATGCACAGCGACAGAGCGTTTCGGCTGTCTTTGATATTCCGGCGGAGGCTGGCGTTCGAAGCGGTGAGGTTGCCCGGCTGGTCCTGCCGACGGTTATTGAAAGTGAAGGCTTCTGGGCTCCGGTGACTGCCCTGTCGGAGGGGCGGCGCGGTTTGTGGTCGATTTATGTGGTTGCCGGCAGCGGTGATGCAGAGCGGCTTGAGCCACGCCCGGTAGAAATCATCCATACTGAAGCGGACCGCGTCTATCTCTCCGGTGCGGTGCGGGACGGTGAGGTTTTTGTCAGTGCTGGCGTGCATCGCGCTGCACCCGGCCAGCGGGTTCGTGCTGCTAACGAAAGCTCACCCCAATGAGCATCGGCAGTCTGTTTTACCGCTTTCCGCGCCTGACGCTGCTGGCACTGTTTCTGGTCATTGTCAGCGGATTTGCGGCTCTGGGCGTGCTTGGGCGCCAGGAAGACCCGACGCTGGTCAAGCGCTACGGTTTTGTTATTGCTCAGTTTCCCGGTGCGGATGCAGAACGGATTGAAGCGCTGGTCGTCGAACCCATCGAACGTGAGCTTCTTGAGCTTGTCGAGATCGATGAGCTGAACTCCAGCTCGCGCGCCAATATCGGCATCATCGATGTGGCGATGCGAGAGGACCTGACCGAAGCCCAGGTGGAGCAGGCCTGGACCATGGTGCGCGACCAGGTTTCCATCGCCGAGGCGGCGCTGCCAGATGGCGTGTTGCCGATTGAGGTGCGCCAGAATTATCTGGGTGCGGCGACATTGGTGGTTTCACTGACCTGGCCTGAAGATGTTGACGCAGGATTTGGCGTTCTGGCGCGCCTGTCACGTGATCTTCAGGACCGATTACGCTCAGTGCCGGGCACTGAAGAAACAGAAGTTTTCGGCGCGCCGACCGAAGAGGTCCGCGTTGTTCTTGATCCTGAGCGCGCGGCTTCGCTGGGCCTGACAGCCGCTGATGTGGCCGCCATTCTGGCGCGGTCCGATGCCCGATCGCCCGCGGGGCGGCTTGCCGGCGACACGCTGGACCTGACGGTCGAAGTTGCAGGTGCCTTTGATAGTCTTGACCGTGTCCGTGATGTGATAATTACTCAAACAGATCAGGGCTTTGTGCGTCTTGGTGATGTTGCCACGGTATCGCGAGAAATCACTGATCCGCCAGCCTCCATCTCGGTGCGCGGGGGTGAGCGCCAGATCCTGGTCGGCGCTTTTCTGGAGCCAGGTCTTCAGGTGGATAGCTGGGACGCCCGCGCTCAGGCGGTGGTGGCTGAGTTTGCCGCAGCCAATCCCGGCGTTGATGTGGAGATCCTGTTTGACCAGTCGACCTATGTGATCGACAGGCTGGCGGGTTTGGCGCAAAACCTTGGTTTTTCAGCACTCATAGTCTTTGCGGTTCTGTTCCTGATGATGGGGTGGAGGTCTGCATTCATCGTCGGATCGGCGCTGCCGCTAACGATTCTCCTGGTCATGGTGCTGATCAATTTGATTGGCGAACCGCTGCACCAGATGTCGGTGACCGGGCTGGTGGTATCCCTCGGGCTCCTGATCGATAACGCCATCGTGGTGGTGGACGATTACCGCCTGCTCCGGGCTCGGGGTATGGAGCGACTGGACGCCCTTGAGAAGGTGGTGAAGACCCTGTTCGGGCCGCTGCTCGCG
The DNA here is from genome assembly GCA_024178355.1 of Maricaulaceae bacterium EIL42A08. Classification (GTDB taxonomy): domain Bacteria; phylum Pseudomonadota; class Alphaproteobacteria; order Caulobacterales; family Maricaulaceae; genus Oceanicaulis. The sequence continues at coordinate 943,453 of JAMZNZ010000002.1, read as the reverse complement.
TCGACTTTAACCACGGTTTTCGCCTTCGCTCCGATCGCGCTTTTGCCCGGTTCTGCGGGTGAATTTGTCGGCATGATTGGCGTTTCGGTGATCTTCTCGATCCTTGCGAGTTTTGCCTTGTCCTTCACGCTTATCCTCGCCCTCGCGGCCTGGTTTGATGACGGGCGGGCTGGTGAGGCCAATGCGCCGTTTTGGCGTGACGGGCTGCGATCAAAGCCGCTGGCGTGGGTCTATCGCAAGCTGCTGGACGCCACGATTGCCCAGCCGGTGGTCGGGATAGGCTTAAGCCTTCTCCTCCCGTTTGCCGGATTCTTTGCAGCCACGACGCTGCCGTCGCAATTTTTCCCGCCGACCGAACGCGACATGTTTCAGGTGCGCCTGGTGCTACCGCCCGCAAGCTCGATTTACGAGACAGCACGCAGGGTTGAGGACGCTACAGCATTGCTGAACAGCTATGACGGAGTGGAGGATGTTAGCTGGGTGATCGGGGAAAGCTCGCCGCGGGTCTACTACAACATGCTTGCGGGGACCGAGGGGCGTCCCAATTTTGCCTCTGGATACGTGCGCACTGAATCACAAGCGGCAACCCGCCGGATTGTGACCGATGTTCAGCGACGGGCCCGAGAAGAGTTCCCCGAGAGCCAGTTTCTCGCCATTCCGTTCGAGCAGGGACCGCCGCGTCCGGCCCCGATCGAGCTACAGGTTCTCGGACCAGATCTGGCCGTTCTTGATCGCATAGGAGATGAAATCCGACTTGTCCTGTCTGAGGTGCCGGGTGTCACCTACACCGAGGCTCAATTGCGCCTGGGCGAGCCGGTGGTTCAGCTTCAACTCGATGAGGCAGCGGCTGCCAGAGCCGGTCTCAGCCTGAGCGATCTGGCGGGCCGGGTGAGAGCTGATATCGACGGTATCGTTGGTGGTACGGTTCTGGAGGGCGTTGAGGAGCTGCCGGTCCGGGTGATGGCCCCGACCGCCCGGCGTGAGGGGGCCAACCTGCTTGGCCCGACCCCGCTGCCTGCGGGTGCTGACACCGCAGAACCGGGACTGGTGGGAGCCTTTGGTCCGGTGACGCTACAGCCTGAAACCGCGCTGATCACCCGTATCGATGGTCAGCGTGCCAACCCCATCTACGCCTTCCTTGATCCCTTTGTGTTACCAGCGCCCGCCCTTGAGCGGTTTCAGGAGCTGTATGAGTCGCGGGCTGAACCTCTGCCGCCAGGTTACCGCATTGCGGTCGGCGGCGATGCTGAAAATCAGGGCGATGCCATGGGCGATTTGATGAGCACGGCCTTGCCCTTGCTAACCTTGATGGTCGCGGCGGTCGTGCTGGCATTCAACTCCTTCCGCTTTGCCGGTGTGGTGTTCGTGGTGGGTTTCCTGTCGGCAGGACTGGCTATGTTTGGTGTGTGGATGTTCGGTACTCCGCTTGGGTTTAACGCGATCATCGGCTCGCTGGGCCTTGTCGGGCTGTCGATCAACGGCACAATCGTGGTCCTCTCAGCCCTTCGTGCAAACCCGCAGGCGGTGGCTGGTGACGCGGAAGCGACCCGTGAAACGGTTGTCGATGCCACCCGCCATATCCTGGCGACAACGCTGACGACCATTGGTGGCTTTGCCCCACTGCTGATCGAGGGCGATAGCTTCTGGCTTCCGTTCGCGGCCGCTGTGGCCGGCGGTGTCAGTGGCTCAGCCATCCTCGCTCTGATCTTTGCACCGTCTGCCTTTGTGCTGCTCAGCCGGTTTGACCAGACGTCTGCAAAGCTGGAGCCTCAACCGGCTTGAGACTTCAGGAGCCGACCATGAGCGGTAAAAAGCGCGGACCGTGGACCATAACGGCTGAACGTGAAACCTATACAAATCCGTGGATTACGGTGCGCGAATACGACGTGATCCGACCCGATGGCAGCCCCGGGCTTTACGGTGTCATGGAGCCGAAATTCCTGGCCATTGGGGTGGTGCCGGTCTTTGAAAACGGCGACACGCTTCTGGTGGGTCAGTACCGCTTTGCCATTGATCAACACTCCTGGGAGTGTCCTGAAGGCGGAGGTCCCAAAGATGGAGAGGCGATTGCTGGTGGTCAGCGCGAGCTGGCTGAAGAAACCGGCTACACAGCCCAGCACTGGCAATCGATGGGGCGCATGGCGATGTCCAATTCGGTCACCAATGAATGGGCCGAAGGTCTGATTGCGTGGGGCTTGAGTGAGGGAGAACCTGACCGTGATAGCAGTGAAGCTGACATGGTTGTAAAGCGTATGCCCTTCCATCAGGCCTACGAAATGGCCATGTCTGGACAAATCACCGATGCCTTTTCAATGCTTTTGCTGGGAAAGGCGGAGTATCTGGCGCGAACGGGTGCATTGCCCGACACGCTGGCGCGGGCCATGCTGAAGCCCTGAGACCAAAAGGACAGCGACGATGAGCCTTGCTGAAACTCCCGCCGATCTGAACGATCGCGCCACCACCGGGCTTCAGGATACCGTCTGGTCACGCCTGCGCTTTGAAGCAGCGACAGCAGCAGCGTCAGAGCCCATGCTGGCCAGCTTTTTAAACGCAGCCATCCTGCGCCATGACAGCTTTGCCACCGCGCTGGCTCACCGCATTGCCGCAAAGATGGCCGACCCTCAGCTGGACGTTCTCCAGATGCATGACGTGGTCGCCAATGCCTTGAACAAACAGCCAGCGCTGGCTGATCGCGCGGCTGCTGACATGCTGGCGGTGGATGAGCGCGATCCCGCCTGCCAGTCGCTTCTCCAGCCCTTCCTGTATTTCAAGGGCTTCCACGCCCTGATGAGCTACCGCATTGCCCACTGGCTGTGGCGCGAAGGGCGCGAGACGCTGGCGTTTCACCTGCAAAGCCGGTGCAGCGAGCGCTTTGGCGTGGACATCCACCCGGCTGCCCGCATCGGGTCCGGTGTCATGATTGACCACGCGACTGCTGTGACCATCGGTGAAACAGCTGTGGTGGGCGACGATGTCTCTCTTCTGCATGAGGTGACGCTGGGCGGCACGGGGACCGAGCACGGTGATCGTCACCCGAAAATCGCGCGCGGCGTGCTGATCGGCGCCGGGGCCAAGGTTTTGGGAAATATAACGGTTGGTGAAGAAGCGCGCATTGCTGCGGGCTCTGTCGTGCTGAACCCTGTACCAGCCCGTTGCACGGTTGCCGGTGTTCCTGCAAAGCCGATTGGTGGTCCCTGTGCCGAACCCTCTCGCACCATGGATCAGACGCTCGCTGGCGGTGGGTGAGGGGCCTACATGTAGTTTGATGCTCGGATAAACTTGATAACCTCTTTGGAGCGGGCCTCACCGTCTAAAGCAATGTCACCCACGCTAATATGATTGGTGGCCCACCTAGCCAGCTCAACCTTGGTGTTAATGGTTTTACCGTCCGGTTTCTTACGTTTCACGGCTTCAAACACTTGGTCATATGGACCAACTTCGCTTTGAGTTACTGTCATGTGCGATGCCCAAAATTCAGGTTTGAAATAGTTCTCGATTTCTCGCCCTTGAGAGGTCCAAACGTAAGCGCCGGTCTCTTGCGCTTCATTTTTTATTCGTCGCTTTGTCTCGTTTACCCAACCGCCATGCTTCTTCCGGTCGCTATCAATCAGGATTGCTGAATTTCGGTTTATTTTTAGAAGGCTGATAAGTTCACTGACCATTTGAGGATCATCCGCCGTTAGGTGCGACAGCAGTTTTCCTCTGTAAAACATCACAGAGTAGTGCTGGCCTTCGTGCAATTCGTCATCACTTAGAAGATCGATTAGGTGTTTGAGATAAATTCTATCGGAGGGGCCTTCGACCCAAATTACACAGTTTGAATTCAATGCGTCTGACGCCTTCACTCCTAATGCATCAAGAACACCAGTTCGATCTACAAATGCGCTAATCTCGTGTGATTTTGTAATGCCTTCATCCTGAAATATACGGGTAAATGAGACATCGTCTCTTCCTTGAAAATAATCTAGACAAGTTGAGCTGTGAGTAGCAATTATACAAACAGAATCGTTGCCTACTTTTTTATCAATATAGTCTAGCAGGCTACGCTGGGTCCGCGGATGTAGGGAGTTCTCAATTTCTTCAAGTACAATCAGCGAGTTAGAAACTTGGGATCCCTGGCTCTCAATTATTATATTAAAAAGAGAAGCAATATGTAGAATTGTCTTAATTCCAGACCCGCATTGAGAAAGCGCTACTCTGCCGTGCTTTGAGTCGTGCAGGTATATTTCCCATTTATCATCTTCTAATTTTTGAACAGTAATTCTATCGTAATGGTACTCTGGGTGAGCAATTTCATTTATGTCGTCAAGTAAGTGCTTTTCGACGAGGTCACTATCCTTATCGTGATCGTTGAGTACGCTTGTAATTGCACCGGTCACTCCGACGCCGTTTGGCCCAATTGTGAGGGATGGTAAGGGGATTTCAGGCTGAATGTCGCGCTCTGCAGCAACATAATACCAGTTCGCCGATTTGACGCGGCTTCTTATGAAATCAGACTTGCCACGCAAAATTCGCTCGGCTGGCTGAAAATGCTGCCGCACCCAGTCATAGGGCGTCGAAAAATCGACTTCCTCAATTGAGAACGAACCTTTTGAAAGGTCGGCTACAATTTCGATATTTTCGATGTATTTGCCAAAACCGTCCCAATGCGTGTTGCCCGGAAGTCCACCTGAATAGACTACTCGAGTATAAATTTGATCGATTTCGGTGTCTAGGGTGAATTTTGCTGTAAGACGAAAGTTATGACTGTTATCTGATAGTAGATTTGATTTTGTAACTGCAAGGCATGTACTTGCTCGAAGAAGTTTAGATTTTCCAGAGTTGTTAGGGCCGATGACAATATTGATTCTTTTTACGGTGTTTATTCCTGCGCCATCATCGTCGAATGACTGAAAATTAGATAAGTTGAACGACCGAACAGACATGGTTTAACCCTTAAATCGTATGTGATTCCGCCGTGACGGTAGCAAAGGCGGAACGTGATGCCAAAACGCTTAACAGCAATCCGTAGGGTCAGTTCACCTCTCACCATTGCCCTTTTGCGCGGCGACGTTAGTCTGCGCGGCAAATTGAGACCCCTCACAACTGAAGGAGCGCCGAGCATGGCTGCACCCGTTTTTACCCGTCCTGAAGCTGCCAAGGTTGAAGCTTTCCTGCGTGGCAAGCTGAACCCGGAGCTGAAAGTCCAGCTGCGCCAGCGCGCGGATGAATGTGCCGAGATCTATATCGGCGCTGAATGCCTGGGCGTGGTGTCGAAGAATGTGGAGGAGGGTGAGACCTCTTTCTCCTTTGAAATCACCATCCTGGACATTGATCTTGAGGATATGTGATCGCGCCCCAGGCGCGGTTCACGCCCTCTGACATGGTTTTGCGCGTCGACGCTCTGGCCAAGACTTTCCCCGGCGGGGTGAGGGCGGTGCGCGACGTGAGCTTCACCGTTGGCCCCGGTGAGCTGGTCGCCCTGGTGGGCGAATCGGGCTGTGGCAAGACCACGACGCTTAAATGCATCAACAGGCTTCTGGACCCCACCTCGGGATTAATCGAGGTGGAGGGGGAGGATATCTGCGCGCTTGATCCGGTGGATTTGCGCCGCCGGATCGGCTGGGTGATGCAAGGCGATGGCCTTTTCCCGCACCTGACCGTGGCCCAGAATATCACTGTGACGCCTCGTTTGCTGGGCTGGGACAAGGCCACGATTTCCGACCGGGTTGATGAGCTTCTGACCTTGGTTCGGCTGAAACCTGACCTGTATAGGGATCGACTACCGTCTGATATGTCGGGCGGCCAGCGCCAGCGCGTTGGAGTCGCCCGGGCGCTCGCCGCGCGGTCGAATCTTATCCTCATGGATGAGCCGTTTGGCGCGCTTGATCCCATCACTCGTGATGGACTTCGCGAAGACGTGATGGCGCTAAAAGCCAGGCTGAACTTTGCCGCAGTCCTGGTCACCCATGATATGGCCGAAGCGCTTCTGACGGCTGATCGTATTGCGGTGATGGATGAAGGTGAGATCATCCAGTACGGAACCCCGGCAGAGCTGCTGGCCAAACCGGCAGGGCCGCTGGTGGAACGCATGCTGGAAACCCCCTTAAGGGAAGCTAGGCGGGTGCGCGACCTGACCGAAGGGGCTAGCCATGTTTGAGGCGCTGCCCGATCTGATCGACCAGCTGCCAGCTTTCCTGGGCGGTCACCTCCAGCTTTCGGTGGCTGCGCTAGTGGCCGCGCTTGTCCTGTCGCTGCCTTTGGGCATCGCGGCTGCGCGAAACCCGTCCATCGCCACGCCTGCGCTGACGGTGGCGAGCGTGATGCAGACCATTCCCGCTCTGGCACTACTAGCGCTGATGGTGCCGATCCTGGGCGGGACAATCGGCTTTGCCCCGGCCTTTGCCGCGCTGACGCTTTACGGCGTGCTGCCGGTGCTTCGAAATACCATTGTGGGCTTGCAGGGCGTCGATCCGGTCGTGCGTGAAGCCGCGCGCGGTGTGGGCATGAGCTCGACCCAGTCGCTGGTTCAGGTGGAGCTGCCGCTGGCGGCACCCACCATCGTCGCGGGCATTCGTACCGCCACCGTCTGGATCGTTGGCGCGGCGACGCTGGCGACACCGGTCGGGGCGGCCAGCCTTGGCAATTACATCTTCTCCGGGCTCCAGACGCGCACCTGGGCGGCGGTGATCTTTGGCTGCCTGTGTTCAGCCGGACTCGCCATCCTGATCGACCAGTTGATCCGCGCCATCCACGAAGGGCTCGAGGCTCGTAAGATCGGCCAGGCGCTGGTGGCCGCCCTTGCTGCGGTGCTGGTCCCAGCCGCCGCGATTATCGGGGCCGGGATCTATCAACCGGCCGCCAGCGTGGTGACCGCGGGGCAGGCCGAAGGCGAGTCGATCTTCGACGCGCCCGTCACCATCGGCGCCAAATCCTTCACAGAGCAATACATCCTGGCTGACGTGCTGGAGAGCCAACTCGAAGCCGCAGGCGCGGACGTGCATCGCCTTGATAATCTGGGCTCGACGGTGGTTTTCGATGCGCTGGTGTCGGGTGAGGTTGACGTCTATGTGGAATATACCGGCACGGTGTGGGCGAGCCTGATGGGGCGCACCGATCCGGCCCCGCGCCACGTTCTCAATGCAGCCGTCACCAGCTGGCTCTACGAAACCCATGGCGTGGTCGTGCTGGGCGGGCTCGGCTTTGAAAACGCCTATGGCTTTGCGGTCTCGCGAGAGCTCGCTGAGGAGCACTACCTTCAAACGATTGCTGACCTGGATCGCGTCGACGGCCTGTCGGTCGGGGCGGACCCTGAGTTTTTCTCGCGGCCTGAATGGGACCGGGTCAGGGCGGCCTACGGCCTTGATCAGACCCGCCAGCGCCCGATGGATTCCACCTTCATGTATGGAGCCGCCCGTGATCGGGCGGTGGACGCAGTGACCGCCTACACCACCGATGGGCGCATTCTTGCCTATGATCTGGTGGTGCTGGACGACCCAGCCGGTGCGCTGCCGCCCTACGACGCCATCGTGCTTCTCTCGGCTGAGGCGGCCAACCGCCCCGGCCTCGCCGAAGCGCTCCAGCCGCTCATTGGGGCTATCGATGCCGATCTCATGCGCCGAGCCAACGCCGCGGTAGACGTGGATCGCCGACCGGTGCGCGAGGGCGCGGCGGTGATTGAAGAGGTGCTGGAGTAGCGCCCGGTTCTGAAGGTCCTTCGAGACGCGCTTTGCGCTCCTCAGGATGAGGTTTTCGTAGAGCTTCAACATCCCTCATCCTGAGGAGGTCCGTAAGGACAGTCTCGAAGGACGCATTACCGCTCCACTTTGTCATGGCCCGGCTCGTCCGGGCCACCCATGCTGGAACGCTGGAGCGTACTGCGTGGTCACAGAATGGGTCCCCCGGATAAACCGGGGGATGACAGGGTTGAGGAGCGATGCTCTTCACGCCATTGATGTAAGAAATACGCTCAAGGCATAACCTGTCCCGGCCAAGCCCCTTTGGGGCGCAGAGCCGGGATCTACTGACAGCGATGGGTTTTCAACACTTAGGCGCGATCGGTGGATCCCGGATCGCTACGCGTCCGGGACAGGAGTGGCGGCGTTATCATGGCGCGCACGAAAAAAGGGCGACCCGCTGGGGCCGCCCTTCCGTCAGAGGGGGATTTTCGCGCCTACAGCACGTTCAGCATGCTGGCGACGAGGGGGTGGCGGACGATGTCTTCTTTTTGGAGGCGGACCACCGCGATATCGTCGACCGCTTCCAGCTTGTCGGCGATCTGGCCGAGGCCTGAGAGGTCCGGCAGGAGGTCGGTCTGGGCCGGGTCACCGGTGACGACCATGGTGGAATTCCACCCCAGGCGGGTCAGCAGCATTTTCAGCTGGGCGTAGGTGCAGTTCTGGGCCTCATCGACCACGACAAAGGCGTTGTTGAGCGTGCGTCCGCGCATATAGCCGATGGGTGCAATCTCAATCAGGCCTTCAGCCATGAGGGTTTTCAGGCGTTTCGGGCTGAGACGATCCGACAGGGCGTCGTAGAGGGGGCGAAGATAGGGCGCGAGCTTTTCTTCCATGGCTCCGGGCAGGAAGCCGATGGATTCACCGGCCTCGACCGCCGGGCGCGACAGCACGATGCGACCCACTTCGCCGGCTTCAAGCGCTTCGACACCTTTGGCGACGGCGAGATAGGTTTTACCGGTGCCCGCCGGGCCAAGCGCCATGACGAGGTTATGGGTATCGATGGCGCTCATAAGCTCGGCCTGGTTTTTCGACCGGGGTTTGACATTTTTGGTATAGCTTTGGTCGCGCATTGGCTCCTTGTCATCCGGTGACCAGTTGGTCCCCGGGAATAGTGCGCGGACCTTTTCTTCCTCATAAGCCTCGGCGTTGAACGATCCTGCTTGGCGACGTTTGGAAGCTCGCTTACCCATCTCATGCCCTCCAGATGGCAATAAAAAACCCCTCGCGCGGCAGCGGAGGGGTCAAAGAGGAGTCGACAAAGCGGCGGGACTCAAAAGCAGCCGGTGCACTGGGCGGCGGCGCGACTTCCGGTCCTGGGGGTGAGAACGGGAACACCGGTCTCTCCTTTTGCTTGTTCGACCTCGACATGCACCTTTCGGTGCGGCGTGCGACTCGAATCCTTGAACTCGAATCGCATACGCAGTCTCATCTTAGGACAGTGAACGAATTATGAGTCCATTCTTCTTGGACTTGTCATAAGTCTGTCGCCCAAACGCAACGCTTTGGCGATGCCGCCGAAATGAAAGGACCTCGCCCATGACGCTATACGCCCTTGATGGTCACGCCCCGGATGTCAGCGCTGAGGGAGCCTGGGTTGCCCCGTCCGCCAGCGTTATTGGTAAGATTAAAATGGAGAAAAACGCTTCGGTCTGGTTCGGCGCAACGCTACGCGGCGACAATGAATTGATCACGATTGGCGAGGATTCCAACGTCCAGGACGGCACGGTGATGCACACCGATATGGGCTTCCCACTGGTGCTTGGAAAAGGTGTGACGGTCGGTCACAACGCCATGCTGCATGGCTGCGAAGTTGGGGATTATTCGCTGATTGGCATTGGCGCGACGATTCTCAATGGCGCAAAAATCGGCAAGAACTGCATCATCGGAGCCCACGCGCTCGTCACCGAAGGCAAGGAAATTCCCGACGGCTCGGTCGTCATGGGCTCACCAGGCAAGGTCGTCAAACAGATCGCCGAAGGCGTGGACGTGATGCTCAAAGCCAGCGCCGACCACTATGTGGAAAACGCGCAGCGTTTCGCGGCGGGGCTGAAGGAGGTTTGAGGACCTATTCCGTGTCGATTGGGAGAACGCGTAAAAAATTATGGGTGATGACTATTCATTTTCTACTCAGCTTAGTTAATGTTTCTTGATCGTGCGCGTGTTTGTCTGGGGGACTTCAATGCTTCGATCATCGCTGAAATCACTGGGGCTCTTCGCTGCCTGTCTTTTGGGATTAAGCGCTCCTGCGCAGGCTCAGCTTGCGCCAACCGCGCTGGCCGAGCTGCAAAGCCTGCCGCCATCAGTGCTCCATCTGGGTGACCCGATGGCTGATCTGTCCGCACCGCAGGTCAGGATGGCCGCACAAGCTTCACCGCTTTTTCTGGCCGAAATTGATCATGCGAGCCTGGTCCAGACCGATGCGACCGATTTGGTTCTGGCCGAAGGCGCTGAGCTAAACCTGTCGCGCTATCTGCGTTCCACCCAGATTAGAGACCAGGTTGTCACCCGCGTTGCGCTGGAAAACCCGCAAGCGCTTGGACTTGCCGGTGATATTACAGTGGTTGAAGACGTGTTCGTTCTTGAAGACCGCCTGATCGTGTCCCGGGAGGCAACGATCCCGGTTACGCGCGCGACCTGTCGTGGTGTTCGCCGGGCCGGTCGGGGCCTGGGCCGAGCAAACGGGCCGGTGGCCCGGGCGCGCTCAGAGCTGTGCCTGCGCCCGGCCAACCCCCAGCGTGTCCTGTCTGAAGGCCAGCAGCCTGTTCTGCTTGACCCGGCCGCAGAGCTGACCGCGCCCATGCGCAATCGGGTGACCGATCTTAACGGCGGCCTCCGGCTCATCGCGCCACCAACCGAAGCTGATATCACCGAGGCAGCCGACGAGGTCAGGGCGGAGTTGCGGCAAATGTCGCCGTCAAGCCTGTTCCGCCACGATGTGACGGTCGCCGAGGCACTCGGTTTGGACGATGCAGAACTCTTGCGGCTGGACGCTGACGGCGAAGAGCGGGTGATTACCCATGTCTCGATTATTCCGCTCGTGCGCAATATTCAGCCCGGCCCGGTCACAGACCGCTTGCCGGAGGCGGCTCTGCCACGTGCCGGGGAAGGCTTTAACCAGCCCATTGGCCCGCGGCTTGACCAGCTGCCCAGTGCCCTTCAGCCCCACAGGCTGACCCGTCGGGGCCAGTTCATGCCACGCCCGCAGGTGCAGCAGCTGCCGCCGGGCGCGCTGATGGACGAGCCGCAACGTAGCGGCGAACGCGCCATGGTAAGACCACGCCCTCAACTGGGGCCGCAGCCTACGCTGAATGGGCGCATTTTGAGAGGCGAGCGCGAGGAGCTCAATCGCGAGGTGCGCGCCCAGCGGATCCGCCACGAGGGCAGCACTTACTTCATCACAGGCTTTACGCTGAGTGAGGAGATTGAGGAACGCCACAAAGTTACCTTTAACAAGCGGCGTAACTACTTCATCGCGTTCAAGTATCGCGTGGGTTATCGCGCAGGACTGCGGTTTCCGTTCGAAGTGAACTTCAACACCGAAAGCGGCTATCGAACGAGTGCCGATACCGGACGCTGGGGGCCAAGCTTTACCCAGCTGGATATTGCCGCAGTTGGCGTCGATGGCGACGCGCGCGGCATTTATGCCGCCGCCGGGATGGCCCCGGAGCTGATCGCGGGCGACCGTGAGTTCACCTTTGGCGTTTGGGCCTGGTGCCAACTTCAGGTGCGCTTGCCGGTGATCAAAACGGTGCGCGTCAACTGCCCGTCCGTCAATGTACCACGGCCAGGCCGGTGCCCGAACTGGGCCTGTGCTGATTTCACTCCGCCCATTGGACGTGAACAGCGATTGGCGTCGCCGCGAATTCCGGCCAATGTGTCTGGCCTTCAGATCAATGCGTGGGTCGCGCGCGCAGGCGTTGAGCCGGGCGTGAACATCTATGCCCGCAATGCCCAGTTCAGCCTTCTCGCTTCGCCTTCCGGCAATGCGCGCTTCATGGCAGAGCCGAACCGGGCCCAATCGTGTGAACGTACGAATGGACCGGCGATGCGCTATAACGAATTGTTGGTGGACGGTGCCTGCCGCATTGTCTTCGACGGTCGATCCCAACAGGTCAATACCGGGGCGAGCGAGCCGGCCATGCGGCTCAACCTGGATGTCACCGGAGCGTCCATCCCAGCGCTGCGACTGAGCGACCCGCGATACGCTTTCACCATGGAATTTGTCCCGGTCCTGGAACTCTTTGCCGAGCTGGATGTTGCGGTGGCGAGCTGGCGAGTTGACAAGGAAATTGAGATCCCTGGTCTGACAATTAGCCGGGACTTCAGGTTCAATCGCCATAGCGGCACAACCGAGTCAGTGCTGTTGGCCGGCTGCAGTCCCGATGATGTTCGCGCTCCGGCCTGTACACGGGCCAACGGCTACGCGTTTGGATCGATCCGCACATTTGGTGAAAACGATCCAGGATAAAATACGGCCGCCTGAGAGATCAGGCGGCCATGGATTTTAGCTATCGGCTTGTGGTCGCGCGCTAAACGCTAGTCCTTCCGGCCCCACAGGTCGCGGATGCGCTGGTCGGCGTCGCGTCCCAGGTTGAACCAGGCGGATCGGTCGCGTGAAGCGTCCACGACGAGGAGCTTCTCGTCCTTGCCCAGAAGATGGCTCAGCTCATTGCGCAGGTGAGCGGCACTGGCCGCGCCGCGCATGATCCACACGGTCGGGCTGATCGGTTGAACATCGCCAAATTCGGCCAGCGCTGCGGCGAACGCATTGCGGCTATCTTCAGCAAGCTCAGCAGAAATGATGAAGTTCGCGGTCTTCGCATCTGCAGGCAGGGGGCGCTTTTCGATGGGCGCACGGCGCGCCTCATCCAGCCAGGCCTTTAGCTGCGGGGTCGCAGAGGCGGCAGTGAACTCGCCATCGCGTTCATCAGAAACGATGGAGTGGGCGGCAACGCGCCCTTCGGCAATAAAGGCTCGCATCTGGGCACCGGTGTAGGGGCCGTAGACACGTCCTTCGACTTTGACAAACCAGGTCATGGTAATTCCGTCATCGCGAGGCATCAGCGTCTTTCTCCCAGCCGGTAGCGTGTGTCGCTACCAAAGCTTCCACCAGACCAAGGCAAGATTCAGGCCGAATGATCACATTATGCGGACAAGAGGTGACGCTTTCACGTCGAACCCGCAGGCATTCTGATTAAATCTGCAGCTAGAGCGATGCGGCTAGCGGTCAAACGCAATGGCAAAACCATTGTCCAGCCAGCGCGCGACCTTGCCCTTCATCTCGCCAATGCGTACCGGTTCACCAATGCGCGGGCGTTCCAGAGCGGCAAAGGCGGCCCCTGAAATCGACACGTCGATCACGTCAGCCTGTATGATCACGCCATCTTTCAAGTGCAGCTTGGCACGCCCCTGTCCCGGTTTGCGGGGGGCGGCGCGGTCTTCATTGAGGCCCAGGCGATCCATATTGAAACGCCAGGTGATCGCATCGGCGAGACGGTCACGCTTCAGCTGGCTGCTGGTGGTTAGGTGGACCGCAAACCCGGCCTTGCCGGCGCGCACGACCTGACCTTCCATGCGGCCAATACCATCAAAGATCAGAACAACCCGTTCACCAGATTTGGGCGGGGTTTTCGATGCTATGCGTGCACTGCCAGGAGACACATCCACAAGCGTACAGGCAAACTCACCCACGCTGGGCGCAAGGCCGCGACCGGGCGAAGACAGGCGCACACGCCTGTGGCGGCGGCGCTCTTCAGCCCCGCGCGCGGCGATCTTGATCTTTCTCCGGTCAAGCCGGTTGTGGAAATCTGTGACGTTCGACATGGATCAAACCTCTTGTGAGCAGGCAATCTGCCAGACAGAGGCTTAATTAATCGCTAGCCCGCTGAGCTAGACGTCATTGGCCACCATGGCGCGGACGGGTTGGTCATGGGTGCCAAAGAAGGACACGCTGGGGTCAGGCTCCAGGGCCGGGCGAACTTCAGTGATCCGGTGGCGCACAATGGGACGCAGCGACGGCAGGCCCGCGCCTAGCGGCTGGTAGAGCCCAAGCGCACGATCAAGGAAGCCCTCAGGCCCCCGCAGCGGCAGCAAGGTCAGCTCGACTTCCGTGGTCGCCCCATCAAGCGCAATGGCGTCAGCCACAAGGCTGGCCGGTGCCGGAGCCGACAGCGCCCCTTCAAGTGCAGCGCGCATGTGCTGGCGGTCATGGCCATCCCAAAGGCTGAGGAAATTCTGGTCGCGAAACTCACGCCGGTGCATGCGGCACAGCCCTGTGCCGGCCAGGCGGAAGACATGGTGGTCGCTATCCATGCGTCTTAGCACGAACAGGTTGGCCAAAAGGCCGCCCAGGTCCTCAGGCAGGATTTCAGTGCGCAGTGGTGCCGGCTCGGTCTGTCGCCGGGCGTTCCAATAGGCCAGCAATGTCTGGCTGTTACGATGTCTCACGGCGAGCCGTCCTTTTTCATGGCGTCGGCGCGTGAGAGGGAAGCGCCGGCAAGTCGCGGCGGTCTCTGCAAAGCGCTTGCCAAGTTGAGGAGTCGCTCTCCCTGAGGTCTGTAAGAATTAAGTCCTCATCCTATGTCATCCCCCGGCTCGTCCGGGGGATCCATTCTGTGACCTTGGAATGGGGGGTTACCCGACCGGCATGGGTGGCCCGAATAAATCGGGCCATGACATATTTTCAGTCCTGTTCATTTGCAGACCGCACAAACTGGCACCGCGCTTGCGTGGCTGACCCCGAATAGTTTCGGAGACCGCCATGCGCGTTTCATCTCGGTACGCCGCCACGATTGCTGCTGTTGCTGGTGCCATGATTGCCAGCGCTGCTGCTGCTGCGGGTCAGCATGCGCCGACCCCGGTATCGCCGCCGCCGCCCAATCACAATCCGTGCTGCACCCACCCAGGTGGGCCGAATATCCATGCGCCCAACGTCTACATCGGTGGAGCCAACATCCATGTTGGCGGTCCTAACATCAACGTTGGCGGCGTGCATTTGAACAGCAATGTCAATGTGAGCGTGTCCGCGACCGCATCGGCAAGCGCCAATGCAATGGCCAGCGCGAACGCGATGGGGCGGGCGTCCGGCAACACCTATATCTATTCTGGCGGCGGCTATATCGGTGGCGGTTCTGCGCCGGGTGCGACGGCTTTGACCGGGCTTCGCATCGCCGGGTCCAGCTACGAGCTTTATGAAGAAGAGCGCACCCGCTGGGTCGAGGGCTGGCGCGTGGTCCGCGTGGTGTGCATGGACGATACCGGCACACCCCACCCCGCCTCGCGCCCCGATCCGAGCGAACAGGTGGCCCCCGATTTTGATGGCGAGATCTTCCGCTGTATGTCCGGCACGGCGCTGCACGCGACGCTGGGCTGGCGCGAGGATGGCGAGGACGTCTTTGACGGCGGTGAAACCATCCAGTGCCGCAAGGGCGAGGCGCTGCGCCACACGCCAGGCGGTCACTTGAGCTGCGCGGTTCAGGAACCCCGCCGAAACTGTAACGAACGCTCGCTGCTTCGCCTGCACGGGCCGGGCGTGAAGTTGGTCTATTACCGCTACGAGGAAGCCTATACCGAGACGGTGCGGCGCGAGACCGTCAGCTCGCAAACCTCTTCCATGACGCTCATGCTCAATGGCGGTGTCGGCGGATACCGCTAGCGGTTCACGAATTTCACTGGTTTACCCACCACCCACTTTACCCCGGATGTACCCTGCATCCGGGGTTATTTTTTGATTGGTGGTGCGTCCTTCGAGACGCTCGCCAAGAGCTCGCTCCTCAGGATGAGGGAGGTAGATGCTTTATGAAACCCTCATCCTGAGGTGCGCGAATGCGCGTCTCGAAGGACCCTCAGGATAAAGCAGAAAAGCCGTTATCCTCCCGGCTCGACCAGAAGACTGGTTGAGAACTCGCTTTTCCATCAAATCCTGCCGTCATCCTGAACTTGATTCAGGACCCAGCGGCACTGGCCGCACGACTGGGCCCTGACTTTCGTCAGGATGACGGTGAACGTATTGAAAAAGCGCCCCTAAAACCCGTCAAACGCCGCAAATTCGTCTAGGGGTGCGCGCTTGGTGCGCAGCTGGTTTACCTTGGCGGTCTTGTCCGCGTGGCCGAGCGCCATGCCGCAATAGACGATGTAGGGGCCTTCCAGCTTCAGTGCGTCGCCAACGGTCTTTGCGTGCGGGGTCCAGGCTTCCTGCATACAGGTGGCCAGGCCCTTTTCTTCAGCCGCCAGCGCCACGCACATCATGAACATGCCCAGATGCGCCCACTGGTTCTTGTTCATGCGCTCATCTATGGCAAAGAACAGGCCCACTGGCGCGCCAAAGAACTGATAATTCTGCATCAGCCAGTTTAACCGCGCGCCCTTGTCCTCGCGTGGCACACCCATCAGGGCATACATGTCCTCGCCCACCTCATAGCGGCGCGAGCGATAGGGCTCCCAAAGCTTTTCCGGATAGACGGGGAACTCGGCTTCGTTGCCGAACGGGTCTTTGGACAGCTTCTCACTGACCGCATCGATGACCCGCTGGCGCGCATCGCCCGCCACCGCGATCACCTTCCAAGGCTGCAGATTGCCGCCCGAAGCTGCAAATTTCGCGGCGTCGAGGATTTCAGCGATCTCGTCCTTAGAAACCGGCGTGTCGAGGAAAGCGCGCGTGGAAATGCGCGATTTCAGCGCTTTGGTGACGGTCATGGGCGCAGGCCTTAAATGGAAAAACTCGTCCCGCAGCCGCAGGCGGCGGTGGCGTTGGGGTTTTTGATCTGGAAGCTGGCCCCGATCAGCTGGTCGACATAGTCGATCACGCTGTCGGACATGAACTCTGCGCTCATGGGGTCGATCAGCACGGTGGCACCGTCCTTCTCAATGCGCAGGTCATCGTCGGCAGCGTCCGGGGTCAGGTCGAACTTGTAGGAGAAGCCCGAACAGCCGCCGCCTTCCACGCTGATGCGCAGGAATTTGGCGTCGACTTCTTTCGACGTGATCTGGTTAATCTGCTTTGCAGCCGATTCCGACAGGGCAATGTTCGCGTTGGTCATAAAGGCAGCTCAGACTTACTTTGCATCATGCACCAGTATATGGACGTGCGAGTCGGTCTAATAAACCCCTTGATGCCGCATAAAAAGAAGGGCCCAGCGCCATGTCCTATGTTCGCGCCGCCTATGCGTGTGATCCAGCCAGGAGCCGCGGGCGCCAGTATGCGCAGCCAGAAAGCGCCATGCGCTCCGCTTTTCAGCGAGATCGCGACCGGATTATCCACTCCAGTGCCTTTCGTCGCTTGAAGGAAAAGACCCAGGTTTTTGTCGCCCACGAAGGCGATGCCTATCGCACGCGCCTGACCCACTCACTGGAGGTAGCTCAGATTGCCCGCACGCTGGCGCGCGCGCTGCTGGTGGATGAGGACCTGGCTGAAGCTGCCGCTCTGGCGCACGATCTGGGCCATCCGCCCTTTGGTCATTCTGGCGAAGACGCGCTTCAGGACGCCATGGCGAACTATGGCGGTTTTGACCACAACGCCCAGACCCTGCGCGTGATCACCAAGATCGAAACCCGCTACCCGGAGTTTGAAGGCCTCAATCTCGCCTGGGAAACGCTGGAAGGCGTGGTGAAGCATAACGGCCCGCTGATGAAGCTGGACGACGATCCGGCTGTCCTGCCCTGGGGCTTTACCGCCTATCCGGCCTGGCGGGATCTGGAGCTTCATACCCACGCTAGTGTGGAAGCCCAGATCGCGGCCCTGTCGGACGATATCGCATACAATAATCACGACATTGATGACGGACTGCGCTCTGGCATCCTGTCGATCGATCAGCTGCTGGACCTGCCGCTGGTGGGCGATGTGTTCCGCCGCTGCCGCGAGCGCCATCCCGACATTTCGCAGGATATCCTGATCCACGAAGCCGTGCGCGAGATGATCGGCCTGATGGTGGGCGATGTGCTGGAAGAAAGCCGTCGGCGTTTAAAAGAGAGCGGGGCGCAGAGCCCTGAAGAGGTGCGGGCGCTCGATATGCCGGTGGTCGCCTTCTCTGACGACATGATGGAGATGCTCTCGGCGGTGCGCCGCTTCCTCTATGCGAACATGTATCTGCACTACAAGGTCAAGCGCATGAAGGAGAAGGGCAAAATGGTTGTTCGAGAGCTGTTTGCGGCCTTCCTGGATGACCCGATGCTATTGCCGACCGACCTCTACAAAGCCTGCGAAGGTCCGCGCATGGAGGGCACGGCCCGCATCGTATGCGATTACATCGCTGGCATGACCGATCGCTACGCGGTTGAAGAGCATCGCAAGCTGTTCTCGGTGGATGGCTGGCGCTAGGCGCACAATTCCTGTGGAAAGCTTATGGTGAGCGGGGGCGCGCAATGGCGCAGCCCTTGTTATGCTGTCGGTAAGACTTCATAGGCGAATCGCCCCCGAACGGGTTTGAACATGAGCGATCAAGACACCGGTGGGACCTACGCCCCGCCGCCTGACGAATACGAGACCTTTGATGCCCGTGATGTGGAGCAGGACCGCCGTGGCTGGCTGTTCCTGGCCGCCTCTGCGGTGGTTTTCGTGCTGTTTGTGGCGGTGGTTTACAACACCTTCCAGCTGGGCGTGCGAGAGCGCGGCGACAGCCCGATCATCGCCCCTGACGCCGAACCCTATCGCGTGGCCCCTGAAGATCCCGGTGGCTATGAGGCGCCAGATCAGGACCTGAGCGTCACCAGCCTTCGCGAGGGCGGCGCTGACGACGCCTCTGAAACCGGATCCGCCACTGACGAACCGCCAGCGCCCGCGCGCGACGTGGCTGAAGAGCCGGTCGACCCGCCCCAGCGTGACATGCCCGCAGTTCAGATCGAGACGGCCGATGCCGACGCGTTGGATGAGCCTGCGCCGATCGAGCCGCCTGCAACTCAGCAGCCAGATCCAACACCGGCACCAACCACCACGCCGACCGAACCTAGCCTTGATGATATCATTGCCTCCAGCCGGGACGGGCGTTTCGTGGCGCAGATCGCCGCTTATCGCTCAGCTGAGGATGCTGAAGCCGGGTGGATCAACTTTGTCTCGCGCTACCCGGAACTGGCCCGAGGCCGTGGCCCGGACATCCAGCGAGCCGATCTGGGCGAGCGGGGCGTCTTCCATCGCCTGCGTATTGCGGCCTTTGAAACCCGCGCGGACGCAGCAGCTTATTGCGATCAGCTGTCCAATCGCGGCCAGGCCTGTCTGGTGGCAACGCGGTGAGTGTGACCTCTGCCATTTACGGGCTTGAAGGCGAGACGCTATCGCCGGACGAGAAGGCCTTCTTCCGCGACGCTGACCCGTGGGGCTTCATCCTGTTTGCGCGCAATATCGATCGCCCCAAACAGGTGCGCGCGCTCACCGATGCGCTGCGTGACTGTGTGGGCCGGGACGTGCCGGTCTTCATCGACCAGGAAGGCGGGCGCGTGCAGCGCTTCAAGCCGCCCACCTGGCGCAAGGCCCCACCGGCAGAGCTCTTCGGCAAGCTTTATGATCGCGAGCCGGAGCTGGCGATTGAGGCGGTGAAGCTGAACCATCAACTCCTCGGCGCTGAGCTGATTGCCACCGGGGTGGATGCAGACTGCGCGCCCTGCATGGATATTCGTGTGCCCGGTGCCCACGACGTGATCGGCGACCGCGCCTTTCATAAAACGCCAGAGCCGGTGCGCGTGCTGGGGCAGGCGGCGCTGGATGGCTTGCTGGACCAGGGCGTTCTGGGGGTGATCAAGCATATCCCAGGGCACGGCCGGGCGGGCGTAGATAGCCATCTGGAGCTTCCGGTTGTCGATACTGATGAAGAGACGCTGGCCGAGAGTGATTTTGCCGCCTTTGTGGGCATTGAGGGCGCGCTGATGGCGATGACAGCCCACGTCATTTACGCCGCGATTGATCCAGACGACTGCGCCACGCATTCCAGCGAAGTCATCACCCGCATCATCCGCCAGCATATGGGCTTTGATGGTCTGTTGATGAGCGATGATTTGTCGATGGAGGCGCTGTCCGGCGCGTTGCAACAGCGCGGTGAGCGCGCGCTGGCAGCCGGTTGTGACATGCTGCTCCACTGTAATGGCAAGATGGATGAGATGGTCGCCGTTGCCCACGCCGCGGTACGCATGGATGGCCCGGCGCAAGCGCGCGGCGACGCGGCGCTGGCTGCACGCAAGTCGCCGTCAAGCTTTGATCCTGTCGATGGGGTGGCCAGGCTCGACGCACTGTTTGCCGAGGCCGGACTGGAGCCTGTGTCTTGAGCGATCTGTTCGACTCCATGGGCGAAGAGCCGTTCGAGGCCGCTGAAGGAGCGGGCGAGACGGAAGCCCTGGTGCTCGACATTGGCGGCTGGGAAGGCCCGCTCCAGCTGCTGCTCGCTCTGGCGCGCAAGAACAAGGTGGATCTGGCCGAAATCTCCATGTTGGAGCTGGCCGAGCAGTATCTCGTCTTCGTCAACGAAGCGCGGCGCAAGCGCCTTGATATCGCCGCTGAATATCTGGTGATGGCCGCCTGGCTGACCTATCTCAAATCCCGTCTTCTGCTCCCCAAGCCACGCCCGGACGATGATGAGCCGGAGCCTGAAGTCATGGCCGCTGCGCTCGCCTTTCGACTGCGCCGTCTCGATGCCATGCGGGCGGCGGGCGACGCGCTTTATAATCGCGCGCTTTTGGAGCGGGACGTCTTTGCCCGCGGTGCGCCAGAGGGTGTGCGCTCGGTCAAGACCCCGGCCTATGAGGCGGAGCTCTATGATCTGCTCAAGGCCTATGCCTCACGGCGTGAGCGCAAGGCTTTTGCCACCTACAAGCCCGCCACACCAAAGGTGTACGGGCTGGAGCAGGCGCGAAAGCGCCTGTCGTCAATCGCCGCGCGCCTGACCGGGTGGGAGCGCTTTGATACCCTGCTACCCGATGATCACGAGCTGGGCCGCGATGCCCCCAGCCGGGCCAGCGTGACAGCAAGCTCGCTTCTGGCCGCGCTGGAGATCACCAAGGAAGGCGACACCAATATCCGCCAGGACGGAACCTATGAGCCGATCTGGATGCGTGCCAGTCATGAAACTGTGGACGAGGAGCGATCATGAGCGATGACGATCGCGACCCCATTGGCGAGGCCATTGCCGCGCTGAGAGCCCAGGCTGAAGAGGCCCCCGCCGGGGATGCCGGCCCACCGGGCGTGCGCGTGACGGTCGACAACGACGCTGAACTTCAGCGCATGGCCGAAGCGTTGTTGTTCGCCGCGAGCGAGCCGCTGGATATTGAAACCCTGCGCGTGCGACTTCCCGACGATTGTGATGTGCGCGCGATCCTGAACGCGCTGCAGGCGAAGTATGCCGATGCCGGGGTGAACCTGGTTGAGGTGGGAGGGCGCTGGCGCTTCCAGACGGCCGAAGACCTGTCCTTTCTGCTCAGAGTGGAGCGCGAGGAGCCGCGCAAGCTGTCCCAGGCCGCGCTGGAGACCATGGCCATCATCGCCTATCACCAGCCGGTCACCCGCGCCGAGATTGAGGAAATCCGCGGCGTAGCGGTGTCGAAGGGTACGCTCGATCAGCTGCTCGAGCTGAAATGGATCCGCATGCGCGGTCGGCGTCGCTCGCCGGGGCGTCCGGTGACCTATGGCACCACCGACGCCTTCCTTGATTATTTCGGTTTGGCCGGGGTGTCCGATCTGCCGGGCGTTTCGGACCTGAAAGCCGCAGGCCTGTTGTCCAACCGCCTGCCGCCGGACTTCTCCATCCCCGCTCCGGGGCGTATTCCCGGCGAGGAAGAAGACCTCTTCAGCGAAGAAGAAGCCGCTCAGTTCCATGTCGACTTCCTTGAAGGCGAAGACCCCGAAGGCGAGGGGGAGGACTGAGGGTCTTCGTCCTTTAAAGGCCCCTTTGAGCCAATCACCACACCGTCATCCCCCGGTTTATCCGGGGGACCCATCCTGTGACGCTCGTGCATTGTTCCAGCCAACCGGCATGGGTGGCCCGGACAAGCCGGGCCATGACAGTGAATTTTGAAACTCACCCACCCAATAAATGCGCCCCCCATTGGACCCAAAGGCCATAATCGCTTACATCTGACCTGACACGCCGCGCCGCGAGGCGCGCGGCCAACTGGAGTGTAGGCTCATGGGTCCGAACTGGACTTATTTTGTAATTATCGGTGTTCTGGTGCTGGTGCTGTTTGGCGGTCGGGGGCGTATCTCTGCGCTTATGGGTGACATGGCCAAAGGCGTAACGGCGTTCCGCAAGGGTCTCAAAGACGACGAGGCAGCCGACGGCGAGACCAAGGCCGAGGACCGCACCGAGGCGCTGGGCTCTGACGGTGAGGCCAAGGCTGAGACGCGCCGCGAAGACGAACGCGCCGGGAGCTAGGCTGTCATGAACCCGGGCATCGGCCTGCCCGAATTACTGGTTTTGATGGTTCTGGCGCTGGTAGTGGTCGGACCCAAGGACCTGCCGCTTATGGTGCGCCGGGTCGGCCAGTTTGTCGGCAAAATCCGCGGCATGGCCCGCGATTTCCAACGCAGCTTTGACGAGCTTGGCCGGGAGGCCGAGCTTGATGAATTGCGCAAGGAAGTCGAAGCCTTGAAGCAGGCCAACCCGCTGAACGAAGTGAAGCGCGAGTTTCAGGCCGCCGAGATGGAGGCCCTGCGCGAGACCGCCGATGACAAACCCCATCCTCGCGTTGCCGCAAAGACGAAGCCGAAGCTTCAGGCTGGTCAGCTAAAGACCGCTGAACCAAAAGTCGAAACGGTCGACGATACCCGTCAAGATGAGCGCAAGTCGGGATAAGCCATGGCCGGGATCGACGAGGATATCGACGAGGTTGAAGCCTCGCGCGCGCCGTTGATGAGCCATCTGGAAGAGTTGCGCACGCGCCTCATCTGGTCGCTGCTGGCGGTCGCGGTGATGTTCGTGGTCTGCTTTGTCTACGCAGAGTGGATCTACAATGTCCTGCTGGTGCCGTTTGAAGAGGCGGCGCGCAGCGTTCGCGGCAGTGAGCTGGACCTGCAGCTGATCTTCACCGCGCCGCTGGAATTCTTCTTTGTAAAGCTCAAGCTTGCCCTGTTTGGCGCGATCGTGCTGGCCTTCCCGGTTCTGGCTTACCAGGTCTGGGCCTTCGTCAGCCCAGGGCTCTACAAGAATGAACGCTTGGCCTTCACGCCCTTCCTGGTGGCGGCACCGGTGCTGTTCGCGGCCGGACTTGCCTTCGTCTACTACGTGATCTTGCCCTTCGTGATGAATTTCGCGCTCAGCCAGGAGCAGGTGGGCGGTGAGGGGCCCCAGATCCAGCTGCTCACCCGGGTGTCTGAATATCTGAACCTTGTGACCACGCTGGCGCTCGCCTTCGGGATCAGCTTTCAGCTGCCGGTGCTGCTGTCCCTGCTGGGCAAGGTGGGCATCATCACCAGCGGACAACTTATCCGCTTCTGGAAATTCGCCCTGATCGGCATCGCCACCTTTGCCGCCTTCGTCACGCCGCCCGATCCCATCAGCCAGCTCTTCCTGGGTGGAGCCATGTTCGGCCTTTATGGCCTCTCCATCCTGGCGGTGAAGCTGGTGGAGCCGAAGGATGAGGCTGAGGGCGAAGACTAAGATGTGCGTCCTTCGATACGGACCTGACGGACCTCCTCGCAGATAAGGAGACTAGGCGCTTGAGGAAGACCTCATCCTGAAGAGTGCGAAGCGTATTTCGAAGGGCCGTCAAGATACAGGCTCCCTCCACCCGGACTCGCGGTTTTCGGGAGAGGTGATCGCCGGAGCAGTAGCCAATACTGGTTCTTCCCGGCGTAAATCTGATTGTTAAGGGTTTGCTTGACTTGCCGCCCGTCGTCTAGAACTTGTGATGAACGACAGGGGACAGACGATGATTTTTACCTTCAAGTGCCTCCTACCGACCGTATTGGCTGCAGCAATGCTTGGCGCAAGCGCGCACGCGCTTCCCGATAGCCCGGAACAGTTGCGGGCCACGATCGATTCTCAATTTGGTGGCGACGCGAATGCCTATGTAGAGGCGGAGTACCGGGGTGAGTATCGCACGCTTGGCTGCCGTGGTCGTGTGGATCTGATGCAGGCCTTACTAGATTCAGGCCTGGTCCTTGAAAACGTTTCGCCTGCCGGACTCAACAACATGCTGAGGTGTGCGTATGGGCGAGGCCATCTTGAGGTATTCCGGCTC
Organism: Maricaulaceae bacterium EIL42A08; assembly: GCA_024178355.1. Lineage (GTDB taxonomy): Bacteria > Pseudomonadota > Alphaproteobacteria > Caulobacterales > Maricaulaceae > Oceanicaulis. The sequence continues at coordinate 919,580 of JAMZNZ010000002.1, read as the reverse complement.
GGCCTCAGTCCGGAGGCATTAAGGGTTTATGAAAATGCCCAGGCCCGTTCACCGGATGATGCATCACTCCTCAACCGCTTAGTCTGGGACAACGACTATGCGTTCACACTCGCGCTTTTGGAGAACGGGACATCCCTGTTTGATGCCTCTGACGGGGCGTACGTCGCTCTGACACCAGAAGGCCATTACCTGCGTGTGGCTATCGTTGCCGAGGATAGAAATTTTCGAAACGTAACCCGGGCGCTGCAGGACGCCGGATATACAGACATTGTTGAAGACGCACGCCGCCCTGGCATGAAACGAGAATTCTTTCGGGCCCGGATTGCCTGGGCTGAGCATATCGACGCCTATAATCCGTCGGTTTTAGATCGCATGATCCGCGGTGCCTCGGACGCAGGGCTTGCCGATATTGCGCTTGGCGTAGCCGTCGGTGGTGATGCGGGGGCGCTTATTTCTGCGGCGGGCGCAGTTGAGGCAGTCTTCGGCGATGCTCCAGATGAAGTCTCCGACTCACGTTTTGATTTTTCACGCTACTTGCGCGGTTATACATCTAAGGCAGGTGCCGAAACCGAGCGTGAAGCCCCAGCACCGGCTCGAATTGAAAGCGAGACATCCTCAATGCTCGACGAGCTTGAACGCTTAGGGGATCTAAGGGAGCGAGGCGTAATTTCGCAGGCGGAATTCGACGCACTCAAGGACCAGATATTGAATAGTTCCGACGAAGAGGGCTAGCGCAGGCCTTCGGACCCACGAATAGATTGGTCGCTAACGCCGTCTGAACGAATGAGACTCCCCGACATATGATTTGGCGAGTATTCCTGACGGAAAGAAGGCGAGGGCGAGTAGGATGTGCGTCCTTCGAGACGGTCCTGACGGACCTCCTCAGGATGAGGGATGTTGAAGCTCTATGAGAACCTCATCCTGAGGAACGCAAAGCGCGTCTCGAAGGACCGGCAGAATGGAGCGTGACCACACATCACATGCTGGACGCCAGCGCTTGACCCGCGTATCACGCGGCCTGATTGAAACGCACCCAGATCAGGGCCCGACCCATGCACGATATTCGCTTTATCCGAGACAATCCTGAGGCCTTTGACGCGGCGATGGCGGCGCGCGGGCTGGAGCCGCAGGCGGCCAACCTGATCGCGCTGGACCAGAAGCGCCGCGAAGCCACGTCTCGCCTGCAGGAGCTGGAGACCGAGCGCAACGCCAAGTCCAAGCAGATCGGTAAGGCCAAGGCCACTGGTGATGAAGAGCTGTTCCAGTCGCTGCGGGCTGAAGTCGAGCGCCTGAAGGGTGAGATGGAAGAGGCTGCTGATGCTGATCGCACGGCCGCCGAGGTCCTGAACCAGCATCTGGCCGCGCTGCCGAACCGTCCGATGGATGATGTTCCGCCGGGCGAGGATGAGACCGACAACGAGGAAGTGCGCGGCTGGGGCACGCCTCGTCAGTTTGATTTTGAGGTGCAGGACCACGTCACCGTGGGGGAGCGCTTAGGTCTCGATTTTGAGCGCGCCGCGGCCATGTCCGGCGCCCGCTTTGCGGTTCTGACCGGTCAGCTGGCAAGGCTGGAGCGCGCGCTTGCGGCCTTCATGCTCGACATCCAGACCGAAGAGCATGGCTATCGCGAAACCAGCGTGCCTTACATGGTGCGTGATGAAGCCGTTTTTGGCACCGGCCAGCTGCCGAAATTTTCTGAAGATCTGTTTCGCACCACTGATGGCCGCTGGCTCATCCCCACCGCCGAAGTGCCGCTGACCAATCTGGTGCGCGATACCATCCATGCTGAGGGCGATTTCCCGATGCGCATGACCGCGCATACGCCGTGCTTCCGCTCTGAAGCGGGCTCGGCGGGTCGTGATACGCGCGGCCTGATCCGCATGCACCAGTTCCATAAGGTGGAGCTGGTTTCGGTCACGACGCCGGAGCAGTCCGCAGATGAGCTGGAGCGCATGACTCAGTGCGCCGAAGAAGTGCTGCGCCGCCTCGATCTGCCCTACCGGGTGATGCTGCTGTGTTCGGGCGATATGGGCTTTGGCGCGCGCAAGACCTACGATCTGGAAGTCTGGATGCCGAGCCAGGACACCTATCGCGAGATCAGCTCCTGTTCCAACTGTGAGGATTTCCAGGCCCGCCGCATGAATGCGCGCTTCCGCCGGGAAGGTGAGAAGAAGCCTGAATTTCTGCACACGCTGAACGGGTCGGGGCTCGCCGTAGGCCGTGCGCTGGTGGCGATCCTGGAAAACCATCAGCAGGCCGATGGCTCGGTGACCATCCCTGAAGCGCTGCGGCCTTATATGGGCGGCGTTGAGGCCCTGCAGCCGTGAGCGACAGCCTGCGCATCCTCATCTCGAACGATGACGGGATCGACGCTCCCGGCTTGAAGGTCATGGAAGAGATCGCCCACGCGATCACCGATGACGTGTGGGTCGTGGCACCGCTGCAGGAGCAGTCGGGGATGAGCCGCGCGCTGACCCTGAACGCGCCACTGCGCGTGATCGAGCGCGGGCCACAGCGCTTTGCTGTGACCGGCACACCGACCGATTGTGTGCACATGGCGCTGGATGGCGTGATCAAGGGCAAGCGTCCTGATCTGGTTCTTTCGGGTGTGAACTCTGGCCAGAACCTGGCCGAGCATGTGACCCTGTCCGGCACAGTCGCCGCTGCCATGCAGGGGGCACAGCTGGGTGTGCGCTCCATCGCCATGTCCCAGGCCTATGGCTTTCAGGGGCGGGCGAAGATCGAGTGGGACACCGCTCGGGCTCACGGAGCGGCCATCGTAAAGTGGCTCCTCGATGCCCCTTGGAGCGAGAATACGCTGATCAACGTGAACTTCCCCGATCGCAAGGCTGACGATGTGGCGGGCACCGAGGTGACCGTTCAGGGCTTTCGCGATCAGGATATCTTGCACGCTGAACAGCGCACCGACCTGCGCGGCAAGGATTATTACTGGCTCGGTTTTAACGGCAAGCTGTCCAATCCGCCGGTGGGCACCGATCTGCGCGCCATCTATGAGGGGCGGATTTCCATCACCCCGCTTCAGCTTGACCTGACCAATCACGATGCGCGCGCCCGGCTCGACAGCGCGTTTGAGGGCTTCACATCGTGAGTGGGGGTCCGGATATCCGGATCATCCAGCTTGTGATGGCGCTGCGCTCGGCCGGGCTGTCTGACAAGGCGGTGCTGGGCGCCATTGAGCGCACGCCCCGTGACGTCTTTGTGCCCCAGGGCTTTCAGGATCAGGCCTACGAGAACCGGCCGCTGCCGATTGATTGCGGCCAGACCATCTCTCAGCCTTTTGTGGTGGGGGCCATGACCCAGGCCCTGAAACTCGATGATCGCTGCAAGGTGCTGGAGATTGGTACCGGCTCTGGCTATCAGGCAGCGGTGCTGGCACGGCTGGCGCGCCGGGTCTACACGGTGGAGCGCTACCGCACCCTGTCAAAAGAAGCCGAAGCGCGCTTTGCTGAGCTGCGCCTGAGCAATATCGTGCAGCGGATTGGCGATGGCGCGCTGGGCTGGCCAGAGCAGGCGCCCTTCGATCGCATCATCGTCACTGCGGCTGCGCCAGAGCGCCCGGATGGATTGCTGGAGCAGTTGAAACCGGGCGGGATTGCGGTTGCCCCGGTCCAGCAGGGCAAGGTCCAGACTCTGATCCGCTATACCCGCGATGACGCTGGCGATCTCCACGAGGAGGCGCTGTTTGATGTGCGCTTTGTCCCGCTGGTGTCCGGCGCGGCGCGGGCGCTCTAGTCCAGCGGTCCATCCGCCAGCGTCTGAGCGCCATTCAGTGGCAGGTCGCGGCAGTTCTCTTCTTCAAAGATTTCAAGCACCAGCTCAGGGTAGCTGTGCTCGCTTGGCTCATAGCGCTCATCTACCAGAATGATGCCATCCTGAATGGAGCGCTCGTGATTGGCCGCCACGAAGAACCAGACGCCAGCCTCCTCACTGACGCCCTGCAGGAAGGGATATCGCGTGATGGAGTAATCACCCTCGATCTCCGGCAGCGCGCGACGGAAGGCCTCGTAATTGACCGCAGCGCCCAGGGCGAAAAGCTCTTCAGCCTGCGTTTCGCGCAAGTTGAATGGCGCTTCGTCAAAGCCGTTATAGCCAATCATGACTTCAGCGAGGTAGCCGCACGAGATCGCTCGGGTGGCAAAGCGGGTGGACGCCGTCATGTCACCAGGGTCGGGTAGGGCGTCGACCTGTTGGGTTGAAGTGGACAGGGCAAGGGCCAACAGGGCTTCGATCATGGTGGGGCTCCAGAATTCGTTACGGTTCACGCTGCATCACAAATTATGACGATGGCAGGACTTTGGCCGACGGTGTGATATCTTTACCGGGCGAGCAACGCACTTTTACCCCAAACGGAGCGTCCCATGGTATTCTCAGTTCTTGTCGCCAGCGTCCTTACCCTTGCGAGCCAGAGCGATGATCATGGCCAGAGCGAAGCTCTGACCGAGGCGCTAGCCGGGTTTGAGCGCAGCGGAGAAAGCCGTAGCTGTCTGTCGTCTTGCCAGATTGATGACATCAACCCGGTGGACGATTTTCACTGGCTCGTGACGACCCGCGGGCGGGATACCTATCTGACCCAGGTAAGCCGCGGGTGTCGTAACGCAGATAGTTCTTTCACCTATCTGCAATATCGCGGTCGCGGGCAGTTGTGCCGCGGCGATATTGTCGAGGTGAGAGACTCCGGGACACAAATGCAGCAGGGAGCCTGCAGCCTTGGTTCCTACGAATTGCTGACGCCGGTAGAAACCGCCACCAATTAATCTTTGGTCAACGGCTGATTAACGCTCCTTGGCGATTATACGCGGTGAACTGGTTTCATCCTCGTCAGGGTCGCGCCCGATGCGTTTTCGCTTTCTGATTTGCGTTGTCTCAGCAGCGGCTGTTCTGGCTGCTTGCTCATCATCGCCCAGAGCCCCTGCGCCGATCACGCGCGGCGGGGCAAGCTCCGGCGCAGCGAGCTGCGCTGGCGACGTTGTCGTGCGACGGGGCGATACGCTGTATTCGATCGCCAGACGGTGCGGTGTGTCGACGCAGGATATTGCTCGCGAAAACCGTCTTTCACCCCCATATACGCTGAACACCGGACAGCGCCTGCGCATGCCGGGGCCCGCAGTGTATACAGTCCGGCGTGGCGATAATCTTTATCGGATTGGTCTGGCCCATGGCATGACCACTCAGGAGATTGCGTCGCTCAATGGCATTCGCCCGCCCTATGATATTTCGCCCGGCCAACAATTGCGTGTGCGCGGTCCGGTCCGCGAGGTCGAGCAGGCGTCCAATGCTGGCCGGCCTGGTCCCAGCGAGCGCCCATGGACAGCGCCGACACCTGGACCTAACCCGGCTCCGCCGCTGCAAAACCCTGTACCCACAGCTCAGGTGGGCTTTGCCTGGCCGCTCAACGGCCCGGTTATTGGCCGCTTTGGTGAAACCCAGGGCACGCGCCTTAACGGTATCCGTATTCAGGCCCGTGTGGGTGAACCGGTGCGCGCTGCCGCAGCCGGCGAGGTCGTTTATGCAGGTAATGAGCTGCAGGGGTACGGCGAGCTGGTTCTCATCCGCCACGAAAACCGCTGGGTCACCGCCTATGGTCTGAATACCGAGATCCTCGTTCAGGAAGGCCAGCGGGTTGCAGCGGGGCAACATATTGCCAATGCCGGGGGAGCTGGCGGCGGGGAGGTGCCCGCCCTGCATTTTGAGATCAGGCGTGGTGTGACACCGGTCAATCCTGAGCAGCAATTACCGCGACGATAGACAGTCGTTTAGCGTTACCCCTTGTTGCAACGCCCCTAAGCCCCGATATAGTCGCGCACCTTGTTTAACGGCCGCCATTACGGAGCTGACATGACCGCTGCGACCGATTCCCTCTTCATCCTGACCGCTGGTGGCGGGATGGGCTTCATCATTCAGAACGTTCTGTTCTTTGCCGCCCTCATCGGTATGGCATATTTCCTGATCATTCGCCCGCAACAGCAGCGCATGAAAAAGCACCGCGAGATGGTCGACGGCCTGCGCAAAGGCGATGACGTCGTCACGTCCGGCGGCTTCCTCGGCAAAGTCACCAAGGTGACCGATACCGAAGCCACCGTGGAAATCGCTGAAGGTGTCCGGGTCAAAGTGGTCAAGGCGACCATCTCTGAAGTGCGCAACCGCACAGAGCCCGCAAACGACTCCAGCGACAGCTAATCCTTCCAGCAGCGCGGATTAGCGCTGCGTCCAGACGATCTGAGCTCCCATGCTGTATTTCTCACCCTGGAAAACCGGCACCATCATTGCCGTAATCCTGATTGGCCTTCTGTTCACGCTGCCGAACTTCATTCCGGCAAACCAACGCGTGGATGCCACCGGCGAGCCGGTCGGCATCTGGCAGACCCTGCCGCACCAGACGATCAATCTGGGTCTTGATCTGCGCGGGGGCTCGCACCTGGTGTTCGAAGTGGACATGGAGCAGGTGCGTGAGGAGCGTCTGGAAAACCTGGCAGGCGACGTCCGCGCGGCTTTCATGGAAGCCCCGCTGATTCCGGCGGCTCGCCCCGCTGCGGTGGGTGATCAGGTGGTCGTGCGTCTGTCCAACCCGGACGACATGGAAGAGGCGCTGTCGCGTCTGGATGATGTGAACGAGCCGATCACGACGGCTTCGGGCAGTCAGGGTTTCCAACGTACGCTGGAGATCACGTCAGATCCAGATGGGCGGACGATCCGCCTGTCCATCACCGAGGCCGCGTTTGAGGCCATTCAGCAGCGCACCATCGCTCAGTCGATTGAAGTCATCCGCCGACGCGTGGACTCCACCGGCACCACCGAGCCGAATATTGCCCGCCAGGGCGATGATCGTGTGCTGGTCCAGGTGCCCGGCGAAAACGATCCCCAGCGGATCATCGAGCTCGTTGGTACGACCGCCCGCATGAGTTTCCATCTGGTTGAGGCCAACGTGGATCCTGGCCCCGATGGCCAGGGCCGCACCCCGCCGGGTGTGATGATCCGTGGCACCGATGAGCCAACCGAGCCCTTCCTCGCCGTGCAGTCACGTGCGCTGGTGACGGGTGAGCAGCTGACGCGAGCCTCGCAGAGCTTTGACGAGAATGGCGCTCCGGCTGTGTCTTTCTCGTTTAACACCTCGGGCGCGCGCGCCTTTGGTGAAGCGACAGCAGGTAATGTCGGCCGCCGGTTTGCCATCCTGCTTGATGACACGATTATCTCGGCACCCCGTATCAACTCTCCGATCCTTGGCGGCTCGGGGATCATTCAGGGCGGCTTCACGGTTGAGTCGGCGAACGATCTTGCCAACATGCTCAACGCCGGTGCGCTGCCTGCGGAACTGACGCCGATCGAACAGCGCACGGTGGGGCCGGGCCTTGGCCAGGACTCCATTGATCGTGGTCAGAACGCGATTGCGATCGGTTTCTCGCTGGTCATCGTGTTCATGGTTCTCACCTATGGCCTGTTCGGTATCTACGCGACGATCGCCCTGCTGGTGAACGTGTTGTTGCTGCTGGGTGGTCTGTCGGGCCTTCAGGCGACGCTGACGCTTCCAGGCATTGCCGGCATCATCCTGACGATTGGTATGGCGGTGGACGCCAACGTGCTGATCTTTGAGCGTATCCGCGAGGAATATCGCCAGGGTCGAACGGTTATCAACGCCATTGAGGCGGGCTATGATCGGGCCTTTGCCGCCATTATCGACGCCAACGTGACCACCTTTATTGCCGCTGCTGTGCTCTACCTGCTCGGCGCGGGCCCGGTTCAGGGCTTCGCGGTCACGCTGGGTATAGGCATCCTGACGTCGGTCTTCACCGCCTTTGTATTCTCGCGCCTTCTGGTGGCCACCTGGGTCCGCCTGGCGCGTCCCAAGACGCTTGCGATTTAACGGAGCGGATCGATGAAACTTGCCCTCGTTCGCTTCCTTCCGGTCGATACCGACATCCCGTTTATCCGGATGCGGCTCGTCGCCTTTTTCGCTTCGATTGCGCTGATTGTCGGGTCTTTTGCGGCCTTTTTCGGCCTTGGCCTGAATTTCGGAATCGATTTCAGAGGTGGCACGTTGATCGAGATCAGCACCGATGCTGGAACCGACCTCAATGATATTCGCACCAATCTGGCTCAACTGCCGCTTGGCGATGTGCAGGTTCAGGCCTTTGGTGGTGGTGACAATGCCGTCCTGATCCGCGCCGAGACGCTGGATGCGGCTGCGGGGGCTGCCGTGCTGGAGCGCGCCGCAGAGCTGGGTCTGCAGCTGCCGCAGAATGTGATCAATCGCGGTTCTGAGGATGACGAGGCGGCCCAGCAAGTGGTCAACGCCGCGGTTCAGGCTGCGCTGGATGCCCAGTTTGAAGGCATTGAGTACCGCCGCGTGGAAGTCGTGGGTCCTCAGGTGTCCGGCGAGCTGATCGTGGCGGGCACCTCGGCCGTGGGCATCGCGCTGGTGTTGATGCTGATCTACATCTGGTTCCGCTTTGAGTGGCAGTATTCGGTGGGTGCTGTGCTGGCACTGACCCACGACGTGATCGCCACCATCGGCTTCTTCGCCGTGACCCAGCTGGAGTTCAATCTGTCGACCATCGCGGCGATTTTGACGATTGTGGGTTACTCCATGAACGACACCGTCGTTGTGTATGATCGGATCCGCGAGAAGTTCCGCAAGTACAAGACGCGTGAAACCGCTGAAGTCCTCAACATGGCGATCAACAAGACGCTGTCGCGGACGATCCTGACCTCAGGCACCACGCTTGTGGCGATTGTTGCCATGGCGATCATCGGTGGCCCAGCCCTTGAGGGCTTTGCGCTGGCGCTGATCTGGGGTGTGGTGATCGGGACCTACTCGTCGATCTTCGTGGCGGCTCCGCTGCTCACCCTGACCGGTGTGAAGCGTGAAAGCGGCGAGGACGGCTCATCGGCTTTCATCGACAACCGGCCGTAAGTCTTGCGTAGCCAGAATATTCAGGCTCCCCCCATCGATGCGTTCGGTGATGGTGGCTTCCGGATTGCGGGTATCCGCAAGGATGGCGACACGCTGATTGCGGCCAATGCTGCGCGTGCCTGGTTTCGAGCCAGTGAGAGCTTGAGCGTCGCGGACTTTGCCGCCTTCCTTGAGGGCTCAGACAAGCCGGACATGGTGCTGCTGGGCACGGGCGAGCGTCTGGCTCATCCGCCGGCAGACATCCGCAAGGCGTTTCGTGAGGCGCGCGTGGGCCTTGAGGTGCTGGACACAGCCACGGCCTGCCGCACCTATAACCTGCTCGCAGGCGAGGGCCGCAAGGTCGGCGCAGCGCTGATCGCCGTTTAACGCCTAGCTTTCGACAGGAATGGCGGCGTAGGCGAGGGCGTCAAATACGTCTCGGGCCGCGATTGTGTCGCCCGTGCTGGCACCAGGAAGCTCCTGAGCCATGATGATGGCCACCATGCCGGTCGACGGGCTCACCACAAAATTGGTGTCGAAATACCCGCCCCACCCAAAGTCACCATTGCGGCGAAACGGGTGCTGGCCCGGCCCGTCATGGATGACGCTCAGCGAATAGCCAAAGGCCATGTCGACGCTGGCCATACCCTCTGGCATGCGGTCGGCCTGAATGTGGGGCGCGGTCATGGCCGCGACGCTCGCCTCTGACAGCACACGCACGCCATCCAGCTCGCCGCCATTTGCCAGCATCTGGGCAAATCGGAAATAGTCGTTCGCGGTGGAGAACAGGCCTGCGCCTCCGGCTTCAAATGGCGCCAGCGCGGCCTGATCAGCGCTGCCCTCAACCGGGACCATGTCGCCCAGATCATCATGGGTGTAGAGCGTCGACAGGCGCTCACGCAGCCTCTCATCCGGGAAATAGCTCGTGCTGGTCATGCCAAGCGGGCCGAAGATTCGCGCTTGCTTGAAGTTCTCAAGGCTTTGACCCGACGCCGCGGCCACCACGTGACCCAGTACATCATTGGCGTAGGAATAGTACCAGCGTTCGCCCGGCTGGAAGTAAAGCGGCAACCCGGCCAGCGTTTCCATACGCTGGTCCATGGAGACCTCAGGTCCACCCTGATAGATATCGTTGCCGATATAAAGCGCGCCCAGATTTGTCTGATAATCGAAGATATAACCAATGCCGGAGGTGTGGGTCAGAAGGTCTTCGATGGTAATCGGGCGGTCCAGCGGCTCGGTCGGGATTTCGTACTCTTCATTGACCTGAAGCGAGGTGGCCACACGGGCATTTGCGAAGGCGGGGATGTAGTCAGCCACAGGGTCGTTCAAGGAAATCACGCCGTCTTCGACCAGCAACATGATCGCGGCGGCCGTCACCGGCTTGGTCATGGAGGCGATGCGCACCAGCGTATCTGCCGTCATCGGCGTGCCGTCAGAGACATTGGCGTAGCCAGCCTGGCTGACATGTTGCACCTCGCCATGGCGGGCCATCAGCATGACCACGCCTGAGCGATCTTCGTTGGCCACCAGCTGAGCGAGCCGCGCATCCATCGCGTCCAGCGCAGAGGAGGCCAAGACCGGCGCTTCAACGGCCGGTGCCGCGGCCTGCGGTGAGGCGGCGACGTCCTGCGCCTGGCTGAGCTCCGGAGCCTGATTTCGATCTTCACAGGCCGCCAGGGCCAACGCGCTGATTGCAGCAAGGGTGAGCACGACGCTGCGCGTCGGATCAAAGGTCGCCATCGAAGAAATCCCCATATGAAAACGGCCGCAGCGAATATCGCCGCGGCCGCATCATGAGCGCAAATTTCGTGCCTGTTAAGCGGCGGCGAAATTCTTCGCTGCGAAGTCCCAGTTCACCAGGTGCTCCAGGAAGGCACCCATGTAATCGGGGCGACGGTTCTGGTAGTCCAGATAGTAGGCGTGCTCCCACACATCCATGGTCAGAAGCGGGGTCACACCCTCTTCGGTGAGCGGCGTTTCGGCGTTCAGGGTCTTGCGAACCTCAAGCTTGCCGTCCTTGGCCACCAGCCAGGCCCAGCCTGACCCAAACTGGGTCGCGCCAGCGCCGGTGAATTCCTTGACGAAGTTCTCATAGGAACCGAAGGAGGCATCGATGGCTTCAGCCAGCGCGCCGGTCGGCTTGCCGCCACCGTTCGGGCTCATGGAGTTCCAGTAGAAGGTGTGGTTCCAGATCTGGCCGGCATTATTGAACATGCCCATATCACCAGCAGCCCAGGACTTGGCCACGGTCTCTTCAAGGCTCAGGCCCTCGTAGGCAGACCCTTCAAGGGCGGCATTGGCCTTGTCCACATAGGTCTTGTGGTGCTTGCCGTGGTGGAAATCGAGCGTGTCTGCACTGATATGCGGAGCCAGCGCGTCTTTGGCGTAGGGAAGATCGGGAAGGGCAAAAGCCATGGGGTCACTCCTGACTTGGCGTTTAAAACTCGTGGCCTCGCCTGCGTCGCCAGCGTGCACTGCACAAGCAGGACGAACTGGCGATGACGAAGCGTCGCACGCTTGATATGGGGGCTATGGGCTATGTGTCCACCCGTTAAAAGGAAAGACGCGTGACAGATTTCGACGCCTTACTGCAGAAAACCGATCCGGATCGGCGTATGGCTGCGCTGTTTGCGCCGCCTGAGCTGCGGGGGCGGCTGTTCACGCTGTATGCGTTTTATCATGAAATCGCCAAGGTCCCCGACACGGTGAGCGAAGCGGTGGTCGGCGAAATGCGCCTGGCCTGGGCCCGCGATGCGGTGGCCGATCTGTTTGCCGAGCCGCCCAAAGTTCGCCGCCATGACATCTATGAAGCGCTGTCAGAGCTGCGCGAGGCGCCCGGCGGGCCGGACCGGGACACGCTGACAGCTCTGGTCGAAGCACGGGCCGCAGATCTGGGGCAGGGACCATTCCCCACCAGAGACGATCGCCGCGACTATGTGGACCGGGCCGCCGTGACGCTGATGCGCGCAGCGGCCCGACTGTTAAAGCCAGACCTCGATCTTGGCGGTGAGCCAGGCGCAGCCATCATGGCGGCCGGGCGGCTTTGGGGCTTTGTCGGTCTTCTGCGGGCCTTTCCAGCCTTGTGCGAAGCTGGACGACCGCCTTTCAGTGCCGATGAACTGGCTGCCTCCGAGCTGACCGAAATTGATCTGGCCAAGGGGCGCAGGCCGGAGGCGGTCAAAGCCGCGCTGCCAGGCCTGATGAAGGAAGCTGAAGATGCCCGCGCCATGTTGACCCGTACGCGCTCCAGCCTGCCTGCGGATGTGTTCCCTGCCGTTGGCTATGCCGGGCTCGCATCTGGCTATCTGCAGGCTCTCAAGAGAGTGTCAGACCCGTATCGCGAAGTCGTCGACCGCCCCCTGGCGAGCCGCCAGTGGCGTTTGACGTGGGCGAGTTTAACTGGGCGGGTCTAGACAGAAGTTCGCGTTTAGCGGGCATTGAGGCAAGGGTTTTTCTCGACGCCCGTTACGCATCGCGTAGTCTAGTGCATTGTAAATAAAAAAATATCGTTCCGTAGGTCATAATTAACCGACTTATACTTTTGCCAATAATACCCTTGCGTGCAAAGCCATTATTGATCTAAGGCTTTTGTGAGGATCTTTTCGGGAGTGTTCTGCGTCCGTCTTCCGCAGCCTCGGGTTTGTTATTTATACGGAGACGGACATGTCAGATGCTACAGAACAAATTGAACTCATAAGCCGTGCCGCCAGTTCCAAGGCTGACCGCGCGTTATTCATCGCTGATCCTGAAGAGTACGCTGACTCTCTTGGGGTAAAGCTCGATAAGGGGTTTGGGTCCCATATGCGCGATCGCTTCCTTGAGATCGAAGGCCAGATGGCGTCCCAAGGGTATCGTAACGAAGTCCTCGAAGAGCTTAAGATTCCAATCAAGGATCCAGGTTGGATCGACCCGGTCCCGGAAGACTTTCGTGTGGGAGGCGGTATTGAAGGGGTTCCCGGAGGGCCCGCCCAGGCCGCGACCGTTGTGGCTGTCGCAGCTGTGGTCAGTGCAGCCGCCGCCGTGGTGAGTGCAGCCTCCACGACATACATGGCCACAAATTGGTTGAGCGCCCAGGCGGGGCGCGATATCGAGCTTGGTCCGAGCCGCTTCACGGGCGTGCGAGATTTTGTCGTCAGGAATGAGTTCCTGTGTCCCGATATGCGGGTGATTTCGCGGACCTTGAAGACCCGCAAATGAGCCTGAGCTTTAACGCCATTGTCTTTGAGCTTACGTCGCGATGTAACGCGCAATGCAAGATGTGCTACCAGGCGGCCGGCCCCAAGGGATCGACCTATGTCGGGGACGTTGCGCTCAAGCTTGAAGATACGATTAGTGTGCTCGAGCAGGCCCGGAATATTCCGGGTCTGCCCGACCGCGTCCATTTTGGCGGCGGGGAAGGCTTTCTGGACCAGCAGATGATGTATGGCGTCATCGCTTACGCCAGGCAGCTCGGCTTTCGCGATGTGACCGCCGTTTCCAACTGCTTTTGGGGCGTGAGCGAGACCCGTGCAAATCAGGTGGCTGAAAAGCTTGCTGAGGCTGGCCTGTCCCAGATGGAAATCAGTTGGGATGTGTGGCATGCGCCTTATGTGAAGGCCGAACGTGTGGCCACCGCGATCCGTGCGCTTCACCGTGCAGGTGTCGAGACCAATTTGCGTCTGCTCACAACCAAATCTGTCCGAGGTCACGAAGCATTCGACATGCTGGGCCGTGACATAATCGAAGCTCTGGATGAGATAGCTATCGGTAACGTGCTCCCGACCGGAAAAGCCGCCGAAGAATTTCCCCATGATGAGCTTTATGGTGGTCAGAATCTTGATGCCGGCTGCATGTCGAATCTGAATTTGACGATCAATCCGGCGGGTAAGGTCGCTCCGTGCTGTTCTGGTGCTGACCAGACCGAGGCCCTGTGTTTTGGGGATGTGCGTACCGATCGGCTTGTGGACATTGTTGAGCGAATGAATGAATCCGCGCTTTTGTCTGATCTGGTCAGACGCGGCTCGCGCTCCTTCCTTGAGTTGTTGAGAGAGCAGGGTTTCGACGTGCCCGAAGACGACGCCTTCCTGGGCCCGTGCCATGCCTGCTGGACGGTGTTTTCTGACCCTGAGAAGGCAAATGCGGTCAAGCGTGTTCTCGAAGTTGTAGAAAAGGAGAGTGTCGTTGAGTGGGCAACCTCTTACTTCAACGCCGAGCCGGCCTGACCTTTTTTTCGCGCGTCCTCGTGCTTGGTGGGGCCCTTCGCCTGTGCGAGGGCAACCCTAAAGCTCTGGCTGGGCTCAATCGTCTTGTCGAGCATTTCTCTGAAAAGTCTATTGTTTTTAGAGATTTGAGTCCGGCTGACCGGTTTTTGGACCTTGTTTCCACACCGCAGCTCTCCTCTCGGCTGGCAACCGTACACATCAAAATTGATGGCGATGTCGGTGCGCAGGCTCTGGCCGAAGGGCTTGTCGCCTATCGACGCCTGCCGCTAACCATTAATCTTTTCGAGGAGAGTGTTGACCTGTTTCTTGAGGCCCTCGACCGTTGCGAAGCTGATTTCCTGAACCTGACGATCAATTTCATGGATTTGAGCGGAGACGATGTCTCGCGTGTTTTAGCATCAGAAAAAATATCGACCTGGGGGGCCACCTGCTTCAACCCGGCGGCGGCTCGTGCTGGCTCCATGGACAAGGCGTGTGCTGGCCGGCTTATGCTCTGTGTGGATGATCGTGGTGATGTATTTGGTTGTCAGGCCATGATGGAAACCGGCGTGGGAGCCTTAGGCAACCTGGCCGATTCTGATCAACTTGCTGAAGTGATCGATCAGTCGCCTTTGGCCGATTGGCACCATCAGGGCCCGGAGATCGATGATGATCTGCTGGAACAGTCACACGGAGATGTTTGTGTTGCGCACATCGCCACGATTGTTCGCCTTATCGAGGCAGCGGCCTGATCATTGCGCATGCCAGCTGGCGGTTCATTCCTCCAGATGCATCGATAAAAAGCGCTCAATTTCCTGAAGAACTCGTAGTCGGCTCTGGTATTCCCAAAGCCAGTGATCGCCGCCCGGGAGCTCGATGAGTTCCACATTGCCCCCAGACCTCTGGAGGCTGTCGGACATGCGTCGCGACTGGGTGAAGGGCACGACCGTATCGTCCTGCCCATGCAGGAGAAGAACAGGAATTGTGACCGCTGCGGCCTGGCGACTTGGAGACGCGCTGGTGAGCGCGTCCATGCTGGCGCGCTCGCTGATAGAGCCAGAGATGGACCGGTTCCAGTATCGGACAGCCTGGGAGTCGGTCCCAAAACGGTCGCTTACATAATCAAGGAACTGTGGCAGATCGCTAACCCCATTGATGGAGATGGCGCAGTCATAAAGGTCCGGTGTGAACGCCGCGCCGGCCATGGCTGCATATCCACCATAACTGGCTCCAACGATGCACACCTGTGATGCCAGGCCCTCATCCATTAGATAAGCGACGGCATCGCTGACATCTGTTTGCATGAGGCCTGTGCCCCACTCGCCACGTCCAGCAATTTCCCAACGGACACCGAAGCCCCCCGACCCCCTGAATTGAGGCTGAATAACACCGTATCCGCGATCAGCGAGGAAGTGAGCGAGGTAATCGAAACCTCCCAGATCGCGCGCCGCTGGACCTCCGTGGGCCAGAATTACAAACGACTTGGGCCCGTCCCCGGCGGGCACGGCGAGGTAGGCGGGGATCTGTGTGCCATCGCGCGCCGTGTAGGAAATCAACTCCCTGCTGGCCAGTGGCACCTCAAAGAGTTCCGGGTAAGCCAGCTTGATGGCGCGGGCGTCCGAAATCGAAAAGTCCACAAGAGAATAGATTGGAGGCTGCCCGCTCGTTTCAGTTCGAACAACAAAGCGTTGGCGATCCTCGCTCCAGTCAACCAGCGAAACCGTCATTCCGGGGAAAGCATTTTCAAGCGCGCGTTGTCTTTGGGCCAGTTCCTCATCCAGCCAGACCGTTTCTGTATTTTCTCTGTCGATGACGACACCGGCTACATGGCCTGAGTGGTGGTCTAACCTGACCGTCTCAAAGTCGTATTGCGGGTCGTGAAAAAGGACTTCACCAAACTCACCGCTCTGTGGCTCAAGGCGTTGAAGCTGGCGTGTGTAGGGCGGTGCATTAAACGTTCGGCTGATGACCAGGTCACCGTCCTCGGCAAATCCCTCCACCTGAAGCGGCATGAGTGCTGCGTCTCTCGAGTAGAGTGTCTGGTTGCCCGCGCCTTCTTCCAGAATGATTGAGAAGCGACTTTCCCGACGAGAGAACCGCACTTCGACGAAACGCTCTGCTGCCGGGTCTGCGATCCAGTATTGTGTTGTTGTGCTGCCTCTCGCGATCGTTCGGCTTCGGCTTCCTGTCGCTGGGTTCACAACACTGAGATTGAGCCGCCCGCGTTGATCGCGAAGAGGCATGAGCAGGTGCCCGCTCTGTGGGTCGCGACCGGCGATGCGACTTGAGTCAAAATTGATTCCTGACAGGCGCTGTCGCTCGATCAGTTCTCTGGACTCCAGCGTGTCCGCATCGAAGGTGATGAAAGCCGTGAGGTCTATATCACCGCGTACATAATCGACATCTATAACGGTGCTGACACGAGCCAGAACTGTGTCATTCCCGGCCCAACGTGTGCTGAGAACCCTTAGATCATCAGCGGCCGCTGCGACCTGCTCACCAGTATCCAGGTTCTCAACCACCATAAGCCGGCGGTCCTCAGCGTGCACAATGAAGGCGATGCGGGTTCCATCGGGGGAGATCGAAAGGCCCTGTGTCGCTGGCAGGCGAGCGAAGTGTTCAATCGGAACCTGGGCCAGGGCTGGTTCAGTCAATGCCAGAAGTAGTGGAAGACATAATCTTGTTACGAATTTCATCGTGAAGCATCCCCTGTAAGGCGAGTAGCCTAGAAGGGGGCGCTTTGAAACTACAAGCTAAATCTTTGGCTTACTTTGTCGAAGGCGGTCGCGGCTTTCACTCTTGACGTGTTTGGTGGCTTTAAGGGCCATCCGCTAGGGTGCACAGTCCGACCAGCTCCGGTAGGTGATCTGAACCCAGATGGGGCGCAACTTCATGGGCCGTGACCGCAACACCGGCCGCGGCGATGAAAGCCAGCCGCTGGATTATGGCCAGAATCACTCAGCCGCCTTGGGCTGGGGTTCCACCAGCCAGGCATCCACATCCACGAGCGCGCGCGCGGTCATGGCCTTCTTCTTGGCCACCGACTTGTCCTTGCCTCGAATACGAGACCCATCTTCGCGCTTGGTCGGGACTTCGACGTCAGGGAAGAGGCCGAAATTTACGTTCATCGGCTGGAATGCGCCTTTCTTGCCTGGCACGTGACCGGTGGTGATGTGGGTCAGCAAGGCACCCAGCGCTGTGGTTGGCGGTGGCGGAGTGATTGCCTGGCCCAGCTTTTCAGCGGCTGCAAAGCGTCCCGCGAGCAGGCCCATGGCCGCGCTTTCCACATAGCCTTCAACGCCGGTAATCTGTCCGGCGAAGCGTAGCGAAGGCCGCGCTTTAAGGCGCATCACGCCATCCAGTAGCTTCGGTGAATGCAGGAAGGTATTGCGGTGGATGCCGCCGAGGCGCGCAAAGCGCGCATCTTCCAGTCCCGGGATCATTTTGAAGACGTCAGCCTGAGCCCCGTATTTCATCTTGGTCTGGAAACCGACCATGTTGAAAAGGGTTCCCAGCGTATTGTCCTGTCGCAACTGAACGACCGCATAGGGCTTTTCGTCTGGCTTGTGCCTGTTGGTCAGGCCGCGCGGCTTCATCGGGCCATGGCGCAGGGTTTCGCGCCCGCGCTCTGCCATCACCTCGATCGGCAGGCAGGCGTCAAAATAAGGCGTGTCCTTTTCCCAGTCCTTGAACTCGGTCTTCTCAGCGGCCAGTAGCGCATCGATGAAGGTCTCGTACTGGTCCTTATCCATCGGGCAGTTGATGTAGGCCGCTTTGTCTTCTTCGGTGTCGCCCTTGTCGTAGCGGGACTGTTTCCAGGCCACATCCATGTTGACGCTGTCGGCATAGAGGATCGGCGCAATGGCATCGAAGAAGGCGAGCTCGCCCTCGCCGGACAAGTCGTGCACAGCCGTTGCAAGATCTGGGGAGGTGAGGGGGCCGGTGGCGATGATCACGCTGTCCCAGTCCTCTGGCGGCAGGCCAGCGATTTCCTCGCGCACGATTTCGACGTTGGGGTGCGCTTCTATGGCTGCGGTCACGTGCTGGGAAAACACCTCCCGGTCCACCGCCAGTGCGCCGCCTGCGGGCACCTGGGCGATATTGGCCTTATCCATGATGATTGACCCGGCCCGGCGCATCTCCTCGTGGAGAAGGCCCACCGCGTTCGTCTCATGGTCATCGGAGCGGAAGGAGTTCGAGCATACCAGCTCAGCCAGACCATCGGTCTGGTGAGCTTCGGTTTTGCGAACGCCGCGCATCTCGTGAAGCACGACGCGAACGCCAGCGTTTGCGGCCTGCCAGGCAGCTTCAGAGCCCGCCATGCCGCCGCCAATAATGTGGATCGGAGTATTATGTGTCATAGGCGCGTATATACGCGTCTGATGGCTTCGTCTCAATCGCCGTCGCAGCAGGCGCTTGCGAGTTGAATTTTCTCGCTGGAGGGTTGACCGCGACCTGCGCTATGCAATCCTTTTACGCGAGAAGTGGAGATTCCAAAGCCAATGATAAGAAAGTTCGCGTGTGCCGTTGTGTTTCTCGTTCTTTTGCCCTTGCAGGCAGTTGCACAAGGCCTCCCAGAAGACATTGCAACACCCTATCAGGCCTATCAGGAAGCGTTGGCCGGGGGTGATCTTGTCGAGGCACGCACGCAGGCGCGAGCGGCCTGGGACGCGGCTGAAGCCCTTCAGTTTGATGCTGGGACCACCTCCATTCTTGCAGACAATTACGCCCAGCTGGCTTTGCGGACTGGGGAGTTTGCAGAAGCGATAACCAGCTTTCGTCGTACGGCGGAGCTGTTAGAGGCGGATAACTCAGACGCCTTCACGCTGGCTCAGACATGGATGCTTGCTGCCCACTCCGCGCTTTCCGCGGGGGAATATCGTGAGGCGCGTCAATTTGCCGACACGGCCGGTGACATGGCCGAAAGCGCCGGTGAGCTACCTGAAGTTCAGCGCGCAGATTTGCTCTTCAACAGTCGGGCCATTCAGGCTGTTTCGCACTGGAGCGACGGAAATATGCGTCCCGCTTTTGGGCGCGCGAACGAGGCGATTGAGGTTGCCGGCGCACAGGACTTTACCAATAGCCCCTATTACGGGCTGGTGACCTTTGTTCTTGGGGCTACCCATTCGGTGTTTCGCGACTCAGAGGAGGCCGCCTATTGGCTGACCATTGCCTATCACTATCTGCCTCAGGAGCAGGATGCGCTGTTCTGGTGGTCGCAATATGCCCGAAACCAGCTTGATGACGATGAACGGCTCAACCTCCTCGGTCGGCTTGCCGAAGTCACGCTTCCTGAAATCGCGGAAACGCAAGAAGCCACCGAGCGCGAAGAGGCAGCAGCGCGGCGCGAAGCACTCTTGGCTCAGGAGGGGTTTGTTGATGCCACGCCAAGCCGTCGACGTGAGCCGTCCTATCCTCGAAATGCGGCCGCTGCTGGTTTTGAAGGCATCGCCGTCATTCAGTTCACGGTCGCCGCTGACGGGAGCGCGGAAGATGTCGAAGTCCTGATGTCTGTTCCTGTGCGCGACTTTGGTGAAGCGGGTGAGAGCGCTGTAAGTCGCTGGCGCTATGAGCCAGCAACACAAGGCGGTGAGGCTGTCGACCGTCCTGGAATGATTACCGAGTTTCGGTTCGTGCTTGCGGACTGATCGGGTTTAGAGCGCGCGTCATGAAGTCTCTTGTTCTCAGTGTGGTTTTGACTGCGTCACCCTCGGCAGACGCGGTGGAGGCCGAGATAGCTGAAACACTAGGCGCTCTGGAGAACCATTGGAGAGCGGGGCATTTCCATGATGTTGCAAATGCAGCAAGCACCGCTCTTGGCCTGATGGAGCAAAGTGCCTGCCCGCTGCGCAATGATGCCGCGCTGGCAGCCTTCATGGGGGGTGTGGCTGGCACGACCCACGATCATATGGACATGCCGACGGGCTATATGTTCTGGGTCGCCGCTGAAGTTCATCAGCACCTGAATGCCCTGCCTGACGGAGCAGTCCGGGTGGCTGAGACGTTGCAGTCGCGCCCTGGGCAAAGCGTTCTGACGGATCGTTTTTTTCTCCAGACGCCCTACCTGGCGGAAGGTTTGATGCGGGGATGTGCGCAGGACCTGTTGAGCGAGGACCTTCTGACCCATAGCCCGCCTGAAGCCGATCATGTGTTCATCGCGTTCGGGTTTCCGCGCCGGGCGATGACCCGTGCCGCCCCTCCTGACAGCATCGTCTATGCCTACCCGCATGATGAAGGTCTCGGCCTGGGCCAGCACATCATCGAGGACGGTCGGTGGTATGACACAGGCGACCGGATTCAGGTCCGGCTATTCAGCCCGTGCAGTAGCTATCCAACCCGGGATCTATTGCTGGTCGAGGTGTGCCGGGACCAGCCCATTGCTCATCCAGAGCTTGAACGCACAGAGTCACTTGGCGAGGGCAGCGGTCAGGGCTAAATCCTGCGCCATGATGTTTGACCTTCCCGCTCTTAAGCGCGCGCTCCTCTTCAGTGTCGTGAACCCCGTTCCTGTCGCGGTTGCGGCAGGGCTTTATGGCGTCGTGTTCGCCTTCCAGTCTTATTTCACAGCCCTTGCAGGGGCAGGCGATGTCGGCGCGGCACCGATTGCGTTTGGGTTCGCCATGGTGGGGTTCTTTGCCTTTGTGCTGGCAATGGCGAGCTGGGGACGGATCGCGCTTGGAAAACCAGGCGGACAGCTGCTGGGCCTTGCGGTTGGCGCTGACGAGGTGCGGGTTTTGTTGATGGTGATACTTGTTTGTGTGCTTCTGATTGCCGTCCTCCCAGTTATCGCGTTGTTTGCGGTAGCACCAGTGATCGCGGCAACGGTGGTCGCGGGCCTTGAAGCGGGACTAAACGCAGATCAAGCCGAGGGGGCTTCAGCCATTGGTTTATTGGGCACAGGCGGCTTAATTCTTTTATACGTTTGCATTGGTAGCTTCGCCGTGTTCAGCCTGTGGTTCTTCCTGCGACTGGCTATGGCCTATCCGGCGACGCTGGACGCTTCGCGTATACAGATCATGTCGGTTTGGCCGCTTTCAGGCAGAGGCCGCTCCGTCAAGATCCTGACCACAACGCTGGCGGCTGCGCTCCCCGGTGTTCTTATCCTTGTTGTCTTTAATCTCATCACAGCTGCGCTGCTGGGGGTTTATCCGGCGGCGGCTCAAAGTGCATCTGGAGAGGCCGGAGCGTTAAGTGTGGCGGCTCCTGGCTTCATGATTGTGTCCTTCCTCTACGGTGTCGGTAAGGCAGGACTAGTGGGGGCACCGGTTTGCGCAGCTTTGTGTGCGCTCTATCGTGAGCTAAAGGATGCGCCACCTACCGCCGGATTTTAAGAGTCTCTCGGCTCTGCGCTGATACCGCGCGCTTTTTTGAAATCAGTCACTTTATCCTGAAGTTTTTGGAATTTACCCAAGACCTTTCGCGTTTTGGCCGTTAAGCTTTCAACTCAAGCGACGGCCAAATGGAGGGGTTCTTGGCACAACCTGCTTACGATTTTACCGATGGAACGTTTCACTTCTTCAAGACGTTCGGTCGCCGACCCGGGTCTACGCTTGGCCTGATCATCTGGACGGCGCTTCTTTATGCGGTGCTTTTCGGTGCCATTTTTGCTGCATTCGCGCCCTTGTTTGGCGTCATCTTTGAGGCGGCGAGCGTTGGGCGTGACCCAACAGACGCCGAGGTGCTGGCCATACTTGGCAGCACATGGCTTGGTATGGTCGTCGCCATTTTCGGCAGTCTGATCGTGGTGCTGATGATTCAGGCGGCTTGGCTGCGCCTTCTCACTCACGGCCGCGTTGCGCCAGGTATTCCCTTTCGTTTCGGGGCTGACGAACTTCGGCTGTTCGGCGTCAATCTATGCCTGATTGCTTTGCTGTTGATCGGATACATCATTTCTGTAATCGGCTTTGTCGGGGTTGTAGCCGGGTTTGGCCTGGGGGCTGGGGCAGACTCATCATCCGGTGTTGTCGGAGTGCTTGCCGGTGTGGTTTTCGGCCTCTTGATGTTTGCCCTGTTCGTGTTTTTCGCCCTGCGATTTGCAGCGGCACCGGCCATGACCATCAATGAAGGAGGGTTCAGGCTATTTGGCTCATTCGCGGCCACAAAAGGCATATGGGGCTGGATGCTGCTGTCCTATATCGTGATTTTCATCATCGTGTTTTTCGCAAGCTCGCTTGTCTACATGCTCCAGCTTGGAGTGGCGATGTTCGGTCTGGCCGATGCGGCTTCCTTTTTTGACGCGCTCGACAAAGAGGCAGATGCCGGTGCTGTTCTTGAACTGCTCGCGCGTCCGTCAATCCTGATCGGGGTTAGCATTGTTATCCTTCTTCAGGTTGTCTTCCAGATTTTCTACGATGCAGTTTTCCATAGCGTGGGGGCTTATGCAGCTGTGCGCCATGGCGCGGGCGGGACTCTTGAAGAAGACATCTCAGCGCCACCCGCCTCTGTTGGCGACGCACCTGGTGAGGGCTGATCATGGGCGATAATGCGAGCACCGCGCCTGCGTTTAAAGCCGGGGCTGCGCTTGGATATGGGCTGACCATCTTGCGCCAACGGCCAATAACATTCGCCCAGCTTTCAGTGGTCCAGGCGGTTTTATTCACGATCCCTGCGCTGGCCGTATTCTACGTTATGGGCGTGATGGGCCAGGACGTTATGGATGTCGCTGACGACCCGATAGCGTTGATGCAGACCCAGCTGCGGATGTCGCTGATTACCTCAGGTATCAACCTTCTGATTTATGCCGGTGCGGTGTGGATTGAGGCTGTCTGGCTTGAGCTTTTCATGAACAACCGTGTGAAGCTGTTTCCACCAATTAGCCGCATGCTTTGGCTGCTACTCAGCTTCGTCATCATCTTCGCGATCTTCTTTGCCGGGTATTTCGTGATTTTCATGGTCTTCATGGTTGCGGCGATTTTCGCCGGGACAAGTTCAGGCCTGGCAGCGGGGGTAATCGTGGGTGTGATTGGGGTTCTTGTATTTGTGGTGTTGTCGCTGGTGGTGATGTCGCGCTTTAGCGCACTTCCCGCGATAACCTATCAGGAAAAAGAACTCACACTGGGCAAAGCGTGGTCGCTGGCGCGTGCAAACCAGGGCTCGCTCATGCTCGCCTGGCTCGGGTTTGGCGGGCTCTATCTGATCTTCATGGCAATTTATTTCGCGGTGCTCCTCGCTGCTGTTGGAGCGTTCGCCGACGCCATCATTTATCAGTTTGAGAACCTCGAAAACCCGTACGCCCAGTATGAGGCCTATGCCGCTCTGGTGGAGAATCCCGGCAACCTTGTCGCCCTTGGTCTGGTCTTTCTCTTTGCCGGTTTTGCCTATTCGATCATCTCCGCAATATCGCGGGGGATCGGTGTGAGCCTTGCTTTGTCCCATCAAAAGGACGCCGCGTGAGCCAGGCCCTCTACGCACAATGGCCTTCCAATAGCCGCCGGACCTGGGCCTGGGGCGCGATTGGCCTTGTGCTTGCCACATACGGCCTGTCTGCGGCTCCGGTGATCCTTTGGGGTCTCGTCTCGGTCGCTCTTGATGTCGCCTCCGGCTTAGACGTCGCGGTTGCGCAGAGCCGTTTAACGGCACGCCTGTCGGACTGGCTGTTTGCCACCATCTTCGTGCAGTTCGCGCTTTGGGCTCTGATGATATGGGGCTGGGCGAGGCTGTTTGAGCGTCGCCATGCGGCAAGCTGGGGCTTACGACTGACGGGGTTGACGCCGCTGCGTTACGCGGTGGGTCTCGTGCTCGGCGTGCTGCTGGCACTTGCGATTGGGTTTGTGGGTCTGCTGCTGGGTGTCGGGGCCGGGGTGGAAGACATGGCCTCGCAGGTCGCAGCAGCCCGGCTTGTGGAGCCTGAAATTGCGATGCTTCTTGCCGTGATCGTTCTGGTCTTTCTGGTCCAGGGCGGGGCGGAGGAGGTGATTTTTCGCGGCTGGCTCATGAGCACGCTTGCAGCCCGTTGGGGCGTGCGGGCCGGTGTGATCGTCTCCAGCCTCGTCTTCATGCTGCTGCATGCGCATGTCTTTGTGTCCGGCCTCGCCTTTGGCGCGGTGGCTCTGGCGGGACTGGGAGCCATGGGGATGGTCTTCGCGCTTCTATGCCTGGTCACGCGCTCAATCATCGAGGCTATTGCCGCCCACGGTGCGTTTAACGCGGCCGCCTTCACAGCGCCGCTTGCTGTCATGCTCGCAAGTGATCCAGATCTCGCGCCCAATGATGCCATCGCCCAGGTGTTTGCCAGCGCCACGGGAACCGCCGGTGGAACGTTCAGCACAGGCCTGTTTGCCCAAGGCCTGACCGCAGGCGTGATCGCAGCCGTGCTGGCAGTCGTGCTCACTCGCAGAGCCCGCTCGCCGCGGTGGAAGCCGGTGGTTCAGGCCGACTAACCTGCCAGCTTTTTTGCCCGGGCCTTGTCGCGCTCCAGGAGCGGTTTGAGGTAGCGACCGGTCCAGCTGCGCTCGACTTCGCCGACGTCTTCGGGGGTACCTGCGGCCACGATTTCACCGCCGCCTGAACCGCCCTCAGGGCCAAGATCGATGATCCAGTCAGCGGTCTTGATGACATCCAGATTGTGCTCGATCACCACCACGGTGTTGCCCTGGTCCACCAGCTCGTGCAGCACCTCGAGAAGCTTGCGCACATCTTCAAAGTGCAGGCCGGTGGTCGGCTCATCAAGGATGTAGAGCGTCTTGCCGGTGGAGCGCTTGGCGAGTTCTTTGGATAGCTTCACGCGCTGGGCTTCACCGCCCGATAGCTGGGTGGCGGGCTGGCCCACCTTCACATAGCCGAGGCCGACGCGTTTGAGCGTCTCCATCTTGTCGCGGACCGATGGAACAGCCTTGAAGAAGTCAGCCGCCTCTTCAACCGTCATGTCGAGCACATCGGCGATGGACTTGCCCTTGAACTTCACCTCCAGCGTTTCGCGATTGAAGCGCGCGCCGTGGCAGACATCGCACTCCACGAAGACGTCGGGCAGGAAGTGCATCTCGATCTTCACCACGCCGTCGCCCTGACAGGCCTCACACCGCCCGCCCTTCACGTTGAAGCTGAAGCGCCCGGGCTTGTATCCACGGGTCTGGGCTTCGGGCAGCTGGGCAAACCATTCCCGGATCGGGGTGAAGGCACCGGTATAGGTCGCCGGGTTGGAGCGCGGGGTACGGCCGATGGGGCTCTGGTCGATGTCGATAATCTTGTCGAGCTGATCAAGCCCGGTCACATCGTCGTGCTCGGCGGGGACCGCAGAGGCACCGTTCAGGCGCCGGGCAGCGGCCTTGTAGAGCGTCTCAATGGTCAGGGTGGACTTGCCCCCGCCCGACACACCGGTCACGCAGGTGAGCACTTTAAGCGGGAAGCTGGCATCAACGCCCTGCAGATTGTTGCCGGATGCGCCTTTGACGGTGATGGATTTCTTCATATCCACCGCGCGACGGACCTGCGGGATCGGGACCATGCGCGCGCCGGACATGTACTGGCCGGTCAGGCTTTTCGGGTTCGCCGCGATTTCGTTGGGCTTGCCTTGAGCGACGATCTCGCCGCCATGAACGCCTGCTGCGGGGCCCAGGTCGACAACATAATCGGCCGTTTCGATGGCTTCCTCGTCATGCTCCACGACAATGACGGTATTGCCCAGATCGCGCAGACCCCGCAGCGATTCCAGAAGGCGGGTGTTGTCGCGCTGGTGCAGGCCAATAGAGGGTTCATCCAGCACATAGAGCACGCCGGTCAGGCCAGAGCCAATCTGGCTCGCCAGGCGGATGCGCTGGCTTTCCCCGCCCGACAGAGTGCCCGACGCGCGGCTGAGCGTCAGGTAATCAAGGCCCACATCGACGAGGAATTTCAGGCGGTCCCGGATTTCCTTCAGAATACGGCGCGCAATTTCCAGCTCTTTATCGGTGAGCTCGTCTTCAATCTGTTCAAACCAGTCATTGGCCGCGCGGATGGAGCGTTCACCGGCCTCGGAGATGTCCTGACCCGCGACCTTCACCGCCAGGGCTTCTGGCTTCAGGCGTTTGCCGTGGCAGGTCTCACAAGGCTGGGCAGACTGAAAGCGGGCGAGGTCTTCGCGCACCCAGCTTGAGTCCGTTTCGCGCCAGCGTCGCGACAGGTTGGGGATAACGCCTTCGAATGCCTTGGTCGTCGCAAACTGGCGCAGGCCATCCTCGTAGGTGAATTTCACCTTCTCCTTGGTGCCGTGCAGCACCACCGCCTTGAACTTTGCAGGCAGGTCGCGCCACGGCGTGAACATGTCCGCGCCAAAATGCTTGCACAGGGACTCCAGGGTCTGCTGATAGAGCTTTGAGGTGGCCCGGCTCCATGGCGCGACCGCACCATCATAAAGCGACTTGTCACGGTCCGGGACGACCAGGGCTTCGTCAAACTTCAGGCTCTGGCCCAGGCCATCACAGGCCGGGCAGGCCCCGAACGGATTGTTGAAGGAAAACAGACGCGGCTCGATCTCCTCAATCGTGAACCCGCTTTCCGGACAGGCAAACTTCTCTGAAAAGACGATGCGATCATGCTTTTCATGGTCACCGTGGTCGGAGGCAAATTCAGCCACAGCGAGGCCATCAGCAAGCCGGAGCGCGGTCTCAAGGCTATCGGCGAGGCGCTGCTCCAGCCTTTCCTTGGTCACCACGCGGTCCACAACCACGTCGATATCGTGCTTGTATTTCTTGTCGAGCTCTGGCGCGTCCTCAATTTCGTAGAAGGCTCCGTTGACCTTCACGCGCTGAAAGCCCTGTTTCTGCAGATCGGCGAAGTCCTTTTTGAACTCGCCCTTGCGACCGCGCACGATGGGGGCCAGCAGGTAAAGCCTCGCGCCATCGCCTAGCCCGGTAATGCGATCGACCATCTGCGACACGGTCTGGGCAGCGATGGGAAGGCCGGTCGCGGGCGAGTAGGGCGTTCCAACCCGCGCCCACAACAGGCGCATATAGTCGTAGATCTCCGTCACCGTGCCGACGGTGGAGCGCGGATTCTTGGAGGTGGTTTTCTGCTCAATCGAGATGGCAGGAGACAGCCCCTCGATGGAGTCCACGTCCGGCTTGCTCATCAGTTCCAGGAATTGGCGCGCGTAAGCCGACAGGCTCTCCACATAGCGCCGCTGGCCTTCAGCATAGATGGTGTCAAATGCCAGCGAGGACTTGCCGGAGCCTGAAAGTCCGGTGAAAACAATCAGTTCATCGCGCGGTAGGTCCACCGACACGCCTTTGAGATTGTGTTCGCGCGCTCCACGAACGGAGATGGATTTTTGCGGGTCACTCATGGCGCAGCGGCGTCCTCGTTTTTCGGGTGCGACCCGACGTATTTAGGTCCGCCGGGGCCAGCTATCCACCATCAAATCAGGTCAGCGCGCAGCAGGGGCGTGGACAGCCCGGCTTTGCTCGTGTTCGTTAACGTTTAACTCGCCGACTCATTGACGGCGTGAACATAATGTGAACAAATGCGCAGCGAAAGACAAGCGGGAGACGCGTGATGGCGGGTAGTGTGAACAAGGTGATCCTGGTGGGCAATCTGGGAGCGGACCCGGAAGTGCGCCGCATGAATAGCGGCGACCCTGTGGTCAATCTGCGCATCGCCACCGGCGAAAGCTGGCGCGACAAGTCTACCGGTGAGCGCCGTGAGAAGACCGAGTGGCACAATGTCGTGATCTTCAACGACAATCTGGCCAAGGTCGCGGAGAATTACCTGAAAAAGGGCTCTAAAGTTTATATCGAAGGCCAGCTTCAGACCCGCAAATGGCAGGACCGCGACGGCAATGATCGCTACACAACCGAAGTCGTGCTCCAACGCTATCGCGGCGAGCTGACCATGCTGGACGGGCGCGGCGAAGGTGGCGGCGACCGCATGGGCGGTGGCGGCTATGGCGGCGGCAACCGCATGGACGATCGCTCTGGCGGAGGTGGCGGTGGTCAGCGCCAGATGGACGCCCCGAAGGAAGACTTCTCCTCCGATACCCTCGACGACGACATCCCGTTCTAGGACCCAATTCGTCGCACACAATCAGGCTGGCCATAGCGACGCTTGCTGACATAGCTTGTCAGCGAACGGGCCATATCGGCCAGTCTTGATCGGGGGATATCCATGAATCGTGCAAGCTACACCATGGAGCTGATGACCATTGTCGGCTCTGTTCCTGAGGACCAGCGTCAGGGTTTCATCAATGCCTTTACGGCGTCGGAGAAGAACCCGGTGATCCTGTTCGGATTTAACTACTGGCTGGGTTTTCTTGGCATTGACCGCTTTCTGGTCGGTGATGTGGTCGCGGGCATACTAAAGCTGCTGACCTTTGGCGGCTTCGGGATCTGGGTCATCGTTGACTATTTCCTGATCGGTGGCCGCGCCCGCGACAAGAATATCGAGCTGGCGCGACAGCTGCGCGAGTCGTTCTCACGCTCACAGGCTAGCGCGCCTGCACCCGCCGTTGAGGCCCCCGCACCTGATGGCGACAACCCGCCTCAAGGGTAGACTGTCAGCAGGCGGTTTGCATTAGTCTGACTATGGCCACAATCGTGCGCACTCTCTCGTTTGGCTAGCTAAAGTCCGTCGATGAGGGCGCTCTGGACATGCTCAAATTAGTCTTACCAATAGCTGCTGTGGTCGCTCTTTTGGCTGCACCTGAATGGGCATGGGGCGTCACGCAAGACGATGCTCTGGATGGCGTGCTGGCTGCAGAGGATGCGGCCGGCGCGATCTTCATCCGCAGGCTCTCTGATGGCGCTGAGTGGACAGGTGGCGGCGCACGTGTGGATCAGCGTTTCCTGCCTGCCTCGACTTTTAAAATTCCAAACAGTTTGATCATTCTGGAAACGGGTACTGTCACCGATCCAGAACGCCAGGTGTTGCCCTGGGATGGTGTCGAACGCAGCCCCGGTTGGGATGACGAGCAGACACTTCGCACGGCCTTTGTGCGCTCTGCCTTTTGGGCTTACCAGCATTGGGCGCGAGAGGTGGGTCATGATGAGATGAGCGCACGGGTTGCCGGTCTGGGCTATGGCAATGGTGACATCGGTCCGGCCGACGAAGTTGCCACCTTCTGGCTGAACGGTGCGCTGGAGATTTCAGCGCGTGAGCAGGTGGACTTTCTCCATCGCCTCCATGGGCGTGAGTTGCCGTTCCGCGCCGACGTCCAGGAGCAGGTTATCACATTGATGCGTCATCGCTGGGGCGACGGCTGGATGCTACGGGCAAAGACCGGATGGGCCATCCGCGATGAGCCGAACCATGGCTGGTATGTAGGCTGGCTTGAGGCCGATGACGATGTCTGGCTTTTCGCCGTCAATGTCGATCTCGATTATGAAACCCGCGAAGGGGCTTTGCGGACCCGTGTTGCTCGCAACGCCCTCATCGCGGTCGGAGCGCCAGTGCCTGCGATTGAAGATTAATCGCTAGCCCGAAAACCACTCCACAGCGGAACTCGTCTCATCGCCACCAGCTCTGGCTGCGCCCGCGATTGTGGCGATGCGATCGCCGACGGTGACAGCGCCCAGACCATGGCGCGGCGTGGGCATGGAGCCTGCGTCGCGCCAGCTGTCTCTGGCTGCGTCATAGGCCCAGACCTGGCTGTAGACACCGCCGCCGGTGGAGCTGAACCACTCCCCGCCGAACACGAAGATGGTGCCGTTCAGCACTGCTGCAGCCAGGCCGCCGGAGCCGCGCGGGCCATCGATGGGCTCGGGCAGGGGGGCAAGGGTGGCCCAGCTATTTGCCTCCGGGTCGTAAACTTCATGGATCGGCGTATTGCCGCCTGACACGGTCCGCCCGCCAATGATGTGCAGCTTGCCGTTCAGAACGGCACCGGTGGCTGAGTTGCGAGCCGTCGGAGCAGGGGCGGCGGAGGTCCAGGCTTCGGCGGTGGGATCAAGCACCACGTGGGCCGTTGTGTCGGCGTGATCGGTCCAGTTGCGGTTTGCGGAAGCGGCCGGGCGCCGCCCCGTTACCACGTGAATGCGACCATTGAGGTTGGCGACCACGGTCTCAGCATAGGGCTGAGCCATGGATACGCCATTGCGCCACGCGTTGCGCTCCGGGTCGTAGATGCGCACAGCGCTCGACATCGCCCACGCGCCGCCGCGCTCTGCGGTGAAGCCGCCAATGGCGTAAATCTCATCGCCAACGGCCACCAGGTTCGGGTGGTGCGTCGGAACGGGAAGCGACGCGCGTTCCCGCCAGCGCTCAGCGCCCGGTTCCAGCGCGAACACCCGGTCGGTAATGCCGATCCGGCCTGCATCGACATCAGGAGACAGACCGCCCGCGACATAGAGCGTACCGCCCAGGGTGGCCGGATAAATCTCCTGCACCCGGATGGGCAGCGACGGCCCTGCGGTCCAGCCCGGTGACAGTGTCTCGCCGATTTCAGGTCCAGCATCCTGCCCGCGCGCACAGGCCGTTGTTGCAATCGCGGCCCCAAGGCCGGTCAGCGCCGTACGCCGGGAAATGGCTGAACCTGTCATTGTCTTACTCCGCAGCTTCGATCACACCGCAGACATGGCGCGCGCCAGCGCCGCCGATGGGCTGGCTCATGTGATCATCGGCATTATCGTGGAACACAATCGCCGAGCCGTCACCATCCAGCAGGGCCGGAGCGCCATACTCGCCATTCAGGCTGACCAGGTTGGTGAAGATCTGGGCGCGCGCAGCCCCATCAGAGTGGACATAGACGTTGGGCATGTCGGCATTGTCAGGGCCATCGGGATTAAGCAGGCCATGGGCCTGCCCGTCCACATTGATATGCCCGCCAGAGCTGGTGAAATCCTCGTTCGAGCAATCACCGATCGCGTGCAGGTGAGAGCCATGCCAACCCGTCGCGCTATCGGGCAGGCCATCCATTTCAATCGTGATCAGAACACCCGTCGGCCCCTGCTGAAAGCGGGCAGAGCCCACCACTTCGCGATTGCGATCAATCAGGCTCGCTGTGGCTTCGCTAACGGCATGGTTGTCGCCATGGCCATCACCATGGTGATCGGCGGCACAGGCCGCAGACAGTCCAGCAAGGGCGAGCGAGGCGGGCAGGGCAAGGCGAAAGAATGTCATGGCAGGTCTCCTGCGTGAAAGGTCAAAGCTATGGCGCTGAACCTAGCACGCCACTGCCTGTATTGTAGGGGATAAGTGCGGTTTGAGCCGTCACCACCGTTTGCCGCTCTCCTGGCAAATTGCTAAACCTTTAACGCTAGGGCGCGCATGTGATTCCTGTGTGCGGCGCCGTGTGTCGAACCTCGCGTGATTGCCGCTCTGGCAAGGCGCGCCAGCCTTTAGTGAGACCGCTTTGAGCACTCCGCCAACTGACGATCCTGAAGCCATCGACGTTCCGCCGCCGTCCGGTCCGGGCGTATCCATCGAAGACGAGATGAAGCGCAGCTATCTCGATTACGCGATGAGCGTGATCGTCAGCCGCGCCATCCCCGACGCGCGTGACGGCCTGAAGCCGGTGCACCGGCGCATCCTGTGGGCCATGCACGAGGGCGGTTACACCAAGGACAAGCCTTACAAGAAGTCCGCCAACGTGGTGGGCGACGTGATGGGCCGCTACCACCCCCACGGTGATAGCGCGATCTATGACGCTCTGGCGCGCATGGCGCAGCCTTTCTCCATGGGGCTGAAGCTTCTTGATGGTCAGGGCAATTTCGGGTCCATGGACGGCGATCCGCCCGCCGCGATGCGTTACACCGAAATTCGCATGGACCACCCGGCTGAAGCGCTGCTGGCCGACATCGACAAGGAAACGGTCAACTTCCAGGACAATTATGACGGCTCCAAGCAGGAACCGATTGTTCTGCCCGCGCGTTTCCCGAACCTGCTGGTCAATGGCGCTGGCGGTATTGCGGTGGGTATGGCCACCAATATTCCGCCCCATAACCTCAATGAGGTAGTGGATGCGACGCTGGCCATCATGGAAAACCCGGACATCACCGATGGTGAGCTGCTAGAGCACGTTCCAGCCCCAGACTTCCCCACCGGTGGCGAGATCATCGGCCGCTCTGGCGCGCGCAAGGCGCTGATGGAGGGCCGCGGCTCGGTCATCGTGCGCGGCAAGACCTCGATTGAGGATATCCGCCAGGGCCGAGAAGCCATCATCGTCCACGAAATTCCCTATCAGGTGAACAAGGCCTCGATGATCGAGAAGATCGCCGAGCTGGTGCGTGACAAGCGCGTGGAAGGCATTTCCGATCTGCGCGACGAGTCCGACCGTTCCGGCGTGCGCGTGGTCATCGAGCTGAAGAAGGACGCCAACGCAGAGGTGATCTTAAACCAGCTTTTTCGCTGGAGCCCGCTGCAGACCTCCTTTGGTGTGAACATGCTCGCCCTCATCGGCGGGCGCCCGCAACAGGCCGGGCTTCGCACCTTCCTTGAGACCTTTATCGCCTTCCGCCAGGAAGTGGTGGTCAAGCGCACCAAGTTTGACCTGAGGAAAGCGCGTGATCGCGCCCACGTCTTGATCGGTCTGGCCGTTGCGGTGGCCAATATCGACGAGATCATCGCGTTGATCCGCTCCGCGCCTGATCCCACCACGGCTCGCGAACAGCTGCGGGCCAAGGCCTGGCCGGCCGCCGATGTCGCTCCTCTGGTGGAGCTGGTGGCTGATCCGCGCTCGCTGATCAGCGGCGGTACGATCCGCCTGACCGAAGAGCAGGCCAAAGCCATTCTCGATTTGCGCCTGCACCGCCTGACGGCGCTCGGCCGTGACGAGATCGGTGATGAGGCCGCCAAGCTGGCTGAGCAGATCGCGGACCTTCTCGATATTCTCAGAAGTCCGGACCGGATCCGCTCGATCATCGAAAACGAGCTGATCGAATCCAAGACCAAGTTCGGTGTTGAGCGTCGCTCTACCATGGTTGAAGGCGATCTGGAGATTGAGGACGAAGACCTCATCCCGCGCGAAGACATGGTCGTGACGCTGACTCATGGCGGGTATGTGAAGCGCACCGCGCTGTCGACCTATCGCGCCCAGCATCGCGGCGGTCGGGGACGCTCCGGCATGGCGATGAAGGACGAGGATTTCGTCGAGACGCTGTTCGTAGCGTCGACCCACTCGCCGCTCTTGTTCTTCACCTCTGACGGTATGGTCTACAAGACCAAGACCTGGCGCCTGCCGCTGGGCGTGCCGAACTCCAAGGGCAAATACCTCACCAACTTGCTGCCTTCCGTGAATGAAGGCGCGCGGGTAACCTCGGTCATGGCCCTACCGGAAGATGAGGATACCTGGGGCGAATATGACGTGATGTTTGCCACGACCGCCGGCACGGTACGTCGCAACAAGCTGTCAGACTTCGTGCAGGTGAATCGCAATGGCAAGATCGCCATGAAGCTGGACGAGGAGGTCGGCCAGATCCTTGACGTTCGGGTCTGCCGTCCAGATGACGACGTGTTGCTGGTCACCGCAAAGGGCAAGGCGATCCGCTTCCCGGTCACCGATGTGCGTGTGTTCGCCAGCCGCAACTCCACTGGCGTGCGGGGTATCCGCATGGAGGAGGGCGACAGCCTGATCTCCATGGCAATCCTGAATGCTCTGGAAGTGAGCCGCGCTGAAGTGCGCGCCTACCTGAAGCGGCGCCGCGCAGAGATGCGTAGCGAGGGCGAGGAAGAACTCGAAACGCCAGAGGTCGATGCCGCAGAAGAGGGCGAAGAGGAAATCACGCTCGACGACGTGCGCTACATGGAGATGCAGGCCAATGAGCAGCTGTTGCTGACGGTCGCAGAATCCGGCCTCGGCAAGCGCGTCATCTCCTACGAGTACTTCCGCCAGGGCAGAGGTGGTCAGGGCGTGTGGACCAAAGACAAGCGCTTCCCTGAAGACCTTGCTGCCTGCTTCCCGGTCACCGAAGCCGACACGGTCATGGCTGTCACCGATGGGGGGCAGCTGATCCGCTTCCCGGTCGACACCGTCCGGATCGCGGCGCGCGCCACCAAGGGTGTGCGTCTGATCCGGTTGGGTGAGGGGGAAAAGGTCGTGTCCGTGGTCCGCGTGGAAGAAGACGAGAATGCTGAAACCGACTTGCCTGAGGGCGAAGAGGGCGCGGCAATCTCCGAAGAGACCGGCGGCGGTGAAGGCGATGCTGGCGGCGAAGGCTCTGCACCGGACACATCTGAGGACTAGCCCCTTGGGTTGATCGGTGCGCGAGCCTGTGCACCACTGCGGCTCGATTTTCACAGGACGGCTTCCATGAAAAAGCGCGTAGCCCTCTATCCCGGCACGTTTGACCCGCTGACCAACGGGCATCTCGACATCATTGGTCGGGCGGTGAAGCTCTATGACAAGCTGGTGCTTGGCGTGGCGCTGAATAGCTCCAAGGGCCCGCTCTTCAGCTTTGAAGAGCGTGTGGAGATGGCCCGGGAACTGGCGGAGTCGGTTGCTGGTGATACGGAGATCGAGGTGCTGCCGTTTGAAGGTCTGTTGATGCATTTTGCCGAAGAGGTCGGGGCCAACTCGATCATTCGCGGCCTGCGCGCCGTGTCGGACTTTGAGTACGAGTTTCAGATGGTGGGCATGAACCAGCGCCTTAATCCGGACATTGAAACGGTGTTCCTTATGGCAGATCCCCGCCACCAGGCCATTGCCTCGCGCCTGGTCAAGGAGATCGCGAAGCTCGATGGGGACGTGACACCCTTCGTGCCACCACTTGTGAAAAAACGTCTGCTGGAGAAATTCGCGTGATGCGTTCTGTGTTTGCGTCTGGTTTTGTTATCGCTGCGGCCCTGACCGCGTCTGCGTGTGCCGAAGCTGAAACCGAAGTCACTGAAGTCGAAGTTGAAATGGCTGCTGTCGACACCGCTCAGCCTGCGCCTGAAGCCGCGCCAGAGCCCACACCGGCTGAACTTGCTGTGGCGAACGCACCCGATGATGCCTGGCGCGGGGTGGATCCGGAAAACCTTCTGAAAATCGAGACACCCATCGGCGATATCTGGGTGGAAATGATCCCGGAATTTGCACCCGCCCATGTAGAGCGGATGCGCTACCTGGCCCGTGAAGGCTGGTATGATTACAAGGTCTGGCACCGGGTGATCGACGAGTTTATGGCCCAGGGCGGTGGTGCTTTGGACAATCCCAATGCTGCCCCGCCAACCCAGCCGATGGAGGCTGAGTTCCAGATCCGCCGCAATCCATATGAGATTGAGGTGGAGGAGATCTCCGAGCGTTTCGTCAACCCGCGCTCCAACCGCTCTCGCCAACCTGCCGGTTTCTACAAGGGCTTTGTGGTGGGCACACAGCCTGCCGCCGCCGCCGGCATTATGGGCGACGGTCGTGTGGATAGCTGGTTGCCCCATTGCCCGGGTGTCGCGGCCATGGCGCGGACCTCGGACCCGAACTCGGCCAATGGCCAGTTCTACATTGTGCGCTATGAAGCCGAGCACCTGAACACCCAATACACTGTCTGGGGCCAGACCCGTGTCGGGCTTGATGTCGTGCGAAATATCGAAGAGGGCACGCTGGGCCAGGGCTTTGGCTTCTCGCCGACCTTTATCGAGGCGATTGACGTCGCCTCAGACCTTGAAAATGCGCCGACGGTCGAAGTGATGGACACCAGCTCACCTGCGTTTGCAGCCTATCTTGATAGCCTGCGCGATGCGGATGGTGCGCTGCCTGACCTTTGCGACATTGAAGTTCCCACTCGCGTGACCAACTAAGCTGCCAGAGCAACGAAAGAGTTCCCATGTCTGATACCCTGATTTTCACCCTGGAAGGCGGCGACGTCACCATCAAGCTGCGCCCGGATCTGGCGCCGAAGCACTGCGCGCGCATCAGCGAGCTGGTCAGCGAAGGCTTTTATGACGGCCTGACCTTCCACCGCGTGATTGATGGCTTTGTGGCCCAAGGTGGCTGCCCGGATGGCACTGGCATGGGTGGTTCCGGCCAGCATATCGAAGCGGAGTTCTCTGAAGAGCCGCACAAGCGTGGCACCATGTCCATGGCCCGCGCCCAGGATCCGAACTCGGCCAGCAGCCAGTTCTTCATCTGCCTGGATGACGTGCCCTATCTTGATGGGGCCTACACTGTCTGGGGTGAAGTGACATCCGGCATGGAACATGTCGACGCCCTGCCGAAAGGCGAGCCGCCGCGCAATCCTGGCAAGATCGTCAAGGCTGTGGTGGCCTGATCAATTCGATCTACCTCGAAACAGTATGATAAGCTCCCCCGGACATAGTCTGGGGGAGTTTTTATATGGGCGATCGGGTCGTCAGTTTCGAGATTGGGTGCAAGGACTTAGAAGCAACTTCTAACTTCTACGAACAGGTTTTTGGCTGGTCCACATCCGACTATGGCCCTAACGGGCGTCGGATTGAGACCGGAGCGAAGGACAGCCTCAACGGTCATTTTGTGGCGCTGGAAGAGTGGCCAACCGCCCTAAACTTTTAAATTGAGGTCGACGACGTGGCGGCCAAAATCGATGCCGTAGTTCAAGCCGGCGGCGAAGCGGTGCTGGGGCCGTTCCCAACCCCTGATGGTCAACTCTTTGCCTGGGTCCGCGACGTTGCGGGTAACATCATTGGACTTCTTCAGCGTTCCCAGGCCAATGGCGCTTAGCGACCTCTCCGATCACCGGTCGGTGATCTGACCCCAGATCTGGTCCACGATGTGAATATAGCATCATCAGGTCCTCACTGAGCCAAAGCTGATCAAGCGCGAGTAGGGGCACACCACCAAACCGATTTGACGGCCAGGTTGGGTGGCGGTCATCAGCGCGTCGCATGAGTGCCAGTTGCGCCTCAAGGCCCTCCATGGACCGGCCGGCATGACCTGCATTGAAATCTCCGGCCAGGATCATGGTCCTGTCGCTGTTGGCGGCCAAAAAATCAGCCAGCCGTTCGATTTGTGGTCGCCGCCAATCCATTTCCATCGGGCGGGCCAGGTGAACAGCCACAAATCGAATTACCTCACCGTCATTCCACTCGATATCGGCCCAGGCCACTGGCATGCGACGGCTCAACCCTTGCGGGGTGTCAGGGCAGCCGGTGTCGAGGAAGGAGCGACGGGAGAAGATGTAAACACCGCGGCCACAGGTGAACTGGTGAGGGTATTCGGCGCGCAGGCGGTCAGGTAATTCGCCAGAATTCAAGCCAACCTCTTGGGCCGAAACTAGATCGAACTGGTGCTCCAAAATGAAAGTCGTTGTCGCGTTCAGATCCTGATTGCTAGCCCACACATTGAACGTGGCGACAGAGAGCGTATCGCCGTTGGGTGCCGCGGCGGTCATTTCCATATGGAGTGGGCCGAGCTCCCAGAACTCTGTTTCATAGATTAGCAAAGAGGCAGTCAGCAGGCTGGCTGCTGTTCCTTGCCATCCAATCCGGCGCGGGGCGTTGAAGAAGAGGCATAGAAAGACAAGGCCAGCGGCGATGGCCATGTAAACTGGCCAGAGCTCGTCAATGATATCGCCAAGCGCTGATCGACCACTCAAGAAGTGGGCAAGCAGGAGTGCGATCGCTGCCAAAAGGCAGACAATAAGAACAATTCGGCGCAAGGTGTCCTCTCCGGACTCGTGAGCGTTTTCGTAAGAGCTCGCCCATAATTAAGGCGGTGTTGGGGCCATGGAGTGGCTTGCGTTATTGCTCACCGGCGGGGCTCCCGCTATCTCCACGCTCCATGAAACTCTCTGACTTCGATTTCGACCTGCCTGAAGAGCTGATCGCGCTGCGCCCGGCGCGGCCACGGGATAGCGCGCGCCTGCTGCATGTGAAAGCAGGGTCGATCGAGGACAGGGGTGTTCTCGACCTTCCAGACCTGCTGCAACCGGGTGACCTCTTGGTCTTCAACGACACCAAGGTCATTCCCGCGGCGCTGGTGGGAACGCGACCAGCACGCGCTCACGGTGGCGGCGGTGATGTGGAGGTTGAGGTCAACCTGCATAAGCGCGATAGCGAGGCAGACTGGCGCGCCTTTGCCCGCCCTGGAAAGCGCATCAAGGAAGGGGACATCCTCCACTTCAAGGGCGAGTTGTCTGCTGAGGTTACGGCCAAGCTTGAAGGCGGCGAAATTGCGCTACGCTTTGATCGGTCAGGTATCGCGCTAGACAAGGCGATTGTGGAAGCCGGTGCTCCGCCGCTTCCGCCATATATTGCGTCCAAGCGGGCTGCTGACGCGGCGGACCTGGACGATTACCAGACGGTCTATGCGGCGCCGGAAAAGGCGGGCTCTGTTGCGGCACCCACTGCGGGGCTTCACTTTACGGATCGACTTTTCAAGGCGTTGGAGGCGCGCGGCGTGGACTGCGTACACGTAACGCTGCATGTGGGGGCAGGGACCTTCCTGCCGGTCAAAACCGAAGACGTCTCCGAACACCAGATGCATGCCGAATGGTATCAGGTCAGCGAAGAGGCCGCGGCCAGGATCAACGCGACACGCGCCGCCGGTGGCCGGATTATCGCTGTGGGCACCACATCAATCCGGACGCTGGAAAGCGCCAGCGAGGACGACGGCACGGTGCGCGCGGAGTCGCGTGACACCGCGATTTTCATCACGCCGGGCTATCGCTTCAAGGTGATCGACGCCCTGATGACGAATTTCCACCTGCCAAAGTCCACGCTTTTCATGCTGGTATCAGCGCTGGCAGGCTTTGAAGAGATGCATGCGGCCTATGCCCATGCCATCGCGAACAAATATCGCTTCTTCTCCTATGGCGACTCTAGCCTGTTGTGGCGTAAAGAGTAGTTCGCGCGTACGCTTGCGTTTCGGAGCGCATTCAGGGGGGATAAAATGCGGACCAAGAGATCAATAAAGGAATGGATTAGCTTCGCGATCCTTCTGCCATTTATTACATTTGCATCGTTTCTCGTTCACGAGTTAGCCCATTACGCGACGGGCGAAGCGTTAGGCTACGACAGCTGGTTCAACCTGAATTACGCCGGGTTCAACACAGAGGCACGCCCGTCGGCGTTTGAACAGTCACTCATTACGTTGGCAGGCCCTGCTGTGACGGTTCTACAGGCCGTCATTGCAGCCCTTTTAATACGGTCCCGCACCCAGCTGTGGCTTTATGGCGTTGTAGTCGCCGCGTTCTACATGCGCGCGACCGCCTTCGCTATATCCATGATGGTCTATCCCAACGACGAAGCACGCATTTCCATGCTTATGGGGCTACCGATCTGGGTCCTGCCCTCAATCGTGGTTGCAAGTTTGCTCGGCCTTACAATCTGGGCAGCGTATAAGGCGCGGGCCGGCCTGATCGCCAACATTATTGCCTACATAACCTGTAGCGCGACGGTCGCGGCAATTGTCCTGGGTTCGCAGGCCTTCCCAATACGGCTGGGCTAAGACGCCAACGTTACTAGTGTAGCGTTTCTGTGATTTCGCGGGCGGCGAGCGTCTCCACTTCGGCCTGAAGCTGAAATGATTTGATTGCCGCTGCGATTTCCGCGGTTGCCGAAGGCTCTTCGGACTGGGCGGTGTGCTCGGTGGCGAGGACGTCGCGCAGGTATTCAAGGTCGGTCTTGTTCATCAGTCTCTCCCTTGGTTGCGTAGATGTGTACGGGACGTTCGACGCAGTGGATCAGTGCTCGTGCAGGTATTCAGCGCGAAGTCGGGACTTACCGCGTAAGTGACGCGGTTTAGGCAAGACTTCTAAGGCGTAACATTAGCAAAGCGTCGGCTAGTGAGCTGGAACCACCGTTCCAGCAGAGTGATTCGCGTAACATCACCCAAGGCCAAGGCTGGAAAAGCAGCTTCAAGAGCACGCTATTGAAGCGTGTTCAATGAGTCTATTAAAATACGCGTAGTCGTGCGCTTTTCGATGCATTGAGAAACAGTTATTCAACGGCGAGCTTTAAGTCCGATGCCCAGTCCTGCGAACCTCAACCGGATACGCCAAATACTTCATATTTCACATGAATTTCTGCGCCGCTCTTTCAAGATCTGTGACCGAATTGCCGCGTTCTAAGGCCGGTACCGCGTCTGCGGAGGCAGATCAGTGCGCAGCTTCGCCGTCAGATTGGCAAATTCTGTCAGTAGGGGCCGCGTCTCGGCTGGATCAATGATTTCTTCGATCCAGAAGCGCTCTGCGGTTTTGAACGGGTCTGACAGATCGCGCATGCGTGCAGAAAGCTCGGCCTTTAGGGTGTCTGGATCGTCTGAAGCCGCCAGGGCGGATTTGAAGGCCGCCTCGACGCCGCCCTCAAGCGGCAGTGAGCCCCAGTCCCCGGATGGCCACGCATAGCGATAGCGAAAGCGGGTGTGGTCCATCATGGCTGCACCAGCCACACCATAGGCTTTTCGAATCAGCATGGTGCACCAGGGCACGCTTGCCTGATAAATCGCCGAAAGGGCCTTGGCACCGTGACGGATCGTGCCAGCCCGCTCAGCGCGCGTCCCGATAACAAAGCCTGGAATATCAACGAAGTGGACGACGGGCAGGCGGAAGGTTTCGGCCAAGTCCACAGAACGGGTGACCTTTTGCGCGGCCTCAGCGGTCCAGCCGCCGCCATACACGTTCGGATTGCTCGCCAACACCGCCACAGGCCAGCCATCAAGGCGGGCAAAGGCGGTTATAACCGACGCACCAAAGGGCCGACCCATCTCGAACAGGCTGCCCTGATCGACGACTGAAGCCAGGATGGCGCGCATGTCATAGCCAAAGCGCTTGTCCTTTGGAACACTGTCGCGAAGGCCTTCATCAATGCGATCTGGCTGGTCGTTGGAGGCGACGCGCGAAGGTGCCTCACCGGCACGATCGGGCAGGTAGGAAAGAAACCACTTTGCTGCGTCCATGGCATCGGCTTCGCTGGCATAGGCGTCGTCCACTCCGCCCGCGGCGAGCTGCAGGTCGGCACCACCCAGCTCCTCCTTCGTCACGTCTTCGCCGATCCCCGCGACCACAGGCGGCCCGGCAATGAACATCTGGGACTGGCCCTGGACCATGGCGCTGTAATGGCTTGAGACTGCGCGCGCTGCACCAAGCCCGGCAACCGGACCCAGTAGAAGCGAGACGACCGGCACTCGCTCCAGATTGGCGACGACCTGATCCCAGCCAGGATTAAACGGCACATAGCTCGCGCCCATGTCGAGGATGGATTTCACCGAGCCGCCGCCGCCCGTGCCTTCGATCAGGCGGATCAAGGGCAGGCCCAGCTCGCCAGCCATTTTTTCAGCCTGGATCTGCTTTTCGATGATGGCCGCATCTGCGGCACCCCCGCGCACGGTGAAGTCATCGGCTACAACAGCCACCCGGCGCCCGTCGATCGAGGCGCGACCGAAAATACAGTTGGCCGGCACGAAGCCGGATAGCTCACCCTCGCCATCGACATGGGCGGTCCCGGTGATGGAGCCGACTTCGGTAAAGCTGCCCTCATCAACCAGAAGCTCGATGCGCTGGCGCACATTCAGGCGACCAGCATCAGCCTGACGCTTCAGCTTTTCGGGGCCGCCCATGCCTTTGGCCAGCGCCTGGCGCTTGCGTAACTGCTCGATTTCGTTTTTCCAGCTCATGGCAAAAGAACGCCCGGCTGCGCGCTGTGAGTCAATTGCCGATCTTGTGTTGGTTCCATAGACTGCAGCCAGAGTGTTGAAAGTCATTGGAATTGAGGGGGTAACGCATGATCCGAGCCATTTTCGCAAGCGTCTTGGCCGTTGTTGTCACAAGCGTTGGCGCGGTCGCTCAATCGCGCGATGCGGTCAGTTTTGAAGCGCCAGAGACCGTCGAGCTAGCGATGGTTGTCACCATGCTCAGCGAGTTGGATCCAGGCGGGCAGTCGGTTCAGCGCAGCGGACCATACGCAGAAGCAGTTACTGCCCATTTTGCTCCTCACACCGACCACCCGCTTTTTGAGGCTCTCGGCGATAGCTTCAACCTGCCAAGACTTGCCGGAAACGCGGCAGACTTTGCTTTCAACGAGGAAGGGCAAATCATCGAGATCGATGACACGGGTTCGCTCTGGGGGGATACAGATGGCGACCTGTTCCGCCGCCATCTCGCGCTATTGCAAGACTTTGCTGACCAAAGCGATTTCCTGGCCTTTTATGAGGCTCAGCAGCCTGTTTACAATGCTGCGCTATCGGACCTGCAGGCCCAGACGGACAGTGCAGGCATGACCGCCTGGCTTGAAGATAATTTTACCGCGCGCCCCGGACCGATGAGGATCATCGTTTCCCCCCTGATCGACGGCTTCAATTGGGGTACGCTGTTCAAGCCTCAGACGCGTATCTGGGTGGCGCCGCCGGTTGGCGGGACGCCAGCGTCTGAAAAAAGTGACTATGATCGGGTTAATGACGGATATTCGGTTTTCACCGAACTTGACCATTCTTACGTCAATCCGGCGACCACATTGATCCTTGATCAGGTTGAGCCGGGGTTTTCCCAGCTTGATGTATGGGCGGGGCAAGGCACCGGCGCCCGCGC
This sequence comes from Maricaulaceae bacterium EIL42A08, assembly GCA_024178355.1. Lineage (GTDB taxonomy): Bacteria > Pseudomonadota > Alphaproteobacteria > Caulobacterales > Maricaulaceae > Oceanicaulis. Next base: position 877,173 of record JAMZNZ010000002.1, on the reverse strand, counting down.
ATACGCGACGGCAGAGCTGCAGTTCAATGAGTATATGACCTGGGCGGTCTACCTGATGTATGCCGCCGATCAGCTGCCAGCCGAGGCGTTTGGTGAGCTCAAGGAGGAGTTTGTTTCCTTCATGGTTGATCGTCGCGGCTTCATTGCATTTGACGATTTTGCCGACGAGGCACTGCGGCTTTTTCAAAGCGGAATGACCGCCGAAGAGACGATGCCGGTGCTGGCTGCCTGGGCGCGAGATTACGTGGACGTTGTGGAGTAGGGACTTGCACTGGAGCGCACGCCAGTCCAAGTCACGCGGCTTGATCAGGACTGACCGTGAAGGGCTGCGCCATGGGTGCTTTTCCGTTTGAAGTGTCCGCTGTCGATGGCGGTGCGCGCACCGGGGTGTTGAAAACACCGCGCGGCGACATTCGCACGCCGGCCTTCATGCCTGTGGGGACGCAGGCCACGGTTAAGGCGCTTTACCCCGATCAGGTTCGCCAGACCGGGGCAGATATCCTTCTGGGCAACACCTATCACCTGATGCTGCGCCCGGGGGCAGAGCGCGTGAAGCGGCTGGGTGGGCTCCATCACTTCATGCGCTGGGACAAGCCGATCCTGACCGATTCTGGCGGGTTTCAGGTCTGGTCGCTGTCTGACCTGCGCGAGATGAGCGAAGAGGGCGTGGCGTTCAAAAGCCACCTTGATGGCTCAAAACACATGCTGACGCCCGAACGCTCTATCGAAATTCAGGCTGACTTGCTGGGCGCTGATATCTCCATGCAGCTTGATGAGTGCACGAACTATCCCTGCACCCGTGACGAGGCGGCCAGCTCCATGCAGCTGTCGGTGCGCTGGGGCGCGCGGTCAAAAGCGGCCTTTGGCGAGCGCTCCGATCAGGCGCTGTTTGGCATTGTCCAGGGGTCGGTGTTTGAAGACCTGCGCCAGCAAAGCGCTGAAGCGCTGATCGCTCAAGGCTATGACGGGTATGCGGTCGGCGGCCTTGCCGTGGGCGAGGGGTTTGAACGCATGTGTGAGGTGCTCGACTTTACGACGCCGCACCTGCCCACCGACCGGCCGCGATATCTCATGGGAGTTGGCAAACCGATTGATCTGGTTGAAGCGGTGGCACGGGGCATTGATATGTTTGATTGCGTCCTGCCGACCCGCTCCGGGCGCCATGGTCAGGCCTGGTCTGATTATGGTCCGATGAATCTTAAAAATGCGCGCTTTGCAGAAGACACCGCGCCGCTTGATGACAGCCTCGACTGCCCGGCAAGCACCGACTACTCGCGCGCCTACATCCATCACCTCATCCGGGCGGGGGAGTATCTGGGATCGATGCTGCTGTCCTGGCACAATATCGCCTACTACCAGAACCTCACCGGGCGCATGCGCGCCGCTATTGCAGCCGGTGAGTTCGAGACGTTCCGCAAAGGCTTTCTGGCGCGCTGGGAAGAGGGCCAGGCCTCGCGCTCAAGCTAGTTGCTGGCGACGGGCGGACCAGGCTCAACAAGCAGATTGTAGGCGCCCAGCGCGTCTTCCAGGACCGAGCGTTCACAGTCCTGAACGTCAAACGCTCCACGCAGCCAGGCCCGACGCTTCAACGCCAGCTCGCGCTCACGCCGCGCGGCCGCTTCAATTTCGCCAGCACCGCCCAGAAAGCGTACCACTGGCCGTGCGGGGTTCAGGCCGACAATCGTGTCGCGGGCGACGTCTGCGGCCATGTCCGGTGTGCGCGCCACGGCATCGCTCGCAAATTCTGTGGCTTCCTCGACGAAATCCTCGTCTTCTTCATTGCCTTCAGGGCGAGGAGGCGAGGGTTCATCATCCGGACCCAGCAGGGCGGTCAGACGCGCAATGTCGCGTGCCACAGCCGGACAGCTCGCCGTCTCGCCGGAGCCGCCATAGGGCGTTGCCACCGTGGTTTCGCCGTCATCAATGACGATCTCGCCAGGTTCGGCTCGGGGAAGCCCGATGGCATCACTGGCCGTATCAGGAGAAAACACATCACCCACGCTGCCACAGGCGGTAAGGGTGAGCGCCGCCCAGGGCGCGGCGAGGAGGTAGGAAATTCGTTTCATGGGGGAGAGCCTAACCCGAGCCATGATGCGCCGTCAGCCCCGAAATGGGCTCTGCTGAAAAACCGCTGCAAAGGCCCGCCTAAGCGCTTGACCAGGCGTTCGGGCGCCACTAGGTTCCGCGACCTCATTTCGGGCCACCGAAACGAGCCGATAGCTCAGCTGGTAGAGCAACTGACTTTTAATCAGTAGGTCCAGGGTTCGAACCCCTGTCGGCTCACCAACTCTCCGTCCTCCCTCCCATCCGGTCGGTCGGGCGCGATGTTGGCCCCCTCAGACGTCATCCCACGCTCGAGACCATCGCTAAGCGCGATGAAGGCTGCGCTGTTATTTTTACCTGTCCCGGACTCGTAGCGATCCGGGATCTGCGTTCAGGGCCTTAGCTCCGTCGCATTGCCTTGGCAGAGATTGCGGATGAGGCGAAACCTACTCCGCCACCACACCGTCCATCGTGACCGCTTCTTCCAGCGCTTCACGCCGGAACTGGGTTGGGGTTTGGCCGGTGGTGGCGCGGAAGGCGCGGTTGAAGGGGGCGATGGAGCCGTAGCCTAGATCGAGCGCGATCTGCAGGATCTGGCGGCGAGACTGGGCTGGGTCGCTCAGCGCGTCGCGGGCCGCCTTGATGCGGTATTCATTCAGGAAAGCCGCGAAGTTTCGATAGCCCAGCTGCTGGTTAATCACCTGACGCAGGCGGTGTTCTGGTGTTCCCAGCTGGTCAGCCAGGCGACCGACCGTGAGGCCGGCTTCGGTATAGGCGCCGTTGGCCATTAATGTACGCAGCTCCACCGCCAGATGGCGGTCGGCCGCCGCAACGCTCGGCTCGATCTGAGGATCGCGATTACGCACCACGTCGCGGTCTTCGGGGAAGAAATCGCCTTGTGCGCTGAGGCAGTATGCGGTCACGCCGCAGCTGACCAGCAGCAAGGTCGCGGCCTGGGCCAGGTGGATCTCCTCAGGCATTAGTCCGGCCAGATCGAGCGTATGCATGATCGTGATGGCGATGATGCTGAGGGCCACGGCACCAACCCAGAGGGTGCGGGACTTGCGGCGGCACTCGACCAGATCGTCGGTGGAGCCATTCAGGATAATCACCATGACGTGGACCATCAGGGCCGCGTTCAGAATCTCGGTCGCGATATACAGACCGCTGATCGTCGCTTCGGATAGTCCCAGAAGAACGAGCGCGGCGGGCAGGACAGCGATCGGCAGAGGTATTAGACGGCTCCAGTGCCAGCGATTCATGTCGCAAAACATCGCAAGAGCGAACCACCAGAAGAATACTCCGGCGGCCATCGCGGGGACTTTCAGCGCTGTAGTCAGCGCAGGCAGTGCGGTGATCATCGCTTCGGCGCTGGCAATGCCATAGGCCGCGGCGGCCACCGCGAACAGGGCTCCGAACCGAGCCGTCAGAGACCGGCCGACCAACGGCAGGAGCGCGGCGGCCAGGATGAGACAGGCTCCGGCCGCCGCGCCACGTAGCGCCATATCAAGTGTGATCAGGGCGTCCAACGCGCCACCTCCGCAATAGCTTGTGAGGAAAGATGCGCCTTAGTGCGCGGTTGAGGCAAGCTGGATGCGTGCGACCAATCCGTCATGATGGGCGGTGAGAAGCGGAGCATCGAGCTCGGCCACCGTACGCGCCACGGTATCTTCGGTGCAGATGCGAACGCTCTCACGATAGGCGACGCCGCCGCGGTTTTCTTCCCGGCACACCTCCAGCGCTGTGGTTTCGATCAGGCTGTGGATGCGTGCGGCACCGGCTGGCGTACTGAGGTCGGCAGCTGAGATGGATACACCGCGCGAGGCGGCGTCGTCATTGGCCAAAGCCGGAGTTGCAAACAGGGCTGCGGCGAGGGCGGGGAGGAGCATAATCGTCTTCATGGGTGTCATCCTTTTATCGATCACCAGTGGGATGTCGCGGCGGGGGAGCGCCTCGACAGGATCGACAAAAGCAGGACCGGCTCGCGCCGTCTTATCGCAGATGAAAATGCCCAGCTTTTTTCAGAACTGACGCAGCTTTTTCAAAAATGATCAGGGTTTGGAGGCGGGATTACCCAGCCTCCGCAATCACCTTCAAGAACGCCTCGCCATAGCGCTCCAGCTTTCGGGTTCCCACGCCGTGGCACTGGCTCATCGCTTCAGGCGATGCGGGACGGGCGAGGGCAAGTTCGATCAGGGTGCGGTCGGCAAACACGGTATAGGCCGGCTTTCCACTTTCTTTTGCCAGATCGAGCCGGAGCTTTCTCAAGGCGCTGTAAAGCTCGCGATCACGCTCGGATTTAAGCGCCTCTGCGGCTTCCGAAACCGGTCGTGAACGCGACGCCTTGGCCCCGCGTGCTTCTTCGGGTGGGCGCAGCTCGATGGTTTCGCGCCCGAAGAGGATTTCCTTGCCCTTCGCTGTGATGGTCCATTCGCCATGGCCGTCTATGGGCTGGTCGATGGCCCCGGCTGCAAACAGCTGGCGAAAGACGCTCATCCATTGTTCCTTCGACAAGTCCTCACCAACGCCGAAGGTCGGGATGGTGTTGTGCCCGCGGGCGCGCACCTTATCGGTTTCCACCCCGCGCAAGACGCTGATCAGATGTTCCAGGCCAAAGCGCTGGCCGGTGCGGGCAATCGCTGACATCGCCTTCTGGGCCAGCACGCTGCCGTCGATGCGCTTGGGTGGGTCTTCGCACAGATCACACTTGCCGCACGGCTCGATCTCTTCACCGAAATACCCCAGCAGGGTCTGTCGCCGGCATTGCGGCGCTTCGCAATAGGCGATGAGCGCAGACAGGCGGCGCAACTCCATCTGCTTGCGGCTGTCTTCAGTGTCGCTTTCGGCAATCTGGCGCCGGCGCAAAGCCGCATCGCCCAAAGACCAGAGCATCAGGGTTTCAGCCGGTTCGCCATCGCGGCCCGCGCGCCCGATCTCCTGATAATAGGCCTCCATCGATTTGGGCAGGGCGGCGTGGACGACATAGCGAACATCGGGTTTGTCGACGCCCATGCCAAAGGCGATGGTGGCGCACATCACCATCTCATCAGATTTGACGAACTCGTCCTGGCGCCAGGCACGCACGTCCTTGTCGAGGCCAGCGTGATAGGCCGCCGCATAAATGCCTGCGGCGTTGAGGCGGTCAGCCAGATCCTCGCACGCCTTTCTGCTGGCCGCGTAGACGATGCCGGATCGTCCGGGGCGGGCTTTGACAAAGGCTTCGATCTGACTGTTGGCAGAGCGCTTGGCACCTACCGCGAGATGCAGGTTTGGGCGGTCAAACCCGGCCACGAATTCTCTCGGTTCTCGCTCAAACAGGCGCGCGGCAATATCCCTGCGCTCGGCAGCGTCAGCAGTGGCGGTGAAGGCGGCGATCTGTGGGCGGCCAGCAGCTTCTGCCAATTCTGCAATACGCAGATAGTCAGGGCGGAAATCATGGCCCCACTGGCTCACGCAGTGGGCTTCATCGACTGCAATCATGGTCAGGCCAGCGCGGCCAAGCCGCTCGGCAAAGCCGGGCACGCCCAGGCGCTCGGGAGAGACATAGAGAAGCCGCAACTCGCCATCATCCAGCATCTGCCAGGCGCGCTCGCGTTCATCTGGATCATCTGCACTGGTCAGGTGCGCCGCAGCGACACCATTGGCCTGAAGGCTGACCACCTGATCTCGCATCAGGGCGATCAGCGGCGAGACCACGAGCGTCAGCCCGCCACGTATGACCGCAGGTAGCTGAAAGCAAAGGGATTTGCCTCGGCCTGTGGGCATGACCGCCAGCACGTCCTCTCCAGCCAGCACCGCTTCAATGATTTCGTCCTGACCAGGCCGGAAGCTTCGAAACCCGAAAACATCGCTCATGACGGACCGAGCCGCATCAAGCGGCGCGGGGGGAGGAAAGGAAGAATCAGCCGATGACATGGGGCGACGCTAGCGATCTGACTGTGGCTGGCAAAGCGCTTCGGCTTGCTCTCTTGCAGCGCTGGGAGTAGGCGAGGGACATAACAATAAAAAGGGTAAGGACATGGCCGACGGCGCGCTGTCCAATATCAGAGTTCTGGATCTATCTCGTGTGCTGGCCGGACCCTGGTGTGGCCAGATCCTGGGCGATCTTGGCGCAGACGTGATCAAGGTGGAGAACCCTGATGGCGGTGATGATACACGCCACTGGGGGCCGCCGTTTCTAACAGACCAGGATGGCGAGCCAGCTGACGCAGCTTATTATCTGTGTGCCAATCGCAACAAGCGCTCCATTGCCGTCAATCTTCGCGACGAGAAGGGGCGGGATATCCTTCGTCAACTCGCAGCTCAGAGCGATGTCGTTATCGAAAACTACAAGGTTGGCGGGCTTCAGAAATACGGCCTCGACTACGAGACGCTTAGTAAAGCCAATCCGAAGCTGGTCTATTGCTCCATCACCGGTTTTGGCCAGACCGGCCCGCTGGCCCAGGAGCCTGGATATGACTTCCTGATCCAGGCCATGGGGGGCCTCATGAGCGTTACTGGCGAAGAGGCTCCCCTGAAAGTCGGTGTGCCAGCGGTGGATTTGTTTACCGGCGTTTACGCGGCTAATGCTGTCATGGCGGCGCTGATGGCGCGTCAGACGACTGGCGTCGGCCAATACATTGATATGGCCCTTTTTGACGTGCAGGCCGCCATGTTGGCCAATCAGGCGTCGAACTATCTGGTCTCAGGTAAGGTGCCGGGCCGCAAGGGCAACGCTCACCCCAATATCGTGCCGTATCAGGACTTCCCGACCGCCGATGGCCGTATTGCGGTCGCCGTTGGCAATGATCGCCAGTTCGCCAGCTTTGCCAAAACCCTGGGGTGTGAAGGCTGGGTCGATGATGAGCGCTACCGGACGAATGCCGCACGGGTGAAAAACCGCGAACGCCTTGTGGCAGAGATAACCTTGATATTGTCCGACCAGTCGAGCGATCACTGGCAGACAGCATTATCGCGAGCCGGCGTGCCATGCGGTCCAATTCAAACGATCGACCAAGTATTTAACCATCCCCAGGCGCAGGCGAGGCGTCTGACACACACGATGGAGATATCCGGTGTAGGCGATGCCCAGCTTGTTTCCAGCCCGCTACGCCTATCCTCCACGCCACCTGAAACAAGGCTGGCCCCACCCCGGCATGGCGAACACACCTCACAGGTGTTGCAGGAACGCCTCGGTCTGGATCAAAATCTGGTTAATGAGCTGATTAGGGCGGGAGTTCTGGCCTGATTTGTCATTTCGCCGCGCAGTAGCCGGTAGCGTGCACTGCACAATTACGATATCACAGTCGGCGGAACGTGATTAAAGCTCGTCCGGGCTCGATTCGCGGTATCCGAGAATTAACCAATCGAAGGGCGAGTTCGCCCGGAGGGGATAGGAATGAAGAAACAGCTTCTTTCGGCTGCAGCCGTTGGTGCCCTCTTCGCCGTACCGTCCATGGCGGTCGCGGATGAAGGCTGGTACGTCAGCGGTGGTGTTGGCTATGGCAGCGTGGACACCGAATTCAGCGGTAGCCTGACCGGCGACGCTGAAGGTAAAGGTGACCTGCGCGAGCGTCTCGCCCTTGGCTATGACTGGGCCAGCGGCTGGCGTCTTGAAGGTGAACTTGCTCACCGCTTGAACGACACCGGTGCCGTCGGCAACTTCGAGGACAGCAGCTCCGACGTCCAGCTTTGGACCGGTATGCTGAACCTCTATTATGATTTCGACCAGGGCGGCTGGTGGACCCCTTATGTGGGTGCCGGTATTGGCTGGGCACAGCATGACGTTTCGGCCTTTGGCTGGAGCACCGGAACCACTCCGGTTGCCAACGCTGGCGCTGCTGACCCGCGCTGGACAGCTGTTCAGGACAGCGACAACTCCCTCGCCTGGAACCTGATCGCAGGTATCGGCTGGGAACTGTCTAACAACCTGACGCTCGACACCGAGTATCGCTACTTCAACTCTGAAGGCACTAGCTATACGCCGGGTCTGGACGCTGATGGTTATGCTGGCCACGAGGCATGGCTGAGCCTGCGGTATCTGTTTGCGGCACCGCCGCCGCCGCCGCCTCCGCCACCTCCGCCGCCGCCTCCGCCGCCGCCGCCACCTCCGCCACCTCCGCCTCCGCCGCCGCCTCCGCCGGCGTGTGAGGATGTGGACTTCACGGTCTACTTCAACTGGGACCGTTCCAACCTGACCGATCAGGCTCGCGCCGTGATCAACCAGGCTGTGAATGAAGCCCGCAACTGTGGCGTGGCATCTGTATCCATCGACGGTCACGCTGACCGTTCGGGTGCAGCGGCTTACAACGTTGGTCTGTCCGAGCGTCGTGCTCGCGCGGTTCGCGACGAGATGATCCGTCTCGGCGTTCCGGGTGCAGCGATCTCGCTGGAAGCCTTCGGTGAAAGCCAGCCTGCAACGGCAACGCCTGACGGTGTGCGCGAGCCGCTTAACCGTCGTGCGGAAGTGCTGATCGACCTGAACTAAGGTCATCACGCTTCACGGCTAAGACTGGAGCGGCCCGGTGCGAAAGCGCCGGGCCGTTTGCTTTTTATTCCCAAGCCTTCATGCCGCAGTGGCCAGCCAATGGGTTGACCCGTCGCGCGGGCAAGCGCAGAAACCTGACAGTTATTTTGTCCCTCGCTGAACTGGGGTGATCCCGGTCATCCGCGTCGCTGCCAATCAGGATGTCATTTATGAGCAAGCCGGAAACGCCATACCGCAAACGCGCCGTGGGCGCTCACAACCTGTCCCCTGAAACCCTGATGATGAGTTATGGCTTCGACGCCAAGTTGTCGGAAGGTTCCATCAAGCCGCCAATTTTTCAGACATCGACCTTTGTGTTCTCGTCAGCCGAAGAAGGCGCGGCATTTTTCCGGGTGATGGGCGGTCGCGCTCAAGCTGGCGATCCTGCGACTGCGGGGCTGATGTACACGCGCTTTAACAACCCGAATATGGAAGTTGTTGAAGATCGCCTGACCCTGTTTGATGGCGCGGAAGACGCGCTGGTCTTCTCCTCCGGCATGGGGGCCATTTCCACCGTTCTGATGGCTCATGCGCACTCTGGCGACGTGGTGCTTCACTCGACGCCGCTCTATGGCGGCACTGAGACTTTGGTTCGCTCCATCCTGCCGCAATACGGCATCAAGAGTCAGGACTTCTTGGCAAACGCCTCTGAAGAGGAGATCCGTAAGGAGGTCGAGGCTGCCTCTGCAAAGGGCCGAATTGCGGTCATCTATGTCGAGACGCCGACCAACCCGACCAACGAACTCGTTGACCTCCAGCTCATGGCTAAGCTCGCCGATGACATCGGCAAGGTTCAGGGGCATCGACCGCCGGTGGTGGTCGACAATACGGTTCTGGGCCCGCTTGGCCAGAGCCCGCTCAATCATGGCGGCGACATCGTCGTTTACTCGCTGACGAAATATATCGGTGGTCACTCAGACCTGATTGGCGGCGCTGCGCTTGGTACCAGTACGCTTATGGCTCCTGTGCGTAAGCTGCGCTCTGGAATGGGGACCAATCTTGACCCGAATACCTGCTGGATGCTGGCTCGCTCGCTCGAAACGGTGAAGCTGCGCATGCAGGCTGCTTTTGACGGCGCTGATGAGGTGGCTGAATTCCTGCGTAATCACCCGAAGGTTTCCAAGGTCCGCCATCTGGGCTTTCTGGAACCAGGCACCCGCAATTATGAGATTCATAAGCGCCAGTCCGGTGACTATAACGGCTCGACCTTCTCCTTTGATGTTGAAGGCGGTCAGGAGGGCGCGTTCCGGATGCTCAACGCGCTCAAAGTGGTGAAGCTGGCTGTGAGTCTCGGGGGTACCGAATCGCTGATCTGTCACCCGGGCACGACCACTCACGCCGCGGTTGATCCAGAGCTGCAAAAGCGCCTCGGTTACACGCCGGGCATGGTGCGCACGTCTATCGGTATCGAAAACCCAAAGGACCTTATCGCTGACTTTGAACAGGCGCTTGCCGCGGTTTAAACCAGAGACAAGGCCTTTGGAGACATCATGACTGATTTGCCAAAGATCGAGCTCGACAAGACCGAGACCGACATTCTCGACTGGATCGAGGGTCGCGCAGACGGGATGATCGATACCGTCAAGCATTGGTCGAAGATCAATTCAGGAAGCCGCAACCCCGACGGCCTGGAAGCCATGCGCAAGGAGCTGGCGGAGGCTTTCGGTGAGCTTGAAGGCGAGGTCAGTGCGGTCGAGCTGAAGCCATCTCAGACGGTTGAAAGCAATGGCGAAATTCGAGACATCGAATACACGCCGTCCATGAAGGTCTCCAAACGACCCGATGCGCCGATCCGGATCGTGCTGACCGGGCACCATGACACGGTCTTCCCGCCCGGTTGCGGGTTTGAAGACTGGCGCATGGTCGATGACAACACCATCAATGGGCCGGGCGTGGCGGACATGAAGGGTGGCCTGCTGGTCATGCTTCACGGCCTGCTCGCACTGGAGCGTAGCCCGTGGGCCGATCAGATCGGCTATGACGTTCTGGTCAGTCCTGACGAGGAGATCGGCTCTCTGGGCTCAGGCCCGGTCCTGATGGAGCTGGGGGCCAAGGCCCATGTGGGCATGACCTATGAGCCAGCGCTAGCTGATGGCTCGCTGGCTGGCGCACGCAAGGGATCTGGCAATTTCTCACTTCATTGCAAGGGCAAGGCAGCCCATGCGGGGCGGGAACACCACCTGGGCCGTAACGCCATTGTGGCGGCGGCCGAGTTTGCCAGCCGGATTGACAGGCTCAACGGTCAACGGGACCCGGTGACCATCAATGTCTCGCGCATTGATGGCGGCGGCGCGCCGAACGTGGTGCCTGACCTGGGGATCTGCCGCTTCAATATTCGCGTGAAGACCGAGGATGATGCTGCTTGGGCCAAGGCTGAAGTTGGCAAGATCGTCGATGAGATTAATGCTCGTGAGGGCATATCGGCTGAACTTCATGGCGGCTTTACCCGTCCGCCAAAGCCGATGAGTGCGGCGAACCTGCGCATGTTTGAGTGGACGCGAGCCAGCGGATCGGCGCTCGGGCTCGACATCAAGTGGAACGACACTGGCGGTGTCTGTGAAGGCAATAATCTGTGGGCGTCAGGATGCCCGAACGTGGACACGCTGGGGGTCTGCGGGTCTGACATTCACTCCGATCGCGAGATCGCTAAGCTTTCAAGCTTTGCTGAGCGTGCCAAGTTGTCAGCCATCATGCTGATGGGCTTTGCTCGCGGTCGCTTTGACGCCGCAGAGGCCCGCAAGCTTAGTCAATAAAGGGGACATGCATGCTGGTCATGCGCGCAGCCAGGGCTGCAGATACTGATTGCTTCCTGCGCCTTGCCGAGGCGGCCGGGCCCGGATTTACCAGCCTTGCGCTGCCCGATGATGCGCTGGCTGAAAAACTGACGAAGTCAGAAAAAGCCTTCAATGGCGAGCTCGATCACAAGTTTGACTGTGCTTACCAGCTGATGCTCGAAGACACCGAGAGCGGAAAGATCCTTGGCACCTCCGCGGTCAAGGCCGAAGTGGGGGTGAAGAAGCCCTATTTCGACTTCAAGGTCTTTACCATCGCCCAGGCCAGCCAGGAGGCGGACCGTCGCTTCGACATGGACGCCATGATGCTGGTCAACGATTTTGCCGGGGCGACCGAGGTGGGTTCGCTTTTCGTGAGTGACGAGCTGCGAGGGTGCGGTGCTGGTAAGTTGGCATCCAAATCGCGCTATCTGCTGGTTGCCACTGAACGCGAGCGTTTTGGTGACCGTATCCTGTCAGAGCTGCGCGGTGTGGTGGATGACAAGGGTGACAGCATCTTCTTTGAGCACGTTACGCGTCCCTTCTTCCGCATGACATTTGAAGAGGCTGATCGGCTGTCCGCGGCAACCGACAATCAGTTCATCCTGGATCTTATGCCCCAGCACCTGATCTATCTGGATTTGCTGCCGCAGGGCGTCCAGGACGTGATCGGCAAGACCCACCCCCATGGTGCCAATGCACTGCGACTACTTGAGGCGGAAGGCTTCAAGTATCACCGCTATATTGACATCTTTGATGGTGGTCCGCTGGTGTCTTGCGCGGTGTCGGATGTGGCGACGGTAAAAGATAGTGACGTCGTCGCGCTTGCAGGCGGAAACCCGGGTGAGGGGGCTGTTAGCGGTCTTGTAGCCAACGAACGCTTTGGCGATTTTCGCTGCGTTCAAACCGAAATTGAACTCGTAGAGGGGGGCCTTCGCCTCAGCGCCGACGCACAGCGCGCGCTGGATGTGACCGAAGGCGAGACCCTGCGATACTGGACAAAGGACTAGGACATGACGGCATCTGCGTATGTGAACGGCCAGTGGATAGAGGGCGGTGCCGAGAGCTTCCAGTCGATCAATCCAGCCGATGGCAAGCCCGTCTGGACAGGCGCAGCGGCTGATCCGGCCTGTGTTCGCGCTGCCTTCGGTGCTGCGCGCTCTGCTTTTACCGACTGGGCGCTGACGCCGTACGAGGCGCGTCGCGCGATCGCAGAGCGCTACGAGGCCGTTATCAAGTCCAGGGCTGATAAGCTGGCCAGGCTGATAGCGCTAGAAACCGGCAAACCCCACTGGGAAACCAAAACCGAGGCCGGGGCCATGGCCGCCAAGGTGGGCGTATCCATCAAGGCTTACGAAGACCGTACCGGCTCCACGCGTACCGAGACCGCATTCGGTGAGGCGACGCTGGGCCACAAGCCGCTCGGCGTCATGTTTGTGCTGGGCCCCTATAACTTCCCCGGCCACCTGCCCAATGGCCACATCATTCCAGCGCTTCTCGCGGGTAATACCGTGGTGTTTAAGCCATCCGAGCTGACCCCTGCGGTCGGTGAACTTATGGTGCGGTGCTGGGAGGAGGCTGGCCTGCCTGCAGGCGTGCTGAATCTCGTCCAGGGCGCGCGCGAGACCGGCGCTGCGGCGCTGGATGATCCTGATCTCGATGGCGTATTGTTCACTGGCAGTTGGGCGACCGGCAGCTTCATCCACAAGAAGTTCGCAGGCCGCACCGGCGTGCAGCTGGCGCTTGAGATGGGCGGCAACAATCCGCTCGTGGTCTGGGATGCCAAAGACGCTGAGGCTGCGGCCCGCGTCGCGGTTCTGTCAGCCTACATCACGTCCGGTCAGCGCTGTTCGTGCGCGCGACGTCTGATTGTGCCCGAGGGTGCTGAGGGCGATGCGGTGATTGATGCCCTGGCCGGCATGATCCCGCAGTTGACGATCGGAAAGTGGGATGCCGACCCGGAGCCCTTCATGGGGCCACTAGTGACGACCGCTGCCGCTGAACACACGATCAAGGCGCAGGCAGACCTCATCGCCAAGGGTGGCAAAGCCATCGTTGAAGCCCGGCGCATGGAAGAGGGGCCTGCCTTTGTCTCGCCTGGGCTGATCGATGTTGATGGCATTGAGACCGACGATGACGAGGTCTTTGGCCCCCTGCTACAGGTGCGCCGTGCTGACAGTTTCGAAGCGGCCCTCGCCGAAGCCAACAACACAAAATACGGCCTTGCGGCGGGCCTGGTGTCAGATAGCGAAGAGCTATGGAAAAAGTTCTGGGCCGGCTCTCGCGCCGGCATTGTAAACTGGAACCGGCCAACGCCGGGCGCGGCATCCACTATGCCGTTCGGCGGTCCGGGCCAGTCGGGCAATCTGCGCCCCAGTGCTTATTATGCGGCTGATTACTGCGCCTATCCGGTGGCGAGCCAGGCTGCACCAACACTGGAGCGTCAGGCTGTGAAAGGGCTCGACTGATGGCGACGGTGGAAGCCAATTTCGACGGCCTGATCGGCCCGACCCACAATTATGGCGGCCTGGCACCGGGCAACCTCGCCAGCGCCAATAACAAGGGCTCTGTGGCCTCGCCACGCACCGGGGTTCTGGAAGGCCTCGCCAAGGCCAAGCGCCTGGCCGATGCCGGCTTGACTCAAGGCCTGCTGCCGCCACAGGAGCGACCCTATATCCATGGTCTGCGCCAGCTGGGCTTTTCCGGCGCGACTGACGCAGCGGTTTGGGAAGCCGCCGTGAAGGCCGACCCCAAACTGGCGTCAGATTTCATGTCAGCAAGCTCCATGTGGGCCGCCAATGCGGCAACGGTAAGTCCTGGCGCGGACACGGCAGATGGCCGGGTCCACTTTACGCCCGCTAACCTGATCACGGCACTGCACCGCTCCATTGAGGGTTTTCAGACCAAGCGCGCGCTACAGCGTATCTTTGCCGATGAGGCTCACTTTACCGTTCACGATGAACTGCCCCATCAATCAAGCTTTGCTGACGAGGGCGCGGCCAACCATGTGCGCCTGTCGGCAGACCATGGCAGTGAAGGCGTTGAGGTCTTTGTTTATGGCAGGGATGGCTTTGCGCCATGGGATGCAAAATTCCCGGCCCGCCAGACACTGCAGGCCAGTCAAGCCGTGGCGCGCAGCCATGGTCTGAAGCCAGAGCGCACTGTCTTCATTCAGCAGTCAAAAGCCGCGATTGAAGCAGGGGCCTTCCACAACGACGTGGTGTGCGTGTCCAACGGGCCGGTACTGTTCTTCCACGAGTGGGCGTTTGAGGACAAAGATGCGGCGCTGGACGCCATCTGCAAGGCGGCAGAAGGCCTGTTCGAGCCGATCTTTGTTGAGGTTCCAGCGAGCGAAGTTCCGATCGCTGACGCAGTAAAATCCTACATCTTCAATTCCCAGCTCCTGACCTGGCCCGGTGAAAGCCGCCAGGTGGTTCTGGCTCCAGAAGAAACGCGCGAAACAGAATCCACCAACGCGTACTGTGAGCGCCTGGTGGCGGGCAATGGCCCCATCGGGAAGGTCGACTTTGCCGATGTTCGCCAGTCCATGCGAAATGGCGGCGGTCCGGCCTGCCTGCGTTTGCGGGTGGTGCTGGATGATGCCCAGCGTCAGGCGGTCAATCCGGCCGTATGGATGAATGACGGGCTCTACACGTCACTCACCAGCTGGGCGAACAAGCATTATCGCGAAAGCCTGGGGCCGGATGATCTGGGCGACCCGTCAATTGTGGATGAAAGCCGGGCCGCGCTGGATGAGCTGACGCAAATCCTGAAGCTCGGTCCCGACTTTTATCCGTTCCAGCGGACCTAGCCGACGCGTATTAGCGCAGGCACAGCACGTCGACGATCTCGTTGCGGCCACCGCGGGCAAAGCGCGGTCCAATGAACCACAGCTGGCCGCGGGCCCTGCGGCTATCGAAGTGTGCGGCGCGCCCAAAGCCTTCAGCCCGGCAGATCCGGTCGGCGACTGGTGCGCCACAGCTGCGCCCATTGGGTTCAAGGCAGAAGGCGACCGGATAGCCGCGCGACTGGGGTGTCGGGATGAAGACGCTGTTCACGCCCCGCACGGCCCCTGAATTGCCAAGACTGTTGCCATAGCCGGTGTCATAGTCACCGCCATAGCCGCCGCCGTAATCTGGAACCGGCTCAGGGCGCGGAATGCCATCGGGGCTAGCTGCGCTGATCCGGCCATCCATGCGGAAGAGCTTCAGGTCATTGCTGTCACGGGTGAACTCCACACAGCGGTCGGAGAAATTGCGATCCTCGCACAGCGTCCAGGTCCCGGAGTGGACCTCAATGGAGTTGGCCTGATTGTCAAAGCGGATATCGCGCAGATCAAATTCGATATCGCGGATATGCACCGCCTGACCGGTGTAGTTTCGGCCGGAGTAGAGCGTGATACCGCGACGGCGATCCCGGTCCGGGCGATGCAAAGCGCGCACCGAGGTTATCCGGTTGTTGAACGACCAAGGCGTCATATCTGCCACGTCAGCATCCACCACATGGCAGGTTCCGCGGTAGTTCGGCTCCAGACACACCTCCCAGCGGCCACCGGAAAAGCTGTAGCTGCTGGCAAGATCATTGAACTGGACCCAGCGCAGGTCTGGCGCATCGCCATCAAGGGTCAGGGAGCGGCCACCAAAGTTGGGCAGGTCATGCAGGGTGAGGGTGGGATTATTATCCGCGTCAACGCCACGGCCACCACGCTGGGCATCGGCCGGGGCCATAAGCATCGCGCTAAGCGCAAGGCTTGAGAAAATAAGGGCTGAAACGCGCATGGCGGGCTCCTTGTCAGTCAGACACGCATTTATAACGCATCTGACTATCAAGGGCCCGCCATGAATGGTGACTGAACCTTTCGGCTCAGTTTGGTTCATGTTTCTGAGACTTTAATACCCTTGAGCCGCGCCGTCCTTGCGCATTTCAGAGGCACCGTGCAGCACGCCGTTCTCTGCGTCGCGCAGGATAGCCTGATAGCCGCCAAAGCCGCCATCGCCTTCTTCGACAACGTGGCCAAGAGCACGCAGCGCCTCGCGCACGCTTTCAGGCACGCCGCTTTCAACGCGCAGAACGCCGATGCCGGCGGTCTCACCCGCCATGCCCGTTTCAGAGCTGGAGCCGTCGTGGCGCCAACGTGCGGCATCACCGGCTTCCTGGATATTCAGGCCGAAATCGATCACCGAGGTGATGATCTGGACATGGCCCTGCGGCTGCATGGAGCCGCCCATCAGACCAAAGCTCATGAAGGCCTCGTCACCCTGGGTGATCATGGCAGGAATGATGGTGTGGAAGGGGCGCTTGCCCGGCTCATAGACATTGGGGTGGTTCGGATCGAGGCTGAACAGCTCTCCCCGGTTTTGGAGCATGAAGCCCAGACCGTCCGGCACCAGGCCAGAGCCCATACCGCGGAAGTTCGACTGGATCAGCGAAACCATCATGCCGTTGCCATCAGCGACGGTCAGATAGGTGGTGTCGCCATCTTCAAGGATTTCAGGGTCACCATGGGTGACCGTTTCCATGGCGGCATCGGTCGAGATCAGGGCGCGACGGGTGTCGGCATATTCTTCACTGATTAGAGCCTGAAGGTCGGTGTTGGAGAAGTCCGGATCGGCATAGAAGCGCGCCCGGTCTTCAAAGGCGAGGCGCTTGGCCTCGACCATCAGGTGCAGCGCTTCCGGGCTCATAAAGCCCATTGAAGCCAGGTCATAGTCTTCAAGGATCTGCAGCATCTGAAGCGCGGCAACGCCCTGGGTTTGGGGCGGCAGCTGCCAGACATCATAGCCCCGATAATTGACGCTAAGCGGGTCCACCCACTCAGAGCGGTGATTGGCCATATCCTCATAGGAAATCCAGCCGCCGATGCGCTCCATATAGTCGTTGATGGTCTGGGCGATCGGGCCGTCATAGAAAGCGTCGCGGCCACCTTCGGCAATCATGCGATAGGTATTGGCCAGATCCGGGTTGCGGAAGATTTCACCTTCGCGCGGGGCATCGCCATCTTCGGTCAGGTAGGTCGCCTGGGCGTTGGCAAATTCCTCGAATTCGCCCCGCTCAAAGCGCGCGTCGAGGATGCGCATATTGCGATCCCAGTAGTAGCCAATCGTCTCGGTCAGCGGGAAGCCATTCTCGGCGTAGGAAATGACCGGCGACAGGATGTCTTCCATCGGCATGGAGCCAAAGCGCTCATGCATGGTGAACCAGCCATCGACGGTGCCCGGAACAGAAACCGGCATGGCCCCCATGGCCGGGATTGATCCGCCTTCGCCGACAATCTCGATCACCTCGTCATAGGTGAGCCCCATCGGCGAGGGTCCGGCCCCATTCAGGCCATAGACCTGGCGGGTTTCCGGGTCCCAGATAATCACGAAGATGTCGCCGCCAATGCCGTTGCCGGTGGGCTCCATCAGACCGGTGGCTGCGTTTGCTGCGATGGCAGCGTCCACGGCGTTGCCGCCAGCTTTAAGGATATCCAGCGCGACCTGGCTGGCCAGAGGGTGGGCCGTAGCAGCCATGCCGCCGGTCGCCGTGGTGACAGAGCGCGTGGCGTAATGCTCGCCGCTTACGCGGTCACCTGGAATATGAGATTGCGCCTCAGCTGGCGCGCCGAACTCAGCAAAGGCCATAAGCGCCGCAGCTCCCGCAAGTGTGACGGTACGGATCATCTAGATGTCTCCCCGGTTTGGCCCCGGTTTTGTGGGGCGGTTTGTCGCGGGGGAGTAGATAGGTCTCAGACCCGTCAATCAAGCGCACCGCCTGCGTCAGGCGATCACGAGGGCGTTAGCCGGGCCCATCCTCGCCCTCATCACCTTCACCCTCAGGCTCAGCGGGCTCTTCGTCCTGCGGCGGGCGGCGATTGCCGAGTAGCCCGCGCAGCACATTGCCGACCGCTTCTTCTGTGGATTGCCCATCGGGACGGTTCAACAAATCGCGAGCCGCATTGCCGAGCGGATTTTCACCGAGCCGGTCGCCGAGCGCGCCGGAGGCCTGAGCGCGCGCTATGTCTCTGGCAAGAGTGGCGTAGTCGATACCCACAGAGACATCACTGAAGCTGCCGCGCAGTGTAATCGGAACGCCCACGCCATTGAGATCAATCGCGCCGCCCTGACCGGACAGCGATCCGACCGCACGCGGGTTGAGGCGGTAGTCGATGGTCTGGCTGGCCAGATCAACCGTGCCCTGACCGGCAACCCGGATCAGCGGGCTTAGCATGGCAAGGTCGAGGTTCTGCACGCGGCCGTTTTCGATCTGGAACGTTCCACCCAGCGAGGTGAAGTCAGTCTGCTGCTGGTCTGCGAACCCGGCGGGAAGAGACCCAGTGCTGATCGCATCCTGAACGGTACGGATCACCTGCGCCAGGTTCACGCCTACAATCGCCCCGTTGGCAAAGTCGAAATCACCGGCACCATTGAGGGAATTCATGATGGCCGCCGGGCTATTTCCGCTGGCGGTCACGTCCAGCGTTAGGCCGCCGAGACCCGCAAGCCGGTCAAATCCGGCCGCGGCTTGAAGGAAGGGCAGAGCTTCGAGCGTGTCGACGTCCACGTCAAAGCTGTAGCTGGCCGTTGAGCGGCGGGCATTCATCACGCCGGCGACCCGGCCCTGACCGCCATAAAGATCAAAGCCGGTCAGCTCGGCTTCCAGCCGACCATTTTCCAGATCGGCCGAGATATTGACGTTGGTCGCCTCGATATCATTCGCCTTGAAGCGGTCAGCCCTGATGGAAAGCTGGGCATCGACCAGGCGTAAAGCGGCCACGTCAAACTCTTCCTCGCTCCAGGGCGGGAAACTGCCGCCTTCGGTTGTCGCGGCCTCAGCGGCGCTGTCGGCAGGGATGTAGGGCGTGATATCGAGATTGGCCGTTGAGATCGCGCCGACGACATCAGGACGGGGCCCGTTGAGCCACAAGGTGATGTCGCCATTGGCCGCAATGTCATCAAACCGGATCGCAGCGTTTAACAGCGCCACGCTGGTGGTGTCGGCGACGATGTCAGCCTCTGCGGCAAAGCGCTGGAATATGTCGCCTTCTGGCAGGTCGGCACCGGCATAGGAGGCGAGCGCTGGCAGCGGCAGGTCTATATCCACGCCGCCGCGCAACACCAGGCCTTCGCCCTCATCGATCTGGCCTTCAAAGCCGATATCGGCGAGTGCGCCATCAAGTCGGAGCGATAGCGGGGTTTCCGCACCCTCAAAAAAGCCGCGCAGCGAGCCGAGACGCGCATCAAAATTCATCGGACGGCCATCGGCCTGGAATGAGCCGGTCAGCGCAATCTCTTCATCAACCGAGGGCAGGGCGACCGCCAGGTTCACCCCGTCAAAGCGGCGGGTCTGGCTAGCGTCGGAGTAGATGACTGTGCCGTTCTCAAGACGCACATCGCCGAAGCTGGCATCAAAGGGCAGGGCTCCGGGCCGACGCACAAAGCTGCCTTCGCTGGAGCCACTGGCCACAGGTTCTGCGCTGGCATTGCCGAGCGTCCAGTTGTTACCGCTCGCGCGTGATTGCAGGCGGATAACCGGCTCTACCAGAATGAACTCGCGCACTTCGATCTGGCGGGAGATGAGCGGCAAGATGGCAACGCTCACGCGCATTTCGGCCATTTCAGCGAGGGGCTCATCACCAAAGCCCTCAGCATTGGCGATCCGCGCATCGCCGGCGCGCACCTGTGCGGTGGGGAAGAGCTGCAGGCGGATATCGCCCGCCAGTGTCACCTCGCGGCCCAGTGCTTCGGTGGCGGCAGCCTCTGCACGGGTGCGCAATTCCTCTGATCCGATCAGAGAAGGCAGGATCAGGATCGCTCCGGCAAGCGCCACAACGAGCACCAGAAGAATAATAAATACGCGCCGCATGATCAGCCTCCGCGAAACAGAATCGATAATCAGCGCTTGATAGCGCCGGTCAGGACTGGAACAGTGTCTACCAAATTTGACGCGCTCAAGGCAGGGGGCGCGATCTTGAAGTTGAATAAAATTTTCCGGCAGGGGAGCTGAATATGGAAAAGCTTACGATTAGCCAGGACGTGGTCGACAAGGCCCCGCGTGTGTCCATGGGGCGGCGTGAAATCCTTTTGGGGATTGCCGCAGGCACGGTGGTGCCGCTGACGACCGCGTGTGAAACCAGCGGGGGGCTGGGCGAGTTTCTGGTCAGTGATGCTCAGGTCCAGCAGGCCTCTCAGGCGGCGTGGAGCCAGGCGCTTCGGCAGGAACGTGTCAGCCAGGACCCGGCCCTTCGTCGCCGGGTGGAGCGGGTCGGCAATCGCCTGGTTCCATACTCTGGCCTTCGCAATCTGAACTGGGAATTTGTGGTTTTTGAGTCTGATGCCCAGAACGCCTGGGTGCTGCCCGGCGGCAAGGTGGCTTTCTATCGCGGCATCCTTGAGACCATGAGCAATGACGACCAGGTCGCAACCGTCATGGGCCACGAGATTGCCCACCTTCACTACCAGCATGCGACCCAGCGCGCGCGCCAGCAGGCGGCCACCGGTGCCGGGCTGGCCATTGCCAATGTGGCGCTCGGAGCCAGTGGAGTAGAAAATTCCGGCCAGTGGGCCGGTATTCTGGGCGCGGGCCTGACCTTTGGCGTGCTGCTGCCGTATTCGCGCAATCACGAACTGGAGGCTGATCTGAAGGGCGTGGACTACATGCATGCCGCCGGCTATCGGCCCAGCCAGGCTCTGGCCTTCTGGAGTGCCAAGGCGGCCCAGAACCAGCGCCAGCAGGTGGAGCTTTTGTCCACCCACCCGTCCAGCTCCACACGGATCAACGCCCTGCGACAGCATATTCAGGCGAACGGCTACGCGTAAGGCCTAAAGCCGGGTACTGAACACGGCGCTGCGCAAGCGTCAAAACCTGTCTTGATCGGCGGGGCGGGTGGAGCTAGGTTCCGCGCCCGGTCGGTCAGGCGTCTTTCGCCGACCCACGTGGTGCGCCGCCTTAGCTCAGTTGGTTAGAGCGCTAGATTGTGGATCTAGAGGTCCCCCGTTCGAACCGGGGAGGCGGTACCATTTTTTCATCAAATTTTTTCGGTGCCGCTTAATCAGCGCTCTCTGATACCGCTTGCGAGCCGTTATGCTTGCAAACCCTGCGGGTTCGAGACGGTCCGTCGCAGTATCGGACCGTCTCGAGGTGCCCGTTATTCGTCCGGCGTTTCGGCTTCGCGCAGCTGGAGCGTGTCGACATATTGCTGGAAGGAGATGGCCTGGCCGTCCTGAACGGTCCACACGTGGACCATCTGGGCGTTGATATCTTCGCCTGTCGCCCCGTGGGTGCCGGTATAGCGACCCAGCACCACAACGCGGTTGCCTTCGACGATCATCTCTTCCGGTGTGGCGTTGAATGTGGACCAGTCAGTGAGCACCCGACCAATCACGCCTTCCATGACTTCCTGTGGACCCTCATAGGGGTTCATGTCTGCATAAACATTGCTCTCGGCTTCGTTCCAGACGATCTCCGGATGAAGCGCGGCGGCAAAGCCTTCCGGGTCACCGGCGGCAAAGGCGTCGTAAATGCCCGAGATCACGGCTTCAGGTGAGCTGTGGTGGTCGGCAATACCAGCCCCGGTCAAGGCCAGTGCAGTCGCCGCGGCAAAAACAAATGTCTTCATGATATGTCCCCATGGATTGATGTTCGCGCCACCGTAGGCGGGACGACCTGTGGTGGCCAGAATATTCGGATCGATATTGCTACGGCTGTGCTACCCGCGAGCAACAGTTGGGCCTTTTTGCTGGGTCTCTATCCTGGGCTGCAGGGTATTCCCATTGAAAAGGTGTGGGGATGGGGAATACTGCGGTCATGTTTGATGACAATGATATTGCTGCACAGGTCCGCCGGATGCGGTTCATGATGCGCCTGAAGCAATCGACTTTTGCTGAATTGCTGGGTGTCAGCCAGGCGATGGTGTCTCGCATTGAAAGCGGCGATTCCCGTCCTGGCCGTGATGTGGCTTTGCGTATCCGGGGCCTGCTTGCCGATGTGGAGGCGAAGTCACCTTTCTTGAGTGTCAACGCTGGCGTGCGTATCTCCCAGGGTCTGGAAAGTGTTGTTTATCAGGACCGCGGCCGCGTTTGCCTGTCTCAGTTTTCAGAGGGCTTTACACAGCTTGATCGCCAGTTCGCCGACGCTCAAACGGGCCACGTCCTCGAAGGGCGCGTCGGGGATGATGCCGATGCCCATTTTGACCTGCTCAAATCGGTCGGTGCCTTTGATGGCAAGATCCGGGCGCTTGAAAATGTCTGGCATACGCAAGGCGAACAGGGCGTGATCTATTTCAGCGCCCGCAGCGTTGCGCTGCAGGATGATCATGGGCGCTGGACCATCAAGTCGAGCATATGCCGATTGATGCGAACACCTATGATCGAAAGACAAAGTTCTCGGTGCTTGAAGCTTAAGTCACCGGCCTAGGGCGCAGGTGCCCACAACTCCCACTTCTTCATCACGCGCCCAAAACGGGCTGACGCCAGGTGCCTGGCGAGCCAGCGCTGGACGCCGGGCCAGGCTTGTGCGTCGAACCAGTCGCGGTCGGTGTTGGCGAACTGGCGGATGAAAGGGAAGATTGCGATGTCGGCGAGGGTCGGAGAGTCGCCGAAAAGCTGAGGTGTCTGGCTGAGGCGGGCTTCCAGCGTTTCGAGATGTTTGCTGGCCTCGGCCCGGTGTTCTTCTGACACTGCGCCCTCGTAACGCGTTGCGTATTTATACCGATCCAGATGGTGCTTGAACTTGCCGTCATTGGCCGCGATCAGGGCGTCGGTTTCAGACTTCAGCTCCGGCTGAAGCCAACCTTCGGGATCGTTCTGTCCCAGCGCCCACATCATGACATCCAGGCTTTCTTCCAGCACCGTCCCGTCAGGCAGGACAACCACCGGGACCGTGCCCTTGGGCGAAGCCTCCAGCATTTCT
Organism: Maricaulaceae bacterium EIL42A08; assembly: GCA_024178355.1. GTDB lineage: Bacteria > Pseudomonadota > Alphaproteobacteria > Caulobacterales > Maricaulaceae > Oceanicaulis. Next base: position 853,965 of record JAMZNZ010000002.1, on the reverse strand, counting down.
GCCGGCTTGTCCTTGAGCAGAATTTCGCGGTGTTCCAGCTGGACCTCAGCAACGTCCAGCGCCATTCGCCCGCGCATGGCGTAGGGGCAGCGACGAAAGGAATAGAGGATCGGCAGGGCCTCAGCCATTCTTGCTCTCTTCATCGGCCTGTCCATCAGCGTCGCCGCTCAATACCGCGCCCACATGGCGCTCTCCGCGGGCCCGCGCGAGCTCTTCCTGGCGGTGGCGTTCGGCATAGCGCTGGCGTTGCTCCTCATCGCGCACCGCGTGACAGAAGGGGCAGCTGACACCCTCCACATAAAGCGGAGAGGCGATGTCATCCGGCGACAGCGGCTCGCGGCAGGCGTGGCAGCTGGTATAGCCGCTCTCCTCCAGCCCATGACGTACAGCAACGCGCCGGTCAAAGACGAAGCAATCGCCTTTCCAAAGGCTCTCACCTTCGTCGATGCGTTCGAGATATTTCAGAATCCCGCCTTTAAGGTGATAGACCTCACCCAGCCCTTCGGTCAGCGCAAACGCCGTCGACTTCTCACAGCGAATGCCGCCCGTGCAATACATGGCGATGCGGGCGTTGGGGCGGGTTTCCTTGAACTTGCGGAACCAGTCGGGAAATTCGGTAAAGCTTTTGGTCTCAGGGTTCACCGCGCCCTTGAACTGGCCAATACGCACTTCGTAATCGTTGCGTGTGTCGATGGTGACCACATCGGGCGAGCTGATCAGATCGTTCCAGTCCTCCGGCTCCACATAGGTGCCCACCTCGCGGCTTGGATCGACGCCCGGCACGCCCAGCGTCACAATCTCTTTCTTGATGCGCACCTTCATGCGTAGAAAGGGCTGCTCGCTGGCAGTGGACTCCTTGTGCTCGATATCGGCGCAGCCGGGCAGGGCGCGGATGGTATCCAGCACCGCTTCGATACCGTTCGGGCTTCCGGCAATCGTGCCGTTGATGCCTTCCGGCGCGATCAGAAGGATGCCTTTTACGCCTTGGGCCTCACACGCAGCCATAAGGTGCGCCTGCAAGGCCTTGTCGGCGGTCAGCGGCGTGAACTTGTAAAGAGCGGCAACGCGAAATTCAGTCATGGCGCTGTTATGCCAAAAGCTTTGCGCCGGTGATAGCTGGGGCCGGTGTGGAAAATTGCGCGCCCTGCAGCGGAAGTTTTCCACAGCATAATGGTATTCGGACTGTCACAATGGTTAACGCGCGTAAACGAGTCGATCATAGTCACGATTCCAAAGGGCAGGGAGGTGGCCGTGGCACGACTGAGCGAAAAAGGTGAGTCGACCTTTGTTATCCTCGACCATGAGCCGCTCTATGCCTCTGAAGACATCGACCAGATCTGCGCTCAACATCAGATATCCGAGACCCAGCGCGGGGCGCTTTGGCGTCTGCTTGAAAAAGCCGGTCACGCCTATCTCGATCAGCGTCGTTTAAGTGCTGCCCCGACTAAGTTGGCACGGGTGCGTCAGGATTTGCGCCTGGCTCGCCAGCTGGCCGCCCAGCTGGCTGAGATGAGCCCGGATATCGAGCAGCTCTCGTCTGATACGCCCAGCATTGCTTTAAGCCGGGCGCACCTGTCGGCCCTGCGTGAAGGCGAGCGTAAGGCCGGCCCAGCTGGTGGCGCGCGCCTGGAAGACCTGCGTGACGCGCTCAAATGGGCCGACAGCGTCTATGAAGCCGCGCTCGATGCCTGCGGTCGTCAGGAAGAAGAGCCGGACGAGGCGTGGCGTATCACGCTGACCAACTTCTATACCCGTGAGCTTGCGCGCTCGTGGACCGGCAAAGCAGGCGCTGACGGCGAGGCCTTCCTTCACAGCTGCCGCGCGCCGCTGGAGCGCACCGAAGGTGCCGCGGGGCCGCCTATCAACGCCTTTGACCTCGCCAGCCGGGCCTAGCGCGAGCCTTGCGCGTGGGCTTCGGCCTCCGCGCGGGATTCAATCAGCGCTTCAGCGGCTTCAAGACTTTCAACTTCTTCCACCGTATCTATCGGGCAGCGCCAGCCATCGCTGGTGATGACATCCTCTACAACGGGTTGGCATACGCGCGCATTTGATCTGAATGTGGTGCCAACCTGTGCTCCGAAACGAAGCCCGGTGCATGACCTGCGAAGCGTCACGAGATAATGGCGTGATGCACCGCCGTTAAGCACCATGTGCTGGTTGTCGATTACCGAGTAGCCGTTGATGTTCACAAGCCGCACGCAACGCGGCGGTTCTTGCACAGGCTCGCTCGTACCGTCGACGGCAGCGTCCTGCGCCTGGATACCAGATGTGCCAAAGGCGGCCAGAGTCAGGCCAAGTAGCGCTGCATTCAGTCGTGTCATGGTCTCCACCTTTGCAATGGGCTTTAGTGTGCAAGCCGCCTCGGCGATGATTCGCCCAGGCCCGTATTACGCTGTCGCTTCGAGTTTCATTTCCCGTGAGTGTATCAAATTATTCGGCGTTACGCATTGTCGTCGTAGGGGCGGGGGCAGCTGGCCTGTCTTGCGCCTGGCAGCTAGCGCGGGCCGGTCACGCGGTCACCCTTGTTGATCGGGGCGAGTTGGGACGCGGAGCGCTCTGGGCGTCCGGCGGAATGCTGGCAGCCGGGTTTGAAGCCAGCGTTGAGCTGGACCTCCATCACGATCTGGCGCGAGCGTTTTCTGACCTGCTTCAGGCGAGCCTCGACCATTGGGGCGACTGGATTCATGCGCTTCAAGGATATAGTGCCGGGCCACTTGGCTATAATCAGGACGGGGCAGTCACGCCGCTTAATGGCGAGGCTGAGCTTGCACGTGCGGACCGCGTCTTGGCGCAGGCCCAAGCGCTAGGTATCACCGTCGAGCAGATTGATGGTGCCGCCCTCCGATCGCTTGAGCCTGGCCTCGCCTCCGCTGACGGGGCGCTGGTCTTTCCCGGTGATGGTCAGCTGGATAATCGCGCGCTGGCCCAGGCGCTGACGTCGGCCGCTTTTGCGGCCGGCTGCCGGATGGAGATGCGCAGCGGCGTGAAAGCATTGCGCAGGCGTGGTGGGGCGGTAACGGGTGTTGAGCTTCATGATGGGCGCGCGCTGGAAGCAGACCGGGTCGTGCTTGCGACCGGCGCGCAGGGGCTGGCTGAATTGCCGGATCCGGTGACTGCGCGGCCCGTCAAAGGTCAGATGCTGGGTTTTGAAGTCGAACCGGGGCAGGGGCCGCGCCATGTGGTGCGCGGCTTTTCCATTTATCTTTGCTCCAAGCCCGGCCATCGGGTGATCGCTGGTGCGACCGTAGAGCCTGACGTCTACGATACGGAGACGACTGAGGACGCACAGCAACGTCTTCTTGCGCTGGCACGGCGCACGCTCCCCGGCCTTGGGGATATGGCACCGGTCGAACATTGGTCAGGTTTGCGTCCGGCCTCCAAAGACCTGATGCCTTTGCTGGGCGAGCTGGAGCCTGGGTTGATCATGGCCGGTGGCGGGTATCGCAACGGGGTGCTTCTGGCACCGGTCATTGCCGCAGCTTGCCTTGCTGCAGTGACTGACAGACCACTGCCAGACACCGCCCAGCCCTTTACCCCGCACCGAGCAGGTTTACGGGCACGAAGGGATCATTAACCAAAGATTATCGCGGCATGGCCGACACTCGAAGACGTAACGATTCGTCACGCTGGAGTGCTACAGACTATGGCTGCCCCGATCCCTGAAACGGCTGATATGCGCAGTTTCTCGCCGCGCCAAGTCATCGGGCAGGCGGCCCAGAGCACCGGTGCTGATTTTGACTTTCTGGTTCGCACGGCGGCCCGGGAAAGCAATTTCGACCCCCAGGCCAAGGCGCAAACCTCCAGCGCTGCGGGCATGTTCCAGTTTATCGAGCAAACCTGGCTTGCCATGGTCCATCGCCATGGTGAAAAGCACGGTCTTGGCGCTGAAGCCGGGATGATCGAGCGCGATACCAATGGCCGCTTCACGATCGCCGACCCTGCTGAACACCAACGTGTGCTCGATATGCGCTTTGATGCTGAAACGGCGAGTGTGATGGCTGGCGAGCTGGCCGCCGACAATGCCGCGCTGCTGCGTCGACAGATCGGGCGCCAGCCAAGTTCGGGCGAGCTCTACGCGGCGCACTTTTTGGGCGCACGTGGTGCAGGTGATCTGATCACCCTGGCCGAGCAAAGCCCGCTGGCACGCGCCGACCAAGCCTTCCCGCAGGCTGCTGCCGCCAACCGGCCGATCTTCTACGATGAAGGGCGGCCCGTTACGGCCAAGGCGCTTCTGGAGCGACTGAGCGGGGAAAGCCGGAGCGTCGAAGCACCCGACCGTGTTCAGTATGCATCCGACGCCTCGAGCGTTGCGCCAGCACAGGCTGTGGTGTCAGAGCGGGGCTATATGCCAGGCAGTTTTACCGCCTTCCAAAGCGGTGGCGGTGTCCTGTCGCCGGCTCTTGTGGAGCTGCTGGCATCGCTGGATGCGCCCGCACCGGCCAAGCGCCGGGATCAGAGTTAATTGTGGATTAAAGACATTTTGCAATTTCGCGTTAACAGATTGAGCGCACTTTAGGCGCGTTATGAAAACACTGGGACAAGTGCGATGAGTGTTCAGACCCTGAGAGCTCGACTGAGCCGTGACGATATTGAGCGCCTGGTCAACCAGAGCGACCCTGAGGTCCGTGCTCTCGCCGCCCGCAAGGTTTGCGCGCGCATTGATCATGACGGTTTGACCGAAGCTGAACGCGAAATGGGCGATCAGATTCTGCGCTTCCTGGCTCAGGATGCAGCAGACCTGGTCCGGCGCGCTCTGGCGGTTACGCTCCAGCGCAGCACGCATCTGCCCCATGACGTGGCGGTGAAGCTGGCTGCGGACGTGGAGTCCATCGCGATTCCGCTAATTTCCGGCTCCCCGGTTCTTGAAGATGCTGACCTGATCGAGATTGTGCGCAACAGCGATGCTGCCCGCCAGGTCGCTGTGGCGAGCCGTGAGAGTGTCTCCGCCTTTGTCGTGGATGAGATCGTCGCCGTTGGCGCACCCGAAGCGGTAGGCACGGCTGCGGCCAATGATGGTGCAGACTTCACGCTGCCGACCTTCAACAAGGCTGTGGGGCGGTTCAGCGATGATCCGTCTGTGCTGGAGCGATTTGTTGATCGAACGGCACTGCCGCCTGAGTTCACAGAAAAGCTGATCTCGCACATCTCTGACACAATGATCGATCGCCTGATCACGCGCCATGCATTGCCGCCACAGCTGGCTGTGGAGCTGGCTGAGGCGTCCCGTGAGCGCGCAACGATTGATCTGGTAGACCAGGGCGGCCTTGCACCCGATCCACGCCGTTTCGTGCAGCAGATGCAGATGAACGGCCGCCTGACGCCGTCCTTCTTGCTGCGGACTCTGTTCCGCGGTCACATGACCCTGTTTGAGCATTGCGTTGCCGAACTAGCGAGCATCGACCACGCCAAGGCCTGGCTATTGATCCATGACGCGGGCCCTCTGGGTCTCACCGCAGCCTTCAAACAGGCCGGAATGCCAGAGCGGATCCTGCCGGCTGTGAGGGCCGCGATTGGTGCGTGGCACTCGCTGGAGGTTGGCACCGGTGGGGCTGAAGATGTCGCCAAATTCCGCAAGACGCTGGCTGAGCGCATCTTCACCCAGTTCCAGGACGCACCCATTGCCGAGCTGGAATATGTGCTTGATCGCATGGATGCCGATCAGGCCGCCATCAGCAAAAACGGCGACCGTGTTGCGGCCGCCGTTTAAAGCGCTTTTTAGATACGGTGAGAGGCCTTAGGCCGCGTCGCCCACCAGGCTTACAACCTGCTTTTCCAGTTCTTCGGCCAGAGCCTTGCCGATCGGATCCTGTTCAGTGCGCACATTCTGGACCACCGCTGCGCGGATCGCACCCACATGGGCCTCGATCAGGGGCAGGGGCGCGTTTTCACGCTTTTCCTGGGTGTCGATCAGCTTTGACAGGGATCCCGCCATGCGGGTGATGATCGGAAACTCGTAGGTGCTGCCCAGGCCGCGAAGGTCATGGGCGGTCGTGAACAGCATTTCGCCATTGGCACCGCCAAGGCCTTCCTTGCGCACTTCAACCATCTGGGCCTCAAGCTTGGTGACTTCCTCACCCAGCCAGTCTGCAAACTCACACTTGAGGTTATCCACCGCGCGGTTGGCGCGCTCGATCATGGCCTGGTCAGCCGACGGCAGCTTGCCGCCAACCTTCACCTTGAGCATGTTCGGTGGATTGATGATTTCGATAGGATCTTCGCGCTTGGACATGCTGGGGCTCCAACCAGTTTCTTAGGCAATAGGGGCTTCTTCGCGGCGTTCTTCACCGTCATACTCGCTTTTGAAGCGACGACGGTCCGGGCCGAAAAAGGCTTTGGTGCGCACAAAGGGGCGCGGGCGGTTCACGATATTTGCGATGCGCTTGTAGAGCGCTTCGCTGGAAAAGGGTTTGACCATGAATTCGGTCACGCCAGCATCACGCGCTTCGCGTATTTTCGATGGCTCGGCATACGCCGTCAGCATGATCACTGGCAGAAAGCGCAGACGGTCATCCTGTGACGCGCGCATCTTCTTGACCAGTGCCAGCCCGTCAACAGGCTGCATCTTCCAGTCCAGAACCATCAGGTCGACCGGCTGGGTTCGAAGCGTCTCCAGCGCCTGTTGAGCACTCGCAGCTTCGAAGACGTTGGTCATGCCGAAGGCACTCATGACGGTTCGCACAATGCCACGCATGGCGGCATTGTCGTCCACAAGCAGGGCTCGCAGATTGCTCATCGCCTGTTCTGTTTGCGTCGCAGCGGACATGACACCGAGAACCTGATTTCCAAACTCGCAAATCAAGTTACGCGAATTTGCTTAATGTCCGCCTAAGCACTCAGTCGGTGTGGAATTGTTCGGTCAAGATCCGCTCATCAAGCGCCCGGCCTTCATCGAACAGCATCGTCAGGCGTTTATCGGTCGCTTCGCACACCGTGACCTTTACGGCATCACGAAATTCCTTGTTGTCGGCCACAACGGAGACTGGCCGTTTTTGCGGCTCAAGAACTTCAAACTGAACCTTGCTGGAGTGGCGCAACAGTGCGCCGCGCCAGCGCCGTGGCCTGAACGCGCTGATGGGCGTTAGGGCCAGAAGCTGGGCATCAAGCGGCAGAATCGGGCCGTGGGCAGAGAAGTTATAGGCGGTTGACCCTGCAGGCGTTGCGACAATCACGCCGTCAGCCGCCAGCGTGTCGAGCCTCACGGTATCGTCGATGGAGATACGGATTTTTGCCGTCTGGCGCGTCTCGCGCAGCAGGGAGACCTCATTGATAGCCAGCGATTCAAAGGTTCGACCGGTTGCAAGCGTTCCGGTTGCGCGTAAGGGGTGGATGGTGGCGCGCTCAGCCCGGCGCAGGCGGGCGGGTAGATCATCCTCACAAGGCTCGTTCATCAAGAAGCCGACCGAGCCGAAATTCATGCCATAGACGGGGATGTCCTGGTCCATGACGGCATGCATGGCATCCAGCATGACACCGTCACCCCCCAACGCCACCAGCACTTCACAGGCATCAACTGGGACTTCGCCATAGCGCTCCACCAGTTGCGCCTTGGCAGCTTGCGCATCGGCGCGATCGGCGACGAAATAAGCAATATCCATGAAATCCGGTATCAGCCCTGCAGAATGAAAAACGCTTAGCTGATAGAACCGCTTGCACCGAGGCGATGCAAGGCATGACGCGCATCGTCACGCGCAAACTTGTCATAAATTTCGGTGCCGGCGCGCTCGAATGCATCCGGGTCCATGCGGTGGCATCGGCCGCAATCAGACAGGGCAAAGTAGAAGCGCGTAGCTTCCTTGCAGCTCATCGCCATGGCGCGGCTGGCCAGCAGGCACACCCGCAACGGTGACCGTGAGAGGGCGAGTTGCCAGTCCTCGACAGGGATTCCGGTGAGGGTCGAAACTGCCTGATCGGTAATCTCCAGCCTTCGGTGCAGGGCTGATTCCAGTACATCGGCTTTTGTCAGGAAGTCGTTCTCAGCTGCCACCTGCGCCAGCTTCGCTGCGGCGCTGGCAAGCGCCTCGGGTTTGTCTGTGGCTTCATCGACCGCCTGATCGATAAGTGTGGCGGCCAGGTCCGGGAATCGCTCGGTCAGGCTTTGTTTTACCGTTTCCCCAGCAACGGCGAAAATCACCTCGGCCATGGACTGGCTCATGTCTGAGCGACCGGCGAGGGCAGCCTGCAGCGCCCCATCGGCTCGTGCAGCGTCGGCAAAATCCTCAGCGCTGTAGTCGGAAAGCTCCGCGCCCTCGTTTTGCGCTAGCGCCAACAGGCAACGGGTTTCGCGATAACGGGCTACAGCGATGCTTACAGCCTCTGACACCCGGGGGCGCCGGGCAATCAGCAGGCGATGCTCTTCATTTTCACGGGTCAGCTTTAGCAGGTCGGCCTCAGTCAGAAGGGGCGAGCGCGCAATGATCGGTTTTGAGATGTCGAGCGGTTCAAAGGCCAGCATGCGAACCGCTTCACGCGGGGCCCAGGAGCACCCGGCAAGCCGCAGTGCCACGCGAGCACGGATTGACGCCTCGGCGACTTGTAACAATGCCACCAGCGGTGCATCAAACTCGGCGATTACAGGATCGGGCAGGGGGCGCAGAGAGCACAGCTGTGCAATGTCCAGCGCCTTGCGACCTGCACGGATTGGGTCGCTGGTCTCGATCGAGACGCGGCTGCCTTTTTCTCCGGCCATGGGTGATTTCCCCACCTTCTGGACCCACTTTGGTCAAATGATGTTACAAAATGCCCGCAATACCGTTATTAAATCATTAGCGTTAACGCGGCGAAGCAGGGGAAAGGTCTGATGCCCAAGGATGTAATGGCCGGCGACGCGGCTGCCCTAAAGGCGCGGTTTCTGGCGGTTCGCGAACGCAGTGAAGCCTTGGCCGCGGGATTGTCGGCAGAAGACCTCTGTGTTCAAACCATGGACGATGTCAGCCCCGGTAAGTGGCACCTCGCCCACGTCACGTGGTTTTGGGAAACCTTCCTGCTACAGCCCCACAAAGTGGGATATGCGGTCTTTGATGACCGCTTCAGCTTTCTGTTCAATTCCTATTATGAGGCTGTCGGTGACCGGCATCCGCGACCTGAGCGCGGCTTCCTGACCCGACCGTCGCTGGATGAGGTGCTGGCATACCGGTGTTATGTCACCGCTGCCGTTGCTGAATTTCTCGATGCGGCTGACGCGGACACCCTTCGCAAGGTCGGCACGGTCTTAAAGACCGGCTTTGCCCACGAGGAGCAGCATCAGGAGCTGTTCCTGACCGATATCAAACACGTGCTGAGCCGGGCCTCCTTTCCTGAAGCGGCGTATCCTGCGGGTCGGCACGAAACGTCGCCGATCCTTGCATCTGCGCCGGCTCCAGACTGGGTGCGGTTTAAGGGCGGGTTGGACGTCTTTGGCCACGCTAGTTCGTCGTTTGCCTTTGATAATGAGGGGCCGGTCCACAAGGCGTGGATTGATCCGTTTGAGCTGGCCACCCGGCCTGTGACAAATGCTGAATTCCTCGCCTTTATCGAGGCTGGCGGCTATCGCGAGCCGCGCTACTGGCTGGCTGAGGGCTGGGGCGTGATCTGCGAGGAGGGGCGCGCTGCACCCTTCTACTGGCGCAAGACCGATGGCGGCTGGATGGAGTATACGCTGCACGGGCTGGAGCCCCTCGATCCAGACGCTCCGGTTTGTCACCTGGATTACTACGAGGCCTCGGCCTTCGCAGACTGGGCGGGCGCGCGACTTCCGGATGAGCGTGAATGGGAACTGGCCGCCCGTGCCTACGACCCCGCTCGCGGGCGCTGGGCCAATCCAGACAGGCGGCTGCATCCAATGGCTCCGGACGATGAAGGGCCGCTTCTAGGCCTGTTTGGCGAGGTGTGGGAATGGACGCGGTCGGCCTATACAGCCTATCCCGGTTTCAAACCCGTTGAAGGCGCGATTGGCGAATACAATGGTAAATTCATGTGTGGCCAATATGTGCTACGAGGTGGATCGGCCCTGAGCCCGCCGGATCATTTGCGGGCCACCTATCGCAATTTCTTTCCGCCCGATGCGCAATGGCAGATGACCGGCCTTCGGCTTGCGCGCGACGTTTGACGTGAGCGCTCCAGAGCGCAATTTTAGGGGGCGGGATTCAACAAGACAGTCGCGACCGATCCAACGGGCGCGCATGGGAGGATAGCATGGACGACGTAGCCAATATCTCTGTGAAGGATCAGGTCACACCCGAAGAGTGGGAGGCGCGCTGCGACCTTGCCGCGCTTTACCGGCTTGCGCGCATGCATGGCTGGGACGACCTGTTCTTCACCCATATTTCAATGCGGGTGCCCGGGCCGGACGAGCACTTCCTGATCAATCCGTTCGGGCTTCTGTTTGAAGACGTGACGGCATCTAACCTTGTGAAAGTGGACATTGAGGGCAATGTCCTGCCGCCTTCACGCTATGGCATCAATCCGGCTGGCTTCACCATCCACTCGGCGATCCATGAAGCGCGCCCGGATGTGAAGGTCGCCATGCACCTGCATACCGATGACGGTGTCGCGGTGTCGGCCCAAAAGCGCGGGCTGCTCCCGATCTCCCAGCTGGCGATGAATGTCATGAAGGACGTGACGTATCACGACTATGAGGGTATCGCGCTCGATCATGAGGAGAAGGAGCGCCTCGTAGCAGATCTGGGTGAGCACAACCTGATGATCCTACGCAATCACGGGACGCTGTCGACTGGTGACCATCCGTTCAATTGTTATCTGCGCATGTATCTGCTGGAGCGCGCCTGCGCGGTTCAGACCAAGGCTCAGGGCTCTGGCGCTGAGTTAATCGAGTGGGGCGAAGAGATGCAGACCCGCGTGTACAAGCAGGGCGAAGAGGGAGTGAGCAACGAGCTCTTCCTTGGCATTGCCTGGGCAGCCGTGCGCGATCGCGTGAACCGCGAGAGCCCCGGTTACGATCAGTAATTTCTCTATTTAAGAGAAAAAAATTGTTGTCACTCGCCTAAAGCGCTTTCCTTCATGGCTTAACCCTGAAGGAGGCGCTTTTGGTCCGCCTCACGTGCCTGTTTGCCCTGATTGCAGGACTTGCCTTACCCGCAAGCGCTGAGGCGGGCGCGTGGACCAAGCGCAAATATGAAGGCCTGGTGATTGCAGGGCTGGGCATGCACTGGCTTGATCCCTACGCCCAACCCGCAAACCGCGGTCACCTGAAAATTGAAGCTTCGCTCTATGTCGAGTTTGGTCTGACAGATCGGATCACACTGGTTGGGCGCGGAGCCTTCCAGCAGCTGCATCAGCGCATCACCGCCTTCAAGAAAAAGCCGGCTCCCCCAGTCTCAGGCATTGGCGGGATCGAACTCGGTGCCCGGGTCCAGCTGCTACAGCGTGGCCGCTGGGCCGTCGCCGGCCAGGTAATGGCCGGCATTCCAGGCTCTGGCGAAAACTGGATCAACCAGGCTTTCGGGGCCCGCGGTGGTGATGTCGATACCCGCCTTTTGGTCGGCCGCTCGATTGGTGAGGGCGCGTTCGTTGAGCTGAGTGCTGGCATGCGCCATCGAGGCGACAATGCGTCTGACGAAATTCGGGTGGACCTGACCGCAGGCAGTGACTTTTTGTTTGGAACACCGGTGATGGCGCAGACCTATTCGGTCTGGGCCGTCGATAGCGACCGCCCGCATGTCAGCTATACCGGGCACCGCTTTCAGGCCTCGCTACTCTTGCCGACATCGGGCAAGAGCATGGTTCAGATCTCCGCGTTGACCACGGTCAATCAACAGCGAATGAGTGAGGAATTTGCGGTGACTGCATCGATCTGGCGAAGTTTCTAGCGCTTCACAGCTGTGTGATTTTGCCTTTGGGCCAATTCGTCGCATATCCCCCTCCAACTTGAAGGGAGTCCGCCATGCGGCGCTATGCGTTTTTGATTGTTGTCGGGATTGTGCTGATCGCCATGGCGGCGGCCGTATTCATGCGGGCAGCGACGACCGATAATGCCGCCGGTGGTGGCTGGCGCGGCGGCGCAACGCCAGTCGCAGTCCATGAGGTCGGGCTCTACTCTTTTGCGGATATCGTAGAAGCGCTGGGGACCGCACGCGCCAACGAGTCGGTGACGATCACCGCCAAGGTCGCCGACGTCATTGCGCGTCTGGAGTTTGACTCCGGTGACCGCGTTGAAGCCGGGCAAATTCTCGCAGAGCTGGCCGATGCAGAGGAAGCCGCTGGCCTGACCGAAGCGCGTGCCACCTTGCGTGAAACCGTTCGCGACGTGGAGCGTATCCGAGACCTGACCGAGCGCGGCGTCGCCCCACGCTCGCGCCTTGATGAAGCCGTAGCGGCTAACGAGCGTGCCCGCGCCCGTGTTGAAGCGATCGAAGCACGTGTGGCTGACCGCATTATCCGTGCGCCGTTTTCCGGCGTCGTGGGCTTGCGTAATGTCAGCGCTGGTGAGCTGGTGCGGCCCGGCGACGTGATCGCCCAGCTGGACGACGCCAGCATCATCAAGCTCGATTTCACCGTGCCGGAACGCTTCCTCTCGGTGATTGAGCCGGGCCTTTCAGTGGAAGCGATCAGCGCAGCCTTTCCCAGTGAAGTGTTTGAAGGCGTTGTTGATCAGGTCGATACGCGTATCGATCCGGCCACTCGTGCTGTGACCGTTCGCGCTGTCATCGATAACGAGGACGGCCGCCTGCGCCCAGGCATGCTGATGACCGTTCAGATGCGCCGCGCCGAGCGTGACGCGCCATCCATCCCGGGCTCTGCCATTGTGCGGTTCGCCGACGACACCTTTGTGTTTGTTGTCAGCGAGGGCGAGCGCGGCATGCAGGCTGTGCGCCGGTCCGTGGTGCTCGGTCAGCGCAGCAATGGCGTGGTTGAAGTTCGTGAAGGCCTCGAGCCAGGCGAGCAGGTGATTGCTGAAGGCGTGCACCGTGTGCGCGATGGCTCTGTGGTTCAGCCTGTTGGCGGGCCGAGCGCTGGCGGCGCGGGTGGCGGCGCTATCTCTGCGGCTGGCAGAGCTTAAGACCATGACGCTATCTGATGTTTCCGTTCGCCGCCCGGTCTTTGCCTTTGTGATAAGTGCGCTGATCATGGTGTTTGGCTTTATGGGTTTGCGCGAGCTGCCCTTGCGTGAGCTACCGGACGTGGATCAACCCATCGTGTCGGTCAGCGCCTCTTTTCCCGGTGCCAACGCTGAGGTGGTTGAAAACCGCGTTACCCAGGTGATCGAAGACAGCCTGTCGGGCATTGAGGGCGTAGAGACGATCAGTTCCTCATCGCGTGACAGTTCCGCTCGCGTCACCATCCAGTTCAGGCTGGCCCGCGATATCGAAGCAGCGGCGAACGACGTGCGCGATGCCGTGTCGCGTATCCGTGATCGCCTTCCTGAAGATGTTGAGGAGATTGAGGTCGCCAAGCAGGACGGCGATGCACGCCCCTTCCTGTGGTATAATCTGCTCTCTGATCGCATGACGGCTGAAGAACTGACCGACTATGCCGAGCGCTTCGTCGTTGACCGCTTCTCGGTCATTGATGGTGTGGCGCAGGTGCGCGTGGGCGGCGAGCGTCGCTATGCCATGCGGATCTGGCTTGACCCCCAGGCGATGGCCGCACGGAACGTCACCGTCAGCGATATCGAGGCTGCTCTGCGCTCTGAAAACGTCGAGGCTCCCGGCGGGGCGGTGGAAACCGCGGATACCCAGCTCTTTGTGCGCGTGGAGCGCCTGTTTGCGGACCCTGAAAGCTTTGCGCGCCTGCCGGTGCGGGTGGTCGACGAAGGTCACGTCATTCGCCTTGATGAAGTCGCCGATGTGGAACTGGCGGCTGAAGAGACCCGTGCGATCTTCCGTGGTAACGCCCAGAACATGATTGGCATTGGCTTTGTGCGCCAAAGCCAAGCGAACTCCGTGGCCGTGGCCGATCGCATCCGGGCTGAATCGGTACGCGTGCGCGCGCAGCTGCCCGAAGGCATGCAGATGATCTCCGCGTCCGACGACACGGTCTTCATCAAGGAATCCATCGCCGAAGTCTGGCGCACCTTCGCGGTGGCCGCCACGCTGGTGGTGCTGGTGATCTATCTTTTCCTCGGCAGCTTCCGCGCTGCGATCATCCCGGCGCTGGTTGTTCCGGTGTGTCTGGTGGGCGTGTTTGCCGTACTGGCGTGGGCGGGCTTCTCGATCAACATCCTGACGCTGCTGGCGCTGGTGCTGGCCATTGGTCTGGTGGTCGATGACGCCATCGTCGTGCTAGAAAACATCCAGCGACGGGTGGATATGGGCGAGCCGCCAAAGCTCGCCAGCTTGCGCGGCGGCAATCAGGTCTTCTTTGCGGTGATCGCCACGACAGCAGTGCTGGTTGCGGTCTTCGTACCGCTGATCTTCCTGCCCGGCCTTATCGGTCGCATCTTCTCAGAACTCGCCGTCGCCATTACCGGCGCTGTTGTCCTGTCGAGCTTTGTGGCGCTGTCCCTGTCGCCGATGATGACGTCGAAACTTCTCAAGCCGAGTTCTGAAGCGCGCGGCCCGGCGCGCTGGGTGGGTGAGCTGGTCAAGCGGGTTCAGGCCAGCTACCGCGAAAGCCTCGATTTTGTGCTGCGCGTTCCGGTGATTGTCATCCCCATGGTTCTGGTCGCGCTGGGCGGGTCCTGGTGGATGTTCAGCCAGCTTCCAAGCGAACTGACCCCGCCCACCGACCGCGGCAGCTTCTTTGGCTTCATGGGCGGGCCTGAAGGGGCGAGCTTTGACTATATGGCCGAGCAGGTGCTCGAGGCCGAACAGATTGTCTACGACTATGTGGAGAACGGCGAACTTGAGCGTGTGCTGGTCGTCTCGCCCGGCTGGGGTGGTTCTGGCTTCAACTCCGGTATCGTTATCGGTTCCATGGTTCCATGGGACGAGCGTCGCCCAGGTCAGGAAATCGTCAACGAGATCAATGGCCGTCTGGGTCAGCTGACCGGTGTGCGCGCCTTTGTGTCCATGCGCTCTCCGCTGGGTGGTGGCGGTGGTCCAGGTGGCGGCGATATCCAGTTTGTGCTGCAGGGGCCGGACTATCGAAGCCTTGACATCGAAGCTGATCGCCTGATCGCCGACATCAACGCGAACAATCCAAACCTCATCCGCGCGAACAAGAATTATCAGCCGACGGCGCCGCGCCTGCTGGTCGATATTGACCGGGAGCGGGCGGCCGCGCTCGGTGTGGCGGTGGCCGATATCAGCCGCACCATGCAGACCCACCTGGGCTCGCGCCGTGTGGGCCAGTTCATTGACCGTGGCGAAGCCTATAACGTGGTGCTCGAAAACCGCCGTGAGGAACGCTCCAGCGCCAATGATCTGGAAACGCTTTATGTGCGCGCCGGAAGTGGCCAGCTGATCCCGCTGTCCAGTCTCGTCACCTTGCGTGAAACCGGCGAGGCGTCGTCTCGCAACCGCATCGACCGCCAGCGCGCGATCACGGTGTCTGCCACGATCACCGGCGATTACACGCTGGGCGAAGCGGTGGAATGGCTCGATACCTGGGCGGCAGAAACCCTGCCGGCCTCCATGGGCTCCACCTATGTGGGCGAGGCGCGTCAGTTCCTGGATTCTTCCAACGCCATCTATTTTGCCTTTGCGCTGGCTTTGCTGATCGTCTTCCTGGTGCTGGCGGCCCAGTTTGAGAGCCTCATTCAGTCAGGCATGATCATGCTGACCGTGCCGCTGGCCGTCGCCGGTGGGCTCTTCGGTCTCTACATGATGGGCGACAGCCTCAACATTTTCTCCCAGATCGGATTGATCATCCTGATCGGTCTTGCGGCGAAGAACGGTATTCTGGTGGTGGAGTTCGCCAACCAGCTGCGTGAAGAGGGGCTGGAGCTGCGCGAAGCCACGGTGGAAGCGGCCACCACGCGCCTGCGCCCGATCCTGATGACGGGTCTGTCGACCTCCATCGGCGCGCTGCCGCTGGTGATTGCCGCCGGACCGGGCTCGGAGATCCGTGCCTCCATCGGTGTGGTGATCTTCACCGGCGTGCTGGTGGCCACGCTCTTCACCCTGTTCGTGATCCCGGCCGCCTACGCCTCGCTTGGCCGCTTCACCAAAACCCCGAACTGGGTCTCAAAGCAGCTCGCCAAAGAAGCCGAAGCCACGCCCGACACCGAAGCCAAAGCTCCAGCGCCAGCGGAGTAGGGCGCCCGCCCGATGCGGCAAACCGACGGGCTGTTCTAAAACCCGGATCGGTATAGGGTCTCGCCTGTTCAGTGAGAGGCCTTGAAGCCCAGTGTCCAGACCCTGTTTTGAGACCCGCGATCTGTCGAAGGTGTATGGGTCCGGCTCCAATGCCGTGCATGCGCTGCGCGGGGTGGATCTGGTGGCCCCTGAAGGCGAGCTGGTGGTGCTGCTGGGGCCTTCGGGGTCTGGCAAGTCCACGCTTCTCAATATTCTCGGCGGTCTGGATCGCGCCTTCAGCGGTGAAGCCTATTTCCGCGACATGGCGCTGCATTCGGCCAGCGACCGCGAGCTCACCCGGTTTCGCCGCGACCATGTCGGCTTTGTTTTCCAGTTTTATAATCTGATGCCCAGCCTGACGGCGCGGGAGAATGTGGAGCTGGTCACTGAGGTGGCACCGGACCCCATGCCTGCGGACGAAGCGCTAGGTCTGGTGGGTCTCGACAAGCGCGTGGACCATTTCCCGGCCCAGCTATCAGGTGGGGAGCAACAGCGTGTCGCCATTGCCCGCGCCATCGCCAAACGCCCCCAGGTCCTGCTGTGTGACGAGCCGACCGGCGCGCTGGATTCAGCGACCGGTGTGAAGGTTCTGGAGGCTTTGCGCGAAGTGAATGCGGCGCTCAATGCGACGACCTTCATAATCACACATAACGCCTCGGTGGCCGACATGGCCGACCGGGTCATCGTCTTTGGCGATGGTCAGATCCGGGAAAACCGGGTCAACGCGGTCAAGAAGCAACCCTCGGAGATTGTGTGGTGAGGCGGCGGCTGTTTTCAGTGCTCGACGCCAAGCTGCGCCGGGACTTCTTTGCCATGCGTGGCCAGGCAATCGCCATCGGTCTGGTGATTGCTGCCGGCGTTGCGATCCAGCTGGTCATGGGCGGGATGCTGCAATCGCTGACCGAAACCCGCGATGCCTATTATGAACGCACGCGCTTTGCCGATATCTGGGCTCCGGCGGTCCGCGCACCGAACGCGCTGATTGAGGATCTGCGCGATATCGAAGGCGTAGCCGCGGTCGAGACGCGTATCACGGCACCGGTTCTGTTCGACATGCCTTCCATGGAGGAGCCGCCAACCGGGCTGATCTACTCGCTGCCGCGCGGCCCTGCGTCAGTGAACGACATTCATATGCTGCAAGGCGAGCGCCCGGATGCGGCCCATCGCAACGAGGTGGTGGCGCTGGAAAGCTTCGCTGTTGCCCACGGGCTGGAGATTGGCGACACGCTGGATGTCACCATTCGCGGTAAACGCGAGCGATTGACGATCACCGGCCTCGCCCTGTCGCCGGAATATGTCTATGCGATTGCGCCGGGCCAGCTGGTCCCTGACCCGCGCCTGTTTGGCGTCCTGTGGATGGATCGTCAGGCGCTTGAAACCGCGGCAGATCAGGACGGTGCCTTTAATGAGGCGACGCTGCGCCTCGGCCGCGGTGCCGAAGCCGATGCAGTGCGAGCCGCCGTTGATCGTGTGCTGGAGCCCTATGGCGGGGTGGGGGCCTATACCCGGCGCGAACAGGTCTCCGACGCTTTTGTCAGTGCCGAGATCGAGCAGCTTCAGACCATGGGTAATATCCTGCCGCCGATCTTCCTGGCGGTGGCGGCCTTCCTGGTCAATGTGGTGATCACCCGCCTGATCGCCGTAGAGCGCGAGCAGATCGGCCTCTTGAAAGCCTTCGGATACACCGCGCTCCAGGTCTCGGTGCATTATCTCAAACTGGTGGGCCTGATTGCGGCGCTGGGCGTGGCGATGGGCTTTGGTTCGGGGCTGCGGCTCGGTCACGCCATGGCGGTGATGTATACCGAGTATTACAACTTCCCTTTCCTGATTTTCTCTGTCCCGCCCTCGGTTTATGCGGTGGGCGTTCTGGTCACGCTGATCGCTGTGGGCGGCGGTGCGATCTGGTCGGTCAGTCGTGCTGCGCGGCTTGATCCTGCGGTGGCCATGCGACCCCCTCCGCCGCCTGATTACTCGCGGGCCGCCGGAGCCGCGATTGTGGCTGCGCCCGGGCTTGATCAACAGACCCGCATGATCCTGCGCCAGATCCTGCGCTGGCCGACCCGCACGGCGCTCACCGTCGCCGGCATAGCCGCGTCCGGTGCAACCCTGGTGATGAGCCTGTTCTTCACCGACTCCATGGAGGTGATGGTCGAGCGCTATTTCGACATCTCCAACCGCCAGGACGTTTCGGTCTATTTCGTCGAAGCCCGCTCCATGGGTGCGTTCCATGAATTGCGCAGCCGTGAGGGCGTGCTGGAGGCTGAACCCTTCCGCAGCGCCAGCGCCAGGCTTCAATTTCAAAACCGCGAGGTGTTGCAGCCGCTGACCGGCGTGCCGGAGCTTCCGCTGCTGTCGCGCATGATCTCGGCTTCAGGGGAGGCGACCACCGCTCCGCCGGGCGGGCTGGTGCTATCGCTTGATCTGGCGCAGCGGCTTGGTGTGACCGCCGGTGACACGATCACGGCCCAGATCACGGAAGGCGCGCGTCCGACTCTCCAGCTGCCGGTGGTGGCGACGCCAACCGTACTGGTGGGGTCCGGCGCACAGATGCGCCTGCAGGACCTGAACGCGGCGCTGGGCGAAGCCCGTGTGGTTTCAGGGGCTCATCTGCGTGTAGACCCTGACCATGTAAATGACATCTATCTGGAGCTAAAAGCGGCCCCGCTGGTGGGGGCGGTTCAGCTTCAGTCGCTGGCCAAAGCCAACTTCTCTGAGACGCTGGACCGGGCCATGGGCTCGGCCGTCATGATCTACACGCTGTTTGCCGGGATGATCGCTGTGGGCGTGATCTATAATGCCCTGCGTGTCTCCATGGCGGAGCGTGAGCGCGAACTGGCCTCGCTTCGTGTGCTTGGGTTTTCGCGTGGTGATGTCAGCTACATCCTGTTGGGGGAGGCCGGGTTTTTGACCCTGGCCGCCATACCGCTGGGCCTGCTTGCAGGGGTCGGTATGGCGTGGGGCATCTCGCTGGCCATGTCGACTGACTACTACCGGCTACCCTTTGTCATCTTTGCAGAAACCTACGGCTATGCCGTGCTTGTGCTGGTCCTGATTACGCTGGCCAGCGGGCTTGTCGTGCGCCGCCGGATCGACACGCTCGATCTCGTGGCGGTGCTGAAAACCCGGGAATAAGTCTCTCTGCGGCTAAGGAGGCCGCCGACCATGAAACTGCGTTTTCGCACGATCTTCTGGGCCGCAGCCGGCATTGTCCTGGTGCTGGCCATCGGCTGGTCCTTCATGCCGCGGCCGGTTCCCGCTGACTTTGCCCAAGTTCAGCGCGGCACGCTGGTCGTGACCGTCCAGGATGAAGGCTATACGCGGGTGCGCGAGGTCTACACCGTCTCAGCGCCCGTTGGCGGGCGCCTGTTGAGAGTGGAGGCTGAGCCGGGTGATCCTGTGGCGATTGGTGAGACACTGGCCAATATCCTGCCGTCCGATCCCGCTTTCCTTGATGCCCGCTCTCAAGGCGAAGCAGAAGCCGCTCAACAGGCTGCGGAAGCTCTTCTGGGTTTTGCCAATGCTGAAGTGGCCCAGGCAGAAGCCCAGGTGGAGTATGCCCGCACCGAGATGCGCCGGGTTTCAACCCTGGCTGAGCGCGGCACGGTCTCTCAGGGCGCTGTGGATCGCGCCCGGCTGGAGCTGCGTAGCGCTGAAGCGGCGCTCAGCACGGCGCGCGCCAATGTGCGCGCCCGAACCGCGGAGCGTGATGCGGCCGCAGCGCGCCTGATGGAGCCCGGCGATAACGGATTTGCGCGCGGCGTAGTCAATCTGACCAGTCCCATAGACGGCCGCGTGCTGCGCCGCCTTCAGGAGAGTGAGACCGTCCTGCAGCCTGGCGAGCCGGTTCTGGAGCTGGGCGATCCTCGCGATCTGGAGATTGTCGCCGAGCTTCTGTCCACCGACGCCGTTCGTATTGTTGAAGGCGCAAATGCCACTATCGAAGCCTGGGGCGGGGAGGGCGTGTTGAACGCGCGCGTGCGCCGGATTGAGCCGACGGGCTTTCTGAAGATCTCTGCACTGGGGGTGGAGGAGCAGCGGGTTAACGTCATCCTTGATCTCACCGACCCGCCCGAAAGCTGGGCAAGCCTTGGCCATGGCTTCCGCGTGGAACCGCGCATTGAAGTCTGGCGCGGTGAAGACGAGATCATCGCTCCCATCGCCGCCCTGTTTCGAACCACCGAAGGCTGGGCCTGCTTCGTGACGCAGGGCGGACGTGCGGAGCTTCGCAGGGTGGAGCTTGGCCGCTCAAACGGCATCGACGCCCAGATCCTGAGCGGTCTGGACGCCGGCGAAACGCTGGTGCTCTACCCCTCCGACCGCATCAGCGACGGCGCGCAGGTGAGGGCAAGGGGGTAGGGTGCCGCCACTCCAACCCGCCTGTCATCCCACGGCTTGTCCGGGGGATACTTTCTGTAACCTTGCAGCTCGTTTTCACCCAACCGGCATGGGTGGCCTTAAATAAACCGGCCCATGACAGGGACGAGGTGAATAGTGCAACTCTACGAGCCCAACGGGCTCGCAAGGTCGACCGTATGGGAGGTAGTACGGGAAAATTGGTGACCGAGGGCGTTTAAGAACCACCACACACGAATTTCGTCGGCAATACTACCGTTTTCCATTTTAATAGGCGAGGCGGCTGCTAGGCTGTAGGTGAAAACTAGGGCCGCAGCTTATTTTATGGTTGTGCTTAAAGCACTCGCGTATGAGAATACGTCCTAGCTAATGAACGGAGGAATCTATGATTGGAGCGAAGTGCGGGTTTTGCGAGAGCACTATCGGGACTAAGATTGTAACCATTGAGCCGACACAATCACAGTTCAAGATGAATGCGATTTGTTGCAAATCCTGTAATGCAATTCTCAGCGTCACGAATTTCTTCGACACTTCAGCCCAGCTGAAGAAGATTGGAGAGAAACTAGGCATACGGTTTTGAAGTAGGTGCCAGTTAAATAGCGGGTACGCGCATGCTTCGACACACCTTGCTTGGCACCTGGATGTAAGTCTGACGTTTCAGGAAAATTTGTGGCAGGAGGCAGATTGGAATTACAGACCGATCAGCTGATGACAGTATTATACTTGTTTCACAGGGTGAAATTAGTGCGCTTGCAACTTTACCGGTTAAGCTCAGCCTAATATCATCTGACGATGTTGCATTTGCTTCAACTTTGAATCGCGCCGTGCTTTGCATTAGTGCACAAACCAGCATCTCAGAATTATTTAATAGAAGTCGCTCGATAGAGATTTAATTATGCCTTCGAAAATCGAAATCAATATCGATTGCGCTCGCTGTGGTACTCATAATGTCGGAGCAACTGTCGTATATCTTTGCCAGACCTCTAGTGACCAGATGGACCCAAACCAACATACCTTAGGTCGCGCGCTCGTTAAATGCCGGAAGTGTGGCGACTTTACATTTATGGACTTCGAACACCCGATACCGCCTAGAAGCTACGCTGCGCAGACTGACAACATAGATGGAGCGCTTTGGAAAGGGATCACAGGAGAGATAGAACCTGTAAAAGTGTATCCTCAGCCTCGTTCTACCGACGCACCAAAACACACTCCACAACTGATCGCCGATACCTATGGTCAAGCCGTGCGGGCACTAAATGCTGGTGGCTGGTTGCCTGCTTCGATGACCTTTAGAAAGGTGCTTGAATTGTCCGTGAATGACAGAGGCGGGCAGGGGCGTAATCTTTATGCCAAAATTGAAGATCTTAAGGACCGACATCTAATCCCTGAAACGCTCTATGATTGGGCGACAGAGCTGAGGCTTGGAGGAAATAGTGCCGCACATGATGATCCCTTGGCAGATCATTCACTTGGGAATAGTGAGGCAAACGCTCTTCATGGTTACACGCGCTATCTCCTAATTTACCTGTATGAGATGCCTGGCGAAGTCGAGGAAAGACGGCAGTCGGTTTCGCCCGCTTCAGCTGACGGTGTCGTTGGGTCGGTATAGTTTCACTGAATATCATCGTCACGGTACCGCCGCAGACTTGCTTTAGGGCCTACAGTTTTTGTGTGCGGATGCCGAAGGTCTCGGATCGCTCCGCGTCCGGGATGACAGGCGTCGCAATTCAGAATTCGGCAGCCCGAGCGCGGAGCGCTCGCAAGGCGAACAGCCGCCCCCACCCCGGACTTGATCCGGGGGAGGATCGACTAAGCGGACGCGAAGGAGAACAAAGAAAAATGGTGCCGGTTGAGGGACTCGAACCCCCGACCTTCGGTTTACAAAACCACTGCTCTACCAGCTGAGCTAAACCGGCTTTCTATCGGGACACATACGCGATGTGGCGCGCCTCGCCAAGCGTCGCGTTTCAGTCCGGTTGCACACGTCTGGCGTATTCCTTGCTTCGTTGTCGGGTGAGGCCTGGGGAGGGTCTTCACATGGCAACCATATTCCTGCTCGGTAATCTCAGGGCGAGCCTGACGCTGGCGCGGTCGTTGTCGCGCGCGGGGCACCGGATTATCGCAGGGATGGACGAGCCTGATCCCTACCTCTTCCTGTCGCGCCATGTCGATCAGATGGTGCCCATGCGCCGCTGGATGAGCATCCCGAAGCCGCTTTGAAGGCGATTATTCCGGCACTTGGACGCCATGAGGTGGATATCCTGCTACCGGATAGCGAGGTCGCAACGCGTCTGGTCGCCGCGCAGCACGATCGCTTGCGTCTCCATGCAGGACTGGCCATGCCTGACAGCACGGTGGTCGCGGCCTGTGCGGACAAGGCGGCGCTGTTTGATGCGTGTGATGTCGCCGGCGTTCCACTCGCCCCGCGGCGCATTGTGTCATCGGTGGACGCTTTGCTGGCCGCCGTTGAAGACATTAGTGGGCCGCTGATCATCAAGCCAACCGATTCCGCCGCCTATGTGCTGGGCCACAAAGCCCTGCGGTTCGACGATCCTGTGGAGGTGCGGGCGGCCTTTACCGCCTGGCCCAGTGACCACCGCACTTTGTGTGTACAGCGCTTCGTGAATGGGCCGCGCGTGAATGTCTATTTCGCAGCACAAAAGGGCGCGCTTCTGGGCGCTGTCCCGGTAGAGGTAACGCGCACCGATGCGATTGATGGCACGGGCTATGCCGTGGCCGGTCGCTCCATCGAAGCCTCTTCGGCGTTGCGAGATGCGGTGGAGACCCTGATCGACCACTTAGATTATCACGGCGTTGGTTGTGCACAGTTCATGCAGTCAGCAGATCGGTCCTCGCTGAGCTTTCTGGAGATCAATCCGCGCCTGGGCGGTAACTTCAAGATTGCGGAGGCCTGCGGCTTGCCCCTGTCGCAGCTGTCGATTGAGCTGCCTATGGGCAATGCGGTGGCTGGCCTTGCTGATCCGTGGGCAACCCGGCACGGGGTGCGCTATGCCTGGACCAAAGGTGCGATATCCGGGGCGCTGAAGGCGCGCCGGTCAGGACAGGTCGGCTGGGCGGGATGCGCACGTCTGCTCGCGGCCGCGATGTACGAAGTCTTTTCGCCCTGTCATCTCAGCCTCGACCTGAGGGATCCTGCCCCTACGCTTGGCAGCTACGCCAACATATTGCTTGGCAAGTCGATGGCGCGGCGCTGGGCCCCGACCGACCTTGAGCCGGATACAATCAAGTCCTGACACACACCTGCGGGATGACACGGGCGAGGGCGGGGGCTATGTCTGCGCGCAAGCCCAACTGACAGGTGTTTCATGGCCCGCATTCTCATCACCAGCGCACTGCCCTATATCAACGGCGTCAAGCATCTCGGCAATCTGGCCGGGTCCATGCTGCCAGCTGATGTCTATGCCCGCTTCCAGCGCCTGCGTGGCCATGAAGTGCTGAGCATTTGCGCCACCGACGAGCACGGCACGCCGGCAGAACTCGCCGCCGCGGCTGCGGGGCAGGACGTGCGCACCTATTGTGATGAGCAGCACGAGATCCAGAAAGACCTTGGCGAGCGCTACGGCCTTGCCTGGGATCATTTCGGACGCACCTCTTCAGCGGCAAACGCCGAGCTGACCCAGCATTTTGCCGAAGTCCTGGAAGCCAAGGGCCTGATTGAGGAAGTCACCGAGCAGCAGGTTTTCTCCATCGATGACGACCGCTTCCTGCCGGACCGCTATGTGGAGGGCACATGCCCCAATTGCGGATTTGAGAAGGCGCGTGGCGACCAGTGTGACAACTGCTCCAAGCTTCTCGACCCGATTGATCTGATCGATCCCTATTCGGCTGTCTCCGGCTCGAAGAATCTGGAAGTGCGCGATACCCGCCACCTGCGTCTGAAACAGACGGTGGTCGAAGAGCGCCTGCGCGAGTGGGTCAATGCGTCAACCGACTGGCCGCCGCTGGCCAAATCCATCGCCAACAAGTGGCTGGATGAGGGGCTGCGCGACCGCACGATTACGCGCGACCTGAAATGGGGCGTGCCGGTCACCAAAGATGGCAAGCCGCGCGAAGGCTTTGAAAACAAGGTCTTCTATGTCTGGTTTGATGCGCCCATCGGCTATATCTCCGCAACGCGTGAGTGGGCGGAAAAAACCGGCGAGGACTGGCAGCGCTGGTGGCGCACCGACAAGGGCGCGGACGATGTTTCTTATGTCCAGTTCATGGGCAAGGACAATGTCGCCTTCCACACCGTCAGCTTCCCGGCGACGCTGCTGGGCAGTGAAGAGCCGTGGAAAACCGTCGACAAGCTGAAAGCCTTTAACTGGCTGAACTGGTATGGGGGCAAATTCTCCACCTCCAACAAGCGCGGCGTCTTCATGGATCAGGCGCTTGAGCTGCTACCGGCGGACTACTGGCGCTGGTATCTGACCGCCTATGCGCCGGAGGGTGCAGACGCCCAGTTCACGTGGGAACACTTCCAGGGCGCGATCAATACCGATCTGGCCAACGTGCTGGGCAATATGGTCAATCGCGTTCTGAAGTTTGCCACGTCGCGCTTTGACGGCGTGGTGCCTGACGGCGGTGAGCCCGGTGAACACGAAGCCTGGCTGGCCGGTGAAGTGGATGCTCGTCTCAAAGCTATCGCTGAGCATTACGACGTCATGGATTTCCGCAAGGCGGCCGCTGAAACCCGCGCGCTATGGGCGGCAGGTAATGAGTATCTCACCCGCGCTGAACCCTGGTCGCATTTTAAAACTGACAAGGACAAGGCGGCCGTGGGCGTGCGCACAGGGATCAACCTGATTGCCCTGTCGGCCATCGTAGCTCAGCCGGTTATCCCGACGGCCGCCAAGACGATCCTTGATGCCATCGGCGTTCCTGACGAGAACCGCACATGGCCGACTGGCAAGGGCGCAGACCTGCTCGACGCCCTGCCACGCGGCCTGGCCTTCACCGTGCCCGACGTGCTGTTTGCCAAGGTCGATGATGACCGGGTTGCCGAGTGGACTGAACGCTTCGGCGGGGCAGACTGACATCAACCCCATACGGTTAGCGCTTCATCAACCCTGTTGGGCGATGGTCCCGGTCTCAAGAATGGGGAGCGGCATGACCGAAGGTCTGGTTTTGGGAGAAGGCGCGTTGAGCGCAGAGGCATTGGCGGCTGCCAATGTCCATCCTGAAAGTGGCCTCGCGACCGACTATCTTAATCATTTCAATGAAGTGGTGATGCTTCTTGAGATGATTGGTGATATGCCGGAAATGGCTGAAGAGATTCTCGACTGGCGGCCTTGCCCCTATGAAGAGCACTTCACGCGCACCGGCTATGCGGGCGCAGAGACGGTGATTGCGGCCTATGCGGCATCGCCCCATGCGCTGAAAGCCCACTTTGAAACGATCGTTGCGGCGCTCGATGATGCGCTGGAAGAGGCCCAGGACAAGCTGCGTGCTGAAGACGTCGCTGGCGCTGTCATGCTCGCCGCCACCGATATTGCTCCGCTGCTGGCCGCTGCCCGCGCCGCCGTTCATGGCCGCATCGAAGGCGAAGGCGTTGACGAAAGCGCCGCCGACCAGGCTGAAGTCGATGCGCTGTTTGGTTAGTTTATAACGTTGACCAACCCGGACAATTAGCTCTGCAATGCGCCCCATAATTTATCGGGGAGTTTTGTCATGCGCCGTTTTCTCACTGCTTGCGCCGTTGCTGCGCTGATGCCGTTTGCTGCCACCGCTCAGGATGATCTGGGTGAGGCGCTGCAGACCGACTGGGATGCCCACCTGCAGGGGCTCTACGAGCATTTCCACGCCAATCCGGAGCTGAGCTTCATGGAGGTGGAAACCGCTGCGCGCATGGCGTCAGAGCTGCGCGCCGCCGGGTATGACGTCACCGAGGAGGTGGGGCGCACCGGCGTTGTGGGCGTTCTGGAAAACGGTCCTGGCCCGGTCATCATGATGCGTGCGGACATGGACGGTCTTCCCATGCGCGAAGACACGCCGGTCGATTATATCTCCACGGCCACGGGTCCTGACCGAATGGGCAATGAGTTTCCCATCATGCACGCCTGTGCCCACGACACCCATATGACGGCGCTGGTCGGGTCGGCGCGCTGGATGGCCAATAATCGTGATGCCTGGTCGGGCACGCTGGTGTTGATCGCCCAGCCGGCTGAGGAGGTCGGGCTTGGGGCCTACGCCATGCTCAGCGACGGGCTGTATGAGCGCTTCCCGACGCCTGATGCTGTCGTGAGCCACCACACCTGGGGCTATATGCCCGCCGGTCAGGTCCGCTATGTGCCAGGCTTTGCCATGGCCAATGTGGATACGGTCGATCTTTACATTCGCGGCGTCGGTTCCCACGGGGCGTCGCCGCATCTGGGCAAGGATCCGGTGGTCATGGGCGCGCAGGTTGTCATGGGCCTGCAAACACTGGTCAGCCGCGAGCTTTCCCCGTTTGAGACCGGTGTGGTGACCGTTGGCGCGTTCAATTCCGGCACCAAGCACAACATCATCTCTGATGAGGCCCATCTTCAGATCACCGTGCGCTCCTACACCGATGAGGTGCGCGCCCAGCTTCTGGAAGGCATTGAGCGTGTCGCCAATGGAGTCGCCATGGCCGCAGGCATGCCAGACGATCTGATGCCACGCATGGAGATCGATGAGGTCTATACCCCGGCGGTCTACAACGATCCGGCTTTGTCGAATCGCGCAGGCTCAGTGCTGGAAGCGCGCTTTGGCGATGCGGTGGATACCGCAAGCCCGGTCACCGGCGGGGAGGATTTCTCCCGCTATGGCCGGACCGAGGACGATGTGCCGATCTTCATGTTCTGGGTGGGTGGCTCCCCGCAGGAGGTCTGGGACGAGTATGCGGCGCGCGGGCAAACCCCGCCTGCTAACCACTCGCCCTTCTTCTACCCCGATGCGGAAGGCTCGGTCAGCGTCGCCGCAGAAGGCATGACCGCCATTGCGCTTGATCTGTTTGAAAACGGCGTGCCGGGCGCGGCGCAGTGACCGTCCAACGCATCACTTCCGGTGCCCCCTGGGAGAACAAGGTCGGCTATCGCCGTGCGGTTCGCTCCGGCAACTTTGTTGCTGTGGCGGGTACCGTGGCGGTGGATGCGGACGGCAAGCCGTTCGCGCCGGGTGATGTGGGGGCGCAGACCGCTCGCGCGCTTGAGATCATCGTCGCGGCGTTGAGGGAAGCAGGGGCAAGCGTTGAGGACGTGGTACGCACCCGCGTCTACACGCTCGACATGAGCCCTGAGACACAAGCTGCCGTGGGGGCGGCGCACCTTGCGGTGTTCAAGGACTGCCCACCGGCTTCCACCATGCTGGCGGTCAGGGCGTTCGCTCACCCCGACTTTCTGGTCGAGATCGAAGCGGACGCGGCAATCTGCGGCTGATCACAGCCCCGACAGAACGCCGCTTTTGGGTTGAGCTTGGGCCGGATGGCGTTATCCCTTAGCGCCTGACCTTAATCAGGAGCGCCCGATGGACTTTTCACTCATCCCCGCCGATCAGCCGTTTGCCGTTATGGCGGGGCTTGTGGGTATCGCCGCTGCGGGCTTTCTGCTTGAAAAGACCAGGATCGGCGCACTACTGACCGGTACTGTGTGGACGATCCTGCTGGCGATCCTCGCCTCAAACCTGCGCATCATGCCGTTCGACAGCTCGGCCTATGACTTCGTGTTCGCCTACGCGGTGCCGGTGCTGATCCCGCTCTTCCTGATGAAGGCTGATCTGCGGCGTATCTTCTTTGAAACGACGCGGGTCACAGGGGCTTTCCTGATCTGCACCGTAGGTACGGTGGCCGGGGCCATGCTGGCCTTCATGCTGATCCCGCTGGGCGATGTCTCCGCGGCCGTGACCGGTTCGCTGACGGCCAGCTATATCGGCGGTTCGGTCAACTTTGCACCGCTCATTGAACAGACGGGCCTGGCGGAAAACGAGCCTGCGCTGGTGTCGGCCATCGTGGCCGCCGACCACCTAGCAAGCGCGGCCTATTTGGGCGTTCTGGCGATCCTTCCCGGCTTTGCTTTCATCGCCAAACGCTTCGTAGCCCGCGATCACACGGGCGGTACGGTAGAGGAATCGGGGGAGGGCAGCTCCGGCCGCGCGACCTCGCTCAGCCTGGCGCTGACGCTGACCTATGCGATCTCTGTGGTGGCGATTGCCGACTGGCTGGTCCAGCTGACCGGCATGGGCGGGCTTCGCTATGTCTTTATCACCGTTCTGGCCGTGATCCCTGCAACGCTGCTGCCCAAGCAGATGGCCAAGCTCCACGGCGGGTTTGAACTGGGCGTTGTGCTGGCCTTCCTGTTCTTTGGCGCGATCGCCGCTGGTGCCAATATCCCAGATCTGTTGTCCCAGGCTCCGATGGTCATGGTGTTCATTGCCGTGCTGATTGCGATCCATGCCGCCGTGATGCTGGTGGCCGGTTCGCTCTTCCGCCTGTCCCTGCCGGAGATGATCATTGCCTCCAACGCGGCAATCCTGGGCGCAACCACGGCACCGGCGCTGGCTGCAGCCAAGGGCTGGAAAGACCTTGTCACGCCGGGCGTTCTGGCTGGCGTCCTTGGCTATGTCATCGGCACAGCCATCGCGCTTGGGATCTATAATCTGTTGAGCTAACTCGGGGCTTGGTAATGTTTGGACTTGAGGCCTCACTTGAGGGCTATGCCGCCGCTATCGGTTTGGTCGGATCGCTCTTTGTTTTTCTGTTGCAGCAACGTCGCCTTATACAGCTGCGCAAGCAGGAGAATTACCTTGCGCTTGAACTTGCTTCGACTGATCTGTTCCGGTTCGAGGCACAATATGGGGCTGTGCTCGCGCCTTATATGGAAGCCTCTCGCCCAGAGAATTTCGAGGGTGATGTCGGCAATGATGCGATCGCTACCAACTTCTATCTTCAGCAACTGAATCTGTTTGAGATTGCTGTCCGGCTTCGCAAGCAAAACGGATTTGAGCCAAGAATCTTCGGCAGTTGGGTGATCTGGTTTTTTGACGCATCCCAGTCCTGGTACTTCAGAGATAACTGGTCCAGCTGGCGCGAAAATTACACTGGCTCATTGAGGGCAGTTTTTGATCAGCCGGTAAAGCGCTTTTCAAGCGACGGAGTAACGCCCGAAGATCGCCGCTTTTTCTTTGATCACGTCGCAAAATCGATCAATTGCCCGGTTGTGAGGCGTTGGCTCGACGATCTGGAGCGTGGCGCATGACGTTCAAGCTGGAACCGGTGACAGCTGACCAGGAACTTGAGGCCCTTGCGGTCTGGTTTGCCGCTGCGTTGCGCACTGAACCGGATTACATTTCGCACTCGGAAATTTTGTGGGGTCGCGCCAGGAATGAAACGAGTTGGAGCACTGATCTCGAAGCGGTTTTGAAGACAGAATTTTCCGAGAGCGCTGATAATGTGACGCGTATCAGGGCCCGGTCCGAGAATGAAATTGCGGGATTGGCATGTACGCGCGTTGTGGTGGAGGGGCATCGCTCCGCATTGATTCTTGAAGATCTCTATGTTGACCCACGCTTCCGCCGCCAGGGTCTGGCGCGCCTGCTTCTGCGCGAGGTTGAACATGAGGCCGTGCGGCGCGGTGTTGACTGGATCGGCCTGGAAAGCGGGCTGCGTAACACCAGTGCGCACGACTTTTTTGAAGCTATTGGATTTACCACGGTCTCGAAGACCATGCTTAAGCCCGTGAAGGCAGCTAGCGATGCCGAATGAAGCGTCATTGCGCCACTAAGTCATCGCCGAATTTCTGGTGACCCGGATTTTCCTTGCGTTCGCTCACAAATACCCACACGGTTTTCATCTCTGCAGCAATTGAAAGGAGGTGATCCGATGTCGAGTGTTTCATGTTCAGGACGGTCCGCCCTGTGTAACGCGGTGGTGTTGGAGCAGCCTTCGGTGCTTTCCGCCTAACACAACGGCTTGGCCAAGGACGGAACGTTACTGGCTAAACACGATTAAGGCCCCGCAAGCGCGGGGCCTTTTTTGTTTTGAAGTGTTAGCAGTTCAAGCGTGCCCGATCGATCAGTGCGTCCGTATCGATCTGTGCTTCGCCAGCGCCCAGCATGACCGGGCTCTCTGCGATGCGCCTCGTGACATAGGCGTCGGCTGCGGGCTCCAGCCCGGCACGGATCAGCGCCGCGGCGGTCAGGGTCTGGGCGGCGATTTCGGTAAAGCGCCGGGCGTCCGCTTCGCCGATGCCGTCTTTCAACATCTCTCCAAGCGCCTTGATCCGCGCATCCAGTGCAGCTGAACGTCCGGTGGCACTGGCGAGCTCTGACTGAAGCGCGTCGCGGGCGACTGTGTCACGGCTCAACGCACGCAGAACGTCCAGCGCGATCACATTGCCCGATCCTTCCCAGATCGCATTGAGCGGGCTCTGGCGGAACATGCGGGGCAGGGGGTGTTCTTCCACATAGCCGGCACCGCCATGGGCCTCCATCGCTTCATAGGCGAGGTAGGGCGCACGCTTGCAGATCCAGTATTTGGCAATAGGTGTCAGGATGCGCGCCAGTGCCGCTTCGCTTTCGTCCGATGCCGCCTTGTCAAAGCTCTCCGCGACCCGGAAGGCGAGGGCCAGGGCGGCCTCGGCCTCCATTGAAAGTTCGGCAAGCACTTCACGCATCAGCGGCTGATCAATCAGGCGGCGCTGGAAGGCACTGCGTCGGTCGGCGTGCCAGACCGCCTGAGCCGCTGCGCCCCGGATCAACCCGGCTGAGCCAGCCAGGCAATCAAGCCGGGTGTGGTTGACCATCTCGATGATGGTGCGCACGCCGCGACCCGGTTCACCCACGCGGCGGGCATAAGCCCCCTTGTATTCAATCTCTGAGGAGGCGTTGGACTTGTCGCCCATCTTGTCCTTCAGGCGCTGGATTTCGATGGCGTTGCGCGTGCCATTGGGCCGCCAGCGCGGCACCAGAAAGCAGGAGAGGGTGACGTCATCACCTTCGCCTTCATAGGCGAGCGTCAGGAATCCATCACTCATGGGCGCAGAGCAGAACCATTTGTGGCCGGTCAGTTCGACTTCGTCTTTGGAGATGGACTTTGCCCGTGTGGTGTTGGCGCGAACATCGCTGCCGCCCTGTTTTTCCGTCATCGCCATGCCAAGCGTCAGGCCGACTTTGTCTTCCGGCGGCAGGAAGCGCGGGTCATAGCGACCGCTCGTGGCCCCCTCGATCCACGGCCCGGACCAGCCCGCATGCTTTAACGCAGGTACGCAGGCATAGGTCATCGACTGAGGGCAGCAGACCCCGGCATCGGCGTGCCCCATCAAGATCAGCAAGGCTGAGTGGAGCGTGTGCGGTGCGGCATCGGTCTTCCACGCAGCAGATGAGACGCCCGCGCTCAGGCCCAGCTCCATAAGCGCGTGATAGGCGGGGTGAAACTCCACCTCGTCCACGCGCTGACCGAAGCGATCATAGGGCTTGAATTTGGGCGGGTTCTCGTTGGCGACGCGGCCCAGATCCAGAACGGCGGCACTGCCGACTTCAGCCCCGAAGGCCGAAAGGTGCTCAGTGTGCGCCTTGCCGCCATTGCGGGTTACGGCGTCTGAGAGCATGGCATCATCGCTAAACCAGTTCACATCGGCCAGCGGCTCGGACTGGTTGAACACGTCATGGGTGGCAAGCTCGGTGCGAGGGGCGTGGTGTTTCATGGCCTTAGCTAAACGCAAGTGGGCCCGAGCTGTCGAGCATTACGAGCGGCTTTCGATCACCTGTCCAAGGTTTAACGGGTATTTTGGATGCGAAGCGCGCAGGCTCTGCTCAAACTTGCATCTAACCGGGACGTCTCGCGCATCTCACTGGCAAGACGTCCTGCAAATAATGGGAGAGCCCTCCATGTCCGTCCTTCTTGCTGCGCTTGCCGCGGCTGCCCAATCCTCATCGCCTGCCATCTCCGTCACTGACTTTGTTGGTGAGATTCGCATCGTTCAGGGCGCAACCCTGTCGGCCACGGTGGAGCGTCAGGGTTAGGCGCCGATCGTCGAGATTTCAGAAAGCGCCAACGCGCTGCGGATCGATGGTGGCCAGGATATCCGACGCTGGCGCTGCTATGGCCGCAATGAAGAGAGCCGCCGCGTGGGTCGCAATCGCGGCGATGCCCTGCGCTTTGACGAGTGGCCGCTGCTGACCATCACCACGCCGAACCCGGCCGATGTCTCCATTGAGGACAGCGTCTTCCGCGGCGAAGCCGGTGATCTGGCCTCGCTGGATCTGGGTGCCTCCAAGTGCGGCAGCTTTGAAGGCGGCGATGTGGCCGGTGAGGCCAATGTGGGTCTCAGCGGATCCACAGACGTCACTATTGGTGATGTTGGCGGAGAGGCGGCTGTAGCAATCTCCGGCTCTGGCGATGTGGCGCTGGGCAGTGCGGCCCGCCTCAGCATTGCCGTGTCTGGCTCTGGCGATGTCAGCGCGCACGATATCGCCGGCGAGCTTACCGTCAGCCTGTCGGGCAGCGGTGATGTGGAGACTGGCAATGTCGACGCCTTTACCGGGCGCACCAGCGGCTCGGGCGATATCGAGATCGGCAACGCTCCAGGCGGCGCGACCTTCCAGTCCAGCGGCGGCGGTGACTTCACCGCGGGCGATGTTTCCGGCCAGCTGAATGTTCGCCTGACCGGGTCTGGCGATGTGGACGCGCGCTCGCTTAATGGCGGCCTTGATGTGTCGCTGTCTGGCTCTGGCGGTGTGAGCATTGATGCAGGCCGCGCTGATCCGGCTGAAATCCGCGCCAGCGGGTCCGGCGGCGTTTACTTCGGCGGCACGCTCGTCAATCCGTCCATTCGCCTGTCCGGTGGCGGCGATGTGGATGCTGGAAGCGTTGAAGGCAGCCAGAGCGTACGCACCACCGGCAGTGGCGACTTCAACGTTCGCGGTGCGGGCTAGGCTGGATTGATCCGGGGATCAAAGCGGGACGCCTCATAAAGCGCGATGGCTGCTGCGGCGGCTACGTTGAGGCTTTCTGCTTTGGGCCCCATCGGGATACGCGCCAGCGCGCTGCAATGCTCAGCCACGCGCGGGCGCAGGCCTGGGCCTTCCGCGCCGAGCACCAGCACCAGGCCGGGCCCTGCATTGGCCTGAACCTCAGCCGCGAGGCTCGCGTCTGCCTCACCCGCCAGACCAATCGCGTAGCGGCCTTCCTGGGTCAGGGCGTCCAGCGTGTCGGCGATATTGGTGACGCGCACATGGGGCACTGTCTCCACACAGCCGACAGAGGCCTTGCACACCGTCCCGAACAAAGGCGGGGCCTTGCGGTCCTGCATGATCACCGCGCGCGCCCCAAAGGCGGCGGCAGAGCGGAACACCGCGCCGACATTCTGCGGATCGGTAATCTGATCGAGCACCACCAGAAGCCCGTGGGTATTGGCGGCTACGGCATTGAGCGACTCAGCCTCCAGCGCCGAGGCCTTCAGCGCAAAGCCCTGATGGACTGATGCTTCGGGCAGGCGGGCGGAAATTTCAGCGGGCAGCACGATCCTTGCGCGCTTGCGAGCGGCCTCAGGCAGCTCGGCGGCGGCATTGCGAGTGACCTGTAAATCCAACACCTTACGGCCTGGATTTGCCAGAGCTGCCAGCACCGCATGGCGTCCCCAGATCCAGCCCTCATGGGCGGAACTGGGCGGTGCTGCACGTCGTGCTGCACCTTGTCTTTTCTCTGTGTTGCGCCGCGGTGGGGCCATGACTATAGTCCGCGCTCCGAATTGAGGAGTTGCTTCGTTAAAGCCCTTGGCGCGCTGGCGCAATTGGCTTTCTCGGTTGGCAGGTTTTCGGTTCGGCCCGGCACTCGCTCCCAAGAGTGCACTGCTTGAGTGAGCAGACCCTGTGGAGGGGTGGGAGAGTGGTTAAATCCAGCAGACTGTAAATCTGCCCGCATTGCGTACGCTGGTTCGAATCCAGCCCCCTCCACCATCTTCTTTTCCTGATGCTCAGTCCCGTCCGGGACTTCGCTCCTCGCTGGCGCATACCAAGCGGCTGTTCGCCTTGCGAGCGCGATGCGCTCGGGACGCGGGTGTCTGAAGCGGGCTTGCAACCCTGTCCCGGCCAAGCCCGGATTTGATCCGGGGGCAGAGCCGGGATCGACCGCATGCACCAGAGCGATCATCACCTCGCGCTAACAGATGATCCCGGATCGCTGCGCGTCCGGGACAGGTAAAGCCCCCACAATCGTCATTCCCGCCTGCGCAGGGGTGACGAAACGGAGAGCTTTAAAACAAAAAACGCCGCAGCTGTTCCCAGCCGCGGCGTTCTTCTTGTCAGGCTCTAGCGCCAGCTCTTACCGCACTTCAGCGGCGATGTCGGTGAGCTGCTCGCGCAGGGCTTCACCGCGGTCAGAGCGAGGCAGGTCGCGGCGCAGGCGGCGGATTTCACCGGCCAGCTGGCGATCGCTGGTGCCTGCTTCCATGTGGGTGCGAGCCCGGGTCAGCGTGTCGGCAAACACCGCTGCATCGGTCTCGGACATGGACCCCTCACGTACCATCTGGTCGACATAGGCCAGCGCCACCGCAGGGTGGGTCGGCCAGGTGACAACCGTCTGGGTCTGTGGGTTGAAGATTTCACCCATGTCGGCCAGCTGGGCGGCCTCGATCTCGTTGGCGGTCATGAACTCGCTGGGCTCCAGCTCGAACACGTCCAGACCGCGCACCTGGGCGGTGCCGTAGATGCGGCCATTATACCAGTAGGTCGACCAGTAGCCGCCGGTCACATAGGTCTCGGTGGCCAGCGGACCGCGATCGAAGAAGCCAATCTCATAGGGATTGTCGGCATCGGTGAAGTCCATCAGCGACATGCCGCCCTGATACCAGGCCTGCACGAAGATATCGCGGCCTGGAACCGGAATGATGTTGCCGTTGTGGGCCACGCAGTTTTCGTGGTCGCTCTGCACGTTCGGGATCTTGTAGTAGCTGGCGAAGGTCAGCTCACCGTCTTCCAGTTCAAAGATCGCGTTTGCACCCCAGTCATTGGGGTCCTGCGGACGGCAGCGCGGACCGCCGCCACCACCCCATTCGTCGGTGAAGACGACCTTGGTGCCATCATTGTTGAAGGTGGCCGAGTGCCAGTAGGCAAAGCCCACATCGACCACATCATCAATACGGGTCGGCGTGCGCGGATCGGTGATGTCAAAGATGATGCCGTTGCCCGAGCAGGCGCCAGCGGCAATGTTCAGCGCCGGGAAGATGGTGATGTCGTGGCACTGGTCGGTGCGACGGGTCGACTGGGTGCCTTCACCATGGTCACCGCCCGACCACAGGCCAGCAGCCGCACCGGTTTCCGGGTCGGCGAACACCCGCGGGCTGTCGATGATGCGCGAGGCGGCCGGGTTGGCAATCGGGATTTCGATCACATCGATGGAGAAGAGGGCGGTGTCTTCATCGCCCGGCAGACCGGCCACGCAGCCAGCCAGCTCTTCTTCAGGACGCACCGAGCTGGTGCCTGAATTGTAGACGATGATGCTCTCGTCATCGCGGGACACAACCGTGTGGGTGTGCGAGCCGCGGCAAGTCTGAACCAGACCGACCTGGCGCGGGGCCAGCGGATCGGAGATGTCGAAGATGCGGATACCGCGGAAGCGCTCATCGCTGACTTCCTCATCCACGCCCTGACGACCACAGTCGATGCGGCCACGGGTGTCCTGCACCGACATGATCAGGAAGTCGCCTTCAATGGAGACGTCGCCCTGACCGCCCGGGCACACAACCGACGTCATCAGGCGCGGCGTCGCTTCTGAAATGTCATAGAGGTTGAAGCCGTGATAATTGCCCACCGCCATCAGGTTGCCGGCAAAGGCAAAGTCGGTGTTGGAGAAGCGCAGATAAGGGGAACGCGTGCCAAAGCGCGGATCAGTGTCCTCATCAGCTTCAGCGTCCTCGTCGACGATTTCCGGGGGCAGGCCCACCGGGTTTTCCGGATCGAAGAAGCCGGTCGGCTTGGGCTGGGTGGAGACCAGACGCAGGTTAGAGATGGCCGATTCTGCATCCAGATAGCCAGCGCCCAGACCGCGACGCGGATCATCAGACAAACCTGCGAAAATCTCGTTCATGGTCTCGATCTCGTCACGCTGCTCGCGGCGGATCGTATTGGCAAACTCGAACAGTGCCGGATCAAAGGCGGTGCCGCGCGTGCGCAGATAACCATCGACCATGTCCACCAGACCGTCGTGCTGGTCGATCATCAGCTCCAGGAAGAGGGTGTCGAAGTCGGTGCCGCTGGCATTGCTCAGCGTGGTGATCTGAGCGGGGGAGGAGAGCCCCTCCATCATCTCCTCATCGTCATCGTCGAGGCTTTCAGCAGCCAGCGGCTCGTCACGCTCGGTCAGCCAATCACGCAGGAAGGTCAGCTCTTCAGGCTGGGCTTCGTTGATGCGCTCGGCGATCTCGATAATGCCTTCGGCTTCGGTACGGCCATCCACGAGGCCGGTCAGCTCGGTAACCTGAGCGCGGTAGGCCAGCAGGTTCTGGACAAAGGCAACGTCGGCTTCAGAGTAGGCATTGATCGCCAGACGGGCAGCCTCTTCTTCGCTGAGCTGGCGGTTATCCTGACCCGGTGCGCCTGGTTGGATGATCGGAGCATCCTGCGCGACTGCGGTTCCCGACAGGGCAAAACCTGCGATCAGCGCAGCGACACCTGCACCCCCAAAGAAACGTTGCTTCATGGCCATGAGCCATCTCCCCTGTTGTTGAATTGCGCGTAACACTAAGGCCCGCTTCACGAAGAGCAAGGCGATCAATCTGACAATTCAGTAAGGGATTTTGACCTAGCCGAGAGCCGCAACGCTCGGCGCTTTACCATACAGGGTCTTCAATACGGCCTGCGTGCTCTCATCGAACAGGTAGAGCGCCAGATCATCACTTTTTAGCGAGCCGGACAGAATCAGAACCGCCGACCCGTTGCGACTGCTTTGGGTTTCCGACTGCCAGAGCACACCGTTGGACCGGTCATAAAAGACCAGATCGCCATCGCCCTGGATCTGAAGCCGACCGGGCATGGCGGTCGGGTTGGCAAGGGCTGCCCATAGCGGCGCGTCGGGCTGGCCTGGGTCAATCAGGACTGGCCCCAGATCCGGATCGTTGATCAGGGTCGCGCTGCCGTCAAAGGCGGCAATCGACTGACCCGCCACCAGGAAGCGACCGCGCGCATCATCAAGGCGGTTAATTGGCGTCATCTCCCCGGCGATGGGGGTGCGCATCAAATTCTCGACCGTCTCCTGCGGCCAGTTGAAATAGCCTGCGTGCCCCAGGGCCAGCAGATAGGTCAGCTTGGTCTGAACCGCCGGGCCGGACATGTCATAGGTGCTGACGCATCCACACTCGGCGAGCCAGGCGCCCGACGCGTAGGCGGTGGAGTTCACCATGCCGGAGATGACCTGCGTTCCCGACGCGATGACCGTGCCCCGGTCGTGCGCAGCCTTGAGCACTCTGAACACGGCACCAGCCTTGGGATCATCGGGATTGCCGGACGGGAAATTGCCTTCGCCAAAATTCTCCAGATAGAGCCCGTCAGCGCCATCAACCCCATCCAGTGCGCCCTGAAGCGCGTCGGCCAGCGTGCTGGAGTTTTGCGAGGCTCGGTAGCTGGCCGGGTAGGCGAGGAAGTCCACCATGGTCACGTCGTCCAGCGCGCCCTTCAGGTGTTCAAGCTGGGCCTGAAGCTTTGCCAGCGTTGACGGTGTGTCGATCGAAATCTCCGGATTGATAGGTGGAGCGATCAGCAGCCGGTTTCGCACGGTTAGCTCGATGCCCATTTCCGCCACGAGCGGGTAGTTGGGCGAAGTGAAGGCGTCAAACTCGGTGACATTGGTCTTCAGCGCACGATTGCCCCGCATCAGATCGTCATTGAAGAACAGCCCCACCTGGGCGATCCCGGCGCGGATGCACTCGATCGACCCCAGCACGTTGCGGATCGCATCGGTGTTGTAGCGCAGCGTCAGCGCGCCGGAGTCCGGGTCTTCAAAAAATATCGGTGACTGGGAGCCGGTCAGGATCACCGGCTTTGAAATCTGGGCATTCACACGACCTTGCTGGTCGAGACCGGTCAGCAGGAAGGAGAGGGCGGCCGCGCTCCACGCCATGGTGTCAGTGCCATGGAGAATCAAAAAGCCGTCGGCCTCGCCATAGGTCGCCGTATCGCCTGGCTCTCCAATGACCGTGGCTGCGATCTTCGCCCAGTCAGAGGGCCTCAGATTGGTGCTATC
This sequence comes from Maricaulaceae bacterium EIL42A08, assembly GCA_024178355.1. Taxonomy (GTDB): domain Bacteria; phylum Pseudomonadota; class Alphaproteobacteria; order Caulobacterales; family Maricaulaceae; genus Oceanicaulis. The sequence continues at coordinate 815,250 of JAMZNZ010000002.1, read as the reverse complement.
AAGGCTGGGCGCGAACGCGTGGTAGGTGATCTCGATATTGGGGTAGCGTTCCTGGATGATCGGAAGCAGGAAATCGCTGAACGCCGCCTCGAACTTATCCGCGGGTAGAGGGGCCAGTGGATCGCCGACGCAGCCGATCGTTCCGCCGGTATAGACAAGCTTCAATCTGAAAGGGGTCATCGGTTGTACCTTCACGGGTCAGGTTTCACCTGCTTTGAAGTCAGGGACGCCGGATCCTGGTTCGAAACGCTTTGCGCGACGCTAGTGGTGGGTGAGGGATAGGGCCACCCCTTTTGACCACTATTGCGTTGGTCGCACATGACCTGTCACTTCCTGCAATCGACCCCTCGCCACTGCGGATAGATTGCGCTAATTATTTTCCTCCGGCGCGGGTATAGTTCAACGGTAGAACGTCAGCCTTCCAAGCTGAATATGTCGGTTCGATTCCGTCTACCCGCTCCAATTCTTTCTGTCCTCCCGCACTCCGTTTTGTCGGTCCTCGCTGAAGCTACGGGCGGCTGTTCGCCTTGCGAGCCTGAAGGCTACGGGCATCAATAGCCTCCGGCCTTGCCACGCTTTATCCCCGGCTATACCCACGCGTCATGAGCACAACACTTCCTTCCCATGTTGACGCGCTGGTGATTGGCGCGGGCGCTGCCGGGCTGTTTTATGCCGCACAATTTGGTGCGCGGGGGCGCTCTGTGCTGGTGCTGGATCATGCCCGCAAGCCGGCCGAGAAGGTGCGAATCTCCGGCGGCGGGCGCTGCAATTTCACCAATATGGAAACCGAGGCGGCCCGCTTTATCAGCCAGAATCCGCACTTCGCAAAGTCCGCGTTGGCGCGCTACACGCCGTGGGATTTCTGCGACCTGATGAGCCGTCATGGCCTGACCTGGCATGAGAAAACACTGGGACAACTTTTCTGCGACCAGAAATCCGGTGCGATCATCCAGATGCTCCTCGATGAACTGGACGCTGCCGGTGGCCAGCTAAGGCTGGAAACTGACATCAAGGCCGTTTCCAGGGCCGATGAGGGCTTTAAAATCAAGACCAGCGCAGGCTCCGTTACGGCCGGACGACTGGTCATTGCCTCTGGAGGTTTGTCGATCCCGAAGATGGGCGCTACCGGCTTTGCCTATGATATCGCTCGTCAATTCGACCTCAACATAATCGAACCACGGCCTGCGCTGGTGCCCTTCACGTTCGAAGGGGCCGAAAAAGACGCCTTCGCCGCCATCTCCGGCGTTGCCTGTAATGTTCGGGCTGAGGCAGGCGGAGCAAGCTTTGACGAAGCTGCGCTATTTACCCACCGGGGCCTTTCCGGGCCAGCGATTCTGCAGGTTTCATCGTACTGGTCGCCGGGTGAAGCGGTGTCGCTGGACCTGTTTGCGGGCGGCGATGGAGCTGCCGTCTTGCAGGCGCTTAAAGCTGACAACCCCATGAAGTCGCTGGCGTCTGCGCTGGAAGTGGTCCTGCCAAGGCGGCTCGTGGAGATGCTGCAGGGTCGGGGGCTCGTACCCGATTTGCCCAGGCTTGCCGATGTCAGTCACGCCCGTCTGGAGGATGTTGCTCAAGGTCTTTCACATTGGCAGGTGAAGCCGGCCGGAACCGAAGGCTACCGCACCGCCGAGGTGACCGCAGGCGGTATTGATACCGCAGAGCTATCCTCAAAAACCATGGAGTTTCAGAGAGTTCCGGGTCTGTACTTTATTGGCGAATGCGTCGACGTAACCGGCTGGCTTGGCGGCTATAATTTCCAGTGGGCCTGGGCGAGCGCGCATGCTGCCGCTCACTCTGATTAGGCCGTAGTGCCTAACGCCTTTCTGCGCCGACCGGCCACTTCAATTGAAAACCCGATGACTGAAACCACATAGACGCCAGCCACATAGGCGGTGATCCAGGTGCCAGCGGTCTGCATGCCATGGGCGATAGCATTTAGCGCTACAACGCCGGGAACCCGAAGCGCTAGGTGGAGCCAGCCGATCTTGCTGGCGTACTGCCATCCAACAACCGCCCAGATGGGAGCCGTGGACAGCCCGAACGCGAGAGGGAACAGCTCCGGAGCGTTATTGGGCAAGGCGAAGGTGATCGGCCAGTGCAGATTGGCCACCAGAATTCCAGGTGCCAGCACGCCGTTCAGAGGTGATTTTGTCTTCATGAAGGGCGAGCGGGTAATACCCTGCAGCAGCATCGCTAATGGAAACAGCATGCCCAGCCCAAAGCAGGACGCGAACACCCATGTTCCATAGGAGAGCTGGGTTGACGCTATGCTGATAGCCGCCCAGGCGATGGCTCCAGCCACAGGCATAGCAATGCCCGCATTGGCAGCCAGCTGCAGGCGAATGCGTTCTTCATCAAGGGTGGCCTAGTCGAGCGTCATCATCTCCATTGGTCGAAATCGCTGTGATGGAGATGTGCTAAACCACGCTCACTCCTGGGTGATGTGACGGTCGGTCCGGCTTTCGGATGACAAGTGTCACCCTGGCACTCGGGATGCTGTGTCTAAGCTGCAACTGCCACAGGCCACATTGATACGAGCAAAGCTCTTGCGTTCACGCAGCGGTGGCGTTATGCCCCGCGCTCATGAAATCAGGCCAGCGCTGACGCTTCTCCGGACCCGGAGCGTCGTCAGCCTGGCCAACTTGAAGCTAACAGCGCGAGGGTCCAATGAGATGGCCAAGGAAAAGTTTGAGCGTACAAAAGACCATGCCAACATCGGCACGATTGGTCACGTTGACCACGGCAAGACGACTCTGACGGCAGCGATCACCAAGTATTTTGGTGATTTCCGTGCCTATGATCAGATTGACGGTGCCCCGGAAGAGAAAGCCCGCGGCATCACGATTTCGACGGCACACGTTGAGTATGAGACGGAGAACCGTCACTACGCGCACGTCGACTGCCCGGGTCACGCTGACTATGTGAAGAACATGATCACCGGTGCGGCCCAGATGGACGGCGCGATTCTGGTTGTGAACGCAGCTGACGGCCCGATGCCGCAGACGCGTGAGCACATTCTGCTGGCTCGCCAGGTTGGCGTTCCGGCCCTGGTTGTGTTCCTGAACAAGGTTGACCAGGTCGACGACGAAGAGCTTCTGGAGCTGGTGGAGATGGAAGTTCGCGAGCTTCTGTCTTCCTACGACTTCCCGGGTGACGATATTCCGATCGTTGCCGGTTCGGCTCTGGCCGCGATGGAAGGCCGTGACCCTGAGATCGGCGAAGAGAAGATCAAGGAACTGATGGCGGCTGTGGATGACTTCATCCCGACGCCTGAGCGTCCGATTGATCAGGACTTCCTGATGCCGATCGAAGACGTGTTCTCGATCTCTGGCCGCGGTACCGTGGTTACGGGTCGTGTTGAGCGCGGCGTTGTGAAGGTCGGTGAAGAGATTGAGATCGTGGGTATCCGCGACACCGTGAAGACGACCTGTACGGGCGTTGAGATGTTCCGCAAGCTTCTGGACCAGGGCCAGGCTGGCGACAACGTGGGTGTTCTGCTTCGCGGTATCGACCGTGAGGGCGTTGAGCGTGGTCAGGTTCTGGCCAAGCCGGGCTCGATCACTCCGCACTCGAAGTTCGAGGCTGAGGCCTACATCCTGACCAAGGAAGAGGGTGGTCGTCACACCCCGTTCTTCACCAACTACCGCCCGCAATTCTACTTCCGTACGACGGACGTGACCGGTGTTGTGACCCTGAAAGAGGGCACCGAGATGGTCATGCCGGGCGACAATGTTGAAGTGAATGTCGAGCTGATCACGCCGATCGCGATGGAAGAAAAGCTGCGCTTCGCGATTCGCGAAGGTGGCCGCACCGTCGGCGCTGGCGTTGTGTCCAAGATCATCGAGTAAGCGCCCTGATCTGACGTCACACCAAGACGATCAAACAAGACGCCCCGTGGCCCCATGGCTGCGGGGCGTTTTTGTTCGTCAAATCAGTAACGAGACCGTCCTCACAGGGGGGTGGCCCATTGGCTGATAAACGAGAAGTCGAGCCGGTGTTGGGTGAGCCTATGGTGTTGCGGCGCAGCATTAGGTGTCGTTGTCATTCTCGGTAATTCAAAAATTACAAGCAAATGAAGGCGCAGTAAGCTGTGCAGCAATTTTGTCACAGGGCATTAATGATCTCTGCGGCAGCCGCTCACAGGGTTTGCGACAACTTTGTAAATACCCGTAGTCTCACCGCAGTCATTTTGAGTCACCAATGACGAGAACCGACTTTTGCAAATCGGGGAGTATGATATGCAAACTAAACAACTGAAAGCGTGGGCGCTTGCGTCGACGCTGATCACCTCCGCGGGGCTGGCTGCGCCGGCATTCGCTCAGGAGGCTGAAGAGGCAGCACCGGATGATCGCATTGTCGTCACCGGTTCCCGCCTTCAAACGAACCCGAACCTGGCTGCAGCCAACCCGGTGCTTTCGGTAACCGGTGAAGAAGCTGACATCCGCGGTAACGTTCGTATCGAAGATTTCGTGAACATCCTTCCGCAGGTTTTCGCTGGTCAGGCCGGTGAAGTTTCCAACGGTGCATCGGGCACGGCTAACCTGAACCTCCGTGGTCTGGGTTCCATTCGTACCCTGGTGCTGGTCGACGGTCGTCGCCTGCCGTTCGGTTCCTCGCAGATCAGCTCTGCCAACCTCGACATCATCCCGACCCAGCTTGTTGACCGTGTCGACATCCTGACCGGTGGTGCGTCTGCTGTGTACGGCTCTGACGCTGTCGGCGGTGTTGCGAACTTTATCCTCAAGGATGACTTCGAAGGCATCGAAATCGAAGCGCACACCCAGGTCAGCAATGCCCCTAACGGCAATGACCTGTGGGACAATGTCCTGCGCGCTGGTGGTGTTGACGTTCCAGGTGAAGTCTGGGACGGTGAAGAGTATTCTTTGAGCCTGACCATGGGTGCCAACACCCCGGATGGTCGTGGTAACGGCACGCTTTTCGTTTCTTACGAAAATCGTGAAGCCATCACTCAGGACAACCGCTCCATTTCAGGCTGTGCCCTTGGTCAGACCACCGCTAGCAATCCGAATGGTTTCGGTAGTTTCGGTTGTATCGGTTCGGGTAACTTCCGTGCCTTTGGTGGTGCCGGTGGCTTTGGCTTCCAGCAGGAAGACGGAACGATTGTCCCGTTCGTTGGTGGCCCGCAGCAGACCTACAACTTTGGTCCGCTGAACTACTTCCAGCGTCCGTCCGAGCGTTTCCAGATCTTTGCTCGTTCGCACTATGACATCAACGATAACATCCGCGCCTTTGCGGATATCTCGTTCGTGCACAATATCTCGAACGCACAGATTGCTGAAACCGCATCGTTCGGTTCGTGGTCGATAAACTGTGACAACCCGCTGATCCAGAACACTCCTGGTCTTCAGATCACCGACCTGTTTGGCTGCTCGGCTCAGGATATTGCTGACGGCGTGATCAAGAACAGCCTGTTCTCCTCCCACCGTAACGTCGAAGGTGGCCCGCGTAACTCCGACCTGGAGAACATGGCGTGGCGCTTCGTCGGTGGCCTTGAGGGTACCATCGCTGATCACTGGGATTGGGAAGCCTTCTATCAGTACGCTCGTACCGATGACACCCAGATCTCCAAGAACGACTTCATCGTTGGCAATGTTCAGCAGGCCTTCCTGGCTGTTGACGACGGCAACGGTAATGTCGTTTGTACCGACCCGTCTGGTGGCTGTGTGCCTTACAACATCTTCCAGCGTGGTCCGAACGGCGAGTCCCTGGTGACGCCGGAAATGACCGACTTCCTGCAGGGAACCGGCATCATCACCGGTAACACCGAGCAGACCCTCTGGGGTGCGGACATCCAGGCCGACCTCGGCAATTACGGCATTTCTTCGCCGTTCTCCGATCTCGGTGTTGGCTTCCTGATTGGTTTCGAGAACCGTACGGACCGCCTTCAGCGCGAGCCTGACGAAATCTTCCAGGTCGACGGCGGTGGCTTCACCGGTCTCGGTGGCGCAACCAAGCCGGTCAACGGTCAGGTCGATGTATTCGAGATCTTCTCCGAACTTCAGGTTCCGATCATCACTGGTGCTGAGTTCGCTGAAGAGCTGACCTTCTCGGCTCAGTATCGCTACTCGGACTACGAGACGCAGGGCCGCGTTGGCACTGGTACGTCGTCCAGCGAGTTCCAGACCGACTCCTACGCTCTGCAGCTGACCTGGGCTCCGGTTGACGACATTCGTTTCCGTGCTCAGTTCCAGCAGGCTGTTCGTGCACCGAACGTGATTGAGCTGTTCACGGCTCAGGACGTTGGTCTGCCGAACCTTGACACCTATCCGGGTGCAACCACGTTTGACCCGTGTGCAGGTGCGACACCGTTCCTGTCTCTGACTGAGTGCGCACGCACCGGTGTGACTGCGGCTCAGTACGGTACCATTCTTGATGTGATCTCGGGGCAGACCCAGTCCATCACCGGTGGTAACCCGAACCTGAATCCGGAAACGGCAGAAACCGTGACCTTTGGTGTGGTTCTCACGCCAAATATGATCGAAAACCTGACGATCTCGATCGACTATTTCGACATCACGGTGGAAGACGCAGTGGGTGCTGGTGCATCTCCGCAGCGTATTCTTGAGGAGTGTCTGACGACCGGTGATCCGGGCTTCTGTAGCCTCGTGACCCGTGCGTCTAACGGTACGCTGGCATCGGGCTTCGGCACCGACTACGGCTTCCTGCAGACCGCCCTCAACGTTGCTGAGTTGCAAACCAGCGGTGTTGACGTTCAGGTCAACTACAGCTTCGACTTCGAGCAGTTCATCCCGGCATTCGCCGACTATGGTGGGCTTCGTTTCGACTATGCTGCGACCTTCCTGAACGATCTGGTTGAGGTGCCGTTTGCTGGCGCGGATCCGATCCAGTGTGCTGGCTTCTTCGGTAACGCCTGTGCGTCCGGCTTCTCGGGCACACCGGCTCCGGAATATCGCCACCGCCTGATGGCCACCTGGGAAACCCCGTGGCCGTGGGAAGCTTCGGCAACCTGGCGTCACTTTGGTGCGACCGACAACAAGTCGGGCAACCAGCTTGAGCCGGAACTGCCGGCTGTTGGCTACCTCGACCTGTCGGGTAACTACCAGGTGATGGACAATGTCCTTGTCCGCGGTGGTATTCTGAATGCCTTTGCCGAGCAGGCTCCGGTGTTCACGAGTGCTGGTCCGCCTCTGGGCAACGGCAACACCTATCCGACCGTGTTTGACACCTCTCGTGTGTTCTTCGCGTCGGTGACGGCCAACTTCTAAGCCTCTGGGTTTAGCGGTAATGAGATGGGCTGGCGGGAAACCGCCAGCCCATTTTATTATGCGTCCTGCCCGGACGCCCAAAGCTTATGACCCCTCCAGGAGGGGGATTGATCGCATGCGCAAGAAGTCCCACATGTGCTGGGTCGATTTTTTTCATCGCAGGGGCTTTCCATTGCTGAACCAGATCGCTACAAGACCCAGCTCTGAATACAGTCCGTCTGGCTTGAGTCCGGTGGTTTAACCGGGGGCAGGCTGTGCGGGCTATTTGGCTTAGGGGTGTAGCTCAGCTGGTAGAGCGACGGTCTCCAAAACCGTAGGTCGGGGGTTCGAGCCCCTCCGCCCCTGCCAGGACTGGGTGATACCACCTGGTCAAGCGTAGTAAGGATTAGAAGTCACGCCATGGCGCGCAATACGAAATCTCGTACGCCTGCAAAGAGTGGGGCCAGCGACAAGGGCAGTAATGCCTCAGGCGCGGCCAGTGCTCCGGCGCGCAAGAAGACCACGAATCCGCTTAAGTTTCTTGGCGAGGTTCGTCAGGAAGGGCGCAAGGTGACTTGGACGGGGCGTCAGGAGACCATTGTCTCGACGATCCTGGTTTTCATCATGTCCGCGATCATGGCGGTCTTCTTCTTTGGTGTGGACAGCCTCTTTAGCTGGATTATCAATCTCCTGCTCGGGTTGGGGAGCTAAGCGACCATGTCAGCCAAGTGGTACATCGTTCACGCCTATTCCAACTTCGAGAAGAAGGTTGCAGACGCCATCAAGGCGGACGCGGCCATGAAGGGGCTGGAAGACAAGTTTGAGGAAATCCTCGTGCCGACCGAAGAGGTGGTGGAGGTGCGCCGCGGGCGCAAAGTCAACGCAGAGCGCAAATATTTTCCGGGCTATGTCCTCGTAAAGATGGACATGACCGACGAGGCCTATCACCTCGTGAAGAATACGCCGAAAGTCACTGGCTTCCTCGGGTCCGGCAAGCGTCCGCTCCCGGTTCCGGAAAAGGAAGTCAAGGCGATCATGGGTCAGATGGAAGATGATGCGGAGCGTCCGCGTTCGACCGTGACCTATGACATCGGCGAGAAAGTTCGCGTTATCGACGGGCACTTCCAGAGCTTTGATGGTCTGGTTGAGGAAGCCGATGACGAGAAGGGGCTGCTGAAGGTTGCGATCAATATCTTTGGTCGCGCTACACCAGTCGAACTGGATTACGGCCAGGTGGAGAAAATCACCTAGTGCCGTGACTTCGGTGCGGGAGGGTTCGGCCAAGACCATGTCGGGCCCGCACCGCGCCACCCACCACGCCAGCGAATAGGTCGCTGGTAAATCCACGCGTCGCCTCGCCGGCGGCGTGAACAGGAGGACGGGATATGGCGAAGAAAATCGCGGGTTATATCAACCTGCAGGTTCCCGCTGGCGCGGCGAACCCAAGCCCGCCCATCGGGCCGGCTCTGGGTCAGCGCGGCGTGAACATCATGGAATTCTGTAAGGCGTTCAACGCCAAGACCCAAGAGATGGAAAAAGGGATGCCGATCCCGACCACCATCACGGTCTATCAGGACAAGTCGTTCACCTTCGTGACCAAGACCGCTCCGGCCAGCTTCTATCTGAAGAAGGCTGCGAAGGTACAGAAGGGTTCGGGTGAAGCTGGTAAGTCGGCTCCAGTGGCCAAGGTGACCAAGGCTCAGTGCCGCGAGATCGCCGAAGCCAAGATGGCCGACCTGTCGGCAAACGACCTCGACCAGGCAACCAAGATCATCGAGGGCTCTGCGCGCTCGATGGGCTTTGAAGTGGTGGAGTAGGTCCATGGCGAAGATTGCAAAGCGTATCGCAGCGGCTCGTGAGGGTATCGACCCGAAAGCTGTCTATTCGGTGGATGACGCCGTGAAGATGGTCAAAGAGCGCGCGAAGGCGAAATTTGACGAAACCATCGAAGTGGCTGTGAACCTGGGTGTTGACCCGCGTCACGCTGATCAGATGGTTCGCGGTGTTGCCAACCTGCCGAACGGTACGGGCCGTTCTGTGCGCGTGGCTGTGTTTGCCAAGGGGCCGAAGGCTGATGAAGCTCTGGCTGCTGGTGCAGACGTGGTCGGCGCTGAGGATCTCGTTGAGAAGGTCCAGGCTGGCAATATCGACTTTGACAAAGTTATCGCGACCCCGGACATGATGCCACTCGTTGGCCGTCTGGGTAAGGTCCTTGGTCCGCGTGGTATGATGCCGAACCCGAAGGTTGGCACCGTCACCATGGACTTAAAGACCGCGGTTGATAACTCCAAGGGTGGCGCGGTCGAATTCCGCGTTGAGAAGAACGGCATTGTCCACGCTGGCGTGGGCAAGGCGAGCTTCTCTGAAGCCCAGCTTGTTGAAAATGTGCGCGCGCTGCTGACGGCTCTGGTGAAAGCCAAGCCGACCGGTGCAAAAGGCACGTTTGTGAAGCGCATCGCGATCAGCTCCACCATGGGGCCGGGCGTGAAGGTTGACGTCGCCGAGGCGGCAACGACCGAAGCTGCGTAACAGCGCTTCGCGTTTGAGTTTCCGGTTGGTGCTTTGCGCATCAACCGGGTTCGGACTGGAGAGGGTAGCTTGCTGCTCTATCTGGTCCACCTGTCCGAGATCTCAGGGGGTGCTGGTTCGCCAGCGTCTTAATTCAACCGGCCCTGGGTGAGACAGAGCAACAATCGATTTTCCATTGCGTCGTTTGGCGTGGCTGGAGATCGGTTCGAGCCCTGGGACAGGCCAATGCGCCGCACGGCAGCGCTGGCTATGAACAGGTCAGCGTCGTCTGGCGGCGACTTGAGCGGGTGGCCCATAGGGGGCTGCCCATCTAGGGAGACCGCAATGGATCGTACCACGAAGGAAACGGCTGTCGCTGAGCTGGCGGATGTGTTCGCCAACACCGGTGCTGTCGTTCTCGCAAACTATTCGGGTTTGACCGTTGCGGAAATGACCACGCTGCGGGGCAAGCTTCGTGAGCAGGGCGGTACGCTGAAAGTCGTCCGTAACCGTCTCGCAAAGCTCGCACTGAAGGATCAGAAGGGTGTTGGTGCCTCGGACATGTTCGAAGGTCCGATTGCCATCGCTTACTCTGATGACTTCACCGCTGCGCCGAAGGTTGCTGTTGAGTTCGCCAAATCGAATGACAAGTTCGAAATCGTTGGCGGCTTCATGGATGAAGAAGTGTTCGACGCTGCTGGCGTTGAAGCTCTGTCCAAGATGCCGTCCCGCGAAGAGCTCATCGCCACGGTTGTTGCCCGCCTGCTCGGCCAGGCTGGCGAAGTCGTGTCTCGCATCACCGCGCCGGGCAACACGCTCGCCGGTCAGATCGAGACCATCGGCGAACAGGCCGCAAGCTGACGTTATCTCCGCATCGAACCGATACCCTGACCAAATCAAGGAACTAAAACCATGGCTGATGTTGCCAAACTTGCTGAAGAGCTCCTGGGCCTGACCATTCTGGAAGCCAAAGAGCTGAACGACATTCTCGAAGAAAAGGGCATTAAGCCTGCTGCAGCAGCTGTTGCAGTGGCTGGCCCGGCTGCTGGCGGCGACGCTGGCGGTGCTGCAGAAGAGAAGGACGACTTCGATGTCATCCTCGTTTCTGCTGGCGACAAGAAGATCAACGTGATCAAAGAAGTTCGTGCGATCACGGGCCTGGGCCTGAAAGAAGCCAAAGAGCTGGTGGAAGCTGGCGGCAAAGCCGTCAAGGAAGCTGCTCCGAAGGCAGAGGCCGAGGAAATCAAGAAGAAGCTCGAAGAGGCTGGCGCCCAGGTCGAGCTCAAGTAATCGCTGGGCCGTACGGTGTGCGGCCCGTCGATTTAAAATGCCCGGCGGGCGTGCAGGTTTCTGCGCGCCCGTTCGGGCGTTTGCCGCCTAACCAGCTACCGCATCGTCCCGGTGGTATCTGGTCCTCAGCCGCAAACACACGTCTGTGTGCGGTCGGTTGAGCCCCTCTCGGGACGGACCTTGAGGCATTTCCGCCTCGTCAATTTTCAAGCGCAAGGTCCTATGACCTGCGAAGGGAGCGAAAATGGGTCTGTCGTTTACCGGCAAGAAGCGCATTCGCAAGGATTTCGGCCGGATTTCCAGAGCGGTCGAGATGCCGAACCTCATCGAGGTTCAGAAGCACTCGTATGAACAATTCCTGATGAAGGATACCGCAGTCGCGGATCGCCCGGACGAAGGTCTGCAGGCGGTCTTCAAGTCGGTCTTCCCGATCAAGGACTTCTCCGAACGTTCGGTGCTGGAGTTCGTGTCCTACGAATTCGAGCCACCGAAGTTTGATGTTGAAGAATGCGTGCAGCGCGACATGACGTACGCGGCGCCGCTGAAAGTGAAGATGCGCCTGATCGTCTTTGATGTGGACGAGGAAACCGGCGCACGCTCGGTCAAGGACATCAAGGAGCAGGACGTCTATATGGGCGACATCCCGCTCATGACGTCCAAGGGCACCTTCATCGTGAACGGCACTGAGCGCGTGATCGTGTCTCAGATGCACCGTTCGCCGGGTGTGTTCTTTGACCACGACCGTGGCAAGACCCACGCCTCCGGCAAATATCTGTTTGCTGCTCGGATCATTCCTTACCGCGGTTCCTGGCTCGACCTGGAATTTGACGCCAAAGACATCCTGCACGTGCGCATTGATCGCCGTCGCAAGCTCCCTGCGACGACGCTCCTGTACGCGCTTGGCCTGGATAAGGAAGAAATCCTGTCGACCTTCTACAATACGGTCTCTTATTCCAAGACCAAGAAGGGCTGGACGCTTCCTTACGAGAAAGAGCGCTGGCGTGGTGTTAAGCCGGTCCGTGATCTGATCGATGCCAAATCTGGCGAAGTAATTGCTCCGGCTGGTCGCAAGATTTCCGCGCGCGCCGCGAACAAGCTGGCTGAGGACGGTCTGAAGAAGCTTCTTATCGCGATGGATGATCTGCTTGGTCGCTTTGCGGCTGAAGACATCGTCAATGTCGAAACCGGCGAGATCTTCGCTGAAGCCGGTGACGAGCTGACCGAAGAAGTGCTGGCAGCCGTTGAGGAAGCCGGTATTGACACGCTCGACGTGCTCGACATCGATAATGTTTCGGTCGGCGGCTACATGCGCGCCACCCTGGCCGCTGACAAGAACGACACCCGTGATCAGGCTCTGGTCGACATCTACCGTGTGATGCGCCCGGGTGAGCCGCCGACGCCTGAAACGGCTGAAGCGCTGTTCAACGGCCTGTTCTTCGATCCTGAACGCTACGACCTGTCTCCGGTTGGCCGCGTGAAGATGAATATGCGCCTCGACCTTGAGTGCCCGGACGATGTCCGTGTGCTGCGCAAGGAAGACATTATTGAGGTGCTGCGCGTCATCCTCGGCCTGCGTGATGGCAAGGGCGAAATCGACGATATCGACAACCTGGGTAACCGCCGCGTGCGCTCTGTCGGCGAGCTGATGGAAAATCAGTATCGCGTCGGCCTTCTGCGCATGGAGCGCGCTATCAAGGAGCGCATGAGCTCGGTGGATATCGAGACTGTGATGCCGCATGACCTGGTGAACGCCAAGCCGGCGGCCGCTGCGGTGCGCGAATTCTTCGGCTCCTCCCAGCTGTCCCAGTTCATGGACCAGACCAACCCGCTGTCGGAAGTCACCCACAAGCGCCGCATGTCTGCGCTTGGGCCGGGTGGTCTGACCCGTGAGCGTGCGGGCTTTGAAGTGCGCGACGTGCATCCGACCCACTACGGCCGGATCTGCCCGATTGAGACGCCTGAAGGCCCGAACATCGGTCTTATCAACTCGCTGTCGACCTATGCGCGTGTGAACAAGTACGGCTTCATCGAGAGCCCGTATCGCAAGGTGGAAAACGGCAAGCTGGTTGACCAGGTCGACTATCTGTCGGCCATGCAGGAAGCCAAGTTCAACATCGCACAGGCTAACGCCACGGTTGATGATGACGGCATGCTGGCCAACGAGTTCGTGAACTGCCGTATCGGCCCGGGCCGCGACGCGACGCTGATCCCGCGTGAAGACGTGGACTATATTGACGTGTCGCCGAAGCAGGTGGTGTCGGTTGCTGCCTCGCTCATTCCGTTCCTGGAAAATGACGACGCAAACCGCGCTCTGATGGGCTCGAACATGCAACGTCAGGCCGTTCCGCTGGTGAAGGCTGAGGCCCCGCTGGTCGGTACCGGCATGGAAGCGGTTGTGGCTCGCGACTCCGGCGCAGCTGTTGCGGCACGCCGCGACGGTATTGTGGAGCAGGTTGATGCCCAGCGCATTGTGGTGCGTGCCACCGGCGAGCTCGGCGCTGCTGAGTCCGGTGTGGACATCTACCACCTATCGAAGTTCCAGCGTTCCAACCAGTCCACCGCGATCAACCAACGCCCGATCGTGCGCGTGGGTGACACGGTCCGCACTGGCGACATCATCGCCGACGGCCCGTCTACCGATCTGGGTGATCTGGCCCTTGGGCGAAACGTGCTTGTCGCGTTCATGCCGTGGAATGGCTACAACTTTGAAGACTCCATTCTGATCTCCGAGCGCATTGTGCGTGACGACGTCTTCACATCGATCCACCTTGAGGAATTCGATGTGATGGCCCGTGACACCAAGCTGGGCCCGGAAGAGATCACCCGCGATATCCCGAATGTCGGTGAGGAAGCCCTGCGCAACCTCGACGAAGCGGGCATCGTGGCCATTGGTGCTGAGCTTGAGCCAGGCGATATCCTGGTCGGCAAGGTGACGCCGAAGGGTGAAAGCCCGATGACGCCGGAAGAAAAGCTTCTGCGCGCCATCTTTGGTGAAAAGGCGTCTGACGTTCGCGACACCTCGCTGCGTCTGCCGCCGGGCACCACCGGTACCGTGGTTGAAGTTCGTGTCTTCAACCGTCACGGCGTTGACAAGGACGAGCGCGCGATTTCGATCGAGCGTGAGGAAATCGAACGTCTGGGCGAAGACCGCGATGACGAGCTGGCCATCCTGGAGCGCGACATCTTTGGTCGTCTTGAGGATATCCTGGTCGGCAAGAAAGCGATCTCCGGTCCGAAGGGCTTCAAAAAGGGTGAGATCACCCTTGAAGCTCTCGACGACACTCTCAAGTCGGGCTGGTGGAAGATCGGCCTTGATGACGAGAAGGCCATGGCAGAAGTCGAAGCTCTGAAGAAGCAGTACGACGAGGGCAAGGCCCGTCTGGACCGCCGCTTCGAAGACAAGGTCGAGAAGCTGCAGCGCGGTGACGAGATGCCTCCGGGCGTGATGAAGATGGTCAAGGTCTTCGTGGCTGTGAAGCGCAAGCTCCAGCCCGGTGACAAGATGGCCGGTCGTCACGGCAACAAGGGTGTTATCTCCAAGATCAACCCGATCGAGGACATGCCCTTCCTGGAAGACGGCACTCCGGTCGACATCGTTCTGAACCCGCTGGGCGTGCCTTCGCGCATGAATGTGGGTCAGATCCTTGAGACCCACCTTGGCTTTGCGTGTAAGGGCCTGGGCCGTCAGATCGGCGAAGCCTACGAAGCCTACAAGCGCACCGGCGACCAGAACGAGCTGAAGATCAAGCTGAAGCATGCCTATGGCGATGATCAGGAGCTGCCGGAGACCGAGGCGGAGATTGCCGAGCTTGGCAAAAACCTTGCCAACGGTGTTCCGATCGGAACTCCAGTGTTCGACGGCGCGCGTGAGCCTGATGTTGTGGACCACCTGAAGCTTGCCGGCTTTGACGAGAGCGGTCAGTCGACCCTCTATGACGGCCTGACCGGTGAAGCCTTCAAACGTCCGGTGACCGTGGGCATCAAGTATCTTCTGAAACTCCACCACCTGGTGGACGACAAGATCCACGCCCGTTCCATCGGCCCGTACTCGCTCGTCACCCAGCAGCCGCTGGGCGGTAAGGCGCAGTTCGGCGGCCAGCGCTTCGGCGAAATGGAAGTGTGGGCTCTGCAGGCGTATGGCGCGGCCTACACCCTGCAGGAGATGCTGACCGTGAAGTCGGACGACGTTGCAGGTCGTACGAAGGTCTATGAGGCCATCGTGCGCGGCGACAATGCGTTCGAGGCCGGTATCCCGGAAAGCTTCAACGTGCTGGTGAAGGAAATGCGTTCGCTGGGTCTGAATGTGGAACTGGTCAACCAGTAACCCTCAAACAGAACCAACATCGCGTAATCTGATTGATAGGTAGCGGGCGAGGGGGCCCCTTGATCCCCGAACCCGCCGCCGCCACCGTCAAGGAGACGGACCCATGAACCAAGAGGTCATGAACATCTTCAATCCTTCCGTCGAAGGCCCGTCCTTCGACCGGATTCGGATCGCCCTTGCCAGCCCGGAGAAAATTCTCTCCTGGTCCTTTGGTGAGGTGAAGAAGCCTGAAACCATCAACTACCGCACGTTCAAGCCGGAGCGTGACGGCCTGTTCTGCGCGCGCATCTTCGGTCCGATCAAGGACTATGAGTGCCTGTGCGGCAAGTATAAGCGCATCAAGTACAAGGGCATCATCTGCGAGAAGTGCGGTGTGGAAGTCACCCTGGCGCGCGTCCGTCGTGAGCGCATGGGCCACATCGAGCTGGCTGCCCCGGTGGCTCACATCTGGTTTTTGAAGTCGCTGCCGTCCCGCATCGCGCTGATGATGGATATGGCGCTGAAGGATGTGGAGCGCGTGCTCTACTTTGAAGCCTATATCGTCACCGAGCCTGGCCTGACGCCGCTTCAGCAAAACCAGCTTCTGACCGAAGAAGAATATTACGACGCCATCGACGAGTATGGCGACGACGCCTTTACCGCTGGCATTGGCGCAGAAGCCATCCGCGAACTGCTCGCTGGCCTCGACCTTGAAAAAGAAGTCGAGCGCATGCGTGAGGAGATGACCGAAACCGGCTCTGAGCTTAAGCTGAAGAAGCTCGCCAAGCGTGTGAAGCTGATGGAAAGCTTTATTCACTCCAAGAACAAGCCGGAGTGGATGGTTCTGACGGTTGTGCCGGTGATCCCGCCGGAACTGCGCCCGCTCGTCCCGCTGGACGGTGGCCGCTTTGCGACGTCTGATCTGAACGATCTCTATCGCCGCGTTATCAACCGTAACAACCGCCTGAAGCGCCTGATCGAGCTGCGCGCGCCGGACATCATCATCCGCAACGAAAAGCGTATGCTGCAGGAATCCGTCGACGCTCTGTTTGACAATGGCCGTCGTGGCCGCGTCATCACTGGTGCCAACAAGCGTCCGCTGAAGTCGCTGGCTGACATGCTGAAGGGTAAACAGGGCCGCTTCCGCCAGAACCTTCTGGGTAAGCGCGTCGACTACTCTGGCCGTTCTGTGATCGTGGTGGGTCCGGATCTGAAGCTGCACGAATGTGGCCTGCCCAAGAAGATGGCGCTCGAGCTGTTCAAGCCGTTCATCTATGCGCGTCTCGATGCCAAGGGCCTGTCCGGTACCGTCAAGCAGTCCAAGAAGATGGTGGAGAAAGAGCGTCCGGAAGTCTGGGACGTTCTTGATGAGGTGATCCGCGAGCACCCGGTTCTTCTGAACCGCGCTCCGACCCTGCACCGTCTCGGCATTCAGGCGTTCGAGCCCAAGCTGATCGAAGGCAAGGCGATCCAGCTGCACCCTCTGGTGTGTGCTGCGTTTAACGCTGACTTCGACGGTGACCAGATGGCTGTGCACGTCCCACTGAGCCTTGAGGCCCAGCTGGAAGCGCGCGTCCTGATGATGTCGACCAACAACATCCTGTCGCCGGCTAATGGCAAGCCGATCATCGTTCCGTCCCAGGATATCGTTCTGGGTCTCTACTATCTATCGATTGCGAAAGATGGTGAGCCGGGTGAAGGCATGGCCTTTGCCACGATGAGCGAGCTGGAAGCAGCCCTCGACGCTGGCGTGATCTCGCTTCACTCGAAGATCAAGGCGCGTTACGAGTCCATGGACTCCGACGGCAATCTTCGCGTTCAGGTGATCGACACGACGCCGGGCCGGATGAAAATCCTCGAGCACCTGCCAAAGCACCCGGTGCTTGGCCCGCACCTGCTAGATGAGCTTCTGACCAAGAAGGCCATCGGTGGCATGATCGACGAGGTCTACCGCCATACCGGCCAGAAGGCGACGGTCATCTTCTGCGACCGCATCATGGCTCTCGGCTTTAAGGAAGCGGCGCGCGCCGGCATTTCCTTTGGCAAGGACGACATGCTGATCCCGGACGCCAAGGCTGTGCTCGTGGGTGAAACCCGCGAGCTCGTCTCGGACTACGAGCAGCAATATGTTGACGGCTTGATCACCAAGGGTGAGAAGTACAACAAGGTGGTGGACGCTTGGGCGAAGTGTACCGATAAGGTCGCTGATGCCATGATGGACGAAATCTCCCGCCCGCTTCCGGGTAAGGACGGTCGTCCTGGCGAGGTGAACTCGGTCTACATGATGGCCCACTCAGGTGCTCGTGGTTCAAAGAACCAGATGAAGCAGCTGGCCGGTATGCGTGGCCTGATGGCCCGTCCGGATGGTTCGATCATTGAGACGCCAATCATCTCCAACTTCAAGGAAGGTCTGACCGTTCTTGAATACTTCAACTCCACTCACGGTGCTCGTAAAGGTCTGGCTGATACCGCGCTGAAGACGGCAAACTCGGGCTACTTGACCCGCCGTCTCGTTGACGTGGCTCAGGACTGCATCATCAACGAGCAGGACTGTGGCACTAGCGAAGGCATCACACTGTCTGCTGTTGTTGACGGTGGTGAAGTGGTTGTGTCGCTCGATCAACGCATCCTCGGCCGCACTACGGCTGAAGACGTTGTCGATCCGAACACCGGTGAGATCATTGCTCCGGTTGACACCTATCTTGATGAAGAGCTGTCGCTTGCTATCGACCATGCGGGTGTCTCCAGCGTGAAGACTCGCTCACCGCTGACTTGTGAAACCCGGATTGGCGTATGTGCGACCTGTTACGGTCGTGACCTGGCGCGCGGTACCAAAGTGAATATGGGCGAGGCGATCGGTGTGATTGCGGCCCAGTCCATTGGTGAACCGGGTACCCAGCTGACGATGCGGACCTTCCACATCGGTGGTACGGCCCAGGTCTCTGAGCAGTCCTTCATCGAATCGAGCTTTGAAGGTGAGATTGCCTTCACTGACCGTTCGACCGTGAAGACGGCGGACGGCAGCTTTATCGTCATGAGCCGCAACATGCAGGTTGCTGTGGTCGACAAGGACGGCAAGGAGCTGGAAAGCTACAAGCTGAACTACGGCTCCAAGCTTCGTGTGGATGCGGGCCAGAAGGTCGAGCGCGGTGCGCGTCTGGCCGAATGGGACCCGTACACCATGCCGATCGTGACCGAAGTGTCCGGTAAGGTGAAGCTGATCGACCTGGTTGAAGGTCTGTCAGTGCGCGAAGAGACCGACGAAGCCACCGGCATCGCCTCGAAAGTGGTGGTCGACTGGCGGGGTACGGGTGCGAAGGCCAATGCTCTGCAGCCAGCCGTCGTCGTGGTTGACGACAACGGCGACCCTGTGAAGCTGCCGAACGGCTCTACCGCCAGCTACATGCTGTCTGTGGGCGCGATTCTGTCGATGGCTGACGGTGACGAAGTCCATGCTGGTGACGTGCTGGCGCGTATCCCGACTGAGGGTGCGAAGACGCGCGACATTACCGGTGGTCTGCCGCGTGTGGCCGAACTGTTTGAAGCCCGTCGTCCCAAAGACCACGCGGTGATCGCAGAAATCACGGGCCGTGTGGAATTTGGCCGCGACTACAAGAACAAGCGTCGTATCGCGATCGTGCCTGAGGGCGACGAGGCGGAGACCGTCGAATACCTGGTTCCGAAGGGCAAGCACCTGACGGTTCAGGAGGGCGACATCATCCAGCGCGGTGAATACCTGCTTGATGGTAACCCGGCTCCGCACGACATCCTGCGCATTCTGGGTGTCGAGGCTCTGGCAGACTACCTGATCGATGAGATCCAGGATGTTTACCGACTGCAGGGCGTGCCGATCAACGATAAGCATATCGAAGTGATCGTGCGTCAGATGCTGCAGAAGATCGAAATCCTTGATGCGGGCGATTCGGGCTATCTGGCCGGTGAGCACGTGGACAAGATCGAATGGATTGAGACCAACGAGCGTCTGGAAAAAGAGAAGAAGAAGCCTGCGGCCGGTGAGCCGGTGCTGCTTGGTATCACCAAGGCCAGCCTGCAGACCCGCTCCTTCATCTCTGCCGCGTCCTTCCAGGAGACCACACGTGTCCTGACCGAAGCTTCGGTCCAGGGCAAGGTGGACACCCTTGAAGGCCTCAAAGAGAACGTGATCGTCGGTCGTCTGATCCCGGCTGGTACCGGTGGCCTTATGCGCCAGTACCAGGCTGTGGCTGATGAGCGTGACCGCGAGCGCGTGGAAGCTCAGAAGGCTGAAGCAGAAGAGGGCGCTGAAGCCCTGCCAACCGAAATCGCCGAAGCTGCAGAAGCTGAAGCGGGTGAGGGCGGCGAAAGCTAGGCTTTCATTCGGCTTTGCCGAGTCGAAACAGAAGAGCGCCCTCCGGAGATTTCCGGTGGGCGTTTTTCTTTTAATTCAGCGGTATAAATTTCGCCGCTAGCAAAGCTTGACGGGGCGCGAAGGCATGCATATGTTCCGCGCTCGATTTCCGGGGGGTGAGCCGTAGCGTGGCGTAAAGCGCGCTAAACGTCGCCCGGGATAGTGAAACACAATGAACTCGTCCGTTCGGAGGCTTTCGCGGTTCTGCCGTGGGCTTCGGGCGGCTTTCGCGCATGGCACCGTCATGGTGCGTTTGCGCGGTTTTGAACAACGCGTCGGGAACAAGAACGGATAAGGGCCCTAATGCCTACAGTTAACCAGCTCATCCGCAAGCCGCGTCAGGACAAGCCGAAGCGCAATAAAGTGCCGGCCCTGCAAGCTTGCCCTCAGCGTCGCGGCGTCTGCACGCGCGTTTACACCACCACCCCGAAGAAGCCGAACTCGGCGCTTCGTAAAGTTGCCAAGGTGCGTCTCACCAATGGCTACGAAGTGGTGAGCTACATTCCGGGTGAAGGCCATAACCTGCAGGAGCACTCTGTGGTGCTTATCCGCGGTGGCCGTGTGAAAGACCTTCCCGGTGTTCGCTATCACATTCTGCGCGGCGTTCTGGATACCCAGGGCGTCAAAGACCGTCGCCAGCGCCGTTCGAAGTACGGCGCCAAGCGTCCGAAATAAGGAGAGGCGCACATGTCACGTCGTCACCGCGCTGAAAAACGCGAAATTCTGCCTGATGCGAAATATCACGATCGCGATCTTACCAAGTTCATGAACTACATCATGCTTGACGGTAAGAAGTCGGTTGCCGAGCGCATTATCTACGGTGCTCTCGATATTGTAGAAGACAAGCTCAAGCGTGAGCCGGTCAGTGTTTTCCACGATGCGCTTCAGAACGTATCGCCGGAAATCGAAGTGCGCTCGCGCCGCGTGGGTGGTGCTACCTACCAGGTGCCGGTCGAGGTTCGCCCTGACCGCCGTAAGGCGCTGGCTATTCGCTGGCTGGCTGCTGCTGCGCGCAATCGCAACGAAAACACCATGCGTGAGCGTCTGGCTGCTGAACTCATGGACGCTGCTGCGAACCGCGGCTCGTCGGTGAAGAAGCGTGAAGACACCCACAAGATGGCTGAGGCGAACCGCGCCTTTGCCCATTACCGCTGGTAACAGCTTAACGACCACCTGCTCCTAAAAGGACCTCCCCATGGCCCGCGATTATAAGATCGAGGACTACCGCAACTTCGGTATCATGGCGCATATTGACGCCGGCAAGACGACCACCACTGAGCGGATCCTGTATTACACCGGTAAATCCCACAAAATCGGCGAAGTGCACGATGGTGCTGCGACGATGGACTGGATGGAGCAGGAGCAGGAGCGCGGCATCACGATTACGTCGGCTGCCACCACGTGCTTCTGGAATGACAAGCGTCTGAACATCATCGACACCCCCGGCCACGTGGACTTCACCATCGAAGTTGAGCGTTCGCTGCGTGTGCTCGATGGTGCTGTGTGCTGTCTTGACGCCAACGCTGGTGTTGAGCCGCAGACTGAGACCGTGTGGCGTCAGGCCGACAAGTACGAAGTGCCGCGCATGGTGTTCATCAACAAGATGGACAAGCTGGGCGCTGACTTCTTCAACTGTGTAGACATGATCAAGGATCGCCTTGGTGCGACCCCGCTTTGCATTCAGCTGCCGATCGGCTCTGAAAGCGAGTATGAGGGCCTCATCGACCTCGTCGCCATGAAGGAACTTGTCTGGCAGGGCGAGAACCTGGGCGCGACGTGGGAAGTTCGTGACATCCGTCCTGAGCTGGCTGACAAGGCTGCTGAGTACCGCGAATTCCTCGTTGAGACTGCCGTTGAGCAGGACGAGGAAGCCATGGAAGCCTATCTGGAAGGCGAAGAGCCCTCTGAAGAGAAGCTGAAAGAGTTGATCCGCAGGGGCACTATTGCTCTGGCTTTCAACCCGATCCTGTGTGGCACCGCGTTCAAGAACAAAGGTGTTCAGCCTCTGCTCGACGCTGTGGTGGACTTCCTGCCGTCTCCTGTCGACATCGCGTCTATCAAGGGCATCGATGCAAAGACCGAGGAGACGCTGGTCCGCAAGGCCTCCGACGATGAGCCGCTTGGTTTGCTGGCATTCAAGATCATGAACGACCCGTTCGTGGGCTCGCTGACCTTCTGCCGCATCTATTCTGGTGTCCTGACGACCGGTTCCACGGTGCTCAACACGGTGAAGGAAAAGAAAGAGCGCGTTGGCCGTATGCTGCTGATGCACTCCAACTCCCGTGAAGACATCAAGGAAGCCTATGCTGGCGACATCGTCGCTATCGCGGGCCTCAAGGACACCACCACCGGTGATACGCTGTCTGATCCGGCGCACCCGGCCATTCTGGAGCGCATGGAGTTCCCGGATCCGGTGATCGAAATTGCGATCGAGCCGAAGTCGAAGGGTGACCAGGAGAAGCTCGGCGTGGCGCTGTCGCGTCTGGCGGCTGAAGATCCGTCCTTCCGTGTCTCTTCTGACGAAGAGTCAGGCCAGACGATCATCGCAGGCATGGGCGAACTGCACCTCGACATTCTCGTCGACCGCATGAAGCGTGAATTCAAGGTCGAAGCTAACGTGGGTCAGCCGCAGGTGGCTTACCGCGAGACCATTGGTGCTGCTTACGAGGTGGACTACACCCATAAGAAGCAGTCAGGTGGTACCGGTCAGTTTGCGCGCGTGAAGATCCAGTTTGAACCGAACGAGCCAGGAGCTGGTTATGAGTTCGAATCCAAGATCGTGGGCGGTTCGGTGCCGAAGGAATACATTCCGGGCGTCGAAAAAGGCATCAACTCGGTTCGCGAGAACGGCCTTCTGGCTGGCTTCCCGCTGATCGACTTCAAGGCGACTCTGGTCGACGGTGCTTACCACGACGTGGACTCCAGCGTTCTGGCCTTCGAAATTGCGGCGCGTGCTGCAATGAAGGAAGCCAAGAGCGACCTGAAGACCAAGCTGCTTGAGCCGATCATGAAGGTCGAAGTGGTGACCCCGGATGAGTATACTGGTTCGGTCATTGGCGACCTGAACTCCCGCCGCGGTCAGATCCGCGACCAGGAGATGCGCGGCAACGCAACCGTCGTGAACGCGTTTGTTCCGCTGGCAAACATGTTCGGCTATGTGAACAACCTGCGCTCGGCCACCCAGGGCCGCGCCCAGTTCACCATGCAGTTCGACCACTATGAGCCGGTGCCGCAGGCGGTTGCTGACGAAGTGATCGCCAAGATCGCCTAATCCGTTTTAGCTCGAAGAAACAACTCTTTTGCGACCGCGCTGAATAATCAGCGCGGTCGCCAGACAGACAGGACAAGAAGATGGCCAAGGAAAAGTTTGAGCGTACAAAAGACCATGCCAACATCGGCACGATTGGTCACGTTGACCACGGCAAGACGACTCTGACGGCAGCGATCACCAAGTATTTTGGTGATTTCCGTGCCTATGATCAGATTGACGGTGCCCCGGAAGAGAAAGCCCGCGGCATCACGATTTCGACGGCACACGTTGAGTATGAGACGGAGAACCGTCACTACGCGCACGTCGACTGCCCGGGTCACGCTGACTATGTGAAGAACATGATCACCGGTGCGGCCCAGATGGACGGCGCGATTCTGGTTGTGAACGCAGCTGACGGCCCGATGCCGCAGACGCGTGAGCACATTCTGCTGGCTCGCCAGGTTGGCGTTCCGGCCCTGGTTGTGTTCCTGAACAAGGTTGACCAGGTCGACGACGAAGAGCTTCTGGAGCTGGTGGAGATGGAAGTTCGCGAGCTTCTGTCTTCCTACGACTTCCCGGGTGACGATATTCCGATCGTTGCCGGTTCGGCTCTGGCCGCGATGGAAGGCCGTGACCCTGAGATCGGCGAAGAGAAGATCAAGGAACTGATGGCGGCTGTGGATGACTTCATCCCGACGCCTGAGCGTCCGATTGATCAGGACTTCCTGATGCCGATCGAAGACGTGTTCTCGATCTCTGGCCGCGGTACCGTGGTTACGGGTCGTGTTGAGCGCGGCGTTGTGAAGGTCGGTGAAGAGATTGAGATCGTGGGTATCCGCGACACCGTGAAGACGACCTGTACGGGCGTTGAGATGTTCCGCAAGCTTCTGGACCAGGGCCAGGCTGGCGACAACGTGGGTGTTCTGCTTCGCGGTATCGACCGTGAGGGCGTTGAGCGTGGTCAGGTTCTGGCCAAGCCGGGCTCGATCACTCCGCACTCGAAGTTCGAGGCTGAGGCCTACATCCTGACCAAGGAAGAGGGTGGTCGTCACACCCCGTTCTTCACCAACTACCGCCCGCAATTCTACTTCCGTACGACGGACGTGACCGGTGTTGTGACCCTGAAAGAGGGCACCGAGATGGTCATGCCGGGCGACAATGTTGAAGTGAATGTCGAGCTGATCACGCCGATCGCGATGGAAGAAAAGCTGCGCTTCGCGATTCGCGAAGGTGGCCGCACCGTCGGCGCTGGTGTTGTGTCCAAGATCATCGAGTAATCGACCTGATCTGACGTCACACCAAGACGATCAAACAAGACGCCCCGTGGCCCCATGGCTGCGGGGCGTTTTGCCATTTAGTGAGGGGTGCTGTGCCCCGCGCTGAATCAATGGGTTTATTGCGTGACAAACTGTTGACGCAGGCCTTCTGACAGCGTATTGCACACGCCCTCTAGAGGACTGGCTGTGCCCTCGGGCAAACGCAGTTCCCTGTAGCGAACACAATTTGAATTATGAGAGCTGCCCGGGGCATCCCGCTTCCGTGGTTCGGCTCTTGTGCATGTTGGGACCTGACCATGGCGCAACAAAATATCAGAATCCGCCTGAAGGCCTTCGATCACCGCGTGCTGGACACGTCCGCAAGCGAGATCGTGTCTACGGCAAAGCGTACCGGCGCAAACGTGCGCGGCCCCATTCCGCTGCCGACTCGCCTGGAGCGCTTCACCGTGCTTCGCGGTCCGCACATCGACAAGAAGTCTCGCGAGCAGTTCGAGATCCGCACTCACAAGCGGATGCTGGACATCGTTGATCCTACCCCGCAGACCGTGGACGCGCTCATGAAGCTCGACCTGTCTGCTGGTGTGGATGTCGAGATCAAGCTGGGAGCGTAAGCCATGAGCCAGGCTGAAAAGCTTCGCACGGGCCTTCTGGCCAAAAAGATGGGCATGACGCGTGTCTTCTCTGAAGATGGCAACCACGTGCCTGTGACTGTTCTCTCACTCGACGGCCTGCAGGTCGTTGCGCAGCGCACTGTTGAGCGTGACGGCTATTCGGCTGTTCAGCTCGGTGCTGGTGCAGCCAAAGCCAAGCGCACCACCAAGGCGATGCGCGGGCACTTCGCGAAGGCGTCTGTTGAGCCCAAGCGCAAGCTGGTCGAGTTCCGTGTAAGTGAAGATGCGCTTCTGGAGCCGGGCGCGGCTCTTTCGGCGGAGCACTTCACGCCGGGTCAGTGCGTCGATGTTGCTGGCACGTCCATCGGTAAAGGATTTGCCGGTGCGATGAAGCGTTGGAACTTCGGCGGTCTGCGCGCCACGCACGGCGTGTCTATCTCTCACCGTTCCCACGGTTCGACCGGTCAGTGTCAGGATCCGGGCAAGGTGTTCAAGGGCAAGAAGATGGCTGGCCATCTCGGCTCTGAGCGCGTGACCGTCCAGGGCCTCGAGATTGTCCGCGTGGACGAAGAGCGCGGTCTGGTTTGGGTCAAGGGTGCCATTCCGGGCGCTGCTGGTGGTTGGGTCGAAGTCCGTGACGCTGTCAAAGGCGTCAAGGCAGACGATCTGCCGTATCCGGCAAAGCTGATTGAAGCGGCTGCACCGGAAGCCGAGGCTCCGGCCGATGAAGCGCCTGCTGCTGAAGCTCCGGCTGAGGCCCAGGATGAAGGGGCGAAGGAATAATGAAGATCGACGTCGTCAAACTTGACGCTGGCAAGGCTGGCTCGATTGATCTCGATGATGCTGTGTTCGGCATCGAAGAGATCCGCGCCGACATTCTCCAGCGCTGCGTCAAGTGGCAGCTGTCGCGCCGTCAGGCCGGCACACACAAGACCAAAGAGCGCAGTGAGATCAAGCGCACCAAGAAGAAGATGTATCGCCAGAAGGGTACCGGCGGCGCTCGCCACGGTGCGCGGTCTGCGCCGATCTTCGTGGGGGGCGGTGTTGCTCATGGCCCGCGCGTGCGCAGCCATGCTACCGACCTTCCCAAGAAGGTTCGCGCTCTGGCTCTCAAGCATGCCCTGTCGTCCAAGGCGGGGTCCAAGCAGCTCATCATCCTTGATGAAGCGCGCCTGGATGCTCCGAAGACCAAGGCACTGTCTGACAATCTCAGCAAGCTTGGCGTTGCCAATGCTCTGATCATCGATGGTGAGACGCTGGACGAGAACTTTGCTCGCGCTGCTCGCAACATCCCGCTGGTCGACGTGCTTCCGGCTCAGGGCCTGAATGTTTACGACGTGCTGCGCCGTGACACTCTGGTGCTCACCAAGGCAGCTGTTGAGAAGATCAACGAGCGCTTCACCGCGCAGGAGGCCGCGTAATGCCCGCGCCGAAACACTACGATACGCTGGTTGCTCCGGTGATCACGGAAAAGTCCACGCTTCTCTCTGAGGAGAACAAGGTGGTGTTCCGCGTTCCGCTGACTGCAACCAAGAAAGACATCGCCGAGGCGGTGGAAGAGCTGTTCAAGGTCAAGGTGAAAGCCGTGAACACCCTTCGTATGAAGGGTAAGACCAAGCGCTTCCGCGGCATCGAAGGCAAGCGTGATGACGTCAAGAAGGCGGTAGTGACCCTCGAAGAAGGTCACTCCATCGACGTCACGACTGGCCTTTAAGGGCGCGCGAGGAGGAATTCAGATATGGCTCTGAAGACATTCAAGCCGACATCGCCGGGTCGCCGCCAGCTTGTTCTGGTCGACCGTAGCGATCTGCACCAGGGTCGCCCTGAGAAGACTCTCGTTGAGGGTCTTACCAAGAAGGGCGGTCGGAACAATACTGGTCGTATCACCGCGCGTCGTCGCGGCGGTGGTGCAAAGCGCCTATATCGTCAGATCGACTTCAAGCGTCGCAAGTTCGACGTGCCGGCGACGGTTGAGCGCCTTGAGTACGACCCGAACCGTACGGCCTTCATCGCTCTGGTGAAGTACGAGGACGGCGAGCTCGCTTATATTCTGGCGCCGCAGCGTCTTTCGGTTGGCGACACAATTGTTGCTTCCGACAAGGCTGAGGTTAAGCCGGGCAACGCGATGCCGCTGAAGAACATGCCGGTCGGTACGATCATCCACAACATCGAACTTAAGCCGATGAAGGGTGGTCAGATGGCTCGCTCTGCTGGGGCCTACGCCCAGCTGGTGGGTCGCGACAGTGGTTATGCTCAGGTTCGTCTGGGTAGCGGCGAGCTGCGCATGGTTCACCAGGATTGCCTGGCGACCGTGGGTGCTGTGTCCAATCCGGACCACCTGAACATCAATCTCGGCAAGGCTGGCCGTAGCCGCCATATGGGCAAGCGCCCGGCGGTTCGCGGTGTTGCCATGAACCCGGTCGATCACCCGCACGGCGGCGGCGAAGGCCGCACCTCGGGCGGCCGTCACCCGGTCACGCCTTGGGGCAAGCCGACCAAAGGTCGTCGTACGCGCTCCAACAAGAAGACCGATCAGTTCATCATTCGCTCGCGCCACGAGCGCAAGAAACGCTAAGGGACGGCCCTATGCCACGTTCTGTCTGGAAAGGTCCGTTTGTAGACGGATACCTCCTGAAGAAAGCCGAAGCGGCACACGAAGGTGGGCGCAAGCAGGCCATCAAGACCTGGTCGCGTCGCTCAACCATCATGCCGCAGTTTATTGGCCTGACTTTTCAGGTCCATAACGGCAACAAGTTCATTCCGGTGCTTGTGACCGAAGACATGGTCGGCCACAAGCTCGGCGAATTTGCTCCTACGCGCACCTATTACGGTCACGCGGCGGACAAGAAAGCCAAGAGGAAGTAGGCCGTGACTCAGACTCTTAAGAAAGATGAGCAGGGCAAGAACCTGCGCCGGGTTGCGGATAACGAAGCGCGCGCCAAGCAGCGCATGATCCGCATCAGCCCGCAGAAGCTGAACCTTGTTGCGCAGATGATCCGCGGCAAGAAGGTTGAGCGCGCTCTGAACGATCTGGAATTCTCGCGCAAGCGTATTTCCAAGGACGTCAAGAAGGTCCTGGAAAGCGCCATCGCGAACGCAGAGAACAACCATGGTCTCGACATCGACTCGCTGGTCGTGTCTGAAGCCTATGTTGGCAAAAACCTTGTCATGAAGCGCTTCCGTGCCCGTGCACGGGGTCGTGGTGCCAAGATCTTGAAGCCGTTCTCTGAGATCACGATTGTCGTGCGCGAAGTTGAGGAGACCGCATAATGGGCCAGAAGGTAAACCCGATCGGCCTGCGGGTCGGCATCAACCGTACCTGGGAATCGCGTTGGTTCGCTAAAGGCGACGAGTACGCTGATCTCCTGCACGAAGATCTGAAGATCCGTGACTTCCTGAAGAAGCGTCTGAAGAATGCTTCTGTGTCGCGGATCATCATTGAGCGTCCGCACAAGAAGTGCCGCATCACTATCTATACGGCTCGTCCCGGTGTTGTGATCGGCAAGAAGGGTGCAGACATTGAAGTCCTGCGTCGTGCCGTCTCCAAGATGGTCGAGGGCGAGGTCTTCCTGAACCTGGTTGAAGTGCGCAAGCCGGAGATTGACGCCAATCTCGTCGCCGAGAGCGTGGCTCAGCAGCTTGAGCGCCGCGTGGCCTTCCGCCGTGCGATGAAGCGTTCGCTGCAGACTGCGATGCGCATGGGTGCTCTGGGCTGCAAGATCATGTGTGGCGGCCGCCTTGGCGGTGCCGAGATCGCGCGCACTGAGAAGTATTCTGAAGGTTCGGTTCCGCTGCACACGCTGCGTGCGGACATCGACTACGGATTTGCCGAAGCCAAAACGGCCATGGGCATCATTGGTATCAAGGTCTGGATCTACAAAGGTGAGATCCTCGAGCACGATCCGATGGCGCAGGAAAAGCGTATGCTGGACTCTGGTGAGCAGCGCGCGCGTACCGGCCGCCAGGCGGCTTAAGCGGGATAAGGGAGTAAGACTATGCTTCAGCCGAAGCGCACCAAATTCCGCAAGGCACACAAAGGCCGTATCCATGGTGATGCGAAGGGCGGCTTTACGCTGAACTTCGGATCCTATGGCCTCAAGGCGGTCGAGCCTGAGCGGATTACTGCTCGTCAGATCGAGGCAACGCGTCGTGCCATCACGCGTCACATGAAGCGTGCTGGTCGCGTCTGGATCCGGGTGTTCCCGGACCTGCCAGTATCCAAGAAGCCTACCGAAGTCCGCATGGGTAAAGGTAAGGGCTCGCCGGAATACTGGGTGGCCAAGGTTAAGCCGGGCCGGATCATGTTTGAGATTGATGGCGTGTCTGACGAAGTGGCCCGTGAGGCTCTGCGTCTTGGCGCTGCCAAGCTTCCGATCAAGACGCGTATCGTTACGCGTCCTGGCGAATAGGGGGAAGTCATGACGGGTGAAGACGTCCGCGCCATGAGCGACGATCAGCTTTCAGACGAACTCCTGAAGCTGAAGAAAGAACAGTTTAATTTGCGGTTCCAGCAGGCCACTGGCCAGCTTGAGAACACCGCGCGCTTCCAGAAGATCCGCCGGGACATCGCCCGGATCAAAACGGATCTTCGTCGCCGCGCGCTTACATCTCAGGAGGGCTGAGGTCATGCCGAAGCGTATCCTTCAAGGCGTTGTGGTTAGCGACAAGCAGTCGAAGACAGTGATTGTTCGCGTTGAGCGTACTTTCCTGCACCCGCTGCTTCGCAAGACCGTGCGTCGCACGAAGAAATATCACGCCCACGATGAAACGGGTGCGATCAAGGTTGGCGAGCGTGTCCAGATCCAGGAATGCGCGCCGAAGTCGAAACTGAAGCGGTGGGAGGTTGTTCCTGCATCTGCCTAACGGCGGACGTGGGTTCGATCCACTGAGTACGGAGGATCTGTTATGATCCAGATGCAATCCAATCTGGACGTGGCCGACAATTCCGGGGCCCGCCGCGTACAGTGCATCAAGGTGCTGGGCGGCGCGAAACGGCGCTATGCTGGCATCGGTGATGTCATTGTCGTTTCGGTCAAGGAAGCCACGCCAAAAGGCCGGGTGAAGAAGGGCGACGTGCGTCGCGCTGTCGTCGTGCGCACCGCGCGCGACATCAAGCGTCGCGACGGCAGCGTCATTCGCTTCGACACCAATGCGGCTGTTATCCTGAACACCAACAACGAGCCGGTCGGCACGCGTATCTTTGGTCCGGTTCCTCGTGAACTGCGCGCAAAGAACCACATGAAGATCGTCTCGCTCGCGCCGGAGGTGCTGTAACCATGGCTGCGAAGATCAAAAAAGGCGACAAGGTCATCGTTCTGTCCGGTAAGGACAAGGGCAAGACCGGTGAGGTTTCCAAGGTTCTGCCGAAGGAAGATCGCGTCGTTGTGTCTGGCGTCAACACGGTCAAGCGCCATCAGCGCCCAACCCAGACCACGCCAGGCGGTATCGAAGAGAAAGATGCGCCGATCCACATCTCCAATGTGGCTCTCGTAGATCCGAAGACCGGTGAGCCGACCCGTGTTGGCTTCAAGGTCGAAGGTGACAAGAAGGTGCGCGTCGCCAAGAAATCCGGCGAGGTTATCGATGGCTGATACGGCGACATATGAACCGCGCCTCAAGGCGCGCTACCGCGAAGAAATTCGCGCGAAGATGAAAGAGAAGTTCGGTTACGCGAACGACATGCAGATTCCGGCTCTTGATAAGGTCGTGATCAACATGGGTGTTGGCGAGGCCGCGCAGGACTCCAAGAAAATCAAGGGTGCCCTTGAGGATCTGGAGCTTATCTCTGGTCAGAAGCCGGTGGCGACGAAGGCTCGTACTTCAATTGCAGGCTTTAAGCTGCGTGAAGAGCAGTTGATCGGGGCGAAGGTGACCCTGCGCCGTGAACGCATGTACGAATTCCTTGATCGTCTGATCACCATCGCGCTGCCGCGCGTCCGCGACTTCCGCGGTCTTAACGGCAAGAGCTTCGATGGCCGGGGCAACTACGCGATGGGCCTGAAAGAGCACATCGTGTTCCCGGAGATCAATTACGACAAGGTCGAAATGATCCGCGGTATGGACATCGTTGTCTGCACCACGGCGACCAATGATGATGAGGCGAAGGCCCTGTTGGCCGAGTTCGATTTCCCGTTCTCGAACTAACGCAGCAGGAGCGCGGGACCGTGGTGGTCTCGCACGCGAGGAGAAGAAGTGAATGGCTAAGAAGAGCGCCGTCGAGCGTAATCTGAAGCGCCAGCGTCTTGCAGCGAAGTACGCTGCCAAGCGCGCAGCGCTGAAAGAGGCAGCTCGCGATACGTCAAAGCCGGTGGAAGAGCGTTTTGCAGCCCAGCTGAAGCTGGCTGACCTGCCGCGCAACTCCGCCCCGACGCGCGTACGCAACCGCTGCCAGGTCAGCGGTCGTCCGCGCGGCTATTATCGTAAGCTGAAGATGTCGCGCATTGCGCTGCGTCAGCTGGCCAGCCACGGGTTGATCCCGGGCATGGTCAAGTCGAGCTGGTAGGGAGATCACGAAGATGTCTGTGAACGATCCTCTCGGCGATATGCTGACCCGTATCCGCAACGCCCTGATGCGCAACCGCACCACCGTGTCCACGCCAGCATCCAAGCTGCGTGGCCGTGTGCTCGAGGTGCTGCTGTCTGAGGGCTATATCCGCGGCTACACCGAGACCACCGACAAAGAGGGCTTTCCTCAGTTCGACATCGAGCTGAAGTATTATGAAGGCGCTCCGGTGATTTCCGAGATCAAGCGCGTTTCGAAGCCAGGCCGCCGCGAATACTCCAAGGTTCGCGACCTGCCGCTGGTTCAAAACGGTCTGGGTATCGCCATCGTCTCCACCCCGCAGGGTGTGATGAGCGATGCGGTTGCCCGTTCCAAGAATGTGGGCGGAGAAATTCTCTGCCACGTCAGCTAAGGCGAGGGAGGCAAGACTATGTCACGTCTAGGCAAATTGCCTGTCGAAATTCCCTCCGGTGTCACCGCTTCGGTGACCGGTGGCGACGTTTCGATCAAAGGCCCGAAAGGCGAGCTGTCTTTCTCTGCTCCGACCGCTGTGCGCATTTCCCATGAGGATAATGCCATCAAGGTTGAGCCGGCTGAGAACTCCAAGTTCGCTAGGGCCATGTACGGTACAGCGCGTGCGCGTATCAACAACATGGTCAAGGGCGTAACGACGGGCTTCGAGAAGAACCTTGAACTGGTCGGCGTGGGTTACCGCGCTCAGATGCAGGGCAAGGATCTCAAGCTGGCGCTGGGCTTCTCTCACGACGTTATCTACACGCCGCGCGATGGTGTGATGATTTCGACGCCGAAGCCGACCGAAGTGAAGATCGAAGGTCCCGACGCCGAGACGGTGGGTCAGACCGCCGCCGAAATCCGTAAATTCCGTCCGCCAGAGCCCTACAAGGGCAAAGGCGTGAAGTACGCGGACGAGTATGTCCGTCGTAAGGAAGGCAAGAAGAAGTAAGGCGATGAAAACTCCTCGCGAACAAATGCTGCGACGCGCCCAACGTAACCGGTCGCGCCTGCGCAAAATGGGGAACGGCCGTCCGCGCCTGTCGGTCTTCCGGTCCTCCAAGCACATCTACGCCCAGATCATCGATGACTCTAATGGCGTGACCCTGGCTGCTGCCTCAACGACCGAAAAGGACGTGAAGGCTACCGGCGCTACCGTTGAGGCCGCCACTGAGGTTGGCCGCAAGGTTGCCGAGCGTGCCAAAGAAAAGGGTCTCACCGAGGTCGTGTTCGATCGTGGTGGTTACATCTTCCATGGCCGGGTGAAAGCCCTTGCCGACGCCGCCCGCGAGGGCGGGCTTAGCTTTTAAGGGAGCGACGCATGGCTCGAGAAGACAATCGTGGTCGCGACCGTCGTCGTCGTGATGAGGACAATGGCGAACCGGAACTGATCGACAAGCTCGTTCAGATCAACCGTGTTGCCAAAACCGTGAAGGGTGGCCGTAACTTCCAGTTCGCTGCTCTGGCAGTTGTCGGCGACGGCAAAGGCAAAGTTGGTTTTGGCCAGGGTAAAGCCCGTGAGGTGCCGGAAGCCATTCGCAAGTCGACCGACGAAGCGAAGAAAACCATGATCCGCGTTCCGCTGCGCGAAGGCCGGACCCTGCACCACGACGTCAAAGGGCGTTGGGGTGCTGGTAAGGTCGTGCTCCGCGCTGCGCCTCCGGGTACTGGCGTTATCGCCGGCGGTCCGATGCGTGCAGTTCTGGAATCGCTCGGTGTTCAGGACGTGGTGGCCAAGTCCACCGGTTCGTCCAACCCGTACAACATGGTGCGTGCGACGTTCGAAGCCCTCAAGGCTCAGAACTCCCCGCGCTCGGTTGCTGCAAAGCGTGGCATGAAGGTGGCAGACCTGGTTGATCGTCGTCAGGACGGTGCCAGTGCCCCTGAAGCCATCGAGTCCTAAGGGAGGCCACGATGGCTGCAAAGAAAACTCTCGTGGTGCGCCAGACTGGCAGCCAGATCCGTCGCCCGGCTTCTCAGGCCGCGACGCTAAAGGGTCTTGGCCTGGGTCGTATTGGTCGTGAGCGCGAGCTTGAAGACACCCCGGCGGTGCGCGGCATGATCCGCAAAGTCGCCCACATGGTTGAAATCGTTGAGAAGTAGCGCGAGCCGCTGACTTCTAAAGGAGAAACGTCATGCGCTTGAATGAACTGCGCGACAATGACGGCGCGACCAAAGAGCGGACCCGTGTGGGCCGTGGTATTGGTTCGGGCAAAGGCAAAACCGGTGGGCGTGGCGTTAAAGGCCAGAAGTCCCGTTCCGGCGTAGCAATCAAGGGCTTTGAGGGCGGTCAGATGCCGCTGCACATGCGCCTTCCGAAGCGTGGCTTTACCAAGCCGAACCGCGCGTCCTTCGCTGAAGTGACGCTCGCCAAGCTTCAGGCGGCTGTGGATGCTGGCAAGCTGGACGCCAAGAAGCCGGTGACGGCTGAGGCTCTGGTTGAAGCCGGTGTGATCCGCCGCGTAAAAGATGGTGTTCGCGTCATCGGCGGTGGTGAGCTCAAGGCTAAGCTTGACCTTACGGTCGCTGGCGGCTCCAAGCCGGCACTTGCCGCGGTCGAGAAAGCTGGCGGCAAGGTGACAGTCACCGCCGCGGCAAAATCGGACGCGGAGTAGCATTAGACAGACCGGCCTCCTAAGTGAGGTCGGTCTTCTTTGCGACCGGGAGTGATCGGACACCATGGCTTCAGCTGCTGAACAGCTCGCTTCGAACATGAATTTCGGCACGTTTGCGCGTGCCAAGGACCTGCAAAAGCGGATCCTGTTCACGCTATTTGTGCTGGTGGTCTACCGGCTGGGTACCTATGTGCCTGTGCCGGGTATCGATATGACCCAATACTCATTGCTGTTCTCGCAACAGCAGTCCGGTGTACTTGGCACCTTCAACGTTTTCTCTGGCGGTGCGGTTGAACGCATGGCCATTTTTGCGTTGAACGTGATGCCCTACATCTCGGCTTCCATCATTATGCAGCTTATGGCGGCCACTGTGCCGAGCCTTGAGCGGCTGAAGAAGGAAGGTGGCGAGGCCGGTCGCAAGCAGATCAACCAGTATTCTCGCTATCTGACCGTGGTTCTGGCAATCGCTCAGGCGACCGCAATTGCGTTCAGCATGACCAGCCCGGGCCCTGATGGCGGTACGATTGCCGTTAATCCCGGTATCTTCTTTATCGTGACCACTGTCGTGACCCTGGTGGGCGGGACCATGTTCCTTCTGTGGCTTGGCGAGCAGATCACTGCGCGCGGCGTGGGTAACGGTGTGTCACTGATCATCTTTGCCGGCATCATCGCCGAGATCCCGCGGGCGCTTTTCCAGGCGCTGCAGCAGGGTGAGTCTGGCGCGCTGTCTGGCACGCTTGTCGTCGCCTTGCTTATCGGCCTTGTGGTCATCATGGCGTTTGTGGTCTTCATGGAGCGCTCTCAGCGCCGCTTGTTGACCCAGTACCCCAAGCGTCAGGTGGGTAATCGCATGATGGGTGGTGAAAGCAGCTTCTTGCCGCTCAAGCTGAACACCTCTGGCGTTATCCCGGCAATCTTTGCATCTTCACTGATCATGCTGCCGGCAACGGCTGCGGGCTTCACCGCGAGCTCGGGCAATAGCCCCGAATGGCTTACGACGGTCACCGCGTTCCTGGGGCAGGGCCAGCCCGGCTTCATAATCTTGTACGCCGTACTGATCATCTTCTTCTGTTTCTTCTACACATCCATCGTCTTCAATCCTGAAGATGTGGCGGACAATTTGAAGAAGCACGGCGGCTTCCTGCCGGGCATCCGTCCGGGCAAGCGGACCGCTGAGTATCTGGATTATGTTCTGTCGCGTCTGACTGTGATTGGTGCGGGCTACCTCACCCTGGTGTGTGTGTTCCCGGAAATCCTGCGGTCTCAGAACCCTGGCATTCCGTTCTACATCGGCGGCACGTCGGTGTTGATCGTGGTGTCGGTGACATTGGACACTGTTGGTCAGATCCAGAGCCATCTGCTGGCACACCAGTATGAAGGCCTGATCAAGAAGACCAAGCTGCGGGGGCGCAAGCGATGAACCTGATCCTGTTCGGACCGCCGGGTGCTGGAAAAGGCACTCAAGCCAAAAAGCTTGTCGCCGAGCGCGGCTGGGTACAGCTGTCCACCGGCGACATGCTGCGCGCTGCGATCGCCGCTGAGTCCGAGCTGGGTCTGAAGGTCAAGGACATCATGGCGCGGGGCGATCTGGTCTCCGACGAGATTGTTATCGCACTGATTGCCGAGCGGCTGCCTGAAGCTGAGGCTGCTGGCGGTGCCATCTTTGATGGCTTCCCACGCACGGTAGCTCAGGCTGAAGCGCTTGATGCGCTGCTGGAGAGCCGCGGTAAGCCGATTGGCATGGTTCTGCGTCTGGTCGTCGATCAGAATGAGCTGGTCGAGCGTATGGAAAAGCGTGCCGCTGAAGAGGGGCGCGCTGACGACACGGTAGAGGCGTTTAAGAACCGTCTTGAGACCTACAATGCTCAAACGGCTCCGCTTATTCCGTACTATCAGGCCCAGGGAAAGCTGGCTGATGTGGACGGCATGGGTGGCATCGAAGAGGTTTCAGCGCGAATCAACACCGCGCTGGATGAGTAATTCGCCGCTCGCCTGATCCATAGGGTTTCGGCGGGCTTTGAAAATAAGCGCATCTGTACCGTTCAACGCGGTTGACGGCACAGGGCGTGAGACTATAAGAACCGCCCTTCGCTCGCAGAAGGGCAAACGCGCTGCCGGTGCCGTCTATAAAGACAGCGCCGTGCGCGTTTGTCGCGTCTGGGAAGGGCTATGAGGATAAGGAGAGCGTCGTGGCACGTATCGCCGGCGTCAACATTCCGACGAACAAGCGCGTAACCATCGCGCTTCGCTATATCCACGGCATTGGTCCGTCCAAAGCCGCGGAAATCTGTGAGAAGGTCGGTATTCCGGCCGAGAAGCGTGTGGCCGAACTGACCGACGCAGAAATCCTGTCGATCCGTGAAACGATCGACGGTGGTTATCTGGTGGAGGGTGACCTGCGCCGTGAGCGCGCGGTCAACGTGAAGCGCCTGATGGACTTGGGCTGCTACCGCGGTCTGCGTCACCGTCGCGGCCTTCCGGTCCGCGGCCAGCGCACCCACACCAATGCCCGTACCCGTAAGGGTCCGGCAAAGCCGATCGCCGGCAAGAAGAAGTAAGGAACGAGGGCTATGGCCAAAGAACAGTCCCGCGTCCGCCGCCGCGAGCGCAAGAATATTACCGCTGGCGTCGCGCACGTGAACTCCAGCTTCAACAACACCATGATCACGATCGCTGATGCCCAAGGCAACGCGATTTCCTGGTCCTCGGCGGGTGCCATGGGCTTCAAGGGTTCGCGTAAGTCGACCCCCTATGCAGCTCAGGTTGCCGCTGAAGATGCTGGCCGCAAGGCTCAGGAGCACGGTGTGAAGACCCTTGAGGTCAAGGTTTCCGGCCCGGGTTCGGGGCGTGAAAGCGCACTTCGCGCACTGCAGTCCATCGGGTTCACCATCACGACGATCCACGACGTGACTCCGATCCCGCACAATGGCTGCCGTCCGCCTAAGCGCCGTCGCGTGTAACGGGCGGTGCCATCTGGCACCTGATTTAATTTTCCCACCGGCAATCAGGCCCCCTAATTCCTGAGTGCCGCGCCTTCGAAGAGGTGACGTCCGTGATTGAGAAGAACTGGCAGGAACTGATCCGCCCGATGAAGCCGGAAATCCAACCTGGCTTCGACCCTGCGCGCGTTGCAAAGATCGTCGCTGAGCCGCTGGAGCGTGGCTTTGGCATGACGCTTGGCAATTCGCTGCGCCGGATCCTGCTGTCGTCTCTGCAGGGTGCTGCCATCACCGCTGTGCAGATCGACTCCGTGCTTCACGAGTTTTCGTCCATCAAGGGCGTGCGTGAAGACGTGACTGACATCATTCTGAACCTCAAGCAGGTTGCCCTTCGCATGCATGCCGAGGGCCCGCGCCGCGTTACCCTTCACAAGAAGGGCCCGGGCGAGGTAACGGCTGCTGATATCGAGGAAACCGCAGATATTGAAGTGATCAACAAGGATCACGTCATCTGTACCCTTGATGAGGATGCTGAAGTCCGCATGGTCCTGACGGTGAACACCGGCAAGGGCTATGTGCCAGCTGAACGTAATCGTCCAGAAGACGCTCCTATTGGCCTGGTCGGCGTTGATGCGCTGTATAGCCCGGTCAAGCGCGTGGCCTACCGCGTGGAAAATACCCGCGAAGGCCAGGTTCTCGATTATGACAAGCTCATCCTCGACATCGAGACCAACGGCGCTGTGACCCCCGAAGATGCTGTGGCCTATGCTGCTCGTATCCTTCAGGATCAGTTCCAGATCTTTGTGAACTTTGAAGAGCCCAACCAGGCTCGCGGCGGTGAAGAAGAAAAGCCTGAGCTGGACTTCAACCCGGCGCTGCTGAAGAAGGTGGACGAGCTGGAGCTGTCTGTACGCTCGGCAAACTGCCTGAAAAACGACAACATCGTCTATATCGGCGATCTTATTCAGAAGTCGGAAGCGGAGATGCTTCGCACCCCGAACTTCGGGCGCAAGTCGCTTAATGAGATCAAAGAGGTTCTGGCTCAGATGGGCCTGCACCTTGGTATGGACGCCCCGAACTGGCCGCCAGAGAACATCGAAGATCTGGCCAAACGATTTGAAGATCAGATCTAAGGACGGAACGCCGAGAGGCGTGCTGCTTTAGAGCCCAAGGAGAAGACCCATGCGCCACGGCGTTGCACATCGCAAGCTCAACCGCACGGCCAGCCACCGCCGCGCCATGTTTGCCAACATGGCTGCCTCGCTGATCGAGCACGAGCAGATTGTTACCACCCTGCCGAAGGCCAAAGAGCTGAAGCCGATCATGGACAAGCTCATTACGCTGGCCAAGCGCGGCGACCTGCATGCCCGTCGTCAGGCGATCTCCAAGATCCGCGACAAGGACCAGGTTTCCAAGCTGTTTGAAACCCTCGGCCCGCGTTACCAGGAGCGTGCCGGTGGCTACACCCGCGTTCTGAAGGCTGGCTTCCGCCACGGTGACAACGCTCCTATGGCTGTCATCGAGCTGGTCGACCGCGACCCGGCTGCCAAGGGCGCAGCTGACCGTGCCCGCGAAGAAGCTGTTGAGGGTGCAGAAGACTAATCACTTCTGGCACTTCAAGACGAATTAAGGCCGCATCCATTCGGGTGCGGCCTTTTTCTTTGTGTTTTTAGTGTCGGGGCTATCGCGCTCCCAATGCCTCACGTGCCGCTCGGCGGTGGTCTTCGGTAATAGCCGATCCGATATGGACGAGGATCGTCGTCAGCACGGTTCCATCGTCGGCGTAGCCGATAACGCCCAGGAAATCGGGAATGATGTCAAAGACCCACAGGAAGTAGGTGAGGGCGAAGACCAGCGTGCCGCGCACATACATCGGGGTCTTGGGGTCGCGCATGGCAAAATAGGCTGCCAGCAGGTCATCAAGATAGGGCAGCTCTCGGGCAACCTTCTTCACCTTGTCCCAGAAGCCAGCCTCGACCTTGACCTGGTCTTTCTCGACCTGGGCCTCGTCCCACTCTTCAGCAAGCTTTTCAATAGCCACGGCTTCGGCGCGCTCCAGCGCATTCGCCCGGCCATCCTTGTAGAGTGGTCGATAGTCACGCTCGGCGCGCGAGCGGGTGCGCTCAAGCGTCTTTTCGGCTTTTTTCAGCGAGCTGAACAGGCGAACAGGGGATTTCCCGCGCGCGGTCATTCTAACGTCCTGGGTTAATCTCAGCACGATCCTAGCCTTTAGAATTTCTCACGTCCAAAGCACCCCTTGCTGCACTGTAACCCTTCAGGCCTTGTTCATGCCCCCTCTACCTACCTAAATGGTCGATAAAGAATAAACACGAGGGATCGCCATGTTGAAAGCTCTTGGATATGCCGCGCTGGCCACCGGGCTTGTGGCCGCAACCGCTTGCGCGCGAGAAGTGGCTGAGACTGAAACGATGTCTGTGGCAGCGCAGGTCGAGCGCGTCGCGCCTGATAGTGCGGCGCAGGTTCAGCTGTCCTTTGCGCCGATTGTTCGTGAAGCCGCTCCTGCTGTGGTGAATGTGTATTCTCGTCGGGTCATCTCCCAGCGCTCACCCTTCGCCGGCGATCCTTTCTTTGAGCGCTTCTTTGGACCGCAAGTGCGAGAGCGTGAGGAAAATTCACTCGGCTCTGGCGTGATTGTGGATGCCTCTGGCGTTATCGTGACGAACAACCATGTGGTGCGCGGTGCTCAGGATCTGACGGTCGTGCTATCGGACCGGCGAGAGTACGAGGCTGAACTTCTGCTCGCTGATGAGCGCACCGACCTGGCCGTCTTGAAAATCAATGCCGATGAAGACCTGCCCGTGCTGCCTTATGACGAAGCGGGCAATGCGGAGGTGGGCGATCTGGTGCTCGCCATTGGCAACCCGTTTGGTGTCGGACAGACGGTGACGTCGGGCATCGTGTCCGCGCTAGCGCGCACTGATGTGGGCATCACCGACTACGCCTTCTTTATTCAGACCGACGCAGCTGTGAACCCCGGTAACTCCGGCGGTGCGCTTGTGGACATGGATGGTGAACTGATTGGCGTGAACACGGCCATCTTCTCGCGGTCTGGCGGGTCTAACGGTATTGGCTTTGCGATTCCGGTTGAGATGGTCCAGACGGTGGTTGCTGCGGCTCTGTCCGATGGCGAAATCGTCCGGCCCTGGCTCGGCGCTCGCCTGCAACCGGTGACCAACGACCTTGCCCAGTCTCTTGGGCTGCTACGTCCTCGCGGAGCCATCGTATCGGAGCTCTGGCCGGGCGGTGCCGCTGAGCAGGCCGGTCTTGAGCGCGGAGATGTTCTGATCGCTGTAGATGGAACCGACATTAATGACGAGGCTGGTGCGCGCTTCCGCTTTGCCACGCGGACTATCGGCGAAACGGCTGATATCACAGTGCTGCGCGGCGGGGATGAGCTAACCTTTGAGGTCGTGGCCATGCCAGCGCCCGGTCTTGAAGAAGGCGAGAGCCTTCAGGTGGACGGCGCGAACCCGCTGCGCGGTTCTGAGCTGATCGAGCTGTCGCCTGCCTTTAATGAGGAGAACGGAATCGATCCCTTCCTGCGCGGTGTCGTGGTGTCGGCGGTCACACGTCGCTCCGCTGCGGCCTATTTCGGTTTCCGCCCGGGCGATCGGGTGATTTCGATCCAGGGTGAGACCATCGACACGCTCGACGATCTGGACCGGGCGCTCTATGAGTTTGAGGGCGCTGAACGCTGGCCGGTTGTCATTGAACGCAATGGCGAGCAGTTCGAGCGAACCCTGGCGCTTTAGCCCCAAAGCTCGGGAGCTTGCCAGGGCTTCGGAACGGTCAGGGTGCCTGTGGCGCGCTCATTGAAGTTGAGCAGCCTTGAGCGCCAGGCCTCGGCCCATTCTGGCTTGAGCGGGTAGGGTGTAGAGACGCTGGCGGGCGCGTCAAAGCCGCGGTGGCGGTAGTAATCTGGATCCCCCAGCACCAGAAGTTCATTTACGCCCTGATCGCTCAAGCGGCGGGCTCCGTCCTCTATCAACCCCTTGCCAAGGCCATCGCGCTGATGGTCAGGATGAACCGCGATAGGGCCGAGCAGCGCGAGTCTAGCCGAACCATTTGTACTGCCACAGCGAGTGAAAGCGGCGTGCGCAATTGCGTGCTCCCGAGTTGTGGCAACGAGGGAGAGTACGTTCTCATCAGTGAGCAGCTTCGCCACGAGCTTCGAAAGGTCCTCATCCGGAAAGGCGAGCGGGTAGATCGCCAGAACGGTTGGGCCGTCGTCGGCCTTCAGGAGCCTGATTGAGGCCTCAGACATCACTTTAATGCCCGCCAGGCAATATCGCGGCGGTGTACGCCCTCTGGCCAGTCAATAAGGTCGACAGCCTCATAGGCGCGGTCCACGGCCGTTTGTAGGGAGTCTGCGAC
This sequence comes from Maricaulaceae bacterium EIL42A08, assembly GCA_024178355.1. Lineage (GTDB taxonomy): Bacteria > Pseudomonadota > Alphaproteobacteria > Caulobacterales > Maricaulaceae > Oceanicaulis. The sequence continues at coordinate 773,935 of JAMZNZ010000002.1, read as the reverse complement.
GGCGGTGACGTTCAGGACCCGGCCGCCGGTTGCGATGAGTTCGCCGTCATCATTCACGCCAGTGCCCGCATGGAAGACTGTCACGCCGTCAACGCCGCCGGCCTCTTTAACGCCCTTGATTGTCGTGCCTTTTGTATAGCTGCCTGGATAGCCCTTGCTGGCCATTACGATCGTTGCTGCGGGCTTCGCCGAGGTGAGCTTTGGCATCAGGCTTTCAAAGTCACGAGCCGGCATGCCGCCGGTGGCACAAGCAAGAAGCGCGGGGACGATATCGTCCTCCAGCGCCATCATCAGGATCTGGCATTCAGGGTCGCCAAAGCGGACGTTGAACTCAACGACTTTGGGACCCACCGGGGTGATCATCAGGCCGATATAGAGCACGCCCTTGTAAGGGTGCCCAGCCTCGGCCAGGCCATCCAGCATTGGCGCAGCGATCTCTTCATCCACGCGCGCCATCAACTCTGGTGTCATGACCGGGGCAGGGCAGTATGCGCCCATGCCGCCGGTGTTCGGACCTTCGTCGCCATCCAGAAGACGCTTGTGGTCCTGGCAGGCCGGCAGGGTCAGACGATTGGTGCCATCGGTCAGTACGAAGACGCTGGCCTCTTCGCCGGGCATGAATTCTTCGATGACAAGCTCAGCTGAGGCATCGCCGAATTTGCCAGACAGCATGTCTTCAGCTTCAGCCTGGGCCTCTTCCAGCGTGTCGGTGATGACAACGCCCTTACCGGCGGCGAGGCCGTCGGCTTTCAGCACGTAGGGTGCAGGGAGCGTTGCAAGGAAGGCTTTGGCCTGGGCCGGGTCGGTAAAGCGGCCGTAGCGGGCTGTCGGTACGTCAAAACGGGCCATCAGATCCTTGGCAAAACCCTTGGAGGCTTCCAGCTGGGCCGGTTCCTTGTTTGGGCCAAAGACGTCAAACCCGCGCGCGCGCAGGCGATCGCCAAGACCGGCAGCGAGCGGCGCTTCGGGCCCCACCACAACAAGGTCAGGCTCCAGCTGCAGCGTCAACTTTTCCAGCTGCTCGATATCGTCGGCAGCCACATCAAAACAGGGACCGATCTGGTCCATGGCCGCGCTGCCCGGCGCAGACCAGACCTCATCAACCAGCGGACTTTGAGCAATCTTCCAGGCCAGCGCATGCTCGCGTCCGCCCGATCCAATGATGAGAATATTCATGACAGCTCCGCCCGTTTGCAGGTTTGGGCAGTGAATGGCCCCGTGGACGGTGAAGGTCAATGCCTGGCGTGCGCGCACTGGCACTGCAATCAGCGCGAATCCGGTCTAGGTTAGGGGCCATGACTGAAACCGCCTCCAACGCTCATGAATATACCGTCTCCGAGCTGTCCGGCGCGCTGAAGCGCACGGTGGAGGAAACCTATGGCCATGTGCGTGTGAGGGGCGAGCTGGGGCGTGTGACGGTGGCCAAGTCCGGCCATGTCTATCTGGACATGAAGGACGATCGCGCCGTGATCGATGCTGTGATGTGGAAGGGCGTGGCCGCCCATCTCAACTTCCGGCCGGAAGAGGGCCTGGAGGTGATCGCCGAAGGCAAGCTGTCTACTTTTCCGGGGCGCTCGAAATACCAGCTGATCATTGATCGCATGGAGCCAGCGGGCGAGGGCGCGCTGATGGCGCTTCTGGAGGCTCGCAAGAAGGCCTTGGCCGCTGAAGGCCTGTTTGCGCCTGATCGTAAACAGGCCATCCCCTTCCTCCCGCGCACAATTGGTGTAGTCACCTCGCCAACAGGGGCTGTTATCCGCGATATCCTGCACCGCTTGGAGGACCGCTTTCCCGTCCATGTCCTGCTCTGGCCTGTCCGGGTTCAGGGCGAGGGCTCTGACAGGGAAATCGCCGCCGGCATTGAAGGCCTGAATGCTCTTGCCGGCCAGGATGACGTGCCGACACCCGACCTCATCATTGTGGCGCGTGGCGGCGGTTCCATTGAGGACCTCTGGTCGTTCAACGAGGAGATCGTTGTGCGGGCCGCAGCGAATTCCGCGATCCCGCTGATTTCAGCCGTTGGACACGAAACCGATACGACGCTGATCGATTTTGCCAGTGACCGCCGCGCGCCGACGCCAACCGGGGCAGCCGAAATGGCCGTACCGGTCCGCCGGGAGCTGGCTGAACGCCTGTCTCAGGACGGGCTGCGACTATCGAGCGCGCTTCAGCGCGGCATTGATCGCAAGGCCTCCGAGCTTCGCTCTGCGGGCCGGGCGCTTGGGCGTCCTGATACGCTGCTGCAGGGGGCGTCCCAGCGTCTGGACTATTCTGCAGGGCGATTGGAGGCGGCAGGGCGCGGTCAGCTCGATCGGGCCAGCAATCGTCTGATGCAGGCGAGCGCCGGGCTACGGCCTCAGGCCTTCAAGCGTGATCTTGCTGACAAGACCCGACGGTTTGAGCAAGCACGGTCCCGTCTGGCCGCAATCGCGAGCCGTGACATTCGCCAGCGTCAGCAATCGCTGACCGGGCTTGGGGCGCGCCTTGAATCGCTCTCCCACAAATCGGTGCTGGCCCGCGGCTTTGCGCTTGTGACGACGCCAGAGGGCGCGCTTGTGCGAAGTGCCGCTGCGCTGTCTGAGGGAGATTCTGTCTCCCTGCTGTTTGCCGATGGCAATGCCGCAGCCCGGATTGGTCAGGCCGCTGTGCAGACAGCGAAAGCTGCAGAAGTACCAGCCGCGACCAAGCCCGCTCCTCGCAAGCTATCAAAGCCTGCAACCAGAAAAAAAGGACCCCCGCCGGAGCAGGGGTCCCTCTTTTAGTCTTCATCCACTGACGATCAGCTGGCTTTGCGGATCTCCGTCAGGAAGCGCGCGGCTTCGGAGCGAAGCTGTTCAGCCTGTCGGCCCAGGTCCTCGGCTGCCCCTACAACACCCGTTGCGGCGCTAGAGGTCTCTCGAGCCCCGCTGAGCACATCGGCGATGGTCTCAGAGACTGACCCGGCGCTGCTGGCCGTTTGCTCGGTGTTACGGCTGATTTCTGCGGTCGCGGCGTTTTGTTCTTCCACGGCAGCGGAGATCGACGACGACACCTGATTAACGTCATCAATGGAGTTGGAAACCTCTTCGATGGCAGTTACTGCATCGCCCACAACGCTCTGGACGCTACCGATCTGGGCCGAGATTTGCTCGGTGGCTTTGGCAGTCTGGCTTGCCAGAGACTTTACTTCACTTGCCACAACGGCAAAGCCTTTCCCGGCTTCGCCAGCCCGTGCTGCTTCGATGGTTGCGTTGAGCGCCAGAAGGTTGGTTTGCTCTGCAACTGCTTCGATCAGGGTGACAATCTCGCCGATCTTCGCAGCGGCCTCGCGCAGCTTGCCCATCGTCTCGCCGGTGTTGCGGGCTTGCTCGCTGGCCCGGCCGGACGACTGGGCAGCTTCGCCTGCGCGCTGGGAGATTTCCGAGATGGCGCTGGTCAGCTGTTGCGCGGCACCAGCTACCGACTGAGCGGTTGCCGTAGCTTCTTCAGCAGCCGCCGCCACGGTGGACGACTTCTCTTGCGTCTGGTCCGCTGTTGAGGACATGGAGCGCGCGGTCTGACCCAGCTCCTCTGAAGCCGCCGCGACCGAGTTTACGATCGCTGTGACCGTCTTCTCGAACTCCGCAGCAAGGCGTTCCTGCTCTTCGGCGGCTGCTCGCTTCGCGCATTCTTCGATCTTGGACATGGCCAGATCCATGTCGAGCATCGCAGCCTTGTTTACAGCGCTGAGATTGGCCTCCAGTTCCTCTCGCGCCTTGGCGGAGGAGAACATGGTGACTGACTTGAACGCGTGCTTGACGAGGGCCGCCTGCAGGCCATCGACGATCCTGGCGTAGCCGCCGAAATACCATTGAGGTTTCAGACCGAGGCGGGCGTGAGCCTCGCCAATTCGAGTGACGCTGGCCAAATAGTCAGCATCAAATTTTGCTTCTGTGATGCGAACCCAGTGATCAATCTGTTTCTCGCGGGCGTGGACGCGCATCTCCTTCGTCGTGAACATTTCATCGACTTCCGGATTACGGGCGATCTCCGCGTAGAATTCATCGAGAACGTCGGGCAAGGCCCCCTTGATCGTGTATTTCAGGGCTCGCAGACGCGCCCTGTCGGCGTCTGAAAATCCAAGGAACTTAAATCGTTCGTCCAAATCCGAGTTTGACATTAAGGCCTCCCAAATAGCCCCAGCTACTTCATGGGAATATCATGCCAGTGAATGAGGTTAACAAATGCATACAGTAAGAATGCATTTATTCATGAGCTTACGATCTGACCCATCAGTCTCGGTCTGAATGGACGATGGGCCTAGTCAGATTTCCTCGCGCGCCAGTAGGGCAGTGCGGACCAGACTGTCACGCCGGCCAGCATCCAGACAGCCACCGACCAGAACAGGACGAACTCGGCATTTGCTTGGGGAGAATTGATCTGAAGCATGGCCCACCCGAAGGGAGCCATCACCAGAAGTATTTGAAGAAACGTCTTTAATTTGGCTGTGGGGGTTGCGGCCATGGTACTGGGGCGGCTGCTTGTCAGGCGCAGCCCGGTGACGGTCAGGTCGCGGCCTATGATGATGGCGACCGGGATCATCAGCAGGATATCGAAGCGGAAGATGATCACGAAACCGATCAGGTAGGAGCCCACAAGAAGCTTGTCCGCGATTGGGTCGAGGAGCTCTCCAAGCGCGGTCTCTGCGTTAAGAAGTCGCGCCATCAATCCATCGAGCGCGTCGGTGAGGGCTGCGACGACGAGCACGATGAATGCCGCCATGCCGTAGGCAAACGCCGCCGATTCGCTCTGGGCGCTGAAGCCGGACAGCATGAGATATGTCCCAACCGGACCGGCAAGGCCGCGCCCGATGGTCAGGGCGTTGGGAATGTGTCTGACAATGCTCATACGATCCTCAAATCAGTCGATTATGCCCTTACTGGCGCAGGCAGGCCTGTAAGATCAATCGTGAAAATGGTCGTAGATCTTTTGGGCGAGCGCCTTGGATACGCCATCGACCGCTTCAAGGTCAGCCACATTGGCGCGCGAGACCGCTCTGGCGGAGCCAAAGTGTTTGAGAAGTGCGCTCTTTCGCGACGCGCCAATGCCGCCGATTTCATCCAGCGGATTCTCGCGCATCTGCTTGGAGCGCTTCGCGCGGTGACCGGTAATGGCAAAGCGGTGGGCTTCGTCGCGCAGTCGCTGGAGATAGTAAAGCACCGGGTCATTCATCGGCAGTTTGAGCGGTGGCTTGCCGGCCTGGTGAAAGACTTCGCGCCCCGCGTCGCGATCCGGCCCCTTGGCCACCGCTACAACCGGCACATCGTCGACACCGAGCTCAGCCATCACCTCAAGCACAGAAGAGAGCTGGCCCTTACCGCCGTCGATCAGCAGCAGGTCCGGCACGGCTGCGCCTTCATCGCGCTCCTTGGGGAGGCGCACAAAGCGCCGTCGCAGCATGGCCTGCATCATCGCAAAGTCGTCATTCGTGGCAGCGTCATCGCCCTTCATATTGAACTTGCGATAGCTTGATTTTTCAAAGCCTTCTGGCCCAGCCACAATCATCGCGCCGAGCGCATTTGTGCCCTGGATGTGGGAGTTGTCGTAGACCTCAATCCGTTCTGGCGGCCCATCCAGCTCGAAGACTTTGGCCACGCCGCTCAAAAGCTGGGTTTGCGAGCGGGTTTCCGCCAGCTGACGACCCAGGGCCTCGCGGGCGTTTTGCTGGGCAGAGGCGACCAGCGCCTTCTTTCCACCGCGCAGTGGCATGCGGATCTCTACCGAGTGCCCAGCGCGCAGGCTTAGCGCTTCTTCTAGAAGCTCTGATTGTTCCGCGACATGGCTTGTCAGGATCAGGCTGGGCGCTGGCTTGTCCTCGTAGAACTGGGCAATGAAAGCGGTCAGCACCTGCTCTGGCGTCGCGTCAGCTTCATGCTTGGGGTAAAGCGCGCGATTGCCCCAGTTCTGGCCCGCCCGGAAGAAGAAGATCTGAACACAGGTCCTTCCGCCCTCCTGCTGAACCGCAATGACATCAGCGTCATCAACGCCTTCAGGATTGATCCCTTGCTGCGTCGTAACGGCAGCGATGGCGCGCAGCCGGTCGCGCAGGCGAGCTGCCTTTTCAAAGTCGAGTGCGTCTGAGGCTTCTTCCATCTCCGACTGCAGGCGTTCGCGCAGCGCATTGGACCGACCGCGCAGGAATTCGTTGGCTTCGCTGACCAGCTCGCCATAGCGCTCTTCGTCGACATAGCCGACGCAGGGGGCCGCACAGCGCTTGATCTGGTAGAGCATGCAGGGGCGCGTCCGCCCCTCATAAACGCTGTCGGAACAGGTTCTTAGAAGGAAAGCCTTCTGCAGTGTGTTAAGTGTGTGGTTGACCGCGCCAGCGCTGGCAAACGGCCCGAAATAATCACCCTTCACCTTGCGTGAACCCCGGTGCTTCTTCAGCTGGGGGGCAGCGTGATCGCGCTTGATCAGGATGTAGGGGAAGGATTTGTCGTCGCGAAGGATGATGTTGAAGCGAGGCTTCAAGCGCTTGATGAGATTGGCCTCAAGCAGCAAGGCCTCGGTCTCAGTCGCGGTGATGACAAATTCCATCGACCGGGTCAGAGAGATCATCAGCGCGATGCGGTTAGTGTGGCCGCCAGACTTGGCGTAGCTCGACACCCGGTTCTTCAGCTTTTTCGCCTTGCCCACATAAAGCACATCGCCCTTGTCGTCATACATGCGGTAGACGCCAGGCTTGAGCGGCAGCGTTTTCACATAGGACGCAATGACTTCCGGCCCGGTCGGCAGATCGGGAGGCGGCGCAGAGGGCGCAGCATGCCCTTCTGTGTCGAGGGGCGGGGAATCAGGGCGTTCGGCTTTGGCCATGGGCTCAAAGATAGGCGGCGAAGGCCCGATCGTCAGCGGGTGAGCGCTGCTTATTCCAGCTCGACGGCTTCAACCCGGCCGTTTTCAAGCAGCAAAGCGATCTCGCCATGCTTCAATCGGATGGCATCGGCACCAAAGACCGCGCGCCGCCAGCCTTTCAGTGCTGCGATATCGGCTTCGTCGTCCGCGGCCAGCTTTTCCAGGTCTGGAACGGTTGCGATCAGGCGCGCAGCCACCTCTTCGCGCTCTGCAGCCACCTTCAGGTACACCTTCAACATCTCGACGATAGAGCCAAGATTGGGTGGCGCAGGCTTCGGCTTTTCGATCTTCGGCGCGTAGGCTTTAGGATCTTCCATCGCCTCATTCATCAGCGCGATCAGGCGCTCAGCCGGTTTTGAGCGCTCAAACCCCTTAGGTACCGCGCGCAGGCCTTGTAGGTCTTGCGTCGTCTTGGGGGCCGCATGGGCGAGCTCATAAAGCCCGTCATCCTTCATGATGCGATTGCGCGGGATGTCCCGGGTTTGCGCTTCGGTTTCGCGCCAGAAGGCCGCAGCCTTGAGGGCTGCAAGCCATTGCGGCGTGAGTTTACGTAGCTTCAGGCGCTTCCACGCGTCTTCAGGATGCATCTCATAGGTCGCCGGGTCGGTGATGAGGTCCATCTCTTCAGCCAGCCAGCTTTCGCGCTTCACCTTGGCCAGCATGCCACGCAGCTTCGGGTAGATGTCGCGCAGATAGGTCACGTCGGCGAGGGCGTAGGTTTTCTGCTTGTCAGAGAGCGGGCGGCGCGACCAGTCGGTAAAACGCGAGCCCTTGTCGAGCGAAGTTCCAGCCAGCGCGCGCACCAGGTTGTCATAGCTGATGCTATCGCCCAGCCCGACCGCCATGGCGGCTACCTGGCTGTCAAACAACGGCTTTGGGATCACCCCGCCGCCCATGTGGAAGAAGATTTCAAGGTCCTGGCGACAGGCGTGAAACACCTTCTGAACCTTGGTGTCCTTTAACAGCTCGTAGAAGGGCGCAAGGTCGATGCCCTCGGCCAGCGGATCGATCAGCACCTCGCGTTCGCCACCAGCTGCCTGTATCAGGCAGAGCTGGGGCCAGAAGGTGCTTTCGCGCATGAATTCAGTGTCGATGGCGACGAATTCAGCTTTGCGGAGGTCAGCGCAGGCGGACGCCAGCGACTCAGTATTATCAATCCATTCCATGGCCCTCGGGTTTAGCGCCCGAGGGGGGATTTGGCGAGCGCGGAATCAGGCCTCCTTTACCCGATCACTGGCCATCATGCGCCAGGTGAAGAAAAGCCCTGCGATCACCGAGCCGCCGGCTACGAACCAGAAGGCCCCCTGAAGCGGCGCTTCGGCGCGCGCCAGCAGGAAAAGGATGAAGGGACCGAGCGTCGCCGCAGCGCCGTTCAGGATGCCGCTGGCGGCCAGCAGACGTCCCCGACGTTCAGGATCGGCCCGGCGCTGGGTCATGGCCTGCAACGGCACGACGAACATGCCGCCTAACATGGCTGCCCCAAAAAGATCGATCAATATCCGATGGTTGGCAGGATCGGCGAGAAATACGCCGACCGTCTCAAGCTCTGGTCCCGGCGTGCGATCTGCCGTGTAGAGCGCGAGATCTGTTGAAAAAATCACAAGACCGGCAGCTCCGATAACGGTGAAGATCAACGCGCCGCCACCCCTGTTCAGGACACCGCAGATCATTGCCCCTGTGACCGCGCCCACGGTGAACAGGACCTGGAAGATGGCCACGACATTCTGATCGGCCCCCAGCACGTCGCGGGCGAAGACCGGCAACACGGTAATGACTGCGGCTGAAAGCATCCAGAACCAGGCGATCCCGACCGCAGGCCGCAAAACATCCTTCGCGCCCCAGATGAAGCGCAGCAGGCGCAGCGTCTCCCAGAGGATGTTGAAGCTGATCTTCATCTCCGGATTGGACGCGGGTGCGGGGACGCCCTGTCGGGCTGCAAGCCAGCCAATGATCGCCACAATGATCAGCGTTCCGCCGATAATTGGCGGGCCGAACTCGGCCGGCGTCAGAAGCGTTCCGCCAATGGCACCCGCCAGGATCGCCACATTGACGGCTCCGGCCATCAAGGCGTTGGCGGTCACCAGCTCAGAGGGCTCCAGCACGGTTGGCATGGCCGAGGTGCGCGCCGGAATGAAGAATGCGGTCTGCACACCCATTAGGAAGAGCACGCCTAAAAGCACCCAGGGCGCGTTGAGCAGGAAGCCAACGGCGGCCGCCATCATCAAAAAGATCTCGGCGAACTTCATCACGCGCATGATTTTCATCCGGTCGTAGCGGTCGGCCACCTGGCCTGCGACAGCAGAGAACAGGAAGATCGGCAAGGTGAAGACCGTCGCGGCGATGGGCGTCATCTGCTCGCGCGGCAGGTCCAGCACTGTCATGCCAGAGTAGGTGGCCAGCATCACCAGCGAGAAGCGAAACAGGTTGTCGTTAAAGGCTCCGAGCACCTGAGCGGCCCAGATGGGCACGTAGCGGCGCTGGCCCATCAGCTGGGCTGAGAGTTTCAGGCTCATTGTGCGCGTGCCTCTGCGATCAGCTGGTTGGTGCGGGTTTCAACGCGGCTCTCCAGCTCGGCCAGGAAGGCGTCCTTGTCCATGCCCGGCGCGATGGGGTCGAGGAATTCCACCACGACATTGGCCTTGCATTTAAAGAAACTTTGACGGTCCCAACCCACGCCCAGGCTTGTGGCGACAGGCGTGCAGGGGCGATCCAGCAGCGTGTAGAGGCGCCAGACGCCAGACCGGTAGCGATGCTTTTCCCCGACCGCTGAGAGATGGCCTTCTGGGTAGATAAGTACATCACGGCCATCGGTCTTAAGCGCGTCGATACCTTCGTTCAGACGGGCCTGAGCTTCTTCACCGCCTTGATTTGACAGAACAATCGCCCCGATTTTCTTCAGGATACGGCCCACAAGCGGGAATTTGTAGAGATGGTCACCGGCGACGAAGCTCAGCTGGGCAATCTGGCTGAGCATCACAAAGCCGTCGCCCCAGCTCTGGTGCTTGGCTCCAAAGACGACAGGTTCGTTCGGCAGGCGATCACGACCCCGAACTTCCACAGTGATTCCAGCGATATACTTCAAAGCGGCGACCTGAGCCGAGCCATACATCTGGAGCCCCCAGGCCAGAGGCTTACGGCTCGGGAAGGCGGCCAGCAGCGTGCAGATGAGGGCGGCAAACACCGTGATCAGCCAGTAGGCGATTTCAAAGCCGGTGGAGCGCAGCCAGGTCATGGCAGAATGGCGAGGCGTTTCAGTGCCTTCAGTCGTATCATCAGACCTCAGGTCATGGGGTGCATCAGTCATGTTCAAGTCTCCTTCACCGCAGCCAGAGAGGCGCGAGCGAACTGATCGGCATGGTCGGTCATGGTGCCTTCAAAACGGCCCGCCATACGGTGGGCAGCCGGTTGAAGAACGACACCAAGAGCGGCCGCAGCCTTGATTTCCGGATTGCCGGGCGGGCAGGCACCATTGTCGATAGCATCCTGAATTCGCGAGGCAATCAGCGTTGTGGGGTCGGGGCGGCCAGGGTAGTGGCGCACGCCGAAACGAAACATGTGAGTGAGGTGGTACTCAAAAAGGGTCGGGTCATCGTCAGCCGCCTTGCAGTAGGTTTTCACCACCCGCAGCACGCCATCATCAAAGCTCTCGGCGGCATTGAGCTGTTCCTCAACAAGCGCGTAGAGCTTCTCGTGGATGGCCTCAAATAGATGCTGGGCCAGAACCTCTTTACTTTTGAAGTGCTTGTAGATCGCGCCCTCAGACACGCCAGCGGCTTCGGCGATGGCGCGGGTCGAAACCCCGTCGACACCGTGTTCCCTGAAAAGGTTGAGCGCACCGCGTTCCAGCCGGGCCTTCACGCTGCCGTCAGGGGCTGTGACGCCGCGAACGTCCGCTGTGTCCTGCGCGTCGCTGTTACTGGCCTTGGCTACCATGGTGCCGACTCCGAATTCGTTGTTTCACCGTATCGAATCCAGCTTGGGGCCGAAGCGGTGATGGTGGCAAGTGAACGCTCACCCACTTGGAGCAGGGTCGCTCCGGGAGGGAAGGGATATGAAAGTAAGTGAGCGTTCACTCACTAACGCGACAATGGCTGAGCTTATCCGAAGTGTCAAGCGTAAGTGAGTGTTCACTCACCAAATAATTTTGATGCCTCAGCTGCCAGAATGGAGCTGGAGAAGTATTATTAATTTCAAAGGGTAGTGGGGTTATACTTAAGTTGTTTCTCAACGGTTGTGCGTCGTCAGAGACCAAAAAATCAGCCAATGCCCAAAAAAACTTTCGTGCTTTTTCAGCTCATCTGGAGGCCGACTCGCTGGCCGTTTCCTCATCTGGCGGGGTTCAGCGCCCTATTAGGGATAGAATCTGACCGGGTCCGTGGATAAAGCCGCATAACGATGCCAATGCGGTGTCAAAACGCCCGCATGGCTTCGACCAGCTTTGGATGAACGCTGACCAGAAGGAGGTGAAACCTGACCTGTCTACTTTTTGTGATGTATTGCTTCGACCTCGAGCGCCCGGGTCCGACTCTCGATCCGGTTCTCGAGCTTGCTCATGAAGGTCTTGCTCTCATCGCCAGGGTGCATCGGCGGTAAAAATTCGATCACGGCCTCTCCTGGTCGCAAGACCCATTCTTCCTCCGGCCAGAAACACCCCAGATTCGTGGCGACCGGAATGATCGGCCGTTCGAGGCTTCGAGCCAGCTTCCAGACACCGCGCCGATAGCGCCGCTTGCCGCCCACCGGTGAAAGCCCGCCTTCAGGAAATATGATCGCCGAGCGACCGTCTGCGTTCAGCCGCTCCACACCCTCATCAAACGCGCCGCCGGCACGTCGACCCGCCGCATCGTCCACCACGACAGCTTCGGCGCGTTTGAGATAGGTGCCCACCAGCGGAAAGCGCAGCATGTGGTCGCCAATCACGTAGGCGAGGTCGCGATCGCGCGCGATGTGACACAGCCCGTCACCATAGCTTTGATGCTTGGAGGCAAAGACCGCGGGGCCCACACCTTCAAGATGCTCCAAACCCCGGTATTCGATAGAGACACCACACAGCTTCAACCAGCCCCGGACCAGCTTTGCGAACAGGCCGATGACCGCCACTGTTGGCCCGCGTCCGGGAATCAACAACACCGGCGCGCAGGCGATGCCAAGGATCGTGGCGAGGGCCCAGAAGCCTGAATGAAACAGATGAGATCGCATCGAATGACGCTAGGCTGCATCGCTCCAGCCCATAAGCACGCCAAATGCGGGTGAAACGCTTGACATAAGGGGCCTTGCGGGTGCTTCTCCCGGCTCGATTATTGCCTGCCCTGGGGCCGCGCTGTCTACGCTGGTCCCGCTCACTCCAGAACGAATGGTTCTTCACGATGCATGCCTATCGCTCCCACACTTGTGGACAGCTACGCAAAGCCCAGGTTGGCGAGAGCGTTCGCCTGTCCGGCTGGATCCACCGAAAGCGTGACCATGGCGGTCTGCTCTTTGTCGACCTGCGCGACCATTATGGTCTGACGCAGTGCGTGCTGGAGCCGGAAAGCCCCCACTTTGAAAAGCTTGAGCGCATGCGCGTCGAGAGCGTTGTGACCGTGACCGGCAAGGTCGTGGCCCGTTCCGACGAAACGGTGAACCCGAATCTTCCCACCGGCGAAGTGGAGCTGCGCGTTGAGGATCTGGCCGTTCAGTCGTCGGCTGAAGAGCTGCCGCTGCCGGTCTTTGGTGAGCCGGACTGGTCTGAAGAAGTGCGGTTGAAGCACCGCTATGTGGACCTGCGCCGTGAGAGCCTGCATGAGCGCATCGTGCTGCGTTCGAAGATCATCGACAGCCTGCGCCGCCGCATGGTCGATGAGGGTTTCACTGAATACCAGACGCCGATCCTCACCGCGTCGTCGCCAGAAGGCGCGCGCGACTTCCTGGTGCCGTCGCGCCTGCACCCGGGCAAATTCTACGCCCTGCCGCAGGCCCCCCAGCAGTTCAAGCAGCTGATCATGGTGGCCGGCTTTGACCGCTACTTCCAGATCGCGCCGTGCTTCCGGGACGAAGACGCCCGTGCAGACCGCGCCCCCGGCGAATTCTATCAGCTCGACATGGAAATGAGCTTCGTGACCCAAGAAGACGTCTTCCAGGCGATCGAGCCGGTTCTGGCGGGCGTATTCCAGGAGTTTGCAGGTGAGCGTGAAGTGCCGGACGTGGCCTTTGCCCGCATCCCGTATGCTGAGGCCATGGCGAAATATGGCTCTGACAAGCCGGACCTTCGCAACCCGATTGAGATGCAGCCTGTGACCGAGCACTTCGCCGGCTCCGGCTTCAAGGTCTTTGCCGGGATGATCGAAAAGAACCCGAAGGTCGAGGTTCGCGCGATCCCGGCACCGAGTGGCGGCAGCCGCGCCTTCTGTGACCGCATGAACAAGTGGGCCCAGAAGGACGAAGGCCAGCCGGGTCTTGGCTATATCTTCTGGCGCGAAGAAGGCGGCGAACTGGAGGGCGCTGGTCCCCTGGCCAAGAATATTGGTCCGGAGCGCACTGAAGCCATCCGCACCCAGCTGGGCCTGAAAGCTGGCGACGCTGTCTTCTTTGCCGCCGGTGAACCGAAGGACTTCGTGGCCTTTGCTGGTCGTGCCCGCGATCGTGTGGGCCGTGAGCTTGGCCTGTTTGAAGAAAATATCTTCAAATTCTGTTGGATCGTCGACTTCCCGATGTACGAATGGGACGAAGACAACAAGAAGGTCGAGTTCTCCCACAACCCGTTCTCGATGCCCCAGATGGACCCGGACGAGTTTTTGAAACTCGACAAGCACGACCACGAGACGCTGCTGAATCTGAAGGCCTGGCAGTACGACATCGTGTGTAACGGCGTTGAGCTGTCTTCAGGCGCGATCCGGAACCACCGCCCGGACGTGATGCTGAAGGCGTTCGAGTTTGCCGGTTACGGCGCTGAGGTCGTGGAAGAAGCCTTCGGTGGCATGCTGAACGCCTTCCGCTATGGCGCACCGCCCCACGGTGGTATCGCACCGGGCGTGGACCGCATCGTGATGCTGCTGGCCGATCAGGACAATCTGCGCGAAGTCGTGATGTTCCCGAAAGACCAGCAGGCTCGCGACCTGATGATGAACGCCCCGTCCACCGCAGAAGCCCGCCAGCTGCGCGAGCTGCACTTGCGTACGGTGATGCCCGACGCCAAGAAGGGCTAGGTGCCAAGCCTGAACAAGGAAAACCCCGGCTCAGGCGAGCCGGGGTTTTTTGTTTCAAGCAAGGGCAGTGCCTATCAGTCTACGGCAAGCTGGGTCAGGCGGCGTTCAATGCGGATGGCGAGATCGGCGCTGGGCTGAATGGTGGCTGCATCGCCATCGCAGATGGCTTCACCAGATCCGCCCAGAGAAATCTCAAAGCCCTCATTGCGCACGGTGGCAAAGCGCGTCCAGCCGTCCTCAAGCTCGACCTCACCACACAGGATGGGAAGCTGAGTCTCATTGCTGCGTGCCCAGACACCTGCCTGAACGTCACGGAAGGACAGGGTTTCGGCATTGTCCCGCCGGTTGAAGTCGTTGGCGGTCGCTTCGATCAGAAAGCCGATATCAGCCGCGCTCAAGCTGCGTTCAATCAGGATGATTTCAGCGTCCCGGGTGATCGCCGTGCCGTCTTCAGCAATAAAGATCGCGTCCGCGCGCTGGGGCAGTTTCGGGGCCTCCGGCATGGGCGGCGGTGGCGGAGCTTCCATCGTTTCGCGCCGGGTGAAGACCACGACGTCTTGCGGCGCGGCCTGTTCAAGAATAATTCGGATCGGCTCGCCCAGCTCGGCTCGGCGAATGTCGAACGACCAGTTCATCTCTTCGCCGTTCTCGGCCAGCTCGAATTCAGCTTCGGCCAAAGCCTCGGCTGCCGCTTCCCAGCCTTCGCGCGCGGCGGCAATTGCCTCCAGGCGTATGCGATCAGAACTACCGACTCGCACTTCAATATTGCCGATTGCCTGCTCAAAGGCGTGACGGGCTTCCTCGATCTGGGCGCGCCGCTGTTGGCGCAGGTTTTCCAGAGCCTCGCGACTTGCCGCTACAGCAACTGTGATGTGTTCATCGTCAATGCTCTGACGCGTTTCGCCACATGGGCCAAGCTCAACGTCGTCTGGAAGGCCGCGTGCATCAACGCCGCAAGCTCGTGCAAATAGGCTGCTGCTTAGACCATTGGCATTTCGAAAATCGACGCCAGTGACATCGACGGTCCGGAAACGCACCCCGACCAGGTTCGTATCTCGAAAATCAGACCCGGTCAGATCCACATTTTCAAAGATACTCCCGGAAAAGTTGGCGTTGCGTGCATCGGCACCAATCAGGCGGCTTCCGATGAAATGGGCGTTGCTCAGACCGGCATCGCGCAACCGCGTTGCGCTGAAATTGGCTTGCCGGAAGACGCTGGAATTCGCTGCGACATTGGACAGGTTCGCTCCGGTCAGATCGACCAGAAGCATCACCGACTGGCTCATTGACGCATCAGACAGGTTTGCACCAACAAGCCGTGCCTGATGGAAGCGAGCGCGGGTCAGCGTCGCATTCTCGAAATTTGCGCCTTCAAGTCCGGAATTGGCGATATGAACTTCGTTGAGCGAGGCACGCTCAAAACTTGCCCCCTGCAGAGTCAGGTCTACAAGCCGCGCGCCGAGCATTTCAGCCCGATCGAAATTGGCATCGCGAAAGTCGCCACCGAGGAATTGGGCGCCCGCCAGATTCGCGCCCTCAAACGTGCATTCCACGCAGTCGCCACCAATCACGAGGCTACGGTGTGGGCCCTGTTCCCCACCACCGCCAGCAAGCGCGGGGCTAGCCAGGCAGATCGCAGAGGCGGCCGAAATGAGAGCATCACGCAAGGTCATGGCGGTAAGTTACTCGCCTGACACAGCAAGATCGACTTAATTCGCAGTAATTCTCAGTAGGCAGAAAGGTTGCAGGCCGGAATGGTCAGGCCAGCCGGGAGCTGTGTGGTATGATCGCCGCAGGCGGTGTTGAGCTGTGCCTGGGTCAGGCCGTGGGCGTCAGCTAATTCTGCGCCGGAAAGATTGGTGCCCGTAAGCCCGGCTCCAGACAGGTTCGCGCCGCCAAAATGGGCTCCCACGGCAACGGCCTGTGATAGATCGGCATTGCGGAAGCTGGCCCCGGTAAAGCGCGCTCCGAACAGATTGGCGACGGTCAGATTGGCGCGATCAAAGCTGGCCTGGTTCATGGTGGCGAGGCTGAGATTGGCTTGGCGCAGGCGCGCCCCGGACACGTCGATGCCGGGCAGGTCACGGTAGGCCAGATCCGCCTGGAACAGGTTGCAGCCCGAACAGGATTGCCCCGCTTGAACGCGCGCAATCTCAGACGCATTCTGTGCAAGAGCGGGAACGGCCGAGAGGGCCGAAACGGTTAAAGCAAGCAAAATCTGTTTCATCATGGCGCAGCTCCACCGCCCTTTATCGAGCGTTCAGATGTAGGACTGCAAGCCTTGCGCCGTTCTTGCGACTACCCGCCTGGAGGTGGGCCGGACCAGCCGCAGGCGTCGCAATCAAGCTCGGCTCCGCCTTCGATCAGGGTGAAGTGACCACAGTCGGGACACGGCTCGCCGTGATAGCTGGGCACCGGCGCGCTGGCCGGGCCTGAACCGCGTGCGGGGGCAGGCGTGTCGGTGGCTTCCGGGCGGGGCCGGGAGCCCAGCATCACTACATTGTCGGGCAGCTGACCGCGCGAGAACCCCTTGGAGATGAGGCTCGCTGCATCGGCTTCCTGAGCGAGCTTTTCCTCAGCCACCCCACGCCCGAGCCCGGCATGATCGCGCGGATCGGCGTCGGTGTGGGCCAGGTCATCACGGCCCAGATAGCTCACCGCCAGTTCACGGAAGATGTAGTCCAGGATTGAGGTGGCGTGGGTGATGGAATCATTACCGTCCACATCGCCGGCTGGCTCGAACCGTGTGAACAGATAGGCATCCACAAACTCTTCCAGCGGCACGCCATATTGCAAGCCGATGGAGATCGAAATCGCAAAATTATTCATCAGCGAGCGGAAGGCGGCCCCTTCCTTGTGCATGTCGATGAAGATTTCGCCCAGCTCGCCATCCTCAAACTCACCGGTGTGCAGGTAGACTTTGTGACCACCCACGGTGGCCTTCTGGATATAGCCCTTGCGCCGATCGGGCAGCTTGCGGCGCTCGGTGGCGCGCTCGACATATTTCTCCACCACGCGTTCGATCACCCGCTCTTCGGCGATCATCTCGCGGCGGCCATAGTCGCCGCCCTCAAACTCGATGGTATTGAGCAGGTCATAGAGCGCCTGACCCTCCCGGCGAACAGTCACAGACTTCAGACCGCGACGGGCCGCTGAGGCTGCGATCTGGCCTGCTTCCTCAATGGTCGCAGAGCCGGGCAGGGCGATATCTAGCCCGCACGGGGCTTCAAGCGCGGTTTCAACGGCCTCGGCCATGGCGAGGCGGGCTTCCACGTCAGGCGTGGCGAACACAGCCCGCAGATCATCGCTGAGCGCCTGACAGTCATCCAGCGTGCCTGCGCCATGCACGTGACGCTCCGCCGCGGTGATGTCGAGTGGATCAACGCCCAGCGCTTCCAGCAAGCGGCCACCGGCAGCATCAAACTGGTCCGGCGACAGCCCGCAGCGGCGTGCGATTTCCTCGCCCAGTGTCCAGCGATTGATGGCAAAGCGCAGCGGCGCGCCTTCGGCGATGGCCGCATCAATGCGAGCAAAGCAGTCTTCATCCACGCCCTGGCGCTTCAGCGCATCAATCCATTCAGCGTCATGGGTGCTGAGTGCCTGGGTGCCGAGCGCATGGCGTTGCACCTGGGCCAGCTTGGCCGGGTGAAGCTCAGAAAGCGCAGCCGTGACGCACGCCGCCAGACCGCCTTCAGTCCCAGCAACCGTGCTGATCGGGTGGATCGAAATGCTTTCGGTTTCAAGGAAGGTCGCAAGCGTCCCGTCGCATCGCTCAAGGCTCAACGGTGCCGCGCTGGAGGCTTTGATCGTGGTGATCAGCGTCGCAGCAAGCTCGCGCCCCTCGTCGCTGTCATAGGCACAGCGCGCTGCGGTGAGGGCCGCCCCCAGCCCGCTCAGGCCAAGCGAACCGCCCGCGCTTTTCGCCACCAGGCTCCAAAGCTCAGTCGCCGCTTGAAGCGCTTCAAGATCAGCCTTGCCCTCGGTGATGAAGGCGCTGAGCTCCAGCACAACGGCCTGGGGCAGGGCAGGCTCGATATCGTCGAAATGAAGCGTCGGCGCGCCGTGTGTCCACAGCGCTTCGGACAGCTTGCGAACGGCTGGATCGGTGTCGTCAGCGTCGAAGAAATCTGCGTCGAGGCGAACGGGCGGCGTCTGTGTCTGCGGCGGCGCAGTGTTAAGTCCGGCTTCTGGTGTGATGACGCCCTGACGCGCACGAGCAATGGCGCGCTCGATCATGGCGTCGGGAGCACCGTCCCGGCGTGCTGCGCGGATAGCGCGGGCCAAGGCTCGATTGCGGCGCGGATCGAAGCATTCCTCGTCGTTGCCATCGCAATTGACGCACGCCAGCCCAATGGCTTCCAGGCGCTCCGCCAGAATGCGCGCGCCCAGCGTTGCGGCCGCTTCGCCCATGGTCGCACCGTTGAGCGCATCAATAACTGCATCCAGCGCTTCAGCTGGTTCAGCAGATGCCGGCGACTCAATCGGAAGAAGCTGGCTACGCCACAGGGCCGGGGCCGGGCAGGCTTCGCGCATCAACAAAGAGGCGGCAAGCTCGGCAGCGGCAACGCCTTCAAGGCCCGCAGCCGCGGCAAGCTCGACCCCGAGCGCTTCGAGAATCTGACCTGCATTAAGGTCCGCATCGAACTCAGAGCCGGTCAGCACGGCGAAAGCGGCCGCGGCTGCGTCGCTCCAGGCGTCGGGCGTCTGGACAACAGCCTCGGTAGTCTCGTCGGCGATCACATCCGGGTCGCCCGGCACCATGGGCCGGTCACAGAAAGCCAGGCTGTCAGCAAAAGTCTCGCCGTCGCGGGTCAGTCGACGCTGGACCATGGTCGCTCCTTCGCGAATCACATCGCTTGCATAACATTGCGATATCGTACCTGTGTGAGGGGTGGTCTGTCGAAAGCTGACAGGGCTTTTCCCCAGCTTGCTGATGCTGCGGCACTGCAGCACTGGACCGGAGGCGTGCACACAGGCATAACGCACCCAGATTCTGACACCTGACGGGACAGACCCATGCTTGGCGTGCTTTCGAAAATCTTCACCTGGTGGAATGGTGCTTCTGCAGGCGCCGCCTTCACGATCTGGCGCAGCGGCGAACGGGTTGGCGAAGACAGCTTCGGCAACACATATTATCGCGAGCGTTCCGGCGGTACCGGTGCGGATTCCAAGCAGCGCCGATGGGTGGTCTATAATGGCTATGCCGATGCCTCGCGCGTGCCGTCTGACTGGCACGGCTGGCTGCACCATACCTTTGATGAGCCGCCCACCGAGGTGCCTCTGCCGCGCCGCGAGTGGGAGCAGGATCACCGCCCGAACATGACTGGCACGCTGCATGCGCACCGCCCGGCCGGTTCGCTGGCAGCCGGCTCGGGTCGTGAGCGTCAGCGCACTGTGGGTGACTACGAAAGCTGGACGCCGGGCGACTAAACGGTCACGCTTGTGCCGCATTCCAAGGGAAAGCTGACACCATGACCCGGACCTTCATCGCGCTCTTGTCCTCTGCCGCCATGCTCGCCACGGCTGGAACCGCCTTGGCGGCCCAACAGCAGGGCGGTGCAAGCCAGCCTGAGCGCAGCTCGCAGCCCGGTTCGGTGGCGATCCTGCGTGGTCTGGACAAGGTCACCGCCCGCACGCGCGATTTCGAAGCGCCTGTGGGTGAGATGGTGGAGTTCGGCGCACTGGGCGTGACGGTTCAATATTGCCGCCGCCGTCCGCCAGAAGAGCCGCCGGAAGTCTTTGCCTTCGTCCAGATTGACGACCGTCGTACCGACGGCTTCGGCGTGGAAGCTGAAGGCGAGCGTATCTTCTCAGGCTGGATGTTTGCGTCGAACCCGGCGCTTAACGCGCTGGAGCACCCGGTCTACGACGTCTGGGTGATCGACTGCAGAAGCTGATCGCCGGGCAGGCCGTCGGCCAGCTTGAAGAAATCTGCATCCTCATTGACCGCCTTGGCCAGCATCTGCTTGTAGCTGCGCCGCGGCACGCCCACAGCGCCAAAGCGCTCCAGATGGGCGGTCGTGAACTGCGCGTCGAGCAGTTTAAAGCCGCCCACTTTCAAACGCGCCACCAGATGGACGAGCGCGGTCTTTGACGCATCGGTCTGGCGTGAAAACATGCTTTCGCCGAAGAAGGCCGCCCCCAGCGAAACGCCATACAGCCCCCCGGCCAGCGCGCCATCCTTCCAGCACTCGATGGAGTGGGCGTGGCCTTGCTGGTGCATCTCGCCATAGAGCGACTCGATGACCGGATTGATCCAGGTCTCATCGCGGCCCGGTGCCGGGCTGGCACAGGCGCGCACGACGGTTTCAAAACAGCGATTGACGGTGACGTGGAAGACATCCTTGCGGACGGTCTTCTTTAAACTGCGCGGAATGTGGAAGCGATTGAGCGGGATCATCCCGCGAACATCAGGCTCCAGCAGGAAAACCCGAGGATCATCGCGCGATTCCGCCATCGGAAACACGCCGCGCGCATAGCAGGAAAGAAGTTCGTTGACGCCAAAGCCGCGCATGGGTGTGTCTCAAGTCTGTTGCTGGCGCGCAGCCTAGCAAGCTGCGCGCCGTAACAGGAAACAGATTCTACTGGCGTTCGGCCAGCCAGCTTTCCAGCCAGCGGATGTGGTAATCGCCGGCGAGGAATTCAGGCTCTTCCAGCAGGGCCAGGTGCAGCGGGATGGTGGTTTCCACGCCCGTGATCACCATTTCGCCGAGCGCACGACGCAGGCGCATCAGCGCCTCTTCGCGGTCCCGGCCATGCACGATCAGCTTGCCGATCATGGAGTCGTAATAGGGCGGGATGGAGTAGCCGGCATAAAGCCCGCTATCGAGACGCACACCCAGACCGCCTGGCGCATGGAACTCAGTCACCTTGCCCGGAGACGGTGTGAAGGTTTTCGCGTTCTCTGCGTTAATCCGGCACTCAATGGCCCAGCCATTGATTTTGACGTCTTCCTGCTTGAGCCCAAGCTCCATGCCAGCAGCCACACGGATCTGCTCGCGCACCAGGTCGACGCCGGTGATTGCCTCGGTCACGGGGTGTTCCACCTGCAGGCGGGTATTCATTTCAATGAAATAGAACTCGCCATTCTCATAGAGGAATTCCACCGTGCCCGCGCCGCGATAGCCGATATTCTTCACCGCCTTGGTGACAATATCGCCGATTTTCGCGCGCGCGGCTTCGTCCAGCGCCACAGACGGGGCTTCTTCGAGAACCTTCTGGTGGCGGCGCTGCAGCGAGCAGTCGCGTTCACCCAGATGGATCACATTGCCATGCTCGTCGGCCATGACCTGGATTTCGATATGGCGCGGCTGGCCGAGATATTTCTCGATATAGACCGAGCCATCCCCGAAGGCTGCTGCCGCTTCAGACGAGGCGGTCTGCAGGGCTTCTTCCAGGGTGGCTTCTGATTCGGCGACCTTCATGCCGCGACCACCCCCGCCGGAGGCGGCCTTGATCAGCACCGGAAAGCCGATTTCCTTGGCGACCTTGCGCGCTTCCTTCATGTCAGAAATCGCGCCGTCTGAGCCTGGAACCACCGGGATGCCTGCTTCGACCGCAGCCTGCTTGGCGGTGATCTTGTCACCCATCAGACGGATGGTTTCCGCCCTTGGGCCGATAAAGGTCATGCCGTGCGCTTCGATGATTTCAGCAAAGCGCGCGTTTTCAGACAGGAAGCCATAGCCCGGGTGGATCGCCTGTGCGCCGGTCACTTCGGCAGCAGCGATAATGGACGGGATGTGCAGATAGGAGCGGCCAGCCGGTGGCGGGCCGATACATACGCTTTCATCGGCCAGACGCACATGCATGGCGTTGGCGTCAGCTTCAGAGTGCACAGCGACCGTGCGGATGCCCATTTCCTGACAGGCCCGGTGGACCCGCAGGGCAATCTCGCCGCGATTGGCAATGAGGATTTTATCAAACATGTGCCCGGTGCTCCTTTAGGAGATCACGAACAGGGCTTCGCCATATTCAACAGGCTGGGCATCGTCGACCAGCATCTCGGTGAGCGTGCCGGATTTGGGTGCCGTGATCGGGTTAAAGGTCTTCATGGCTTCAACCAGGATGATGGTCTCGCCTTCCTTCACTGCATCGCCGACCTTCTTGAAGGCGTCAGCGTCCGGGCTCGGGCGCAGGTAGGCAGTGCCCACCATCGGCGAAGTCACAGCACCAGCCGTGTACT
Organism: Maricaulaceae bacterium EIL42A08; assembly: GCA_024178355.1. Lineage (GTDB taxonomy): Bacteria > Pseudomonadota > Alphaproteobacteria > Caulobacterales > Maricaulaceae > Oceanicaulis. Next base: position 751,699 of record JAMZNZ010000002.1, on the reverse strand, counting down.
TGGTTTCACCGGCCGGTGCAGCGTCCGCAACCGGGGCAGCCGCAGGGGCCGCAGCCGGAGCAGCAACCGGTGCCGGGGCAGGGGCCGCATAGGCGACCGGAGCGGCGGTAATCTCACGGGCAACGCGAATGCGCAGCTCGCCTTTTTCCACTTCGATTTCGGTCAGCTCGGTATCTTTGAGGATATCGGCAAGCTCACGCACCACTTTGGCGTCGATCTGAGGGCGAGACGTGGTAGAGGCCATGGTGTTTAAGACCCTTTGTTTTTGTTAGCGTCAGCGCCGGACCGCGCAAGGCGCGCCGCGGCTTCTATACCCAGCACATAGCTGAAAGCGCCGAAGCCTGAAATGGACCCGGCTGCAACTGGTGCAATAAAGCTCTTTTCGCGGAAAGCATCGCGTGCAGCTGGCTGCGACAGATGAACTTCCACTGTGGGCACCGACACAGCCTTGATGGCGTCATGGATCGCCACGGAAGTGTGGGTGTAGGCCGCTGCGTTGAGCACGATCGCAGAAGCCTCGTTTCCGGCGCGCTGGATCAGATCGACCAGCACGCCTTCATGGTTTGATTGTTCAAAGACGATGGAGGTGTCGAGCGCCTGCGCCGCGGCCTCGCACATGGCCTTGATATCGGCCAGTGTCTGGTGACCATAAATCTGCGGCTCGCGGGTACCCAGCAAGTTCAGATTCGGCCCGTTAAGGATGTGGATCGGCTTCAAGTTCACGCTCCGACGCCGCTGGCGGCTTGACTAAGGTCCCGTGTTCTACGACGTGAACCCTGTAAGAAACAAGCAATCCTCGCGCCAGGAGCTTTTGGACATGTCCAGGATTGAGGTCACCGTCAACGGTGAGACACGCTCAGTGCCCGCAGATTTGACCCTGACGGGGTTTCTAGAGCTGCTGGAGCTTGACCCGCGCAAGGTCGCTGTGGAACGCAATCTGGAGATCGCTCCGCGCTCCCAGTATGACGCCATCAAGATCGCCGCCGGAGACCGGCTGGAAATTGTCCAATTTGTAGGAGGGGGCTAGCGCCATGAGCGACGCTGCATCCAAAACCGACACCCCGCTGGTCGTTGCCGGCCGCACGCTGAACTCGCGCCTCATCATCGGGACGGGCAAGTATAAGAGCTATGCCCAGAATGCCGAGGCGCTGGTGGCGTCGGGGGCAGACATGATCACGGTGGCGCTGCGCCGGGTGAATTTGTCAGACCCCACTCAGGAGCGCCTGGTCGATCATATCGATCCGAAGAAATACGTCTTCCTGCCCAACACGGCGGGGTGCTTTACTGGTGAAGACGCGGTGCGCACGCTGCGTCTGGCGCGCGAAGCCGGCGGCTGGGACCTGGTAAAGCTGGAAGTGCTGTCAGATCCCAAGCACCTCTATCCGGACATGGAAGAGACGCTGCGCGCCACCGACATGCTCGTCAAAGAGGGCTTTGACGTCATGGTCTACTGCTCGGATGACCCGGTGTATGCCAAAAAGCTGGAAGCGGCCGGGGCGTGCGCAATTATGCCGCTGGGCGCACCGATTGGTTCCGGCCTTGGCATCCAGAATTCGGTGAATATCCGCCTGATCATTGAAGAGGCCAAGGTGCCGGTGATCGTCGATGCCGGTGTGGGGACCGCCTCTGATGCCGCTGTGGCGATGGAGCTGGGCTGTGACGGTGTCCTGATGAATACGGCCATTGCCGAGGCCAAAGACCCCATCGGGATGGCGCGGGCCATGAAACATGCGTTGATCGCGGGCCGTGAAGCCTATCTGGCTGGCCGCATGCCCAAAAAGCGCTACGCCGATCCGTCCAGCCCGCTGGCAGGTCTGATTTAGGCTAAACCCTTAGACCCTGTCCCGGCCAAGCCCGGATTTAATCCGGGCCTGGCTTTTGATCCTCCGGGGCAGGTGAACAGACCTAACCGGCAGCTGCTAGCGCATTATCGAGGGCGCGCTGCATGGCGGCCATATCTGCGCCTGGAATGATTTCGTCGCCGATGATGAAGAAGGGCGTGCCGGTAATACCGACACTGCGCGCCAGAGCGGACACATCCACGATGTGCTCGGCGATGGCTTCGCTTTCCATCGTCGCGCGCATCTGGGCAACATCAATCCCATTGGCTTGGGCGATTTCATCAATGCGCTCAGACGGTAGCGGACCGCTGGCACGCATCAGGTCATCGTGGAAGGCGAGGTAGGCGTAGGGCGCGATCTGCCACACAGCCAGTGAGGCGAGGGCGGCTTCTTCAGCTTCAGGGCCACGAATCGGGAATTCCTTGAACACGATGCGCACATCTTCGGGATGCTCCTCCGCCACGGTTTGTATCCAGCTATTGGCGCGCATGCAGAAGGTGCAGCGATAATCGAAAAATTCCACGATGGTCACCGGCGCATCCGCGGAGCCGACAACCGGGTCGCGTTCATCGGAAAAGATCTGGGCGGAATTCGCAGTGACGGCATCAACCGTCGCCTGCAGTTCACGCTGACGTGCCCGACGCTGAAGCTCGATCAGGGCCTCTTCGATCACTTCTGGATTTTCCAGAATATAGCTACGCACAATCTGCTCAATTGCTTCGCGGTCCGGATCTTGTGCTGCGCCGGTTTCGGCTTGGGAACAGGCGGCGAGGACAAAGCTGAGAAAAAAGGCTGCGATCACGCTTCGCATGGTCACTCCAGTTCAAGTAAAGGTTTAGCCCGATTTAGGCGCAAAAGGCTGTGGCGGCTAGGGCAGGAGGTCACCCTTGGGTCATAAAGTTGGGGCGGCGCTCACGCTCGACCCGGTTCCATTCGCGCATTTCACGATTTGTGGGCTGGGTCACAGCCAGGATTTCAGCCGACCGGATCCAGGCCTCGGTGCCGCGCTCAAGCTCATCATGGGCCCGACGCGCAAACAGATGCGCCTGGCGCTCATCGCCTATGGAATAAAACCGCTCAGCGGTCGCCAGCTCGGCCATCGCATTTTGTCCAAGGGCCTGGTGCGCAAGCGACTTCTGGAACCATCCAAAGCTGTTCTCGCGCTCGAAGATCAAAGCGCGGTTGAGATGGAGCACAGCTGCATTCAGATTGTCTTCCCCGCCTTCGGCAATCAGAGAGCGGGCCAGATAGATTTGCAGCAGTGGAGCATCAGGCATCAATTCCACCGCGCGTTCGCTGGGTTCGATCGACTCAGCAATAAGCCCGCTTTCAAACCGAACCTGTGCCAATAACTCATGGAAGAAGGGGTTTTCCGGCTCCGCTTCCAGAAGATGGGCGATCTCGGCTTCCGCTTCATCAATCAGTCCATCCTTGAAGTAGGCGACCGAGCGAGCATAGCGCGCGGGAATGGACGTATCGCTGAGCGGGTAGCGGCTCAGCGTCTGTGAAGGCGGCACCATGAAGCCGATGATCTTCGCCTGAATACGCTCCAACATGGCGATTTCTTCCGGCGTGTCCGGAATATCACGATAGGGCGACGCGTCGACATTGCGACGCAATGCAGAGACCCGGTCAGCCGACAGGGGGTGAGAGCGGAAATATTCCCAGCGACGGGCCTGGGACAGACGCTCTTGGTAAGCCAGACGCTCAAACGTTGAGACGAGCCCTTCGCCTGACTGTCCCGTTGCGGTCAGCAGGCGGATTGCGGCCTGGTCAGCAGAGGCCTCCTGGCCGCGCGTGTACTGCGCCATGTCGAGCGCTGCAAATTGTCCGGCAGAGGCCATGATTGCGGCTCCGGCATCTGCAGCACCGGCAAGCGCTGCGATCAGGCCGATTCCCATGGTGGCCATCATGGTGGCCATGCCGCCGCGCGAAGCATCTTGCAGGCGGGCCAGGTGGGCAAGTTCGATATGACCCACCTCGTGGGCGATGACGCCTTTGATTTCGCCTGGGTTTTCAGCGCGAATGATCAGCCCGGTGTGCAGGAAGATATTCTGGCCCTGGGTGACGAAGGCGTTAAAGCTCATATCGCCAACCAGATAGAGGTCAACCGCCGTGGGCTCGAGCTCCGCCGCTTCAAGCAGCGGATCGGTATACTCGCGCATGACCATTTCGATTTCGGTATCGCGTACCAGACCCTGTGCCAGCGCGGGGGTGGCTGACAATGTCAGCGCGGCGGCTGCGCCGAGGACATTGCGAGTCAACTTTTGCAAGGCATCAGACATGGGTGCGTCTCCGGTCTTCCCATCAAGCATGCTTCCCCTAAAGCAGGCATGAGGCTCAATTTAGACATTCATACGGCAGAACGCACCCCGATCCGCCGCCTGGACGTGGATCGAAGCGCAAAGGAGCGCTTCGATCCAGTCACATTTTCCTGACTAGAGGCCCAGCAATTTGCTGGAACGCTGCCACCAGCCCTTTTTACGGGGCTTGTCGTTACCGTCCTCATCCTTTTCGGAATCAGTCGGTGTGTTGGTTGCGCCGGCCTTGGAGGTTTCCTCCTGAGGCTTGGCAGCCTTGCTTGGCTTTTCAGCTTCGGGCGAGGCTGCGGGCTCAGGCTTGGGCTCTGCTGCCTTGGGCTCTGCCTTAGGCTCTTCCTCTGCCTTCGGCTTGGCCTTGCGGGTCCGCATGGGCTTTTCCGGCTTGGCCTCAGCGGTCTCGTCTGACTTTGCCTCGACCTTGTCATCGCCGGCCTCTGCGGTATCCGCCTTCTTGCGGCGCACGCGGCGCTTGGGCTTCGGCTTTTCTTCGGCCTCAGGCTCAGTCTTGGACGCTGCGTCTGGAGCAAGGGTGGCTTCCGCCTCTTCACGCGCCTGTGTGTCCACAGAACCTGCCATGGCGTCGTCGCCTTCCGGCTCGGCCTTCTTGCGGCGGCGACGCTTCGGCTTTGGCTTATCTTCAAGCTTAGCGGCTTCGCCCGCTTCAATGGCCGCCTGAGCGTCCGTGTCGGTTGTGGCATCGGCGCTGGAGTCCGCTTCAGCGGTTTCCAGCGCAGCTTCGGCTTCGGGATCCGTTTTTCTGCGGCGACGGGGGCGTCGGCGCTTTGAACGCGCATCGTCATCGTCAGACTTGGCGTCGAAGCTGTCACCACCGGTCGGGTTTACTACCCGCAGGACGTCATTGTCGTCTTGTGAGGCTTCATTCTGGCCGTCTGCAGTCTCTGCGGAGGTCTCGGTATTGGCGTTGTCGTCACGACGGCGGCGATTGCGCCCTCCGCGGCGACCGCGGCGACGGCGCTTGCGACCGCCCCCGTCCTCAGACGCGCTGTCCTCGGTGCGACGCTCTTCTTCCGGCTCATCGCTGGACGTGATGGGCTCGGGCGCTTCCACGCCAGCTGAGATCGGCGCAGCTTCCTCTTGGGCCATGGCTTCAGCGCGGGCCGCCTCGCGGCGCGATTCCATACGCTCCAGATTGCAGGCCGGACGGTTCAGGCCGTCATCAGCACTGACGGTGACACGCAGGTCGTAGCGCGCTTCGATGGCGTTGAGATGATCGCGCTTCTCGTTGAGCACATAGAGCGCCACTTCCGGCGAACAGGTCAGCCGTAGATGCGCGGCACGACCACGAACGCCTTCTTCCTCAACCGTCCGCAGGGCAACGAGGGCGCTTGATTCGATGGAGCGGATATGGCCGTTGCCCTGGCAGTGCGGGCAGATATCGGCAGAGCCTTCCACGAGGCTGGTGCGGCGGCGCTGTCGGCTCATCTCCATCAGACCAAACTGGGAGATGCGGCCCACCTGAATGCGGGCGCGATCGCGTTTGAGCGCATCCTTCATCTTCTTTTCCACGGCGCGAACATTTTTGTTCTCGTCCATGTCGATGAAGTCGAGCACCAGAAGACCGGCGAGGTCACGCAGGCGCATCTGGCGCGCCGCTTCCTCCGCGGCCTCCAGATTGGTGCGCAGGGCGGTCTGCTCGATATTGCGTTCCTTGGTGGACTTGCCCGAGTTTACGTCGATCGAAACCAGCGCTTCGGTCGGGTTGATCACGATGTAGCCACCCGATTTCAGCTGTGCGGTCGGTGAGTGGATCGCCTCAAGCTGACTTTCCATCTGATGGCGCAGGAAGAGGGGGGTCTTGTCCTTGTAATGCTGAACCTTTTTGGCATGGCTCGGCATCAGCATCTTCATGAAGGCTTTCGCCTCTTTATAGGCGGGTTCCCCGTCCACAAGAACCTCGTCGATATCCTTGTCGTAGAGGTCGCGGATCACGCGCTTGACCAGATTGCCTTCCTCATAAATCAGCGAAGGCGCGCTGGATTCCAGCGTCAGCGTGCGGATCGTTTCCCAAAGGCGGATCAGATAATCGTAGTCGCGTTTGATCTCGACCTTGGTGCGAGACGCGCCTGCAGTGCGGATGATCAGGCCCATGCCGCCAGGGACTGACAGCTCCGATACAGCTGATTTCAGGCGCTTGCGGTCGGTGGCGCTGGTGATCTTGCGGGAGATGCCGCCGCCACGGGCCGTGTTTGGCATCAGAACGCAGTAACGGCCAGCCAGCGACAGATAGGTCGTCAGCGCTGCGCCCTTGTTGCCACGCTCTTCCTTGGCAACCTGAACCAGCAGGACCTGGCGACGCTTGATGACTTCCTGGATCTTGTATTTGCGCATGAAGTTGCGCCGGCGCCGGGACGCCTCATCGATCAGATCATCTTCGTCGACGGTCGGGGCTTCGGTGTCATCGTCCTCGTCGCTCTCAGCTTCGGAGGTGTCGTCAGCCATATCAGCGGTGATTTCGGCTTCCTGCTCGCGCAGGGCCTCACGATCCGCGGTCGGGATCTGGTAGTAATCAGGATGGATTTCGTTGAAGGCGAGGAAGCCGTGCTTGTTGCCGCCATATTCGACGAAGGCAGCCTGGAGCGAGGGTTCAACCCGCGTCACCTTGGCCAGATAGATATTTCCTCGAATGGGCTTTCGGCTTGCAGCCTCGAAGTCAAACTCTTCAACGCGGTTGTTTTCCACGACCACAACCCGGGTTTCCTCCGGGTGGGCCGCGTCGATCAGCATTTTGCGGGACATTTACATTTGCTCCACGCCGCAGCCGTAACCGCTCGAGCGCCATTGGCGCTCGAGGTCTCGGCTCGCAGCGATTATTGAAGCGCGCGGCCGGACGTTTTGTCTGATTTGAAAAAACTGTCTCGTGCGCAGCGCGCATGGGGGTCCAATTTCCGACCTTCCACCGCCTCATCCGCGAAGGGGATCAGGCCGTATCAGGTCACATCTCGTGTTACGGCGCCGGCGCACATTCATTGCGTGCGCGTCAGCCAGAAGTGAATTCGTTGCCGCGCCAGTGGGTTACGGTTTCTGCAGGACAGAGTCGCACCCGTCGCGACATGCGCACATTGCACCATATATCAGGCGATGAAAAGCACCTGTGTCCGTGCTAGGGTTTCGTAAACACCATGGTAACCGAATCGCAAGGCGTCGGCCCTATGGTGCACGCTGAACAGAACGCTAAATGGCCCACCAAGAGGCCAGTCAGGTGAGCCGGGAGAAGCCCGGTAAGGATGGGAATGGCGATGAAAACTATCGCATTGGCATGTTCAGCTTTTCTTGCTGCGTTTGCAGGCTTTGGTGCCGCGCAGGCTGATGAAATCACCGATGTACGCTTTGGCGAGCACGCCGAATACACGCGTATTGTGATTGAAACGTCTGAGCCGGTTGAATTTCGCGCCTTCACCCTGTCTGAACCCGCCGCCCGTCTGGTCATCGCCTTCGATCAGGCAAGCTGGGGTGTGCGGTCGTTGCCCACTGCCGCCGGTCGCGGCGTCGGCTCTGTGGGGCAGTTTCAGTTTGATGATCAGGCCAGTGCCTCACGCCTGGTATTTTCGCTTAATTCGCCGTCGATGGTGCGCCAGACCCTGTCGCTTGATCCCAATGGTGGCGGCTATCGCACCGTTGTGGATATTGCGCCGACCTCTGAAGCAACCTTCCAGCAGACGTCGGGCTTTCCGGCTCCGACACGCACGCTGACCGATCTCCTGATGGAGGAGGTGGGTGTGGCCTACGTGCCGCCAAGCTGTGAGGTGGTGCGTGTGGTGATCGATCCGGGCCATGGTGGCCGCGATCCTGGTGCTGTGGCCCGCTTTGGCGGTGGGCATGAGAAGGACGTGAACCTGTCCGCCGGTCTGATCCTGCGCGACCTGCTGCTGGCTACGGGACGCTATGAAGTCGTGATGACCCGTGACCGTGATGTCTTCGTCGAGCTTGATGATCGCGTGCGCATTGCTCGTCAGGCCGACGCCGATCTCTTCATCTCGCTCCATGCTGATAGTGCGGGTGACAATCGCAGCCCGGCCGGTGCAACAGTCTATTCGCTTAATCCGCGTGCGGTGAGCCGCGCCCGGGCCAACGCCATTCGTGAGGGTGACTGGGTGGATGCGTCGCGTCCCCAAGAGGTCTCCCAGATCCTGGTCGACATGCAGATCGCCAACAAAGAGGGCGAATCAGAGCGCTTTGCCGAAGCGCTGCGCACAGAGGTAGGTCGCACCGCGCCGCTCTGGCGCGACCAGCCGATGCGCGCAAACTTTGCCGTGCTGACCGATGCTGCGACGCCAGCTGTGCTGTTTGAGATGGGCTTCCTGACCAATCGCAACGATGCGCGCCGCCTTAACAGCGAGCGGGAGCAGCGCCGCCTGATGCAATCGGCTCTGGCCGCGATCGAATCCCACTTCGCCCGCTGTGGCGGGGGTGAGCCGCGATCGCGCTATATCGCCGATGCCGGGGCCAATACCGTGGCCAGCGCGCGCTGACCCAGACCCCGCGACCGCATCACACGGTGGTGTTTTTGCTGTCATCGCCATAATCTCGCCCGCAGCGTCCGGCATGTGACGGGCTGCGTGTAACACTGACTGCGTTGAGGGCGACGCCGCCATGAAATTGCTGACCTGGAAGAATGCGTTTCGAGCCTTTGTGTGGGGCGGAGCAGCTGCGGCTGTTCTGGCTGTCATCGGGGTGATCGCGGCTGTGGTTTATGTGGTCCGCGTTACTGAGGACCTTCCCGAGTATCAGCAGCTAGCCGAATACACGCCGCCCATCATGAGCCGCGTGCATGCTGGCGACGGTCTTCTTATTGCTGAATATGCCCGCGAGCACCGGGTCTTTGTGCCGATTGAAAATATCCCGCCGGTGGTGATCGAGGCCTATCTGTCGGCAGAGGACAAGAATTTCTACACCCATGGCGGGGTGGATTACCTGGGCATGCTGCGCGGTGGTATCCGCTCTGTGCTGACACGCCTGCGCAATCCCAATGCGCCGCTGCAGTCAGGGTCCACGATTACCCAGCAGGTGGCGAAAAACTTCCTGTTCAGCTCTGACCAGGCCATCGAACGCAAGGTGCGCGAGATCGTCATCTCCCGTCGGATGGAACGGGCCTTCACCAAGGACCAGATCCTGGAGCTGTATCTTAACGAGATTTATCTGGGTAACCGCGCCTACGGCATCGCGGCGGCTGCGCTGAACTATTTCGACAAGTCGCTGGATGAGCTGGAGCTGCATGAGGCCGCTTATCTCGCCGCTCTGCCCAAAGGCCCGAACAACTACCACCCCACGCGCCGGACCGAGAATGCCATTGGGCGTCGCAACTGGGTGCTGAGCCGCATGGTGGCCAACGGCTATATCACGCAGGCTGAAGCTGAAAACGCCGGGGCGATGCCGCTGGAAGCGGTCGAGCGCCTTGAGGGCGACACCTATCTGGCGGCGGAGTATTTCGTTGAGCAGGTGCGCCGCGAAGTCTTCAGCCGCTATGGCGAGGACGAACTTTATGAGGGCGGCCTGTCAATCCGCACCACGCTGGACACCTCCATGCAGCTGACAGCGCGCCGGGCGCTGCGTGATGGGCTTGAGGCCTATGACCGTCGCCACGGCTATCGCGGACCGCTGGCGACGCTGGACGACTTCAACGACTGGCCGGCGCAGCTGGAAGCGGTGGATGCGCCGCGCGATCTTGATGACGGCTGGCGTAAGGCGCTCGTGCTGGAAGTCACCAACGGACAAGCCGATATCGGTTTTGAGGACGGAAGCCGCGGCCGTGTGCCGCTTTATGCGCTGGAATGGGCGCGTGAATTTGGCCGCGATGACGAGACATTTCCGCGCCGCGGTCCGGCGGTACAGCGTGCCGGTGACGTCCTTGAACTGGGTGATGTGATCCTTGTTGAGGCCATCGCTGCTGAGGACTATCCCGAAGAAACCGTTGAAGAAGGTGATTACGGCTTGCGCCAGGTGCCTGAGGTCAATGGTGGTATCGTTGCTATCGACCCGTTCACCGGGCGAGTCCTGTCGATGGTCGGCGGCTATTCCTTCACCCAGAGCCAGTTTAACCGCGCGGTTCAGGCTAATCGCCAGCCTGGCTCGGCCTTCAAGCCGTTTGTATACGCGGCTGCGCTTGATAACGGCTACACGCCGGTCTCGATCATTCTTGATGCCCCCTTCGTGGCGTCTGGCGATGCGGAGATGCGCTTCTACCGCCCGCAGAACTATTCAGAAGTCTTCTACGGCCCATCGACCCTGCGCCGCGGGCTGGAGCTGTCGCGTAACGTGATGACGGTACGCCTGGCTCAGGAGCTCGGCATGGGTCCGATCACCAATTACGGTGAGCGCTTTGGCATCTACGAAGACCTTGAGCCCACGCTCGCCATGTCGCTGGGGGCCGGGGAAACCACCCTGGTGGACCTTATCGGGGCCTATGCGGCCATGGTCAATGGTGGGCGTTTGATCGAACCGTCTATTGTGGACAGGGTGCAGGACCGCTCCGGGGCGACCATCTATCTCAGCGATACCCGTGAATGCGTCGGCTGCGACGTAGAAGAGTGGACCGGCAACGTTGCCGAGCCACAGCTGCCAGCCATGGGCGAGGAAGTCATCAGCCCGGTGACCGCTTATCAGGTTGTCCATATGCTCGAAGGTGCCGTTCAGCGTGGTACTGGTACGGCGCTGCGCGCCCTGGGCCGTCCGCTCGGCGGCAAGACCGGTACGACCAATGATTTTCGCGATGCCTGGTTTGTGGGCTTTTCGCCGGACCTGATCGTGGCTGTCTATGTGGGCTATGACACGCCGCTACCGCTGGGGTCTGGGGAGGCCGGTGGCCGTGTCGCTGCGCCGATTGCCCGCGACTTCCTGGGTCCAGTTCTTCAGGGCTATCCGATTGCGCCTTTCCGGGTGCCTGATGGCGTTGCGCTTGCTCCGATTGATCGTGAGACCGGTGAGCCGGGCATTATCGGACGCCCTGGCGTTATTCTTGAAGCCTTCCAGCCAGGCACTGAGCCCCAGCGGGGCGCAACGGCAGAGGAAGAAACCCTGAGCTTTGGTGACGGTGCGCTGGGCGCACGCCGCGGCCAGGACGGCGAGGATGCCGATGCACAGGACGCAGAGGACGATGAGGAGTTGGGCGACCTGTACTGACGCTTGTCTTCTGCCGCCAATCCTTGATACCTCTGCGTGAAACACACAGCGCCGCCTCGGCGTGTCGCTTGTCATTGAAATAAAAGACCTACGGAGCCGCATCCATGCGCGCTGAAATCGCTGATCTGAAATCTGCCATCGACCAGTCCACCGCCTTGCTACGGAGGCGTCTTTGACTGGGATACAGCCCAGAAACGCCTCGACGAGTTAAACGCGAAAGCTGAAGACCCGACGCTGTGGGACAATCCCACCCAGGCGCAAAGCCTGATGCGTGAACGCAACAAGCTCGAGTCAGCGATGAATGAAGTCTCGGCTGTGGAGTCCGAGCTTGAGGAAAATCTCGAGGTCGCAGAACTCGCCGAGATGGATGGCGATGAAGATCTGTTTGAAGAAGCGCTCGCGGCGCTCAAAGCGTTGAGAGCGCGCGCAGGCAAGGCTGAGCTCCAGGCCCTTTTGTCCGGTGAAGCCGATGGCAATGACGCCTATCTGGAAATTCACCCTGGCGCTGGCGGGACCGAAGCCCAGGACTGGGCCTCCATGCTCGCGCGCATGTATACGCGCTGGGCGGAGAAAGCCGGTTACAAGGTCGAGACAATCGAAGCGCAGGCCGGTGACGAGGCCGGGCTCAAGTCTGTTACCTATCTGATCAAGGGCGAGAATGCCTATGGCTGGCTGAAGACCGAGGCCGGGGTGCACCGTCTGGTGCGAATTTCGCCTTATGACAGCTCGGGGCGTCGCCATACAAGCTTTGCCTCAGCCTGGGTCTATCCGCTGATTGACGATACGATCGATATCGAGATTGAAGAAAAGGACGTGCGCACCGACACCTACCGGGCCTCTGGCGCGGGCGGCCAGCACGTCAACAAGACCGACTCGGCCGTGCGGCTGACCCACGAGCCGACCGGCATCGTGGTGCAGTGCCAGTCCGATCGCTCCCAGCACAAGAACCGGTCCAATGCTTGGGACATGCTGCGCGCACGCCTTTATGAGCTGGAGCTTCAAAAGCGCGAGGAGGCGGCCCAGTCAGAAGCGGACTCCAAGACCGATATCGGTTGGGGCCATCAGATCCGCTCCTACGTCCTGCAGCCCTATCAGATGGTGAAGGACCTGCGCACCAATGTGGAGACGTCGGATACGCAAGGCGTGCTTGATGGCGATCTTGATGACTTCATGGCGGCCTCGCTGGCAGCTCGGGTCGAGGATGCGGCTGACGCTGGATAGCACGGCAACCCTTTAGCTTGAATGTTGAACTCGCGCCTTAACACTCGCCTAACCTGCTCTTCCTATCGTTTTTACGTGCAAAAGGTGGGGCAGGAGGTAGACGCCGTCGATGGATATCTGGCGCAATTGCGAAGACACTGAAGAGTATCTTGGAAGCGCTGTCGGCTATGACCGGGTCCATGATTGCGTAATCGTCAAGGAAGGCGGGTTTCGCAGGAAGTCACGCGAGCTTGAAACCTGGGCATTCATTCTCGAGCAGTACTCGCGGTATGAAACCAACCGCATTGTGTTTGACATTCGCGATTCGATTTATCCCGCCGCAGGTCCTGACATCCAGGCGGCTTTCAAGGATATGGCAACCAGCCTGCCACGGTCTCATGTTGGATTTCTAACCAACAACCGCCAGCCAGATATCGTTCGCCTCTCACAAGAGGGAATCGAGGCTGCTAGTCATAAATGCTGCGTCGCTGAAGACCTGGAAGAGATATTTCAGGCTTTTGCCAAGGGGTAGTTGCAGGAATCTTACCCACAATGGCTCAAACAAAAAGGGCGGCCCTTTCGGGACCGCCCATTGTATAAGCCCTTACGTCGACTTTACGACTTGGTAGCAAACGGGTCGTTGGCGACAGCCTTTTTCGCATTGCCGGTGCTCGCCGCGCTAGCGCCAGACGACGGCGGCGGAGCTGACGGAGCGGCGGCCTTTGGAGCTGCTGCCGGCTTGTCTTCAATTTTCGTTGAGCTTGTATCAGCCAACGGATCGGACGAGCGTTTGCAGTGTCCGTCGAAATAAGCTCCGCTTTCAATCGCGAGCGAGGCGTGGATGACGTCGCCTTCGACGCGGGCGGTGGAGGCAAGCTGCACCTGGCGGGCGCGCACTGAGCCTTCAACACGGCCGCGGATCACGACATTCTCGGCAATGACTTCACCTTTGACGGTGGCTTCTTCGCCAATGGTCAGCGAGGTGGCGCGCACATCGCCTTCAACCTTGCCGTCGAGCTGCACTTCGCCTTCCGAGACGATTGAGCCTTTGACGACCAGGTCGTTACTCAGGATGGAAAGGGCATTTGACTTCATGGCAGACCTCTTCGGGGCAGGGGCTTTGGGCGCGTCGGGGGTGGCATCTTTTTTAGTGAACATAACGTCCGGCTCTAATGAAACTTTCAGGGTCCAGGTGCTCGCCGCGGAACCATACTTCGTAGTGAAGATGGGTTCCGGTTGATCGACCAGTCGAGCCCATGCCCCCAAGGCGTTGACCAGTCTCCACGGCGTCGCCGCGACGCACGTCGATCGAATGAAGGTGACCGAAGCGGGTGCGGTAGCCGAAACCGTGGTCAATCTCGACCGTGCGACCATAGCCTGCCCGCCAGCCTGCGTAAACGACGCGACCGGGGGCGGGTGCAACAATTGGTGCATTTCTGTATGCGGCAAAGTCTGCGCCGGCGTGAAAGGCGCGACGCCCAGTAATGGGATCAAAGCGATAGCCGTAATCAGATGTCCGCCGGAAGGGACCATCGACGGGAATTGCCAGCGGAGCCGCCGTCAGCAGTTGCTCCAGGCGCTCAGACTCGACCAGGCGAGAGGCAATGCGGGCAACGCGGCTGTTAAACGGATCTTCCATATTCAACGCGTCAGAAAAAACCATGCGGTTATCAGCGGGGATAAAGGGACCACCTGTACCGCCTTCGGTTTCAAGCGGGCCTTCTTCCATCGCCTCATCCACGCGCATACCGGTCAGGCGCAGAACTGCGCGCAAATTTTCAAGTCGGCGCTCTGCGGATTCTTCTGCTGCGGCGAGAGCGGCTTCCTGGTCTGACATCAGCGCAGTCACACGCTCCTCAGCCAGGCCGTCGACATCCGTATCAAGCTCAGTGTCATAAAGCGCTGTGCGCAAGTCAGGGTCGGCTGGCGCGGCCGCCATCAGGATGCGCCCATCCTCAAGACCGGGGCTTTCGCGATCTTCACCCACTGACAGGTCATCGGCAAAATCGAGCAGGCGGCGCAGGGTGTCATGTCGAAGCTGAAACTGGCCTGCTGCACTATCGAACGCGCTGGTGCGCGATTCCACATAGGCCAAAGCGGCAGCCTCGGAGGCTCGCGCTTCCTCAAGCTCTTCTTCATGCCTGTCTTCGATCTGGGCGATAACACTTCGCATCCGATCGGTCTCGCTATTGGCGAGGACCATATTTACCGAGGTGATGGTTAGCCAGACAGCGAGCACGCACACTGCGCCGATCACGGACAGCTGCATGGCTGTCGTGACGACAAAGTAGCGCACCTGTCCTTCGGTGCGGTGGTAAATCTGCCGGTCTGGGAAGCGCTGTTGAATATGCTCCCACGGACCTTCAAGAAGGCGTTTCACCATCTGACCGCGTCGACCTCAGTTTTCGCCGTGCCCCTCACAAGCGGTTAATGTCGCAGATGGGCAGGGCTTTATCAATCATGCAGCGAGACCTTCACTGCGTTTGGATTATCAAGACGTTTACAAACCGCGTTGCCGGGGCTTTTGCAAACTTGATGCCTGAGTTTATTCAGGCTGATAGGTCGGCGAGAGGCTCATACCAGTCACCAGGCATGCCAGCCTGGTCCCGCGCATCGGTGTTGAAGGGGCGCTTCAGATCGCCCTTGAAATAGGTTCTGACCAAAGTGTGGAAGCGGTCTGTGGGGTCTTCACCCTCGCTTGCGCACACCGCTTCAAACCAGCGTCGACCTGCCGCGACATGGGCTACTTCCTCAGTGTAAATGACATTCAGGACCGCAGCGCTATCTGGGTCGCCGACACTCTTCAGCTTGTCGATCATGCCGGGCGTGACATCCAGGCCGCGCGCTTCCAGCACCATGGGTGCAACAGCAAGGCGGGCGGCAAGGTCCCCGGAGGTCGCTTCTGCGGCCTCCCAAAGACCATCATGGGCCGGAAGGTCGCCGTAGTCAGCGCCGAGTGCCTGCAGACGCTCACGTATCATCATGAAATGACGCGCCTCGTCTTCGCCAACACTGACCCAGTCTGACACAAAGGCATGCCGGTCTTCTTGCGAGATGCGTGGATCGCCGCCAAAACGCGCAACCATGTCGAAGGCGAGATCAATGGCGTTGAATTCAATATGAGCGACGGCATGAAGCAGAGCAATCCGCCCTGCTACCGTGCCAAGGCGTCGCCGAGGAACCTGTCCAGGTGGCAATAGCTCGGGCGCTTCAGGGCGGGCCGGGCGCGTCGGCGCAAGACAGGTCGCACCGCATGTTGGAGAGGCCAGTGCGCCAGTGCGCCAGCGTTTCGCGCAGTCGCGCGCAGCCTCCGCCTTGGCCGAAGGGGCGGCCACCGTCAAAACCTTGACGGCGGCTTGCTGAAGGCTTTGCAGGGGCATCGATCAGCCTGCCTTGACAGCGTCCAGGACCGCTTCGACGTGGCCAGGCACCCTTACCTTGCGCCAGATCTGTTTGAGAACGCCGTCCGGGCTGATCAAAAACGTGCAGCGTTCAATTCCCATATAGGATCTGCCATACATCTTCTTTTCAACCCATGCGCCGTAACGTTCGGTCACATCGTTATCGGCATCGGATGCCAGTATGACTTTCAGTCCGTGCTTGTCGCGGAACTTGTCATGCTTGGCGACGGTGTCTTTTGACAGTCCGATGACCACGGCTCCGGCGGCATCGAACTCATCAATGGCTTCTGAAAAGCCAATGGCCTCTTTTGTGCAGCCCGGGGTGTCATCCTTCGGGTAGAAGTAAAGGACAACGGATTTGCCGGTGAAATCGCTCAGCGATACCGCTTGGCCGCCATCAGCAGGCAGCGTGAAGTCGGGGGCCTTGTCACCGGGGCTAAGTTCGCTCATCACAGGCTCCATCATTGTTTTTCAGGGTCCGGCCGTACCGGGTATGCCGGGAAGATTGTCGCTCGAGGTGATTTCGTCCACCCTGTCTGCCAGCTGTCGAGCCGTTTGAATGCGTCGCACTGCCCGTCTTGTTGTCCTTTATGTCCTTGAGGCGATTGCGGCTTTGCTGGCTTTGGTCATCCTCGTCGGAGGGGCGTTCCTTTGGCGACTGGCTGAAGGGCCGCTAGATGGCGAGATTTTGCGCCCGACAATGGTCAACGCCCTGACCGATGCGGTGGATGGTGATGCAGCCTCGATCGGTGGTATTCAGCTTCGCTTTGATCCGGCAGAAGCTTCGCTGATCATCAGTGTAACCAATGTCCGTGTGACTCGTGGGACAGGCGAAGTTCTGCTTGCTGCTGAGCAGATTTCAACAGGTCTGGCGCTGGACCTGCTTCTCACAGGTCGGGCCAGCCCTGTCAGCATCAGTGCGCAGGGCGGCAGTTTTTCGGTTGTTCGTGCCCAGGACGGTCGCTTCGTTGCAGGCTTTGGCGACCCACGCGGGCTGAGCCGGCAGGCCAGCAGCGATTTGGCTGATACGCAAAGGCCGGGCCCGACGCTGGGCGCGTTGACCAGTGAGCTTGATCCAACCGGAAATGGGCTCTTTGCCCGGCTTCAACGTCTTGACCTGCGTGAGGTCGATCTGCGCCTGATTGACGAGGTGTCCGGGCTGGACTGGCTGATTGATGGCGCTGGCCTTGATGTTGATCTTCAGAACAATCAGGTGCGCGCTCGGGTTGACGGTGACCTGGTCACGTCCGCCGGTCCGGCCCCGTTGTCGCTGCGCCTTGATAGCGCGCGCAACCTGGATGCCGTCTTTGCCGAGTTTGTTGTGTCGGACTTTGTGCCGGCGGCCGCGGCTCCGCGTCGAGGTGCATTAGCCGCGCTGGCGGGGCTGGAAGCCAGCTTTGATGCGAGGCTGGTTTTTGATGCCAATGTGGATGATGGTTTGCGCACGGCGCTGATCGATATTCAAGCAAGCCCAGGGTCGTATTTTTCGGCCGGTGAGAGTTATAGCTTTGATGAAAGCACGGTGCGTTTGGAGTATGATGCGCCCAGTGGCGCAATTGAGCTTCAAAGCCTGAACATACAGTCCGATATCCTGCAGCTCGATCTAGCAGGGCGCCTCTATGAGCTCGGTGGATTTATTGGTCCGGTTCCCACCCAGGCCAGGTTCGAAATTACGTCAGAGGCGGGGCGCTATAACCCCGCCGGGGTGTTTCCTGATGCTCAGGTCTGGACCCGTGCGGTTGCGGCTGGCCAGATCGACACTCAGGCGCGCGAACTGATTTTTGAACAGCTTGACCTGACGCTGCCCTATGCACGCGGTGAGATGACAGGTCGCTTTGCGCTGGAGGAGGTCGGTGAGCGTATCCTGCCCTCCATCCGGCTGGTGGGGCCAATCGAGGGAGATATCTCCAAGCAAGAGGTGTTAAGGCACTGGCCGGTCAACTTCGCGCTGGGTGCGCGCGACTGGATCGAAGAGAGCATTCTGGATGGTCGTCTTTCCAACGCTGAGCTTCGTCTCGATATCCCTGCGGCGGCCATAGCTGAGCGCCAGCTGGCGGACGAGCATTTGTCCCTCGCCTTTGATTTTGTCGAAGCCGATGTTCGCTATGTCTCGACCATGACGCCGCTTTTGGGCCTGTCGGGGGAGGCCGAGTTGCGCGGTAACTCGCTGTCACTGACAGGGCAGCAGGCGCGTATTGGTGACCTGGTAATCGAGACTATTTTTGTTGAGCTACCCCGTCTGAATCCCAAAGGTGCCATGGCTCGCTTTGGAGGCATGGGGACCGGTGAGCTCGACGCTGTCCTGACACTTTTAAGCGAACCGCCCCTGCTTCTGGCGGAGTCTTACGGGCTTGAACCAGGGTTGTTCGCCGGGACAGGCGAGATGAGCTTTGAAATACGACGGCCCATGTATGGCGACGTCCCGGCCGAGGATATCGGCTTCCAGATCGACGGTCGGTTTGAGGATGTCACGGCTCCGACCGGCGTGGAGGGTGCAGACCTCGATGGAGGCATCGTCACAATATCGGCCACAGAAAGCGGACTGACAGCGCAGGGCACCGCCAACCTGGTCGGCTCACAGATTGAAGTGGAGTGGTTTGAGAGCTTTGGGCTTGAAGACGGCGAACCCTCAACCCGTGTGCTGGCGAGCGGCGCGATGACTGGACGGGGCCTTGATCGCCTTGGACTGCCTGCGCGTCGTTTTCTGGATGGCGTCGTGGACGTGTCTGCTGAACTGGTCGGGCGGGGATTCGACTTCACCCGTGTCGACGTGGAGCTGGATCTCGTTGATGCAACGGTGGTGCTTCCGGCTGATGTCTGGGACAAGCCTGCCGGCGCTGAGGGGCGCGCACGGCTCGGCCTTCAAATTGATGAATCCGGAGCCCTGCGGCTTGATCCTCTTGTCATAGAGGCTGAGGGCATTGAACTGGTGGCGACGGCTTCAGTGGGCCAGGACGGGCGGCTTTTGAGCGCAGATATCGACCGGTTGAGTTCAGTCGGGCGGCTTGATGTGTCGCTAGTTGCTGATCGCCCTGATGGTCCTGATGGCGCGCTAAGCATGACGCTTGAGGGAGACTATATCGATCTTGGTGATCTCTTGACATTCACCGCGCCGGGGGGCGGCGCACCCATTGTGACGGCACCTTTGATCCTGCAGGCCGATCTTGAGCGGGTCATCGTACGCGATGTGGTTTTCACCGATATCACCATGGCTTCGCTTATCGGGCCGGAGGGAATCAATAATATCTCGCTGATGGCCAGCACTGCTGACGCGGCTACCGGGCTGCAGCTGGATTACGCACCAGATCCCGAAAACCCGGCAACCCAGTTACTCTCCATTCGCTCTGATGACGCGGGAAGCCTCCTGACTGCATTTGGTGATTTCTCCAATGTGACCGGCGGTAGCCTGCGTCTTGATGCGGTAACGCTCTCTGCCAGTCAGCGTGGTGCCATGACTGGCCGCGTTGAAGTGGACGCCTTCACGCTTGAGCGCATGCCGCTGCTGGCGCGCATTCTTGCGGCTGGATCGTTTGAAGGCCTCGGCGGCCTTCTTAGCGGTGAGGGGATCGTGTTTGAGCGCCTTGAGACGGACTTTACGTGGAGTGAGGGAACGCTCGGTCTTGAAAACTCCCGCGCCATCGGACCGGCGCTCGGGGCGACCTGGCAAGGCGTGGTCAGCTTTGAAGAAAGCCGTATCCAGCTCGATGGCACATTACTGCCCTCCTATGGTGCCAACTCAATTCTTGGTGGTTTGCCGGTGATTGGCGAGCTTCTGACCTCACGTCGGGGTGAGGGCATTTTTGGTGTCACATTCTCGGTTACCGGTTCCTTCGATGAAACGCGCGTGATCACCAATCCGCTGGCCGCCTTTGCACCGGGTGTTTTCCGCCGGGTGTTTGAGGGTACAGACGCTGAACGGGAACTTGATGCTCTGCGTGAGCGGTACCGACAGTCCCAGGAAGAGACTGCACCAGCGGACGACGGGGAGGCTGAAGCCTCTGATCCCGGCGCTGACAATGGAGCCGGACGGTGAAGTGTGTAGGTCTTATGAGCGGCACCTCTCTTGATGGTGTCGACGCGGCGCTTCTGGACACTGATGGTGAGGTCATCACCGCATTTGGGCCCGGTGTTCAGCTTGATTACACCGCTGCTGATCGTGCCGTGCTACAGGCGGCCGTCGATGCCGGCCTGAGATGGCGGTTTGAAGGAGAGGAGCCGGACGTTTTCGGTGACGCAGAAGCCGTTCTGACCCGAACCCACGCGGAGGCCGTTCAGGCCGTCTGCGACGTGGCAGGCCTGTCACCTTCACAGCTCGACCTTGTGGGCTTCCATGGCCAGACCGTGATCCATATCCCCCCCACTGAAGGCCGATCGGGCAAGACTCGCCAGATCGGTGATGCGGACGCGCTCGCCAGCGCGCTGGGCTGTCCAGTCGCCTATGATTTCAGAACCGCCGATGTTGAAGCTGGGGGGCAGGGGGCACCGCTGGCCCCGGCTTATCACGTAGCCCTTGCGGCAGCCTGCGGGCTGGAGCGGCCCCTCGGTGTTCTAAATATTGGTGGTGTGGCCAATATCACTCTCATCGGGTCTGACGGCACGCTGACGGCCTTTGATACCGGTCCCGGTAATGGATTGATCGATGCCTGGATGGCCGAAAAAGCGGGCGTGACCATGGATGCAGGCGGAGAGGCCTCCGCAAAAGGGCGTGTCCTCGACGCGGGGCTGGAAGAGCTACTCTCCCATCCGCACTTCGCGCTTGAAGGACCAAAGTCGCTGGACCGCTGGGACTTCTCGCTGGATCCGGCGCGCAATCTGACTGTTGAAGACGGCGCGGCGACGCTGGCACAGTTCACCGCGCGCACCGTGGCGCTGGGGCTGGGGGCCACCTCAGAGCGTCCAAAGCGTCTGATCGTATGCGGAGGCGGGCGCAAGAACCCGGACCTGATGCGCCGCATCAGTATCGCGTGCGGCGTTCAGGTGCATTCAGCTGAGGCGGTCGGCTCGCGTGGCGATCTGATCGAGGCGGAAGCCTTCGCCTATCTGGCAGCACGCACCAGAAGAGGCCTGCCGATCAGCTGGCCGGGCACGACAGGCGTGCCTCAGCCGCTGACCGGCGGGACGATTGTCGAGCCCTAGCGGCGCGAGCCAGCGGGCTGTTCACGGCGTTCTTTTTCCACCTGCGGCAGACGCCAGTCGAGATAGGTGGATACCGACTTCTCCAGTGGGTCCAGATGATCGGTAAACAGGTGCGAGGCCCCTTTGATCACGTCGGTCTGGATGGTGATGCCTTTTTGGGTGCGCACCTTGGCCATGGCCCGTTCCATCTCATCGAGCGGAACAATGGCGTCTGCGTCGCCGTGAGCGATCAGGCCAGACGCCGGGCAGGGAGCCAGGAAGGAGAAGTCATACATGTTGGTGGGCGGAGCCACTGAGGTGAAGCCACCAATCTCCGGGCGGCGCATCAGAAGCTGCATGCCGATCCAGGCCCCGAAGGAGTGACCCGCGACCCAGCAGAACTGGGCGTTCGGGTTGTGTGCCTGGGCCCAGTCCAGAGCGGTGGCCGCATCTGACAGCTCACCAAGGCCCTGGTCATAGCTGCCCTGGCTGCGGCCAACGCCGCGGAAATTGAACCGAAGGACCGAGAAGTCCCGCTCTTTGAACTGATCGTAGAGCATCTGGGAAATCGGGGTGTCCATGTGCCCGCCGCCCATGGGATGGGCATGCAGAACCAGCGCCAGAGGGGCGGCTGGGCTTTTGGCGGGGCTGTACTTGCCTTCAAGGCGTCCGGCTGGGCCGGCGATGATGACGTCAGGCATGGGGCAAATTGCGTCCTGCTGGCGAATATCCTAGTTCCACACTCAGGTTTTGATTCCCCGAGAAAATGGAGCTATAGAAAATACCGTTTCTAATTCTTGACCGCCGGACTGTGGAACCTACTTCCCCCACTGCCGCGCCGGTCTTTCGTGCGAAGCGCTCCCCTTAGCACAAGGTGGGTGCAGGATGCGAGCGGCGAGGTGCGGCTTTCTCTGGGGAGATGAGGAAACGTTATGAAACTGAGCACTAAAGGACGTTACGCCGTGATGGCCATGACCGATCTGGCCATGAGCGGTGCAGACCGGCCAGTACCCCTGGGTGATATCGCATCACGCCAGGAGATCTCGCTGTCTTACCTGGAACAACTTTTCGCAAAACTGCGTCGCGCCGGTATCGTGAAATCGGTGCGCGGTCCCGGCGGTGGTTATCGCCTGGCTCGCGAAACCCGCGAAACGCGTATTGCCGACATCATGATCGCAGTTGAGGAGCCGGTCGATGTAACCCGCTGCCAGCACAAGGCGGCTGGCTGCATGGAAGGCGGACGCCGCTGCGTGACCCACGATCTGTGGGACGAGCTGGGCCGTCACATCCACATCTTCCTTAATGGCGTCACGCTTGAAGACGTGCTGGAGCGCCGTGTGCTCGGCATGTCGAGCGCCAATGAGAACACCCGGGCGCTGGAGCAGGCTGCGGAGTGAGTGTCTACCTGGACCATAACGCAACCTCTCCGGTTCGCCCTGCGGCGGCCGAAGCGGTCATGGCTGCGCTGGCCGGTGGCGGAAATCCGTCATCGGTACACCAGAGCGGTCGGGCCGCGAGAGCGCGTGTGGAACGGGCCAGAGCCACAATTGCCCGCTCTATCTGTGCACGGAGCGAGGACCTCATCTTCACGTCAGGAGGGACAGAGTCGAACAACCTGTCTCTTCATGCCTCAAAAACCCTTGGCTGTACTCGGATAATTTTGTCTCAGATCGAGCATGATGCAGTCCGTGCTGCAGCTGCAGCCAGCGGTCTACCGACTGAGGAGTGGCCGGTGGACGCACACGGACGGGCGAGGCTCGACTGGCTCCGTGACCGGCTCGCAGCCGCTGAAGCTGGTGAGCGCATTGCGTTTGCCCTGATGGCGGCCAACAACGAAACAGGCGTGATCCAGCCCTATGCCGAAGCCGGCCGCATGATTGCCGAGGTTGAGGGCGGTCATCTTTTCCTCATCGATGCGGTCCAGATGACGGGCAAGGCCAATTTCGACTTTGCTGCCAGCTTTGCGCAGTTTGCCGCGCTGTCGTCGCACAAGGCCGGTGGCCCGCAAGGCGTTGGCGCGCTCGCAACCGCGTGTGATGCCCAGGTTGGGGCCTTGATCACCGGCGGGGGCCAGGAGAAGGGGCGTCGCGGCGGCACGGAAAATGTCGCAGGGGTGGTAGGGTTCGCTGCGGCTGTCAGCGCCATAGGTGACGATGAAACGAGCCGCATCGCGTCCTTGCGTGACCGGATCGAAAGGCGCTTAAAGGCGGCCGCGCCCGAGATCACGATCTGGGGTGAAGGCGTTGAGCGCCTGCCCAATACGATTTGCCTGTCCGCGCCGGGCTGGCCGAGCGAAATTCAGGTGATTGCGCTTGATCTGGCTGGATTTGCGGTGAGCGCGGGGTCTGCCTGCAGCTCCGGCAAGGTGCGCAAGAGCCATGTGCTCAAGGCCATGGGCGCAACCGACGACGAAGCCGGTAGCGCCCTGCGCGTGAGCCTGGGCTGGACGACGACTGAAGACGATGCCGATGCCTTCTGTGAGGCCTGGCTGAGAGAATATGACCGTGTGCGCCCCAAAGTGGCCGCCGCGGGTTGATTGAACTGCGTGTAAGAGGCTGACTGTTTATGCCTGCCGTTAAAGAGACGATCGAAGACGTACGCCAGCTTGAAGCTGACAAATACAAGTACGGCTTTACCACCGAGATTGAGCAGGAATACGGCCCCAAGGGCCTGTCGGAAGAGACGATCCGCTTCATCTCGGAGAAAAAAGGCGAGCCGGACTGGCTGCTGCAATGGCGCCTGGAAGCCTATGAGCGCTTCAAGCAGATCGAAGAGCCGGACTGGGCGAAAATTTCCCACCCGCCAATCGATTACCAGGACGCGTATTATTACGCCGCGCCCAAGGACGCGGCGAAGTATAAGAGCCTCGATGAAGTTCCGCAGGAGCTGCTCGACACCTACAAGAAGCTTGGCATTCCGCTGAAGGAAGCTGAAGTCCTGCTGGGTGTTGAGGGGGCGGCTGAAACCGCTGCTGAAGCGCGCGACAAGCCCCGTGTGGCTGTGGATGCAGTGTTTGACAGCGTGTCGGTCGCCACGACCTTTAAAGAAGAGCTGAAGAAAGCCGGCGTGATCTTCATGTCGATCAGCGAGGCGGTGCAGGAGCATCCCGAGCTGATCAAGAAATATCTCGGCTCGGTCGTGCCGGTCAGCGACAACTTTTTTGCCACGCTGAACAGTGCGGTCTTTACCGATGGTTCCTTTGTCTATGTGCCCAAGGGTGTGCGCTGCCCGATGGAGCTGTCGACTTACTTCCGCATCAATGCTGAAGGCACCGGCCAGTTTGAGCGGACGCTGATCATTGCCGATGAGGGCGCTTACGTCTCCTATCTCGAAGGGTGCACCGCGCCCATGCGCGACGAAAACCAGCTGCACGCCGCTGTGGTGGAGCTGGTGGCGCTCGATGACGCAGAGATCAAATACTCCACGGTTCAGAACTGGTGGCCGGGCGACAAGGACGGCAAGGGCGGGGTCTATAACTTCGTGACCAAGCGCGCCGACTGCCGCGGTCGCAACTCCAAGGTCAGCTGGACCCAGGTTGAGACCGGTTCAGCGATTACCTGGAAATACCCCAGCTGCATCCTGAAGGGTGATAACAGCCAGGGTGAGTTCTATTCCATTGCCGTGACCAATGGGCGTCAGCAGGCCGACACTGGCACCAAGATGATCCATCTGGGCAAGAACACGAAGTCGCGCGTGATCTCCAAGGGCATTTCTGCCGGGCGTTCCGACCAGACCTATCGCGGTCTCGTCTCAGTGCATGCCAAGGCCGAAGGCGCGCGCAACTTCACCCAGTGTGACAGCCTGCTGATCGGCGATCAGTGCGGGGCGCACACCGTGCCTTACGTGGAAGCCAAGACGCCCAAGGCCACGCTGGAGCATGAGGCGACAACCTCCAAGCTTTCAGACGACCAGCTCTTCTACGCCCGCCAGCGCGGCCTCGACGAGGAGACGGCCGTGGCCCTGCTCGTCAACGGCTTCTGCCGCGACGTGCTCCAGGAATTGCCCATGGAGTTCGCCGTCGAAGCCCAGGCGCTTGTGAAGGTGAGCCTTGAGGGGAGTGTGGGGTAGTGAGCCGCAATCCCATCGAAACAGCGCAAAAGATTTGGAACACCCTGAATCGTGGCCTCGACCGCGCGACGCTCGTTGTGTTTATCGTGGGCATGGTCGGGATGCCGGTGCTGCTTTTATTGGATGCATTGGGTGTTGTTGACCTTTTTGACGGCCCTGCTTGGTGGTCACTCTTCGGTGCAGCATTCATGTCGGTCGGTGGCGTTGTCATGCTGACCCAGTGGCTTTGTGTGAAGCTCGCCCAAACCCGCGCGCTCAGTGAGAGTGAGGAGGGCGGCCAATGACCCAGCGCTATTGGTTCGCACGCCGCGCGCGGTCCCATGTGGGCAAGCCGCTCTGGTATGGCAGCTTCCGGCCCATAACCTGGGAAGGCTGGATGAGCGTTGCTGCCTTCATGGCGTTGATGACGCTGGGTCTGGGCCTGTGGACGGAGTCCAACGCGCAGGGGCTTAGCGGCGGCTGGAAGGGCTTTGCCTTCCTGACGGTCATCGGCTTTGGCGTGCTATTCATCGCGGTGAAGACCAAGGGCGATCCGGACCGGACCGCCGCCGACTACAAAACGGGTAAAGCAAAAAATGGCGCCAGCCGGACAACGGCGCGCTAGAGGAAAGACGATATGCTTGAGATCAAAGACCTGGCCGCCCGTGTTGAAACCGAAGAGGGCGATGGCCGCCAGATTTTGAAGGGTGTCACGCTGACCGCGCCGAAAGGCGAGGTTCACGCGGTGATGGGGCCCAATGGCTGTGGCAAGTCCACCCTGTCCTACATTCTGTCGGGCCGTGATGGTTATGAAATTACCGGCGGTGGCGCGACGCTTGTTGGCGCTGACCTCCTGGACATGGACCCGGAAGAGCGCGCCGCGAACGGCGTCTTCCTGTCCTTCCAGTATCCGGTGGAAATCCCCGGCGTGCCGACGCTGACCTTTGTGAAAGAAGCGCTCAACGCTCAGCGCCGCGCCCGTGGCGAAGACGAAGTGACCGCGCCGGTCTTCATGAAGCAGGCGCGCGAAGCTGCAGCCAAGCTGGGCATTTCCAATGAAATGCTGAAGCGCCCGGTCAATGTCGGCTTTTCCGGTGGTGAGAAGAAGCGCATGGAGATCTTCCAGGCGCTGATGCTAGAGCCGAAACTTCTGATCCTCGATGAGACTGACTCCGGGCTTGATATCGATGCGCTCAAAGTGGTGGCTGAAGGTGTGAATGCCTTGCGCTCGCCGGAGCGGTCCATGTTGGTCATCACGCACTACCAGCGCCTGCTCGATTACCTCAAACCTGACGTGGTTCACGTGATGGCAGACGGGAAAATCCAGGCGACGGGCGGCCCTGAGCTGGCCCATGAACTGGAACGTGAAGGCTATGACAAATACGTGGGAGCCGCAGCATAATGACGGCACCGGTACGCCTGTCCGACTTTGAAAACGCGATCGCTGACGCGCTGCCTGAGGGCGCGCTGCTTGATGAACTGATGGCCAAGGGGCTGCCCCACCGCCGCGTGGAAGCGTGGAAGTGGACGGACCTGAAGACGGTCCTGTCCCGCTTTCCCGCTGAAGCCGGTGAGGTCATCCTGCATGCCAGCCGCGAGCCCGATGCCGTTGCAAAGCTTGAGCGCGAGCCCAGCATGATCATGCCGCGCCTGGCCGCGGCGCTGGGCGGTGACTGCGCGGTCTATGAGCTTGCCGATGGTGAAACGCTCAATCTAGACTTTATCGGTTCAGCCACCGGCCATCGTATCGTCTCGGTGACAGTGCCTGCGGGCGTGGAAGCGGTGCTGCACGAAAGCTATCAGGGCGGTAAGGGCAGCTTTGCCAATATCGCGGTGAACATCACTGTGGCTGAAGGCGCAAAGCTGACCCGCGTGATCGAGCAGAACGCCATGCCAAATTCGGCACTGGTGGTGACCTCCGGCCTGTCGCTGGGCCCTGAGGCGAGCGTGGAGCAAACCACGCTGGGCTTTGGAGCGAAGCTTGCCCGGCTGGAAACCCACGTTCTGCATAGCGGCGAGGGCGCGAAGCTTTCCATGAATGGTGCATACGTGCTGGGTGAAGGGCTGCATCTCGATCAGACCTCCAACGTGCGTCATGCCGGGCCAAACGGAGAAACCGACGAGCTGTTTAAAGGCGCTGTCGCCAAGGGCGGGCGAGGTGTCTTCCAGGGCAAGATCCACGTTGAACGTGCGGCTCAGAAGACCGACGCCCAGATGCAGCATCGCGGCCTGCTGATGGATGCGGGTGCGGAGATCGACGCCAAGCCTGAGCTTGAGATTTACGCCGATGACGTGATCTGCGCCCACGGCAATGCGTTTGGGGCCATTGATGAGGATGCGCTGTTCTATATGCGCCAGCGCGGCCTGGATGAAGCCAGCGCGCGGGCGATGCTGACCTGTAGCTTCCTGGCAGAACCCATTGAAAAGATGAACCATGAAGGTCTTCGTGAGGCGTTGCTGGAACGCCTGACAGACCGGTTGGAGACGCTGTAAATGACGGCCCACACCAAAACGGTGGCAGCGTTTGACGTCGACGCCCTGCGTGCTGAATTCCCGATCCTGTCGCGGCAGGTGAATGGCAAGCCGCTGGTCTATTTCGACAACGCGGCGTCTGCGCAAAAGCCTGAAGCGGTGATTGAAGCGGTGGCCAATGTCTGGCGCACCTCCTACGCCAATGTGCACCGCGGCCTGCACACCATGGCCAACGAGGCGACCGAGGCGTTTGAGGCCACGCGCACCAAGACGGCGGCGTTTCTGGGCGCTGAAGCAGCGTCCAACATCGTTTTTGCCAAGGGTGCGACGGACGCGATCAATCTTGTGGCCTCAAGCTTTGGGCAAAGCCTGAAAGAGGGCGACGAGGTCATCCTGTCTCAGATGGAGCACCACTCCAACATTGTGCCCTGGCACTTCCTGCGTGAGCAGAAGGGTGTGGTGATCAAGTGGATCCCGGTCGATGAGAATGGCGCGCTGGACATGGAGGCCTATCGCGGCCTGTTCACAGAGCGCACGAAGTTCGTCAGCATTGTTCACATGTCCAACGTGCTGGGTACGGCTAATCCGGCTGAAGAACTGACCCGCGTCGCTCACCAGCATGGCGCGGCGATCCTGTTTGATGGCACACAGGCCGCCGTTCACATGCCGGTTGATGTGTCTGAAATCGGTTGTGATTTCTACGTCTTCACAGGCCACAAGCTCTACGGCCCCAATGGTGCGGGCGTGCTTTACGCTGCTGGCGACTGGCTGGACCGTCTTCCGCCTTACCAGGGCGGGGGTGAGATGATTGCCGAGGTTAGCGAAGATGGCGTCGTTTACGCCGACGTGCCTCACAAATTCGAAGCCGGCACGCCGGCCATCGCTGATGTGATCGGGTTGGGCGCGGCGATCGACTGGGTCAATGCACTCGATCGCACTGCGGCTCTGGAGCATGAGCGCAGCCTGCTGGATCGCGCTGAGGCCGGACTGTCAGAGATTGAAGGAATCCGCCTGTTTGGCCGCACCCAGAACAAGGGCGCTATTGCCAGCTTTCTGATCGATGGGGCGCACCCGCACGACCTCGCACAATTGATGGACAAGTATGGCGTTGCCGTTCGGGCCGGGCACCATTGTGCGCATCCGCTGATGAAGCGCTATGGTGTGCCCGGTACGGTGCGTGCCAGCTTTGCACCGTATAACACCGCCGATGAGGTGGATGCTTTCCTTGAGGCCTTGCACAAAGCCAAGAGCTTTCTCATCTAGGGGGAATGATGAGCGACGACACTGACATGCCGCAACGTGATGTGATTGATCTGGGTAGCTCTGCCTCTGCCGAGCCAGAGGCTGCTGCGCAGGCCGCGAAACCTGAGCGCAAGGATCCCGATCTGCCGCCGGCTGAAATTGAACGCATCACCCATGACGTGATCGCGGCGCTGAAGACGGTCCATGACCCGGAAATCCCCTCTGACATCTATGAGCTGGGCCTGATCTATCAGGTCGATCTTGAGGCTGAAGGCCTTTTGAAAGTGGAGATGACCCTGACGGCTCCTGGCTGCCCTGTGGCTGGCGAGATGCCGGTCTGGGTGAAAGACGCCTGCGAGACCGTGGATGGTGTTGAGCGCGCAGACGTCTCGCTGACCTTTGATCCGCCGTGGACCCCGGACCGCATGTCCGATGAGGCCCGGCTGATGCTAAACATGCTTTAAGGAGCTTGATAATGGCGCGTCCAAGACCCAAGGCTCTGACCCTCACCGAAGCGGCCGCTGAGCGCGTCAAAGCGCTGATGGCGGACCGTGGGGCCGGCTATCTGCGCGTCGGCGTTCAGAACGGTGGCTGTGCAGGCATGGAATATGTCATGGACTATGTCGAGCAGCCCGATCCGCTGGACGAGCGGGTGGAGGACCAGGGCGTTGAAATCGTTATTGATGCCAAGTCTTTGCTCTTTCTTCTCGGAGCTCAGGTAGACTATGAAGTCACCCCGCTACACGCCAAATTCGTGTTCAAAAATCCCAATGAATCCGACGCCTGTGGCTGCGGTGAAAGCGTTACTCTGGTACCGGCCCAGCTTGATGGTTGATAACCCGCTTGGTTAAGTGGATTACAGCCTTGCTTTAGCCAGTGATATGGGCAGATTGCCGCTCCAGATATCACAACCCGGGGGCGGTTCTGTGAAGCTATACATCTCCAATACATCTCCCTATGCGCGCAAATGCCGGGCCCTTATCATCGAGAAGGGTTTGGAAAACCGCATTGAGATCGAAGAGGCAGCGCCGCTCGAAAATCCGGATGCGCTGCAGGCTAGCAACCCGCTTGGCAAAGTGCCCGCGCTGGAGCGTGATCGCGGCCCGGCCCTGATGGATTCGCCGCTGATATGCGAATACATCGACAGCCTTAATGATGAGAACTGGATTCCGTCGTCCGGTGAAAGCCGCATCCTGGTCTTGCGTCAGCAGGCAATTGCCGACGGGTTGATGGACATTACCATTGGCCGCCGCATCGAGATGATGCGCGATGAAAAGCTGCAATGGGATTTCTGGAAGGAGCGGTGGGAAGCCGCGATTGAGCGAACCCTGGTTCAGCTGAACGAGGAGCGCGGCCAGTTTGAACGCTCGGTGGATCTTGGCGCGTTGTCGGTGGCGGTCTCGCTGGGATATCTGGATCTACGCTACGCTGAGCTGGACTGGCGGGGGCGCTTCCCGGAGCTGGGTGCGTTTTATGGGCGTTGGTCTGAGCGCGAGAGTTTCAAACGCACTGAGCCGCCCGCATAGAGCTGACGGTCAGATGCAAAAAGCCCCGCTGGAGATCAGCGGGGCTTTTTCTTGAATAAAGTCTTGTGGGCTAAGCCGCACTGCGCGAGCCTGAGCCTTCCTGTCCATCAACGGTGACGCGATTGCGACCTGTCTGCTTGGACTTATAGAGATTGGTGTCACAGCGCTCGATCAGGCATTCCACGCTTTCGCTGGCTTTGAACTGCGAAACACCGAGCGACACGGTGATATTGCCCAGATCCTCGTTGGTCGATTTGCGAAGCAGCCGCTTGCTTTCGATAGTCGCGCGGACCTTTTCAGCGATCGTGTGGGCGTCATGCTGGCTGGTGTTGGGCAGGACGACTGCGAATTCCTCGCCGCCATAGCGGGCCACCACCTGGGTATCGGCTGAGAAGCGTGACAGGCAAGCGGCGACAAAGCGGATGATCTGGTCACCCGTCTGGTGACCCCAGGTGTCATTGAAGCGCTTGAAGTGGTCGATATCACACAGAATCAGTGAGAAGGGCTCACCCTTCACTTCAGCATCGCGGCGAGCACGGCGCATGGATTCATCGAACCGTTTGCGATTGGCAACGCCGGTGAGGGCGTCTGTCATCGCTTCTTCGCGAACTTTCTCAAGATTTGTGCGCAGCTGGTCGACTTCCTGAGACGTTTCCTGCAGGCGCTGTTCCAGCTCGCGCGAGCGGCGCTGCATGCGGGCAGTTGCAGCCACAAGGCCTTCGACCATCTGCTTGAAGCTGGCAGTGTCTGTGGTCTCGTCCAGCTTACCCGACGCGCCTTCGAGCGCTTTGCCGTAGGCTGCGGTGTCTCGCTCAGCCGTTTCCAGCATCTTGACCACCGCGCCAAGCTCGCGACTCATCGCACCGCCAACGTCCATGACGGCGTCCTGGATGCGCTTGAAGGTAAAGAATCGGTCGTAAAAGTCTTCCAGGAGCGCTTCTGGGATCGGCCCGCCAGAATCAATGTGGAGCTGAAGCTCGCTGCTCAATTCCTGATTAGAATCGGCCACATAGGCAGTGAAGACTGCATAGTTGTGAGCGGTCGGTGCCACGCTGTTATTGGCCATCAGATCGAGCGCTTTTCGCGCCAGATCGATACCTTCGTCTGAGTTAAGCCTGCCTGTCACCTGTCGCCCCTGACGTCACGCGATCTGAAAAGATCGTTCATATTGAGTTTGAACCTACTCAATTGAATGGAAAGATCAGGTAAACGCGGGCGATTTTTTTGGTTAAAGCGCAGAACGAAGAAGGAATTCCGGCACGTGGTCTCCAAAGCCGCGCACTGCAGGCGCGTTGTCTTCGGTGTCGGTGCGGGACCTACGTCGTGACGATTTTGGCTTCTCTGCGCTGACCTCAACGGGTGCCTCAGCCTTGTGTGCCTCGGCCTTCGGCTCAGCAGTTGCCTCGTCTTTCGCGACCTTGGGCTTGCGACCGCCGCGGCGTGATTTTGGCTTTTCATCGCCTGACGTGGCCGCTTTTTCCGGCGCGTCAGCTTTAGCGGCTTCAATACCGTCAAGCTCAAGCGTCTTGGGTTCACCGCCAATCAGCTTGGACACCGCGGCGAGGGCCTTTTTGTCTTCTGGTGTAACCAGCGTGACCGATTCGCCCTTCATGCCAGCCCGGCCTGTGCGGCCGATACGGTGCACATAGTCATCCGCGTTGCGCGGGATATCGACGTTGAACACATGGCTCACAGCCGGGATATCCAGACCGCGTGCCGCCACATCAGAAGCGACCAGCAGGCGCAGCTCGCCGGACTTGAACTCCGCAAGCGTTTTCGTGCGTTGGCTCTGGTCCAGATCCCCGTGGATGGGAGCGGCCGAGAAGCCATGGCGCTGCAGCGAGCGGGCAACGATGTCCACGTCGCGCTTGCGATTACAGAAGATGATGCCGTTCTTCACCCCGTCGCGATTAATCGCAGCCCTTAGCGCTTCACGCTTGGTCTTGGGCTGATTGTCGGCGGTCTTCAAGATGTATTGGGTAATGGTCTCAGCGGTCTGAGCCGGACGGGTTACTTCAACGCGCTCTGGATCCTTCAGGAAGGTATTCACAAGACGCTGAATTTCCGCCGGCATGGTGGCGGAGAAAAAGAGCGTCTGGCGGCGCGGCGGCAGCAGTTTAAGGATGCGCTCGATATCGGGGATAAAGCCCATGTCGAGCATGCGATCGGCTTCGTCGATCACCAGGATTTCAACACCGGTGAGCAACAGGCCACCGCGTTCAAAGTGATCAATCAGGCGTCCCGGTGTCGCGATCAGCACGTCTGCGCCCTGGTCCAGAATCCGCTTTTGCGGCTCGAACGAGACGCCGCCAATCAGCAGCGCCATATTCATCTTGTGGTTCTTGGTATAGGTCTCGAAATTCTCGGCAACCTGAGCAGCAAGCTCGCGGGTCGGTGCGAGAATCAGCGAGCGCGGCATGCGTGCGCGAGCCCGGCCTCGCGACAGCCGCTCAATCATCGGCAGGGTGAAGCTGGCCGTCTTGCCAGTCCCGGTCTGGGCGATGCCCAGAACGTCCCTGCCGGTCAGGGCGATGGGAATCGCGCCAGCCTGGATGGGGGTGGGGGTGTCGTAACCGGCATCAGAAATAGCCGACAGGAGATTTGGGCTGAGCCCCAGGTCTTTGAATTGCATGCGCCTCTGGACGATCTTGATTGGCTCTGGCGCGTTCGCCAGGCTCGATGCGCCGCGTTTGGGCGCTCCGTACTGGCGCGGAACATAAATGGCCGGCGCGCGCTGTCAACGCGGCCGGCCCCTTATAGTGTGTTTCAGGTAACGCTGTTGCCTGATTACCCGGATTTGCTAGTGGCGATAAGCGTGTACGCCCTCATCACCAAGCGTCGCATAGCGATCGCGCAGACGGGTCTGACGGGTCTCCAGGCTCTGGATCTCGCCGTCAATGATGACGCTTGTCGGAGCACTCATCACTTCCAGCGGATCACCATCCCAAACGACGACGTCCGCCGTGTAGCCCGCCGCCAGCGCACCATATTGGTCGCCAACACCAAACAATTCGGCCGGCGTCAGGGTGATGGAGCGGAAGGCATCCGCCCAGTCAGCCCCGTGCGCTACAGCAATGCCGGCATGCTGAGGCAACAAGCGGGGATTGAAGTACAGGTCAGAGCCCATGGTGGTGTAGGCCACCTGAACGCCAGCGGTATGCAGGATGGATGCGCCATCCGTGCTGGAAGCAAGCGTGGAGAAGCTGTCCGGCAGGTTACGCATCGGATCATAGATCACCGGCACGTCAGCTGCTGCCAGCTCTTCAGCCACGAGATGCGCCTCTGCTGCTCCTGCGATGATGATCCGGATGGCCGGATAGTCTTCAGCAAAGGCAAGTGCACGCAGGATGTCGCTGGCCCGGTCCATGACCATGATCAGCGGCATCTCACCGCGAACGACACCCACCATGGCGGCGGCGTCATAGCGATCGATCGCATCGCCTTCGTGGTGGGCCATGAAGCGACCCGGGTAGAAGCGGGCATCTTCAATGGCTGAGCGCAGGAAAGCCCAGGCGGCGGTGCGGGCACCGCCAGCGGTGCTGGCACCGGAGGTGGACAAATCCACCAGCATGAAGCGGCGCGAGGCAAACAGGCTGTCATAGTCGCCAGAGCTGTCGGCCAGGGCACCGCGGCCTGCGATGATCGCTGACCCGGTTGAAGGATGCACGGCAAAGCGCGTGATGCCTTCAGAGCGAGCCTCATCGATATGCGTGCCGGATGGGTTGAAGCCGTCGGCCACATCCAGAGCGGCGGTAAAGCTGCTGTCGTCAGCGGCGTTATCGCGGGTGGAGCCCTCAGCGCCCACCTCGATCAGACCCAGCTGGGTGTGAGGGTGGAAGAGACCCGGCGTAATCCAGCCGCCATTGGCGTCGATCACGGTTACGCTCTGGTCTTCGAACTCCACGTCATTTCCAACAGCGACGATAGCGCCGTCGCGGATGACAACCACACCGTTTTCAATGATGCCAGCAGACGTGTTGGTCACGATGCGGCCATTGGTGACGGCGATGCTTTGGGCCATGGCCGGTGCGCACAGCGCAACGGCAAGCCCCAAGCTTGCGAGTAGCTTTTTCATCTTAGTAGTCTCCTTCACCCGGCTGGCCGAGCATGAAGTCGCGAATGGTGCGACGCTCAGGATTGCTGCGGTCATACATCAGTGCCCCGTCGATGAAGACTTCATCGGCCAGCGAGTAGCTGGAGAAGGGGTGGCCGGACCAGATCACGATATCGGCACGCTTGCCGGTCTCGATGGAGCCGGTTTCATCGCCAATGCCGAGCGCTTCGGCCGGACGGCTGGTCATCCAGGCCATGGCTTCACCGTCGGTGATCTCAAGTCCCATGCGGCGGCCATCAGACAGCGCCTTGGCCACTTCCTGATTGAGACGCTGGATGCCCAAATCAGAGTCCGAGTGGATCATGGCGCAGGCTCCGCCCGCATGAGTGATCGGCAGGTTTTCCGGGATGGAATCATACGCTTCCATCTTGAACCCGCCCCAGTCAGCCCAGACCGCGGCACAGGTACCGTGCTCTGCAAGCAGGTCAGGGATTTTGTAGGCTTCAACGGCGTGGTGGAAAGTCGTGACCTGGTAGCCAAATTCCTCAGCCATATCGAGGATCACTGCCATCTCATCAGCGCGGTAGCAGTGCATCTGGACCAGGATCTCGCCATCCAGAACGCCCATCAGGGTGTCCAGCTCAAGGTCGCGGCTCGGCGGGGAGACATCCTCACCGGCCTCTGCATCCTCCCAGTAATCCTGCCAGCGCTGGCGGTATTCTGCGGCTCGGGCCCAGGCTTCGCGATAGCCAGCGACATTGCCCATACGTGAGCCCGGCGCGCGGCCGCGATTGCCGTAAACGCGCTTTGGGTTTTCACCGCAAGCCATTTTCAGCGTGTAGGGCGCATCGGGAAACTTCATGCCCTGCGTGGTGCGCGAAGGCACATTGCGCAGGGTCACGCCGCGACCGCCGAACAGGTTGGCAGAGCCTGGCAGCACGTGGAGCGTGGTCACACCTGCGGCCAGTGCCGTGTCAAAGCCCGGGTCGTGTGGCCAGACTGAGTGCTCGGCCCAGACCTCAGCGGTGACAGGGGCGGTGACTTCATTGCCGTCAGAGTGCGCATTGACCGATGGCGACGGGTAGACACCAAGGTGGGAGTGAATGTCGATTACGCCCGGCGTCACAAAACGCCCCGCTGCATCAATGACTTCAGCGCCTTCAGGCGCTTCCAGTCCCTGGCCGATAGCGGAGATGCGACCATTCTCGACCAGAATGTCGGTATTGGCCATTTCGCCGCCAATCCCATCAAACACCGTTGCGCCGCGGATCAGCGTGGTGCCGCTGGGGGCAGGTGTGTAGGTGGACGGAAACGGGTTGGTGTCGTGGCGGACAACTTCAACGTCGCCGCCATCGCTTCCGGAACTATTATCGGCCTCACCGCCGTCCTGTGCGCAGCCCGCCAGTCCGAGCACGGCAAATGCCGAAAGCCCGACGCCGAGCGCCTTTAAATCTGTAAACATGGATACTCCCCGTGGTCGCGCGCGTGAGAGGTACGCGCATCGCCGCCACAGTCGCGCGCATGGCCACAGAAGGGAAGGGGTTATTGTGTTACATTGCCGCTGTGGGCGCAGCCGTCGAGATCGCGCTTAGACATCCACGTCCTCAACAAAGGCCGCGTTTTCCTGAATGAATTGGAAGCGTTTTTCCGGCTTCTTGCCCATCAGGGTTTCCACTATGGCATCTGCCGCCTCACGCATTTCAGGCGATACCGTCACGCGGGCAAGCGAGCGGGTTTCAGGCAGCATGGTGGTGGATTTCAGCTGCGCGGGCGTCATCTCGCCCAGACCCTTAAAGCGGCCCACATCCACCTTGCCGGACTTGAATTCGGTCTCGATCAGGTGGTCTTTCTCGGCGTCGTCGGCTGCATAGAGCGTCTTGCCGCCCTGGGTCAGGCGGTAGAGCGGCGGCTGAGCCATGAAGAGGCGACCGGATTCGATCAGGCCTGGCATGAATTTGTAGAAGAAGGTCGCCAGAAGCGCTGCGATATGGGCCCCGTCAACGTCGGCGTCACACATGATGATGACGCGCTCGTACCGCAGGTCCTCGACGTCGAAATGCTTGCCGGGCTGAACACCGAGCGCCAGCGCCAGATCAGAGATTTCCTGGTTGGCCGCGATCTTGTCAGCGGTGGCAGAGGCCACGTTCAGGATTTTACCGCGCAGCGGCAGGATGGCTTGCGTCGCGCGATTGCGCGCCTGCTTGGCAGAACCACCAGCAGAATCACCCTCCACCAGGAAGATTTCGGTGCCCTCGGCCGCGCTTTGTGAGCAATCCGCCAGCTTGCCGGGAAGGCGTAGCTTGCGGGTGGCGGACTGGCGTTTGACTTCTTTCTCGCGCTTGCGCTTCAGCCGGTCCTCAGCGCGCTCGACTGCCCATTCAACCAGGCGCGCGGAGTCCTTCGGGCGCGCGGCGAGCCAGTGATCGAACTGGTCACGAATGGCCTGTTCCACAAGGCGCTGTGCCTCACCGGTCGACAAACGATCTTTAGTCTGGCCCTGAAACTCCGGGTCCTTGATGAAGACCGACAGCAGCGACCCAGCACCGCCTAGAACATCGTCAGCCGTGATCGTGCCGGCCTTCTTCACGCCAGCGATATCGCCATAGGCGCGCAGCCCCTTGGAGATCGCTGCCCGGAAGCCCTGCTCATGCGTGCCGCCCATGGGGGTGGGCACGGTATTACAATAGCTCTGCGTAAAGCCGTCCTGGTCGCCAAAGCCATTCTCAGAAAAGGCAATTGCCCATTCCACCGCGCCCATGCGCCCGGAGCGCTCCACGCGGCCCGAAAAGGCGTCGGTGACCAGGTTGGCATTACCGAGCAGCTCTGTGAGGCGATCGGCCAGCCCGCCGGGGAAACACAGCGTCGTTTCAGCAGGGATCTCCGTGCCCTCAACCAGTTCCGGCGGGCATTTCCAGCGAATCTCCACGCCACGGCGAAGGAAGGCTTTCGAGCGCGCCATGGTGAACAGGCGAGGGGCCTTCCACGCGGTTCGCGGGCCGAAGATTTCCGTGTCGGGTTTGAAGCGCACAGAAGTGCCGCGCCGGTTCGGGGCGCTTCCGACCTTTTCAATAGGCCCCTGAGGCAGGCCGCGCGCATAGATCTGACGCCACAGCGTGCGATCGCGCGCCACTTCCACTTCAAGATGTTCAGACAGGGCGTTGACCACCGATACGCCGACACCGTGCAGGCCGCCGGACGTCTCATAGGCCTTGTCGGAGAATTTGCCGCCCGCGTGCAGCGTGGTCAGAACCACTTCCAGCGCAGACTTGTCAGGAAATTTCGGGTGCGGATCGACGGGGATACCGCGCCCGTTGTCGGTAACGGTCAGATAGCCATCAAGATCAAGGCTGACTTCGATGCGGTCAGCGTGGCCAGCCACAGCTTCGTCCATCGAGTTATCGAGGACTTCGGCGAACAGGTGGTGTAGGGCGCGCTCATCGGTGCCGCCGATATACATGCCCGGCCGCTTGCGCACCGGCTCCAGGCCTTCCAGTACCTCAATGGAGTTGGCGTCGTAGCCTGTGTTGTTGCCAGACGTAGGCGCAGCGGGTTTGGGCGTCGCCTTTGGTGCAGCAGCTTGCTGTGCAGCCTTGGCTTCAGGCACAGGTGCGGGCTCTGCTTTGGGCGCAGGTGTGGGCGCTGCCGGAGCAGGCTCCTTCTTCGGCGCTGGGCCGCCGGAAAATAGATCGTCTTGCGAATCGCTAGCCATAACAGGCGACAGAGTGCACGCGAGCCCCCTCAATCGCAAAGCACGCGCTACAGCGCATCGGCCAGTTGTCTACAGGAAAGGGATCCAACCACGGCGCAGGCGGCGCTCACAGCGGTCGATCTGGGCATCGTAGCGCCGGGCATCGGTCTCAACCTCGCGCGCAGCGCGGTTGAGCCAGGACTTGCCGCGATAGCTGCCCCGGTTAAAGCCGCCATGGCCCTCATGATAGGCAAGGTACAGACGGTAGGGATCATCCAGAGAGATGCCCGAGCGCTCGCGGCTCTGGTTGGAGTACCAGCCGATGAAATCAACCGCGTCGCCAAAATCATCGCGATCTGCACCGCGCCGACCACTGTCACGGCGGTACCAGTCCCAAGTGCTGTCCAGCGCTTGCGCATAGCCGTAGGCTGAAGAGGGGCGACGTCCCGGGATGAAGCCTAGCAAGCGCGTCCGTGCGGGGCGGGCGTGGGCGTTAAAGCTGGATTCGCGTTTCAGGATTGCCAGCTGCACCCCCGGTGATACGCCCCAGCGACGCTCGGTACGTTGAAGGTCGCGATACCAGGCCCGATTATCTTCAAGGATGATACAAGCGTCATGGACCTGATCCGGCGGCGAAGATGCACAGCCAGTGGCCAAAAAGGCTGCGCTGGCAGCCAGCATGATTGAAGCCCGCAACATGCCAGTATCATCGCTCCAGCTTGGTTAAGCGGAGGTGAAAGCTGAGTATGCCCGTTGAAATGAAATGGGGTTGGCGCGCCTGCGTCGAACGCGCCAACCCCGGTCTTCGCCGTCAATGCATGGGGTCAGGACAGGGAAGACATTTCAACCCTAAACTTAACCATTAGCGCGTGTAAAGAGAATTTCGGTTAGAATGTCAGGCGAACCACCAGCCGGGCGACGTGGCGAATAAAGTCGTCACGCACGTCAGTGTCATAGGCGAACGTGAAGGTGGTGTATTGCGACCCGGCACTCAGCCCAAATCCGCCAAGAATGCCGCTCCCAGGAAGGGCTTCTGACTGTAGCGTGAAGGGCGAACCGCTTTCGCCGAACTGGGCAACCGTGTCCATGTCCTCGCCAAGCAGCTCACCACGGTAGCCAAGTCGGAAAGAGGGGGCCCACCAGCTAATATCGGTGCCGAAGCGACGCCCGACCGTAAAGGTCGCGCCCGCGGTCAGCACCGAGCTCTCACGATCGTCGACGATCAACGCAAGCTGGTTAAAATCCGGATCTTCATTCTGCTCGGTGTAGCCGCTTTCAAACAGTGAAAGCCAGGTCAGGCTGGCTTCAGGGCGCAATGTCCACGCTCCGACCTGGAAATCGCGTCCGGCCTGGGCTGAAGCGGTCAGGTGCCAGCCAGACCATTCTGCGGTGTTCACAGTTGAGAAGCTGTCGATCAGGATGTTGCGCTCGGTTTCGAAGTAGTCGTAGCCAACTCCGAAGGAGCCGGAAAGGTCTACGCCGCCCAGATCGATTGCCGCATAGGTTCCAAACTGGCCGGAAATCGCAACCATTGGCTCATCAAAGCCGTCAATCTCTTCAACTTCGCTGGCCGCGCCCACAAGGTGGAAGCCCATGGCGTAGAACGGGCCAACCGGACGATCGATACCCATGGCAAGGCCAACACCCTGGCCGCGATAGCCAGGGCCAAAACTCGTGGCATTACGGTCGGCAAAATAGCCGAACTCCTGCACCCACACTCCGGCGAGGTCATCCGGTGACAGCCGCGCGTTGCGCAAGCGGCTAGACAGGGCCCCAGCTGCGGCGTCATTCGACGCTAGTGCAAACTGGATGGCGCTTGACGCGTATTCTGGCAGGAGCTGATTGTACGCGCCGAAGAAGTCATCAGCCGTCTGGATGGC
Organism: Maricaulaceae bacterium EIL42A08; assembly: GCA_024178355.1. Lineage (GTDB taxonomy): Bacteria > Pseudomonadota > Alphaproteobacteria > Caulobacterales > Maricaulaceae > Oceanicaulis. The sequence goes on along the minus strand of JAMZNZ010000002.1, from coordinate 711,775 downwards.
AGCAAAGGCGTTGCCCAGCTCGTTGATTGCCGTCATCGCTGCGAAGGCTTCGTCATAGGCCGCAGCCTGGCTGACATTCATGCCAAGCTCGTCTGCGGTTTTGCGCGACAGGGTCAACAGCAGCGTATTTGGATCACCTTCAGCGCGTGAGATATCAGCGTTGTAAAGGTAGGGCGCATCGGTCGCGTTAAGAATTGCTTCGTCGGCGATCGAGAGCGAGCCCGCGCTCACCAGCTCAAAATTCGTAACGTTTTCAAGAAGACCGCTCAGGCTGACCGTCAGATCTGAGCCCTCAGCAAAACTCACAGCGCCAGAGGCATCAAAGAATGCGCCAGTGCGGCTTGCCGTTTCAATCCTGATTTCCAGGATGCCGCCATCGTTAAAGGTCGCATCCGTCAACGCGATGCTATCCTCGCCGCCCAGAATGATGCGGCCATTCGTGACGTCAATCGTCAGGTTTGCATCAGCATCGTTAACAGCGCCGTTGATCTGCGCACCATCTACGATCAGACGGTCTGCCCCGATACCAAAGCTGATATCGCCTTCGATAGAACCATCAAGGATTTCAAGCGTGTCATCGCCGTCGCCAAACAGGATGTCGCCAACCATCTCAAGGCGGTTGTCGACCGGGTCGCCGTTTTCGTCGACAGCACGCTGTTGGCGTATGGTCAGGCCACCATCATGGTTGCGGGCGTCGATTGCGATACGGGTTGGATCCGTATCGTCGATATCAGTTGGTGCCGGTGCGCCGATCCCGGCACTGATCAGGCCTTCGTTCAGCACCAGCTCAACGCTATCTGAATCGATGCGAACCGCAGTCGCGCCTCCTCCCAGCGAGCCTTCCTGCACACTGGCGATGATGTCGCCGCTATTGAGAAGCTGGCGAATGGCTGAGCCTTCATCAAGGATGATACCAAATGCGGCGGTCTGACGGTATGAGGTGTCTGCCAGATCATCATCGGAATATCCGATGAAGCTGCGCGCATCGATCACACCTTCGTTGTTAATGGTATCGGCCTGAGTGCCCTCTCCAACGCGTAGCCCGACGGCCTCAGCATCGAAGGAACGCGCCAGAATGTTGCTTGAATTCAAGAAGCCGTCGCCAGCTAGAATGACGGCGCGCAGTTGGCCCTGGTCATCGCGGCCCCCGATCAGAAAACCTGTTGTGGACTTGCCGTCGAAAATGCCGCGGGAGTTGATTGTGCCGCGATTGACGACTGCGTAGTCGTATGTGTCTTCAGCATCGTCTTCGTCGGCTTCAAGCACATCAAAGTCGTCCGGGACGGTCGCGGTGCCAATCGTGATGGTTTCACCACCACGGCCAATATCGATCCCTGCGCCAGAACCGCTGTAGAGCTGGATGTCGGCGTTTCGGGCGATAAACACGCCATCAACAACTGAGCCGGCAATGACAATGGCTGATCCAGAGTCCAGATTGTCGTCACCTTCATCAAACAGGGCCATCAATTCACTGATGGTCCTTGTTGTTGTGCGATATCCGCTGACTTCGACAGTCGTCGTCAGGCGCACGCCGCCGCCAATGTCGCCTTCCAGAGAAACACCGTTGCCGCCGGGTGAGCGGGCCGTTACCAGACCGATTTCCACATCGCCGGTCACGCCATTCTCTACAGCGATACCCGTCGAACGTTCGCCCACAACCTGAATGCGGCCGTTTGAAATCAGGTCGCCGTCCAGCGGAGCAGCAACGCGAATGCCGTAGCTGTCCTGGCCGCGAACCAGGATGCGCGAACCCAGCTCCGTAGTCAGGTTTCCGGTGACTCCAGCCTGGCCAGCGGTCGGCGCGTAGTTGCCATCAAGCTCGCCGATGAGCAGACCAATTTTGCGCAGGTCCTCTGCAAAAGGGCCGTCAACTTCTGTGTCGGGAGAATCAGGTTCACCGTCTCCATCGGTATCAACCCGGTCCGGGTCGACAGTTTCATCGTCAGAGGCAGGCGGCTCGTATGAATCGCCCAGCAGGATATCACCACCGTGTGTGATGTTGCCCGTTACCCCTGGATCGACCTGGACACCGATGGCGTCGCTTAGCACGACGTTATCGCCGTTGGCGTCGGTGTCGAGAATTTCGATTGTGCCACCGGGCTCGATGGTCAGGTCATTATCCGAGTTTACGCGTACGGCTGGTCCGGTCTGGTTGGTCAGCCGGACGCGCCCATTTGCGCCAATAATCAGGTTTGCCGGAGATCCGTTATCCGCGGTGGCCGTGTCAACCGGCTCGGTGCGCTCGTCGTCGACAGTGGTTTCCTGAGCGAATGCCGGTGCGCTGAGCAGGGCGGTCAAGGATACGGCAGCAAACAAGCGGCGGCGCATGGGCAGTCTCCGAATGGTATTCTGGTCGCCCGCAAATCGCTGCAGGCAAAATCCCTCAGATCAGCGTTCTAAAGCAGAGTTTGAGCCTCGTCGACACCCCGTGCTGTGGGAAGGCGAGGGCCGGTCCAATTTGTCAGCTGATGGAAAACAAAAGGCCGCCCCTCCGATGTGGAGAGGCGGCCTTGTCGTCTGTACGGGCCAGGGTCAGTTAGACCTTGTAATACAGGTCGAACTCCACAGGGTGCGGGTGGTGCTCGATCCGCGTCACCTCTTCCAGTTTCAAATCGATGTAGGCATCGATCTGATCGTCATCCATGACGCCGCCCTTCTTCAGGAAGTCGCGGTCTGCATCAAGCGACTCACAGGCCTGACGCAGGGAGTGACATACGGTCGGGATGTCGTTGAGTTCCTCTGGCGGCAGATCGTAAAGGTCCTTGTCCATGGCGTCGCCCGGGTGGATCTGGTTCTCAATACCATCAAGGCCAGCCATGAGAAGCGCGGCGAAGGTCAGATAGGGGTTGCCTGCAGCATCCGGGAAGCGGGTCTCGATGCGCTTGCCCTTGGCCGACGGAACGTGCGGGATACGGATCGATGCAGACCGGTTGCGAGCCGAGTAGGCCAGCAGAACCGGGGCTTCGAAGCCCGGCACCAGACGCTTGTAAGAGTTGGTCGACGCGTTCGCGAACGCGTTGATGGCCCGAGCGTGCTTGATGATACCGCCGATATAGTAGAGGCAGGTTTCCGACAGATCAGCATACTTGTCGCCAGCAAAGAGCGGGTTGCCGTCCTTCCAGATCGACTGGTGCACGTGCATGCCCGAACCATTATCGGCGTAAACCGGCTTGGGCATGAAGGTGGCCGACTTGCCGTAGGCGTGGGCCACATTGTGCACGATATATTTATACTGCTGCAGGCGATCGGCCATTGTGGTCAGGGTGGAGAATTTCATCCCCAGCTCGTGCTGTGACGGGGCCACCTCGTGGTGGTGCTTTTCCGGCTCGAGACCGAGTTCAGCCATCACCGACAACATCTCAGAGCGCATGTCCTGGCCTGAATCGATCGGGTTCACAGGGAAGTAGCCACCCTTTTCGCCGGGGCGGTGGCCCAGATTGCCGCCTTCCATCTTGGTGCCGGAATTGTATGGGCCTTCTTCTGAATCCAGGAAGTAGCCGGTTTCGTTCTGCGCGGTTTTCCAGCGCACATCGTCAAAGACAAAGAACTCGGCTTCCGGACCAAAGAAGGCGGTGTCGCCAATACCAGACGCGGCAAGGAATTTCTCGGCTTTCTTGGCGGTCGTGCGCGGATCGCGGTTGTAGGCCTCGCCGGTGGACGGCTCGAGAATATCACACATGATCGCCAGCGTGGTCTGCTGGTAGAATGGGTCGATCACGGCGGTGTCAGGGTCCGGCATCAGGGTCATGTCAGACTCGTTGATGGCCTTCCAGCCAGCGATGGACGAGCCGTCGAACATGGAGCCGTCTTCAAAGAAGTCTTCGTCCACCATGGACTTGTCGAACGTCACGTGCTGCAGCTTGCCGCGCGGATCGGTAAAGCGCAGATCGACGAACTCGACGTCTTCTTCCGCGATAAGCTTCAGGTTTTTCTCGGACATGGGGATAGACCTCTTACAAGGGTTAAGGCTTAAGGGTGCGACATAATGGCCGACTTAGAGCGCCTCGTCACCGGTCTCACCGGTGCGGATGCGAATCGCGGTCTCGATGGGAGAGATGAAAATCTTGCCGTCGCCGATCCGGCCGGTATGGGCGGCGGTCTTGATGGCTTCCACGGCCGCATCGACGCGCGCATCCGGGATCACCATTTCGATTTTTATCTTGGGCAGGAAATCGACGACGTATTCAGCGCCACGATAAAGCTCGGTGTGGCCTTTCTGGCGACCAAAGCCTTTGGCTTCAGTGACGGTCAGGCCCTGCAACCCGATTTCCTGAAGGGCTTCCTTCACGTCGTCGAGTTTGAACGGCTTAATGATCGCTTCGATTTTTTTCATCGTCAGTCTCCGTAAGTAAGCTGCACGCTATCGGCGCATTGCCAGCCTTCAAGCGCGTGCGGCGGCTCGCGCGAGATAAGATGGTGTCCTGCTCGATTGTGAGGCGCCCTTGCACGCTTGTGAGGCAGTGGCGAAAATCGCCAACATGATGAAGTTCAAGCAGGCCATTTTGACAACATACGCCATGCGACGCGCGGACGCTTATGCCATTGCGCACGGGCAGGCAGGTCTCACCCTGATGCGTGCCGCCGGGCAGGGCATCGCCGATGCCATTTGCGCTCGCCATGCGCCCCGCCCAACAGCCGTGCTGTGCGGTCCTGGCAATAATGGCGGTGATGGATGGGTTGTTGCCAGCGAGCTAGCAGGGCGCGGCTGGCCGGTCCGCGTCTTTTCCATGGTGGAGAGGGCAAGGCTTGGCGGTGATGCAGCGCAGGCAGCGCGGGACTGGGCGGGAGCGGTCGAGCCGCTGGAAGCCTGTGATCCCGGTGGCTTCGGTCTGATCGTCGATGCGCTGTTTGGTGTCGGGTTGTCACGCCCGCTTGAGGGTGAAGCCGCTCGCCTGGCTGAGGCTTGCTCGGCTGATGCGGTGATCGTCTCAGCCGATGTTCCAAGCGGCCTGGACGGTGATATCGCTCAAGCGAAAGGTCCTGTCTTCAAGGCTGACCTCACCGTGACCTTTCATCGCCTGAAACCGGCTCACCTGCTTGAGCCTGGGCGCACGTTCTGCGGCGAGGTGGAGTGCATCGATATCGGGATTCCAGATGGTTGGGCTGACGAGGCCGCGCCTTGTGCGATGCTTAACCATCCAGACCTGTGGAGTGACGTGCTCCAGCCTTTAAAGGCTGACACCCACAAACACGCCCGAGGTCGCCTGTGCGTGCTGTCAGGCCCCGCTGGCGCGGTGGGTGCAGCCCGCCTGAGTGCGCGGGCCGGGCTGATTGGTGGTGCAGGCTTTGTAACAATGCTGGTGACAAAGGGCCTGGTGCATGACCTGGCCATGGCGGAGCCCGCCCTCGTGGTCAGAGCTTACGATCCTGTCGAGGAATTCAGTCATTGCCTCACCGGACACAAAGCCAATGCCGCGGTGTTGGGACCGGGCGGGGGGCTGACCGATCGGTTGCACGACCAGACCCTGTCGGCGCTCCAGCTGAATATTCCGCTCATCATTGATGCCGACGCGATCAGCGTCTTCGCCGATGATCCCAAAACCCTCTTCAGCGCACTTTACCACAAAGCTGTTATAACGCCCCACAGCGTTGAATTCGCGCGGCTTTTCCCCGACATTGCTGCTCGCAATGATCTCAACAAGATCGACAAGACACGCCAGGCCGCTCTGCAATCTGGCGCAGTCATCGTTTACAAAGGTCCGGATACCGTAGTGGCTGCCCCTTCCGGTGCGGTGCGCGTGAACGTGCATGCGAGCACGGCTTTGGCCACCATGGGCACCGGCGACATCCTGGCTGGCCTGATCGGTGCTTTCATGGCCCAAGGCGCTGCTGCGTTTGATGCGGCCAGCGCCGGGGTATGGGTTCATGGCGAGGCTGGCCGTCGCTGCGGTTCAGGCGCGACAGCGTTGACGGTGCTGGAGAAACTTCCCGTGGCGCTCGGTCACATCCAGTCGCTGCAGGCGCGCAAAGCGGCTTTGCGTCGCGTTCACCTGAACGGTGGCTAGCCGAAGCTCACTCAGGGGCGTATAGCCCCGCCATCCAATCGAATCCGTGACGAGATAACCGATCCATGTCTGACGCTGAAAAGCTCTCCAAGACCGACGAAGACGCGCTGGCCTTTCACAAGGCCGAACCAGCCGGCAAAATTGCCCTGAAACCGACCAAACCCATGGCGACGCAGCGCGATCTGGCGCTGGCCTATTCGCCGGGCGTGGCGGCACCGGTGCGTGCCATCGCGGCGGATCCGGACGCAGTTTACGACTACACGGCCAAGGGCAATACGGTCGCTGTGGTCTCCAACGGGACGGCGATCCTGGGGTTGGGCAATCTGGGCGCAGCGGCATCCAAACCGGTGATGGAGGGTAAGGCTGTCCTGTTCAAGCGCTTTGCCGATATCGACGGCTTTGATGTTGAGGTGAACTATACCGATCCTGACAAATTCGTTGAGTGTGTCGCTGGCTTCGGCGACAGTTTCGGCGGCATCAATCTGGAAGATATCAAGAGCCCTGAATGCTTCGAGATTGAGGCACGCCTGCGCGAAATCCTCGACATCCCGGTTTTCCATGATGACCAGCACGGTACCGCCATCATCGCTGCAGCAGGGCTGATCAATGCCTGCCAGCTGACCAATCGCAAATTTGAGGACCTGAATGTGGTCCTCATTGGAGCAGGGGCTGCGGGCCTGTCTGTGCTGGAGCTGATCAAGTCGCTCGGTGTCCGCGATGACAAGGTCACGATTGTTGACGTTAACGGCGTTGTGCATACCGGACGCGACGATCTGCATGATCGCCTGCGCAAGCATGCGCGCGAGACCGAGCTGCGCACGCTGGAAGAGGCGATGGTCGATGCTGATGTGATGCTCGGCCTGTCGGCGGGCGGTATCGTCAAGCCGCACATGATCAAATCCATGGCCGCTGATCCGATCATTTTTGCGATGGCCAACCCCACGCCTGAGATCATGCCAGATGAGATCAAAGCGGTACGCTCTGACGCGATTATTGCCACTGGTCGCTCTGATTTTCCCAATCAGGTCAATAATGTACTCGGCTTTCCTTACATCTTTCGTGGGGCGCTAGATGTGCGCGCCACCACCATCAATGAAGAAATGAAGCTGGCGGCGGCCCGCGCCCTTGCTGACCTTGCGCGTCAGGATGTGCCCGATGAGGTGGGTGCCGCGAACAAAGCCGATGGCCTGAAATTTGGCCGTGACTATATCATCCCGTCTCCCTTCGACCCGCGCCTGATCAGCCATGTGCCGCCCTATGTGGCCAAAGCGGCCGTCGACAGCGGGGTTGCGCGCAAGCCTATCGAAGACATGGCGAAGTATGAGGAGGGGCTGGAGCGCCGCCTTGATCCGACCGCAGCCATCCAGCAGAAGGTCACCGCGGCGATCAAAGGCAAGGGCAAGCGCATTGTGTTTGCTGAGGGCGAAGAGCCAAGCGTCATTCGTGCCGCCTATGCCTTCCAGAGCCAGGGGCTGGGTGAAGCAATCCTGGTCGCCCGCGAAGACCGGGCGAAAGCAAACATGCGCGAGCTTGGCCTTCCCGATGACACGCTACGCATCATCAATGCGCGACTGTCAGATGAAAACGCTGACTATGGCGACTGGCTATACAAGCGGCTGCAGCGACAGGGCTATCTGCGCCGTGATGTGCAGCGCCTGGTCAATAATGACCGCAACGTATTTTCCGCTTGCATGCTGAAATTTGGCCATGCTGACGGCATGGTCACGGGCGTCACCCGACACTTCACGAATACTCTGGCGGATATTCAGAAGGTTCTCGATCCGGCACCGGGGCGCCGCGTGATCGGTCTGGCACTGGCCATGGCGCAAGGGCGGACTTTCCTGATCGCCGATACTAACGTCACCGAATTCCCGACGCCAGACGAGCTGGCCGATATCGCAGAGGGTGCCGCCAACGCGGCGCGGCGTCTGGGTCTGACGCCGCGCGTGGCCTTCATGTCCTACTCAAGCTTCGGCAACCCGCCGGGTGAACGCACCGAAAAGATGCAGGAAGGTGTTCGCATCCTCGATGAGCGCGGCATGGACTTTGAATACGAGGGTGAGATGGCGGCGGATATCGCGCTTGATCTCAACCATCGTGAGCAATACCCGTTCTCGCGCCTGACCGATGCAGCCAATGTACTGATCATGCCGGCGGTGCACTCGGCCTCCATCTCCACCCGGCTCTTGAAAGCCGTTGGCGGTGGCACCCTGACAGAAGGCCTGCTTATCGGCTTTGAACAGTCGGTACAGATCGCCCGTGTAGGTTCCAGCGTGTCCGATCTGGTCAACCTTGCAGGGCTTGCCAGCTTTGACCTGACGGGATGTGAAGACGCGCCCCTGGCGGAGTGAAAACACGCTTTCCACATCAGGCATGGAAGGTGAGGGGCAAACACCCTACCTTCGGCGGCGTTGATTAGACGCGCTTCTATTTATGGAAAGGGCCGTTATGGCCGCCGGTCGCAGTTCAAGGGATCTCACCAAAGGGCCCGTATTCGGGCATATTCTGCGCCTCGTCATTCCGATGAGCGCAGGGATTGTCGCCATGATGCTGGTAGGCGTCGTGGACGCCTACTGGGTCGGTAAGCTGGGCACCGCGCAGCAGGCAGCGGTACAGTTCGTTTTCCCGGTCTCCATGCTGGTCATGAGTGTTGCAATCGGGCTCGGCGCGGGCGCGGTCAGCGTCGTTGCGCGGGCTGCCGGGCGCGGCGATGACAGTCGCACCAGGCGCACGGCAACTGATGCGGTCAGTCTGTCCTTCCTGATTGTGGGCGGCGTAAGCATTCTCGGCGTGCTGTCCATCGACCCGATCTTCCGGCTCATGGGCGCGACCGATGCCATGATGCCCTATGTTCGCGAATACATGGTGATCTGGTTTGCCGGGATCGTCTTCGTTGTTGGTCCGATGGTTGCCAGCAACATCCTGCGCGCGCTGGGTGATGCGGTTCTGCCCAGCCTGATTATGATCGTCGGCGCGGTGATCAACATGGCGCTCGATCCGCTGCTTATCTTTGGCTGGGGCCCGATCCCGCGCATGGAGGTCGAAGGCGCAGCCTATGCCACGCTCATCTCCAACTTGATCGTTTTCCTGATTGCCATGGCGATCCTGACCTTCCGCGAAAAGCTGATTGATCTCACCTGGCCGGGCTTTGAAGAAATCTTCTGGAACTGGCGCGAAATTGCCCGCATTGGCGCACCTGCGGCAGGATCCAACATGATCGGCCCGCTTTCTAATACCATCGTGTTTGCTGCAGTGGCGGGCTTCGGTGAAGCGGCCGTGGCCGGTTTTGGTGTCGGCATGCGGGTGGAGGCGTTTGCGCTGATTCCGCTGTTTGCACTGTCAGGCTCTATCGGACCAATTACCGGTCAGAATGGCGGTGCTGGGCACGGCGATCGGGTTCGCGAAGCCTTTGCGAAATCCTTCCTGTTCTGCGTGGGGTGGGGCGTTTCGATCGCCGTCATTCTGTTTTTCGCTGGTGATTTTCTAGCTCCGGTCTTCCTGCCCAGCGAGGGTGGGCAGGCGATAGCCGAGCAGTATTGGGATATCGCACCTTTTGCCGTTGCCGGTTACGGTATCGCCATGGCGGCCAGCGCCGGTTTTAACGGACTTGGGCGACCATTGTATGGTGTTGCAATCAATGCAGCACGTGGCTTGGTCCTGATCGCGCCACTGGCCTGGCTTGGTGGTGTGTTGGGCGGAGCCACCGGCGTTATCTGGGGTGTGTTCGCGGCCAATCTGATCATAGGCGTTGTCGGGACTGTCTTCGTTCTGAAATTCGCGCCGCTGTCAGCAGTAGAGGGCAGGGGGCGGCCCGCAAAGCCGGCTAAACCCCAGCCTCAGGCTCCTAGCGCCGAGTAAGCACGCCTGCCAGCTCCGCCTTGTCGTTCAGACGCGGGTGAGGGAAGGGCGTCAGGCTCTCTGCCCCTGGCCAGATCCAGCGCTCCTCAGGAAACAGCTTCATCATCGCCGGGATGGAACAGCCATAGGGCGGCCCCCCGCGCTCATCCTTTTGCATAAATAGGGCCAGAAATTGCCCGCCGGGCTTGAGGACCTCAAATGCCATCTGCTCATAGGCCTCGCGATCACGCGGATGAATGGCGCAAAGAAAAGTCTGCTCATAAAGCCGGTCAAAGGGGGCGCCTGGTCGCCAGCTCAGCCCGTCAGCCTCTAGCGCCGTGGCGTTATCAAAGCCCTCAAGCGCCTGACGCTGATACGCTGTGGCGCTGGGAGCCAGATCGCTCGCCGTCACCTCAAGCCCGGCTTCAGCAAGATGGCCAGGTTCAGGCCCGCGCCCGCACCCTGGTACATAAATGCTCAAACCCGGCGCAAGCGCGCCTGTCGCCATCCAGTGCGCCACAGCCGGATGCACGCCGCCGCGCTCCCACGGCACATCATCAGCCTTGAAACGCGCTTCCCAGTCCATGGGTGTTTGGGTGCTTTCTGTCATGCCGCGCACATTACATGTCAGCGCCGCCGTTGAAAGGCCGTTTTCGCACTCCACAAAAATATACTTTAGGTTGCATATTAATCTGCTATAACGAAAATGTTGCGTGCATTATTCTTATGGCTAAATCCAAAGGTTGAAAATATGGACGTTACCCAGTTTGAACTTCTCTACAATCCACTTTCGCCAGCCCCTGGACTGGAAGACATCATCCTTACTCAAGGATACTTTCTGGAGATCACAAATCTCGAAGATGAAGAATATGAGTTTCTGCTCAACCTCATCGCACCCGAACCGACTTCAGGCGACCCGTTAAGATCTCTGTCGGGAAACACCCAGGTCTTTGTGACCAACGCTGTGAATGGGGATACTGGCGGGGCGTTGATCGGTGGGCCGGATACCTATCGGCCCGACTCCGGGACGAAAAAAATCGCACCAAGAGCGTCGGTACTCGTCACCGTTATCCCGAGTGTTTTTGCCAGTTTTTTTGATCCATCACCCATCGCCAATCCGGAGTTCAAGGTGAATGGCTATGCGCGCCTTCGGTTGCCCCCGGTTTTCAAGCAGTTGGGGACAGGACCAGGCGGCTTCCCGCTTTTCAGCTTTGGGCCCCAAGCGAGCGAGCCTGTCAAAGTCATGGTCACGGGTCAGAAGCGTACCGTTTACCAGGACCTCGCCGGTAATGTTATCGACCAGACCCAATCTACTTATCCGGTCTGCGCCGGGCAGGCCTGTATCGAGATCCCACCTGAATCACCATTCCGCCCGATTGGTCCGATCGGATTTGCTGAGCGATTAGCGGGTGTGGAAAGCGTACTGCTGGACGCCTCCGCGGAGGATTTTGGGGCGAATCTTGCCGGGATGCTGGCGGCCGTGGACCCGAAGGCTGCTGACATCGACGGATTCAACAAGTCGCTGGCCGAGGCAAAGATCCCGTTCCGGCTTGAGCACAGCAAATGCTGACGCAAATCCAAGTTTAATTTCACAGGCATTGCACAAGCCCTCTTCACGCACGAGGAGGGCTTGTGTACACCACCGGTCCGTTGCGGGTGTGGCGGAATTGGTAGACGCGCTGGATTTAGGTTCCAGTGGGGCAACCCGTGGAAGTTCGAGTCTTCTCACCCGCACCACTTTTTCCTGTCCTCCGACACATCCGGGTCGTCGGGCGCGATGACAGCCCCCTCAGCCTTCATCATCTTCTCGAGACCATCGCTAAGCTTATGAAGCGAAGAGCATTGGGTTTCCTCCCCTGCTTGCGGGGGAGGTGCTCCCGAAAGGAGCGGAGGGGGTGTTGAGCGGTTCAAGGTCGGTTCACCAACCCGCACCCTTATTCTTGTTCTTCTGCGCTCCGCTTGGTCGGTCCTCGCTGCGCCGGGGTCAGGCCGGCTCGCTGCGGACGGCTGTTCGCCTTGCGAGCGCGATGCGCTCGGTTTTCCTTGTCTTGCCTAATATCCGGTCGGCCGGGACCCATTGTATAGTGATTGCGATCTGTGAATAACCATCCGTGATCGGTCCCAAAATCATTTGATCTGCAGTGGATAGAGACCTCCGTCCGGTCCTGAGGCGATGAGCCAATTCATGTCCTCTACACCCCAACCGCTTTGACCCCGTTGCGTCTGGAATTTCCCCGTGACATAACGCGCGCTCATTTTCCGGCTGGTTGTCGGTACGCTTTTCCATTCATGACGAGCGATTACCGGACGACTGGTTCGCCGATCCACACGAAGGCCTGCTTGCGATGAACGTTGTTGAAAAATCCTCCGAAGGGCTGTCACGCCAGTTTGAAGTCGTTGTTCCGGCTTCCGAGCTCGAAGAAAAGCTGACCGCCAAGATCGATGAGATCCGTCCCGAAGTCCGCCTGAAGGGCTTCCGCCCGGGCAAGGTTCCTGCTGGCCACATCCGCAAGATGTTCGGCGCGTCCATCATGGGCGACATCCTCCAGGAGATCGTCCCGAAGGCCACCGAGGAAACCCTTAGCGAGCGCAATCTGCGCCCGGCTGCCCAGCCGTCTGTGGACGTAAAGTCTGACGCTGACGACGTGATGAAGAATGGAGCGGACTTCGCCTTCGAGATTTCGGTTGAGGTCATGCCTGACTTTGAGCCGGCCGATGCCAAGTCCTTTAAGGTGACCCGCCCGGTTGCGCCGATCGCCGATGAGCAGATCGATGAAGCCCTCGCAGAGCTGGCCAAGCAGGCCCAGTCCTACGAGAGCCGAGGCACGGGCGCGAAAGCCAAGGCAAAAGACGGCGACAAGGTTGTGATCAACTTCACCGGCAGGATCGACGGTGAAGCCTTTGATGGCGGCACCGCTGAAGGCGCTGAGCTGGTACTGGGTTCTGGTCAGTTCATTCCGGGCTTTGAAGACCAGCTGGTTGGTGCCAAGCCGGGCGACAAGACTGACGTTACCGTGACCTTCCCGGAAGATTATCAGGCCGATCACCTAGCCGGTAAGGAAGCTATCTTTGAAACCGAAGTGACCGATGTTCAGGGTCCGGTCGAGACCCAGATTGACGACAGCCTGGCCGAAAAGCTGGGTCTGTCTGACCTCGAGACGCTCAAGGACGCCCTGTCCAAGCGCTTTGAGACCGAGCATGCCCAGGCCTCCCGCATGAAGGTCAAGCGCGCGCTGCTGGACCAGATTGATGCGGCGCACGAGGACGTTGAGTTACCCGGTCGCATGGTTGATCAGGAATTCGATGCCATCTGGAGCGAGGTGGCCAAGGCCATCGAATCTGATCAGCTGGACGAAGAAGATAAGGGCAAGTCAGAAGACGAGCTGAAGGCGGAATACCGCACGATCGCAGAGCGGCGTGTTCGCCTTGGCCTGGTACTCGCCGAGATCGGCCGCAAGGCCAACGTTGACGTCAGCCAGGAAGAGCTGGCTCGCGCCATGAACCAGGAAGCCCAGAAATATCCGGGTCAGGAACGTCAGGTCATCGACTTCTACCAGAAGAACCCGGGTGCCCTGCAGGGTCTGCGCGCGCCGATCTACGAAGAAAAGGTCGTCGACTATGTGCTTGAGCTGGCCGAGGTAACCGAGGTCGAGGTTGATCGCGAAACGCTGTTCGCCGACGACGACGAACCGGCCCCGGCCAAGAAGCCCGCAAAAAAGAAAGCGCCTGCAAAAAAGGCTCCGGCCAAGAAAACTGCAGCCAAGAAGAAGGCCGATGACGGCGAGGCCAAGGAAAAGCCCGCTGCCAAGAAGAAGGCCCCGGCTAAGAAAGTCCCTGCCAAGAAGGCTCCGGCCAAAAAGGCAGAAGCCAAGAAAGCCAAAGACTAAAAACAAAGCGGGCGCCATTTAGGCGCCCGCTGCGTTTGCGCCGTCGCTCACTCCTTGCCAGAGTGTGCAACGCAGGCCATGTCCTTGGCCTCTGAGTTCTATTCTTGCGCGCTACGGGAGCTGACGATGCAGGATCCGCACGAAACGATGATGGCCCTGGTCCCGATGGTGGTTGAGCAAACCGCCCGTGGAGAACGGTCCTATGATATTTACTCGCGCCTTTTGAAGGAGCGCATCGTCTTCGTGACCGGTCCGATCGAAGATCACATGGCCAGTCTTATGGTTGCGCAGCTCCTTTTCCTTGAGTCGGAAAATCCCAACAAGGAAATCGCCATGTACATTAACTCGCCGGGTGGCTCGGTGAGTGCAGGGCTGGCGATCTACGACACGCTGCAATACATCCGGTGTCCCGTTGCGACCGCCTGTGTGGGTATGGCTGCATCTATGGGCTCGCTGCTTCTGGCTGCTGGCGAGAAAGATATGCGCTTTGCCACGCCGAACGCGCGAATCATGATGCACCAGCCGTCTGGCGGCTTCCGCGGCACCACGGCTGATATCGAGCGCCACGGCGAAGATATCCTGAAAATCAAGCGCCGCATGAATGATATCTATGTCAAGCATACCGGTCAGGACCTTGAAACGGTTGAGAAAACACTGGACCGAGACACCTATCTCAGCGCTGAAGAAGCGCGTGACTTCGGTGTTATTGATCACGTCTACGAAAAGCGTGGTGGCCCCGAAGCGGCCTGATAACAGCCTGATACCGGCTGTTCATCCTTAGGTGATTAGAATGAGAAGGGCTGCCGTTGGTGGCCCTTCGACCGTTTTGCGTGCTTGATCACTGCACATGGCGTGTGGTCGAATGCAAAATGAAACGTTTCGCTAAGGTCCGGCCTTGATCTTGCGTAGGGAGAGTCGAGTGTCTCCCATTGATGCCAAGGCAACCGGGCAGGCCTCAAGCGAGACAGGCGCGAAAGCGCGAAGCGGCAGACCGTAAGGAGCGGTTATGACCAAGGCAACGACAGGCGACGGCAAGAGCACGCTGTATTGCTCCTTCTGCGGAAAGAGCCAGCACGAGGTCCGCAAGCTGATTGCTGGCCCAACGGTCTTTATCTGCGATGAATGCGTTGAGCTTTGCATGGACATTATTCGCGAGGAGAACAAATCCTCGCTGGTGAAGTCCAAGGAAGGCGTACCAAGCCCGACCGAGATATTTGAGGTCCTTCAGGACTATGTGATCGGTCAGCAGACGGCAAAACGCGTACTCTCCGTGGCGGTGCACAACCACTACAAGCGCCTGAACCATGCGACTCAGAATCAGGACGTGGAGCTTTCCAAGTCCAACATCCTGCTGATTGGTCCAACCGGTTGCGGTAAGACGCTGCTGGCCCAGACCCTCGCGCGTATCCTCGATGTGCCGTTCTGTATGGCCGATGCCACCACTCTGACTGAAGCCGGTTATGTGGGCGAAGACGTCGAAAATATTGTTCTGAAGCTGCTTCAATCAGCCGATTACAATGTCGAGCGCGCCCAACGCGGCATCGTCTACATCGATGAGATCGACAAGATCAGCCGCAAGTCCGACAACCCGTCCATCACCCGCGATGTGTCTGGTGAAGGCGTGCAGCAGGCACTTCTGAAGATTATGGAGGGCACGGTCGCTTCGGTTCCCCCTCAGGGTGGCCGTAAGCATCCTCAGCAGGAATTCCTGCAGGTGGATACGACGAACATCCTCTTCATCGTCGGTGGTGCGTTCGCCGGGCTCGACAAGATTATCTCCCAGCGCGGCAAGGGCTCTGCTGTCGGGTTCGGCGCTGATGTGCGTGATCCTGATGCCCGTCGCCAGGGTGATGTTCTGAAGGATGTGGAGCCGGATGACCTGACCCGTTTCGGCCTGATCCCGGAATTCGTCGGCCGTCTTCCTGTGATTGCAACGCTGGAGGATCTGGATACTGATGCTCTGGTGAAGATTTTGACCGAGCCAAAGAATGCTCTGGTCAAGCAGTATCAGCGCCTGTTCGAGATGGAAGGTGTTGGCCTGTCCTTTACTGAAGACGCCCTGACCGCCATTGCTGAAAAGGCCATTGAGCGCAAGACGGGTGCTCGAGGTCTGCGGTCCATCATGGAAGGCATCCTGCTGGATACCATGTTCGATCTGCCGAGCATGGAAGGCGTTGAGGAGGTCGTGGTCAACGCTGAGGTCGTCACCGGCGATGCAGCGCCGCTCTACATCTACGCCAAGTCCCAGAAAGACGCTAAAGAGCAGCAGGGCGCTTAAAGCCTTGTGAGCTTGGATATTGGCGCGCTTCGCAGCTGTCAGACTTGAAGCGTCGTAAGACTGCCGCCACTTGAGTAGGGAAGCAAATGGCCCCACGCTCTCAATGTGAGCGCGGGGTGTTTGCGTCGGCGCCCTGAAGGGGCCGACTCGCGTCAGTATTCTGTGCCTTTACAGGGCGGGCTGATGCGCTGCCTGGAGATTTGACCGATGACCGAAACAAAAATTCTTCCTCTGCTGCCGCTGCGCGACATTGTCGTTTTCCCTCACATGATTGTGCCGCTTTTCGTGGGGCGCGATAAATCGGTGCGCGCCCTTGAAGAGGTGATGCGCGCGGATAAGCAAATCTTGCTGGCGACACAGAAGAGCGCTGCGGATGACGACCCAAGTACCGATGCGATCTATACATCCGGTGTGCTTGCCAGCGTACTTCAACTCCTCAAGCTGCCCGACGGGACTGTAAAGATTCTGGTCGAAGGTGGACGCCGGGTTGAGGTGAAGCGTTTCCTCGATAATGAGGCCTATTTCGAAGCCGAGGCGGACCTGGTTGAGGAAGACGTCGCTGATCCGGCTGAGGTTGAAGCGCTGATGCGCGCCGCAGCTGAGAAGTTCGACGACTATGTGAAGCTGAACAAGAAGGTGCCGCCAGAAGCGCTGACGGCGGTCGGTGAGATCGCGGATGCAGCCAAGATGGCTGACACGATCGCCTCACATCTGGCGGTGAAGATCGCCGAAAAGCAGGATTTGCTCGCTGACGCCAGCGTATCGTCGCGCCTCGAGAAGGTTTTTGGGTTGATGGAGGGCGAAATCTCCGTCCTTCAAGTGGAGAAGAAAATCCGCAACCGCGTGAAGCGGCAGATGGAGAAAACCCAACGCGAGTATTATCTCAACGAGCAGATGAAGGCGATCCAGCGCGAGCTGGGCGAGGGCGATGAAGGCAAGGAAGAGCTTGCCGAGCTTGAAGAGCGCATCGAAGCGACCAAGCTGTCGAAAGAGGCGCGCGCCAAAGTCGATCAGGAGATGAAGAAGCTGCGCCAGATGAGCCCCATGTCGGCGGAAGCCACCGTGGTACGCAATTATCTGGACTGGATTCTCTCCATTCCGTGGAACAAGAAGAAGCGGATCAAGGCTGACCTGAGCAAGGCTGAATCCACCCTGGATCGCGACCACTATGGCCTGGAAAAAGTCAAAGAGCGCATCATTGAACACCTCGCTGTTCAGGCACGCACCAAGAAGCTCAAAGGTCCTATCCTGTGCCTCGTTGGCCCGCCTGGTGTCGGTAAAACGTCGCTGGGGCGCTCTATTGCGGAGGCCACCGGGCGTGAGTTTGTGCGCATGTCGCTGGGCGGTGTGCGCGATGAGGCGGAAATTCGTGGGCACCGCCGCACCTATATCGGGTCCATGCCGGGGCGCCTGATCCAGTCGATGAAGAAGGCCAAAAGCTCTAATCCGCTCTTCCTTCTTGATGAGATCGACAAGCTCGGGGCTGACTATCGCGGTGATCCGGCTGCTGCGCTTCTGGAAGTGCTGGACCCGGAACAGAATTCCACGTTCAACGATCACTATCTGGAAGTCGATTACGACCTGTCAGACGTGATGTTCATCACCACGGCGAACACGTTGAACCTGCCCCAGCCCTTGCTGGATCGCATGGAGATCATCCGGATCGCCGGTTACACCGAAGACGAAAAGATTGAGATTTCCCGTCGTCACCTGATCCGCAAGCAGATCAAAAACCACGCCCTGAAGGAGGGTGAGTGGACAGTAAGCGACGACGCACTTCGTGATCTCATTCGCTATTACACGCGCGAATCTGGTGTTCGAAATCTGGAACGTGAGCTGGCCCGTCTGGCTCGGAAGACCGTCCGCAAGCTGGTCTCCGGTGAGGCGACTGAAATCACCGTTACTTCAGACAACCTTGCTGATTTTGCTGGTGTGCGTAAGCACCGTTTCGGCGAAACCGAAGCCGAAGACCAGGTTGGTCTCGTTACAGGTTTGGCCTGGACCGAAGTCGGCGGTGACCTGCTGACAATTGAAGCGGTCGATATGCCCGGTCGCGGAAAGATGACGGTGACCGGTAACCTGCGTGATGTGATGAAGGAATCCATCTCCGCCGCAAATTCCTACGTTCAGGCGCGCGCGCCGCAGCTGGGTGTGAAGCCAACGGTCTTTCGGACCACCGATATTCACGTGCACGTTCCTGAAGGCGCAACGCCAAAAGATGGCCCGTCCGCTGGTGGTGCCATGATCACCGCGATTGTATCCGCGCTCACCGGTATTCCGGTTCGCAAGGACGTGGCCATGACGGGCGAGATCACGTTGCGTGGCCGTGTGCTGCCCATCGGGGGGCTGAAGGAAAAGCTGCTTGCGGCGCTCCGTGGCGGCGTCAAAACCGTGCTGATCCCCTCTGAGAACGTGAAGGACCTTGAAGAGGTACCTGATAACGTCAAAGAGAATCTTGAGATCATCGCGGTGGAAACGGTCGACGAGGTCCTGAAACACGCGCTGACCAAGCCTTTGGAAGCGGTGGAGTGGACCGAGGCTGACGCTGCGGCGCTGGCTGGGCTTGCTCAAAAGGGCGAGGGAACAGGCGAAGTTCGTCCGCACTAATTCGCCCCTGGGTTTAGACATCGTGAGACATTAGAGCCGGGCGCAGTTAACAGCTGCGCCCGGTGTTGTTTCGGGCTTTGGTTCTGGCCGCTAACGGGCTAGTTTCCCGGCGAATTCGAGCCGGGTGGTGGTCATTCCGATCCGGCTCACTGGCCACATAAAGGGTTACCGCATGGCTATCATGCCTGATTTCGACGACCGCGACGGTTTCATTCACCTCGATGGCAAGTTGATCCCCTGGCGTGAAGCGCGTACCCACCTGTTAAGCCATGCGCTGCATTATTCCACCGCCGTATTTGAGGGCGAGCGCGCTTATGGCGGCAAGATATTCAAATGCCGTGAGCACTCCGAGCGCCTGATCCGGTCCGCGCAAGCCATCTTCCTTCCGCTTAACGTGACTGCAGAAGAGATCGACAACGCCAAGTACGAAACCCTTGAAGCCAACGGCTTCGAGACCGCCTATGTGCGCGCGTTTGCTTTCCTTGGCTCCAAGAAGATGGGTGTCGACCCGTCACAAGCAGGCCCGGCGCACTTTGCAGTGGCTGTCTGGACCGACTGGGACAGCTATGTGGACCCTGACACCCTGGCGAAGGGCGTTGATCTGGCGACCGTTCCTACCCGCCGTCCTCCGCCGGAATGTATCCGGGTTCAGGCCAAGGCCGCTGGTAACTACCAGATCAGTATTTGCGCAAAGTCTGAAGCCCAGGCGCTTGGGGCGTATGATGCCCTGATGCTCGACTGGGAAGGCAATGTGGCAGAGTCGAGCGGATCAAATATCTTTTACGTGAAGGGCAACACGCTTCACACGCCGAACGCGGACCGCTTCCTGAACGGTATCACCCGCCAGACCGTCATCAAGCTTTGCCGTGATCACGGTCTGGAAGTCGATGATACCCGCCGGATCAGCCCTGAAGAGTTGCTAGATGCGGACGAAATCTTCCTGACCGGCTCGGCCTTTGAGGTGACGCCAGTGGCGCGCATCAAGCATGAAGGCAAAACCCACGAGTTCTCCGCGCGAGAGCGCAGCCTGTGGGTGGCAGACCAGTACGCAAAGACCGTGCGTGGGGGCTAGGGTCTATTCGATCACTCGAATTTCAGTGATCTCTACCGGCGCATCTATGTATTGCGGGTATTGATAGTCGTCCGGTGCGTTGGCGAGGCTTGTGGGCTGGCCCCAGATGGCCTCCACCACGTCCATGCCGCTCAGAACCTGGCCAAATACCGCATAGCCCGCTTCATCGGGATTTCGGGTGCCCTGACCAGCATCAAGACCCTGGTAGTCGTTGACCATGATGAAGAATTCCGTCGCGGCGGTGCCGACCTCATACCGGCCCATGGATATCGCGCCGCGTGAGTGGGTAAGACCGGTTTGGATTGTTGGTTCATGGGTGATGCCTTCAGCGCCGGGATAGCCGTCTCGCCCAAATCCGCCCTGGATGAGATTCATGGGATCTATGTCCGGACGCTCATTCTCATCGCGCACGGCTCTGTAAAATGACCCACCCTCATAAACGCCGGCGTCGACATGCATCAGGAAATTCGCGACAGTTATAGGCGCTGCACTAGGGTTGAGCTCAACCGTGATGTCGCCTAGTTCGGTCGCAATCAGAACAGTCGTTTCGCCTTGAGCGTCCATTTCGTCTGACGATGACGTTTCTTCGGAGCCTGTAGGGCTGCAGGCGGTTAAGCCCAGAAGGCTGATCACAGCAAAGGTGAGGGTGGTGCGGTACATGATTGTCTCCCCAGGTGCTCCAAGGCTCGATGGGATAGCGTGCGGGGCTTTCTGTCAAATACTTGCGTGGCTTAGATGCCGCACGGATGTCTGCGCGAATGACAAAACCCACCCGACCGCTTGACCGACCGAAGCGATGGTGGCCATGCTTCATCCTATGAAGACGTGCGCCGCATATTTTTACGGGTTTTACTTTGCTGATCCCTTGGGGTCCGGCTGAGGCGACGCGTGTCGAAACCAAGCCATCAGGACCCCGCCCGAAACGGCGGGGTTTTTTGTACCAGGAGTAGCCGGATCAATGTCAAACACAGCCAAACCTGACCAGACGTCGGACCGTGCCGCTCTGCGCCAGGCGATCGACAGCGCAGACCGGGAAATCCTGCGCCTTCTGGCAGACCGCCGGCGTCTGGGCGAGGCGCTTGGGGCGCTGAAGGCGGGGGAGAAAGCCCCCGTTCGTGATATCGAGCGTGAAGCCGATGTGATTGCACGTGGTGTTTCGGTCGGTGAGGCACTCGGCCTTGATGCGACCTTTGTTGAAAAGCTTTTCCAACTGCTTATCGATGACTCTTTGCGTCGCCAACGCGCTGGCCTCGATGCCCGGGCGAACGACCAGATGCTATCTGAGGCCAGCGTGGCTTATCTGGGTGGTCCGGGCAGCTATTCCCACTTTGCCGTCCATAGCCATTTTGCCGGGCGGTATTCGGGGCTGCAGCCGGATATCAAGCGAGACTATTCAGGGATATTCCGGGCTGTGGCGGATGGCGAGGCCGATTACGGCTTTGTTCCGATTGAAAACACCGGTACCGGCGGCATCGTGGAGGTCTATGACCTTTTGCGTGACACCTCGCTGAAGATCGCTGGCGAGCACTATCACCGCATCGAGCATGCTGTACTGGGCAAGGCGACCGACCTTGGTCCGGTCCGTGTGATTTACGGCCACCCTCAGGCTTTGCGCCAGGCGCAACGCTGGCTCAATGCCCGTACTGATGTGCGACAGGTGCCCGTGTCGTCCACAACGCGCGCGCTTGAACGGGCCATGGATGAAGGGTCTTCGGTTGCTGCAGTCGCAGGCCCTGAAGCCGCGGCTCTGTTTGGCCTGCATGTGATCGAGCCGCGCATCTCTGATGTGGAAGATAACCAGACCCGCTTTGTAGCTCTGGCGCGGGACCCGGAACCGGCCAGCACGCTTTTGCCCTGTAAAACCTCGCTGGTTTTTGTGACCTCAGATGAGGCCGGCTCGCTGGTGGATGCGCTGGATGGTCTTCGTCAGGAAGGCGTGAACATGACCAAGCTGGAAAGTCGGCCGATCGCTGGCGCGCCTTGGGAGCAGCTCTTCTTCCTCGACATCGAAGGCCATCAGGACGATCCAGCTGTGGCTCGTGCGCTGGAAAAGCTCGGCGCGCATGCAAAAACTGTGAGAAATCTTGGCTGTTACGGCTCAGACCGCTTGAAGCCAGTGGAGCGTCCGGCGTAAGAAGAAGGCTCCGGGCGGTTAGCTCAGCTGGTAGAGCAACTGGTTTACACCCAGTAGGTCGGCGGTTCGACCCCGTCACCGCCCACCATTTCTTCCCGTTTCAGTACGTAACCCCAACTTCGATAATGCGGCCTGCGCGATTGATCGCGGCGGCGACTTCGGGCCGTGCGATCACAGCGTCTTCATGGGCGTCGAGCTGAGGGCGGAAGGGGCTTTTATATTCGCCCTCAACGTCGAGATACTCCTGAAGTGAAACCAGGGCATCGGCGCGAGCGGCCGGATGATTGAGCCGCTCGATCAGCAAGGCGGCGGCCTCATCGCGATCATCGATGCAGGCGAGGGCGTATTGGTGGAAGCCTGAAATGATCAGGCCCGCTTCGCTGAGTTCCTGCAGCTCAGCATCAAATTCGCGGGTAACCCCGCCCAAAGCTTCTGCGCAAATGCGCGTGGTCAGAATCATGGCCTTGCCATGGGCTGAGGTCTGCTCGACATCAACCTGCTCAAGCTGCTCCAGTGCACGCTCAGCCTGCCCATTAAGCGCCAGCATGAAAGCCAGGTTGATACGCTGGCTTACATTGGCGGAGTTGAACTCGCTCAAGCTTGCCGCTTCATCCATAAGGCTCACGGCCTGTTCAAAATGACCCTGCTGTTCAGCTGCCGTGGCCATGTCGTTCAGGAGCCACGTCAGCTGCTCGCCCACATCATTTATGAGTTCGCCGTTGAAGACCTGCTCGCGCGCAGCTTCCAGCTCAGCAAATGCGAGCTCTGGCTGCCCAAGCTGCGTGTACCCTTGAGCTTTTAAGGCGACGGGCTCGATATATCCTGGGTTTTCATCGGCAAGCGCGCCAAAATAGCGAATTGTATGCTCAGCACCTTCACGAATGTGATCGCGAAGCGCCTGCTCATCCTCAATCCAGAAGGCCTCGAACTCTCGCTCGATCTGAACCCGCAGGCGAGTTTCGGCAAACTCCAGTCCTTCGACCAGGCGGCCAGCCTTGATCAGGTCGCCCTCAGCGACTTCGATGCGCGCAGCATGGTAACGCACATACTCAGTGGTCTCGAAGGGGTTTTCAGGAACCCAGCGCTTGAGGACGTACTCAACAAAGAGCGGATAGACTTCAACCGCTTCTTCGCTGTCGGACTGTGCCAGCATATCCATTAGAACAAAGAAGTCACGACCGCGTAGGCCATTCAGAAGGCCAGCTGCAAGCCGGTCGGCGCGCATCATGTCCTGGGCGGCCAGAGCTGGCTTGTCCTCAGACATGTTCGCAAAGCTGCGCGTTAAATAAATCAGCGGATTTCGCGAGCCTAACCGTTCTGCCTCGTTGAGGTATTCGATCGCCCGGCCGGTGTCATGGTCGCTCCGATAGAGGTTAGCAAAGCCAGCAAGGCCATAGGCATCAGCTCTGGCTTCTTCGGGCAGGGCATCAAAGTCAGGATGAGCCAAGAGGATCTGGATTGTGCGCAGGGCTGTCTCATACTCGCCCACGTCCAGCGCGTTATAAGCGCGCTCAAACAGCCCCGGTAAATCGTCTGCTTCGTCCTGTGCAAAGGTGGGCGACGAGATCAGAAGGCTCGCAGCCGCAATCAGTAAGGTCAGCAAACGCATGTATGATTTTCCCTCAAGGCGAATTTCGCAAAGCCCAGAGTGAGACATGCGCTATAAGCACGCAAGCGCGACCAATAGTCTGTTCGCAACCGGGTGCAGGTTAACGAGGCGCGGTGTGTGCGTCGGCAAAATCGAGAAAGGTGCACCAGTCCTCGCCAGTAACCCCGTGGGTCCCGGGCCGGATATGCATGGCAAGGTGGCCATTTGCATTCATGGTGCGCATCTGCTGCTGGACAAGCCCGCTCTCTCCATAAAGCGTCCAGGCATTGCTTGCCGCCTGAGCCGCTCGCCAGGCTCCGGATGGATCGGCCCATGTATCCCGCCAGGCATTGCCAAGCAGAACAGCATTGGGAGCCGCCAATGCGATAAGCGCATGTTGGTCAACGGGCAGGGCGCGCTCGTTCTGGCTGTATCCTGCATAGGCAGGTGTGAACCAGTGAGGATAGCTGTCTGTAATTGCCGCAATTGGTTCTCCAACGCCGTCACCATGAAGGGCACCACCGGCCGTTCCTGCCTGATGAGCGATGGTCACACTCACACGCCTGTCGCGTGCTGCGGCAAGAAGAACGGCCTTGCCTCGCCGCGAATGTCCCAGCGTGAGCATTGGTACGTCAGCAAATTCGCCATCTTGCTCCAGCGCATCTATCACCCTGGAGATGTTCCAGGCCCAAAGAGAGACCGAACCGGGCCGGTCAGGTGCTTCTGGATCAAGACCCAGGCGAGACAGGGCCTCGTGATGCAGTGCCGGATTATCAGGTGCGATATCGCTTTCATGCCAGCTGGCGACCGCGTAGCCCCGCTCCAGGATCCACTCCACTGGCGGCCCGCCGACCCATTCGCCAAACATGGGACCAATCAGGTCGGCGAGAAAACCCTCAGCATTGCAATAACCGGGCGTGAATCCGGCTGGCTCGGGCAAACTCTCGTCACGCAAGGCCGATCTCAGGCCGCATTCGTAGGGCAGCAGGAAGACACCGCGCAGTTCCACGCCGTTGGCTGGCGTTATGAGCGCGAGGTCCAAAGTCAGGGCATCACCGCCTTCAGGGCGAATCTCAATCTGGCGGAGCCGTCTTTCGCCGGGCAGATCCGGTGATCCAAAGGCGCTGTCTTGCCCGATTTGACGTACCCGTCCTGGCGCGGGTGCCCGACCATATATTGTCGCATCAAGCTCGGCCTGTAGCCTTGGGCGTAAGGCCTCCCATGCAGCAAGGCGCTGTTCTTCGGTAACGCCGAGCTCTGCAAAGAGGTCAGGCTCGGGCTCCGGGCCGGACGGAGAAGAATCTGCTGTGACCAGTAAATGGCGTGCCGGCGTGCACGCCGCCACAAAGCCAGCAAACCCGAAAATTACGAGAATGACGAGGAGAAGAAGGCGGCGAAGCAGGACTGACCAGGACATGGGCTAACGCTACCGTGCTTTAAGTCTTTGAGCGAGCACCCTCACGCGAGTTTGATGGTTGCTGCATTGCGTGTGCAATGTGCGCACAAACCTGCTTGACCGTCTCAGGCCTCGGCTTTAGACAAACGCTCCTCGACGCGGTTCGCCGCGCCGGGAGATGATCTGGGCGGGTGTAGCTCAGTTGGTTAGAGCGCCGGCCTGTCACGCCGGAGGTCGCGGGTTCGAGTCCCGTCACTCGCGCCATCTCAGATCAAACGAAAAAAGCCGCCGGTTTGCCCGGCGGCTTTTTTGTTGTTGGCGACGCTCAGCCCTATGGCTCTACTCGTGGCGCAGGGCCTCAATCGGATCGAGGCGACTTGCGCGCATGGCCGGATAAAAGCCAAACAGGACACCAACGCCAGCTGACGCTCCAATCGCGACAAGCGCAATGGTTGGGTCGACGGAAACCGCAAGGTCATCAGCACCCACCATGGGGCCAAGGCTCTCTGCAGACAGCGATATTCCAACTCCGAGGGCCAGACCTATCGCGCCGCCCAGAGAGCAAAGGACAACCGATTCGATCAGAAACTGATTTCGGATATCGGCACGCCGGGCCCCGATGGCCAGTCTCAGGCCGATTTCGCGCGTGCGCTCAGTTACTGAGACCAGCATCACATTCATGATGCCAATTCCGCCAACAAACAGCGTGATCAGGCCCGCCGAAGCCAGCATGAGACCGAGAATATTCTCCGTCTCGTTAAAGGCCCGGATAAACTCGGCAAAATTTCGGACTGCGAAATCATCTTCTTCGCCCGGCTCGATGTCGCGCAGAATCCGAAGGAAATCTTCGACTTCAGCCACGGCGAGATCCATGTCCTCACCGGGTGCAATTTCGACCCACACGGTTTGAACCGGATCGCGAACGCCGGCTCGGGCAAACCCGACAACGCGATCGCGCACGGTGGAAATGGGCGCCAGAATGATATCGTCCTGATCCTGGCCAAACCCGCCCTGGCCGCGCTCAGCCAGGATGCCAATCACTTCAAACGGCTGACCCGCCACGCGGACCGTCGCTCCGACAGCACCGCCCGACGGAAACAGCTCGTCAACGACGGTCTGTCCAAGCACCGCGACGCGCGAGCCGCGCAGATTTTCCTGAGGCGTGTAAAGGCGGCCTTCGCCAATCGTCCAGTCGCGGACCTCGACATAATCCGGGTGCGCTCCGAGAATTTGTGTTGGCCAGTTTATGCCATCGACCACAGCCGTGATTGATCCCTGGACTGTGCCTGAAGCCGCGACAATGATCGGAAGCTGGGTGCGAAGGGCGTCTACATCGTCTGAAGAGAAGGGGGTGCCGCTTCCAGCGCCTCCACGACGACCACCACGCTGGTTTGATCCTGCACGGATATTCAGCGAGTTGGCTCCCAGGCTGGCGATTTGTTCTTCAACGGCGTCCGAAGCCCCCTGTGCAAGCGACACGGTTGCAATGACTGCCGCGACACCAATGATCACGCCCAGGATAGCCAGGAAGCTACGAAGCGCGTTGACCCGAAGCGCAGTAAGCGCGACGGGAAGGGCGGCCATCATGTTCATCGCTGATCCTCCACAATCAGGCCGTCGCGGAACCAGAGGCGACGCTTGGCGTGGGCTCCGACTTCGTCCTCGTGAGTGACGAGAATGATTGTGATGCCGCTTGTGTTGAGTTCGTCAAAGATACCCATCACATCCGCGGAAGTCTGCGAATCTAGGGCACCTGTAGGTTCGTCAGCCAGCAGAATCGACGGTTCGCCAGCAAGCGCCCTCGCGATGGCAACGCGTTGCTGCTGCCCCCCGGACAGCTGAGATGGGTGGTGGTCCATGCGGTCGCCGAGCCCCACCATGCGCAGGCAGTCCTCAGCCCGTGCCTTGCGCTTGGCCGCGCTCATGCCGCGATAGATCAGGGGAAGGGATACATTGTCCAAAGCCGTTGTCCGGGCCAGCAGGTTGAATTGCTGAAACACAAAACCGACCGACTTGTTGCGAAACGCCGCCAACTGGTCGGGTGTTTGGTCTGCCAGCGATGCGCCATCTACGACGAGCGTGCCTGACGTTGGCCGATCAAGGGCCCCAAGAAGGTTCATGAACGTCGATTTGCCGGAGCCGGAGGCACCCATCACAGCGACATATTCGCCGCGTTCGATATCCACATCGATCCCGGCAAGTGCGTGTACGTCTCCGCCGCCCAGTCTGTAGACGCGGGTCAGATTGCGGGCCCGAATAAGCGGTGTGCTCATCAGTTGGCCTCGCGCACCCGGGTGACGACCTCATCACCTTCTTCAAGGCCGGGGCCGAGAATTTGTGTGAACTGGCCATCAGAAAGGCCAAGCCCGACGGGACGCGCCTGCAGCTGACCGGTGTCTGTCTCGACCCATAACTGGCCGCGCCTCACATTCTGACGGTTCGCGGCTCGCTCCGCTGCAAGTTCATCGTAGCGGCGCATCTGGTCCGCGGTGAGGACTTCTGAGAGGGCGCGGCGGGTCATAGCCTGAAAGTCGGGACGCGGACCACCGGCCTGGGCCGCCTGCATTTGACGGCGAATATTGGCGAATGTCTCCTGGAGAGCGGCTGTCGCTGCCTCGCGTTGCTCGTCAGTGAGGTCGAGATCCTCGGCCAGCTGGTTCAGCATTCCGCCCATCGGGCCGCCACCGCCACCGCGACGACCACCGCCCTGACCGCCTTCGCTTTCAACCACAAGGGCTTCGGCTGCGCCGCGCGGCGCGAAGCGCAGGGCCGCGTTTGGAGCGGCGAGGGCACCTTCAACCTCACCGGTTACGATGGTGACATTGGCGGTCATGCCGGGCAGAAGCCGTCCGCCCCGGTTCACCGCTTCAATGACTACTGTGTAGGTGACCACATTCTGTTCATCGTTCGCGGCGAGGCGGACCTGAACCACTTCGCCTGTAAACTCCTGATCTGGATAGGCATCTACATCAAATGTAACTTGCTGACCCTCATCAATCTGGCCGATATCGGCTTCGTCGATCTCAGCCTCGATCTGGATGCGTGATAAATCCTGGGCAATCAGGAAAAGCACTGGCGCGTTGAACGAGGCGGCAACCGTCTGGCCTTCGTCGATCTGGCGATCAATGACGACCCCGTCGATGGGGGAGCGAATAAAGGTGCGCTCCAGATCCACCTGCGCGCTTTCCAGGTTGGCCGTGCGCTGCTGCAAGGTAGCTTGAGAGTTTCTAAGGTTGGCGCGTGAAACTGCGAGCCCTGCGCGGGCGCTTTCGAATGCGGTTTGGGCGCTATCGTACTGAGCTTCAGAGAATGTGCCGCGTTCGCGCAACGATTCGGCGCGAGCAAAGGCGCGCTCCGCGGCGTTCAGTTCTGACAGGGAGCGCTGGACATTGGCTTCGGCAACGCTGACCTGGGCGCGGGCCACTTCAAGCGAGGCCTGGGCCTCCTGAACGCGGGTCTGAAAGGTTTGCGGGTCAATGCGCGCAAGAAGGTCGCCGGCAGATACCGCATCATTGAAGTCGGCATTGATCTCTTGAATCTGACCGGAAAGCTGAGAACCCACTTCCACCGTTACCAGGGGCGCAATCCTCCCCGAGCAGGCCACGACCCGCTGCAGGTCCCGGCGTTCAATCGCACTTTTTTCGATTTGCAGCCCACCGGCAGAAGTCGTTCCGGCATCTTTGAAGCCAAAGAACCATACCGCCACTGCCACGAGTGCTGCAGCCACGATTACGCCAATAATTTTGAAGTTCACTCTGCCCACCTTCAATGCAAACGGCACCCGCTCCTGGTACACGTTATACGCGCTAGCATGTTGCGCCCCGTCGCAAAAATGGATTTTGCGTAAGTCTTTTCCATTGAATTGAAAATCATTTGCAGAAAAAGACGGATTATCTACTGAAACGAGGCGCCATGACGCGGTCAAAGCGTCTTGCGGCTGAACGCGTGTCACTCTAGCTTCCGCGCGAATTTACCAGACCGGGGTTGAAAGCTCGTGCCAGCGAGCTAGAGGTGCGCGAAAACGCCTCACTGCCCAACGCTACGGTTTGCGTCATATGGCGTAGTGAAAGGACATAGGTGCGAGATGGACGCCCTCCTTCTTGAATATCTGCCCATCCTGATTTTCCTCGGGATTGCTACGGTTCTCGGTCTTGCTTTCATGGTGGCAGCCTTTGTGCTGGCTCCGTCTGATCCGGACCCGGAAAAAGTCTCTACGTATGAATGTGGGTTCAACGCGTTTGATGACGCGCGCCTGAAATTCGATGTCCGCTTCTATCTGGTGGCCATCCTCTTCATTATCTTCGACCTGGAAGTCGCTTTCCTCTTCCCGTGGATCTTCCCAATCTTTGAGGGGAATATCTTTGCCTTCTGGTCGATGGCTGTTTTCCTCGCCGTCCTGACGGTGGGCTTCCTGTATGAGTGGCGCAAAGGCGCCCTGGATTGGGAGTAATCCATGGCTGACGCACCTGTCCCTGCGGGCAGCGCAGCAACTGCGAACACCCCGCTGTACGATCCCAAGAAGCACGACCCGTTCTTTGATGGCGTGTCTGATGCGCTGGCTGACAAGGGCTTCCTTGTTGCGCGCGCAGACGATCTCATCACCTGGGCGCGTACCGGCTCGCTGATGTGGATGACCTTTGGTCTGGCCTGCTGCGCTGTGGAAATGATGCAAGCCTCGATGCCGCGCTATGACGTGGAGCGTCTGGGTGCGGCACCGCGCGGCTCACCTCGACAGTCCGACGTGATGATCGTGGCAGGCACGCTGACCAACAAGATGGCTCCGGCCCTGCGCAAGGTCTACGACCAGATGCCAGAGCCGCGCTACGTCATCTCCATGGGCAGCTGCGCCAATGGTGGCGGATATTATCACTACTCCTACTCGGTGGTGCGCGGTTGTGATCGCATCGTTCCGGTCGACATCTATGTTCCGGGCTGCCCGCCGACCGCTGAAGCGCTGGTTTACGGCATCCTGCAGCTTCAAAAGAAAATTCGCCGCGAAGGCTCAATTGAGCGCTAGGGCGAGGGGATTATCGTGAGCGATACGAACAAACCTGCAGAGCTGGGCGAACATATCGCCGCTGAGCTCGACGAGCACGTGACGGGGCATGAAGTCGCCCATGGCGAGCTGACTGTGACGATCCACCGGGATCGCGTGGAAAAGGTGTTGCGCTTCCTGCGCGATGATCCGGTCTGCCGCTTTACGACGCTGATTGATATCTGCGGCGTTGACTGGCCGAACCGTGCCGATCGCTTCGACGTGGTGTATCACCTGCTTTCCATGCATCTGAATCAGCGTGTTCGCGTTGTGCTGGCGACCGATGAAGACACGCCGATCGATTCTGTTGTTGAGCTGTTCCCGGCGGCCAACTGGTTCGAGCGTGAGGCGTTCGACATGTATGGCATTCTGTTTGACGGCCACCCGGACCTACGCCGAATCCTGACTGATTACGGCTTCCACGGACACCCGCTGCGCAAGGACTTCCCGCTGACTGGCTTTACCCAGGTCGTCTATGACGAGGAAGCCAAGCGCGTGGTCTCCGAGCCGGTGGAGCTGGTTCAGGAATACCGTGACTTTGATTTCCTCTCTCCGTGGGAAGGCGCGAAATACGTGCTGCCCGGTGATGAGAAAGCGGAAGAGGGCAAGGCGTAAGTCCCATGGCTGAAACAGATATCCGCAATTTCACGATCAACTTTGGCCCAGTGCACCCGGCCGCGCACGGCGTGCTGCGCATGGTGTTGGAGCTTGATGGCGAGGTCGTCGAGCGCGTTGATCCGCATATCGGTCTTCTGCACCGCGGCACCGAAAAGCTGCTGGAGCACAAGACCTATCTTCAGGGCATCGGCTATTTCGACCGTCTCGATTACGTCGCGCCGATGAATCAGGAGCATGCCTTCTGCCTGGCTGCCGAGCGGCTTGCCGATATTCCAGTGCCCAAGCGTGGCTCGTACGTGCGCGTGCTTTACTGCGAGATTGGCCGCATCCTCAATCACCTGCTCAACATCACCACACAGGCGATGGACGTCGGTGCGCTGACGCCGCCCCTGTGGGGCTTTGAGGAGCGTGAGAAGCTGATGGGCTTTTATGAGCGCGCTTCGGGTGCGCGCCTGCACGCCCACTATTTCCGCCCCGGCGGCGTCCACCAGGACCTGCCGCAGGAACTGATCGACGATATCCAGACCTGGACCGAGCAATTCGGCCAGCACCTGAACGATCTCGAAACCCTTCTGACTGACAACCGCATCTTCAAGGCGCGTAACGTCGATATCGGCGTGGTGAGCAAGGAAGATGCGCTCGCCTGGGGCTTCTCTGGCGTGATGGTGCGCGGCTCTGGCATGGCCTGGGACCTGCGCAAATCGCAGCCCTACGAGGTTTATGACGAGCTGGAATTCAAGATTCCGGTTGGCAAGAATGGCGACAACTACGATCGCTATCTGTGCCGCGTTGAAGAGATGCACGAGAGCGTGAAGATCATGCAGCAGTGCACCGAATGGCTGTCGAAGGACGCCAATCAGGGCGAAGTGCTGCCGACCGACACCAAGTTCGCGCCGCCGCGGCGGGCTGAAATGAAGCGCTCCATGGAAGCGCTCATTCATCACTTCAAGCTCTACACCGAAGGCGTTCACGTGCCTGAAGGCCAGGCCTATGCCGCTGTTGAAGCACCCAAGGGTGAGTTTGGCGTCTACATGATCGCGGACGGCACCAACAAGCCGTACCGGTTAAAGATCCGCGCCCCGGGCTTTGCCCACCTGGCCGCCATGGATCACCTGAACAAGGGCCACATGCTCGCTGATGTGTCAGCGATCCTCGGCTCGCTAGATATCGTGTTCGGGGAGATTGATCGCTAATGCTGGCTGCTGCCACCATAGCCAACGAGGCCTTAAGCCCGGCCATGCTCGCGGAAGCCCAGCTTGCTGCGTATAACGCGCGCGATCTGGATGCGTTTGTCGCGTGCTTTGCCGATGACGTGGAGGTCTATGGCTTTCCCGGCGCGCTGAGCCTGAAGGGCCAGGCGGACTTCCGTGCGCGCTATGCCGAGCGGTTCAAGTCAGAAGGCCTGCACGCCATCGCCGTTCACCGCGCCGTCATTGGTGCCCGTGTCATCGACCATGAGCGCGTCTGGCTGGAGGGTCCGGCCAAGAGCGAGCCGGTCGATCTCGTCGTTATCTACACCGTGCGCGATGGCCTTATCGCGCGCGTCGATTTCATCAAAGAGGAGCCGGGCTCATGAGTGTCCGCCGTCTCGCAGCTGAGCAGCCGGAAAGCTTCGCGTTTTCAAAGGAAAGCGAGAAGAAAGTAAAGTTCTGGCTGAACAAGTATCCTGAAGAGCGTCGCGCGTCAGCAGTGATCCCGCTTCTGTGGATTGCCCAGAAGCAGGACAACTGGGTGTCCGAGCCTGCCATGCGAGAAATCGCGGCGCGCTGCGACATGCCTTACATTCGCGTCTACGAAGTCGCGACCTTCTACACGATGTTCAATCTGGCGCCGACCGGAAAGCATCTCATCCAGGTGTGCGGCACGACGCCATGCTGGCTGCGCGGTGCAGATGACTTGAAGGCCGTGTGTGAGAAAAAGATCGGCAGGAAGGGGCGTGACCACGTCTCTGACGATGGCAAGCTTGCCTGGGAAGAGGTGGAGTGCCTGGGGGCGTGTGCAAACGCGCCAATGGTCCAGATCTCCAACACCGAAGGCGATCTTTACTACGAGGACCTGACCGCTGACGCGCTTGAGCAGATGATTGACGATCTGGCCGCGGACAAGCCGGTCAAGGCCGGTCCGGTCTCGGGCCGCAAGGCATCTGAGCCAACCCAAGCCAAGGTCAGCGTGCTGACCGATGAGAGCCTCTACGATGGCTCGCGCGCGAAGCCCATCAAGCTTCCCAATACCGAACCGGCGGAGGGGTAAATGACCTATCAGCTCCTTCAAGACAAAGACCGCATCTTCACCAACCTCTACGGCCACCACCCGGTGACGCTGGAAGGTGCGAAACAGCGCGGCTGCTGGAATGGGACCAAGGAAATCCTGGAGCAGGGCCGCGACTGGATCATCGGCGAGATGAAGAAGTCGGGATTGCGCGGCCGTGGCGGCGCTGGCTTCCCGACCGGCCTGAAATGGTCCTTCATGCCCAAGGAAGTCGGCAATCGCCCGCATTATCTGGTCGTAAACGCTGACGAATCTGAGCCCGGCACCTGTAAGGACCGGGAGATGATGCGCCATGACCCGCATCACCTGATCGAAGGCTGCCTGATTGCCAGCTTCGCGATGCAGGCCCACGCTTGCTACATCTATATCCGCGGCGAGTATCAGTACGAGCTGTCGGTGATGGAACGCGCAATCAACGAGGCGTATGACGCCAAGCTGATTGGCAAGGACAATGTCCACGGCTGGGATTTTGATCTCTACATCCACCACGGCGCTGGCGCTTACATTTGTGGTGAGGAGACCGCGCTTCTGGAAAGCCTGGAAGGCAAGAAGGGCCAGCCGCGCCTGAAGCCGCCATTCCCGGCGAACGCAGGCCTTTATGGCTGCCCGACGACGGTGAACAATGTGGAATCCATCGCGGTGGCACCCACGATCCTGCGCCGCGGGGCCGACTGGTTTTCCCAGTTTGGCCGTGAGGGCAATGCGGGCACCAAGGTGTTTTCCATCTCCGGCCATGTAAACGCGCCATGCAATGTGGAAGAGGCCATGTCCATCCCGCTGCGCACGCTTATCGAGCAATATGCCGGCGGTGTTCGCGGCGGCTGGGATAACCTGAAAGCAGTGATCCCGGGTGGGTCATCAGTCCCGCTTCTGCCCAAGGAAATTTGCGATGACGTGCTGATGGACTTTGATGCGCTTAAAGAGCATCGCTCTGGTCTTGGCACCGCTGCGGTGATCGTGATGGACAAGTCCACCGACATCGTCAAAGCGATCGCGCGCATTTCCTACTTCTACAAGCACGAAAGCTGCGGCCAGTGCACGCCGTGCCGTGAAGGTACGGGCTGGATGTGGCGCGTGCTGGAGCGCATGGCGCGCGGTGAAGCCGAAACCAGCGAAATCGATGATCTTCTGGAGGTCGCAGGTCAGGTGGAAGGCCACACGATCTGCGCCCTCGGCGATGCAGCGGCCTGGCCGGTCCAGGGCCTGATCCGCCACTTCCGCCACGAAATTGAAGAGCGCATCGAGAATTATCGCAGCGGCAAGCCGGTCTTCGTGGCCGCGCCAGTAGCGGCGGAGTAGGGGCGACACATGACCGACAACATGCGCACCATCATCATCGACGGCGAGGAAGTCACCGTCCCGAACGATTACAACCTGCTTCAGGCCTCTGAAGCGGCGGGTCGGGAAATTCCGCGCTTCTGCTACCACGAGCGCCTTTCGGTCGCCGGTAACTGCCGCATGTGCCTGGTTGAGCTTGTGGGCGCGCCCAAGCCGGTGGCCTCCTGTGCCTTCCTGGTGCGCGACATGCGTGGCGGGCCCAATGGCGAGCCACCGGAAATGCGCACGCTCTCACCCCTGGTGAAGAAGGCGCGCGAAGGGGTGATGGAGTTCCTGCTCATCAACCACCCGCTCGATTGCCCGATCTGTGACCAGGGCGGGGAATGCGACCTGCAGGACCAGTCCATGGCCTATGGCCGCTCCGGCTCGCGCTATGCTGAGAACAAGCGCGCGGTTGAAGACAAGAATATGGGCCCGCTGATCAAGACGATCATGACCCGCTGCATCCAGTGTACCCGCTGCGTGCGCTTTGCCACCGAGATTGCCGGCGTGCCTGAACTGGGGGCCATCGGGCGTGGTGAGGACATGGAAATCACCACCTATCTGGAACAGTCCATGACGTCGGAGCTGTCCGGCAATGTCATCGATTTATGCCCGGTTGGTGCGCTGACTTCCAAGCCTTACGCCTTCAACGCCCGTCCGTGGGAATTGAATAAGACCGAGACCATCGACGTGATGGACGCTCTGGGCTCCAATATCCGCGTCGACGCCCGCATGGGCGGGGTGCTGCGCATCATGCCGCGCATCCATGACGACGTGAATGAAGAGTGGATCTCCGACAAAACCCGCTTCGTGTGGGATGGCCTCAACCGCCAGCGTCTGGACCGTCCCTATGCCCGCCAGAACGGCAAGCTGGCCCCTGTTGGCTGGGACGATGCCCTGAGCGTAGCGGCTGAGAAGCTGTCC
The DNA here is from genome assembly GCA_024178355.1 of Maricaulaceae bacterium EIL42A08. Taxonomy (GTDB): domain Bacteria; phylum Pseudomonadota; class Alphaproteobacteria; order Caulobacterales; family Maricaulaceae; genus Oceanicaulis. Next base: position 676,806 of record JAMZNZ010000002.1, on the reverse strand, counting down.
GGCGACGCGTCGAAGATCGGTGTCATAGGCGGCGACCTCAATGATGTTGAGGGGCTTTACGCCGCCAAGGAGCTGTTTGAATCGCTTGGCGTGACCTCGCTCGATTGCCGTCAGGATGGCTCCAAGGCCGGTGGCGGCGCTCGTGAAGGCTATCTCTTCAACTCCACCATCAAGGGCATTGATGAAGCCGACGCCATCCTGATCGTCGGCTCCAATCCGCGCCTTGAAGCTCCGGTCCTCAACGCCCGCATCCGCCAGCGCTGGCTGACCGGCCAGTGTGAAGTGGGTGTGATCGGCGAAGCGGTGGATCTGACCTACGATTTCGATCATGTGGGGACCGGCCCGGCTGATCTGGCTGGCCTTGCCAAGAAGCGCTCTGGCTTCATCAAGGCGCTGAAAGCTGCCGAGAAGCCGATGATCATTCTCGGCTCCGGTGCTTTGGCTCGCGAAGACGGTGCTCAGGTGCTGCGCGCAGCCGGTGAGCTGGCTGACAAGATTGGCGCAGTGAAGGACGGCTGGAACGGCTTTAATGTGCTGCACACGGCGGCAAGCCGCGTTGGCGCGCTCGACCTTGGTTTCCTGCCGGGTGAGGGTGGCCGTGACACGGCGGGCATCCTGGCGGGTGCGACGTCGGGAGAAGTTGAAACCGTCGTGCTTCTGGGCGCTGACGAGATCGACATGGACGCGCTTGGGGAGGCCTTTGTCATCTATGTGGGTCATCACGGCGACAAGGGCGCGCAACGCGCAGATTTGATCCTGCCGTCAGCAGCTTACACCGAAAAGAACGGGCTTTACGTAAACACCGAGGGGCGGGTCCAGATGGGCCAGCGCGCGGTGTTCCCGAAGGGCGAAGCGAAAGAAGACTGGGCGATTTTCCGCGCCCTGTCGGCTCGTCTGAACAAGACGCTAGGCTATGACGACCTGAACGCGCTGCGCGCAAAGCTGATCGGCGAAATTGAAAGCTTTGGCCAGATCGACCATGCGCCAGGTTCGGTGTCCGCTGCGACGTTCAAGCCTGCTGAGCTTGGCGAAGCTGGCGATGTGTCGGACGCACCGTTCGCAGCGACGATCGAAGACTTTTACCTGACCAACCCGGTGGCCCGGGCCTCGAAGACGATGGCGGAATGTTCTGCCCTGGTCGCCGATGCACGCGCTGAACTTCAGGCCGCGGAGTAACGACAGTCATGTTCACAGCAATTGCAAATTGGTGGGGCTCACTTCCGGCCGAGCTGACCTGGTCGCTGGCGACCATCGGTCAGATCATGGCCTTTGTCGTGCCGTTGCTTCTGTCGCTGGCGTTCCTGCTGCTGATGGACCGCAAGGTCTGGGCGGCGGTTCAAATGCGCAAGGGCCCGAATACGGTCGGCGCGTTCGGTTTGCTCCAGTCCTTTGCTGATTTCATCAAGTTCGTGGTCAAGGAAATCGTGGTTCCGGCCGGCGCGGATCGTCCGCTCTTCCTGCTGGCTCCGCTGCTAACCTTCGTGTTCGCCTTCATCACCTGGGCTGTGGTGCCGGTGGCACCGGGCTGGGTGATCTCCGACATCAATGTGGGCATTCTCTACATCTTCGCGATTTCATCGCTGGGCGTGTACGGGATCATCATTGGCGGCTGGGCCTCGAACTCGAAATATCCCTTCCTCGGCTCACTGCGTTCGGCAGCACAGATGGTGTCGTACGAGGTTTCCATTGGATTCATTCTTGTGACCGTCCTTCTTATGGCGGGCACGATGAACTTGTCAGCGCTTGTTGAGGCGCAGGGCGGGGGCTTCTGGAATTGGCATGTGCTGTCACTGGACATGCTGCCCTGGCCGACCTTCCTGATCACCATCCCGATGTTCGTGATCTTCTTCATCTCGGCGCTCGCTGAAACCAATCGTCCGCCGTTTGACCTGCCGGAGGCAGAATCAGAGCTCGTGGCCGGGTATCAGGTGGAGTATTCCTCCACGCCGTATCTGCTGTTCATGATCGGCGAATATCTCAACATCGTTTTGATGTGCGCCCTGATGACAGTGCTCTTCTTCGGCGGCTGGCATGCACCGTTCGATTTTGCACCTTTCACCTGGGTCCCGCCGGTGTTCTGGTTCGCGATCAAGGTGGTCTTCTTCTTCTTCATGTTCGCCATGGTGAAGGCTCTGGTGCCCCGCTATCGCTATGACCAGCTGATGCGTCTGGGCTGGAAGATCTTCCTGCCGACCTCGCTCGCGGCCGTCTTCGTGATGGGGGCCATCGTTGTTTACACCCGCAATGCTGCTCTTGGGGGCTAAGATATGAACCGTATCGCTCAAACCCTGCGTGGCGCGGCGCTTCTGGACTTCTGGGGCGCGTTTGGCCTGGGCATGCGCTACTTCTTTAGAAAGAAGCCGACGATCAACTACCCCTTCGAAAAGGGACGTCTGAGCCCGCGCTTCCGCGGTCAGCATGCGCTGCGTCGCTATCCCAATGGCGAAGAACGCTGCATTGCCTGCAAGCTGTGCGAAGCCGTGTGCCCGGCACAGGCCATCACGATTGAAGCCGAACCGCGTGAAGACGGCTCGCGCCGCACCACGCGCTACGATATCGACATGGTCAAATGCATCTATTGCGGCTTTTGCGCAGAGGCGTGCCCGGTGGATGCCATCGTTGAAGGTCCGAATTTCGAGTTCGCAACGGAAACCCGCGAAGAGCTCTACTACGACAAGGCGAAGCTCCTGGATAACGGTGATCGCTGGGAACGTGAAATCGCACGGAATCTCGAACTCGACGCGCGGTATCGCTGACGTTATACGGCGCGCAACTCCATCCTGGCAGTGGGGATTCTCCTCGCTGCAGCTGTCTGAAAGCCCGGCGGGTGCCCACCTGCTGACGGGCCATGATTAAAGGGGGCAAAAGTGCTGCAAGCAGCGGCCTTTTATATCTTCTCGGCCATTGCGGTGTTTTCCGCCCTGATGGTCGTCTTTGCAAAGAACCCGGTTCGCGCCGTGCTCTTCCTGATCCTGGCCTTCTTTTCGGCGGCGGGGCTTTTCATCCTGCTTGGTGCTGAATTCCTCGCGATGATCCTGGTTATTGTCTATGTGGGCGCGGTCGCGGTGCTCTTCCTCTTCGTGGTCATGATGCTCGACATCGATTTTGCTGAGCTGAAAGCCGGCTTTGCCGAAAACGCGATTGTCGGCGGCGCTGTGGCTTCGGTGCTGGCGCTCGTGCTGGTCCTGAGTGGCTTCATCTGGGTGGACGCTAACAGTGCTCAGGCGAACCTCGCGGCTCCAACGCCTGAGGGTGTGTCCAATGTGGCCGCGCTCGGTGCGCTGATCTACGACCGTTACGTCCTGTTCTTCCAGCTGGCTGGCCTTGTCCTGCTGGTGGCGATGATTGGCGCGATTGTGCTGACCCTGCGTCATCGTGATGGCGTCAAACGCCAGGACATGCACAAGCAGGTCAACCGCAAGCGCGAAGACTCCGTCGAAATTGTCGACGTCGAACCCGGTGAGGGGATTGGCTAATGGAAATCACGATCGGCCATTATCTGGCACTGGCTGCCATCCTGTTCACGATTGGCGTGTTCGGCATCTTCGCGAACCGCAAGAACATCATCATTCTGCTGATGTGCGTGGAACTGATGCTGCTGGCGGTGAACATCAATCTGGTGGCGTTCTCGTCCTTCCTGGGTGACCTGGTGGGGCAGGTGTTTGCCATGTTCATCCTGACCGTAGCGGCTGCAGAGGCGGCCGTGGGTCTTGCCATCCTCGTTGTCTTCTTCCGTAACCGCGGCGACATCGCCGTGGACGGCGCTAATATGATGAAAGGCTAAGGGCAGTCTCCATGGCCTATCTCGTCGTCTTTGCACCGCTGATCGCCTCGATCATTGCGGGTCTGTTCCAAAAACAGATCGGCGATCGTGCAGCCCAGATCATCACCACCGGTGCCACGATCTCCGCTGCGCTCGCGTCGGTTTATCTTCTCATTGACGTTGCCTATGGCGGTAACGCGCGCACGATTGATATCGTCAGCTGGATGGCTGTTGGTCAGTTTGAAGTGAACTGGGCCATTCGCCTCGATACCCTGTCTGCGGTGATGCTGGTGGTGATCACCAGCGTGTCGAGCCTCGTGCACGTGTATTCGTGGGGCTATATGGCCGACGATCCGCACCGGGCGCGTTTCTTCTCCTATCTGTCGCTGTTTACCTTCGCGATGCTAGCGCTTGTGACGGCTGACAACTTCATCCAGATGTTCTTCGGCTGGGAAGGTGTGGGCCTGGCGTCCTACCTGCTCATTGGCTTCTACTACAAGAAGGAGTCGGCCAACGCCGCGGCCATCAAGGCCTTTGTGACCAATCGGGTTGGCGATTTTGGCTTTGCGCTCGGCATCATGGCGACCTTCGCAGTCTTCGGGACCGTGAAGTTTGATGAGGTCTTTGCCCAAATTCCTGAGATGAGCGGCGAAATCCTCACCGTCTTCGGAATGAACTTCCAGGCGCTTGAGCTCATCGCCTTCCTTCTGTTCATCGGCGCAATGGGCAAGTCGGCACAGTTCTTCCTGCATGTCTGGCTGCCCGACGCCATGGAAGGCCCGACGCCGGTATCCGCGCTGATTCACGCCGCCACCATGGTGACCGCTGGCGTGTTCCTGGTGTGCCGCTGCTTCCCGATCTACGAGGTGGCTCCCGATACCAGCGCCTTCATCACCTTTATCGGTGCGGTGACGGCTCTGTTTGCGGCCACGGTTGGTCTGGCTCAGAACGACATCAAGCGCGTGATTGCCTACTCAACCTGTTCGCAGCTGGGCTACATGTTCTTTGCAGCAGGCCTCGGGCTTTATTCGGCTGCGATGTTCCATCTGTTCACGCACGCCTTCTTCAAGGCGCTCCTGTTCCTTGGGGCCGGCTCGGTGATCCACGGCCTCCACCATGAACAGGACATGCGCAATATGGGCGGCATCTACAAGCTGCTGCCCGCCACCTGGATCCTTATGATCATCGGCACGCTGGCGCTGACCGGTGTGGGTCTTCCGATTGTGCTCGGCGGTCTTGGCTTTGCTGGCTTCTACTCCAAGGACATGATCATCGAGGAAGCGTTCGCCATGGGCACCGAGGGCGTGACCTTCGGCATGTTTGCCTTCTGGATTGGCATCACGGCGGCGGCCCTGACCAGCTTCTACTCATGGCGTCTGATTTTCATGACCTTCCACGGCAAGTTCCGCGGTAAGGAAGAAACTCTCAAGCATGCCCATGAAAGCCCACCGGTCATGCTGGTCCCGCTGGTTCTGCTGGCTATTGGCGCGCTGTTTGCGGGCGGTGTCTTCAAGTCAGACTTCGTGGCTAAGGGCGCTCAGTCCTTCTGGGGCGAAAGCCTGCCAGCCGGTGCCTACTCAGACTACAAGTATGGCGATTACGGCTCAGGCGATTACACCAGCGGTGACAGCTATGGTGAAGAGGACCACGCTGACGAAAGCCACTCCGAAGAGGCTGGCTACGGTGACGAGGCACATGGTGATGACCACTCTGAGCGTCATCCGACCTGGGTGCTGGTCCTGCCAGTGGTGGTGTCTGCCGGCGGCTTTATCCTTGCCTGGTATTTCTACATGGCCAATCCGCACCTTCCCGGTCGGATTGCGGCCACGAATGGACCGCTTCTGCGCTTCCTTCAGAACAAGTGGTATTTCGACGAGATCTACGACTTCATCTTTGTGCGCGGCACGCGCGCCCTGGGTGACCTGTTCTGGAAGGTTGGCGATGAGCGCATCATTGATGGCGGGGGTCCCAACGGGATCGCAGCCACGGTGATGGCTGGAGCGCGTCGTCTCGCCCGCATGCAAAGCGGTTTTGTCTATCATTATGCGTTCGTCATGCTGATCGGGGTGGTTGTTCTCGCCCTGGTTCTGATCGCTGGCGCGGGGGTCTAACGGTTCGATGCTGGATCAGCTTCCCATTCTTTCTGCGATCACCTTCCTGCCTACGCTGGGTGCGGTCGCAATTCTGATTTTGCGCGCGATCATGCGCGGCGAAGATGCCGCTCTGCTTGATCGAAATGCCAAGGGCGTGGCTCTGTTTGTCACGCTGGTGGTGTTTGCGCTGGCGGCCCTTCTTGTGGTTGAGTTTGACGCGTGCCAGCCGGGCTATCAGTTCGTTGAAAACGCTGGTTGGCTTGGTGATCTGGGCATCAGCTACAAGATGGGCGTGGATGGCCTGTCGGTACTCTTTGTCCTGCTGACGGCTTTCCTGATGCCGATTTGCATCCTGTCCAGCTGGAAGATCGAGAAGCGCGTCGCCGACTACATGGCGGCCTTCCTGATCCTGGAGACGCTGGTCATTGGCGTGTTCTGCGCGCTCGACCTGGTGCTCTTCTACATCTTCTTTGAAGGCTCGCTGATCCCGATGTTCCTGATCATCGGGGTGTGGGGTGGTCAGAACCGGATCTATGCCGCGTTCAAATTCTTCCTCTACACCTTCTTGGGCTCGGTGCTGATGCTGGCGGCGATGATCGTGATGTTCATCCAGGCCGGCACCACCGATATCGAGGCGATGCAGCAGTTCGCGTTCGCTGAAAGCCTGCAGACCTGGCTGTGGCTTGGCTTCTTCGCCAGCTTTGCGGTGAAGATGCCCATGTGGCCGGTCCACACCTGGCTGCCCGATGCCCACGTGCAGGCTCCCACCGCAGGTTCGGTCATCCTGGCGGGCATCCTTCTGAAGCTGGGCGGCTACGGCTTCCTGCGCTTCTCGCTGCCGATGTTCCCTGATGCCAGCGCCTTCTTTGCGCCGATGGTTTTCGTGCTGTCGATCATTGCCATCGTCTACACCTCGATCGTCGCCTTCCGGCAGACCGATATCAAAAAGCTGATTGCCTACTCCTCAGTGGCGCATATGGGCTTTGTGACCATGGGTCTGTTCGCGATGAACGAGCTGGGCGTGCAAGGGGCCATCTTCCAGATGATCTCCCACGGCTTCATCTCCGGCGCGCTCTTCCTGTGTGTGGGTGTGATCTATGACCGCTTCCATACCCGCGACATCGCCTTTTATGGCGGCCTTGTTCACAAGATGCCGGTCTTTGCGGTCTTCTTTGGCCTGTTTGCCATGGCAAATGTCGGCCTGCCGGGCACGTCGGGCTTCGTGGGCGAAATCATGACGATGATGGGGGCCTTCCAGGTCGATCCGCGCGTCGCCTTCGGCGCAGCGCTCGGCGTGATTTTCTCGGCCGTTTACATGCTGACGGTCTACAAGAAGGTCGTCTTTGGTCAGATGACCAATGAGAAGCTTGAAGGTGCCACCGACCTTGGTCGCCGCGAGTGGATCAATCTGTCGGTTCTCGCCGCTCTGACCCTTTATTTCGGCTTCATCACGACGCCGATCACCGATACCACCAAGGCGTCTGTCGACGCCCTGATCCAGCAATACCAGGCTGCGCTCGTCACCGATGTCGAGCCTGCAGCCGGTGAAGCCGAAGGCTAACCGCCATGACTGCCTCGATGCTCTTAGCCGATCTCACCCTCATGACGCCGGAGCTGATGCTGGCCGTTGGCGCGCTCGCTCTGCTGCTGGTGGGTGTCTACTGGAAGTCAGAGCTTGGTGGTGCCCGCATCGTGATGCGCCTCACCATTGGTCTTCTGGTGTTGGCGGCCGGTGCCGCCATCTGGCTTGCGCAAGGTGACGGCGGCGACACCTTCAACGGGGCCTTCAACGTCGACGCGTTCTCGCTTTATGCCAAGACGGCGGTCTTTTTCGCTGCGGCTGTAGCGCTGTTGCTGGCCTTCAAATTCCTCGAAGCAGAGAAGCTCGCCAAGTTCGAGTACCCGGTGCTGATTGCCTTGGCCTCTCTGGGCATGGCAATCATGGTCAGCGCCGATGACCTCATCACGCTTTACATGGGCCTCGAGCTGCAATCGCTGTCGCTCTACATTCTGGCGGCCTTTAACCGGGATTCCCTGCGTTCGTCTGAGGCTGGCCTGAAGTATTTCGTACTCGGCGCGTTGTCGTCGGGTCTGCTTTTGTACGGTGCATCGCTGATCTACGGCTTCTCCGGCACCACCGACTTTGACGGTATCGCTATCGCGGCGGCTGAGGCCGGCAACAATGTCGGCCTGCTCTTTGGTCTGGTCTTCCTGGTGTCCGGCCTGGCGTTCAAGATTTCTGCTGCGCCCTTCCACATGTGGACGCCGGACGTCTACGAAGGCGCACCGACGCCGGTGGCGGCCTTCTTTGCCACCGCGCCCAAGCTTGCCGCAATGGCGCTGCTGGCACGTGTTCTGACCGAGCCGTTTGGCGCAATGGTAGACCAGTGGCAGCAGGTGATCATTGTGCTGGCCATCCTGTCCATGGCGGTCGGCTCGTTTGGCGCTCTGATGCAGACCAATATCAAGCGTCTGATGGGCTACTCGTCGATTGGCAATGTCGGCTATGCGCTCGTCGGCCTGTCTTCGGGCACTGCAATCGGTGTCTGGGCCGTGCTGCTTTACTTCACGCTCTACATCATTGGTGTGGCTGGTGCATTTGCCGTAATCCTGTCCATGCGCAAGGCCGAAGGCATGGTGGAACGGATCGATGATCTTGCTGGTCTGTCCAAGACTCGTCCAGCGCTCGCCTGGGCCATGACGGCGCTGATGTTCTCCATTGGTGGCATGCCCTTCCTAGTGGGCTTCTTCGGCAAGTTCTTCGTATTTTATGCGGCAGCGTCTGCGGGCCTTGTCTGGCTCGTGGTGGTCGCCGTGCTCTTCTCCACCGTGTCGATTGCGTACTATCTGCGGGTGGTGAAGGTGATCTGGTTTGACGAGCCGACGGGTGAGTTTTTGCCAGCTCCTGCCGGGGTGGCCTTTGTCAGCCGTGCGACGGGTCTGGCAACCGTGCTCCTGCTGCCCTTCATGATCGCGCTGATCACGCTGGTGGTGAACGCCGGCGGTGGCCTTGGCGGCTAGGTTGGCGCGCGTCGAGGTCTTCGAGGAGCTCGACTCCACCAACGAAGAAGCCAGGCGCCGGGCGCTGGCCGGGGAGGCAGGTCCACTATGGATTGTCGCCAAAGCCCAGACCGCGGGTCGCGGGCGGCGAGGGCGCGTCTGGACCAGCAAGACCGGTAATCTGTTCACGACCGGGCTGTTTCAACTTGATAGCGGCCCGGCGCGCGCGGCCCAGCTTTCCTTTGCAGCAGCACTTGCGGTTGGAGATCTGGCCGCTAGTGCGATTGATCCGGCTTTGATAAAGCTGAAATGGCCAAACGATGTGCTGGTGGCAGGGCGTAAGGTTTGCGGCATCCTCTTGGAGTCTGGCTCGCATCCCAATGGTGGGCTCTGGCTGGCGGTCGGGATCGGGGTCAATCTGGCGCATCATCCAGACGATTCAGTGCGCCCCGCGACTGACTTCTCCGTTCACGGTGCCTCGCTGAGCCCTGAAGCCGCGGTGGACATTCTGGCGGAGCGCTTTGAACACTGGTTGCAGGTCTGGGACCGGGATGGTTTTGCCTTCGTGCGCGAAGCGTGGCTTGCCCGTGCCTGGGGGCTGGGCGAAACCTGCACCGCACGCCTGTCCGATGAGACGGTCGAGGGCGTGTTTGCCGACCTTGGCGCTGACGGATCACTGCGGCTTGATTTGAAGGATGGCACCCGGCGCTTTATCTCCGCGGGTGATGTGTTCTTTCCCGGTCGCTGAGCGACCTTGGGAAAACAGAGGAAATACCCATGCTGCTCGCAATCGACTGCGGCAATACCAATACGCTTTTCGCGGTACACGACGGCGATGACTGGCGCGCTCAATGGCGAACCTCCACCGATTCTACGCGCACCGCTGATGAGTTCGCAGTCTGGCTCAGCCAGCTGTTACAGCTGCAGAATCTGACTTTGAAGGACATCACTGGCTGCGTCATCAGCTCGGTCGTCCCGCAATCGATTTTCAATCTGCGTAATCTGTCCCGGCGCTATTTTAATGCTGAGCCGATCGTCGTTGGCGATCCTGAGCTGGACCTGGGCGTGACGGTCAATCTGTCCCGACCCCAGGACGCTGGCGCTGACCGCCTTGTGAATGCGCTTGGCTGCCGGGTGAAGTATGAAGGTGCCCTGCTGATCGTGGACTCAGGTACCGCAACGACCTTCGATGTGGTCAGCGCTGAGGGAGCCTTTGAGGGCGGCGTTATTGCCCCGGGCATCAACCTGTCCATGCAGGCCCTGCACAAAGCGGCGGCTCGTCTGCCGCGTATCGCAATTGAAAAGCCTCAGCGTGTGCTGGGCAAGGACACGGTGGGTGCCATGCAGTCGGGTGTCTTCTGGGGCTATATCGACCTGATCGATGGCCTTGTGGAGCGCCTGAAAGCCGAGTACGGCCACCCCATGACAGTCATTGCTACAGGCGGTGTGACCTCGCTGTTCGACGGCGCGGCCCGCACTATCGACTTCTACGATCCCGACGTAACCATTCGCGGCCTTCTTGAAGTCTGGCGCAGAAACGCACCGGAGGCCAAAGGCGTATGAGCAACGACCCCATCTATTTTGTGCCGCTTGGCGGGTCCAATGAAATCGGGATGAACCTGAACCTCTACGGCTACGGCCCGGAGGAGGATCGCTCCTGGATTATCGTCGATTGTGGTGTCACCTTTGGTGATCTGAATACGCCGGGCGTTGATATCATTACGCCCGACCCACGCTTCATTGAGGATCGCAAGCACCAGCTTAAGGGCATCGTGCTGACCCACGCCCACGAGGACCATATGGGTGCGGTGGCCCATCTCTGGCGGCGGCTGGAATGCCCAATCTATGCCACGCCGTTTACGGCGTGGCTGATGCGTGACCGCCTGGCAGAGCATGGCCTTCTGGGTGAAGCGCCGATGCATGAAATCGGTCTTCACAGTCGGTTTGAGCTGGGTCCCTTTGACCTGCAACTCGTCACGTTGACCCACTCCATCCCCGAGCCGAACGGTCTGATCATCCGCACGCCGACCGGCGCGATCCTTCATACCGGTGACTGGAAAATTGACCCTGACCCGCTGATTGGCAGCAGCACCGATGTCGCCGCGCTTGAAGCGGTCGGTGAAGAGGGCGTACTCGCCATGGTGTGTGACAGCACCAACGTCTTCACCGAAGGCGAATCCGGCTCCGAAGCTGGTGTGAAGGAAAACCTCACCAAGCTGGTTGGAGAGCAAAAGGGCAAGGTCGCAATTGCCGCATTTGCGTCCAACGTAGCGCGCCTGGATACCGCCATCCGCGCCGCAGAAGCCAATGGACGTCGGGTCTGCCTTGTTGGTCGGTCCATGCACCGCATGACTCAAGCCGCGAAGGCTGTGGGATTACTTGCTGACGTTCAGCCCTTCGTGGAAGAGGAAGAGGCGGGCTACTTCCCCGACGACTCGATCCTCTATCTTTGTACCGGCTCGCAAGGCGAACCGCGCGCGGCGCTGTCGCGTATCGCTGAAGGCACCCATCGCCATGTCACGCTGGGCAGGGGCGATACCGTGATCTTCTCCTCGCGCATCATTCCAGGAAACGAGCGAGGTATCTTCGATCTCATGAACCGGTTGGCTGCGCGCGGGGTGAAGCTGATTACCGAGAAGGATGAGCATATCCATGTGTCCGGTCACCCCTGCCGTGATGAGCTGCGCCAGATGTATGCCTGGGCAAAGCCCCACGTGGCCATTCCCGTCCATGGCGAACGTCGCCATCTGATAGAGCATGCTGAGTTTGCAAAGTCGCTGCAGATCCCTCACGCGCTTGCCCCGCAAAATGGATCGGTCATCGAGATTACCCGCGACGGTGCGCGTATCGTTGATGAAGCCCCGTCCGGGCGCATGTATGTGGACGGCAATTTCCTGGTTGAAGGCGAAGCAGAGTCCATCAAGGAACGCCGCCGACTGGCAGGATCCGGCCATATCGTTGTCGCGGCCATTCTGGAAGATGGTGATCTGGTCAGCGAGATCGATGTGCGCGCCATGGGTGTCGCCTCGACCTACGAGTATGACCTGGACGATTTTCTCGATGATCTTGCGCAAACAGCTGATGAGGCCTTCAAGCGCATGGGCCGCCGGGAGCGCCGCGATGAAGCTGCCATTGAAGAACAGCTGCGCCGTGCGGTGCGACGCGACGCCAACCGCATCTGGGGTAAGAAGCCCCATGTCGAAGTCATCATTCTAAGCCGCTAGGTCCACGGAGACAGAGCCATGAAAATCGGACGCTTGAACCATGTGGGTGTGGCAACGCCGGACGTTGAAGAGGCAGCGAAAGTCTACGCGCGGCTCTATGGCGCTGTCGAAGCGACGCCCGCCAGAGATTTTCCTCAGCTCGGTGTGAAAGTCATTTTTGTGTCGGTTCCCAACATGCAGATTGAACTGATCGAGCCGCTGGGTGACGCAAGCCCGATCCACAAATATCTGGAAAAGAACCCCAAGGGTGGCCAGCACCATATGTGCTTTGAAGTGCCCGACATCATTGAAGCTCGCGATGAAATGGTTTCGCGCGGGGCCACCGTGCTGGGCACCGGCGAGCCCTATATCGGGGCGCACGGCGTGCCGGTGATCTTCGTTCACCCCAAAGATACCGGCGGAGTTCTGATCGAGCTGATGCAGGACCCTGCGCTTTACAAAGGCGAGGGCGGACATTGATCCGCTATTTGCAATACGTCCTACTGGGGCTGGTTGGCAGCCTCTGGATTGCCCAGCTTTTTCTGCCCGACAATGGCGTGGGCTTCGTCACAGGCGCGGTCGTCTATCTGATCGTGTGGTGGATGGTGTTCTTCATGGTGCTACCGGTCAGCGTGCAGAGCCAGCATGAAGCAGGCGACATCGTTCCAGGCTCTGATGAAGGCGCGCCTGTCGACCCGCGTTTGAAGTGGAAGATGTGGATCACGTCCTTGATCACAGCTGGGCTGTGGCTGGTCTATTTCGTGCTGTTTGAGTTCCAGCTTGTCAGCCTTGATGCCATTCCGTTCGGCTGGTCGCCGGAGCCCGTTGCAGCGGCTTAAACGCCAAAGGCGCGGACTTGTCTTGCAAGGCGCGTTCGGCACGGTCTAAGTGAAGGCTTCATACCTTTGGTGCGCAGAGCCGTCTGCGCGCTGCGGTTTAACCGGAGCCTACCTGTCCCATGCGCCTGTCCCGCTTTTTCCTACCCGTCCTGAAGGAAACTCCGTCCGAGGCCCAGATTGCCTCTCACCGCCTGATGCTGCGTGCGGGCATGATTCGCCAGGAAGCAGCCGGCATTTATGCCTGGTTGCCGCTAGGGTTTCGTGTGCTGAAGAAAATCGAACAGATCGTGCGCGAGGAGCAGGACCGGGCCGGTGCTGTTGAAATGCTGATGCCGACGCTTCAGCTGGCCGATCTGTGGCGCGAAAGCGGGCGCTATGACGGCTATGGCGAAGAGATGCTGCGCATCGTCGACCGCCACGAGCGCGAGATGCTTTACGGCCCTACCAACGAGGAAATGATCACCGAGATTTTCCGCGCCTATTCAAAGTCCTACAAGGACCTGCCGAAAATTCTCTACCATATCCAGTGGAAGTTCCGCGATGAGCGTCGGCCGCGCTTTGGGGTCATGCGTGGGCGCGAGTTCCTGATGAAGGATGCCTACTCCTTCGACACCGACGAGGAAAGCGCGCGCAAGGCCTATAACCGCATGTTTGTGGCCTATCTGAACACCTTTGCTCGTCTGGGGCTGAAGGCGGTTCCGATGCGCGCGGATACAGGGCCCATTGGCGGAGATTTGTCCCACGAATTCATTATCCTCGCCGACACCGGTGAAAGTGAGGTCTTTTGTGACTCCGCGCTCGTGGACATGGGGGCTCCTGGCCTTGATGTGGACTTTAACGGCGACCTGCAGCCGCTGGTCGACAAGCGCACCGCGCTTTATGCCGCCACCGACGAGATGCACGAGCCGGAACGCTTTACCAGCGAGGTCCCGGCCGACCGTCAGCTCTCTGCGCGCGGTATTGAGGTGGGCCACATCTTTTATTTCGGCACCAAGTATTCCGAGGCCATGAATGCCAAGGTGGCTCACCCCGACGGGCAGGAACGCCCGGTTTACATGGGCAGCTATGGTGTTGGGGTTTCACGCCTGATGGGCGGCATTATTGAGGCCCACCATGACGAGGCCGGCTGTATCTGGCCTGAAAGCGTGGCGCCGTTTGGTGTCGGCATTATCAATCTTAAAGCTGGCGATGATGAAGCCGATGCCGCCTGCGAAAAGGCCTATCTGGCTCTTGAAGCGGCTGGCAAAGAGCCTTTGCTGGACGACACCGCAGACCGTGGCGGCGCAAAGTTTGCTCGCATGGACCTGATCGGTTTGCCGTATCAACTGATCATCGGACCACGTGGACTGAAAGAGGGTAAGGCCGAGGTGAAGATCCGCGCCACGGGTGAGCGCCATGAGCTCAGCCTTGAAGACGCGATCGCGCGCCTGTGCGAGGGAGCCTTTTCTTGAGTGACGCGGCACCAAAGCGCGGAGCCGGGCCGTTCTCCGGCTTCGAATTCATGCTCGCCATGCGCTATCTGCGCGCCCGTCGCAAAGAGGGCGGCGTTACGCTCATCGCGATTATCTCCTTTCTCGGGATCATGATTGCGGTTGCTGCGCTGATTGCGGTGATGAGCGTCATGAACGGCTTTCGCCATGAGCTTTTGACCCGCCTTCTGGGGGTTCAGCCCCATGTCTATGTCTACGCACCGGCTGCAGCGGATATGGACCGCGGTGAGCTGGCCGATGCCATCCGCGATATCGAAGGCGTGCGTCAGGCTGGGCCGGTGGCCATTGGCCAGGCACTTGTGACGTCGCGACGGGGCGCAGCTTTTGCTCAGGTCGCCGGGGTTCGTGCGAATGATCTTCGGCGCTTTGACCTCATCACTGGCGACAATGGAGCGCGCGAAGCAGGCGGTGGCCTGGTGCAGGGCAACGCAGACACTTTCGGTGAGGGCCGCAATGGCGGTAATGAGATCATCATCGGCTCCGCCATGGCCGCGACACTCGGTGTCAATGCGGGCGACGAAGTGACCTTGCTGGCGCCGCGCGGGGCGGCGACGCCCATGGGCGTGCTACCAAGACCCAAAAGCTATGCTGTCGGTGGGATTATCACCGTTGGTGTTCAGGATCTGGATCAGATCCTTGCTTACATGCCCATCGAGCAGGCCTCGCTCTTCTTTAACCGCCCAGCCGGTGGAGATTTTATCGATGTGCGCATTGAGGCACCTGATGATCCTGACGCGATCAAGGCCGCGATTGAGGCCATAGCCCCGCCCAACACGCTGGTGCTGGATTGGCGTGGTCAGAACGAAGCGTTCTGGAATGCCCTTCAGGTCGAGCGCGTGGCTATGCGCCTGATCCTCAGCATCGTGATCCTGATCGCGGCTCTGAACATCATTTCCGGTATTGTCATGCTGGTGAAGAACAAGACCCGTGATATCGCGATATTGCGCACCATGGGCGCTTCGGAAGGGGCTGTGATGCGCGTCTTCCTGATCTCAGGCGCCACGATTGGTGTCCTCGGCACCGTGTTCGGGATCGCAATTGGCCTGCTGGTTGTCACCTTTATCGGGCCGATCCAGGACTTTGTCAGCTGGGCTAGCGGCGTTGATATCTTCAACCCGGACGTCTACTCGCTCTATCGCCTTCCGGCTCGCCTCGATTGGGGCGAGGTGGCCTATGTTTCGGTCTGGGGATTTGCGATGTCATTGCTGGCCACAATCTGGCCAAGCTGGCGGGCAGGGCGCATGGACCCGGTGGAGGCGCTGCGCAATGAGTAATCCAGCTCTCAGCCTGCGCGGCCTGAAGCGTACTTATCAGACCGAGGGTGAAGCGCTCTGCGTTCTGACGGGAGCGGATCTCGATCTGAACCCGGGCGAGCTTGTCGGGCTTGTCGGGCCATCAGGCTCAGGTAAGTCTTCATTGCTTCACGCCGCCGCTCTTCTTGAGCGCCCTGATGGCGGTGAGGTTTTGATCGGCGGTCGCAATGGCTTCGAACTCGGCGAGGCCGAGCGTACGCGCCTGCGCCGCGACGAAATTGGTTTCGTTTATCAATTCCACCACTTGCTAGCCGAACTTAATGCGTTAGAGAACGTCTCTCTGCCCGCTCGTATCGCGGGCTTGAGCGCAAGAGCTGCCGACAAGGCCGCGACCGAACGCCTGGTGCTGCTTGGGCTTGGAGATCGGTTGACGCATCGGCCCGGTCAGCTGTCAGGGGGGGAGCAACAACGCGTCGCGATTGCACGCGCCTTGGCCAACAGGCCTAGCGTTCTCCTCGCCGATGAGCCGACAGGTAATCTCGACCCCGATACCTCCGACCAGGTGTTTGAGGCGATGCGGTCTGCGTGCCGCGAAACCGGCGCTGCGGCTCTTGTCGCGACACATAATTTTACTCTTGCTGACCGCATGGACCGGGTCATTACGCTGGATAAAGGCAAGCTGGTGGCATGGCAGGCTCCTGGCTGATTGCCGCCTAGTAGCTTGATATTCCACACCTTCGAAAAAAATCGAGTCAACCCTCTTGACGAGCAGAACAAAAGGCGAATATGTAAAGGAGAACAAAACAGGAATAGCTGCATAAGCGGCTTTGTACAAGGACTGTTCCCATGCGTGATTTCGTTCAGGATCTAACCACTGCTGCGGTGATTGTTGGCTTTATGGCAACCGCGTTGACACTGGGAGCCGCAATCGTCGGCTGACCGCACTGGCTCTGGCGGGTTAAGCTGAACGCCTTTCGAGTCGCGGAACGCGCGCCCTGCCTTTGTGGAGCCGGATATGTCGGACAAAATCCCCTTTGTTCATCTTCGCGTGCGGTCGCCGTATTCGCTGCTTGAAGGGGCTATCCGTATCAAGGAAACCGCCGAACTTTGTCGTGCTCACGACATGCCGGCGGCGGCTCTGACCGACACCAACAATCTGTTTGGTGCTCTGGAGTTTTCAGAGGTTCTTTCAGGCGAGGGCGTTCAGCCCATCATTGGCTGCACACTGTCTGTTCTGACCGAGGCTCCGCGCCCCGGTGAGCGATCAGAGCCAACCGGCACACTTGTGGTTCTCGCGCAGTCTGAAGCCGGCTACGCAAACCTGATGAAGCTGTCGTCTGCGGCCTATCTTGATGTGGCCGCCACGGACATTGCTCACATTCCCCTTCAGAAACTCCTCGACCTTAATGAGGGGCTGATCTGCCTAACCGGCGGGCATGACGGGGTCCTCAATCGTCTGATCTGTTCGGGGCGAGAACCCCAGGCGCTGGACATCCTCGACAAGCTTGAAGCGGCCTATGGCGACCGGCTTTATATCGAGTTGCAGCGCCACGGGCGCGCCGATGATGTCACGGCTGAGGGCGTGCTGGTTGATCAGGCCTATGCCCGCGATATCCCGCTTGTGGCGACCAATGAACCTTATTTTGCGCGCCCCGCACTCCATCAGGCCCATGACGCGCTCATGTGCATTTCTGAAGGGACCTATGTCAGTGTTGAGGATCGCCGCAAGGTGACGCCTGAGCATGCGTTCAAGTCGGGCGCGGACATGGTCGAGCGCTTTGCCGACCTGCCTGAAGCGATTGAATCAACGCTTGATATCGCGCGTCGCTGCGCCTTTCGCCCGCGCACCGGTGCTCCGATCCTGCCCAGCTTCCCCACCAAGGGTGACCGTAACGAGGCTGAGGAACTGCGCGCCCGTGCGCTTGAAGGCCTGAAGGAGCGGCTCGAGAAGGTCGACCCAGCCGCTCCGGAATCCGAGTATATGGAGCGCCTCGATTACGAGCTTGGCATCATCGAGAAGATGGGGTTTCCGGGCTACTTCCTGATCGTTTCGGACTTCATCCAGTGGGCAAAGTCTCAGGATATTCCTGTGGGGCCGGGGCGGGGTTCAGGCGCTGGCTCGCTGGTTGCCTGGGCGCTCACGATTACCGATCTTGATCCTCTTCGCTTCGGGCTTCTGTTTGAGCGCTTCTTGAACCCGGAACGCGTTTCCATGCCGGACTTCGACGTGGACTTCTGTCAGGACCGGCGCGGCGAGGTGATCCGTTATGTGAGGGATCGCTACGGTGATGACCGGGTCGCTCAGATCATCACTTTTGGTACGCTTCAGGCGCGTGCCGTTGTTCGCGATGTGGGGCGGGTCCTCCAGCTTCCCTTCGGTCTTGTTGACCGAATTGCCAAGTTGGTGCCCAACAATCCGGCGCAACCGGTGACGCTGGCCCAAGCGGTGGAAACCGAGCCCAAACTGCAGGAAATGCGCCGCGAAGACGCCATGGTGGATCGCCTGATCGACGTTGCGCTTCAGCTGGAGGGACTGTTTCGAAACGCCTCGACCCACGCTGCCGGTGTGGTGATTGGGGACCGGCCGCTGACTGAGCTCGTCCCGCTTTACCAGGACCCGCGGTCTGATCTCCCAGCGACCCAGTTCAACATGAAATGGGTTGAACCAGCTGGGCTCGTGAAGTTCGACTTCCTGGGGCTGAAAACGCTCACGGTGATCGCACGTGCGCTCGATTATATCGAAGGTGCTGGCCTTGAACGTCCCGACATGGATGCGATGGGCTTTGATGAGCCGGCCACGTATGAGCTTCTGGCATCCGGAGGCTCCATCGGTGTGTTCCAGCTGGAAAGCTCGGGCATGCGAGATACGCTTAAGAAGCTGAAGCCCGACACCATTGAAGACATTATCGCTCTGATTTCGCTTTATCGCCCGGGGCCGATGAAGAATATCGACGTCTATGTACGTCGTAAGTTTGGTCAGGAGGAGCCCGATTATCTCCACCCCGATCTTGAGCCGATCCTGAAGGAAACCTTCGGGGTGATCATCTATCAGGAACAGGTGATGCAGATCGCCCAGATCCTGTCGGGCTACTCGCTGGGTGAAGCTGACCTTCTGCGCCGCGCCATGGGTAAAAAGAAAAAGGAAGAGATGGACAAGCAGCGTGTCCGCTTCCTTGAAGGTGCCGGCAAGAACGACGTCTCAAAAGACAAGGCCAACTATATCTTTGATCTGGTTGCCGAATTTGCCGGCTACGGCTTCAATAAATCCCACGCTGCCGCCTATGCCGTGATTGCGTATCAAACCGGCTGGTTGAAGGCGAACCATCCGGTCGCATTCCTGGCCGCCCTGATGAGCCTTGATGCCGCAAATACCGAAAAGCTTGCTGTGTTCTTCCAGGAGGCCCGGCGCATGGGGATCGAAGTGCTGCCGCCGGACGTGAACGCATCAGAAGCTGACTTCTCGCTTGAAGATGGCAAGCTTCGTTACGCGCTTGGAGCCATCCGCAATGTGGGCTTTTCGGCGATGGAGCACGTGGCCGACGTGCGCCGAAAGGGCGGGCCCTTCAAGGATCTGTTTGACTTTGCAGAGCGCGTCGATCCACGTCACGTCAACAAGCGTGCGCTTGAAAACCTCGCGAGGGCAGGGGCGTTTGATACGCTGGAGCCAGATCGCGCCAAGGCGCTGGCGGCGGCTGAGACGCTTCTGGCGTTCAGCCAGTCTGCCCACGCCGAGCGCGAAAGTGCGCAGGTCTCACTGTTTGGTGGCGGTGGCGGGGATGCGCCCGGTCTGGCGCGTCCGCATCTGCCTGACGTGGAGCCTTTCGATCCGGTCCGTCGCCTCGATGAGGAGTTGTCTGCGGTTGGCTTCTATCTTTCCGGCCACCCGCTTGATGACATGCGCCCGGCTCTGGCGCGTCGTGGCGTGAGCCTGTTTGCCGAGCTGCCTGCGAAAGTGGCCGATGGTGCGCGCGCAGCACGCATGGCGGCGATGGTGCGCCGTCGCCAGGAGAAGGTGTCCCAACGCTCCGGCGAGAAGTTTGCCTTTGTGACCCTGTCCGACCCTTCAGGTGAATTTGAAGCGCTTGTCCCGCCAAAGGTGTTACGCGAGGTGCGCGAGGTTCTCGAACCCGGTGCGGCCGCCAGCCTCAACATGAAGATTGAGGACAACGATGAAGGCATGCGCCTGATCCTGGACGGAGCGGATGTCATTGACCCATTCTCCAAAGAGCATTCGGGAGAGGGCCTGCGTATTCGGCTTTCCGACGTTTCGGTTCTTGAAAGCCTGAAGCGGCGGATTGAGCGGGCCAATGAACGCGAAGGGGCCAGAGGCGGCATGCATCTGATCGTACCGCTCGCCGATGGTCGCTCGGCGGAGTTGCGCCTGCCGGGCCAGCATGCCATCCACCCGGCCGCAAGGGCTGCGATCAAGGCCGTCTCAGGGGTCGAGAAAATCGAGCAATTATAGGGGCTTGGTGCCGCCTCATCCTCCGCTGGACGGTGTGGTGGTACGCCTGATCGTCGGCGCTTCGGGGTGTCTTGTGTGGTGACCGGCAACCATCCCTGTGCGCCTGATCTGATTTGATCAGCCTTCATGGCTTGCGACAAAGGGCCGACGGGCCTATAAGCGCGCGCAATCACGCACGTGGGGCTTCGGCATCTGGTGGTCAGATGTCGCTCCGGTGTTGCTTTGAATAGGGACTTCGGTCCTTTGAAGAAGTGGCTCCGCCCTACGGAGGCCAACCGGAAAAGGATTAAATCGATGGCCCTTCCTGAATTCTCCATGCGTCAGCTCCTGGAAGCTGGTGCGCACTTTGGTCACCAGGCCCACCGCTGGAATCCGAAGATGAAGAACTTCATCTTTGGTGAGCGTTCCAACATCCACATTATCGACCTGTCCCAGACGGTTCCGCTGCTGCACCAGGCTCTGGTGAAGGTGCGCGAAGTTGCGTCTGCGGGCGGTCGCGTTCTGTTTGTGGGCACCAAGCGTCAGGCAGCTGACCCGATTGCTGCTGCGGCTCAGCGCTGCGCGCAATACTACATGAACCACCGTTGGCTGGGCGGTACGCTCACCAACTGGCAGACCATCTCCAAGTCCATCACCCGTCTGCGCGAGCTTGAAGGCCTGCTGGACGCTGAAGGTGGCCCGACCGGTCTGACCAAGAAAGAAATCCTGATGCTGTCTCGCGAGCGCGAGAAG
Source organism: Maricaulaceae bacterium EIL42A08 (assembly GCA_024178355.1). Lineage (GTDB taxonomy): Bacteria > Pseudomonadota > Alphaproteobacteria > Caulobacterales > Maricaulaceae > Oceanicaulis. The sequence goes on along the minus strand of JAMZNZ010000002.1, from coordinate 655,968 downwards.
CTCGAGCGTTCGCTTGGCGGGATCAAGGAAATGGGCGGTACACCCGATCTGATGATTGTGATCGACACCAACAAGGAAGCGATCGCAATTCAGGAAGCCAAGCGTCTGAACATCCCGGTCGTGGCTGTGGTCGACACCAACTGTGACCCTGACCCGATTGACTTCCCGATCCCGGCCAACGACGACGCTGCACGCGCCATCACGCTCTACTGCGAGCTGATTGCTGACGCTGTGCTGGACGGCATCTCTGACAGCCAGGCCGCTCTGGGCATGGATCTGGGTGCGTCTGAAGCTCCATCTGAAGAGGCACTCGGCATTGCTGAAGAAGCACCGGCTGAGGCGGCTGCAGAAGCTCCGGCAGAAGAAAAAGCTGACGCAGCACCGGCCGAAGAAGCCCCTGCCGAAGCCCAGACCAAGTCCGAATAATCGCTGTAACGCGACAAGGAGAACTCCCCATGGCTAAGATTACAGCCGCACTTGTTAAAGACCTGCGCGAGAAAACCGGCGTAGGCATGATGGATGCCAAGAAAGCTCTCGTGGAGAACGACGGCGACATGGAAGCGGCCCTCGACTGGCTGCGCAAGAAGGGTCTCGCAAAGGCCGCGAAAAAAGCTGACCGCGTAGCGGCTGAGGGCCTCGTGGCTGTCGCTGCCGCTGACGCCGGTGCCGGCATGAAGGCGGCTGCGGTTGAGGTGAACTCTGAAACTGACTTTGTGGCTCGCAACGAGACCTTCCAGGCTGCAGTTGGTGAGATCGCCAACCTGGCAGTGGACGCTGACAGCGTGGACGCTCTGCTGGGCTCCAGCATGTCCAGCGGCAAGTCTGTCGAGGACGGCCTGACCAACCTGATCGCAACGATCGGTGAGAACATGTCCGTGCGACGTACGGCGACGCTGGCTGTCGATCCGGGCGTGGTTGCAGCATACGTGCACAACGCTGCTGCGACCGACATGGGCAAGATCGGTGTGCTGGTCGCGCTGAAGTCCTCCGGCGACAAGGCTGTTCTGGCTGAGCTTGGGCGCAAGATCGCCATGCACGTTGCTGCGGCTTCTCCGGCTGCTGCTGTGTCGGTTGATGTTGATGGTGTCGACGCTTCGATCGTTGAAAAAGAACGCGAAGTGTTCGCTGATCAGGCGCGCCAGCAGGGCAAGCCAGACAACATCATCGAGAAGATGGTCGAAGGCCGCATCCAAAAGTTTTACAAGGAAGTCGTGCTTCTCAAGCAGGCCTTCGTTTTTGATCCGGACGTGACCGTCGAGGGGGCCCTGAAAGCCGCCGAAAAGGACGCCGGTGCCGAGATTGAACTGACTGGCTTCATCCGCATGGTGCTGGGTGAAGGCGTTGAGAAGAAAGAAGAAGACTTCGCAGCTGAAGTCGCCGCTGTCGCCAAGGGCTAATAGCGGGCATGCATTTGAAGACCCGGTAGGCTGTCGTCTGCCGGGTCTTCGTGTATATGAGGGTCGAGCATTCAAAAGGGGATTCGCCGTGGATGGGGCTGAGCACACGAAGACGATAGAGGGCCGGTTCAAGCGGGTTCTTTTAAAGGTCTCCGGTGAAGCCTTGATGGGCGACCAACCCTACGGCATTGACATGAACACCGCCGATCGCATTGCCGGTGAGGTGGGTGAGGCTGTCGAAGCCGGATATGAAATCTGCCTTGTCATCGGTGGTGGGAATATCTTCCGCGGTTTGACCGCAGCCGCCAAAGGCATGGAACGTGCGGCCGCTGACTATATGGGCATGCTGGCGACGATCATGAACGCGCTCGCCATGCAGACCTCGCTTGAGCGTCTCGGCGTTGAATCCCGCGTTCAATCAGCCATCCCGATGACGACCGTCTGTGAGCCCTATATCCGTCGCCGCGCTGTGCGCCACATGGAAAAGGGCCGCGTGGTGATCTTTGCTGCCGGTACCGGCAACCCCTTCTTTACAACCGATACCGCTGCAGCGCTCCGCGCGGCGGAGATGGGCTGCGATGCGCTGTTCAAGGGCACGAGCGTGGATGGCGTCTACGATGACGATCCGCGCAAAAACCCCGACGCGAAGCGCTTTGAGCAGCTTGACTATATTGACGTTCTGGCGCGCGACCTCAAAGTGATGGACGCGTCAGCTGTGACGCTGATGCGCGATAACCAGATCCCGATCGTCGTGTTCAATATCCGCGAGAAGGGTGGCTTGGCGCGCGTGCTTGCCGGCGACGGTGTCTGTACGATTGTCGGTAGCTGAACCAGTCAGCATCGATTGACAGGGAGAAAAATCATGTCGGATTTCGACATCAATGATATCAAGCGCCGCATGGCTGGTGCCGTGGATGCACTGAAGAAAGAATTTTCCGGACTGCGCACCGGCCGCGCCTCTGCAAGCCTGCTTGATCCAATCAAGATCGAAGCCTACGGCACGCCGACCCCGATCAATCAGGTGGGTACAGTGACCGTTCCTGAGCCACGCATGCTGTCGGTTCAGGTCTGGGACGCAAGCCTGGCTCCGGCCGTCGACAAGGCGATCCGCAATTCGTCCCTGGGTTTGAATCCGGTTGTCGAAGGCCCGTCGATCCGCATTCCGATCCCGCCGCTGAATGAAGAGCGCCGTGCGGATCTTGCCAAGACGGCCGGAAGCTACGCGGAAAACGCACGTGTCGCGGTACGCAATGTGCGCCGGGACGGCATGGATGCCCTGAAGCGCTCTGAAAAGGCTGGTGATATCAGCGAAGATGAGCAGAAGAAGCTGTCCGATCAGGTCCAGAAGGCCACTGACGCCGTCATCAAGGACATTGACGAGCTGCTGAAGCACAAGCAGGACGAGATCACGCAGGTCTAGTGACCTCGAGGCACGCCACAGGCGGGAGTGTCCTTACATGACAGAGCCGAGTGTCGAGACGCTGCCGCTACATCATGTTGCCATCATCATGGATGGGAATGGTCGCTGGGCATCGTCGCGCGGGCGCCCGCGCGTGTTTGGGCACCGCAAAGGTGTGGAATCGCTTCGCGAAGCTGTCAAAGTCGCCGGAGAACTTGGCGTTAAGCAGCTGACAGTCTTCAGCTTCTCCACTGAAAACTGGCGCCGACCCGCCGAAGAAGTTGAGGCTCTATTTGAGTTGCTGCGCCGCTTCGTGGCGGCCGACCTTGATCGATTGGTGGAAGAGGGCGTGCGCGTCAAGGTGATTGGCCGCAGTGAAGACCTAAGCCCGGATCTCATCAAAATCATTGAAAACGCTGAAGAGCGCACCCTGCACAACACCGAGTTCAAGCTTGTTCTGGCTTTTAACTATGGCGGGCGCGATGAGATTGTTCGAGCGGCGCGCAGAGCCTGCCGTGATCGGGATGGGGATCTGTCCGATCTGACGGAAGCTGATTTTGCCCGCTATCTTGATACAACAGACATGCCCGACCCGGATCTGGTTATCCGGACCAGCGGCGAGCATCGGGTATCAAACTTTCTTCTGTGGCAGGCCGCCTACGCTGAATTTGTTTTCACCGATGTGCTTTGGCCCGATTTCGGCGAGGCGGACATGAAGGCGGCTCTGGAAGAGTACGCCAGGCGCAAGCGGCGCTACGGTGGCATAAATGGCTGAGACCGATCAGCCCCGGCGGCGCCCGCCCGGTGATCCGGTTTTTTTACGACGGGTCCTGTCGGCCCTCGTTTTGGGGCCCGTCTCCCTCGGGCTCGTCATTCTTGGCGGTCACGCATTCGCGATCTTTATTGCAGCCTTCGCAGCCGCAATGGCCTGGGAATGGGTGCGTATGTCGGACAAGTCCGCTCCGCCCCGTGCCTTTTCCATTGCGACCGGTACGGCTGTCGGGGCCGCCTTGCTGGCCGCGCAGGATGCTCAGGTCTGGACTTTGTTCTGGATCGTTGCGGGCTCGCTGGGCGGGCTTTGGGACCGCTGGCCGCGGGGACGGGCCTGGGAGACGGGTTTGGGAATTGCCTATGTTGCCGCATCTGTGGCGATCCTGATCAGCCTGCGTCAAAACGGGGATGGCGGGTTAGAGGCGATTGCCTTCCTGCTTGCCGTCGTCTGGGCGGCTGATACCTTTGCGTATCTGGTTGGCAGCTGGATCGGCGGACCGAAGTTGTTACCGGTGGCCAGCCCGAACAAGACCTGGGCGGGGCTTGTCGCAGGGCTGTGTTTCGGTGCAGGAGCCGGCTTGTTTTTGGCTGACTGGGTTGGTCTGTCAGTGATGTTGGCGCTCAGCCTGGCGGTTCCGACCGCGATTGCCGCGGTTATCGGCGACCTGATGATGTCTCTGGCCAAACGTCGTTTCGGTGTGAAGGATGCCGGATCACTTATTCCGGGTCATGGCGGCGTTCTGGATAGGGTTGATGCGTTAATGCTGGCGACAGTCCTGGCAGGCGCAGTCAACTTTGCGTCGCCAGGCCTTTGGCCGGGAGGAGCAGGGTGAGCGCACGTAAGGTAAGCATACTCGGGGTGACCGGGTCTGTCGGTAAAGCAACGCTGGATCTGATCGAGCGCGCTCCGGAAGGGCAGTTTGAGGTAGTCGCGTTGACGGCCAATACCAGTGTCAGCGAGCTGGCCGACACTGCCAAACGCGTCGGTGCGCACTTTTGTGCGGTCGCTGATGAAGCGTCTGGCGAGGCTCTGGCCGATGCGCTCGCAGGCACTGGTATCGCCCATGGAGCCGGTGCTGAAGCGGTGCTGGATGCCGCACGCATGGAGGCCGACTGGTTAATGGCTGCCATCGTTGGTGCTGCAGGTCTGCCGCCAACGCTTGAGGCTGTTCGGCGGGGCGGCTGTGTGGCGTTTGCCAACAAAGAGGCGCTTGTCTGTGCCGGCACGCTTTTCATGGGAGCCGCTCGGCAGTCCGGTGCCATGCTTTTGCCTGTCGACTCTGAGCACAACGCGATATTCCAGGCCTTTGATGAGAAGCGTCGGGCGGGTATACGTCGGATCATCCTGACAGCATCGGGCGGCCCGTTTCGCACAGCATCTTTAGAAACGATGCGCGCGGCAACCCCCGCGCAAGCGGTGAATCACCCGACCTGGAGCATGGGCGCGAAAATCTCCGTCGATAGTGCGACCATGTTCAATAAAGGCCTTGAGGTCATTGAGGCCTGCCATCTGTTTGATTTGCCAGAGTCAGAAGTGGATGTCCTGATCCATCCTGAATCGATTGTGCATGGGCTCGTGGAATATACCGATGGTGGAATGCTTGCCCAGCTTGGTGAACCGGACATGCGCACCCCCATCGCCCATGCACTGGCGTGGCCAGATCGTATGGAGACACCCGTAAAACGCCTTGATCTTGCTCAGCTGAGCGATCTGACATTTCAGGCCGTAGATGCAGAACGCTTCCAGGGGCCATCAATTGCCCGTGCGGCATTTAATGCGGCTGGATGCGCTCCTGCTGTTATGAATGCAGCGAACGAAGTCGCAGTGGCTGCCTTTCTGAACGGTAAGATTGGTTTTCTTGACATTGCTCAGGTGGTTGCAGACGCTCTGGAGCAGGGGGACAGGGCCGGACTTGCGGGGAAAGCGCCAGCCGATTTCGAAGCGGTGTATCATGCAGACCGGGAAGGTCGGCGATTTACCGCTGATGCGATTGCTCGCCGGTTGGTCTGATCCTGCCTGCGCAGATGGAAGAGTGGACAATGTTTGACCTGATTGGCTCTGGTGCGCTGTCTTTCGTCGCCTTCGTCGTCGTCATCTCATTTGTCGTCGTGATTCACGAGCTGGGTCACTACTGGGCCGGGCGCAGATTTGGTGTCCACGCGGAAGCCTTCTCCGTTGGCTTTGGGCCGACGCTCTACAGCTGGCGCGACCGCAATGGCACTGTGTGGCGGATCGCCGCGCTTCCGCTGGGCGGTTTTGTCCAGTTCCGCGGGGATCGCAATGCAGCAAGCGCGCCTGACCGGGCAACCCTCGACGCCCTTCGCCGCGACACGAAGAATGCTGACACCATCCTTCATTTCAAACCAGTCTGGCAGCGCGCTATCATCGTGGCGGCTGGGCCGATTGCGAATTTCCTATTGGCGATAGCGCTCTTTTCTGTCGTCGGGCTGATCCGTGGCGAATATGTGCAGCAGCTTCAGGTCGGACTTGTTGCTGAAAATTCTGCGGCTGAGGCAGCTGGTTTCCAGGTGGGCGATCTGCTTGTGGCGATGGACGGGGCCGCTCCCGGTAATGACCGCGATATCCTGCAATACATTCGAATACGAGCCGGTCAGGACATTGATTTCACTGTCCTCAGGGGAAATGAGGAGCTCGTTCTTACCGCTGCTCCGCGTCGTGAGATGATCCCGGATGGGCTTGGTGGGGAGCGTCCGTTGGGACGTCTTGGTGTAGGCTTTTCGCCAGCTGGCCCGCCCGAGACTGTTTGTTGTCGGTGGTATGAGGCCCCCTTTTACGGTGTGAGCGAGACTGTGCGAACCACTGGCATGATCGTCGACGTCATAGCTCGCCTTGTGACGGGACGTGCGTCGATTGAGCTTATGAACGGCCCGATCGGGATCGCGACAACCTCAGGCCAGCTCGCCAACGCAATTGTTGATGCAGAACCGAGCGAGGCTGCAGCGAACTCAGCAATTGCAACGGTCTCTGAGCGCGGTTATCGGCTGTTTCTGGCCTTCGTGACCCTGTCTGCACTGCTCTCGGTCACACTGGGATTGATGAATTTGTTGCCGATACCGGTGCTCGACGGCGGGCACCTTGTGTACTACGCGTACGAGGCTGTAACACAGCGGCCGCCGAGTCCTGCAGTGCAAGAAGCCGGTTTCAAGCTGGGCTTAGTCCTGCTACTTGGTACGTTCGTGGTGGCGACCTGGAATGATTTGAGTTATTTGCGCGGTCTGTTTTCTTGATACAGACTCGGTCGCAACGAGGGACGAGGGCATTTGATGACGCGTATTTTCCAGGCGATGGCCGCATTGGTCGCGAGCGTGGCGTTTGCTGCGATGGCTCACGCTCAGGTGCCCGCACCTGAAGAACCGGCCGAGGTTGTTGCCCAGCCTGCACCAGCCCAGCAAGCCGCTCAGCCGATTTTGCGCATCCAGGTCGAGGGCAATCAGCGCGTCGAAGCTGATACCATTTTGTCCTACCTGCTAATTCGGCCAGGTGAGCTGCCAGATCCGCGTCTGATTAACCTGTCGATCCAGACCCTCTACGGGACCAATTTGTTTGCGGACGTGCGCATCGGGATCGATGGCACGCAGATGGTCGTCTACGTGCAGGAAAATCCGATCATCAACCGCGTGATCCTGGAGGGTAACCGAGCTGTCGCTGACGACCGCATTACCGAAGAGATTGAGCTGCAACCCCGCGCCATCTTTACCCGCTCGCGTGTTCAGTCGGACGTTCAGCGCATTCTTCAGGTCTATCGCCAGTCTGGACGGTTTGCCGCCCAGGTCATGCCGCAGATCGTTGAGCTGCCGCAGAACCGGGTCGATCTTGTCTTTGAGATTTCCGAAGGTCCGGTTACTGGCGTGCGCCGGATTGCTTTCCTCGGCAATGAAAGCTACGCGGATCGTCGTCTGCGCGGGGAAATTGTCACGACGGAGGCCCGTTGGTGGCGCTTCTTTTCAAGTAACGACAATTACGACCCGGACCGGATCGAGTTTGATCGTGAGCAGCTGCGGACTTTCTACAATGATCGCGGTTATGCTGACTTCCGCGTGACCTCCGTTGTTGCGGAGCTTACCCCTGATCAGGAAGCCTTTTACGTTACCTTCAATATCGATGAAGGTGAGCGCTATACCTTTGGTGAAATTGAAGTTGAGACCGGCATCTCTGATCTCAATGTCGATTTTCTGAAGCGCTCAGTTCCAACGCAGCCCGGCAATCTTTATGTCGGCAGCCTCATTGAGGAATCCACCGATGCGCTAACCTTTGCTGCCGGCGCGGCGGGGTATGCGTTTGTCGACATCAACCCGCAGGTTCGGGTTAATCGTGAAGATCAAACGGTCGACATTACCTACGTGATCAATGAGAGCCCGCGCGTTTATCTTGAGCGGATCGATATCGTGGGTAACACCCGTACGCTTGACCGGGTTATCCGCCGTGAGCTTGATATCGTTGAAGGCGATGCGTTTAACCAGGCTCTGCTGGACATCTCGCGTGCCCGGGTGGGCCGACTTGGTTTCTTTGAAGACGTAACGGTCGAGCCATATCAGGGCTCAGCGCCTGACCGCGCACGAGTTCAGGTTGCTGTCGTTGAACAGCCGACCGGGGAACTCGCTTTTGGCGCAGGTTTCTCCTCGACCGACGCCTTCCTGGTCGACTTTTCCATCTCAGAACGGAATTTGCGTGGGCGGGGCCAGTTCCTGCGCCTGCGTGTATCAGCAAGCTCGCGCCGTCAGCAGATTGACATTCGCTTCACCGAGCCGCGCTTCCTTGATCGTAACCTGGCGGCAGGTTTTGACCTCTTCCAGGTCCGCTCGGACTTTTCTAGGGAGGCCTCGTTCGAGACTGAGTCGACCGGTTTCTCCCTGCGTGCCGGCTTCCCGCTGACCCGTGCTGTGCAGGCGAGCGTCAGCTATACGCTGCGTACGGACGAGGTGCGCACCTTTGGTGGTGTCTCGTCGTCGATCAGCCGGGCTGCAGGTTCGCGCGTGACCTCTTTGCTGGGGTATTCGCTGTCATGGAACCGCGTGGATGACCCTCGTGAACCCAGCAATGGATTTAGAGTCAGTTTTAATCAAGATTTTGCCGGATTTGGGGGCGATGTTCGCTATGTCCGGTCTGAGCTTCAGGCTGGCATCTATCGAAACGTATTCCGGAATGACATTGTGCTCAGCCTGACTGGTGAAAGTGGATATCTCTTCTCGTGGGGTGGTGACACCGCCCGGATCAACGACCGTTTCTTCCGTGGGGGCAACACCTTCCGTGGATTTGAAGTGGCCGGTATTGGTCCGCGTGTTGTTCAGCGCCGCGAGCCAGATGAAGATGGTGATGCTTTCATCTCACGTGACGCGCTTGGCGGTAATTTCTATGCGATCAGTGCACTCGAGCTGGCTTTCCCGCTTGGGCTGCCTGAGCAGTATGGTATCCGTGGCAGCCTGTTCACTGAGGTGGGTACGCTTGGCCTTCTGCCGGATGAGGACCAATTGGCTGATGATGGCACGAGTGATGCAATCTTCACGGTTGACGACCTGTCGCCGCGAGCGTCAGCGGGCCTCAGTGTCTTCTGGGACTCGCCCTTCGGGCCGGTTCGTTTCGACTTCGCGCACGCCTTTGTAAAAGAAGACTACGACCGGGCGCGCTTCTTCAGATTCAGCACGAGAACAGGGTTCTAACGTGATGCAACGTCAATTTTTCATCGCCATCGGCGCAGCCGTCATGCTGGCCATTGGCCTCTCCAGCCTCGCTCAGGCCCAACAGATTCTGGTCATGAATGAGCAGCGTATTCTGCGTGAAAGCGCCGTGGGCCAGCATGTCGCCAGCGAGATCGAGCGCATCAGCGGCGAGATTGCCAATGAATTGTCTCCGCTTGGCACACAAATCCAGCAGGAAAACGAAGCGCTGACTGCCGAGACGGCTGCGCTGTCGGAAGAGGCAATTCGCGCTCGTCCGGACCTCATCAGCCGCCTGCAAACTCTGCAGTCGGATGCGCAGCAGTTTGAAGTTCGGCGCCAGGTTGCCGCGCGTGAAATTCAGGCCACTGAGCGAGCTGCGATGCAGCCTGTGCTCGGCGCGTTGCAGAATATCCTGCAGGAGATTGTGGACGAGCGGGGTGCAGCCTTGCTCATCGATCGGTCCACTGTCGTCTTTGCAGCCGATTCGATCGACATCTCCGACCAGGCCATCGCGCGTCTGAACGAAGTGATGCCAACCACGCCGGTCAACCGCGTACGTCTGCCACAGCAGCAGGCGCAAGGCGCCGCGGCGGCGCAGGAGTAATTTCGGGTTATGGGGGCCGATCCTCGTTTTTTTGACCGGCTCGGACCGTTTACTGCGGGAGGCCTGGCTGATGAGCTGGGCCTTTCGTGTTTTGGAGAGCGTTCGTCGGTTGTTGAAGACGCTGTGGAGCCGCATGCGTTGGGGCCCAACCAGATTTGCTTTTTGTCAAAAGGTCCTGGGGATGCCGGGTTTGATGCCAATGGCGGTGTGGTCATCCTTCCTGATACGCAGGACGTGACCGCTGTTAGTCAGGCGTCTTCCGTCCTCGTTGCAGCTAATCCCAAGAGTGCGTTCGCTCGTATCGTCGGCCGATTGACATGTCTGAGGACCCATGAGGGTCCCCAAGCCATTCACCCGACCGCCAAAATCGATGAGAGCGCCCGTATCGCACCTGGAGCGATTGTAGCCCAGGACGCGGTGATCGGAGCCAATGTTGTGGTTGGACCGGGAGCGGTGATCGGCCCCGGTGTGCAAATTGGCGAAGGCAGCCGTATTGGCGCTCGCGCGACGGTGCAATGCGCGATCCTTGGTGCGCGCTGCGAGATCTATGCCGGTGCGATCATTGGCGAAGCAGGCTTCGGCCTTGCACCCGATGAAACAGGCTTGATCGCGATCCCCCATATCGGACGTGCGATCCTGGAAGACGACGTTACCGTTGGCGCGAACTCAACAATTGATCGCGGTATGATCCGTGACACAGTTTTGCGCCGCAGCGTGAAGATCGATAATCTTTGCCATGTGGCCCACAATTGCGAGATTGGCGAGTATACGGTCATGGCGGCCTTTTCTGGCGTGTCAGGAAGCGTTGAGGTCGGCAAGGGCGTCCAGTTTGGCGGGCGTGCTGGCGTTGCAGATCATCTTCATATTGGAAGTGGAGCACGGCTAGCTGCCTTTGCCGGGGTCATGGACGACGTTCCCGACGGCGAGATGTGGGCCGGATCACCCGCTCAGCCTATCAGGCGCTTTCTCAGAGAGGTTGCCTGGTTGAGGAAGTCGGCGGGCCGGCCAAAGCGTAAAGTGTCTGAAAAGCCTGGAAAGCGAGAGGCCTGATGAGTGACGACACAGGTAGCACCCCGTCGAGTTCGATCGGGCCGGATGAAATCCTGAAGCGGCTTCCCCATCGTTATCCCTTTCTCCTGATTGATCGGGCGGAGGATTTTGTATTCGGCGAGTCAATAACCGGCATCAAATGTGTGTCTGCAGCCGAGCCTCATTTTGCGGGCCACTTTCCTGAGAACCCGGTGATGCCCGGAGTGTTGATTATCGAAGCGCTGGCTCAGACCGGGGCGGTTTTGATGTCGAAGACCCTCGATGCTGACATCTCCAATACGGTGATCTTCTTTATGGGTGTTGATAAGGCGCGCTTCCGTAAAACCGTACGGCCGGGTGATGTGCTTGAAATGCCGGTTCGTGTTGTGAAAAATCGGCGCGGTATATTTCAGTTTGAAGGTCAGGCCAGGGTGAATGGTGTGCGCGTCGCAGATGCGGCTTTTTCTGCTACGTCTGCTCCCAAAGAGGCATCCTGATGGGCACTGAAATCCATCCAACTGCCATCGTGGAAGATGGGGCCGTTCTGGGTGATGGCGTTAGCGTGGGCCCATATTGCGTGATTGGCGCTCAGGTAAAAATCGGGGCAGGAACCAAGCTCCAGACTCACGTCGCTGTTAGTGGCAATACGAAGCTCGGCGAAAACTGCGTCGTGTATCCTTTTGCGGTCCTGGGAGCGCCGGCACAGGATTTCAAACACAAAGATGGCGATCCGGTTAGCCTTGAGATCGGCAACCGTAATGTCATCCGTGAGCATGTCACAATGCATATGGGCACACAGGCGGGCCGGGGCAAAACCGAAGTCGGCGATGACGGGTTTTTCATGGTCGGCAGTCATATCGCCCATGACTGTGTTGTCGGACACCACGCGGTGTTTGCCAATAATGCGACATTGGGCGGTGGGTCCAAACTTGGTGATTATGTAATCATGGGCGGCCTTTCGGCGCTCCACCAGCAATGTCGCATTGGCCACCATGCTTTTGTGGGTGGCGGTTGCGCTGTCGTGGGTGACCTCATTCCCTTTGGCATGGCCGACAACCATGGATATCTCGCGGGCCTGAACCTTGTTGGTCTTAAGCGGCGGGGCTTTCCGCGTGAGACCATTCATGACCTGCGCGCAGCCTACCGCCTGTTGTTCGCAGAGGAGGGGGCATTCGCAGAACGGATTGAAGACACGGCTCGTATCTTTGAGAACAGCAAAGAAGTTCAGTCCATCATCGAGTTCCTGAAGGCCCCTGCCAAACGGCCGCTGTGCTTTCCTCAATCGCGTTAGGTCGATCTCATGTCCTGGACTCGGCTAGGGTTGATTGCGGGCGGTGGAGACCTTCCGGTTCATGTCGCCGAGGCTGCCCGGCAGGAAAGGCGTCTTGCCTGTGTTGTGACCCTGGATGGATTTGGCGATCCCGCCGCCTATGCAAACGCTGAAAGTGTGGCGCTCGGGCAGTTGGGAAAAATATTTGCCAGCTTGCGTCGTGCCAACTGCGATGCGGTTTGCTTTGCCGGGATTGTTCCTCGCCCGGATTTTTCAAAGTTAAAGCTTGATATGAAGGCCATGGCGGTGCTGCCGCGGGTGATCGCGGCGGCGGCGCGTGGTGATGACCAGCTGCTGCGCACGGTCGTCGCTTTGTTTGAGGCTGAGGGGCTGGCTGTTATTGGGGCGGATGAAATTGCTCAATCGCTGGTCCTTCGCCCTGGCGTGTTGACGCGGTTGCACCCCGACGAGGCCGGTTTGAAAGATGCGCAAAAAGCACTGCACATTGCCGGCGTAATTGGAGCTGAAGATATCGGTCAGGGGGCCGTCGTCTGTGACGGGCTGGTTCTTGCGGTAGAGGCTCAGGAAGGTACCGATAACATGCTTTTGCGTGTTGCCGGGCTTCCTGAGGCTATTCGTGGGACCAGAGAACGCCGTCGCGGGGTGCTCGCCAAGCGCCCGAAACCGGGCCAGGAGAGACGCATTGATTTACCTGTAATCGGCGTCTCGACGATCGAAGGCGTAGCTGCGGCAGGTCTTGCAGGGATTATCGCACCGGCCGGTGGCGCTTTGGTACTGGGCCGAGATGCAGTTGCCGCCTCTGCGGATGCCCATGGTGTATTTGTCATAGGTGCCGACGATGACGGCTGAGGGGGCGCCTCGTATATATCTTGTAACAGCAGAGCCTTCAGGGGACGCTCTGGCTGGTGACCTGATTGATGCTTTGCGCGAACAGGAGCCTGACGTTCAAATCGCTGGTGTTGGCGGCGTTGAGATGGCCGCACGGGGCATTCAGTCGCTCTACGACACAAGCGAGTTGTCGGTCTTCGGCTTTTTTGATGGGTTGCGGATCGCAAAGCTTGCCCATGCGCGAGCGTTGGAAGCAGCCGAGGATGCGGCTTCTTTCAGAGCTGACGCGGTGGTGGCTATCGACAGTTATGGCTTCATGCTGCGTCTGGCGTGGAAGCTGAAGGATACAATCCCCGACATTCCTCGCATTAAATATGTCGGTCCACAGGTCTTCGCTTCCAGACAGGGGCGAGCCAGGGTCATCGCAGAAAATTTCGACCATCTGCTCGCCATTCATCTGTTTGATGCCCCATTTTATGAGCCCTTTGGATTGCCGGTTACATTTGTCGGTAATCCAGCGCTTGCTCGGGATTTGAGTGGCGATGGGCAGGCGTTCAGGCAGCGCTATGAGCTGGACGAAGAGCGGCCATTGCTGCTGATTCTGTTCGGCAGCCGGACCAGCGAACTGGATCGACTATTTCCGCACTTTTCTGATGCCGTGGCACGGCTGCGGCGTGAATTCCCCGAGCTCCAGGTCGCGACTGTGCTGAGCCCAACGATCGAGAAAATTGCGCGTGAGCGCTTGCAGGGCGATCCAATCCTTCGTGACATTGTCATTACGGACTCAAGTGAGCGCCGAGATGCGTTCCATGCCGCAGATATTGCATTGGCGTGCTCTGGCACAGTAACCACAGAGTTGGCGCGGGTCGGCGTACCTACCATCGCGGCCTATCGTTTAGGCTGGCTTCTATGGGCCGCTGCTCGCACATTTTTGATGAAGTCCAAATACATTTCGCTGACAAATATCGCGGCGGATGACGAGCTCATTCCCGAATATGTCCAGACCCGGTGCACTGGCCGGCAGCTAGCTGCAGCTCTATCTGACCTGCTCAAGGATAAAGACCTGCGAGCCACCAAATCCCGGCAGCTTGTCGAGACCACCCGGCAAATGGCCGGAAAGGTAGACCCAAGTCAGGCCGCGGCGGCGGCGATTTTGAAAATTGCCAAAGAAAAAGCCGGCAAGGTCTAAGACCTGCCGGCTTCTTTGATCTTGGCGCTATCGATGGCTAGCGCTGATTGAGCGGTACGAAATTGCGCTGTTCTGAACCGGTGAAGACCTGGCGCGGGCGGCCAATCTTCTGGCTTGGATCCTCGATCATCTCGCCCCACTGTGCAATCCAGCCCACGGTGCGGGCCAGAGCGAACAGGACGGTGAACATTTCGGTCGGGAAGCCCATCGCCTTGAGCGTGATACCTGAATAAAAATCGATATTCGGGTAGAGCTTCTTCTCCACGAAGTAGGGATCTTCAAGCGCGATCTTTTCAAGTTCCATCGCGACAGCCAGGAGCGGCTCGTCCTTCAAATCAAGTGCGTCGAGCACTTCGTGACAGGTCTCGCGCATGACTTTCGCGCGCGGATCGTAATTCTTGTAGACCCGGTGACCGAAGCCCATCAGGCGGAAGGGATCATTCTTGTCTTTCGCCTTTTCGATATACTCAGGAATGCGATCCACCGAGCCGATTTCTGCAAGCATGTTGAGGGCGGCTTCATTTGCACCACCGTGTGCCGGGCCCCAGAGCGAGGCAATGCCGGAGGCGATACACGCAAACGGGTTTGCACCGGACGACCCAGCAAGGCGAACCGTTGAGGTTGACGCGTTTTGCTCGTGGTCAGCGTGCAGGATGAAGATCTTGTCCATCGCCCGAGCAAGAGTCTTGGAGACTTCGTAGTCTTCAGCTGGAACAGCAAAGCACATCCGCAGGAAGTTCGACGCATAGTCATGATCATTTCGCGGTGTCACGAAGGGCTGGCCGATAGAATACTTGTAGGCCCTGCCGGCGATCGTTGGCATCTTGGCGATCATGCGATGGGCACTGATCTCGCGAGCGCGCAGATCATTCACATCAGTTGAGTCATGATAGAAGGCCGACAGTGCGCCAACCGAACCAACCATGATGGCCATCGGGTGTGCATCGCGGCGGAAGCCTCGGAAGAAGGCGTCGAACTGGTCGTGAAGCATGGTGTGGCGACGAATCGTCCAGTCAAAATCTTCAAGCTGCTTCGGATTAGGCAGCTCGCCATGCAAAAGCAGGTAAGCGACTTCGATGAAGCTTGCATTGTCAGCCAGCTGGTCGATTGGATAGCCGCGATAGAGCAGGGTGCCCTCATCACCATCAATGTAGGTGATCGTGCTTTCACAGCTCGCGGTCGAGGTGAAGCCCGGATCATAGGTGAACATGCCGGTGTTCTTGTACAGCGTGCGTATATCGAGCACATCCGGCCCGATGCTGCCCCCAAGAATCGGCAGGTCGTGGGTTTGACCGTTCACGGTCAGCTGCGCGGTGCCCTTTGGCGTGACTTTGTTTTCCATCGTCGTTACCTCTATTTCGTCATGCCAGCTAACTAGTTGGCAGGATTGCATTATAAAGTCGCGACAGGACGTGTTGCTGTCCCGGGGCCGCGAGCAAGAACCCGTATTCGGTGCCGTAGCACCGCCAATTAGCGCAGCGATGAACCTCTGTCCAACCCTACTAAAGGCGACCAATGCGACCTCAGTAGAATTCAGGAGCCGGTGATGCTGTCTTGCCCGCAGGGCGGGCCAGTCCAGAAGCTCTTAATCCGATCAGGCCTGTCCCGAGAAAAGAGTGAGCGAATCGAGGGTTGAGACGTGTCGTCGACGGGTAAGAGTCTTTTGCACCTGCGAGATCGTGTTGCGCTGCAATGAGAGCGGCTTCCTTAGCACGCAAAATCCACAAGGTGATAGTCTTCTCATGCCTTTGACGCCACAATGCAGGTGTGGCCCGGTCTGAACTTCCCTTATCGCGCGAGCTGAGCTGGCTCGAACGCCTGATCAAGGCTCTTTTTGGGGCCCCTTTGACTGTGAACCAGCCGGATGCGGCGCGACTTATATTGTGGGTTCCGTTGGTATTCGGAATCGGGGCCGCGGCGTATTTTCTTCCTGCCACTGAGCCGGCTGGTTGGCTTCTTCCTGTGGCGGCAGGATCATGTCTCACGCTCATTGGAGTTTCAGCGTTTTTCAGAGCGAATGCGCTCGCCTTCTATGGCTTTGTTCTCTGTGGCTTCCTGCTTGCCGGATTTGGTGTGGCGCAGTGGCGTACTTTTGATGCCGCTCCCCCTCAGTTCGACACGGGCGAACGTGCCACGACGGTCGTCGGTTGGATAGAGGCTGTGGAACGAGGCGGCTCGCGTCCACGTATCCGGCTTCGGGTTACAGAGTTGTCGGGAACTGAGACGCCTCCAGAACGGGTTCGCGTCCGGGTGGGGCTCGCAGGCTTTGGTCCAGGCGACACTGTTTCCTTGCGGGCAGTTCTGACCCGACCGCCCGGACCTGCCGCACCTGGTGGATACGATCCGGCGAGAGCGGCCTGGTACGATAGAATAGCGCTGACCGGCTTTGCGGTTTCTGACCTGTCCGCCGCTGAGCCAGCGCAGGGGGACCACCTTGCACGAGCTTTGGCCCGGTATCGCTGGCAGCTGGCAGAGCGAATTCGCGCAAAGGCGGGTGAGGAGACGGGTGGAATTGCCGCTGCGCTTCTGACCGGTGATCGCTCCGGCGTGCGGCCTGAAGACGCTGAAACGCTGAGGGTGTCGGGGCTGGGGCATATCCTGGCGATCTCGGGCCTGCACATGGCGCTGTTTGCAGGAGGTATTTATTTTGCCGTGCGCTTCGCGCTTGCCTCTGTTGATCGCTATGCCCGTGCCCACGATCCGCGCAAACCAGCAGCGGCAATCGCGCTGATTGCGGCCACCGGATATCTCATTCTTTCAGGTGCAGCGATCCCGACACAGCGGGCCTGGGTCATGGCTGGTGTGGTTCTGATCGGGGTCATGCTCGACCGGCGCGCCTTCTCCATGCGCTCTCTAGCCCTTGCTGCCATGGTCGTGATCTTTCTGGCCCCAGAAAGCGTGGTGGAGGCCGGGTTCCAGATGAGCTTTGCCGCTGTCGCTGCGCTGATTGCGGTCTATTAGGTAGGTCTGGTCAAAGCTGCGGCCCGAGGCTTCAAGCGGCTCGAGCCTCCTTGGACGCGCCACGGATGCCTTTGGTGGTCTGGCCATGACGAGCGTCATTGCGGGCGGAGCAACAGGGGCCTTCGCGGCCTTCCATTTCCAGCGCCTGGCCGCGTATGGCCTGATTGCCAATCTGGCTGCCATGCCGGTCTTTACCTTTTGGGTCATGCACGCAGGGGTTGTCGCGCTTGCGCTCTCACCACTAGGGTTAGACGGACCGGCGCTGGCGGTCATGGATCTCGGGCTTGAGATTGTGCTGGTGATTGGGCGGTGGACGGAATCCCTTTCAGGGGCAGCCGTTTCGGTTATAGCGGCCGATGGCCTCGTGATCGGGCTTTATGGAGTTGGGTTTGCCGTAACAACGCTGGGGCTTGGCCTGATCCGCGCAGCAGGTCTGACAACCTGCGTCGCCGCGCTCGGGCTCTGGATTTTTCAAGCGCCATCAGACCTCATGATTACCGACGATGGTGTCGTGATCGCCCGGTTCGATGAAAGCGGGCAGTTTCAGGCATCCAGCCTTCGGGCGTCACGCTTTAAACGGAATGTGTTGCTGCAACGGGCAGGACAGCAGGGAGCTGGCATTACGCGAGCGCGTCTCGCCTGCGATCCGGCAGGCTGTGTTGGAACGACGCTGGAGGGTTTTGTAATCGCCTTTGCTGAAACACCTGAGGGCCTTGCCGAGGATTGCCAGCTGGCTGACCTGGTTGTCTATAAAGCGGCGGCCAGTTCATGGCGCACACGGCGATGCCGGGCTTTGCTGGTCTCTGCTGAGGAGAGCGGCCCAAGACCAGCGTCGTCATCGGATCTGGTCATCTGCAACATAAAAAAGCCCGCCAGCGCGAGCTGACGGGCTTGTCTGATGACCTATGAATGAGGCTAGTGGTAGCGGCGGATCAGGCCGACCAGGCGACCCTGAACCTTCACTTCTCCCGGGCCAAAGATCCGGGTTTCATAGGCCGGGTTGGCTGCTTCAAGGGCGATGGAGCCGCCCTTCTTGCGCAGCGTCTTCAGCGTGGCTTCCTCATCATGGACAAGGGCGACCACTATTTCACCTGTCGTCGCGGTGTCAGCGCGCTTGATGATCACAAGGTCTCCATCAAGGATGCCTTTCTCGATCATGGAGTCGCCATTGACTTCCAGCGCGAAGTGATCGCCGTCGGAGATCATATTGCTGGGCACGCTCAAGCGATCGGTCTCGTGCTGGATCGCCTCGATGGGTACACCTGCGGCAATCCGGCCCAGGACGGGCACCTCGATGCCGGAATCTTCAACCGGCTCACCGCGGCGACCAAAGGGTGCAGAGACCACGTTGTCGCTTTGTGCAATCGCGGTCGACGTGTCGGCGGCCTGCCCATTGGGGAGCTTGAGTACTTCAAGTGCCCGGGCGCGGTTGGCAAGCCTGCGAATGAAGCCGCGCTCCTCCAGAGCGCTGACCAGGCGGTGAACACCAGACTTTGATGCAAGCCCGAGGGCTTCTTTCATTTCATCAAAGGAGGGAGACACGCCGTCTTCCGACAAGCGCTTGTGGATGAACAGCAAAAGCTCTTGCTGCTTGCGTGTGAGCATGACGGCCTCGACGTTGGAACAAAACCAGTACTTGGCAATGTTCTATGCCTGTTCCGGGTTAACGTCAAGTGAAGGTCGAGCGCTATCGCCCCATGAGGGCCCGTGTTGCCGCTGTGACGTCAGGCTGGCGCATTAGGCTTTCCCCCACCAGTAGCGCCTTTGCTCCGGCGCTTTTGAGTCGGGTCGCATCCTCGTGGCTGAAAACGCCGCTTTCGCCAACCAGGAAATGGGAGTCCGACGTCATTGGAGCCAGTCGCTCGAAGGTCTCAAGTGAGGTCTCAAAGGTGCGAAGATTGCGGTTATTTACGCCCACAAAAGGCGAAGGCAGCCGCAGCGCGCGCTCCATCTCTTCCTCGTCATGCACTTCGATCAGGGCATCCATGCCCCAACGCTGTGCCTCGGTGATGAGGTCGTGGGCGACAGAATCATCCACCGCCGCGAGAATCACCAGGATGCAGTCCGCACCGAGCGCGCGCGATTCGGCGACCTGCCATGTATCGTAGAGAAAGTCCTTGCGCAGCGCGGGCAGGGTCGTTGCCGCCCGGGCCTCTCCCAGAAACGCGTCCGCCCCCTGAAAGCTTGGTGTATCGGTCAGCACTGACAGGCAGCTCGCGCCACCGTCCTCATAGGCTTTTGCCAGAACAGGCGGATCGAAATCCTCACGGATCAGCCCCTTTGACGGACTCGCCTTCTTCACTTCGGCGATAAGCGACAGGCCATGGATGGCGGTGTCGTTCTTCAATGCCTGAAGAAAGCCGCGTACCGGTGAAGCGGCTTTCGCAGCACGCTCGATTTCGGCTTGTGAGCGTTTAGCTTTTCGCTCGGCGATCTCTTCGCGTTTATAGGCTTCGATGCGCGCCAGGACGTCACTCATGATGCGCCTCCATTGCTGGCAGAAACGAGCCGCTCCAGCGCCAGGCGGGCCCGACCATCATCGATTGCGGCTTCGGCCAGTCGCGCGCCGTCCAGCAGCGTGTCGGCAAGGCCGGCAAGCCTTAGCGCAGCTGCGGCGTTGAGCACGACGATATCGCGATAGGGCGATTTTTCACCTTCAAGCAGAGCACGCAAAGCGACCGCGTTTTCCTCCGGCTCACCACCTTTAAGGTCATCCAGAGAGGCGCGCGTCAGCCCCGCATCTTCTGGCGTAATTTCATAAGTCGAGATGGCGCCATCTTCAGCCAGCTCGGCTGCATAGGTCACACCTGTGGTGGTGATCTCATCAAGGCCGTCCTCACCGTGAACGATCAGCGCCCGTTCCGCGCCCAGATCTCGAAGGGCCTCTGCCAGCGGGACAAGCCATTTGCGGTCAAAAACGCCCAGCAGCTGGCGTTTGGCCCCTGCGGGGTTTGATAGCGGCCCCAGCAAATTGAAGATCGTGCGCACGCCCAACGTCCGGCGCGCGGGGCCCACATGGCGCACTGCGCCGTGATGGGCCTGGGCAAACAGGAAGGCCACACGCGCATCGCGCAGGCTTTGTTCCAACTGGTCCGGCTTGGCAAAGAGATTCACGCCCACCGCTTCCAGGACTTCAGCTGAGCCGGATTTGGACGAGGCGGCCTTGTTGCCATGTTTGGCCACCACCGCGCCCGCACCAGCCGCAACCAGGGCCGCGGCGGTTGAAATATTCCAGGTGCCGCGTGCATCACCGCCCGTGCCGCAGGTATCAATCGCACCTTCAGGCGCGATCACCGGTGTCATGCGGGCCCGCATCGCGCGTGCGCCAACGGCCAGAGCTTGCGGGCTTTCGCCAACGGCGGCGAGCGCCATCAGAAAACCGCCAACCTCAACCGGATCGGCTTCACCCTCCATGAGCGCATCAAATGCAGCCTCAAGCGCCGAGGTATCCGGTTCCTGACCTAAGGCCAGGGCCGCGATGGCGGGCTTCATGCGTGACATCAGGCAGCCTCCACCACTTTGGGCTCCACCCCGGTAAGGCGCAGGAAGTTGGCCAGCAGGGCATGACCATGCTCCGACGCGATGCTTTCGGGGTGGAATTGCACGCCATGGATGGGGCGATCTGGATGGGACAGGCCCATGATCTCGCCATCCTGGGTTCGCGCGGTGATCTCCAGCACACTGTCACCGGGCAGATCGACCGATAGCGAGTGGTAGCGTGTCGCCGTGAACGGCGTCGGCAGGCCTTTGAACAGGCCCTTGCCCTCATGATGCATCAGGCTGGTTTTGCCGTGCATGATGGATTTGGCCTCCACCACCGTACCGCCAAAAATCTGACCTATTGCCTGATGACCCAGGCACACGCCCATGATTGGCATCTCTTCAGGGGCGGTCTCGATCAGCTCCAGACAGATACCCGCCTTATCCGGGTCGCAGGGGCCGGGGCTGAGAAGAATGCCGCTGGGCTTGAGCGCCAGCGCCTCTTCAACGCTCAACGCGTCATTACGCACGACTTTCACTTCCGCACCCAGCTGCTTGACATAGTGCACAAGGTTGAAGGTGAAGCTGTCGTAGTTGTCGATAATCAGGAGCATGGTGGTGTCCGGGCGGTCTTTGTGAACAGACCTTAGGTCCCGACGTGTGCGCCGCCAACCGCGACTCGCTGTAAATGCAGGTCCATGAGCCGTTTATCTTCAGCCGCACCCCAGATCGGGGCCGCCTTGGGTGCAGGATTGATGATCCTGTCGGCTATTGCGTTTCAGGCTGGCGCGCGCAGCGAGGATCGCCAGGATAATGTGGAGAACCGGTCGCCATTGGGTGATGAAGCGGCGTTACCGGCTTCGCAACCTCAATCAGGGGCCGGTGATATCGAATGGGCGGCGAACGCTCTGCGCTCTGTGACAGAGGAGCCCGCCGCACAGGACTCTGGTGTTGTTGCAGCTCTCGAAGAAAACCCGGCTCGAGCGCCTCAGCTTGCCGTGATTATCGACGACATCATGGATGTCGCCACAGCAGAGCGGATATGGTCGCTCGATATCCCGATCACCGTGTCCGTGTTGCCGTATGCGAATGATGCCAGCGTGATTTCAGACCGGGCGCAGGGGCGGGAGGTTTTCCTTCATCTGCCGATGGAGCCGGTGGGGCTGGAAGACCCAGGACCGTACGCGCTGACCAAATCCATGGCGGGCGAAACGCGCGCTGCGCGGGTTCGCTGGGCGTTGTCACAGGTTCCGGCCGCTTCCGGGTTCAACAATCACATGGGAAGCCGTCTGACGGCCGACCGGGACGCGATGGTGGAAATTTTCTCCGCGCTTGATGGAGCTCAGGACCAGCTGCTCTTCGTCGACTCGCTGACCCATCCCCGGTCTGTCGCCCGCGAGGCCGCGGTCTCTGAAGGCTTCACCGCGTTCGACCGCGACATCTTCCTGGATCACGAGGCGGACGCCTCGGCCATTGAGGCGCAACTCGATCTGGCACTTCAGCGTGCCATTAATGAGGGGCAGGCGATCGCGATTGGCCACCCTTATCCGGACACTCTTGCGGTGCTCGAGACGCTGGCCGCTAAAGCGCGGGCACAAGGGGTAGCGATTGTTCCGGTCAGCGCGCTTGTCGCTGACTAGGCAAAGCGCCAGGCTTCGGCCGCGGCCCGGAACAGGGCGCGGGCTTTGTTCACCGTCTCTACCCGCTCTGACTCTGGATTAGAATCCAGCACCACGCCAGCGCCAGCCTGAACATTGATCTTGCCGTCTTTGATCACCGCTGTGCGCAGGGCGATACACACGTCCAGATCACCATCCGCACCGAAATACCCGACCGCGCCGGCGTAAATGCCACGGCGATGGGGCTCCAGCTCGTCGATGATCTGCATGGCGCGAACCTTGGGCGCGCCGGACACGGTTCCTGCCGGGAAGCCGGACATCAGGGCGCTAACCGCATCGTGGCCATCATCCAGCTCGCCTTCGACATTGGAGACGATGTGCATGACATGGCTGTAGCGCTCGATGATCTCGCGTTCGGTAATGCGCACCGTGCCGGGCTTGGCGACGCGGCCCACGTCATTGCGACCCAGATCAAGAAGCATCAGATGCTCTGAGCGCTCCTTGGGATCCGCCAGCAGCTCGGCTTCAAAGACGTCATCAGCGTCCTTCGAATGACCGCGCGGACGGGTGCCGGCGATGGGTCTGACCGTGACCTTGCCATCGCGCAGACGAACGAGGATTTCCGGGCTGGAACCACAGATCGCAAAGCCTGCAAAGTTGAAGAAGAACAGGAAGGGCGAAGGATTGGTCCGACGTAGAGATCGATACAGCGAGAAGGGCGGAAGATCGAACGGAGCCGTGAAGCGCTGGCTTGGGACGACCTGAAAAACATCCCCTGCACGGATATAGCGTTTGCCAGCGTCGACGGCGGCCCGGTAGGCCTCATCGCTCATATTCGATTGCGGTGTTTCTGGCGGCGTGGGTTTACGCTCGGTCTGAATCGGAGCGGGCGCATCAAGTCTTGCAAACACAGCTTCGATGCGACGCCGGGCGGCATCGACCTGAAGGGCAGGATCTTCGCCCTCCTTGGGGCGCACCGGCGCAGCCGCCAGGATTTCCTGCCGCAGGGCATCAAACACCACCATCACGCGTGGGCGGACCATCAAAGCATCCGGTGTCTGCAACGGATCAGCGGTCGCGTGATTGGGCAGGCGTTCGACGTGGCGGACCATGTCATAGCCCAGATAACCAAACAGGCCTGCGCTGATCGGCGGCATGCCGGATGGAAGCGGCATCCGGGTTTCATCCAGAATGTCGCGCAGAGAGTCCAGGGGCGGCTTGCCTGCATCCTCGAAGCTTCCGGGGGCCATGCCCGGCGCGGGCGCGCGGGCAATCTCAGCCTTGTCGCCATCGGATTTCCAGATCAGGTCCGGATCAAGCCCGATAGCTGAATAGCGTCCGCGATAAGCACCGCCTTCAACGCTCTCCAGCAGGAATGTGTTGGTGCCACCGGCCGCCAGTTTCAGGTACGCCGAAACCGGGGTCTCAAGATCGTCGACCCTGCGCGCTGTAATGAGCACAGGTGTTCCGCTGGCCACAGCGTCAATGGCGGCCTGATTATCCGGTGCAAAATCAGGCATCTCGACCTACGGAATAGCGTTCGGATCGGTGCGCCCGAGCGCAAGATCGATCAGTTCCTGATTCTCGCGAATGTCGTAGCTGGCGAACAAGGCCGATTCCAGCGCGACTGTTATGTCGTTCTCAAGCTCACCGGAAATCGCGCCCAGCTGAGCCGGGTCAAGATTTGCACCGGATGGTGCGGTGATGTCGGTTACAACAGCAACCATGCGGGTGCTGGGATCGCTTGCACGGGCATCAAAGGCCTCTCCAGCCGGCAGGCCAAAGGCGCGCTGAACCACCTGGCGGCTGAACGGACCGGACGACTCCGAGCGCGGAAGAATGGCGCTTTCTACGATAGTGCCCGGCATTGTTTCGGATATCTGATTGAGCGTTTCACCGGCCGCTACACGCTCCATCGCTTCATCGAGCATGACTTGCAGCTGGTTATCGATCTGGCGGGTGCGATACACCGACTCAACAAAGTCGCGGACCTCAGACACATCTGGTAGACGCTCCGGTTCGATCTCATCCACGCGGAACATGAAATACCCGCCGTCACCATAGGTGGCCGGGTCGGTTTCAAAGCCAGCCGGTGCATCAAAGATCGCAGATATAATGTCCGGCGCGTTTTGCAGCGTTGCTGCAGGCACGCTTTCAACTGTGGTCCCGCGTGCAGTCATGAAGTCGAACCCTTCAACAGGCACTCCAGCCTGGGCACCGGCTGCTTCAAAGCTAAGCCCCTGGGCCCGCGCTTCTTCAAACCGTGACAGCGCGTCAGCCATCATCTCAGCAGCCTGATTTCCGCTCAGCTCTTCAATGAGAGCAGGGCGCTGCTCTTCAAAGCTTGGAACAATCGGATCGAACGCGGCGTCCACACGCACAACGCGCCAGCCAAGACGGCCCTCGATAGCAAAGACATCGCCTTGCTGACGCTCGAAGGAGGCTACGGCGATTGCATTGTCCGGGATCTCAAAGGCCTGCACAGCTTCAAGGCTTACGCCTTCGGCCAACCCGGCATCCTGCGGCGTTTGACCGGCCTGCAAGGCGGCGACACCGGCGTTGGCTTCTGCCTCATCGCCAACGACCCACTGTGTGATGGAACGGGTCGGTGGCTCTGCCAGCTCACCAGTGTCGACCCTGAACTGATAAAGATCGCGCAGCTCTCGCTCATCCACAGCAACGTCGCGGCTGAAGTCCTGCGGGTTGAAGCGCACCAGGGTGAAACGGCGCTGCTCGGCCTGCCGGAAAATCTGTGCATTCTCTGCCATAAAGGCATTCAGCTCTTCGTCGCCGGGGATTGTGACCGTCTCAGCCAGCGTCGGCGGGATTAGCAGCGCGGTAATGGAGCGGCGTTCCTGTTCAAAGCCGCGGCGCGCGGTCGCCAGCACACGCGGAGCCTGCACCCCGCCCAAAATCGCACCCAGCACCTGAATACGCAGCAGCTCGTCTCTCAGCTCGGTTTCGAAGACTTCGCCCGCACGAGGTCCGCTATAGCCGTTTGCCTGAAGCACGCTGAGATAGGTCGATGGATCAAAGCGGTTATTGAACGGGTTTCGAAACGCCTCGATATCCTGAAGCGCATCTGCGACCTGCTCATCAGAGACTGCGAGATTTAGCTCACGCGCCTTGGCCTGAACCGCGGCCTGAGACGTCAACAACTGGACCATCTGCTCGCCCAGACCAAACTCATCGGCCTGCTCGCGCGTAAGGCGCGGGTTCTCGCGCTGAATGTTGAAAAGCTGGCGTTCGTAGGCGCGGCTGAGGTCCTGGACCTGGACGCGCTCGCTGCCCACGACGACGGCAGAATTGCCTGCACCGGCAAAAATGTCGTTGACCCCGAACAGCGCAAATGCTGCGACCAGGAGGGCGATGATGAAACCGCCAAAGATGGGCGAACGGGCGAGGGCGCGAATTGCAGAAAGCATGGGTCTGTCGAACGGCTCGTTGTGAACATTCAAGAAGAGGTGCGGACCCTAGCTTTCACGCCGAGGCCGGGCAAGCATCGGACACCGTACATTGCCGCTTTGGCATCACGCTGCTATCGCTCCGCCTCGAATTTTGTTTGCGGGAAGGGTTTCGTCATGCGGCGCGCATTGATTGCTGGCAACTGGAAGCTCCACGGCCTTCAGGAGAATCAGAGCTGGATTCCAGCGCTTGAGACCGCTGTTACGACGCCACCGTCGAACGATGTTGCAGTCTGCGTGCCTGCTACGCTCATAACCACAATGGCTCAAACCGCGCCCGACTGGCTTTCGGTTGGGGGACAGGATTGCTCTGTCCATGAGAAAGGCGCGCATACGGGCGAAATCTCAGCACGCATGCTGGCTGATGCCGGGTGCAGCTATGTCATTGTAGGCCACAGCGAGCGGCGCGCCGACCATGGCGAAACCGATGCTGTGGTGAAGGCCAAGGCAGAACGAGCGCTTGAGGCTGGTCTCACACCGATCATTTGCCTTGGCGAGAGTCTTGGCGAACGCGATGCCGGAAACGCTGAAGATGTCTGCCGCGATCAATTGCTGGCCAGTATTCCCGAGGCTCCCGCGGCCAAAGTCGTCATTGCCTATGAGCCGATCTGGGCGATTGGAACTGGACGCACGGCTACGGCCCAGCAAGCTCAGGACATGCACGAAATTCTTCGACAGGCCTGGCCTGGCGATGATCACGACGCGCTGCGCCTTCTCTACGGAGGCTCGGTCAAACCGGCGAATGCAGCCGAGTTGCTGGCTCAGCGTGACATTGATGGGGCTCTGGTGGGCGGGGCCAGCCTTGACGCTGAGTCCTTTGCTTCGATCATCGCGTCGGCAAAGTAAGGCGATATTCAGGATTTCATCCTATCCTGAACGATAGAAAAGGCTTTTGAGCCTTCGCCGTTTAGGGGTGAATGATGGCTGACTCAGATTATGGTCGCGCAACTGTAGCGCTGTACGACCCGGTCCATGTGAATTTGCGCACGACCCGTTATGCGCTTCAGCAGCTCGGGTTCAAGTCGATTGAATCGATAAGCGATCTGGCTGACATGAAGCGTCGGCTCAATGAAGATGCACCCCATCTGATCATGATGGAGACCGGGGACCGCGAGGCTGACGTGTTCAAGATGGTTCGCGCCATTCGCGCTGGCGACCTGTCTCATAATCCCTTTGCAGCCATCATCGTGACCAGCTGGAAGCGTGAAACGGCTATTGTTCGTGAAGCGATCGGGTGTGGCGCGGATGACGTCATCATGCGTCCGTTCTCCACCACCTTTGCTGAAGAACGTATTCGCACCCTTATTCGGGCGCGCAAGCCCTTCATTGTCACCAGCGACTATATCGGCCCGGATCGACGCAAGGACCCGGCCCGCGGTGGCGGGGCTGCACCGATTGAGACACCCAACGTTCTCAAAGCCGTGATCGACAATGATCACGAAGCGCTCACTAAAGCCAAAGCCTGGATCGATGAAGCCCAGAAGACGGTTGATCAGGAGCGTCTGCGTCGCTTGTGCATGCGGGTCATCATTGGCGCTGAAGCGGCCGCGCGAGAGATGAAGGATGGTCGCCAGCCGGTCATTGACCTTGAAGAGTTTGAAAAGGGCGCTCGAGAAGTTTGCACCCGGATTGCCCGGATCAAATCGTCTGAAGCAACCCGTGTTGCCCAGGCTCTGTGCGAGGTTGCGGTGGAATTGCGCGAGAAGGGCGGCCTGACCTTCGCCAATCTGTCGCTCGCCAAAGAGCTTGCCATGGCCGCCTATGTGGCGTTTGCCGGTGATGATGGCATGGAGCGTTCGGCAGAAGAGATTGAGAAGGCAGCGGCGGCCCTTCAACAGCGCATGGCAAATGCTGCGGCACGAAAAGCTGAAGCCAATGGTGGCGCTGAAGGCGAGCCTGAGCTAAAACGCGCGGCCAGCTAGGGGCTCGGTCTGTCGAGCGCCTGATAACACACGCGTGGATCGCCGTCCGACAATGACCATTGTTCTGCTTATCATTCTTCTGCTTGTCACCATCGCCCTGATCGGCGTCATCCTTATGCAGCGCTCTGATGGCGGTGCGCTTGGCATTGGTGGCGGTGGCCCGGGTGGCATGATGAGCGGTGCCAGCGCTGAAAGCCTTTTGACGCGCACCACAATGATCCTCGGCATCGTCTTCATGGGCACCTGCATTTTGTTGGCCGTGCTGTCAGGCGCATCCTCCGATACCGGCTCGATCGCAGATGAGCTTGCTGGTGATAACCAGGATGGCCTTCCGCTGAGCTTCGATGACATCGACGACGCTCCTGCCGCTGATGAAGAGCCGCCAGCTGAAGTGCCCGGTGATGAACCGACTGGCGATGTCCCGGCTGAAGTTCCAGGACGCTAATCCTGATTGATTCGCTGCTAGCGCCCACCCGGTCAGAGGTCTTCATCCTTTGGCCGGTTCTGGCGCATCTGGCTCTGGTGCTCGGGCTCTATGCCTGGCTGACCTTCGAGCGCTTTTCAAATGCGGTTGGCGGGCGCACGGCCTATCGCGAGCTGGTGCTTCCCGGCGCTGAAACCGGTCGGGCAGGGCGGGTCGCCGCCAACCTGAACAATCAGTTTCAGGCCCCGGTCTTCTTTCACATCATCGCGCTGACGCTCTGGCTCGCCGACCTTGTGTCGAGCGCAGACCTCATCCTGGCCTGGATCTTTGTGGCTGGCCGCATGGTCCATACACTTGTTCACGCCTTTACAGCCAACGTCATCGCGCGCGGTCTTGTCTTTTCGATCAATTTCACAGCGCTCTGCGGCCTGTGGCTCTGCTTCTTCATTCGGGTGCTTTGATCGCAACCGGCTGCGCAAAATGCTGAGCTTTCCACTGTGAACCGGCCATCAGACGCTTTTCGAGCCCGCGATTCTGCGCTAAGCCGTCCGCCCATGCCGCGTTATATATTCATCACTGGCGGCGTGGTCTCCTCTTTGGGAAAAGGCCTCGCTTCAGCCGCTCTCGGGGCGTTGCTTCAGGCACGCGGATATAAAGTCCGCCTGCGAAAGCTCGACCCTTATCTCAACGTCGATCCGGGCACGATGTCGCCCTACCAGCACGGGGAAGTCTTCGTCACCGATGACGGGGCCGAAACCGATCTGGATCTGGGCCATTATGAGCGCTTTACCGGCGTTTCTGCAGCCCAGAGCGACAACATCACCACCGGTCGTATCTATTCAGAAATCATCGAACGGGAACGCCGCGGTGACTATCTGGGCGCGACCGTCCAGGTGATCCCGCATGTAACCGATGCCATCAAGGCCTTTGTGCTGTCTGATGCCGGTGATGTGGACTTCGTGCTGTGTGAAATCGGCGGCACGGTGGGCGATATCGAAGGCTTGCCCTTCTTTGAGGCCATCCGTCAGCTGGGCCAGGAACTGGGTCGCGATCGCGCCGTTTTCATCCACGTCACCCTGCTGCCCTTCATCAAGGCCGCTGGCGAGATGAAGACCAAGCCGACCCAGCACTCGGTCAAGGAATTGCGCTCCATCGGTATCCAGCCCGATATCCTGCTGTGCCGGGCTGAAATGCCCATCGAGCCCGGTGACAAGCGCAAGATTGCCCAATTCTGTAACGTGCCGGAAAACGCTGTGATCGAGGGACGTGATGCTGCCTCGCTCTACGACGTGCCGCTGGAGTACCACGCGCAGGGGCTTGATACCGTTGTGCTGGAACGCTTCCGCATGGACGAGGAGGCCCCCGCGCCTGATCTCGCCGTGTGGCAGGGCATTTCTGAAGCGGTCAACAATCCTGATGGTGAAGTCACCGTCGCGGTTGTTGGCAAGTACACGGTTTTGGTGGACGCCTATAAATCCCTGCTCGAAGCCCTGAACCATGGCGGTATCGCCAATGGTGTGAAGGTGAATGTCAAATGGCTGGACGCCAGCCAGTTTGAAGATCCTGAAAAGCTGTCGGCTCTGGAGGAGGTGCACGCCATCCTGGTGCCCGGCGGTTTTGGGGAGCGTGGTGCAGAAGGCAAGATCGCCGCGGCGAAATTCGCCCGCGAACGCAAAATTCCCTATTTCGGGATCTGCTTTGGCATGCAGATGGCTGTGCTTGAAGGTGCGCGCCATCTGGCCGGCATCGAGCGGGCCAGCTCCACCGAGTTTGGCCCCACCGATGAAGCCATTGTCGGCTTGCTGACCGAGTGGGTTCAGGACAATGAGATCGTCAAACGCTATGAGGGCGGCGATCTGGGCGGGACGATGCGCCTGGGCGCTTTCCCGGCGCAGCTGAAAAAAGGCTCAAAGGTCGAAGCGATCTACGGTGAGCCGGCGATCAATGAGCGCCACCGCCACCGCTATGAAGTCAATATCGACTACAAGGACCGGCTGGAGGCCACGGGCATGATCTTCTCAGGGCTGTCGCCGGACGGCATCCTGCCGGAGATCATCGAATACCCGGACCACCCCTGGTTCATCGGCGTGCAATTCCACCCCGAATACAAGTCACGGCCTTTTGCGCCGCACCCGCTGTTCAAAAGCTTCATCGAAGCGGCAAAAGTGCAGAGCCGGTTGGTGTAACCGGCTCTGCTGTGCCTGCCTAAAGCAGGTAGTGGATATTGTTGCCGTAGACATGGACCACGTAGGGCAGCAGCAGGCTGCCTGAGGCCTGGCGCATCCACGCCAGTACAAAGCCTCCAAGCGTTGTCCACAGGATCAAGTAGGTATTGAATACGATCTCTGCGCCTGCCGGGGTGGAGGTGGCGTGGGCGAAACCGAATACCAAGGCTGCTGGGATCATGCCCCAGTTCATTTCAGCACCAAGAATTGTTTTGCGCGCACCAAAGGCTTCAAGCACCAGCGCAAAGACGACACCGCGGAAGAACAGCTCTTCCACAGGGCCGACGGCGACTGCGTTGTAGAGGACTGGCTCCCAGCGGAAACTCGGATCGCCAAAAATGTTTTGCGTCGCCATCCAGGTCAGGAGGGCACACACCGCGAAGGCTACGAATGAGGCGGAGCGAACGCCCGGTCCGTTCTGTGCCAGCGTCAAACCGGAGCGCTGCCAGCCATTCGGCATCGCAGCAATGAGGGCGATGCTGACTGCGCCTAAAAGGCCGAACAGGAACCAGTTATAGCTCAGCCCGTTGAATATCTCCGGCCGGGGGATCAAACCAAAGCCCTGGGTGAGCGCCACAGCGCCAACGAGGATCGCGCCAACCGAAGCCAGCAGCCAGCCGGTCTGCACCCGCTTTCTGAAAATTGCCGCTGTGATCAGGAGGCTGGCGAGCATAAGCCCGATCTCGATCAGATCGGCGGTCAGGGGGATAGACATGGGAGTTCTCCATCGAAAATTTGGACAAGGAAGGGGCGTTCGCGCACGCCAATGCGCGACGGGTCAGGTTTCACCGTGTTTGGGGTCAGGTTCGGCTGAGGCTAGTTCAGAGCTTCAGCGACTTCAGGGATGCCAACTGTGTCCGCTATTCCGCTCACATCATGGAAAGATCCGCTCCAGGGTGTGAGGCCAGCAGAGCCGCGGATAGCAATGAAGCAATCCGTCACTTCAGAGGCTGGCCCGCCGTACTCAAACGACTGCATCATCGTCATGTAGCCGGTCAGCTCGCTCAGCCGCACGCCGTCATTGTAGGGGCTCTCTGGGCCGATCACCTTGAACGCAGTGACGCTTGCATCGCCCATACTGGCGCGTACATCGTTGGAGCCGCGCACCCGTTGAAGCAGCGCTGAATCGAAGCTCATCGGCATATAGAGATAATCTGGATTATCGTTGCCATGCAGGGCGCTAGGCATGGCTCGGGCGGGCATCATGTTCAGACAGCCGTCGATACACATCGTGGTGAAGGTGGTGACCGAGCCTTCAAAAGCGCCACCCGCCCGATTGAGGCGCAGCGCAAGCGGATCAGCCCCGTTCACAGTTGTCTTGGTGCCGTGGAACAGGCCCCAGAGGCCATAGAAATGACGGGAAGGATCAACGCTCACAAGGTGCTCGATATTGGGAAGAATATGCTCGTAACGTCCTGACTCTTCTGGACGTTCCAGCGCCAGCCGCCCCAGTTCGGCATTAAGCGCCTGCACGCTTTCAAAGCTCTCAAAACCGGCCGCCACGCCTTCAGGCAAAACAGCGCTCAAGGCGGCGAGCTGGTCGGTGCTACGCAGCTTGTCTACGCCAACAAACCAGATCTTGAGATTGTCCGGGAGGCTGGCGTTAAGAGCGCGCATGGCCACAAGCTTCTGGAAGAATTCAACATTACCCCACTGCGCCGTTTGCTCGGCCCACGCATCGAAGACGGCCCGTATCGGCTGCTCATCCCCGGTGGCAAGATAGTGATTGAACGCCATCGCCTGTTCGGGACCAAGCTCCGCCAGATAGGTCCGGCCAGGTCCGTTCTCAGCAAAGTGTCGCACCAGGGCCAGATCAATCGCCTGAACAGCGCGGTAGCCATGGATCTCAGACAGAATAATAAAACGCGACTGGTAGACCTCTGGGTCGAACGCGGCGATGGCTCCTGCGTTGGCGACATTAATCTCGGTCCGATTTTCAGACAGCCAGGCCTGATAGGGACCGCTGCCGAACCGATCCTGAAGGGTGGGCCATTGGGGCAGGGCGAAGACCGCAGTAATCCCGAGGACAATGAGCCCGAAAAGACCGGCGAGAAGTTTAAGCAGGATGCGCATCGCGAACCTCAATCCTTATAGTTTGCGCTCAGATGCGCAATGTCGAAACCGGTGATGCCAGTCTTGAAAAAGCTACGCTTCTCAAAACCTGCTCAATCACTTCTCAAAACGTTAAACCACTGAATTTATGATGTAAAATTTGTGCCTTTCAGCGCTCGAAAAGCTGACGGGGTTTGCCCTGTCAGGTCTTTAAAGACCCGATTAAAGCTCGGCAGCGCATTGAATCCGCAATCGAGGGCAATCGCGATTATGGGATCCTGCTTGCGCATTGGATCACTGAGCGCTTTCTTTGCGGCTTCGACGCGGTGCTGATTTAAAAAGGTCCTGAAATTGCGGTATTCGAGGTCTGCATTGATCACCGCTCGTAAACGCGCCTCCGTCACAGCCAGCTGTTTCGCCAGGCCCGTCAGGCTGAGCTCAGGGTCGAGGAACACCTTCTCATCCATCGCCGCCTGTAAGCGCTCAAGAAGGACAGGGTCAGAGGACGTTTGGGCCTGGGTTGTCGGGCGCTCAGGTTCGGCTGGTAGCTCGAGATCAACTGCGCGAAGGCGAAGTGTGATTGTACCGATTGCAAATGCAAAGCCGAAGATCACCGCCTTCTGGAATACCGAATAATTAAGGGGCGGCGCGCCGTATCCGGTCAGGTAGTCGCAGGCCAGGTCTATGATGAACAAGGCCACAATGACGGCTGGCAGCCACAATCGCGCCCGGCGACGCGCCTCCACCAGGTCATTGGCATAGTCCGCGAACAGACGGCCTAGAATAAAGACTGCCAGAGCGATCGACAGCAGTACCCGCAAGCCAGTTGAGAAATCAGCCAGATTCGGAGCTAGCCGGCTGATAGGTTCATAGTCAAACGGTATGAGAGCGATCCACAACGCGGCAAAGCCCAGCTCCATCCGCCTGAGGCGGAAATCGTCGTCAAAAATCGCAAACACAAACCACCAGATGAAAAGTGCTGAACTCTTGCTGAGGAATGACAGGGGATAATAGGCCGCCGCCGGGAGGTTCAGATCAACGCTGGCATGGGTCGCGAGAAAGCCTATCAAGCCGGCAGCCATGAGCCCGTAGAACTGTGCCACAGCCACATGGCGTGCATCACGTGCGATCACGGCAATCTGCCAGGCAAAGAGCGAGATCGCGCCGAAGCGAAAGAAGAGCTCAAGCGATTCCATGGTCGCCATGCTATCGTGATAGGCTGCAGATGCGAGTGTGTTGCACGCATGTCTTTGGCTTGCGCGCCGGGCGGCGGGCATGTATACGCCTGCGCTCTCGTCTGGAAACAGTGATTTCCGTGCGACCCGGCATTCGAATGTAGGAGAGACCCATGGCGGTCCCTAAGAGTAAGATTACGAAGTCCAAGCGTGGCATGCGCCGCGCTCACGATGCGATTGGCACCACTGCCTACATCGAGGACAAGGATTCTGGCGAACTGCGCCGTCCGCACCATGTCGACCTGAAGTCCGGCATGTATCGCGGTAAGCAGATTTTCACGCCTAGCGAAGACTGATTTCGCGTTCAGCGCAGTTTGCGCTGGCGAATAACAGATAAAGCCCTGCACCGGATACGGTGTGGGGCTTTTCGTGTTGGTCGGCCTGAGGTATGACGCGCGCAACCCCACCGGCGCAGAGTGTCGCGCCCTTACCAGAAGGCTCCTCCCCATGACTGCCATCATTGATATCGCAGCCCGTGAAATCCTCGATAGCCGTGGCAACCCCACCGTTGAGGTCGATGTCACGCTGGAAGATGGCTCCTTTGGTCGCGCGGCGGTTCCATCTGGGGCTTCCACCGGAGCGCACGAAGCCGTTGAGAAGCGTGATGGCGGCGAGCGTTATGGCGGCAAAGGGGTGCTGGAGGCTGTCCGAGCCGTCGAGACAGAAATCTTCGAGGCGATCGCCGGTATGGAAGCTGAGCAGCAGCACCTAGTCGATGATGCGCTGATTGCCGCCGATGGCACACCCAACAAATCAAATTTTGGCGCAAATGCGATCCTCGGCGTGTCGCTGGCGACGGCAAAGGCCGCGGCTCAGGCGACCGGTTTGCCGCTTTACCGCTATGTAGGCGGCTACAATGCACGCACGCTGCCAACGCCGATGATGAATATCATCAATGGCGGCGCACACGCCGACAATCCGGTCGATTTCCAGGAATTCATGATCATGCCGACCGGGCTGGGCAGCTTTTCTGAAGCGCTCCGCTGCGGCGCAGAAATTTTTCGGGCCCTTCGCCTGCAGCTCAAGGCAGATGGCCTGAACACAAATGTGGGTGACGAGGGCGGCTTTGCGCCTGATCTGAAAAGCTCGGAGCACTGTCTTGATGTCATCATGAAGGCGATTGAGACTGCGGGTTACAAGCCGGAAGAAGATGTCACTCTGGCTCTCGATGTGGCTTCGACCGAGTTCTTCAAGAACGGCAAGTATGAGATGGTCGGGGCGGGGCGCTCCTTCTCATCTGACGAATTTGCGGCTTATCTCAAACAGCTGGTTGCAGCTTACCCGATCGTATCCATCGAAGACGGAATGGCTGAGGATGATTGGTCTGGCTGGACAACGCTGACTGAAATGGTGGGCGATGAGTGCCAGCTCGTGGGTGACGATCTTTTCGTGACTAACCTTGAACGCCTTGAGCGAGGGCTGATGGAAGGCGCAGCCAACGCGTTGTTGGTGAAGGTCAATCAGATCGGCACTCTGTCCGAAACCATGGACGCGGTGGAGCTGGCTCTGCGCGCCGGCTATGGCGCGGTGATGAGCCACCGCTCCGGCGAAACGGAAGATACGACGATTGCAGACCTGGCAGTGGCCACCAATTGCGGGCAGATCAAAACCGGTTCGCTGGCTCGTTCTGACCGGACGGCGAAATATAACCAGCTGCTGCGCATCGAAGCGGAACTGGGGTCTGCAGCTGTCTATGCAGGACGTAATGCGGTTGTCGCAGGGTAGGCAATCGTATCGCGAATCAGTCGCTTTTCTGATTCTCCCTAACGCTTCCTTTACTTGGTCTGGGTAGCCTACAAACCGTTCGATCCGCAAAAGGCGGACGGTGGATGGGAGACGGGCATGAATGCGCTAAAGCGCTTCATACCGTTAGGCGGTTTGATGGTTGTGATTGCCTATCTGGGCTTTCACGCCTGGACGGGTGAGCAGGGGTATCGCAACCACCTTCGCCTGTCCGCTGAAATCGCTGAAACGCGGCAAGAGCTGGCCGAAATCAGGGCTGTGCGCATCGCGATGGAAGATCGCGTTGCGCGCCTTGATGACGCAGGGCCAGATGCTCAGATCGATGTCGACTATCTCGAGGAGCGCGCCAGGGCCGTCCTACGCCTAGCGCATCCTGACGAAATCGTTGTGACGCTGGACGCTGCGCCCCAAGGCTAATGCGCGCTAGTATTTCGTGTGCGAACCTAATCAAGACTTTACGTATGGCGCTTGTCGCTGTTAAAGCCTGTTCAACGTCGAACAGGGAGCGCGAACCTATTGAAGTTCGTGTGCGAAATACATGGCAGCGCGTAAGTCGACCAGTCGATCAAAGGCGACCAAGCCCAAATCATCGGTGAGCAAGGACCAGCTTCTGGACTGGTACCGTGACATGCTGTTGATCCGCCGTTTTGAAGAAAAGGCAGGTCAGCTTTACGGAATGGGTCTCATCGCAGGTTTCTGTCACCTATACATCGGTCAGGAAGCTGTGGTCGTCGGCGTACAGGGAGCGCTTGAAGAGGGCGACCAGGTCATTACCGGCTATCGCGACCACGGCCACATGCTGGCCACCGGCATGGAAGCTGATGGTGTAATGGCGGAGCTGACCGGTCGTGCGGGCGGTTACTCCAAAGGCAAAGGCGGGAGCATGCACATGTTCTCCCGCGACAAGCAGTTCTTTGGTGGCCACGGCATTGTGGGTGCGCAGGTTCCGATCGGGGCCGGGCTCGCCTTTGCAGACAAATACAAGGAAAACGGCAAGATCAGCGCGACCTATTTCGGTGACGGCGCAGCCAACCAGGGCCAGGTCTATGAGACCTTCAACATGGCCAAGCTGTGGGATCTGCCGGTTCTCTTCATCATTGAGAACAACCAGTATGCGATGGGCACGAGCGTCCAGCGCGCCAGTTCCGAAACCCACCTCTACAAGCGTGGCATCAGCTTCGGTATCCCCGGCGAGGAAGTCGACGGTATGGATGTCGTCGCAGTGTATGAGGCGGCCAAGAAAGCCGCTGACCACGCCCGCGCTGGCAAGGGTCCGTATATCCTCGAGATGAAGACCTATCGCTATCGTGGCCACTCGATGTCGGATCCGGCCAAATATCGTACGCGCGACGAAGTGAACTCTTACCGCGACACCAAGGACCCGATTGAGCTGGCTAAGGCAAAAATCCTTGATGCCGGTTGGGCCGATGAAGACACGCTGAAAGGCTTCGACAAGGAGGCCAAGACCATTGCTGCGGCTTCAGCCGACTTTGCCCAGGACAGCCCCGAACCCGATCCGTCCGAGCTGTGGACCGACGTTCTGGTGGAAGGATAAGCCGAGATGACCATCGAAGTTCTCATGCCTGCCCTGTCGCCCACGATGGAAGAGGGCACGCTCGCAAAGTGGACCGTCAAGGTTGGCGACACGGTTTCTTCAGGTGATGTGATTGCCGAAATCGAGACCGACAAGGCCACCATGGAAGTGGAAGCCGTAGAAGAAGGCGTTGTTGGCAAGCTTCTCGTTGAAGAAGGTGCTGAAGGCGTAAAGGTCAATGCGCCCATCGCCATCCTTCTGGAGGAAGGTGAAGACGAAAGCGCGCTTGATGACGCTGGTGGAATGAAGTCGGCTGAAAAAGCACCGGAGCCGAGGGCCGATAGCGATGTTGGAACGAAAGTTCCTGAGCCGCGCGAAATGCCTCAGCCTGCCCCTGCTTCCGCAGCGGAGCCCAAACCCACCGCGTCTGACCCTGAAATTCCGGCCGGGACCAACATGGTCGACATCACCGTTCGTGATGCGCTGCGCGATGCCATGGCTGAAGAGATGCGCCGCGACGATACCGTCTTCGTGATGGGTGAAGAGGTCGCGGAGTATCAGGGTGCCTACAAGGTCACCCGAGAGCTGCTTCAGGAGTTCGGGGCCAAGCGCGTCGTCGACACCCCAATCACCGAGCATGGCTTTGCGGGTCTGGGTGTGGGTGCGGCCTTTGGTGGCCTAAAGCCCATTGTCGAGTTCATGACGTTTAACTTCGCCATGCAGGCGATTGACCACCTGATCAACTCAGCCGCCAAAACGCTCTACATGTCCGGTGGCCAGATGGGCTGTCCGATCGTGTTCCGTGGACCGAATGGCGCAGCCTCCCGCGTTGGCGCTCAGCACAGCCAGGACTATTCGGCATGGTACGCCAATGTGCCGGGCCTGAAAGTGATTGCGCCCTACGATGCTGCGGATGCGAAGGGTTTGTTGAAGGCGGCTATTCGTGACCCGAACCCGGTCGTCTTCCTGGAGCATGAGCTGATGTATGGCACCAGCTTTGAAATCCCGGACATGGATGATTTTGTCCTGCCCATCGGGAAGGCGAAGGTACGCCGTGAAGGCTCCGACGTCACCATTACCGCGCATTCACGCATGGTGGGCTTTGCCCTTGAAGCAGCTGAGAAGCTGGCCGAGCAGGGTATCGACGCTGAGGTGATCGATCTGCGCACGATCCGCCCGCTGGACACCGACACGGTCATTGAATCAGTCAAGAAGACGAACCGCATCGTCTGCGCCGAAGAAGGCTGGGGCCAGCATGGCGTCGGTGCCGAAATCGCCGCACGCGTGGTCGCCGATGCGTTCGACTATCTCGACGCTCCGCCCGCGCGTGTCTTCCAGAAAGACGTACCGCTGCCCTATGCTGCGAACCTTGAAGCCCTGTCTTTGCCGGGCACTGAGGACATCATCGCAGCTGTCAAAACCGTCACCTACGCGGAGTAATCACGATGCCCATTGAAATCCTGATGCCCGCCCTGTCGCCAACCATGGAAGAGGGCACGCTGTCCTCCTGGCTGGTGAAAGAAGGCGATACGGTCAGCTCTGGTGATGTCATTGCCGAGATTGAAACCGACAAGGCCACCATGGAAGTGGAAGCCGTCGACGAAGGCACCATTGGCAAAACCCTCGTGGAAGAGGGTAGCGAAGGCGTCAAAGTAAATGCGGTTATCGCGCTGCTGCTCGAAGAGGGTGAAGATGCGTCTTCGCTTGAGGGCTATGAAGCTGGCGGAGCCAAGGGGGCTCCCAAAGCACCCGTAACCCCGGAACCGGCCAAGCCGGAGGGCGGGGCCTTTCAGTCCAGCGAAAAGTCGGCACCGGATCAAAGTTCAGCTGCGTCCGCGAAGTCAGCCACGAGCGAGGGCGGCCGCATCAAGGCGTCACCGCTGGCCAGGCGCTTGGCCGCGGATGCAGGGCTCGATCTTGCCAGCATTGAAGGATCGGGTCCTTACGGCCGTATCGTGAAGCGCGATATTGAGGCAGCGAAGGATAAGCCTGCATCGGCACTGAAGGCTGAAGCTGCTCCGTCATCGAATACATCGGCAGCGCAAGAACCCGCTGTCGAGATCGATGCTGATGAGCCGCTGGCCCGCTATGGCATCAGTGCAGATCGCTATGAGCTGAAGAAAGCCGACGGGATCACCAAGATCTCCGCAAAGCGTCTGTCGGAAAGCTTCCGCGATGTTCCGCACTTCCCGCTCAATGTGGATTGCAACATCGATGGCCTGCTGAAGTTCCGCAAGCAGATCAACGACAAGGCCCCTGAGGGTGTGAAAGTGTCGGTCAATGACATCCTGATCAAAGCCTCGGGTCTGGCTCTGAAAATGGTGCCTGAAGCCAATGCCAGCTGGATCGAGGATGGCCGCATCGCCATGCACAAGCATGCCGACGTATCCGTCGCTGTGGCGATTGAAGGCGGTCTGATCACCCCGATCATCGCCGATGCGGACCAGAAGGGCCTGTCGCAAATCTCCAAAGAGATGAAGGATCTGGCCACCCGCGCCCGAGATCGCAAGCTGAAGCCCGAGGAGTATCAGGGCGGCACCTTCTCGCTTTCCAATCTTGGCATGTTCGGCGTGAAGAGCTTTGCCTCCATCCTCAATCCGCCACAGGGCATGATCATGTCGGTGGGGGCCGGTGAGGAGCGTCCCGTCGTAATCGACGGTGCACTTGCGAAGGCCACCGTAATGACGGTGACGCTGACCTGTGATCACCGTGTGGTGGATGGCGCAACCGGAGCCAAATGGCTGCAGGCGTTCAAGGGCTTTGTGGAAGACCCGATGACAATGCTGATGTAGTCTGAGGCCTATGAAACGGTTTCTCTTCCCAATCGGATGGCTTGCTCTGGTCGGATGCTCTGAGCCGGAACTGCCAGACTCCGGTTCTGAAGACCCGTCACTGATCGAGTTTGAGCCCTTCCTTGGAAGCTGGCAGGACGAAACAGAGAGCCGCCGCCTCGTTCTTGAGCGTGGCGGCTCGAATGAGGTCCGCATCTGCTATTTCGAGCAGCTTGATGGCGAGTGGGCAGCTCAGCTGTTGGGCGGTGTCTCTGAGCAGGGCGCTCATGCTGAAGGCGCTCTGACCTCGTCTGTTGACCCTGAGAGCCCAATCGAGCTGGTTGCCTATCCGGTAGAGGGCGGTGAGCTTGACTGGAATATCGTGTTCGGGTCGGGAGACAGCGCCGCAACCATGCGCCAAATCTGGTCAGCGCCGCCCGTTGGCCAGTTCACGGTGGTTTCGGAAACAGAGACAGACGAGGGGCGTGAGGGCAGGATCGTGTCGACTCTCTGGACCGAGCTTTCAGACACGAGCTTTGATTGCGACGCTGATGGCCGATAGTCCCCGCGTTCTCAACCTGGCCGATCTCCACTCGAAGTT
Organism: Maricaulaceae bacterium EIL42A08; assembly: GCA_024178355.1. Classification (GTDB taxonomy): domain Bacteria; phylum Pseudomonadota; class Alphaproteobacteria; order Caulobacterales; family Maricaulaceae; genus Oceanicaulis. Next base: position 615,750 of record JAMZNZ010000002.1, on the reverse strand, counting down.
TGACGCGCCCTGGTCGCCAAAGCGGATTGGTCGGGTTGATAACTACGAAGTGAAACTCGCTAAGGGTGAAGGCAGCTTTGCCTGGCACGCCCACCAGGACGAGGACGAGCTCTTCTTCATAACGTCCGGTATCTTGCGCATCGATTTTGAAGATCGCGACTCTGTGCGCCTTCACCTCGGTGAAATGACCATCATCCCTAAAGGTGTGCGTCACCAGCCCGTAGTCGAAGAGGGCCCGGTCCACATCCTGTTGTTTGAGAAGGCAGGCGTTGTGAACACAGGCGATGCCGAGGCGGGCGATCTCACTCAGTCGATTGAGGATATCTGATCCTTACAGTTGTCATCCCCCGGGTCATCCGGGGGACCCATGCTGTCACCCCTCAGTCAGCCTCGACCCGACCGGCATGGGCGGCCCGGACAAGCCGGGCCATGACGGGCTGAGAGATCGGCCACGAAAAAAGCCCCGACCAACAGGCCAGGGCTTTATCGAGAAGCTTGGTGGCGCTACCGCCTACTCCTCGTAATCACCGCGCGGGCGGTCGATCAGGTCGGAGAAGAAGATCGCATTCATTAACAGCCGCTCCGTGCCAGGATAGGTGGCACGGAAGACCGGGTTGTCGGCCATCAGGATGATTGCACCGCGGCCCTGACGCTGGGAGACGATCGAAGGCGTACCGGCGATCTCTTCCTGGCGACGCTCCGAGGCATAGCCGGTCAGCAGTGGCTCATCGGTGTATTGCAGCGGCACCGCATAAGGATCACCGTCCGGACGCTCCAGCGTGAAGCTTACATTGCGGTGCACCGGCAGCTGACGGTTGGCAAAGCCAAAGCCGAGAGGGTGGCTGGTGTCGAGGTCGGCCTCGAAGATGGCCCCGCCAATCACATGCTGAGCATCGCGCAGTGCCATTTCGGCAAAGTCGACGCGCTCCGGCGTTTCGCTTTCGCTAGCGTCGCTGTCGCCGTTGCCATGGTTGAAGAACGCACCTTGCGCCCAGCGCGCGCCTTGGCGCGTGGCGATCAGCGTGCCGCCATCGCGGCGGATCCAGTTCTGGATCATGTCGCGAGTGCCGTCTGGCAAGGAGGCATTGCCGCCAACCAGAACCAGATGCGTGTAATCGCTCCAGTCAACGCTGCCCAGATCATCCTTTTCCACCAGCGTAACCGGCATGTCGTGCTGGAAGTCCAGCGTCCACCAGATCTCGCCGGCGTCATAGCGTGATAGGCCATCGTTAAACGCCAGCACCACACGCGGCTGTTCCAGCGCACGGAACACGTTCGTCGCGCCGAGGTCGCGACCCGTTGTCGGGGTCAGGCCCGAGGTTGTGGCATGAACGGGAACGCCATCTTCAGCAGCAATGGTCTGCATGATGGCGAAGATGTCGTCTGCGTCTGCATCTTGACGGGCCAGGGGCACGAACACAGAGCCACGACCCAGAGACACCGGGCCACGCGTTGTGTTGACCGTAAACTCTTCATTCGCGGCGCGCGCCATGATGCCTTCGGCCAGGATGCGGTTCAGCGCGCGCGGCGCATAGGTTTGCGACCACTCGATAACATAGCCGTAGCTGGAGCGGTCCGGGGCCGGAGCCACTTCAAACCCGCCATCAGCCAGTGCTGCGCCTTCGCTCAGCCGAGCGTTGGAAATGGTGGCGTATTCAAGGTCATAGGCCAGGGGCAGGGTCCAGCCAGAGACGTCGTAGAAGATATTCTCTTCAAACTCGGTCACGCGCTCAAAAATGCCCTGGATCATGCGGTATTGCTGTTGATCGAGCGGCACCACATAGCTTTCACCCGCCGGGAAGGTCTGGCCACCGGCGCTGAGGTCTGCACTCGTTTCGTAGACGTCGATGTCGTGCATGCGCAGAAGGCGCACAAAGCGAGCGGCCCGCTCCGGGTCACCAGCGGCGGTGAAGACATAGTTGCGGCGACGATCACGCTCGGCGTCTGCGGCGGCGTCAGCAAAGAATTGACGCTGGTAGTCCGTAATCTCGCTGCGCAGGTCCAGCGCGCCCTGAACCGTTGTCAGCACGGTGCGGAACTGGGTGCGCACATTGTCGGCATGGGTCACCAGCCCGCGCTCGGTCTGGATTGCCCCGCCGCGTGCTGCGCCAATCTCATACAGAATGCCCAGCGAGCCGTTAATCTGCGGGTAGGTCGAGCCTTTCCCGATATAGAAGTTATCGAAGCGCTCCTGCGTGGTGTAGAGCCGGGCTTCACTATCGAGGAATTCCGCATGCCGCTGACCAATCTGGAAGGTGAGTTCGCGCGCGCGCTCCGGGATCAACGGATTGCGGCGCAGCTCTTCGCCAGGGTGGAAGTAAAACGGCGCAGCCGAACCCATCTCGTGATAGTCGGCAGATACCATCGGCTTCCATTCATGCCATTTGGCAATCCAGGCCTGGCTTTCCGGCTGGGTCAGCAGGAGCCATTGGCGGTTCAGGTCGAACCAATAGTGATTGACCCGCGCTTCGGTCCACAGATTGTGGATCATGTCGGCAGGGTCGGTGTTATCCGCGCGCGACCAGAAAGTTTCCACGTGGTCCACACGGCGCGAATGTCCGTCCGGGTTAAAAACCGCCGTGAAGACCATCACGCTATCATCCAGCATGGTGTCGATCTGGTCAGAATCGCCAGCGGCAAAATGGTAGATGGTCGGAATGGCGGCATCCATGCCGGAGGCCTCAGCACCGTGAACACCGAAATTGATCCAGAGCACCATGGGCGTGTCGGCCGGAACCTCTTCGCCGCGCATGCGGGCGTGGTGCGCTTCGCGAATCTCATCAAGGCGAGCGTGGTTTTCCGGTGACGTTACGGTAAAAAACAGGATCGGGCGGCGTTGGTGGGAATAGCCAATGGTCTCCACCTGGATGCGGTCCGAGCCATTTGCGATGGAGCGCAGATAGGAGACCATGTCGCCCACGCGCACAGGCCGCTCCCCGATTTCATAGCCGAAGGCGTCCTCTGGCGATTGGACGCTTTGGTCATATATGACGCCATCAACCTGAAAGAATTCAATGGGTTCAGCGATCGCTGACGCGGTGAATGCAAATGCACCCATCATCGCGCTGGCAAATGCGGAGCGAATGGACATGGCTTCCCCTTGCTTCTGTTTTTCTTGATAGGCCGACTGGCCTTGATTGGCGGGGAAGCTAGATCAAAGCGCGCGCGGCGACCAGTGCTAGCCGAACCGGCTTCGCACCTGTATGAGAGCGCGCAAACATTCTCCCCAATAAGGACGCCCGCCCATGACGGCCCCCGTTGAACGCATTCGTAACATCGCCATTGTGGCGCACGTTGACCACGGCAAAACCACGCTGGTGGACATGCTCTTGAAGCAGTCTGGTACATTGGGTGACCGTGTGGGCGAGATCGAGCGGGTCATGGACTCCAACGATCTGGAAAAAGAGCGTGGCATCACGATTCTCGCCAAGAACACGGCGGTGACCTGGAACGACTACGCGATTAACATTGTGGACACGCCCGGCCACGCCGACTTTGGCGGCGAGGTTGAGCGCGTTCTGTCCATGGTCGACTGCGTGCTGCTGCTGGTCGACGCTGTCGACGGCCCGATGCCCCAGACGACATTCGTGACCAAGAAGGCGTTGGCACTTGGCCTGAAGCCGATTGTCGTTGTGAACAAGGTGGACCGTCCAGGTGCACGTCCGGACTGGGTCGTGGACCAGACTTTTGATTTGTTCGATCGTCTCGGCGCAGATGACGAACAGATGGACTTCCCGATTGTCTATGCATCCGGCCTTGAGGGCTGGGCGACCCTGGAAGAGGGTGAGCGCGGTGAAGACCTGACGCCGCTCTTCCAGGCCATTGTGGACCGCGTAGCCCATCCTGATGTGGATCAGGACGCTCCGCTGCAGCTGCAGGTCTCTGCGCTTGATTATTCCAGCTACACCGGTGTGATCGGCCTGGGTCGTATCCGTCGCGGTACGCTGTCAAAAAACCAGCAGGTCACGGTGGTGGGTGCCGATGGCAAGTCGCGCAAAGCCAAGGTGCTACAGGTGTTCGGCTTCCACGGTCTTGAGAAAGTGGAGCGTGACAGTGCTTCTGCTGGCGACATCATCACCTTTAACGGCGTTGATCCGCTGAACATCTCCGACACGCTGTGTGACCCGGAGCATGTGGAGGCCATGGAGCCGCTGACGGTGGATGAGCCCACCATCTCCATGATCTTCCAGGTGAATGACAGCCCGTTTGCCGGTCGTGAGGGCAAGTTTGTCACATCGCGCCAAATCAAGGAGCGTCTTGATCGCGAGCTGATCCACAATGTGGCGCTTCGCGTTCAGCAGCTCGATGATGCTGACAAATTTCTGGTGTCTGGCCGCGGAGAGCTTCACCTGTCGGTTCTCATCGAAACCATGCGCCGGGAGGGCTTTGAGCTCGCCGTGGGGCGCCCCCAGGTGATCACCAAGGAGATCGACGGTGTCATCAGCGAGCCCGTTGAAAACCTGACCATCGACGTTGAAGAGCAGCACCAGGGCGGCGTTATGGAGCGCCTTGGCATGCGTAAGGCCGAGCTGAAGGCGATGACGCCAGACGGCAACGGCCGCGTGCGCCTCGAATTCGCCGCACCCACGCGTGGCCTGATCGGCTTCCGCTCTGAATTCCTGACCCTGACGCAGGGGTCTGGCCTGATGTTCCACTCCTTCGATCACTATGCGCCAAAGGCCGCCGGTGAGATGGGCCAGCGCCAGAAGGGGGCCATCATCTCCATGGAGAACGGCAAGGCGCTTGCCTACGCGCTTTGGAATATCCAGGAACGCGGCAAGCTGTTCATCGGCCACGCGGTTGAGGTTTACGAAGGCATGATCGTGGGCGTGAACTCACGCGATGAAGACATGATCGTGAACCCGCTTAAGGGCAAGAAGCTCACCAATATCCGTGCTGCGGGCTCCGATGAAGCGGTGGTCCTGACCCCGCCGATCCGCCTGACGCTGGAGTATGCCCTTGAGTTCATCAACGATGACGAGCTGGTCGAGGTGACCCCGGAAAGCATCCGCGTGCGCAAGAAGTTCCTGAAAGAACACGAGCGCAAGAAGGCCTCGCGCGCAGCCGGCTAGGGCTTTGCCATAGAAGGCCGTCAGTCCTACCCTGTAAGCATGAGCTATACGCGTCTCCTCATCCCGATCTTTGGCCTGTTGGCGATCCTCGGTGCCTTGCTGGCATCGGGGCGTCTGGGCGAAAGCGGCTTGAATCTGGCGGTTGGCATCACGCTTTTGGTGATCGGCGCGGTGGGAATTGGCAATGTGATTCTGTTCACGCGCCTTAAAGCCTCCATTGATGAAGCCGCTGCGCGACAGCGTGGAGAGCTCCCTCTCGACGATGAGGAGCTGTGAGATGCGCGCGATCTGGTATTCGCAGCAGGGAGCGGCGGGCGATGTCCTGACCCTGGGTGAAATGCCGGAGCCGCATCCCGGTCCGGGTGAGGTCGCTGTTTACGTCAAAGCGTCCGGTGTGAATCCGTCCGATGTGAAACAGCGCGCCGGGCTACGCGGTGAGATGACCGTCGCGCGCCAGATTCCCCATTGTGATGGTGCGGGCGTCATCAAGGCGGTGGGTGAGGGCGTTGATCCGTCTCGCATTGGCGAGCGGGTGTGGCTGTTCAATGCCGCCTTCAAGCGGTCCCACGGGACCTGTGCCGAGGTCTGTATTCTGCCCGCAGAATTTGCCGCGACGCTTCCCGATGCGATCGACTTTGACGCGGGTGCATGTCTCGGCGTTCCGGCCATGACGGCCCATCGGGCGCTGTTTTGTGCTGGCGGGGTTCGGGGCAAGACCGTGCTGGTAACTGGTGGAGCCGGGGCTGTGGGCCTCATGGCAATTCAGCTCGCCAAATGGGCTGGTGCACGTCAGGTCATCACGACAGTATCTTCACCGGAAAAGGCCGAAGCGGCGCTTGCGGTCGGTACCGATGAAGTCATCAACTACCGAAGCCAGGACGTGGTCGAAGCGATCGAGGCTGTGACAGAAGGTGAGGGCGTTGACCATATCGTCGAGGTGGAGCTCGGCGGAAATCTGAAAGACGCCATCGCAACCCTGCGGCCTGGCGGTGTGATTGCGACCTATGGCTCTGAAGCCGAGCGCACGCCTGAGCTGCCGGTCTACGATCTGATCTTCAAGAACGCCCAGCTGGTCACGATTTTTGTCTACACCCTTCGGTCCGAACACCGGGCAAAGGCTGTTCACGACATCAACCGCGCGCTTGAAGAGGGCGCTCTAACTCCGGTCATTTACAAGCGCTTTGACCTTGCTGAAGCGCCGGACGCCCACGCCTGTGTCGAGGCAGGTGAGAAGATTGGTGGGGTGCTGGTGACGGTTTAGCTTCACCGCGCGCTTGACCGAAGGCGTCCCGATGCCGAAGAAGAACACTTAAGTCGAAGTTCCAGCGAGATCGCAGCCATGCCGCTTGACACCACTGACCACAGCTATGTCATTCCAGGAGCCACCGGGGATTGGGAAATCGTTGTTGGGCTTGAGGTCCACGCTCAGGTGAAATCAAACGCCAAGCTGTTTTCCGGCGCGGCTACCGAGTTCGGCGCTGAGCCAAACACACAGGTAAGCCTCGTGGATGCCGGCATGCCCGGCATGCTTCCTGTCATCAATCAGCGTTGTGTGGAGCAAGCGGTTCGTACTGGTCTTGGCCTGAACGCCCAAATCAACAATTTCTCGCGCTTTGACCGCAAGAATTATTTCTACCCGGACCTGCCGCAGGGCTATCAGATCAGCCAGTTCGCCCATCCGATTGTGGGTGAAGGCGAGATTGAATGCGAGCGCGACGATGGATCAACCTTTGTAGTGGGCATCGAGCGCCTGCACCTGGAACAGGATGCGGGCAAGTCGATCCACGATCTTGATCCGAACGCGACCTATGTGGACCTGAACCGCTCAGGCGTTGCGCTGATGGAGATCGTCTCGCGTCCTCACGTTCGCACGCCCGCTGATGCGGCGGCGTATGTGCGCACGCTACGGACCATCGTGCGCTATCTCGATACCTGTGGCGGCGACATGGAAAAGGGCCAGATGCGCGCGGACGTGAACGTGTCTGTCTGCCGCCCCGGCCAGTATGAGAAATTCCAGGAGACCGGCTCGTTTGAGCATTTGGGTACCCGCTGCGAGATCAAAAATGTGAACTCGCTGCGCTTCATCATGCAGGCCATCGAATACGAGGCGAAGCGTCAGATCGATATCATCGAAGATGGCGGCGAGATCGTTCAGGAGACCCGCCTGTTTGACGCCAATACTGGCGTGACCCGCTCCATGCGCTCCAAGGAAGAAGCTCACGATTATCGCTACTTCCCTGATCCTGACCTGCTTCCGCTAGAACTTGACCAGGCATGGGTGGACGAGATCCGCGTCAACCTTCCCGAGCTGCCGGCACAGAAGCGCAAGCGCTTCGTTGAGGAGCTTGGGCTGTCAGAATACGACGCTTCGGTCCTGGCAGCTGACAAGGATCGTGCTGATTACTTTGAAGCGGTTCTGGCCGGGCGCGATGCAAAGCTGGCGGCAAACTGGGTGAATAACGAGCTATTCGGTCGGCTTAACAAGGAAAGCTTGAGCATTACGGAAAGCCCGGTGAGCGCGGAGCAGCTGGGTGGCCTGGTTGAGCTGATCAAGGACAGCACGATTTCCGGCAAGATCGGCAAGGACGTTTTTGAAATCCTCTGGGAAGAGGGTGGTGATCCAGCTGAGATCGTTGAATCGAGAGGCCTGAAGCAGGTCACCGATACCGGTGCGATCGAGAGAGTCATCGACGACCTGATTGCGGCCAACCCGGAGCAGGCAGCCCAGGTTAAAGACAAGCCCAAAACCATGGGCTGGTTTGTTGGCCAGGTCATGAAAGCCATGCAGGGCAAGGCCAACCCGCAGGCCGTGAACGAAATTCTGCGCAAGAAGCTGCTCGACTAGGCGGACTTTTCTTGCGCTGATCCTATATCGCGCCAGCGAGCGACATGCGTTCGCTGGCGCTTTTGTTTGAAGACAACCCGACGCTGATTTTCGGCGTGCGGGCGTCGTGCGTTGTAAGGATGGTGGCTGTGAACGAGTTTGACCGGATTTCCAAAGAGGCTGGGTATCTGACCGTCACGGGTGCGCCCGAAGGCTTCGACGCCCTTATCTTTTGCGACGCATTGCGGGCGCGCGGCGGAATTGGTCTCTTCATTGCCTCGGACACAGCTCGTGCGAGCGCCTTTGAAGCGGCTTGCGCCTTTTTTGCCCCCGATCTGGAACGGCTCAGCCTGCCCGGTTGGGATTGCCAGCCCTATGATCGGATCAGTCCCAGTCCTCGCACTGCAGCCAAACGAGCTGGGGCCCTGCACCGGCTGGCCAGAAGACGTGAAGGCGACAAACCGCTTTTGGTGATCACCACAACGGCCAGCGTGCTGCAGCGCTGTGCGCCGAAATCGGCAATGCTTGCTGGTGGCCTGTCTGCAAAACCGGGAGGCGTGCTGGATGTTGAAGACCTCAAGGCGCACCTGACAGAAAACGGCTACGCGCGCGCAGCCACGGTGACCGAGCGTGGCGACTATGCCATTCGCGGCGGAGTGGTGGATGTCTGGCCCGCCGATGCTGCCGAGCCGGTACGCCTCGACTTCTTCGGTGACACGCTTGAAACAGTGCGTAGCTTTGATCCTGAGACTCAGCGCACGACCCACCAGTTGAAAGATGTCTTCTTCACCCCGGTGAGCGAAATCGTCCTTAATGATGAATCGATCTCACGCTTCCGTTCGGGGTTTTTGAAGCGCTTTGGTGCAGTGGGGTCTAGCGATCTGATCTACGATAGCGTCAGTGCGGGTGCGCGCCCTAATGGGGCCGAGCACTGGCTGCCGCTCTTTCACGAAACGCTCAACACGGTCTTTGACTATGTGGGCGACCACGCACTGATTGGACTTGATCCGCTGGCGCTTGAAGCGCGTGAAGAACGGCTTGAGCAGATTCGGGACTATTTCGATGCCCGCCAGGAAGCGGCAAAGTCTGGAGCAGGGGCGATGGGCGCTCCTGCTTACCGCGCGCTTGAGCCCGAGGCGCTTTATCTCAAAGAGTCTGAGTGGGACCTGCAGATTCAAGAGCACGACTCACGGCGCTTTACGGCCTTTCAGGAAGCCACTGGGGCCATTGTCGATATGGCGGGCAAGCAAGGGCGGACCTTCGCCGCTGAACGTCAGGCCGATCAGAATGTCTTCGATGCTGCGGCCAGCCACGCAGCACGGCTTCGCAAATCGGGCAAACGGGTGATCTTTGCCAGCTGGAGCGAAGGCGCATCAGAGCGAATGGGAGGCGTGCTGTCCGAGCATGGCCTTTCACCGATCGCAGCCGCTGAAGACTGGCCTCACGCGCTTTCGCAGCCGGACAATGCAGTGATCAGAGCCGTAATGCCGTTGGAACGCGGCTTTGAAACCGAGACGCTGGCCTTCATTTCTGAGCAGGACGTTCTTGGTGACCGCCTTGCCCGCCCGCGCCGCAAGCGTAAGACGGCGGACATCATCTCTGAAGCCGGGACTCTGTCGCCGGGCGATCTGGTCATCCACGCAGATCACGGGCTGGGCCGCTATATTGGCCTGAAAACGCTGTCAGTGGGCGAGGCTCCACACGACTGCCTTGAGCTGCAATATGGCGGCGAAAGCCGTCTCTACCTGCCGGTTGAGAATAGCGAACTCCTGTCGCGCTATGGCGAGGATCGAGAAACCGCGCAACTGGACATGCTTGGTGGTGCCGCCTGGCAGGCGCGCAAAGCCAAGGCGAAGAAGCGCCTGCGTGACATGGCTGATCAGCTGATCAAGATCGCAGCACAGCGAAATGCACGCGACGCTGAGATTATCGAACCACCCGCCGGGCTTTACGACGAGTTTGCAGCCCGCTTCCCCTATGCAGAGACCGATGATCAGCTCAACGCCATTGATGACATCTTCACCGACCTGACCAAGGGGCGGCCGATGGATCGTCTCGTCTGTGGCGATGTTGGCTTTGGCAAGACTGAGGTTGCGCTGCGCGGCGCGTTTGTCACTGCCATGTCCGGGCGTCAGGTGGCCGTGATCGCGCCAACCACACTGCTTGCGCGCCAGCACTTCAAAACCTTCGAAGAGCGCTTCAAGGGCTGGCCGGTGAAGGTGCGCCAGCTGTCTCGTCTGGTGAACGCCAAGGAAGCGTCCCTGACCCGCAAGGAGCTTGAAAGCGGTCAGGTTGACATCGTGGTGGGGACCCACGCACTCCTCGCCAAATCGGTGAAGTTTGATCGGCTAGGCCTTCTGGTCATTGACGAGGAGCAGCATTTTGGTGTGCGCCACAAGGAGCGCTTGAAAGAGCTTAAGTCAGACGTCCACGTGCTGACACTGACCGCAACGCCAATTCCACGCACGCTGCAGCTGGCCATGACGGGCATTCGCGACCTGTCGATCATCGCGACACCGCCGGTCGACCGCCTCGCCGTTCGTACCTATGTGACGCCGTTTGACCCGGTGACGATCCGCGAAGCCCTTTTGCGGGAAAGCTATCGCGGTGGGCAGAGTTTCTACGTTGTGCCGCGCATTAAAGACCTCACGGATGTCACTGAGTTTTTGAAAGAACAGTGTCCTGAAATCAGTTTCGTTGTGGCCCATGGTCAGATGGCCGCGACCGACCTTGAAGACATTATGAATGCCTTCTACGAGGGCCGTTACGATGTCCTGCTTTCGACCACGATTGTTGAGTCCGGTATCGATATTCCAACCGCCAACACGATGGTGATCCACCGGGCCGATCAGTTCGGTCTGGCTCAGCTCTATCAGCTGCGGGGCCGCGTTGGTCGGGCCAAGGCGCGCGCCTATGCCTATATGACGACGCCAGCCAATAAAAAGCTGACCGATAATGCCGATAAGCGCCTGAAAGTGCTGCAGTCGCTCGATAGCCTTGGTGCAGGATTCACGCTGGCCAGCCATGACCTTGATCTGCGCGGTGGCGGCAATCTCCTCGGTGAGGAGCAATCTGGTCACATCAAGGATGTGGGTGTGGAGCTTTATCAGTCCATGCTGGAAGAGGCAGTCGCCTCGCTCCAGAACAACGCGCCTGTCGATGACACAGACTGGTCGCCAGCTATCAATATCGGTGCGGCAGTCCTGATCCCTGAGCACTATGTACCGGATCTGGATGTTCGCATGGCGCTTTATCGCCGCCTGTCGGGGCTGGATACCAAGAATGAGCGTGAAGGCTTCGCCGCTGAACTGATCGACCGCTTTGGACCACTGCCAGAGGAGGTGGAAAGCCTGATGCAGGTCGTGGCCATCAAGGGGCTGTGCAAGCGAGCTGGCATTGCCAAGCTCGACGCTGGTCCGAAAGGCGCTGTTGCCACCTTCCGCGATCTGGCGTTCCAGGATCCAGGTGTTCTGGTCGAATTGATGACGCGCAGACCCGCTGACTACAAACTGCGGCCTGACAACACCCTCGTCATGCGCGGGGAATTCCCCAGCGTAAATGACCGCCTGAAGGGCGTTCAGCGTCTGCTGGGCCCGGTCGTCGATGCTGCGCGTAAATCAAATGAGGCCGCGACCTAGGTTCCAAACGCTTTGAAGCCGCGCCCACCCAAGGCCGAGAAGGCCTGCTGCAGATTGCTCTGCGCTGTCTCAGCGCTCAGCGGGGCGGTGACATTTGCCGTCAGTGACAGGCGAAAAGGCGACGACGGGTTACAGCCTTCATAGGCTGTGCATTCAGCAATCGCACAAACGCGCTGAGCTACCAGATCGGCCTGATCCACGGGTGTGTTTGGAAGGACCAGATAAAACTGATCGGCAGATGCGCGAACGGCCAGGTCCTCAGCCCGAACACAATGGCGCAGCATGGCAGCGAATTGGTCAAGAGCTGAGGCGGTTTCACCGGCACCGGCTTCGACGGGGGCATCGGCACCAAGTGCGATCAGGCTGAAGCCTTCGCTTTTTGTGGCCGCCGCATGCAGCAAGGTCTGGAAGTGGCGTTCGCCGAATTCAGGGCCGAAAAGATCACTGGACTCATCGAGAAGTGCTTTGCCGCGGCAGGCTTCGAGCACGGACTTCGCTCGGCGGCGACGACGACGCTCCCCGCTCAACGCAGTGATGCGGCGGCTGATTTCATCTGGCTCGGACCCTGAGCTAAGAATGTCGGACGCCCCGCGCGCAAATGCTTCGTCAGCCTGGGAGTAGGCATCACCGCGCGTATAGAGAATGGCAGGGGTATGGTAGAGGCGGGTGTTGCGCCGCATGGCTGAACAGACGGTGTGGGCCATGTCCGGGCTTGGATCGGTGCTGAGCACAACCGCATCAAAGGCTTGCTCATGCATGTAATCAAAGGCGGTAAAGGTCGTGAAGGCCGCAATCGTGTTCAGCGATGCATCGGATAACGCGTGTTGAAGGCGCATATAACCGGGGCCAGGAGCACCGACATATAGCACGCTGGCATCACCGCCTGAGACATCTTTGGCCGGGGGCGGGGCCCCTGCGTCATGGGCATCTTCAGCACGTAAGCGAGCGACACGCTCAAGCACATGCAGACGGATCAGGCTGCGAAGACGCGCTGCAATTTGAATGGGGTGGGCTGGCCGAGCGAGCGAAGGACGGTCGGGATCAAAGCTGCCAATGTTCAAGACAGGACAGTCTTGAATACTCTGCTCAGCAGATGGCTCAAACGCGACAACAGCATCGACGCCGCCGTCAGCCTGATGGCGGTGCACGGTAAAACCAAGACCAGCAAGCCCAGCTGCAGCTTCGGCCGCGCCAGTCTCGTCACCCCCGACAATCATCACCGAATAGGTGCGCCCCATACTCCCCCCACGGGCTATTCCGGTCGCATTGTGGAGTCGTGTATTCAATGCCACAAGCTTTTTCCTTCGATTCCCCAGCAGCCTGGATTTCAAACATGATCGACTCCAAGAAAGCACAAGGGCCTTTGCACGGCGTTAAAGTGGTGGAATTTGTTGGCCTGGGGCCTGCACCTTTTTGCGCCATGCTCTTGAGTGATCTCGGCGCAGACGTGATCCGCGTGGACCGCCCTGGTGCTGGCGGTGGCGGGCCGGCAGAGGTCCTCGCTCGGGGGCGAAGATCCATTGGTGTGAATCTGAAAAAACAAGGTTCGGTAGAGGCTTGCCTGAAACTTCTGAAGTCAGCTGACATCTTGCTTGAGGGCTATCGTCCCGGTGTTATGGAGCGCCTGGGCCTCGGGCCGGACGTCTGCCTGAAGGCCAACCCAGCCCTTGTTTATGGACGCATGACCGGCTGGGGTCAGCATGGTCCGCTTGCCCATGCCGCCGGCCATGATCTCAATTATATCGCTTTGACCGGCGCGCTCGATGGGATTGGGCCCAAAGAACGTCCGGTCCCGCCGCTCAATGTCGTCGGCGATTTTGGGGGCGGATCGCTTTATCTCGCTGTGGGTGTGCTCGCAGCCCTGAACCACGCCAGGTCAACGGGTGAGGGTCAGGTTGTTGATGCAGCGATTGTCGACGGCACCACTCACCTGATGGCGGCTGTACACCAGCTCTCAGCCATTGGAATGTGGAACCAGCCGCGCGGGCAAAACCTCCTTGATGGAGGCGCGCCATTTTATGACTGCTACGAGTGTGCCGATGGCAAATTTGTGTCCATTGCGCCGTTGGAAGGGGAGTTCTTCTCTCTGCTGATCGATAAGCTTGGGCTGAAAGACCACCCCGCCATGCAGGCCCAGTATGATGGATCCACCTGGCCAGCGATGCGTGAGACTTTCGAAGAGACCTTCAAGTCCCGAAGCCAGACTGAGTGGTGTGAGCTGCTTGAGGGCAGCGATGTGTGTTTCGCACCGGTGCTTAATACCGAAGAGGCTGCAAAACACCCGCACATGCAGGCGCGAAATGCCTTTACTGAGGTTGATGGCGTGACCCAGTCAGCCGCGGCACCGCGCTTTTCGAGAACCCCGTCAGCGGTTCAAGGGCCAGCGCCTGCACCGGGTGCTGACAGTGATGAAATTCTTAGCGATTGGGGTTTTGAAGCGGCCGAGATCGACGCCTTGAAAGCGGACGGGAATATTTCCTGAAGTCGGCCTTTGAGGCCGCTACCTGAAACTCTGGTTCAAGTCTGGTTCAGCCAGGACGTGATCTAAAGGTTTTCGCGGCAACAGGTTCGGCGTATGTCAGTCCCCGCCAATCGGTTGTTGCATTCCGGTCCAATCCGGGTGCGCGTCGGCTGGCTTTTATCCGGCCGGCGCGCCATGCGCTGACCAACGCCAAGAGGGCTTGATGAGCGCAGCGCGACTGATCTCTGCAGTAAAAGCCGTGTGGGCCTGGCTCGCTGGTATTGCCGCGCTCCGCATCATTGTGCGTGCGGTGGATCGCATGATGGCGCGTGAGGTGATGCTGTTTGCCGGTGGCGCGGGTTTCTTTGGGCTTCTGGCCTTGTTTCCAGCCGTCCTTGTCGGCGTGTCGATCTATGGCCTTTTATTCTCGCCGGAGAATGCGGTTGCGCAGATGACCCAGCTTGAGTTGGCAGGTGTTTTGCCACCGTCAGCCAACAATTTTCTCAATGCGCAGCTTTCAGGTCTCGCCAACGCTTCTCGCGTTTCACTCACGTTTCAGGGCGCGATAGCCTTTGCCATTGCGGTGTTCGCTTCGGCGAGGGGAGCAAAAGCGGTGATCGCCGGCCTCAACCAGATCGCTCGCCGTGGCGATCTTCGCAACATCCTCCACTTTAACCTGCTGGCGATGGGCGCGGTTTTCGTTGGTGGCGGCTTGTTGCTGACTGCGAACCTGATCATCCTGACGGTTCCCAACCTTATTCGCCCTGCGCTGCGTATGCTGGGCAGCGAAGCCGCTGATGCAGCCGCGGGCATGATCAATGAGTGGACGGTGGGCGGCCTGGCGATGGCGATGGCGTTGAGCCTGCTTTATCGGTTCATCATGCAAAGGGCCGGGGAGACCAGCTGGCGGGCCTCCCTTATCGGGGCCGGAGTCGCGACCGCGATCTGGCTTGCCGCTTCAAAGGGCTTCACGCTTTACGTGTCGGCTGTGATTGATCCAAACATCTATGGGCCACTGGGCGCGTTGATTGTCTTCCTGCTGTGGGTGTACTGGACGAGCTATGTCATGTTCTTCGGTGGAGCGCTCGCCGTTGAGATCGATCGATACAGAGAACGCTTGCCCGAACAGCTTGAGGCTGGCAATTCGTAATCAAACCCGATAGGACAGGCCTGAATTAAACAGGCGTTGAACTTTTACAGCTTTCAAGGAGAGCTAAGCGGTGGCTGATAAGATTTACTCAGATGCAAAGGCAGCGCTTGATGGTCTGACCTTTGATGGCATGACCGTCATGGCAGGTGGCTTTGGTCTGTGCGGGATCCCCGAAAACCTGATCCTGGCGCTGCGCGATTCTGGCGCGAAGGATCTCACGGTCATTTCGAACAATGCCGGCGTGGATGATTTTGGCCTCGGCCTGCTGCTCCACACGCGCCAGATCAAGAAGATGATTTCGTCCTATGTCGGTGAGAACAAGACGTTTGAGAGCCAGTATCTCAACGGTGAGCTTGAGCTGGAATTCAATCCGCAGGGCACTCTGGCCGAGCGCATCCGCGCAGGGGGCGCAGGCATCCCGGGCTTCTACACCAAGACCGGCGTCGGCACGCTCGTGGCTGAAGGCAAGGAGCACAAGGACTTCGACGGTGAGACCTATATCATGGAGACCGGTCTGGTCGCCGACGTGTCCATCGTGAAGGCCTGGAAAGCAGATACGCAGGGCAATCTGGTCTTCCGCAAAACAGCCCGGAATTTCAACCCGATGATGGCGACGGCCGGTAAGGTGACCATCGCTGAGGTGGAAGAGATCGTGGAGGTCGGTGAGCTTGATCCTGACTGCATCCAAACCCCTGGAATTTTCGTGCAGCGCCTGATCAAGGGTGAGCACGAGAAGCGCATCGAACAGCGCACGACCCAATAGGACGGAGGCGAACATGGCTTGGACACGCGACCAACTCGCTGAACGCGCAGCCAAGGAGCTGCAGGATGGCTTCTATGTGAACCTCGGCATCGGCATCCCGACGCTGGTGGCCAATCACATCCCTGATGATATGGACGTCACGCTGCAGTCGGAAAATGGCATGCTGGGCATGGGCCCGTTCCCAACCGAGGATGAGGTGGATGCTGACCTGATCAATGCAGGAAAGCAGACCATTACCGAGCTGCGGCGGACCAGCTATTTCAGCTCGGCCGACAGCTTTGCGATGATCCGGGGTGGACATATCGATCTGTCGATCCTCGGCGCGATGGAAGTCTCTGAAGAGGGCGATATCGCCAACTGGATGATCCCGGGCAAAATGGTCAAAGGCATGGGCGGGGCCATGGACCTGGTGGCCGGTGTTCAGCGCGTTGTGGTGATCATGGATCACACCAACAAGGCGGGCGATCCCAAGCTCCTGAAGGAGTGCACGCTGCCGCTGACGGGCAAGGCCTGTGTTGACCGCATAATCACGACACTGGGTGTGTTTGATGTGGTTGAAGACGGGCTTGAACTCATTGAGCTGGCTCCGGATGTGACCGTGGCCGAGATCACCGAGAAGACCGAAGCCAAATTCAAAGTTTCTGACGCAGTCGCGGCATAACGCCCGGTTGAAACGTCTTCGTTATGCCTTGACGTGTGCGGTGCATCATTGCACCGTGCGCGTGGGAAGGGATGGAAACGGAGACAAAGATGTCTGTAATCCATTCTGGTTTTGTTGCTGTGGCGCTCGTCGCGGCGACTTCGTCTGCTAACGCACAATCCACCCCTGCAGGTCAGGCCAGCGTAGCTGTGTCTGAAGCCTCTGTGGCATCCGCTGAGTCCGTGGCGGCGCTGACTGAAGCCGGATTCAAGGTTTCGGTGGGCGTGGTTGTGGTTCCGCTCACATTGGTGGGGCTGACCACCGAAGCGGTTGGGGCCAGTGCCGCGGCGGCTGGTGAAGAAGGCTTGCGCTTTGCCAACGAGCCGCTAGCCGTCACCAATCGTGTTGCGGTGCGACAGCCTGATCCTCTGCCGGACCTTGGTAACTAGGGTCTGAGCACTTTCATCCATAGTGTGAGAAAGAAGGGACAGGGTCATGATACCGATCCTTCGTGGGCTGATGTGTGCCTGCATAATGCTGGTTACAATTCCCATTGCGGCGTTGGCCAACGCCGATGAGGACACCGAGGCTGTCTTGCGTGCAGCAGCCTTCTCAAAGCAGATTGAGCAATATCTGGGCGATCGCGGTGCGCGTGTTGCGATCGTCTTCCGCAACGGGCGGGATCGGGACCGCCTCCCGGATGGAATTCGCTACACCCACGGGAGTTTCTGGGTCTATCAACCGCTTCAAAGCATCGATGGAACCGAGGCTTTTGAGGGCTATGCGGTCTATAACCTGTACGCTGGCAATGAGACGGGGGAGGGCAATCCACGTGCGTCTTATCTGATGCAGGATTTCCCCGTCGATTTCACCCTGCCCATGTATACGATGGACGCCGCGGTGATCATCCCGACGCCCGAGGTGCAGCGCCGAATTCTGGAGGTGATGTCCTCTGAAAGGTATGAGGATATCCATCACGCCAGCTATTCCCTGCTCTCCAACCCACACGATCCGGAGTTCCAGAACAGTAACGAATTCCTGCTCGATGTTCTGGCGGCGGGCCTTTGGCAGACAACTGATCGCGAGCAGTTGAAGGTCAATCTTGCTGCTTATTTCGAGCCAACCCGTGTGCGTCTCAATGTGTTTGAGCGTCTGTTCGGACCGGTCTTCGATCGCCGTGTCCAATTCGGCGATCAGAGCGGATCGGTGGTAACAACGACCTTCGGCTCCATGGCGCACTTCATGGAGCAGAATGGCTATGCTCGTGACGTGACGGAGCTGGTCTATGATCCAGACCGCCCGGTGGATGCATTGGAGTTCTAGATCTGGTGAGCGCGTGTCGGCATGCCGGCACGCGCTGATCACGTTTCTGCTTCATGAGCGATTTTTGCTTGTTGGTCGCCAGCGGTGAATGCCACTCTGCCCATCGGTGATTTACAGGGAAGGCCGAGGGTCATGAGGGCAACACAGCTGATCAAATGGTCCGATTTGAAGGATCGTGATCCCACCCATGCCCGTGTGGCCAATGTTGATCTGGTCATCGTGCGGTATGACGACAAGGTTTCAGTCCTTTATGGCCGCTGCCTGCCATCGCGGGGCGCTTATGTCGGATGGGCGTGTTGAGGGCCATAACCTGATTTGTGGTCTTCATAACTGGGACTATCGTTACGACACCGGCGTGTCTGAGTATGACAACGCCGAAGCGCTCCATAAATTCAATGCCTGGATTGAAGACGAGCAGGTTTGCGTGGATGCGGACGAAATCGGAAAATGGCACGACGCCAATCCGCAACCCTTTGATCGAGACGCCTATCTTGGGGACTATCAGGATACCGGATCAGAACCTGCAGAACCCTATGCGGGCCTTATTCAAAGCTACGCCCGGGATGGGCTGTCAAAGACCGGTCACCACGGTCAGGTCGATGCCATGGGCGTCCCACGCACCGAGCTACCTGACTGGGATGACATTCAGATTTTGACCGCTCAGCTCGCCCGCCCTCCGCTGCTGGATGATGATCCCGTCGCGACTGAAGTGGTAATTGGTCCTAACGCCCAGAAACCTCTGAAGCTGGCGATCCCGCTATTCGTCTCTGACATGAGCTTTGGCTCTCTTTCCAAGCCTGCCAAGCTGGCGCTGGCCCGAGGAGCGGAATTGGCAGGAACAGGGATCTGTTCAGGCGAAGGCGGCATGCTGCCCGAAGAGCAGGAAGCAAACTCGCGCTACTTTTATGAGCTGGCATCGGCACGCTTTGGCTTTTCCTGGGACAAGCTTGAAAAGGTTCAGGCTTTCCACTTCAAGGGCGGGCAGGGGGCAAAGACCGGAACCGGCGGCCACCTTCCTGGGCACAAAGTTGATGGCGAGATCGCCGAGGTCCGCGGCCTGAAGCTGGGCCAGGATGCCATCTCTCCTGCGCGCTTTCCTGAGTGGACGAGCCCATCACAGATCAAGGCCTTCGCCGACGAGGTTCGTGATCGCACCGGCGGTATCCCGATCGGCTACAAGCTTTCGGCGCAACATATTGAAGCCGATATCGATGCGGCGCTCGAGGTGGGCGTCGATTATATCATTCTGGATGGTCGCGGCGGTGGCACAGGGGCTGCGCCGGTGATCTTCAGGGACAATATTTCGGTGCCGACCATTCCCGCGCTTGCACGAGCGCGGCATCATCTGGACAAGGCAGGGCGCGCGGATGTCTCGCTGGTGATCACGGGCGGGCTGCGCAAGCCGGCAGACTTCATCAAGGCTTTAGCGCTTGGCGCAGATGCGATTGCTGTTTCCAATGCCGCCATGCAGGCGGTGGGCTGTATCGCCATGCGGGCCTGTCACACCAATAGCTGTCCGGTTGGCATCGCAACCCAAAAACCAGAACTCGTTAATCGGCTCGTCGTGGAAAAATCGGCAAACCAGTTGAAGAATTTCTTCGAGGCGAGTGTGGAGCTGATGCAGGTGATGGCGCGCGCGTGCGGGCATTTCAGCCTGTCAGATTTCAACGCCCACGACCTGACCACCTGGAAGCGCGAGATGGCTGATCTTACCGCGATCGATTATGGCGGCATGGCCGGGCGGGCGTAATCAATGGCAGCTGAAACCGCCGATCTGATCGTCTCCTTGGCGGGGCTTTATCTCGCCATCGGCCTTATGGTCGGGTTGGTTTTTATAACCCTGTTGCTCAAGCGCAGCTCCGCCGGTGCTCGAACCGCGGCACCATTGCAGTTCCGTATTCTGATTTTCCCAGCCAGTGTCGTGCTTTGGCCAATTGTTCTCGTGCGCGGTCTGATCGGCGGAGCCAAAGCGGAGGTGTCAGATGAGACGCCCGCTTAGACGCCTTCATCTTGCGATATGGCTGGTGATTACGCCCATCTTTCTCGCCTTTATTGGCTACGCGCTCACCCGTACGCCCATTGATCGCACCGACCCGGATGCGCCCGCCGCGCTCTTTGAGACTGAAGGGGCAAGCTTATGACTGTAGGGTATCAGGCCGTCCAGTGGAACCGCTTCAAGCTCATCTATGACGTGATCTTGTGGTTTGGCATGGCTGCGATGATCGCAGTTTTCATCAGCGTGACAGCCATGACCCAGCCTGAGGGTGAAAGCTACCATCCCGTTCAACTGGTGCTGAGAGCCTTTGGCCTGACCGCCATCGTGCTGTTGTTCATTACGCTGTCGATCGGCCCGCTCGCTCGGCTGTCAGACCGCTTCAAGCCGTTGCTCTATAATCGCCGCCATATGGGGGTGACGGTGTTTTTCCTGGCGCTCATTCACGCGAGCCTGGTGGTCGTCTGGTACCACGGATTTTCAGATACCAATATTTTCGTATCGCTTCTCTCGACTAATCCAAACTATGACCGGATCTACGGATTTCCGTTTGAAGCGCTTGGGCTTGGGGCTTTCCTGATCCTGTTTGTGATGGCGGCTACAAGCCATGATTTCTGGCTGGATCTGTTAAGCGCGCCGGTCTGGAAATTCATCCATATGCTCGTCTACCCGGCGTATGCGTTGCTGGTTGGTCATCTGGCGCTGGGCGCGCTTCAGGAGGAGACGCTTCTTTTAAGTGCCTATGCTGTCTCCGGGGCGGCGTTTTCACTGATCTGTCTGCATCTGGCAGTCGGCTGGAAAGAGCTCCGCGCTGACAGGCAGGCCGATCGCAAGCCTGAAGATGGCTGGCTTGATGCTGGGGCCCCGGACGACATTCCAGATGGCCGCGCGGTCATTGTCGCGCCGGAGGGTGGTGAGCGCATTGCCGTCTTTCGCGATGGCAATCAGATCGCCGCCCTGTCGAGTGTGTGCCGCCACCAGAACGGACCGCTTGGTGAGGGGCATGTGCGCGATGGCTGCGTCGTATGTCCCTGGCATGGCTGGGAATACAGGCTTGAGGATGGCCGCGCACCGGCTCCCTTCACCGAGAAGATCGCGACCTACCCGGTGCGCCTGGTCGACGGGCGGGTTCAGGTGCGCGCCGAAGGCCTGCCGCCTGGAACACGGTCTGAACCCATCACGCTGAGTGAGGATGCCCCATGAGCAAGCCCCCATTAAAGCCACGCGTGAGCGACGAGCCCTTCGTCGGCTACGCCAGGATGGCGTCTGTGGACCGGCGTTTCATGCTCGCCTTTGGCGGAGTGACTACGCTGATCACGTCCGGCATGGCCTATGCGATTGCAAAGGTTCAACCTTCCGGCGGGCGCGGCAGCTGGGATATGGGAACGCAGGTCTCGCTGACAGGGATGGTCAGCACTGCACCCTACGCCCATATGCGGGTGTTTGAAGCGGGACGGGTAAGCACAGTGCTGCTGGGCTGTGAGACCAAGTGTGGCGCGCGAGAGCGGCTGGAGGCGATCTCGTTTGAAGCGGGTGGTGCGACGGTGCATGGCTCCATGCTGGAGCGGGACAGCTATCGCATGATCGCGACAGCGTCAGGGGCAGACTGGATCGAGCCAGAGGCGATCGACGCGTTACCTGACCCCGTCATCACAGATCATGGCGAGGCTCAGCTCACCGGTGAGATCCTGGATACCAAATGCTGGTTCGGGGCCATGCGCCCCAATGAAGGCCTTAGCCACAAGGCCTGCGCCACCTTGTGTATCGCCAGCGGTGTACCGCCCTATCTCGGCGTTCGCGACAGTCAGGGACGTGAGCGCGCTCTGATGATCACCGGCCCAGATGGCGAAGCGCTCGTCCAGCCCATCCTGGAATACGTAGCCGAACCCATCGACGCGGTCGGACGCATCATCCAGATCGACGATCTGTTTCAGTTCCGTATGGATGCGGGGTCGATCAGGCGGTTGGCTTGATTTTCAACACACCGGAACATTCACAGCCAAGCCTCCGGTCGATGTTTCCTTGTATTTGTCATTCATGTCTATGGCGGTTTGGCGCATGGTTTCAATGACCTGATCAAGGCTGACCTTGGCGGGGTTGTCGGCCATCAACGCCAGGCGCGCGGCGTTGATCGCCTTGATCGCACCGATGGCATTTCGCTCAATGCAGGGGATCTGCACCAGCCCACCGACCGGGTCACAGGTCAGACCCAGATTATGCTCCATTGCGATTTCCGCAGCATTTTCAATTTGTTTGTTCGTGCCTTTAAGCGCCGCGGCGAGCCCGCCTGCGGCCATGGAGCAGGCAACGCCCACCTCGCCCTGGCACCCGGCCTCAGCACCGGAGATGGAGGCGTTCTTTTTGTAGAGCGCGCCAATGGCCGCGGCGGTCAGGAAGAATCGGCACATGGCATCACGGTCGTCTGAGCGCCGGTGGTGGCGATCAAAATAGCGGGCCACCGCAGGAATAATTCCGGCTGCGCCGTTGGTTGGCGCGGTCACCACCGCACCGCCAGCAGCGTTTTCTTCATTGACGGCCATGGCCCACAGGTTGACCCATTCCATGGAGGCGAGGGGGTCGGTCTCAGCCCGCGCTGCCTCCGCCATAAGCTTGCGTCGCAAGGCCGGGGCGCGCCTCTTGACGTTAAGCCCGCCTGGCAATTCGCCATCGATTCGGGTGCCGCGCTCGATACAGGCTTCCATGGCGTCTGCGACCAGCTTCACGCGGTCACGCACCTCGTCTTCGGAGCGGAAAGCGGTTTCGTTGGCGAACATGATCTCAGGGATCGACAGGCCCTCTCGCTCACCAATCGCCAACAGCTCATCGCAGGAGTTGAAGGGGTAGGGTTCGCCCTTAAGAGCCTCGGCGGCGGAGTTGCGCCCGGCTTCAGCCTCGTTGATGACAAAGCCGCCGCCAATGGAATACCAGATTTCCTCGCGCAGTACTTCACCATCTTGACCAAACGCAATGAATTTCATGGCATTTGAGTGAAAGGGAAGTCGCGTCTTGCCGTCAAGAACAAGGTCGGTTTCAGGATCAAATCTGATCGTTTTGCGATCCAGAAGCGTGAGGGCTTTGTCTGAATAAATGCGTGCAATGCGTTCTGGAAGCGCGTCGGGATTAGCGGTCTCTGGCGCGATGCCTTCAAGGCCCCACAGGATGGCTTTGTCAGTGGCATGTCCGGGACCAGTTAGCGCTAGGGAACCATAGGCTTCTGCCTGCACTCGCGCCACGGCTTGAAGGCCGCTATCGGCCTCAACTTGCTCAAGAAACAGGCGCGCAGCCTTCATCGGCCCCACGGTGTGGGAGCTTGAAGGCCCGACGCCCAGCTTGAAAAGGTCAAAGACCCCGAAATGCATTAGCCGTCACCCAGGCCGCGATCAGAGGTGAAGGCGTTAAAGCAGATCAGAGTCTGCGTGTCCTTAACGCCTTTGATTGTCTGGATTTTCTGGTTCACGAAGCGGCCGATATCGTCTTCGCTGGCGACCGAGAACTGGGCCAGCAAATCAAAGGCTCCGGACACAGAGTGGACCTGGCGGGTTTCTTCAACCTCATCAACGATGGTGGAGGCGACCTCATAGGTCTGGCCCAACTCGCATTTGATGAAAATATAGAACTGACGCATCGCGCGACTCCTCGAAGTTTGGTTGATGTTACAACGCCGTGCGCACAGTCCACAGCTCTGGAAACAGTCGAAGCTCCAACGCCTTGACCAGATAGCTCACACCGCCGGAACCTCCGGTGCCGCGGCGAAAGCCGATGATCCGCTCCACCGTCTTCATGTGATTGAAGCGCCATTGCTGGAATTTCTGTTCAAGATCAACGAGTTTCTCGGCAAACTCATAGAGTTCCCAATGGGTCTCGGTATCAAGATAGACCGCGCGCCATAACGCCTCGACCGGCTCTGACGGGACATAGGGGCTCGCCCAGTCTCGATCGGTGATGGAGGCGGGTAGGGCGTGACCCTGGCGCGCCGCAAAACGCAGTGTTTCGTCATAGAGGCTGGGGGCGTTCAGCGCGTCCATGACATGGGATTTTGCTTCAGGCTCGCTCTCAAAGACCCGCGCCATCTTCGCGTTTTTATTGCCTAAACGGTATTCCAGACAGCGATATTGCCATGACTGGAAGCCTGAGCTGTGACCCAGCTTGTCGCGGAAGCGCAGATAGTCAGACGGCGTCATGGTGGCCAGCACCGCCCAGGACTGGGTGAGCTGTTCCTGGATGCGCGCGACCCGGGCCAGCATCTTCATGGCGGGGCGCAGCTGGTCAGTCTGAACGAGTTCGATTGCCGCGCTAAGCTCATGTAAACACAGCTTCATCCACAGCTCGCTGGCCTGGTGGATGATAATGAACATCATCTCGTCATGCTCATCGGTCAGCGGATTTTGGGCCGAAGTGATGGCATCAAGCTGTAGGTAGCGGCCGTAGGACAGGCCGTCAGCCGGATCCCAGTGGATGTCTTCCCCGCTTAAGTCGACGGATGTCTTGATGGTATCAGCCATGGCGGTCCTCCCGCAGCGGGGTCTATCGCGCAGCTGTGACAGGGGCAAGTCTATCCCCGTGCGCGCTTCAAGCGGCTTCGACTAGATCAGAGTGAAGCTGATCGCAGACAGGGTGAAAGCTGACCCGTCGACTTTGTCACCGCGCGTGACCGGTCCGACACCGGCCGGCGTACCGGTAAAAATCAGATCACCAGGCTCAAGCCGGACGAGGTGGGAGAGGTGGCTGATCACTTCGGCGTTCGACCAGATCATCTGGTTGAGGTCGCCGCTCTGGCGCGTCTCGCCATTTACTTT
This sequence comes from Maricaulaceae bacterium EIL42A08, assembly GCA_024178355.1. Lineage (GTDB taxonomy): Bacteria > Pseudomonadota > Alphaproteobacteria > Caulobacterales > Maricaulaceae > Oceanicaulis. Next base: position 591,090 of record JAMZNZ010000002.1, on the reverse strand, counting down.
CAGTGAAATCTCGCCGGCGTCGGGTGCGGACCCCGGTGTGATCGGCCCGATTGGGGCGGAGGCATCAAAGCCCTTGGCCATGTCCCATGGGCGACCGGCCTTCTTGGCGACCGACTGAAGATCGCGGCGGGTCAGATCAACACCGACCGCGGACCCATAGACCCGGTCCAGCGCCTCATCGGGCGACAGGCTCGCGCCGCCCTTGCCGATGGCCAGCACCAGCTCGATCTCGTGATGCAGATCGTCCGTCGCTGGCGGGTAGGCCACTTCGCGCTCAAGTGTCAGGGCATCGCGGGGTTTGGAGAAGAAGAAGGGCGGTTCCCGGTCCGGGTTGTGGCCCATCTCGCGGGCGTGGTCGGCATAGTTGCGACCCACGCAGTAGATGCGCCGAACCGGAAACTCACCGCCCCCGACAACCGGAACGGTCACTACAGGCGGCGGCGCAATCACGAAATCAGACATGGCAAAGCTCCAGATACAAGAACGGCGCAGGACCCAAGAGGGTTAGCCTGCGCCGCGCAACGAGTCAGCTATGGGGTACGGTTGGTGTCAGCTACCCCTTACCGTCCTTGCCCTTTTCTGCATCGGCCATCAGGCCGGAAAAGCGGTGGAGGAGGTCGATGGGCATGGGGAAGACGATGGTGGAGGTGCCTTCATTGCCAAGCTCGGTCAGGGTGCCGAGATAGCGCAGCTGCATCGCGCCTTCCTGCTCACCGAGAACCTGAGCGGCTTCGGCGAGTTTCTGGGCGGCTTGCTGTTCACCTTCAGCGGAGATGATCTTGGCGCGGCGTTCGCGTTCGGCTTCAGCCTGGCGGGCAATGGCGCGGATCATCGACGGGTCGAGGTCCACATGCTTGATCTCGACATTGGCAACCTTGATGCCCCAGGCCTCGGTCTGCTCGTCGAGGATTTTCTGAACATCGACATTCAGCTTGTCGCGTTCAGCCAGCATTTCATCGAGATCATGCTTGCCGAGCACGCTGCGCAGGGTGGTTTGCGCAAGCTGGCTGGTGGCCATGCGGAAGTCTTCAACCTGGTTAATCGCCTTGTTGGGATCAATGATACGGTAATAGAGCACCGCGTTGACCTTCACCGAGACATTGTCCTGGCTGATCACGTCCTGGCTCGGTACGTCTTCGGCCACGGTGCGGATGTCGACTTTGACCATCTGCTGCAGGAAGGGGATCAGCAGGATCAGGCCGGGACCTGAGGTCGCGGTGTAGCGGCCGAGGGTGAAGATCACGGCGCGCTCATACTCGCGCAACACCTTGACCGCTGATGAGGCAATGGTGAGGGCAATGACCGCAATTGCGAGCCAGAGCCCGAGATCTAATCCAAGCTGTGCCAAGGTAGACACTCCTTCATTGATGAGGGGTTCGGGGGAGGAGGCGGGAGGTGAGGTCGGTTTCATCGCGCGGCCTTCACGACAAGGGTCAGGCCTTCAACGGCTTTGACCTTGATGGTGTCGCCTTCGTTCAGATTGTCGCTTGAGGTCGCGTGCCAGCGCTCGCCATCGACCTGGACATGGCCTTCGCCATCAGCCCAGTCGAGCACGCGGCCCTTCATGCCGATCAGGCCTTGCGCGCCGGTGGTCACTTTTCGGCCCTGTGCGGCGAGGCCGTAGCTAATAAGCAGGAAGCTGGTCAGGCCGAGCACGGCTGTTGCCCCGGCGACCAGTCGCCAGTCGAGTCGGAAGGCGGCCACATCGGTATCAACCAGCATCAGCGCCCCGATTGCAAAGGCGATGAGGCCGCCAAAGGCCAGCAAACCGCCGGAGACGATGAAGGCTTCCGCCACCAAAAGCCCGAGCCCGAGCAGGATCAGCGCCGCCCCGGCATAATTTACCGGCAGGGTGTTGAGCGCATAGAGCCCGACAATCATGCAGATGATGCCGGCCACGCCGGTAATCGGCTCCAGCCCGTTATAGATGGACGCCAGAAGGCCGATGAAACCCAGATTCATCAACAAAAATGCGACATTGGGATCGGTAATGACCGCCAGCACGTCTTCAGCAAAGCTGCGACCGACATACTCGATGCGCGCATCAGCCGTTTGGAGGGTGATCACCGCGCCTGACTGCAAGGTGATCTCCTCGCCATCGATGGAACGCAGCAAGACGTCCAGCGTTTCGGCATAGCTTTCGACCACGCCCAGCTCGACCGCTTCTCTGGCTGCCACGCTGACGCCATTACGCACCGCGTCTTCAGCCCAGTCCGCATTGCGACCGCGCAGCTCAGCCAGAGAGCGAATATAAGCGACGCTGTCATTGACCACCTTGTTGCGCATGGCTTGAGAGCTGCTGGGAGCGGCGGGTGTGTCCTGCTCAGCGGCTGAGTCTGCGGCATCTTCAAGCGCGGGGTCAGTGCCTTCTGGGGCGTTCGGAGCGCTTGGGGCAGGGGCCTCGCCACCGCCACCGCCCATGTCGACCGGCGTCGCCGCACCAATGCTGGTGCCGGGTGCCATGGCCGCGTAGTGGCTGGCATAAGTGATGAAAGCACCGGCGCTGGCGGCGCGCGCGCCGGGCGGTGAGACATAAACGATGACAGGGATGTCGGCGGCCAGAATGGCCTGATTGATATCGCGGGTGGAAGTGACGAGCCCGCCCGGCGTATCCATCTCGATGACCAGAGCGGCCGCGCGGGCGTCTTCGGCCTCGCTGATGGCGCGTTCAGTAAAGCTGGTGGTGACCGGGCCAATCGCTCCAGTCATGGGCATGACGTGAACGACCCGCCCGTCATTGTTCTGCTGGGCGATACCGGTCGTTGACAGAAGAAGCTCGGCACTAAGGTAGATCAGGGCCGCCAACCGCAACACGCTCCGGGACATGGGTCTTTACACTCCAACCGCGAAAGAAGTCTGAGACTTAAAGTTAGTGTGCGCCGGGCCAAGAGGCCACAAAAAACGGAGTTGTCTTTATGGCCTGGACGTTCAGGCAACAGTGCCGGGCCTTGAGCAGGCCCGGCAAAGCCTTGCGATTGATAGCTCTAGTTGCGTTGTGCGACCGGCGTTGAAATCGCGGCTGGAGCAACGGTGCTGCCCAAAGGCGAACTTTGAGTGCATTGATTGCACCCACAAGCCGAATATCCCGGCCAGGCCGGAGGTGCCACATTCGTCCATGATCCAACCCAGCCGCCGCTGGTTGAACAAACGCTAGGGCAGACCGTCGCGGCTTGTGTGTCTGAGCCAATAAAGGTCGGGCTTTCCAGATCACAGTGTCCGCTGAAACCGCTCATGACCGCTTGTTGCACCTGCCCGCCGAAGCTGTGGAAGCTGGTACGATCAGTCGTAGGCATCGCGACCAGTTCCGAAGTCGTTCCGTTCAGGATTGTCTGCATCTGCGCGTAAAGCGGATCCATGCCAGCAAGGTTTCCCAAGACGCTTTCGCGCGCCGGAAACAGATAGGAAAGCTCGTTCGGCAACGGTGCGATCGCTGCTTGAACCACCGCGGCTTCGGTCATCAGGTTGGCGAGCGCGAAGGGTAGCGTTCCGCCTCCACTCAAGTAGCTCGAGTTGGAATTTACACCGACAACATCGGCATAGAACATGTTCGCGACGCCGGTTCTGTTTGACCATGGGAAGGCCCGGAGCGTCAGGCGGCTTCGAGTGGTATCGGACATCTGAGACATGCTCTCGGAAAATCCGATCGATGTACGTCCGTATCCCTGGCTGAAATATCCGGCGCGAATATATTGGTCTTCAACGTCAGGCAGGGGCGGGATCGCGCCCGTCAATGCGTTGTAATAACTTGCTGTTTCAGAAAGATCTGCCATTGAGGCAATAATCGTCGGGTCAAGCGACGTCATTGAGGGCCAGCTTCCGCTATCGAGATAGCCTTTGACCATGTAGTTGACGCCGATCGTGGTCTTTCCAGCCATGTTTATCATGGCACCTGAGCGCCCAAAGGGAACGGGACTGATATATACGCCCGCCGGATTGACCGACAGGAAGTCTGGAAGGGTCGCGACGCCATCCATCGGTTTATCACCATTGATATAGAACATGATGTTGGTGCAACCCAGCATGGGCAAAGCCAGCATGTCTCCACTTGGCTGCGCCAATGCGTTTAACGCGTAAGACACAAAATCGCTCGGGTCCGATATCTGGCTCGCCGGAATGGGTGTGGTAAGCGGCTCCCAATAATTCAGATACATCGCGTCGTAGACGAAAACATCAATCGGAACCTGAGTGCCACTTCCGTTGATGTAGGCAGGATCAGATCCGTACCCGCCATCCCACACTGACTCATCCGCGATAAGATAAAGCTTTTCGGTGTGACCGGCACTGGTCCAGGCATTGCAGATTGCGTCCGCGAAAGCGTCCGTATCCGGAACATAGGGGTAAAGCCCCGCCGCGATGCAGGTTTCACCATCCGTGCAAATAACGTCGCAGTCGGCGGCCGCCTTGCCGGTAAAGAAGCTGAAAAGGGCAAATACGGCGAGGGGAAGAAGAATGAAGCGTGTCATGATACGGGCTCCCAGCCATTTGGCCCGCAAATGCGCCTCCCTTGAGGCAATTTAAACGAGCTCTGCAGGACCGTAAGAAAACTAATGGTTCAGTGCGACTCTATTTTAGGATGAAGAAAAATTCTTCTGCCGAGTATAGTGCCGACGCTGTCTGTCTCGTCGAGGCTACCCTGCCAGTTCAGCGATGATGGCTTCTGCGCCCGGGTCTCTGGGGCGAACCTCCAGCGTCGCGTAGGCTTCGCGTAGTGCGCCGTCTTCATCGCCGGCTGCCAGGAGCGCGCGTGCAAGATCGCGCCGGACCGGATACCAGAAGGCGGGCGGGTCGCTGAAGCGGCTGAAGTCTTCGGTTTCTTCAGTTTCTGCAGCTTCTTCAAAGAAGGCGGCTGCCGCCTCGTAGTCGCCATCCATCATGGCAAGCCTGCCAGACAGGACCGCACGCGTAATGATGAGCATCTGGTCGGCGGCCGCGAGGCGGTTCTCTTCATCCTCCTCACTCAGCTCGATCTGAGTGGGGATGGCGTCACGCTCGGTCATCAGGCCCTCACGATCGCCCAGGAAGGCATGGGCCTCGCCGCGGGCATAGCGCCAGGCGGCTTTCAGATAGGGCAGGTGAGGCTCTTCAAGTTCCAGCACGACGTGGGGGTCTTCAAAGCGGGCCATACCGAAATAGGCCGATGACAGAAGCAGTTGTCCAAAGAAGCTACCGCTCTCTCGAGCCTGGGCACGCTCCACCAGCGGCCGGGCCATCATCAGGGCGGTGCGCGAGTCATCGCTCATGAGCGCTCCGCCCAGCCCAAAGATGACATTGTGGGTGTGGTAGGGGATGCCCCAGACTACCATGGGATCGTCAGGGTCCATCGCCATTGCGTGCCCGCGATCAACACGCACCGCATCCAGATTGGCCCGCGCAGCATCAGCGTAGCGCCCCACCCAGTAATAGGTGTGCGATGGCATGTGAACGAGGTGACTGGCGCTTAGATCCATGGCGGCGAGACGGTCGGCTGCCGCTTCGGCCAGGCCTGGATCGCCCGATATTTCCGTTGCGTGGATATAAAAGTGGATGGCCCCGGTGTGATCAGGACTGCGCTCCAGCACCGGCTCCAGAAGGGCCATGGCTTGGCGGTGGGTCTCGGCTTGAAAGTCGACAATCATGCGCGCGTCGGCGGCCAGAACCTGCACCGAATCATGCCCCGGGAAGCGCACTGCGAGCGCCTCCATCGCTTCGGCATAGGCCAGATCGCGATCGTCGGGCGTGCCGCGGGGGCGGTAGCGCTCCACCAGGGCTTCAGCAAAGCCGCGCTCAAACTCTGAATCGGTCTGGCGAGCCAGCTCCAAGGCGCGGCGGGCGGCCTCATACGCCTCTTCGCGATCCTCCATGGACTTGCCGTAGTTCAAGGTTGGCCCAAGCGTGTAGGCATGGCCCGCATGACACATGGCACAGGTCGGATCGAGGCGAACGGCTTCGGCCATGGCATCAATCGCTTGCTGGTGGGCAAAGGCGAAGGCCAGCTCGATGCCGTTATCAAAGAAGGCCTGGGCCCGGGGCACCGAGATGGCGATGGGAAAGCCGCCATTGCCGTAATTTTCGAGGATCTGTGTTGCGGACCCGTCGTGGCCGTCGTGTTCGACCATCGCTTCAGCTTGACTGGAAGGGTTGGCGGTGACGCCGCGCTCGCTATGGCCGCCTTCGTCTGACTGGGCAAAGGCCGGTGTCGCGAAAAGCAGCAAGGATGCTGAAAGCAAAAGGTAATGCTTCATGTCCGTCCCCCGTGACTGTGTCTGAAGCTTGGCACGGATCAGGGGCAGGCGCATCGACCAATTGGCCGCAGGGCCAGAGCGAACAGGCTTTGGCCGGACTATTGCGCGGCCGGAGCGTCCACAAGAAAGCCGCCAGACTGGCGCGCCCACAGGCTGGCATAGCGACCACCCTGGGCCAGAAGGGCGTCATGGGTTCCGGTCTCGATGATCTCGCCCTGGTCCAGCACGACCAGGCGGTCCATCTGCGCAATCGTCGACAGGCGGTGGGCGATGGCGATAACCGTCTTGCCCTCCATCAGCGAGAACAGGCTCTGCTGGATGGCCGCCTCAACCTCTGAATCAAGGGCCGACGTGGCTTCGTCCAGGATCAGAATGGGCGCGTCCTTTAAGAAAACGCGCGCGATGGCGATACGCTGGCGCTGACCGCCAGACAGCTTGACCCCGCGTTCTCCAACCAGCGCATCAAGTCCAGTGCGTCCTTGCGTATCCTGAACGCGGGCCACGAAGTCTGCGGCATCGGCGCGCTCAATCGCAGCCCAGATCTGTTCATCCGTGGCATCAGGCGCGCCGTAGGCGATGTTCTCGCGAATGGAGCGATGGAGCAAGGAAGTGTCCTGCGTCACCATCGCGATCTGCTTGCGCAACGACTCCTGTGTGACCGACCGGACCGACTGGCCATCGATTGAGATGTCGCCGGACTCCACGTCGTAAAAACGTAAAAGCAGATTGACCAGCGTGGATTTGCCCGCGCCCGAGGAGCCAATCAGGCCAATCTTCTCACCGCCTTTAATATCAAGGTTCAGACCTTCGATGACCCCGCTTTTTTTGCCGTAGTGAAAGGCAATATAGCTGAATGATATCTGGCCTTTGGACACGACAAGCTCAGGCGCGTTCTCAGCATCCTTGATCTCCTGGCGCTTTGACAGGATCGACATGCCATCGTGGACAATGCCGATATTTTCAAACAGCGCCGACACTTCCCACATGATCCACTGGGACATGCCGGAAATACGAAGCGCCAGCCCCAGCGCGACCGCAATTGAGCCCGCACTGATAAGCCCGTCGCTCCAGAACAGAATGCCCAGGGCCGCGATGGCCAGCAGATTGACGGCGTTATTGAGGTGGATGAGCGTGTAAAAGCTGGTGATCAGCCGGAACTGGCCATTCACCGTGCCCAGAAAGCCCGCCATGCTGGCGCGGGTGTAAATCTCCTCATCATTGGCCTGCCCGAATAGCTTCACCGTGGCGATGTTGGAATAGCTGTCGATGACGCGGCCGGTCATGTCAGAGCGCGCATCCGCCTGGCGCTGAGCCACAATGGTCAGGCGCGGAACAAACCAGCGGATCAGGCTGAGATAAACCACAAGCCAGACCACAAAGGGCACCACCAGGCGCGGATCGGCACTGGAAACCATGAAGAGTGTGGACACAAAATAGATACTGACGAAGACGAAGACGTGCATCGACTTCAAAGTCACATCGCGGATGGCGTTGGCGGTCTGCAAGACCTTCGCCCCCACTCGACCCGCATATTGATCTGAAAAGAAGCTCAGCGATTGGCCCAGAAGGTGGGAATGCATCCGCCAGGCCGCGCTCACCGCGAGGGTCCCGTAAAGCACCTGGTGAATGATCAGGCCCAGCAGGAAATTACCCAGCGGCATGGCAAACAGGATCACCGCCACCATCACCGCGAGGCGAGGGGCATTGTCAGCAAAGACCGTGTCCGGATTGGCCTGTGCCAGCAGGTCGACCAGCTGGCCTATAAAACCAAACAGGACCACCTCGGCGATGCCCAGCAAAACCGCAAGCGCCACAAGCCCAATCAGCCAGGACCGCGCGTCCGCCACATAGTGCCAGATAAACCCGAACAGCTTGCCCGAAGGCGCACTGCGCCGGGTCTCCGGAAAGCTGGGAACCTGTCGCTCAAACGCTGAGAAGATATGGGTAAAGATCTGCAATATTTGACTTTTCGCGAGGCGTAAGCTGATCGAGTGGCGTATGTGTTCACCCGCCTTCACCGCCGGTGTAGCAGCAAGTCGGTGGCAGGGACACTCACCAGACGCGAGGTATCCGTCCGTCAGCATCGAGCAAGCGACTGACCGAATGCTAAAAACACAGGAGAACAAAATGGCGGAGGAGGAGGGATTCGAACCCCCGGAACGCGTGAACGCTCAACGGTTTTCAAGACCGCCGCTTTCGACCCCTCAGCCACTCCTCCGCACTGAGAGCGGAAGTGTCTAGCCCTGACGGGTGCGCGCTGGCAAGACTCTGTCGCGGTAGATCGGCACAGAGCGCACGTCCCACATGCGCCTGCGCCTGATCGCAACGATCACACTCGCCACGCTTTCGCCATGGCAGTGTTCACGATAGCTTGCCTACGCTTTTCCGAATCCGCAGGAGGCCTTGCCCATGATCGCCCGTTTCGTTGTTCTGATTGCCATGCTGGGAGCGCTTGTCGCGCCCACCTACGCCCAGTCGAATTTTGAGATCCGGGCGATTTACGCTGCGATCCTTGATCATGAAACGGGCGAGCTTCTCTATTCGAAGGATGGCGATGTGGCGATGGCTCCGTCGTCCATGTCCAAGCTGATGACCGCGCTGATGGTGTTTGAAGCGCTGGAGCGCGGCGAGCTGACCATGGAGACGACCCTGCCGGTCAGCGAAGAGGCCTGGCGCCGCGGCGGGGCGGCTTCGGGCTCCTCGACCATGTTTCTGGAAGTCAATTCACGCGCCAGTGTTGCCGACCTTTTGCGGGGTATCATTGTTCAATCAGGCAATGATGCCTGCATCGTGGTCGCTGAAGCGCTGGGCGGGAGTGAACAGAACTTCGCCATGATGATGACGGAGCGGGCGCAAGAGCTTGGTCTAGAGAGCGCAAACTTTGCGAACTCCACCGGCTGGCCGGACCCTGAACACCGCATCTCCGCAATCGATCTGGCGCGCCTGACCCGGCACATCATTGCTGAACACCCACAATATTTCTCGCTCTATGGCGAGGAGGAGTTCACCTATAACGGTATCCGCCAATTCAACCGGAACCCGCTTTTGGGCCTGTTTGTCGGGGCCGATGGCATGAAAACAGGGCGTACGGACGACGCCGGCTATGGCCTGACCGCCACGGCGGAACGTGATGGCGTGCGCCGCATCGTGGTGTTTAACGGCATGGACAGCGAGCGTGACCGCGCCAGCGAGGCTGAGCGCCTGATGCGCGCGGCTCTGACGGAGTTCCGCGTAGATACGATTGTCGAGGCTGGTACCCTTGTAGGCGACGCGGAGGTCTATCTGGGCCAAAGCGCCATCGTGCCGCTTCAGGTCACCGAGACACTTGATATCGGTGGCCATCGCCGGGATCTCGACGCGTTCACCGCAGAGGTCGTGTATGACGGCCCGCTCAACGCGCCGGTGGCTGCCGGGACGATTGTGGGCCGCCTTGAGGTGAGCCTGCCAGATGGGCGCAGCCAGTCGGTACCGCTGGCGGCGGCTGAGACGGTGGAGCGCAAGGGCGCGCTTGGCCGGGCCGGTGCCGCGCTGGCGCGCCTCATCCGCGGTGGCTAGGCGTGCGCGGCAAGTTCATCACACTTGAAGGCGGCGAGGGCGCTGGCAAATCCACCCTCGCGCGCGGGCTGGCCGAGCATCTGCGCGGGCAGGGGCTAGAGGTCGTTGTGACCCGGGAGCCGGGCGGCACCAGCAATGCCGAGGCCATTCGCGAGCTTCTGGTGGGCGGGGAGGTCAATCGCTGGTCGCCCATCGGTGAGGCGCTATTGCTTTATGCGGCGCGTGAAGACCATGTCCGCACCCTGATCGAGCCGGCGCTTGAGGCGGGCAAATGGGTCATCTCGGATCGCTTTGCAGATTCCACTCTGGCCTATCAGTCGGCTGCGGGTGGCTTGAAGCGCGAGACGGTCGAGGCCCTGCACCAGCTGGCGCTTGATGGCTACCAGCCGGACCTGACGCTTGTGGTCGATCTTGATCCCAAAGTCGGCCTGGATCGCACAATTGCGCGCGGTGAGGGCGCGACACGCTTTGAGCTGCAACCGTCTGAGTTCCACAATGCTCTGCGCGCAGAGTTCGTGGCGATTGCGAACCGCGAACCAGAACGCTGTGCGGTCCTGGATGGTAGCCTGGATGCGGACAGTCTGCGCTCCGAGGCACTGAAACTCGTGTCGGAGCGTCTGGTGAAAGCGATATGAGCTCGGACATCCCCGAAGCCGACCGCGAAGGCGAACTGGCTCACCCGCGCGAGGTCTATGACCTGTTCGGCCATGAGCGTGAGGCGCGGGCCATGGAAGAGGCGCTCTCCACCGGCCATATGCACCATGCCTGGATGGTCACGGGGGCAAAGGGCGTTGGCAAAGCCACGCTCGCCTATCGGCTGGCGCGGCGGGCTCTGGGGGCACAAGCCAGCGGTGAGGGGGCTTTGGCGTCCAGCCCTGGTGATCCGGTCTGTCGCCAGCTTGAGGGGCTGGCGCATCCAGATTTTCTGCTGATCCGGCGGCCCTATAATGACAAGACCAAAAAGCTGAAGGGCGAGATTACCGTTGATGAGGCCCGCAAGGCGGCAGACTTTTTTTCCAAGAGTGCCAGCGGCGACCATTGGCGCGTCGTGATTGTCGACACAGCTGACGAGTTAAACATCAACGCATCCAATGCCTTGCTGAAGACTCTTGAAGAACCGCCGAAGAAGGGTTTGCTGATCTTGCTGGTCGAAACGCCCGGCCGCTTGCTGCCTACGATCCGTTCGCGCTGCCGCCGCCTGTCGCTGCGCGCGCCGGACGTTTCAGCGACCGCTGACTGGCTTGTGGAGCGCCACGATATTGAGCGCAGCGTCGCAGATCGGGCCGCTGACCTGGCCACAGGTGCACCGGGCAGGGCGCTCGCCCATGCGGTCTCTGGGGAGATCGGAGTGAAAGACGACCTCGATCAGATGCTGACCGGATTGCCGAGGATTGATCGCAGCGCAGCCATTCGGCTTGCTGACAAGGCCTCACGTAAGGATGGCGAGGCGACAAAGCGGGCCATCATGCGGTTTCTGCAAGCCTATGCTCAAGACCGCGCGCGGGAGCTGGCCGTCGCTGAAGCAGGCCTTTCAAAAGCAGCCGCCTGGGTGAAGGCGAGTGATGAGCTGCGCCGGCTGGCACGCGATGCCGATGCGATCTATCTCGATCCGAAACAAACCGTCCATGCTGCAATCTCGCTGGTCGAGGCTGCAGCCAGCCAATCCTGAAGCACCCATGTTCATCGACACCCACATCAACATCCACGGCGAAGCCTATGAGGAGGATCTCGACGCGGTTCTCGATCGCGCGCGCGCGGCGGGCGTGTCACCGATGATTGCAATCTGCTGCCGCCTCCAGGAATTTGATGCGGTACGCAAGATTGCCGAAGCCCATGATGACGTGGTGTGCACCATCGGCGCGCATCCCCATCACGCCAAGGACCGGCCGGACATAACCGCTGAAGAGCTTATCGAGATCGCCAGCCATCCCAAGGTCGTTGCGATTGGAGAGACGGGGCTGGATTTCCACTATAATTACAGTCCCCCAGAGGCTCAGTTTCCAAGTCTGCGCGCCCATATTGAGGCGGCACGCCAGACCGGTCTTCCCATCATCCTGCACTCTCGTGAGGCTGATGAGCAAATGGCCGATCTGCTGGAGGAGGAAATGGGGAAGGGGGCGTTCCGCCCGCTCCTGCATTGCTACACCGGCGGCAAGCAATTGGCATCCCGCGCAGCGGCTCTTGGGGCCTATTTCTCGGCCTCCGGGATTATCAGTTTTAAAAAGGCGGAGGATGTCCGCGAGGTTTTCCGCGATATCGTTCCCGATGACCGGGTGATTATTGAAACGGATTGCCCGTATCTGGCTCCCGTTCCCAATCGCGGAAAACGCAATGAACCCAGCTTCTTGCCCCATGTTGCTGAAGCGCTGGCGAATGTGAAGGGCTGGACCCTGGAGGAAACGGCAGAGCGTACGACGCGCGCTGCCCGTACGCTGTTTGACCGGTTGCCGGCCTGATGGCGTCCAGCGAGCCAGTGCTGCGCGCGCGCATTCTGGGCTGCGGATCGTCCGGCGGCGTGCCGCGTCTTGACGGGGATTGGGGTGATTGCGACCCCAATGAGCCGAAGAACCGCCGTCAGCGGTGCAGCCTGCTGCTAGAGCGGGCTGAAACCCATGAAGCCTTACATGAAGGCGTTGCCACGCGCGCGCTGATCGACACATCGCCAGACCCTAGACATCAGTGGCTTGAGGCAGGCTCTTCGTCGCTGGATGGCGTGATATACACCCACGCGCACGCCGACCAGCTCCATGGCATTGATGACTTACGTGCGCTGGTTTATCGCCGCCGGGCCAAGCTTCCATCCTTTGCCAATCCAGCGGTCGCAAGCGAAATTGTCTCGCGGTTCAGCTATATCTTCGAAACCCCGCCAGGCTCAGGCTATCCGCCACTGATGACCATGTCAGCAGTAGAGCCTGGCGCATCCGTCCATATTGACGGGCCAGGCGGCGTCCTGACGCTCAGCCTGTTTGATGTGGAGCATGGCGGTGCACCATGCAGTGGTGTGCGCTGTGGGCCGATGAGTTACACGCCGGATGTGAATGGGCTCGGCGATGCGGCGTTTGACGCGCTGTCGAGAACCAGTGTCTGGATTGTCGATGCGCTGCGTGAAAAGCCGCATCCGACGCATGCGCACCTGGATCAGAGTCTGGAGTGGCTGGGCGCTGTTGCGCCCAAGCTGGGCGTGTTGACCAATCTCCACATCGATCTGGATTATCGCAGCCTGCTGAAGCGTCTGCCACACGGCATTCGCCCAGCCTATGACGGCTTTGCCGTGACGGCGGGGTGGGACTCAGGCGAAATACTCGACGTAAGCGCGCCTTAGCGCGTGTTTGAAACAACACGAGAGCCCTAATAACGCCATATCGCATTTCTCATAATATTGATTATGCGCAAAACAGAGGCAGGTAGCACCAAGTGACACAGCCCGTTCCCTTTTATGATCAAGCTCTTGAGCAATTGGACGGTGCGCCAAAGCGCGACCTCACAGGTATGCAGCGCCTTCTCGCGATCATGTCCCGGCTTCGCGACAAGCAAAGCGGCTGCCCGTGGGATGTTCAGCAGACCTACGCCACCATCGCGCCATACACGATTGAGGAAGCCTACGAAGTTGCTGATGCAATCGATCGCGGCGACCTCGATGACCTGAAGGATGAGCTGGGCGACCTGATGTTCCAGGTCGTTTTCCATAGCCAGATGGCGTCGGAAACAGGCGATTTTTCCTTTGAGGACGTGATTGACGCGATCTCCGACAAGATGATCCGCCGCCACCCCCATGTATTCGGCGATGCAGATGAGCGCGATGCCGAGGAGCAGACCAAAGCCTGGGAGGCTCAGAAAGCCGCGGAACGCGCGGCCAAGGGCGATATCGATACGTCAGTGCTCGCAGATCTTCCGGTCGCCCTGCCCGCTCTGAAGCGCGCCGGAAAGCTCACCAAGCGGGCTGCGCGCGTCGGCTTTGACTGGCCGGATGTCGATCAGGTCTTTGACAAGTTGGACGAAGAGCTCGCAGAGCTGAAAGACGCCATGAAATCAGGTGACCAGTCCCATATAACCGAGGAAATGGGCGACCTTCTTTTCGTGCTCGCAAATTTGGCCCGCAAGCTTTCGGTGGAGCCAGAGCAGGCGCTTCGTGATGCCAATGCCAAGTTTGAGCGTCGCTTCAGGTATATTGAACAAAATATTGAAAAGAAAGCCGCTTCAATTCAAGAAGCCAACCTTGATCAAATGGAAGAACTCTGGCTGGAGGCCAAGGCTGTCGAGCGGCAAGCTTAGCCCAAAGTGTCTCGTCTAGTCTACGGCATCGACCTCAAAGACCTGTTCAAGCCCTGGGAAACGCTGGCGGAAACGTCCCGCGTCCGGACCAGACAGGCGCAGGATTGCATCGGCGACCCCCGTCTCAGGATCGATGCGCTCTTCCATGATGGATCCATTCTCATGGACCCAGGCCCGTGCGGCCGCATCAGAGGGCGCAAATCTGACATGAAGGCGCTCATCGCCCAGCGACAATGCTTCATCGATGGCGCGCATCAGGGCTGACAGCCCCTGCCCGGTTATCGCTGACGTGGCAATGACTTGCAGCTTGTCCGGCCCGGTCTGGAGCCTTGCACGCCACACAAGATCGTCGCGCGCTTCTTCATCGAGCTGGTCGACTTTGTTCCAGGCCTCAATGCGGATCTGATCGCTGTCGTCATCAACGCCGCAGCCGAGCGCCTCCAGCACCGCTTCCACATCGGCCTTGCGCCCCTCATGGTCGGGATCGGCCATGTCGCGCACATGGATCAGGATGTCAGCTTCGGCCACCTCTTCCAGCGTGGCCCGGAAGGCTGCAATCAGCTCAGTCGGCAGATCGGTGATGAAGCCCACAGTGTCTGACAACAAGATGCGCCGCCCCGTCAGCGTGCGAACCGCGCGCGTTGTCGGATCCAGCGTCGCGAACGGCATATCCTTAGCCAGCACTTTCGCCTCAGACAGGACATTAAAGAGGCTCGATTTACCAGCGTTCGTGTATCCAACAAGCGCCACCGTTGGCCAGGGTGCAGCGCGCCGACGACTACGGTGCAGCGTGCGGGTGCGACGAACCTGATCCAGCTCGCGGCGCAGCCTGGCCATCTTGTCAGCGATGATCCGGCGGTCGGTCTCAATCTGGGTTTCACCGGGACCGCCCATAAAGCCGGCACCACCACGCTGGCGTTCCAGGTGGGTCCAGGTGCGCACCAGACGCGAACGCTCATAGGTCAGGCGGGCCAGCTCCACCTGCAAGCGCCCTTCCCGGGTTTGGGCGCGTCGGCCGAAGATCTCCAAGATCAGACCAGTCCGGTCGATCACCTTCACCTTCAGGGCTTTTTCCAGATTGCGCTGCTGGACCGGTGTCAGAGCCGTGTCCAGGACCAGCACATTGGCATCAAGTGAAGCGAGGTCAGCCGCCAGCGTTTCCACCTTGCCGGAGCCGAAATAGGTGGATGGCTCCACCTTGCGCAGAGGTTCAACCCGCGCCTCGGCGGTTTCAAGGTCAAGCGCTTCGGCAAGACCAGCGGCTTCTTCAAGACGCGCGCTAACACGCATCTCATCGAGAACGCCAGTATCCGGGTGGAGAACGAGCGCCGTTTGTGCGGCTGCAGAACGCTCAATCAATCGGCGTCTTCCTCGTCGATCTCGTCCTTGTCGAACAGCTGGACCGGCTGGCCCGGCATGATCGTCGAGATCGCATGCTTGTAAACGAGCTGAATCTGTCCTTCACGGCGTAGCAGCACGCAGAAATTATCAAACCATGTGACCACGCCCTGGAGCTTCACGCCATTGACCAGAAAAATGGTCAGCGGGGTTTTGCTTTTGCGGACCGTGTTCAGAAAAACGTCCTGAAGGTTTTGTTTTTTATCGTTGGACATAAGCTCGACTTCTCGTGACTCAGCGGCCCGCCTTTCGGGGCACTTGGATGCGTTAGGTAAACACGGTTACGCTGCACTGCAACCTTGTGAGCCGGTCTTCGCCACAAATTGGCTCAATCGCGGGCAAAAATCACATAAATCGCGGCGGCAGCGGCCAGAATCTCAAGCCGACCGAGGACCATCAGGAAAGACGCCGCGAATAACGATGCGGGGCTTTGACTGGCCCAGTCGATCCCGGCAAGTGGCCCGGCATTTGTCAGCGCCGCAGCAGACATGCGCCAGGCTTCATCAAACCCGGCACCCCCCGCCCCGATGATAATTGCCCCGAGGCCCATAACAGCGGGAAAGGCGAGCGCATACACCCAAACACCTGCAAGCGCTTCATCGCTGACAGCGCGACCAGAAAAGCGAGTTCGGATGGCAGCGGAGGGGTGAGATAACACCTCAAGCTCCCCACCCGCACGGCGCATGAGTAGAAGGACACGCGGCATCTTGATGCCGCCTGTGGTGGAGATCGTTGATCCCCCGATTAGTGCCAGCATCAGCCAGACAACCGGTCCGCCATAGGCAATGCCTGCTGTCTGATATCCCGCCGTCGTGATCGCGAACAGCGCATCAAACAGGGTCGGGAGAATGGCCGGAAGCCCAATAACGATCCCTGCCCCGATTGCAACCGCGAGCGATACGCCCACAATGGCGCGCAATTCACCGGTGCCCCGGCCATACCGCCGGCGTGTGGCAAGCTCGTAGATCACGGCAAAGTTCCACGCACCGACCACGCAGATCCCGACCAGAACAAGAGTCCCTGCAATTCCAAGCTGGCTGGACAATGGCCCACTAAAGGGTGCCAGTCCCGCCGTCGCGATCCCGGACAGTGCAAGGCAGAGCGCCTCAAACAGCGGGCTGCCCGTCACCATCAGGAAAAAGGCCCCCAAGAGGGTCAGGGCGGTATAAACACTGCCAAGCCGGCGCACGGCTCGGCCGAAATTGGTAAACAGATCTGCCCGTTCTACGGTCAAAAGTGTGGTCCGGCGAAGGCCAACGCCACGCCGGTCCAGAGCGGCAAACACCGTTGCGGCGAAAACAAGGCTCGCCAGCCCGCCCATCCAGGCCAGAAGGCAACGCCACAAAATAATAGAACGGGCCGCATCTTCGGGTGCGAGGGTGATGGCTCCGGTCGTGGTTAGTGAAGAATAGGCTTCAAAAACACCAAGAGAGACCGATCCTGTTGCCAGAATAAGCGGCGCTGCCGCCAGTACAGGCATGATCAGCCACCCCAGGAAAGCAAGCCGTAGTGCTGCTGAGGCTCTGGCCGGCCGGGTGGAGCCTTGAGTTGCGGCCAGAACAACACCGCCGACAAAGCCGCCAGCCACAAAGGTAAAGAAGAAGCCCCTCGCCTCTGCTTCAGCGCCTTCCAGAAAGGCCAGGCCGATGAAGGGCAGCGCTGCGCCAGCGATCAGCAAAGCGCACCAGGCCATGGCGCGGAACATGCGAGGGGAGAGGGTCATTGTCCCTAGAAGTATTCCAGGCTGACGCGGAACATTTGCTCAACCTTCGACACAGATCCTTTAAGGGCAAAGAAAACGACGCGGTCATTTTCTTCTACCTTCACATCGTCGCGTGCAAAAAAGACTTTATCACCGCGTACAAGGGCGCAAACAGAAATGCCTTCATCCAGCTCCAGCGTATTCAGCGTCTTGCCGATAAGCGGAGAGGTGGCAAGCGCGACACCTTCCAGCGCCTCGGCCTGACCGCCCGCCAGCGATTGCAGCCCCGTAATCCGGCCACGGCGAATATGCTGGAGGATCGTCGACACCGTCACACCGCGTGGATCGATCAGAACATCAATATCGAGCGCAGATTTAACCGGCTCAAAGGCCTGGTCATTGACAAGGCAAAGCGAGCGCGAGGCCCCTTCCCGCTTGGCCATAACGGCGCTTAGCAGGTTTACCTTGTCGTCATTTGTCAGGCACAGCGTAAGCTCAGCATCCTCGACCCCGGCTTCGCGCAAGACCTCGCGGTCCAGACCGTCACCGTGAAGGACCACCGTCTTTCGCAGGACATCAGCAGCCTTCTCCGCCTGCGGCTTGTCGCGTTCAATCAGACGCACGCGAACCCCGCTCACCCGCTCCAGGGCCTTGGCGACATAAAGCCCGATATTGCCCGCACCGACGATAACAACCTTGCGCGCACGCTGGGCGTCCTGACCAAAGACATCAAGGGCGCGTTTGACCTGACCCGCGGCCAGGCTGAGATAGACCTCATCACCAGGCATGATCGGATCGCTACCATCAGGAATGAAGAGCGTCTTATCGCGCTGAATGCCAACAAGGTCGAAGCCCAGATCAGGAAACAACTCCAGCAGCTGATCACGTGTGCTTGTGACCACGGGCGAATTTTCATCCACCGACAGCCCCAGCACCTGAACCCTGGAGTTCGCAAACGGCGCGGTGGCAAACGCCCCTGGCGTCTCCATCCGCTGCAATATGGACCGGCTCACCTCAAGCTCTGGCGAGATCGTAACGTCCACCGGCATCGCACCGTCGGCAAACAGCGCGCCCCATCGCTTGTCCAGATAGGTCTGGGAGCGCACGCGTGCGATCTTCATTGGCGTTTCGAAGATGGAATGGGCCACCTGGGCAGCGACCATGTTGACCTCATCAGAATAGGTCACGGCCACCAGAAGATCGGCATCACCGACGCCAGCCTTGTCGAGAACATCAGGGTGGGAGCCGTGCCCCACTACTCCACGCACATCCAAGTCTGTCGTGACTTTGTCTACGAGCTCTCGTGACCAGTCGACAACAGTCACCGAGTTACCTTCAGCGGCAAGCTCGCGTGCAATGCCATATCCAACACGGCCTGCGCCGCAGACGACTGCCTTCATGGGAGTACTCTATGAGGGGTTAGGACGCTTTTTCTGCATCGGGGTCGGTCTCGGCATCAGTCTTGGCCCCGTTTCCGACACCAAGCGTCTTCAACTTGCGATGCAAGGCCGACCGCTCCATGCCAATAAAGGTCGCCGTGCGCGAGATATTTCCACCAAATCGGTTGATCTGGACCTTGAGGTATTCTCGCTCGAACTTCTCACGCGCATCACGTAGCGGCAAGCCAATCATGCGTTCTGCGTCAAATCCGGCGTCATTGCTTGCTGAACGACCGGTCACTTCAGAGGGCAAGCTGTCGAGCGTGACCGGCTGAGACGAGTCACCCACAGCAAGGATCAGCAGGCGTTCCACGTTATTGCGAAGCTGACGGACATTGCCGGGCCAGTCGTGGGCTTGAAGCGCCGCCATGGCATCATCGCCAATCTTACGCGGCGGCAGGCCAGACATGGCAACCAGGCGCTCAATGAAATGATTGACCAGAAGCGGAATATCATCGCGACGCTCGGCCAGCGAGGGCGCTTCGATCGGAACCACAGCGAGCCGGTGGAAAAGGTCCTCGCGGAAGCGGCCCTGGACGATCAGGCTACGCAGATCACGGGCACTCGATGACAGGACCCTGACATTCACCTCAACATCAGAGTTGCCGCCAAGGCGCTTGAAACGTTGCTCAACCAGCATGCGTAAGAGCTTGCCTTGCGTGGCGATCGGCATGTCGCCGACTTCATCAAGGAAAAGCGTGCCTCCGTGGGCCTGCTCCAACAGCCCCACGCGCTCGACGCCGCCCTCGCTTTCTGAACCAAAGAGCTCGGCTTCCACCCGTTCAGGGTCCATCATCGCCGCACTGACTGGTACGAACGGCCCATCAGCGCGTAACGACTGGGCATGAATCATGCGCGCAACCAGCTCTTTGCCGGACCCGGGTGCCCCGGAAATAAGGACGCGCGAATTGGTCGGGGCGACCTTTTCAATCATGTTGCGTAAAGCAATAGCCGCCGCGCTTTCACCAACAAGCTCAGAGTGCGCATCGCTTTTCGAGCGTAGCTCAGCGTTTTCGCGGCGTAGCCTGCTTGTCTCTAACGCACGTTCAACCGTGACCAGAAGCTTGTCGGATTTGAAGGGCTTTTCAATGAAGTCATAAGCCCCTTTGCGGATCGCAGCCACGGCCGTCTCAATCGTCCCATGACCGGAGATCACGATGATTGGCAGATCCGGGTCGCCCTGCTTGATTTCATCCAGCAGCTCGATGCCATCCAGTCGGCTGCCCTGAAGCCAGACATCAAGGATCGCCAGGGCCGGTGTGCGTGCACGAACCTCTGCAAGGGCGCTATCAGCATTACCGGCATAGCGGGCCTGATAGCCCTCATCTTCCAGCAGTCCACCGATGAGTTCCCGGATGTCGGTTTCATCATCGACGATGAGAATATCCTGGGCCATGTCTCGTCTTACGCCTCTGCTTGTTCTGACGCTTTCTGTGCGTCACGTCTTGTGTCTAGCAAGGGAAAGGCCAACCGGACGATCGCCCCACGCTGTTCGGGACCGGGATCATCAAGTTCAAGTCGACCGCCATGGTCTTCCATCACCCGACGCACGATCGCCAGCCCCAGGCCTGTGCCCTTTTCCCGTGTTGTCATATAGGGTTCGGTCAGACGCGAGCGATCAGCGGTCGGCCAACCCAGCCCATTGTCAGCGACCTCGATTATTCCAAAGCCGTCGTGCCGGAACACCTTCACGCCGATTTCCCCGGTCGCCTTGCCCCCATCGGCATCGACACGTGCTGATACACTCTCTGCGGCATTCTTGAGAATATTGGCCAGCGCCTGGCCCGCCAGCCGGCTGTCGCATTCCACGTCAACGCTGTCGGCCGTTTCACTGTAGGGCATGCGAATGCTGGGCGAGGCAACCCGCTGAGCAAAAACCGCTCCACGGGCTATCTCATTAAGGTCGGACAGCTCCATTTTTGGGGCCGGCATCCGGGCGAAGGAAGAAAACTCGTCAACCATCCGACCAATATCGCTGACCTGACGCACAATCGTGTCTACGCAGCGGTCGAAGGTAGAGGTCTCGCTCTCCTCAAGCCCGCTTCGGTATTTGCGCCGCAGACGCTCAGCTGACAGCTGGATCGGCGTGAGCGGATTTTTGATCTCGTGGGCAATCCTGCGGGCCACATCGCGCCAGGCTGCGTTGCGCTGGGCGGCAACAAGGCGTGTAACATCGTCAAATGTAATGACCACGCCGTTGTCAGCGTCCCGACCTACACGGACATTGAGGTGCAGAGCATTGCCATCCGGTGTGATCATATCAATCTGCTGTTCAGTCAGACCGTCACGACTGCGCTCTGACTGAGCAATGACGTCAGCAAAAACCGGTGCAGCTACAGACAGGGGTTGATCCACCAGATCACCCGGATCTGCCCCCAGAAGAGCTGCGGCGGAGGGATTTACCAATGTAATCCGCTGCTCTGAATTAATGCCGATAACGCCCGCTGTTACACCCGAGAGCACGGCTTCTATAAAGCCACGGCGGCGCTCTGACTCAACATTGGCCTCAAGTAGCGCACCTCGCTGAGACTCAAGCTGCTCGGTCATTCTGTTAAATGCCAGACCGAGCGCGCCGATCTCATCGTCTTTATTGGCAGTTTCAACCCTGACCTCAAGGTCGCCGTGGCGGATCCTTTCAGCCGCCGACACCAGCCGGGAGACCGGATTGACCACTGTTGCTGCGGCAGACAACGCAAGCCAGACCGCACCAACAAAAATCAGAAACGCGGCGAGCGCGTACACGAGGAAAAAGCCCTCGCGCATGCGCGCCTCCCGTGCGATCGCCTCCTGATAGGACGCTGTCGCCTGTCGAGGCTCGTCGAGGGCAGAAAAATCCACATACCAGACCCCATAAAGATAGGCGTCCTGATAATTTGAAAGCCGGATCAGCAGATGAACATAGTCCTGAGCGTCTGCGCGCGTAACAACGGCGCTCGCGGCCAGGTCGCCTTCGTTGGCGATCTCGAATAGCTCTGCATTAGGCGGTGAGTAAGCGGGCGCACCGACCGCTGCTTCGCTTCGGGCGAGCACCGTTGCACGGCTATCGATGACGTAAAGCGCAGGAATATTACGTAAAAAGGCCTGTTGGCTCAGATACTCATTGTAGCGAATCCGGGATTCCTGAAAGCCTCGGACGGTATCGAGATAATTTAGATTTTCGGCTGTAGACTGAAACTGAACATTGGCGATCTGAAGCGCCTGGATAGCCCACTCTCGCCGCATCTCCTCGGACGATTCAACAAGCGAAGACACACGCTCGCCAAACCAGAATTCAATGCCACGGTTCAAAACCAGTACATGGAAACCGGCCATTAGCACGGCTGGCACCACTGCGGCGACCGCAAACAGCGTCATGAAGCGCGTTTGAAGCTGTGGAGCCGGCGCTCCGGACTGTCTGCCCCTCGCCCGGCGCGCAATTCTCAAACCCGTCCAGACGATTAGTCCGAACGTGACGACCGCAACCAAAGCCAGAAGACTGGTGAACAGCGCGCTGCCCGGACTAAAGGCGCTGTTATCGCTCACCGCCATCAATGCAAGCGCGACCACCCCGACACCTGCAAACGCAAAGGCGACAGCAAACGCAGACTGAGCTGCGGCTTGAACCGGGATTTTCGAATGCGGTCTTGGCACGAGTGGCTTGTTTCCTTACGCCCCAGCCGGACCATGGCCTAGCTGTTGCATAAAATCAACGCACTGTGTTCATCAATCCCCAACATCAAGATCATATTGATCTATTTTTCGCGAGAAGGTGTTGCGGTTCATGCCCAGGCGCTTTGCAGCCTCCTGGCGTACGCCACCGGAGGCCTCAAGCGCGGCTTTGATCATCCCACATTCAAGATGCATGATCGCAGCCGTTGCCAGATCGCTAGCGTCCTGCGCGTCGGAGGCTGCAAAATAGCGGATACCCGCCAACTCAAGCTCCTCGGCCGGATCATGGTGCATGGGCCCAACCATTGCGGCTGCAACTGTGCTTGCCTCGACCTTGCCTGGCTGGCCTTGCGCGGCAATGTGCTGTGCGGTGCGTTTAAGCTGAAGTACCTCGCCTGGCCAAACCTGGGAATTGACGAAATCAATCGCGTCCTGGCTTAAGCTGAAGCCAGCCCCCGCTGCCTGTAAAAAGCTGTCGAACAACAGGGCGCGATCACCACTGCGCTGAAACACAGGCGGAATTTCGATATGCCCAACGGACATCAAATCCAATAGCCCGCGCGGCAAAACATCAGCAACCTGCTCTGAGCCCGTGGTCAGAAGGCGCACATTATTGCCACCCTTACTTTCAAGCATCTCTCTTATAAATTTTTGACTATCCGCGCTCCAGTCATCCGCGCGCCGCAGCAACAGGCTTCCACCCTCGGCGGCGGCCCACAGCTTTGCAGGCTCTGAATCCAGCTGGCGCGGGCCCGCTTCGACAAGAGGCCCATCGATCATCCCTCGTTTGTGGATAACGCGCGCCGCACTCGCCCGCCCACTGCCATCTGGCCCCGTTATCAGCACGGGAACATGCGACCGGGTCAGCCTGGCAATTGCCTTGAATGCCGTCTGCATCACCGATGACCGACCCAGCAATTCTGGCTCTGCAGTCACTTCACCAGAGGAACGCTGGGGCGGCTTTCGTTCGAGTGATCGGTTAAGTGTATCAACCAGATCATTGATATCAAATGGCTTTGGGAGGTATTCAAAGGCACCGGCGCTATCAGCTTTGAGCGCTGTTCCTGCTGTTGTCTGAGCGCTCATGACAAGTATCGGTGCATCGGGACGCAGCTGCCGCACCTCCCCAATCCTATCAAGAAAATTGTCTCGCCCCAGAAGCACATCCGCGACCAGAGCATCAGCCTCATGACGCGCCATCCGTTCAATTGCAGTTTCCGGACTGGCCGTTGCGCGCACCTCAAAGCCGGCACGAGACAGGGCCTTGGTGATTACGAGGCGAAGCGATTCATCGTCTTCCAGAACAATCACACGCCGTGTCATGACCGCGATTCCTTGAAATAGAGGTGGAAGGTTGTCCGACCGGGACGGCTTTCAAACTCGACACCGCCACCGTGCAGCTCGGCAATTCGCGCGACCAGGGCGAGACCAAGGCCCTCCCCGGCAGGCTTGCTCGTTACAAACGGATTAAAAACGGCGCTTTGCATGAGCTCAGGTATACCGGCCCCGTTGTCTTCCACCATCACTTCAATTCGAGCATCAGGAGCAGGTCCACCAGGGCGAGCGGCGCGATAACGCGTCGTGACTGAGACCCGTCCTTCTTCCTCACCCTGTGCTTCAGCGGCGTTGATCAGAAGATTCAATATTGCCTGTAATGCAAGATCTTCATCTGCAAGCGCTTCAGGCAGGGAAGGGTCAAAATGTTCTTCCCAGGCGATAAGACCGCTGCCACCTGCCCGAGCCGAACAAACCGCCTTGCGAACAAGGGCGTGCATATTGATCGGCTCCAGCGGCCCAAGCGCGATATCACCCACCTGGCTCCAGTGGTCTGCAATGCGGCGCGCGCGATCAAGTTCGCAAATTATGAGTTCAGAAAGCTCGCGTATTTCTGCCGGATCAGAACTTGCAATAAGCTGGGCAGCGCCCCTCGCCCCGGCGATCGGGTTTTTGAGCTCGTGAGACAGCATACGCCCGAAACCGGCTGCGGCGCTGGCCGCAATACCACCGGAGGGGCTGGCACCCGCTTCCGGCCACGGCCGCAAACACAGACAGACCCCGTCGCCTTCTGGTGCCGCATCGACAGACAGGCGCACGAGCCCGGTTTCGGTGTTCACTGGCAGATCATGAGCGAACACGTCACGCTGCTCATCAAGAGCCTTGGCCACCAAAGGCATTATCGCCCCACCAATGGCCCCCAGTTCACTCAAAGAGGCTTTTAACAGGCGCTTGCGCGACCGTTGCATCAAACGCTCGGCGCTATCGTTGACGTACTCAATCTGGCCCTCTGCCGTTACCAGGATCAAGCCGACGCTGGCGGCTTCAGCGGCGCGAGCACTCGTCATGCGGCATCACGGGCATGGCGGGCGACAAAGCGATGAAGCGAGTCCTTGACCGAATGAGCATCTTTGGCGCGACAGAGCGTGCCCCGCCAGGATTTCGCTTCATGCGGATCGCTAACGGCCCAATCAACGAAGCTGGCAAAATGCTTGCGCATGCAACGCACGCCGAGCTCCTCGCCGTACAGGGTGACGGAATCCTCGAGCGCCTCTTCCAGGCTTGCGGCTCCCTCCATCAGAGAAGGCTCGACCAAGCCTGTATCGGTCTGCAGCGCGCGCGCGATAGCACCGGGAAGCCATGGGCGCCCCTGACTGGCCCGTCCGACCATGACCGCATCCGCCCCTGAGGCGGCGAGCGCGTTACGCGCATGCTCTGGTGTTGCGATATCTCCATTCACAACGAGCGGCACAGAGACCGCAGATTTCACAGCGGCGACCGCGCGCCAGTCGGCACGGCCAGTATAGAATTGCTGGCGGGTGCGTCCGTGGACCGTGATCATCTGAACGCCCGCGTTTTCAGCCCGCCGCGCGAGTTCGGGCGCATTGATGCTGTCATGGTCCCAACCAAGACGCATTTTCAGTGTCACAGGAACGCTTGAGGCGGAAACCGTGGCTTCAATGAGTTCAAGTGCGTGATCAAGGTCACGCATCAAAGCCGAACCCGATAAACCGCGTGTCACCTGGCGCGCCGGGCAGCCCATGTTGATATCAATCACATCCGCGCCCGCGTCGACCGCAAGCCTTGCGCCCTCGGACATCCAACGAGTCTCCCGGCCAGCCAGCTGGATCACATGGGGGCCGCAGCGTTCATCAGCCTTCATGCGTCGAATGACATCTTCGCGCCCCTGCGCCAGCGTTTCACACGCCACCATTTCAGACACGACAAGACCGGCACCCCATGCAAAAGCCTGGCGACGGATAGGCCAGTCCGTCACGCCGGACATCGGTGCCAGCAACACAGGCGCGCGCGCCGGCACAGTTCCAATCAAGAAGGTTGGGGCATGGGGCAGTTCTTTAGTCATGTCACGACAGATAGCGCCTCTTGTTGATAACGACCAGATGGAGCATCGGTTGACGGTCGCCTAAGGGCTCGCAATGGTTGCGCACTGCGTCAAAAATCAATCAAGGAGCGTTACATGACCAAACTCACACTTCGCACCGCTATTGGTTCAGTCCTTCTGGGATTGTCGGCGCTGGCTCTAACCCCGGCTGCCCATGCCAATATTCCAGAGGGCGCGGTCGTCCTGTCCTGCACTGAAGTCGTGCCGGGCTTCTACTCGGTGACGATTTTTTATGAGGGCGAAGTTTTCGACGTCCTCAATGATTCCTGCCCGCTCGATCCGTAGGACGACAATCCTGATTTGGCCGGTTCGACGCCGTGGTGTTGAATCGGCCTCTGGACCTTATGCCCAACTCTCCCTAACGCTATGGGGGAGATGAAGAAGATTACCTACACCGCCTGCATTGTGGCTGCTGGCCGCGGAACCCGCGCTGGCGGCGGCGTTCCAAAACAATTCCGTCCCCTGGCCGGGCAAAGCGTTCTGGCCTGGAGCGTTGATGTCTTTGCCTCAGATCCCGTCTGTACGCAGATCATCATTGCCGCCCCGCCTGGAGACATCGACGAGACGCGGCGTCAGGCTGGAAAGCATGCCGGGCGATGCCTGTTTATCGAGGGTGGCGCTACGCGCACCGCATCGGTTCGACGCTGTGTAGAAGCCGCGGAGCAGGATCATGTTCTGATCCATGATGCCGCCCGTCCGCTTTTGAGCCAGCCAGTGATTGAGCGGCTTGTTACTGCCCTGGCCAGCCATGATGGAGCCGCGCCCTCGCTAGCCGTTGTTGATGCCCTGGTGCGTGATGACGGGGCAGAGATTGAACCGGTTGATCGCACACCCCTGCACCGTATCCAGACACCCCAGGCCTTCGCCACTGGAAAACTGCTGGCGGCCTTCAGTGCCTGCGAGGGCAAGGACTTCCCCGATGAAGTGTCTCTGGCCCGCTCGCAGGGGCTGGCAATTGGGCTTGTTGATGGCGAAGAGCGAAATTTCAAGCTGACCTGGCCTGAGGATTTTGAGCGTGCTGAAAGCCTTCTAAGCCCAACACCTCATCCAGCTCTTCAAGTTACTGGGATGGGCTATGACGTTCACCGGCTTGATGCTGGCGATGGCGTGCATTTATGCGGGGTGTTTATCGAGTGTCCGCTTCGCCTGATCGGTCACTCCGATGCCGATGCTGGCTTGCATGCAATAACGGATGCGCTTCTTGGCGCGGCAGGTTTAGGCGATATCGGCGAGCATTTCCCGCCAACCGATGAGCGGTGGCGCGGTGCTGACAGCGTCATGTTCCTGGAACACGCCTTGCAAATCTCGAAGGAAGCTGGGGCAACGCCGGTCCATTGTGATGTCACCCTGATCTGTGAGCGCCCAAAAATTGGTCCTCACAAGGCCGCCATGAAAGCGAAGGTCGCAGATATTCTTGGCCTTCCCTTGCGGCGGGTGAATATCAAGGCGACCACGACCGAAAAGCTCGGCTTTACGGGCCGAGGCGAAGGACTGGCGGCTGAAGCCGTTGTCACCTGTCGGATCGGGAGCGACTGAGCGTGGCTGAATTTGATTCTCTTGCCGTTGAAGTGCTGGATGCCGCGCGCAAGGCTGGCGTCATGGTGGCAACTGCAGAGAGCTGCACAGGCGGACTGATTGCCGGGCAACTGACTGAAATTGCAGGATCGTCCGACGTCGTAGATCGCGGCTTTGTCACCTACACCAACGCCGCCAAAATGGAAATGCTGGGCGTGCGCGCTGAAACGCTCAAGTCAGTGGGTGCCGTGGCAGAGCAGACCGCACGGGAAATGGCCGCAGGCGCGTTGGCGCGCAGCAGAGCTGGCATCGCTGTATCTGTCACTGGCGTTGCGGGCCCCGGCGGTGGGAGTGCGGACAAGCCTGTCGGCCTGGTCTGGTTTGGCCTCGCCAAATCAGGGGCAGACGTGCTGACGCTTGAAAAGCGCTTTGGCGATATCGGGCGTGATCGCGTACGCGCGGCAACGATCAAGACTGCCCTCACCCTGATCCTCGAGAATCTGTAGCACAAAGAAAAACGGGCGACCCGATGGGGCCGCCCGCTGATCTTTTGAGCCAGAGCTCCGTCCTGAAGCTTAGCGCTTCGAGAACTGGAAGCTGCGGCGGGCCTTCTTGCGGCCGTACTTCTTGCGTTCCACGACGCGCGAGTCGCGGGTCAGGAAGCCGCCAGCCTTCAGAACACCGCGCAGGGCGGGCTCGTAATAGGTCAGGGCGCGGGAGATACCGTGGCGCACAGCACCAGCCTGGCCAGACAGGCCACCGCCTTTGACGGTGCAGATCACGTCATACTGGTCAACGCGCTCAGCCGCTTCGAACGGCTGGGCCACGACCATGCGCAGCACCGGACGTGCGAAGTACACTTCCTGGTCACGGCCGTTGACGGTGATCTTGCCAGAACCCGGCTTGATCCACACACGGGCAATAGCGTTCTTACGCTTGCCCGTCGCGTAGGCGCGGCCATGTTCATCAATTTTCGGTTCCGCGAGAACTTCCTCTTCAGGAGCCTCGGGAGTGGCGACGTCAGACCCGGCATCCTTCAGAGCGGATTTCAGGTCTTCGAGGGAACGTGCTTCTTCAGCCATCGTTTAGCTCCGCGCGTTCTTGGAGTTCATGGATTTGAAATCCACCACTTCTGGCTGTTGGGCCTCGTGGGGATGTTCAGCACCTGCATAGACGCGCAGCTTGGAGAACTGCTTGCGGGCCAGCGGGCTTTCTTTCGGCAGCATGCGCTTTACAGCGGCTTCCACGACACGCTCGGGGAACTGGCCTTCCAGTACCTTGCGCGGCGAGGTTTCCTTGATGCCACCCGGGTGACCGGTGTGACGGTAGTAGCGCTTGTCGTTATACTTGCGTCCGGTGAATACCACCTTGTCCGCATTGATCACGACGACATGGTCGCCGGTGTCCACGTGCGGGGTGAAATCGGCCCGGTGCTTGCCGCGGAGACGCGTGGCAATGTATGCAGCCAGGCGGCCAACAACGGCACCTTCTGCATCAATCACAACCCACTTGTGCTCTACTTCCGCGGGCTTTGCGGTAAAGGTCTTCATCGCTTAAGCCTTGGGTTTGTTCCGTGCTGACAGGGCCCATCCCCGTCAGGATCGCGCGGGTCTTACGCGTGCGTGCGCATCCGGTCAACAGTTGTCTGAAAAATAAGCAGTATCAGCGCCTTATCGATAAGGTATCAAGATACCGCATTTGTCACGGAACCTTGATATCGCGTTGGATTTGTTTGATCTAGCACTGTGGTCGTCGATGTTTCAGGAGCTGTCATGCAACCGTCCCGCCGCACCTTTCTTCGCCAGTCCGTCGCTGTCAGCGCAGCCTTCTCGGGGCTGCCGCTGTTGTCTGCCTGCGCAAGTGCTCAAAGCGACGGCTATATCAATCAGGTGCAAGGCTACGGACCGTTGGTGCCCGATCCGTCACGGCTCTTCGATCTTCCTGCCGGATTTGAGTATGTGACCTTCTCCGATACTGGCGAAGAAATGGATGACGGGCTTCTGGTGCCCGGCGACCATGATGGCATGGCGTGCTTTGCTGGCCCGGGAGACCTGATAACGCTGGTCCGCAATCATGAACTAGGACCGGATGAAACGCGCCTCTCCCCGTTTGGGGCTGATGCGGAGCGTTTTGGCCAGATTGACCCTGCGAAGTGTTATGACACCCGTCCCGATGGCAAGCCGCATCTGGGTGGAACGACGACGGTGCATTTTGACCCCCGACGTCGCGCTGTTGTGCGTCAGTTCCTGTCGCTGGCTGGTACCGAGGACAATTGTGCCGGGGGCCCAACGCCATGGGGTAGCTGGATCACCTGTGAAGAAACCCGCGCCCGCGCCGGCCAAGGGGGCGCAAAGGATCACGGCTATGCCTTTGAAGTCCCGGCTGATGCGCAAGGCCTTGTTACGCCAGTTCCTTTGATCCAGATGGGGCGCTTTAATCGCGAGGCCGTGGCTGTCGACCCAGAGACCTCCATCGTCTACCAGACGGAGGATGATCGCCCGAGCCTGATTACCCGCTTTATTCCGGATGTACCAGGCGACCTCACTCAGCCTGGTCGGCTTCAGGCCCTGGCGGTCCTCGATAGGCCTGGCGTGAACACCAATAACTGGCCGGACAATCCTGAGCGAATTGAGGTAGGCCAGCCGATGTCGGTCGCCTGGATTGATGTCGCGGATCCTGCAAACCCGGATAACCGCATGGCGGAACATACGATTGCAGCCGGGGCCGCCTCCTTTACGCGCGGCGAAGGGATGTGGTTTGGTGAGGGTGAAGTTTTCTTCTGTTGCACCGACGGTGGAGCGGAACGGATTGGTCAGATCTGGCGCTACCGCCCGTCTACACAGGAAGGACGCCCTGGCGAGGCCAGTTCACCGGGTGAGCTGACATTGCTTGTTGAATCCACCTCCAGGCAAATCCTTGAAAAGTGTGACAATATCACGGTTGCTCCATGGGGTGATCTGATTGTGGTGGAAGACGGAGATGCAGAGCAATACATACGAGGTGTGACGCCTGCCGGTGAGGTCTACACCATCGGTCGAAATGCGAGCCCGGATGCTTCGGGCGAATATAGTGAGATAACCGGACCATGCTTTTCACCCGACGGAAGTCTTTTGTTTTTCAACGTCCAGAACGGACCGGGGCGAACCTTCGCCGTAAGTGGGCCCTGGGCACAGCGGTCGCCAGCGCCAGTCTGATCCTCTCAGCCTGTGACATGATGGGCGAGGACACGGGCGGACAGTCCTCCAGCGCCAATCAGGATAGCCGCGAGGCGGTCATTACCAGCAGCTTTGAAGTTGGTGCCCCGCTTTCCGGTCTGGCCTTCCTGCCAAACACCGAGACACCCTGGACAGGGCGCATCGCGACAACCCTGACTGCGGGTGGTTTTGATATCTTCAACGTGGAAGGTGAGCGGATTCTGACAGCGAGCGGTCCTCGGCTTGATGGCGTTTCAGGCGCGTCGAACTTTGCCCTGCGCGGAGAATCCTTTCCGATCCTTTTCGGGGTGGATTCAGACAGCAATCTGCGCGGCTTTGTCATCGCCGAACAGGCCGAGACCGTTATCGAAATCCCGCTTGAACTGGAGCTTGAGGGTGAATGGGCGGCGACCTGTCTTTATGAGACCGGTATTGGCTACGTGGATATCGCCCTTCTTGGCACCGACCGCGAGGCGGCAATCGTGCGCGTGCGCGATACGGGCTCTGACGGGCTGACCGTAAGCCCGGTGCAGGAATTTACCCTGCCCTACCCGGCGCGCGATTGCACGGCTGCCAATGGGGATCTCATCGTCGCTGCGCCGACTGCTGGCATCCTTCGCGTATCGGAAACCGGAGTGGTACAGGCCGAGACCGGCGCGCTTTCAGTTTTCGATATCACCTATTCTGAACTCTACGGTCAGGGCGTGGTGCTCGCCAGCGAGCCTGGTACGAGTGCGCTGGCCGTCTATGAGGCTAACACGCTTGATGCAATCGCAATGGTCGACACCACCGATGGATTGAGCACCCAGGGCTTTTCCCGCCCCACCTTGCTGGATTCATCGCTTGCCGGTTATGGCGGCATGTCCTTCTCAACCGGGCTTGTGGCTGGCTATGACCGCGATGACGGCTCAGTCAAGCTGCTCGCGCGCGAGGTGGTATCCAGAGCGGTCTTCGTATCTGGTGACGGAACCGGCTGAGCAGCGCCAAGCCGGCGCGCCGCCCAGGTCGCCATACCCACAGTCATGAACAGCACGATGGCTCCGCCCTGGTGAAGCAGGGATAGCCATAGCGGCGCGACCGCCATCAGCGTTGCGATGCCGAGAATGACCTGAACCGTTAGCGCGGCCGGGATGGCGATGGCAAAGCGCTTGAAGCATGCATCCGGGCTCTGCCAGATTTTCCAGGCGAGCACGGCACCGGCCACCACAAGGGCGTAGGCAAACCAGCGGTGCTGGAACTGAACCGCCGGGCGGCTTTCAAAGATCGCCTGCCAGAACGGCATACCTTGCAGATAATCAGGCGGGAAAAGCTGGCCATTAAAGCCCGGCCAGGTCGTGTAGATGCGACCGGCATCAAGACCGGCAACAAAGGCACCAAGCGCGATCTGTACGAATACACCGCCCCAGAAAAATGCCACCCAGGGCGACAGCGAGGACTTCACCGCGCTTTTCAGCTGACCGTACCGTAGCTCGAGCGCGGTCCAGAGCGTCAGGCCCAGAATAATGAAGGCCATGGAGAGGTGGGTGGCGAGGCGGTACTGGCTCACATCCAGTCGCTCGGTCAGACCGGACGAGACCATCCACCAGCCGATCGCCCCCTGCAGGCCGCCAAGCGCAAACAGGACCCACAGACGCGGCTGAAGGCGCTTCGGCATGCGCCCGGTGACGAGGAAGAAAAAGAACGGGACGGCAAATACCAGACCGAGTACGCGTCCAAGCTGGCGATGGCCCCACTCCCACCAATAGATGAACTGGAACTCGGCCATGGACATGCCGCGGTTTTGGAGCTGGTACTCGGGGATCTGGCGATACTTCTCCAGCTCCTGCTCCCAGCCCTGCTCGGTTAGCGGCGGGATTGCACCGGTTACCGGACGCCACTCAACAATCGACAGGCCTGAATCGGTCAGGCGAGTCGCCCCGCCCACCAGGATCATCGAGCAGACAAAGGCCGCCACAAACACCAGCCACCAGAACATGGCCCGGCTTGTTTCAGCGGCGGTAAACGGCTTGGGGAGTGTGGTCGTGGACATCGGGCTTCCAGCAATCGTTGTGTCTGCGCACGTACTTATCCGCCCGGACCATATTCGCAAGCCAAGCGCGCCGTTCTGTCGCAAAGTGGCTGCAGTTCGCAACCGATTGCGGGCTGGTCAGCGACAGCCCCTCAGCTTACCCTTTACGTAAACGTCAGGGAGGAATTCGACCATGTCCTTAGAGACATTCCGCGCCGAAACCCGTGCATGGCTGGAGCAGAACTGCCCGGAAAGCATGCGCAAACCAATCCGCTCAGAAGCTGATATCTGCTGGGGCGGCAAGAACTGGACCTTTGCCAGCGACGACCAGCGTATCTGGATGGAGCGCATGGTGGAAAAGGGCTGGACCGTTCCCACCTGGCCGACCGAATACGGTGGCGGCGGCCTGTCAAAGGACGAAGCCTTTGTTTTGAAAGAAGAGATGAAGGCCATCAATGCACGCTCGCCGCTGGACAGCTTCGGGATCTGGATGCTTGGCCCGGCCCTGTTGAAATTCGGAACCCACGAGCAAAAGCTAGAGCACCTGCCGAAGATCGCCCGCGGTGAGATCCGCTGGTGTCAGGGCTATTCAGAGCCCGGGGCTGGCTCTGACCTGGCCTCGCTACGCACCAAGGGCGTGCTTGAAGGCGATCACTATGTCATCAACGGCCAAAAGGTCTGGACCAGCTATGCTGACCAGTCGGACTGGATTTTTGCGCTCGTTCGCACCGAAGCTGACAAGTCCAAGCATGAAGGCATTTCCTTCATCCTGGTGGACATGGACCAGCCAGGCGTATCGACCAAGCCGATCAAGCTGATCAGTGGCAAGTCGCCCTTCTGCGAGACCTTCTTCGATGATGCCAAGGGCTATGTGAAGAACCTGCTGGGTGAGCCAGGCCAGGGCTGGACGATCGCCAAATATCTGCTGTCTCACGAGCGCGCGGGAATCGTCTCAGAAGCCTCCTTCGGGGGGCTGAACCCGGTCACCGCAGCGCACCAGTCCGGTGAAGTCGATGAAAACGGCAAGCTGGAAGACCCGATCCTGCGCGGCGATGTTGCCCGCCTGACCATTGATGGTCTGGCCTTTGACGCGACCATGCGCCGGGTCAAGGAAGAGGCTGACCATGGTGAAGGCGTCGGCGCGCGCGCTTCGATGCTGAAATATGTCGGCACCGAGCTGAACAAGCGCAAGAACGAGCTGAACATGTCCGCACTGGGCTCTGATGGCCTCCTGTGGGAGGGCGAGAACGAGACCGATGGTGATCCGGCCCGCTCGTGGCTGCGTTCACGCGCCAATTCCATTGAAGGCGGGACCAGCGAGGTTCAGCTGAATATCGTGGCCAAGCGCGTGCTTGGCATGCCGAGCGCGTAAGGGAGCCGATCAGATGAGCTTTATCCTAAGCGAAGACGAACAGATGCTCCGCGACGCAGCACGCGGATATCTGGCTGAATCCGCCTCCGTGTCTGCCCTGCGGTCCTTGCGCGACAGCAAAGACCCTATCGGTTTCTCAAGGGATCTGTGGGCCTCAATGGCTGAAATGGGGTGGTGCGGTGTGCTGGTCCCTGAAGAACATGGCGGCGTGGAAATGGGCTTTGCGGCTGCGGGCGTGATCCTCGAGGAGATGGGCCGTCACCTGACGAGCTCACCCTTCCTGTCCACCGCAGTGCTGGGCGCAACAGCCTTCAATCTCTCTGGGACGGACGCTCAAAAGAGCGAGTACTTGCCGAAGATTGCCGGCGGTGAGATCGTCATTGGTCTGGCCATTGATGAGAAGGCTCGCCACAAGCCGGAGAAGATCGATACCCGTGCAGTCAAGGACGGTAATGGTTTCCGCCTGACCGGGGCCAAGCGTTTTGTGGGCTGCGGTGCTGGTGCGGATCTTCTGATCGTTGCGGCGCGAACTGAAGACGACAAGATCAACCTCTTCCTGGTTGATCCCAGGGCTAATGGCGTCACGCGGACAGATCGCCGTACGCTTGATAGCCACGTTCCGGCCGACTTCCAGTTTGACGATGTGAAGCTTGATGGTGACGCCCTGCTTTCTGGCGCTGACGACAGCGAACAGGCCTATCGCCAGCTTCTTGATGCCGGGCGCGCAGCCCAGGCTGCTGAGAGCCATGGGGTTGCAGTTCAGGCGTTTGAAACAACGCTGGAATACCTCAAAGGCCGCGAGCAATTCGGCGTCTCCATCGCGACCTTTCAGGGCTTGCAGCATCGCGCCGCCCATCTTTATGGCGAACTTGAGCTGTCCCAGTCACTGGTACGACGGGCGCTGACGACGCTGGATACTCAGCCGAGCCAGTCGCCGCTGTGGTGCGCCGCCGCCAAGGCCAAGGCCACCGCCGTATCGCGCCTGTCCACCGCTGAAGGCATCCAGATGCATGGCGGGGTCGGCATGACTGACGAATACGACATCGGCCTTTACTACAAGCGTGCTCAGGCTGCCGGGGAATTCCTCGGTGATGATGCGTTTGCTGCCGGTGAAGTGGCCCGCTTGAGCGGCTACTAAGCTTTTAAAAGACAGCGGAGCGGGAATGGGTCATGATCTGCGTATGACAGATCTGCCCTCCCCCTCCGCTGATCTTTCCAGTCCCAGATCCCGTCGAGCAGCAGGCGGCGGCCTTGCCCGCGCGCTGATAATCCTTGCTGCGGTTTTTCTGCCACTTGGATTGATGCTTCCCGTTCTGGAGACCACCCGGCTCTGGGTTTTCAAGGACAGCTATTCGCTGATCGAAACAGTCAGAGGCCTGATCGATAGCGGCGAGATCGCCCTCGCGCTGCTTATCGGCACTTTTTCCATCTTCACCCCGACATTGAAGCTGGTTCTGGTGACTTGGCTGCACCTCAGCAACCCCAGAGGCAACACAGGCCTTGCGCGCTGGGTTGAGCGGCTTGGCAAATGGTCGCTGACCGACGTGCTGGTGATTGCGGTCCTTATCGTTGTCTGGTCAAGGACCGGCCTTCAACTCACAACGCAGCCCGGGCTCTGGTTCTTTGCGCTAAGTGCCATCCTGCTCATGCTGGCGTCAGGTCTTGTTGGGAAAGGCGGCAACTCTGCTTCCTAGTCGCTCGCACCAGCCAGCAACGCGAATTAACAGGGCTCTTCAGCACAGTCGTAAATCGTGATCTCAAAACGATGGGACGGCCGCTCATCCAGATACAAGCGCGCTGCGCGCGTCCCGCGCTGGCGGTTAACCTGGTCGAGCAAAATTCCGTAGTATGGCGCAATACAAATGAAGCCTGTATCCCGGTCACCGGCGACCACCAGAAAGCCGGGACCCTCGACCGGGAGGGTAAAGTTCGCGATTGGCCGGCCTCCAGCTCATAAAGCGCATGCCAGTCGGTGCGATTGATCCCGACCCGCCCAAGTTCGCTTTGTGCCAAACGTACGCTTTCCTGCAAGTACTCATTATCCCCAGCAGTGAGAAGCGGATCCGTCCCGCTCATCTGCGCAAAACCAGGCGCATTTGCCGCCATGACGAGCACGAGAGTCGCAACGATCTTTAGCATCACCAGACCTCAAGATATTAACGCTTGGTGAGCGCCCTTTAGGGTGTGCACGATGACATGAGTTTACAAAGGAAAACCGTCAGAGCGATAGGATTTGATCCTGCGACTCCAGCTTCCTCAGGTCGGCGCGCTCCACTCACAACGCAGTCCGGCCTCTGGTACTTTGCGGTGAGTGCATTATTTGTGCTCCTGCATCGGGGTTATGTTTTGATGACTAAGCGCGCCATTAGACCTTCAAGACGAGAAGCCGCGTGACGACGGGGCTTTTCCTCGACCATGCCGCGAAGATCGCTATCTTCTTGGAGCGCTTTGATATCTCGAAGGATTATCTGGCGCTGTCTCTGGCTGTTCTGGGCCATCCCGAATTCCCCACTGATTATGACATTGTGACCTGTTTCTCGAAGGACGCCAGTTTTGTCGCCTCCCTTGATGAGGTGGTACGGCACGCCATGGACCGCGAACGGTTGCAGCGTGAAAAGTCCGGGCACAAAGTGCGGTCGGTAATGGTCAACATGCCGGATGACTGGCCGGTCTCCTCTGAGATCTGGAGCACATTCTTTCAGGGCAGCGATGCAAAGCTCGAGATTCTGCAAGCTGATAGTCTGGAAGACGCCTACAAAAAGCTTGGACGTGGAACTCCAGCCTACCTGAACACGCTCAGCTCAGAAGCCTTTTACGGAGCGCTTTTGGAGGAAAGTCCGCTGGCAGCCCAGCGGTGAAAATGGTCGGAGCGATAGGATTTGAACCTACGACCCCCGGTCCCCCAGACCGGTGCGCTAACCGGGCTGCGCCACGCTCCGACACCAAATACTGGCGCGGGTCACGCCAGCCCACCTGCCAGGCGGGACGCGGGTTATAGGCGCGCTCGCTTGAGTTCGCAATCCCGCAAACGCCTTTGATGCAGCCTTGAGTGTGAACTATGCGCGGCGAACCGCATCAAGCGCAGCCTTAGCCTGGGAGAGCTGTTCCAGCAGGCGCTGCTTCTGTGCGTCAGCGTGCGGCTTGTCGCCATCTGTCAAGTTGGCAGATGCAAACAAAGGGGCCTCATCTGACGCGTCCGCACCCGTTTCGTCCCTGGCTAATGGCTGGGATTGAGAGGCATCTGCGCCCGATACCGGCGCTGCGAGCTGCGGACCGGCCCCCTGCTCGACCTGGTCAATCAGGGCCGTGACGCCATGATCCTTGAGGTATTTCTGCGCCCCCTTGATGGTAAAGCCCTCCTCATAGAGCAGGTGCTTGAGCGCAAGAACGAGTGAGATGTCCTGAGGGCGATAGAGTCTGCGCCCGCCAGCCCGCTTCACAGGCCGAAGCTGGGAGAATTTGCTCTCCCAGAAGCGCAGCACATGAGCAGGCAGGCCGGTTTCCTTGCCCGCCTCGGAAATGGTTCGGTAAGCGCTGGCTGCCTTGTCGGCCATGCCGGTTACTTAGTCCTTGGACAGAGCCGTATCGATGCGTTCCTTGAGCACCTGGCTCGGCTTGAACACGAGGACACGACGCGGGTCGATCGGAACCTCTTCGCCAGTTTTGGGATTGCGCCCGACGCGACCGTTCTTGTCGCGGAGCACAAAGGACCCGAATGATGAGAGCTTGACCGAGTCACCCGCAACCAGCGTGTCGGAGATCATGTCCAGAACCGCCTCGACGAGCTGACCGCTCTCCTGGCGTGGAAGTCCGATTTCACGATTGACTGCATCGGCAAGGTCGACGCGTGTCACGGTATTTGTCATAGCCGTCCCCAAATGGATTCATCCAATAGAATTTGAGGTTACGTCGCCAATACCATGGCGGTCAATGTTAACCACGCGAAAAAGCTTAATAACGTGCCAAGGCCGCGCCCCAGGTGAAGCCGCCACCCAAAGCTTCCATCAAAACCATGTCGCCTTTTTTGATCCGGCCGTCCTTGATAGCCGCATCAAAGGCGAGCGGGATCGAGGCCGCTGACGTATTGCCGTGCTTGGCCACCGTTGAGATCACTTTATCTTCGGGAATGCCGAGCTTCTTTGAAACACCCATCAGGATGCGCTGATTGGCCTGGTGCGGTACGAACCAGTCAATGTCAGCGATATCAACACCGGCCTGATCGGCCAGCTCC
Organism: Maricaulaceae bacterium EIL42A08; assembly: GCA_024178355.1. Lineage (GTDB taxonomy): Bacteria > Pseudomonadota > Alphaproteobacteria > Caulobacterales > Maricaulaceae > Oceanicaulis. The sequence continues at coordinate 553,138 of JAMZNZ010000002.1, read as the reverse complement.
TGCATGGATCCGGCAATCTTGTTGACCGCATGGCGGAAGACCTGATTGCCCTGCATGCGCAGATGCCCAACGGTTTTCGTCGCAGAGGGACCACCATCCACATAAAGCAGATCGCGGAAGCGCCCGTCAGAACGCAGGTGAGTCTTTAAAATCCCCTTGGCCTCTTCAGGCTTGCCGGGTTCTGCGGTCAGCACTGCAGCCCCTGCCCCGTCACCAAACAGGACGCAGGTGGTTCGGTCGGTCCAGTCGAGGATACGCGAGAAAGTCTCAGCCCCGATAACCAAAGCCGTTTTGGCCTGGCCGCAGCGGATGAAGTTATCCGCCGTCGCCATCGCGTAGAGAAAGCCGGAGCACACCGCGTGAACGTCGAAGGCTGCGCCCTGCGTCACGCCAAGTTTTTCCTGAATGATCGTTGCAGTGGCCGGGAAAGTCAGATCCGGCGTTGCCGTGGCGACGACAATCAGGTCGACCTGATCTGCATCAATGCCAGCGTTTTTCAGCGCTTCACGGGCCGCGGCCGTGCCAAGGTCCGAGGTCAGTTCACCGTCAGCCGCGATATGACGCTGTTCAATGCCAGTGCGTTCCTTGATCCATTCGTCACTGGTCTCAACGATCGCCTCCATCCCCGCATTGGTCAGGATTTTCTCCGGCAGGTAAGCCCCGATACCGGCAATGCGGGCGTAGAGATCACTCACGCGTCTGGTCCTTTGATCACAGCTGCTTAAGACGCAGCGTCTTCAGTTTTGGCGTTTAGCTCAGACAGTCGCTCAAGATTGCTTTCAATCTCTGAAAGAAAGCGACTGTCCGCCAGCTCAAGCGCGATCCGCAACGATGTGGCAAAGCCCACCGCATCGGTCCCACCATGACTTTTTACCACAACACCGTTGAGACCGAGAAACACGCCGCCATTGACGCTGCGCGGATCCATTTTGTCTTTCAGCGTGTTGAGCGGGCCGAGTGTCAGCAGCGCGCCAGCCAGCTTGCCCAGGATGGACGAGGTCATCGCCTCCTTCACCCAGCCGCCAACCAGGCGTGCCGTACCTTCAGCCGTCTTCAGCGCAACATTACCGGTGAAGCCATCGGTCACAACCACATGGGTCGTCGCCATGGAAATATCATTGCCTTCAACAAAGCCGCGATAGTCCATATCCAGACCCGCTTCGCGCATCAGCGCGTCAGCATCACGGATGGTCTGGCTGCCTTTGAGTTCTTCCTGACCCACATTCAGGATGCCAACGGTCGGCTTTGCCTCGCCGTGCACGGCGCGGTGGAAGGCTTCCCCAAGCACGGCGAACTCCACCAGCTGTGACGGCGTGACTTCCACATTCGCGCCCACATCCAACACCGTTGAATAGCCATTAGGGGCTGGCCAGCTTGCCACAATCGCCGGGCGGTGAACGCCCTTTTTCATGCGGAGGATGACCTTGGAAATCGCCATCAACGCGCCGGTATTGCCCGCTGAAACGGCCACATGGGCTTCGCCGTCTTTGACAGCATGCACCGCATTCCACATGGACGACCCGCGAGAGCGGCGCACAGCTTCAGAGGGCTTCGCGGACATGTCCACTTCGCTCTCGGTATGGCGGATTTCACTCACGTCAGACAGACCAGCATGGTTCGCAATCAGCGGCTTGAGCTGGGCTTCATCACCATGAAACAGGTATTTTACGGCGCGCTTGCGGCCTTTGAGGAAATGAGCGGCACCATCAATAACGGCGCGGGGAGCGTCATCTCCCCCCATGGCATCGATGGAAAGCACCAGCGGAGCGGTCATACAGGCTGTCTCGCAAAAGGCTCTCGACCCCTCAAGCCGAGCGAGGCGCACATTAGCGATCAGGAAGCCTTATGCAAGCTGGCTAAACGCTGGCGACTTCAGATGCTTGTGGGGAAGCTGGGGCGTTGCCCCTCAAGAATCGCTGAAACATCCTGCGAGGCCATGTGAGAATCAGCGGCGAGCAGATAGGTCGCAAGCCGGTCGGAGGCTTCGCGCTGGGCCGCATCGGACACAGTCTGATCAGGGGCTTCATCTGTGACTGTGCCATCAGTGGCAAACAGATTGCGGGTCACGATGGCAGATAGTGCAGCCTTGTCTTTGTCATGAAGAGCCGCCTCATAAGCCTCGGCGCGACCGTAGAAGGCCTGGCCCATATCCTTGATTTTCTTGCCAACGCTGGGGTCACCCGTCCCCATTTCACGCAGCGCCGCATCCATGTCATCAAACATACGGTCAAAAACCAGCTGGTTGAGATGGGCCCCGGCCTCACCAGCGGTGCGCACATGGCGAAAGAAAATCACCGCATGCATGACCAGCACATCAAAGCGGCCATCAACCGTGTCAGGAGCGCCGGGAGCCTGATACAGGAAAGGCTGACGCGAAGCCGCAAGAATGGTGTCATAGGCCGCAAGAGCGACCTTTTTCATGGGGTCTGTGCGAAACAGTCGGCCAAACATGCGCTTGCATCTCCCTAAGCGAGGCGCTTGAAGCTATGGTCACAATTCGTTACGTCAACGCATTGGCCGTGCGCAAGCGCGGTTTACTGCACACGCTTATTTGTCAAGGAGCCCCCATGGGCCTTCGTCGCACTGCCATTCTCGCCGCTGTCCTCGCCGGAGCTACCGTCGTATCAGCCTGTAATCCCACACTGCGCAGCCACGGCTTCCGCTATCCCGACGGTGAGGTTCCAACCATCACGCCGGGTGAAGACACGCGCGCCAGTGTGATTGCAACGCTTGGCAATCCGTCCACGCGCGGCATGTTCGACGATGATACCTGGTATTACATCTCAGCCACGCGCGAATACCTGGCCTATCTGCGCCCGGACACGCGTGATCGCCGCGTTATCGCCGTGCGTTTTGACGAGAACGGCTCGGTCGCAGCTGTTGATGAGTATGGGCTTGAAGACGGTCGTGTGGTCGCCCTGGTCGAACGCGAGACGCCGACCCGTGGCCGTGAGCTCAGCCTGATCGAGCAGCTGCTGGGCAATGTGGGTCGCCTGCCCTCTGAGCAATTCGGCGGCGAACAGAACCTGCCCGGCGGTGCCGGTGGTCCGCGTCCGGATGGCGGCTGATTTAACGACGTCCTTCGCGCGGCAAGAAAAAAGCCCCGGTCAAACGACCGGGGCTTTCTCTTTGGTGATCAGATCAGGTCCTAGAACCCAGCCAGCACCGCAAGCATCAGCAGGGCCACAATATTGGTGATCTTGATCATCGGGTTCACGGCCGGACCTGCGGTGTCCTTATAGGGGTCACCGACAGTGTCGCCTGTCACGGCAGCCTTGTGGGCTTCAGAGCCCTTGCCGCCATGATGGCCGTCTTCGATGTATTTTTTCGCGTTATCCCACGCACCGCCACCGGCGGTCATGGAGATAGCCACGAAGAGACCGGTCACGATTACACCGAGCAGCATCGCACCCACCGCGGCGAGCGCCTGGTTCAGATCGGCGATGAAGTAGAGCACGGTGAACAGGACGATCGGAGCCAGAACCGGCAGCAGGGACGGGATAATCATCTCCCGAATGGCCGCTGTGGTCAGGATGTCCACAGCCCGACCGTAATCAGGCTTCTCCTCATAGGTCATGATGCCTGGCTTTTCCTTGAACTGGCGGCGGACTTCTTCCACCACAGCCTGAGCCGCACGGCCCACAGCGGTCATCGACATGCCCGCAAACAGGAAGGGCAATAGACCGCCAAATAACAGGCCCACCACGACGTATGGGTTCGACAATGCGAAATCGACCTCAATCCCGGCAAAGAAGGGATAGACGTCCGGCTTTGACGCGAAATAGGCCAGATCCTCGGTATAGGCGGCAAACAGCACCAGAGCACCCAGACCCGCTGAGCCGATGGCATAGCCCTTGGTCACAGCCTTGGTGGTATTACCAACCGCGTCCAGCGTGTCTGTGGTGTCGCGAACCGAGCCCTCCAGCTCAGCCATCTCAGCGATCCCACCAGCGTTGTCGGTCACCGGTCCAAAGGCGTCGAGCGCCACAACCATACCGGCAAGCGCCAGCATGGTGCTGACTGCGATGGCGATACCAAACAGGCCCGCCAGCATATAGGTGCCGATGATGGCCGCGATGATGACCAGTGCTGGAAGCGCAGTGGCCTCCATGGAGACAGCCAGGCCCTGGATAACGTTGGTGCCGTGGCCGGATTCAGAGGCTTTGGCCACCGATTTGACCGGTCCGTATTCAACGCCGGTGTAATATTCGGTGATCCACACGATAAGGCCCGTCACGATGAGGCCGATAAAGCCGCACAGGAACAGGTCCATCCCCGTGACTTCCAGCCCGCTCGTGGTCGTAGCCACACCGCCAAATCCGATCACAAAGTGGGTTGCGATGGCGAGACCGCCCAGCGACAGCACCGCTGACGCGATGAAGCCCTTGTACAGGGCACCCATCACATTCGTGCTGCCCTTGCCGAGCTTTACGAAGAAAGCCCCGACAATCGACGCGACGATACACACCGCGCCAATGGCGAGCGGGTAAATCATCATCGCACCAAGGCTGACACCGGTGGAGCCGGTAAAGAAGATCGACGCCAAGACCATGGTCGCCACAACCGTCACGGCATAGGTCTCGAACAGGTCAGCGGCCATGCCGGCGCAGTCGCCGACGTTGTCACCGACATTATCAGCGATGGTGGCAGCGTTGCGGGGGTCATCCTCCGGGATGCCTGCCTCGACCTTGCCCACCATGTCACCACCAACGTCAGCACCTTTGGTGAAGATGCCGCCGCCCAGACGGGCAAAGATGGAGATCAGGGACGCGCCAAAGCCGAGCGCCACGAGACCGTCGATAACCGTACGGTTCACGCCATCATCGCCGACAGCGGTAAAGCCGGTCAGCGCGCCGTAATAGACAGCGATTGCCAGGAGCGCGAGGCCGGCGACCAGCATGCCGGTAACGGCACCGGCGCGAAACGCCATCGAGAGGCCGTCCTGCAGCGAGTTCATGGCCGCTTGCGTTGTGCGTACATTGGCACGCACCGAAACCAGCATGCCGATAAAGCCCGCAGCGCCTGACAGTGCCGCGCCAATCAGGAAACCAACGGCCACGATCGGGCCCAGCAGCACACCAACGATGACCAGGATCACAACACCCACAATACCGATCGTGGTGTACTGGCGCTTCAGATAGGCGTCTGCGCCTTCCTGGATCGCCTTGGCGATTTCCTGCATGCGTTCGTTGCCCGCACTGGCAGACAGGATCGAGCGGATCTGGACCGCTCCGTAAATGATGGATAGCAGGCCTGCGGCGATTGCAAGCCAGAGCCAAAGCTCTTCCATGGCCATATCAATATGTCCTCATTCAAGTGTTCTTATGATTGAGGTCAACGCTGCACGCATTGAGGAGTTATTTTTGATTCGATGCAGCAAAGCCCTCCCCGGTGCATGGACTATGCATAGCCGGGAAGTGGCACGCAATCACAAGCGCTTGGAATGGCTCCAGAACGAGGAAAGTGCGCTGTTCTAGCGCAGGTAACGCACGTCGGACCCCAGAAGATCGAGCCGCTCGATGCGCTCCTCACCGATGATTTCGCGCGCGACACGCAGGAGCGCTTCGTTCGCAGCCGTCTTGTCGATGGTATTATTCCCTAAGAAGGCATAGGGCGTGCGATGAGCTTCGCGGATCATTCGGTCCACGATGAAATGCATACTCTCATCCATTTGAAAGCGGTTATACCCGCGAGCCAAACAGAATCGCGGTGTCGCGAAAGCGTAACCCACAAGCCGGTCCCCATCGGTTACCGGCAGGACGATGGGTGCCGAGCGAAGTTCATTGGGGCAGTTTTGGTCATCAAGTGCGAATTCTTCGGCCAGCCGGTCTGCTCGCTCATCAATCACATTGTAAAGCTCGATCACCTCCGGCTCGTCATCATTCGATGGTGGTGGGGCAAAAGCGTTTGCCGGACCAATAAATGTAGTCAGGGCGAAAACGGCGAGGATTGAAATTACGGCTTTCATGACCGCTTTGATATCAGAGGGTCCTCAAAATTGAGTAAACCCGAGGCGAGATGGCTTCAATCTCTTACCCTCCGACAAAACCTGAAGCGCGCCGCTAAGACCATTATCGGTCAATCGACCAATGAATGTGAGCGGAACGCCGAAGCGTTTGCAGCGTGTGACAAGCAAGTCGCTCGTGTCCTCTGGAACCGCAAACAGTAGCTCGTAATCATCTCCGCGTGTCGCCAGATCCAGACGGGCTGCGGTGGGATCTGCTTGCTCTGCCAGCCATCCTGAGGCAGCTGCAGACAAAGGCATAGCTTCAAGGTCGATCTGAGCCTGCAGCCCGCTTTCGCGCGCCAAGTGATGGGCTTCAGACAAAAGCCCGTCGCTGATGTCGATTGCGGCATTCGCCCCGCCACGGGCGGCAAGGCCAACAGCTATACGAGGCTGCGGCAGGCGGAAACGCTGTAGCACGAATTCGATATAGGCCTGATTTTGAGTGGGCCAATCACCGGTCAGGTGATCAAGGCCGAGCCCAGCATCGCCAAGCGTACCCGTCACAGCGAGCAGGTCTCCGGCTTGCGCGCGACCACGCCGCAGGCTCTGGCCTGTTGGAATGCGCCCAAAAGCCGCGATGGAGAGGGTCCATGGCGCATTGGCCGAGGTTGTATCCCCGCCAATCAGCCGGATACCAAATATGTCCTGATCGGCTTTGAGACCTTCCACAAAGCCTGTGGCGCGCGCCTCGTAATCGTCCTTTGGCCAGACAATGCTTGCGGTGTATCCAAAGGGCTTGGCACCCATCGCAGCAAGGTCTGACAGATTGGTTCGAAGCGCGCGCCTCGTGGCAATCGCAGGGTCCTCGCCTTTGAGGAAATGACGCCCCTCAATCAGGGTATCGGCGGTCACCGCGAGCTGTTCGCCCGGGCCCAGCTCCACGATTGCGCCATCATCGCGTAGTCCCGCAGCGCCCGGAGCGCCATCGGTCAGAGGCGCGAGCTTCGAGCGAATATATTCAAATTCGCCAAGCCCGCTCATCTCGCCTTAGTCCGATTTCGTCCGAAGTTTTTTCGAAAGCGTGTCGAGCGTTGCGTTCACAAAGCCAGGCTCGGAGCCTTCGAAGAAGGCATTTGCGACATCAACATATTCATTGATCGCCGCAGCGGCTGGCACGTCTTCGCGGGCCAGAAGCTCATACCCGCCTGCCCGCAGGATGGCGCGAACCGTCGCGTCGAGCCGCGATAGTTTCCAACCTTCGCGAAGGACACCGGCGATGTGGCCGTCAACTTCATCCTGACGCGCGACAATTCCGGTCAGAAGGTCTTCAAAGAAGTCTTCGTCGGCTTCGACATATTCTCCCGGCTCGTCGTCATAGCCGAAATGGTGATCGCGGAACTGCTTGACGACCTTAGTAGCACCCTGCCCTGTCAATTCCATCTGGTAGAGTGCCTGCACAGCACTCAGACGTGCAGACCGGCGCAGGCGCGCGCGGCGATCGCTTTTGCTTTCGTCTGAAACCGATGGCGTATCCGCACTGGGTTCAGACATCAGGCCGCACCGAATTTACGCTTGAGCGTGAGCATAGCGAGGGCGGCTTCAGCGGCATCCTTGCCCTTGTTCTTCTGGTCGACATGGGCGCGAACACGAGCCTGGCGAATATTCTCCACCGTCAGAATGCCGTAGCCAAGGCACACACCCTTCAATGACAGGTCCATCAGACCGCGGGCGCTCTCGCCACACACATAGTCGTAGTGGCTGGTCTCACCGCGAATCACACAGCCCAGCCCCACATAAGCGTCGTAGGGCTTTGCCCCCTTCTCGGCCATCGCAATCACGCCAGGGATCTCAAACGCGCCAGGCACCTCGATCACCTCAACGCTCGCGCCCTGCTCTTCAAGATAGGCTTTCGCGCCTTCAACGAGCTGTTCGGTGATGTCTTCGTAAAAGGGCGCAGCGATAATCAGCGCGCGTGTGGTGTCGGTCATGGCAGGCTTCCTTCAATCTCGCGTTGCTCCACCACTTCCAGACCATATCCGTCAAGACCCACGATCTGTTGCGGCGCAGTGGACAGCAGAATCATCTTGCGAACGCCAAGATCAAGAAGGATCTGCGCACCCACACCATATTCACGCAGACGTCGTGCTTCCCGGTCGTCCGGAGCATCCGCAGGAGCCGCTCCAAAACGTTCGAAAATGGCGTTGGGATTGGTTTCTCGGATGAAGACCATGACGCCCGGTCCGTCGTGGGCAGCCAGCGTTTCAACGCCATGCTCCACAAGGCTCGTGCGCCCACCGATGGCACCCAGCACGTCATCAGCGAAGCTGACCTTGTGCATGCGTACCAGGGCGGGCTCGTGGGGGCGGACATCGCCTTTAACGATGGCCACGTGCTCAACAGCATCCACCAGCGAGCGGAACACGACCAGCTTGAAGGCCCCCCCCCAACGCGTTTCCACCTCAGAATCCAGCCGGCGCTCAACAAAGCGATCATGCTGACGGCGATAGGCAATCAGATCAGCAATAGTCCCGATCTTAAGGCCGTGATGCTGGGCAAAGGAGACAAGGTCCGGAAGCCGGGCCATGGACCCGTCTTCATTCATGATCTCGCAGATCACGCCCGCGGGTGTGCACCCGGCCATGCGAGCAATGTCTGCTGCGGCTTCCGTGTGGCCAGCCCGAACCAGTACGCCGCCATCACGGGCAACGAGCGGGAAAACATGGCCTGGTGACACGATGTCCTCATGATCCTTGGATGGATCGATCGCCGTTGCGATGGTGCGCGCCCGGTCATGGGCCGAGATGCCAGTGGAAATGCCTTCCTTGGCCTCGATCGACACCGTGAAATTCGTCGTGTGCCGCGACTCATTATGCTGCGCCATCAGCGGCAGCTTCAGCGTTTCAGCGCGCTCGCGGCTCATGGACAGGCAAATCAGCCCGCGCCCGTACTTGGCCATGAAATTTACCGCATCGGGCGTCGCAAACTGCGCCGGAACGATCAGATCGCCTTCATTTTCGCGATCTTCAGCATCAACGAGAATGAACATGCGCCCGTTGCGGGCATCCTCTATGATGTCCTCGATCGGGGAAAGCGGGCTGTCGCCTGAGTAATCGCTCAAAGCTTTTATCCTTTGGCTTGGGGCGCGATGGGTGACGCCATCAGGCGCGCTGCATACCGCGCCATCACGTCGACTTCCAGATTGACGCTGTCACCCGTCTTCAGACTGCCAAGCGTGGTAACTTCGGCGGTATGCGGAATGATCATCAGATCAAAGACATCACCAGAAACAGCGTTGGTAGTCAGCGAGACCCCGTCAACCGCGATGGAGCCCTTTTCAGCAATGAAGGCCGACAAGTTTTCCGGCGCTTTCACGCGGAAGGTGATCCAGCCATCCGTATCAATGCGGTCAACGATCTCGCCAACACCGTCCACGTGGCCCTGAACGATGTGACCGCCTAGCTCGTCACCCACTTTTAGCGAGCGCTCCAGATTGACCGGCGAGCCTTTGGCCCACTGACCAAGCGTGGTGCGGTCCAGGGTTTCAGGCGACAGCTCCACAAGATGCCGGGAACCCTCACCGTCAGTCTTGACCTCAACAACCGTCAGGCAAGCACCGGCATGGGCCACCGAGCATCCGATCTCAAAGCTGTCAGCGCTGTAGGGGCTGGACACCCAGAAGCGGTGAACGGGCCCCGCCTCAACACTTTCGATGCGACCCACGGCGGTCACGATCCCGGTAAACATCAGCTGCGCTCCCAGCTTTCCCAGATATCCGGCCCGCATACGCGAACCTCTTTGCGGGTGAAGGTGGGCGGTGCCTCGAGGTTCTCAAGGCCCAGAGCTGCGATAGCCGGATGACCATCGCCTCCCAACAGCACCGGCGCGCGGAACCATTCGATCCGGTCGACAAGTCCGGCCTTTATGGCCGAGGCCGCAAGCGTGCCGCCCGCTTCAATCATGATTGAACGGTGGCCGGCGTTTCCAAGCCATAAAATCGCGTGGGCAATTGAGGCATGCCCTTCTGAATTGCGATCAATGCGAACAAGCTCCGCATGGCTCGCAGCAAGAGCATTCGGGACGCTGTCCGTCGAATGGAAGATGGTAACCGGTCCAGCTTGTACATATTGGCCCTCGGCCGGTGTTCGGGCGTTGGTATCCAGAACGGCTCTCATGGGCTGTTCGGGGCGCTCTACGCCGTTATCGCGAACCGTCATTCTGGGGTTGTCGGCGAGGACGGTTCCGATGCCGGTCAGCACAACGTCGTGGCGCGCTCTTAGCTGATGGACCTCCGCTCTTGAATTCGGGCTGGTAATCCACTGGGACACGCCGTTTGCAAGCGCAATGCGGCCATCAAGACTGGTCGCGAGCTTTAAGGTGACGCGCGGCCGGGTGCCGGTCACGGCAGATCCTCGTCCTCTTCATCGCCAGACAGGCCGTGCTCCTTGATGAAGTCAGAGAAGTCCTCGACTTCCTTGAAGTCCCGGTAGACCGACGCATAGCGCACATAGGCCACCGTATCGAGGCTGCGAAGGCCATCCATGACAAGCTGGCCGATCATCTGTGAGGTAATCTCTGGATCGCCGCCAGATTCCAGACGTCGCACGAGACCTGAGACCATCTGCTCCATGCGTTCCCGGTCGATCTCTCGTTTCTGCGAGGCCAGGAGAACCGACTTCATCAACTTGTCGCGATCGAAGGGCTCGCGCTTGCCATCGGTCTTGATGACCTGAAGGTCGCGCAGCTGCACTCGCTCGAAAGTCGTAAAGCGTGCTCCGCAGGCCGGGCACAGTCTGCGACGGCGGATGGCCTGATGGTCCTCGGCGGGCCGAGAATCTTTCACCTGGGTGTCAGGATTGCTGCAGAAGGGACAGCGCACGGGCTTTCGTCCTTATCCGTTGAGATCTGGGTAGATCGGGAAACGCTCGCACAGCGCGATGACTTCGTCACGAATGCGCGCTTCTACAGCTGCATCGCCCTCACCTTCTGGCGACATGGCATCAAGCACTTCTGCCATCATCTCACCAATGCGGCGGAATTCAGCGGTGCCAAAGCCGCGCGTCGTGCCTGCTGGTGAGCCGATCCGCAGACCGGACGTCACCATTGGCTTTTCAGGGTCAAACGGCACACCGTTTTTGTTGCAGGTGATGTGCGCGCGCTCCAACGCAACCTCAGACGTATTACCCTTCAGGCCCTTGGGACGCAGGTCGACCAGCGCCACATGGCTGTCAGTACCACCCGACACAAGGTCGAGACCCGCCTCATCAAGCGCGCCAGCCATGGCCTTGCAGTTGTCGATCACGGCCTGGGTATAGGCTTTGAACTCCGGCCGCAGCGCCTCACCAAACGCAACCGCCTTGGCCGCGATGACATGCATCAGCGGTCCGCCCTGGATACCCGGGAAGATGGCCGAGTTGAACTTCTTACCCAGATCAGCGTCGCGAGACAGGATCATGCCGCCGCGTGGCCCACGCAGTGTCTTGTGGGTCGTCGTGGTGCACACATCGGCATATTCGATTGGGCTCGGATACACGCCACCCGCCACGAGACCTGCAAAGTGAGCCATATCCACCAGCAGATAGGCACCAACCTCATCGGCGATTTCACGGAAAGCCTTGAAGTCGATCGTGCGTGGATAGGCCGAACCACCGGCGATCAGCAGTTGGGGACGGACCTCACGAGCCTGCTCACGAAGGGCGTCATAGTCAATCAGAGCCGTGTCCTCGCGCACCCCATAGTGATGGGCTTCAAACCACTTGCCCGACTGGTTGGGTCGCGCGCCGTGGGTCAGGTGGCCGCCGGCCGCCAGATCAAGGCCGAGGATCTTGTCGCCGGGCTTCAGCAGCGCCAGGAAAACCGCCTGATTAGCTTGGCTACCTGAATTGGGCTGGACGTTTGCATATGCTGCACCAAAAAGCTGTTTTGCACGCTCAATGGCCAGTTCTTCGGCGATGTCGACAAACTCGCACCCGCCATAATAACGACGACCAGGATAACCTTCGGCATATTTGTTGGTCAGGGGTGAACCCTGCGCCTCAAGCACAGCACGCGATACGATATTCTCCGACGCGATCAACTCGATCTGGGTCTGCTGGCGGCGAATCTCTTTCGAGACCGCGCTCGCAAGTTCAGGGTCCGCCGCTCCAAGCGACTGGCTGAAAAAGGTGTTTTCGAAGCTGGTGTTGGGCGCGTCTGCCATGGTTTTCCCTCGTGCGCAAAGCCAAGCCTTCTACATACGAGGCATGACCGGTCGGGACAAGCGCAGCAACAGCTATGCCTGTCCTCGAATTACCGCTGCCGGTGGAACGCAAAACGAATGTCTTTTAAAGTTATGCACTTCAGTCCTCACGTATATGATAAACAATACTTGCGTGTACTAAAGCCCTGCACTATTCAAGTGACACAGGCGGCTTTTCGCCCCCTCAAAAAGAAAACAGGAAATTTTCATGTCTGAAGAAGTGTTCCCGCCGGTCGATAACGAAGAACTCCTTCGTATGACGACTGATATCGTCGCATCTTTCCTGACGCACAACTCTGTTCCGGCTGAGAATGTTCCGGAAATGATCAAGTCAGTGCATGCTACGATGAAGGAAATTTCCGGCGTTGAAGCAAAGCCGGAACCGAAAGCCAAGCCGGCTGTTCCGGTGTCCAAGTCGGTGACCGACGACTACATCGTCTGTCTGGAGGACGGCAAGAAGTTGAAAATGCTGAAGCGATACCTGCGCTCGCAGTTCGACATGTCCCCAGATGAGTATCGTCGCAAGTGGGGCCTGCCGGCCGATTACCCGATGGTTGCGCCGAACTATTCAAAGCGTCGCTCTGACTTCGCCAAGCAAATCGGTCTTGGTCAGTCTGGCGGTCGCCGCAAGGCCAAGTAACGCTCAGGTCAAGTCTGTCTAGACAATGACGCCCCGGCCCCCGCGCCGGGGCGTTTTCTTTTCAACCGTGTCAGAAAGGCCAAGTTTGCGAGCGAGTTTGCGCGCCGCCAGACGTTCCAGATCGCGCTGGGGCGTGTTTGCAGGACCGGTGACGTAGATTTCCTCGCCCGTCTGGACATCAACGGCCGCAACTCGAACCGAATCACCAATAGCGATGAATTCAAAAATGACTTCGCGTTCCGCCAGGGGATCGCGCCCGGTCATTACGCGATCTTGGTGGCCGCATGCTGGCGGTAAACCGTTGTCATGGCCTCAACCAGTTCATCAAACATGGAATCGTCATGCAGCGGCGTCGGCGTAAGGCGCATCCGCTCGGTGCCTTTGGGCACTGTGGGGTAATTGATCGGCTGAACGTAGATGCCGTGCTCTTCAAGCAACGCGTCAGTCATGCGCTTGCACAGAACCGGGTCGCCCACATGCATCGGAACGATGTGCGTCTCGGTATCCATCACCGGCAGACCTGCGGCTTTCAAACGCCGCTTCAGTTCAGCGGCGCGCGCCTGGTGTTCTTCGCGCAGATGGTGACCGCTTTTTAAAAACTCCACGCTGGCCCGCGCACCAGCCGCCAAAGTCGGGGCCAGTGATGTGGTGAAGATAAAGCCCGGGGCCGAAGACCGGATGGCGTCCACGATCTCTTTATCGGCGGCGATATAGCCACCCATGAGACCATAGGCCTTTCCCAGCGTGCCTTCGATGATGTCGAAGCGATGCATCAGGCCATCACGCTCAGCGATGCCGCCGCCACGCAGACCGTAAATACCGACCGCATGGACTTCATCGAGATAAGTCAGGGCGTTGTATTTGTCTGCGAGATCACAGACCGCTTCGAGTGGTCCGACATCGCCATCCATGGAATAGACCGACTCAAGGGCGATCAGCTTTGGTGCATCCAGCGGCGCTGCCTTCAAGAGCTCTTCGAGATGCTCAACATCATTATGACGCCAGACATGCTTTTCACACTTTGCGCCCTTGATGCCTTCGATCATGGACGCGTGGTTCAACGCATCTGAGTAAATGATCAGACCGGGCAGTATCTGGCCAAGCGTCGCCAGCGTAGCCTGGTTCGCGATATAGCCCGACGTAAAGAGAAGCGCGCTTTCCTTCTGGTGAAGATCAGCCAGCGAGGCTTCCAGTTCCACGTGATAATTGGTCGTGCCGGAGATGTTGCGCGTACCGCCAGCACCGGCCCCGACATCGTCAATAGCCTGCTTCATGGCCCCGGTAACGCACGCACTCTGGCCCATGCCCAGATAGTCATTGGAGCACCAGACAACCACATCGCGGACATCACCGTCGTCAGTGCGCCATTTGGCACGCGGGAACGCGCCTTTTACCCGGCGAAGATTTGCAAACACGCGATAGCGGCCTTCGGCACGAACCTTGGCGACAGAAGCTTTGAAGGCGTTTTTATAGTCCATGGTTCGGTGCGCGGTCTGGCTAGAGGGGCCGCGTCTCTCCATTCAGGCGGATGTCATTGAACAGACATAGTCCAAAGCGATGGATTCGTCGCGCAAAAACTGCGATTTCTCGCATTAGCCTTTGATAATTAATCGCAATATCAACTATCGAGTTAGGCTATAGCTCACCGGCCAGCCATTTGATGACGCCGGAGAAGTCCATTTGCTCGCCGCCTTCGGCAACAAAACGCTCATAAATATCAGCAGCCTGCTTACCCATCGGCGTGTTGGCCCCAAGACCCTCAGCGGTACCCATGGCTAGCTTCATGTCTTTGAGCATCATGGGAGCGGCAAAGCCGGGCTTATAGTCGCGATTAGACGGTGCGGCGGGAACCGGGCCTGGAACCGGGCAATAGCTGGTGAGCGACCAGCTTTGGCCCGAGGCTTTCGAGGCAATGTCGTAGAAGCGCTGCGGATCAAGACCGAGGCCCTTGGCCATATTCATCGCTTCACACGTGCCGATCATGTGGATGGCGAGCATCATGTTGTTGCAGATCTTTGCCGCCTGCCCTGCCCCGGCATCACCTGCGTGAATAACGGCCTTGCCCATGGCGTCAAGGATCGGCTCAGCGCCTTTGAATGCGGCTTCCGGGCCACCCACCATGAAGGTCAGCGTTCCACCTTCCGCCGCAGCCACACCGCCGGACACTGGAGCGTCCACAAAGGCGATGCCTTTGGCGGCAACAGCGGCAGCAACTTCGCGTGCGCTGTCCACATCGATGGTCGAGCAGTCGATCAGTACCGCGTCGTCATGGGTGTTCGCCAGCACGCCCTCTTCACCGAGATAAACCGACTTCACGTGCGGCCCCGCGGGCAGCATGGTCACCACAACGTCAGCGCCCTTAACGGCCTTCGGCACATCACCGGCAGCACTCGCACCCAGCTCAACCAGCTTTGCAACGGCATCAGGGTTCAGGTCAAAGGCGCGCACCGCGTGGCCAGCCTTGACCAGGTTTGCCGCCATGCCGGAGCCCATATTGCCCAGCCCGATAAATGCGATGTCTGCCATGATCTTAAGTCTCCAGGCGATAAGTCTGCGGGTTAGTCCAGATAGGACATTTCTTCAGCCGGCGAGAGCGGCGCGAAATAAGCGTCCACTTCGTCATGACCGGCTTCTTCAGCCCAGTTGGGTGCATTGTCTTTGTCGATGATGACGGCACGCACGCCTTCAAAAAAGTCAGAGCCTTCTTTCAGGAAGCGGCTCGACACGCGCAGGTCCTGGGCCATCACATCGCGAAAATCGAGCTCAGCGCCCTTGCGCAACGCTGCGAGCGCCACGGCGAGCGAGGTCGGCGACTTTGTGTTGAGAATCGACGCCTGCTTCTGTGACCAGGCATCACCGGCCGCATCAAGGCGCGCAAAGATCGTGTCGACGCTGTCGCCTTCGAAGGCTGCATCGATCAGGCCGCGGTGGAGCGCCAGATCAGAAGCGCCAGCATCACCGGAATATTCATCGAGGATGGCTTCCAGCTTTTCACCGTCATCATCAAGCTCAGCGCCTTCAAGCGCCGCGATGAGATCGGCCTGCTTTTCGCTCGGCACATAATGCGTCGCCAGCCCCGCCGCGATGCAATCCGCCGTCTTCAGGCGCGCACCGGTCAGCCCCATCCAGGCCCCGAGCTCGCCAGCCAGCCGCGGCAGGAAGTAGGCACCGCCCACATCGGGATGAAAGCCGATGCCCGTTTCAGGCATGGCAAACAGGGTCCTATCGCCAGCGACGCGGAACTCGCCATGGACTGAAACCCCGACACCGCCGCCCATGGTGATGCCGTCGATCAGGGCGACATAGGGCTTGGGATATTCGTGGATCAGCGTGTTGAGCTGGTACTCATCGCGCCAGAACTTCCAGGCCTGACCGTCACCGGCCTTGCCGCTTTCAGCCAGCATGCGGATATCGCCGCCCGCGCAGAAGCCCTTCTCGCCCTCACCGTCGACGATCACAGCCTTCACGCTGTCATCGTTTTTCCAGGCGCTCAGCGCTTCGATCATGCCATCAACCATCTCCTGGTTCAGGGCATTGAGCGCCTTGGGGCGGTTCAACGTAATGCGACCGATCTGGCCGACCTTGCGGGTGATGACTGAGTCCGTCATTTGATGAGGTCCTTTGCGATGATCACGCGCATGATTTCGTTGGTGCCCTCCAGGATCTGGTGGACGCGCAGGTCACGCACGATGCGCTCCAGCGGGTAGTCCTTCAAATAGCCGTAACCGCCATGCAGCTGCAGTGCATCATTGGCCACTTTGAAGCCAAAGTCCGTCGCAAAGCGCTTGGCCATGGCGCAGTATTTCGGCGCGCTCGGGTCCTTGCGATCAAGCGCATCTGCCGCTCGCAGTAGCATCAGACGGGAGGCATCGATCTCGGTCGCCATATCCGCCAGCTTGAACTGATTGGCCTGAAACGCGCCAATGGGCTTGCCGAACTGGCTGCGTTCCTGGGCGTACTGAATGGCGAGATCGAGCGCTTCAGCAGCACCGCCCAGCGAGCACGCACCGATATTGATGCGGCCACCATTCAGGCCCTGCATGGCAAAGCTGAAGCCCTGGCCCTCTTCACCCAGACGGTTTTCCACCGGCACGCGGCAGTCTTCGAACGTCACCACGGCGGTGGGCTGGGAGTTCCAGCCCATCTTGCGCTCATTAGCTCCAAAGCTGAGGCCCGGCGTGCCCTTCTCGACTACCAACGTGGAGACACCCTTCGGCCCGTCTTCGCCGGTCCGGCACATGACGACATAGACATCGCTTGTGCCCGCGCCGGAAATGAAGGCTTTCGAGCCGTTGAGCACATAGTGGTCACCATCGCGCACGGCCTTGGTGCGCATGGCCGCCGCGTCAGACCCTGAGCCCGGCTCGGTCAGGCAATAGGACGCGATCTTGTTCATGGAGGTCAGGTCCGGCAGCCAGCGCTGGCGCTGTTCCTCATTGCCCCAGCTGTCGATCATCCAGCTGACCATGTTGTGGATAGAGATGAAGGCTGCGGTCGACACACAGCCGCGCGACAGCTGTTCAAAGATCAGAGCCGCATCCACACGGCTCATCCCCGAGCCGCCCACATCATCGCGGGTGTAGATGCCGGCAAAGCCCATCTCTGCGCTTTCTTTCAGCACGTCGACGGGAAAGATTTTCTTCTCGTCCCACTCAGCTGCAAAAGGCTTCAGCCGGTCCTCAGCGAACTTGCGCGCTGCGTCCTGGATGAGGGTTTGATCTTCAGTTAGCTCGAAATGCACGGAAAAACCTCCTAAACAGGTGGGCGAGCCCTAACGCGTGCTGCGACAAGGGGCAAGATTACGATGCGCGAGATATACCGATATGGCCTCATACCCAAGCACCCGACTGCGCCGCCTTCGCGCAAATGACTGGATTCGCCGCCTGGTTCGGGAAAACACCCTGACCCCGGCCGACCTGATCTGGACGGTCATCGTCAGTGATCGCGCCGATCCGACAGAGCCCGTCCCGTCGATGCCCGGTGTGGAACGCTTGAGCGTGGCTGAAGCCGCCAAGTCCGCCGTTCGCGCTCGCGATCTGGGGATTCCGGCGATTGCCATCTTCCCCAATATCGACCCCAGCCTGAAGGATGAGGAAGGCTCCCGCGCCGATGATCCCGCTGGTCTCGTCGCCCAGTGCATCAAGGCGATGAAGGATGCTGCGCCAGAAGTTGGGATCATCTGCGATGTGGCGCTCGATCCCTTCACCAATCACGGTCATGACGGCGTGCTAGAAAACGGCCAGATCCTGAATGACCCGACCATCGACCGCCTTGTGGATCAGGCGCTGATGCAGGCCGAAGCAGGCTGTGATGTCATTGCGCCATCAGACATGATGGATGGCCGCGTCGGGGCGTTGCGCGCAGCGCTTGATGACGAGGGCTTTGAAAACGTCCTGATCCTGTCATATGCGGCGAAATACGCGTCGGCTTTCTATGGTCCCTATCGCGATGCCATCGGCTCGTCTGCGGCGCTCCAGGGTGACAAGAAGACCTATCAGATGGACCCAGCCAACACCGATGAAGCGTTGCGCGAAGTGGCGATGGATATCGAGGAAGGTGCCGACATGGTCATGGTCAAACCCGGCCTGCCCTATCTCGACATTGTCGCGCGGGTCAAAGCCGAGTTTGAAATGCCCACCTACGCGTTTCAGGTCTCTGGCGAATACGCCATGATCAAGGCTGCCGACGCCAATGGCTGGATCGATGGCGAGCGCGCCATGATGGAAAGCCTGCTAGCGTTCAAGCGCGCCGGTGCGGACGGCATCCTGAGCTATTTCGCGCCATTTGCGGTGGAGAAATTGAACGGCTAATCCACCTTCCCTATCGGCGGCAGGCTCCATTTCCAGATGATGGCGCAGCCGCGAAGGATGAACGCCGCAAGCGCGGCGCACGGCGCGGCGATGCTTTCGCCAAGCCCCAGGCTGACGCTCGCCACATAGATCACGGCGCCAAACAGAGCTGCGAGCGCATATATGTCGGCGCGCAGGACCAGCGGTACGTCATTCACGATGATATCGCGCAGTAGGCCGCCAAAGGCTGCGCTCATAACGCCGGTGACAAGCGCAATGGACCAGTGCACGCCAGCGGCAAGCCCGGCTTGCGCGCCGATGACGCAAAACACGCCCAGTCCGCCCGCATCGGCCCATTCAAGCGCCCGGCGACGAGCTCCGATTTCACCGCGCACGATCTCGGAGCCATAATAGCCAACAACGCCGCCCACGAGCGCGACTACCAGATACTGCGGGGCATCCACCCAGTAGACGGGCAAATCGCCAAGGATCATGTCACGGATGGTTCCGCCGCCCATGCCTGCGACCGCACCAATGACCGCTGCGCCAAAGGCATCGAGATGTTTGCGCGCGGCAATGATGCCGCCTGACAGGGCGAACAGGAAAATCCCGGCAAAATCGAGCGCGACGAAAATCTGGGCGACGGTCATGGGGCAAAGCCTGCGCCATCACTCGCGGCGAAGTGAGCGGCAAGGGCTGAGAGCGCGATGATCAGGGTGAGCCACACCGCCCCGTTCACATAGACCGAGCGTTTGGCTGAGCGTCGCTCAAGCCAGGTGCGCGGCCTGACACCTTTGAAGAAATAGACCAGCAACGCAGCCAGGTTCACCGCCACAACGTTGATCGCGAGCAAAAGCGCTGCGCGACCGGCCAGTGTCCACTCCCCGGCCCCGGCCAGCATGCCAGCCGTTGCGGCGGGCGGGAGCAAAGCGACAGCCACCATCACGCCGACGAGTGTCGCAGGAAGCCCAGTCGCAATGGAGAGCGCCGCGGCCGCACCCGCAGCCAGGGCAAGCGCAGGCGCATCAAGACCCACGACCGTTCGGCTCATCAGCTCACCGGAAGCCAGGTTGGGCTCATAGATCAGACCAATGGCAAAGCTGAGCCCCAAGCCCATAGCAAGCCCAGACAACGCGGTACGCGCCGCCTTGCCCATCATAGGAAGATCACCGAGCGCGCTCGCAAAGGAAAACGCCAGGATCGGTCCCAGCAGCGGCGCAATCACCATAGCCCCGATCACGGCTGCAATATTATCCGCTGACAGGCCAAACACGACCACGAGGGTCGACAGCGCGGTCAGCAGCAGGAAGTCGGAGTTGAGGCGCGCGCCCTTGGCAATGTCATCATAGAGCTCCTCACGCAGAGCCAGTGTGCGCCGGGTCTTCGTGGCCGCATCGATCGACTCGTCGATCTTGGGCAGCGTCGCCTCGATCGGCAGGACCACCAGCCTCCAGTCGACTTCGTCTTCCATGATGGCCTGGATGGCGTCGATGGCTTTCTGGCCATCGCCATCCTTAAACACAAGGCGAAGCAGCCTGCGACCCCGGTCATCGGGTTCAGACAGACGGTGATCAACGGGCTCGGTTTTAAGCGTCGCTTTTAAAAGCGGCTGGACCCGGTCGCCGTCAGCAAAGGACAATTCAATAAGGCGCATGCGCGCTAGTGTGCGTCAGCTGCCTTGAGTCGCGCAATGAGACTCGACGTATCCCAGCGTCCACCGCCGAGCGCCTGCACCTCGGCGTAGAACTGATCGACCATGGCGGTCAGGGGCAGTCGCGAGCCATTATTGCGGGCTTCATCAAGGGCAATGCGCAAATCCTTGCGCATCCAGTCTACCGCAAAGCCGTGCTCGAACTCATCCTCGACCATGGTCTTCCAGCGGTTTTCCATCTGCCAGCTCTGGGCCGCGCCTTTGGACACCGCTGCGATTACCGTCTCAGGATCAAGCCCGGCCTTCTCGGCGAAGTGCAGGCCTTCCGACAGACCCTGCACCACCCCGGCGATGCAGATCTGGTTGACCATCTTGGTGAGCTGCCCGGCCCCGGCGGGACCAGCGTGAACAATAGCCTTGGCATAGGCCTGCATCACGGGTTCGGCTATTGAGAACGCCGCGTCGTCGCCTCCACACATGATGGAAAGCTGTCCATTCTCCGCGCCCGCCTGGCCGCCGGAGACCGGCGCATCGACAAACCCAAGACCAGCCTTGCGCGTTTCGTCGTCGAGATCACGGGCCAGCTTTGCTGAGGCTGTGGTGTGATCGACCAGGATCGCGCCCTTCTTCATCACCGGGATGGCGAGATCTGCAATCGCCCGCACGTCCGGATCATCGCCCAGACACATGAAAACAACATCCGCTTCCGCAACCCCACTCTCGACCGTGTCGGCAGCCGTGCCCCCATGCTGGGACGTCCAGGAGGCGGCTTTCTGCGCTGAGCGGTTCCAGACGGTGACGTCATGGCCTGCCTTCACCAGATGGCCCGCCATCGGATAACCCATAACGCCAAGGCCGAGGAATGTTGCTTTTGCCATGTGACTAGCCCGCTTTTTCATAGGCTGAACGGTGGAAAACAAGCGCCGGCACTTTTCGCGGCATGTCGAAATGCGTCACGCGGCCCAGAATGATGTCATGGTCGCCAGCCGGGTGGATGGCTTCAAGCGAGCACTCGAACCGCGCGACACAGCCTTCAACCAGGGGCGCACCGCCCTCGCCCGTCGACCAGTCTGCACCCGAAGCACTCAGGTCTTCATTGCGCGCACAGGCGTTTGACAAAGCTTCCTGATCGGCCGCCAGCACATTGACCGCAAAGCGCGGCGTGTTGCGAAACAGCTCATAGCGACGGCTGTTGTGATCGACCGACCACAGGATGAGCGGCGGGTCCAGGGACACCGAGGAAAAGGAGTTCACCGTCATGGCAAGGGCCCGCCCCTCGTCAGACAGGGTCACAAGCGCCACTCCGGTCGGAAAGCGTCCCAGTGCGTCGCGATAATTACGGTCGATGTCCAAAGGACGTCTCCTGATTCGTTTTGACAACCCGGTCTTAACCCTGTTGCCCCATATTACCGTCCAAACAATGCCGGAAGGTGGGTGGATATGGCCTCGGATCAACCGATCGTCATCAAGAAAGTCAAGAAGGGCGGCGGTCATGGGCATCATGGCGGCGCGTGGAAAGTGGCCTATGCGGACTTCGTGACCGCCATGATGGCCTTCTTCCTGATGATGTGGCTCATCAATAATACTGAGCCAGAACAACGCAAAGGCATCGCGGATTATTTTGCACCTGCCAGCGTTTCGCGCTCCACATCCGGCTCCGGCGGCGTCCTTGGGGGCACTGCATTTGGTGAGGGCTCGCGGGGCTCAGGCTCCTCGTCTGTTGTTGATCGGCTTGCTCCAGAACCGTCTGAAACAATCGCACCTGAAAACGAGAGCGAGGAAAGCGCAAGCGCCTCTTCCGAGCCACAGGTGACTGTTGATGCCGTGGCCAGCGCTCTTGCCCGCCGCGAGTCAGCAGACTTTGCCAGCGCTGAGCAGTCGCTACGCCAGGCGCTGATGGACATGCCGGAGCTTGCCGAGCTTTCACGCCACGTCATTATTGAGGAGACGCCGGAAGGCCTGCGTATCCAGCTGATCGATGAAGAAGGCCGTCCCATGTTCGCGCCGGGTCAGGTTGAACCGAACGAACGCGCCCGTGTCCTCTTGCGCGCTGTCGGCGAGATTGCTCAAACCCTTCCTAACCGCATTACGATGTCGGGCCATACTGACGCCAGTCCAGCTCCTCGTAGCAGGCCTTCAAACTGGGAATTGTCATCGGCACGGGCCAATGCAGCCCTGAATGTGCTGCTCGACACAGGTATTCCAGAGCACCGCATTGCCGAAGTTCGGGGCAAGGCTGGCGCAGAGCCACTCTTCCCCGATGACCCTTATCTGCCGGGCAATCGCAGGCTCTCCATCACGCTCCTGCGAGAGGCACCGGTCATCCCGCCGGGGCACCGTCTCTAGACAAAGCACACCTGCAAACAAACTTCGCTCTTCCAAGGGCTACAATTTCACCGTTAGCATTGTCGGCTGTGGCGCACGCACAGTGCGCGTAGCGACAGTGGACGTGGATGGAAGATCAGCTGGCAGCCTTGATGGACTGGCGCATGTGGACGGTGCTGCTCGCCGTGTGCGCTGCCATTGTCTTCTATTGCTGGGACAGATTCGCTTTGGAGCTGGTGTCCGGTGCGATTATCTGCGCGATCCTTGTTTTCTTTCACGTCTTCCAACGCCAGGGCGATCCGGGTGCCGCCGATATCCTGGCCGGGTTTTCAAATCCGGCACTGATTACCATCATGGCCCTCCTGGTCGTGGGTCAGGGCATATTCCATACCGGAGCCCTTGAAGGTCCAACTCGAACGCTGCTCGCGATGTTCGATGTCCGGCCCAAGGTGACGATCCTGTCCCTGTTTGCGCTGGTCTTCCTGGTTTCAGCCTTCATCAACAATACGCCTGTTGTGGTGATGTTCATTCCCATCCTTGTCGCTATCGCAGCGCGGATGAATGGAGCGCCTTCGGCTTTTCTGATGCCGCTGAGTTTTGTGTGCATTCTTGCCGGGATGACAACCCAGATCGGGTCATCGACAAACCTTCTCGTCTCCGATGCTTTGAAGGATGCCTCCGGCATTGGTCTTGGCTTCTTCGATCCACTTTGGCCGGGTGGCATTCTGGCCGGGGTCGGCCTTCTCTACATCCTTTTCATTCTTCCAAAGCTGCTGCCCAGGCATGAAGAAGACGACAACGCCGGGAATGGTAGCACCGGCAAGCAATACATCGCGCAGATCGAGATCCATCCTGATCACCCTCTGGCCGGTCAAAAGCCCGTCGCAGGGCTTTTCCCTGATCTGCAGGACATCACCGTGCGAATGATTCAGCGCGGCCAGGACAGCCTGTTGCCGCCTTTTGACGATGTGGAGCTGCGTCCGGGCGACGAAGTAATCGTAGCCGCCACCCGCAAGCGCCTGACGGAACTCTTGTCCAGCCGCCCCGAATTTGTCCGCGGCGTCATTCGGTCTGCCGGCCCCAACGATGGCCCCACACGTGGCGAGCGCCTCGCCTTGGCTGAGGCGGTCGTCTCTCCGGGCTCACGCCTGATTGGTCGAACCGTACGCCAGATCGGGTTTCGTCACTCGGCAGGAACGATTTTGCTGGGCGTGCAGCGTCGCTCGCGCATGGTTCGTGCACGGCTGGGTGAGATCCGTCTTGAGGCCGGTGATGTCCTGCTCATGTTCGGCTCCAGCGATGCCATGACGCGGTTGAGAGCTGACCGGGATGTTCTACTGATGGAGTGGGCGACCAGCGACCTTCCAGACATCCGCAAGGCGGCAATGGCACGCCTTATTCTGCTGGGCGTCGTAGCCTGCGCTGCAACTGGCCTCCTTCCCATTGTGGTCGCGTCTGTGGCCGGTGCCGTGGGGATGATTGCGACGGGGTGTCTGAATGTCCGTCAGGCGGCTCGCGCGGTTGATTTAAAGCTCTTCCTGTTGATCGGTTCTGCCTTTGCGCTTGGGGCTGCGCTTGATGCTTCTGGCGGCGCTGGCGTGATTGCCGGATCGGTGGTGCAGGTGTTCTCACCGCTAGGACCAGTGGTCTTGCTGTCCGCGCTTTTCCTTGTGGTCATGGTTCTGACCAATGTGTTGTCGAACAACGCCACAGCGATCCTTTTTACGCCCATTGCGGTGGGCGCAGCTGGTCAGGCAGGTTTTGACCCCCATATCTTTGCGCTGACGGTGCTGTTTGCGGCCAATACCTGCTTTGCCACCCCGATTGGATATCAGACCAATCTGTTGGTCATGGCACCGGGCAAGTATCGATTCGCCGACTTCCTGCGCGCTGGCGGTCCGCTTTCGGTCTTGATATGGCTGACATTCACAGCCTGTCTGGCCTTCGGTTTCGCGCCGGTCACACCCGCGTTAGGATAAGTTGGAATTTGCTGAGGAAGGTGTTGAAGTGACCCGGTTGATCGCTGCCAAGCAATTACCGTTCTTCCTGACGGCACCCTCACCGTGCCCGTACCTGCCTGGCCGCATGGAACGCAAGGTGTTCACCAAGCTGGAACTGGCCGATGGACCGGGGCTCAATGACACGCTCACGCACGCGGGGTTCCGGCGGTCTCAGTCAATCTTATATCGCCCGGCATGCGAGCGCTGCTCGGCGTGCAAGTCTGCGCGGATACCGGTCGCAGAGTTCAAGCCGTCCAAAAGCCAACGTCGCACATGGAAGCGCACTCTCAACCTGACCCGCGAGGTGTGCCCCGCTGACGCGACGCCGGAGCAATATGGGTTGCTTAGCCGCTATCTGGAAGCGCGCCACGGTGATGGCGACATGGCTGGCATGGACTTCTTTGATTACGCCGGGATGGTGGAAGAAGGGGCGCAGCGTACCGAGATTGTGGAATACCGCACACCCGATGGAAGCCTGGTTGCAGCCGCGCTGATCGACCGACTGATCGACGGTTATTCCATGGTCTACAGCTTCTTTGACCCCGACCATGCAGATCAGGGCTTTGGCGCCTTCATGATCCTGGACCATGTCGAACGGGCAAAAGCTGATCAACTTTCATACGTTTATCTTGGTTACTGGGTGCAAGGCAGTCCGAAGATGGACTACAAGGCGCGGTATCGCCCGCTTGAAGTGCTTGAGCCTTCGGGGTGGAGCAGATTAAACCGTGACGAAGAGACCGCAGCAGCGTCCACTCTGACGGGACTTGTATAAAATCAATCTCGTGCAGCCAGGAACCAAGGTTCCGGGAAAGCGCGGAACACTGGGGAGAGACACTATGGATCGCCGGACATTCCTGACAGGTGCGTGCGTGGCTTCTGCCGGAGCCGCAGCAGGCTGCTCACCAGAGGGCAGCCAGGAAGGCACGGTGACCGCTCCAGCAGTCAATCGCCGCCAGACCCGCCGCCTTCGCATGGTCACCACCTGGCCCAAAGGCTTCCCGGGACTTGGAACCGCTGCCGAGCGCACCGCTCAGTTCATTCAGGAAATGTCGGGCGGCGAGATCGAAATAGAGGTCTACGGCGCAGGCGAAATCGTCGGCGCGTTCGAGGTGTTTGACGCGGTCTCCAACGGCGTCGCGGACATGTATCACGCGGCCGAATACTACTGGCAGGGCCGCTCACCGGCTTACAACTTCTTCTGCGCAGTGCCGCTGGGCATGACAGCAGCAGAGATTATGGCCTGGGTTGAGTTTGGCGGCGGCCAGGAGCTGTGGAACGAGCTTTCTGGCCAGTTCAACCTCATTGCTTTCCAGGCAGGTAATACCGGCCATCAGATGGGCGGCTGGTTCAAGCAGGAAGTCAACTCGCTGGAGGATTTCCGCGGGCTGCGCATGCGTATTCCAGGTCTTGGTGGTTCCATTATCCGTGAGCTGGGCGGCGCGGCTGTTGCTCTGTCCGGAGGTGAAATCTATTCCTCGCTGCAATCAGGCGCGATCGACGCGACCGAGTGGGTTGGCCCCTGGAATGACCTAGCCTTCGGTTTTTACCGTGAAGCACCGTATTATTACGGCCCGGGCTTCCATGAGCCGGGCTCAGCGCTGGGTCTCGGGATCAATCTGGGTGTCTGGGAAAGCCTTCCGGCCGATCACCAGGCCATCATCAAGGCAGCCTGTCGGGCCGCAAACAATCAGTCCCTGGCCGAGTTCACCTACCAGAACGGGCTTGCATTGCGGACGTTGACCCAGGAGCACGGCGTTCAGCTGCGCAGCTTCTCAGACGAAATCTGGACTGAAGTGGGCCGCATCGCCGAGCAGGTTGTTGCCGATACCGCAAACGCCGATCCCCTCACCCGCCGGGTCTATGAGAGCTATGTGAACACCCGCCGCCTTGGTCGCGACTGGGCGAACATCTCCGAAGCACCCTACTACCAGAAGCGTGAGCTGGTGCTCGGGCGTTAAGCGGCATGCGCGCAGGCGATCTTCTCCTTCTGGTCCTGATCGCGTTGACGATCGCAGGGCTCGTTCTGGACGGGCTTTCCGGGGGTGCGCTGGCAAGTTGGACCGCCGCGAACTTGTCCTCACTGGGGCTCCAGATCGGCAAGGGTCTTGGATGGCTGGGCTGGGGGCTGTCACCGCTGATCGCTGTGCCGCTGATCGCAGCCATCTGGGGTGCCGCCACGGGACTGCCCAACGCACTTGCGACGCTTCTTACACGCGCCTCTCTTGCGATTGATAGCATATCGACGGCTCTGGCCGACATGGTCCGCTGGGCCGCTCTGGCGCTCGTGATCATCACGGTCACGATCGTCATTCAGCGTTATGTTTTCGGGGCTTCCAGCACAAAGCTGCAGGAAAGCGTGATCTACCTGCACTCACTACTCTTCCTGCTGAGCAGTGCCGCCGCGCTTCTGACCAGCGGGCATGTGCGGGTGGACATCATCTACTCCAAGCTTTCAGACAAGGCGCGTGCCTGGACCGACCTGATCGGCGTTTACCTGGCGCTCATTCCGATGAGCTGGCTGATCCTTGAAACCTCGCGCAGCTATGTTGGGGGAGCGTGGCGTATCCTGGAGCGTTCTCGTGAAAGCGATGGCCTGCCGCTAGTCTTCCTGTTGAAGACCGCAATTCCTGTATTTGCGGTCCTGATGATCCTTCAGGGCCTGTCCATGGCCGCCCGTGCCGCGCTGACCATCGGTGGGCGCGAGGCCCCACCAACCGGCGAGAATGCCGGTGATCACGAGATTTAGGGGGCAAGACATGGATCTTCTGCTTCAGCTTTTGCCCTTCCTGATGTTCATCGCCGCGTTCGGTGCGCTGCTTCGCGGCTATCCCGTGGCCTTTACGCTGGCGGGTGTCGGGCTGGCGTTCGCGATGCTCGGTCTTGCCCTTGGAGCGTTTGACCCACTTCATCTGCGCGCCTTTCCGCAGCGCATCTACGGCAACATCATGGAGATGGATAAGTCCATTCTGGTGGCGGTGCCGCTTTTTGTGTTCATGGGGGTGATGCTGGAGAAATCCCGCATTGCCGAAGAACTTCTGGAGGCTATGGGAGCCTTGTTCGGCAGCCTGCGTGGCGGTCTCGGGATTTCAGTTGTGGTCGTGGGCGCGTTGCTGGCGGCCTCGACCGGCATTGTTGGCGCGACCGTGGTGACCATGGGCCTGTTGTCCCTGCCCACCATGCTGAAGCGGGGCTATGACCCTGCGCTGGCCTCAGGATCGATTGCGGCTGCCGGTACGCTCGGACAGATCATTCCGCCCTCCATCGTGCTGGTCCTGCTGGGCGATCAGCTCAGTTCCGCCTACGCCGAAGCGCAGCGCGCGCAAGGTATCTTCTCACCCGATATCGTGTCGGTGGGCGACCTGTTTGCTGGCGCTCTCATTCCGGGTCTGATGCTGGTGGGCGTCTATGTGCTCTACCAGGTGGGTACTGCCATCCTCAGACCTAACGCATCGCCGGCTATCCCGAAGGAAGATCTTGAAGCCGACTGGGGCAAGATCATCGGGGCACTCGTCCCGCCACTGGTTCTTATCATCGCTGTCCTTGGTTCGATCCTGTCGGGTCTTGCCACTCCGACCGAGGCTGCCGGCGTTGGCGCGGTCGGCGCGACCTTGCTGGCCGCCTTCCGCAATGCCGGATCGGACCAGAACGAAGGCATCGGCAAGTGGATCGTGATGGTCGCGGCGATGTCCCTGTTGGCACTGATCGCCTCTGTTCTGGTCGTTGACCTACGCACGGCGGAGGGCGGCCTCGCCTTGATGGTTGCCTATGTCCTCGCAGCGATCGCCGTGCTTGGCGGCGTGTTCGGTCTGTTCCGCATCCACAAGACTGGCGTCCTTGATGCCGTCATGCGCTCCACAGCGCAGATCTCGGCCATGGTCTTCGTGATCCTGATCGGGGCGAGCCTGTTTGCTCTGGTCTTCCGCGAGCTGGGCGGCGATCAAAGCGTCCGTGCAGCACTCGAGGCGGTGCCGGGCGGCGTCTTTGGAGCGCTGGCGGTCGTCATGATCGTGATGTTCCTTTTGGGGTTCTTCCTCGACTTTATCGAGATCACCTTCGTGGTGGTCCCGATCGTAGCCCCTATCCTGTTGATGATGGGCGTGGATCCGGTGTGGCTCGGCGTTCTGATGGCGCTGAACCTCCAGACCAGCTTCCTGACGCCCCCCTTTGGCTTTGCGCTGTTTTATCTTCGTGGTGTTGCTCCACCGGAGCTCTCGACCGGAGCCCTCTATCGCGGCGCAGCGCCCTTTGTGGTCATTCAGCTGATAGCCATAGCGCTCGTTGTCGCGCTACCATTCCTCGCGACGTGGCTGCCAGGAGTATTGTATGACTGAGACCCCGGAAAGCCTGTCAGCTGACCGCCGCGCCCTGCAGAGGCTGTTTATCCTTCTGCTGGCGCTAGGTGTCTCTGTTGTCTTCCTGTGGATGATCCGCGGCTTTCTCGGCGCGCTCTTCCTGTCGGCTGTTCTCGCCCTCTTTCTGATGCCGGTTGAGAATGTCTTTAGCCGGATGCTGGGTGGCCGACGCAATCTGGCGGGCAGCCTTGTGCTGATCCTGGCCGTCTTCCTGGTGCTGCTACCCCTCACCGCCATTCTCGCAATTGTGGCCGATCAGGCGGTGCAGGTGAGCTCAGTTCTGGTCCCGTGGGTGCAGGAACAGGTGCGCTCCATTCGCGCAGACGGCATCGAAGCCCTGCCCCAATGGCTGCCCTTCCGCGATGCCCTTGCCCCCTACCAGCAGGAAATCACCACCCAGCTCGCGCAGCTTGTCTCGGCGGCGGGCAGCTTTGCTGTCAGTGCCCTGCGCAGTGCGACCACAGGCACATTCGGCTTGCTGCTCAATGTGGTGGTCCTGCTGTTCGGCCTGTTTTTCTTCCTGACGCAGGGGGAGCGCCTTGGCGAGAAGGGTATGGCGATGCTGCCCATGCCGAGAGCGGATCGCGATCTGCTGGTTGAGCGCACGCTGTCCACCATTCGCGCAACGGTCAAAGGCACATTCGTGATTGCCCTTATACAGGGCACGCTGACCGGGGTCGCGCTTTGGCTGGCGGGGGTTCCCGGCGCAGCCTTCTGGGCGACGGTCACCGCGGTCCTTTCCATCGTGCCGGGTGTTGGTCCGCCGCTGGTCTGGGCTCCGGCCGCAATCTGGCTCATGGCGACCGGCCGGTATCTGGAAGGCGGATTGCTCTTTGCCTGGGGCGCGCTTGTCGTTGGCGTTATCGACAACCTGCTACGCCCCATGCTGGTGGGCAAGGACAGCAAGCTCTCCGACCTGATGGTGCTGATCTCAACGCTGGGCGGCCTGACCTTGTTCGGCCCCATCGGCATTATCCTCGGGCCGGTGATCGCGGCCCTGTTTGCCTCGGTCTGGTATCTCTATGGGCAGACTTATGCACCCTTGCTGGCTGAGCGCGCTGAGGCATCCGACAGCGACACTGATCAGTCGACAGACGAAACCCCACTCGCATAGCGCTGCAGCGCATCGATCCGTTTGTCGATGGAGGGGTGAGTTGCGATCAACCCGGCAAACGCGCTTCCCGTATCGTGCAGAAACATTTGCTTGATCTCCGCTGGTGCGTCTTCAAGCTCGGTCCGGCCTGAGATTTTCTGAAGTGCGCCAATCATGCCGTCGGGGTTGCGGGTCAGCTCCACCGCGCCAGTATCGGCCATGTATTCACGCGTTCGCGACATGGCAAAGCGGATCAGGATCGCCAGCACCCAGGCGAGCGCAATAATGCCAAGCGCCACGATTATCAGCACGCCAGCATTACCAGAACGCCCTCGCCTCGCGCCGCCGGCACGCACCATCGACCCGCGAAACAAGCCCCGCGCGAGGATCTCGCCAACAAAGGAGATGACGCCCGCAAAGATCACTGCGATCACCAGCAATCGCACATCGCGGTTCAGGATATGCGTCAGCTCGTGGGCGAGCACCGCTTCAAGCTCATCGTCATCAAGGCCATCCATTAGCCCGCGCGTCACGGTCACGGCGGAGCGTTTCGGGCTCAGGCCCGACGCATAGGCATTCATGGCCGAAGTCTCGATGATCCGCAGGGACGGCATTGTGAGGCCACGCGCAATACAAAGGTTCTCAAGCAGATTCCAAAGCCGCGGTTCGCTCTCGCGCGTGACTTCTTTTGCGCCAACGGCCGCATCAATCATGCGCTGGTAAAACAGCCAGGCAATCGCAAACCAGATCAACGCCGCGATGAAGGCGAACGGTGCAAGCTGGAGCGTGTTTTGCCCGGCAAGCGCTACATCGCGGTCAAACTGCCCGGTGCCACTGCCCTCATAGGCGAGCCAAAGAAGCATGCCCGCATAAAGGAGCGCCAGCAAAAGGAAGGGGAAGCCGACCAGCAACAGGATCGACTTCAGATTATTATTCCAGATATGGGTGCGAAGCCCGACCGCCGGGGTCATGGCAACGCTCCTTTTCGGTTCAGCCTAGAACTTCACGTTCGGGGCAGCTTCAACCTTCGCGCGCTCGCTGGCGGCCACCTCGAAGAATTCATCCGGTTTAAAGCCGAAGGAGTTGGCCAGCACCACGGCCGGGAATTGCTCGATGGCGGTGTTGTATTCGGCCACCGCATTGTTGAAGAAGCGACGCGCCGCCGCGATCTTGTTTTCAAGATCGGCCAGCTCGTTCTGCAGCGACAGGAAGTTGGTGTTGGCTTTCAGGTCCGGATAGGCCTCAGACAGCGCAAACAGCTGGCGCAGCGCGCCGGTCAGCATGTTCTCAGCCTGGGCCAGCTCCTTGGTAGAGCCTGCATCGACCGCCTGCTGGCGAGCCGCGACGACGCGCTCCAGCGTTTCCTTCTCATGGCTGGCATAGCCCTTGACGGTTTCAACCAGGTTGGGGACCAGATCATGGCGCTGCTTCAGCTGCACATCGATGTCGCCCCAGGCCTGGCGAGTTGTCTGCCGCAGAGCCACCAGGCGGTTGTAGATCATCACGATCACAAAACCGACCAGCACGATTAGGCCTAAAAGAACCAGCATTTCCATAGCTCACACGCTCCTGATTGCGCCGCGAGGGGCGACGAATACGCAATACCTGACAGTGATACCGGGCTTTGGGCCCGACGCCAACGGGTCTAGCGTGCGTCAAATTTCAGGCTGGAGAAGCCTTTCGGGGCCATGCGACCGGCCTGAGCGCGCTTGGCCTCATAAAGCTTCCAGCTTTCAATCTCGTGGCGACGCCCGGCCGGGTCTATGCGCACAAGCCCGTCGGCAGCATGGAAGATGGCGATATCGGCCACCTCACCGCCCTTGCCGCCCATCAGGCGAACGCCCTTGCCGCGGCTCATTTCCGGGATTTCGCTCACCGGGAAGACAAGCAGCTTCTTGTTCTTGCCCAGCACCGCGATCTTGTCGCCGCTGGCGGGAAGAACGCGGATCATCTTTTCACCGGCCTGAACATTCAGGACCTGACGACCGGCACGCTTGCTCGCGGGCAGGTCTTTCTCCGCCGCGATGAAGCCATGCCCCGATGACTGAGCCAGCAACAGCTTGCGTTGGGCGTCGTATTTCATGAGCGCGATCGGGTCGGCGGCTTCATCCAGATCGATCATCAGGCGGACCGGCTCACCAAAGCCGCGCCCACCGGGCAGCTTGGCTGCATCGAGGGTAAAGACCCGGCCATCAGTGGCGTAGAGCATCAGCTTGTCCGTGGTCTCAGCCTTCACGGCAAAGGCGGTCTCGTCACCATCCTTGTGCTTGATGCCGGAGGTGTCATCCACATGGCCTTTGAGGGCGCGAATCCAGCCCATCTTTGACAGGACAACCGTCACCGGCTCACGCGCGATCAGGGCTTCTTCCACCGCATCGGCCAGATCAGCCGCCGGGGCATCGGCAAATGTCGTGCGACGCGCACCCAGATCGGTTGTCTTGGCAAATGTCTTTTTGACCGCCTGGATTTCCTCGTCGACCTTCGCCCACTGGACGTCTTCGTTCTCGATGAGCGAGGTCAGCTCGGCGCGTTCAGCCTGCAGGCGCTCTTCCTCGCCCTTGATTTCCATCTCTTCGAGCTTGCGCAAAGAGCGCAGGCGCATGTTGAGAATGGCTTCGGCCTGGCGCTCGGTCAGCGAGAATGTCTCGATCAGCTTGGCCTTCGGGTGATCCTCAAAGCGGATGATCCGGATGACTTCGTCGATATTCAGATAAGCGACCAGATAACCAGCCAGAACTTCCAGTCGGTCTTCCACCTGCTCAAGACGCTTCTGGGCCCGGCGCGTGACGACCACACGGCGGTGATCGAGCCAGATCTGCAGCGCCTCGCGAAGACCCACGACGCGAGGTGCACCCTTGGGATCGAGAACGTTGAGGTTCATTGCAAAGCGCGTCTCAAGGTCTGTGACCTTGAACACCGACTCCATCAAAAGCTCTGGATCGATCGTGCGGCTCTTGGGCTCCAGCACCAGGCGCACATCCTCGGCGCTTTCGTCCATGACGTCGCCAAGCAGAGGCAGCTTTTTAGCTTCCATCAGCGCCGCGATGCGCTCAATCAGCTTCGCCTTTTGAACCAGGTACGGGATCTCTGTGACGATGATCCGCCACTGGCCGCGGCCAAGGTCTTCCTTCTCCCAGCGAGCCCGCAGGCGAAAGCCCCCTCGCCCGGTTTCATAGGCTTCTAGCATGGATTCGCGCGGTTCAACGCAAATCCCGCCGGTGGGAAAGTCCGGACCTTCCACATAATTCAAAAGCGTTTCAGTGCGCGCCGCCGGCGTCTTGATCAGGTGGCGTGCCGCGTCACACAGTTCAGCCGCGTTATGGGGCGGAATGTTTGTTGCCATACCCACGGCGATACCGGCGGAGCCGTTGGCCAGCAGGTTCGGGAAGGCCGAGGGCAGGACGATGGGCTCAGAATCCTCACCGTCATAGGTATCGCGGAAATCCACCGCGCCATTGTCGTAATCAAGCAGGATCAGGCGGGCCGCTTCGGTCAGGCGCGCCTCGGTATAACGCATCGCCGCCGCACCATCGCCGTCCACATTGCCGAAATTGCCCTGCCCCTCAACGAGCGGATAGCGGGACGCGAAGTCCTGCGCCAGACGCACAAGCGCTTCATACACCGCCTGGTCGCCATGGGGGTGGAAGCGACCGATAACGTCACCGACGACGCGGGCCGATTTCTTGAACGCCGCTTCCGGGTCCAGCTTCAAAAGGCGCATGGCATAGAGCAAGCGCCGGTGAACCGGCTTTAAGCCATCACGAGCATCGGGAAGCGCGCGCTGGGTAATCGTGGACAGGGCATAGGCCAGGTAGCGCGAGGACAGCGCGTTCTCAAAGCTCTCCTCGAAAATCCGTCCACCGTCGCCGGGAAACTGCTCACCCATGGTCGCCTCATGATTCGTTGAACAACGAGTATAGGACGAGAGTGGGGTTCATGTGGCGTGAAGCTGTCAGCCTATCCACAGCTGGCTTTAGGGAGCTTCCAGTTAGTCAAAGAGGTTGTCATCCCCCGACTTGTTCGGGGGACCCATGCTGGTTGGTCGCCATAAAACGAAAGGTCACAGAACGGGTTACCCGGACAAGCCGGGTAATGACAATAAAGCTCAAAGACAGTCCGCGTCCTGCAGCCGCTCCACCATCCGGGCCCGAGCCTCCGGGAGCTGACGATCGGCAGGCCACAGAACACGACGTTCTATGAAATAGGCTGTCAGCTTCAGCCCGGCTTCCACATCGCCGGGCTCCAGCCAAGGCTCGCCGCGCATGAAAGCGGGCAGTTTCAGCATGCGGTCTTTGTAGGGCTCGCCAGCTTCAGCACAGACGGCACGGCCAGATTTAGGGCTGACATAGGCCAGGTCGCTTGTGGCGCCGGTGGCGGCGCATCGCTTTAGATCCAGCCCATAGCCCAGATCAGCCAGCAATCCACCTTCCCAGCGAACATAGATTGCAGGCCACAGGTCTGGATCCTCTAGGGCGGAGATCAAAACCTCAAACGCATCATAGACCGCAGTGTGGGTTTCTCGCTCCGGCAGGCAGAGGCTCGCCATGGCGCAGGCCGCATTCAGACCTGAGAGCGCTAGCCGGTCCTCCATGAGCTGACCGGCGGACAGATCATCAGGCTCGACCTGATAGGCTCCCAAATGCTCATCCAGCCGCGCGCGCCAGGTCAGGCTTACACGATTACCGGGCTGAAGAATCGGACGCATGGTGCGGGACCGTCCCCCGCGGACCAGACCTGCATGGCGACCATGGTCCGGGGTCAGCGCTTCAACAACCGCGCTGGTTTCACCGTGGGGACGCACGGCGATGATCCGCCCTGGTCCGCTCCACTCCATCAGACGTCGAAGTCCAGACCCATGGCCGAATAGCGCGCGCGATCTTCGCCCCAGTTCGGGCGGACCTTCACGAACAGGAAGAGATGCACGCGGCGACCAAGCTCGATTTCCAGCTCCTTGCGCGCCGCTTCACCCACCCATTTCACGGTGCGCCCGCCCTTGCCCAGAATGATCGGCTTGTGACCTTCGCGTTCGACAAAAATGACTTGTTCAATGCGAACCGAGCCATCTTTCATGGCTTTCCAGCTTTCGGTCTCCACCGTCAGCGCATAGGGCAGCTCGTCATGGACGCGAAGATAGAGCTTCTCGCGCGTGACTTCAGCCGCCAGCAAGCGCTCAGACAGGTCAGCAATCTGGTCTTCGGGATAAAGCCACGGGCTTTCCGGCATCGCCTTGGCAAGCTCAACACCCAGGTCATCGATATGATCACCCTTGGCCGCCGAGATCATGAAGACATCGCTGTAAACACCGGTCTCATGGAGCTTTTGGGACAGCGCGAGCAAGTCCTCGCGCTTGATCAGATCAATCTTGTTGAGGACCAGAATGGCCTTGGCATTGTGGGTGCGCAGACCTTCGATTACGCGCTCCACATCCTGAACGGTGCGGGTCTGCTCATTCAGCTGAGCCGCCGCGTCAACAACGTGGACAATCGTGTCAGCTTCCGTGGCCCCGTCCCAGGCTGCTGCGACCATGGCGCGGTCCAGTCGGCGACGCGGCGCGAACACGCCGGGGGTGTCGACCAGAACGATCTGCGTCTGGCCGTGCAGCATCACGCCGCGCACCTGAAAGCGCGTGGTCTGAACCTTGGGCGTGACGATGGAGACCTTCCGGCCGACGAGCGCGTTGACCAGCGTAGACTTGCCCGCGTTAGGCGCTCCGATAATGGCCGCAAATCCGGCCCGTGTGGCGTCAGCCATCCCTGGCCTCCTGATCTAAAAGTATTTGTGCGGCCGCGCGTTGGGCTGCCTGTTTGGAGCCGCCCTCACCCACAGCCGTACCTGCACCCTCAACGGTTACCGAAACTTCGAATACCGGTCGGTGCTCCGGACCTTTTTTGCCGAGTGTCTCATAAACGGGTGAGCCATGACCTTTGGACGCCGCCCATTCCTGAAGGCTGGACTTGGCGTCCTTTGGGCGCTTGGTCAAACCCGACAGCTCTTCTGCCCAGACCTGATCGAAAAAGGCCTGTGCTGCGTCCAGCCCGCCATCAAGAAAAAGCGCGCCGATCACCGCTTCACAGGCATCTGCCAGGATCGAGTCCTTGTTGCGCCCACCCAGGCGGTCTTCAGCTGGTGAGAGGCGTAGCGCCTCACCCAGATCGCAACGCCGCGCTGCACGAGCACAAGCCGACTTGTTCACAAGCGCATTCAGGCGATGGGCAAGCCCGCCCTCGTCCAGTTCACTAAAGCTGCGATGCAGCCAGCTTGCCGCCATCAGCCCGAGAACTCTGTCACCGAGAAACTCCAGCCGCTCATTGGACTGTGCACGCGAGCGACCATCGCCATGACTGGCATGGGTCAAGGCCCGCTCAAGCAGGGCCTGATCTTTGAACTTGAGCCCGATGCGGGCTTCGAAGGCAGTTATTCGGTCACTCATGGCGGGTCTTTTAGGCGGGGTCGGGATCAAGGGACAGCCAGAAGCGCTGTTGACGCAAATGCCACCAGGTCCAAGGCTTCAAGATATCAAAGCTTGGCGTAGCCGAAACCAGAACGATTTCGGCCCGCCCAATCAGATTGTCAGCGGGAACAAAGCCGGGCCCGATGGGCGGCGGGACCCGGCTGTCCCGTGATTCATCACGGTTATCGCCCAGAACGAAGAGATGGCCGTCCGGAACGACGCGAGGGCCAAAGGTATCAAGATCACCCGGCCCCCGATCCAGAACTGCATAGCCCGTCCCACCTGACAGAATTTCCTCATAACGCCCGTAGCGCACCAGGTTGCCCTCTTCGTCAATCTGTTGATCGTCGCCGACAAGGCCGCGTGGAATCGGTTCCCCATTGATGCTGATCACACCCTCGCGGACCTCAACAAGATCGCCGGGCAACCCGATCACCCGCTTGATATAGGTATCGGCACCGGTCTGAGGTGCCCGAAAAACCGCGATATCTCCACGCTCGGGCATTCGCGCGAACAGCCGCCCCTCGCCGAGGTCTGGCGCGAAGGGCAGTGAAAAGCGCGAGTAGCCATAGCTCCATTTAGACGCGATCACATAATCACCGCTCTCCAGCGTGGGGCGCATGGATTCGGTCGGGATGTGGAAAGGCTGAAATAACAGCGTGCGCACAGCGACCGCCAGCAGGATTGCACCGGCGATGGTCAGGACCAGGCTTTCGCCCTCACGTACACGCCTCAACCGACGGATCAGGCGTCGGCGACGGGCCGTTTTGCGCGTGTCGTCACCCATCAGATCAGGTGACGCTCAACCGCCTCGATCACCACAAAAGCCTGTGCCCACGGGTGATCATCGGTCAGGGTGACATGAACCAGCGTATTCAGCGTGGAAGGCGTCAGCTCCTCAAGACGCTCCGCCGCCGCCCCCGTCAGCCGAAGCGTCGGCTTGCCACCTTGCAGATTGACGACCTCAATCTGCTTCCAGGTCACACCGCGATAAATACCGGTGCCGAGGGCCTTGGCGCAGGCTTCCTTGGCGGCAAACCGTTTGGCATAGGTATCAATGCTGCGGCGTCGGCTTTCAGCCTTGGCGCGCTCGCCCTCGGTAAAAACCCGATTGAGAAAGCGCTCGCCGAACCGGTCTACCGACCGCTCGATGCGGCGGATATCAATGATGTCCGAGCCAATGCCGATAATCACGCAGCCTGCTCCTGGCGCGCTTCATCCATGAGCGAGCGCATGTGCTGGATCGCAGCGGGCAGCCCGGTAAAGATCGCCTCGCCGATCAGGAAGTGGCCGATATTGAGCTCTGCGATCTCTGCGATTGCGGCAATGGGCTTCACGTTATCAAAGGTCAGGCCGTGGCCCGCATGCGGTTCAAGGCCGCGAGATCGGGCTTCACGCGCCGCAATCTTGATATTCTCAAGCTCATCAGCCGCAGCAACCTGGCCACCCTCCAGCCAAAGCTCGGCATATTTGCCCGTATGGAGTTCAACGACTGGCGCGCCCAGCACTTCTGAAACCGCAATCTGAACCGGATCCGGTTCGATAAACAGCGAGACACGCGAACCCGCCTCTGCAAGAGCCCGGACAATCGGCGCGATCTGATTGTGCTGCCCCGCCACATCGAGCCCGCCCTCGGTGGTTCGCTCCTCACGCTTTTCCGGCACAATACAGGCCGCATGCGGTTTGAACGCGGTCGCAATCGCGCACATTTCTTCGGTGGCCGCCATCTCAAGATTGATCGGCAAGGTCGAAGCCAGTCGGATCGCGTCCAGATCCCCATCACGGATGTGCCGGCGGTCCTCGCGCAGGTGAATGGTCAGGCCGTCAGCGCCAGCCTCAGCCGCCATCGCCGCTGCACGCGCCGGGTCAGGATGGGCACCGCCGCGGGCATTGCGAATGGTCGCAACGTGGTCAATGTTCAGGCCAAGGCGCAGACGATCACTCATTAGGCGAGACCCCGACTGCCCGGTTTCACAGCCGGGATGCGCTCAAGCTCTTCAGGAAGCTGGTCCGCCGGATAGGCCGGGAAATCAACCGTTGCGAGTGCTGTGAGCGGTACGCCGACATCAGCGCGTCCGCCGGAGCGATCCACCAGGCAGCCTTCAGCGACAACCTTCGCACCGGTCGCTTCAATCGCGGTGATGCATTCACGGGACGAAAGCCCCGTGGTGACAATGTCTTCAATCACCAGAACACGATCCGCCGCCGTCAGCTCAAACCCGCGGCGCAAGGCAAATTCACCATTCTCACGCTCGACAAACATGAAAGGCAGACCCAGCTGTTTAGCCGTTTCATAGCCTGGAATAATCCCGCCCATGGCTGGCGACACGATCGCGGTAAACGGCCCCGCCCCACTCTCGTTGATTTTTGCCGCCAATGCAGCGCAGAGCCGCTCGGTTCGCGCACCATCGCGAAAGACAAGCGCTTTTTGCAAGAATACAGGGCTGCGCAGCCCGGACGACAGAATGAAATGGCCTTCAAGCAAGGCTCCGGCCTGCCTGAACTCGGCAAGGACTTCATCAACGGTCATGGCAAATCCCTCAAAAAAAATCAGTGCCTAGTCTTCGTCTTCACCGGATGCACGGGCACGCTCGGCAGCAACAACGCGATCACTGGTTTTCAGCGCGGCAATGATGTTCAGCAGGTGTTTGGCGTCGAAAACCTCAACGTCAAAATACATGGTGAAAAAGTCCGTTGTCCGCTCCAGCGTCTTAACGTCGGAGATATTACCCCCTGCCTCGCCGACAATGCCCGCCATCTCTGCCAGGACACCCGGTTCGTTGCGAACCGTGGCGTGGATGCGGCCAACCGACACCGCGTTATCAGTTTCCGGCGTCCATTTCAGGTCGATCCAGTTTTCCAGGCTTTCCTCATCCTCGTGGGTAGCGAGGACCTCACAGTCGATCACGTGCACCTGAACGCCTTTGCCGGGGTCCAGCACACCGACAATGCGATCTCCTGGCATCGGCGAACAGCAACTGGCGAAATGGAGCCCGATGCCCGGTGTCAGGCCGCGGCCATGAACATACAGGCGCCCCTGCTCGTCCTCGATGCGCTCACGGTCCTGCGGACGCTTGCCCCGCATTTCCTTCATTCCCGGGAACACGGCCTCAAACAGCTCGCCTGAGCCGATCTGACCACGTCCAAGCGCCTGATAGAGGGCGTCAGCATCTTCAACATCGAGACGCTTGAGAGCATCCTCCAGCATATTCTCACGGAAGACTTTGCCTTCGCGCAGGAAGGCATGCTCGGCGATGACCTTGCCGATGCGTTCAAACTCCTCGGTCTCAGAAGACCGGATCAGCTTGCGGATAGCCGCACGGGCACGACCGGTAATGACCAGGTCCTCCCAACCAGCAGGCGGATGACGTTCGCCGCCCTTGATGATCTGGACCACGTCGCCATTGGACAGGCGCGTACGCAGCGGGCGATCACGCCCGTTGATCTTCGCGCCAATGGCGGTGTGCCCAAGCTCGGTATGGAGCGCGTAGGCAAAATCCAGCGGCGTTGCTCCGCCGGGAAGCGCAATCAGATCGCCCTTCGGGGTGAAGGCGTAAACCTCGTTGGCGAACATCTCCAGCTTGGCATGTTCCAGAAATTCATCCGGATCGCCGCCCTGGTTCAGGATCTCCATCAGGGGTCGCAGGCGCTCCACCGGATCACCGCCCGCATCAGCTGCAGATTTGGCGTCAAACGCATAACTGCCCGACTTGTAGCGCCAGTGCGCGGCCACGCCGTCTTCTGCAATACGCTCCATCTCTTCAGTGCGGATCTGGAGCTCAACACGCAGATTGCTCGGACCAATAATGGTGGTGTGAAGCGAGCGATAGTTGTTGGGCTTCGGCACCGAAATATAATCGCGGAAACGCTCCGGCACGCAGCGCCAGCGCTGGTGGATCACGCCCAGTACGCGGTAGCAGTCGGTAGGGTCTTCCACGAGGACACGGAAGGCGTAGATATCTGCGATATCCTCAAAACCGACGCCCTTCTTCTCAAGCTTGCGCCAGATTGAATAGGGTCGCTTCTCACGACCAAACACCCGGGCCTCAAGCCCTGAATCGACCAGCTCCTGGGACAGGCTGGCGGAGACCTCTGCAACCTCATTGCTGCGCAAATGGCGCAGATCTGACAGCCGCTTCGTGATGGATTGGTAGGCAGGTGGATTGAGATTGAAGAACGCCAGGTCTTCCAGCTCGACACAGACCCGGTTCACACCAATACGACGGGCCAGCGGCGCATAGATTTCCAGGGTCTCGCGGGCAATCCGCTCCCGCTTGTCCTGCTTGGGCACAAAGTGAAGCGTACGCATGTTGTGCAAGCGGTCGCACAGCTTGACCAGCAGCACACGAACGTCGCGGGTAATCGCGACGACCAGCTTTTGAAGGTTTTCAGCCTGCTTGGTGCGCTTGGAGCGCAAATTCATCTGACCAAGCTTGGTCACGCCATCGACCAGCTGGGCCACATCGGCCCCGAACTCACGCTCAATATCGTTCAGCGTGGCGTCAGTATCTTCCACCGTATCGTGGAGAAGCCCGGTACAGATCGTGGCCACATCAAGCCGCAGGTCTGCCAGCAGGAGCGCAACCTCGACCGTATGCCCGTAATACGGTGCACCGGAGTGACGCGTCTGTCCTTCATGGGCGTCGCGCGTAAAATCATAGGCTCTGCGAAGCAGATCCTCGTCGGCCTTCGGGTGGTATGATTTTACCCGCGCAACCAGGTCGTCGGCGCTTGGTATGGCGTCGGCGGGAGAGTTGGGCGCGGACGGGGTCGCCAGCGCACTCACCGGTTAAATGCGGCCGTCTGCAGGGCCGTCCCGGTCAGACTGAAGCGCCTTGAGCATGGCTGCTTCGTCCATTTCCGGTGCCGGCAGCGCAGCTTGCTGCTCGGCCTGAGCACCGCGCTCTTCAGCTTCGTCTTCGTCGTTCGGGATGACGCGTTGGAGGCCGGAAACAAGGCTCTCGGTCAGCGTTTCCATGTCGAGATTGTCTTCAGCAATCTCACGCAGCGCCACAACCGGGTTCTTGTCGTTGTCGCGATCGAGGGTCAGCTCCGAGCCGGCCGCAATATTGCGAGCACGGTGAGCGGCCATCAGCACAAGCTGAAAGCGGTTGTCGATCTTTTCGATGCAATCTTCGACGGTGACGCGAGCCATACGGGGGCGCTCCTAAAGGCGAACACAAGAGTGAAAGAAGTCAGATACCTTACTGAGCGCCGCGCTTCAAGCCGCTTGCGGCAGCGCACAACACCCCGCCCGCCGGTCTGCAGGCCCTTCGGTCGTCTACAGGCAGGCGAGCGATGAGGCGATCAAGGCTGGTCCCGGTCACCGGATCAACCCAGTGCGGTGCGATATCTCGAAACGGCAGCAGTACGAAAGCGCGCTGTGTCGCGCGGGGGTGCGGAAGCTCCAGGCCACCGCTTTCTTTTGCCTGAATTACCTGTCCTGAATAGTCGATCAGATCAAGATCAAGACTGCGCGGCGCATTGCGGACCGAGCGAATTCGCCCATGATCCTGCTCAATATCATGGAGCAGCATCATCAGCGCGCGAGGCTTCAGCGAGGTCTTTATCTGCACGCAAGCATTCACGAACGGCGGATCGGACGGGTCTGGCCAGGCCGGGGTGCGCCAGGGTTTGGACGCTGCGACAATCTCGACCCCTGCATTTTTCATTGCCAGCAATGCCGATTGCAGGTTTTCAAGCGGGCTACGCGCCCCATATGATTTATTGGCTCCCAGGGCGACGAAAATGCCTTGGTGGGCGTCATTTGAACTCTGTAATCGACCGAAAGGCATAACGATGACCTTCTACCCTGACGAACGTATTGGTTTGTTCATTGATGGCGCGAATTTGTATTCCGCCGCTAAAGCGCTTGATTTCGATATTGATTATCGCCGTTTGCTTGAGGAGTTCCGCAAGCGCGGCCGCCTCATTCGCGCCAATTACTACACCGCCCTGATCGAAAATGAAGAATACACGCCCATCCGGCCGCTGATCGACTGGCTGGACTATAACGGCTTCAAGGTGGTGACCAAGGCCGCCAAGGAATACACCGATGATAGCGGCCGTCGCCGCATCAAGGGTGACATGGATGTGGAGATCGCCGTCGACATCGTCGAGGCAGCAGATCACCTCGATCACATCCTTCTGTTCTCCGGTGATGGCGACTTCCGCAAGGTGGTCGAAGCCGTTCAGCGCAAGGGCGTGCGGGTGTCGGTGGTGTCGACCCTGAAATCCAGCCCACCCATGGCGTCTGACGATCTGCGCCGCCAGGCCGACAGCTTTGTGGAGCTGGCTGAGCTTGGCAAACTCGTGGGCCGTGAGCGTCGCGCCGGTGACGACTATGAGGACGACGAAGACTAATGGCGGCTACACCAGACAGCGTGGCGGCCGAGCCGCCCGCTGACTGCGAGCTCTGCCCTCGCCTTGTCCAGTATCGTCGTGAGAACCAGGCCGCTGAGCCGACCTGGTTCAACGGCGCTGCGCCCAGCTTTGGCGATGAGGAGGCCCGCCTCCTCGTCGTCGGGCTCGCGCCCGGTCGTGGCGGAGCCAACCGCACGGGCCGGCCGTTTACTGGCGACTGGGCCGGTGACCTGCTCTATCCCACGCTTGAAAAATACGGCTTCTCCACCGGCACTTTCCAGCAGGACGCGCAAGATGATCTAAAGCTCGTTGATGCCATAATCACCAATGCCGTGCGCTGCGTGCCGCCCCAGAACAAGCCCATCGGCGCGGAAATGAATAACTGCCGCCCCTTCCTGACCGCGCGCATCGCAGCGCTGCCCAAGCTGAAAGTGCTGATCGCACTGGGCCGCGTCGCCCACGAAAACACGCTCAAGGCGTTGGGCTATAAGCAATCTGCCTTCAAGTTCGCCCACGGGGCTGAGCATGCCATCGAAGGCCCCCAAGGCCCCCTCACCCTGATCAACAGCTATCATTGCTCACGGTATAATACGAACACCGGCCGCCTGACTGAAGCGATGTTCCACGATGTGTTTGCAGCGGCGAGAGCGCGGCTAGCCTAACCAAAATTCTTCAAAATTCGCTGTTTGGCGCGGTTCCAGTCGCGTTCTTTTTTCGTCTCGCGCTTGTCGATGGTCTTCTTGCCTTTGGCGAGGCCGATCTGAAGCTTGGCGAGGCCGCGGTCGTTGAAGAAGAGGCGCAGCGGGATGACGGTCATGCCCTCGCGCTGCACGGCCCCGAACAGCTTTGACATCTCCTTCTTGTGAAGCAGCAGCTTTCGCGGACGTCTCGGCTCGTGATTGTGGCGATTGCCGTGGCTGAAGGGGGGAATGTCGGCATTGATGAGCCAGATCTCGCCCTTTTCCGGGCTGACATAGCTTTCGGCGATATTTGCCTTGCCATCACGCAGGGATTTGACCTCGGTGCCCACCAGAACCAGGCCCGCCTCAAACGTGTCGGTGATTTCGTAATCAAAGCGAGCCCGGCGGTTGACCGCGACGGCGTTGCCGTTTTCGCCCTTCTTCGCACTCATAGGAGGTCGCACCCTTCCATGGCTGAGCGTACCTTCGCCTTCACACCGTCAGGGCACTCTACGAGCGGCAGGCGCACATCCGGCTCACACAGGCCAAGCAGCGACAGCGCATATTTCGCCGGAGCCGGGCTTGGCGCGGAGAACATGGCTTCGTGCAGCGGCTGGAGTTTGT
This sequence comes from Maricaulaceae bacterium EIL42A08, assembly GCA_024178355.1. Lineage (GTDB taxonomy): Bacteria > Pseudomonadota > Alphaproteobacteria > Caulobacterales > Maricaulaceae > Oceanicaulis. The sequence continues at coordinate 508,988 of JAMZNZ010000002.1, read as the reverse complement.
CGTTAAGAGCGCGGGCTTCGTCCCATTTGCCTTCAAGGCAGGCGGTCTGGAATTTCGAGCACAGCTCAGGAGCGACGTTGGACGTCACGGAGATCGCGCCGTGACCGCCATGGACGTTGTAGCCGAGCGCGCTCGCGTCTTCGCCGGAGAGCTGAACGAAGTCCTCGCCAATGCCAAGCCGGTATTGCGTCACGCGCTGGATATCGCCGGTGGCATCCTTCACGCCGATCACATTGGGGTGGCTAGCAATCTCGGCCATGGTTGCGTTCGAAATATCAACGATGGAGCGCCCCGGGATATTGTAGACAAAGATCGGCAGCGCCACGGCATCCGCAATCGCCTTGAAGTGCGCAGCCAGCCCGGCCTGGGACGGCTTGTTATAATACGGAGTCACCACGAGACCTGCGTCCGCGCCCACCTGCTTGGCGTAGTCCTGGGCTTCAATCGAAGCCGCGGTGACGTTTGCACCGGTACCGGCAATCACAGGGACCCGGCCAGCCGAGACTTGAACGCACAGCTTGATGACCCGGCGGCGCTCTTCAACCGTCAGCGTCGGGGTTTCGCCGGTGGTTCCAACCGGAACCATCCCATGGGTTCCAGACGCGATCTGACGCTCGACAAGCTGGGCAAAACCGGCCTCATCGACGGCGCCGTTCTTGAATGGGGTTACAAGCGCAGTCATGGAGCCGCGGAACATGTCGCAATCCCTCGTGTCTGAAAGTTGGTCGTGGAACATAGGCGTCCCATATCACTCCAACAAGAGCCGCAATGCGGCCTCGACAGGTGTCCCACTCTGGCGCACTGTTGCGCTCTGGGGAGCGTCCACGTTAGAGGGCCGGTTTTAGTGATGATTGCTCGTACCGTCGCCGTGATGATTTGTCTGGGTCTGACCGTGCCCGCCCTGGCACAATCACCGGTTCCGCGTCTAAAGCCTGACGTTCCCAATCATTCTCAGCTATTGTCAGATGCCGATTTCAGCCTCTTCCGGCGCGCCATGGCCGCAGCCGATGACGATGACTGGGATGAGGTTCGCACCTATCGCTACCAGCTAGAAAATCAGGTCGCGCAGGACCTGCTGCTCTGGCGGATCGCGGTGAGTGATGCCCGCGCCCCTTTTTCCGATCTGAATGTAGCCCTGAGCACGCTTGCCGACTGGCCGCGAGACTTTTCCATTCAGCGCGAGGCAGAGTGGAAGATTGAAGACTCCGGCATGAGCCCGGCGCTCATCGCCCAATGGTTTGAGAACCGTGAGCCGGTGACCGGCGAGGGCCAGGTTGCCCTCGGCCGCGCACTGATCGCTCTGGGCCGCACCGAAGAAGGTGAAGCTCAGATTCTCGAGGCCTGGCGCACACAACGTATGCGTCTGTCTTTCCAGAGCGAGACCCTGCGCGAACACCGGGATCTGTTCACGCGCGAAGATCATGCGACCCGTGTCGACTACCTCCTGTGGGCCGGACAGCGCACCGCTGCCAGCCGCCTGACCCCGCTTCTGAGCGCGGCTGAACAGCGCCTTGCTGATGCGCGCATCCGTTTGGCGACCCGTCGTGGCGGTGTTGACCGGGCCGTCGATGCGGTTCCCTCCTCGCTTCAGGATCACCCGGGACTCCTCTATGAACGCGCTCGCTGGCGTCGGCGGTCCGGCTATGACGACCGGGCGCTTCCGTTGCTGCTGGAACTGCCTGATGGCTATCACGACGCCCGTGCGCTTGATGCCATGTGGACAGAGCGCAAGCTGATGATCCTCGATCTCATCCGTGATGAGCAGTTTGAGGATGCCTATCGCCTGTCATCGGCCCACGGCATGTCCAGTGGTGTCGATTTTGCCGATGCTGAATTCCTGTCTGGCTGGCTCGCGTTGACCCGGCTTGAGGACCCCTTGGCGGCTTTTGAGCATTTCGCAACTCTGGAAGCGGGCGTTACCACCGACGTGTCGCTGGCTCGCGCCAAATACTGGCAGGGCCGCGCCGCAGAGGCTTCCGGACAGCTGGAGCTGGCGCGTGAGCGCTTCCTGGCGGCCGCTGAGCACCCGACGGTCTATTACGGCCAGCTGGCCCTGATCGCCCTCGGCCCGGATGCGGCGCGTCTGGACCTGCCGCCAGACCCCCAGCCGACAGCCGACGAGCTTGCTGCGTTTGAAGGACGCCGCGATATCCAGGCTCTGCGCCTGCTGGCTGAGGTGGATTCTGACTACCTCTTCCGTGTCTTCATCTACCATCTTGATGATGAGATGGAGACTGCGATTGAGCAGGCCATGCTGGCCGACATCGCGCTTGAATTTAATCGCCTGCGCCAGGCGGTTCGCGCCGCCAAGGCCGGACGTTTGCAGGGCATCACACTGGCCGAGCGCGCCTACCCGCTCATTGATCTGCCTGATTACGCGCCGATTGCGCCAGAAGCCGCGCTGACGCTGTCTGTCATCCGTCAGGAAACCGAGTTTGATCCGCGCGCGGTCAGTGGCGCTGGCGCACGCGGCATGATGCAGATGATGCCCGCGACTGCACGTCAAACCGCACGCCAGCTGGACATGCCTTACGACTTCCAGCGGCTGACTGACGATCCGCAGTACAATCTGGTGCTCGGCATGGCACACCTTGAAGAGGTCGTGGACGACTATGACGGTTCGCTGGTGATGGCGCTGGCCGCCTATAATGCCGGTGGACATCGCGTTCGGCGCTGGGTCGAGAATTATGGCGATCCGCGTACTGGTGAGATTGATCCCATCGATTGGACCGAAAGCATCCCCTTCTCCGAAACGCGCAATTATGTGCAGCGCGTGATTGAGAATGTTCAGGTTTATCGCGCCCGGCTCGGTGACACCCTGGAACCGACCGAACTGCGCATTTCAGGTGATCTGGCCGGGCCTTATTTTGCTCAGGACCTGCCCGCCCTTCCCGCCGATTTCGTCGAATCGATCCGGCAGGCCGAGCTGGCCGCACAGGCCGCTGAGCGCGCGGCATCCGAAGCGGCAGCCCGGGAAGCCGCGGCAAGCGCCGCCCCAGCTCCCTCACTGCGCGGGGATGAGCCTGAAAGCCAGCGCTAGGCGCTGATTGCCTGGCTCATCACGGCTGGATCGATATTGCCACCGGTCAGCACGATGACGCTAGTGCGATCGCGGCCATCGAGCTTTCCCGACAGGAGTGAGGCCAGGGCAACCGCCCCGCCCGGCTCGACGACAAGCTTGAGCGTTTCAAACGCAAAGCGCACGGCCACCATCGCCTCATCATCGGTCACGACAGCAACATCAGTCAGCTGTTTTTCATTAAGCGCGAAGGTCAGCACACCCGGCATGGGCGTAAGCAGCGCGTCACAGATGGACCCGGATTTGCGCGGGCTTTCCACCCGGTGTCCGGCCTGCAGCGATAGCTTGTGATCTTCAAAGCCCTCGGGCTCAACGCCATAAAGGCGGGTCCCTGGCGACAGCTCACCAGCTGCAAGGCCAATCCCGCTGATCAGGCCCCCGCCACCCAGGCAGCAGGCCAGCTGGTCCGCTTCAACACCCATTTCCGCGAGATCCTCGAACACTTCAAGCCCGCAGGTGCCCTGCCCGGCCATGATGTGAGGATGGTCGTAGGACGGGATAACCGTGGCCCCGGTTTCAGCGGCAATGGCGTTTGAAATCTCCTCGCGGCTTTCCGTCTCGCGATCATAGAGTTTCAACCCGGCCCCTCGGCTGATTACGCCGCGCTTCTTCACCTCTGGGGCGTCGCGGGGCATCACGATGGTTGCCGGCATGTCCAGCAGGCGCGCGGCTTCGGCGATGCCCTGCGCGTGATTACCAGACGAAAACGCCACGACGCCGGCCTTGCGCTGCTCAGCATCAAATTGAGACAACGCGTTGAAAGCGCCCCGGAATTTGAACGAGCCGGTGCGCTGCAGGCATTCCAGCTTGATCAGGACACGTCCGCCCACGCGCTCATCAAGCACAGCGTTGGACAGAAGCGGAGTGCGAACAGCGTGGGAGCGGATACGCTCGGCCGCCGCTGCAACATCGTCAAATACGGGCAGTGCATGGGTCATGGCGGCTAATCCATAGTCGTTTTACCAGTTTTTCAACCCGGATTTTGCCGTTGAGGGGATTGCGCTTTTGCCCGGTGAGCCTTTTGATGGCGGCCAATTGCGATCAAGGCTGCATCAAGACAGCCCGCACCTGAATATTCAGACCTGAGGGAGGAGGCCCCATGCTGCGCGGTCAGATGATGGACCGTCCGCTTATGATTGCGGACATTTTGCGTCACGCGGCGCTAAACCACGGCAAGCGCGAGATTGTTTCTCGACTGCCCGATACCGGTGAGATCCACCGCTACGGATACGCCGACTGTCACGCCCGCTCCATGAAGCTGGCAAATGCCCTGACCGGACCGCTGAAGGTCAAGCCGGGCGACCGGATCACCACCATCGCGTGGAACACTCACCGTCACCTGGAGCTCTACTACGCTGTCTCAGGTGTCGGCGCTGTGGTTCATACGGCCAACCCGCGCCTCGGGCCGGAGGGCATTGCCTGGATCATTAATCACGCCAAGGCCAAACACGTCTTCTTTGACGTTCAGTTTGCCCCCATCGTGGATGCGATCGCCAAGCAGTGTAAAACCGTCAAGAGCTGGGTCGCGCTGACCGGCGAAAAGACCAAGCCGCAGACCCAGACCAAGACGGCCGCCTACGAGACGCTGCTTGAGAAGGCGGATGGCCATTACGACTGGCCGGAGTTTGATGAGAACACCGCTGCTGGTCTTTGCTACACGTCGGGCACCACGGGTGAACCGAAGGGCGCGCTTTATTCGCATCGCTCAACGGTTCTGCACGCCCTAACCAGCTGCAGCGTCGACGCGGTTGGCGTAGGGGCTGACGGCATCATCATGCCGGTCGTACCGATGTTCCACGTCAACGCCTGGGGCGTGCCCTACGCGGCAGCCATGTCGGGCGCAAAGCTCGTCTTCCCTGGCGCTCAGCTGGATGGCGCATCCATTCAGGAGCTGATCGAAGCGGAAAGCGTCAACCAGGTGCTGGGCGTTCCAACCGTTTGGCTGGGACTGCTGCAGTATCTGCGTGAAAGCGGCAAGCGTATCGACAGCGTCGACAAGGTGCTTATGGGCGGTTCGGCTATGCCAGAAGCGCTGCTGCGCGCCTATCAGGACGAGTATGGCGTGGACATGCAGCAAGGCTGGGGCATGACCGAAATGAGCCCGCTGGGCACGGTCGGCAAGCTTCTGCCCAAGCATGATGACCTCACCGATGATGAAAAGATCGGCATCAAGCTGAAGCAGGGTCGCCTGCTGTTTGGTGTCGACATGCGCACCGTGGACGATGACGGCAATGTGCTGCCGCGCGACGGTCAGTCGTCCGGGCACATCCATGTGCGCGGTCCCTGGATCATCGACAGCTATTATCGCGGCGCTGGCGTTGAAAGCTTCACTGATGATGGCTGGTTTAAAACCGGTGATGTCGGCCATATCGACGAAGATGGCTATATGACCATCACCGACCGCTCCAAGGATGTGATCAAGTCCGGCGGTGAGTGGATCAGCTCCATCGATCTGGAAAACGCGGCCATGGGCCACCCGGAAGTCGCCATGGCGGCGGCTGTCGGTCATCCGCACCCCAAATGGCAGGAGCGTCCGCTGCTGATCGTGCAGCCCAAGCCGAACACCACCCCGACCGCTGAGTCGATCCGTGAGTATCTGGCCGAGCGCGTGCCGAAATGGTGGCTGCCCGACGGGATCGAGTTCATCGAAGAGATGCCGCTGGGTGCAACGGGCAAGATCCTGAAGACCAAGCTGCGCGAGATCTTCAAGGACTATCAATTCCCCGATGCTGACTATGAAGGCGGAGCCACGCCCACACAGGGCTAAGCCTTTAAAATGACGACACTTGAGGGAGCCCCGGCCATCGCGCCGGGGTTTCTTTTTAGTGCAATCCTTACGAAGGCTTCACTTGAAGCGCGGGGCAACCCTCTCCATATTTATCGAAAGTCGATAAAGGAGACCGCGCCGTGGAAGGCCTTGTTGTTGTAGCCCTGCTCTATTTCCTGCCCGCCCTGATTGCGCTCCTGCGCGGTCACCACAACGGGTTTGCGATCTTCCTGACCAATGTGCTGCTCGGCTGGACGGGTATCGGCTGGATCGTGGCGCTCATCTGGTCGACAACCGCGAGCCAGCCGCGGGTGCGGGTCTAACCATACGAAGTAACTGGTTATTCACCAATACGAACGAAGGCTGATCTCTCATATTATAATTTTGTGGGATTGGCATGTTCAGCCAGCTACGCCGCTCAACGCAAACTCATGATACGGCACCGATAAAGGTATCGGCGTCTACCATCAGGCAGGCAACGGAATCAAAGGCGCTCGTTGCAGCGCTTGAGGCGCTGGCAAGCGGAGCGATCCCGGATACGTCCGAACTGCCTAGTGATGTCGCGAGCGCTGTGAATGCCGCGTCTGAGAGGCTGCGCGCCGAGGACCTGGCCGAACTGGAACGCACTGTCACCTTCTCCATGCAGACCAGCGAGGCCATGGCGGCCGTGGCCAGTGCTGCGGGCGAAGTGCGCGAAATGGACAGCCACGCCCAGACCATGAGTGCGGCAGTTGAGGAGCTCGACTCCTCCATCCGCACCATCAACCAGCTCGCCGCTTCTTCTTCCGCAGGGCTCACTGAGTGTGTCAGCGAGACTGCAGCCGCGCGCCAAGCGGCCGCGGAAGCCCGGCAGGAAGTTAGCCAGATCGGTGACGCGTTTGAAACGATCAGTGCCCGCGTCGGCGGCCTTGAGAACGCCTCCCGCCAGATCGCAGAAATCGTCGACACAATTTCCCAGATTGCCGACCAGACAAACCTGCTGGCATTAAACGCGACGATTGAAGCTGCACGCGCCGGTGAAGCGGGCAAAGGCTTTGCGGTTGTTGCCGGAGAGGTTAAGGCACTGTCAGGTCAGACTGCCAAGGCGACCGAGGATATTCGAAATCGAATCAACGCGCTCCAGGGCGAAGTCGAAGCAATCTCAGGGGCTGTGGCACAGTCGCGAGCCTCTGTGGAAGCCGGGGCTAACGCTGCTGAAACCGTGGAATCGCGCGTTGAAGCGGGTGACCGCAAGGTTCGCGAAAGCGAAAGCCATGTCAGTGAAATTGCCCGCCTTATGGATAAACAGTCCGGGGCAACGACAGAGCTCGCTCAATCGGTTAGCGGCGTTGCGCAGGGCGCGACGCGGGCGCGCGAACGCACTGACAATGTGGTCACGGCCAGTGCCACTTCCGAAAAAGCTGTTGTTGCTGAACTGGCAAGCCTTCAAGACCGCAATATTGATGACTTCGTTCTGCATTGTGCGAAGTCTGACCACTTGCTCTGGAAGAAGCGTCTGTCGGGCATGTTGATGGGCGTCTCCAAACTGCGCGAGGACGAGCTGGCGGATCACCGCTCCTGTCGTCTCGGAAAATGGTATGAGGCCGCCCGGACCCAGTTCTCTGGGTCTCAAACATTCGTCGCGCTTGAAACGCCCCACGCCGTGACACACGAGGCGGGCAAGCGTGCTGCAAGGCTTTGGGGTCAGGGCAATCGCGAAGCCGCTGAAGCAGCCTTTCTAGAAATGGAAGAGGCGTCGAAAGAGGTGCTGCGCCTGCTCGACCAGCTCATCACCGAAAATCGCTGATCTGATCGAGCGGCTTTTTGCTGGCGGCGTGGGCGGGGTAGGTCGCGCCGTTGGCCGGGTAGCCTGTCACGATCAGCATGACCGGCTTTTCGTCCTTTGGCCGCTCACAGATCTCAGACAGAAAGCTCATCGGGTTGGGCGTGTGAGTCAGCGTGGCGAGCCCCGTCTGATGCAGGCTGGCGATCAGCAGACCGCAGGCGATACCCACGCTCTCTGAGACATAGTAATTCTTCTTATGGTCGCCCGGATTGGGGCCGCCACGACGCTGGGCAAACACCGCGATGATCCACGGCGCGGTTTCCAGAAACGGCTTGTTGGCATCCGTGCCCAGCGGGGCCAGCGCGTCCAGCCACTCCTCCCCCGCCTTGCCCTCATAGAAGGCGCGCTCCTCAGCTTCCGCCGCCTCTCGCAGCTGCGTGCGAAGCGGCCCCTGCCCCAGCACCGAAAACCACCAGGGCTGATGGTTTGCGCCATTGGGCGCCGTGCCCGCGGTCAGGATCGCGGTTTCGATGAGGTCGCGTGGCACCGCCCGGTCAGAGAAATCCCGGATCGTTCGCCGCGTCTTCATCGCTTCGAAGAAGGCCAGCGCCTGCGCACGCATCTCAGGCTCGGGCAATTCGGTGAAATCGAGCGGCAGGGTGTCGTGAGTCACGCCCTACCCCTCACGCCAATCCAGAATAACCTTGCCGGCCTTGCCCGAACGCATGGCGTCAAAGCCGGTCTGGAATTCTTTGGCGGGCAGGCGGTGGGTGATGAGTTTGGAGACATCGAGCCCGGACTGCAGCATGGCCAGCATCTTGTGCCAGGTCTCGAACATTTCGCGGCCATAGATGCCTTTAAAGGTGATGCCCCGCATGATGAGCGAGCCCATGTCGAGATTGAAGGGCTTGGCGGGCAGGCCCAGCATGGCGATCTTGCCGCCCATCACCAGATGCTCAACCATCTGGTTGAAGGCCGGTTCCGCGCCGCTCATCTCCAGCCCAACATCAAAGCCTTCGGTCATTTTCAGCCGCGCCATCACATCGCGCAGGTCTTCGCTCAGCGTGTTGACCGGAATGGCGTGCGGCGCGACCTGGACCAGCAGCTTCAAGCGGTCCGGATTGATATCGGTGACCACCACATGGCGCGCGCCGCAATGGCGTGCCACAGCCGCCGCCATGATGCCAATGGGCCCTGCCCCTGTGATCAGCACATCTTCGCCAACCAGATCAAAGGCGGTCGCGGTGTGGACTGCATTGCCCAGCGGATCGAGGAAGGCCGCCTGCTCCATCGCCACGTCATCGGGCAGCGGGACTACGTTGAAGGCGGGAATTTTCAGGTATTCGGCAAAGGCCCCCGGCATATTCACGCCAATGCCCTTGGTGTCCGGGTCGAGGTGGAAGCGCCCTGCCCGCACCGCGCGCGAGCGCTCGCCGATCACATGGCCTTCACCGGATACCCGCATGCCCGGTTTGATGCGGGTCACGTCAGAGCCGATTTCCTCAACAATGCCCCCGAACTCGTGACCTACAACCATGGGCGTCGGGACGTTTTTCTGCGCCCAGTCGTCCCAATTGTAGATGTGAACATCAGTGCCACAAATCGCCGTCATGTGGACGCGGATGAGCACCTCGTCCGGGCCGATCTCCGGCTTGTCCACGTCCTGCATCCACAGGCCTTCTTTGGCTTCAGCTTTGACCAGGGCTTTCATGGGCGACCTCCACAATCAGGGGCGAAAACGGAGCATGGTTTGACCACGACCGCGCATCGAAGAAAAGCCGGATCCCTCAGTCAGGCCCCGAGACTAGCCTTCATGAGCCGGGTTCACCGGCGGGAAAATGCGCGCCAGAGGGCCAGAGCTGGGGAATGGTGCCAGCAGGATGGAGCGTACCGGGTTCCAGGCCGCGCCAAGAAGCACCACAACGCCGCCCAGCAAAAGCAGCGTCACCGCCGTCACGCCGGCCGCTCCAAGACCCAGCTGATTGACCAGCACACCAAGCGCGATGCCCGCACTGATCAGGCCCGCCACGATGAGCGCCCGGCGATTAATGAGAAGCGAGACAAGCGCGAACACGGCGATTACCCCAAGGGTCGCGATGGCACTGCGCACCGCGTCGATCTGATTGCCGCTGATTGCCTCCATGAGCGGACCACCACCCGCACCATTTTCAAGTTCGGCAATATCGATCACGAAGCCCCAGTTCACGATGGTCAAAGCCGCGCTGAGCATGATCGGGGCCGCGAAAAAGTGCATCCAGAAGCCGGTCCCAGAGAGCCGCGTATTCCGCTCCGGATCACGCGCATCAAAGTAAAGCCCAGCAAAAAACAGGATCAGGCCTGTGATCAGGCTTGCCGCCGGGTTCCAGATGAAGGCGAGATAAGGCTCCATAACCGCGAACACCGCAAAAACAGTGGTTACAAGCGCCACGCCCAACAGGCCGGCTGCGAACGGCAGGCGGAATTGCTGGTAATAGGCCCAGATGACAGCTGACAGGATCAGGCCCACGCCAACGGGGAAAATGCGCACTGACCAGGGCACTTCAGAGATTATCGATCCAAACGCATCGCGGGATGGCTCGTTGATCCCGGCAATCGCATCAAAGACCGGCTCCAAAGACTGGCCGTCATTCAGGACGATTGTCGCCTGGGTGTAGAGATAGATCAGGACTGTGCCGACAGCGGTGGCAAAGATCACGCTGAGGACGATGCCGGGCAGAATACGACGCTGCCGCCCGACCAGAACGGCCGAGACCAGCCAGGAGATAACACCCACACCGGCAACCAGACCCAGCCAGACCGCGTCAAAAACAAGCGTGCCTTCAGCCGGGTCGATCCGGTCGAAGATCTGCGTCCCGCCAAGGGCCAACCCCACAAACAGGATCACCACGCCGATGGTCGTGAAGATGTCATGGAAGTTATTGAGGAATGGCAAGAGCTCGTCGGATGTACGAGCCTCGCTAGCGGGTGTGGCTGTGGCATCAGTCATCTGGCGTTTCCCTCTAAAGCGTTAACGCCAGTTAAGCACAAAACTGAAAGATAATCAGCGATGTCTTAATGACCTTCGCCTCCAAACCTTATATCACTCCCAAATCCTTGCCCACCTTCGTGAATGCCGCCACCGCACGGTCGATCATTTCAGGGGTGTGAGCTGCGCTCATCTGGGTGCGGATGCGGGCCTTGCCTTTGGGCACGACGGGATAGAAGAAGCCGATCACATAGACGCCTTCATCCATCAGGGCATCGGCCATCTTCTGGCTTAGCGCGGCATCGCCCAGCATCACCGGAATGATCGGGTGCTCGCCGGGCAGGAGCTCAAATCCGGCCTCAGTCATGCCGGTGCGGAAGCGATTGGCATTGTCGAAGAGCTGGGCGCGCAGATCGTCACCCTCCTCAATCATGTCGAGGGCCTTCAGCGATGCCCCGGCGATGGACGGCGCGAGAGAGTTTGAGAACAGGTAGGGCCGCGAGCGCTGGCGCAGCATGTCGATGACTGGCTGCTTGGCGCAGGTGAACCCGCCCATGGCCCCGCCAAGCGCCTTGCCCAGCGTGCCGGTGATGATGTCGATCCGGCCCATGACACCGCAATGTTCCGGCGTGCCGCGCCCCTTCGCACCCATGAAGCCGTGGGCGTGGCAGTCGTCGACCATGGTCAGAGCGTCATACTTGTCGGCGAGATCACATATCGATTTCAGGTCGGCGATATAGCCGTCCATCGAAAACACGCCATCAGTAACAATCAGAATGGTGCGCGCACCCTCGGCCCTCGCCTGCTTCAGCTGGGCCTCAAGATCATTCATTTCGGAGTTCGCGTAGCGATAGCGCTTGGCCTTGCACAGGCGCACGCCATCAATGATAGAGGCGTGGTTCAGGGCATCGGACACGATGGCGTCTTCAGGACCCAGAAGCGGCTCGAACACACCACCATTGGCGTCAAACGCGGCGGCGTAAAGGATAGTGTCTTCCTGGCCGGTGAATTTGGCCAGGCGCTCTTCCAGCTGCTTGTGGACCTCCTGCGCGCCGCAGATGAAGCGCACCGACGCCACGCCAAAGCCATAGCGGTCAAGCGCGGTCTTGGCCGCTTCGATCAGCTCAGGGCGGTTGGCCAGGCCCATATAGTTGTTGGCGCAGAAGTTCAGGACATGGCGGCTCGCGCCATCGGTCCCGGTCACATCGATTTCAGAAAACTGCTGCGAGGTGATGGTGCGCTCGCGCTTATACAGGCCATCGGCCTCGATCTCTTCAAGGGTCTCGGTAAGGCGATCATAGAAGGACTGGGACATGGCGCGCGGGCTCCAAAACTTGCTTCGTCGCCGGAGATAGCGCGAACCGCCCAATCCTGAAACCCTGAACGCAGCGTCTGGGCAGCGCGCAAAAAAGTACACGGGTCAGGTTTCGCCGCGTTCCAGATCAGGAACACCGGATCCTGGTCGGATGGGCTTAAGGGCGCGCCGCGTTGAGAGGGCGATCTATCCCCGCTCCGTTCGGGGCTACCAGAGACTATCTCGATCAGTCGGACAGCGTCTTGCCCGGCGCGATGTCGTGGACGCTCTGCTTGATGTGGATAAGAGCCGGACGTCCGGCGTCCAGAGCAGCCTCAAGCGCCGGCATGAAATCTTCGGTTCGCTCAACGTAAAAGCCTTCGGCACCGAAGCTTTCAGCCATGGCTTTAAAGTCCGGGTTGGCAAGCTCAGTCCCACTTACACGGCCGGGATAATGCATGTCCTGGTGCATGCGGATCGTGCCATAAGCGCCATTGTCAAAGACGCAGACGACAATGTTCGAACCGTGCTGAACAGCGGTCGCCATCTCCGGAACACTCATGACGAAATCGCCATCGCCAGCACAGCAAATCACTGGTTTTTCAGGATGTTCCAGCTTCGCCGCAATCGCCGCCGGCAGGCCATACCCCATCGCGCCAGAGGTCGGCGCAAGCTGGCTCGGCCACGCCCGGTGCTGGTAAAAGCGATGCAGCCAGGCCGCAAAATTGCCAGCTCCATTGGTCAAAATCGCCTGTTCGCCCAATAGCTTGGAGACCTCCGCCCAGATTTCTGACGGGTTCAGGTCACCGGTGACTGCAACCGGCTTAGACCAGGCCTCATAGGCGGAGCGGCGATCTTCAACCCAAGTCACTCGCGACGCTGCGTTTTTAGGATTTGCTTGAGCGGCAACAGCACTCATCGCGGCTCCGGCCCGCGCTGTGGCAGCCACCATTGGGCGGTAGACGCGGCCAAGCTCCTCACCGCCTGGGTGAATGTGGATCAAGCGATCCGAAAGCCCTTCCGGCACGTCATACAGGCGATAGGACTGGGTCGTCATTTCACCTAGACGAGGCCCAATCGCAAGGATCAGGTCACTATCACGCAGCGCCTTGACCAGCTCAGGGTTTGCGCCGATCCCCGCCTCACCCGCGTAACAGGGATGAGCATTATCAATCAGAGACTTACCACGAAATGCTGTAACCACAGGGCAGGACATTGCCTCGGCAAACCGGACAATCGCCTGGCGCGCACCCTCGGCCCAGCCGGGCCCACCCACCATCAGGATCGGGCGCTCGGCCTCATCCACGCGGGACGCAATGAAGCCTGCCAGCGTGTCAGCCAGATCACTCTGCGCGGCCTGAAGCGCGACCGCTGCGGGCGCATCGACGACCTTGGTGAGCATGTCTTCTGGAAGCCCAACCACGACAGGCCCTGGCCGACCATTCATCGCAAGCGCGTAGGCGCGCATCATCTGCTCTGGAACGCGCGCCGCATCGCGGATTTCAAACGCCGCTTTGGCAATGCCGGCAAAGGCGTGAGCATAATCAAGTTCCTGAAAACCCTCACGTCCTTCATCCTCGAGCCGGACCTGGCCGACCAGGAGGATCATGGGTGTGGAATCCTGAAATGCGGTGTGCACGCCTACGGCCGCCTGCGTTGCGCCGGGGCCGCGGGTCACGAAACAGATGCCGGGCTGACCCGTCAGCTTGCCTTGAGCCTCGGCCATATTGGCCGCTCCAGCTTCATGACGGCACTGTATGAAGTCGATATCGGCCTCAACAAGCGCATCAAGCGCTGCCAGATAACTCTCTCCGGGAACGCCGAAAATCCGTTTCACGCCATTGGCTGCAAGGGCGTCGATAAGGTGTTGGGCACCGGTACGGCTGGGCATGGGCATTCCTTCAGATCAGTGTGAAGGTGAGCTAGCCTGTGCCGGCCCCTAAAAGCAATGGGGCTATTCTTCCACAGCCGCCATAAGGTGCTCGATGAAGGCGTTTCGCTGCCCCCGATCGATCCAGCGAACCACCGCCACCAGGTCGTGCTCAGGGCTAACAAAGACCATGTTCGAACCCGCACCCAGATAGGCAAAAGCGGTCTCTGGAGCGCTCGGTGCGGCGATGGAGGCCCCTTCCAGGGAAGGACGGTTCAGGAAGAAATTCATGTAGCCGTATGACGGCGCGACGTCAGTTGGCGTCAGTGAGGCTTCATACCAGTCTTCAGACAAAAGCTGCTCGCCGCCCCAATTACCCATACGCTCACCCAGCAAGCCAAGGCGCGCCAGGTCGTACGCGGTCAGGAAGACGCCACCACCCCAGTGACCGCCGCCGGAGACGGACTGAACCGTCTCGCCATCAATCTCAACATAGGAGTTTTCGTAACCATGCCAGCGCCACTCGCTGGTTGATCCCATGGGCGTCATAAGCCGCTCATCGACGACGTCATGAAGCGAGCGCCCGTGAACATGAAGCGCCGCCAACGCCAGCGCATTCACGCGCACGTCGTTGTATTCCCAATGCTCCCCGGGTGTCGGGGGACCGGCAACCAGATCCCTGGTCACATCATCGCGCGCCGGACGATCCGCCCAGGCGGGCTTGTCGAACAGCGTGCCCCACCAGCCACTGGTTTGGCGCAGCATCTGATCCCAGGTGATCTGAGCGTTGTGGTCGGTGTGAAAGCGCTCGTCATCGACATAGGGCGCGACCGTTTCGTCGACGCTGGAGATAAGACCGTCATCGACAGCCAGGCCCACAGCGTGGCTCAGAAACGTCTTGGTGATGGAGAAGGTCATATCGACCCGCTCCGGCTGGCCCCATTCGGCCACGATATAGCCATCGCGCAGGATCACGCCGCTGGGCTCCCCCCTCGCCTGCAAAGGCCCTACGGGGCTTGAAAATGGCTCAAACGCCCAGGTCAGCGGCACTGTCACCGGCAGGTTGCGGGCGGGCGAAATCTCCTCCAGCTCCGGTGGGTGCCGGGTCTCATTCTCGATCGCAAACGCTATGGCAGCATTGAGGGCTTCCGGATCAAAGCCGAGGCTCTCTGGCGCCCTGCGTTCCCATCCGTCATCGCCGACAGGTGGCACATAGTCCTGCGCCCAGACCGGAGCGACCAGAACCGAAGCTGTCAGGGCGGCGATGATGGACTTCATGGTGATCCCCTTGGTTTAACGCGAAATACGCAGCCCCACCGAGACGCCTCGCGGCTCACCGGGGAAGTAGCGATAGGTGCCGAACGCAAAGTCTGCGCGTTCGGCATAGCGCTCATCGGTGAGGTTACGGATAGCCCCGAAAATCTCAACCTGGTCGGTAAAGGCATAGGCCCCACGCAGGTTCAGAATGTCGTGGCCCTCATAGGTCGCGGTATTGGCCGCATTGGCAAAATACTCGCCGACATGGACCCACTCGCCTTCTACTTCAGTGCGAGGCGTCGGCGTCCAGAGTAGGCGGGCATTCCACAGCCATTCGGGAGCGGTATCGAGGCGAGCGCCGTCCACAATGACCTCAGACGCGTTTGCGACCGGACGGTCAAACGAGTATTCATGCTCCGCCCAGGTGCCGGAGAGCGCTGCGGTAAGCGTATGAGAAAGCTCAACCGCCAGATCCAGCTCCACGCCCTGATGGCGGGTTTCACCATCGGTGACGTTCAGGCCATCCGCATCGCGGAAGAAGACATTGCGCTTGTCCATCGCAAAGCCGACCAGCTCCACACGCGCACGCCCTGTCTCATAGCGCATACCTGCTTCCAGACTGTCGAGTGCCTCAGCTTCAATGCCCTCAATCTGCTGACCGGGCTGAAGACGGTAAAGCTCAGCCGTTTGAGGCGCTCTGACACCTCGGGCTGCGCGTGAGAAGAGCTGGACAGCGTCGCTTATCTGCCATGTCAGGCCAAGGCTGGGCGCTACGGTCGTAAAGTCATCATCGCGATCAGCAGGACGCAGATAGCGCCCTACCGCGCCATCCGGCGCGCTATTGTCGTAATCGTAATGCGTGTTCTCAACGCGAACCCCGCCTTCAAGGGTCAGCGTGTCGGTCACCGCGTGGCGAAGCTGGGTAAACGCGGCGAGGACCGTGGCATCAACCTCGTAATCGTAATGCAGGCCCTGAACGAACGGCCCCAGCGTCGGGCGGTCCTGAAATTCAAACAGCGCGCCATTGGTGAAATCACCGTCGACCCCGAACACTGCACGGGTGCTTTCATTCTGCCATGTCAGCGCGGACTGGAAGCCCAGGCTCGTGTGCTCGGTCCGCTCAAGCGCTTCTGAAGGCAGGAAGTGCAGGCGGAAGTCCATGGCATTGCTGCGACCATAGACGACCAGCTCGCCCGACCAGAACTCAGAGAAGGCCCGATCAAGGTGAAGGCTGGCACGTGCAGCCGAGACGTTCCGGAACGCTTCGGGGTCTGCATTGAGCTTTGATGCAGCCTCGTCGCGATAGGCTTCAAATCCACGCACGAAGGTGGCTGTCTCCTGATCGATATCAACAAGCGAGCCCCGCAAGGACCAATTTGTATCGCCCAGCGTCCCGTCAATACGGCCAAGCGTGGTGAACTGGGTCAAGCTGGCATCGTCGCGCCATCCATCTTCACGACGAAGGGTGAAGCCACCGAAGGCCGATCCGAAACCAGTGTCACCGCCAGCGCTGGCACGGATTCGACCGCGGCCAAACGAACCAGCTTCCAGCTCAACGAGCGAGCCTGCTGTAGACGGCTCTGGCGTAATGACATTGATGAGGCCATGCAGCGCGTTGGACCCATAAGCAGGTCCACCTGGCCCCCGGATCACCTCGATCTGCCCGGCCAGCCCATCGGGCGCTTCCATCAGGCCGTTGATATTCGCAAAGCCAGGGGCGCGAAGACCAATCCCGTCTTGAAGGTAGAGGAAGCTCCCCGCTCCTGCGCCACCGGTCAGAACCGCGGAGCGAACCGCGGTCAAATGCTCCACGCCGTTTCCTCGGTGCACGAAGACACCCGGCAGGCGATCCAGCGCTTCCGCCGCATGGTGCGCACCCAGACGCTCGATCTCGTCAGCACCGAGAACGGCCACTGGAGCGCTGGTGGCGTTGCGATCTTCAGCGATGCGAGAGGCCGTCACGACAATGACATCATCAGCCTCAGCCAGCGCTGGAGCAGAAAGAGCAAAAAGGGACAGGCCCATAAAGGCAGCGCGCATGTGCGCCTCCGATTGATCCAATGAACTGACAAGTTGAGGCGGTAAGTAGCGCTAAATGCCTCAAACCCAAGGGGCTGAACTGCCGCGCATGCGGCTTGACGCCACAGCCGGTGCGCTTACCGTTCCAGACAAATCAAATCGGGGAGCTGCATCCATGCTGCGTACACTTGCCGTTGGTCTGAGCCTTTTGGCGTTCACGCCTGCCGCACAGGCTTATGAGCCCAAGCCCATCGAGGTCCTGCTGGCTCAGGACACGAGCTACGTCTCATCGATTCCAAAGCCTGAAGACGTGACCGGCTATATGGCCGGTGAGATCATCTTCACTCCGGACCTTCACCGCGATTATATCGCCGCGGTCGATGCAGCGTCAGACCGGGTCAGCGTCGCCACCATCGGCCGCAGCCATTTCGGACGCCCGATCCTGCGCGTCACGATTACCTCTGAGGCCAACCAGGCGCGGCTTGAGGAAATCCGCCAGACCCAGCTCTCCCTCGCCAATGAAGGTGCTGGCGAAGCCCCCGCCGACCATCCGGTTGTGATCCAGCTGACCCACGGCGTGCACGGCTCTGAACCCTCGGGCTATGACAGCTCCAAGCTCATCCTATACCACCTCGCCGCAGGTCAGGGCGCGGAACACGAGCGCATGCTGGAGGAGACAGTCGTCCACCTGGTGGTGATGATCAATCCGGACGGGGCAAACCGCTTCGGTCAGTGGACCAACCTGCACCACGCCCAGGCACCGGTGGCTGACCCCCAGCACCGCGAACATTTTTATGAATGGCCGTGGGGACGCACCAACCACTACTGGTTTGATATCAACCGTCAGTGGGTTCCGGTAACCCAGCCAGAGGCCGTAGCGCTTGTGAACGCGACCCATGACTGGCTGCCGAACATCGCTGTCGACCTGCACGAGATGGGGACAAACTCGACCTATTTCTTCTCGCCAGGACCGACCGATGGCCTGCACCCGCTGTTGAGCCAGGACGCGCTTCAGCTCAATCTCGACATGAATGAGACCATTGCTGAACAGCTGGATGGCGAAGGCGCAGTCTACGTAACCGAAGAGGTCTTTGATGACTTCTATCTGGGCTATGGCTCAAGCTATCCGGGCCTGATTGGTTCGGTGCCCTACCTGTTTGAGCAGAGCTCAACCCGCGGCATCATTCAGGAGTCGGAGTTCGGCATTAAGCGCTATGACGATCAGGTTGGTCAGCAGGCCCGTGTAGCGCTGTCGCTGATCCGCTCGGGTCAGGCCCGCCGAGCCGATCTTCAGGCTCACACGCGCAACTTCTTCAATGAATCGCGCGAAATGGCGTCTGACAGCCCGGTCAGCGGCTACCTCATCAGCTCTAACGACCACGGTCGTATGGCCGATTTCCTTGAGATGCTGAGCGTACACCGCATCGAAGTGCGCGGCCTCGCTCAAGACGTCCGTCAGGGCGGTCGCACCTATCAGGCCGGTGAAGCCTTCTATATCCCGACCCGCCAGAACACCTATCGCGTGATTGAAGGGCTGTTTGAGACCCGTATCATCACCGACAAGGCTGAGTTCTATGATGTGTCTGGCTGGACCCAGCCACTGGCGTGGGACATCGACTACACGCCAGTGCGCGGTCGCGGTGTGTCCTCAAATGCGCTCGGTGATGCGGTTGTAGATTTCGATCGCTCGGCTCCCGCCCCCGACCGTACTCCGTACGTCTACGTGATGGAGTGGGACAGCTATTACGCGCCGCGTGCGCTATACCGCCTGCTCGACGCGGGCGTGCGTGCCCGTGTTATTCCTGACGAGACCACGATTGAAACCACCCGCGGGCCTGTCGATCCGGGCCGCGGTGCCATCATGGTGCAGGTCGCCGGCCAGGAGGCCACCGCTGACGAGATCCACGCCATGATGGCCCGGGCCGCCAGCGAAGACAGCGTGACGGTGCATGCCGTCACCTCGGGTATCACCAGCCGGGGCTCGGACATTGGCGGCTTTGCATTGAGCAATGTGGAACGTCCCGAAGTGCTTCTCGTGACCGGTCGCGGTATTTCGATGAATGATGCTGGCGAACTCTGGCACCTGCTCGACTTCCAGCAGGAAATGCCGGTTTCAATGATTGATGTGAATGAACTGGGTCGGGCTGACCTGGACCGCTACACCCACATCATCATGCCCAATGGCCGTTATTCTGATCTTGGAGAAAGCGAAACCGAGGGCCTGACCGACTGGGTTCGCGGCGGTGGTGTGCTGATCGGTATCCGCGGCGGCGCTCGCTGGGCCATCTCTGCTGAGCTCAGCTCTGCTGAATGGCTGGAAGATGGCGATGAGGGCGATGCCCCGGACGCTCGCCCCTACTCCAACATCAACGCCTGGGATGCAGAGATCGACATCTCCGGTGCTGTGTTTGAAACCGAAGTCGACCTGACCCACCCGCTTCTCTACGGCCTCGGTGACAGCTCGCTTTCGGTGCACAAAATTGGCAATCAGGCCTTCCAGCCCGGCGACAATCCATTTGCCCTGCCAGTTCGCTATGTCGACGACGACCCGATCCAGTCTGGCTATGCCTCGGTTGAAAACCGTGAGCGCCTTGAGGGTCAGGGCATGCTCCATGCCGAACGTGTAGGCCGTGGCTCGGTTATCGTCTTTGCTGACAACCCGGTCTTCCGTGCCTATTACCGCGGATCAGCCCGCCTGGTGACGAATGCCATGTTCTTTGGAGATGACTTCCGCAACCCGGGCCGCCGCGGCTCCGGGCCCTACTAAGCCAAGGCCATAACGCCAAAACAAAAGGGGGCTGCCACCGCAGCCCCCTTTTTCGTTCGACACTCAGCCATATGAGATTATAGGTCGTGGCGCGCTTCCAGCACTCTCGCCACATCTTTCAGGGAAAGCTCGCGGGCCTTCAGAACCACGGTCAGGTGGTAGATGAGGTCTGCCGCCTCCCCCAGCAGCGCTTCATCATCCTCAGCCGTTGCAGCCAGAGCGACCTCAACGCCCTCCTCACCCACCTTCTGGGCGCACTTCAGGACACCACGCGAAAGAAGTTTGGCGGTATAGCTGTCCTCAGGTGCTTCGCTGGCGCGTTGATCCACAATCGCCTGGAGCGCCCCAAGGAAGGCCAGATCCGGCCCCGGTGCTTCACCAAAACAGCTCTTTGTTCCAGTGTGACAAGTGGGGCCCTGCGGCCGCGCCTTCACCAGCAAGGTGTCACGATCGCAATCGACAGCCACCGAGACGAGGTCAAGCGTATTTCCGCTCGTTTCACCCTTAGTCCAGAGACGGTTTTTTGAGCGCGACCAAAAGGTTACAACCTTTTTTGCAAGCGTCGCCTCATAGGCCTCTTCGTTCATGTATCCCAGCATCAGCACTTCGCCGGTATCAGCATGCTGGACGATGGCGGGGACAAGACCACCGGACTTTTCAAAGTCGATTTCACTGGCCTTGATCATGTTCGCATCTCCACACCTTCGCTGGCGAGCCAGTCTTTGAGCGCACTGATCTCGAGCACCTGCTTGTGAAAGACACTGGCAGCCAGCGCACCGTCCACATCAGCCGCCTTGAACACATCACGGAAGTGTTCGCGGGCCCCGGCCCCACCCGACGCAATCAATGGTACCGAGCAAAGCTCGCGCATGACTGAAAGCTGTTCGACGTCATACCCTTGGCGAACTCCGTCCTGATCCATGCAGTTCAGGACGATCTCTCCAGCACCACGCGATACCACCTCGGTGATCCAGTCACGGGTCTTTCGCTTCTCCATCGACATTTTAGTGGGGTCGCCGGTGTTCTTGTGGCACTGCCACTCACCATCAACGACACGGCTATCAATGCCAACAACAACGCACTGGCTTCCAAACTCGCGCGCCAGAGCATCCACAAGATCCGGGTTTTCAAGCGCAGGGGTATTGACTGAAATCTTGTCAGCACCGGCGAACAGGCGTGCGCGCGCATCATCCAGAGAGCGGATGCCACCGGCCACACAGAAGGGAATGTCGATGGCGCGAGCCACTCGGCCCACCCATTCAGGCTCCACTGTTCGCGCCTCCGGGCTCGCCGAAATGTCATAGAAGACAAGCTCATCAGCCCCTTCGGCACTGTAGCGCTCAGCCAGGCCGACGATATCACCCACGTCTTCGTGGTTAGCAAAGCGCACGCCCTTCACAACCCGGCCATCGCGGACGTCAAGGCAAGGGATAATCCGGCGCGCTAGCATGACAGCGCCTCAGCCAGGTCCACTTTGCCCTCAAAAAGGGCGCGCCCGATGATCACACCGCCAAGGCCTGCAGACTTGAGCGCCTTCACATCATCAAGACAGGACACACCACCAGACGCCTGCCAGTTCATGTCCGGCTTAACGGTGACAAGGTCAGCGTAAAGCTCAAAGTTCGGTCCCTGCAGCATGCCATCGCGATCCACGTCGGTCACAAGCGCATGGGCAAGCCCGGCGCGCTTATAGTCTGCCAACAACTCGACCAGTGTACGCGGGGCCTGCTCGGTCCAGCCCTTGAGCGTTGGGTAGGCAATGCCGTCCTGAAGCCGGATATCGAACGCAGCCGCCAGGTTTTCAGCCCCGTATTGACCGATCCAGCCGATCACCGTGTGGGGATTACTCACCGCCAGGCTGCCAACCACAACACGTGACGCCCCGGCTTCAAGGATCGCTTCGACATCGCGTTCACTGCGGACACCGCCGCCGGTTTGAACTTTCAGTCCAGTCGCCGTGATCGCGGCCACCAGATCTTGCTGACGGCGTTTGCCATCGCGAGCCCCGGACAGGTCGACAAGGTGAAGCCACTCGGCTCCTGCGGCTTTCCAGGCCTCAGCAGCTGCGACCGGGTCGCCGCCATAATCCGTGACGGCGTCAAAGTCACCTTTAGCAAGGCGCACAACACGACCATCAAGCACATCAATCGCGGGATAGATAATCATGCCGCAGGCTCCACAAAATTCTTCAAAATACGCGCCCCGACCGAGCCCGATCGCTCCGGGTGAAACTGACACCCCGCCACGTTTCCATTACGAGCCATCGCCGTGATCTGTGCGCCGTAGCGCGTTTGAGCGACAGTGTTGGCACCCGGCGCTATGAAAAAACCATGCACGAAATAGACGCGCTCGCCCTCATTCAGACCCGCAAGAAGCGGTTCATCGACCGCAAAGTCTGTGAGCGTGTTCCAGCCCATATGTGGCCAGGGGCCCGCCTCGCCGGGATCAAGGCGCTGAACCTTGCCCGGGATCAGCCCCAGCAGCGCACAATCGCTTTCTTCAGACCACTCAAACAGCATCTGCATGCCAAGGCATACGCCCAACAAAGGACGCGCCTCGTTTTGCAGGGCCTCGGCCCAGCCATTAGCCCTAAGGGCTGCCATAGCCGGACCTGCAGCGCCCACACCAGGCAGGATGAGGCGTTCGGCAGACACGGCCTCATCCGGCGTGCTGGCCAGGAAATGCGGCGCATCAAGGCGCTCAAGCGCGTATCGCACCGAAGCAATGTTCGCCGTGGAGGTATCAATAATCGCGGTGGTCATGGCTTACAGAACACCCTTGGTCGACGGCAGGGCATCGCCCTCAATCGTCTTGGCCATACGCAGCGCTCGACCGAAGGACTTGAAGCAGGACTCCACCATGTGGTGGGCGTTCTCACCGTCAACCTTCACGTGGATCGCCGCACGAAGGGACTCAGCCAAAGAGCGAAACGCGTGCTCACACATTTCAATTGGAAAATCGCCGACGCGCTCGCCAGGGATCTCGCCGTCAAAGCGGGCAAAAGGCCGCCCCGACAGATCGATCCAGACACTTGCGCGAGTTTCATCCATCGGCGTTTCAAAGCCAAAGCGTGCAATACCGCGCTTGTCGCCAAGCGCCTCACGCAAACCCTCACCAAGCGCCAGGCAGACATCCTCGATGGTGTGGTGACCGTCGACCTCAACATCGCCCTCGCAAACAACCGAGAGGCCGATCCCGCCATGGCGCGCTATCTGGTCCAGCATGTGATCAAAGAAGTGAATGCCGGTGTCGATGGTGCCGCCAGAACCATCCAGATCGACGGATAGGGCAATGTCGGTTTCCTTCGTGGTCCGGCGGATCGTCGCTGTACGGCCTTTGTCGGCCGCGCCGAGCCAATCGGCGAGCGCTTCAGCAGACGCAGCATCCCGAACCGTCAGGACCATTTCGGAGCCATCAATCTTGCCCTTCAGCGCAAAGTCTCGAGACAGACGCTGATCTGCATCGCCCTTGAGGCGAAGGGCAAGCCCGGCATGGCCAAGCTCAACTGAAACCACGCCATCCACAGCCCTGAGCTGAGCGATCACAGGCTGAAGCAACCGATCACGCTTGTCCCGGTCGGCGCGTGCCTTCAGGCGTGCGGCCGGGCGCAGGGCATCAAGACCGGCTCGAAGCAGCGCAGCCGGTGGAATCGAAAGCTCTTCCGCAATCGCGGCAGCCTGTTCAACCGTGCTGAAGACAACGACACAAACAGGCGAAGCGTCCGAGCCAAGCTGAATGAGTGTTGAGGATCGATCCTCGATTGGCGTATCGAGCCCAAGCACGCCCTGAAGCGAGCGATCATCCTCCGGGCGCTGCTCGACAACACCAAAAGCGCGATAGACATCGGCTGGGGATGATGCGAGCACCAGTTGCTGAGCGTTGACATCAAGGAGGGTCGAAAGACGGTTGATCAACGCGCGGTGCGCGCTGTGATCCGGTGACCCGGTCAGATCGAGCATATCGGGACTCATTGTGCGCCCTCCTCTGCCTTCTCGCGACGGACTTTCATGGCGAGCCTGTGAGCATCCAGCCCCTCCAGCTCGGCCAGAGTCTCCACCACGCGCGCAATCGATGAAGCGCCTTCGCGATTAAGCTCCAGCATCGTGGTCGTCTTCTGGAACATCTCCACCGTCACGCCGCCATAGGCGCGGGCTGCGCCCGCAGTTGGCAACGCGTGGTTCGGACCGCCGGCATAATCTCCCGCGGCCTCTGGGGTCCAGGGTCCAAGAAAAATCGAGCCAGCGTGACGAACTTTTGCCGCAAAGCCGCGTGGATCTTCAGTCTGAAGGATCAGGTGCTCGCTGGCATAGCCGTCGGCGGCTTCTATGGCCTCCGCTTCGTTTCCGGCAATGACTGCGCGCGAATTAGCCAGTGCGGCTCGCGCCGTTTCAGCGCGAGGCAGTTGCTCCAGCCAGCGGACAATGGATGCCTCAACACGCTTCACGAAAGCCTCAGACATCGCGACCAGCACGACCTGGGCAAGCGTGTCATGCTCCGCCTGGCTAAGAAGATCTATGGCCACAAGATCAGGGTCAGCGGCATCATCAGCCACGACCATGACCTCACTTGGACCCGCAGGGAGATCGGCAGCAGCCCCGCCGGGCATTTGGGCCAGGATGGACTTCGCCGCTGCGACATAGGCATTACCCGGGCCAAAAATCTTGTCAGCCTTTGGAAGACCACCCTTGCCAAGGCCAAGTGCAGCCACGCCATGCGCCCCACCAATGGCATACACTTCATCAAGACCGAGGAGGCTGGCTGCACCAAGCACAGTCAGTTCGACACCCTTGCCTTTACGCGGCGGCGCAATAACGGCAATCCGCTCTACGCCAGCAATCTGCGCGGGGATCGCCAGCATCAAAAGCGTCGAAACCAGCGGTGCGGTACCTGCGGGAACATAAAGCCCAGCGACCTCAAGCGGCGTCACGCGCCGCTGCGCCGTCGCTCCCGGCCAGGTCTGAACCTCTACCGAGCGATAGCCCTGCTGCACATGAAAACGACGGATCGCATCGGCTGCACCAAGGATCGCATCACGAGCCTCGGCGCTGAGTGCTTCTTCTGCCACTTTCAGCTCTGTCGCAGATATCCGAAAGCCCTCCCCCGGTGCCCATTGATCAAAGCGCTCGGCATAATCGCGCAAAGCGTCGTCGCCGCGAGTGGCCACGTCGTCGATTATCCGCTGGGCAACCTCGTAGGCGTCAGAGCCAACCGAGGGGCGCTCGAAAAGCATGGCGCGGTCCTTCGGTCCGAGCTCAGACCAGATCATTCGTGTCAGCATGTCAGGCCATCATTTTCTCGATCGGCATCACCAAGATAGAGCGCGCGCCAACCGCTTTTAGCTTTTCAAGTGTCGACCAGAAAACTTCTTCAGTGCAGACCGCATGAACGGCAACCACATCCTCGCGTCCCACGACTGGCGCAACAGTCGGTGCGTCATTACCCGGCAAAATGGCCCTCACTTCGTCGATACGGTCGGTGGGAGCGTTAAGAAGAATGTATTTGGTCTGGCGCGAGGCAATCACACCTTCAAAGCGCTGAACCAGAAGGCCTGCTGTTTCTTCAACGATCACGGACGGATTGTTCTTGCGACGGATCAGGACCGCTTCGCTTTCAAACACCGTCTCAAACGCCGCAAGGCCGTTGGCTTCAAGTGTTGCACCGGTGGACACCAGATCACAAATCGCGTCAGCGACACCGACCTTGGGGGCAACTTCAACGCTACCGCCCATTTCCACCATTTCAGCCTCGACACCGCGCTCCTTTAAAAACTTCGCGGTCAGGCCAGGATAGCTCGTCGCAACGCTGCGCCCCTGCAGGTCCTCTACCGATTTGATGTCACCATCGATGGGTGCTGCAAGCTTAAGCTTGCAGCGCGCAAAGCCAAGCTTCAGCGCGACCTCAAGATTAGCGAGCCGGGCCGAACGCTCCATTGTCTCATAGAGCTCGTTTTCACCAACGATCCCGTAATCACAGGCCCCGGTCGACACAAAGCTGGGGATGTCATCATCGCGGATCAACATAAGATCCAACGGCAGATTTTCGGCCCGTCGCAGCAATTGATCACGGCCATAGGCGAGCTTTACACCGGCGCGCTTTAAAAGGTCGAAACCACCGTCGGCAAGGCGGCCCTTCTTTTGGCAGGCAAGAGTCAGTCGTTCGGTACTCAACGGTCATTCTCCATTCGGTCCAGCACCAGCCGGTAGCCTTGATGATCTTCCTGAGACAAGAAGCGCGCGACGCGGGTCACCGTCGTTGTGCTCACCCCCGTTTCCGCGCTGATATCGCGATAGGACTTTTCACCGGCGTTAAGCAGCTGCGCCACGCGCCAGCGCTCAGCCAGAGCCTGCAGCTCGCCCGGTGTCGTCAGATCGCGCAGGAACCGCCGCGCTTCCTCGGTCGTGCGGACCTTTAGGAAAGCATCACAAAGCGCTGTTATGTCATCGGCGCTGATGGCACCGGTTGGTATCGAAGCGCGTGTCGGCATCGCTAACTCCTCATCATTGAGCGACGTTATAGCGTGTTAGCGTGATAAAACAATGGCGCAGAACAGGAGGTTTGCAGGTGATCAAATCGGGTTGTTCTGTCGCACCCTTAAACTTTGATATTTAGGGGCTTTCCCCATCCCAGCTGTCGGCGAAGACAGCCCTTGCGGTTGACCCCGAGACCCACACACACGATGTAGTGGTGGTCCAAACGATTAGTCACCCGCACCGGAAGGCCGGTGCCAAAGGAGGTCCAATGGCCAAACCGAATACGCACGCACGCCCCAAACGCATAGATATTTCTCAACTTGGACAGGCCGGCGATATTGCCGTCCTCGTCGCAGACGGCTTCGAAGCGGCCGATCTCACGGGCATCGCAGGCGAAGCGGAACAAGCCGGTTTCAGGACCCAGATCATCAGCCCGAACAAGTCGCTCGTGTCCGGCCGCTCGGAAACCAACGAAGAAATGAACTTTGTGGTCGACGCTGCGCCCGGCGAAAAAGCAATCTCCGAATTTGCTGGCCTACTTATCCCTGGCGGTAAGGCACATGTTGCTCGTCTCGCAGACGATCAGGATACACGCCTCATGATTGGCGAATTTGTCAGCGCCGGAGTATCCGTTTGCGCTCTAGGAGAGGCCGTTGAGACGCTTGCGACGGTCACCGGCAAAGACGGCGTTGAAGGGGATGCAGCATTGGCACTCAATGGTGATGTTTTTGCCTCAAGCGGCGATACTGCCCGTTCTGATGCTGGAAAGCTCTTTGTCCAGACTCTGAAACCGGCAAAGCAGGCAGCCTAGAGCAGCACTGTCTGAAAACTGAACTCTTCAAGCGCCTCGGTCACTGCCGGGGCGTTTTCTTTTGTTGTGTTGGCCACTTCAACCACTAGCCCGATCTGCTTGTCGGTTCGGGCAATGACTTGAACGCCGATATGCCCGATAGCGTTCAAAGCCGCCCTCGCCGCGCATTCGGCTGCATGTTCGCGCAGGCGTGGCTTAAAGATCTTTCCAACAGCCGTGACCGGCATTTCATCGAGAATGCGAACTGCTTTGGGAGCCGCCGGGCGTTCGGCTACAGCGCCTCTGGCATAGGATTCAAGCTCGTTACACGTTACCGACGCTCCCTGCCGGAGGGTCACATAGGCAACAGGAACCTCACCAGCATAAGTGTCTGGCTGGCCCACCGCGGCAACCAGCTCCACTTGATCGTGCTTTGAGAGCACCTCTTCAATCAGGCCAGGATCGATATTGTGGCCGCTGCGAATAATGAGGTCCTTGGCACGTCCGGTCAGCCAGACATATCCGTCCTTATCAATGCGTCCCAGATCACCGGAATTCAGCCACCCACCATCAAGAAACGCGCCCTCGTTTCGTTCAGCCTGCTTGTAACCGGGAATGACGGTCGGCCCTTTCAGGCAAAGCACGCCCGCCTCCTCAGGTGACGCATCGCCGATGATATCTCCGTGCGCATCCACGCGGGCAATTTTCACCTGATGATAGGGTAGACGCAGACCAATCGAACCAACACGGCAATCGCCATCACGCGGATTACAGGTCGACACGCACGTGCTTTCCGTCATGCCGTAGAGCTCCAGGATCTTGATCCCGGTGCGGTTCTGAAAGGTTTCGATCACGCTTCTGGGCATCGGCGCAGCACCCACCAAACCATACCGCAGAGAAGAAACGTTTGCGTCTTTAACAGGATGATCCAGCAGGCTTGAAAATATCGTTGGTACGCCTGAGAAAACTGTTACGCCGTAGCGCTCCACAACGCGCCAGAAGTTGTGCATAAGCACCTTGTTGCGAAATCCGTCTGGCCCGCCCAGCACAAGCGTCGCGCCCGCCGCCAATGGGGCAAGCCCCGTCAGAATAGCGGCATTGGCGTGAAAAAGTGGCAACCAGGTCAGGACCACATCATCACACCCCAGATCAAGAGTGTAGCGGAGCATCCAGGCCATCGCGGCCTGATTTGCCTTGCTCTGCTGGGCCAGCTTGGGTGCGCCGGTCGTGCCGCCGGTATGGAAGTAGGCCGCGATGTCTTCTGGGTTTTGAGCTGATGCATAGGTCAGGCTGTCATCAGGCTCGGCCTCCGTGGCCGCCCTCAGTGATCCAGCTTCGCCCACCGTGATAAGCGGAAGACCTCCCAGTGCATCGCAGGCCGCCATTGCTGTTTCATAGAGCTCGGTTCCCGGCGCGGTGGTAACAAGACAGCCAGCCCCGGCCGCCGCAAGAATCTCCACAATCACATCAGCGCTGAGCAGTGGATTGACCGGAGCCGCGCCAGCGCCTGCCGCCGCACCCCACAAGACAAAATGGGTCTCTGCCAGGTTGGGCAGGAGGTAGCCAACCGGTTTGCCCTGCCCAAGTTTATGAAGCGCGTTCGCAGTCCGGGTGATTTGCGCAAACGCTTCGCGATAAGACCAAACGCGATCTGTTGCGGGATCGGAGGGATCGGCGATATCGATCAGGCAGATCTTGTCACCATGACGACCAGCAGCAGCTTTCAGCACGCCAAACACGTCTGCCGCATCGAGGCGTTCTGCCAGCGGCGTGGCTTCCACTACCTCGATGTCGCTTAAGGTCGCGAGTTTTGGAAACCCGCCCGGCATGACGTCCTACTTCTCCCAATCGCGTTCAATGGTCTTGGCCGCCAGCAGGAACAGAATGCCAGCGATGACATAAAGCGAAGCGCCGATCATGATTGAATATCGCAACGCCTCGTCGCCAAAGGTCGGAGTGAGCAGCGTGGAAATTTCACCCAGCACATAAACACCCACACCAATGCCCAGAAGGTTATTGATAAGGAGGAATATCGCTGAGGCCATCGATCGCATATTGGCTGGAGCCAGATGCTGGAAAGCCGACAGCGTGGGCCCAAGCCAGGCCAGCCCCAGACCTGTGGGGATTACAAACAACGCCGCCCCAATCAGGGCGTTCGGTGCCATGGTCCCGGCAATATACATCGGGAAGGTTAGAAAGAAGGCGATCGCAGGTACGATCGCGAACATTTTTCTGGAGCCCTTGCCCATGAGGTCCCCCAGAACCCCACCGAGCAGAATCCCAAGGGTTCCACCAATCAAAAGAACCCCGCCAAAATGCCAGCCGGTCTCGATAATCCCGAGACCAAAGCTTCGCGCGAAGAAGCTCGGCACCCAGAAAAACACGCCATAGCCCATCATGGATGAGCAGGACGCGCCGAGCACCAGAAGCCAGAAGCTTGGCTTTTTTGACAGAATAGCAAGAACATCCCCAAAACCGGGCTTCTTTTCGGTGGGTACTGCGGCAATGGGTTCGCCGCCAGTAGCCTCAGCTTCAGAGGCCGCGCCTGCCTCCGCCGTCGCGGGCTCAGGCTTCTTCGGTTCAGCCTTTTTATCAAGGCCACCGCGAACCGGCTCTTTCATGGTCAGCTTGAAGATCGGAGCAATGACGATGCCCGCAATGCCAACGATGATGAAGGCCGCGCGCCAGTCGAGGCTATCGCCAAGCGCACCGCCCGCAATCTGCGCGCCAGCAATCACGCCGAAGGCCGAACCAATAGGGATACCAAGCGAATAGATGGCCAGCGCCCTCGCCCGGCTGTCAGGTGGAAAATAGTCAGCAATGAGCGAGTAGGACGGCGCGACACCGCCAGCCTCACCCACGCCGACACCGACACGGGCCAGGAAGAGCTGCCAGAAA
Source organism: Maricaulaceae bacterium EIL42A08 (assembly GCA_024178355.1). Taxonomy (GTDB): domain Bacteria; phylum Pseudomonadota; class Alphaproteobacteria; order Caulobacterales; family Maricaulaceae; genus Oceanicaulis. Next base: position 479,047 of record JAMZNZ010000002.1, on the reverse strand, counting down.
TTCTGAGCAAAGCCGCAAATCGCTGTGAAGCCCGACCAGATGGTCAGCGAAATGGTGATGATCCAGGTGCGTTGCGTTCGGTCAGCGAGCCAGGCGATTGGAACGCCCAGCGTTGAATACAAAAACGCAAAAGCGATCCCGCCAAGCAGACCAAGTTGGCGGTCTGACAGTTCAAGTTCTTGCTGGATAGGAATGGCCAGGATCGAAATGATCTGACGATCCAGAAAGTTGAACGCGTAGACCACGAACAACATGAACAGGACCCAGACACGATAGCCGGTGCTCGGCGGCTGCACAGCTGCCGCTGACGATACGTTGGAATCAGACATTTCCGCCCCGATTTGCTTTTACCAGCCCGCTCTTGTGTCGAGCTTTGCGCCATGATGGCGTAGATTCAGCTCTGAATACAAAGAAAAAGCGCCGCCGAGCCGAGTCCAATGGAGTCGATTCAGCAGCGCTTTGACTTCGATACAGCTCTTAGTAGCGGAAGGTGACTGACGCGGTCACGGTGCGCGGAGCCCCGTAGAATGCAGAGTAAGCCCCATCGGCACCAAGCTGGCTCGGTGTGACGAAGTTGTAGGCCGCAACACGGTAGTTTTCATCCGACAGGTTGCGGCCGTGCAAAGCCACCGTCCAACGCTCGTTGGCACTGGTCAGCACAGCGCTGAGATCAAACAGGGTGTAGCTGTCAGGATCGAGTGCTGGCCCGCCTGCCGGGAACACAGCGCTGGTTCCAGGCGCGAAACCGTCGTTCTCAACATTGAACAAATAGTACTCATCACGATAGGCCGCCGATCCCGTAACAACGAGATTGGCATCCTGCATGACCGTTGTGTTGTAAGTGAAACCGATGCGATTTGTGAGCTCTGGCGTGTTCTGAGTCACGAAGCCATTGGCGATATTCTGTCCACCGGACAGGATCTCAGTGATCTCCGCGTCGATTACACCGAGCACCCAGTCAATCTGGAAATTATCTGTCAGGAAGAGAGACGCTTCCACCTCAAGGCCGCGATATTCACTTTCGCCTGCGTTGAACACCGACGACACAAAGGTATCGTTGATACCGTCATTATCTGAATCGACCCCCTGCTGAACGGTGATCTGCTGATCAGAGTAGTCAGCCATGAAGTAGGCGATTGAGCCAACGAGGCGATCATCAAAGACGCTGCCCTTGGCACCAATCTCATAGCTGTCGACAAATTCCGGGCCGAAGCCTTCAGCTGACAGACCAATTGGATCAAGGTCCTGGCGGGCGCGCGGATCAAATCCACCCGCTTTGAAACCCTGTGAGTAAGATGCGTAGACGTTGATCTCGTCGGTCAACGCGTAATTCAGCGAGAAGCGCGGCGTGAATGCATCATCACTGCGGGTAAGCCCCTGATAACCGGTCTGCGTGGCCAGGAAGATTGAGCTGGTGTTAGACGCGTCAAAGGAACCTGACCCAAGACCGAGCCAGACCTCGCGGGTCACGTCCGCAACAGTTTCATCCTCGGTATAGCGCGCGCCCGCAGACACGCTGAGGCGGTCTGTGAGATCATAAGTGAAGTCCGCGTAGACTGAGATGTTTTCCTTGGTCTGATCGCCCGCCTGATAAATGCTCAACCCAAGCGCACCCAGGATCACGTCAAAGTCACCGTTTGCGTTCCCGTCAAGATAATAGGCTCCGACGATACCTGACAGCCGGTCACCATTGTAAAGAAGCTGGAACTCCTGGCTGAACTGGTCATCGGCATAATTCGCCGGGACATCAAAATCCGGCTGCGGAAGCGCATCAAAATCGATCGGAGTGACGGTCTGCCCCTCGCGGTAAGCCGTAATCGACTTGAAGGTGAAGGCTTCGTTGATGTCCCATTCAACAGTCGCCGACCAGCCTTCAGTCTCGACTGAATTCTGGTCGCCAGCACCACCGCGTGTATCAAAGACGTTTGAGGTGACTGGGAACTGGCCTGCCGCATCTGGAAGCAGGCGATGGCCATGCTTGGCGTTCGAATCATCCTCTGAACGATCATAGGAAAGACGCACAAACAGGTTATCCGTCGGCGTCCATTCAGCGGAGAGACGACCCGCAAAAATATCCTTGTTGTAGTGCTCTGCGCCCGTAAACAGGTTGGTACCAAATCCATCGCGCGTGTACCGCGCCAGTGCGCCACCAATCGCAAAGGTCTCACCGAGCGGAACTGAACCGGTTACAATTGCATCACGCTGATTATACGAACCGATTGCGACACGGGCTTCAAACTCAGGCTCATCAAGATTCAGGCGGTTGGTGACATACTTAATGGCACCACCGATGGTGTTGCGTCCATAGAGCGTGCCTTGTGGACCGCGCAGAACTTCAATTGCCGAGACATCGAAGATATCAAGAATCGCACCTTGTGGGCGCGCCACGTAGACGTCATCAATATAAAGACCGACGCCTGGCTCAAAGCCCCAAAGCGGATCCTGCTGGCCGACGCCACGAATAAAAGCAATGAGCGTTGAGTTCGACCCGCGTGCAACTTCAATGGTCGCGTTAGGCGTCATTCGCTGCACCGCAGTGATATCAACCGCACCGGTCTGTTCCAGCTGTTCACCGGAGATAGCCGTAACAGCGATTGGTACATCGAGGATGCTCTCCTCGCGCCGACGCGCGGTCACCGTGATAACGTCCCGGCCTTCTCCATCACTGGCACCGGCTTCCTGAGCAAACGCTGGCGCAGTCACTGGCAGAATCGATGCGGATGCGAGCAATGCGGCCGTGGCCAATAGCTTACGACGTAGAGTCATGAGTTCTCCTCCCTGAGAATCATAGTTTGCCCGCGTTAAAGTCCGAGCATTTGAATGGGAGCTTTTTCAACGTTGAATGAAAAGTCAATACCTCATAGACTATTGTCCTATAGTAGGTGACTCAGGCGGCGTATTTGCGCCACAGGCAAAACCACCGCAGATTTGGGCTTCAGCCCTTTGGGAGCCGATTATGGATACAGCGGAAGCCAATCTCAGCCGCAAAGGTGAGCGCACCCGACAGACTTTGCTCGATTCAGCTGAAAAGCTGTTTGCCGAGAAAGGATTCTATGGCGTCACGGTGCGGGCGATCGCCAAGGAAGCTGACGCTGATCCAGCCCTGGTTGCCTATTATTTTGGAGGCAAGCGCGAACTCTTCGACGCAGTACTCCTCCGGCGCGCAGAGCGCCTCAATCAGATACGCCTTGATCGGCTTGAACAGTGCGAGCGCGATGCGGGACCAGAAGGCCCCAGCGTGGAAGACATCATCGCCTCGTTCACCGAACCTCTTTTGGACAGATCAGAGAATGGCGGGCCAGGCTGGAAAAGCTATTTTGCGCTTATCGGCCAGGTTACCAACTCTCCCGAATGGGGGGCCGATGTCATGGCAAAATACTTCGACCCAATCGTCCGACGCTTCCTTGAAGCGCTTAGACGCGCCCTGCCCGATGCTCCGGATGAAGAATTGTTTTGGTGCTATCACTTCCTGTCCGGGGCACTAGTGCTGACCTTTGCCGAAACTGGACGGATCGATTCCCTGTCCGGCGGCCTTTGCAAATCAAACGATCTTTCCGCGGTTCACAGGCGCTTGCCACTCTTTGTGGGAGCTGGCTTCCGCCGCCTGTGTGCCGAGTCGCCCGCTTCTTCCGCCCAATCTGATTTGGACGCGACGCAATGACGACTTACTCAGAGCACCTATTTACCGCTCCTGATGGTGTGAAGACCTATTATCGTCGCTATCCAGCCGGCTCTGGAAGCGAACGACTACCAGTCCTGTGCATGCATGGCCTGACCCGAAACTCGCGAGACTTTGAGAAGGTTGCTCCACGTATCGCCGGTCAAGGTCGCAGTGTGATCGCGGTGGATGTTCGCGGGCGAGGCCGATCAGACTATGATCCAAACCCGGACAACTACACGCCCGCCAAATATGTTGAGGACATGATCGGTCTCCTCGGCTCAGTGGGATGGCACGAGGTTGTCGCGCTTGGAACTTCGATGGGCGGGCTAATGACAATGGTCATGGCGGCCGCCACACCCGGCATCGTGAAAGCTGCAGTAATCAACGATATTGGTCCTGTCATTGATCCTAAAGGCTTGAAACGGATTCAAGGATATGTAGGCGGCGGCGGCCCTTACAACAGCTGGGAAGATGCCGCCGAAGCCGTACGCTCCATCAATGGCGTGGCGTTTCCCAACGAAACGGATCATGAATTCTGGCTGGCGTTTGCCCGGCGCATTTGTCGCGAGGAGGACGGCAAGGTCGTTCTTGATTACGACCCTGCGATTTCACGGCCGGTTCAGAGCGGCGATGTGGCACCGCCAGACCTGTGGCCTTTCTTTGACGCGCTGGCTGCGGTACCGCTGCTTTTGGTCCGCGGAGCGCTGACCGATCTGTTGTCCATGGACACGGTTGAAGAGATGCAGCGGCGCAGCCCGCAGATGACCCTCGCTCAGGTGCCAAACGTCGGACACGCTCCCCTTCTGACTGAAGCTGTGGCACAAGACGCCCTCGACGCCTTCCTGGACCGGGTCGATTAGGGACAAACCACAATGCTGCAACGAATTCTTGGCGCGCTGATTCTTGTGATTGTCGTGCTTGTCGCGGTGTTTGCCTTTCTGATGCAAAAGCCTGACCTCGATGAAGTACGCGCAGAGTGGATGACGCCAGACGATCGATTGGTCAATGCGGCCGGTATGCAATGGCGTGTGCGTGAAACCGGCCCGGAGGATGCCGCGGCAATCGTTCTTATTCACGGCTTTTCTCACTCGCTGGAAGCTTTCGAGGCGGTCTCAGTCGAGCTTGACAGTGAGTATCGTGTCATTCGCTTTGATCTGCCTGGCCATGCGCTGACAGGCCCACGCGAGGACGCAGCCTATTCAGTCGATGACACCCTTGCTCAGATGACAACGCTGCTCGATGAGATCGCGCCCGACACATTTGCCATCGGCGGGAACTCGCTTGGTGGTCTCCTCGCGTGGCGTTATGCGGCGGCCAACCCTGAGCGTGTAACTGACCTGGTTCTCATCAGCCCTGGTGGTTACCCAAATCTGGGTGTTGGCGACGAACCCGCTCCTGTCCCCGCCCAGGTCAGCCTTTACCTGACGACAGCGCCCCAGGCCGGCGTCCAGGCCGCAACGGCCGCACTTTATGCCGACCCCTCACGCCTGTCTGAAGCAGATGTGGAGCGCATTGGAGCCTTGATGCGTTTCGACGGTGTTGGTGAGGCGCTTGTTCAGCGCATTGAGCAATTCACGCTGCCTGACCCAAACCCGACCCTGCGTACGATTGAGGCTGATACCCTGGTGATCTGGGGCGCGCGAGACGTCATGATCTCACCGTTACATGGCCCCCGCTTTGCCGCAGCAATCCCGAACGCAGAGCTGTTGCTGATCTCGGATGCCGGGCACATGGCTCAATCAGAAACGCCAGGCCAGGTCAGCCAGGCCGTCCGCGCGCTTCTGGCCGATTAGGCTACGCGACGCCTGCGGTCGCTTGTCAGCTTTGCAAGCGTTGCACAGAGCAAAAGCCAGACAAGGCCATTCTGCTCCAGCAAATTGCTCTCCGACATGCTGATCCCAAGCCAGGCGACGAGAAAGGGAAGCGTCCAGTAGGTTTCAACACCACCGAACAGACGCATCACGGAGCTGACCAGCCCACGTAAAACAACAAATGCGCCAAGCGCTACACCAGGAAGACCAATCGCCAGAGCCGTTTCCAACCAGGCGTTATGCGCCGTTGGCACATCCCATGCCGTCGCCTGCCTGATCCAGAAAACCGGACCGTTTTCCACCGACCAGAACACCCCATAGCCGTAGCCTGTCCACGGCTGTGCTGCGATCGCGCCGATGAGGCCTTCCCAGATGTCAGTACGACCGGTCAGGGTCGCGTCACGGCCGAGAGCTTCCAGGATAACGCCCGGACCAATGAACAAAACGCCCAGGATGCTCGCCACGCCACACAAGCCTGCAAAGATGGCCAGAGTTGCAAAGCCGAACCCTCGCCGTGTGACGGCAATCGTCGCGGGTCCGAGAGTACAGATCGTCAGAGCAAGCAGTGCGGTCCGCGAAGTCGAGAGCAGCACGAGGGCTACCGAAAGAACCAAAAGCCCGAGCCAGACCTGCTGCTCCCGCCGCGTCGGTGCTGAAGATGCTGCCGCAATGAAAGAGAGGCTCGCCCAAGCCATCATGGCCCCAAGCGTATTCTTCTCCCACCACAGGCCTTTCCAGGCCCCTACATGGATCTCATTCATGACCCCAAAACCTGGAAACAGAAGACCAGCAACCGCGCTTCCCATGGCAAGGACTGCAAACATCAACGCAATGAGGCGGATCATGTCGGGCCAGGAAAATCGGGCTGCAAGCCACAAACCGAAGACCAAAGTCATGACCACAGCCAGCCCTCGGCGCACTGTGGTGCCTGGATCAATCGACCATGTCGCCGAAACAAGGGTTAGACTGGCCAGCGCAAGCAGCGGCCAACTCCGGAGTGCGACATGCCACACCCTTGTGGGATAGAAGGCAACAAGGATTGCCGTCACCAGATAGACTGGTGGCCAGATTAGGCGAAGGCCCTCGGCACCATCTGGATCGTTCGGATCGCTCAACAAAGGCCCAAGCAGCGCTTGCGAATAAAGCAAGAGCGCCAGCAGGGCCACCCCGACCTCCAAGGCGGGCCAGAAAGCCAAACGCGGCGAATTTAAACGCCACCGCTCGGCGAGCGCGAACGCATCGGTCATTGCCCGGCCTGCGAATTGGTGAGAACCACGCCGAGCACTCGCCCCCCAGTGGCCTCAACCCGATCGGCGACGGCATCAGCCTCAGAGCGCGCATCACGGCGCGCATCGGCAACAAGAATGACACCATCCATATCCGCCGAAAGCACATTTATACCCGCAGAATTCAAAGGTGAATCGACCAGAACAAGCCCGCAACTCTCGCGCGCTTTGTTCCAGTAATCAGAATTCTGGGCAAAGCCTACGCGGCGAACACTCCCTTTGGGTCGCTCGAACCGGCTGACATAGACCGGGGCATCAGCGCGACGGCGCAACGCAAGTCGCCCTGCCCCAACTGGTTCTGCGTTCCAGAAACGCGTTCCACCAAGCTCGCCTGAAAACGCTTCACCATTGAGATTTACAGACGCCGCCTGAGGGTTCTTCTCAAAATCAAGGTCATATAGCCACACAGGACGGCCGGTGAGCTGGCTGGAAGCCATCGAAAGCCCGCGAGCCACAAGGCTGGCATCAGCACTGACTGACACCGGAACAAGCATCACCGCTCGCGCGCGCACCGTACGCGACGACAAATGACGAGCAAGCCCGCCCAGCTCCGCCTCAATAGCCATCAAATGGCAAACCCTTGCTGCTGGTTAGAGGTTAGGCGGAGTTGGTTAACGAGCTGCTGACAGAGTCAGGAGCTGACACGAGCCAACACAGGCAATTTGCGCGGTGGCCGTTTTTGCGAAGAGGCCGAAGCTCCTGTCCGACTATTGCGCGTTGCCGCCGCTGAACCGTCCGGCGCTGGACCAGGTTCAAAGGGCGCGCGGTGACGCGCCGAGACCAGGTAACCGCGCAAAAGAGCAGCAAGACACCCAAGCCCGAGCGCCAGGACTGCCACCGCAACCAAAGCCGGTTTGCGAAGTGAGTTGGCTTGAGCGGGAGGCATGGCCCGTTCCACAACTCGAACAGCATCAGCAGCGCCAGGCGGCGCGTTGCGACGCGCCGAAGCGTCGGCAGCCTGAGCAGATAATCTCTGCGCCGCATCAGCGCGCGCCGATGCTGCGCGCGCTAAACGGTCATGCTCAGGGGCAAGACCCCGCAAGCGATCGGCGTCCTGTCGCGCCTGACTAATCTGACGCTGCAGCGAGGCAGCAAGCTGAGCCTGGCTTGCCGCATAAGCCTCCTGCTGCAGGCGCTCTGATTGCACAGCCTGCCAGACCGGGTTTACACCTGTGCGGCGTTGCCCACGGCCCTCAGCCCCTCCTGAGCCAATAAAGGCCGACAAGGCCTCGATCTCACGCTCAATCGCCAGAACCATTGGCGCAGTCGGCTGATAGCGAGCGAGCAGCTCCTGGCGACGAACCTCAAGATCTAGCAACTGTCCACTGACCGAATTTTCGACATAAAGCTCAATGCTTTCCGGGATATTGGCCAATCGCTGCGCGAGGCTCTGGGCAAAACTTCGGGCTGACGAGGCATCCGCTTCGGCAGACAGATAACGCGCTTCAAGGTCTGTGATGCGCGCCAACAAAGACGTGCGCTCACTTTGGAAATCAACAAGCTGGTTCTCGTTAAGAAACGCGCGAAGCTCGGCCTCGGCTCTAGCAGCTTCCAATTCAGCTGCGTCGAGTCGCTCTTCAACGCCTTCTCCGGGTGCGCCGACCAGCAGCTCTACACGGTACTCAAGATAGGCATCTATGATCGCGTTAAGCGTATTGGCGGCGATGTCAGCATTCGGGTCCTCATAGTGAGCAACAAGAACACTGGCATTGGGGTTGCGCGTGATGCTGAACCCCTGGCGAAGGGCTCGCACCTGGGCAGAACTCGCAAAACCGCGCCGCGATTCAATAGCGCGCCGACGAACTTCATCGGTGTTAAGAATATCCGCTTCGGACTCCATCACCTGATCGAGCGTAAACGCACCCCCAGACCCTGCAGCCCCCGGAGCTAAGTCGTTTTCATCGAGGATAACCAGCAGCCGGCTTTGCGCCTCATAGGTGGGCGACAATGTCGTCCAGACCAGAAAAGCCAATGGGAAGAACGCAATAAGTGCGACGACAATCGCCAAATGCTTCTGCGTCCACACGAACGCCAAGAGATCAAACAGATCAAGCTCGCGCTGCCGGGTCTGATGTCCGGCGCGACCGTATGGAGCAGAGTTATTCATCCGCCCCATTTGGTCTGAACGCGCTTAATTTTTCCTTAGCCGAAACCGGTTTCAGTGACCCTAAGTGCAATTTAGCGAGGCAGGCCATGGTGGCGATTTCCAGACGGGCAGCGCTTGGTGCGGCTATGGCGGCATTAACAAGCGGGATGATTGCAGGCTGCGGCACCTCTGCCCCTGGCCGTTCCGAGAATACTGCTGGCCGCACCCAGTTTGAGCCCACCCGCTTTGAGCCCTGGAGCGACAGTGCCCCGGCCTATCGGCTGTATCCCGGCGATACAGTCGATGTCACAGTTCATACGGCGACTGAGCTTTCAGGCCAGTACCCTGTCGGACCAGATGGTCGCGTTAATCTGCCTCTGGCCGGGAGCGTTGCCGTTGCAGGCCAGACCGCGCCGGAAGCCGCACGCACCTTTGCTTCGCGCTATGCCTCGGTGTTGAGGGACCCAATTATTGAAGCACGGGTTGCCGCGTTTGGATCCCAACGCATCATCGTCGGCGGCGAAGTCAATGAACCCGGCATACTGGAGCTACCCTCCACACGCATCGGCGTGATGGAAGCGGTATTGATGGCCGGTGGACCGACCATTCGTGCGCGGCGCGGAACCGTCTTGGTGTTGCGGCGCGGCGACAATGGCGGCGTCATGATGCGTGAAGTAAATTTGTCTCGCACCCTGCAAGGACAGGATCGCGCGGACATTGTTCCACTAACCCGGCATGACATCGTTTTCGTGCCCCGCTCCGGCATCGCTGAAGTCAATGACTTCATTGAGCTTTACGTGCGCAACATCATACCGGTTGATCAAGCCTTTGCCTTCGCGCTTGCTGACAGCGTTCTCAACAACTGACAGCAAGCGCGCAGCAAAAAGGCAGGTCGTCTTTTTGTTATTGTGTAAGGACCGCTGCCTTAGTGACGCGTGGCAAGCCACTCACGAGCAGCCGTCAGAGCCGAGGCGATCTGGTCGGTATCCATCTCGTCAGCCACTTCGCTGCGGTAGTGTTTTGCGGGCTCTGAGCCCATCAGCGCTGCCAGGTTGAACCACTTATGCGCTTCGATAAAGTCGACCACGCCGCACTGACCAGTCGAATACAACAGGCCCAGCTTGCACAGATCCTCACCAGTAGGGTCGGTGTTGATTGCGTCATGAACCTGAGCGGTTTCCACGTCGGTAAAAGCCATTTTCTTCCCTGCCTTTTTTGTTAGCGGTGGGCCGAAGTTTTCTTCGTGCCCTAGCCGCGTCCCACCATGCACGCCATGCCTTTTCGGTTCGGCCTGCGTACCAGGAAAGAATGTCGTGGGAGGGTAAGCAGCTGGTTAAAGCGAATCAAAAAGAGTCAAGATTAACCCTTTAAATCCGTTAGGGATTCCTACCGAGGATTAACCGGCTCATGGTCGCATCAAAGCGCTCAAGCCCCCGTGGGGGCCTACCACGCCTACGCCTGAAGCCCTCGTATAAACTGATAGCGATGATCCAAAGCGCACCCAGAAGCACGCCAATGGCAATTGCAGCATATTGCCGAACAACGCTCGGCCACTCACCCGGTCGTCTGTAGCGAGTGGTATCACCTGTCGGTAGTGGAAGCCTCACATGATTCAGCATGTCAGCCCCCGTGACGAGATGAAGAGCAAGCACCTGGTCGCCTGAAGCCTCAGAAAGCGCAACAAGCATTTCAATGTCCTCAGGAGTGGACACAGTACCAAGCAAGCGAAGCGCTGCGAGTGCCCCGACTTCACGGCGCAAATTGGCCAGGTTTTCGAAGATCTGATTTCGCCACCGCTGATCAATACCCGCTGCCCGCGATGCTTCATCGGCTGCTGATCGCGCTGCAACCTCATATCGGGCAGGCTGTGTCCAGACTTCCCCGGCATTGACCAGCAGTGAGGTTGCTGATGCAAGCGCAGCAGCTTCACCAAGCCTTGCATCTGACCCGAATGCCAATTGGCGCGCCAGAATCGGGTCCAATTGACCAGCCGCCCAGGCCGCCTTCGCGATTCTAGCACCAGATACAGTGTCTGGGCCCGCCCCGGCTACAGCGAGGGATAACCCTGCCAGTATCGGGTCGGCTTCAGGTTTGGGCAAAAACCCGACGCGGCATTGGCCGACAGGGCGCTCACTTTCAAGAGACAGCGCACAGAATCTCACCATCAGGCTGCGTATATCGCCATAAAGGCGCACCGGTTCTCCTGCCAGCCCTGGCAGAGCATCAAGCGCGAGAACACGGCCAGCTGGATCAACGAACCAGGATTCAACCTCGCTTAGCGTGGGTCCATACAGGCGCTCGGATCGAAGTAGTCGCGTATGCAGACCCTCTGGCGCAAAGATCAATTCAGGCGGTGAAAGGCCGCGAAGACGTCCCTCGTCAATTTTATCGGCAACCGCGCGCCGAATCCTCTGCGCCCGCTGCCATGCAGGCATTGCCCGCAGCTCAGCTTCAACAAGTCTGCGGCTTCGACGCTCAGACAACAATTCCAGGCCAAGGCTCTCAACGCCGCGCACAGCAGTGTAGGCACCAGCAATCGCAGAAACACCGTCACTGTCTGGCATGCTGGCACGCGAGTTCCGGAGGCGGGCATTTAATCGTGCGACCCACCAGGTATGACGATCAACCCCTTCAGGAACAGCGGCAAAAATGGCCTGTTCCACCCGCTCTGCGTCAGAGAGCGGCGCAGGCAGCGGTCTTGGCAGATCTCGCGCTGCAAGAAGTGCAAAGAAAATCGATGCGACAAGAAGCGCGAGGACCAGCAATGGCCGCATGCCGGAAACAAACGCGCGCCAGATAAGGTAAGTACCCGCTCGTGGCCAGGAGACAAGCCATGGATGGCGCGCGCCATAGCGCGCACTGAATCGCTGCGGTTGCTCCCTCCACTTCAATTTAGCCCCCTCACCCCAAACGGTGATCGAGAAAACACGACCCGATACCTTTAGGAAAGATACTCGCCGTGGCATTAACTCTGAAGCCTGAAGAAGCGTGGCCTTCATGACACTGCTCCAAGATCTGGTCATCGGCCTGCGAGAGGATAGGTATGGCACTCTGATCGATATGATCGGGAAATCTAAGACCAAAGCCGATATGAATGCGTGCTTCACGCGAGTGCGACTCGACGCTAAAACCCGCTCATGACTGATACCAACACCCCGACACTTACGCCGGTCTCCTTTAAGCAGGCGACCACCGATCCTGACGGTTTCGCTCAAGCCCTGGGCCGCTCCTTTCAGGAAACCGGCTTTGCGATAGTCAGCGACCATCCCGTTGACCAGACGGTTATCAATACAGCCCTTGATGACACCAAGGCGTTTTTTGCTCTGCCTGAGGCGACCAAGCGCGCCTATTACGACCCCGACAAGGGCGGCCAGCGCGGCTACACCCCCTTTGCCACGGAGAATGCAAAGGGTCAGACCGAAAAAGACCTGAAAGAATTCTGGCATCTGGGCCGTGATCTGCCCGCCGACAGCCCGCATCGCTCGGTCATGCCGGATAACATCCCGGTGAAGGAAGTGTCGAATTTCGATGCTTCAACCCGGGCACTCTATAAGGCTCTGGACGATATGGGCGCGGTTCTGCTTCGTGCGATCGCCAAATATCTGGGCCTTGAAGAGACCTGGTTCGACAACACAGTCGATCACGGCAACTCGGTTCTACGACTTCTCCACTACCCGCCAATTGAGGGCACTCCGTCTGGTGTTCGGGCCGGTGCGCACGAGGACATCAACGTCATCACCCTGCTTCTCGGGGCGGAAGAAGCTGGCCTGCAGGCGAAGACCCGCGATGGTCAGTGGATGGATGTGCAGCCGCCCGAGGGTGCACTGGTCATCAATGTGGGCGACATGCTGCAGCGCCTCACCAACAATGTGCTGCCCTCGACGACGCACCGTGTGATCAACCCGTCCACCGAGCGGATGAGCTTTTCTCGCTACTCAACGCCCTTCTTTCTACACTTCAATCCGGACTTCGTGATTGAAACCCTGCCAGGGTGTATCAGTGAGGATAACCCGAACCGGTACCCAGACCCGCTAAGCTCGCACGACTACCTGCAGGAACGACTGAGCGAAATCGGCCTGATTTAACGCTTTAGGCGTGTGCGCATCGCATTAGAGTTGTTATGGTGTTGTCCGTCACTGGGAGGACGACACCATGCCAGCACTTAAAAGCCGCGACTGTCGGCTTATCAACGCAGCGATCTGCGCCTACGCCATTACTGACGACAAGACCCTGCCCTCGACCACGGATGGCTTTGCCGACGTGGGCTTTGATACATCCGAGCCCATTACCTGTTTCGTAGACGGAACGCCCCTCATCAACGCAGGCTATGTCGCCCGGACCATCGACAACAAACTGTTGGTCGTATTCCGAGGCACCCTCCCCCCGTTCAAGGGCAACTGGCATCTCTGGCTCAACGACTGGCTCAACGACTTCAAAATCGGACGGGTCGAATGGGCTGTTGGCACCAACGCGGCCTATGGAAAGGTAGAGAAGGGTTTTGCCGATGCCATGCTGTCGCTCTGGAACGCGGGCATGCAGGCGGAGATCGCAAACCGCGTCGCGCAGAAGGCCCCCGATGAAATCTGGGTCACCGGTCATTCCAAAGGGGCAGCCCTGGGGCCTTTGGGCGCAAGTCTCATCCACCATGACCAGGGCAAGGTTGCTCCTGTGAAGACCGTGGTCTTCGCCCAGCCCATGACATGTGATCAGAGCTTCAAGGATAGCTTCACCGCGGACGGCCTGAACGCCAGTATGGTGCGCTATCAAAACGAATGGGACATCGTGCCCTTCCTGCCAGAATACTGGAGCTGGGACTCATTCGGGACCGAGGCGAAAAGCGAAAACGGACCTCAAAACCATCAGGCAAATCGAGAAATCGCCTATCAGATGCTCTCCACCGGAGCATGGGCCTATGTCGATATCGGCAGCCTGAAATACATCAAGCACGACTGCGCGGTGTTCGATGGCCATTACGGCGAAGCGCGAACCGAGATGATCAAGAAAATCCTTGAAGGTGAGTTCAAGACCATCGCCGAAGCGCACAGTGCCAAGGGGCGCTATCGCATCTGTATTTGCTAACGATATTTCACACGCCGGCGCTGACAGGGTTTCATTCGGCCTTGTCGGCGTCCGCAGCCTTACCAGCCTCCCTGCCCGGCATCTCCTTGATGTAGATGTCGCGCTGCGGGAACGGAATTTCGATATCGGCGTCGTGCAGAGCTTCCCAGACCGCCAGATAGACATCGCTGCGAACATTGGCCTGGCCGTTTTCCGGATCCCGGATCCAGAAGCGCAGGTCGAAATTGACCGAGTTGTCGCCAAATTCCATGACGTTGCAGACCGGGTCCTTCACCGGCACCACACGATCCACGGTCTTGGCCGCCTCAATCGCAAGCTCCTGAACCCGTTTGAGATCCCGGGTCGCATAGCTGACGCCGAACGGGGCATGGAGGCGGACGATCTTGTCGGACTTTGACCAGTTCACGACCCCGTTGACGATGAAATGGTCGTTGGGGATCAAGAGCTCGGTCCCGTCTCGGGTGCGGATCGACACATAGCGCGACTGCATGCCCGTGACCCAGCCAAAGGTCCCATCAATCGAGATCGCATCGCCCGGCTTGATCGACTTGTCAGCCAGCAGCGTGAAGCCGGCGGCGAAGTTCGACACCGTCTGCTGCAAGCCCAGACCGATACCTATGCCCACAGCACCGGAGAAAATCGCCAGCGTGGCGAGGTTGAAGCCTGTCAGTTGCAGCGCAATCACGAACGCCAGCACTGGTAACAGGATGCCCAGAGTCTTGGTGATCAGCGCCTTGAACGCCGGTGACAGCTCGTCAGACTTCGAAAGCTGCTTGTCGATCGCCTTGGTGGCAAAGCTTGCCGCCCAGAAGAGCGCGCCGAAATAAATGAGCGTGCGGATGATATCGAGCAGCGATAGCTGCACCGGCTCCCCATCGTCGGTTTCGCCGAGTGGGATTGCCAGCATTTGAAGCTGAACCATCACATCATCGAGCAGCCCAAACACATCAAGCGCAGCCACCGGCCAGGCGATGTAGAAGGCGACGCTGGACCAGAATTTGGACCGGATCACCAGCGTCACCGCCCGGATTACAAGCCAGGCGGTCAGCAGAGACAGGGCGGCTTCCAGAACGGCCGTGGGCCGATCTACCGCACCAAAGCCCACCCTCGCCCCGGTGAGAACGAGATACAGCGCCAGCGGCGTCATCAGGATCAGAAGCGCCGAGAGCGGCCGGCGAATCCACGGATTGCCCATCCACTGCTTGGTGGACGCCTGAACCAGATCGCGAATGCGGGGACCAAAGATTATCGCAGGCAAGAAGGCCGCGAGGATCACCCCCAGCTGGATCGCCACATCCACCGACCAGAACTGCGTCTCGATCCAGGTCAGGACTTCCTGGAGCCGCTGGGCCAGATCCTGAACAGGAACAATGTCATCAAGCGCGGTATCGGGGTTCGGTGTGGTCATGGGGTGAAGGTATAGGCGATTGGGGGGCAATGGGAAGGTATCCGTGTCGCCAAGGAAGGCATGGTTGCCCTTTACACCCTCGTCATCCCGGACTTGATCCGGGACCCAGAATTCATAGAGCAAGGGGCTCGATCACTCTGGACCCCCGCCTGCGCGGGGATGACGAATTTAAGGGCTGAGGGGTGAAGCACCCCGAGCCCAATGGGCTGGCAAGGGCGACCGCCCGCCCACACCCCGGACTTGATCCGGGGGGAGGACAAATAAAAATCCTCACACCAAATCCCGCTCGACCCTGCGGCCAGCGGCGATAGGAACACGGCTAGCACGGGCGCACCGAACCGGCCGGCGCGCCTCCTTCCTGTCCTCCGGCACCTCCGTGCCGTCGGTCCTCACTCACGCTGCGGGCGGCTGTTCGCCTTGCGAGCGCTGCGCGCTCGGGGCGTTGGCGATGCAAGGGCTTAGCGATGGTCTCGAGCGGTCCATGAAGTCTGAGGGGGCTTACATCGCGCCCGACTGAGCGGATGCGAAGGAGGACAGGCAAAATTTCAGGATCTCAACCATGACCTTGATCCCTGAGTCCCGGCGACCTCGCATCCAGGGACAGATTTCCACCCCTGAAGCCGCCCGCAAACCCAGACACCGCCCCAAACCCAAATCGTGACGCGTCGCGACCGCCGCCTTATACGGGCTTGAGAGGGCGTGAGGTTACATGCGGTTTGCGGGGGCGGGGATAAATCCCTCTTATCTTCCCCAGCGAAAGCTGGGAAAGAGGCGGAAGTTGAAGTGAACACTTCACATGCCCTGCCCCGGCCAACCCCGAAATTGATCCGGGGGCAGAGCCGGGGCGAGCGCATGCGCCTGAGCAACACCCCAGAAACGCCCACCGTAGATCCCGGCGCTCCCGATGGTCGGCCGGAACAGGTATAGGCGCTTGCGTCAATCGCAAGCGTCATCCTGAATTTAATTCAGGACCCAGTCGTGCAGACAGTGCCCCTGGATCCCAAATCAAGTTTGGGATGACGGATCGGAAGAACCTAGAAGTCTCTTCCCCAGCGAAAGCTGGGGTCCAGAGATCATCAGGCTCTCACAACGGAATATTATCGTGCTTCTTCCAGGGGTTGGAGAGCTCTTTGCCGCGCAGGGTGCGCAGCGCCTTGATCAGGCGGACGCGCGTGTTGTGGGGCATAATGACGTCGTCGAGGTAGCCGCGGGAGGCCGCCACAAAGGGATTGGCGAAGCGGTCTTCGTATTCCTTGGTGTGGGCAGCCATTTTCTCTTCATCGCCCAGATCCGCGCGGTGGATGATCTCTGCGGCACCCTTTGCGCCCATCACGGCGATTTCGGCGGTGGGCCAGGCGTAGTTGATGTCGCCGCGCAGATGCTTTGACGCCATCACGTCATAGGCCCCGCCATAGGCTTTGCGAGTGATCACGGTGAGCTTGGGCACGGTGGCTTCGGCATAGGCGAAGAGAAGCTTTGCGCCATGCTTGATGAGGCCGCCATATTCCTGCTTGGTGCCAGGCAGGAAGCCGGGCACGTCGACCAGCGTGATGATCGGAATCTCAAAACAGTCGCAGAAACGTACAAACCGCGCGCCCTTCTTGGACGCATCAATGTCGAGCACACCAGCGAGGCTCAGCGGCTGGTTGGCCACAAAGCCCACAGTCTGGCCTTCAAGGCGGCCAAAGCCGGTGACGATGTTGGAGGCATAGTCCGGGGCGATTTCGTAGAAGTCACCTTCATCGGCGACCTTTTCGATCACTTCTTTGATGTCGTAGGGCTTGTTCGGATTTGGCGGGACCAGCGTATCAAGGCTGTTCTCCACCCGATCCGGTGCATCAAAGCTGTCGATGCTGGGTGGGTTTTCCCGATTCGAGGACGGCAGGAACTCAATCAGGCGGCGCACCTGGATCAGCGCCTCGATATCGTTTTCAAACGCCGCATCGGCCACGCCGGACTTCTTTGCGTGCACCGAAGCTCCGCCCAGCTCCTCATGGCTGACCACCTCATTGGTGACGGTTTTGACCACGTCCGGGCCGGTCACGTACATGTAGGAGGTATCCTTCACCATGAAGATGAAGTCTGTGATGGCGGGCGAATAGACATCGCCGCCCGCACACGGGCCCATGATCACGCTGATCTGCGGGATGACGCCACTGGCCAGCGTGTTGCGCTGGAAGATTTCCGCATAACCACCAAGCGCACCCACGCCTTCCTGGATGCGCGCGCCGCCCGCATCAAACAGGCCGATGATCGGCGCACCGTTTTTCAGCGCTGCGTCCTGGACCTTGCAGATTTTCTTGGCGTGCGCAGCCGACAGAGAACCGCCAAAGACCGTGAAGTCCTTGGCAAACACATAGACCAGGCGGCCATTGATGGTGCCAGAACCGGTGACCACACCATCGCCGGGGATCTTCTTGTCCGCCATCCCGAATTCGGTGCAGTCGTGTTCGACGAACATGTCGAACTCTTCAAAACTGCCCGGGTCCAACAGGACGTCGAGACGCTCGCGCGCGGTCAGCTTGCCCTTGCCGTGCTGAGCTTCGATGCGCTTTTCGCCCCCGCCCAGGCGTGCGGCTTTGCGCTTGGCGTCCAGCTGTTCGAGTACGGCTTTCATGGGGCATGCTCCAGGGCGAAAACAACAATCTTGCTTCGCTTTAGCACCGGTGTGTTAACAGGCGCAAACCGCCAGGCGCATTACCGCTGAGACCAATCCTCAAGCCGCACGCTCTGGAGAGCCCTCATCCACCTCGCCAGCGACCCGTCTGAACCGCTCCGGCAGCTTCATCATATAGCGTTCCATGGCATCCAGCCGCCCCCGCTCCATGGGTAGCTGCAGGCGGGTGCGGCGCTCAGACGTGTCAGCCACGCGCGCGTCTAGCTCTTCCAGATCGGGCAGTGAGATTTTCACCCGCTCGCCATGGGCCGCCTTCAGCCCGGTATCAAGCTCCAGATAGGCTGGCGACATGCGCATTACTTTCACGCTGTGGAGCTGGCCATCACTTGAGGTGACTTGCGCGGGGATCGTGACCTCAGTCGGCACGATCACCTTGCGCACCTTGCTGTCGCCAATCCCCTCAAGGAAGCTGCTCACTTCCTCGGCGAGGATATCGGCTTCCTCACCAATCGTGGCTGCAACGCCCGTTAAATCGCCTGACGCCTGACGGGCCGCTCCGCCAGCATCGCGGACGGACGCAACATCCTCACCTATCGCTGCAGCTTCTTCGGACAGGCTGCTGGCAGACCTTGCAATTTCCTCAGTCGCCGCACGCTGCTCCTCTGCGGCCGAGGCCACGGTTTCAGACACTTCATCAAGCTCTTCAATTGCAGCCTGAATGCCTTCCATCGCTTTCTGTGCTGCACCTGACAGCGTGTCGACGCCAGAGATAGAGCGCGCAATTTCCTCGGTCGCCTTGGCGGTTTGTTCAGCCAACGCCTTCACCTCACTGGCCACGACGGCAAAGCCCTTTCCGGCTTCTCCGGCGCGGGCCGACTCGATGGTGGCGTTCAGGGCGAGCAGATTGGTCTGCTCCGCAATCTCATTGATCAGGTCGATCACCTTGGAGATTTCGCCCACCGCAGTTGCAAGCTGAGCCACGTCATCGCGCGCGCCATCTGCGCTGGCGCGAACCGACTTGCTCATCTGGGCTGCGCGTCCGGCCTGCTCGCCAATCTCGGCCACCGAACCTGTCATTTCCTGCGTGGCCGACGCAATCGTCTGAATGGCAGCTTCGGCCCGCGCCATGGCATCAGCAAGCGACTGAGCTTTCGCGTGAGTATCACCGGCGGCCTCGTCCATGCTGCCAGCCAGTCCGCCCATCTGGGTTGAGGACTGGTTGAAGCGGCTCATGACACCCTCGATCGACTTGCCGAACATGGCCACCTGCTGATCCACCGCATCCTGATGATGGCGTTGGGCCTGAGCCGACGTCACGCGTTCTTCTTCCAGGCGCACACGCTCCTCAGAGTTGGCTTTGAGAACCGCAAGGGCCCGCGCCATGTCACCCAGCTCGTCGCCGCGATCATCGCCCTCTGCGGTAATCGACAGATCGCCATCGGCGAGGCGTCGCATGGACCCTGTCAGGGACTTGATCGGCGTTACAACCGACCGGGTCAGCGCCAGGGCAATCATCACGCCAAGGACCAGAGCGACGGCCAGCGTGAGACCTATCATCCAGTAGGCAGCCGCCTTGGTCGCCACAAGGCGGTCCTTCGCGGCCGCTTCAGACGCATGCGCGATGTCGATCATATTCACGATGGCGGCTTGTGCCACTGGCAGCCGCGCATCAAAGAAGGTCTCGACATTATTGCGCTCAAGCGTCAGCGCCGCCCGCAGGCTGCCTAGCCCGGCCTCAAAGCGCGCAAGGTCGGACGCAATGTCATCCGTGTCGGGCGCAAGCTGGGCGTAAACCCTGCGCGCCGAAGCAATTTCTTCAGTGGACCGGTTAAATTCGTAGGCCGCAAAATCATCAAGGTAGCGGTTCATGTAATCGCGAGCGAGCAGCAGATGGATCGAGGCATCACCAAGCTGCGCCCGGATCTCAGGCTCAGCCGCCTCCCGCAGTTCGGACAGCTCTGCCCTCGCCCGCGTTCCCGGCGCACGCAGCTCATCAGAAACCACCCGGTTCCGCTCCACGCGCGCAGACGCCATCTCTTCAAACGCAAAACGCAGCGCCTCCAGCGCTGCGCCTGCCTCATCCACACCAGCTCTGAAGGCAGGATCAGGCGCAACGGCCCTCGCCGCATCACGCGCCTCAACCAGCTCGTCATAGAGGGCCATCGTCGCAATGTAGCGCGCTTCGGTGTTGCGCGCGGCGTATTCCTTGGCACCCCCAACAAATTCGGCTGTGCGAACCCGCAGCAGGTCGGCTGCTTCGACTTCTTCAGCGGCCTTACTGTAGTCGTCAAATGCATCGGAAACCGAACTCATCGACCACCAGCCGGCCGCAGACGCAGCAACCAGGCACGCTCCCAAAAGGGAAAGCCCCAGAACGACCCGGCGCGCAATCGGCCAGTTTGCGAAGAGTCCTGTCATCTCGTGTCTCCGTCCGGTCATGCCCGGTACAAGGGATGCGAATTACTGAATAGCGTTCAATGAACGCGGTGTTTGGTTAATGAATTCCTAGAAATATTCCCCGCTGGCGACTTATTCGCCTTGCGCGCGCCTCATTAAGCGCAAGCTTCAGGAACGAGGCGTTCAACGAGATCCAGGAGTTCCTGATTTTCAAAGGGCTTGGACACCGCAGCATCAGAAATCAGAGCCCCAGCCGACAATGCGTCTTCAGCGCCAACGAGGAAGCCACCACCCGACATGGCAACAGAGGCGCCAGCCAGCTTCTCTTTACGAATCTGTTCCAGAGTCTCCACGCCGTCCTGCTCCGGCATTAGCATGTCCACGAAAACGATATCCGGTCGCATCTGGCGGGCTCGCTCGACACCCGACTGACCGTCTTCGGCAAGTTCAACCTCATGGCCACCGCGGCTTAGCAGCGCCCCGATTGAACGCCGCACGCCAGCTACATCGTCAATCACAAGAATACGCGCCATGATTTACTCCTTGGGCTCCACCGCCGTCGCAGGCGGAAAATGAATTAGAAATGTCGTGCCCTGCCCTGGTTCAGAGATCACGCTGATCTCACCCCCGGCGTGGCGAACCAGATCGCGCACCACATGCAGGCCCAGCCCCGCCCCTTCGCCGATGGGCTTGGTGGTAAAGAAGGGCTCGAATATCCGCGCCTGAACCTCCGGCGGCATCCCACTCCCGGTATCACGAACCCGCATCAGCGCGCCGCCATCAGCGTGCTGCTCCAGCACAATGTCGACATGACCCTTGCTGCCCATGGCATCGGCGGCATTCAGCGCGAGATTGACGAGAATCTGCTGCAGGCTGCCCTGGGACAGGCGTGTTATCTTCAATGCCTCTGATGTGTTTGTGTAAAACCGGACCCCAACCCGACCAGCGAGCGTTCGCTCAACGATTTTAAGCGCTTGCTCAATAGCTTGCTGCGCAGGCAGTGCTTCTTCACCGGATTTCGACACACGCGTATAAGCCAGCATGTCAGCGACCAGATCGCGAGCATCACGGGCACTCTGCTCCAGGACAGCCAGATCCTCACGCGCCTCCACCGCACCCTCAGGCAGGCTGTCCGACACCAGCTGAGGCAGTGTCAGCATGGGCTGAAGCATATTGTTGAGTTCGTGAGCCAGTCCGCCAGCCATACGCCCGAGCGCTTCGATGCGCTGGCGATGGGTTTCCATCTCCTGAGCCGCACGCTCATCGGTGACGTCGTGCTGAACGCCAATATAGGCTGATAGAACCCCACGCGCGTCATAGACCGGTGACAGATGAAGATTATTCCAGAAGGGCGTGCCGTCCTTGCGATAATTCAGGATATCGATCTTCAGGCTCTCACCGGCGCAGATGGCATTATGCATCGCGCGAACAGCCTCAGGATCGGTATCTTCGCCCTGTAGGAAGCGGCAATTGCGACCGATAATGTCGTCACGCGAATATCCGGTCGTCTTCAGGAAAGCTTCGTTGGCAAAACTCAACGGCGCATCGTTTGCCGTCATGTCGGCAATGGTTACGCTGACCGAAGAGACCTCAATCGCTGCAGAGAGCTGCAGGAGGTCCGGCCCGATTGCTTGATCCTCGACACGTAGCGGCAGCATGACACCTCACCCACGGATAGAACCCGTTCAGTGAAGGCATGTTGGGTTAACAACTGGTGTGGCGATTGGGCCGGCGATCTAAGCCGCTCCACCCTCATCAAGCGTGCGGAACAGGACTTCACAAGCCAGCAGATCGCGACGGCGATTCTTCGCTGCAAGCTGCGCTTCGGCGTCCTCACCCCACAGCTCTTCCTGGAAGTCTTCTTCCAGACGCGAGGCAGCGAAGACAGCTTCCCCATCCGCTTCTTCTTCCAGAAGCGCGAAAGCCAGCACCGCACTGGTAAGTATCGGAGTGGCCGACACCAGCCCGGTCAGGCGCAGATCATCGAGCGCCAGTGCGCGCTGTTTCAGCGCCGTGAGCGAAGCTTCAGGCTGCGGGATCGGCGAGATGTCGTGAGTCACCACAAGCGGGGCATCCAGCGCGGTCTTCGCCCAGCTCAGATACGGATCCCAAGCTTCAGCCTGGCGCTGGGCGAGCCGATCATCGTCGGAGCGGTAGCACAGAGAGTCGGTGGACGCGTGTTTCACAACCTCGTCGGCTGCGCCCTCGCGCACACTGGCCATGCGATCAAGGCCAACGTGAACAAGGCGGGTCAACGGCATGGTGAAGGGATCGATACATTCTTCCTGAGCGCCCCATTCGGCCGCAATCTTCTCGGCAAGCGCTTTGACCGGCAGCTGCAATATCTGTTTCGCAGGCGTTTTCACCGAGCGGCCATCTAGATGGACAAGCCAGCCGCCCTCACCTTCGGCAACCGTGACCTCTTTATAGAAGCGCCGTGGAAGCTCGCGGTTTTCCGCCTTTGCCTTTGACATGCTCATGCAGCGTCTCCGGTTTTGCCGGGCTCAAAGCGATGGAGCGCTCGATCAAGACAGGCAAAGTCGTGATGGATCGTGTGGGCCCCGCCCTCCTCGATCTCATCGACCGTGTGGAAGCCCCAGCTGACCCCAAGCGCGGTTACGCCCGCGGCGCGGCCCATGGCCATGTCAAAGCTGGTATCGCCGATCATGACCGTGGCTTCGGCTTCAACGCCAGTCTCGTTCATGGCATCCAGCACCATGCGAGGATGGGGCTTGCCCGGCCCGTGATCGACCGTCTGCAGCGTGGTGAAATATCTATGCAGGTTGTGGTGCTCAAACACGATATCGAGGCCGCGCCGAGCCTTGCCAGTGGCGACACCCAGAATCCAGCCTTCGTCATGGAGCCGCTGTACCGTCTCGCGGGCACCCTCATAAAGCGGCTCGTTGAAGCCATCTTCAGAGCGCATCTCGACGAAGGCTTGTTTATAGAACGTCGCTAGCTCAGGGATGCGCTCGGCCGGGTAATCGGAAGGCGCAAGACACAGGACCGCCTCGGTCAGCTCCAGCCCTACAATGGTGCGGGTACGGTCATAGCCAATCTCGCCTAAGCCCGCGCGCTTGAAGGCCCGGTTCATGGCTTCGGTGATCACCTGGCGGCTATCGACCAGCGTTCCATCCACGTCGAAGACTGCAAGCTTCAAGTCGCTCATGTGAGCGCCTCCTCAACCAGCATCAGATTGTCCTTCGGGTTAAAGCCGAGGGCATCAAAGCTGGTGGCCATATGGCGCGGCAGATCGGCTTCCAGCACCAGCGGCTTTTGGCCCTGACGAGGAATTTCAATTCGGCGCGCATGCAGGTGCAGCTTCTTCGACAGCCCCTCAGGCACCGGAATATCGCAGGTGTACTTGCCATCACCGAGGATGGAGTGGCCGGTCGCCATCATGTGAACGCGAAGCTGGTGGGTACGCCCCGTCTCAGGACGCAGCACGACCCAGCTTGCCCGCGCGCCCGCATTATCGGCGACCGCATAGCGGGTCAGCGCATGCTGGGCACCGGGCTCCCCATGGTGGGCCGCAACCATCAGCTCACGGTCGCCGTCGCCAGAGGACTTCTTCAGAAAACCCTTCACCTCACCGGCCTTGGGGGCCAGCAGGCCAAGCACCACCGCCCAGTAGGTTTTCACCACATCGCGCGTCTGAAAAAGGCGCGACAGGCGCTTGGCCGCTTGAGCCGTCTTGGCCACCACCAGAACGCCGGAGGTGTCCTTGTCGAGGCGGTGCACCAGGCGGGGTTTCTGATCACCCTTGCCAAAGGCTTCCAGCAATCGGTCCATATGGTGGGTGATCTTTGATCCACCCTGCACAGCCAGTCCCGGCGGTTTGTTGAACGCGATGATCTGCTTGTCCTCATAGATGACAAGGCTGCGCACGAACTGCGCGTCTTCGCGGGAAATGGGTGGACTTTCCTTCACCTCACCGGGGTCAGGCAGCGGCGGGACACGCACAGTCTGCCCGACCTCAAGGCGCTGATTGCCCTTGGCGCGGCCACCATCAACGCGGATCTGACCTTTGCGCAGCAGCTTTTCCACCATGCCGTGGGGCACGTGCGGGAAGCGACGCTTAAACCAGCGATCGACGCGGGCATCGGCCTCGTCCTCGGTCACTGTCAGATTTTGAACACCACTCATGTCGCCACCAGCCTGCGCGCGATTATCAATCCGATCAGGACAGCGACCACCGACGCCCCGACCGTACCGAGCCCATAAAGGGTGGCGGATACATAGGCCCTCTTTTCAATGTAGAGAACCACATCAAGTGCATAGGCGCTCATGGTCGTGAACGCGCCCAGAAATCCGATCCCGAAGGCATAGCGGATTTCAGTCGCGTCGGCGCGGCCCGCCAGCGCCAACCACCCGACCAGCAGGCCAATCGCCAGCGAGCCGGCAACGTTCACCGCGACCGTGCCGTAGGGAAACTCAGGCCCCAGAATGCGAAGCCCCGCCTGGTTGACCAGATGGCGAGACACTGCGCCCAAAGCGCCGCCTGCAGCGATGAGAAGTACCGATTGCATGGGCGTGAGGGTTAGGCGCGTTGGCGAGCTGGGGCAAGGGTTACGCCTGCCCCGCAATCGTGAGATAATCCGTCTGGAATTAAGATGCCGTACACTGCTACCGTTAAATTCAAACAATGATTACCTACTGGCTGGCCCGAAACACACCTCATTTTCACCCGTCAGTTCTGGGTGTAGCCCCGACCCCCACGGGACCGGCCGTGTCGCCCGGATTTCGCAAACGGCGGCTTTGGGGTCCAGCAAGTCGACTGAGCTTCCGTACCAATCTTGGTTTTATGGCTTTGCTCGTCTTGCCGTTGTTCGGTTATCTCATGATGATGGCATTCACGCCCCACAAAGTTTTTTGGGCGATCTTGGCCGCTGGTCACACGCCGCTATGCCTGACTCTGGGACAGCTAGACCGCGTGTTTTGGTTAATCCGAAGGGCACACGACACTGGTAAATCCTGGCTCTGGGTGTTTATTCCTGTATTGATGATCCTCATTGGTTTTGCAGTCGCGATAGGGGCCCTAATGACTGTCGGGCGTGATCTCGCATACGTGATCAGTACGGGCATGCTTTTTGGCATGGTGTTCCCAGGAGGTTTACTTTTGCTCTGGCTCACATTCGGCCAAAGTCAGGACGGCGAAAATCGATACGGCTCACCGCCCGACCCGATACCGGACTATTGGTTTGACTAGTCTCGCCTAACCCCGACGATCACGGACCGCCCTGAACCGCTCCATCCGTTCTTTCAACGCCGCCTCCCGGCCGCGCTCGGTCGGTTCATAGAAAACCGGACGCTCGCGCATTTCGTCGGGGAAGTAGTCCTGGCCAGAAACGCCGCCTTCAGCGTCGTGATCATATTCATAGCCCTTCCCATAGCCTTCTGACTTCATCAGCCTGGTGGGGGCGTTGAGGATATGTTTGGGCGGCATAAGGGAGCCGGTGTCCTTTGCGGTGCGCAGCGCCCCTTTCCAGGCCTTGTAAACCGCGTTGGATTTGGGCGCGCAGGCAAGGTGAACCACAGCCTGCGCCAGCGCCAGATCGCCTTCCGGACTACCCAGAAACTCATAGACATCCTTGGCGGCCAGTGCCGCATGAACTGCGCCCGCATCGGCCAGACCGATATCTTCGTTGGCCATGCGCACGATGCGGCGCGCCAGATACATCGGGTCCTCACCGGCATTCAGCATCCGCGCCAGCCAGTAAAGCGCCGCGTCAGGATCAGAGCCGCGCACCGACTTGTGCAGGGCAGAGATGAGATTGTAGTGCTCTTCGCGATCCTTGTCGTAGGCGGGGGCGCGGCGCTGAAGCACGCCAGCAAGGTCAGAGACCTCCAGCAGCTGTTCAGGGGCGAGCGCAAAGACCTCTTCGGCCAGGTTCAGCAGATAGCGCCCATCCCCATCGGCCATTGCGGTCAGTGCTTCGCGGGCATTTGGCGTCAACGGGAGCGCCTTGCCTTCCAGCGCCTCAGCGCGCGCCAGCAATTTCTCAAGTGCCTCGCCATCCAGCCGCTTCAACACCATCACCTGACAGCGTGAGAGCAAGGCGGCATTGAGCTCAAAGCTGGGGTTTTCGGTGGTCGCGCCAACCAGCGTGATGATCCCCTCTTCAGCGACCGGCAGGAAGCCATCCTGCTGGGCGCGGTTAAAGCGATGGATTTCATCCACGAAGAGCAGCGTGCCCTGCCCTGAGGCCCGGCGGTGGCGGGCGCGTTCGAACGCTTTCTTCAGGTCGGCCACGCCGGAAAACACCGCCGAGATCGCGTCGAACTCCAGGCCCGCCGCATCGGCGAGCAGGCGCGCAATCGTGGTTTTGCCCACCCCTGGCGGCCCCCACAGGATCAGTGACGCCAGCCGTCCCTGAGCCAGCATGCGCCCAATAGAGCCCTCTGGCCCCAACACATGATCCTGCCCGACCACCTCATCGAGCGACTGCGGGCGCAGCCGATCGGCCAGCGGCCGCGGCGCGTCATCGTCCAGCCCAGCAGATTCAAACAGGCTCATGGCGTTACTCGTCGTATGGTCTTTGGGGTTGCTCTGACGTTAGTATGCATATGCAGAAGGCTTCTGTTCAGGACACTTAACATGTCAAACCCCAAACCCAGCCCAGTCGCGCCTTATCTGTCGGTCCGTGGCGGATCAGACGCGGTAGCGTTCTACGCCAAGGCTTTTGGCGCTGAGGAGCTTGAGCGCTATGAGTTTGAGGGCAAGTTGGGCCATGCGGCGCTGTGCATAAACGGGGGTGCGGTTTACCTCGCCGACGAGTTCCCAGAACACGAAGCGCTGGTGGGCAATGTGGCCCCAGCCACGTTAAACAACCGCACGACGTTCACGATCAACCTGAATGTTGATGACGCCGATGCCTGGTATAAGCGAGCGGTTGAAGCGGGCTGCACGCCAATCCGTGAAGTCACGGACGAATTCTTTGGCCGCCACGGCAAGGTGCGCGATCCGTTCGGCCATGTGTGGTCGCTAGTGACGCTGAAAACGCGCTAGTCCTCACCGATCCCATAGCTGCGGCCCACATACATCAGCGTCCCAAGCGCGCCAGCAATCATCGCCGCATAGCCAAACCAGGGCTGCCAGTTCAGCGTGAACGCCACAACTGGCACGATGAGCGAGATCACAAAGGGCAGGCTCCAGCGGGCGATCTGACCGGGGGTGAGCTCCGGCTTTGGCTTGGAGGTTTCGCGTTGGTCGTCGGTCATGGGCCCAAGATCACCTGTGCTTAAGATGCGCGCGCTATTCTCTTTTCGCGCTCGGCCCTGTATATGGCGCGCCTTCACGCAGTTTGAAACCGTTGGCATGACAAAGCTCGCACTGGAAATCTCGAAGGACTTCACCTTCGACGCGGCCCACCACTTTGGCCACAAGGACGCGGATCATCCGTTCTCGCGCCTGCACGGCCATTCGTTTGCGGGCACCGTCACGCTGGAGGGCAAGGCCGCCAGCGAGAGCGGAATGGTGCGTGATTTCTGGGAGATCGAGGCCGAGATCAAGGCGCTGCGCGATCAGCTCGATCACCGCCTGCTCAACGATGTGGAAGGCCTGGAGCATCCCTCGCTGGAAGCCATCGCCACCTGGGTGTTCGAACGCCTGGATACCAAACTGCCCGGCCTGGTCGCCGTCGAAATCCGCCGCCCCAGCTGCGGTGAAAAGGCAGTCGTGCGGCGGGGGTAGCCTCGACCTGTCATCCCCCGATTTATTCGGGGGACCCATGCTGTGCCCTCTCAAAGCAACCGGAATGGGTGGCCCGGACAAGCCAGGCCATGACAGGTTATTTATCTTGAGGGCCCTTCGAGACGCGCTTCGCGCTCCTTACCGATGAGGGTGAGATCAAACTCCGTCTTCCCTCATACTGAGGTGCTTTTGCGATAGCAATAGCCTCGAAGGACGCCACCCTCACAACACCCCAAACACATCCCGGGTCAGTCGCGGATCGAAGTGCTGGCCGCCGTCCACACACACGATCTGCCCCGACACCGAGCCGGTATCCCTGAAGAAACGCAGCGCCCGCACCAGGTCATCGGTCGTCGGCCCATGCTGCAGCGGATTGTCATTATGCAGTCGCTCAAATTCCGCTTCTGTGTGGTAGGGGCTGGGCAGGGTCAGGCCCGGCGCGATGCCATTCACGCGCACCCTGGGCGCAAGCTCTCTCGCGAGCATTTGCGTCATCGTCTTCAAACCGGCTTTGGACAGCGTGTAGCTGAAATAGTCCGCGTTGATGTTGAAGAGCTTGTAATCAAGGATGTTGACGATCAACGCACCGGGATTGGCCTGGGCCGCAAACGCCTTTGATAGCAGGGCCGGAGCCAGCAGGTTGGCATTAATATGCCTGTGAAATCCCTCAGGCTTGAAGTCTTCGGGACGATCATCTTCAAAGATCGACGCTGAATTCACCAGCACGCCCAACGGACCGATCTCGGCAACGGCACGATCCACCAGAGCTTCGGCTTCATCCGGGTTGGACAGATCTGCGCCCAGAGCAATCGCCTCAACACCGCCAGCCCGCAGCTCCTTTGCCAGCGCCTCAGCCTCCCTCGAGGAGCTGTTATAGTGGACCACGCACGGATGCCCGTCCTTGGCCAACGCGGTGATAAAGGCCCGACCGACGCGCTTTGCGGCCCCGGTCACAAGCGCAGCCTGGGGCGGAGACTGGATCATGGTGGCGGTCCTTGAGCTTTGGCGCGCACCCGCGCCCGTTTCCACAGCGATAAAACAGGCCTATACCCTGTCCGGCAACCGATATAGGGGCTCGCCCATGAAACTCGACGCTGTTCCTGCACACGGCCAACCGCAACCGCAATTTTCCGGTGAGCGGATGCGCGTGCGCGTCGCGGGGCTCAGGCTGGATGCCGAAGTGGGCGTCTACGACCACGAATATGGCCGCAAGCAGCCGGTTCGCGTCAGCCTTGATGCGGAGGTCGACGACACCGCCATGCGCCCCGAAGGCACGCTGGCCGAAGCGGTCAATTACGCCTCGCTGGCCGAGCTGGTGCGCCAGATTACCGGCGCACGCCATCACGAGCTTCTCGAAGACCTGGCCCAGGCCATCCTCGACGCCGCCTTCGCAGACCCGCGCATCACCCGCATGAGCATCGATATCGACAAGCTCACCGCCCTTGAAGACGCCGACAGCGTCGGTGTGAGCCTAGAGCGGTGGCGATAGGTTTTTCCTGTCCTCCCTCCCCTCCGGTCGGTCTTTCCTCGCTCTCGATGAGCTAGCTCACCGTCGCTGCGGGCGGCTGCTCGCCTTGCGGACCCAAGGGGGTCCGGGACGTGTTTGTTTACGCTTCTTCTTACCTGTGATCCCGGACGTGAAACGATCCGGGGCCTTCATCATAATCGGGCTAAAGCTCTGGGTCCCGGATCAAGTCCGGGATGACGAGCGGTGGTGTCGCAGAACTAACTCCGCGAGCGCTTTAGCGCTCGCAAGGGCGACCGCCCGAAGTCTTTCCTGGCCTCCTTCGCGTCCGCTCAGTCGGGCGCGATGTCAGCCCCCTCAAATGTCATTAAACGCTCGAGACCATCGCTCAGCTCTTGAGACGCTACAATATGAGGCACCCCGAGCGCACAGCGCTCGAGAGGCGCATAGCCGCCCGTAGCGAGCAAGGCTTGCCCTTGCGCAGCGAGGACGCGAAGTCCCGGACGGGACTGAGCACCAAGAACTATTTACTAGGCCCGTCGCCGAGCGCGGCCTTGGCGTCAAACTTGAAGGCTTTCAGCTCATCAAGCACCGGGCCTTCAAAGTTGGGCGGGGTGGCAATCGTGCCGGTGATCCAGCCATAAACTTCGGTGTCCGGCGCATCGAGCAGGCGCTCGAACTCGTCTATCTCCGCATCAGTCAGGCTGTGCAGGCGGTCCTCGGCAAACCGACCCATGATCAGGTCAGCCTCCTTGAACCCCCGCCGCCAGGCGCGAAAAGTCAAACGCTTCAAACGGTCAGCCGGGTTGATCGGCCGGTTCGGATCAGAAAACGGATCATCACTCATGGTCGGGTATGTAGCGCGGGTGTGGGTGTGGGTGAAGGGTGGTAACAGCACTTCCCCTTGCGACCGGACAGCGCAAATATACCCTCCATGCGCCCGCAAATCCTCTTTCCCCTTTTTGCTGACCTGACGACCTTAAAAGGCGTCGGCCCTCGGCTGGCTGTCTTGCTGGAGAAGACGGTTCGGGGGAGCCATGTGAAAGATGTGCTGATGACCGCGCCGACGGGTTTGGTCGATCGCACGCGGCGGGTGTCGATTTCTGATGCCGGAGACATTGGCGGGCTGGTCACCATCGAGGCGGAGGTGGAGCAACATGTCCCCCGCCCCACGATGAAGCAGCCCTATAAAGTTCGCTTGCGCGACGAGACAGGATTCCTGCATCTGACCTTTTTCAATGCGAAAGCTGACTATCTTCGTCGCATGCTGCCCGAAGGCACGCGCCGGGTGGTGTCGGGCAAGGCGGAGCGCTTTGCCAGCGAGGTGCAGATCGTCCACCCCGACCTGATCGCCGCGCCCGATGAGATCAGTGATGAAGATTTGCTGCAGCCGGTCTACCCGCTCACCGCGGGTCTGACCGCAGGGGTCGCGCGGCGTACGGCCAGGGGCGCCCTGGAGATGGCCCCCGATCTTCCCGAATGGATCGACGCAGCACTGCTGGCGCGTGAAGGCTGGGCGAGCTGGCTGGAGAGTTTGAATCAGCTGCATGCACCCCAGTCGGGTCTGGAGCTTGAAACGAGCGCCCTGCCCCGTCGCCGCCTCGCCTTTGATGAGCTTTTCGCCCACCAGCTGGCGCTGAAGCTCGCGCGTCGCGATCGCAAGGCCCGCAAAGGTCGCCCGCTGACCGGCAATGGCCAGTGGGTTCAGGCCGTGCTCGATAACGCTCCCTTCACGCCGACCGGCGCGCAGATGAAGGCCTTTGAGGCGGCCAAGATCGATATGGAGAGCGCGCAGCGCATGATGCGGCTGGTCCATGGTGATGTGGGCTCCGGCAAGACTTTCGTCGCGGCGCTGGCTGCCGCCCACGCGGCTGAAGCCGGGGTGCAGACCGCGCTGATGGCCCCGACCGAGATTGTCGCGCGCCAGCATGCCACTGTCCTCAAGGCCCTGCTGGAGCCCGCGGGCATTCGCGTGGCGGCGCTGACCGGCCGCGACAAAGGCAAGGCCCGCAAAGAGCTTGAAGCAGCCATCTCCGATGGACGGGCGCAGGTGGTGTGCGGCACCCACGCTCTGTTCCAGGACAGCGTCGACTGGCACGATCTGGGCTTGGCCGTTATTGACGAACAGCACCGCTTTGGTGTGTCGGATCGGCGCAAGCTCACCTTGAAAGGTCAGGCCCCCGATGTGCTCGCCATGAGCGCCACGCCCATCCCGCGTACCCTGACGCTAGCAGCCTTTGGTGATCTGGATGTCTCGCGCCTGGATGAAAAGCCGGCTGGCCGCGTCCCGCCCACAACGCGCGTCGTCAGCGGAGAGCGGCTGGCCGAAGTCGTGGAAGGTCTTGGCCGCGCCATCGCGAAGGGCGAGCGTGCCTACTGGGTCTGCCCGCTAGTGGAGGAGAGCGATGTCTCCGATCTCGCCGCGGCTGAAGCACGCCACCACATGCTCTCAGAAATGCTGAAATGCCGGGTGGGCCTAGTTCACGGGCGCATGCCCGCCAAGGACAAACAGGCCGTTGCCGAAGCCTTCCGCGCCGGTGAGATCGACTTGCTGGTCGCCACAACGGTGATTGAGGTGGGCGTGGATGCGCCCGATGCCACCATCATGGTGATCGAACACGCCGAGCGCTTTGGCCTGGCCCAGCTGCATCAGCTGCGCGGTCGTGTGGGCCGCGGCGACAAGGCGTCGAGCTGCCTGTTGCTCTATCACGGCAAGCTGGGGGAGACCGCGCGCGCAAGGCTGGATGTGATGCGGCGCACCGACGATGGCTTTGTGATCGCTGAGGAAGACTGGAAGCTGCGTGGCTCCGGCGACCCGCTGGGCCTCAGACAATCGGGGCTCCCTGATTATCGCATCGCCGATCTGGCCGCCCACGCCGATCTTCTCGAAATCGCCAGCGACGCCGCCCAGCTAGAGGTCGCGCGCGATGATCCGTTTTTCGGCGAGCGCGGCGAAGCCCTGCGGGTGCTGCTCTACCTGTTTGAGCGCGATGAGGGCGTACGCTTGATGCGCAGTGGATAGGCGGTGCGTCCTTCGAGACGCTCGCCAAGGGCTGGCTCCTCAGGATGAAGGAGGTAGAAGGTCTAAGAAACCCTCATCCTGAGGAGCGCGAAGCGCGTCTCGAAGGACCCTCAGGACTTTGCGTCTTCATCCCGTTCAGGATCATCCGGCATTCCGCCCGCGCCTGCCTTGATCGGTCCGTCTGACGGGATAGCCCCTTCGGGCAAACGGTCCGGCGTCACCATGCCAAAGGAGATGATCAGCTTGGCAGCTTCCTCAACCGACAGGTCGAGCGGGGTGACTTTGGAGCGCGGCACAAATAGCAGGAAACCTGATGTCGGGTTTGGCGTTGTGGGGATGAAGACGCCGATCACCGGTTCGCCCTTGCCGACGGTCTGGCGGATCACGCCGCGCCCTTCAGAAGCAACGAACGCCACCGCATAGCTGCCCGCCATGGGATATTCGACGAGCACCACTTCCTTGAAAGAATTCTGCTGGCCCTGGAACACGGTCTCCACGATCTGTTTCAGTGCCGAGTAGATGTTGCGGATGAGCGGCACGCCGTTGACGATCCGCTCACCGAGACCAATCAGCGTTTGACCAAAAATGTTAGCCGCCAGAGCACCGAGCAGCGTAAGGCCGAGAATTGCAATCAACAGCCCCATGCCGGGAATAGCGAAAGGTAGATAGGTCTCCGGGTTATAGCGCGCCGGCACCAGCGGCTTGATGACCCGGTCGACGAAATTGATGAAGGTAAAAACCAGCCAGATCGTCACCCCGATGGGAGCGGCAACGACAAGACCGGTCAAAAAGCGATTGCGAAGCCAGCGCAGCACGTTTGCACGCTCCTCTAAGGGGATTTAACGACGGGCTTTCAGTGGTGCGCCCGACGCGCGGCGAAATCAAGGCAGAATTGAACGGTTTCACCGGGTTGTTGCGATGGGCGCAGCTCAGTAGATTAGCGTCATGAGCGAAATCGCCACCTCCCCGAAGCCGCGCAACTGGCTGAAGACTCTTCTGCTTGCAGGCGCAGGCGGATTTATGATTCTGCTGCTGGTCGCGGGCGTCGTGCTGCGCGACCAGATTTATCAAAGCTTCCTGGATCCTGGCATTCCCTTCCAGACCTATGAGCGCCCGGATGCTCCTGACTATGCCAATACTGAGGCCTGGGCGGCTCGTCCTGAAACGGTCCCAGACGAGGATGTCGCTTTGGACGCCTTACCGGCCGCGGTCTTCTTCATTCACAACACCACCTATGACGGAGGAGCGCACTGGAACGCGCCCTTTGATCGCGCTCAGGAGGCTGAAGAGGTTGAGCGCATTGTGCTACCGAATTGGGCGGCCCCCTTCATGGTAGCTGATACCCAGCTTTACGCGCCGCGATACCGCCAGGCCTCGCTCTACAGCTTTATGAATAACCGAGAGGATTCGATATCGGCGCGGCTCCTGGCCTTTGAGGATGTTCAAGCCGCCTTTGATGCCTTTGTCGCTCGCACCAACCCTGAGCAACCCATCATTCTGGTGGGACTGGATCAGGGAGCCCTCCACGGGCTGGGTCTCCTGCTTACGCGGTTTAGCCAGGATAATGCGCTGCGCGCCCGGCTCGTTGCGGCCTATCTGCTTGAAGCGCCGGTGCCGATGGATCTGTTTGCAACAGGTCTGGCCAACCTTGCGCCCTGTCAAAACGCTGAGGATGTGCGCTGCGTGGTCTCCTATTCCGCGGCACGCCCGGAAGAGCGCGAGCGCATCTTTGCGCTGACGGAACGCTCCATGTCGTGGACTGATGTCGGTGATTTGCGCTTCGTATCGGACCGCGCGCTGCTTTGCACCAACCCGCTGACCTGGTCGACCAATGGCGATTATGCGCCAGATCGGCTGCATCGCGGCGGCGCGGCGGCTGAAGGGCTTGAGCTAAGCGATACGCCATCGGCCATGGCCAACCAGACCGGGGCCCAGTGCCAGAATGGCGTTCTCATGGTTGATCAGCCGAGGGCCAATGCTCTGCGCCGTGCCGGTCGGCTTGGTGAAGATCGCCGCGCGCCAGACTTCAATCTGTTCTACATGGATCTGGCCCAGAACGCGGCGACGCGCCTGGCCAATCTTATCGAGATCCGCGTTGAAGAAGCCCGATGGGCTCCTCCACTGGAGGGCTTTGAGGAGGTTGAGGTTGCGCCGTTGGTCCCAATCGACGAGCCGACAGACGACGGCTAGGCCTCTCCGGCCATCTTCTTGATGAGGTTGGTGGTCGACAGCCCATCAACCAGCGGCGCCAGCACCACGTCCCCACCGTTGGCTTTTACAAAGTCCGCGCCGGGCAGATCGTCGGCGACATAGTCGCCGCCCTTGATCATGACATCCGGAACTATCGCCTCGATCAGCGCTTCAGGGGTTTCCTCGCCGAACAGGACCACACGGTCGACCATGTGGAGCGAGGCCAGCATGAGCGCACGAGTAGCTTCATCGTTGATCGGGCGCGTCTCGCCTTTCAGGCGTTTAACCGAGGCATCAGTATTCAAGCCCACGACCAGCCGATCACAAACCGAAGCAGCATAGCGCAACACAGCGAGATGACCGGGGTGGAGAAGGTCAAAGCATCCATTTGTGAAACCCACCTTCAAACCGCGCTCTCGCCAGTCGTCTGCGATCTTCGAGGCCTGCTCCCGGGTAATAATCCGCCAGGTGGGCGGGGCATCATCGCCGCGCATATCCGCGTAGATATCCGCAGGCGTGACAACAGCCGTACCCGCTTTCGACACCGCAACGCCCGCCGCCAGATCAGCAAGCGCCATGGCATCAACAAAGGGAATGCCCGCCGCCATCGCGAGCGACAGGGCCGCGAGCGCCGTATCACCCGCGCCGGACACATCAAAGACCGAGCGGGGCTTGGATTTGTGGTGGCTAACCCGGCCATCCACATCCAGAAGGCTCATCCCGCCGCCACCGCGGGTAACCAGGAGTGCCTCGGTCTTTCCAAGGCGCGCCTTGAATGCCATCAACGCCGCTTCGGCCTCATCGTCACTGGTCACCGGCAAACCGGTCTCAGTGCTCAGTTCGCCTGCGTTCGGCTTGATGATTGTGGCTCCGTCGTAACGGGTAAAGTCAGCGCCACGCGGATCGACACTCACCGGCAAGCCAGCCTTTCGCGCGAGTGAGATGGCACCGCTGATGACCTCTGGGGTGAGCAGTCCGCGCCCGTAATCAGACAGGATCAGAATATCGGCACCGCCCAGCTGAGCCTTGATCGCCTCAAGGATGGCGGCTTGCGTCGGTTCATCAATCGGCTGAGGCGGATCGCGGTCCACGCAGAACATCTGTTGGTTATTGGAGACGTAGCGAATTTTCGACGGGGTTGGGCGGTTCAGCGTGCGCACCAGAACCGCATCCTTGCCGCAGGCCTCTTCGACAAGCGCGTGAGCCGCCTCACCCTCAACGTCATCGCCGACGACGGACACAAGGCGAACCTGACCACCAAGACTGACCAGGTTGCGTGCAAGATTGCCTGCGCCGCCCAGCATCGCATTGCGGCGGGTCTCGGAGAGGATCGGGACCGGCGCCTCACGAGAGACACGGTTCACGTCCCCATAGACGAAGGTGTCAAAGATCAGATCGCCCAAGACCAAGGCGCGCTGGCCGGCCAGGGCCGCCAAAAGCTCTGCAGCACGGTCGCGCAGCATGTCCGGCTCCCTTTAAAGCGCCGTGACCGGGTTGGCCTTTGCCAGATCGTCAAAGGCTTTCAGGTCACGCACAATCTCTTCAAAGCGATCCAGAGGGATCATGTTTGGGCCATCGGACGGCGCGTTGTCAGGGTCCGGGTGGGTTTCCATAAAGACAGCGCCAACACCAAGAGATACAGCCGCACGGGCCATGTGCGGCGCATACTGGCGCTGACCGCCGGAGGACGTGCCCTGCCCGCCTGGTTGCTGCACGGAGTGAGTGGCATCAATAACGATCGGCGCATTGCCAGTGGCTTCTTTCATTTGCGGGATGGAGCGGAAATCCACCACCAGCGTGTTATAGCCAAAGCTGATCCCGCGCTCGGTTGCCAGCACGTTCGGATTGCCCGCATCGGTCAGCTTGCCGACCACATTCCTCATGTCCCAGGGGGCGAGAAACTGACCTTTTTTGACATTGATCACCTTACCGGTTTCTGCCGCCGCGATCAGCAGATCGGTCTGGCGACACAGGAAGGCCGGAATCTGAAGGACGTCCACCGCTTGAGCCGCGATGGCGCACTGCTCGGCAGTATGGATGTCGGTGAGGATCGGCAGGCCGGTGGTCTCACGAATCTCAGCGAAAACCGGAAGAGACGCTTCAAGACCCAGCCCACGCTTACCGGACAGGCTGGTGCGGTTCGCCTTGTCAAAGCTGGTCTTGTAGATCAGCGGCACGCCGGTGCGATCTGATATCTCTTTAAGCGCAGCGGACACCTCTAGCCCGTGCTCCCGGCTTTCCAGCTGACAGGGGCCCGCAATCAGAGCGAACGGCAAATCATTGCTGATCTGAATCGGATCGGCATTGGGGCGCGGGACAGAGACAAAAGAATTGGCGGTCATGGGCTTGGCGAACTCCGGCAAGCGACTATTTCAACGCACGCGCTCAAGTTTGTATGAACAGGAGCGCGTACTTCACTCCCGCGTCATACGCGATCATGCCCAATCCGTCACCTGCAAGGCCGCAGCGAGGAAAATCCGCCCCCATGTCTGATGCCACCCAGCCCGCCATCATCTGGTTTCGAAATGACCTCCGCCTGTCAGACAATCCGGCCCTGCGCGCAGCAGCCGCAAGCGAGCGTCCGCTGATCGCGATCTACGTGCTCGATGATGACAATGCAGGCGACTGGAAGATGGGCGGAGCCAGCCGTTGGTGGCTGCATCACTCCCTGGAATCGCTAGCTGCAAGTGTGAAAGAGCGTGGCGGCAAGCTCGTGCTGCAACGGGGAAAGGCTAATGACATCATCCCCGCCCTTGCCACTGAAACCGGTGCCGCCGCGGTCTATTGGAACCGGGCCTATGAGCCATGGGCCATCGCGCGCGACAAAAAGATTAAGGCCACCCTGACGGGTGCAGGCATAGAAGCGCGATCAGTCAACGGCGCCTTGATCGTGGAGCCTTGGGAAATCTCCACCAAGCAAGGCAAGCCCTACAAGGTGTTCACGCCCTTCTGGAAGTCGATCAAAGCCGGGCATACGCCCGCTGACCCAGTTGGCGTGCCGGAAAATCTGCGTTTCTCCAATGTCACCGCAGGCGACGCGCTGAAAGACTGGGCGCTTCTGCCCACCAAGCCTGACTGGGCTGGCGGACTTAGAGCCACGTGGACGCCAGGCGAAGCTGCAGCCCACGGGCGCCTCGGAGCCTTTATCCAGAACGGACTGGCCGATTACGACACGGCGCGGGACAAGCCCGCTATAACCGGGACATCCGGCCTGTCGGCTCACCTGCATTTTGGGGAAATTTCACCGCGCCAGGTCTGGCATGCCATCAAGCACAGCGAGCATGGCGAAAGTGAGGATGCCGATAGCTATCTGTCTGAAATCGCGTGGCGGGAGTTCAGCTATAACCTGCTCTATCACTTCCCGGAATTTCCCGAGGATAATTTCCAGCCGCGTTTTGACCATTTCGAATGGACGGGAACCAACGCCGAATTTGAAGCCTGGACCAAGGGTCAGACCGGCTACCCCATCGTGGACGCTGGCATGCGCCAGCTTTACCAGACCGGGTGGATGCATAATCGTGTGCGCATGATCGTGGCGAGCTTCCTGGTGAAAGACCTGTTCATTCACTGGCGGCGGGGCGAAGACTGGTTCTGGGACACGCTGGTTGACGCAGACCTGGCGTCCAACGCGGCCGGCTGGCAATGGGTAGCAGGCTCAGGCGCGGATGCAGCCCCCTACTTCCGGATCTTCAACCCTGTAAGTCAGGGAGAAAAATTCGATCCAGATGGCGACTATGTTCGTAAGTATGTCCCAGAGCTTGCGAATTTGCCCAAACGCGCAATCCATGCACCATGGACAGCAGATCGCGCCACGCTGGCTCGGGCTGGAGTGACCCTTGGCAAGGATTACCCCCAGCCGATTGTCGAACACGCCGAGGCGCGCAAGAAGGCGCTCGCGGCATTTGAAAAGATCAAGGACGCCGCATGAGCCCGATTGAGCCGATTTTGAACCGCCGCGCACGCATTGCAGTTGTTGGAGCGGGGGTCAGCGGACTGGGTGCAGCCTGGGCTCTTCGAAACGTTCACGACGTCACCCTGTTTGAAAAGCGCGACCGGCTTGGTGGCCACGCCAATACCGTGACAATCGACTATGACGGCACATCCATCGACGTGGATACCGGCTTCATCGTCTTTAACGCGCTGAACTATCCCAATCTGACCGCACTATTTGAGCATCTCGATGTTGCGACCTTCAACACCGATATGAGCTTTGGCTTCTCGCTCGATAAAGAGCTTGAGTGGTCGTCAAACGGCTTGTCAGGCATCCTCGCCGACCCGAAAAATCTGCTGCGCCCGGGCTTTCTCGGCATGCTGCGCGATATTCTGAAATTCAACGACAAAGCCCAGGCTGATCTCGACGCAGGCAATCTGATGGGCCTGACGCTAGGGCAGTATCTCGACAAGATCGGAATGGGGGAGCGGTTTAAGACCCACTACCTGCTTCCGATGGGAGCAGCCATCTGGTCCTCGACAGAAAGCGACATGGTCGACTACCCGGCAGAAGCCTTCATCCGCTTCTTCAACAATCACCGCCTGATGCACGCCAAGCGCCCACAATGGGGCACGGTCAAAGGCGGTAGCCGCAGCTATGTCACCAAACTTAAAGCGGATCTGGACGCTGCAGGCATCACCTATGCCGATGGTGCTACGCGTGTGCGTCGTGTCGGCAGCGGTGTTGTGATTACCGACGCTTCGGGCCAGAACCATACCTTTGATGAGGTGATCCTGGCTTGCCACTCTGATCAAGCGCTGAAGCTTCTTGAAGACGCCACTGCGGATGAACGCGATATGCTGGGGGCCATTCCCTATTCAAAAAATGAGGCGGTTCTCCACCGTGATGAAAGCCTCGTGCCGCGCCGTGAAAACGCTCGCGCTGCATGGACCTATCTGCGTGAGGCCGGCTTTGACGGAGCCGCGGTCAGCTACGACATGAACCGCTTGCAGAATATTCCGCGTGAAACCCCGCTTTACGTGACCCTGAACCCTGTGCGTCAGCCAGATCCTCAGCTGACCTTCGGGCGCTTTGAATACGACCACCCGCAATTTACGGCACCGGGCATGGCCGCACAGCGTATCTTCAATTCCATCCAGGGCGTGAACCACACCTGGTTTGCAGGGGCCTGGCTGGGC
This sequence comes from Maricaulaceae bacterium EIL42A08, assembly GCA_024178355.1. GTDB lineage: Bacteria > Pseudomonadota > Alphaproteobacteria > Caulobacterales > Maricaulaceae > Oceanicaulis. The sequence continues at coordinate 439,202 of JAMZNZ010000002.1, read as the reverse complement.
TATGGCTTTCATGAAGACGGACTGCGTGCAGGCCTGCGCGCCGCACTACGCCTCGGCGGTGAGATCCCGTGGACCTTTGCCGACGGCGATATAAGCGGCGGTCCGTGGGGCGAGCGCTCCGGCGCATCCGGTGATAAATCCGCGGTCTCAGCTGCCGAGTGATCATGTCTTCCGCCGCTGAACTCTATATCGGGCGCACCGTTCATGAGCGCCGCCAGCCCTTCTCCCACCGGTTCAATTACCGGATTGCGAGCCTGATGGTGGACCTTGAACGGCTTGGTGAGGCCGCGAGCCTCAGCCGCCTGTTCTCGGTCGAACAGTTCAATCTCTACAGCTTCTTTGAACGCGACCATGGTGCCCGCGATGGATCAGCGCTGATCGACTGGGCCCGCTCGCGATTTGATGAGGCCGGGATTGCCATCGGTGATGCACGCGTGCGCCTGCTCTGCGCGCCGCGCGTTCTTGGCTATGTATTCAATCCGTTGTCGATCTATTTTGCCGAGGACCGTGAAACCGACACACTGAAAGGCGTGATTTATCAGGTCCATAACACCTTCGGTGACGCGCACGCCTATGTGGCCCCCTGCACCGGTGAAGCGGCAGAACACCAGGCTGCGGAAAAGGTGTTTCACGTCTCTCCGTTCTTTGACTTGGGCGGGCGCTATGAGTTCACGCTGCGCGCACCCGATGAGCGCTTCAAGCTCTCCATCTTCAAGGAACGCGCCGACGGCTCAGACTTCATGGCGACCATGGCGATGAACCGTCAGGCGCTGACCACATCAACGCTGGCAGGCCTGTTTGCCAGCCAGCCTTTCTCGACCTTGAAGACCATCTCTGCGATCCATCTTGAAGCGCTCAAGCTCTGGATTAAAGGCGCGAAATACCACTCGCGACCGGAGCCACCGGCGAAGCCATCCCTGGCCCGCCTGTCTGAATCCATCACGAACCGCGCCGGTGAGCGGCTTGGTCGTTCGTGATTTCCCCATTATTATTAGTCTAACAGCTTGGGACGGAGCCCCGCATGACTGACTTCATGGACCCCGTTGGTGCCCCGGCTGATGCGTCTGTCATCAATCGCCTGCGCGACATCCCGCGTTCGGTCCGGTTTGCACTGCATCGCCTGTTGAAACTGAAATACGGAACGCTGGTAGTTCAGCTGCCTGATGGCCGCACGCTTCGGTTTGAAGGCGCTGAAGCCGGGCCGGAAGCGCGTCTGGAGCTGGCCAACTATTCCATCGTGCGCAAGGTTTTGTCCGGCGGGGACGTAGGTTTTGCCGAAAGCTATATGGATGGTGACTGGACGACGCCGGACCTACCGGCTGTTCTCACCGTCTTCTCGGCCAATCTGGATCGGATGGACAATATCACCGCCGGTGGCCCCCTGACCCGGATGATCCACTGGGCCTATCACAAGTTCAGAGCCAATACGAAAGAAGGCGCGAAGAAGAATATCGAGGCGCATTACGACCTCGGCAATGACTTCTACGAGCAGTGGCTCGATTCCACGATGACCTACTCCTCGGCGCGCTTTACCAAAAACGATCAAAGTCTGGAGGATGCTCAGCGCGAGAAATATGCCGGTATCGCCCGTGCCATTGATCTTAAAGCCGGGGACCATGTGCTGGAGATTGGCTGTGGCTGGGGCGGCTTTGCCGAGTATGCCGCGCGCGATGTCGGCGCGAAGGTCACCTGCCTGACCCTGTCTCCGTCGCAGCGCGAATACGCCATCAAGCGCATGGAGCGCTTGCAGTTGTCCGATAAGGTCGACATCAAACTGCAGGACTATCGCGATGAGACCGGAACCTATGACGCGGTTGCCTCCATCGAAATGTTTGAGGCGGTAGGCCAGGAATACTGGCCGAGCTTCTTTTCCAAGGTGAATGAGGTGCTAAAGCCCGGCGGCAAGGCCGGGCTCCAGATCATTACGATCCGCGATGATTTGTTTGACGCCTACTCCAAGCGCGCCGACTTCATACAGCGTTACATTTTCCCGGGCGGCGTGCTGCCGAGCGTAGAGAAGCTGCAAGAACAATTCGACGCCGCTCAGCTCAACTTTGACGGGGTGGAAGCCTTTGGCGTTCACTATGCCGATACGCTGAACCAGTGGCTCCACCGCTTTAATGATGCATGGGACACCATCAAGCCCATGGGCTTTGATGAGCGCTTCAAGAAGATGTGGGACTTCTACCTCGCCTACTGTGAAGCCGGCTTCCGCACTGGCCGCATCGATGTGGCGCAATTTGCGTTGAGCAAGTAGGACCAACCGACTTCTGTCATAGCCCGGTGTATTCGGGCCATCCATTCCGGCAGGCCACCACTTACCTTCCAGGCCACAGAATGGGCCCCCCGGACAAGCCGGGGGATGACAAGGTCATGCTCATCCTACTCGACCGGCTTATCCCAGCCGGTTTGTTTTCTGACCAGCGGAATGTGCCAGCTGCGTGGCAGGGCGTAGATGAGTTTCAGCATCCAGGTGAAGCGGCGTGGGAAGGTCACTTCAAACCGATCCGACTTCAGCCCCTTTGCGATCCGATCCGCCGCTGTATCGGCGCTGACCATGAAGGGCTTGGGAAACTCGTTATCGTCCTGCGCTGGGGTTTCCACGAAGCCTGGCGTGACGCACTGGATCAGCACCCCATAGCGATGCAGCTCAATGCGCAAGCACTCGGCCATATTCACTAGTGCCGCCTTCGTCGCGCCGTAAGCTGATGCGGTTGGCATGCCCCCAAACGCTGTGGCGGATGACACAATGGCGATCTGGCCGGAGCGCCGCTTTGACATGCGCGGGGTGAGCGCTGTGATACAGGCGGCCGTGCCCTTAAGATTGACGTCAAAGGTCTTCGCGTAGTCATCAAACTTCGGATTGGCCGCATCAATGGTGATGTAGATCCCGGCATTGAGGACGGCCTGTGCGATCGGTCCATGCTCAGCCTCCAGCTTTACCACGACCGCTTCGACGGCGTCGGCATCACTGATATCTACGGGTGCGGGAATGATCTGGTCCAGTGCCTCGGATGCCAGCTTTTCAAGCTTCTCAGCGCTGCGTGCCGAGATCGCAACCTTCCAGCCCTGAGCAACCAGCTTGCGTGTCAGCGCTTCACCAATGCCGGAGCTGGCACCGGTCACCCACGCGATGCCATCCTTTGGCGTTTGCACGCGCGGTGTGTGTTTGGGGGAAGTCATTCTGCCGCCTCCTTGGACGTGGCGAGCCCGATCTCATTCAAGAAGCGTTCTGAATCATCGCGCACGGCCTGCTTTTTCTCATCCCCCATCCGATCGAGCGTCTTGTAGATCATGCCCACGCGGTGATTGCCGCGCAGGGTGTCTTCATTTTCAATCAGAAAATTCCAGTACAGATAGTTGAAGGGACAGGCCTTTGGTCCGTTCTTTTTTGAGACCGAGTAGCTGCACGACTTGCAGCTATCACTCATCTTGTTGATGTAAGCCCCTGACGCTGCGTAGGGCTTCGTGGCCATGAGGCCGCCATCGGCGAACAGCGCCATGCCGTGGGTGTTGGGTGCTTCGACCCACTCATAGGCATCGGCATAAACCGCGAGATACCATTCATTGACGTGATCTGGATGCACCCCGGCAAGCAGCGCAAAATTACCCGTGACCATCAATCGCTGGATATGGTGGGCATAGGCGTGTTTCTTCGTTGTTAGAACAGCATCGCGCACGCAGGCCATCCTTGTGTCGCCGGTCCAGTAGAAGTCCGGGAGGGGGCGTTGTGCGTCGAGCGCGTTGCGCTTCAGATAGTCCGGCATGAATTTGAAATAGACACCGCGCACATATTCGCGCCACCCCAATATCTGACGGATAAAGCCCTCAACCGCGTTGAGTGGAGCCTTGTCCTGCTGCCACGCATCTTCGGCGCGGCGACATACCATCATGGGATCCAGAAGGCCCGCATTCATGTAAAGCGACAGGACCGAATGGAAGAGGAAGCCCTCCTCGAGCTTCATTGCATCCTGATAATCCCCGAAATTTGGAAGCGCATTTTCAATGAACCAGTCGAGATGCGCCTGCGCGCCCTCGGCGGTCACCGCGTACCAGAAATCATCGTGGTCCCCGAAGTGGTCTCCAAAGCGATCCTCAACCGTCTTCAGGACCGCTAACGTGATCTCGTCTGGCTCCACTTTCGCCCGCTCAAGGATGGCGACGTTGTCGGGCAGTTTCTTGCGATTGTCGTGATCGAAATTCCACTTACCACCAGCAGGCTGATCACCGTCCATCAAGATTCCGGTTTCCCGGCGCAGCTCCCGGTAGAAATACTCCATGGTCAGGCGCTTCTTGCCCGCTGCCCATGCCTCGAAGCGATCCTGGCTCGCGATGAAGCGATCATCGCGGCGAATGTCCACGCTGGTTGAAAACACCTGCGGCCAGGACTTCATGGCCTCGCGCAGACGGTATTCGCCCGCCTCGACCACGACGACCTTTTCGAAATTGCCTGTTTTCAAGGCGCGCAGCACCTCACCTTCAAGCGAGCCAGCGTTTTCAGGGTCGTCGATCTCGGTGTAAGCCACATCTATTTGGCGCTCGCGCAGCGCTTCTGCGAAATGGCGCATAGCGGAGAACAGGAAGGCGATCTTCTTCTTGTGATGGCGCACATAGGTCACTTCCTCTGAGACCTCGGCCATCAACACTGTGTCGCCGCTGCGATAATCACGCAGGCTCGCAAGCTCGGCGGTCAGTTGATCGCCGAGTACAAGTCGGAGCGTTGCCATTAAATCTCTACCGGATTCTGGCGGCGCACATAGCGCACGCTCTGACCACGGGCTTCGAACTCACACCCCGCCCAGCGGCCGTTTTGATCATAGTAAAGGTCCACGACCAGATCGCTGGAGAGGCGATAGTGATCAACCGTGATCATGCCGCCATCACCTTCGATTTCGACCTGGCCGAGATACTCGACCTGGGTATCCATGACGGTGCCATGCTCGGTGTTGAGCATCTGCTCCATCTCAACCGGATAACCGTGCCAGTGCGACGATGACAGGATTTCAGGTGAGAGCTCCAGCTCTACTGGGTTCAGCTCCGGATCAAGCCCTTCCACGTCGAGGCTGTTTTCATCACGGCGGACATCGACTTCAAAGACTTCACCGTCTTTCAGCGTGCGCCCGGCCAGGCCCAGCAAATTGCCATCGCGCCAACGTTCGGTGGAATTGTGCTCATAGCGAAACACCGTAACCGGACCGAGCCCGGCGCGAAGGCGGATATTGACCGCAGCAATGACGTCTTCACCCTCGCGGGAAAACTCGACCTCATGGACCCCGAAGCGGGTATCGCCCTGGCGATAGACATCAAACTCGATCCGCTCACCATCGCGCGGCATGGGTTGGGGGTCTGCGACAGCAGCAGGAGCCAGAAGGCAAGTGGACACGAGAATAGCGGCAATGCGCAGCATGTTGGTCACCAGATTTGCGATGTAGACCGGAGCGCGAACTCCAGAGTCATTTTACATGATCGGGCCAAAGACACGATTAGCCCACGAAAGCGCGGTATTGGTCGGCTTAAGATCGCCAAGCTCAACGGCAAAACAGATGCATGTCTCTTCGCTATCAACGCGAGGCGTGTGCACCAGATCCGGGCCCGCGTGACAGGTGTCACCACGCTCAAAGCGAGCCTGTCCGTCGTTGAAGGAACCTGACAGGACGAGCGTGATCTCTTCGCCCGCGTGACCATGTTCCGGCGCACCCTTGCCCGGCGGAATGGAGAGGAGGCGAGCCTTAACACCCTCCTCGCACAGGCTGTCGAGAACGATTTCGCTGTGGCCGCCAATCCTGCGCCGCCAGCTCTTGTGAACCGAACGGTGGATCTCACACTTTAGAGCCGCAGGGATGACCGGGTCATGAGCGGCTGCATTCGCGAAAGGCGCATTAGGTGCCTCGTCAATGCGTGCCATGACAGCGTCCAAAGCACCCGATGACACAGCAGCGACCGGTGCCGACTCAAACAGCGCACCGAATGCGGTTTCCGCTGCTGAGTATCGCGCATAGACGTCGGCGCGCAGAGCGCTCTGGCAGGCCGCGAGCACACGCACGGCGCGCGGGGCAACTCCAGAAGCGACATCAAGCATCCAGCCGTCGTCGAGCGTATGAGCATTAAATTGTTTCATTATCACTTTTTACGCCGGGCCCTCTAAAACGGATCACAAGGCTGCGATTAAAAATACATCGCGTTGCGAAACCGGACCGCGCCCCCTAATTTCCACATCAAGCCACCAAGGACTTCCCCATGACACAGCCCGCTCGCAGCGTTATCGATCTTATTGGAAACACGCCTCTTTTAAGGCTCAACAAGCTGTCCGATGAGACTGGATGCGAAATTCTGGGCAAGGCGGAGTTTTTAAATCCGGGCGGGTCCGTCAAAGATCGCGCTGCGCTCGGCATTATACGCGAAGCTGAAAAGTCCGGTGCGCTCAAACCCGGCGGCACCATTGTCGAAGGCACAGCCGGCAACACCGGAATCGGGCTTGCAATGGTGGGCCGCGCCCTTGGCTACAAGGTTGTGATCGTGTTCCCGCGCACGCAGTCGAAAGAAAAGGCTGATGCCATCCGACTGATGGGCGCTGAGCTGATCATGGTCGATGCCGTACCATACAAAAATCCGAACCACTACGCACGCTATTCCGGCACGCTAGCAGAGGAACTGAACCAGACCGAGCCCAACGGCGCGATCTGGGCCAATCAATTCGACAATCGAGCAAACCGGCGCGCCCACGCAGCCACCACCGGCCCTGAAATCTGGGAGCAGACCGGCGGCAAGATAGACGCCTTCGTTGCCGCTGTAGGCTCTGGCGGCACAATTGCGGGCGTCGCAGACGCCCTTAAAGCGAAGAATGCTGGTATTCAGATTGGGCTGGCTGACCCTGGCGGTGCGGCACTTTACGGCTATTACGCCCATGGCGAACTCAAGGCTGAAGGCACCTCTATCACCGAAGGTATTGGCCAAAGCCGCATCACAGCCAATCTGGAAGACGCACAGATTGATGAAGCCTTCCGGATTCCTGATGAAGAGGCTCTAGATATCCTCTACGACCTCGTTCAGGAAGAAGGCCTATGCCTGGGCGGATCTGCCGGCGTGAATATTGCGGGTGCGGTTCGCATGGCGCGCAAGCTAGGGCCCGGCCACACCATCGTGACAATCCTGTGCGACCATGGGTCTCGCTACCAGTCCAAGCTCTACAATCCTGATTTCCTGCGTGAAAAAGGCCTGCCGACCCCGCCCTGGCTTGATTAAGCTCTAGCGGAAGGGCGGCGCATACATCAGGCCGCCTTCGGTCCACTGGGCATTGAGCCCGCGACTGAGACGTAGCTCACTCTGAGTGCCCAGATTGCGCTCGAACATCTCGCCATAGTGACCCCGCGCTGCGATCGCGCGTACGGCGAAGTCAGAATCAAGACCAAGTGCCTCGCCGAGTGCGCCCTCTTCGCCGAGCAAACGTGCGATCTCCGGTGTACGCGGATCAACCCTGGCTCCTTCCACTGCATCCGCTGTCACGCCAAATTCCTCGGCCGCGATCAGTGCATGCAAGATCCACTCAACCGCTTCGACAAAATCGGGATCACCCGATGAGACCACAGGGCCCAACGGTTCCTTTGAGATCACATCGGCCAGGATGGCGTGCTGATCACGCTCCTCAAGCGCAGCGCGCAATCCGGCGAGCGCTGACACATCACTGGTAAAGGCATCGCACTGCCCCGCAAGATAAGTATCCAGCCCGCCTGCGGGCGTATCGACCAGAACCGTCTGGAAGCTGACGCCATACGCTTCGCCATAATCGGCAAGGTTCAGTGCCGTTGTTGTTTCCGGCTGAACGCACACCCGCGCCCCATCAAGCTCACGAACGCTAGTCACACCCAGATCAGCGGGCACCAGAAAGCCTTGCCCGTCGTGATAGTACGTACCCGCAAAGCTCACAGGCAGGCTTGCATCCCGGGCAAAAGTCCAGCTGGTATTGCGTAGCAGGATATCGACCTGGTCAGTCAGCACGGCATCGAAACGATCAGCCGTGGTCAACGGAACGAACTCTACACGTTCAGGATCGCCCAGAAACGCAGCCGCATAGGCATGGCAAAGATCGACTTCGAAGCCACGCCAGGTGCCGTCTTCATCCTGCTCGGCGAAGCCGGCGAGCCCGGTATCAACGCCGCAGACCAGCCGACCGCGGTCCTCAATCTGCGCCAGTTTCGAGCTCATGGCATCGACATCGCTTTGCGAGGCAGCAAACCCCAAAGCAAAGGCAGACACTGTCCGCGCCAGTTTGCGCGGGGCGAAAAGGTCGAAAACAGGTAGTCCGCTCACGATTTTTATCAGCTTTAGTCTGCCCAACTCTTGTCCGGTGTAACCAAGTGTGGATGCTGCGTCGACATGAAACGCGAAACTCGTCTCATCCACGCCGGTCGCCCCAAGGGTGACAAGGGCCTCGTCAACGCACCAGTTGACCGGGCCTCCACCGTGCTCGCGCCCACCACAGCCGAGCTGTATAACCCGACGCCACCGCGCCGCCATTATGCGCGAGGGGGCCTGTCACCGAATGCGGAGCTGCGTGAAGCGCTTTGCGGACTTTATGGGGCAGACCACTGCGCCCTCGCCTCCTCCGGTCTGGCAGCGGTGATTCTCGCTATTCGCTCAGCGATCGAAGGGCCGGGTGAAGTGCTGGTGTCCGACACCGTCTACGCGCCGGTCCGCCGCTTCTGTAATGAGGAGCTGCCGCGTCTGGGTGTCAGCGTCACTTATTACGATCCGCGTATCGGCGCAGACATCGAAAAGCTGATCACCCGTGAGACGCGCGCCATCCTCCTGGAATCGCCAGGCTCGCTGACCTTTGAGGTCCAGGATCTGCCCGCCATCTGCAAGGTCGCCGAGGCCCATGGGGTGCGGACCGCCATTGATGACACCTGGACGGCGGGCCTGTTGATGAACCCGCTTGATCTGGGCGTTGATTTCGCGGCCCAGTCCCTGACTAAATATGTTGGCGGCCATTCAGACTTTCTCGCCGGCGCGGTCGTTGCGCGAGGCTCGATGGCGGACGAGCTGAAGACCCGGGAAGGGCTTTACGGCCAGCACATGTCACCCGATGACGGCTTTCTGGCACTGCGCGGCCTGCGGACCCTCTCCATGCGCCTTGAACGCTCGGGGGCCAGCGGACTGGAAATCGCCAAACGGCTTGAGGCCCTGCCAAAGATTGCCCGCGTGCTCCACCCCGGCCTTGAAAGCCATCCCGATCACACCCTCTTCAAGCGCGACTTCTCGGGGGCCGCTGGCTGTTTCTCCTTCGTGCTGGACGGTATCAACGCGCGCGATGGCGAAGCGATGATTGAACAGCTGAAGCTCTTCGGGATCGGGTTTTCCTGGGGTGGCTATGAAAGCCTCGTCATGCCGTGTGACCGCCAGCTGAAACGCACCGCTGTACCCTGGAAAGGCGAAGGCGCGCTCATCCGCCTCTCCATCGGCCTGGAAGACGTTGAGGACCTGTGGAGCGATCTGGAGCGGCTGCTCGCCTAAGCCCACATGAAACCCCGGCCACGCGCAGTGCAGAGCCGGGGCCTCTCCGCGAATAAGCGCCTGGTTTTGATAAAGGTCCCAGATCGCGGTGCGTTCGGGATTTCAGCTCTCTTTCATTATCCTGATATCTGTCATCCCCCGGTTTATCCGGGGGACCCATTCTGTGAGGCTTAAACCTGCCTCAACCCCGCCAGCATGGATGGCCCGAACAAGTCGGGCCATGACATCGATGATGCGAATTAATACGAGGAACGTAAGGGATTCGCTTCTCGCCCGTCAGAATAGGCACGCTTAAAGGGACAGGAAAGCTGGCGACCCCGGCAGGACTCGAACCTGCAGCCGTCGGATTAGAAGTCCGGTGCTCTATCCAGTTGAGCTACGGGGCCGTCTTGTTCGCACTCAAGAGACGAGCACGCGTATTCTAGTGTGACCACGGCACCTTGCGGTCAGCGGAAAAGTTGTCGGCGTAGGCTTTGATCTTACGCGGGGTTTCACGCGCCTCGATCACCTGGAAGGCGATGCCGTATTTCTTGGCGTACGCCACGGCTTCATCTCGGGACTCAAAATTCAGCCTCACCTGTCGGCGCGTATCGCCGGTGCTGGCCCAGCCCATCAGCGGGTCAGGGCGCTTGGCCATCGCAGGCTCGAACTCCAGAACCCAGTGACGGGTCTTGGCTCTGCCCGATTGCATGGCGGTTTTCGAAGGACGATAGATACGCGCGAACATGGTCTGTTTCTCCGGCTTGGGCCCGGTGTGTCTGATCGCTTTCAATAAGCGGTTTTCACCCCTCCAAACAAGCCCAAAGGCCTGTCGATCCTTTGCGCTGGAACAGCGCAGTGGCACACTGCACGCCAGCTGGTCTATCGAAAGAGAGAAAAGTGGTCGGAGCGGAGAGATTCGAACTCCCGACCCTCTGGTCCCAAACCAGATGCGCTACCAGGCTGCGCTACGCTCCGACTGAAAACCTCGTTTAGGGCCGCAGAACCCAACACGCAAGGGGTCTAGCCACCTTCTGTCGGCTCGGTCGCAGTTTCGCCCTCACCTTCACTGTCGGCAACAGCCTCTTCGGCGACCGGCTCAGCAGTGCCAAACCATGCATGGCGCACCAGATCGCCAGCATCAATCCCCAGCTCAGCTGAGCGCCCACCTGCGATTTCCAGAACGCCCACGACCGGGTAGTCAGAATACATCGGGCGCAGTGAATACGGCACAGCGTTGGCGACAATCTTTGCGATCGTCCCGTCCGAACGGATGTAGATGATGTCCAGCGGAATCATCGTGTTGCGCATCCAGATGGAGACAACCTGCTCCACCTCAAAATCGAACAGCATGCCCGCATCCGGCTCCATGCTGGGGCGGTGCATCATGCCGCGGGTGCGCGCAGCCTGAGACTCGGCAAGCTCCACGGTGAAGGTCACCGGTCCGTTCTCGGTCTCGATAACCAGCGGGTCCGGGCCGCCATATTCCACGAAGGCGTCGGGCGCAGTCGGATCAACGGCAGTGGTCGACGGGACCTGGAGTTCTACCTGTGCGGTGGCGCAGGCGGTAAAGCTCAGCGCGGCAGCCAGCAAAACGAGAAGGGTTTTGAAGCGATCTGTCATCATGGCGGCACGCTACCGCTACCGCCCTTTTGGCGCAATCAGCTGTGCGGCCTTCGACCATTCTCTGACTGCAATTTCTGCAGCGATGTGACCATAAACGGCTTGCACTTGGGGCCCGAACCCGGTTCCTACCCGCCAAACCTGTTCGACGAAGGGACACGTCATGCACATCGAGAAAATCCCCGCCGGTGTAAATCCGCCTGAAGACATCAACGTCATCATCGAAGTTCCGGTCGGCGGCCAACCGGTCAAGTATGAGTTGGATAAAGACAGCGGCACGGTATTTGTGGATCGCTTCCTGCACACGCCGATGCGCTATCCCTGTAACTACGGCTTCATGCCGCACACCTTGTCAGACGACGGCGATCCGATCGACGTCATGGTGCTGGGCCAGACCGAACTTATTCCAGGCTGTGTTGTGCGAGCCCGCCCGATTGGTGTGCTAGTCATGGAAGATGAAAGCGGTCAGGACGAGAAGATCCTGGCGGCCCCTCACCCCAAGCTGACACCCTTCTATGACACCATGAAGGACTTCACCGATGTGCACGAGGCCCAGCTGGCCCGGATCACCCACTTCTTCGAGCACTACAAGGACCTGGAGCCTCGCAAATGGGTAAAAGTTGAAGGCTGGTACGGTGCTGAGCGCGCGCGCCAGCTGATCAACGAAGCTCTGGAGCGGGCGAAGGGCTAACTGTCTGCGGTTTGTTGGACCAGCCAGACCTGTGCGCTTTCCACTTCGGTGAAAAAGCGCACGGTCAGGCCGTGATTATAAGCCAGCGTTTGCAGGATCATCTGCTCGACGTCGTGGTCACGCGCGTGCAGCACGTACGCGATGGGAAAGCCCTTCCCAAACCGAGGATAGATCTCGTCGATGACGCCGATCAAGTCAGCCGGTGAAAATATGGGCTGACTTTTGCTCACATCCATCAAGAGCCCACTAAATCCCGGGCTTTCGTAGAGCGCGATCATCTCACGCGCCGCGTGCTCAACATCATGGATCGACGCCTCGCCCTCATGGCGCTGCGTCGCAAACCCCGTCGGTGATGCTGGCATCTCGTGCCAATATGTCATTGCGCAACCTCATTTGCGTCTTGCCAGCATAGCAAGGCTGTCCGTTAAGTCAGCCTTAAACCCTGTCAGCAATCGGAACCCAGTTGGGAGGCGCGGATGTCTGGGCAAACAGATCTTCAGCGGATTTTAGGTGCGCTTGAGCCAACACTTCGGCCCGAAACCTTTGTATTCGCCTCTGTTAAAACGGCATTTGATGCATCGGATCTAAAGCCGCTGATGCGTTTTCGTGAGGCTGAAGGCGACACCTTCATCCTGTCTCAGGCCGCCGCTGTTGAGGCTGGACTCGATTACACCTTCGCCTGTCGGCAGATAACCTTGCAGGTTCACTCGTCCCTTGAGGCTGTCGGGCTCATGGCAGCTGTCGCCGGAGCTCTAAAAGATGCCGGCATTCCGGCAAATGTGGTCGCGGGCTTTTATCACGATCATATTTTTGTGCCGGCGGATTGTGCTGAGCAAGCGCTTGAGTGTCTCAAGACTCTGTCGGACCTGAGGTCATAGCGTCGGCGCTGCCCGGCCCGGAATCAAAAATGGGCACCGAAGTGCCCTGCCAATTCTAACCTGGAAATTCATCGGCATCGGTCGGTTCTTTTAGAGGGTCACCCTGCTCACCGGGGATCGTGAGCGGGACTTTAAAGGAACCGACCGCTTGCCTTTGCCTGCATTACGCAGCCAGTGTGCTGATGGCTGCGACGACACCGGCGAACACGCCTGCGACGAGAGCCAGGTTCAGGACCATTGCAACTGCGGTGTAACCTGCATTGTTTTCAGACAAGACCATTTCGTTTCTCCTTAGCGTTCTTAATGACCAACCTTGTGGCTTGCCCGATCGGTTTTTCCTGGTGCCGGGCTTTGCCAGAAGCGTTTGGGACGTGTTCCCGTTCGCCTCGAGGATGTTTGTAACCGATCCCTCATCGCTTTGCAACAAAAAATTATCGAAAAACGATATTAATTTTTCGAAAGGCAATAATTCTGAGTTTGCATGCGGATTTCAGACTGGTCGCGGCGCTCAGGGTCGCTAGTCTGCCGCCATTATCGGGGTCGACAATCGGGTCAGGCGTGAAGGTTCTTTACACTGATGACGAGGCACATATCCGCGAACTCGTGGAGATGATCCTGTCATTCGACCCTGACATGGAGGTCCGGACCAGCCCCAACGGGCGCACCACGATCGAGATTTTAAAGTCAAAGGCCTTCACACCGGATGTCCTGCTCATGGACGTCATGATGATGGGCCTCGATGGCCCTTCAACGGTCAAAGCCATCAAAGCCGATCCTGAAATTGCTGAAATTCCGGTGATCTTCTTCACTGCCAAGAGCCGCCCGCACGAACATGCTGAGCTTATGGCGCTTGGTGCCATCGGCATCATTACCAAGCCCTTTGATAGCACTAGGCTCGCCGCTGACATTCGCGCACTCGCCGCCGAGGCATTGGCTCCAAGCGCTGATCCTGCGCTCGCAGCCATGGAGGCTCTGAAGGGCAAGTTTCGGGCCCGATGTGCGAAGGAAGCCAGCGAAATTGACGCTTTGATGAATGAAAAAGACAACCGGGACGGTCTGGTTGCGGTTTTGCACAGAATCGCTGGTTCGGGGGCGACTTTCGGCGAACCCGACCTGAGCGAACTAGCCATAGAGCTAGAGGAACGAGCAAAGGTCAGTGATATCGATTACGACGGTTTAAAACGCCTGCGTGAGCAGCTTCTTGCTGTCAGCTCTTCCGGCTAAAACCCTTCCGGCTCATCTCGCCCCAGCTCTGGCTTTTACGCAGATACTGCCACCACCCTTGCAGCCTCCATAGTGTGTTGAGCTGGCGATAACCAAAATTCTCAAAGACAGCAGCAAGGCCCAACAGAGCGAGCTGCCTGCCGTCGGGAAAGCGCCTCAATTGAAGCTCTGCCAGCGTTAGAGAGAATACAGAAATCGCGACACCCGTAGTGAAGGTCAGGGCCAGAAATGCCGCAAGCCATGCCCAGGACAACAGGCCAAGGAGCCACAGAAGCGGCATCAGAATATAGCCAAGCGCTTCGATGACAGGGCCAACCACATCGATCAGAAGCACGTGCACCATGCCCAACACGCCAGGGCGGCCATATCGTGGATTTCCCGACATGGACGCATGCTTGAAGTAGGTTTCAAGCGCGCCGCGCTGCCATCGCGATCTCTGGCGCCCCAGCACCGACAGCGTTTCTGGCGCTTCAGTCCAGCACACAGGCTCTGGAACGAAGGCAACCTTGTAATCCTGACGCTTTTCGCGGAAGTGACGGTGGAGACGAACGACCAACTCCATGTCCTCACCGACAGTGCCATGGGCATACCCACCCGCCTCAATGACAGCGGAGCGTCTGAATAATCCAAACGCGCCCGAGATGATCGTCAACGCCCCAAACTCGCTCCAGGCAAGGCGTGCCATCAGGAATGCGCGCAGATACTCAACAGTCTGGAAAAGCGCGAGCACGTTGCGTGGTGGAGCGATTTTGGTGACCCGGCCACGCTCAATGGTACAGCCGTTGGCGAGCCTGACCGTTCCACCGACCGCAATCATTCTCTTTGGCTCATCGATGAAAGGGCGCACCGCGCGCAACAGCGCATCCGATTCCAGGATGGAATCGGCATCAATCGAACACACGACCGGCGCACGAGACATATTGATGCCCGCGTTAAGCGCATCGGCCTTACCGCCATTGGCTTTGTCGACGACGAAAAGGTGTGGATGGTCGGCCGCCCCGTACAAAGTCCTGATGGGCTGATGCTGAAGCTTGAGATCATGAGCGCGAGTGATTGGCTTCAGGTCAAACGCCTCGATCAGAATTTCAAGAGTATCGTCGGTTGACCCATCATTGACCACCATGACCTCAACGCTGGGATAACGAAGCGAAAGCAAGGATCGAACACTGTCCTCGATCGTCAAAGCCTTATTATAGGCTGGCGCAATCAGGGTGATTGGCGGTGCCAGATCGCCATAGCGACGCCACAAAAGCGCCGGTCTTCGTGCCGGTGGATCGCGATAGAGCGCTCGGCCCGCTACGATCAGCTGCAGCACATAGAGCCCGCTTTGAACAAGCCCGGTTGCAATGATCACAGCCGCAATCATAGTTGCGACAGAGGTAAAAATGGGGTCGAGACTATCGATCACGTCGCACGCCCCTCGGCCAGAACAAGCTCTGCGGTGCGGACCGCACGAGCGTCACTCGGGGTCTCGATAATATCGGCCAGAGCCTGCCTACTGCTGTCTCCAAACTGGAGCAGCGCACGAGCTGCCTGAAAGCGAACACTCCAGGTCTCATCCGACACCAAAGCAGCCAGATCGGCCTGGAGCGCCTCAAGCATGATCTGTCCGACGGCTTCGGCTGCTTCGGCTCTCACATCAGGATCCTGATCTTTCAAAGCGCGCTTCAGGGCCGCGCGCGCGGCGGGGTGTCCCAGAACACCAAGTGCCGCAGCAGCAGCCACGCGCTCCTGTTGCTCTCCGCTATCAAGGATCGCGATCAGCGTCTCGACCAGCGTGTAATGGCCCGAGGCACCAAGCGCACTAATGATCTGGACCTTCACCGAAACGTCGGTCATGTGGTCTTTTAAGACAGCCGAGAGTCGCTCCGGATCCTCGCGTGCAATATCTGCCAGAACAGCATTGAGCTCCGCTGGCGCAGAGGCGCGGTGCATCCTCAAGTCGGCTAGGAATGCGTCAAGCTCCAGCTTGCGCCCTGAATTTTGAAGCGCGCGGGCCGCAGCCACAACATTTCTCAAAGAACGGTTTCTTCGAATAACCCATTGAAGGAATTTCTCGTTCCGATCGTCCATAAGAAGGCCAATCGCCTCGATCGCGAGCACCCTCACCTCGCTGCTTTGATGGGCGAGCAGCGGCTGCAACCGGCGACCCAGGCCCGCCGCCTTGAGCTGATCAAGCGCATCCTGAAGCTCATCGCCACGCACTAGAGTGGAAAATTCAACAAGAGCCTGAGCAGCGAGGCGACGATCTCGCGTCAACCGCCTTATTACGGACTCATCAATCTCGCGGCCTGCAGAAATCTCGATCAGCAGGCGGGACAGGTTTTTCTTTGCCAACCCGCGGCGCGTCGACCCAATCGCGCTAGCCATTCGCACAAGGACCAAAAGCGCCAGCATTCCAACCGCAATAAGAGAAACAGCCAGAGAGGCGTACCAGATCAGGAGAAGTGACCCGTCGACCATTAAAAGCGCCGGTTCACACTGACCGTAATCCCGGTGCGCTCATAGGCGGACCGCGTTTCATGGACGCCAAGTACAGAGACGCCCATTGTGTCATTGATCTGAAACCGCAGGCCTGCGGTTATCGCCTCGACATCAAGGGTCACACCTTCACTGGTTTCAGGTGCATCGGTGTAGGACGCCACACCCCTTATTTGCGGACCAAGTTGTGCCTCGCCGTAGGCAGACCAGCCTGAACGAATATCCCCGGCTTCATCACGCAGCAGAATTAAGCGCGTGCCGATCAATCCGTCATTGGCACCGAACCTACGCTCGATCCCCGGGCTCAACGAGCTTACCGTGCCGCTCGCGTAATGACCGACACTTGCATCCAGCCGACCGCTGAATTGGCGATAGATTGGTCCATCAACACCAGCCGCCAACCTCAATTCAGGACTAAAAATCGCATCCGGTGCACCACTAAGCGCCACATAGCCCCCCCCGACCAGCAGACAGGCTTTGTGTGAGGCGGACCTCACCCAAAACATCAGAGTTCTCAAACCGCTCAGCCGATGCAATACGACCAGTCAGGATTTGGGTGTCATTCAGATTATAGCTGAGGGCGACACTGAATTCGGTCCAGTCAGGCAGGCCTTGTGTCAGTCCGCTCCTTCCATAGGCCAGATCAATGCGCCACGGCTGCGTGTCCGCCCCGCGTGCGGCCTCCCGCGCAGCGACAACGTCCTCGCGCAGCGTTCTGGATTCAGGTGTAGAGGCACCAAGCCCATCCAGAAGAAAGAGCGCTCGACCATAGTCACGCTCAAAATAGGCGATCCGCGCCAGCCCAATTGACGCATCCAAATAGTCGGGTGCCAGCAAAAGTGCGCGCTCAAATGCCGACTCGGCACCGGCCCGATCCCCTTGTGGCAAACGCGCCAGGCCCAACTGGACAAGCGCGTCAGCGTTGTCTGGCTCGTCTGCCAGGCAGCGGTCCAGAAGAACTTCAGCAGCACTGAACTCGCCATTGAGGCGCAGCTGAGCTCCCTCCTCCCAACACGCCACTTCAACCTGCAAAACCACCGCAAGAGACAGGGAAATAATCCCAAACACTACTGGTCCGCCCTTTTCTTCAAAATACGGCTGATACGACTGATCAGTTCATCGGGAAGGAAGGGCTTCACGATGTAATCACTCGCCCCCTGGTCAAGCGCGCTGACGATATCCTGCTCGCCCCGAAGCGCGGTCAGCATCAGAACAGGTAACGCCTTGAGCTCATTGTCTTCCTGCAGAGCATTGAGGACCGCAAACCCATCAAGCGCGGGCATCATCGCATCCAGAACGAGGAGATCCGGATGGTGAGAACGCGCCATGTCGAGAGCCTCCTGACCGTCGCTGGCGGCAATAACATTGTATCCATTCGCGCGCAGGCGATGCTCCAACAGCGCGCGCAGCAGCTCGTCGTCATCGGCGACAAGAATTGTGGTTTCTGCGATCACGGTGTCGGCCCCTTTTCTCGGCGTCACTGAAATTATGGGAAACCATCCTTCAGCATCGACAAAAATAGTGGATGCATTCACCGGATAATTAAAGACCCAATCGTCGCAATCACGCGCGACACACACATGACCGACACCGCTCAAAGCCAACTGCCAAGTGCGCGAAAAAACGTATCCTGGTGGACCGCAAGCGCTTCCGCAATAATCGATTTTTCGGAAAAAAACACCGGTGGCAGGCCCTAGGGGAATCGAACCCCTCTTTCCAGGTTGAAAACCTGGCGTCCTAACCGATAGACGAAGGGCCCGCAGCCGGTGTGGAGCGGTGATATATCTAACGCCGTGCACCTATGCAAGCAGATCATTGCGCTTTTGTGCATACAAAGCTGCGCTTTATGACTCTGCGGTAGCCAGGTCCTCCAGATGGAAGTCGGCTTTCTTGCCGTAACGCCCGTCGTCTGCCTTTACCTTGCCTGTAGCGTGAAAGATCGCTTCTCCGCTGGCAAGCAGCGCCTGGCCCATCGGCTCATCAGCGCAACGAAACGCAATACCGCTCAGTCGGTCGCCGCTTCGCGCCTCAAAGGTAAAGCGCACATGGTCTGCTCCCACCCGCTGAGCAAAGGTTCTGCGCAAATCTGAGAATGCGAAGCGCGGCTCGGGATTGCCCTGACCAAAGGGAGCAGCCGCGCTTAATTGATTAGCAAATTCGAAGTTGACTGCGGCAGGATGCACCACCGCATCAACGATGTATTCGCGCGCTTCATCGGCCTGCTTCCAACTCTCCTGCAGCGCCTCGGTCAGGAAGGTTTTCAGCTCTTCGATACGGCCAGCATCCATCGTTAGACCGCAAGCCATGGCGTGGCCGCCACCAGCTATCAAAATTCCGGCTTCGCGGGCCGCCGCCACAGCTGAGCCAAGATCCACCCCTGGGCAGGATCGGCCGGAGCCCTTCGCGACACCGGTTTGCGGATCAACGCCAATGACGATGGACGGCCGATTGAATCGCTCCTTGATCCGTCCTGCAGCAATCCCGATAACACCCGGATGCCAGTGCTCACCCGATGCAATCAGGATCGGCGCATCTTCATCGACCTTATCAGCCTCGAGCTGTGCAATGGCACCGTCGAGCACCTCTGATTCCACAGCGCGCCGCTCTGCATTCAATTGATCAAGATGTTCGGCAATCTGGCGTGCTTCATCAGGATCAGTCGTTGTCAGCAGACGTGCGCCCAGATTGGATTTTCCGATGCGGCCGCCCGCGTTTATCCGGGGGCCGAGAAGAAAGCCTGCATGATAAGGTGTAGCCTCACCGGCGACACCAGCAACATCGGCAAGCGCCTTCAGTCCAAGACGCGACCAATGGCTCATGACCTTGAGCCCCTGCGCAACAATCGCCCGGTTCACACCGGTTAGCGGGACCACATCGCAGATTGTGCCAAGCGCCGCGAGGTCAGCCAACGCAAGAATATCCGGCTCGTTGCGGTTCTCGAATGCACCGCGACGGCGCCCTTCCCGGTTCAGGGCTGCGAGCAGCACAAAAGTCACGCCCGCTGCCGCCATATGCCCGCAGCCAGACGCGTCGCCAGGCTGGTTGGGATTGACCAGCACGCGCGCTGGCGGGGCCTCGCCTTCCATGAGGTGATGGTCCACGACGGCTACCGTCAGGTCCATCGCAGCGGCCGCCTTGATGGGGTCCACCGAAGCTGCCCCGCAATCGAGCGTGACAACAAGCTCTGCCCCCTGAGACCTCAGCTGCTCAAAGGCTGCGGTGTTGGGACCATACCCTTCTTCGATCCGGTCCGGGACGTAGATCAGGGGCTCTGACCCAAGCGCGGTCAGCCAAGCATGCAGCTGGGCCGCAGAGGTCGCCCCGTCCACATCATAGTCTGCAAACAGCGCGATCTTTGCCCCGCGCTCCACCGTATCCCAGATCAGCGTCGCGGCTTCATCCATTCCGATAAAGCTGGATGGATCAGGAAAGTGATCGCGAAGCCTGGGAGCAAGAAAGCCGCCTGCGTCTTCAGCAGAGAGGCCTCGCGCTACCAGCAGGCGCGCCAAGGCGTCAGACACGCCGTGGGCGCGAATAATCGCGCGCACACTGGCGTCATCGGCTGTCTTCAGTACCCAGCTCCGGCCCTTGAGCGACCGCTTTACCCCGAACAGATTGTCTGAGGCCGACGTCACAGCGCTCAGGTTGGACGGCGGGTGGAGATTTTCCGGCGCAGGCCCGTCACCGATGAGAAAAGAAGCGTCTGGGTTTCCACGAAGCCATCGCCATGGCGCACGCCGTGGACCAGGTTGCCCTCAGTCACACCAGCTGCAACAAAAAGGCAGTCTTCTGATGCCATCTCCGTCAGATCGTATTTGCGATCAAGATCGGTGATACCCACACGGCGCGCGCGCTCGCGCTCGTCATCATTTCGGAAATGAAGACGGGTCTGCATCTGACCGCCAAGACAACGAAGCGCCGCAGCGCCGAGCACGCCTTCTGGCGCGCCGCCCTGGCCCACATACATGTCGCAGCCACCATCGGGGTCTGCCGCCATGATAACACCGGCCACATCGCCATCGCCGATGAAGACAATGCGTGCTCCGACAGAACGGATTGACGCGACGATGCCTTCATGGCGCTCCCGGTCCAGCACACAAACGGTGATGTCCTTTGGGTCAACACCCTTGGCCTTGGCGATGGACTTCACGTTGTCAGCCGGGCTGGCATCAAGATCAATTACGCCCTTGGGCAGGCCCGGACCACATGAGATCTTATCCATGTAAGTATCCGGAGCGTGCAAGAGACCGCCACGAGGGGCGAGTGCCAGGACCGCCAGCGAGTTGTTCAGGGCCTTGGCGCACAGGCTGGTGCCTTCGAGCGGGTCGAGCGCGATATCGATGCCGATACCCTCGCCGGTTCCCACTTCCTCACCGATGTAGAGCATGGGCGCTTCGTCGCGCTCCCCCTCACCAATCACGATACGCCCCTGCATGGCCATCGCGTTAAGGCCTTTACGCATGGCGTCAACTGCGGCCTGGTCTGCGGCGATCTTGTCACCGCGCCCGGCCAGCTGAAACGCTGCAATGGCTGCCAATTCAGCCGCATCAACGGCCTTGTTCGCGAGTAATTCGAGGGCTTGGCCCTTGGACATCTCAAATCCCTTTCAAAATGAGACGGTGGTCAGCTCTGCTGGAAAGCAGAGCGCTAATTCGAATCGTCAGGCGGTGTCGCGCGCTCGCGCGCCTCCGCAGCAAATTCTTCTGTATTGCCGACAGGGCGAGGAATGTCAGCCGCTGCTGCATTCACCCTGTCTCTTGCAGCAACCAGCTGACGCTCAGCGGCATCAAATTCGGTCAGGGCATTTCGGTTCAGGCGCTCATCAGGCACGTAACTTGGCGCGTTACCTGGTGCGACGGCCTCAAGCTGCGCGTCGGTCCAGCTCGGCTCTACCGATTCGGGCGCATAGGCACATGCTGTCAGAAGCAGCGCTGACAACGATAGACAAAGACTTATCCGCACGCTTGGCATAATAGCGACCTCCTGACCGGTGGACGCGGTCACGGCTTTGTATACGCTTTGGTTCACCGGTGTCACGCCCCTCTAGGAGTTTCAGGCCATGACGGACAAAAAGCCTCAGGCACCCCGCGCAAAGAAATCGGCGGCAAAGCCGTCTAAAGCTACGCCCAACTCTGCCTCAAAGACAAAGTCTGAAACGAAGACGGACGCTAGTGCAAAAGCTGGAACGCCCAATACCGGTCAGGATAAAGCCACCCAAAAGGCAAAGGCTGGCGAATCGAATGCCAGCGCTGACCCGTTTGACTTTGCCCAGCTCAACCCGATGGACCCGGCCGATCTGGAGCGCCTGGAGGAATCCTCTCGCAATGTCATGCAGACGGCTTTGAAGAGCCAGAAGCTGATGAGCGATGTCATGCGCCGGTCTCTGGAGGGCGACACCTCACTTATGCCACAGGCTGATCCGCTGCATGCTGCACCGGAACTGTTGGAGACATGGGAGCATATCCTCTCTGATCCGGAGCTATTGTTACAGGCGCAGGCGGACCTCTATCGCGGCTATCTGGACTTGTGGTCGGGCACCACCAAGAAACTGGTCTCCGGCGAGATGTCAGAGCCAGCGATCGCACCAGATAAAGGCGACAAGCGCTGGCGCTCAAAAGCCTGGAGCGAGAACCCGCTCTTTGATGCCATGAAGCAAAGCTATTTGCTCAATCAGCGCTTTATGATGGGGCTGATCCACGGGGCCAAGGGCATCGACGAGAAAACCCGCCGCAAGGTGGAGTTCGTCACCCGCCAGATGACAGACGCGATGGCAC
This sequence comes from Maricaulaceae bacterium EIL42A08, assembly GCA_024178355.1. Classification (GTDB taxonomy): domain Bacteria; phylum Pseudomonadota; class Alphaproteobacteria; order Caulobacterales; family Maricaulaceae; genus Oceanicaulis. The sequence goes on along the minus strand of JAMZNZ010000002.1, from coordinate 417,042 downwards.
CGACCAATTTCGCGCTCACCAATCCGGACGTTCTGGAAGAGACCATGAGGTCAAAGGGTGAGAATCTCACCCGCGGCCTTATGCATCTGGTCAGCGATCTTGAGAAAGGCGATGGCCGTCTTGCCCTGTCCCAAACAGACATGGAGGGCTTTGAAGTCGGCAAGGACCTCGCAGCAACACCAGGCGAAGTCATCTTCCGCAACGATGTGATGGAGCTGATCCAGTACACGCCGACGACGCCGGACGTCAGGAAGCGCCCGCTACTGATCGCGCCACCGTGGATAAACAAATTCTACATCCTCGACATGCGCCAGCAGAGCTCGATGATCCGCTGGCTGGTCGATCAGGGGATCACCGTCTTCCTGATCAGCTGGATCAATCCCGATCCAAAGCTGAAGGACGCGACCTTCGAGGATTATATCCGCAAGGGCCTGTTCAAAGCGCTCGACTGCGTGGAGCAAAGCACGGGCGAAACAAAGGTCGACACCATTGGCTACTGCATTGGCGGAACGATGCTGGGGACCGCCCTCGCCCTGATGGCAAAGGAAGGCGATGACCGTATCGCCTCGGCCACCTTCTTTGCCACACAACATGACTTCAAACTGGCTGGGGAGCTCCTTGTATTCATTGACGAAGAATGGTTCTCAGAAATTGAGCGGCTGATGGATGCCCAGGGCGGCGTGCTGGACGGCCGGACCATGGCCGACACCTTCAACATGCTGCGCTCCAACGACCTGATCTGGTCGTTCGTGATCAACAACTACCTGCTTGGCCGCCAGCCTCAGGCGTTCGACCTGCTTTACTGGAACGCCGACCAGACACGCATGCCCAAGACGCTGCACCTGTTCTATCTCGATACCTTCTACCGCAAGAACATGCTGGCCGAAGGCAAGCTGGAGATGGGCGGGCACAAGCTCAGCCTGGGGGATGTGAAAATCCCGATCTTCATGCAGGCCAGCAAGAAAGACCACATCGCGCCCGCCGACAGCGTCTATCGCTCGGCTCAACAATTCGGCGGCAAGGTGCAGTACATGATGGCCGGGTCAGGTCATATCGCCGGTGTAGTGAACCACCCCGACGCCAACAAATACCAGCACTGGGTCAATGAAGAGCTGCCTGAAAACCGTGAAGACTGGCTCGCCGGGGCTGTGGAGCACCCGGGAAGCTGGTGGCATCACTGGAAAGCCTGGCTGTTCGACATGGACGCAGAGATGGTCCCGGCCAGAGAACCCGGCGGCGGCAAGCTTGAACCCATCTGCCCGGCACCGGGTGAATATGTGAAAGTGCGGAGTTAGGGTGCGCCTCCCCTAAGCGCTGGAACTTTAACCCTGTCCCGGCCGACCTTTGGGAGAGCCGGGATATAGCGCTTGCCTCCAAGCGACCGACACTTGGCGCAATCATTTGGTCCCGGCTCTGCCCCCGGAAAAAGTCCGGGGTTGGCCGGGATAGGTTGTTTTAATTGAGTAAGTGGGCCGGTGGGCTACCGCCCCGCTGGTGCGATCTTCGCGAGCTCTGGCTCCAGCGCATAATCCGCGTCGCCCACGGTCTCGAACCGGCGCTTGGCTTCGGCATCGAAACGTTCGATCAGGAAGCGGATGGCGCGGTTGCGATTAGTGTCGACCAGCATCTGGAGAATCGGATTGCCAAACTGGTATTTGATCCAGAAGTCGACAAGCGTTGAGCCGTCACTCAGCTCGTGAAAGCGCCACTGATTGGACAGAGTCTGAAACGGCCCTGACAGATAATCGACATCAATCTGGCGGTTCGCCTTGTCGAAGGTCACGCGGGTGGAGAATTTCTCGCGCACAAATCGGAAGCGCACCTTGGCTTCAGCATCCAGCGTCCCCTGCCCATCGGTCACATGATCGCGGGTCACGCGCATCGCGGTGATCAGCGGAATGAAATCCGGGTAGCGGCGTACATCACTGACCAGATCAAACAGGTCATCCGGGCGATGGCGCAGGCGCAGGCGTTCGATATGGCTGGCCGTCATCAGTCCGATCAGACTTTGCGGCCAGCCGCCAGTGCGGCATCGCGCGCTTCACGCAGCTTCTGGAAGTCATCACCGGCATGGTAGCTGGACCGCGTTAGCGGCGTTGCTGACACCATCAGGAAGCCCTTGGCCCGGGCGATGGTCTCATAGCCCTTGAACTCTTCCGGCGTGACGTAGCGATCGACCGCGGCGTGCTTGCGTGTCGGCTGCAGGTATTGGCCGATGGTAAGGAAGTCGATACCCGCAGAGCGCATGTCATCCATGACCTGCATGACTTCTTCCTTGGTCTCACCCAGACCCACCATGATGCCAGACTTCGTGAACTGGCTGGGGTCACGCTCCTTCACCCGCTCCAGAAGGCGCAGCGAATGGTAGTAGCGCGCGCCGGGACGGATGCTGAGATAGAGCCGCGGCACGGTTTCCAGATTGTGGTTGAACACATCCGGCTTGGCATCGATCACGATCTCGGCCGCACCCTCTTTGCGCAGGAAGTCTGGCGTCAGGATTTCAATCGTGGTGTCCGGGTTTAGCGCACGGATCTGGCGGATCACGTCTGCAAAGTGCTCAGCGCCCCCGTCAGCAAGATCATCGCGGTCCACCGAGGTGATGACCACGTGCTTCAATTCCATGGAGCGAGTGGCTTCGGCGACGCGGCGCGGCTCGTCGGCGTCCAGTGCGTTGGGCAAACCCGTCTTTACATTGCAGAAGCTGCAGGCGCGCGTGCAGGTGTCGCCCATGATCATGAAAGTGGCGTGCTTTTGCGACCAGCACTCGCCGATATTGGGGCAGCCAGCCTCCTCACACACAGTGACAAGGTTATTGTCCTTCACCGTCTTGCGCGTTTCGGAGAATACACCGCCAGCAGGTGCCTTGACGCGAATCCAGTCCGGCTTGCGCAGAACAGGCGTGTCTTCGCGCTTTTGCTTTTCCGGATGCCGGGCCGCGCGCGCGGATTTCATATCGAGCAAAGTAGCCATGGGCGGACATATGAACCTCAACGCCGTGATGTTCAAGCGGGTGTAAGCGCATGGCGGCGCTGCGTCACAGCATGACAACAAAAAACCCCGGCAGATCCACTCCATCTGCCGGGGTTCATTGTCTGGAGAGCCGTTAGGTCCGGCTTGGGGAGCGTTAGACCGCGTCGCCCTCCAGCGTTCCGAATTTCTTCTGGCGATCAAACAGCGCCAGCGTCCAGGCCCCGAAGCCGATGAAGTGGACGACCAACCCGATCAGAAGGCCGACCGGCGGCAGGACGTGAAGCCCAGCAATCACCAGCATCACAGCAATCAGAGACACTGCCCGGATCAGGAACCCGGCCTGTCCACCCGAGCGGTTAAAGATCAGATCGCCGATCACCACACCGCCGAAAACAAAGGACAGGAAGTAAATGATCGGGATTGCAGCTGCGATGAACGGGGCCAACAGTATGCCCACCAGCGTAATCGCTAACAGAACGATCAGAACCAGCAGCATGATCCAGAGAGTCGCCCAGACGATCAGGCCCAGCCCCGCCGACACCCAAGGGCGCTCACGAAACTTTTCCGACATGCGCGCCATGGACCGCGGGAAGAGCAAAGCCACGATAAGGCCCAGCATTAAAGCGGCAGAGCTGTAAAGAGCCCCAAGCGCCCAGAAGGATGGCAGAACATCAAAATCAAGATCGAGATCATTATGCTTGATCCGGCGTTCGTCCCATTCTTCCTCGATGTAATCGATAGCCGGCACCTGGGCACTCTCAGCCACTGTCGGCGCATTGGGACCGCGAACTGTAATCGGACCTTGAATGACTGCGTCGGGGCCGATGGTGATTTCGCGAGCATAAATCTCGATCGGGCCATCTATCACGCCGCGCAGATAGACCTCTTCGGCCTCTACATCCAGCGATCCGATGATACGACCGTCGGCAAAAAACTCACCGCCAACGGCTTCAACATTCCCGTTGATCACGGAACTGGCCTCAAGCGTGATGAAGGCACCAGCGATGGACAGGTCTTCACCAATCATTCCTGCAACGCTGATGTCAGCGCCAGCCAGATTGGCCTCGCCCATGACATTTGCCATGAGTGTGATGCTCGCGCCCGCAGCGTCAACGTCACCGCCGACACTGCCCGCGATATTGATATCAGCAGCGGCCAGAGCAATGTCGCCGCCTACCTGGGCATCAATCTCGACATCGGCTGCCAACCCTTCGATATCGCCGCCAACACGGCCGGTGAAGCTGACGTCGGCGGCCAGCACGGCAACATCGTCATCAGTGTTGAGCTCGACATTAATGTCGCCGCCAATGAACTCATCGGCCATCGCCGGTGCCAACGCGGTGCCCGCGAGCCCCAGAGCCATGAGGCCAGTTTTGAAAATGGTTTCGATCGACTTGATCATGGCTTACCCCTCCCAGCCACGGTCGCAACGTTCACCGTTGCGGGGTGTGATTTGAATGTCCGCAGCTGCGACGCAGGTTTCGCCTGGAGCAAGCTCGCCAGCACCAAGGTCGTCTTTCGTCACCTGGGCCTCATTGTCAGCCCGATCGGATGCCGAGATATCGGCCTCCATGAGACGGGCGGCACCGTCAGTGTCGAGTTGATGGTGTGCCATAACTCGCGATGAGAAGGACTTGTCGCCATCATTGGAGTGACCGCGATCGTCGACAACGACGACGCAGCCACAAAGCATGACCGTTGTCGCTGCAACGGTGGTAAGGAGGATACGTTTCATCGGGTTTTTTCTCCCGCTTTCTTTTAAAGGACCAACCATATCGAAACTCGATAACATATCGAAACTCGATAACAAAACGATTTTTTTCGTTTTTCGATAAATTAATGTTGCAGATCGATAAAAATTTGAGGCTGTGCAGGCGAATAGCGCCATGAAAAAAGCCCGCGCCGAAGCGCGGGCTTTGCCATCCGCAGGAACGAACTTTGGCCTTAGACTTCGTCGCAGCGCGAATCTTCACGTTGAACAAAGGTGATCTGGCTTGCATCGAAGCCGTCAGCGTAGCGCGGCTCTTCGTCAGCGATCACAGTTAGCGGCTCATAGACCACCGCATCGCGACCAAATTCGACCTCATGGGCACAAAGCTGACCACCAGCGGATAGCGTTCCGTTGATCTCAATTTCCGAACGGTCACCGCGGCGACGCCCCATCCAGTTGCGGTTATTGCCAGACCCTGCAACGGTCACAGGGCCCTCTGCTTCGCCAGAGAATTCAAACGCACCCGCATTGACGCTAAAGCCTTCACCAAAACTGCCATCAAAATCAACGGCTCCGCCATTGACCTCGACCGGTCCGTCATAGCGTCCAGTCATGCTGACCGCGCCACCGTTGACGAGGCTTTCACCGCGTACAGAGCCGCGAATCTCGACGGCACCACCATTGGCTTCAAGATCGCCGCCAATCTGGGCGTCGACATCAACTGCAGCGCCATTCATCTCCACATAGCCGCCTACACGACCCTCCAGGGAGATGGCTGCGCCGTTCATTTCGACATTACCGTCGGTATTCACATTGCGGCTGCCTGCCAGACCATCAAAGGTCGATGTGGGACCAGACTGAGCCTGTACACAGGCGGTCGCGAGCAAAGCAGCAACGCCTGCAGTCATGAGGGGTTTCATCATTTTATATCTCCCAACCAGAGCCGGACGGAGCGCCCGGTTAAAGTGGAGAGATGCACACCACACCTTTCCTGGATGCGGCGGCGAGATGAATTCTTGGTAAGGCGCTGAGCACTGGCGTACCGACGGGCTAGAGCAGCCTGGAGATCACACCGACCGCCAGTTCGGCCCAGATTACAAAACCTGTAAATACGACCAGCAGCACGGCAAGGACCCGTGTGCCGGGGCTTTTGGCCAGCCTCACCGCAAGCTGTGCCGCCAGTCCGACCAGAAGCAGCAAGAGCCCCATCACCAGAAAATCTTCGAGGCCCCAGTCAAAGCCACCGCCCAGCCCGCCGTTCAGCGTCGAATTTTGGTTGGTCAGGGTCAGGACAAGCGGAACCAGCAGCAGGACGCCGGTCCCCAGCACCGTCATCACCAGTCGCCTGAATGCGGTCGACACGCCCTGCCCTCCCTCGGTTCTGAGCCTCTAGATGTGGATTACCCGGTCATAGGCGTCCAGCACGCTTTCGTGCATCATCTCGCTCAAAGTCGGATGCGGGAAGACGGTGTGCATCAACTCTGCCTCAGTGGTCTCCAGCGTCTTGCCGACCACATAGCCCTGAATCAGCTCGGTGACCTCAGCACCCACCATGTGGGCCCCCAGAAGCTCTCCAGTGTCTGCGTCGAAGATCGTCTTGATCAGGCCCTGGTCTTCACCCAGCGCGATTGCCTTGCCGTTTCCGACAAACGGGAAGCGCCCGACCTTGATCTTCTTACCAGCCTCTTTGGCTTTGGCTTCCGTGAGACCAACCGACGCGACTTGCGGGTGGCAGTAGGTACAGCCGGGGATATTTTCCTTCACCATCGGGTGCGGGTTCTTGCCAGCAATGGCTTCAACACAGATCACGCCCTCATGGCTTGCTTTGTGAGCCAGCCACGGTGCGCCCGTTACATCGCCAATTGCATAGAGCCCATCGACGCCTGTCTTCCCGTAGCCGTCAGCGACGATGTGACCGCGATCCAGCTTTACGCCAAGCGCTTCAAGGCCGAGGCCCTCGACATTTCCGGTGATGCCGATCGCTAGAATCACCTTGTCGACGGCAATCTCTTCAGATTTGCCGGACTTCAGCTTCACCTTTGCCTTTACGCCCTTGGCCGACTTATCCAGCCCTTCCACCTGGGCTTCAGTATGGATCGTCAGGCCGCGCTTCTTGAAAGATTTCTGTGCAAAGGCGGAGATCTCTGCGTCCTCAGCCGGCAGGATGCGATCGACCATCTCCACCACGGTCACGTCCGCGCCCATGGCGGCGTAGAAGCTGGCAAATTCCATCCCGATGGCACCCGAACCGATCACCAGCAATGACTTCGGCATCTCCTTGGGGGTCATCGCTTCCTTGTAGGTCCAAACGTGCTGGCCATCGCCCTCCAGCCCTGCGGCCGGGATCGTGCGGGCACGCGCCCCGGTGGCCAGGATGACATGCTTGGCACCGTAGCCGGTGTCCTTGCCATCTTTGCCTTTGACCACGACACGCGGCGCGGGCTTACCCTTTTCAAGACGCGCTTCGCCCTCAATCACGGTTACCTTGTGCTTCTTCATCAGGCCGGAAACACCCGATGACAGACGGCCTGCGACCTTGCGAGAGCGCTTCACAACCGCGTCCAGATCGAAGCTGATATTGTCAGCCTTCAGGCCGAACTCGCTGGCGCGGTGGAAAAGCTCATAAACATCCGCACTCCGCAGAAGCGCCTTCGTAGGGATACATCCCCAGTTCAGGCAGATCCCGCCCATGTGTTCTCGCTCGACGACCGCAGTCTTCATGCCCAGCTGTGCTGCACGAATCGCGGCGACATAGCCACCAGGGCCACCGCCAATAACGATGAGATCAAACTGGGTATCGGCCATAATTACGGGCTCCATAGGCTTGAGTATGCGTCGTCATCGCGCGCGAGACGCTGCTTGGCAAGCACCCAAAGTAAGAGCAGGGCAAGAGGTCGCGGCCACTTAATTCGCTTGCGAATAACTTGCGCCACCACATTGTTTCGCAAATTATCGAAGCTGTTGTTAAGATCAGCGAAAGTCAGATGGAGCCCGATATGTCGACCTTGAAGTCCGTACGCACCCCGGAAGAACGGTTTGAGAACCTGCCTGACTGGGACTATGCGCCATCCTATATCGATGACCTTGAAGGGTATGAGGGTTTGCGTTGGGCCTATGTCGATGAAGGCCCAAAGGATGCGCCAGTTTTCCTGTGCCTCCATGGCGAGCCGAGCTGGGGCTATCTCTATCGCAAGATGGCACCGGTCTTCCTCAAGGCTGGATACCGCGTGGTCATCCCTGACATGTTTGGCTTTGGGCGCTCCGACAAGCCGGTCGATGACGCGGTCTATACATTTCACTGGCATCGCGGTGCTTTGAAAGCCTTTATCGAGCGCATGGACCTTGCTGACGTTTGCCTCGTTTGCCAGGACTGGGGCGGCGTTCTAGGGCTTACCCTGCCCATGGACTACCCCGATCGCTTTAAGCGTTTGATCGTAATGAATACGGCTATCGGCATCGGTAAGGGTGCAAGCGAGGGCTTTATCGCCTGGCGCGATTTTATGGCGAACACGCCTGATCTTGATGTCGCTGGTCTGATGAAGCGGGCAACACCCATCCTCTCGGACGAGGAGGCCGCCGCCTACGCAGCGCCCTTCCCTCGTGCGGAATACAAGGCAGGCGTACGTCGTTTTCCAGCACTCGTCCCGATCACGCCGGATATGGATGGCGTTCAGACCGGCCTGAAGGCCGTGAAATTCTGGTCTGAAGACTGGACCGGCGACAGCTTCATGGCCGTTGGCATGCAGGATCCGGTTCTGGGTCCGGATACCATGGCGTGGATGCGGTCGGTCATAAACGGCTGCCCGGAGCCGATGGAGATCGCTAAAGGAGGCCACTTTGTTCAGGAATGGGGCGCGCCCATTGCCGAAGCGGCGCTCAAGCACTTCAAGCTCTAGCGGGTCGATGCGGAGATGTTGGAGCTCTCAAGGGTGACATAGGTGAGCGAGAGCACGTCGTCCTTAACATAGTTGAAGCCATCATGCGCCGCGAGCACGCGCAGCTCGGCACCGGCCGCCTCGATCGTAGCCTGGAATTCGCCCTGCCAGGCCTGGTCCACGATGGCAATACCGCATTGCGGATTCGCCAATAGCTGTTGAGCCGTGTCAGTCCCGTCATAGGCAAGCCAGGTCTCGGTTCCCAGGTTGAAGGCCACAGACGGCTCGCGATACCCACCGACAATCACGCGCGGCGTTTCACAGCCGTCGAAGCTGGCAACAACTTGCGCCATATGATGGGACGTCCACATTGGATGCAGCGCCGGGATAGCGACAGCAAAAAGCGCCGCGTAAAGCGCCGCTGCCGCCGCACCGAGCCCCAGAAGTCGAAGCAGGCTTGGTTTGATTGCAAGCCCGACGATGGCCACAGCCGCCACAAGCGCAAATGGTATCGTCAGGTAAGTCGTCAGCCCCGGCTCAATGCTTAGCCAGTCAGATGCATAGAGCGCCGCGGCACCCAGCGCGATGCTGACAATCACGGCCACGACAACTGTCGCGATATGCACGGTCCAGCTGAGACGGTCCTTTAGAAGAGCGGGCGCATTCGCAATGCCGAGCCCGATCAGGATCGCGATGGCTGGAAAGCTTGGGAGCGTGTAGTGGGGCAGCTTCGTCGCAACGATTTCGAACACGATGTAGGTCGGCACGATCCAGGCAATGAGGAATTTGACCTCATCACGCCCACGCATGGAAATCGCGGCAAGGATACCAAGCCCAAGAAGCGCCACGCTCGGCCACAGGGTCAGGGCGGTCGCCATCAGGTGGAAGCCAAGCGGGCCGGTATGGGCCTCCTGCGCCTCACCAACCTTGTCGAGCATAGAGTGGCCAACAGCTTCGAAATAAAACGCCCAGCCGGTCTCCAGATTGATCGCCAGAAACCATGGCACGAAGATCAACAGCGCCAATGCCACGCCCGGCAGGGGACGCAGCTTCAACAACAGCTTCGGATCCCGCTTCCACGCGGTATAAACGATCGCAGTCAGGGCCGTGACCATGAAGAAGATCGGCCCCTTCACCAATAGGCTGCAGCCGATGGCCGTCCATAAGAGTGCGGGCCAGCCGATAAATTTCGGCCGCGCCTCGCGCACCTTGAGCATCAGCATCATCAAGCTTGCCTGAGCTAGCATGCCAAAGCCCAAGAGGATGGCGTCTGTCTTTGCGGTCTTGGCCTCAATCGATAACACCAGCGTCGTTGCGAGAATAATCCCGGCTGCCAACCCGACAGGTGGGGTAAAAAAGCGCGCGCCGAGCCAGGCCGTAATCGCCACTGCCACCAGCGCCATGACGAGACCCGGCAGGCGATGGGCCCCAATCGGCGCGTCTGCTCCGCCAAATGGTGCGGCGGCCAGCGACTGCAGCCAGTAGGTGCCCGCAGGCTGTTTATGGCGGTCATACTCCTGGAACTTGATGTTCAGGTAATCGCCCGTTTCCATCATTTGTCGGCTGGCCTGGGCGTAGCGGGACTCGTCGCGATCCATGGGTGGCACATTAAACAGGCCCGGGAGCAAAGCTGCGACCGCCACGACCATCAAAACGATCCAGCCAGGCCGGGTCAGACCGCCTTTCTCGGGTGTTTCAGTGATACGCTGGACAAAGGCATCCATGGGCCTAATCCTCAGTCGGGCGACGCAGAAGCTCAGGCCCCGGTGTATGCGTCCGCCGCATCAGCCAGATCACGCCAAGCAGATCAAACAGCCCAGCGGCCGCCCGCCCCAGATTGGTATATTTAGACGCACCGGCGGTTCGAGCCCGATTGACCACAGACACATTGATGATGTCATAGCCCAGATGGCGCGTCAGAGCGGGCAAGTAACGATGCAGCGCGTCAAAGAAAGGCATAGCCAGAAACACGTCGCGCACAATCAGCTTCAAGCCGCAGGCGGTATCCGGGCAATCGTCATTGAGAAGCGAACGGCGCAGGCCATTGGCAAAGCGTGACGCAAACTTGCGGTTGGCACCGTCAGTGCGGTTGGCCCTGTTCCCGGCAACAAGGCCGACCTCGCCCACCGTCTTCAGATCGATGGCCTTTGCCATATCGACGACCGAGCGCGGATCATCCTGACCATCGCCATCCATGGTCGCGACCCAGAGTGCGCGGGCCTGAAGCATGCCGGTGCGCAGCGCAGCGCTTTTGCCCGCACGCTTTGGATGCAGGATTACACGGACCCGCGAGTCGTCAACCAAGTGAGCTTGCAACACTGCGGCGGTGTTATCAGCGCTGCCGTCATCGACAACGATGATTTCAAACCTGTTGAAGGCGCCCGCAAAGACCTCCACAGCCTCATCAATGACTGCATTGATGGCCTCGGCTTCGTTGAAGGCCGGGATCACAATGGAAATGTCTGGCGCGGCCATGTCGGTCTTCCATGACAAAAACTGGTGCTGTCTGTTAGCCCGAAGCGGACCAATCGGGCAATGACAGAGCGCCGTAGCACTCGGCCGGGTCAGGCGGGACGTCGCGTGTTTCTGTTAAAGGCATGCACCATGACGGCAAGAAGGTGCCGGTCGGCGCTAGCGGTCATGCTCGCCTCGCTTTCCTCGTAAGGCGACCAGCCGGTCGTCCAGCGAAACGCCGCCCAGTTCGCACCATTGCCCTCCCAGCGATCTATACGATTGCGAAGATATTGATGCACGTCCGGCGCATGGCGCACGGCCCCAAACTCAAGCACAGCCCAATCGCCATCTACAGCCTCAAAGCCCTGCACACCCATGCGTATATGATCAAAACGAACCAGGTCAGTCTCGACCTGATGGGTGTAATGCCAGGGCTCATAATGGTGCAGAGACAAGACCGCCTCTGACCCGACCGCTTGCCGCAGTGCGGGAGCCGCTTCCGCCCTGGCCCAGCGATCCGGCGAATAGATCAGTGGTAAATCCAGACGCCTCGCAGGCTCACCAGCGACCTTGGCAATCTGCCCAGCCAACGCGTCCCAAACACCTGAAAAGCCCAGATCCATACCGTTCGGCTCATCCATGGGCACGATGCCGGCGAGCGCGTGATGGCTACCAAAACGACGAATGGTTTCAGCGATCATCTCCGCCCAGGCCGCCTGCTTTTCAACGTCTCGCCAGATCGATGCATTATAGAGTGCTGAAGGATACCAGCTCTCGTCAGGGTGAAAGGCAAAAGCGCTTCGCCCCGGCCCGGACCGGAAACACAGCGTTGTGTAGAGGCCACGAGCCAGACAGCGCTCGAGCCACTCTCCGATATGGTCCTCAATTTGCGCATCAAGAGTAAAGGGTGCCGTTTCAGAAAAAAGCCCCGGCCCTGACCAGCTTGCCAGATTGCCACCGGCTTGTGCCAGCATGTCCAGCGCTTCATTCGTGACAGGCGGACCTACAACGCCATTGCCGAGAAAGGTATCACCATCAAGGTCTGGATAGACCCGGCGTTGGACAAACACCGCGCCCCTCAGGTGCGGGCCGCTGGTTCGTCGCCAAAGATCACGCCGGCTGCGTGTTGAAATCCGCAGGCCCTGTGGCGCAAACGCGGAAACCGTCAGACCCCCCGCAGAAGCCAGAACTGCCCGCCGTGTCCGAGCAGCGGTCTTCATGCGCACCTGAAGGCTGCGATGCGGTCAATGCGCCGAAAGGCTTTGCCGGGGATGCGAGACACAACACCGAGCGGCAGGGCTTCAGCACCGTGTTCAAGCGCGGATGCAGCCCGGCGCAGCATCGCGGCGGGGCCAGTGGTCGCCGCAAACCCGACCCCGAGCGGGAACTGCCAGATTCCAAGCGCGGCTTTGTAGCGATAATCACCCGGCCCCAAATGAAGCTCTTCCACGCCAAGGTCTGGCAGCGCCTCAAGGATGTACTCCAACAGCACATTGCCCGGCGCAGCTTTGGCAAAGGCCGGGTCATAACCGGGAAACCAGTAATGCATGGCACGATCACCAAGCAGACCGAAATGCGCCGTAACGAGCTGACCGTCGACCCTTAGCGTTGAAACAACACCACGAGCCCCGGCCGTTCCCCTGCTGACCTTGAGTGTCTCGAGCAAGGGTGTGGTCCAGCTGGCTGAGAACACATCAAAATGCCCGCTCGCTTTATATTGATCGGACTTCCAGGACACGAGCTGAGCCAGCGCACCGGGACTGCGATCATCAAAGGTGAAGTCCAGCCTCGCTTTTGTTTCCAGAAGCTTGCGGCGTGCGCTGAAGATACTCCTGAAGGTATTACCGCCCTGCTTTTTTTGGCGCGACTTATAAGTCTGGAGACCACCGCGCAGATCGACAACCCAAGACCCGTCTCGCTCGCTTACCGCGATGCCTTTTGAAAAGGGAGCACCGACAAGGCCATGAAAATCGAAGACTTCGACGCCAGCCTTTTGCATTAACACTCGAAGGTCGAACCGGTCAGGTTCGCTTGCAATCAAGCCATGATGATCGCCCAAAGGTCCGCCGAGACCGCGCGCGTGGCCAAAGCGCCCCAGCTGCAGCGGCAGGAAGGCGACAGCTTGCCCTGCCTCACTCACCACAATGACGTGGGTGTCATTACGTACGCTGGCAATTGCATCAAAAAAGTCGAGCGCGAAATAAGGGCTAGCCAGCCGGTCTGAGCTTGTCTGAATGCTCAGCCAGGCCTCGCGGTCTGCGACGCTTAATGCGTCAGCGCGTTTCAATTCGACATGGATCTGCATCGATCCTGTCTCCTTCTGGGTCGAACAATCAAAAAACAAACAGCGTTAAAGCGGTCTTCAGCGCTTGTGTTGCAGGTTTCGTTCCGTTTCGCGTTCGGCCCGGAGTTTGCACAGTCGCGGGCGAAGAGGACTTTAAACGCACCATGCTGAACCGCCATTTGATCGCATACCTGCCGGTATATCTGGCTCAGGCCCTTGTTGGCTTTGGGTCAGTGGCGGTGTTCACCCGTATTCTGGAGCCCTCCGAATACGGGCGTTACGTGCTGATCCTGGCAGGTGCAGCACTGGCCGCGACGCTGATCTTTACCTGGCTCGACGCGGCTGTTGCACGCCATCACGCGCGTTCGGATGCACGTGGCAATCTGCCGGGACATTTATGGACCGCCTGGCGGCTCTATGGCGGGGTTGCCCTCTCTGCGAGCATCATCGCTGTCATCGTGCTTTGGCTTGCGCCAATCGGGATAACGCTGAAGACCGCCATTGGCTTTGCAATTGCCAATACTGTCATCAAATCCGGTCTCGCCGTTGCGCTAGAGACACGACGGGCAGCTGGCGAAGCGTGGCGTTACAGCCTCCTTGAGACCTTTACGCTCGCTGGTGGGTTTGCCTTTGGCATTGTGTTCATAATGGCAAGCGATCTTGGGGCAGTTGGGCCTTTTGCTGGCATGGCTCTGGCCGCCCTCATCGCCTTCCTGGTCGACGGTCCTGTGCTGTTCAGCAAGTCAAAGCGAGACCGGGCCGACGCGCCGCGCGCATACGCCTATCTCGCCTATGGCGCGCCGGTCGCAGTATCGCTGATCTTTGAGCACCTCTTGTCGGTGGGTGACCGATTCATCATTGCAGGCTTCCTGGGCGAAGCCTCCACGGGTGCCTATGCCGCAGGGTATGGCGTTGCCGACCGCTCGCTTTCCATCATTTTCCTGTGGCTGGGTGCCACAACTGGCCCTCTTCTAATCACAGCTTATGAGCATCACGGTCGTGAAGCCGCCCAGGAGGTCGCGCACCGTACGGCTGGCCTGATGGCCCTTCTCGGTCTTCCGGCAGCAGCCGGTCTCGCGCTTGTCGCAGAACCTGCTGCGCGTCTTTTGATCGGCGCTGAAATCGCGATGGCAGCGGCGACCGTCATGCCGCTCATTGCGCTTTCCGGGCTGATGAACGGCATCATGACCCATTATTTCCACGAAGCCTTCGTGCTCGGCCGAAAGCCCCGAGTTATGGCTGGCGTCATGCTGATCGCAGCGGCGGTTAATCTGGGGCTCAACTTCGTTCTGATCCCGACGATGGGCATTGTTGGGGCTGGTTTTTCCACAGTGCTGGCTTACGGGGCCGCGCTTGTCGCGTGTATCTTCATTGGTCGGCGCATTTTTGTGATGCCCATCCCGATCAGCGACTGGGCGAAAGCTGCTCTAGCAACTGTCTGGATGGCCGTCGTCATTCTTGCACTACCATCACTTGAAATCGCTGCCTTGGATCTTGGGCTTAAAATTATCGCCGGCGGGCTGTGCTATGTCGTCGCCGCACTGGCTCTCAATGTGGTCGACTGCCGGAGCTGGATCGGTCTTGTGCGGACTGAAGCTACGGAGATCGAAGCATGAGCGCGCCGATCACCCAAATTCAGACAAACGCCGCGTGGGATAGTTGCAACACGCCGCGTCTGTCGGTGCTAATCCCGTTTTACCGTGATGCGCCGATTGACCTGCTTGAAGCCATTGCTGTTACCTGTCCCGACGGCGTTGAGGCCATCCTGTTTGATGATGGCGTGCCGGACGTTACCTTGAACGCAGATGTAAGCGAGGCTATCGCCGGCCTCACCATTCCTGCGCAACTCATTACCTCGCGGATCAACCGTGGCCGTTCCGCAGCTCGCAATCGTCTCGCAAGTGCTGCTCGAGCCCCTTGGTTGCTTTTCCTCGACGCTGACATGGAAATCAGCCCTGAATTCCTCACCCGGTGGATCACCTTCACCCAAACTACTCGCGCAGGAGCGCTTTTCGGTGGATTTGAACCTTCCGAGCCACGACGGTGCACGCGCGTCCATGCCGCCTTGGCAGAACAATCAGATGTTCACTCGGCCAGGGAGCGTGAGGCTCTTGGAGCCGTTGCCATATGCTCTTCAAACCTGGCGGTACGCGCTGACGCTTTTTCTCAAACCCCATTCGATGAAGGCTTTGAAGGCTGGGGCTGGGAAGACGTTGATTGGGCGCTTAGTGCTAGCGCGCACATTGAAGTGAGCCATGTCGACAACCCGGCGCGTCACGACGGTCTGGAAACAGTGGACGGCCTATTGGCTAAGTTCAGCCAGTCCGGCCCCAATTTTGCCCGATTGCTATCCCGGCACCCTGACTATGCACAACGTCCAGGTGCCAAGCTCGCCAGTATTGTCAAAGCCTGGCGCGTCGCACCGCTCGCCCGAATGACGGGTGCATTCGCGGCCCGCTTTGCAGCGCTACCGATCACGATCCGCGTTCTTGGGCTGAAGCTTTATCGAGCTGGCGTTGCAGCGGAGGCCCTCTAACATGACAATGCAGGCCTATATCCCCTCAGGCGGTCTGGTTGGGAAGCTGAAGCGACAAGCCGCTCGGCGTCTATCAAAGCTGCCTTTGCAGATTGCGCTGGAAAAGCCGATGGTAAGCTTCAGCTTCGACGACTTTCCCAAGTCTGCCGGTGAAGCTGGTGCACAGATTCTGGAACGCCACGGCTGGCGCGGTACTTACTATACCGGAGGCGGGTATGCGGGTGGTGAGACTCATTTAGGTCGCATGTACGACATTGGCGACCTGAAGCGTTTGCACGCCAATGGGCACGAAATCGCCTGCCACACTTTCTCTCACATTGATGTGGGGCGGACAGCCCTTGAAGATGTCGAAGCCGAGATCGAGCGCAACCGCAAATTCCTCACAGCCTGCGGCTTTGAAGGCGCACTTGAAACATTCGCTTTCCCCTATGGCGAAGCAAGCCCAGCAGCCAAACAGGCACTGGGAAAGCACTTTCGGGTGCTGCGCGGGGTTCGCCCCGGCATCAATCGTGGCACGGCGGATCGAGGACTTCTTATGGCCGTTCCGCTGGATGGTGGCGGAGCTGGCCTGAAGCGCGCTCTAAACTGGATTGAAGAAGCCACGCGCAATCCCGGCTGGCTGATCTTCTACGGCCACGACGTCCGTGAAGCTCCAAGCGAATGGGGCTGCACACTGGATTTTCTTGAAACCGTTTGCCGTGCCGTCGCCAAAAGTGGTACCGAGGTGCACACCATCAACTGCGCGCTGGACCGTATTGGCAAATGAGTGTTGCTGTTCTCATTCCGACCTTCCGTCGCAATGACGGGCTGAAGGCTGCGCTGTCCAGTGTACTGGCTCAATCCATCCTGCCCGATGAAATCATCGTCGCCGACAATTCGCCGGAAGCCAGCGCACGTAATCTGGTCGACGCGCTCGGGAAAAGCGCGCCCTGCCCAATCCGACATATTCACGCGCCAGACCCTGGGGTAGCCAATGCCCGCAATGCAGGCTTTGACGCTACGAAAGCCAATCTGGTCGCCCAGCTCGATGATGATGAAACAGCAGAACCGGGCTGGCTCGCAGCTCTCATAAAGATGTCTGAGCAAACCGGGGCTGCGGTCGTGTTTGGCCCCGTGCGCGCTGCGCCTGGCCTTGCAGGTAATGACGAAGTGCATCGCGCGTGGGCTGAGCGGCTTTATGCCCGAATGCCTGACCTCTGCGACGGCATCATTCGCGACCCATGGGGCTGTGGCAATTCATTGGTGAACCGGGGTGTGATCGACCTGCCCCGACCGGTCTTCGACGTTGGCACCAATGATATTGGCGGCGAAGACGACCTTTTGTTTGCCAAAATTGAACGCTTGGGTGGGACATTCGCATGGGCCAACGAAGCATTGGTCAACGAGCATGTCGATCCAGCGCGCATGACCCGCTCCGGTCTCTTTCGGCGTAGCTTCGCCTTTGGTCAGGGTCCAAGTCAGACAGCGGCCGATCAACGCCAGTGGTCTGGCATCGCGCTCTGGATGAGTGTTGGGGCAATCCAACTCGCCGTGTTCGGCCCCGCTGCTATGCTGGCTTACGCGCTCAAGATCGGCGCGCCGCGACTGCGCGCGGGCTTGCTGGATCGTGCCAGTCAGGCCCTTGGCAAGCTTGTCTGGATGAATCGGTTTGCGCCGCGGTTTTACGGCACAGCGCTTACCGAGGCAGACTAGCCGTTCCGCTTCATCTGGCCACTGGACGGGTCAAACTGGAAGTAAGGAAGACCAGCCGCAATCCACTCGCCAACACCCCCCATCATATGAGTGTCCACATCGACACCAGCCGCCTGGCAGGCTTCGATGGCCTTGGCAGAGCGTCCACCCGCCTTGCAGTGAAGCACGACCTTGCGGCCCTGGCCCACCGGCAACGCAGCAGGATCAAAAGTCGACAGCGGCAGCAGCAGTGCTCCGGGGATGCGCGCTTCGTGATACTCGCCCGCCTCGCGCACATCGACGAGAATTATCTCGCCGGCATCAAGGGCTTCAGCGGTTTGTTGCGGCGTCCAGTTTTGCATTTATATCTCCAGCAGATGATGGTGCTAAAAAGCGCGAAGCCAGATGTAAGCGCGAATTGAGTTGAATGCCATGACCCACCCGGACGTCCAAGCTGTTTTCGACCCGCAAAGCTACACCATCAGCTATGTGGTGGCGTGCCCGGTAACGCGCGAATGCGCCATCATTGATCCGGTGCTGGACTTTGATATGGCGAGCGGCCGCACTGCTCAGGACAGCGCTAAGAAGCTTATCGCGATTGTCGAGGAGAACGACCTCACCCCGACGATGATTTTGGAGACGCATGTCCATGCGGACCACATCTCCGCAGCGCCCTGGCTAAAGCAGCGGTTTGATTGTCCCATTATCATCGGAGCGGCCATCAGCGAGACCCAGAAGACATTCGCGCCCATTTATGCGCTGGAGTCTGAAATCTCAGGATCCGGTGCCGAGTTTGATCGATTGCTCGCTGATGGCGAAGCCTTCAATGTCGGAACAGTCGAGGCCAAGGCGCTTCACACGCCGGGCCATACACCGGCCTGCATGACTTATGTTATTGGCGATGCAGCTTTTGTTGGCGATACACTCTTCATGCCGGACTTCGGGACCGCACGCTGCGATTTTCCTGGCGGATGCGCGCGCCAGCTTTATCAATCGATCCAGAAGCTCTTCGCGCTGCCCGATGAGACGCGCCTTTTCATGTGTCATGACTACAAGGCTCCGGGCCGGTCAGACTATGCTTGGGAGACCACTGTCGGCGAGCAGAAGTCACGAAATATTCATGTGGGTGGTGAGGTCAGCGAAGACGATTTCGTCACCATGCGGACCCGCCGCGATGCGCAATTGGGCACGCCGAAGCTGATGTTGCCATCAGTTCAGACCAATATCCGCGCTGGCAAGATGCCCGGAGCCGATGGGCAGGGCCGAGTATTTCTTAAGCTGCCAATCGACGCGCTCTAGCTGTTTCAGGTGACCTCAGCATCCATGGCCTGTAGCTTGGCGTAAACCGCTACAGGAGCGTTTGCCATGGCCATCACAGATCAGATCCCCACGCAGTCGGGTTTCCACACCAAGTCCACCGGTATGGAGGTCACTGAGGGCATGGACCTGTCCGGTAAAACCGCCATCGTCACCGGCGGCTATAGCGGGCTTGGCCTTGAGACCGTGCGTGCGTTGCTTGCGCGCGGGGCTACAGTCATCGTGCCGGTCCGCTCACCAGAGAAAGCCTTTCAATCCATGAGCGGACTGAGGGGCGATATTTCAACCCTGCCGATGGACCTCGGTGATCTGGCGTCCGTCCAGCGCTTCGTTGAAACTGTGAGCGTAGAGCTCAACACGCTGGACCTGCTTATCAATAATGCTGGCATTATGGCCTGTCCCGAAGCGCGTGTGGGACCGGGCTGGGAAAGCCAGTTCGGTATCAATCACATGGGCCATTTTGCCCTGACGCAGGGCCTAATGGGGCTTCTTGAGAAAGCGCATGCGCCTCGTGTTGTCGCGCTGTCGTCAACAGCTCACAAGATGTCGGACATCCTCTGGGATGACATTCACTATGAGCGCACATCTTACGACAAATGGCAGGCTTATGGTCAGGCAAAGACTGCCAACGCGCTGTTTGCCAATGCTCTGTCGCGACGCCTCAAGCGGTCAGGCGGGCTCGCCTTTTCTGTCCATCCAGGCGGCATCTTCACACCGCTACAGCGACACTTGCCCAAAGATGAAATGATTGCGCTTGGGTGGCTCGGTGAAGATGGCGAAATCAGCGAACGCGCCAAAGGCCTTTTCAAGACCCCGCAGCAAGGTTGCTCCACAACGCTCTGGGCGGCAACGTCTGCGGCGCTTGAAGGCAAACCTGGTGTCTACTGCGAGGATTGCGATATCGCCCGCCCGACTGATCCGGACAGCCCCTATGCCCGCTATCTGGGTGTTGATGCACATGCCTGTGAGGATGAAGCGGCGGAGCGGCTATGGGCGTTGAGCGAGAAAATGCTCGCTGACGCCTAGTCCTCGAACACGATTTCCGGCGCGGCGCGTTGAGCCGCGGCCGCCTGGTGCAACATGGCATCAGCCGCACGTTCAAAGGCTTTCGCCACTGGACCATCGCCAGACACGACAAGTCTCCCCTCATCACTGGCTTCACGCAGCTCTGGATGCAGCGGAATTTCGCCCAGGAACGGCGCGCCAATAAGCTCAGCCTCAGCGCGCACGCCCCCTCGTCCGAAAATCTCTGAGGTTTCTCCACAGCTTGGGCAGAGGAAGAAGCTCATATTCTCCAGAACCCCAAGGATCGGGATGGCCGTGCGGTCAAAAAGGGCCGCAGCCTTTTTGGCGTCATCGAGTGCCAGATTCTGCGGCGTGGAGACGATAACCGTGCCTGAGATGGGTGCACCCTGGGCAACCGCGAGCTGAACATCGCCAGTGCCGGGCGGCATATCGATGATAAGAACGTCAAGATCGCCCCAGTTCACCTCGCCCAGAAACTGGCGGATGGCCCCTGTGACCATGGGCGCGCGCCAGACCACCGGATCGCGCTCACCCACAAGGAAGCCCATGGAGACCAGCTTCACACCGTGCGCCTCTAGCGGCTCGATCCCGCCATTTTCCTTTTTCAAGCCAGGCACATCGGTCAGACCGAAAAGGCGCGGCGCGCTTGGGCCATAAATGTCGGCGTCCATGAGGCCGGTCTTCAGCCCCATCTTGGCGCAGGCCCCCGCCAGATTAGCCGCCACGGTGGATTTACCCACCCCGCCCTTGCCGGACGCGACAGCGATAACGAAACGGGCGGGCGCGGCCACCGGCGAGCTTTGCTGCGGTTGAGGCTTCGAGCTGCCTCGGCTCAAAGTGGTTTCGATTATGGTGCGCGTTCGCTCCACCCCATCCAGAGCCGTCAGCGCTGCATCAATACGCGCGCGCAGAGCTGCGATGTCCTCGCCATCTGCACCGGGCTTGAGGATCAGCGTCGCTACACCGTCTTTCAGATCGATCCCGTCAATCCGGCCACTCTTATTCAAAGGCTGGCCGCTAGTCGGGTCGATTACGCCATTAAGGGCGGAGATAAGCACATCAGTCATGGCGCTGACATAAGCGAGCGGGGCCTTCTGGAAAAGCCTTTCTCAGTCAAACTGCAGCAATGACCGCCCTCATGCCTTGATCGGGGCGCGGATAAACGGCTACACCGGTAGATGGAAGCGTGGCCGAGTGGTCGAAGGCGCTCCCCTGCTAAGGGAGTATACCTCAAAAGGGTATCGAGGGTTCGAATCCCTTCGCTTCCGCCAGCCTTTTGTCTAGCTGGCTGATTTCATGAGACTATTTAACACTTGAGTCCGGTCACCCAACATTCGATCCAACATCAGGTTCGCGGTGCTCAGGTCTGAGTTTTGCCCCACCCCCGGGGCTGCCTAAGCGCTTGCTGGTTCCATCGGCGCTAGGGAACCCAGTAGGACCCACCTGCCTCACGACCTTTGTTCCGGCTATAATTCGTTTGCGGGCGTTGACTGAGGGCTTTCCAAATCTGACGCCACATCGCTACTGACACGCTTCGGCGCACCAAAGAATACAAGCACTCCGCCGATTAAAGAAAGCACCATCAGAATGGCGACGAAGGGGCCACCAAAGACCGCGCCGAATAATGACGAAAGGGCCATCGCGATGCCTGGCCACCTCTTTTTCAGCCCGATGGCTACCGAACTGAATATAATTATCAAAGAAGAAAATAAAACGCCGCCCCACCCGAGCGCAATAAAAAGCCCGCCGTCCGGCGCCTCAAAAGCTGCGGTGACACCACCAATAAAAAGCGTGGCGATAGCAGCAATGAAACCGAATATGCCAGCAATTAGGCCAATTATACCTCCGCCAATTCGCATTGCTTTAAGTCCCCCATAACAGAATGCTTTGTTGAAAAGGGACAGTACGCGCCACAGTGTCTTGATCAAGCCAGATTCGTTCGATAGTCGGCGAGCGTTGCAATGGCTGTGTAAGGCAGCGCAGGTTGTCAGCCACGCGAGGCGTTCCGTATGAATGCGAAATGGAGCACCCTGGGACGGTGACAGCGCATCTGCTGTCCCTCGGACCTATCGAGCGAACCGTCGCCTCATTATTAACGCTGCTGCTGGTTCGGGCGCAAATGGTGATGGGTTTGGGGGACGTGCTGCGATCAGCTTTGATTGGTGCCCCCAAGGGGTCGAAGCGCAACGCTAATTAAGGTTTTGACCCCCGCCCCCTTCCTTTTGTTCAGTTTGGTTCCATTAGCGTTAGGCAACGAATGCGCTTCGGGGGTCCCGAGGCAGCTCAACATTACCAGTCTAACAAGCAATAGCCCTTCTCTGAAGAACGCTTCGCAACGAAGCGCTCGCCGAGGCGCGCCAGCTTCTGGATGCGTGACGCTGTGCGCCCTGACGTCTGCAACTGGTCCATTTCAGTCTGGCAGCGTCGCCGCGCTAAATCCAACGGCGGACAACTGCGCAGTATTCATCATACGCCGTGCCGAACTTTTCACGCAAAGCCGCTTCTTCAGGCTTGATCTGAAATGCAGTGATATAGCCAATGAAGCCGCCCAGCAGGACAAGATTTAGCGGGTTACCCAACCAAACCATCCAGCCGGTGAGCAAAAGGGCGAGGCCCAGATACATTGGGTTCCTACTGATCCGGTAGAGCCCCTTCACCACCAGCGCACTCGTTTTTGAGGGCTTAAGCGGTGTGATGGTCGTGCGTGCCCTGAAGAAGGCAGTCACGGCCGTGATTTCGATCCCCACTCCCACGGCGATCAAGGCTCCGGCGAGCAGTTTTTGGATGGGAAAAGACAGGCCAAAACCCGGAAAGGCTTGGGATACACCCCACATGGCGATGCCGGTGATCAAACCCTGCACGGGTGGCGGTATGATGAGTTTCATGACGCTCGTTTCATCTCAATCGCTGCTAGAGTTTATGCCAAATTAAACCGGGCGCTATCGAGAGCGGAATTAATCTGAGCGTATGATCAATTCTTTGGGGTTTTCAAGGCCTCGCCTGAGATCATCCGCCTTGCTGTGATGCATATATCCGTTTCCCGGTGTCGCTGTTTGCGGACGACATACACGACACTACCTAGGGGATGTATTTCGTATCATCTGAGGAAGCGCTTGCAATACTGCTCAGGTCTGAGTTTTTGCCCCACCCCCGGGGTGCCTTTGCACTGGCTGGTTCCAACTACGGTAGGAAACCCAATGGAGCCACCGGTCAGACGGAACTTCTTCCAGGTACAATCCGTCTCGAAGGCTCGAACTCTGACAGCTCCCGAGCGATACCTCTAACGCCGCCTCAACGTTATATATCTCAGCAGAGTAGCGCTTGCTCAGAAGCTTTATTTGCTGGCCGCACGAGGCTGCGAGGCATAATTTCGCAAACCAACGGTGCGGATTAGGCTGACACCCTCTGTTACGGGCGCAAACCGGCGGCACAGACTTGACGCCCTTAGTTTACGTGAACTGCCAAATCAGTTTTCGATTATATTATTGATGCAGATGTGGCACACATGCGTAGTTAACAAGCATGTATATTCTGTCTCTATCAAAACTGGGAGATCCCATGAAGAAGATCTTAGCTGCATTAGGATTTGGTCTCATCGCGACCCTTGGCACAAGTCACACTGCTTCCGCACAAGCCGAGCCGTATATCGGGCAGGTCATGACGACTGCTGCAAGCTATTGCCCGCGTGGCTGGGCCGAAATGCAGGGGCAGCTTCTCCCGATCTCCAGCAATCAGGCACTTTTCGCCTTGATCGGAACCACATACGGCGGAGACGGTCGTTCGACTTTTTCTCTGCCCGACACGCGTGGTCGCGCAGTTGTCGGGAATGGTCAGGGTCCGGGGCTGCCGTTCGCACAACCAGGGGCCCGAGCATTCTCAGGTGCAGCGGGTAGTGGGGGCGCTCCGGTGTTGGTCATGCGCCATTGTATCGCGCTTGTTGGGCTTTTCCCTCCACGCAACTAGGGTCTCGCTCACATATAACCAGAAGGCGAAGTGGGTGGCGGCTAAGATGAAGTTTCTGGCGAGCCGTCCCCTCTCTCCGCCAGATATTGCCATCGCGGGTGTCTCTCGCCCTGCTGATCTGGTTGTTCGCATTATACTGGATCTCGACCGTGTCCGCGCCCAGAGACTTGGAGCGGATATTGTTGAGAAGGTCGTAGGTGTAGCTGCCCGCACCCCACGGCCCTGATGCCGTGGAAAGCCGGCCCAGCCCGTCATAGGTGAAGGCCCGGTTCTGACCCGTCACCGCATGGTCGGTGATGTGGGTGACCCGGCCGTTGGCGTCATAGCTCATCGACGCGTCGGGTGAGGCGTCGAGATAGTTGACCGACGTCATCCGGCCCAGCGTGTCATAGCCGTAGGTCGTGCGCTGGTTCGTGGCGGCGGAGTTACAACTCGCCGTCATTTATATCATTTGCGTCCATTTTTTTACGCTTCCGGCTCCAGACCGAAACAGAAATGTACACCCATGGCGCTAAACAAATGATATTAAATATCAATACATATAAAAAGCTATTTCCCTATACAAAAAACACACCAATATTCACAAAAATCCAAACAACAGCCACGGCAAATAAGGTTGTGAGATCGCCGAGTGATGTAAAGCTAAATATCTGCTTCATCTTGCTACTCCCTACGCGGCACATCTTGCGCGCTATCAACTGCTGTATCCGCGATTGAAGTAGCACCACCGACAGCTGATTCGAGTCTCGCTGAGACAACATCCTTGACGCGCGCAGCTCCTGAGTTGGCAAGTTCTTCACCTGCCTCTCGAACTAAAATGCCTCCTGCCACGGCTCCCGTGGCAGCACCCCCGAGCGCGCCGAGTGCGGCCCCCTCTATAACTTCCCCACCATCAAATCCGTTACCAGTAAGCGCCTGATTCGTTTCTGTACCAGACGCGGCTATAGCACCTGCAGTGGCACCACCGAGCGCGCCGCCAGTAGCGTTATTCGCAACCGCTCCAGCTCTCCCAAGTCGAGCAGCTGCTGGGAGCCCTTTTGATACTGCTAGTGCGGCAACGCGCCCGCCAATTCCAACTCCGACCGCACCGGTAGCCGCAGCTATCCCCACGCGAGCAGTTGCCTCACCCAAACCGACATCTCCTTCGGCAAGAATAATCCTGACTTCAAGGGCCGCGTTCAGGCCGGCACCGATAGCGTTGAGAACAAATTCGCCATTCGGGTCTACGTGATTCACCGGATCATTAAACGTATAGCTATACCGATTAAAATATCCCGGCCCACCTTCCGCAAACCCCACCGGATCAATGCTTAAAAACCGCCCGATTGCCGGATCGTAATACCGCGCCTGGGCGCAGGTCAGGCCTGTCGCCGCGTCGCGGATTTGGCCGGTGAAGCCGGGGTTATCAGCTTTATCGGCGGGGGTCGTACCGCCCGGCCCAGTCTGCGGCATCCAAGGCGCATGGAACACCCCTGAATCAGCACCGCAAACACAGGCAAAGGTCGAATCTAGAATCCGATAGGACAGCTTTTTATAGCGTTTACACGCTATAGTTTTAGGTCAATGCGACCTTCTGCACATGAAATGAGCTTATTCTCAGATCCGTTTTCTCTATATTTTCAATATTATGAGAGGAACCAACCTATTCAGCTGCAGCCGCGCGCACTCTGGCCATATCGCTTTGAAGCGCGAGACTTACAGCGTGAGAGGCGACCCCCGACTGAGTGCGATCGTCAAGAATATCCTTTGACGCCGCTTCGATTTCAAATTCGAAGCCAGAGCCCTTGCGCCCATCCTCGAAGCTCTCCACCAGCGTGTCCCCTTCATAGAGGCGAGCTGAGTTCGAATGCCAGAATCCAGGCACCTCAATGCGCCCCTTCGTCCCGATAACCAGGCCCGCATTGGGCAGGGGACAACGAAAGGAGCATGTGAGCACTGACGTAACAGACCCGGTCTGAAAGACGGCAGAGACATCCTCGTCGACACCGGTTTCAGCCATCTTGAATATCGTTGTGACTTCGTCAGGCCCCTGCCCCAGCATCAGCCTGTTAAACGCGATGGGATAAATGCCGATATCCAGAAGCGCGCCACCTGCCAGCGCCGGATCGTATAGCCGTCCCTTAGGATCAAAATGGGCAGCAAAACCCAAATCTGCGCGAATTTGGATCACCTCACCAATACGCCCCTCATCAAGCCAGGCTTTCGCCCTTTGCAAGGAGGGAAGAAAATAGCTCCACATCGCCTCCATCAGGAAGATGTCGTGGCGATGGGCGGCCTCGATAAGCGTCTGACTGTCTTCCAGACTGGGTGTCAGAGGCTTTTCGCACAGCACCGCTTTGCCCGCCTTTATCGCCGCGAGTGATTGCTCGAGGTGGAAGTTATGCGGAGTGGCTACGTAGATCGCGTCCACATCCGGGTCGTCGACCAGCGCCTCATAGGACCCGTGAGCAGTTGGAATGGAGAAGTCTTTCGCGAAGGCCGCTGCGCGCTGACCGTCCCGTGCGCCTACCGCCTGCAGGGCGGCATTGGATGTGAAAACGATATCACTGGCAAAGGTGCGCGCGATACGCCCCGCGCCCAGGATGCCCCAACGCACTTTCCCCATGGATTTAGCCTCCTGATGCCATGCGCACAGGCCAGCGCGGCTGACTGCGACCACACTGCGCCTTCTGCAAACAGAGGCAAGAGCTTAGTGTCCCCAAAACGCTTAGGGAAATTCCGTGTCCAGCTTCGCATATGATATCGCCAGATTTGCCCATTTCACCGGGCTGGCCTTCCTTATGGGCAACATCACTGTCACCGCGATCTGGAAATATTTCGCAGACCGCGATGATCGCCCAGAAGTCTTGAGCTTTGCCCAAAAGCTGGTGACCTATACAGACTGGTCAATGACCGTGTGGGGTGTAATCCTGATCATGGGCAGCGGGTATTTCATGGTGGTCTACGCCAACTTCCCGCTCTTGGAGCCCTGGCTATTGTGGAGTCAGGTATTGTTTGTCGTGGCGGGGCTGATCTGGCTTTTCATTCTGGTCCCGATCCAGATCAAACAGGCAAGGCTTGCCAAGACCTTTACCGATGACGTCGGCGAAGAATACCGAGCCCTCTCGCGTCAGTGGATTGTCTGGGGCCTGATCAGTACTGTCCCGCTGTTAGGTGTGACCTGGCTGATGGTCGCCAAACCCATGTAACCGGCTTAGCGGACTTGGGCAATTTCAGCCGGCTGGGTAACGCGAACCCAGTCAACCTGAATGGCCGCGCCTTCGGCCTTGATGCGCTCAAGCGTATGTTCAGGCAGGCCATAATAAGGCTCGACGATGCCATTGGTCTTGTGCGGATAGATGCCACCAATCGCCAGGTTAAGGATCATGAATTTCGGGGTATCGAACATCCACTCGCCATAGTGCTCGATCATCTCTCGGGTGACCCGGTACATCATCTGGTCGTCGACGAAGAATTTCATCGCGTTCCGGTCCCATTCCACGGCATAGACATGCCAGCCGGTGGCATCCTGACCCTTCGGGAAGAAATACTTGTTCACAAAGGGTGTATCGCCAAAATATTTCGGTCCATGGACAGCGACACCCGTCCAGTCCGTCTCACCCACATACTCAAGAATGTCGATCTCGCCAGTATCCGGCCACAGGCCGTTACCCAGCATCCAGAACGCCGGCCAGACCCCTTCCAGCGCAGGCATACGGATACGAGCTTCAACCCGACCGTAAGTGCACTCGAACTTGTGTTGGGATTCGATGCGGCCCGACACGAAGTCGGCAACACGGTCTTTCGGAGTCTTGAAGCCCGGGCGGTAGTGCGCGCGCAGTTCCAGCACGCCGCCGGTGGCACCCTCCACCGAACCAGCTGGCAAGATCCGGATCGTCTCCTTAGAGTCGATATAGGCCTGTTCTTCGTTGTTCACCCAGAAGTCCGGGCCGATCACCGTCCAGTTGTCGCGGTTAAGCTCATTGGCTTCGAAATTGTCTTCAAAGACGACGACCTGATCTATCATGGCGCTCTCCCCGGCAAGCTGCACTGTGCGAGGCGGCAAGGTGCACGCTTCAAGGCACATGGAAAAGCGTCAAAAGCTGCGTAACTCAGTCGCGCAGGCCAGCCTTGTGCAAAGCGGCGCTGGCCCGAAAACGTATGCGGGCGCACCGCTCGATCTCTGCCGGATTTGCATTGTCTTTGCAGCGGCATGTTTGCGACAACCATTCCAGATCCGCGGGATCAAGCCAAAGCGCCACTCGGCCTTTCGCAGCCTCATCATTTGGATCTGTCGGATCAGCCATCGCAAATGCCCCTGTTTATTTCGCGTCGCCAAATCGAGCGACAAGCCACACGAGTGTGATGACAAAAATGTGGGCAGCCACACCTACGGTCCACCAAAGCATTGGCCACTTCATCACGAAATACCCCTCACCCAGGCTGATGGCAGCGAACACGATCATGCCAAGCACGTAACTGGCAAGATGAATGAAAAGCCCAAGGCGCGCCGCGGCAAAACCCTTGGCCAGTCTTGCTTGAGCAATATCGGCTGCCTCATCCTCCGGATCGATACACAGAGCGCTGACGTCGACATCAAAGGCGGCCGCGAGGGCCATCAAGGTCTCACGCGAGGCTCCCTCGCCTTTCTCCACACGCTGCACTGTACGCAGGCCAAGTCCGGCGAGCTCCGCCAGGTGTTCCTGTGACCATTGCCGCTCTTCGCGCCAGCGCTTGATCTTTTTTGAGTCTGCCTTGAGAGCCATCGGTATCTCCTTGTCGGTTGTTGTAATCAGACCCGCCTGAAACACCAAAGAATTCAAAGTCGCACCACGCCAGCCTTGCGTCAGGCTCACGCCACCACCCCGCCACAATGCCGCCAATGCCAGCCCTCACACGGGCTTTAGACTTTGTGCAGCGCGGTTCTTGGGAGCATCAGGATCGATCTATCTATGCGTCAGGGTGCCGCCAAGGAGATGTCTGAATGCCGCTTTCAAGCACGATTGAACTGACCGATCTGGAGATTTCCTGCGATATCGGGACCTACGGCAAGGACGATGCCGTGCCGAGGGCTCATCTCCTCGATCTGACCCTGACAATTGACGCCTCACTTGTCCTGATCGAGCAAGACGGGATGGAGTTTGTCTTCGACTATGATCCATTGGTGGCTGAAATCGACCGTCTTGCTCGCGATGGGCATTACCACACGCAAGAGCGCCTGATGACGCGCATCGTTGGTGCATGCGCGCGCCATGACGAGATCATTGATGTCGAGATTGCCCTGCGCAAAACGCCAGTCGTGAACGGATCCGGTGACCTGGGCGTCAGGTTAAAGGTGGATTCGCAAAGCCTGGATGAGCTAAGAGGTTCCGTCGGGGCCTAACGGAACACCAGATCCTCAATCGGTGTGTAGTCGATTGGATACCCAAAGTATCGGGGTTCGAAAACTTCAAGCCCCTCCGGTCGACGCCAAATAGGATCGCAACGAAACCCTAGCACCTCGACTAACTGCCCTTCATAAAACTCAGGATTATTCACGCCTTCGGCGGTTTCGCGATCCACCATAGTTATGAGATCTGGGCAGGTCGCAATGATCCGATCCCCAAGCTGAGCCACCAAGTGCTCATTCTTGTAGTCGAGCCGAAGCGTTTGCCCGGCGAATTCACCGCGCCCCTCGACAAACAGGTCACCCGCCAGAAACCCATCCCGGTCACCCCAGTCAAAGCTGGAAACCCGTCCACTAAAGAGGCGATAACCATCGCCGGCTCTCCGTGCGGCATCAATTGGATCAGTGTTGGCGGCCTTCGCCTCCCGCACAGCCCGCCCAATGGCTATCGCAAGGCTGAGACTTTCCTTAACAAGCACATTCGGTGCCTTGGCGATTGCCCCGGTTATCGGGGCGTCGGCGACACCAACTAGGCCACTGATGACTGTCAACGCGCGTATGATATCTTCCTGTCTGGACGGGTCCTGAAGATCGGTCAGAATGATCTCGTCACCAAACGGAGTATACGCCGTCGCTGGTGTCAGTGCGTGACCCGCAACGCGAACGGAATGCTGGTTGATTTCTGGCGTAGCACGGCCAACCGTATCCGCATCCAGCGTCGGCACCCCCAATCGCGCAGCAATAGATAGTCCTTCCGCCATGGAAAGTGGGCCCATTTCACCAAGGATGACAGCCGAGAACGGACGCCCCAGATGACGCTCTAGAAGACGAAAGGCCTCCAAGACTGGAAACTCGACCGGGCTATCGACCGCATCGAGTTTGGCCTCAATCTCATCAGATAGCGGCGCGAGACTGGCAAGCGCGTATGGACAAGCCGCGCGGTCTTCGTCGGCGAGAGCAGTAACGTCGAGCACGTTGAAGACATAACCGGCTTCGAGGTCGGCGCGGATCAACGCGCGCGCCTCCGTGAGGCTCCCGCCTCCACCACAGCCGAGATAGCTACAGCCTGTCAGCGAATCTTCCAGGTCCATTCGTGACAACCTCTGTCCAGCGGGGCCTGGCGTTAAGGCATCATCCGGCAGCCGGGCCATTGCGCTGGATACGGAGCTCCCAATCGCGCCGATCGAAACTGCCGCCCCACTCAGAAATTGTCGTCGCCCCAGCATGAAACTCCCTTCCAAGTTCACAAGCAGGCTAGCCCCCAGAGACAGATGATACAAATCTGATTGCTTATAATCACGGCGCGACCCACTGCCCAGTCCAGCCGTCGCTACGCTTGAACACCGCTCGTTGGTGTTGGTCGCCCAGATAAAGAAGGTCGATTTCGCCAACTGTGCAGGTCAGAACTGCAAACTGGTCCAGGACCGGAGCGTGCTGATATGACGTGGCGGTCTCAATTGCCGAACCCGGTGAAGGCACAGAGCCATAGGCTGCCCGCGACATGTCCGGCACCTTCTCCCACTTGTCACGAACCGCCTCTCCTGACGCCACGTTCACTTCGCACAACAATCGTATCTGTAGCTTGTGGCGCGGGTGCCAGACATGGACAGCCGCCAGCGGCGTCTTGCCCAACGCCGCAAGCTTGGCAGCCCTGGTGTCTGAATGAAATTCCAGGGTCCGTTCTGCCCGCGACACCGCCCTTAGCACCACGGTTCGCGCCTGGGGCTGACCGTCTGGCGAAACCGTCGCGAATGTTGGGTGACGTGCTGGCGACCGGCGGTCGGCGACACCGCGTTCGAGGACACCCCATGCTTCATCGTAAAAGGCCTTGAGATCGCTCGATTGGCTCATGAGATGCCCTGTCTGCCTTCACACACGACAACCAGAGGCTAGGTCACGCGATCGATTGAGCAAGAGTGCCGCAGAGCTTTGCGCTTTACGCATGCCCCCACATCGCGCGAGGGTATTTGCCATGACGCTGACCCTGATTTCCTCGCCGGGCCTTGAAGCCCTCTCCTTGCGCGATCCCGTTGATCGCCATCTGTGCACCGATTGCGGCATTTCACGGCTTGAGGACCCAAAGGCCTGTGGCAAGGCCTGCCAGTTCATCGCGCCGGACTACCTGGCAATGGAGACCAAAGTCCATGGCCGGCCTCGCGATGAGAGCCGTCCAGATGAGCTCCACTTCGGGCCGTTCAAACGCATGGTCCGCGCTTCGCTTAACTCACCCATCGAAGGAGCCCAGTGGACCGGCATTGCCACCCGGCTGGCCGAACGTTTGCTGGCAACGGACGCAGTGGACGTTGTCCTGACTGTCGCGCCCGATCCGGAAGACCGCTGGAAGCCGGTACCGGTCATGATCACTGAAGCAGGCGCGATGGAGCATGTGCGCGGCATGCGCATGGGCTATGCGCCGCTTCTGGCGCTCATCAAGCCTGTGAAGGAACGCGGCTACAAGCGCGTCGCGGTGATTGGGATTCCCTGTCAGGTCTTTGCCTTGCGCGCGATGGAAGACCAGCTGAACCTCGACAAGCTCTATGTCATCGGGACGCCGTGCTCAGATAACACCACGACCGAGCGCTTCCATGAGTTTCTGGCTCTGCTCAGCGATGAGCCCGATACGATTACCTATCTGGAATTTCGCGCCGACTATCAGGTGGAGCTGCGTTTTGAAGATGGTCGGCGCAAGGAAATCCCGTTTCTGAAGCTACCCATTTCCAAGCTTCCACCGGACTTCTTCCCCCTCACCTGCCGGACCTGTGTTGATTACACCAACGTGCTGGCTGACATCACAGTTGGGTATATGGGCGGCGAAGGCGAGCAGTGGCTGCTCATTCGCAACGAAACCGGCGAGGAATTGGTCAATCTGATCGCAGACGAAGCCTCCCTCGCTGAACCGGGAAGCAAGGGCAGGCGCAAAGCCTCCGTTACTGGCTTTATTACCAACACCGAGCGCGCCGCTGGCGGCCTGCCCTTGCGTGGCATGCCCGACTGGATGCGTCCGCTTGTGGCCTGGCTGATGCCCAGGATCGGCCCTCGAGGACTAGAGTTCGCACGGGCACGCGTTGAAATGAAAGCCGCAGAAACCGTGCTCCACCTGCGGCGCAATGAGCAGGCCCGTATGAAGAATATGGTGCCGGACCACGTCTGGAAGCTGGTCGAGCCCTACGACCTCAACCCGGAAGATGGCGAACGCCGCGAGCGCTAATCATCCCATGTCATTGTAAACGTGCACACCGAGCGTGCACCGGGCTTTGTCGTGGTGTGAAAAACCTGCGTTTGCTCAGCGACCAGAGCTTTGAACAAAACCTCAAGCACGCCCGTATGCCAGGCACATAGCGGCATGCGCATGGGGTTGTCAGCGATATGAAGGCGGGCGGGTGGCCCCACCTCGACCTGGCATTCGCCTGAGCCAGCAAAAGTCCACGCGTGGCGCTCTATTGCCGAGAGTAGCAGCGGCGCGGCCAGGTCTGCTGGCAGCATCCTCAACAACCACCGCACTGGCATCGGGATACGGTTTTCAAGGATGTAGCGCCCGGTTCGCCGCCCTGCATCAAGCGCGATGCGTATGCCATCACGACGCGGCATGCTGTCAAACATCGCCGCGAAGAGCGCCTGAGGGACGTGCTCCTCAATCATTTCCTCAGGGCGATGCTCGAGCAGGCGTTCAAGGCCTGCGCGTTCAAACACCCGGCGCACCAACAAGACCCCACCTGCTGCTTCAAGCGCAGCCTCGGTCTGCAGAACGGCATTCGGTCCGATCAAAGCCGGACTGCGTGCAACCTCAACTGCGTCGAGTGCGTCGATATAGGCCATCGCTTTTACCGGGTGTCGATGAGGGTGGTCGTGCCGTCATCGTCCATCTGGTTGTCTCCGCCTCCACAGGCTTTAACCGGTTCCGGGTTTTCAGACAGGCGCTTGGCCCGCTTGATCGCTGCCTTGTCGGCTGCCGCCTGCCAGTCATCCAGCTGGGCAGGGGCAATGGTTTTGGTCCGGTCAAAGTTGAAATTGACGGTCTTCTTGGACTGCGGCCCCCAGTAATTGGCCTTGCCCAGATCATAGAATTGTCGCTTGAATCCTGCTTTCAGGAAGGCTTTCAGGCAGCCCAGCAAATAGCGCCGCCGGAAACCTGTGCCTCGCCAGGGATAATTGAACAGCGCCTTTTGCATGTAGAAGCGCCGATAGTTCTTCATCACACCGTTCAGAAGCTCACCGCGTTCCATGGCTTCTGGCTTCATGATGGGCGTGACGAAGTTGTACTTCTCAAAGTCGAATATCTCGACCTTGTCGCCAAGCGACTGGAAGAGCGGCGTGAAGGGCCAGGGCGTATACATCGCCCAGTTAGCAAGGTCCGGCTGCCAATCCCAGGCCATCCGATAAGTTTCTTCCAGCGTTTCCTCAGTCTCGTTATCAAGACCAACGATGAACTGGGCTTCCACAAAAATGTCGGCCTCACGCAGCAGGCGGATCGCCTCCTTGTTCTCGCCAACCTTGGTTTCCTTATTGAATTGATCGAGCTTCAGCTGCGCGGCGGCCTCCGTACCCAGAGACACGTGAACCAGCCCCGCCTCGCGATAGAAGGAGAGCAGCTCCTTGTCGCGCATGATGTCGGTCACGCGGGTATTGATGCCCCACTTGATCTTGTCCGGCAGGCCGCGATCAATCAGCTCCTGACAGAACTGGATGAATTTCTTGCGGTTAATTGTCGGCTCTTCATCGGCAAGGATGAAGAACCCGACACCGTGGTTCTCAACCAGATTCTCGATCTCATCGACGACTTTCTTAGGATCACGCACCCGATAGTCGCGCCAGAATTTCCACTGGCTGCAGAAGCTGCAGGTAAACGGACAACCGCGCGCCATGTTGGGAATCGCAACCTTTACGCCCAGCGGCACATAGATGTATTTGTCCCATTCCAGCAGCGACCAGTCCGGCTCCAGACTATCAAGGTCCTTGATGGTTGGCGCTGCCTTGGTGGCCACGATCTGGTCGCCATCCCGGAAAGCCAAGCCTTCAATGTCATAGCGGCAGTTTGGCCAGCTTTGATCATGGATCGCGGTGATGAGGTTCAGGAAAATCTCTTCCCCCTCCCCGCGCACGATGACGTCAATCCACGGTGCCTCGGACAGAACCTGCTTGTACATGAAGGTCGCATGGATACCGCCCAGTACTCGAACCGCATCGGGCACGACTTCAGACGCAATGCGCAAGACTTCTTCGGATTTGTAGATGGACGGCGTGATCGCAGTCGTGCCGACCACATCGGGCTTCAGCTCCTTCATCTTTGCGCGCAAGACCTCGTCAGAGAGGTCATTGGTCATCGCATCGACAAAGTGAATGTCGGTATAGCCAGCGTTTTTCAGCGGCCCGGACAGGTAGGCAACCCAGGCGGGCGGCCAACTGCCGGCAATCTCGGCACCGCCTGAATGATAGTTGGGATGGATAAGCAGAATACGCATCGGACCCTCCCGTCCAGATAACCTTACATTTTTTGTGTCTATTATTCCTTACAATGTTTGTGGGTATCTGTCAGCGGGCAATTGGTCACCCGCGACATTGGTCTATAGAAGGCCCCCTATGACCGTACTCGAACTCTTCTTCGTTTGCCCTCCAGGGCTGGAACCGCAGCTTCTTAAAGAAGCGGATCGCCTCGGATTTAAAGGGCTGAAAGCTATCGCTGGGGGTGTTCTGGCCAAGGGCGACTGGGCTGAAGTCTGGCGGGCAAATCTGATGCTGCGCGGAGCGACAAGAGTCCTTGTGCGCGTTGCAAGTTTTCACGCCAAACACCTGTCCCAGCTGGACAAGAAAGCCAGCGAGATTGCCTGGACAGCCTGGCTAGCTCGCGGCGTATCGGTCCGGGTTGATGCGGTTTGCCGCAAATCGAAAATCTATCACTCCGGCGCTGCAGCGGAACGCGTGGCCAAGGCCATCAGCGCCGTCACGGGCGGTCATGTTGACAACAACGCTGATGTAAAAGTCCTCATCCGCATCGATCACGACCAGTGCACCATCAGCATCGACACCTCCGGCGAGCCCCTGTTCAAGCGAGGCCACAAGCCGGCTGTGGCCAAGGCTCCCATCCGGGAAAATCTCGCCGCGTTGTTCCTCGAAGCCTCCGGCTATGACGGCACCGAGCCCGTTCTTGATCCTATGTGCGGCTCGGGCACGTTTCTGATTGAAGCTGCGGAGATTGCCTCCAGGCTGACACCAGGGCGCGACAGGCATTTCGCTTTTGAGCATTTGCCGTCATTCAAGACGGATAAATGGTCAGCCCTCAAGGCCGAAGCTGCCAACGCCGCCTCGCTTGCTAGCAAGCAATTCTATGGGTTCGACCGTGACCCAGGTGCGGTGAAAGCCGCCAGGGCGAATGTCGAACGCGCAGGCCTGTCCGATTACATAGACATCAGCCAGCGCAGCATCGCCGAACTGAGTGTACCAGAAAGCCCGCCCGGCCTTGTAATCGTAAATCCGCCCTATGGCGGACGGATTTCCAATCCGGATGCATTGCGGAGCCTGTACCACACACTCGGCCAGCGCCTGAAGGCGGAGTTTCAAGGTTGGCGCGTGGGGATCGTGACCAGCGCCCCTCAGCTGGCAAAAGCAACACGCCTGAAGCTCGAAGCTGGGCCACCGGTGGACCATGGCGGCCTGATGGTGCGGCTCTACCAGACGACGATTGCCCAGTGACGACTGCTTGACCTGAAGCGCAACGCCCTCTCAAACTCTAAAGGTAACATCAGGGGAACTTCGCCATGGGTTTGTGGACCGGACTTGTCGCAGCTGCGACGTTAATGAGCGGCCTTGCCTTGCAAGATGCCGCCGACACCGAGCTGGCGATTGAAGTCCCACCGGTGGAACCCGCCCCCCTGCGCGAGGTCGATTCCAACCTCACTTCCCTTGTGTGTCCGTTCCGCGGTGCGATTGACTATGAGCCCGGCGATGTCAGCTGCGGTCTGATTACAGTTCCTGAAAACCGTGAAGTTCCCGACAGCCGCCTTATTCAGCTTCACTATGTGAAGATTGCCGCCTGGGGCGAGGACGAAACTACCTATCGCGAAGACCCGGTCATCTATCTGACCGGTGGTCCTGGGGTTGGTGTGAACAGCTATGTCGAGCGCTTGAAGGAGCACGATGTCGCTGAACACCGCGACCTCTACATCCTGGAGCAGCGCGGCATTGGGGCCAGTTCCGATTTCTGCGAGCTTTACAGCAGTGTCTCGCCAGAGCTGGGGGACGCAACTTCGATGGAGGAGATGCAGGTCGCTGGCGCTGAGCGCATGCGTCTTTGCTTTCAGGAGGCGACGGCTCAAGGCATCGACCTGTCAGGCTACAACACGGTTGAAAACGCGCGTGATGTTCAGGCTCTGCGTCAGGCGCTCGGCTTTGAAGACTGGAATGTCTGGGGCATCTCCTACGGATCCCACCTGGGCCAGATGCTGCTTCGGGTCGACCCTGAAGGCATCCGCGCGATTGTGCTGGATGCGATCGTCCCTAACGACCTCAATGGCCTGTTTGATTACGAGCGGATTTTCACCCGCGTTGTCGACAACTTCGCAAACACCTGTGACAGCGGTGCGGTTTGCGAGGGTCTGGAAGATCGCCTCTACGCCACAATGGACTCGCTGCAGGACGACCCGCTGATCCTCAGCGTCGATGAGAGCGAGGCCTACCCCGACGGCCAGCAGTGGGTCCCGCCCGCCATTGCGGCTTACCTACCTTTCTCCATGGCGTATGAGCAGAGTGAACACCCCGCAGTCCCTGCCGTCATTCAGGCGCTCGCTAATTTTGTGGAGACGCGCGATCCCGACATCATCGCCGGTGCCGAGGCCATACTGTCTCTGCCGGATGATGAAGGCCTTGGTGTGTTCCAGGGGATGAGCGACGCGATCCGGTGCAATGACGGCTATGTTCAAGAGGCGCTAGAGGCCTACACCGAAACACCGTTCGAGCGCTGGGATGGTTTGCTGGGCACCCAGGCCGGTCAGGCCTACACCGCACAGGTATGCGTTGATGAAGGCCTCGCCCCGCGTGACCGCGCCGATTACGCGCTTGTGCAGACCGATGTCCCGACCCTTATTGTTAACGGGGCATGGGACCCGGTAACCCCACCCTGGCTGGCTGAGTATATCCACGAGGCGATGCCGGGCTCACGCTATATCGAAGTTGCCTTTGCCGGACACGGCCCGACGCGCTCCATGCCGGAATGCGCCGGTCCCGTCATGACGGAGTTCTTCGATAATCCAGAGGTGAATGCTCTGGACGCAACCTGCCTTGAAGAGGGCGAACCGCGCCCTGAATTTGTGACCCTGCACTTCACAAAAGCGCCCTTCATTGCCGCCGGACTTGCACCGGGTCAGCCTGAAAGCTTTGTGGGCCCGATGGTCTGGCTCGCAGGGTCTCTCCTCCCACTGCTGATTGGTGCAATCATGATCCCGTTCGGCTTCATTGGCCGCGTTATTGATCGCACACCAGTCAGCGTCATTGGTGCGGATACAGGCGGTGCCCGCCTGACCGGCTGGTTCGCAGCCCTATCCGGCATTGGTGGCTTCGCGCTTGTTGGCTATGGAGCCTACGCCTCCAGCGAGCTGGCCCAGCCTGCGATTCTCGCAGGCCTGGCGGCACCAGCTGGAATTGGTCTTTGGATGCTGATGCTCAGCGGCCTATTCGGGATCTTCAGTTTTGGTCTACTTATCAAGGCCTTCCTGTCAGGCGACCGGATCAGGATTGGCACCCTGCTTGGGTTCGCAATTCTGGCAATTGCCGCTTTCGCATTGACAAGCTTCGCCTTTGTCTGGGATTTGACACCCCTGTGACAGAATAGCGCGGGTGTAGCTCCATGGACGTGATTGTCGACTTTCTCGGCAAGTTTGTTAGCCAGTTCCAATCGCCCGCCCTGGCGTTCCTGATTGGCGGCATGGTGATTGCTGCCTTTCGCAGCAATCTTACGATCCCCGACGCGATCTATAAGTTCGCAGTATTCGTGCTGTTGATGCGTATCGGCATGAAGGCCGGGCTGGAGCTTCGCCAGGCTGAAGTCACCGAAATGCTGCTTCCGGCGCTGATCGCGGTTTTGGTAGGTCTGGCTGCAGTACTTATCGGTCGATATACGCTGGCCTTCCTGCCCAAAGTGAAGACCGAAGACGCCATTGCAACCGCTGGTCTTTTCGGCGCAGTCAGTGCATCCACGCTTGCGGCTGCCATGGTGCTGATGGACGAAGGCGGCGTCACATACGAAGCTTGGGCCCCTGCGCTTTACCCCTTCATGGACATCCCGGCCCTGGTGCTGGCAATTGTTCTGGCAAATATCTACCACGCCAAAGTCAAGGAAGGCGGCGATACCGAAGTACGCCTCTGGCCGATCATCCAGGACAGCCTTCGCGGATCCGCCCTCAGTGCACTCCTTTTGGGGATGGCGCTTGGCCTGTTCACCCGGCCGGACCCGGTCTTTAACAGCTTCTATGACCCGCTCTTCCGAGGGCTCCTCTCCATCATAATGCTGATCATGGGTATGGAAGCGTACTCCCGCCTGAAAGAGCTGGCGAGCGTTGCGCACTGGTATCTGGTGTATGCGATTGCAGCGCCCCTGACCCACGGCCTCATTGCTTTTGGTCTTGGCTATATCGCCCACGTGATCACCGGCTTTTCGCCGGGCGGGGTGATCATTCTGGCAGTTATGGCAGGCTCAAGCTCGGATATTTCGGGGCCACCAACGCTGCGTGCCGGCATCCCCAGCGCGAACCCATCAGCCTATATCGGCTCGTCAACGAGTATCGGCACGCCGGTGGCCATTGCCATCGGCATCCCGCTTTATATGACGTTGGCAGAGATTGTGTTTGCGACCTAGCCGTTCGAGAACTTGCCTGGGCGCAGGATTTCCACCTCTTCAAGATAGGTGATGCCTGAGTAATTCTTGAAGTAACGGTTGGAAACGCCCTCTGCGATGGCTTCAGCCTGCTCACGTGAATTGCAGATCACTTCGACCTTCACATTGCGCAGGGCGTCCACCACGATGGCCCGGCCCTGATTGCGAATTCCCCGGCTCCCCTTACCCCCGGCTTCAACCATGGTGTAGCCACTGGCTCCTGCCGCGTTAATGACCTCGACCACACCATCGAAGATCACCTTCTCGGTGATAATCACGATTTTCACAGCCTTGTGCGTCATGGGCGCAGTCCCTCTGGTTTGAGCGATATCAGCTAGTCCGAGACGCCCAGCATGGTCAACCGGTCTTGTACGGGATGCTGAGCATCAAATACAAAAACGCCGGCCCTGAATGCTCAGGACCGGCGCTTTTTTTGTATTGTCGCAGAAGCCTAGTTCAGGTCAGTGCGAAGGCTTACGCCCCAGATCCGCGGATCGTTGACGAAGCCGGTGTTGTTGTTGAAGTCGATCCCACCAGCAAGATTGTCCTCGTCAGTGATATTGCGGACGAATACCGCCGCTTCCCAGTCACGACCGCCGTTATTGCCTGCATAGCCAGCGCGCAGACCACCTTCAAAATTGCCGTCGGAGTAGAACTCCTCAGACTCATACAGGAACAGGTTGGTACGGCCCTGCCAGAACCAGTCGGTAAAGACAAACCACTCGCCACCGGTGGAGGCAGGGATCGAGTAGCGTGCGGTGAGGCTGAGGATGTAGTCCGGCGCTTGAGGGAACGGATTTCCGTCCACTTCAACGAAGCCGTCATTGTCTGCATCAGGATCAAGTGGCGTGCACTGACCGGAACCACATGGTGCCACTTCCAGATTGGGGTCCTGAAGCTCGGTCTCATTCAGGCTGAAGCCTGCGGTTACCAGTAGGTTGTCAGACACCAGATATTCGGCATCAAGCTCCAGGCCGTAGCCTACGCCTTCTGCAGCGTTGACCAGCTGAACCAGGTTGCCCGCACCGCCAACAGCCGATAGCTGCAGGTCTTCAACAGTATAGTAAAAGGCTGTTGCGTTCACGCGAGCCCGGCCACCGAGAGGCTCGGATTTGATGCCCGCCTCCCAAGACAGCACGGTTTCACTGTCGGCCACCGAAGGCGAGCCAAAGAAAGCCACGTCACGGGCCTGAATGGTCGGACCCCGAAAGCCGCGAGCCACACGAGCGAACACCGACACGTCATTGTCGAGGTCATACATGGCCGAAACGTCCCAACTCACCTGTTCATCAGACACGCTGACATCAGCCTGTGGGATAACCGAAACCGGGACTTCAAGGTCCTTTTCATCGCTCGTGTAGCGAAGGCCGCCGGACAGTTGGAGGCGATCATTTACCTGGTGGCTGGCCTGACCAAAAACGGACCATAGATCGTTGCGATGACGGACCGTGGTTGGCGGCGGAAAGCCCCCATTCGGTCCCAGCGTGGTGATCGAGAAGTCAGAGCTGAACCAGTACGCACCCACCTGCCAGGTGGTGGCAGAGTTGGTGTCTGACGCGAGGCGGAATTCCTGGGTGAACTGATCAAGCTCGTCAATCCCGTCCTGAGTTTCAGACGGGAAGGGAATAAAGCCTGGGCCATTCACGTTTCCCCCATCGATATCACCAAGGCTGAACCCGTCGGCCGCCTCAAAACCGGTGATCGAGGTGAAGGTCAGGGAGTCAAAGTATATGTTCGATGTCAGACTGGTACCCCAGCTGTCATATTCCTGCGGATTGTTGAAAGTTGAGTCAAAGAACACCCGGTCACGATCGTAGTTGCCGTTAAGGCTGTTCGAGCCTGTTGTGAGAATATTGGCACGAAAAACAGCAGACGTGCCTTCAAGACTACGGCCATGGACATTGAACAACACATCGAAGCGGTCGTTGGGCGTGAACAGGAACTGGGCGCGGCCCGCCAGCTCGTTAAAGCCACCCAGAGCGTCCTGAGTGCCCAGGAAAGCATTATCAATCCAGTCTTCACGATTCTGGCTAAACAGGGACACCCGAACCGCGAGGCTATCGCTCAGCGGGGCATTGACCGCACCTTCGGAATTGAGGGTTCCAAGCGAGCCAGCGGTGACGCTGGCATAGCCCCCTTGCTCCTGGCTGGGACGCACCGAGTCAAACTTCACGATACCAGCAGTCGTGTTGCGTCCAAAAAGCGTACCCTGAGGACCGCGGGAAACCTCCACTCTCTCAATGTCGAATAGCGGAAAGCTCTTCAGGATCACGTTTTCCTGGACGATGTCATCCATAACGATGGAGACCGGCTGGGACGCAGCAAGGTCAAAGTCAGTATTGCCAAGGCCGCGAATGTAAAAGCGCGGAGCCACTCGGCCGTTTGAGCTTTCAGCGTAGAGACTAGGAATACGGGCAGCGAGAGACAGGATGTCGGCCCCGCCTTCTGTAATCGCGTTGAAGCTTTCTTCAGGAAGCGCCGTGACGGAGGCAGCAACATCCTGGATGTTTTCCTCACGACGGTTGGTCGTCACGATGATCGTATCAACACGCCCCTCGGTGGCTGTCTCTTGAGCATGAGCGGGGGTCATTGCGGCGGACAGCGCGAACGCGCTGACAGAGCATGCCATAAGGGAAGTGAGAGTGGTGCGGGTGTTGGTCACGGCTGGATATCCTTTGGCGCGTGAAAACGGGACAGGGCAGCAGTCCAGCTTGCGGTCGCGCAAGCGTGTCTTTTTGTTAAGGATTAATGGCAGTTTCGAAAGTGTTTTGTTGCAGCGCAGAAGGACTCGACAGACAAGTGTGG
The DNA here is from genome assembly GCA_024178355.1 of Maricaulaceae bacterium EIL42A08. Taxonomy (GTDB): domain Bacteria; phylum Pseudomonadota; class Alphaproteobacteria; order Caulobacterales; family Maricaulaceae; genus Oceanicaulis. The sequence goes on along the minus strand of JAMZNZ010000002.1, from coordinate 375,203 downwards.
AGTTGGCGCAACAATAAATTTAATCTCTACACGGATGAATTTGGTCCACCAACGGTGAACTAACCTTCCATTTCGGCCAGTTCAAGCTCGAGCGTCGGATCCACCCGCGCGGCCAAAGGCCCAATATCATCAAGGTGAAGATCCATTAAAGCCCTGTAACGTCTGATGTTTCTGACGTATTGGACCGGCTCATGACCGCGTGCATAGCCATAGCGAACCGTTGAGTAGTACTCCTGCTCACTCAACAGCGGCAGAGTCTGGCGCAAAGACGGCCACGCATCCGGGTCCAGCCCCTGACGGCGAGCCAGGCGGCGTGCGTCATAGAGGTGGCCCATACCCACATTGTAGGCGGCGAACGCCTTGAAGAGCTGGTCCTCGCCATCCACACCGTCAGGCATGCGATCAAACAGGCGGCGCAGATACGTCGCGCCGCCCCGAATGGACTGGGCTGGGTCAGTCCGATCTTCCACACCCACTTCGTTCGCTGTGGGCAGCGTGAGCATCATGATACCGCGTACACCGGTCACACTGACCGCATCGGGATCCCAGTGCGATTCCTGGTAGGCCTGCGCAGCTAACCAGCGCCAGTCGATGCCCGTATCTATAGCCGCCGCCTCAAAATGGCGACGCAAGCGGGGCAGGCGCTCGTCAAGGCGGCGAACGAAACGGGCCACGTCCACATAATCAAAGCGGCGTGTATAGCCGTACCAGCGCTCATCGAGCTCAGCCAGAACACCATTGTCGTGCGCCTCGGCGAACCAGTCTGCGACCGTCTCCTCAAGCTGGGCAGCCTGGCCGGCAATGACCCAGGCATGACTGCGTTCTTCGGTCAGCGCGAGCGGTGTTAGCAATTCGGGAAACTCAAGTCGGGCATGGGCGATCAGATTGCTATCTGCAACCGTGCAGTCGAGGCGCTCATTCTGAACCCGCCGCAGAAGCGGCATCGCCGAAGGGGCTTCAACCTGGCGAAATTCCAGCTCCGGCACCGTGGTCGCAAGCGCACCGAGCGTTTCTGCATAGCTGGAGCCTGCGACAACCGAAAGAGATACCTCGGCCAGATCACTGGGTCCTCTCACCCTTGCCCCTGCTCGTCGACACACAACCTGCTCGGTCACGGTGTTGTAGGCTGGGCCAAAATTGAAGCGTGCGGCGCGTGCATCAGTAACCGTGATCCCGGCCGCCGCGATATGCCCCTCACCGGCTGCGACAGCGTTCAGCACAGCCTGCAGATCACGGCGCACGTCGAACTCGACGGTAAGGCCCTGGCTTTCAGCAAAGGCGCGCGCAAGCTCGACTTCATACCCGGACACGGAGCCGTCTTCGTCGATAAAGTGACTGTTCGGTCCTTCTGCAGTCAGGACGATCAGACGCCCCTCCTCCAGTGCTGCAGCCAGCGCAATCTCTGGTTCCACGGCAGGCTCTGGCGGTCGCTGGCTACAGGCAACCAGCCCCAAAGCGGCGATGACAATAGGTCCCCAGCGCATAATCATGAGGTTAAGGATAGGGATGCGCGCGCCGATGTCCAATGAAGTCGACCGATCAGGGTCGATTTAGGTCCCAGTCATAGGCATGGCCATCAATGCGCGGATTGGCCTCGATAGCGGCGGCAAGCTCCGGCTCGGCAAAGGTCAGGAGGTGGTCAATCACTCCCTCCTCGCTGTCGCCAAAATCTTCGCGGAACCAGCGGTAAATTCTTGAAATCACGAGCCCGTCCTCGGTCACCGTGACCCCACGCGGGTGATTGATATAGGCACGTGCGCCCGCTTCCAGATCAGCTTGCAGCGCTTCTGCACGCCAGGCTGTGGCCTTGAGATTGGGGCAGCCGATCGAGGCGCAATTGACCGCGTAGTGAACAAGTGCCGCCTCATAACGCGGGCGCATGATGTCATGCTCGATATTGTCCAGCGAGAGCTCCTCGCCCTCAACGGTCACACGCTCCATGCCCCAAGGGCCGATGGACCAGGGCCGGGGGCGAATCTGCCGAATAGAACGCTCCGGCGCTTCTTCCACAATCAGGCGTACAGTCACGGCATTGTAGAGATTGGCCCAGTAAGCAAAGGCCTCACCATCGCTCATCTGAGACGGCTGAGCCGCTTCAAGTGCAGAAATGTAGCTTTGAAGGGTTTGCGTATCGCTGTCTGACGCCCGAAGCGCCGCATAATCAAACCGCGCCACACCATCCGGGTGCTCGCTGAGATAGCTTGCCAGCAGCGTATCCCAAGGCGCATGCAGGTCTTCAGACTGTGCGTGGACTGGTCCGGCCACAAAAAGGCTGATGAAGAGCAGAATGGCACGCATTGTTGGCTCCGTAGGCGCTGGTGCGACATCAAATGGGCCCAACACTGCACCAAGACCAGTGCGAACGCTTGCTCAAATCGTAAATCTCGCCAGTTTGTGAACCATGATCACGACACCCCTGCCCCAGCCCGAGCGAAAGACCATCCCCCTTGATGACGGAGATGTCGCCCTTCTTTGCTGGCCAAATCGGGATGCGCCGCGTCTGATACTCGCCCATGCCAACGGGTTCTGTGCCTCCGCTTACAAGCAAATGCTAGTTCGACTGGCTGGGCAATTTGACATTGTCGCGCCGGATTTGCGCGGTCACGGACGCACAACCCTGCCCGCCAATCCAGAAACCCATCACAGCTGGGACATATATGCCCGAGACCTGATTGACCTGAACGCAGCGCTCGACCGCCCCGCGGACCTCGCCGTGGGCCATTCCATGGGCGGGACAAGCTGGACGCTGGCCGCTGCGCAAATGGACACCCCGCCTGCGCTGGCGCTCATTGATCCAGCGATGCTACCTGGCATGGGCTATAGCCTCATGCGGACGCCGGTGAGGCCACTTTTGGTGCGCAACATACCAATTGCAAAGCTGGCGCGCCGTCGAACCCGCCACTGGACCTCACGGGACGAGACGTTCCAGCGCTATCAGATGAAGTCGCCATTTAATAGCTGGGCCCCCGGTGTGATCGAGGACTATCTGGAAGACGGCCTTACCGAGACCGATGACGGCGTGCGCCTGTCCTGCGACCCGGAGTGGGAAGCGGCGAATTTCGAAGGTCACCGCCATAATCTGCCGCGCGCAGCTAAGAAGGTCGCAAGCCGAATCCAACTTCTGAAGTCAGAGCATGGTTCTGTGGCCATGTATGCAGCCAGCCTCGCGCGTCACGGGGCACGCGTGGAAACAATGGACGGCTCTGGTCACCTCGTGCCCATGGAAGACCCGGCTGGCACCGCGCAATGGATTATCAAGGCGTTTGAAGGTGCCTAGCCCCACCACTTCTCTGGCTTGGCAGTGAAGCCTGCGGCCTCTTCGATCGCCCCCGCCACCGTGAACATGGCCGCTTCGTCAAGCGCTGGCGCAATGACCTGCAGCCCCAGCGGCAGGCCGCTGGCATCAAGTCCAGCCGGAACTGAGATCGCAGGAACGCCTGCGATATTGGCTGTCACCGTGAAGATGTCATTGAGATACATCTCAATCGGGTCAGCATCCGCCTTTGAACCAATGCCGAAGGCTGCGCTTGGCGTTGTCGGGGTCAGGATCGCATCGACCTTTTCGAAGGCCAGATTAAAGTCCTCGAAGATTTTCCGGCGAACTTTCAGCGCCTTGACGTAATACGCATCGTAGTAGCCTGCGCTGAGCACATAGGTGCCCATCAGGATGCGTCGCTGAACTTCATTGCCGAAGCCAGCTGAGCGCGTCTTTTCATAGGTGTCAGTCAGGTCGTCACCCTCGACCCGCACGCCATAGCGCATGCCGTCATAGCGCGCGAGGTTGGAGGAGGCCTCAGCCGGCGCGATGATGTAGTAGGCTGGAAGCGCATACTTCGTCATGGGCAGCGAGATATCGACAATCTCCGCTCCCGCTTCACGCAGCCATTCCACGCCCTTGGTCCAGAGTTTGTCGATCTCACCGGGCATACCATCCATGCGGTATTCCTTCGGCACGCCGATCTTCATGCCCTTCACCGACTTGCCCACGGCCTTAACCCAGTTTGGAACCTCGCCAGGATAAGAGGTGGAGTCTTTCGGATCGTGACCGGACATCACCTGCGTCAGCAGCGCGGTGTCCTTCACCGTCTTGCCGAAGGGTCCGGGATGATCGAGCGAGGAGGCAAACGCCACCACGCCCCAGCGTGAGCAGCGACCATAGGTCGGCTTCGCGCCAACAAGGCCGGTAAAGGCCGCTGGCTGGCGAATGGAGCCTCCGGTATCGGTGCCCGTCGCGCCGTAGGAAATACCTGCTGCCAGCGCCGCCGCGGAACCACCCGAAGACCCGCCCGGCACCAGCTTTTCAGTCGAGCCTTGCGCGCGCCACGGGTTGATCACCGGACCGGTGGCCGCGGTTTCATTGGATGAGCCCATGGCGAACTCGTCCATGCTGGTCTTGCCAAAGAAGACCGCGCCTTCATTCCACAGATTGCCGCTGACCGTGCTCTCGTATTCCGGCTTGAAGCCCTTGAGGATGTTGGACGAGGCTGTCGTTTCCACACCCTGCACCGCAAACAAATCCTTCATGGCGATCGGAACGCCGTCCAGCAGCTTGGCTTCACCCCTGGCGCGGCGCGCGTCGGAGGATTCCGCCATGGCCTTGGCGCGTTCGCCATCAATCACAGTGAAGCAGTTGAGATCGCCTTGAGCCGCCTCAGCGGCACTGACCGTCGCTTCGGCCAGCTCAACAGCGGAGAAGTCTTTCGCTTCAAGGCCCGCAAGGACGTCGTGGAGGGTGAGATCAGAGAATTTGGTCATTGTCTCTACTCCACGCTCTTCGGCACAACGAAGAAGCCATCGTCCGACCTTGGTGCATTCTTCAAAACAGCCTCACGCTTGCCACCGTCGCTGATCTCGTCGGTGCGCATGGGCAACTTCATGGGTGCAGCGCTCGTCATAGGCTCAACGCCGTCGACATCAACTTCGTTGAGCTGCTCAACCCAATCGAGAATGCCATTAAGCTCGCCGGTCAGGGCATCAAGGCGGTCAGCCGGTTCAGCAATCCGGGCCAGCGTCGCAATGCGCCGGACGTCATCTTTATTGACGGACATGAAGCGCTCCAAGTCAGGAGAAAAATTCGAAGCGCGACGGGTAGCAACGCGGGCGCGAGCGCGCAAGCACGAGGTGCTCTGTTTGCCTCGCTAAGTATCATATTCGTCATCCCCGCGAAGACGGGGACCCAGAGCCATAAGGTGCCGAACTTGATGATTTCTGGATTCCAGCCTTCGCGGGAATGACGAAAAGCGGGTAGTCCTCTTTCCCGCACCCTCTCTTCGCCCTAAACCTCGCACATGATCTTCCTTCACCCCGCCTTGCTTCCCGACGGCCCATTAATGGCCATTGATCCTGGCACCAAGACCCTTGGTGTCGCGGTATGTGACGGCGCGCGCAGCGTTGTGACGCCGGTTACGACGATCGAGCGGGTAAAGTTCACGCCGGACGCTCAAGCGCTTCTAAAGCTTTATGACGAACGCAAGTGTACCGGTCTTGTGGTTGGCCTGCCGCTTCATATGGATGGCGGCGATGGGCGGCGGGCCCAGTCTGCGCGCAGCTTTGTGACCAACCTGCTTCGTCTGCGCGACCTGCCGGTAGTGTATCAGGACGAGCGCCTGTCGACGTTTGCAGCCGGTGAGGCGCTGCTGGAAGCCGGGATCAAGCATGCCGACCACAAGGCGGTCATTGATGCCCAGGCAGCAGCGGTGATCCTTCAATCAGCCCTGGAACGCATCGCAGAAGGCGCACCGCGCAGCGAGGCGGACGGGCGCGCATGAATGCGGTCGCCACTGCTCTGCTTCCAATCTTCGGCGTTATCACGCTGGGCTGGTTGCTGCGCCGGAGCGGTATCGTGCCCGCCGACTTCTGGCCGAAGATCAATCGGTTGAGCTATCAGGCTCTGCTGCCTGCGCTTCTGTTTTCCAGCATCTCCACCACCAGCCAGGACCTGACCACCGCCATTCCCTTTCTGGCGGCGGCAACGCTGGCCTTTGTGACCATGGGCATCATTGCCATGGGGTTGGTGACGCTGCCCGTGGGCGGACCGGCTTTCACCAGCGTGTTCCAAGGCGGCGTGCGCTGGAATGGATTTGTGTTGTTGGCGCTGTCTGGCGTGGTCTTCGGACCAGAGGGTGCCGCACTTGCTTCGCTCGTCTTCGCGCCCACCGTGCCCATCATCAACATGATGTGCGTGGCGGTGCTGAGCGTGTGGGGCGCGTCCGATGAAAAGCCGAATATCGCAGGTGTGATCAGGCGCATTGCAGTCAATCCGCTGATCATCGCCTGTATCGCGGGCATCTTCGCCAACACGCTGGGCTGGTTCCAGACCGGGCCGATTGCCGACACGGCCGCGCTCGCTGGACGGGCGGCGCTACCCATGATCCTGCTCGCCATCGGGGCGGGGCTGGACTTCACGGCGTTGAAGGCTCGCCCGGCTTTACTGGGGCTAACCATCAGCTTGAAGCTGGTTGTCGCGCCACTGGTCTTCTGGGGGCTTGGCACCGCCTTTGGCGTGACCGGTATGCCGCTCGCTTTGCTGGTCGCCATCGGCTCGACGCCGGGGGCTGCGGCCGGATATGTGCTGGCGAGCGAAATGGGCGGCGATGCCCGGCTGATGGCTGGACATGTGACGGCGACCACACTGTTGGCCTTTGTCGCGCTGCCGCTCTGGATTGGCTTTGCTGGCGGCTAGACGCCCACCACAGGGCTGCGCCGTTCAAACAACAGTGTGTCCTGCCACTCCCCTGCCCGCGGCCCTCGAGCGACCTTTGATATCCGCTCGCGACGCCCGACCAGCCTGAAGCCCGCGCCTTCATGCAAACGCACTGACGCTGCGTTTTCGGGAAACACTACGGCCTGCAGCGTCCATATCCCGGCGTCTTCCGATGCGGTGGTCAGAGCGTCGAGGAGCTTACGACCGAGGCCCTGCCCTTTGGCACGCCCGGCGATATAGACCGTGACCTCGGCCACACCATCATACACCGCACGACGAGAAACCGACGACAGCACCGCCCAGCCGCACACACCCTCAGCATCTTCAATCACCAGACGCGGCGTCTGGTGCCGCGCGGCATCAAATACGGCCCACTCCGGCACCTCGCTTTCAAAGGTTGCATCACCGCGCGCAATGCCTTCTGCATAGATGGAAAGCACCGCCTGCGCGTCGTCCTGCGTCATGGTACGGATGGAAGGGTTGGAGCGTGCCAAGCGTCTATCGTGTCCGGTAAGGCCTTGTGATCAGAGCGAAGCGCGCTTATACCGCCAAAAATTCGCTGCGAGAACGCACGTTATGAGCAGACCGGGCTTTGCCTACGACTTTCCCCACTCAAGCCTTTTGAGCGCTGGGGACCTAAATCCGCTTGATGTCTCCATGATATTCGAGCGCGCCAGCCTCCATTTTGAAGCCAACCGCCGCAAGGAGCCTCGCGAGCGCACGCTGGATGGCCTGGCGGTGGTCAATCTCTTCTTTGAAAATTCCACCCGCACGCTGGCGAGTTTCGAGATGGCGGCCAAACGCCTGGGCGCAGACGTCATCAACTTTTCGGCAGGATCAGCGTCCATCTCAAAGGGCGAAAGCCTCGCGGACACCGCGCTGAACCTGAACGCCATGAATCCTGACGTGATGGTCGTACGTCACAAGGCGGCCGGAGCCGCCGCCTACTTTGCCAAAGTCACCGGCGCGGCGGTTGTTAACGGCGGAGATGGCTCGCACGAGCACCCGACACAGGCGCTTCTGGATGCCTTCACCCTGACCCGTCACTGGGGCGATATCGGGGGCAAGCGCATCTGTATTATCGGCGATATTCTTCACTCTCGCGTGGCGCGCTCGAACATCTCTCTGCTCAATCTGCTCAATGCCGAGGTTCGCCTGTGCGGGCCGGCCACACTCCTGCCCGCCGATGCTGATCGCTGGGGCGTGACGGTGTTCCATGATCTCGATGAAGCGCTGGAGGGCTGCGATGCTGTGATGGCGTTGCGCATGCAGAAAGAGCGCATGAGCGGCGGCCTGATCCCCTCTGATCGTGAGTTTGCAGCGCTATATGGGCTTAACCATGCGCGGCTCGACGTCGCCTCGCCCGATTGCCTCGTCATGCACCCAGGCCCCATGAACCGAGGCGTGGAGATTGATGGCGCGCTGGCTGACGATCCGGAACGCGCTGTCATAATGGAGCAGGCCGAAGCCGGGGTAGCCATCCGGATGGCCATTCTCGAACTCATCACCGGACGGGCGTCAAACCAGCGCTATGTCGATGACGGAACGGGAGACGGCGCATGACGCTCCTACGCAGTGCCCGCCTGATCGACCCTGCTTCCGGCCGTGATGAGCTGGGCGATCTAAAAATCCGCGATGGCGTGATTGAGGCCGTTGGCGGCTCGCTGATCTCTCAAGGCGATGAAGCGGTGATCGATCTGGAAGGTGCGGTCCTGGCCCCAGCCCTCATCGATCTGCGCTGCCAGGTAAATCCGCGCTCATCCGGGCGGTCCGGTCTGCTGGCGACAGCCCAGGCCGCGGCGGCGGGTGGGTATGGCACGCTGGTGATTGCGCCGGACGCCGGCCTGTCCTCGCCAGAGAGCTTTGCGCCCATCGAGAACGCGGCTTTATCCAGCCCGGTCAATCTTATCGCCTCCGGTCTTCTGGTCGATCACGACGGAGAGATGGGAGAGATTGGTCTGATGCTGCGCGCAGGCGCGGCTTTGCTTGGAGATGGTGGCCAGCCAGTGAGCGATACGCGACTTCTAAAGCGCGCGCTGGCCTATGCTGCGACCTTTGAAGCATGGTCATCCCTGCGTGCCGAAGACCCGCATCTGTCACGCAACACCTGCGCCCATGAGGGCGACCTGTCGATGCGCCTCGGCTTTGCGGCGCGGCCCGGTGCGGGTGAGCGCATGGCAGTCGACCGCGCTACGGCGCTGGCTGAACTGACAGGTGCGCGTATCTTGCTTGACCGTATCTCGACAATGGACGGCCTTGCAGCTCTCAAAATGGCCCGCTCCAAAGGCCTGGAGATCGCCGCGACGGTTCCGGTCACTCACCTCATCTTTAACGAGGTCGATACCGCAAGCTATGACGCGCGCTACCGGCTCGAACCGCCTCTACGCAGCGAGGCTGATCGCGACTCACTGATTGAGGCGCTAAACAATGGCCAGATTGACGCCATCGTCAGTGACCACCGCGCCTGCACCGGTGAGGCCAAGGCTCATCCCTTCCCGGACGCTGAGCCTGGTGCGGCAACGCTGGAAGCGGTGCTGCCTGCTCTGTGCACGCTGGTGGCTGATGAACGTGTGGAATTGATCGAAGCCCTGCGCGCGGTTACCAGCAGCCCGGCAGATCTGCTCGGCCTGCCGCAGGGCCGGCTGGAGATAGGTGCTCCCGCCGATCTAGTGGCTTTTAACCCTGATGTGCCAAATGTTTATGGCCGGGACGGGCTGTCCTGTGACGCCCCGTCTGCGTTTGAAAACCGCCGTCTTGTCGGGAAAGTGTTGATCACTTTCGCGAATGGCGCGATCATTAATCAACCTGCAGGATAGATCATGAGCTTTGATCCACTTCTTCTGCTCGCAGCTGCGGGCGGTTATTTCTTTGGCTCGGTGCCTTTTGGACTCGTGATCACGAAGCTCGCGGGGCTCGGGGATATTCGCCAGATTGGTTCGGGCAATATCGGGGCGACCAATGTGTTGCGCACCGGGCGCAAGGATCTCGCGCTTGCCACCCTGCTGCTGGATTCGGGTAAAGCAGGCATCGCCGCGATTGTGTTCACCCTAATGGTGTCGACCCCGGCCGGCCTTGTCGCTGCAGGGGCGGCCTTTCTTGGCCATTGCTTCCCGGTCTGGCTGAAGTTCAATGGCGGAAAAGGGGTTGCGACCTTCCTCGGTGCATTGCTGGCGGCTGCCTGGCCCATCGGTCTGATGGCCTGCGCGACCTGGCTTGGAACCGCGCTTCTGTTTCGCATGTCGAGCTTTGCAGCCCTTGTCGCGGCGTCGCTTACTCCAGTCTGGGCGCTGGCCTTTGGCCGTATTGATGTTGCCATTCTCGCTGTCTTCCTCGCGTCCCTGATCTTCTGGCGTCACAGCGCGAATATTGATCGAATTTTCAAAGGTACAGAGCCGAAAATCGGAGCAAAGAAGGCATGAAGCGAGCGACCCTGAGCGATGTCGAACGGATTGACTGGCTCAGGCTGGCGCGAACGAGTGGTGTAGGTCCTGTCACCTTCGCCAAACTCATCGAGCGCTTTGGTGATGCACAAAGCGCCATCGATGCTTTGCCGCGACTGGCGAGGCGCGGCGGTCGGGCAAAGCCGCTAAAGCCGGCCTCACGCGATGAGGCTCGGCGGGAGCTGGACCGGCTCGACAGCCTCTCCGCCCGCCTCCTTTGCGCGTGCGAGCCAGACTACCCGGACCTGTTGGCAAGCCTGGATCCACCGCCACCGGTCATCTCCGTGATCGGACCGCTCGATCCAGATGCACGCCCTGTCTGCGCCATGGTCGGGGCACGCAACGCTTCTGCGATTGGCTTGCGGTTTGCCGGTGATCTGGCACGCCAGCTTGGAGAAGCAGGCATTGTCGTTGCATCAGGTTTGGCCCGCGGCATTGATGGAGCGGCCCATGCCGCCACACTTGAGAGCGGGACAATGGCTGTGGTCGCCGGCGGTCTTGCTTCGATCTACCCGCCTGAGCATGCCGAGCTTCACGCTGCCATTGCCCGCAAAGGTCTGATCGTCAGCGAAATGCCACCTGATTACACGCCGCAGGCTCGAGACTTTCCTCGGCGCAACCGCTTGATCTCCGGCCTCTCGCTTGGCGTTGTCGTCATTGAGGCTGCTGAGCGCTCCGGTTCGCTGATAACCGCGCGTTATGCCCTCGAACAGGGCCGTGAAGTTATGGCGGCTCCTGGATCACCGCTTGACCCTCGCGCCAAGGGAACGAACCGGCTCTTGCGCGACGGTGCAGCGCTAATTGAATCCCTAGACGACGTAATTGCAGTGCTGGAGCAGACCCGCCGCCCATCAGTGGAGGCCCCGGCCATGGGTGATTATGAAGATGAGCCGCTCGATCCGCACCAGCTGGATAAGGAGGCCGACGAGGTTCGCGAACAGGTTGCCTCGCTGCTTTCGCCCAGCCCGGTTCACCGTGATGAACTTGTGCGCCACACCGGTGCTCCGGCACGTGCTGTTATCGCGGCGCTTGTAGAATTAGAGCTGGCAGGTCGCGCATTGATCCACGCTGACGGCTCAGTGAGTTCCGCCTATCCCTAAGCAGGCGACACCGCGATCTAATCCTGTGATGTAAATGGGAACGGCCAGCCTTCGGGCGGCTCACCGGAGAATTTCGGCGGCCCATCAGTCAACAAACGACATTCCTGTGCCACAACCTGCGCCGTCGCCGAAATCATCGCAGATGAGTTATTAAGGTCGGAAACGTGCGCATAGTGAGCCAGAGACGTCAGCATCTCAATGACATAGCCTGCAGCGTCGGCAGGCGGCATCGGCTCGATCATGCGATCAAACGGGTCCTTGGGGGTGTCGCCACGACCTACCATTTTGGTTGCACCTGAAATTATAACAACTCCTGCGAGTTATGTAGTTTAAGATACTAATAGGTGCAATGCCTATAAACGCACCCTTCGGTTGTGGTGCAGTTGACAGTCTGCGCAAGCAACCCCACCTTCCGCCGTCGCGTGCGGGATCGGCCCAAAGCGCTTGCCCCTCTATTGTGTGACCCGGCTTATTTCATGAACGTTGTTGTCGTCGAATCCCCGGCCAAGGCCAAAACCATCAATAAATACCTGGGCTCGGATTACACCGTGCTGGCCAGTTTTGGCCATGTGCGCGACCTTCCGCCAAAAGATGGATCCGTCCGTCCTGATGACGATTTCGCGATGGAATGGGCGGTAGACTCCAAGGCACAGCCGCGCATCAAGGCCATTGCCGACGCGCTAAAGGACTCCGACCGCCTCATCCTGGCCACTGACCCGGATCGAGAAGGTGAAGCGATTTCCTGGCACCTGCTCGAAGCGCTGACCAAACGCCGGGCACTGAAAGGCAAAACGGTTGAACGTGTAGCGTTCAATGCGATCACCAAGAAGTCCGTCACCGAAGCCCTGGCCCATCCCCGTGATGTCGATATGGAGCTGGTGGAAGCATATCTGGCGCGCCGGGCGCTTGATTATCTGGTGGGCTTCACCCTCTCTCCTGTGCTCTGGCGCAAGCTGCCTGGCGCACGGTCTGCAGGCCGGGTGCAGTCGGTGGCCCTTCGCCTGATCACTGAGCGCGAAGGCGAGATCGAAAAATTCCAGCCCAAGGAATACTGGTCAGTTGATGCCGACGTGAAAGTCGATGGCGCTGACCGGTTGATCCCGTCCAAACTTCAACAGTTTAACGGCAAGAAAATCAGTCGCCTGACCATTGGCGATGAAGCCACCGCCCGATCCGCCGAAGCCGCGATCAAGGCCTCTGACTTCAAGGTGGCTGCGGTTGAAGCCAAGCCGACCAAACGCCATCCGTCACCGCCCTTCACCACCTCCACCCTGCAGCAGGAAGCGGCGCGCAAGCTCGGCTTTGACGCTCAACGCACCATGCGCACGGCGCAGAGGCTATATGAAGGTGTATCGCTGGGCGGCGAGACGGTTGGTCTCATCACTTATATGCGTACCGATGGGGTCTCGATGGATGGCGGCGCGATCGCAGAATCGCGTGCTGTTATTGGCAATGAGTATGGCGACGACTACGTGCCGGACGTCCCGCGCAAATATTCCTCCAAGGCCAAAAACGCCCAGGAAGCTCACGAGGCAATTCGCCCCACCAGCTTCTCGCGCACGCCGGGCTCGCTAAAGCTAGAAAGCGACCAGGCCCGCCTCTACGAATTGATCTGGAAGCGCGCGGTGGCCAGCCAGATGGAAAGCGCCCGCCTCGAACGCACGACCATCGATTTTGAAAACTCTGATGGCACGGTTGGACTGCGCGCCACCGGTTCAGTTATCACCTTCCCGGGCTTCTTTGCGCTTTATCAGGAAGGGCGCGACGATGAGGACGAGGAAGGGGAAAACCGCCTTCCACAGGTCACTGAGGGGGCAAGCGGCAAGGCTGATAAAGTCGTTACCGAACAGCACTTCACCAAACCGCCCGCCCGCTTCACCGAAGCCACCTTGGTCAAGCGGCTGGAAGAGTTGGGTATTGGCCGCCCCTCTACTTATGCCTCCACACTGTCGGTGCTGCGTGATCGCGACTATGTGCGCATGGAAGACAAGCGCTTCGTGCCCGAGGACAAGGGCCGCGTCGTCATCGCCTTTCTGGAGAACTTCTTCTCGCGCTATGTGGAATACGATTTCACGGCCTCTCTGGAAGACCAGCTCGACAAGGTGTCTGCTGGAGATCTGAACTGGAAGCAGCTGCTACGCGACTTCTGGAAAGACTTCCACGCCAGCGTCGATGACATCAAGGATCTGCGGATCGGTGAAGTCATTGACTACATGAATGAAGCTCTGGCTCCGCTGATCTTCCCACCACGCGAAGATGGCAAGGATGCGCGCCTGTGCCCGAAGTGTAATGACGGCACGCTGTCGATCCGGCTTGGCAAATTTGGGGCCTTTGTGGGCTGCTCCAATCACCCTGAATGCAAATTCACTCGCACGCTCAGCGGCGGTGGTGAAGATGCGGTTGAGGGCGATGGCGAGATTGGCGAACACCCTGAAACTGGAAAGATGATCTATCTCAAGGACGGGCGCTTCGGGCCCTATCTGGAGATGGAAGTTGACGGTGAAGACAAGCCAAAGCGCGGCTCTTTGCCCAAGGGCTGGTCACCGTCCGACATCAATCTGGAAAAGGCGGTTCAGCTGATCGACCTGCCGCGTCTTGTGGGTCTGCACCCTGAAGATGGTGAGCCGATCGAGGCAGGGCTTGGCCGTTATGGCCCGTTCGTGAAGCATGGGCGCACCTATGCCAACCTGCCAAACGCTGAAGAGGTGTTTGAGGTGGGCCTTAATCGTGCGGTCGATCTGATTGCCCAGAAGAAGGCCAACCCGCGTGGGCGTGGTGCCGCAGCCGCACCGCTTAAAGAGCTCGGCAAGCACCCCGAAGACGGCGAACCCATCAACGTGATGAGCGGACGCTATGGCCCTTATGTCAAGCACGGCAAGACCAACGCGACCCTGCCCAAGGACATGGCCCCTGAAAGTGTGACCATGGAGCAAGCGGTTGAATTGATTGCCGCAAAGGCCGCCAAGGGCCCTGCAAAGAAGAAAGCACCAGCCAAGAAGAAGGCACCGGCAAAGAAGGCAACCTCCAAAAAGGCTACAACAAAAAAGAAGCCCGAAGCCAAGAAGAGTGACTCTTGAGTTCTGATCGCTACGCCGAAGGCGGGTTTACCCGCGAGGGACTTCTTGAGGCGATCAAGCTGGGCGATGGCAACTTCTCCAAACGCGAGATTGCCCGGTCCCTGGGGCTGAAAGGCGATCAGCGTGTTGTGTTGAAGCGCGCGTTGAAAGACCTTGAAGATGCTGGCGAAATTCGTCGCTCAGACAAGGCTTACGTGATCGCCGGGCATATGCCAGCTGTAACTGTTCTGGAAGTCGTGGACCGCGATGTAGATGGCGAATTCCTGTGCCGTCCGGCCAAGGAAGAGCATCAGGGGCCGGTCATTCGCCTGTCCCCCTCCAAGGCCGAGCACGGCGAAACCGCCGGCATGGGCGACAAGGTATTGGCGCGCCTGACGCCCGATGGCGAAGGCGGCTACGTCGCGCGGGTCATCCGCAAGCTTGGCCGCTCCACCAGCCGTGTTCTGTGTGTGGTCCGCAAGGGCAAGGGCGAAGGACGCCTGGTTCCGGTCGATCGCCGCGCGCGCCATGAATTGGTGCCTGCACGGGGCGAACTCTCCAAGGCTGACGATGGAGCCCTCGTGCTCGCGCGCCTGTCTTCTGAAAAGCGCTTCGGCCTGAAAACAGCAGTGATTGAAGAGGTTGTAGGGGACGCCTCAAGTCCGCGCGCAGGCTCGATCATTGCGCTGGCCGAGCATGGCGTGCCCGAGGGCTTTGGTGATGCAGAGCTCACCCAGGTCAAGAAGATCAAGCCTGCGAAAATGGGAAACCGCGAAGACCTTCGCAAAATCCCGTTGATCACCATCGACCCGGCCGATGCTCGCGACCATGATGACGCAGTCTATGCTGAGGCTGACGCGGATCCGGACAACAAGGGTGGCTGGGTGGTTTATGTCGCGATTGCTGACGTGGCGGCCTATGTCGAGGGCGGATCCCCGCTTGACAAAGGGGCCCGCAAACGCGGCGTCTCGGTCTACCTGCCCGACCGGGTCGTGCCCATGTTGCCTGAGCGTTTGTCCAATGATCTCTGCTCCTTACGTGAAGGCGAAGAACGCCCCTGCCTCGCTGTGCGCATGGTCTTTGATCGCGACGGCAACAAGCGTGGACACCGTTTTATCCGTGGCTGGATGAAGTCTGCTGCCAAACTGGCCTATGAGGACGCTCAGGCCGCGATTGATGGCAAGGGCACGGGCAAAGCCCAGAAGCTGTTGGAACCTGTCCTTAAGCCGCTGTGGAGCGCGTATGCAGCCCTGTCAGCAGCTCGAAAGCGCCGCGACCCGCTTGAAATCGATGCCCCGGAAAAGAAAATCGAGGTCGGGGAAGACGGTCGGGTGAAGGGAGTTCGGGTACGTGAGCGATTTGATGCCCACAAGCTGATCGAAGAGATGATGATCCAGGCTAATGTCGCTGCGGCCGAAGCTCTGGAAGCCAAAAAGACGCCACTCATCTATCGCATCCACGATGAACCGGGCAGCGAGAAGCTTGAAAACCTTGCTGATTTTCTGCCTCAGGTCGGGATGAAATGGACACGCGGTGAGCGCCCGACTGCGGCTCGGTTCAACCTGCTTTTGAACCGTGCCAAGGGTGGCGACCACTATGAGACGGTCAACGAGGTTGTGCTCCGCAGCCAGTCGCAGGCCGTCTATGACATTAATAATATCGGGCATTTCGGTTTGAATCTGGCGCGCTACGCGCACTTCACCTCCCCCATCCGCCGCTATGCCGATCTGACGGTTCACCGCGCCCTCATTCGCGCCTATGGCCTTGGAAATGATGGACAATCTGACACCGAGCGCAGCGAGCTGGAGCGCATCGCCGAAGACACCAGCCACAATGAACGCCGGGCCATGGCCGCTGAGCGAGATGCCACAGACCGCTTTATTGCCAGTTGGTTAGCCGAAAAAGTAGGCTCAGAGTTTGAAGGTCGGATCGCTGGCGTGACCCGCTTTGGCCTGTTTGTGAAGCTTCATGAGACCGGCGCGGACGGGTTATGCCCCATTGCCCAGCTCGGCGATGAGTATTTTCAGCACGACGAAAGCGCCCACGCTTTGGTGGGCCAGCGCAGCGGCGGACGCTATCGCCTCGGCATGTCGGTGACGGTGCGGCTGGCCGAAGCCACGCCTGTCACTGGCGGCTTACTCTTTGAAATGTTGACTGATCCTGAGGCTGGTCCACCGCCACGCAGCCGCGCAGGTCGCGGGGCACCAAAGGGGCGCCGCGGGGGTCCACCGCGACCCAGTCCAAACCGGCGCGCAGGTCCGAAGAAGAAGAATGGCAGACAAAAACGCTAAGCCGGTTATCCCCGCCAAACACCGTCGCCCCAAACTCGCCGCCTCGATGATCCTGACGCGGCGCAGGGCCAGCGGTGACACAGAAATCCTCCTGGGTCGGCGGTCGGGCGGGCATGTCTTTATGCCGCAAAAATATGTGTTTCCAGGTGGCCGGGTGGACCGAACCGATGGTTTCGCCCCCCTGGCCCGAGAGCCCAGAAAGCCGGTCACTGACGTTCTGACCCGGGTTTTGACGGAGCGTCGGGCCCGCGCCGCAGCGGCCGCAGCCTTACGCGAAACCGCTGAAGAGACAGGGCTTTTGATCGCCCGACCCGGCGCAATCACCAAACCCAAACCGGAATGGTCACCCTTTGCCGAAGCTGGCGTTCAGCCCGATGCCGAGCCTTTGGATCTGGTGGCCCGAGCGATTACACCACCAGGACGTCCCCGCCGCTTTGACGCTTTCTTCTTTCAGGCTGATGCTGATTCTGTCCACGGGTCGGCCGAGCTGGCCGGATCCGGTGAGCTGGAGGATTTGCGCTGGGCGACGCTGGCCGAAGCCCATGAGCTGGATATCCCGATCATAACCCGCTTTGTGCTGTCTGAACTGGAAGCGCGTCTGACCGGCCAGGACCGCCCGGTCCGCTGCGCCCGCGTGACGCCAAAAGGCCCAAAGGTCGAAGAGCTGTAAGCGACTGTGTGCGAAGCGCGAATCCCTCTCCCCTTCTCAAGGAGAGCGGTCAGATGAGGGGTTTACCACACTTCATTTTGCACACCTTCAGCTCTTTGAAACGCACCCCCTCACCTTAATCCTCTCCCCCTTGATCAAGGGGGAGAGGAGACAGCATCGCGCGAAGTTATCCTCCCTTTTCGCCTGGATGCCGCCGCGCCCTTGATTTCGGACCAGGTTTCGCCGTCCCTGACTCCCGATCAGGTGAAACCTGACCCGTGCACCTGCCGCGAGGTCAAAAGAGGGGATAACAGTGCCTCGGCATCGTGGATTTATCGCGCGACACACGCCCCTCTCCTCGCTATAGCCGACTCCATGATCGCCCGCCTTTTGATCCACGAGACCCATGCGCGCACCCGCTCGCTTAGCGCGGCCATTCTGGCCGCTGCGCTGTCGGGCTGTGGCTTCGGTCTGTTGATGCCGCTTATCGCGCTGAACCTGGAGGCCATGACCGGGTCAGGCGTGGTGGTGGGCACCAATGGTGCGGCAGCGGCGCTGTCGACGATTATCGCCACGCCCTTCATTCCCGCCCTGCTGGCACGCTTTGCGCCCCGGGTTCTAATGGTGGTGTGCGCGCTTATGACCGGAGCGGGCATCCTGGCTTTCCCCTTCTTCCCCGACGTCACGGTCTGGTGGCTGCTGCGCTTTGCGGTGGGCCTGACGGTGACGGTGGTCTTTGTGGGCAGCGAGACCTGGATCAATCAGCTTGCCCGTCCTGAAGGGCGCGCGACTTTACTTGCGGTCTATGCCGCAACCCTGTCAGGCGGCTTCGGGTCTGGCGCGCTGATTTTGTGGCTTGTCGGCTCTGAGGGCTATGCGCCGTGG
Source organism: Maricaulaceae bacterium EIL42A08 (assembly GCA_024178355.1). GTDB lineage: Bacteria > Pseudomonadota > Alphaproteobacteria > Caulobacterales > Maricaulaceae > Oceanicaulis. Next base: position 357,079 of record JAMZNZ010000002.1, on the reverse strand, counting down.
ATCGTTGGCGGGCTGATTTATGTGATCGGGGCAATGCCACTGATTTTTTTGCGCGGCCCCGATCTGACCCCGCCAGAGCAAGGCGAGACCGGCCTGAAAGCCATGGGCGCGGTGGCAAAACTCGCCCCGGCAGCCATTCTGGCTGGCCTGATCTTCGGCGCGCTTGAAACGTCCATCTTCACGCTGGTGCCGGTCTATGCCAGCCGCCTGGCTTTTGAAGACGGCACGATTGGTATTCTGATGGCGATCGGAGCACTGGGCGGTATTGCCCTTCAGGTGCCGTTAGGACGGCTTGCTGACCGCACTGGGCACCTGCGCACCCTGCGTCTGATTGCCGGCTGTGCGCTCATCCTGCCGCTGTTAATGGCCCTGTCTGGCGCGAACCTCATTGGCCTTGTCCCGCTCATCTTCCTGTTTGCCGGAATTTCGAGCGCGTTTTACACGGTGGGCCTGGCCCTCGTGGGCGAGCGGGTAAAAGCCGGGGCAATGGCGGCGGCCAACTCTGCCTTCATCTTCGCCTACGGCGTGGGATCGCTGTTCGGACCACCGGTCGCCGGTGCTGCCATGGACGGATTTGACCCCTGGGGCCTGATGATTGCGTTTTCCGGGCTGGCTTTGCTGTATCTTCTGGGCAGTTGGGCTGAAAAGGGCATGACAAAGGATTGACACCGTAGCGGGTGTGCGTATGTTCCGCCGCTCGCAGCGCCGAAGCGGTCTTCGGCGCGCCAATTACTTATGACGGGTGCGCGACCATGGCGAAGCCGACAACCATCAAAATCCGCCTGAACTCGACGGCGGGCACGGGCTATTTCTACGTGACCAAGAAAAATGCCCGCACGATGACCGAGAAGCTCGTGCTGAAGAAGTACGATCCGGTCGCGCGCAAGCATGTCGAGTTCAAGGAAGGTAAGATCAAGTAAGCTTGATCCATTGCCGCCTAACGCATTAAGGCCGCTGGAGTTTCTCCGGCGGCCTTTTTCGTTTGTTTCGTCGAAATCGAGCGTTTAAGCCGCGCGCTTGCGCCAGGCGATGACCTGATTGCGACCGGAGGACTTGGCTTCGTAAAGCGCTGCGTCGGCTCGGGCGACCACGTCCTCGACATCATCGCCGCGTTCGCCCGCAGAGATACCGGCTGAGACCGTCACGTTGATGGGCTCGTCCGTTCCCGGCACGACAAAAGGATCGCGGGCCATGGCCGCGCGGAAGCGTTCGGCGCCTTCCAGCGCCTCTTCATTGGTGGCCCCGGTAAACAGCACCAGGAATTCCTCACCGCCATAGCGCCCGGCAATATCGACCGCGCGCAATTCTTTACGCAGGCGGTCAGAAAAGCCTTTCAGCACAACGTCCCCGGCCTGGTGGCCAAAGGTGTCGTTGATGCGCTTGAAGTGGTCGATATCCATCAGCGCAACGGCAAAGCCCTCACCAGAGCGGTCAAGCACATCAAGATGCTGGCGCAGGCGCGACACGATATAGCGGCGGTTATGCAGCCCGGTCAGCGCGTCCGTGACGGCCATTTCCAGGCTTTCTTCCAAACGATCGCGCAGCGCATCGGCGTAGGCCTTGCGGCGCACTTGCGTGCGCGAGCGGGCCTGTAATTCACCTGGATCAACCGGGCGCAGAATCACGTCGGTCACACCCAGATCCAGCGCGCGCACCATGGAGGCGCGATTATCCGATTCCACGATGCCCAGGATTGGCACCTGGCGGGTATCGACATCAGAGCGAATGCGAGCCGCCAGCCGCAAACCATCAAAGCGGGCATGGGTCAGGTCGATCACGACCAGATCGGCGGTTAGCGCATGACGCAGAGCATTTAGCGGATCGGCGCAGGCCTTTGCCCGGAAGGGATCGCCATACATGGCAGCAATGCGCTGTGCGCCAGCTTCGTCAGCGGCTGCGACCACAATTCGGCCGCCCAGCGTATCGGCGTCTTTCTCAAGCGCTTCAGCGTTTTCACGCAGACGCAGCTCATCCATCACCACTTTCAGGCGCAGAAGCGAACGCACACGGGCAAACAGCGCCACGTCATCCACAGGCTTGGTCAGGAATTCATCAGCCCCGGCCTCGAGCCCCTTGATGCGGTCCTCACGCTGATCGAGCGCGGTGACCATGACGACCGGAATGTGGCGCAGGGCCGGATCGGCCTTCAGGCGGCGACAGGTTTCAAACCCGTCAATGCCTGGCATCATGACATCAAGAAGGATGAGATCGGGATTGTGCTCACGGGCCGCTTCAATGGCCTTATGGCCATCTTCAGCTTCGATCACGTCAAAATATTCAGCCGAAAGCCGAGCCTCGAGCAGGCACCGGTTCGTCTCGATATCATCGACGACCAGGATGCGTGCACTCATGGCCCCGCCCCCTAGCCTAGAAACTTGCGAACGGTTTCAATGAAGGTGGTAACGGTGATGGGCTTTGACATATACCCCTCACATCCCCCCTGTCGGATCCGCTCTTCATCGCCTTTCATGGCGAAGGCGGTCACAGCCACAACGGGGATTTCAGACAGCGCGTCGTCGTTCTTGATCCACTTGGTTACATCCAGGCCAGAAACCTCTGGCAGCTGAATGTCCATAAGGATCAGATCGGGCTTGTGCTCGCGGGCCATATCCAACGCTTTCAAACCCTCACGGGTTTGAACCGTTTCGTAGCCATGAGCTTCGAGCAGATCACGAAAGAGCTTCATGTTCAGCTCGTTGTCTTCAACGATCAGAACTTTTTTTGACATGACCTGCAGCATGCAATCGCGCCTTCCCCACCGGCCCCATCATTTTTGACGTGAGCCATATGACCATCCATCACTTGAGTAGCATGCGAGTCCTTAATGACCGGTGAGTCACGGCTTCGTAATTGGGTAAGAACGTGGCTAGACTGAAGCGCTAACCCCAATGGGATAAAGCGAAATGGCACGCATTGGCGTTGATCTTGGCGGAACAAAAATCGAGATCGCTGTGCTTGGCCCCGCCAGCGATGTCCTTCTGCGCGAGCGAACAGCAACGCCAGAGGGCTATGACGCCAAGCTTCAAGCCATCAAGACGTTGGTCGCGGACGCGGAAGAAAAGCTGGGGCTGGGACCACTCAGTGTTGGCGTTGGTCACCCGGGCTCGCACAATCCACGTACAGGCCTGATCCGGAATGCCAATTCCACCGATCTGAATGGCCGCCCCCTCCTGGCCGACCTTGAGGCTGTGCTGAACCGGCCGGTGCGCTGCGCCAATGACGCCAACTGCTTTGCCCTGTCGGAGGCCAGCGATGGCGCAGGCGCTGACGCGCAATCGGTATTCGCAGTGATTCTCGGCACCGGCGTTGGCGGCGGTCTGGTCATCAACGGCGAGATTCATACCGGCCATGACGGCAATGCTGGCGAATGGGGCCATATGGGCCTGCCCTGGCCCGGCGCAGATGAAGTGCCCGGCCCCAATTGCAAATGCGGCCTTTCTGGATGTGTTGAAGCCTGGTGCTCCGGCCCTGGCATGGCCAACGACCACCGACACATCACGGCGCAGGATTTAACGGCTGCGCAGATCGCCGAGCTGGCGGCATCCGGGGACGCTACTGCGCTTGCGACCCTGGACCGCCACAGTGACCGTCTTGCGCGGGCGCTCGCCAATGTGGTCAACCTTATCGACCCTGAGATTATTGTGCTGGGCGGCGGGCTCTCAAACCTTGCCGACCTGCCCGCCACGCTGGAACGCAAGATGGCGGCGTGGCTTTTCACTGACGAGCCAGTGGTGCGCGTTGTCCGCAATTTGCATGGTGACAGCTCCGGCGTGCGCGGAGCGGCCTGGCTGTGGCCAGACCGGGCGGAGACACCATGACGCCTGCCTATTGCCGCGCCTGCCTGTCACGAATCGAGGACACGAAGCGCCCCTGCCCGTCCTGTGGAAAGCGGCGTCCGCTGGCCCATGACGAGCTGGATACGCTGTCCATTGCCCATATCGACTGCGACGCCTTCTATGCCTCCATCGAAAAGCGCGACCGCCCTGAGCTGGAAGACCAGCCGGTGATTATCGGCGGCGGCCAGCGCGGCGTGGTTGCCACCGCATGCTATGTGGCGCGGCTTTACGGTGTGCGTTCGGCCATGCCGATGTTCAAGGCGCTCAAGGCCTGTCCCGACGCGGTCGTGATCAAGCCGCGCATGGAGGTGTACTCGGCCGAAGGCAAGCGCATACGCGCCATGATGCAGGACGTGACGCCCCAGGTGGAGCCGCTGTCCATCGACGAGGCCTTCCTGGATCTATCGGGGACCGAGCGCCTCCACAAAGCGGCACCTGCGCAGACCCTATTGCGGCTCCAGCGACGCATCCTTGAGGAGGTCGGGGTCACGGTGTCGGTGGGATTGAGCTTCAACAAATTCCTCGCCAAAACCGCCTCGGATCTGGATAAGCCCGATGGCTTCTCCGTGATCGGTCCCGCCGACGCGCCGGAGTTTTTAAAGGCGCTGAAAGTCTCTGACGTGTTTGGCGTCGGGCCGGTCTTTGCCAGGCGGCTTAACGCGGACGGGCTCTACACGCTGGCTGACGTACTGAAGCGCGATGAGCGCCAGCTGATGAAAGCCCACGGCGAAGGCGGCTTAAGGCTCATCCGCATCGCCCGCGGCGAGGACACTCGCGCTGTCGAGCCGGACCGGGAGCGCAAATCAGTGAGTTCGGAAACCACCTTCAACTCTGATATCAACGACAACGCCATCTTGAAGGACCAGCTGTGGGACCAGTGCCTGCGTGTGGCTGATCGCATGAAGGCGCAAGGCGTGGCCGGGCGCGTCGTCACGCTGAAGCTCAAGACCGATCGGTTCAAGACCATCACCCGGCGGCGCACCCTGGATCAGGCCGCGCAGCTGGCCGATACCCTGTTTCGGGTATCGGCTGAGCTGCTCGACAATGAGCCAAAGGGCGTGCGCTACCGCCTTATCGGGGCTGGCTATTCCAGTCTGGAACCGGCCGGGGCCGATGCCGGTGACTTGCTGGATCCGTCGGCGCTGAAGCGCGCCGCGGCAGAGCGTGCCATGGATGCGGCGCGGGCCAAATTCGGTGAAGCGGCGGTGATCAAGGGTCGCGCCTTCAAGCGCCGACCGGAGAAGAAGTCCTAAGCGGCGACGCGATGCTCGGCCGCGCGCAACCAGCGGAAGACCTGTGGCCAGAACACGTCGGCCATCTTGGTGCGGAACAGACCGTCATGGCCCAGCTTGCCGCGCCCCAGGTCGGCATGGCGGATCAGCTTCAACTCTGAATGGCTGGCGCTGTAGCACTCCAGCAGCCAGCGCACCGCTTCTTCGTTGGCGATGGGGTCGTCATCCGGCGTCCAGGCGCGGATCGGCGCGGAGAATTTCCGAAAATGCTTGAGGAGCCCCATCTCGGCAAACCGGTCGAGGAAGCCGTTGGGGTTCACACCAAAGTCGCGCCAGTCCTGCCAGACGCGCTTGGGCAGCGCTTCGCCGCTCCACAACGGGCTTTTGGGAATATATCCAAGGCTTGCAAGCTGGGCTGGTCCCAGCACACGCCAGAATATCCAGGCGAGATAATTGAGCGGCGGGCTTTGCCGCCCCCAATAACCTGAGGAGGCAGACAGCAAGGCCACGCGCCGGATCGGCAGATCATGGGGCACGAAGGCCGCAAACTGGCCGCCCACCGAGTGGCCCACCACATCCAGCGGGAGGCCGTCAAAATGGGCGCAGATATGGCGCGCAGCCGCAGGGATATCCTGAGTGCCCCACTCAACCATGGAGGCGGTATCGCGCCGAATCGATTCTTCCGCCGAACGCCCCTGGCCGCGATAATCAAAGGCCAGCACCGCCCAGCCCTGCCCGGCTGCGGCTTCAGCAAAGGCCCGATAAAAGCGCGCCGGATAGCCGATCGCCGGATTGATCAGCATGGCAGAATGCGGGTTCGCAGGCGCGCAGATACGCCCGCGCAAAAGGCGGCCATCGGCGGTGTTGAACACGGTCTCGCGTCCCTCGCCTTCATAGGGTGTGTCGTCCGCCATGGACCGACTCTCATCTTGCCGCCGCAGTGCAACTGCACCATGGCGTTAACTTCTTTTGCCTTCAACCAACATTGTCAAATCAGGCAAAAGAGGCGACACCGGCACGGATTGATCCTTAACCGCCTTGGAGCCCGAAATGTCTGACATCGACGCCCGCCTTGAAAGTCTTGGCATCACCCTGCCTGAGCCTGTCGCGCCGGTGGCCAACTATGTGCCCTTCGTGCAGACGGGAAATCTGGTGCACATCTCCGGTCAGATCTCGGTAGGGCCAGACGGGCTGGTAGCCGGTGTGGTTGGCAAGGACATGGACCTTGAAGCGGCTCAGGCCGCAGCGCGTCTGTGCGCCATCAATCTGATCACCCAGATGAAGACGGCCTGTGGCGGCGATCTGTCGAAGATGCGCAAGGTGGTCAAGCTGGGTGGCTTTGTGAACGCTGACCCGTCCTTCACCGATATCCCGAAGGTGATCAACGGCACATCCGACCTGATCGGCGAAGTCTTTGGCGAAGCCGGTCGCCATGCCCGCTCCGCCGTTGGCGTGGCGGTCTTGCCGCTGGGCGCAGCGGTGGAAGTCGATGCTGTGGTTGAGGTCGCCTGAGCCCTCGCCGCAACGGCGCTTGCGCCCCATATCCGCCAGTAGAACAATAAACCGGGATGGGTCATGGCAGAGTTGCGCGTGCGCATGGTGGAGCGGTTGAGCGCGGTCGACAAAACCGACTGGGACGCCATCGCCAACCCGTCTGACCAGCCCTACGACCCCTTTCTGTCGTGGAATTTCCTCGAGGCGCTGGAACGCTCAAACAGCGCGGTGGAGGAAACCGGCTGGGCCCCGCGCCACCTGATCGCTGAAGGCGAAAAAGGAAAGCCGGTCGGGGCCCTGCCGCTTTATGTCAAAGGCCACAGCCAGGGCGAATATGTCTTCGACCATGCCTGGGCCGATGCACTGGAGCGCGCGGGCGGGCGCTACTACCCGAAACTTCTTACCGCTGTGCCCTTCACCCCTGCCACAGGCCGGCGCCTGCTGGCGGACGATGCTGGCGTGCGAGCCGGTCTGATCAATGCGGCTCGTCAGGCCAGCGAAGCCTATCAGGCGTCCAGCTGGCATGTGCTCTTCCCAAACGCGGCTGAGCTTGAGGCGCTGGGCGAAGCGCGGCTCTTAAAGCGTTATGACATCCAGTATATCTTTGTAAGCGATGGCTATCGCGACTATGCCGATTTCCTGGATGCGCTCAGCTCACGCAAGCGCAAGGCGCTGAAGAAAGAGCGTGCGTCCGCTCAGGCCAGCATTGAGATTGAGCCGCTGACCGGCTCTGATATCACCGAAGCGCACTGGGACGTATTCTGGGCCTGTTATCAGGACACTGGCGAGCGCAAATGGGGCACGCCCTATCTGACCCGAGACTTCTTCTCCATCGTCGGCGAGCGCATGGCAGACGACATCCTGCTGGTCATGGCCAAGCGCGATGGCGAATATTTCGCCGCCGCCCTCAACTTCATTGGCGGCGAGACCCTGTTTGGGCGCTACTGGGGCGCGCTCGCCCACCAGGACTGCCTGCATTTTGAGCTATGCTACCACCAGGCCATCGACTTTGCGCTCGCCCGCGGCCTCACTCGCGTTGAAGCCGGGGCCCAGGGCCAGCACAAGCTGGCCAGGGGCTACCGCCCGCAGCTGGTCTACTCCGCTCATGACATCAACCACTCAGGCCTGCGCGAAGCCATTGCACAATATCTGCGCCGCGAGCGCCCTGCCGCGGAACAGGAGCGAGAGCACCTTGAAGGCGAGACGCCCTACAAGCGAGGGTAATGGCACGCTGGACACGGATATGCAGGCACAGGGTCAAACCCGAAGTTTGGATCAACGGCCTGGTAAAACCTCTGCGCTTCTTAACACACCCTTTGTCATCCTGACGAAAGTCAGGACCCAGTCGCACTGGCGGTGAGCTGGGTCCTGAATCAAGTTCAGGATGACGGAAGAGTTTGGGCCAAACTTCCAAACCCTGCCAGCTCGGTCTTGATGGCGCTGTGGCGCGCGAAACAAACCTTCCTCTAAAGGCAAAGCCTCTTAAATTAGCGCGCGAGGCCAGTAGTCGGCGCATGCCGGATCGGTTAGGACGTTGTGTGTGTTCAAATCGACATCACGGGAGCCCTCCATGAGCCTTCACGGGACCTATGACGACCAGAATATCTTCGCAAAGATCATCCGCGGCGAAGCGCCTGCGGTAAAACTGCTGGAGACCGATGACGTCATCGCCTTCATGGATGTCTTCCCGCAATCAAAAGGCCACTGCCTGATCGTGCCGAAAACGCCCGCACGCAACCTGCTGGAATTGCCCGCTGAGGCTGCCCAGGCCGCCATCGTTCAGGTCAAAAGCCTCGCCGAAGCGACCGAAAAGGCCCTGAGCCCTGACGGTATCGCCGTGGTGCAATTCAACGGCGCGCCCGCTGGCCAGTCCGTCTTCCACATCCACTTCCACGTGATTCCTCAGTGGGAAGGCGAAAAACTCGCCAGCCACGGCGGCGGCGAAATGGCGGATATGGCTGAGCTTGAGGCCCTAGCCGAGAAGATTAAGGCCAAGCTTTAGGGAGAGCCTGGCTCATCCCAGATAAAAAAGCCCCGGACATCGGTCCGGGGCTTTTACTTTTCAGCAAAGAGACTTACCGCACTACTCCACCGTTTCTTTTGCCTTGGCTTTGCCGCCGCCTTTTTTCGGGGCGGTTTTTAGCCGGTCGGCTGGGATGATTTCAAAATCGAGGCGGTCTTCGTCCGCCGCGTCGACATCAACCTTCACCACGCCGCCTTTTTTCAGCTGACCGAAGAGGATTTCTTCTGCCAGCGGCTTTTTCACGTGTTCCTGGATCACGCGAGCCAGCGGGCGGGCGCCGAATTTCTCGTCATAGCCGCGCTTGCCGAGCCATTCGGTGGCCGCTTCAGTCAGTTCAAAGGTGATACCCCGGTCAGCCAGCTGGGCTTCCAGCTGCAGGACGAACTTCTCGACCACGCGGCCGATAACCGTCTGCTGCAGGGCCGCAAACGGGATGATGGCATCCAGGCGATTGCGGAATTCAGGGGTGAACAGGCGCTCAATTGCGGCCTTGTCCTCACCTTCACGCTTGCCACGACCAAAGCCGATGGCTTCCTTCGCGGCGTCGGCGGCCCCGGCATTGGAGGTCATGATCAGGATGATATTGCGGCAGTCGATCTTCTTGCCGTTGCTATCGGTGATCTGGCCGTTGTCCATGATCTGGAGCAGGATGTTGAAAATGTCCGGGTGGGCCTTCTCGATCTCATCGAGCAGCAGGACCGCGTGCGGGTGCTGATCAATCGCATCGCTGAGCAGGCCGCCCTGGTCAAAGCCCACATAGCCAGGAGGCGCGCCAAGCAGGCGGCTGACCGAGTGGCGCTCCATGTATTCAGACATGTCAAAGCGGTGCAGCTCGACGCCCAGCGTGGAGGCCAGAGCCTTGGCCACTTCGGTCTTGCCCACGCCGGTCGGGCCGGAGAAGAGGTAGGAGCCAATCGGCTTGTTGGGTTCGCGCAAGCCGGCACGGGCCAGCTTGATGGCGCTCGACAGGCGGGTAATCGCCTCGTCCTGGCCAAACACGACGCGCTTCAGACTGCCTTCAAGGTCCTTCAGCACAGCCTCGTCGGACTTGGATACCGATTTCGGCGGAATGCGGGCGATCTTGGCCACCACCGACTCGATTTCCTTCACACCGATGGTCTTTTTGCGCTTCGACTGCGGCACGATCCGCATGGAGGCCCCGGCCTCATCGATCACGTCGATGGCTTTATCGGGCAGCTTGCGGTCGCCGAGATAGCGGTCAGACAGCTCCACCGCGCTCTTCAGCGCCTCATTGGTGAAGCGGATATCGTGGAAGTCCTCAAAGTAAGGCTTCAGGCCCTGCAGGATCTTGATGGCGTCCGGCACGGTGGGCTCGACCACGTCAATCTTCTGGAAGCGGCGAGCGAGCGCGCGGTCCTTCTCAAAGTGCTGGCGGTATTCCTTGTAGGTGGTCGAGCCCATGCAACGAAGGCTGCCAGACTGCAGCGCAGGCTTTAACAGGTTGGACGCGTCCATGGCCCCGCCTGATGTGGCACCCGCGCCAATGACGGTGTGAATCTCGTCGATGAAGAGGATGGCGTGCGGGCGCGCTTCAAGCGCCTTGACCACCTGCTTCACGCGCTCCTCAAAATCGCCGCGATAGCGCGTACCGGCCAGCAGTGCGCCCATGTCGAGCGAATAGATCACCGCTTCGAACAGAACGTCTGGCACTTCTTTTTCAATAATCTTGCGGGCCAGGCCTTCGGCGATGGCGGTCTTGCCCACGCCCGGGTCACCGACCAGAAGCGGGTTGTTTTTGCGGCGGCGGCAGAGAATCTGCACGCAGCGCTCCACCTCATGGGCGCGCCCGATCAGCGGGTCCACATCGCCTTCGCTGGCCTTGGCATTCAGGTCCACGCAGTAGGCTGCCAGCGCATCGTCTTTTTCTGAGGCTTCCTCGGCAACGACTTCGGCTTCGTCGTCTTCCTCATCGGCCCCGCGCGCCGGACGGGTCTCGTTGGCCCCCGGCTTTTTCGCGATCCCGTGGGAAATGAAGTTCACCGCGTCATAGCGGGTCATGTCGCGTTCTGCCAGGAAGTAGGCCGCATGGCTTTCCCGCTCGGCAAACAGCGCCACCAGCACGTTCGCGCCAGAGACCTCGTCGCGACCAGAATTTTGCACGTGGATGACCGCGCGCTGGATCACGCGCTGGAAGCCGGCGGTGGGCTTAGCCTCCTCGCCAGTGTCCACGATCAGGCTTTCCAGTTCCTCGTCGACATATTCAGCCAGCGTGTCGCGAAGCTCGTCCACGTCGACATCGCACGCACGCATCACCGCAGCGGCATCCTCATCCTCGCAGAGCGCAAGGAGCAGGTGTTCCAGCGTGGCGTATTCGTGCTTGCGTTCGTTCGCTGTGGTCAGCGCGCGGCCGAGGCTTGCTTCAAGAGCTGGTGAGAAAGACGGCAAGGGCCTAATCCTTTTCCATTGTGCACTGCAAAGGGTGCTGTGATCGCCGTGCCGCGTCCATGACCTGGGCTACTTTTGTCTCAGCAACCTCGTAAGTAAAAACGCCGCACACCCCCACTCCATGTTGGTGCACGTGAAGCATGATGCGAGTCGCATCGTCCTGGCTCTTATGAAATATCTGCATCAAAACACCGACGACAAACTCCATGGGCGTGTAATCGTCGTTTAGAAGCAGCACCTTATACATCGATGGGCGCTTCGTTCGCGCACGCGGCTTAACAACAACGCCGGTTTCGCGTTCGTCATTATCCCCAGGTTTGCGCGGATCGCTCATCGTCAAAAGGCTCATTTCAGCCAGCGCCAAACATCGGCACCGTCTTGATTAGATATGCATGAATGCCCCAGTGGAAACCCCTTGCCCCCCGGTTGTCTACAGCCCCGTGGCAGATTCACCGCAATTGCTGGCACAAGAATAAAAAAAGCCCGGCACACGCGAGGTGGCCGGGCCAGTCAGGGAGGATCCGTAGCCGCGCGCGCCAGACCGGGGAGGACTTCGCGCACGGCATTCCGGTGTTCAGCGCCTTAGCGCTGGGATTGCATGGCCTCGACAGCGGCAACCATGCGGTCGTTGATCGGCTTGAAGCTTTCCTTCATCAGCGATGCGATGAGGTCGGAGCTCTTGTTCACCTCAGACAGATAGGCGTCGAGGGACGACTTGGTGTAATCGGCCTGGATTTCAATCAGGTCCTGAACCGACTTTGCGCCAGCCATGGTCTTGGCAGCAGCAACGCTGTCTTCCATGGATTTCTTGGCGAAAGCCACAGCCGAGGTGTTCAGCTCTTCAAAGGACTTCGATGCTGTCGTGGCAGACGCGATCACGGCATCAACGGTGTCTTTCTGGAATGCAGAAAACTCGTTCATAGCGGACAGAGACTTTTCAAAGCCTTCTTTCATCGCTTCGTTGGACGCAGCCGTCACGGTCTCAAAGGTTTCCTGAGCAGCATCTTTTTTAGCAGCAGCCATTGGAGTGTCTCCTATAATCTGGCGCGGGGCAGAGGGTTTGCGTGTGGCCGGCTTGGGCGACGCCTTTGCCGGTGCCGGCTTTGCTGCCGGCTTGGGAGATTTCGTCGCCTTCGGCGCGTCAGCAGCTTCGGTCTTCGCCTTGGCAGGCGCAGGTTTGGCAGCTGGCGCTTTGGCTTTTTCCGGCGAAGCTTTCGCCTTCGCAGGTGCAGCCACAGGCGCAGGTTTTGCCTCGGCAGCGGTCTTCGCAGATTTGCTTTCGTCAGCCATGACAAAACCTTTCCGGTTTCGACCACTCTTCGCAGTCGCAGCAAATATGCCGATTCCCGCACCCAATTTCAAGCTATTTTTGTGCGGCGCACAAAAAATCTTTGATCCGAGCAGTTAACGCGGTCGAAACCCAACGCCCTCACCTTCTCAAGTCATGTTTAGATGGCTTGTCCTCGTTGGCGTTCTGGTTCTGGCTGCGGCCCCCGCATCGGCCAGCGATCGCTATGCCGTATTCGTTGCCGACATGCACAGCGGCGAAGTCCTGCATGCGCGTTCCGCCGACGCGGCGCGCCATCCAGCGTCCCTGACCAAGCTGATGACGCTTTATCGGGTGTTCGAGGCGCTGGATGCGGGAGAGCTTGCGCTGGACACCGAGCTCTCGGTGTCAGCCGAAGCCGCATCGCGCCCTGCGTCCCATCTTGGATTGGCTGAAGGCGAGACGATAAGGGTGGAGGACGCGATCCGCGCCCTGATTGTGCAAAGCGCCAACGATGTGGCTGTTGTGGTGGCCGAGCATTTTGCCGACACCGAGGCGGAGTTCGCGGCCGACATGACGGCACGGGCGCAAGCGCTCGGCCTGACGGGCACAGTGTTTAAAAACGCGTCCGGCCTGCACCACCGTGAGCAACGCACGACGGCACGCGATATGGCCCGCCTGGCCTTTGCGCTGCGACGCGACTTTCCCCACTACGCTGATTACTTCGCCGAGACGCGCTTTACCTGGCGCGGCACCACGCATCACACCCACCACACGCTGGTGGGCAGCATGGAGGGCGTGGATGGCCTGAAGACCGGCTATATCCGCGCGTCAGGATTTAATGTTGCCGTGACGGCTGAACGCAACGACCGTGCGCTGATTGCGATCGTCATGGGCGGTGCCACCCCGGCGGTGCGGGACAGTCATGCCCGCGAGCTGATCGAGGCGGCTTTTGCAAGCCTGGTGGCTCGAGATCAGGGACGGCTTCTGGCGACTCTGAATTCGCCACGCCTCAATCCGGTGCGCGAACAGCAATTGCTGACCGCTGAACTAACCGGCGATATGGCCGAGGCGGTGAACCCTGTGGCTGTGGGGTCTGGCGATACACCGCCTGCGGTTCAAGTGGTGTTTGACGACGAACCCGTCGCGCCGCTGACCCTGCCGCGCACCTGGTCGATCCAGGTGGGTGCCTACACCAGCCAGGCGGCTGCCCTGGCCCGTCTTGAGACTGTGGCCGAAACCGGGGTGCATGACGGCCTTCGCGAAGCAGAGCATGTAGCAGAGGCGCTGGATGCCGACGGCCGCCAGCTCTGGCGCGCACGCTTTTCCGGGCTTGATCCCGATGCCGTACGCCAGGCCTGTCAGCGCCTCGAAGCGCGATCAGAGCCCTGCTTCACCGTCGCGCCAGAGCGCGGCTAGGCGCTACTCCCCCAACAGGATATCGCGGGCTTCCTTGACCTTGGCGGCCAGCGCGTCATTGCCGCCCGCATCCGGGTGCACACGCTTCATCAGATCACGATAGGCGGTGCGGATTTCGGCTTCGCTGGCGTTTTCACTGACACCGAGCATGGCCGCAGCGTCTTTGCGGCTCATGGCCTGGGACCGAGCCGGTGCCGAATGACCCCCGCCGCTGCCCTGGGCTTTGACGCCGCCTCTCAGCGCAACGCCCAAGAGGCCCAGCGCAGCGGTCAGGAGCGGCACACCTGCCACCGCCAGCCCGCGCAGCGTCAGCACGACACCCAGAAGAACTCCGATAAGCCCCAGAACGACGCGCAGGCTCTGAGCGGCTTTCTCGGTCTTCATCTGAGAAAACATCCAGGCCAGCACCGCCAGCCCCGCGACCGCCGCAACCAATCCAAACAGAATACCCATGGATGAGGTTTTAGAGCGGGATGGCCGCCCCGGCGAGACCGGGCAGCTTTAAAACGATCAGAAGCTCACGCAATTCCTGGCGAGCGGCCACATGGCTCATGGTAAAGGGTACCGCTGACCCGGCTTCAGTCAGGTCAATGAGCGTCAGCCCCGCCGGGAAAAGCTCGCGGTAGATGACGCGTTCAGAAAAGCCCGGGGCCAGGCGAAAGCCGATCCGGTTCGACAGAGCCTTCAGCCCCTGACCCACCCGGCGCTTGTTTCGGGCATCCAGCATGGACACCCGGTTGCGCATCACAACCCAGTCGATAGAAGACTTGCTGGAGATAGCTTTCTGCTTGCGGCAATCCCAGACCATTTCCGCATAAAGACTGGGCCTGCCGACCTGGAAGGTGTCCGGGTCCACATCGGCCAGCAGAGCAAAATCGACAAAGCTGTCATTGATCGGCGTGACAAGGGTATCGGCATTGGCGTGGGCGAGGCGTGAATAATGCGTATCGCTCCCCGGCGCATCGACCAGGATAAAATCACACTCCGCGCTCAGCTTACCAAGAGCGGCGTTCCAGTTTTCCACCTCCTCAGCTTCAACCTCATCAAGGCTGCGCGCGGTGGAAGCGGGAAGCTTGCACTGGATCGGCATGGGCAGCGACACGCTGCGCTTGGCCGACCATTGCTGGCGATTGGCCAAATAGCGGGTCAAGCTGGCCTGGCGCAGATCCAGGTCGATGACGCCAACACTCTTGCCCATCCGCATCAGCGCGACGGCCAGATGAATCGCAACGGTGGACTTGCCCGCGCCGCCCTTCTCATTGCCAATCACGATGACATGGCTGCGCGACCGCGCACCGTCGTGCGTTACAGGTCCAGCACTGGGGCTATCAGACATCAAGCGTCCTTCGAACGGCAGCAAATCGCTCTCGAAGGTGTAGGCTTATTGCACGATGGCGTGAAGTTAAATGGCGTCCAGCTGTTCAGCGCTGCAATGCACGGCCGTCAAAGTCGGCTGGCGCACACCAGTGACCTGCCGCTTCCAGCTGTGCGCACAAGGCCTCAGCAGCTTGCAGACTATCCAGAGGCCCGGCCTTCAGCCGCAGGAAAATGCCCCTCTCACCCAGATTGGCTTCAGCAATACGCACGTCGAGATCGCCGAGCAGCGAAGGGGCCTCTTCCTGTAGCTCGTCCCACCCGGCAACCAGATTTGCGTACTCACGGTAGGACGCAAGGTGCACTGCACTCATCACGCTACGCGATCCAGACAGGTCGGGCGCGGGGGCCAGAGGCGGCGGGACAGCCGCCACAGGGGCTGCCGGTTCAGGCGCGGTCATCAACACCTGCTCCAAAGCAGCAAGCTCTGCCTGGGCCGCTCGAATACGTTCAGGCGTCGCCTCTGCTGTGGAGTTGAGAAGATCGGCCATGCGCGCAGCCTGTATCGCCTCGATAGAGGCTGGCGCAGACGCTTGATCGTCCTGTGTTGTGGCACAGGCGGCAAGGCTAATCAGCGCGGCAAGGACAAGGGTGATCCGGATCATGAGCTGACAACTACACCGAGTCGCTTGCGAGCGAACGTGTCTTGGCCCTAACGTCCGCCCATCAGATTGCGGAGGCGCTGGCCATGACCCCCCCAAACCTTGCCATGAATGCCGTTTCAACGGTCCGTGACCTTCGCGCTCAGGTGGCTGAATGGAAAGCGGAGGGCTTGCGCGTGGCCCTGGTGCCGACCATGGGTGCCCTGCATGAAGGTCACCTGGCGCTGGTGCAACAAGTGATGGACGTCGCCGATCGGGTCGTCGTCAGCATTTTCGTCAACCCGGCCCAGTTTGCCGCCGGGGAAGACTTCGACAGCTACCCGCGTACGCTGGAAGACGATGCCGCCAAGCTGGCCAGCACCGGGCCCCATCTCATCTACGCCCCGACAGCGCGCGACATGTATCCTGATGGCTTCGTGACCGAGGTGCGGCTGGGTGGTCCCGCCGAAGGCCTGGAGAGTGAGGCGCGCCCGCACTTCTTCCATGGCGTCGCGCTGGTGGTTTCCAAGCTGTTCAACCAGGTTCGGCCCGACGTCGCTGTGTTTGGCGAGAAAGACTACCAACAACTGATGGTGATCCGCCGCCTGGTGATCGATCTTGATCTGGACGTTGAAATCCTCGCCGGAGAAACGGCGCGCGAAGCTGACGGTCTCGCGCGGTCCTCTCGCAACGCGTATCTCAACGCCGAAGATCGCCGCCGAGCCGGTGCGCTGAATGTTATCCTGAAAGACTTTGGCGCAGACTTGCGTTCGGGGATGCCTGCATCTGAAGCAGAGGCCTCGGCAGTTGCCAGAGCTCGAGATGCATTTGACGGTGTTGATTATGTGACCGTGCGCCACGCAGAAACATTGGCCAAACTGGGTGATGGACCGGTGTCAGACCCCGCGCGCGTGCTCGCTGCAGTCAAGGTCGGGACGACCCGTCTGATCGACAATATAGCGGTTTAGGCCCTTACCAGGCCCCCAGATCAATCAGCTTGCGGCGCAGGTCAGCGGGAAGCTCCTCACCACCGGTTTGCTGGGTCAGGTCGGCAGGCGCGTGCTCCGGCTTTAAATAGCGCCACCCCTGAAACGGGCGTTTGGGTGCCGGCGCTGTGGGGATAATCTCCGGGTCGAGCCAGATATGGCAGCGCTTGATGCCTTCTGAATCGACAAAGTCTTCAAGCTCCACAATGCGCTGGCGGGCCTGGATCACGCGCTTGATCACCCAGTAAAGCGAGCCGCTATCGAGAAGCTCTTTCGAGCGCTTGGGCGTCATGCGCGTAGTGTGGGGCATAAGCTGGCCATTGGGCGCGCAGGTGTCGCGCCAGCGTTCCAGATCTTCAATCGCGTCGGCCCCGACGCAGAGCTTTACAAGGTGAAGCGGCATGGAACGGGAATTAGACCGACTCCAGCCCGGTCTCAACCGCCCGCGCTGTCAGGCTGAGGCCGTGGCTGTGGATAGCGTGGCTCCTCGATGTCCATTTCCATGGTTTGCTGAAACGCGCGGAAAAAGGCAGAGCCAGACATGCTCATGCGCACCGCTGACATGCGCGGTCCATTCAGGACCGGCTCGTGTACGAAGCGCTGTTCAAGCTCAAACGTTTCAAGACGTGCAGAGACGTTAGGTTTAAAGCTCTCTTCAAGCATAAAACGAACAGACACCAGCTGACCAAGAACCGGATCAACGACCACTTCACCAGTCAGGTTCTCGGTCATGCTGTCTGGCGCGCCCTCCTGCCCCGGCAAGGCCGTCGGCGTGAAGGTGTAGACCAGGCGCTCAGGGCCTTCCTCAATTAGCTCGGCTGTATCACCGATCGCCGCGCGCAGTGCGTCTGGTTCATAGGACCCGATACCGATGCTCGCGCTTTGTGCGGCCTCGTCACTACCATCGGCTTCGGCCTCAGGTGCGTCCTCTTCGTCGCGATTGAAGCCCTCCCACAGATCGGCTTGCTGCTCGGACAGGAGGGCTTCGCTCGCAGGCTCAATAAGGCGGTAGTCTGCCTCGCCTTCGCTAAAGCTGACCCCCACTCGAATGGCATCGGAACCAACGCCCATTCTCAAAACGAACGCTTCAGGCGAGATATCTTCAGGTATCACTGACAGCGCCCGATCCAGCGGTTCGGGAAGTTGCGCGAAGGCCGGAGCGGCCCAGAGGGCCGCCAGCAGAACAGCAAGGCTACGTAGAATCATGGGCGGCCAGACCTCCTTAAGCGTCCCCATAAGCTAGGGGGTCTGACCGCTCTTGCCCAACCCCATGCGGGCTTAAATTTACGTCAGATAGTGGCGCGATCGCGCAGACCGTCTTCGCTGGAGACATCCACGTCAAACGTGGTCTCGCTCTTTGGTAGCGGCTTGCCGGCGCTGCCGGTCAGCTTGGCCCAGCCGTGCCAGGTCTTGGACAGGACCAGCTTGCCCCAGGCTTCTGCGCCGGTGGTCTTGGTACTTTTCGGCTCAAAACCGAGACGGCGCATGGCTCCGTTGGCATGGTGCACGGCGTTCTTCATAAAGGACTGCTTCGTCACCATCTCGCAGGTGATTGAGACGTTCAGGCCTTCCAGATTTTCCACCCGGTGCGGCGCGTGAAGCGGCCACGACACGAAGTCGCCCGGCTCCAGATCAATTTGTGCGGCATCGGCATCCCACTGGGCTTCATAGGGCACGTCCTCGGTCTGGTCCTTGTGCAGAATGTCTTCCAGAGCCGTGTCCTCAAGCCAGGGTGCCTGAGGCGGGTAAATGCGGAAGCGCTTGCGGCCACGCACGTGTAAGAGGAAGGTCTCGCTCACATCGGCATGGTAGAAGACCTGCGCGCGCGGCGAGGAAATCAGGATGCCGCCATAGGCGCGCATCGGATTAAAGCCGGGATTGAGGTGCTTGAGCTGGCCCATCAGGCTGGAAAAAAGCGGCTTGAACACCGGATCGACATTCATCGCGTCGCGTAGATTGATCCACAGCTTGCCATCGCGCACCGCCTGTAAAAGCGCATGACCATCAAGCTCACCGGCATCGCCAGCGCGCCAGGTCTCGCGATCGGCCGGATCGTCACCCATCGTGCAGAAGTCGCAAAGCTCACGCGGATGCCGGTTCAGCAGCGCCGCCAGAGCGTCATCAGAAAACTCTTCAGCCCGGTGCAAGCGATGCCGCGCCTGAATAACACCGCGGCGAAACTCCGCCGTTTTCTCTGAATTCCAGTCCACCATTACCGGCTCGGTCATGGATGCCTCCGTCGCGATCTGAGACGCTCTAAGCGCCATTGACCGCGACGGAGCAGGAAGCGTGCCGGTTACTCGTCTTGAAGCGTCACCAGCACGTCGCCGTCGCCAACCTGGGCTCCGGCTTCGACCGACACCGTTTCAACGACACCCTCGCGCGGCGCGGTCAAGGCGTGCTCCATCTTCATGGCTTCCAGCACGGCGAGCGTCTGGCCCTTGGTGACCGCGTCGCCGGCCTTCACCGGCACGGCGAGCACCTTGCCGGGCATGGGTGCCTTGACCGCACCGCCGCCTTCAAGCGCCTCGGCAGCGGCGGCGGGGTTATAACGCTCGATAAGCTGGGTTTCGCCCTGCACCGAGACCAGAACCTCTCGACCGCGCGGTTCAAACTCGGCGCGAACGGGCTTGCCATCCAAATGGCCGGTCAAGCTGCCAGCTGGATCGAAGCGTGTGCCGGTCATGACAAGACCGCCATCGCCAATGCGGGCGTCGACCGTGTTGCCGGTCACCGACACCTTCGCTGAAACGCGGGCGTCGTCCACGTTCAGGCCCGTCTCAACCACCGGGTCGCCATTCACGCGGAAGCCGTCATTGACCGACCAGGGATCACCGGCGCGAGCTGCGTTCAGGGTTGAGCCTTCGGCAAAGACCAGAGCGGCAACGGCCTGAGACACCACCGACGGCCCTGCCGGGGCCAGGCTATCGACGCGGTCATCGATAAAGCGGGTATCGACCGTGCCTGAGCGGAAGTCGGCATGATCGAGACAGCGGCGCAGGAAGCCGGCATTCGTTTTAACCGGGTGGATCACCAGCGGCGTATCAAGTCCGGCAAGCAAGCCTTCAATCGCTTCGTCGCGGGTAGAGCCACGGCTGATCAGCTTGGCGATCATGGGGTCATAGTGAAGCGAGACCTCACCGCCCTCTTCCACACCTGTGTCAACGCGCACCGTATCGTCTGGCAGGCGCAAACGATCCAGCTTGCCGATGGAGGGCAGGAAGCCGGTGGCAGGATCTTCAGCATAGAGACGCGCTTCCATGGCCCAGCCGCACAGCGCAATATCGCCCTGATCCGGCACCGAACCACCCGAAGCCACACGCAGCTGAAGCTCTACCAGATCGTAGCCCGTCACCTCTTCAGTAACTGGATGTTCCACTTGAAGACGCGTATTCATCTCCATGAAATAAAAGCCACCTTCGCGAAGCGGGCCGGAGCCATCCACGATGAATTCGATGGTGCCAGCGCCGACATAGTCGACAGCCTTGGCGGCCTGCACGGCGGCTGAACACATGGCGGCGCGCACATTGGGTGTCATGCCCGGTGCCGGGGCTTCCTCGATGACTTTCTGGTGGCGGCGCTGCAGCGAGCAGTCGCGCTCAAAGAAGTGAACCACGCGGCCGCGGCTGTCACCGAACACCTGAACCTCGATATGGCGCGGACTGGTGATGAATTTCTCGATCAGCACCCGGTCATCGCCAAAACTGGAGGAGGCTTCGCGCTTACAGCTGTCCAGAGCCGCGGCGAAGTCCTCAGCGCGCTCCACCTTGCGCATGCCCTTGCCGCCGCCCCCGGCGACCGCCTTGATCAGCACCGGATAGCCAATGCGTCCGGCTTCCTCAGCCAATAGAGACGGGTCCTGATCCTCACCATGATAGCCCGGCGTGACGGGCACGCCCGCCTCTTCCATCAGCTTCTTGGCGCGATCCTTCAGGCCCATCGCTTCGATGCTTTCAGGGCTGGGACCTACGAAGATCACACCCGCATCGGCGCAGGCGCGGGCAAAGTCGGCGTTTTCGGACAGGAAGCCATATCCGGGATGGATGGCGTCCGCGCCGGTGTCCTTGGCCGCCTGAAGGATCAGCTCAGCGCGCAGATAGCTGTCGCGGGCTGGGGCTGGGCCCAGAAGCACCGCCTCGCCAGCCTCGCGCAAATGGGGCGCATTGGCGTCGGCTTCAGAATACACCGCCACGGTCGCAATTCCCATGCGATGAGCGGTGCGCATCACGCGGCGGGCAATCTCGCCCCGGTTGGCAATAAGAAGCTTCTTGATCATGGCGGGCTCTTGTCAAAACACGTTGTTGGCTCGAGTTCTGGGCCAAGCCGGGTTTCAGTTCAAGCGCGCGGCGCGTCTCGCCCCTGTACAGCGGCGGCCAGAACGAAGCTGATCAGCATGAGAAGATACCAGCTACCAAGCTTGGCCAGCGACACAGGCCGCCAGCCGCCATCCTGATCAGGATAGGCCCACGCTTGAGCAAAGGTGCCCAGATTCTCCGCAAACCAGATGAAGAGCGCCACCAGGATAAGCCCGATGAAGAGCGGCATGGGCCGATGGGCCCGATCCGGCCTGAACCAGACCACGCAGGGTCCATAGATAAGGGCGCTCGCCACAAACAGAATATTGCGGATGTCAAAGGTAAAGTGATGGGTGAAGAAGTTGATGTAGACCGCTATGGTCAATAGCGCTTGAAGCCAGAGTGGCGGGAAGCGATCAAAACGAAACTCGAAGATGCGCCACACCCGGGTCAGATAGCTGCCCACCGCCGCATACATGAAGCCGGAAAACAGCGGCACACCGGCAATGACCAGAAAAGCGTCCCCGCTTTCAGGATAAATCCAGCTACCTGCGTGGACCTTGAAGATTTCCATCACGGTGCCCACCACGTGAAATGCACAGATCACCCTCACCTCATCCCAGCTTTCCAGCTTGAAGGCGATCATGCCGATCTGGATGAGAATCGCGCCCAGCGTAATGAAGTCATAGCGCGCAAGAGGCGCATCGGCGGGATAGAAAAGAAATGTCCCTAGCAACAGCGCGAGCATGAGCCCGCCGAACAGGCAGGCCCAGGCTTGTTTGATCCCAAAGGCGACAAATTCGAACATCGCGCCCGTGACCGGCCCCCGCACCGCAAAGCTGCGAAGCGCCTCACGGCGGGCATGGAGCCAGGCCTCAAGCTCAGCGCGTCCGATCATTAGTCAGATCCCTCTCCGTCCCAGAGCAAGCCGCGACCCATGTCCAGCCTTCGACTTGCCTAGCTTGGACCCCAGCTTTCGCTGGGGAAGAGGGAAGAAATAAGGCGCCTACTCCGCCCAATACGGCTTGCGCTTCTCAAGGAAGGCGGAGAGGCCTTCCTTGCCTTCATCGCTGGCGCGGCGGTCCGCGATCTGGTGAGCGGTCTTCTTTAAAAGCCCGTCATTGATCTCGTGGTCGGCGACCATGTCGACCAGGCGCTTGGCATCGCGCACCGCTTCGGGTGCTGCGTGGAAGGCGAGCTTACCCAGATGCTCCATCATGTCATCAAGCTCATCGGCGCTATCGACCACGTATTGGGCCAAGCCAATCTGGTGAGCAAAATTGCCGTCAAAGCTTTCACCGGTGGCAAACAGTGCACGGGCATAGCGCGGGCCGATGGCTTTCACCACAAAGGGAGAAATGGTGGCCGGGGTTAGCCCAAGGCGCACCTCGGAGAATCGAATCTTCGCGTCCTTGGTGGTCACCGCCACATCACACGCCGCCATCAGGCCAGCGCCGCCGCCCATGGCCGCGCCCTGGACCAGCGCGACAGTCGTCTGAGGCAGGTCGTAGAGGCGGTGCAGCATGCGCGCGAGGCCCAGCGCGTCTTCCACATTGTCTTCATGGGTCCAGTCAGCCGCCGCCTTCATCCATTCCAGATCCGCCCCGGCGGAAAAACTCTTGCCCGCCCCGCGCAGAAAGACGATCCGCACTTCATCGGCGTTGGCGCGCAGCGTCTCGAAAATGTCGGACAGGCGCGCGATCACGTCGGCATTGAAGGCGTTGTGCTTGTCGGGGCGGTTAAGCGTAATGATCGCGGCACCGCCGGGGGTGACATCAAGAAGAACGTCGGACTGGTCGGACATGGAATAAGCCTCCGGCATCTGTGGTTTTACCGATGCTTAGACCTCCTTTGCCCGAAGGCCAAGGTGACAAAGACGCCAGACATGAAAACGCCCGCCGCTTCCCTCAAAGCAACGGGCGTTTCCTGTGGTGTCCTGACCCGGACCTTAGCGCGGCAGCACAATCGCCTTGATGATGTAAAGCACCGTCAGGCCAACCAGATAAGCCGCGGCTGCAAAGGAAATATATTGCAGATAGGCCATGTCGGTCACCGGCGGCATTGCAAAGCTGGCCCCATCGAGAATGATGGGCATCGCTTCGTCCACCACCACATGCACGATGGTGCTGGCGATGGTGAAGACCAGGATTGCGCCGTAGCTAGGCATCAGAAGCGCCATCACAACGCCGATGACGCCCATCTGGATACCCAGCGGGATCCAGGCGATATCACCACCCGCGGTTTGCGGACCAAATGCGGCCAGACCAGCCATAAGCCAAGACCAAACCGGATCGATATACGGCATGATCGGATCAAGAAATTCCATAATTTTTCCCCTCGTGTCGGCGTACACGCACGCCACATTGCGGCAAATCCTGCCAAAACCTTAACAGAATGCAAGCATAATTGCCGACGAGGCCCGCGACAAATTCCATCGGGTGCTAAAATACAACGCCCTGCTAGCGACGCAGCACCAGCTTTCGGATCAGCACGAAGGCGGTGATGATCACCAGATATCCCACCAGCAGAGTGGCGACATAGCGCCAGAAGCTCATTTCCAGAAACTCCGGCAGGCGCAGCGCGGCACCGCCCGCCAGCACAGGCAAAAGCGTATCGACCACCACGTGGACAACCGTGGCCCCCACAACAATCATCGGCAGGCGCTGCAAGTTCGGCAGGATCAGCGCGCCCACAAGCGCAATGATCAATCCCTGAACGGCATTGACCTGGTCAAAACCATCGCGCGCCACATTCAAAATCGTATCGACAATTTCCACAGCATCCCCCGCTGGCACGTATTATCGGGCGGGAGAATGCCTCTATCCGGGCTTTATGGGCAAGCCTGACGTCGTGGCAGACGCTATCTGGAACCGCCCCCACCTGTGATCAGGCGTCGCACGAAGCGCAGGCCGAACCAGATTCCGAAGAACAGCACCGGCGTTGATGCCCCCGCGATCAGCTCTGGATTGATATCAAGACCCGCCTCGGCGCTGCCTTTGGCCAGATAGAAAATCAGACCCACGCCGTAATAGGTCATCGCCACCGTCGACAGCGCTTCCACCGCTTCCTGCAGGCGTAGCTGAGCGGCGGCACGCCGGTTCATGGCGTCGAGCACGTCGGCATTCTTGTCCTCAAGATCGACCTGGACGCGCGTGGTGAGCAGGCGCACCGCGCGGTCGACGCGCTGGGCCAGCGCATTCTGACGGGCCGACACCGCGCTACAGGTCTGCAGCGCCGGGTTCAGGCGCTTTTCGATGAAGACGCCCACACGCTCATGGCCCTCCACCCGCTCCTCGCGCAGCCGGATATTGCGGTCCTTGACCAGGTCGCCATAGGCGCGTGCCGCGGCAAAGCGGTAGTCACCCTCAGCACGCAGCTTTTCTGCCTTGCCGGCAAGCGTCGTCAGGCGGTCCAGAATATCCCGGTCCTTCAAAGAATCCGGCCCGGCGGCAATATGCTGGGAGACTTCATCAAGATTGGCTTCCAGCTCATTGAGCTGGCCACCCGCCGCCCGTGCTAGCGGAAGCGCCAGCATGGCGGCGGCGCGATACGCCTCCATCTCCATGATTCGCTGAACCATGCGCCCACGCGTCGCTGGATTGTCTGAACCATCGCGCACCAGAAAGCGGATGAAGCCGTTCTCATCAGGCCTGAAATCCCCCGCAACCGACGCCATGCCGCCGCGTAGAAGACTGGCCGCAAACCGGTCCTTACCGAACAGCTTGGTACAGGCCTCCAGATCCGGCGCACCGTCCTTGTTCACATCCAGATGAAGCCGGATCGCAGAAACAAGCTTGCCGGGCAAACCGTCCAGAATCGCCTTCAGGCCCGGATCCACCGCTGGCGCGGAGAACGGCTCCTTGGTCGGCGACGGGTCGATGATGGTGTAGGTGATGAACTCGGTGCGGCGCTCAAACGCGACTTCGAAGCCGCCCATTTTAAACGTGGCGTGCCGGGCACCTGGATCGATGTCCACATGCTCAGCCAGGCGCTGGCCATGGGCGTCCATGTCCTGCGGTTCCACCTGGATATCCAGACGCGTAACCAGACACGGCGCGCCCAGAAGCGGGCGCGGCCGGGCGTGCAGCTCATCCAACAGAGCGTTGCGGTGTTCATGAGGTTCAAACACGTCAAACCCCTTTCATGATCAAACGGGCAAATGAATTGCGATCAGATATAGACCGCGCGCGCCGCGAATTAAGAGGCCGCGATTTCAACCCAGATTTCATTGCGGCGAAAGGCCGTCGGTATCCAGGGCGGGCTGTAATAGGCAAAAGTCGGCTCGCCAACCGTGTCAAAGCCCCGCTCAGCCACGAAGGCGAGCAGCTCAGCTTCCTTCTGGGCAAACCAGCGCGCATTGCGCCCGCCATTAAACTGGATCGCCACCACACGGCGGGCGTCCACCTCGCGCAGGGTGACATCGGGATCGTTCGGCGCGGGCAGCGTGTCCATCGACCAGCTGTCGGGCATCACAAACGCCACCGTCCAGCGCCCCTCACCCGCCTCGGCGGCCGTGACAGGCGCGGTCATGTCGATCTTCTGCCCTTCGCTGGCGCGCGCGGTGACCGGTGCCGTCATGGCAATTTCCTCACGCGGGGCATTATCACCAAAGATATAACCCGCCAGCGGCCGGAAGCCGCGATTGCTGGCGCTGGTCTGGTCGCCTGAGACCTCCACCTCCGCCACGATCATCGGCGCATATTCGCGGATCTCGATATCGCCCACCCGCTCAATCACGCGGTGCGGCGGCTCCTCAGTGGCCATCGCCGGAGCCGAGGTGAGCGCCATCAGCGCGATGAGGGAGAGGATAAGGCGCATGGGAGTCTCCAGTGATTTTCATGACTGAAGATACGCGCGTGGGGGCGGAATGGATCGAATTATCACCTCTTTCCCGGCGAAAGCCGGGATCCAGAGAGGCTGGGCTCAACAATCTAAGATCTCTGGGCCCCGGCCTACGCCGGGGAAGAACAAGTTGGAAATCGTCCGTCCTTCGAGACGTTCGCCAAGGGCTCACTCCTCTCAGATGAGGGAGGTGGGCGCTTGATCTAACCCTCATCCTGAGGTGCGAGCCCTCAGGCGAGCCTCGAAGGACCCTCAGGATCAAAAGCCTTCGTCATCCTGACGAAAGTCGGAACCCAGTTGCGCTGTCGAAACCACTGGACCCCAAATCAAGTTTGGGATGACGCGTTGGGTGATTCCCCTACATCCGGAACACGCCGAACTTCGTGTCTTCCACCGGCGCGTTGAGTGCAGCACTCAGCGCCAGGCTCACGACGCGGCGGGTGTCTTCGGGGGCGATGACGCCGTCGTCCCAGATGCGGGCGGTGGAGTAGTAGGGCGAGCCCTCTTCCTCATACTTTTCCCGGATCGGGTTTTTGAAGGCTTCTTCGTCTTCTGCTGACCACGCTTCGCCGCGAAGCTCCATGCCATCGCGCTTGACCGTGGCGAGCACGCTGGCGGCCTGTTCACCGCCCATGACGGAGATGCGGGCATTGGGCCACATGAAGAGGAAGCGCGGACCGAAGGCGCGGCCGCACATGCCGTAATTGCCTGCGCCGTAGGAGCCGCCAATCACGACGGTGATTTTCGGCACTTTTGCGGTGGACACAGCGGTGACAAGCTTGGCCCCGTCCTTGGCGATACCGCCGCTTTCATATTTCGAGCCGACCATGAAGCCGGTGATGTTCTGAAGGAAGAGCAACGGGATTTTACGCTGGCAGCACAGCTCGATGAAGTGCGCGCCTTTCAGAGCGCTCTCAGAGAACAGCACGCCATTGTTGGCGATAATGCCCACCGGCATGCCGGAAATGCGCGCAAAGCCGGTCACCAGCGTTTCGCCATAGAGCTTTTTAAACTCGTCAAATTCCGAGCCATCCACGATGCGAGCGATCACTTCGCGCACGTCAAAGGGCTGGCGGGTATCAGCCGGAATCACACCGCCCAGCGTCGCCGGGTCCACAGCCGGTTCTTCAGGCTGGATGATATGCATGTCTGGCGATTTGACGGTGTTCAGCCCCGCCACGATGCGGCGCGCCGTCTGCAGCGCGTGATCGTCGTTGGCTGCATAGTGGTCCACCACGCCGGAGGTGCGCGCATGCACGTCGGCCCCGCCCAGGTCCTCAGCGGAGATCACTTCGCCGGTCGCAGCCTTCACCAGCGGCGGACCGCCCAGGAAGATCGTGCCCTGCTTGCGCACGATGATGCTTTCATCCGACATCGCCGGCACGTAAGCACCGCCAGCAGTACAGCTGCCCATCACCACGGCGATCTGCGGGATGCCCTCTGAAGACAGGTTGGCCTGGTTAAAGAAGATACGCCCGAAATGCTCCTTGTCGGGGAAGACTTCGGCCTGGTGGGGCAGGTTTGCGCCGCCCGAATCCACCAGATAAATGCAGGGCAGACGGTTTTCCTTCGCGACCTCTTGGGCGCGCAGGTGCTTCTTCACCGTCATGGGATAGTAGGTGCCGCCCTTCACCGTGGCGTCATTGCACACGATCACGCATTCGCGGCCTGACACCCGGCCAATGCCGGTGATCATGCCAGCCCCGTGAACGTCGCCCTCATACATGCCATTGGCCGCCAGCGGGCTCAGCTCCAGGAAGGGCGAGCCGGGATCAAGCAGGCGCTGGACCCGATCACGGGACAGAAGCTTGCCGCGCTTTAAATGCTTTTCGCGCGCGCGCTCATTGCCACCCTTGGCGGCTTCAGCGGTCTTTTCGCGCAGCTCTGCGACCAGTTCGGCCATGGCGTCTGCATTGGCTTTAAAGCTGTCAGAGTTCGGATCGAGCTGGGTGGAAAGCTGGGTCATGGGCCGCCAACGGTCTGGAGTAAAATCACTTGGGGTGCTGATTAGCCTGCCAACACCCCCTCGCGCAACGTCGCAGCCCCCTTGCTCTCACCTGCGCAGCAACCGATGCTGGGACAAATGCATCCCATAAGGAGGGCGAAATGCCGAACGCTTCAAACCCGCCTCAGTTTGAAACCTTTGAGCTGATTGGCGATGGGCCGATTGCGCGCATCCGCTTGAACCGCCCTGAAAAGCGCAACACCATGACGCCGGCCTTCTGGCGCGAGCTGCCCGAAGCGGTAATGGCGCTGTCCGATGCCGGTGAAACCCGCGTGCTGATTCTTGAAGCCCAGGGCACGGTGTTTTCCGCCGGTATGGACATCTCCGTCTTCACCGACCCCAACGCCCTGACGACCGATACAGCAAGTGCGCGCGAAGCCTTCATGACGGCGGCGCTGGCCCTGCAGGACGCGTTTACCGCATTTGAGCGCGCGCGCTTTCCCGTCATCGCCAGCGTTCAGGGGCCTTGCGTAGGCGGCGCGGTGGATATGATCTGTGCAGCCGACATGCGCTTTGGCACCAGCGACGCCTGGCTCCGGATTGAAGAGACGAATATCGGGATGTTTGCCGATGTCGGCACCCTGCAGCGCCTGCCAGGCCTGATCCCGGAAGGTATCGCGCGCGAGCTCGCCTATACCGGCGATACGCTCAGCCCAGAGCGCGCGGAAAAGCTGGGGCTTTATAACGCTGTGTTCGACACCCCCGAGGCGCTTGATGCGCATGTGGACGCCATTGCCGAGAAGATCGCCTCCAAGGCCCCGCTGACCATCAACGGCACCAAACGCTCCTTTCTCTATGCGCGTGACCACACGGTCGCCGACAGCCTGGAACATGCCATGACGCTGCAGGCGAGCCTCTGGAGCCCTGAAGACATCCTGGAAGCCATGACCGCGCGCGGCGAAAAACGCGACGGCGTGTTCAAACCGCTCAATCCAGTCAAGCGGATGGGGCGCGGGTGATGCTTGAGATAGTTCTGGCCGCCATCGCGCTTGAAGCCGCAGTGCCACGTCCTGAGCAAGACTGCGACCGGATGTATCAGCGAGAACTCACCGAAGACATTGATGGTGCGAATGGCATCCTACGTGTCCATCTAGTCGGACGCACCTGCCAGTCAGGTGTAATATATTTTGAAGCTATCACGGGCGAAGGTAATACCGACCTATTGAGCTATACGGCCGCATCGGGTCTGCTTCGATCATCGGACCGCTCAACTGAGGACATTTCAGAACGACTGGCTTTCCATGGTGACGTAAGGCACCATGATGATCAGCTTCCCCGCACCGCAAGCCAACTGCCTGCCCCGGGGGAACGATTTGGACCCACAGGCGAGTGCTTTTATCCAATTTGGACGGATCGGGTCGAGCGCGCCCGTGAGCTCGACCTTCCATTGCTCTTTATTCCGCTCAATGCGTTGGGCGATCTCTATGTCTTTGTATTCGATAGTGGCTATCAGGCCTACACACCTATTGGAGCGAGTGATACGCATCGCGCGTGTCAGTTATTCGAAGACTGATGAAATTCTCCCTCAACCTCTTCCCCTTCTTAAACCGGCTGGAGAAAGCCGCACTGTCGGCTGTGGAGGCCGAGGTTGAGTGGTTTTGTCTGCCCGCGGGTCAAACCCTGTTTGAGCAGGGTGAACCGGCCGATGCCTTCTATCTGGTGCGCTCTGGAGCATTGGCGGCGTTTCGCAATGGCGCGGACGGGCGCCCGGAACTTGTGGGCCATGTGCGCCAGGGTGAACCCATTGGCGAGATGGCCATGGTGGCCGACAGCAATCATTCGGCCAGCGTTTATGCCCTGCGCGATAGCGAGCTGGTGCGTCTGCCGAAGGCCGCGTTTGAGCGGCTGACCAACAAGCACGCTTCGCTAATGCGAGAGCTGGCGCGCATGATGCTGCACCGGCTGCGCGGCGGCACCGCCCACACCCAGGCCGAGCCGCGGGTCTTCGCGCTGATTTCCACCTCGCCCACCATTGATCTGGACTTTCGCGCCCGGGAGCTTGAGGCCGCCGTTGCCGATCTGGGCCTGAAGGTCGCCATCGTGGCCGAGGACAAGGCCGCCTGGGCCGGCACGCGCCTCGATCGCATGGAAGCGGACCATGATGTGGTCATCCTGATCGCAAAGCTGGGCGATGCTGACTGGGCCCGGCGCGCCATGGGCCGGGCCGATCGCATCTGGATGCTGGCCAGGGCCGACGCGCGCCCCTCCCTGCCCCTGATGCCCGAAGATCCCTCCCCGGCGGCCAGGCTGAAGCTGATCGATGTGGTGATCGTCCACCATGGGGGCGACAAGCGAACCTCCAGCCCCGGCGACTGGGTGGCGGCAGCCGATGCGGCGCGCTGTTTCCACTGGAGCCAGGGTAGCAAGGCCGATGCCCGGCATCTGGCCCGCATGATGACCGGCAAGTCGGTGGGACTGGCGCTGTCCGGCGGTGGGTCGCGCGCTTACGCCCATGTGGGCGCGGTCAAAGCGCTGCGTGAATCCGGCATCGAGTTTGATGCCTATTGCGGGGCCAGCATGGGCGGCATCATCGCGGCGGGCGCTGCGCTCGGCTGGGACAATGAAGAGCTGGAAACGCGCATGCGTCAGGCCTTCGTGGAGTCCAATCCGATGTCGGACTGGACCCTGCCGGTGGTCTCCATGATTGCGGGCAAGCGCGTCGACCGGCGGCTGAAAACCCATTTTGGCGAGGTCACCATCAATGAGATGGGCCGGCCCTTCTTCTGCGTCTCGTCAAACCTGACCGATGGCAGTGTGCGGGTGCACCGCTCCGGGCTGCTGCGTAAGGCGCTGCGCTGCTCCATCGCCATCCCAGGCCTGCTGCCGCCCGTCATTGATGGCGAGGATGTGCTGGTGGACGGGGCGGTGTTCAACAACTTCCCCGTCGTGGAGCTGCGCGCCTTTCACCGGGGCCTTAATATCGG
The DNA here is from genome assembly GCA_024178355.1 of Maricaulaceae bacterium EIL42A08. Taxonomy (GTDB): domain Bacteria; phylum Pseudomonadota; class Alphaproteobacteria; order Caulobacterales; family Maricaulaceae; genus Oceanicaulis. The sequence goes on along the minus strand of JAMZNZ010000002.1, from coordinate 326,395 downwards.
CTGTGACGTGACCCGCACGAACGCCATCCGCGCGTCAGACTTCGTTGATCCGCCCAGCTTTGCCGGGTGGGTGCGAAAGAACGGCCTGTCCGATCCGCCGCCGATTGCCTCGCTTTTGATGCGCGCGGCGACGGTGGGAACCTTGAGCCAGCACGCCCGCTTCCGCGACGCCACCGACGTCCTGATCCTGCCGGAGCTGGAGATGGATTTGCGCGAATGGAAGCGGTTTGATGATGCGGTCGAGGCGGGCTATCGCGCGACGATGGAGGTGCTGGAGAAGGGTTTGGTGCCGGTCGCCGGGACTCGCTGAAAACAAAACGGCCCGAGCATTAATGCCCAGGCCGCTTCGGTTTTACTCTGGTCGCTCGCCTTAACGCGTGGCGTTGAACAGCTCGCGCCCGATCAGCATGCGGCGGATTTCGCTGGTGCCGGCACCGATCTCGTAGAGCTTGGCGTCGCGCAACAGGCGGCCCGTCGGGTATTCGTTGATATAGCCGTTACCGCCCAGGATCTGGATGGCGTCCAGCGCACACTGGGTCGCGCTTTCAGCGGCAAACAGGATGGCCCCGGCTGCGTCCTGGCGGGTGGTCTTGCCAGCGTCACAGGCCTGAGCGACCGCGTACACATAGGCGCGCGTGGCGTTCATCTTGGTGTACATGTCGGCGATCTTGCCCTGGATGAGCTGGAACTCACCAATGGACTGGCCGAATTGCTTGCGCTCGTGGACATAGGGCATGACCACGTCCATGCAGGCCTGCATGATGCCGATCGGGCCCGCGGCGAGCACGGCGCGCTCATAGTCCAGACCGCTCATCAGAACGCGGACACCGCCGCCTTCTTTACCGAGGATATTGTCCTCCGGCACTTCACAGTCTTCAAACACCAGCTCACCGGTCTCAGAGCCGCGCATGCCCAGCTTGTCGAGCTTTTGCGCAACCGAGAAGCCCTTCATGCCCTTCTCGATGAGGAAGGCGGTGATGCCCTTGGAGCCCGCGCTCGGGTCGGTCTTGGCATAAACCACCAGGGTATCGGCGCTCGGCCCATTGGTGATCCACATCTTCGAGCCGTTCAGGATGTAGCGATCACCCTTTTTCTCGGCCTTCAGCTTCATGGACACAACGTCGGAACCGGCCCCCGGCTCTGACATGGCGAGCGCACCAATATGCTCGCCGCTCATCAGCTTGGGCAGGTATTTTGCACGCTGCGCGTCATTGCCATTAATGCGGATCTGGTTGACGCACAGATTGGAGTGCGCGCCGTAGGACAGGCCCACCGAAGCACTGGCGCGGGAGACTTCCTCCATCGCGATGCAGTGTTCCAGATAGCCAAGGCCGGTGCCGCCGAGCTCTTCTTCCACGGTGATGCCAAGCAGGCCCAGCTCACCGAGCTGCGGCCAGAGGTCGGCCGGGAACTCGTCTTTTTCATCAATCTCTGCAGCGCGCGGAGCGATGCGATCGGAGGCGAAAGAGCGCACGGTATCGCGCAGCATTTCCGCCGTTTCACCCACTGGAAATTCCAGGGTCGGATACTGGTTTGCAATCATGGCTCGCGAGATACCACGGCCCTCGAAGAGGTCAAGCGGCGTGAGTGTCTCAGGCCGCGCTTCTAACGGCGGCTCAGCGTCATCCAGGCTGCACCCACGGTCAGCAGGAAGCCGGAGCCGAACACCACCGGCCCTATGGGTGAATGGCTGATCCCCCCGGCCATATAGGCGTCAAAATTGCTGGCCAGCTCCCAGCCGCCAAGGCCGGTCATGACCACGCCCACGCCCATCATCGCCGGGAAGACCCAGCTGGCGCTTTTCTGCGGCTTGGCCTCAAACTCCAGATCGCCCGCTTCAGGACCAGCTACGATCACTGGATCGAGAATGTCGTCATCCTCGCCATGGTAACCGTCCTCATCATCAGGATGGTCAGGGCCCTCGCTTTCACCGGACAGGCCCGGCGCGGACGCCGGCGCCGCTGCCGGGTGCGGCGGAGCGGGTTCGGGCGACGCAGGGGCTGCGTCAGCCTCCTCCTCAGGCTTCGGGCTCGGCGAAACCGTGCTCACCGACACAGTCCCGTAGACCGGTGTTGGCATCGGCTCGGACCTGGGAGCGGGCTCTGGTTCAGGCTCAGGCTGGGTCTCAGCCTCGCGGGCGAGCGGAACCTCGACGCGCGACGGCTCCATATAGCTAAAGCCCAGGCGCACATCGGTCAGGTCAGGCTGCGGCTCGGCCTCAGGCTCAACGCTCGCTTCAGCGGCGCTGACTGCCTGCAGCGTGTCGTCAGCCTCATCCAGAGCAGGCCCGTCAGTTTCCGGTGCCGGGACAACGCTGGTCGCCATGGCCCCGGCCATGCGGGTCATCACCGCCTTGATAGCCGCGTCCTGGCGCGACTTCAACGCATCTGAGTTGTCTTCAGGTGCTGTCGCTTCAGACGGGGCGTCCTCCACCGGGACGACGAGCTCGGCGTCAACAGCTTCGGCTTCATCCGGAGCCCCATCTGAATCAGCAATCGCTTGCAGTGCTGTGACTTCGATGGCGTCCGGCACACTGTCACGGTCAGTCGCTTCGATGGCTGCGCGGGCGTCAGCGTCAGATGCGCCAAGATCACGGCGCGGCCGCTCTAAAGGCGCGCTAACAGGCTCGGCCTGTGGCGCAGAAACAGCAGGGGTCGCGACCGGGGCATGCGCAGGCGTATCTTCAAAAGCGATATCCACGTCCACCAGCACGCCTAGCGTCGGCTCTTCAGCGGCAGGCGCTTCAACCTGCGGCTCAGGCGCAGTGGCCGCAGGCCCGTCAAGCGCTTCCAGGAAAAGCGCCTTTTCAGCCTGGCGACGCTGAACCAGTTGATCAGACACCGCCAGGCGCCCATCCACCTCAGCGCGCACCCAGCTATCAAGCGCAGCAGCGGCTTCCCGGTGGCGCCCGGCCTTGGCCAGACGCGCCACGTCAGACACCTTGAAGGCCCCCAGGCCAATCGAGGCGGCAAAGCTGGCCAGCGCATCGCGTGCCGATTTGGGAAGCGCATCGCCAACGACCGCCTCCACAGCCTGTTGGGCCTGCAGCGCGTCATAGATCAGCAGAAGCTCGGCATTGTCCGGCGTGATGGTCGCGCCTTCGCGCGCCGTGGCGCGGTGGCCCCAGCCAATGACCCAGCGCCGACCGCGCCGCTCCGCCGTTTCAACGAAGGGCTCATGGGCCTTGATCAGATCGCGCATGGCGCGCGTTGCGTTGAGACGCGGTTTCATGACTGTTCCGTTCCGATACGCCTAGACGACGGGTTCACGCCATCAATGCAAGCGCAAGGCCGTTTAGCCCTCGCCGGTCGGGCGAATGACATCCACTGTGTCCACAGCGGTAAAGGGCGCAAAGAAACCCGCACCGGCACCGCCGCCGATCAACCAGACTTCGTTACCGAGTGTGGCCGCTGCCGCTTCGGTGCGCGCGACCGGGAGCGCAGGGCCGATCGTCCACTCAAGTCCAGCAGGGTCCAGCTGGAAATGATCGCGAACGGTGCGCTGCATGTCCGCGCTGCGACCGCCGAACACATGGATGCGCCCGTCCAGCACCGCAGCTGCATGGCCTGCACGCGGCTCGGGTAAAGACGGGCCTTCGCGCCAGACACCTGTACTCACGTCGTAGATGTCCACAGCATCGCTGCTGGCGCGTGCTCGCACCCCGCCAATCAGCCAGATTTCCTGATCCACAACAACCGCTGCAGCACCACGACGGTTCACGCGCTCCGGGGCAGACACTGTGGTCCATTCCAGCGCTTCGGGATCGTAGACGAACATGCCCGCTACGCCGCCCTCACCTCCGACCGCGTAAAGCGCATCGTTGACCGAAAGCAGGGCGAAAGCTGACTTTGCCCCCGGCATGGCCGGTTCGCCCTGCCAGAGGTTTGCCGCCGGATCGAAAGACCAGACATCAGCAATAGGTTCAGACCCTGAGTCTGCGCTGAAGCCACCCGCCACATAAATGCGATCGCCAAGACTGGCCATGGCAAAGCGCTCCAGCCCCACGGGCAAGGCCGGACGGTCCAGCCAACGCCCGAATTCAGGATGGTATTCCTCAAAATTATCGTGCGGGTCCACAAGGCCTGCGCCACCGGCCGCATAGATTTTTCCGTCGTGGACTGTCGCAGCAAGCCCTGCACGCGGCTCATACAGCGACGGGCCCGAGCGCCAGGGCGTGCCGAGGCTTAAACCAGACATAGCTGCAGCCGCTGGCGGTGTCTCGGCCTCAGGCTCGACCTGCACCGGTTGAGTGCTCAATAGCGCCGCCGCGCCTGTGATCATTGCAAGGGTCAGCATCCACCTTCACCCAGTCTTGTTATCTCGCACCAGCTCACACTGCGATTAAAGCAGAACAATGGCCGCGAGTCCGAGAAAGACGAAAAATCCCACCACATCGGTAACAGTTGTCACGAACACAGAGCTGGCCACAGCCGGGTCAGCGCCCATCTTGCGCAGGCCCAGCGGAATTAGAATGCCCGACAGGCCCGCTGAAGCAAGCGTGATGACCATGGAGATCGCGATAACCCCGCCCAGCTGCCAATCTGTGAACCAGACGCCCGCGACGACACCCATGACGGCTGCAAAGATCAGGCCATTGACCGTACCGGCGGCGAGCTCGCGCCAGACCACACGCATGGAGTTGGACGCCGTGAGATCGCGCGATGCCAGCGCCCGAACCGCAACGGTCAGCGACTGGGTCCCGGCATTGCCCCCCATGGAGGCCACGATCGGCATCAGGACAGCCAGCGCCACCAGCTGGGCAATGGCACCTTCAAACAGCGCGATCACAGCAGAAGCCAGCACGGCCGTGCCCAGATTCACGAAGAGCCAGGGCGCGCGGGCGCGCACCGAAGACCACACAGTATCGGCCTGGCCGGCCTCGTTCACGCCAGCCAGCGCCAGCAGGTCTTCCTTGTTCTCTTCCTGGATAACATCAACGATGTCATCGAGCGTCAGCATACCGGCAATACGCCCGTCAGCATCGACCACCGGTGCACTGATCAGGTGGTATTTCTCAAACAGATAGGCCGCGTCTTCCTGGTCGTCTTCAGGACGGATGATGGCTTTTGAAGCAACCATCAAATCCTTCAACATGACATCGCGATGGGACCGCATCAGAGCGCTTACCGGTACGCTACCGATTGGCTTGAAGGTTTCATCGACGATAAAGACCTCAAAAAAGAGATCTGGCAGGTCCTCACCGGCCTTGCGCATATGGTCGATCGTATTGCCAACATTCCAGAAGGAAGGCGCGGCAACGAACTCGCGTTGCATCAGACGACCAGCGGTCTCGTCCTCAAAGGCCAGCGAGGCTTCCAGCGCCTGGCGGTCTTCATCAGACACCGCAGCCAGAACCGCAGCGCGCGTTTCCTCGTCCAGCTCTTCGACGACATGGGTCATGTCGTCAGAATCAAGATCCTCCAGCGCATCCGCGATCTGCTGAGGCTCCAGCGCTTCGATGATGTCCCCGCGGGTCTCATCGACCAGCTCGGCAAGGACCTCACCATTGAACACATCCGGACACACCTCACAGATGACCTGCTGCTGGTCCCAGGTCAGTTGCTCAACGGCATCAGCAATGTCGGCAGGGTGTTCATCGGCCAGACGAAGGCGAATCTGCGGCCCGTCGCGGTCCTCGATGGCACCAGCCAGCTCTGTGACGAGGCGAAGCTGGCGGACCTCATCATCGGAGGTCTCTTCAACGTCATCGAGGAGTTCTGCAGGGTCAGCCATGGGACGCCCCTTCAAGCGCGAGTGGAATTAACCCAAGCCTAGGCGTCTATGAGCCATAGGGCGAGCCCGATTTCGCGTTTGAATGCAGAATCAAAAACGCCGCCCCGGACATCCGGGACGGCGTTTGTCACTCAAAGAGTGGTGCGCTCGAGAAGACTTGAACTTCCACGGGTTTTACCCCACAGCGACCTCAACGCTGCGCGTCTACCAATTCCGCCACGAGCGCGAAAATCGGAAGCGGGCTCTTAGCAAGTCCTCAGGCCCGTGTGAAGTCCGAACGACACAAGGCACGCAGCTTTTTATGCGGCAAAGTAATCGGGTACGTCAGCCGCTTCGGTAATCGAGACAGCCACACGGTCGCCCTGAATGACGATTTCACCGCGCGCGATCGGGTGATTGTTGGCGAGAATCCAGACCTCGTCGCCTTCCCCGGCATCAAGGGGAATCACCGCGCCCCGGCCCATGCGCAGAAATTGATGGATCGGCAGCTTGGAACGGCCAAGCAGCACTGAAATTTCCACCTGTACGGCACCAAGCTGGCTCATGTCGGGTCGCAATCCTATATTCGCGCGGTGCAAGGCCTTGCCTTGCTGTGTATGCAACACGATGTTCCGAGCCGGTTTCCGACCCGTTAAGAAAGTTCACCATGTCGCAGATTGAGCAGCTCCCACCTGTGGAATGGGCCGTATCAACAGGCCGCGTCCCCTACCCCGACGCCGTCAAAGCCATGGAACAGCGCGCCGCGGCCATCTCCAGAGGTGAAGCGGCTGAGCTGATCTGGTTGCTGGAGCATGATCGACTTTACACCGCAGGCACCAGCGCCAAGCCCGAAGATCTGACCGATCCAGATCGCCTGCCGGTTTTCGAAACCGGGCGCGGAGGTGAATACACCTATCACGGTCCGGGCCAGCGGGTGGCCTATGTGATGCTGGACCTGACCAAGCGCGGGCGCGATGCGCGCAAATTTGTCCGTGATCTGGAAGACTGGATTATCAACACGCTCGACAGCTTCAACGTGAAGGGCGAGCGCCGCTGTGGCCGTGTTGGCGTCTGGGTTGATCGTACCGAGCCGGGCGGACCAGAGCGCGAAGACAAGATTGCTGCCATCGGTATTCGCCTGCGCCGCTGGGTGTCCTTCCACGGGATCGCGCTGAATGTGGAACCGAATCTGGATGACTTCACCGGCATTACGCCCTGCGGCATCACAGACCCGCGTTATGGGGTCACGAGCCTTGTTGATCTTGGGCTGCCCGTCACCATGGACGACGCGGATATGGCCTTGAAATCTGCGTTCGAAGGCGTGTTTGGAGAGGTGATGGTGGTCGAGCCGCCGGTCTAGGCCTTAGCCTTGGCGGCTGGGAAGCCTGGCGAACCAGCGTCCCACCAGCACCACAACAATCCAGAAGCCCCAGTGAGACGGCCAGGCCACGGCCTGGGCCAGCTCAACCGCCAGCTCTGGCGTATTCATGACATAGGCCTGGAACTCGGTCTGGAAGCCGGGGTCAGCCGCGAGCGCATTCATGGCCTCAGGGTCATTGATGTCGACCCCGCGCTCTACAAGATACGCGTTGAGAATCGGCAGCATGGCGAAGAACAGCGCCACACAGGCCGCAACGATCTTTCCTGCGAGCCCCAGCAATAGCGGCACAGAAATCAGGCCCAATTGGCGCCCCGCATCGCGCATCCGGTTGATATGCACAAAGCTTAACAGGATCAGCGTAATGAAGGAGGTCTGGACCGCGCCAAGCGCAACAAGGCTGAGGCGCAGCGTATCGATCAGTGCGACCATGCCAAGCGCCAGCCAGTACTGGTCCGCACCCAGCCGGGCGGTTGGCATGAAAACCGTTTTGAAATCGAAACTGGGCATGGCCCCTCAACACAAAGCAACGCGCGCCGGTATGGCCCGGCGCGCGTCTGGCATCAAGCGTTTGTGTAATGCCTAATGCGGTGCAGGACCGTAACGGTTCTCGTCCGGATCGTTTTTAAGGATCGCATTGAACAGAAGGGCGTAGGCCAGCGAAAGGATCGCGCCCGCAATCCCGACCGGAAGCGCCAGCTGCGCCCCATATTCGGCGCTCACCTCCATCATCCCCATGAAGCCATCATTCATCATCGCATTGGCCACAGCATCACTCATTTCCGGCGCGACCAGCGAAGAGACAACAGTCGTCACGATCTGGGAAAGGAGGAAATAGCCAAGCGCGAGCAGGATCGTCATCCAGCCCGTAACGTTGGCGTTATGGAGGCGTTTGATCCAGATCACGATCCACATATACATCGTGACAAGGCCCACCAGCGTTGTCAGTGAGCCAATCGCCATTGCAGCTGTTGCTCCGGGCACAAGCCCGCCAAGCGCACCGATAAAACCAATGGCGACCAGGACCAGTACAGCCATTTGAAACTGGCTTCGATTAAGGCGGCCTTGCGGCACAAAGAAAGTCGCAGCATTCATGATCTTGCTCCCCGGTCGATCAATGATGAAGTCTTGGAAGGTCTCAGGTCTTTGACGCGTCACCTGGTGGGTCGGCCCGGGTGATCTCACCCTCCAGCGGCGCGCCTGCACTGCCTGATGCAGCAGATGCCGTCGCAGCGGTGGCCGCATCGCCGGTGGGCGGTGAGCCGTAGGCATTTTCACTTGTATCGCCTGGCAGTAACCCAACCCAGATCGTGTAAACAAGCCAGATCACGTATGACAGCCCGGTCAAAGCCAGCCCCATTCCGCCAGCCGCAACCAGCCCCATAATGTCAGAGGCTGACGGGTCACCGCCATTGGTGCCCATGATGATCGCGAATACGCCCGCGCCAGCAAGAAACACTGCCGCAACGATCATGAGACCCAGCCAGATAGCCCACGGCAGAACATGAAGCCACGCACTGCGACCGGCGTCATGGAGGCGTTTTCCGTAAACGGCAAAGCCAACCCAGACGAGACCAAGCCAGGCCACAATCTGCAGGGGCCCCAACAGCGGCGACAGGATGTGTGCGCCGATGATGATCAGCACCCCGATCCAGAAGTCCTGCTGCCCGATGCGTCCGTTCGGACGAAATAGAACGTGGCCGATATCCATGAAAAACGCTCTCCGCGTAGCTACGATTGCCGACAAGAGTCTTCGAGCATGGCGTCAGGTGTCAATGAAAACCGGAGCTGTATGACCCAAGTTTAACAAACCCAAGCAAGAAAAAAGGCGAGCGCCTCACGCGCCCGCCCCTTTCCTTGAAGCCTTGAAGTCGCGACTACGCGCCCTTCGGGTTCGCCCCATACTTGTTCGCGCCCGGCTTGGAATCGCCAACCATGAAGATGAGCAAGACGATAAAACCAACGAGCGGAATGAGCCCGATCAGGAGCCACCAGCCAGACCGATCCGTGTCGTGAAGACGGCGAACGGCAACGGCCAGCTGCGGGATAATCGTTCCCAAAATAAAGACCAGGTAGACGAGACCAAAGATGCCCGCCCCGATTTCGCCCGTTGAAACAATCAGGATCTGGGCCACAACGCCGACGATGACGGCGAATAGATAGAAGAACCAGTACTCAGAGCGTCGAGCGCGACCCTGAAAATTGAAGTAGTTGGAATAGACCGACTTAACGGCGTCCATGAAACCCATGGTGCGTCCTCCCCGCGTTGAATGGACGCGCAGGTTTGGATACTGATCGATTCCTGTCAACAAAACCGCGGTGCTGCCTATTCGAACTCGATCAGGAGCTCATCTGCAGCCACGCTGGCACCCGGTTCGGCACTGACCGTCTTGATGACACCGTCGACTTCGGCGCGCAGGACGTTTTCCATCTTCATGGCTTCAACAACCAGCAGCGCTTCGCCTGCCTTGACCTCCTGGCCCACTTCAGCAGCGACAGACACCACCAAGCCCGGCATCGGGCTGACCACCAGCTTGGCCATGTCCACCGGCTCTTTTTCCGGCAGCTTGGCGTGAAGGCTTGCTGTGCGCGGCGGGCAGACTAGCGCTCTGGCGCGATAGCCACGATGGGTCAGGTTGTAGCCCTCAGTGCGCGGTGCGATCTCAAGGCAAAAGGCCTCACCAGCCAGTTCACCTTCAAACAGGCCAAGCCCTGGACGCCAGGCGGTCGTCAGCTCAAGCGGATCAGTACTTAGCGCAGGGATCCAGATCTTCGCGACACCCAGGTCATCCAGCTGAACCTCCACAGCAAAGCTCTGGCCATCCAGGATCACCACGCACTCAAGCTGCTCAATCTCGTCAGCAGGCGCGATGCGGCCAGAGATGTGCGCCAGTCGGTGTTGATCCAGCACGTGGGCGTAGGCCGAGGCCGCCGTCATCCACTTTAGCTGCTTCTCGGTGGGCAGCGTGCCGTTAAAGCCTTCAGGGAAGTGCTCCTCGATATAGCCGGTGTGGATATTGCCAGAGCGGAAGTCCGGCTCGTCGAGAACCGCAGACAGGAAGGGCTTGTTGGACTGAAGACCGTCCACGCGCATGCGATCAAGGCTGTGTGAGAGGGCGTCGATCGCCTTCTCACGGGTCTTTCCATAGCCAATGACCTTGGCGATCATCGGATCGTAAAACATGGAAATCTCATCGCCTTCGCGCACACCGCTGTCGATGCGCAGCTTGCCGGGACCCGCGTCTCCCTCAGCTGGCTCGGTATAGCGTTTCAGCCGTCCGATGGAGGGCAGGAAGCCGCGATAAGGATCTTCAGCATAGAGGCGCGCTTCAACCGCCCAGCCTTTGATCTTCATGTCAGCCTGGGTGACCTCCAGCGGCTTGCCGGACGCGACACGGATCATCTGCTCAACCAGATCAATGTCATGGGTCAATTCGGTAACTGGATGCTCCACCTGCAGGCGGGTATTCATTTCCAGGAAGTAGAAATTCTTGTCCGGGTCGACGATGAACTCCACCGTGCCGGCGCTGTCATAATCCACAGCTGCGGCCAGAGCGACGGCCTGCTCGCCCATCTTCTTGCGGGTCTTGGCATCCAGAAAAGGCGATGGAGCCTCTTCCAGAACTTTCTGGTTGCGTCGCTGGACCGAGCATTCGCGCTCATTAAGGTAGATGACATTGCCGTGCTTGTCGCCGAGCACCTGGATCTCGATATGGCGCGGCTTTTCAACGAATTTCTCGATCAGAATACGGTCGTCACCGAAGGAGGATTTAGCCTCGTTGCGCGCGGCCTTAAAGCCTTCGCGAACTTCATCCTCGCTGCGCGCAATACGCATGCCCTTGCCGCCACCGCCAGCGGACGCCTTGATCATGACCGGGTAGCCGATGTCCTCAGCCACTTCCACGGCCTGCTGATCATCGACGATCTCGCCTTTAAAGCCGGGAACCGTGTTCACGCCTGCCTTGGCGGCGAGCTTCTTTGATTCCAGCTTGTCACCCATGGCCGAAATGGCGTGCGGGTTGGGCCCGATGAAGGCGATGCCCTTTTTCTCAAGCGCTTTGGGGAAGGCTGCGTTCTCAGACAGGAACCCAAAGCCGGGATGAACGGCGTCCGCGCCAGTTTCCTCACAGGCCGCGATGATCTTGTCCATCTGCAGATAGGATTCGCCGGGTGCCGGCGGGCCGATGAAGATCGCCTCGTCTGCCATCTCCACCGCAAGCGTATCGGCATCAGCTTCAGAGTAGACCGCAACAGTGGGGATACCCAGCCGCTTGCAGGTCTTGATGACGCGAACGGCGATCTCGCCACGGTTGGCAATCAGGATTTTATTGAACATGGGCGCGGCGAACCTCTGGCTCATGAAAAGGGATTTGCGCCGGTTTAGCCCGGCATGGCGGACCCCGGCAAGCGGCGCGCTGGGTCTAAGGTAAGCGCAGCGTCACCATAAGGCGCTCAAGGCTTATCCTTTTCGCCGCGCTGATGGTTAAAAAGCTCCGGCTCCAGGCGGCTTTCGAGCCAGTCAATTTCTACTGAACGAAGCCGCGTCAGCACTGATAACAGGAAGATGGTAGACCAGCCGAGAAGAAGGAAGCCATTGGCACTCTGGATCGCCGCGACGATGCGCCAACGGCTTTCTATGAAGATCTCGCCATAGCCAACCGTGGTGAAGGAACTAGTGGAGAAATAGAGCGCAGCCTCAAAGCTCTCAAACTCATTGAGCGCCAGATAAACGGCTGCGTAGAGCCAGATCTGGAAGGCGTGAATCAAGAACAGCCCCATCACCACCGCCAGGATCACACCCAGTTGCTGGATGACATAGCTGAACCCGGCAAAGCGGCTGGCGCGGCGTCGCATGATCCAGATCAGAACGACCAGGCCGACAATCTGGATAACGATTGTCGCGAGAACCAGGGCTGCAGACAGGGCGAGTGGGGCGAAAAGCATCATTATCTCCGCAGGATGCGAGCTCTCAACCTAGCGCCTTCACCCTTGACGCGCCACGCGGCACATCTGACCCTTAAATGAAAAACCTTTCAGGGACGGACAATGACACAGCTGACGATTACCCCCTCCGGCAAGGCGCTTGGCGCGACCGTGACCGGCGTTGACCTGACCCAGCCGCTCAATGACGAGACCGTTGCCGCGATCCGATCCGCCTGGCTGGAGCATCTGGTGCTCGCCTTTCCTAATCAGGCTATCGATCACGATGATCTGGAGCGCTTTACCGCCTATTTCGGTCCGTTCGGCGATGATCCCTTCATCAAGCCCCTGCCCGACCGACCGCACATCATCGAGGTGCGCCGGGAAGCCAACGAGAAAGCCAGTGTGTTTGCTGCTGCCTGGCATTCAGACTGGAGCTTTCAGGAGCATCCGCCCGCTGGCACGGTCCTGCACGGCAAGGTCATCCCGCCGGTTGGTGGCGACACGCTGTTCTGCAACAATTACGCGGCCTATGACGCACTTTCAGATGAGATGAAGGCAAAGATCGAAGGCCTGAATGGGGTGCATTCGGCCAGTCTTGGATACGCGCCGGATGGGGCCTATGGCGACAATGATGGCGAGGACAGGTCCATGACGATCATCGCCAACGACACCGCTTATGCGACCCAGCTCCACCCGCTGGTGAAGACCCACCCTGAGACCGGCCGAAAATGCCTGTTCGTGAACCCCGGCTATGTGCGCACCATCGATGGCGTATCTGACGAAGAGGCCTTCATGATCCTGGTTGAGCTCTATGGAGCCTGCCACGACGAGGCGAATGTGTATGCCCAGAAATGGGAACCCAACATGCTGGTCATGTGGGACAATCGCTGCACCCAGCATATGGCCACTGGCGGCTATGAAGGTCATGCCCGGCTGCTTCACCGCACGACCATCGGGGCTAGGTAAGTGCGTCCTTCGAGACGCTCGCCAAAGGCTCACTCCTCAGGATGAGGTAAGTAGGAGTTTTATGAAAACCTCATCCTGAGAAGCACGAAGCGCGTCTCGAAGGACCATCAAAACAAAACAAAAAACCCCGGAGCTTCCACTCCGGGGTTTCTCGTTAAAGCGCGGCAGAGCCCCTATTCCGGCTTGCGAAATTTCAGGGTCATGCGATCAGATTCGCCCGTCGACTGCAGCGGCGGCACGTCTTCTTCTTCGCTATCACCGGAGTTTGACGGCGGCAGTGCCCACACGCCAACATCATAATCAGCGGTATCGTTCGGGTTGGCGTTGATTTCGCTGGTGTCGACCAGCTCGAAGCCGCCCGCTTCAAACGCGGCAATCACGTCGGCCTGGCGCGGGTAGGCGCGGTTGCCATCGGCGCGCTCATCAGTTTCATCGGCTGGTGCCCGGTGCTGGACCACGCCCAGAATACCGCCTGGCTTGAGCAGGGTGAACGCATCTTCTACGGCAGCATCCATATAGCCGGTGCGCTGGATGTTGTGCAGCGCACGGATGTAGAGCACCCGGTCAGCCTGACCTGCGAACTCGGCAGGCACGCCACCGAAGCGGAAGGCGCCTTCAACTTCACCACCCCATTCAGCGGCCTGCCCCGGGAAGCTTTCTTCCCATGCGGCCAGCGAGGCCCAGCGCTCATCCGTCAGGCGATCACCAAACAGCGCCTCATAAATCGGCATGGAGTAGTTGATGGCCATGTATTGGCCTTCAGCCTCGGTATAGGGCAGGAGAATGCGGCTATACCAGCCGCCGCCGGGCAGCGCTTCGACAACGGTGTGGCTCGGCTCCACCTCAAAGAATTCAAGTGTTTCAGCCGGATTGCGGAACTGGTCGCGAGCGCGGTCGCCATCACGGCGCGCATCTGCAATCACGTCCGCCAGGGCGGCCGTTTCACCGGCAGCAGCGTCCGCGGCAGGCGCTTCAGCAGCTGGAGCTTCGGCTGCCGGAGCTTCGGCGGCATTGTCAGCAGAGGTGTCTTCGGTCGGTCCGCAAGAGGCCAGCAGCAGAGCTGACAGGGCGGCGGTCGTCGTCAAAGCAGATTTCATGGATAGGATCCCCGTGAGTTGTATTGTTACAGCTTTACATAGATCACAGTCTTGGCCGCGCAAACAGGCACCATCGCTCTTTTGCTCAGGAAATGACGACTTCAGGGCGCAGATTGAGCGTGAGTGCCAGTTGCTCAAAGCGTTGCAGCGCGCGTTCGGCCACCAGTGGCTCTGACGCGGCCTCCACCCCAAGAATCAGGGTGTCGTCGTTTCTATTAAGCGAGAAACCGCGAAGCACAGAGGCTGAACGACCACTAAGCGCCGCCCCCAGCCGTAACGCCAGACCCAGCTTCATCGCCGCGTCTTCGGCCTCATCATCGAGCAGACGGCGTGCCGCGCAGGTCTCCGGCCGTTGGGTTTTGCCCGCATAGCGATGGTAAACCGTCAAGGCCAGCAGCGCGCGTTCATAGTGAGTCACTCCACCAATCGGAGCATAGAGAATCTGTTCGGTTGCAAGGTCGGCCCGGTGATCGGGATGAAGGCGCGAGCCGATATCGGCCAGCCGGCACGCCGCTGCGCGCAGAATGGCATCCCGTGTCGGGGAAAAAATGATCGGCTGATGGCTGAAAACCCGGTCCACCCAGTCGTTCAAGGCATGACCAAGTCCGGCCTCCGGTCCGCTTTGCAGCGCCAGCGCTTCGGTGCCGGCCAGAAGCGGATCACCCGTCTCGACGAGCTCAGGGTCATCAACGCAAACGACACCCTCACGAAGGCCGTTTGCAGAAATGACGACTTGCTCGAACCGCCCCTTCTTGACGATCTTCTTTAACAGCAGCGCCGCGTAGGGCAGCACCGCCGCGCGCCGCGGAGACACGTGCGGAATAAGTGCCAGCGACGCCTCGCTCTGGGACAAGGCAAACTCTGCCAGATCATTTACCTGACGAGCGCCGAGTGTGTACTGATGCAGCATGCGCAGCGGATAGTCGTTATCCAGCGCCATAGCGAGCTGCGCCAGCGCGCGCCAGGCCCCACCCACAGCGTAAAAGGTTGGCCCTGATGATTTAAGCGCGTCAGAGGCTGATTTGAGCTGCTGCTTGATCACAGCTTTGGCCAGATCAAGATCTTCGCTCGCCACCGCCAGCGGGCCCAAGGGCAGCGTCTGAGCCTTGCCGATATTGCGACCCTGCAGCGTCGTCAGCTCAAGGCTGGAGCCCCCAAGGTCGCCGGTCAGCCCATGAGCCTCTCCGATCCCGCTGAGAACTCCAAGCGCAGAGATGCGCCCTTCATCTTCGCCCGTGAGCACCTTGATTTTGAAGCCGGTCTCTGCGGCTGCGCGGGCGACAAAGTCCGGCCCGTCTTTGCAGTCTCTCACAGCTGCGGTGGCCACGGCCCGGCGGTCAGTGATGCCTTTTGCGTCAAGGAGCACCGCAAAGCGCTTCAGCGCCCGCATCGCCACCTCAACACCTTCAGGGTTCAGGTGCCCGGTTTCCGACGCGCCACGCCCCAGACCCGCCGTCGCTTTCTCGTTGAAGACCGGCCAAAGTGCCCGCCCCTGCAACCGAAACTGAACAAGGCGCACCGTGTTCGATCCGATATCGATGACCGCAACGTCGCGGCGGTCGGCAGGCAGGCTCAGGTCAGGGGCGGAAGGCGTCGTCAATCGTCAGGCCCGATCACCAATATGGGAAAAGACCGGCGGCTGGTCATTCTTCAGCGCCGCGCCACGCCCGGACAGGCTGGGGTTATTCATGAAATAGGTGTGCGCACAGAATGGGTTCTCCAGCTTGCCCGCATCGACGCGGTTATAGCTGCCGTCCGCATTCATCAGCCAGGACTGGGTCTCGTCATTGAGGTTGGCGACCATGATCTGATCGAGCACCTGACGATGAACCGTCGGGTTGTCCACCGGGCAGAACGTTTCAATCCGGCGATCAAGATTGCGCGGCATCCAGTCAGCGCTGGAAATATAGACCTCAGCCTTGGGGCTCGGCATGGCTTCGCCATTGGCAAAGCAGGCAATGCGCGAATGCTCCAGGAAGCGCCCGACAATCGATTTGACCTCGATATTGTCCGACAGGCCCGGCACGCGCGGGCGCAGACAACATATCCCGCGGATGACCAGCTCGCACTTCACGCCCGCAGCGCTGGCCTCATAAAGCTTGTCGATGGCCACCGGGTGAACCAGTGAATTGAGCTTCAGCCAGATGCCAGACGGCTTGCCAGCCTTGGCGTTGGCGATCTCGCGATCAATCTTCTCCACGATCACATCGATCAGGTTGATCGGGCTGATCACAAGCTTCTCAAGGCCCTGTGGCCGGGCATAACCGGTCACGAAGTTGAACACGCGGCCAGCATCCCGTCCGAAAGCCGGATCGGCAGTAAATAGCGACAGATCGGTGTATATCCGCGCGGTGATCGGATGGTAGTTGCCGGTGCCAAAATGGGCATAGGTGCGAAGCTCGCCGCTCTCCCGGCGAACCACAAGCGAGACCTTGGCGTGGGTCTTGTACTCAATGAAGCCGTAGACAACCTGAACCCCGGCGCGTTCCAGATCGCGCGCCCATTTCAGGTTCGCCTCCTCATCAAAGCGCGCCTTGAGCTCCACCAGCGCGGTGACATTCTTGCCCGCCTCAGCCGCCTCGATCAGCGCCGCCACGATGGGGGAATTCTTCGAGGTGCGGTAAAGCGTCTGCTTGATCGCCACCACGTCAGGATCAGCCGCCGCCTGGCGCAGGAATTCCACCACAACGTCAAAGCTCTCATACGGGTGGTGAACGATCAGGTCCTTGGCCCGGATCGCAGCAAAAACATCGCCGCCCATTTCCTTGATGCGTTCAGGGAAGCGCGGCTCGTAGGGCTCGAACTCCAGCTCCTTGCGATCATCGGGGATGAGCTGGGACAGCTGTGACAGGCCGAGGAGCCCATCGACCAGCTGGATATCCTGGCGCTCGGCGTGGAGCTGCTGGGTGATGAAGCGGCGCAGCTCTTCCGGCATCGACGCTTCGATCTTTAGCCGCACCAGCACGCCCCGGCGGCGCTGCTTCAATAATTGCTCGAACTCACGAACCAGATCTTCAGCTTCTTCCTCGATCTCGATATCGCTGTCGCGGATGATGCGAAAGGCCCCCTGCCCCAGCACTTCATAGCCGGGAAACAGCGCGTCGATGAAGAGCGTCAGGATCGTCTCCAGCGCGATGAAGCGCTTGACCGGACGCCCGCTGGCATCGCGCTCCTCGGTCGGGATTTCGATAAAGCGCTTCACACCGGTCGGCAGTGGCAACAACGCGTTGAGAGTCTTGCCGCCATCACGGCGCTGCAGCTTCAACGCCAGGGCAAAGCCCAGATTGGGAATAAAGGGAAATGGATGCGCCGGATCAATGGCGAGTGGAGTGATTACCGGTAGAGTGTGCGCCAGAAAATCGTCGCGCAGCCAGGCCTTTTCCTTGGCAGACAATTCTTCAGCATCAAGAAGCGTGATGGATTCATTTTCCATCAGCGCGCGGATATCCTCCCAGCTTTTCTGCTGGGCATCCATCAACCGGCCCACTTCATCGCGGATCGCTTCAAGCTGCTGGGTCTGGGTCAGACCATCAAGGCCGGGACGGTCCACACCATTGCGGACCTGGGCTCGCAACCCCGCGACGCGGACCATGTAAAACTCATCAAGGTTACTGGCCGAGATCGACAAAAAGCGAAGCCGCTCCAGCACCGGATGGGCCGGATTTCGCGCCTCATCAAGGACACGCCAGTTAAACTGAAGCCAGGACAGCTCACGGTTCAGGAACCGCTCCGGCGAGGCCAGAAGCGCGGATGCGTCGTCTTGAGTTTCGGCGGCATCCGTCATCAGGAGCGGTCCTCGATTAGTGATCAAACAAAAGGCGTCATTCGGTGGATAGAGCCGCAAGGCCCTCCCGCGCAAGGGTGCGCGTGACCGGACCTTTACGCGCCAGCGCTTCGCGGTCCAGCCAGGCGACCAGCGCGCGGGCATAATCCACCGAGCGATCCATGCGCGTCAGCAGGTATTCCAGCACTCCGGCAGTCATGGGCGTCCGACGATCCCGGATCAGCTTTTCCATCACCTGACGCAAAAGCGCATCATCTGGTTCGTGCAGCACGGCAGTCTCCGCTGCAGTCAGTCGCGACGCCAGATCCGGCAGCTCAACCGGCCAGTCCACCGGCGGCCTTGAAGCTGTCATCAGCACCGTCACGCCGGCGTCCCCAGCGGCTCTGTTGAGCAGGTGAAACAGGCCGTCCTCGTCAATGCCAGTGTGGAGGTCTTCCAGAAGGACCGCCTCACCACGCTGGACACTTTTCAGCGACTTTGACAGATCTTGCGGATCAAGCGGCCGTGCCTTGGCACGTTGCGCCCAGATCCCCGCGAGGTGCGTTTTGCCACTGCCTGCCGGGCCAACGAGAAGCAGATGCCCGTACCGCCAACGCGGCCAGCGCTCTACCGTCCGCCATGCGGCGATATTGGCATCGGTCACGCAATAGGCGTCGGCGCTGTAATCGGGTTGAAGAGCAAGATCGAGTGCGAGCTGGGCTGCTTTCATCGACGGCTACGCACCGTCCAGCCCAGATCGGCGTCCTCTTCAAGCTGTGCGCCGCGCGCAGCAAGCTCTGCGGTGACCTGCTCCAGGCTACCGCGATGAACCAGCGTCATGGCCGCGCCGCGACGCGACAGGGCGTCAAGGCGCGCATCCTGAATCAGCGCTGCGCCTGCAACAGCGCGCTGCAAGCCGCGCCACTCGCGCAATGAATTGTAGAGAACCGTCACAGATAGCTCACCCACTTCGGTATCGCGCACCACCGCTTCGCGCTTCCATGCGAGCTCGCGTTCCGAGACGAACCGATCTGCTGCCGCTGCAAAGCCGCCCCGAGCGCTGACGCTCGGCAGCGGTTCAACGACCGAGCCCTCATCGGTAAAGCGCATCATGTTGCCGCCCGTGCGGACCGCACCGCCGCCTTGGCGGGCCGTCACAACAGCGACCGCGTTGACGCCATAAAGCTCGGCCACGCGGGCCAGCGCGTCTTCATCCATAGCCAGCGCTGCGCTTACAGAGATAGCACTCTGGGCCTCGCGATCGTTGTATACGGCAAAGGGCGTCAGGGCCGTCTCATAAGCCCCCTCACGCCAGGCTCGCGCCCATTCGCCGGACAAGGTCGGGCCATTGCCTTCATCAGAGATCGCGATAGCCAGCATCGGCGAGGCCGGGCTTTCCACATAGGCCATTTCGTAAAGATCAAAGAACTCGCCGACCGCGCGGCGATCAAACTCGATGGTCAGCTCGCCGCGATAGCGCGTCGCCGAGCGCTGTTCGTTGGCAATCTGCAGCCCGGCAATCAGCTCAGCGGCGACATCGGCGGTCACGATTTCCGGGTCAAACTCGAAGCGGTCTTCAGGAAGGGTCAGGCGCTCGATAAGCGTCATGGCCGCGCGAACCTGGCCGTCAGACATGGCTTGACGCTGAGCCTCGAACGCGCTGTCCGCCGTGGCGTCGATTTCGACATTTTTCACGGTGAAGGGCTGAGCCATCGCGCCACCGGTCAGGGCCATAATGGCCGCAACCGCAAGGACCAGGCCTGAAAGCCGTGATTGGAAAAATGTTTGCGCAGACATGGATATCCTCACCTGACCGCTTGGGTCTGTTTCGTCTGACTATACGATTTCGCGGGCCCGGGTGAAGCCCCGGCGGGCGCCCTCAGCACTCGCATCAGAGCTTTAACAAGGCTATGCATCGGCTTTATGAAGGCGGTGCGAGCCGTTTAAACGGACAGGTGGAGCACGTGGCAAACTCACCCGACACACAATCTGGACTGACCTATCAGGGCGCAGGCGTAGACATTGATGCTGGCGACGCGCTGGTGCGCGCGATCAAGCCTCTGGCCAAATCCACAGCCCGTCCCGGTGCAGACACCGGCCTTGGCGGCTTTGGCGGAGCGTTCGACCTCAAAGCCGCTGGCTTTTCTGATCCTGTGCTTGTGTCCGGAACCGACGGCGTGGGCACCAAGCTGAAGCTTGCCATCGCAACCGGCATTCTCGACACCGTGGGCATCGATCTGGTGGCCATGTGCGTGAACGACATTCTGGCCCAGGGCGCAGAGCCGCTCTTCTTCCTCGACTACTTCGCCACCGGCAAACTCGACCCGGCCAAGGGCAAGGACATCGTCTCAGGTATCGCTGAGGGCTGTCGCCAGTCGGGCTGCGCGCTGATCGGCGGGGAAACCGCTGAGATGCCTGGCATGTACACAGGCGACGACTTTGACCTCGCCGGTTTTGTTGTCGGTGCTGCGGAGCGCGGTGCTCTGCTTCCGCTCCATGATCAGATGCAGGCCGGTGACGTGCTCGTGGGACTGGCCAGCTCCGGGCCACACTCCAACGGCTATTCACTGATCCGCCGGGTCGCAGACCATGCCGGGCTGGGTTTCGATGCTCCTGCGCCATTTGCGCCGGAAAAATCGCTGGGTGAAGCGCTACTAACGCCGACGCGCATCTACGTGAAAGCCCTGATGCCGCTCATTCGCGCCGGTCAGATCAAGGGGCTGGCTCACATCACCGGCGGTGGCATTACCGAAAACACACCGCGCATGCTGCCCGGTCATCTGACATTTGACGTTGATTACGACACGTTCGAGCGCCCCGCCGTGTTCCAGTGGCTGCAGGAGGCGGGCAATATCGCCGAAGCAGAAATGCGCCGGACCTTCAACTGCGGCATTGGCATGATCGTGGCGGTTTCACCGGATCAGGCAGACGCAGTAGTAGACGCGCTGAACGCAAACGGCGAAACTGCCAGCGTTATTGGAACGTTGAAGGCAGCTTGACCCTATGGCGCGATTAAAGACCGGTGTGCTCATCTCCGGCAAAGGAACCAATCTGCAGGCGCTGCTAGACGCTGCAGCCGATGAGTCCTTTCCCGCAGAGATCGTCAATGTCATCGCCAACAAGGCAGGCGCGCCGGGCCTGGAGCGTGCGCGAAAGGCTGGCGTGAAGGCGCAATTCATCGACCATACGCTGTTTCAAGAGCGTGAGGACTTTGAAAAGAAGCTGGACGAGACCCTGCGCGAAAACGGCGTCCAGTTCGTGGCGCTTGCTGGTTTCATGCGGATCCTGACGCCCTGGTTCGTCGACAAGTGGAAAGACCGCCTGATCAATATCCACCCTTCCCTCCTGCCAGCCTTTAAAGGCGTGCACACCCATGAACGCGCGCTGGAAAGCGGTGTGCGGGTGCATGGGGCGACGGTGCACTATGTGCGCCCGGAGATGGATGAGGGGCCCATCATTGGCCAGGCCGCGGTGCCGGTCCTCGCCGGTGACACCAAGGAAACGCTGGCCGATCGCGTGCTGGAGGCTGAGCACAAGCTCTACCCGGCATGTTTAAAGCTGGTGGCGGAAAACAAGGCGCGGGTGACCGCAGGCCTTGTGCGCATGGACAAAGATTGCGCGCCCGATCCGCACACCGTCCTGTCCAATCCCTGTTTGCGCTAGAGCGACAGGGCTGAGGGTGACACGGCTCGCCCATACAGCCACGATACCGCCATGCGCATCACCGACCATGTCAGCATTGATGAAGCTCTGTTGGAGGAACGCCATGCGCGTGCTTCCGGTCCGGGCGGTCAGCATGTGAACAAGGCTGAGACGGCGGTTCAGCTGCGCTTCAACATGGCCGCAAGCGACATGTCCGATGATATCAAATCGCGCCTGTCACGACTGGCGGGGTCTCGCCTGACCAAGGAAGGCTGGATTGTGTTGCTGGCGGACCGGGAGCGCTCGCGCGAACGCAATCGGGAGGCCGTACGCAAGCGCCTGCGCCAACTGATCGAGCGCGCCCTCACCCCGCCCAAGCCTCGCAAGAAAGCACGTCCGAGCCTGGCGTCCATCAAGCGTCAAAAAGAAGCCAAGGCCCGACGCAGTACGATCAAGGCGGCGAGGAAACCGCCGAAGATGGACGACTAGGGCGCACACCCCTCACCGGTTCGGCGCTCCATATCTTCACACAGGGCATCCGCGCCTGACGCATCACCACTGCGCCTAAGAAGTGCGGCGAGACCGCTCACAGCCTCAGGATAAAGCGGATCGGCCGCCAACACGCGGCGGTACCAGCTCTCAGCGCCCGCCAGATCGCCGGCCTCGGCTTTACGCTCCGCCACCAACACGCCCACCTGGCTTTGCCAGGGCAGGACAAGCACGGCGTCTTGAGACAGTCGCGCACTCATCGCCTCATAGGCCTGCTCCAAATAGGCGGTGGAGCGTTCGCGGTTTCCGGCGATGTTGGAGATATCACCCAGGTTGACCAGCGAGCCCCAGTCATTGGGTTCAATGACCAACGCACGATTATAGGCCGCCTCAGCCCCCTGAAAGTCGCGTTGCATGGACAGCACCAAACCCAGCGCTCGCCACGCTCGGGCATGGCCGGGTTCCGCCTCGGTCGCTTGACGTGCCAGAGCTTCTGCGCGTGCGATGGCCGGGGCCGCCTCCTCGCTATCAAGCCAGCCAGATTGAAGCGCCTGGTCAAGCGTCGTGCGCTCTGCGGTCCCGCCGTTTGGACCAGTAAAGCGCAATACCCTCTGGGCCACGGCATTGGATAGCCCAGCGAGCGCAGCCGCATCGTCTGGATGGCTCGCCAGCACAGTCTCGTAAAGCCGCAACGCCGCCTCGTTATCAGACTGGGTATATTGGGCGTAGAAGGCATCGGCGCGCTGCAGCATCGCTTCGCGGCCGGTATCTGTTTGCGGGTCGGTTTCACCGCGCAGCATTGGCATCGCGAACAGCAAAGCGATGGCCATCAGCAACACCGCGCCAAGCGCGATCAGTTCGGTCGGAATGCCCACCTTACCCTGCGTCGCGCCCAATCGGTTATCTGTCCAGGTGGTCGGGTCATCGGCACTGACCTCAGCGATCAGGCGATAGCCACGCTTCGGCACGGTCTCGATGTAGCTGGGATCCTTCGCGTTATCGCCCAGCGCCTTACGCAGCTTCCAGAGCGTTCGGGTCAGCGCGTCGTCATTGACTTCAACCTCGCTCCAAAGTGCGCTGGCGATCTCGGTTTTGGGGATGACTTCGCTCGGGCGAGTCGCGAAAAGCACCAGCAGGTCCATGACCTTCGGCTCTATCTCGGTGACCTCTCCATCCCGGCGGAGCTGATTCTGCGCCGGGATAGCTTCAAATTCGCCAATTCTGTAGAGCGTTTGCGTCATGAATTTCAGCTAGTTAGCGCGAAAATAAAAAGGTCAGACAATCAGGATCCGCCCGTCATTCCAATTTAAGGGCCTTGCACGCGATAGAGAAGGCGCTGGCCGCGCTTTGTGGTCAGTCTGGCAATCAGGAGCCTGCCCTATGGTGCTGAAATCCCTTCTCACGGCCGCCTCGACCGCCCTTTTGCTGACGATGCCCGGCCTTGCTCAAACCCTGAGCGCCGAGGACGCGCGCGAAGACCTGGAAGCCCTCTACACAGGGCTGCAGGAGGCTCATGTTGACCTCTACGCCTCAACGCCGCGTGCGCAGCTTGATCGTGCCTATGATGCGCTGTGGAGGGAGCTGGATGGCCCGATTGAGCTGGCAGAGCTGCACCGCCAGCTGCAACGTTTCACCGCCCGGGTCGATCACGGCCATGCCCGCGTCGAAGGGTTCAATGCGGCCTTCAATACCCACCTGGAAAATGGTGGAGCGCTTTTCCCGCTCGACTTCAGGATCCGCGATGGCGCGATTATCATCATCGGAGCGCCGGAAGGATCCGCGGTTGAGGTGGGCGATGAAATCCTCAGCCTGAATGGCGAACCCAATGCTCTTTGGCTGCAGCGCGTGACCCGGCATATCTCTGCTGAAACGCCCGCGCTGGCCTATTCCATTCTGGAGCGCACCAGCCCGTACGCCATGTGGGTGGAATATGGTGGCCTCACCGCCTGGCAGGTGGAAGTCGATGGGGCGTCTGGTCACCGCATCGTCGGCGTCAAAGCCATCGATTACGCCGCCTACGCCGCTCAGCCGGTGGAGCGCACCGGTCCGGAGCTGTCAGGTCGTGAAGCGCGCATGGTGAGCGAAGACATTGCCTATCTGCGTCCCGGCCCGTTCTTCGATCCAGACGCATCTTCGCCAGCTCAGGCCTATGCCACTGATGCGATCGCGGCCTTCGTCGGCTTTATCGATACGTCGTTTGAGACCTTCATCGAAAACGGAGCAGACGCGCTTATCCTGGACCTGCGTCAAAACCCGGGCGGGACAAACTCCTTCTCAGACCCTGTCCTGCGATGGATCGCCGATGAGCCCTTCCGCTTCTATTCTGAATTCCGACTGAAGGTGAGCCCACAGACAACGGCGTCCAACGCCGCCCGCCTGGAAGGTGTTGAGCCTGGCGAAGCGGGTATCTCTGAAACCTTCGCCGATCTATTCGCTAATGCCCGTACCGGTGAGATCATTCTGTTTGAGCAGGACTTTGTGCAGCCGCATGCCAATCGGTTCGACGGGGACGTCTACGCACTCATTGACCGGACCAGCTATTCCAATGCGGTTTCGGTTGGCGCGATCATCCAGGATTATCGCTTTGGACTGATCACAGGCGAAACAACCACCGACATGGCCAGCATGTATGGCGCGATGGAGCATTTTTACCTGCCAAATTCTGGGCTGCAGATCGGCTATCCCAAAGCCCACATCATCCGCCCCAGCGGCGATGAACGCCTGCACCCCCTCACGCCAGATTTCGAGCTCGACGCTCCGCTGTTTGATGCCGGCGATGCCATGCTGGACCAGCTGGTGGCCCTGATTGAGAGCAACGGATAACAAAAAACCCCGGTGCGCAGGCACCGGGGTTTTCATGTTCGGTCTGGGAAATACCCTTAGCCGACGATTTCGTCGTCAGAGAAGAAGAAGGGGATTTCCTGAGCGGCGGTTTCAGGGGCGTCCGAACCGTGAACAGAGTTGGCTTCAATGCTCTCTGCAAATTCCTTGCGGATAGTGCCCGGTGCGGCGTCTTCCGGGTTGGTAGCACCCATGACTTCGCGATACTTGGCGATGGCGTCTTCGCCTTCCAGAGCCTGAACAACCACCGGGCCGGAGATCATGAACTCGACCAGGTCGTTGAAGAAGGGGCGCTCTTTGTGCACGGCATAGAAGCCTTCAGCCTGCTCGCGGGACAGGCGGATACGCTTCTGAGCAATGATGCGCAGACCGGCTTCCTCGATCTTGGCGTTGATGGCGCCGGTGAGGTTACGCGCGGTTGCGTCAGGCTTGATGATGGAGAAGGTGCGCTGGATAGCCATGGGGAGTCGTCCTGTTCTGAGCCCCGAAAGCGGAGCGGTGAATTTGCGCGGCTTATAGCCATCGCAAACCAGCTTGAAAACCCACCCGTGATTTATGCGCCCTACTCTGGCCAGCGAAAGCCGGCCAGCGTCCAGATTTCCTCTGGGCTCAACTCACTCATCTCAATGATATCAAGGCCGGAGTTTGCCATTGCGCGGCGGACCAGTTCAGCACCTGTCCGGTAGCCAATCGCTTCACGGCCATCAGGGTGAGCAAACATCCACTCGCCATAGTTGGCGTTTCCAGGCAGCGCGAGGATTTCCTGTGCCCATGCTGTAAACGTCGCATCATCAAGTGGCGGATAGGCGTGGCTGGAACCGGCGATGTCTTCTGAATAGACCTCAGCCAGCCCTTCATTGGCCGCGGCAATGGCGATGCCCGGGCCATAGCGATTATTTTCAATCGTCCAGCCGCGCACCAGATGGTGCATCTCGTGAAGCGCGGTGCGCAAAAGCCCCGCTTCAATCGCCTCGCCCATGCCGCCGGGATAGGTAGACGACACTTCAAGGACCAGTGCGCCGGGCGCCTGGGCCCGCCCGGTCACACCGCCCAGAGCATCAACGCCGGGCCGAGTAATCGGCACGAGAGTGACCGTGATGGTGTCTGCGAACTCAGGAAAGTCACGAGCGATAAACGCTGCGCTTTCATCCAGAAGCGTGTCCACACGTGCCTGCTCAGCGGCGGAGAAAGCACCAGAGTCGCTAGCCTCAAAAACTTCATCAACAATGAGCGGCGCATCTGATGCGCTCCAGCTCGCGAGGGTCATCACAGCGACTGCGGCAAGTGTCTTCATGGGGAGGTGCCTTTCTTTCGTGGCGTTCTTTTAAGGCCCTGCGATAGACCTGCCGCGCTTGAGCCGAGCTTACCAACGGGTGACAAAAGCGACAGGTCTGGAGCGTGAAAGCACATTGAGCGCTTGCGGGCGCGCCTGCCAGCCGCTACCCGCTTTGGCCAAATGCTGCATATCAACGACCTTACCCACCGCATCGAAGGCCGCGTCCTGTTTGATCAGGCGACGCTTTACGTGCCTGCCAAGACCCGCATGGGCCTGGTGGGGCGCAATGGCACCGGCAAGTCGACGCTCTTCCGCCTGATTCTAGGCGATGCTTCGGCCGATGATGGCGAGGTGCGGGTGCAGCCTGGGGCCCGTGTCGGCACGGTCGCGCAGGAAGCGCCTGCCGGACAGATTGCGGTGATGGACTATGTGCTGGAGGCGGATAAGGAGCGATCTGCCCTCCTGGCTGAAGCCGAAACAGCGACCGATCCGCACCGCATCGCGGAGATCCAGACCCGGCTTGCCGACATCGATGCGCACTCCGCCGAGGCCCGCGCCGGGGCCATTTTGCACGGACTAGGTTTCTCCTCAGCTGACCAGGCTCGGGCGTGCGCTGACTTCTCTGGTGGCTGGCGCATGCGCGTGGCCATGGCCGCGACGCTGTTTGCCAATCCGGACCTGCTGCTTCTCGATGAGCCGACCAACTATCTTGATGTGGAAGGCGCGATCTGGCTGGAAACTCACCTGGCGAAATTTCCAGGTGCCGCGCTGATCATTTCCCACGACCGGGAGCTTCTTAACGCCAGCGTCCATGCCATCGCCCATCTGAAGGAACGCAAGCTGACCGTCTGGGAAGGCGGCTTTGATAATTTCCAGCGTCAGCTGGCTGAACGTCAGCGCCTTCAGATGAAGATGATCGAACGCCAGGAGGACGAGCGTCGCCGCCTTCAGGGCTTTGTGGATCGCTTCAAGGCAAAGGCCAGCAAGGCCAAGCAGGCGCAAAGCCGGGTCAAGCGCCTCGAGAAGATGCAGCCCATCGCCACCATTGTGGAAGATCCGGTTGCACCCTTCGAATTTCCCGGTGCCGAGCGCCGCATGGGTAATCCGCTGGTACGGTTTGATGAGGCGGCGACCGGATACGAAGAGGGCAAGGCGATCCTCTCCGGGCTGAACCTCAACATCGATGTGGACGACCGCATTGGCCTTCTGGGCCGCAACGGTGCGGGCAAGTCCACCTTCGCCAAGCTGCTGACCGGGGCGCTCAACGTCACGTCGGGCCGCATGGGCATGCACAAAAAGGCCGTCGTCGCCCACTTCGCCCAGCACCAGATCGACGCCCTGTCGCCCAAGCATTCGGCCTACACCCATGTGCTGGAGCGGATGGAGGACAATACCGAGGCTGAGCGCCGCGCGCGTCTGGCCCGCTTTGGCCTGCCCGCTGATCGCCAGGAGACCCCGGCAGAAAAGCTGTCAGGGGGCGAAAAAGCCCGCCTGTTGATGAATCTCATCACCTTTGACGGCGCGCATCTTCTCATTCTCGACGAACCGACCAACCACCTCGATATCGACAGCCGGGCGGCGCTCACCGACGCGATCAACGCCTTTCCCGGCGCCGTGATCCTGATCAGCCACGACCGAAATCTGATTGAGACCTGCGTGGACCGGCTGTGGATCGCGGCAGACGGAACGGTCAAGCCCTATCAGGGTGATCTCGATGACTACCGCCGCGAGCTGCTCGCCGGTGAAGCCAGGCCCCGCGACAAGGACAAGCCCGCCGGTGGTCAGAAAACCGACCAGCGCCGCGCCGCAGCGGCGGCGCGCGAAAAACTCAAGCCTTTGCGTGCTGAAGCGGCCAAGCAGGAAAAAGAGATCGAGCGGCTAAAGGGCGTGCTCGAAAAGATTGACGCGGGGCTCGCCGTCGACGGCCTGTGGGAGAAAGACCCCAACCTCGCCACCGACCTGACTAAAAAGCGCGCCCGCTGCGTCGACCTGATTGAAGCAGCAGAAATGGCCTGGCTGGAGGCTGAAGAAGCGCTGGAAGCGGCGAAGGCTGAGGCTGGGGTTTAGGCGTTATCCGAGGTTGAAACTTGGGGACGCCCCAAAACAAGTCGGGCAAGGAGCCCATCAAGGATGCCGACGACTTGAAAGGTCAGCACCGTCCCCAGAATAAAAGGGAACAGGTCGCCATCAGCGTCACCCGACGTAATGGCCAACAAAAGCGCGACCAATCCGATGCTCCCCACCCCGGCAACACCGGCGCCTGTGATCACGGCTGAGCTGAAGGAGGTAAACCCGCGGCTCTCCATCCAGCGTGTAACTGGGTAGCCAACCACAAGACATACGGGAACAGCGGCAAGCAAGCCGTAGGTGCCGCCAATGGCCGTGCCGTAAAACAGCAGCGGCAGGTTAAAGGGGTTTGTCGCCAGGAAAAACGCCAACGCGATCGAGTAGCTTGCGAAAATAGCCGCTACCAAACACGCACCGACAACCCGCCAGGCTTTGTAGCGTGCACGTTTTGAAGCTCCCCTCACCCGCACTTCACCTCGACCACCTCGCCCTCAGGGCTGGTAACGATGTTCAGGCGCTCAGGCCGGTAGTCCATGGTGACCATGTCGGTGGTCGAATAGATGCGGTGCGGCACCGGCAGGCTTTCTGTGTAGACCTCGCCGATGCGCTGCCCGACGAGGACCTGATAGGCCTCGGCCGCGCATTGGGGAGCCTCAGGCGCTGGCCGCTCCACCTCGCCGGTACGATCCACGACATTCGGCTCTGCGGGCTGGGTTGGCGTGTCAGCGGGCACGGTGGCGCACGCACTGGCCAGCGCCAGCCCGGCAACGATGATGATCCATTTAACGCCCGTCATGCCTGCTTTTCCCATCGACCCTGCTCGTTCTGCTTCCAGTAGCTGCGAGTGATATCGCTTTGTTTAAAGCGCGACCACAGGGCACGAGCCTTGGCAAGCGTAGTCTCATCGCTGGCTTCAAACATCACGATCACCCGCTCCCAGCCTTCAAGGCTGCCGGGGTCGGCCCCATCAAGGCAGAACAGCATGCTGGCCTTGTTGCGATTGTCTGGAGTCTCGCTCAAGAGCACGGGCTGGTCTTCAGGCTGCGGACCGCTCGCCAGCCCATGGGGCAGGAAGCTGTCTTCGCGGAAAGCCCACAGATGCTGGTCCAGGTGAGACAGCCGATCACCCTCATCGCTTACCACTAGGGCCCGCCCACCACGCGCCTGGAGCTTTAACAAAAGCTCCGGTAACGCGTCTTCAACGCGGGCCTGTTCCAGGTGGTAGAACCAAAGCTCGGGCAATCGGTGTCTCCAGTATCAATCACTGTCATGGCCCGGTTTATCCGGGCCACCCATTCCGGTTGTTGGCAAAACACACCGCGCCCAGGCATGGATCCCCCGGACTAGCCGGGGGATGACAGCCTTTTAAAACGCCCTACCCCTCGTAGTTATCACGCACGAGGCGATCGAGCAGGCGCACGCCGAATCCGGTGCCGAACAGCGGCTGGCGCGGGTCTTTCGACTTGGCGTTCATGCCAACACCAGCAATGTCGATGTGCACCCAGGGCTTGTCGTTGACGAAGCGCTGCAGGAATTGAGCGGCGGTGATGGAGCCGGCATTGCGGCCCTCACCCAAATTCTTCATGTCAGCAACAGGGCTGTTGATCTGGGCGTCGTATTCCGGACCGATCGGCAGGCGCCAGACAGTTTCGTCAGACGCCTTACCGGCGCTGAACAGATTGTCGGCCAGCTCGTCATTGTTGGAGAAGATGCCAGCATGCTCCTGCCCCAGCGAGATCAGGATGGCCCCGGTCAGCGTTGCCAGATCGATGATGAATTTGGGATCAAATTCCTTCTGGGCATACCAGAGGGCATCAGCCAGCACGAGGCGGCCTTCCGCGTCGGTGTTCAGAACCTCAATGGTCTGACCGGACATGGAGGTAACGATGTCGCCCGGACGCTGGGCATTGCCGTCAGGCATGTTCTCAACAAGACCAACAACGCCAACCACGTTTGCCTTGGCCTTGCGGCCCGCCAGCGCTTTCATCAGGCCAACCACGGCCGCCGAGCCGCCCATGTCGCCCTTCATTTCGTCCATGCCTGCACCCGGCTTCAGCGAGATACCGCCAGTATCAAAGGTCACGCCCTTGCCCACAAAGCAGAGCGGCTGGTCACCCTTGTTGCCGCCATTCCACTTCATGATGACAAGCTGGCTTTCCTGAACCGAGCCCTGGCCCACACCCAGAAGCGCGCCCATGCCGAGCTTCTTCATCTCTTTCTCGCCGAGGACTTCAACCTCGATGCCGAGCGCGGTCAGCTCTTTACAGCGACGGGCATACTCTTCCGGGCCAAGGATATTCGGCGCTTCCATGACCAGGTCACGGGCAAGCTGCGCGCCTTCGGCAACCGGGCCCCACGTGTTCCACGCTGCGCTGGCTGCGTCCACGTCACCGGACACGATCTCAACTTCGGCAAGTGACGGCTTTTTGTTGTCGGTCAGCTTGGTGCGGTATTTGTCAAAGCGATAAGCCGCCAGCGATGCGCCGAGACCGGCACGTGCTGCGCACTCGGCATCCTGGCCGTCCACGGTGAAGGATAGCTTCTTGGCACCTGAGGTCAGAAGCCCCTTCACAACCGTTGCCGCGGCCTTCTCAAGGCCGTTCTCGGTCACCTCACCGGCCTTGCCCAGACCGAAAATGACAATGCGGCTGGCGTCGACGCCGGACGGACCCGCGATTTCCAGGGTCTCACCGGCACCGCCTTCAAATCGCGACGCCTTGATCGCTTTGGTCAGCGCACCACCGGTGCTGCCATCAAGGGCCTT
Organism: Maricaulaceae bacterium EIL42A08; assembly: GCA_024178355.1. GTDB lineage: Bacteria > Pseudomonadota > Alphaproteobacteria > Caulobacterales > Maricaulaceae > Oceanicaulis. Next base: position 295,477 of record JAMZNZ010000002.1, on the reverse strand, counting down.
GGCAGCTTCAGACAGTTCAGCATCGGCAAAAGCAGGAACGGCAATGGCGTCGCCGCTGGGGGCGGGAGCAAAGCTGATTTTCATGGTCGTCCTTTCTTGGGCGGTTTGCGCGCGATCCGGCGACCGGATGCGCGGCGGTAAATCATTGTGACGCGGCAGTGGTATCGCATCGAAACCCGCGTTAGAAGTCGCATCACCACTGATTTGGCGATAGCTAGCCCGTAATGACACTTTTTCAGCGCTACATGTTCCGGCAATTGCTGTGGCCATTCCTGGCCACGCTGGCTGCGCTGAGTGGTCTGGCGATCCTGACCCAGTCGCTCTCAAACCTCGATCTGCTGGCCGAGCGCGGGGAAACTGCGCTTGTCTTCCTGTGGATCACCCTGCTGGCGATGCCGCAGATCATTTCGCTTCTGCTTCCGATCGCAGTCTTTATCGCCTGTGCGATTGGACTGAACCGGCTGGTGGGCGATTCGGAATTGACGGTGGGTGCCGCCGCCGGGATGAGCCGGCGCGAACGCCTGACCCCGGTGTTGCGCCTCGCGCTGTGGGCGGTCCTGGCCAATCTCGTTGTCAATCTGGTGGTCCAGCCTGTCAGCTTCCGCCAGATGCGCGAGCTGCTCTATGACATCCGTACCGACGTGGCCTCCAGCTTCATGCGGGAGGGCGAATTCATTCCGCTGGGCAGCGACGTCACCTTCTACGCCCGCGCAATCAGCGATGATCAGGTCATGTCTGATGTCTTCATCGAGGAAGGGCGCGGCGACGCAGCCGCCGCCTACGCGGCCCGAAGCGGCGTCATTGTGCGGACCGAGCGTGGTCCTGTGATGCTGCTGGAAGACGGCGTTCTGACACGTACCGATGTCACCGGCGCAGCATCCAGTCTGACATTTGAACGTTACGAGTTTGAGCTGACCGAGTTCATCGATGGATCGACAACCTTCCTGTTCAAGGAAAGCGACAAATTCCTGTCTGAATTGCTGGATCCCTCTGCGGCCGATATCGGCCGCTCCAGAAGTGTCGAAGACCTCTATGCGGAGGGGCATTACCGGTTATCCGGCCCCCTCTACAATCTGGCATTTGCCTTGATCGCTGCTGCGGCCTTTTTCGCGGTGGAGCACCGGCGCACAGGCTATATGCGCTTCATCATTATCGCCGGTGTCGGTGCGCTGGGCCTTCGACTGATTGGCTTTGCCGTTCAGGCTGCAGCCACTTCTGATGATGCCCTCAATTGGGTCCAGTACGCACTGCCGCTGATCGGGATAGCGGTTGCGGTCTTCCTGATCGTTCGAAAAGGACTCAGCCGCCGGATCATGGCGCGCATCAAGCCGGCAGGGGCGGGAGCATGAACCGCCTGTCGCGCTATATTTTCGTCCAGACATTTGGCGGGGTCGTTGCAGCAGCGTCTGTGATTACAGCCGTTATTCTGCTGATCGACTTTGTAGAAACGTCTCGTGACATCGCGACACGGGCCGACATTTCCGCGCTGCAGGCGCTTTATCTCAGCCTTCTGAAATCACCGCTCATCATCCAGGATGCCCTGCCCTTCATGGTCCTTTTCGGCGTTCTGTTCACCTTCTTTCGTCTTAGTCGGCGAAGTGAGCTGATTGTGATGCGCGCATCGGGTTACTCGGCGTGGCGGATTCTTGCCCCGGCCGGGATCCTGACGGTTGTACTCGGCATTGCCAGCGCGACGCTGCTCAACCCGCTGGGTGCCGCGGCAAATGCCCGGTTTGAAACCCTGCGCGATGAGCTTTTGCAGGGCCGAACGGGCGAGGCGCGTGGCGCGGCTGGTGATGTCTGGCTGCGTGAGCAGCGCCCGGATGGCTACTCCATCACGACGGCCGATCGCCTCGATGCGGATGCGGCGACGCTCTTCAATCCGGTGTTCCGGACCTATTTGATTGACGGCGACGGTGCACCCACGCTTGATCGTCGTGTAACCGCTGACCAGGCTCAGCTCGCTGGCGGCTTCTGGGTCCTTGATAACGCTCGCGAGCTTCGGCCTGGCGAAGCACCGGTTGATCTCGGTGCGGTCAGCTTGCCGACCCGCGTAGGTGGGCAGGCTTTGTTTGAACGAGCCCGGTCACCGGGCGCCACGTCGTTCTGGGATCTGCCGACTGTTATCGAATCAGCGCGTGATGCCGGGCTATCCAGTCGGCCCTACGAACTGCGATGGCATAGTCTGCTGGCTCAGCCCATGGTCCTGTTTGCAGCGGCCCTTCTAGGGCTTGCGGCCACATTGCGCCTGCACAGGATGGGGGGAGCTGCAGGATTCGCGGCAGCGGGTGCGATCGCCGGTTTCGCCATGTATTTCACGCAAGAGCTACTGCTCGGGCTTGGCAGCTCAGGGGCTCTCAATCCTGTCACCGCAAGCTGGACAGCGCCCATCCTGTTTGCCCTCGGGGGGCTGTTTTTCATTGCCGCGACTGAGGATGGCTGACGGTGCGCGGCTTCGTAGCGTTGCGTCAGCCGATTTGATCAGTATCTTGCAGCAAACACCGGAAGATTTAAGACCGCCATGGCCCTTCGCACTGCGCTGATTTTGGTCGCCGCCCTCGTAGCGACCTCGTTTGCCACCAAGCCCGCCTCTGCCCAGCAGGTGGAGGGGATTGCCGCTGTGGTCAATGACCAGCCAATCACCACGCTGGACGTGCGAAATCGCATGCGCCTGATCATCACGTCGGCTGGCGTTCAGCCCGATGAGGCGATGCTGACCCAGATCCAGGATCAGGCCATACGCGCTCTCATTGAAGAATCGCTCCAGCTTCAACAGGCTGAAGAGTTCGATCTCACCGTTGATGAGGCGGAAGTTGACGCAGCGCTTCAGGACGCGGCGGCTCGCAATGGGTCGACAGTGGATGAGGTGGCCGCAGACCTGCGGGCAAATGGCATTGACGTTGAAACACTGCGCCAGCAGATCCGCGCCGAAATTGCCTGGCAGATCATGGTGAGTGGACGTTACCGCTCGCGCATCCGCATCTCAGACCAACAAATCGAAACCGCGTTGGCGCGCCAGGCCGAAGCTGCCGCCCAGCCGCAGTACAGCCTGGCTGAGATTGTCATCGAAATCCGCACCGATGGCGGTGAGGAGCGTGCCGCACAGACGGTTCAGGCCGTCTATGGCGCGCTGAGCAACGGTGCCCCCTTCCCCGAAGTCGCTGCCCAGTTTTCTGACGCACCTAGCGCTGCGCGCGGTGGCTTCACTGGCTGGCTTTCCGAAGCGTCCATCCGTCCGCAAGTGCTCGAAATCGTACGCCAGCTTCAGGCTGGGCAAATTTCAAATCCGATCCGGGTGCCCGGCGGCTTTCAGATCGTCGCCGTCGTTGAAAAGCGTGAAGGCCAAGTCGTCGAACAGCTTGATCTGATCCAGCTGACCTTGCCCTCGTCGCGCATAACCGAAGGCGCTCGCTCGGCCCTGACGGAAGCCATGGCGGATATTTCCAGCTGTGACGCGGTCGAAAACGCCGTTAGTAGCGTTGAGGGTGTCATCGTCACAGAGCTTGCTGATCTCAACGTATCAGCGCTGATCCCGCAAATCCGAAACGCCCTTGCCGGGCTGGAACCGGTTTCAGCCACCGATGTGCTTGAAACGGCAGCGGGGCTTCAAGCTTTTGTCGTATGCGATCGTGGCCTGACGGGCCCTGGCGTTCCCACTGTGGACGAGATCGAGAACCAGCTGATCAACCAGCAGCTCTCGCTTCTGGCGCGGCGCTGGCTTCGCGACCTGCGTCGTGACGCGACCGTCGAAATCCGGTGACGACACCACCGCTTGCGCTGACGCTTGGCGATCCCGACGGTATCGGGCCGGAAATCGCGCTTAAAGCGTGGCAGCATCACCAAACGTCACCGTTTCGCTACGCCATCCATGCCAATCGCGAGCAATTGAGCGCGTACGCTGCATCGCTTGGCATCGCCGCTCCTGTAGCCATCTCTGCGCCTCAAGAGGCTCAAGACGCATTCACAGACGGTTTGCCGGTTTTGCCGATTGAACACGCTGAGACCGCCGCTGGGACCGCTCTGGCATCAATCAATGCGGCGGTTGAGGCGAGCCTGGCTGGAACGGCGAGCGGCGTCGTGACAAATCCAATCTCCAAAGCGGTGATGTATGAGGCGGGGTTTAAGTTCCCTGGCCACACAGAATACCTTGCCCATTTGAGCGCGGACGCGCCTTTGGACGGTGCGCGCGGCCCCGTAATGATGCTGGCTGGCGGCGGGCTGCGCTGCGCCCTGGTGACGATCCACCAGTCGCTCCGCTCAGCCATCGACAGCCTCACACCGGAGCGCATTATCCACACCACCACCGTCACCGCAGAGGCCGTGAAGCGCGACTTCGCGATTAAACGCCCTCGCCTCGCCATTGCCGGTTTGAACCCCCATGCGGGCGAAGGCGGATCGCTGGGCGCAGAAGAGATCGAGATCGTCGAACCCGCTGTCAGAGCGCTGCAGGAGGCTGGTTTTGACGTCTTCGGTCCATTGCCACCCGACACCATGTTCCATGCCGAGGCGCGGGCGGGATATGACGCTGCGATCTGCCTTTATCACGACCAGGGCCTGATCCCGGTCAAGACGCTGGATTTCCACGGCGGTGTGAACGTGACCCTGGGGCTTCCCATGATCCGCACCTCGCCTGATCACGGCACAGCCTTTGATATCGCCGGGAAAGGCATCGCAAGACCTGACAGCCTGATCGCAGCGATTGAGCTTGCTGCCGAGCTGGCGGCCAATCGGGCGAATGCCTCATGAGTGTGGATGCCCTGCCCCCACTGCGCGAAGTGATCGCCAGCCATGGCCTGAAGGCCGACAAGCGCTTTGGCCAGCACTTCCTGATGGACCTGAACCTGACCGCCAAGATTGCCCGCCTGTGCGGCGATATGAGCGAAGCCACGGTGTTTGAAGTTGGCCCCGGTCCCGGCGGCCTGACCCGCGCCTTGCTGTCAGAAGGCGCGGGCGAAGTCATCGCGGTGGAAAAGGACTCCCGCTTCCTCACAGCGCTTGAAGACATCAACACAGCCTCCGGCGGGCGGCTTTCGGTGGTGGAAGCCGACGCGCTGAAGGTCACCGAAGCGGAGATCGACGGCAAGTTTGCAACGCGCATGCTCGCATCGAACCTGCCCTACAATGTTGGGACCGCCCTGCTCATCAAATGGCTGACCGCCGAGCCGGTCTGGTGGACCCGCCTCGTACTGATGTTCCAAAAGGAAGTCGCCGAGCGCGTTGTCGCCAGCGTTGGTGATGCCCAATATGGCCGCCTTGCCATCCTGACCGCCGCTGCGGCCAGCCCCCGCTACGCCTTCACCCTGCCCGCCCGTGCCTTTACGCCGCCGCCAAAGGTCGATAGCGCCGTGGTAGTCATTGACCCCCTGCCCGCTGACAAGCGCTTCGCCGACCTTGACGCTCTCTCCATCGTGACGGAGAGCGCCTTCGGCCAACGCCGCAAAACCCTGCGCAAATCGCTGGGCGTCGCTGCGGGCAAGGCGGCTACGAGCTCTGAGGCTTTGTTGGAAGCCGCCGGGATCGAGCCCTCAGCCCGCGCCGAGACCATTGATCCAGCAGGATTTATGAGGCTTGCGGAGGCCTGGCGGGCGGCGAAGGGGTAGCTAGCGGCAGGACCCCGACCCTCCGACAAGCCTCCACGCCTGTACCGGACGCGAAGCGATCCAGGATCTACGGCACGCACTTTTCTATGATCGCAGAGACGTCATCCGTCGATCCCGGCTCTTCCTTCGGTCGGCCGGGACAGGTGTTGCCTGTAATGTCTCAAAGAGGATCGGAAAGAGTCCCCCTACTCGTTCATCAACGCCTCGACAAAGCCTGACAGCCAAGGGTGGCGGTTTCGCTTCAGGCGTTCGGCGTGGAGGATTTCAGACAGCTTTTCCAGCGCGCGGGAGAAGTCGTCATTGAGCACCACATAGTCGTATTCGTGCCAGTGCTCGATCTCTTCCTTGGCGCGGGCCATGCGGCCGGTGATGATCTCTTCTGAGTCCTGTGCGCGCTTGTTCAGACGATCGCGCAATAGCTTCAGCGACGGCGGCAGGATAAAGACGCGCACCACGTCGGCTGGCGCACTTTTGGCAAGCGCACGGGCTCCCTGCCAGTCGATGTCAAAGACGACGTCTCGGCCTTCAGACAGCGCTTCTTCCACCGGTGCCTTGGGCGTGCCGTAGTAGTTATCAAAAACCTTGGCCCACTCGTAAAACTCGCCCTTGCCGGCCATGTCCAGGAATTTGCCTTCTTCGACAAACATATAATCCTGGCCATCGACCTCACCGGGGCGCGGCGCGCGAGTGGTCGCCGACATGGAGAGGACCAGATCCGGGTTCTGGGCGATCAGACGCTTGGACAGGGTGGTTTTGCCAGCGCCGGACGGGCTCGACAGAACGAACATCAAGCCGCGGCGTTGACCACGGAAGACAGGGCCGGACAGATCGCCGCTCATGCTTACTCCACGTTTTGAACTTGCTCGCGCAGCCGATCGACGGCGGCTTTGAGCGCAAGGCCGGTCCGCGTCAACGCTGGATCAGCGGACTTGGAACATAGCGTATTGGCCTCGCGATTGAACTCCTGGGCGAGAAAATCGAGTTTGCGACCGGCTGGGCTCCCCCCATCGAGCAGCGCACGGGCGGCTTCGATATGGGCGGTCAGGCGATCCAGCTCCTCGCGGATGTCCGCCTTCACCGCCAGCATGGCGGCTTCCTGCTCAAGGCGTTCTGGATCAAGACCATTGGGCAGAAGCTCGTCGAACTTGGCCTTGATGCGCGCCTTGATCGCGTCAGGCAGCGCCTCGGCATTGGAGGCGGCTTCAGCGCGCAACGCTTCAATCTCATCGAGATGGCCGGTCAAAACGCCAACCAGCGCTGTCCCCTCACCATCGCGCGCAGCCTTCAGGCCATCGAGCGCCTCAGCCGCAGCGAGCAGCGCTGCAGCCTGTAACGCCTCGGCGTTATCAAGGTCAGGCTCGGTGTCCTCGGTTGTGATGACGCCTTTTAGCGCCAGAAGCTCACCAGCGGTGGCGGGTGCAGCCGCACCCTGCTCATACAGGCGGTGGGCGGCCTTGGCGTAGAGATTGAGGCGGTCTTCATCGATGTGGACGCCCTGCGTGCCCTCAGGCGGCGTCACGTTCAGGCTGAGCGAGACTGACCCGCGATTGAAACGGACCTTGGCCAGCTCGCGAAGTTTCGGCTCCACGGCATCGAAGCCGGACGGCAGGCGCAGGCGCACATCAAGGCCCTTGCCATTCACGCTGCGCGCTTCAACGGCCACAGTCCCGAAGGTCCCAGAGCGCTCGGCGCGGCCAAAGCCGGTCATACCTGTGATCTTGCCCATGCCCTAACCCCTTATCGTCTCTGTTCACGCTCACGGCGGCGCAGCGCCTGAACATGCACATTGTGCTCCGCATAGGTCTCGGAGAAGGCATGCCCGCCCGTCCCGTCGGTCACAAAGAACAGGTAATCGGTGTCTGGCGGGTTGAGCACCGCACGGATCGCATCCGGTCCAGGATTGGCAATCGGCGTCGGCGGAAGGCCATCAATCTGATAAGTGTTGTACGGGTTATCAGCGTTATCCAGTTCAGACCGGCGAATACCCCGGCCCAGCGACACACCCTGGCTAATGCCGTAGATGATCGTGGGATCGCTTTGAAGGCGCATGCCCCGGCGCAGCCGATTCACGAAGACCGAAGCGACCAGGCCGCGTTCAGAGCCAATACCGGTTTCCTTCTCCACCACCGACGCCAGGATGATCGCTTCCTCGCGGGTGTCGAAAGGCAGATCATCCGCGCGCGATGGCCACAGCTCATCAAGCAGCTCGTCCTGTGCGTTCGCCATGCGGTTCAACAGGCTCTGACGGTCCGTTCCGCGATCCACCAGGAAGGTCTCCGGAAGGAGCGAGCCTTCCGGAGGGACAGATGTGATCTCCCCGGTCAGGACGTCAGCTTCATTGAGAATGTCGACGATCATGGCACTGGTCAGGCCCTCAGCGGCCGTGATCGGGTGCTGGATCGTTTCGCCGGACTGTAGGATGGCGTAGATATCTGCCATAGAGGCGGCTTCAGGAATGGCGAACTCACCCGCGCGCAGCGAGCGGTCGCCGCCGTCAATCGTCACCATGATGCGGAAAATCTGCGCGTCGGCGATCAGGCCCTCGCGCTCCAGCTGGCTGGCAATCGCGATCAGGCCCGAGCCTCGCGGTAACAGGACCGTCTGCTCAGGCCCGGCAGGACCGTCAGCTTCAAACTGATTGTTCAGCCAGACCCAGCCGCCGAAAGCGCCACCGGCCGCGAACAGGGCCAGCGCCAGTGCAATCCCGCCCAGCCAGACAAAAACACGGCCGAGGCCGCCCTTTTTCGCCTTGGGCTGGGGGGCTTCATTGCTCATGATTGCCTAGTCAGCGCGCTTGAACACCACCGAGGCGTTCGTTCCGCCAAAGCCGAAGGAGTTCGACAGTGCGGCGTTGATCTGTTTCTTCACCGCCTTGTGCGGAGCCAGGTTCAGCTTGGTCTCCACAGACGGATCGTCCAGATTCAGCGTCGGCGGGCAGATGCCGTCGCGCATGGCCAGGATGGAGAAAATCGCTTCAACTGCACCAGCAGCCCCCAGAAGGTGGCCAATGGCGGCCTTGGTGGAGCTCATCACCACATTGCCGGCATTGTCACCGAACAGACGCTCAACCGCGCCCAGCTCGATCTCATCGCCCTTCGGCGTGGAGGTGCCGTGTGCGTTGACATAATCAATGTCAGCAGGCGTCAACCCAGCGCTCTTGATGGCTGCGGACATGGAGCGGAAGCCCCCGTCGCCATCTTCAGCCGGCGAGGTGATGTGGTAGGCATCACCGGAAAGGCCATAGCCAGAGACTTCAGCGTAAATCGTTGCGCCGCGAGCCTTGGCCGCCTCGTATTCTTCCAGAATGACAACGCCAGCGCCCTCACCCATGACGAAGCCGTCACGGCCCTTGTCCCAGGGGCGAGATGCTGCTTTGGGGTTGTCGTTATAGCCGGTCGACAGGGCCCGTGCGGCACCAAAGCCACCGTAGCCCAGGCGCGTAATGGCGCTTTCAGCACCCCCGGCAACCATCATGTCGGCATCGCCATAGGCGATCAGCTTGGCGGCGTCGCCGATGGCGTGTGCGCCCGTGGAGCATGCCGTCACCACAGAATGGTTTGGACCTTTGAGCCCGTGGCGGATCGACACCTGACCGGAGGCCAAATTGATCAGCATGGCAGGGATCACGAAAGGTGACAGCTTGCGCGGCCCGCGCTCGTGGAGCGTGACCGAAGCGTCGTAGATGGTCTGAAGACCGCCAATGCCAGAGCCAATCAGAACGCCAGCGCGTTCCTTTGCCGCCTCATCAGCAGCCTCCCAACCGGAGTGGGCCAACGCTTCATCCGCCGCAGCAATGCCGTAGAGGATGAATTCGTCGATCCGCTTGCGCTCACGCGCAGCCATGACCGCGTCGGGGTCAAACGACCCCGGCACATCAGCGCCGCCACCATTGCGTCCATCCACGCGCGGGATAATGCCCGCCACCTGGCTGGACAGATCGGAGACGTCAAAGTGCTCGATCCTGGCGAGACCGGAGTCACCGGCCACAAGCCGGTTCCACACATGGTCCACGCCACAGCCGAGCGGGGTTACGAGCCCCAGCCCGGTGACAACGACGCGACGCTTGGTCATCGAAGAGGCCTTAGCCCTGCTTCTCGGAGATGAACTTCACAGCATCACCCACGGTCTGGATGTGCTCTGCAGCGTCGTCCGGAATTTCGATGTCGAATTCTTCCTCGAACGCCATCACAAGCTCGACATTGTCGAGGGAGTCAGCGCCGAGATCATCGATGAAGGAAGCCTTCTCGGTGACTTTCTCGTCTTCAACATCGAGGTGCTCAATGACGATTTTCTTCACGCGCTCTAAAACGTCAGACATGTCGGACCCTTTTTTCAATATTCGTCAGCGCCCCAAGTGAAAGCGCTGAAAGTCTTTAGACGCCCTGTTTGCACAGATGCAAGACATACTGCCCAAATCAGGAATGTGCGGGCTGATACCACGCAAATTTGAGCTACGCCAGCACCACCATGACTGGCAAGCCCACGGACGCAGCCCGCGTTCAGCTTAGATCATCGCCATGCCGCCGTTCACGTGCAGGGTTTGGCCTGTCACATAACCGGCTTCCTCGCTGGACAGATACACGCAGGCCGCTGCGATATTAGCGCCTGTCCCGAGCTTGCCGTTCGGGATCCGGCTCAGAATCGCATTGCGCTGGTCGTCGTTCAGCTCATCGGTCATCGGCGATTCGATGAAGCCCGGAGCAACGCAGTTCACGGTGACGCCGCGTGCGCCCACTTCCTGAGCCAGCGCCTTGGAAAAGCCGATCATGCCGGCTTTTGACGCCGCGTAGTTGGTCTGCCCCGGGTTGCCGGTGACGCCGACCACCGACGTAATACCGACAATGCGGCCCCAGCGCTGTTTCATCATGCCGCGCAGGCAGGCCTTCGACAGGCGGTAGTGCGCCTCAAGGTTCACCTTGATGACCGTCTCCCAGTCCTCATCCTTCATACGCATGAGAAGCTGATCACGGGTCACACCGGCGTTGGAGATCAGGATATCGAGACCACTCAGCGCTTCAGACGCCTGCTTGGGCAGCGCATCTACGGCATCAGCGTCAGACAGATTGGCCGGGGTAATCGCGGTGCGCTCACCCAGCTCCGACGCCAGGCCTTCCAGCTTCTCAACGCGGGTACCCGACAGCGCCACATGAGCGCCAGCAGCGTGCAGCGCGCGTGCAATCTCGGACCCGAGACCGCCAGTTGCGCCCGTCACGAGCGCCTTCTTACCAGTAAGATCGAACATGGATGGTATTCCTGTGGATGGTCTTAAAACGTGTTGGCAGAGCCGTTACCGGCCCTGTCTAGCAGAGGTTCAGCTCAGCGTCTCGGCAAAGGCTTCCAGCGTTGCTCGGTCAATGAGCGGCACGCCCTTGGCTTCGCGGATATGACGCTTGAGCATGTTGGACAGGACTTTCGAGCCCGCCTCGGCAAAGCGATCCACGCCCTGGCCATGCATCCAGTCGACGCTTTCACGCCAGCGCACCTTGCCGGTGACCTGATCGACCAGCTGGGCGCGGATAACTTCCGGATCTGTGACAGCTTCGGCTGACACGTTGTTCACCAGAGGCACCACTGGCGCAGAGATCGTTGCATCGGCTAGTGCTTCAGCCATGGCCTCTGCCGCAGGCTGCATCATCGGGCAGTGGAAGGGTGCCGACACATCCAGCATCATGGCGTGGCGTGCGCCGTCATCCTTTGCCGCAGCAAGCGCGGCTTCCACGGCTTCTAGCGTGCCGGAGATCACGATCTGGCCGGGCGCATTGTCATTGGCGATAGTCACAACGCCTTTGGCCGAGCCCTTGTCGACCGCGGCCTGGGCCTGCTCTTCGGTGACGCCGAGAAGGGCCGCCATGGCCCCCACACCCTTGGCGACCGCCTTTTGCATGGCCTGACCGCGCGCCTTCAACAGGATCGCCGTGCGCGACAGGCTCAGCGACCCGGCAGCGCAAAGCGCGGAGTATTCACCCAGGCTGTGGCCCGCCACATAGTCCGCCGCGGTTACGTCAACGCCGAACTCGGCTTTGAGCACGCGCATGGTTGCAATGGAGTTGGCCATGATGGCCGGCTGCGCGTTTTCAGTCAGCGTCAGCTCTTCAGCCGGGCCGCTTGCCATCAGGTGAGACAGCTTCTGGCCAAGCGCCTCGTCGACCTCTTCAAAGACATCGCGCGCGACCTTGAACTCGCTGGCGAGCGCCTCGCCCATGCCCACGGCCTGGCTACCCTGGCCTGGAAAAACAAATGCAAGCGCCATGCGGCGTCCTCCCTTGCAAAGCATTTTCAATTGGGCGCGGTGTTAGCGATGTGGGAAGCAGGTGGCAAGGCTGGGCATCTCGATCCACTATTAATTGCCCAAATCACCTATTTTAGCTAAATTGGCCAAAATTGGTTCAGGAGCCTTACATGCCGACAGTCCGCGCGTCCGACGCAAAAAATCGATTCGGTGAGATGGTCGATATCGCCCAGCGCGAGCCTGTGCGCATTGAACGCCATGGACGCTCTGTTGCCGTACTTGTCTCAGAAGCAGACTACGCCGAAATCGAGAAAATGAAGCTGGAGCGCCTGCGCGAAAAGCTTGACCGCGGTGAAGCTGATATCGCGGCAGGCCGCACAGTAGATCTCGCAACCGCGTTCAGCTTTCTTGACCAGGCTCGCGATGAATGAAGCGGGTGGAAATCACCCACGAAGCGGTGGAGGACATTCAGCAGGCGTTTGAATACTCGGTCCGCACATGGGGCCTGCCCCAAGCCATCGCCTATTCTGATGAACTCCAGACAGCCATTGCAAACCTTTGTAATCACCCCGAAGCCTCGCCGACTGTGCCTAGCATTCGCGCTGGATACAGGCGCTTGCTGATCGGGTCTCACGCTGCCTATTACCGGGTCTTCGCGGATCGAATCGTCGTGATCGCGGTTTTGCATGTGCGGCAGGATCCCCAAACCGCGCTGGACCAGCGCTAATCCCCCCCTCCACGCTTGCTTCCCAGCCCCATTTCCTCTATGTCCCGCGTCTTCGCTGGCTGCGGTCCCCTGATCGTGGTCCGTTTTCTGTTGTCTCAGGAGACGGGATTTGGGGAACCGACGGGATGGAACGGCCCTTCGCTCCATGCCGCCGCGGCCATAACCTTGAGAAGGGACGTAAAGTCTGATGAATAAGTATGAGCACGTTTTCATCACGCGCCCGGATGTTTCTCCGGCGCAGATGGAAAGCTCGATCGAGGAGCTTAAGGCTCTGATCGAGGAAAAGGGCGGCAAGGTCCACAAGACCGAGTACTGGGGCCTTCGCACCCTGGCCTACCGCGTCAACAAGAACCGCAAGGGTCACTACGGCTACCTGGATATGGAAGCCGGTAACGAGGTCCTCGACGCGATCGACTTCAAGCAGAAGTACGCCGACGACGTCATGCGCCACATGACGGTCAAGGTCGACGAACTGACCGAAGAGCCCAGCGCTATCCTGCGCAAGGGCGATGATCGCAAGCGCCGTGAGCGCCGCTAGGAGGAACGGGAAACATGTCTGACCTTTCCATTTCGAACATCCCTGCCCGCCGCGCGTTCCAGCGCCGCCGCAAGGTTTGCCCGTTCTCCGGCGAAAACGCGCCGAAGATCGATTACAAGGACATCAAGCTGCTTCAGCGTTACATGTCCGAGCGTGGCAAGATCGTGCCGTCGCGTATCACCGCTGTGTCGGCCAAGAAGCAGCGTGAGCTGTCTCGTGCCATCAAGCGGGCTCGCGTCCTGGCGCTGCTGCCTTACGCCCTCGACTAGAAAGGAGATCGGTTATGCAAGTCGTTCTTCTTGAACGTGTCGAAAAGTTGGGTGCCATCGGCGACGTCGTCGATGCCAAGCCGGGCTATGCGCGCAACTTCCTTCTGCCGCAAGGCAAGGCTCTGCGTGCCACCAAGGAAAACCTGGAGCGCTTTGAGCGTGAGCGCGAAGCGCTTGAGAAGCTCAATGCCGAGCGTGCTGAGAAGGCTCGCTCCGAAGGCTCTCACCTGGACGGTGCCAGCTTCATCCTGATCCGTCAGGCCTCTGAAACCGGTCAGCTCTATGGCTCTGTGTCCACCCGTGACATTGCTGAATCAGCGACCACCGCTGACTTCACCGTCACCCGTGGCATGGTCGACCTCAATGAGCCGATCAAGACGCTGGGTCTGCACGAAGTGCGCCTGAAGCTTCACGCTGAAGTCGACGTGACCGTCACCTTGAACGTGGCGCGTACCGAAGACGAAGCTGAGCGTCAGGCTGCTGGCGAAGACGTCATCCAGTCTGCCGCTGACGAAGACCGCGCCCTGGCTGAAGCCCAGGCTGCTGAACTCTTCGAAGCTGGCGTTGAAGGCGAAGATGACGATGCTGAAGGCGGCGAAGCTGCTGAAGCGTCTGCAGACGCCGAAGACGAGACCAAGGAAGACTAGGTCTTTCTCAATCGTCCAAGAGTTAGCGGGCGGCTCCCTCGGGGCCGCCCGTTTTCGTTTGGCGCTGTATTTTTCCACAGCTCACAGACTCAGCTCATTGTGTATCAAATTGCAGCGCAACCGGCCTTGCCCCATGAGGATGCGAGGACATTTCGATTTATCCACAAGCCCCTGTGGAAACTCGAAAAAACGGTCGCGTGAAAGTCAAATCTTCATCGTCAGCTTTTGATGGGCTAACACCGTCGTCATGACTGCAGAACTGACCAATTCCGACGCCCCGTTTGGCGAGCCGGGCGAAGACGCCAGCGGTGCGCCGCCGCACAATATCGAGGCAGAGCAGGCCGTCCTGGGCGCGCTTTTGTACGATAACGAGGTGTATCAGCGCATCGGTGACTTTCTTAAGCCCGATCATTTTTATGATCCGCTGCATGCGCGCATCTTCGAAAGCGCCAGCCAGCTGATCATTGCCGGTTCGCTGGCCGATGCAGTGGTTCTGCGCAGCCGGTTTGAGCGTGATCCGGGCATGGCCGAGATCGGGGGCCCGGTTTATCTGGCCGAGCTGATGCGTGAAGCGCCCGATGGGGCCAGCGCGGTTGAATATGGCAAGCTGATCTACGATCTGGCCCTGCGCCGTGAACTGATCCGTTTTGGGCAGGGCGTCGCTCATACCGCTGAAGACAGCGTCGATGACATCCCGGCCACCAGCGTTTTGGAAGAAGCTGAGCGTGGCCTGTTCGCGCTGGCTGAAACCGGCGGCACCCAGCGCACCCTTCGCCCCTTCCACGAGGCGCTGGAAGAATCCATGAAGATGGCGAGCGCTGCTTACCAGCGCGGCGGCGGGCTGTCGGGGATTTCAACCGGGATCAAGAGCCTGGATGCCAAACTTGGCGGGCTGCACCGCTCCGACCTGATCATTCTGGCAGGCCGCCCCTCCATGGGTAAGACCTCGCTGGCAACGAATATCGCCTTCTCGGTAGCGCGCGCCTACAAGGCCGAGGAGTCCTCCGATGGCTTCAGGAAGACCGTTGATGGCGGCGTGGTTGCCTTCTACTCGCTGGAAATGTCGAGCGAACAGCTCGCCACACGTCTGATCGCAGACTATTCGGGCATCTCCAGCTATCACATCCGCCAGGGCAATATCGACGCGGCGCAGTTTGAAGACATTCGCGACGCGGTTCAGGAAATCAATGATATCCCTCTCTACATCGATGATACCGGTGGTCTGTCTATCGGTGCCCTCACCGCCCGCGCGCGCCGCCTGAAACGCCGCGTGGGTCTAGATTGCATCGTGGTCGACTATCTCCAGCTGGTGACCGGCTCGGCGCGCACCGACAACCGCGTGCAGGAAATCTCTGAAGTGACCCAGTCGCTCAAGGCGCTGGCGAAGGAACTCAACGTCCCGGTTATTGCCCTGTCACAGCTGTCGCGTCAGGTGGAAAACCGCGAAGACAAGAAGCCTCAGCTGTCTGACCTGCGTGAATCCGGCTCGATCGAGCAGGACGCCGACGTGGTGATGTTTGTGTATCGGGAAAGCTATTACCACGAGCGTATGGAGCCCAAGGAAGGCACCGAACAGCACCTGGCCTGGGAAGACGAGATGCGCGAGATCCGAAATCAGGCGGACGTGATCATCGGCAAGCAGCGTCACGGCCCCATCGGCTCGGTGAAAGTGGCCTTCGACCCAGAGCGCACCAAGTTCTCCGACCTCGACACCTACGACCGCAGCGGCGGGTTTGACTGATTGGCATGGCATTCAAGGGGAGACGCCAGCGCATAGCCCTGCGATAACACGAGCATGAGCGTTTCGTCCGACTATCCCCGCGCCGCCCGCCTGATCGTGGATCTTGAGGCGGTGGCTAGTAATTACCGCCACCTGCAGACGCTGAGCGGTGACGCCGCTGTGGCGGCCGTGGTGAAAGCGAATGCCTATGGCCTCGGTGCGGGAACGATTGCACACCGTCTGATCGGTGAAGGCTGTACAGATTTCTTCGTCGCCACGCCGAGCGAAGGCGAAGCCTTGCGCGAAGACCTGGGCGCACAGTCCGCCACAATCTGGGTCCTGAACGGCTTTGACATCAAACAAGCCAGCGCGTTTGAAGCGGCGGGTCTAAGTCCTGTCCTGAATACGCTAGATGACGTGGCTGCTTACGCCTCCTCCGGCCTGACGCCGCACTTTGCGCTCCACTTCGACACGGCTATGCACCGGCTGGGATTGAGCGATGCCGATGCTCTGACGCTCGCTCGCCAGAGTGTCAGCCCTGCGCTCGTCATGAGCCATCTGGCCTGCGCCGAGCAATCAGACCATCGACTCAATGTGTCGCAGCGTGAACGCTTTGAAACCATCGCCAGCTACTTCCCGGATGCCCGCAAGAGCCTGGCGAACACAAGCGGGGTCTATCTGGGCGACGAGTATCACTTCGATCTTTGCCGCCCGGGCATTGGACTTTATGGGGCGACCGCCCGGACAGGGCAAAAGCACGGTCTGGTCCCGGCTGCGCGCCTTCAGGCACCCATCCTTCAAATCCGCGACCTTCACCCCGGCGACACCGTGGGCTATGGCGCAAGCTATCGCGCAGATCGCAGCCTGCGCGCTGCGACCGTCGCGGCAGGATACGCAGACGGCCTGCCCAGAGCGCTTTCTAACGTTGGATGGGGACGCATCGATGGTGTTGGTGCACGCATCCTCGGCAAGGTCTCCATGGACCTCACCGTGGTCGATATCAGCGACTGTCCTGACGCGGCGGTCGGCGACACCGTAGATTTCCTCGGCCCAGACCTCGACGCCCTCGCCGTAGCCGCCGAAACCCTGCCCTACGAGCTCCTCACTGGCATTGGCCCAGGCGTGGAGCGGATTTGGGTGGGGTGAGTTGGGACGCCCCAGCTCGACGCTCACTGCAAGCTGCGAATCCGTCTAGATTCCACCGTCAATAACCGCGAGCGCCTCGACCCATGCCCAAACCCTCTACCGTTTATGTCTGCCAGTCCTGCGGGACGACGCACGCCAAGTGGGCGGGGCGATGTGATGATTGCGGATCGTGGAACACGCTGGCGGAGGAAGCTGCGGCAGCTGCGCCACTCGGCGGCGGCTCGAAAGCTCAACCGGTACGCTCTGGCCGCCGGTCCAAGCTCGAGCTGGTGGATCTGGGCAGTGAAACCGAAGACCCGGCCCGCTTTGAAACCGGCATGGCCGAGCTTGATCGGGTTGCCGGTGGCGGACTGGTGCCTGGCTCCGCAGTGCTGGTGGGAGGCGACCCGGGCATCGGCAAGTCCACACTCCTGCTGCAGGCGGTGGCCCGCCTGGCTCTGAACGGAGCAAAGGCGGTCTACGTGTCCGGCGAGGAAGCGGCCGATCAGGTGCGCCGCCGCGCCCGGCGTCTGGGCCTCGCTGATGCGCCCGTAGCGCTGGCCGCGGAAACCTCGCTGGAGGTTATTCTTGATGGCCTGAAGAAAGAAACGCCGGACATCGCGGTGATCGATTCAGTTCAGACGCTGTGGTCGGACCAGCTGGCGGCGGCACCAGGAACCGTGGCCCAGGTCCGCGCATGCGCACAGGAGCTGGTCCGTTTCGCCAAGAAGCGTAACACAGCCGTAATCCTGGTCGGCCACGTGACGAAGGATGGCCAGATCGCCGGCCCGCGTGTCGTTGAGCACATGGTCGACGCGGTGCTCTATTTTGAAGGCGAGCGCAGCCACCAGTTTCGAATCCTGCGCGCGGTCAAGAACCGCTTTGGTCCGACCGACGAGATTGGTGTGTTTGAAATGGCCGATGCCGGCCTGCAGGAGGTCGCCAACCCGTCAGCGCTGTTTCTCGATGGTCGTGGCGAGCATGCATCAGGGGCCGCAGTCTTTGCCGGGATGGAGGGCACACGCCCGGTTCTGACAGAAATTCAAGCGCTTGTGGCCCCAGCCGCCTTCGGCACGCCACGCCGCGCGGTTGTGGGCTGGGATAATGGTCGCCTTGCCATGGTATTGGCAGTGCTGGAAGCACGATGCGGGCTTGGCTTTGGCGGTCGTGACGTTTATTTGAACGTCGCGGGCGGCCTGAAGATTGCCGAGCCCGCAGCGGACCTGGCAGTGGCGGCAGCTTTGATTTCATCTTACCTGGATACTGCGCTCCCAAGCGACTGCGCCGCCTTTGGTGAAATTGCGCTGTCAGGGGATGTGCGCCCCGTCGGCCGCGCTGATGCGCGCCTCAAGGAAGCCAAGAAGCTAGGCTTTACCAGGGCCCTCACCCCATCCGGCGCAGACCTTGCCGGCATGGATGTCACGCCCATCGATACCATCCAGGCGCTGGTGCGCCGGCTTGGTCAGGACGCGGCCTGAAGCGGCGCAAAGGAGGGGATCACAGCATGGACCAGAGCTTGATCGGATTTGACCTCTTCGCCCTTGGTGTCCTCTTTGTCTCCGGCGTTATGGCCCTGATGCGCGGCTTCGTGCGCGAAGCGCTGACCGTGACCGCCTTTGTCGCCGCCGCGCTGGCTGCCTTGTGGACACGCCCAGTATTTGCAGGGCTTTTGCTTGATGTTGTGGGATCTGGCCTGATTGCGAACGTCGTGTCGATGGGCGCGGTCTTTCTGCTGGTCTATCTGGCCGTCAGCTTTGTCACCAGCTCGCTTCAAAAGAACGTCAAAAGCGGTGAGGACGTGACCGTCATCGACCGCACGCTGGGTTTCGTGTTCGGGCTTGTTCGCGGACTTGTGATACTTGGCCTGCTTGTTCTGGTGATCGGCAACACCATGTCCAACCCGACCTGGATGACCGGTTCACGGCTTTATCCGCTTGCCAACGCCAGCGCCCAGCTTCTCCAGACGCTTGCGCCTGACGGAAGCTGGGTGGCGGGCCAGCAGACTGATGACCCGATTGCGCGCGAGCTAGAGCGCATCAACGAGGATAACGGCTAATGAGTGCGATGACCCTCACCTACGACCCGGTCACCGACCGCCCACAGGAAGAGTGCGGTGTGTTTGGTGTGCGCGGCGCGCCCGATGCCTCGGTGCTTGTCGCCTTCGGCCTGCATGCGCTTCAGCATCGCGGTCAGGAAGCCTGCGGCATCACCAGCTATCACGAAGGGCGCTTCCACTCTGAGCGCCACCTGGGCCTGGTGGGTGAACATTTTACCGATCAGGACAGGATGAAATCGCTCGAGGGATCGCTGGCCATCGGCCATGTGCGCTATTCCACGTCCGGCGCACCGGTGCTACGCAATGTTCAGCCGCTCTATGCGGACGTACGTGGCGGCGGTGTCGCATTGGCCCATAACGGCAACCTGACCAATGCCCGCGCCCTGCGCGAAGAGCTAACCAATGGCGGTGCGATCTTCCAGTCGACTTCTGATACCGAAGTTATTCTGCAGCTCGCCGCTCGCTCCAAGAAGTCCAAGGCCGTCAATCGCCTGATCGCCGCGCTGTCCCAAGTTCAGGGCGCGTTTGCACTTGTGGCCATGACCAATGACAAGCTGATTGGCGCACGCGACCCGCTCGGCATCCGCCCGCTGGTGATGGGCAAGCTAGATGAGGCTGTGATCTTCGCCAGTGAGACCTGCGCGCTTGATATGATCGGCGCTGAATTTGTGCGCGAGGTCGAGCCCGGCGAAGTCGTCATCGTGTCTGACGACGGCATTGAATCGAAGAAATTCGGCCCTGACGTCCCGGCCCGCCCGTGCGCGTTTGAATACATCTATTTTGCCCGTCCCGACTCCATCATTGATGGCATTTCCGTCTACGAAGCGCGCAAGCGCATGGGCCAGCGTCTGGCTCAGGAGACACCGGCTGATATCGATGTCGTTGTGCCGGTCCCGGATTCAGGTATGGCCGCTGCGCTCGGGTTTGCTGAAGAGATGGGCAAACCGTTCGATCTGGGCATTATCCGCTCGCACTTTGTTGGCCGGACCTTCATCCAGCCGACACAGGCCAAGCGGGATCTCGGCGTTCGCCGCAAGCACTCGGCCAATCCGGCCGCCCTGCGCGGTAAGCGCGTTCTGCTGGTCGATGACAGCGTGGTGCGCGGAACGACGTCGAAGAAGATCGTGAAAATGGTACGTGAAGCGGGTGCCAAGGAAGTACACTTCCGGTCCGCCTGCCCGCCCATCACGCACCCGGACTTCTATGGCATCGACATGCCTATGCGCGAAGAGTTGATGGCGGCGAGCAACAAGCACGAGCAGATGACCGAAATGCTCGGCGCTGACAGCCTGGGCTTCCTGTCCGTCGAAGGCCTTTATTGGGCCGTGCGCGGAGAAGCCCGCAATCCCGATCATCCCCAGCTCGCCGACCACTACTTTACCGGCGACTACCCCACCCCGCTTGTCGATCGCGATCGTGCGCGCTCGAACAAGGATCAACAGCTCTCACTTCTGGTAGACGCATGACCGACTCCAAGCCGATGGATGGCCGCGTGGCGCTCGTGACTGGCGCTTCGCGCGGTCTGGGCTATGCCATATGTAAAAAACTCGCCGCTGATGGCGCTCACGTGATCGCCGTGGCGCGCACGCAGGGCGGCCTTGAAGACCTCGACGATGAAATCCGCAAGCTTGGCGGTGCCTGCACCATCGTCCCAATGGACCTGCAAACCCCCGATGGCATTGAAAAGCTCGCCGAAATCGTGGCTGAGCGCTGGGGCAAGCTGGACGCACTGGTCGTCAACGCAGGTGTATTGGGCAATCTGACCCCAACGGCGCAGCTCACCGCAAAAGTCTGGAACGAAGTTCTGGCGGTCAACCTTATCGCACCAGCCCGCTTTATCCGCGCGTTCGAAGCGCTGCTCAAAGCCTCCGATGCTGGCCGCGCCGTCTTCACAACCTCTGGCGTTGGCAGCCGCCGGGCCAAGGCCTACTGGGCCGCCTATGGTGCGTCCAAGGCAGGCCTTGATAACCTCGTGATGGCTTGGGCTGAGGAGCTTGAGGGCAGCACAGTGCGCGCCAACCTGGTTAACCCCGGCACGGTACGTACACGCATGCGGGCCAAGGCCGCGCCGGGCGAGGATCCGAACTCCCTGCCCCACCCGGACGAGATTGCTCCCGCCTTCGTAAGTCTTTGCCTGCCCAGCGAAACCCGCACTGGCGAGATTGTCGACGCTCAAGCCTGACGCTGAGCCGGTTCAGTTTTCGTTGTGAGATGGCCCCAAGCGCGCTACGGTTAAAGCTGTAGGGGACGTGCTTGAAAGGGCCAGCTCATGGCCAAAGCGACACTGGGGATTGCTGTATTGGCAAGTCTGGCAACAACCGCCGCTGCGGTTTGCCAGGTGCCCACACGCATCGATCCAGAACAATTGCGCGCCGCACAGGAGCGCTTGCAGCAGGTCGATCCGACACGCTTCCAGCTTCAGGATGGACAGCTTCAACAGGTCCAGCCGGACGCTCAGCAATTTCCTGATCCCGGCGGCTATGAAGCCCGTACCGATAACGGCCCCTGGCTTGGCTGGGTGAATTTCAGCCTCGATCGCGAGCTTGGCCTTCTGCCTGGGACCCGGATCGCAAGCCGACTGGTCGGAACTGCCGGTGGAGTTCGCTTTGGCTTCAGTGAAGACATTGCCCCGGCGCTTGTTGCCTGCCCGGATGGCGGACGCCAATGCGCCGGCGGAGCCCCCAGCGGCGGCTATGCCCTGCGCGACGGCGATGGCGTTCTGCGCCTTGATTTTGCGCGCCCTGTCTTTGCCGTCACCGTTGCTGCTGCGCCTGATTGGACACAATCACCACGCGCCGAAGTCTTTCAGATTGAAGGCTGGAGCAATGGCGATATCGCGCTTCAGCAGCAGGTCGCCGTGTCGCCAGAATACGTCACGGGGGAGAACTGGGTTCAGCTGACGCTCAATGGCCAGCAAGCCCAGCGCCAGTCCGCGACAACGGCGGCAACCGGAGCAACGACCTCCACCGAATTCGACTATGTGATCATTCGGGCCTTCAACGCCAACGGCGCACCGATCAACGCGCCAATTCTGATCGATGATCTGCGTTTTGCTGACAATTACGGGCGCACGCCGTTCGAGGCGCTTGGGCCGCGTACCGGTGGCCTGCGCGATATGCTCACCGAAACCGCACGCCTACGTCCCAACGTCAGGGACACCGGTGATGTTATTCGCCCCGCGGGCCGCCGCGACGACAGCCTTTTTCCAGTGGGACAGAGGGTTCGAATGGCGATTGATTATCCGGCTGCCGAGCAAGCCGCCCTGCGCCAGCGCACTCGGGTCGGGGCTCGCCTTGGCCTCATCGCCCGCCTTGCCGGTGAGCGCCAGTCAAACCGGATGAGCGTACCGCTGCTGGTTCCCCTCGCCGCGTTCAACGACGAAGACCCCGATGCAGGCCTTGCAGACGGCGTTGCCCTTATGGAGCGCGAGGACTTCTACCATCTCATTCTGCCGACCGAGCTTGGCGAGGCGGTGATTACCGGTACTCGCCTCGCCACCCCGTCGCAGCATGGGCGAAGCCGGATTGGACAGCTGGAAATAGGGCGTGGTTATGCCGGGGCGCGGGCCAGCTTCAACCTCTACGGTGCATCCTATTCGGTACGCCTGTCCTGTGAGGGTAGCGATATCGATGATGAGCCCTGCAACGACCCAGAGGCTCTCGAAACGCTGCTCGACCGCCTCTTCCTGTTTATGCCGCCAGAGGAGGATCGGCGATGAACCTTCCCGCCCGCCTTCTCGTTGCCATGCCCAGCGCAACGGCCCTGTCCATGCTGGCCCTTTATGGAGCCGATATGGCCGGCTTTGGCGCAGACGCGCCTCCATCGCCCCCACCTGTGGAAGAAGCCGATCCGGTTGAACCGGACACGCCCGAAGAGCCGGAGGCCGAAGACGCTGAGCCCGACGCTGAGGCTGAGGCTGAGGTTGAAGACGCTGAGCCGGAGGCCCCACCTCCGCCGCCTGAGCCAGCGCCGCTGGACTTTGATCATGATGCGCCCGGCGAGCTGATTGCCGAAACCGCGCATATTCAGGTCAGCGAAGGCGTCACCGACGAGACCATCATCGCGCCGGATATGCGGTTTCCCTTCCTGACAGGACCCGCCTACGCCAACTCACAGCTTTTCAAGCCACTGTGGAGTTGGGAATTCTATCCCTCCAGCGGGACCATTGATGGCGTGCAGTACCCCCGGCCCCAAGGCTGGGAGTATTCACAGGAAAACTATTCCTACCCCTGGATCGACAATTTTTGCGAAATCCGGACACACGACAATTCTCGCTGCGGGGCAGGGATTGGCCATGAGGGTCAGGATATTCGCCCAGGGGCCTGCTGGCACAATCAGGTGGCTGTTGCTGCCGCCTCCGGCCAGCTTCGCACGCTCTCGAATTTCTCCGTCGACCTGTTTGGCGATGACGGCATGGTCTATCGCTATTTCCACCTGGATCGCCCTCTGCTGGTCGATCTGGAGCCTGGCGAATGGGTCGAGGTGGAAGCCGGTGACCCCATCGGTTTTGTGTCCAACGTGAACCGGTCGGGCACACCAATCGTGCGCGATACGTCCATTCACCTGCATTTTGAGATCTGGGAAGGTGACCTGAATGGTCACGATCCGCGCGCACCCTATTCAAGCCTGGTTGAAGCCTATCGCTGGCTGGGCGCAGAAGACCCAGCCAACCACCAGCCGTTCGAGGATGTCGGCGACTGCTCCTACCCGGATGGGGGCCTGACACCGACACGGGCACAAGTGATTGCAGCGCTGGATGCGGCAGAAGCAGCCGAAGAAGACAGCGAATAGGCCGTGCACCATTGCGTCTGATCTCCAAAGGGGTGAAAAATCACACCCATGGCTGATCGCACGCATCATATTCTCGTTGTAGACGACGATGACCGCATCCGTGACCTGCTCGCGCGCTTCCTGCGTGAGCGGGGGCTGAGGGTCAGCACTGCACCAGATGGCACAGCCGCGCTTAAGCTGGCTGACCAGATGCAGTTCGACCTGGTCATTCTCGATGTGATGATGCCCGGGCTTGATGGCTTTGAGGTCACCGAAAAGCTGCGCGAAGGTGGCCAGACCCCTATTCTGCTCCTGACCGCGCGCGGCGAGCCGGAAGATCGCATCAAGGGCTTGTCCCTTGGCGCGGACGATTATCTGGCCAAACCCTTTGAGCCTGAAGAGCTGATCTTGCGCGTTCAGGCCATTCTGCGCCGTTCCCTGCCCCAGATGCGTGGCCCCGAAGCGGTAAAGTTCGGCGACTGGCGCTTTGACCTTGTGGCATCTCAGCTGGAGCGTGATGGCATGCCTGTGCGGCTGACCGGCGGTGAAGCGGCCTTGCTGGCAGCGTTGGCGGTCAATCCCGGCGACACTGTCTCGCGCGCTGCGTTGGCAGAACGCGCGGGTGGCGAGGCCGGTGAGCGCGCGGTGGATGTTCAGATTACCCGCCTGCGCCGCAAGATCGAGGATGACCCGAAGGCCCCCTTTCATATCCAGACGGTGCGCGGTGAAGGCTACAAGCTGATCGCTCAGCCTGAATTTGGCCGACCGGCGGGCTGATCCATGCGCCTTGGTATCAAACGCTACCTTCCAAAGGGCCTGTTCCAGCGGTCTCTTCTCATCATCGTGCTGCCCGTTGCGCTGATGCAGGTCGCGGTGACCTGGGCCTTTTTTGAACAGCATTGGCAAACCACCACCGCGCGCCTGTCTGAAAGCGTCGCTGGCGATATCGCCATGGTCGTCAGTCTTTATGAGCGCGGCGAGCCTGAAGACTTCGACATTACCTCACAAGCGGTATTCGATACGATTGGCCTGAGTGTGGATTTTCGCGAGGCGGATACACTGCCGACCTCCCGCCGGTCGGCGTTTTTCCGGGTTCTGGATCGTACGCTGCGGCGCTCCCTCATCGCACGACTCGATCAGGATTTCTGGTTTGATACCACGCGCTACCCTGAATATGTCGACATTCGGGTGGAGGTCGACGGTGGCGTGCTTCGCTTTATTGCCGTGCGCGACCGGGTCTTTGCCACCACTGGGCATATCTTCGTACTATGGCTTTTTGGCGCGACCGCCTTGCTAAGCGCCGTTGCCGTTATCTTCATCCGTAATCAGGTCAAACCAATCCGCCAACTGGCCGAGGCCGCAGATGCGTTCGGACGCGGGCAGGACGCGGACCGGTTCAAACCCGCCGGTGCCCGAGAGGTCCGGCAAGCGGCCCATGCATTTCTAGACATGCGCGCGCGCCTGAAGCGGCAGCTGGAGCAGCGCACCCAGCTTTTAGCCGGTGTGAGTCATGATTTGCGCACCCCCCTTACTCGCCTGCGACTTCAGCTCGCACTCATGCCCGATAGCGATGAGCGTCAGGCGGCCCAGCGTGACCTTGCCGATATGGAAAGTGCGCTCGAAGAGTATCTCGCCTTTGCGCGCGGTCAGGCCGGCGAGGAAGCTGGGCCGGTCAATCTTACCGTCTTGTGTGAAACCCTCGGCGATGATGCGGCGCGCGAGGGGGTCGATCTTCAGCTGGAACTGGCCGAAGACCTGGTCATCCAAGCCCGTGAGGGCTCGCTTAAACGTGCGCTCGCCAATCTGGTCTCGAACGCCTCTGCGCACGCACAAACGGTCTCTCTGACCCTGCAGCGAGCGGGCCAGCGGGTCGAGATCCTGATTGACGATGACGGCTCCGGCATTGCACCGGAAGACCGCGAAGAAGCTTTCCGCCCCTTCTCCCGCCTTGATGAAGCGCGCAACGCCAACCGCAAGGGTGTCGGCCTTGGCCTTGCCATCGCTCGCGACACCATTCGCGGTCATGGAGGTGAGCTTCGCCTGGAAGACTCACCACTGGGTGGCTTGCGCGCTCGGGTCAGTCTTCCCGTATAATCCATTGATGCCGATGTGGCCCGCAGCTTGCGGCCCAATTCCCCAACTGTTTCAATGGGGGACGGGTCGTGCTGCGACTTTCGATCGGATTCATCCTGCTTGCATGCGCCTTTGTGGTCGGAAGCGGCGACGCGAACGCGCAAGCTCTGGGGCCGGAAAACCGGGCCTATGCAGTCGATACCGCTAACGAGCGCTACACAGCGCAGTTTCGTACCAACGGCCGCTACGAGGACAGTCGAGGGGCTCGAGGCAGCTGGAGCTATGACGGTCGGTCCCTTTGCATGCTGGTGCGTATTCCCTACGAGAGCGAATACGAGGTATGCGCGCCCTGGGTAGACCTTCGGATCGGACAAAGCCTGTTGACCAACGACTGGACAGCCGATCGATCCCTCGCCCGTGTCACTCGCATTGAGTAAACTGCAGCCAGCCACAAAAAAGCCTGATAGGCTGACCATCGTGCAGCGGTAGGGGCGCTGCACTTATCAAAGGGGATTTGTCATGGGCCGCATTCTTGCCCGGACCACAAACGCGACATTCACGATCTTTCTCGCATTCTTGCTGTCTTATGCGATGCTCATCGGCCTTGCTTTGACGTCACCGCCAACATTGAACTGGATGCTGGACGGCGCTGAAATGCTCGAGGATCTGGTGACCCACACCAATCTCCCCGACCAGTATAATAACTGGCTGAGAATCTTTGTCGGGGAAGAGCAGATTCTGTTCCTCTTCTTTGCCCTACTGGCTCGTATCGTAATCGCTATCATCGGCAGCTCTTTCAGCGCCGCAGTTGGTGGGAACCGCAGCTGAATTCTCACCTGGCAAGGCATTGACCCTGACGGGCTGTGGCGGTGTTATGCCGCCACACAAAATGGCCCTTGGGGAGAACCACATGCTTCGCACAGTCCTTGCCGCCCTTGTTGCGGCAGGTGCCATGGCATCGTCTGGCTATGCTGACGACCATGAAACGCCGGAACCGCGCACCTGGGAAAGCCGCTCACAAATCACCGCTGACGGCGAGCGCATTCGCTATCGCGTGATCGCCGGTGAAACCTATCTTCGTGATGATGAGGGCAATCCGACCGCATCCATCTTTTCCACAACCTATCTGCGTGAAGGCGTGGAAGATCCGACAGAGCGTCCGGTCGCATTCATCTTCAATGGCGGTCCGGGCTCTGCGTCGCTGTGGCTGCACATGGGCGTGTTTGGTCCCAAGCGCGTAGTCCTGCCGTCCGACGCTGAAGACGACGGCGCAGCCCCATTTGATATCCGCGAGAACCCCGAAAGCCTGATTGATGAGGCCGATATGGTCTTCATCGATCCGGTCGGCACCGGCTGGTCGCGCGCACTTGGAGACACCGACCCAGTTGAAGAGTTCTGGGGCGTTGATGAAGACGCAGCCTCGGTGGCTGAATTCATCCGTCGCTGGCTCGCCGAAAACCGTCGCTGGAACTCGCCGAAATATCTGATTGGTGAGAGTTATGGCACCACGCGCATCGGCGCACTGATGCGTCAGCTGGAAGCGGGCTGGAACGATGTCTCTATCAACGGCGTTGTGCTCGTCTCAGTCGTTCTCGACTTTAAAATGGACCACACCGCGCCGGGCAATGATATCGGCTTTGTTGGCCTGTTCCCGGGTTATGCCGCCACCGGCTGGTATCACGAGACCGTGGACCGTTCGGCCTGGAATAACGACTACGACGCCTTCCTGAACGATGCGCGCGACTTTGCGGTCGATGACCTTTTGCCCGCGATGGTGCGTGGCCATACTCTGCCTGACGCAGACCGCGCCAACATCATCCGCCGATACTCAGAGCTGACCGGCTTGTCCGAGCAGTATCTGAACCGGTCGGAGTTCCGGGTGACCCTGTCCCAGTTCCGCACCGAAATCCTGCGCGATCAGGGCCTGTCCGTGGGTCGCTTCGACAGCCGCTTTACCGGCGTTGAGC
Source organism: Maricaulaceae bacterium EIL42A08 (assembly GCA_024178355.1). Lineage (GTDB taxonomy): Bacteria > Pseudomonadota > Alphaproteobacteria > Caulobacterales > Maricaulaceae > Oceanicaulis. The sequence goes on along the minus strand of JAMZNZ010000002.1, from coordinate 267,756 downwards.
CCACCGGCATTGCCGACAGTCCCGAAGGCGATCCATCAGGATACGGTATCGACGGCGCCTACACCGCGGCCATGCTTGACTACTTCACCCGAGATCTGGGTGTGGACATCACTAATCCCTACACCACGCTGGGTGGCGTGCGTCAGTGGAACTGGGATGCTGGCCCTGCTGGCGGGGATAATTCCTACGTCAACGTTTCGCCCTGGCTGGAACGCGCCATGCGCCAGAACCAGGACCTGCGCGTGCTGGCTACGAACGGCATCTACGATCTGGCAACGCCCTTCTTTGCCACCGAGATGACGTTCAATCGTCCAGGCTATTACGATCAGGATCGTATCAGCCTGACCTACTACCCGGCCGGCCACATGATGTATCTGCACCAGCCCTCCATCGAGCAGCTGGCCATCGATGTGCGCGACTTTATCGAGTAGGGTGCAATATCCGTCATGGCCCGGTTTAACCGGGCCATCCATTCTGGTTGGTCTATCAAAGTGAGACGCCACAGCATGGGTCCCTCGGATAAACCGGGGGATGACTGGGTTGATGCAATCAATCCTTCGCGTATGGGTTCTTTTGACCCTTCACGATGAGGCGGATTGGAACGCCCGGCAGGTCGAAGGCTTCGCGCAGGCCGTTGATCAGGTAACGCTTATAACTTTCAGGCAGGTGTGCCGCCCGGCTCGCCATCAGGACAAAAGTCGGGGGACGCGCCTTGGTCTGGCTGAGGTAGCGCGGTTTGACCCGCTTGCCATCGACGGCCGGTGGCGGGTGACGCTGGGTCATCTCAGCCAGCCAGTCATTAAGGTCGCGGGTTTTAACCTTGGCCGACCAGTCCTTATGGAGATCGGCGACAGCAGGCATGATGCGATCCAGGCCGCGTCCGGTGATGCCGGAAATAGCGATCAGTGGAGCGCCTTTAATCTGCGGCAGGAGGCGTGTGAATTCCTCGCGCAGCTCGGCCATCTTGGCCTGCTTGTCTTCAACCAGGTCCCATTTGGACACCAGCACGATCAGCCCGCGCCCCTCAGTCACGACCCGATCGGCAATGGTCAGGTCCTGTTTTTCGAACGGATTCTGGGAGTCCACCAGGAGCAGGACCACTTCAGCGAATTTGATCGCGCGTAGCGTGTCGGCTGCGCTCATCCGCTCCAGCCTGTCATCGACCTTGCCTCGCTTTCGCAAGCCGGCGGTATCGTGCAGGCGGACCTTTCGCCCCTCCCATTCCCACTCCACCGCGATGGCATCGCGGGTCAGGCCGGCCTCAGGGCCAGTGATCAGGCGCTCCTCGCCAATCATCGCGTTTACGAGCGTGGATTTACCCGCATTCGGGCGGCCCACCACGGCGATGCGCAGCGGAGCCTTGTCGTCGTCCAGATCATCCTCAGAGATCAGCTCTATCTCTTCGTCCTCGACATCGTTCTCCAGCGCATTGATCAGCGCCGCGTAAAGATCGCCCATGCCCTCTCCGTGGGCGGCGGACACTGGAATAGGTTCGCCAAGACCCATCGACCAGGCTTCCATTGCACCGATCTCGCCCTTGGCTCCCTCACATTTATTGACCGCCAGGATAACCGGCTTGTCGGACTTGCGAAGGATGGCGGCAAACCGTTCATCCATGGCCGTAACGCCTTCGCGGCCATCGATCAGGAAGACGCAGACATCGGCTTCGGCGAGCGCGGCCTCGGTCTGGGCGCGCATGCGGGCTTCAATCCCCGCCTTCTCATCCTCATAGCCGGCCGTATCGATCAGGCGCAGCGCCAGATCGCCAATGCTGCCGCGAGCCTGGCGGCGGTCTCGAGTAACACCGGGACGGTCATCAACAATGGCCAGCGGCTTGCCCGCAAGGCGGTTGAACAGGGTCGATTTACCCACATTGGGACGACCAACAATGGCAAGAGCAGGCAGACGTGACACGGGCAAACGCCCTCCGATCAGACAAAGAAAGCCCCGCCGCGTAGCACGCGACGGGGTTTTTTGAAACTCAAGCGCTGGTCTATGCGCCTTTAGCGGTACGCAATCAAGCGGCCTTCATCAGTCAGGATCACCAGCGTCTCGTTAGCGATAACCGGCGCAATATAAACCGGATCACCAACATCGCGGTCCTCCATGCGATCACCCGTGGCCGGGTCGAGGAAGACCAGGTCGCCTTCAGAGCTGGCCACAGCCAGTCGGCCACCGGCCATGACCGGGCCAGCCCAGCTGATCCGCTCACGGCGGCGACGCTCATTGCGAAATGACGGCAATTCAGTAATCCAGCGGACCTGACCTGTATCACGCTGTATCGCAGCGACCTCGCCATCAACCGTGACGATAAACAAATAGTTGCCCACGACCGCCGGAGCATGCAGGCCTCCAGCTGGCAGTTCCCATTGCCGCTCGCCAGAGCGCATATCAAACGCTGCCATGATGCCAGAATGGCTCAACGCATAAACCTGGTTACCAAGAATGACAGGGCTCGCCGCGATGTCGTTGATGGACGACAGAGGCGTCAGCCCCCCAGTGCGCGTTAGCGAGTCAGACCAGAGAACAGTTCCATTCGATGCGCTCAGCGCAACGATTTCACCTGACGTGAACGGTGCCACCACCGTCTCACCCAGGACCGCCGGGCTCGGCGCTGTAATCAGTCGCGCAGTTTCTGAAATGGAGCGGTGAGTCCACAAAACTGAGCCGTCCGACGCATCAAGAGCAAACAGCTCATTATCGTCTGTGGTCAGGTAAACACGGCCATCCGCGATCGTTGGTGCGGAGTGAAACGGCGTCAGTGCGGTCTGGCGCCAGATCTCTTCACCCGTCGACGCATCAAGTGCAGCAACGAATTTGCCACCCGAGTGAGCATACACCCGACCGGCATCGAAAGAGATTGCTCCGCCAAAGGTCAGAACACGATCCCCACGACCAACGAAGGGAATAAAGCTGTCTTCTGCCGCTTCGCGCTCAACGCCGCGGATGCGCGTCGCCCAGACCTCGCTGCCATCATCGAGATCATGGGCCGAAACCCGACCCTCAGAGGTGATCGTAAAGACAACTCCATCGGCGATAATCGGGCGCGCATTAACGCGGCGATTGTTGTCAGAACCCTCACCGACGCGCGTACGCCAGATGCGATTGAGACCACCCGATGCTTGAGTGTGTTGCATGGCGTGGGTTGGGTATCCGTCGGCTTGTGGCCAGGCCGTATTCACATAGGCACGCGGTAGGACCAACGGGCCGGAATTATCGGCAACGTTCAGTCGCTCTTCCAGTTCCAGCACAGAGATACGATCAGCACGCGCTGGTGCATCGGGGTCGTCTTCCTCCCCGGCAAACGGGTTGAGATCAGCAATGCGCTGGCCTGCGCCGCAACCGGCGAGCAGGAAGCTGGTCACTAGTGCCAGAAGAAGTGTAGATCGTTGAGCGCTCACTGGCCGCCCTCCCCGGAATCGGTCTCAGTGGTCTCGTCGCCAGATGGTTCAGCGGCCTCTACCGGCGCAACAACCTCCTCAGCGACAGCTTCAGGCGCATTCTGTCGGATATAAACCAGAGCCTCGTTCGCACGCCGTGAAACTCCAGGCGGTGCATCCAGAGAAATTGACAGAAGTTCGTACTCGCCGCGCGCTTCATCCCAGCGCCCGTCACGCATCGCAGCCGCAGCAATCAACTCGCGCGCCAGCGAACCGAAATACGCGTCACCTTCAGTCAGCGGCGTCAATCGAACACTCAGATCGTCATAGGACAGTGTATCAAAGAGCGCGAGCGCGGCCTTGTATTGTGCAAGCTGACGGGTCAGCGGCTCGGGCGCACGTGCTGCTGCCTGTTCGAAAAAGCGGGCGGCGTCCGTCGCGCGGTTCTCTGCAATAGCGATCTCACCCTGACGCAGGAGCGACAGTGTCGCGTAGCCAGCCGGCCCGCTCTCAGCCATGTCGGCAAAGGCCGAATTGGCGGCTGCAAGATCACCCTCTTCAAACAGGGTCGAGGCCTCAATATAGGTGTCAGAGGACGCCTCAGCCGCAGCTGTGCTTTGGGCAAGCCAGATCTGGTAGCCAGCCACGCCTGCAACAATGGCTACAGCGCCACCAAGAACCCACGGTCCCCACTTGCGCAGCAGGGCCTGATAGCGTTCCTGCCGCAGTTCTTCTTCGACCTCGTCGAAAACATCGACCAATGTCGCGCTCCGCTTGTTAAAAAACCAGTTGTTCCGCCGGACCCTAGCCGTGCGACTGGCAGGGGGCAACACGGTGGTGCTGTATCAGCTCTTTCGAGCCTTATAGACCTGGTCAGGCCCCGGGAAGCTTCGATCGCGAACTTCAGCCGCATAGGCCTTCACCCCATCCTCCATCGATGTCTTCAAGTCCGCATAGCGCTTTACAAATCTTGGCGTCCAGTCGAACAGCCCCATCATGTCCTGTGTGACCAGAATCTGCCCGTCGCAGCTCGCCGACGCGCCAATGCCAATAGTGGGCGCCTTGACCCTTTCGGTAATTTCCTGAGCCAGATCTTCAGCCACACCTTCGATAACAATTGCGAAGGCACCGGCTTCGTCCGTGGCAATGGCTTCTTCGATCACACGATTGCGAGACGCCTCATCGCGGCCCTTTGCCTTGAAGCCCCCCTCAGCCAGTGCGGCCTGCGGCCGCAGGCCGACATGGCCGACAACCGGGATTGCGCGCTCGGACAGATAGCGAATCGTATCGGCGACATAGACACCGCTTTCCACCTTCACCGCCTGGCATCCAGTTTCCTGAAGAACGCGTGCAGCATTGTCGAAGGCCTGCTCCTTGGAGCGCTCATAGGAGGAGAACGGCATGTCGACGCACACCAGTGCGCGGTCAGACCCGCGCATGACCGCTTTTCCATGAAGGATCATCATGTCGAGCGAAACGCCGATGGTATTGGGAAGGCCGTGCACAACCATACCAACCGAGTCCCCAACAAGCAGAAAATCGCAGTGGGGATCGAGTAGTTTTGCCGTCGGCGCGTCATAAGCCGTGAGGCAGACCAGCGGCTCGCCGCCCTTGCGAGCGCGAATATCAGGCGGGGTCAGGCGTTTGACGGATTGAGTCTGAGCGGACATGGGACGGGCCTTCTGTCAGTGATGACACGCACCCTATCCCATTTTCGCAGGCGCACAATTTGGCAGCTGCGGTACGCACTAAATGGCAAGACGCCCCTTGGGCACAAGCCAGGCAATCCCAAGCGCCATGACCGCAAACAGTCCGGTTACCAGCGCCTCTGGGCCAATAAAGCCCACAGCCTGACCTGCGACACCATTCAGTTGAGACAGGGGGCCTGAGATAATGGTTTCAATCTGAGTACCGGCCACGGCCGAGCCTGTAGCGCCAGCGCCGCCGAGCGCGAGCAATCTGGTCCGATCCGGCTTTCCCAGCGCCCCCACCACATCCTGTGTGAAGATCGGGTCTTCCGCTGGAGCCGCTGCGTCAAACATGGCCTGGAGCTCGGCGTCGAACGGATCACTTCCGTCCATCGGCTCGTCAGCGAAATGGGTTTCATCAGTCATGCCGCCTGCTCCTTCTTCTCAAACCAGGCCTTCAACTTGGCCTTACCTCTATTAACATGGCTCTTCACAGTCCCTAAGGGAAGCCCGGTGGCGTCGGAAGCTTCTGAGTGGGACATGCCGCCCGCGTAGCACATCACCACGCAGACGCGTTCTTCTTCTCCCAGCGTGGCCAGGGCCCGGTCCAGATCCACCTTGGCACCCGGCGCACCGGTAGAGGTGGATGTTTCGACCGGCTCGGCCTGCAAACGCTCCAGCGCCTTGTCAGCGGCTTTACGCTTGCGGGCACTCATCAGAAACTGGGTGTAGGCGATCTTGCAAAGCCAGGCCTTGAAAGATCCCGTTCCCGAGTAACTCGCGATCTTTTCGAACGCCTTTACGAAGGTATCCTGAGCGATATCATTGGCAAGGGCGTGGTTGCGGCACAGCCGCATGAGCAGACCGCGTACTGCTTGCTGGTGACGGCCGACCAGAGCGGAAAAGGCCCGCTGGTCTCCGCCGGCCATCACCAGCGCTATAAGTTCTGCATCACTGGGTGCCATCAGGTGCTCCCCCACCCTCGGCCAGATCTCTCGATCAGGCCTTGTCTTCGGGCTTCTTGGTCAGGCCGAACGCCAGCAGGACCGCACCGATAAAGCCCGGGAAGGCTGCAATAGCGGCCAAGACAGGAACCGCGTCCTGAGCGTCACCGTCATCGACGAAACCAATCGCAAAGCCCAGAACAACAAAGGCCAAAGCCACCGCGATCAGGATAGCGCCGGATTTCAGATCACCATTGCGGTTATCCTTCTTCGGCATGCCCAGAGCCTGAATCGTTTGCGCGTCAAGCTGCTGACCATTGCGCGAGGCTTCCCGCACGGTTTCCAAGACCGCCCGGCGGTTCTTAGAGTTGAAATAAAAGACGATCCCGACGATGAACGTTGTCATCAAGAACGGGGCGAGTGGGATCAGCATTTCCATTGATATTACCTCCAGCAATCGGCCCAACGATCGGACCGTTGCTATCTAGATGCCCGAGGGCAGCGTATCGGATGCAAATCCGATAACAGCGACGCCAAATAACTGCATGTGGAACAGCGCAAGCCCTGCCGCAGCACCCAATCCTGCAATCAAAGCAACAAGATCAGCCCACCAGCTGCCTGGGCGGTCAAACTGTCCGCCACGCAGGTAAAGCTCGATCAACAAGACCAGCGACCAGACAAAAAAGCCGCCAAACAGCGCCAAAGACGCCACCTCGCCATTGGCCAGCAGATGACTGCCCGACCACAACACCACAGCCAGCGTCATGGGATGGCGGGTTACTGAGCGGATATGGCTGGGCAGATAGGTCGCTACCAAAAGCACAAGCGATGCCGGCACGGCGACAAGGGCCACAGTGCGCGACCACTCTGGCGGGTTCCAGATATTGGCTGACGGGTGCGCAAGGATATGCCCGTACACAATCAACGCCAGGCCGATGGCCGACAGCACCGAATAGAAGACCGCGAAGAGCGGCTCGCCAATGCCCCGGATCAAAAGCGCCCGAACGCCGAGGATGCGACTGGCATGCACCCCCAGAAAGATCACCAGTCCCAGAACCAATACGCCCATCGACCGTCCCCCGCCTGTGTAGAAGCACTCACCATAGAAAGACTCGCACAAAAAGCGCGAGGACGTTCTGCCTCGGCTGTGCAGGAAGAGATAATGGGACTCAGGCCGCCGCCTGACGGGTGCGCCGAAACAGGCTCCACCCGCCAAGACCAACCAGGAGGACGAGTGCCCCGGTCTGAAGCAGGTGGATGCTGCTCAGATAATACATGGCGGCACGTCCCATTTCGGTGTCTGCAAGCCCCGTTATAAAGCCTTGCCGGACGAGCCCAAACGCCCACAGATACCCGCCGACCATGGCCACGACGGCAATAACAAACAGGCCAAGTGGGGCCCAGTTCTGCCGTCGCCACAAGGCGTGTATGAGCAAGCCAACCAGGACCAACGTCGCCGCATAGCGAGCAAGCGCAAACCAGGTTTCTGGCTGACCGGCGAACCAAATCAGGTGCTGCAACTCAGCACTCATGACCGACCAACGCGCATAAGCCGCATTGATCTGAATACCCTTTGCGAGAAGCCAAACTGCCTGCGGGAGAGCCACAGCACACTGAGCACTCCACCTGCGATACTAAATGCCAGCAATACAGGAGCATCGGCCAACTCGCGCCCAAGCCCCGCTAGAACCGTGCTCACGCCAGGAGCAAGTAGAAGCGTAGCGGCCCAGACAGCGAGCGCAATCATCGCAGCCACACCCATTTCAGAGCGAGCACGATGAATGGCAATGCGCTCGAGCACAGCCGCGTTGAATTTCAGGTCAACTGGTGCACTGGAGGTTTCCTGCCAAACATCAGCAAGGGCGTCATCAGGCCGGGTCATCCTCACCTCCAAGTCTGGCGCTCAAGGCTGTGCGAGCGCGGCAAATGTTATACTTCACCGTTCCGAGCGGTTGATCAAGTATTTGAGCGGCTTCAGTGTGGGACCAGCCTTCACCGTGACAGAGCGCAAGCGCCGCGCGCTGGTCCTGAGGCAGGGTGGCAAAGAGTTGCATAGCCGTCATGGCGGCCTCTCCCACCGCTTCACCGGACTGGGCCTGCCCCTCCAGCCAGGCCGCATCCCTAGCCCTGTCTCGGGCGTGGCTCCGCAGCCGGGTCTTAGCCTTGCGCCACGTCACGCCCAAAATCCAGCTTCGAAATCGCGATGGCTCATTCAGAGACTTCAGACGCGACCAGGCATGGACAAAGGCCTCTTGGGCAATGTCGTCACCATCTGCGGCACTGTCCATTACCCGGCGCGCAAAGCTGCGCACCGCCCCCTGGTGACGGGTCATCAGGGCTGAAAAGGCGCGTGTGCTGCCATGTCGTGCCTGCCGCACAAGGTCCTCATCGCTGAGCACGTGCTCCCCCGCCTCTTGTACACTAGTCGCGGCGACGGCGACCGCTGGCAATGCCGGAGAAGAGGAAGGCCGCCGCAAGCACGCCAAGGACGGCCGAAACGAAATAGGCCTCCGGTCCTTCCATGCCGAATAGGTTTAGATACCCTACCGCACCAAAAATTGCGGCCAGACCGGCAAACAGGATCACCAGGAAGGTCGTTGTCCCGGAGCCCTCGGTGTCTTCCACTTTAATTGAAGCAAGCTCGTCATCGCTTTCGCCAAGCGCGGAAAGCAGCTCTGCTGGGGGCTCCTTGCCCGCAGCTGCGTAGGTCTTCAAAAGCTCTATTTTTGCCTGCGTGCGCTTATAGCGCATTATGCTGGAAAACCCGGCCGAGATTAAGAACCCCAGCGGAAACAAGAGCCACCAATAGCTTGAAAATAGTGCGTAGAACCCGTCCATGGTCAGCTGATCCTTTCATTCCGCGCCCGGCACCCCCGAACGCCTTTGTTCCCTTAGTCGCCGCTGAAGCGCCAAACGGATGCAGCAATGTCAGAAAAAATCAGAATGCGCATCAGGGACAAATGTCATGGAGACGCTGGGATGAGTGTCAGGCTGCGTTGAGCCTCAGTAATGCGGTGGCTTCTCGTTAGCGGGTGCAGGCAGGCCCGCTTCGAGCTCTGAAATCCGGTTATCCGACGCGGACAGTCGGGCCTGCAATCTCTCGATCAACTTTTGCTGATGGGCGAGCACCTCGGAGAGATCCTCAAGCATCTTCTCCTGCTCCGCGGCCAGCATTTCGAGTTTTTCGAGGCGGTCTTCGGTCATAACGCAGTAAGCTCACCGGTCTGATAGATGGGGCCGACCGTCTTACACAGAAAAGGCGGGTCAGCCTAGCGGCCGTCAAAGCGCAGATCAGGCCGCGAGCCTGGCTCGCCGCGACCGAAACGCTCTGGAAGTTGGCGCACGTGACTGGATTGGACGATCCTGTTTCGCGCGCGCTGACAGTTGCTGGCGAACATCCTCGGCAAAGCGAGCCGGATTGGTCCAGTAATCGCCGTGGTCAGCACCGGGTACCTTGATCGGATGCTGCCAGATCGGTGTCGGTCGCCCGGTCAGACCGACCGCCGCGTACCCGTTTGGATCATCAAACCGGCGCGCCTCTCCGGCTGAGCCGACCCGTCGCATGGTTCGCCCCACCCACTATCCGATCCGAAAGACGTTTTTCAGGATAGAGTCAGCGTCTGACCAGTAGGCGTTCGAACGCGCACAGGACCGGATCGTGGGCCGGAAATGGTCTTCAGCATCCACCAGCCCCACCGGGACCGCTGCAGCCATGAGAAAAAGTTTCACGCGCCCCGGCGGCAGCTGCGGCTTGAGCGCGTCGAGGGCTTCAAGGATCAAGCGGCACCCCAGCGAGTGGCCGACGAGCGCGACTGAAACCCGGCGCTCTGAATTGGCAACCGCTCGCTCCAGCAGAGGGGCCAGGACTTTAGCGATCCCGGTCGCACGACTAACCATCCACGCGTAACCACTGCCGAAGAAGAAATCACTCGGCCAGTGAACCCGGCAGATCGTTGTATCGGTCAGGCCCGTCGCCTCAAGCGCCCTGACAAACGCCTCGTAGGAGGCGTCAGAGCTTTTACGCTTGGTTGCGTTGCCGTGGACCAGAACGACAAGGCGCGAACGGGTCGCATCAAACCTCGTCGGGCCACCGATGGAGACCCGCGGCTGCCCTTGGGTCAGGTCGCGAAAATCAACGTCAAAGGCATCCCGCCTCATGCGGTCATACCCTTGAACATGCGCGCGAAAACCAGCCGCATGGAGAAGGCCACAAGTCCAGCGATGATCGCGAGGAAGACACCAACAAGCCAGCCAGACATATTCACGGTAATGTCCGTTGGTCCGACATACAAAAAGGTCACAACAACAAAGGCGACAATCAGCGACACGATATACTGGTTGCGCATCCAGCGATTGGCGAGGAAGGCCTGGAATTCATCGACCGCCACCTCAACCGCATCAGACAAAAGCTGATAGGCTCCTTGAACCTGCTCGGCGTCGTGCTTTTCAGGGTGGCGCACCGCCATGAGCGCCTCAGCCACGCGGCGAGGCGCGATCTGCGAATGACCCGAGGCGATCACGCCAAGGATCAGGTCTGCGGGGAAGTCCGGGTTTTCGATGCCGTTGCGAAAAACCACGTCATACTTTGCCGCCACCTGCTCTGGCCCCAGGTGAAACACGCTGGAGTCCACACGCAGCGGTTCTGATTCCGCATCGGCATGCTCGCGATGGCCGAGGTCTGACATAGCGCCGACCGAGGTCGCCAGCTCCAGCCCTTCCTTGTGACAACGCGCGATCCATTTGCGCGTGACGGCACGCAGGACCTGTCGGCGACCGAACAGATCGAGGAAAGCCTGGGTCACCAGTGCCACCACAAGTCCCAGCATGATGGACGCTGCCGCCATGTTTACAGCGGTATCGACCCATTGAATGAAGCTGTCGCCCGGCAGGCTCGCTTCCAGAAATGATTGCATCAAAAACCCTCACGCTAGCGAAAACACGCTAACCTGAAGTGGTTTACCGCACAATCTGATACGCGACTACTCCCACTCAATCGTGCCTGGCGGCTTTGAGGTCACGTCGTAGACCACGCGGTTCACGCCGCGCACTTCGTTGATGATGCGGGTGGCAACGCGGCCCAGGAAGTCGTGGTCGAAGGGGAAGTAGTCGGCGGTCATACCGTCGGTGGAGGTTACCGCCCGCAGGGCCAGAACGTTGTCGTAGGTGCGCGCATCGCCCATCACGCCAACGGTCTGAACCGGTAGCAGCACGGCAAAGGCCTGCCAGATGCTGTCATAGAGACCCGCCTTGCGGATCTCCTCGATATAGATGCTGTCAGCTTTGCGCAGGACGTCGGCCTTGTCCTTGGTGACTTCGCCGGGGATGCGGATGGCCAGGCCCGGCCCCGGGAAGGGGTGGCGGCCAATAAAGCTTTCCGGCAGGCCCAGCTCACGACCCAGCGCCCTCACCTCGTCCTTGAACAGCTCACGCAGCGGCTCGACGAGTTTCATATTCATGCGCTCAGGCAGGCCGCCCACATTGTGGTGCGACTTGATGGTGACCGATGGACCGCCATCAAAGCTGACGCTTTCAATCACATCTGGATAAAGCGTGCCCTGGGCCAGGAAGTCTGCCCCGCCCGCGAGATTTGCCTTCTCCTCGAAGACATCGATGAAGAGCTTGCCGATGGTCTTGCGCTTCTTTTCAGGATCGCTCTCGCCAGCCAGCGCAGACAGGAAGCGCTCCTCCTCATCGGCGGCCACAAGCGGAATGTTGTAGTGCTCGCGGAACAGCGTGACGACCTGATCGGCTTCGCCCGAGCGCATCAGGCCGGTGTCGACAAACACACAGGTCAGCTGGTCGCCAATAGCTTCGTGGATCAGCACGGCGGCAACCGAGCTGTCCACACCGCCCGACAGGCCGCAGATAACCTTGCCGTCGCCGACCTGCTCGCGGATCTTCGCAATCGCTTCATCCTTGAACGCGGCCATGGTCCAGTCGCCCTCAAGCCCGGCAATCTTGTGGGTGAAGTTGCGCAGCATCTGGGCCCCGCGCGGTGTGTTCACCACTTCAGGGTGGAACTGCACACCATAGAAGCGCCGCGCCTCATCCGCGATGGCGGCGAAGGGCGCATTGGTGCTGGCTGCGATGGGATGAAACCCGGTGGGGATCGCGTCCACGCGGTCACCATGGCTCATCCACACGCGCTCGGTATGACCGATTCCACCAATGCCCTCAAAGAGCGGGCTGTCAGCGGTGATCTCGATATCGGCGCGGCCAAACTCGCGCTCTTCAGCCGCTTCAACGCTACCGCCCAGCTGAGCGCACATGGTCTGCTCGCCATAGCAGATGCCCAGAACCGGGATGCCAAGTTCAAAGACTTTTTGCGGCGCGCGCGGCGTCCCCTCCCCGTGCACGCTGGCCGGACCACCAGACAGGATCACAGCCTTGGGCGCGAAGCTGTCCAGAAAAGCATCGTCAACGCGATTAAACGGGTGGATCTCGCAATACACCCCGCTTTCGCGAAGTCGGCGAGCAATCAGCTGAGTGACCTGACTACCAAAGTCGATCACCAGCACACGGTCATGATGTTGGGCGAGGTCTGTCATGGACGTGTCTCTAATTCCTGTTTTCAGCGCGCTCCAGCACGCACACATAAAATCCGTCAGTACCGGTCCGAAGCGGGGTCAGCTGGATGGCACCGAAGCGGCCTTCCAGTTTGGCGAGGCGCTCCTTTGCGCCGTCGGCAAGACGACCCGACTGGGCCATGGCTTCGCTGGCGGGGACCGGGGTGAAGTCTTCACGCCCCTCAAGGAAGTTGGCGACGCGGTCTTCGTTTTCATCGGGCAGAACCGAGCAAGTCACATAAACGAGGCGGCCACCCGGCTTCACAAAGCGCCAGGCCTTTGACAGGACTTCATCCTGTTCGGCCATGCGGCGCTTCAAAGCTTCAGGTTTCACACGCCATTTTGAGTCCGGGCGGCGGCGCCAGGTGCCGGAACCAGAGCACGGCGCATCGATGAAGACGCAATCCAGCTTGCCTTCCAGATCGCCCAGCGTTTCAGCTTCCTTGCCGTCGCGGACCTGTACATTGCGGACTCCAGCCCGTTGCAGGCGAGGCCAGATGGCTTTCAGGCGGCGCCCGTCATAGTCCCAGGCATAGAGCTGGCCGGTGTTTTCCATCAATGCAGACAAAGCCAGCGTCTTGCCGCCAGCCCCGGCGCAATAATCAAGCACCTGAGCGCCGGCGATGTCGCCAGCCGCCAACGCCGCGAGCTGGGAGCCGATATCCTGCACCTCAACCCAACCCTTGCCATAGGCCGGGATGGCGTCAGCGCCGGGTGCCTTGGCCCGCGGATCGGTTTCAGGGATGCGCAGACCATCGAGAGTCAGATCGCTTTGCGCCACCGTTTTCAGCTTGGCGGCAACGGCGGCAAGAGCACGTTCGGTATCCGACTTCAGCGCATTGACGCGCAGATCGACCGGAGCACGCCCGGCCATCGCCTGGCCTTCCGCGGCGGCATCCTGACCGTAAGCGCGGCTAAAGCTTGTCTCCAGCCAGTCGGGAATATCTGCGGCAATATTCAGCGGCGCGTCATCACGCGTTTGAAGCAGGCCGCCGCGCTCTGCTGCTGTGGGCGGTTCCGGGGCGTGCTCGTCGCCCTCAAACATCTCGGCGATTTGAGTACCTGAATACCCCCAGGCAAAGCCCAGTGCGCCGATCACCAGCGCACGCGGGGTGTCCTCGCTCATGGCATCGCGGATGGAGGACCGGCGACGCAGCGCATCCAGCACGAGGCCAGAAATCCACGCCCGATCGCTGGAGCCGGCAAAACGATGGGCCTTGCCCCAATCGCGCAACGCGTCCTTGACCGGCTGGTGGCGGGTCATCACCGCCTCCAGGACTTCAATCGCTGCTGCTACCCGGCCACCATCACGCATGGCCTAGCTCGGCGTGGGGTAGTTAGGCGCTTCGCGCGTGATCGAGACGTCGTGGACGTGGCTTTCCTTCAGGCCGGCATTGGTAATGCGCACGAATTCCGCCTTCTTCTGGAAATCAGGAATCGTGGCCGCACCGGTGTAGCCCATAGCCGCGCGCAGGCCGCCCACCATCTGGTGCAGGATCGGACCAACCGGGCCCTTGTACGGAACCTGACCCTCAATGCCTTCTGGCACCAGCTTCATGCGGTCGTTCACTTCGGCCTGGAAGTAGCGATCGGCTGAGCCGCGGGCCATGGCCCCGACGCTGCCCATGCCGCGATAGGATTTGTAAGACCGGCCCTGGTACAGGAAGGTCTCGCCGGGGCTTTCCTCTGTGCCTGCTAGCATAGAGCCCATCATGACGCAGTCTGCGCCAGCGGCCATCGCCTTGGCAAAATCGCCCGAATACTTGATGCCGCCATCGGCGATGATGCCGCCATCAAAGCCCTCACGAGCACGCGCGCAGTCCATGATGGCTGTCAGCTGCGGCACACCCACACCCGCCACAACGCGCGTGGTGCAGATGGAGCCCGGACCAATGCCAACCTTCACGGTGTCAGCGCCTACATCAAACAGGGCGCGAGCGCCGTCATAAGTGGCCACGTTACCGGCGACAACCTGAGTCTTGTTGGAGGCTTTCTTGATGCGTTCCACTTGGGCCAGAACGCTGGCGCTCATGCCGTGGGCTGTGTCAATGACAACCACGTCGACGCCCGCATCCATCAGCGCTTCGGCGCGCTCATAGCCCTTGTCGCCAACGGTGGTTGCTGCAGCGACGCGCAGGCGACCATGCTCATCCTTGGCGGCGTTGGGATAGGTCTCGGCCTTGACCATGTCCTTCACCGTCATCAGGCCCACACAGTGGCCTTCATCATCGACCACCAGCAGGCGCTCGATGCGATGCTTGTGCAGCAGACGCCGCGCTTCGGCCTGATCAACTCCCGGTTTCACTGTGACGAGGCCCTCCTTCGTCATCAGGCTTGAAACTGGCTGATTCAGATTGTCGGTAAAGCGCACATCGCGGTTTGTTATGATCCCGACCAGCTTGCCGGTGGGGCCATCGCCCTCCACGACCGGAAACCCAGAGATCTTGTGAAAATCCATTGCCGCCTGAAGGTCAGCCAGCGTGGCGTCTGGGGCAATAGTGATCGGATTGACCACCATACCACTCTCATAACGCTTCACACGGCGGACTTCTTCGGCCTGCTCGTCAACGTCAAGATTGCGATGAATCACACCCATGCCGCCGCTTTGCGCCATGGCGATCGCAAGGCGGGCCTCGGTCACAGTGTCCATGGCGGCGGACAGGATCGGAATGTTCAGGGAAATGGACGGCGTAAGCCGGGATTTCACACTGGCGTCGGCGGGCAGGACCTCAGACGAGCCGGGCTGCAAGAGCACGTCGTCAAAGGTAAGCCCCTCGCGAATCTGCATGGGGAGGCCTCCTTCTCTCTTGCGGGGCCGAGATAACAGGTTTCACGCATGTGGCAAGTGCCAAAGCCTGTTTTGATGCGCCACGCACCCGAATGGAAAACGGTTTGGAAAGTTGTCTATGTCTAGATTTGGGTAAATAGTGAACTTATCCAGCCGCTCCAGCGCGGCGATCGGGAAGACGCCCATGCCCCAGGCCCCATCGCTTGACCTGCTGCTCAGCCAGACGCCAGCCCTCGTTGGCGTGGCCTCCGCCGACGGAAAATTCGTAAGGGTAAGCAAGGCCTGGGAAGCGTTTCTGGGCGTTCCCCTTTCCAAGCTTGAAGGCGCGGAATTCATGCGTTTCGTCCATCCGGACGACGTAGAGGCGACTATTGCTGCGCTGAGTGCACTGGATAACGAACAGGCCGTGATTGGCTTTGAGAACCGCTACAAAGATGCAAACGGCGAGTATCGCAATCTTGTCTGGCGCTCGGACAATGGCCCCGACGGCCTGATTTATTTTACCGCCGAAGACGTCACCGAAGCCACAAAGCTTCGTACATCCCTTGAAGCCTCAAACGAACGGCTGCGTCAGGTTGCCGAGATCGCCGGCATTGGTGGCTGGATTGTTGATCTGGTCCACCAGACCGTCTTCTGGGACGACACGACCCGACGCATTCACGAAGTGCCGGACGATTTCACTCCGACCCTTGAACAGGGCGTAGCCTTCTACGACGGCGATGCTGCCGAGACCATTGGCGCAGCGGTTCAGGAGGGCATTGAAAAGCAACAGCCCTGGGATCTCGTCCTGCCGCTGATCACCTATACCGGCAGGCGCATCTTTGTTCGTGCCAGTGGCAAGCCGCTGGTCGAGAACGGGGTTGTCACCCGCCTGACCGGCACCTTCCAGGACGTCACTGAAGAGCGCGAATATGCCGAGCGCCTGGAGCTGAGCCGCGAGGCTGCCGAAGCGGCCAATGAAGCCAAGTCGCGCTTTTTGGCCAATATGAGCCACGAGATACGAACGCCTCTCAACGGCGTGCTTGGCATGGCCCAGCTGCTGCAGCGCACGCCGCTGAATGAGAAGCAGGCTTTTTATCTCAAGACCCTCAGCGAATCCGGAGGCGCGCTTGTCAGCCTGATCAATGACGTACTCGACCTGTCGCGCATCGAGGCCGGTGAACTCACTCTGGTTGAAGAGCCCTTCGACCTTGAAGAAATGATCTCCAACGCACGCAGCGCGGTTGCCGCCCAAGCGGCACAAAAAGGCATCCTCGTCAGCGTTGAAACCGCAGACGGCCTGCCGCGCACGGTGGCTGGCGACGGGGCGCGGATCAAACAGGTCCTCATCAATCTGCTCGGTAATGCGGTAAAGTTCACCGATGAGGGCCAGATTATCCTGCGTATTAAGCGCGCCGATGGCGACACCCTTCGCTTTAGCGTCGCAGATACAGGCTGCGGCATTGCTGACGCCATGAAGGCTGCGGTGTTTGAGCGCTTCACCCAGGTTGATGAATCCAACACGCGTCGCCAGGGCGGCACAGGGCTGGGGCTGGCCATCTGTAGCGATCTAGTGGCGCTTGCTGGCGGCAATATTGGCGTTGAAGACACGCCCGGTGGCGGTGCGACCTTCTGGTTTGAATGGCCCCTGCCCGCTTCCACTGTCGAAGCTGTCAACGACGATGCAGATGAGATGCTTAATGATGGCATCCGCGTGCTGATCGCCGAAGACAATGCGGTCAACGCAATGATGCTACAGGAGGCCCTTGGTTCCTCAGGCTATCGCGTGATCCACGCGCAAAATGGTCGCGAGGCTGTGGAGATGGCGGTGAAGTCGCCACCTGACGTCATCCTGCTCGATATTCACATGCCCGAGTTAAATGGTTTTGAGGCGCTAAAGCTCATTCGGGCAGCCAGCGAGACGGTTCCGCCCGTTTTTATCCTGAGCGCGGATGTGACGCCGCAAACCCGTGCTGAAGCCGAGGCCCTGAAAATCGAGGCCTTCCTGTCAAAACCAGTCAATATTGATGCGTTGATTACCGCGGTGGATGCGGTGTTAGGCAAAACGGCCGCCTAGAAAGTCAGGCTGCTTTTGCCGTGACCGGTTCTGGTCCGGTCCAGTTCGCGCGTGTCGCCTTGTAAAGGTCAGGCCGTTCAATCTTCACCCGTGCCCGCGCCTCCTCCAGAGGCAGCGGTAAAAGCGACGACAGGTCCGCGGTGGGTAAATGCTCAGCATTTTTGGCCAGCCGTACCGCTTCCTTCATCATCCGACCCACCGGCCAGGATGGAATCTCAGAGCGGATCTTGAGCCCGGCCATTGCTCCAAGAAGCCTTGCACCGCGACTGCCCGTGTGAAGCCCTGAGAACACCAGCAGTAGCGCCTCTCCCAGCGGGTCACGGCCATATCCGGTCAGCACATGATAAAGATCATGGGTCAGCGCGCCATGATACTGAATCCAATAAAGATCCGGCCAGTTTTCCTTCATCCGGGCCATACGCTCAGGGGCCACATCCACTGCCGCTTCATGGACGCCAAGAGGGCTCAAACCCTCGCTGTCGAGATAGTGCAGATAAGCCGCCGCAAAACTGTTCGGCCCATAGCTTCCAAGGGTTTCACGGTCGAGAAGGACGCGCCCCAGCGCTTCAGGGTCGCGCATGTAGCGCTTTCCATAGTCGCTATTCAGAAATTGGTCGAAATAGACGTCGTTTGACCGCCCGTTGACCGCATCGAAAAAGGCAAAGACATAGCGCGTATCATCCCGGTCACCGACCAGGTCAAAGAAAGCCCTGATGGCCTTTAGCGGCTGAATTGGCCGCGATGGATAGCGCTTCTCCACAATCGACTCCCTTCCCTGACCCAAAGAGTGAACAGTGTTCACACACTGGTCAAGGGGGTATTAAGGAGGCGTTTATTCCGACTGGTCGCCGCGCTGAGGCTTAAAGCCTTGTGCGATCACAAAGGTCTCCGCACTGCCTGAGCGGCTGGCGGGGGGTTTGTAGTGCCGCACGGTCTTGAAGCGGGTTTTGAGCATGTCCAGAAGCTCGTTCGTGGCACCGCCCTGGAAAACCTTCGCTACAAAATTCCCGCCCGGCTGAAGAACGTCTACAGCGAAGTAGGCCGCCGCCTCCACCAGCGCGACAATACGCAGGTGGTCAGTGGACTTGTGGCCCGTGGTCCAGGGGGCAAGGTCAGAGATCACCAGATCCGCTCCGCCTCCGAGCGCCTCTTTCAGCGTCTCGTCGGCTCCCTCTTCGGTGAAGTCGAGCTCTAGCAGGGTCGCACCTGGAATCTGTTCGATTTCCAAGAGGTCTATGCCGACCACATGGCTCGCTCCGCGTTTCAGGGCCACCTGCGCCCAGCCACCAGGCGCAGCGCCAAGGTCGGCCACGCGCATGCCCGGTTTGATCAGACCGAACTTGTCATCAAGCTCAATCAGCTTGTAGGCCGCGCGAGAGCGATAGCCCTCTTGCTTTGCCTTGGCGACATAAGGATCGTTGAGCTGGCGCTCCAGCCAGAGTTTGGACGAATATTTACGCCCACGCGCGGTTTTCACCTTGGTGTGAAACTGCTTGGCGGCGCGGGCGTCGCCACCCTTTTTGACCGGACCTGACCGACGACGGCGGCGCGGTTCTTCTTCCTCGTTGTCATCGCTCATGACTGGCCCTTTCCACGGCGGCCCCGGCGGCGCTTCTTGCGCATCAGGTTCAGCAGCATGCCTTCTCGCAGGCCCCTATCGCCAATGCGCACCTGCTCGGCCGGCCAGGCATCCATGACCGCTTCATAGATGGCACAGCCGGCGAGCACCAGATCAGCGCGCTCTTCACCGATGCACCCCTCACGCGCCCGCCCCTTCGCATCCCGGATCGCCAGACGATGACAGGCTTCGCGTGCTTCGGTAGTCGTCATCCAGATGCCATCGACCTTGTCGCGGACATAGCGGTGCAGGTTCAGGTGCACCCCCGCCACTGAGGTCACCGTGCCTGAGGTACCCACAAGGTGCGCGCGCCCCTCCTCAAAGATGGAACGCATCCGCCTTGCGCCGCGTGGCGGCTTCAGGGCCTTGGCGGCACAGGCCTTCATCTGGGCGTACCAGTCAGCGCGCGCATCCTCACCCTCGGGTTCTGGAAACTGCTCAGATAGCGTCACAACACCCAACGGCATGGTCGACCAGGCCCGCATCGGTGGCCGCCCGCCAGACGCAAAGCCGCCGCGATTGCGCCATTCAGCCAGATCAACCCAGCACAGCTCAGTCGAGCCGCCGCCAATATCGATCACCAGCGCCGCATCGCGCTCCTCGTCCAGAAGATCGAGACTGCCCTGAACTGCAAGGCGCGCCTCTTCTTCTGAAGTGATCATTTCAAGCGGAAGCCCCGTGGCCTCACGCGCGCGCTCAAGGAATTCCCCGCCATTGGACGCAGCCCGGCAGGCCTCCGTCGCGATGGCGCGGATCTTCGTGGCGTTGCGCTTCTTCAGCCGGTCGGCACAGACCTGAAGCGCCTCAATCGCCCGGTCCATGGCCGCATCGGAGAGCTGACCTGAATGGGTCAGCCCCTCGCCCAGTCTGACGATGCGTGAGTAGGCATCAATAACGCGAAACCCACGGCCCGCCCGGCGAGCCATGAGTAGGCGACAGTTATTGGTGCCCAGATCTATAGCGCCAAAGACCGGATCCCCGCCGCCATGTTTCCGGCGAGAGGAGCGGTTTGGGCGCGGTCGCCCCGGCGTTTCGCCGGCTGCGTCCTTGGCCATGTCTCTTTCCCCATGCCGCCGGAAAAAGCGAAGGCGCGCGTGCTCTGTCGCGCGTCGACTTGCGCCCGGTACGGCGGCTGTGTCTTACGTTGGCGATCAGAATAACACGCTACAGAATTGACGAAAGCCGGAAGCCACGACTTTGTCCGGCTTCCATGCCCAAACTCTTGCAGCGCAAGGGCTGGCGAGCCGCAGTTCATCGCCTATCTTGAGGCTCTTGCAGGGAGGTAATCATGGACGCCATGCGCCACGCGAAATTCACGATCGGAGATGTGGTTCGCCACAGGCTGTTTCCGTTCCGCGGCGTCATCTTTGACGTCGACCCGGAGTTTGCGAACACCGAAGAATGGCTAATGTCCATCCCGGAGGAAATCCGCCCCCATAAGGATCAGCCTTTCTATCACCTTCTGGCTGAAAACGAGCAGACCTATTACGAGGCCTATGTCTCAGAGCAGAACCTGCTTCCCGACGCCCACAATGGTGCCGTCAGCCACCCCGACACCGCGAAGATTTTCGAGGGTTTTGATGGAGAACGCTACGCCATGAAACTCGGCGGCGGAGTGGTGAATTAGCCACACACATCCACGTCATGGCCCGGCTTGTCCGGGCCACCCATGCCGGTTGCGTGGAACGAAGTACCAGCGTCTTAGCATGGGTCCCCCGGATAAACCGGGGGATGACATGTTTAGGAGCTACCCCGCGTAGCGCACCACAGTTTGTTCAATTGCGCCGAAGATGGACTTGCCATCCTTGTCCAGCATCTCGATACGGACCACATCGCCGGGCGTCATGAATTTGGTTTTGGGCGCGCCATCATAAATCGTTTCGATCATGCGGATTTCGGCGATGCAGGAATAGCCCTTGCCGCCCTCAGCCACCGGCTTGCCCGGACCATCGTCCAACTTGTTGGAGATGGTGCCGGAGCCCACGATGGAACCAGCGGTGAGCGGACGGGTCTTGGCCGCATGGGCAACCAGCTGCGCAAAATCGAACGTCATGTCGACGGCGCATTCCGGCTCACCGAATTTTTCACCATTCAGCCAGCTATGCAGCGGCAGATGGACCTTGTTGTCCTTCCAGCTATCACCCAGCTCATCCGGGGTTACGGCCACCGGCGAGAAAGCGGTTGGTGGCTTGGACTGGAAGAAGCCAAAGCCCTTGGCCAGCTCACCAGGGATCAGCCCGCGCAGGGATACATCGTTGACCAGCATCAGGAGGCGGATTTCCTTGCCGGCGTCCTCGGTCGACAGACCTGCCGGCCCATCGCCGGTGATCACCGCCACTTCGCCCTCAAAGTCGCAGCCCCAGCTGTCGTCACCCAGCGGAATCTCGTCGCGCGGGGCGAGGAATTTGTCAGAGCCGCCCTGATACATCAGCGGATCGGTCCAGAAGCTGTCGGGCAGCTCGGCACCACGCGCTTTACGCACCAGCTCGACGTGATTGACGTAGGCTGAGCCATCGGCCCACTGGAACGCACGCGGCAGTGGGCTCATCGCCTCGCGCTCATGGAAGCGCTCGCGCGGGATCGTCTCACGCTCCAGCTCTTCAGCCAGCGAGCGCAGCTTCGGCTCGGTCACCGCCCAGTCATCGAGCGCCCCCTGCAGAGTCGGCGCGATATGGGCCGCATCCGCGCACCAGTTGAGATCCTTTGAGACCACCACCAGGCGGCCGTCACGGGTGTTGTTTTTAAGAGTGGCGAGTTTCATGGGCCTTTAGCCTTTTCTTGTTCTGTCGGTCCCGTGACTGCGGGAATTCAGAGCCATAGGGCTCCGGCACTTGCATCTCTGGGTCCCCGCCTTCGCGGGGATGACGAGGGGAGTAAACCCTACTCCGCCGCCTTTGGCTTCCAGCTGTTCACATAATCGGCGTTTTCCACCGAAGCCGCACCCTCGCCCACTTCCAGCGGGTCGCGGGTGTCGATCATCACGGCGTACTCGTCGGTGGCCGGCTTTTTCTGTTCCAGCATATTGCTGAGCGCCTTGGGGTGCGGGCCATGCGTGAAGCCGGACGGATGGAAGGTCATCATACCCGCATCGATATTGTCGCGGCTGAAGAAGTCACCTGCGTGATAGAACAGCACCTCGTCGTAGTCGTCGTTATTGTGGAAAAACGGGACCTTGAGCGCGCCCGGGTCAGTTTCGAAGGGGCGTGGCGCAAAGGTGCAGATCACAAAGCGATCCGACAGGAAGGTGGTGTGCGCGCTCGGCGGCAGGTGGTAGCGGTGGCTCATCAACGGACGGATATGCTTCACATTGATGCGCACCGGATGCAGCTCGCCATGCCAACCGACTGCGTCCAGCGGATTGAACGGATAGGTGATGCGGCTGACCTGGCCGCGCTTCTTCACCTCGACGGTCCACTCGTGGTCTTCATCGGACTGCTGGGCGCGAAACGCCTCGTCCATGGACGGAACGTCGAGCATGGCCGGATCGAACACGGCGTGCGGGCCCACCAGACCTTTTTCAGGCAGGGTGTAGTGAGTGTTGGTGGCTTCCACCATCAGGACTGATGTCTCTTCAGCTGGCGACAGACGCCACATCGTCCCGCGTGGCAGGACGATATAATCGCCCTGCTCATAAGTCAGGTGACCGAAGTCGGAGAAGAGCGAACCCGCACCGCGGTGAATAAAGAGCAGCTGATCGCCATCGCCATTGCGCGCCAGCGTCTCCATCGGCTTGTCCAGCTTCCAGAAGCGCACGTCACAAGCCGCATTATACAGCACCGAGGCAGAGCCCCAGGGCGACGTCTCGGCGATATTAAGCTTTGTCAGGTCAAAGGCGCGCGGCTGCAATGGACCGTCAAAATCAACCCAGCCCGTGGGCGGACGCTTGTGGTGGAGAAAGGCGGCCGGGCCGAAAAAGCCCTCCTTGCTCATCTCGCGCTCATAGGTGCCTTCGGGCATGTCGGCATGGGCCTGGCGCGAAGCTGTGCCTTCCACGCGCGATGAGTAAATCCACTTGCGAGCCATAAGCGTCTCCAGACAGCGGTTGAATCTCTGCCATAAAATTTAGTTACATTTGCAACTAAATGAAAGAGCCAACCCGCATTGACCGGAGACATCGGCGCGCGCTCAACTCGTCACCCCTCAGACAAAGGCGCGACAATGCGTGATCAAGAGCCAAATGATGAACCGCCCGTCCGGCCAGGCGTTCTAAAACATATGCTCGCGATCGCTTGCGGCTGCGCGGTGGGATATCTGCTCAGCCGATTCTTGATTGGCGACCCCGTCATCATGATCTTCGCGACCGTTGTGGGGGGCTTTCTTGGATCAGGCGCAGTTCACGGCCATCCCTTCATCCGCTTTGAAAATAATGGACCGGCTGGTAGTGGTGGCGATACCGATGGCGGGGGAGACGGCGGCGATTGAACGCCGCCACTTCAGACCGCGGGACCGGGGAGACATATGAGCGAACAGCCCGATAAAAAGCCAAAGGCCTTCAAGATCAGCCTGCCGATCCGGCTGGGTGCCGGCGTGATTGCGGCCGCAATAACAGCCACTGCAGCGCACTTCGTGATTGGCGATCCGATCGCCACCGTTGTCGCCGCTGTCTTCTTCGGTCTGGGCGTTGTGATCAGTCTCGGTGAGGGCGGCGATGGTGGTGGCGGCGGAGATGTCGGTGGTGGCTAACCAAGAGGTGACGCGGTGACAAAGCCTGACGACAAAACTCCGCAGCGCCCTTCAAGCTCGCCGACCAGGCGTGCCGGTATCAACATCGGCACCTTCATTGTCGTCGCTGCATTTGTATGGATCGTATTCGATAATCTTGCCCTTGGCCTGCTGTTCGGGCTCGCCTTTGCCGCTGGCGGCGAAGTGGTTCAACGATCTCAATCAGGCAAAGGCGAGCGGCCCGACGATCAGGATGAGAATCCGCGCACGTGAAGCCAGGGGAAGACTGCAAAGGCAATCTGACCGCTCAATCCCGCCGCACCGGCAACGGTAAGCCAGTGGGCGAGCTGCTCAGACAGGCTACGATCAAAGACTGAAACAGCCACGACAAGCTCGGCAATCATCAAGAGCGCGAATGCCACGGCGCCCATCATCACCCCCGCTGATCCGTGGCCGGGCTTGATAAATCGTCGTGTGAGAAAGCCCGCTACCACCCAACAGGCAGCCAGCATGACCGGCAATTCCAGAAACACGGCAACCGTTTCTCCAATTGCAGGTACCAGAATCAGCACGCGGACGGTGCCCAGAGCAAAGCCAAGTGCGAAGATCACGACAACGTAGGCAAAGCCTGCAAAGACGGCTTTAGCCATCTGGCCTAGGGCTCATCGCCATAGATCGACACCACAACTTCGCCGCTGGAGACCATGCTGGCGCGGTACATGCCGGCGGTGTTGTAGCTCCAGATCGGCTCGCCATGCCCGAGCATGACGATGCCGCCATCGCCGCCCATCTCAGTGAGCCCATCTTGAATGACGCTGTCTGCGGCCGCCTGACCGGTTCCTTCGCCCTCCCCCAGGACTTCAAGCTGGGTGCAGATGCGCGCGGCCACATTCAGGCGAATGAAATACTCACCGGTCCCGGTCGCTGAGACACCGCAAATCGGGGTCGCATAGGTACCAGCTCCGATGATCGGGCTGTCACCGACCCGGCCCCAGCGCTTGGCTGTGGTTCCGCCAGTTGAGGTGCCGGCCACAAGCTCGCCGGATTGATCGAGAGCGACAACACCCACAGTTCCAAACGCGTGCTCGCGCTCCATCAGATCAAGCGCGCCTTCACGAATCGGCTCGGCCTCAGGTGCGCCTTCCGGACGCGGCGGGATGGGCAGTCCCATGCGGCGCACTGCGCGGACCATGGAGGCCCAGCGCCGCTCAGTGAAGAAATAGGCTGGTTCAACCAGCTCCAGCTCCTGCTCTTCAGCGAAGGTTTCAGCGCCCTCACCCTGCAGCATCACGTGCGGGCTGTTTTCCAGAACCGCACGCGCCAGGCTGATCGGGTGGCGCACATTGGTGACACCAGACGCCGCTCCGGCCTGCATGTCAGAGCCGCGCATGATGGAGGAATCAAGCTCGTTGGCACCGCCGCTGGTAAAGACCGCGCCAATGCCAGCGTTGAATTTGGGGTCGTCTTCGAGAATACGGATGACTGCCTCGACCGCGTCCATGGCGTCGCCGCCCTCGGCCAGAATTTCACCGCCACGGCGGATCGCGGCATCCAGCGCCTCGCGATAGGCCGTCTCCGTCTCGGCATCCATATCACCGCGTTCAATGACGCCAGCGCCTCCGTGCAGAACGATAGACCAGTCTCCAGCGTGGTCATCGGCAAGGCTCGGGGCGGTGACGCTAAGGGCAGCGAGGGCAGCAGCAAGACGGATCATGGCGAGGCTCCAGTTTGTTTGAGCCAGAGTGCAGCACTGTGAGCGTGCAAGTGCAAGATGTCGCACCACTCTGGTCAGGAGCCGCCAACAAAAACCGCAGCCCCTGGTTAAGGGAGCTGCGGCAGACCTATTAGCAGGTCAAAGCGATAAAGTGAGACCTATGCGGAAACCGCAACAAGGGGCGCAGACTTGGTAATCCGCTCGTACAGGCCATCCATTGTGATGCTGCGATTGAGACGGCGTGCGGTATCAACAAGCAAAGCCCGTGATTCCTCCGCGCTCCATTCAGCCACATCAGCACCGCCGACAGCTTCTTCAACAAAGTGCAGCGGCTGCAATCGGTCCTCGGCGTCAAACAACGTGGAGGTCAGCGACATGGGCGCTGAAAAACCAATCGCATAGGCGCCGCTACCAGCAGCGGCCTCAAGAACACCCTCAAGGTCTGGATGGGCAAAGGCAGAAACACCGGCACGGCGCAGGAGCACTTCTCCCGGGCGAGGCTCACATCCTGGAATCGGCTGTACCAGACCGTGCCCGGCGACGAGCGGCCCGCCTTGATGGATCTGAGCATGCACCAGCGACCACCCCGCCTTGCGGGCCTCAGCAATGATAGCAGCACACCGCGATGCAATCTCTTCGCCATCCGGGTCAGCCAGCGGTCGCCCGGCTGCGACGAATTCCATCTGAAGATCCATGCAAAGGAGTACGGGCGTATCAAGAAGCATCGGTTTGGTCCTCTATGGCTTTAAGAGTCGCTCTTTTCTGGAGCGCTATGGGCATTAAGAGACGCTCTTTTCTGGAGCGTTAGGCGGTTTCTACGTCGTTGCAGCTCAGTTTCTTTTGGATCCCGCGCTGTTGTTCTCTTTCAAACTGAGCCGGGCTCACACCTCTCGAAGTTGACATATCCAGCGGACCTGGCCGGTCCCAGTCACCCTCAGGCCGGTCCACAACCAACGGCTCACTGTCTATGGTTACTGCCATAGGATGAGGGCTCAGATCAGCCTCTACTTCGACATAAGCCCTATCTGAAAATACGAACTCTTTGCGGTTCTCACGTCGAATTAGTCCGTGCCGGGCCCAGTAATCTTCCAGTTGGGCCTGGATATGAGCCAGACAGCGGGTGTAGCCCTTGCGGCGCATGTGCTCAAACGCGAACTTGATCATGGTCACAGCCGCCCGGGTTGAGCGATGATGCTTGCGTACACAAACCCGCTCCAGCTTGGCGAACCCGCTGAACCAGCGAATGCGCAAACAGCCGACCGGCTCAGAGCCAACTTCAAGAATCAAATGCGTCGCGCCAGCAAAGTCGTTGCCGTCAAACTCCTCGTCATACGGACAATCTTGCTCATTCATGTATACCAGAGCGCGAACGACCGAGATTTTCTGAAGGTCGTCAAGCGTCCTCGCTACTCGAACTTTTAAAGGAGGATCAAACTCCTGCAGACTGGAACCGTCCATCTTTAGTCCTCCTATTCAGCCGCAACCAGTGCATTAGCTTGTACAGCAGCGGGACGCGCCGGCACCCAGCCGAGCCATGCCGCTCCTGCGCTTGGCGCATCCAGTGCGGCTGTCATCATCCGGCCCTCGCGGCTGACAGGGCGTGCAAAAAGAGCAATGTCCGGGAAAGCTTTGCGCCGCGCCTCAGTGACAGCTCGCACAACCGACCGACGTGCAGAGTCTCCATCACCAGCCAGACACCAGACATAAATTGCAGCCGCCCGCTCGCTTGGTGATGCCAGATGAGAAAGATCAGGGTTCTGGGGACAAAACTCCCCGTACATCAAAGCCCGAAAGCCTGCATCGTTGAGGTAAAGCAAGGCAATAAAGCCTTCGATACGATCTTCCTGGTTGCGACGAACGAAGAAGCAGCGCTGCGTCTTCAACTCGCACGCGCGAACGATTTCGGTACAAACAAGTTCCGTACCTAGCGCCTCAGATCCAAACGCAAGAGCTTCGTCGATATCAGTGTAATCGTTTGTCGAGCGAAAACCCCGGCGCGCGAAGACAGTGTGGAGCGCCTGTGTTTGCGCGGCATCCGGGCCAAAAACTGTCTCAAGCTCAGTGGAATTGGTCATGCATCACCTCAAGTCGTTAAGGAATTGTTTACATTTGGCGGCGCGGCTTGACTTCTCCGATGTTGGAATGCCCCCTATTCAGTTATCGCAGCGCGCTTTAAGACAGCTCGGAACAACCCCTGAACGATGGACCCACTTGAATGATCGACTGGGACGACCTGAAGATTTTTCACGCCCTGATCGAGACCGGCTCGATGAGTGCTGCCGCGCGCAAACTCGGTATTGGCCAACCTACGGTCAGCCGACGCCTTGAGCAGCTTGAAGGGCGGATCGGCGCGCGTCTGGTTACGCGTGGCACCGATGGTGTTGAACTGTCTGATATTGGTGAGCGGATCTGGGCACAGGTTCAGATCATGCGATCGACCGCAAGCGAAGTGGAACGCCTCGCCCACCAGGCTGATCGCTCAGATGCTGGCACAGTCAGGATTTCCGCCCCGGAGGGCGTTGCAGGGCTTTGGATCGCACGCAACCTGTCGAGCTTTATGGAGGCCAACCCCCGCATCAATGTGGAGCTCTCGACCAGAGTTGAAGGTGAGCCGATCACAGATCACGCAGACATTACGCTTCAGATGATCGAGTCAAAGCGCATGAGCCACGTCGCCTCGGAGCTGGCGACCTTGCACTATGTGCCATTTGCTGTGGCACGGTATCTGGACACGTATGGCCCTCCTCAGGGACTGGCGGATGTCATCAATCACCGTATCGGTGACCTGGTCAGCTATCGCCAACAGCAGCAGCATTGGCCCAAGGAGGCGTCTGCCATCAAACAGATGATGAAAGCCTCGCTGAATACCGACAGTTCCAGCGCGCTTGTGGAAGCGGTCAAATCCGGGTCCGTAATCGCAATGCTGCCAACCTATGCCGCCAAAATACTGCCAGAGCTGGTCCACTTGGACATGGAAATGAATGTCCCGATTACATTGTGGATGGTTTACCATCCCGATCAGCGTCGGGTTACCCGCGTGCGCAAGATGCTCGATTGGCTACGCGAACTCTTTGATTCCACACGTTATCCGTGGTTCCGCAAGGACTTCATCGCGCCAGCTGACTTTGGCGACACCGAGACCATCCACATCCGTGGTGAACGGCCTCGGCCAAAACCGATTTAGGTGCAGTAGCCCTTAAGGCGTGAGCACCACCTTACCCTTCACCCGGCGCTCAAGAAGATCATCGAACGCGTTGACGTAGTCATCAAGCGAGTAGGATGCGCTGACCTGCGGCTTGATCTTCCCGGCTACATAGAAGTCATACAGCTCCTTGATATTCTGAGCATTCGCACGCGGGTTGCGACCAACCCAAGCGCCCCAGAACACACCCATGATGTCGCGGCTGTTCAGAAGCGCCAGGTTCAGCGGAATCTTCGGGATCGGGCCCGAGGCAAATCCCACGACAAGGTAGCGCGACTGCCATCCAGATGCGCGCAACGCTGGCTCAGCCAGATCACCACCGACCGGGTCATAAACGACATCCACGCCTTTGCCCTCGGTCAGTTCCTTGACCTGCGCCTTCAGGTCTTCATCGGTGTAGTTGATGACGTCGTCCGCACCGTTGTCCTTGGCAAAGGCGAGCTTCTCAGCCGATGACGCTGCCGCAATGACTTTCGCCCCCATCGCCTTGGCCAGCTGCACAGCTGCGATACCCACACCGCCCGCAGCGCCCAGCACAAGCACGGTCTCGCCTTCCTGCAGCTTCGCACGGTCTTTCAGAGCGTGATAGCTGGTGCCGTAAATCGTGGTCAGCGCTGCGCCTTCTTCAAAGCTCATGCTATCGGGCATCGGGACTAACTGGCTGGAGTGAGCCGGGACTTTTTCTGCAAAAGCGCCCAGCATGGTGGCTACGATCACTCGGTCGCCCTCTTTGACGCCCTGGACCGCCTCGCCAAGCTTGGACACCACTCCTGCAGCTTCCATGCCCGGTACAAAGGGCAGCTCTGGTTTCATCTGATACTTGCCTTCGACCAGAAGGATGTCGGGGAAGTTCACGCCGGCCGCCTTCACATCAACCATGACGAATCCCGCCTGCACCGGCGGCTCCGGCACCTCCTCTACGGTGAGTTCGGTATAAGGGGCGAAGTCTTTGCAAACGAGCGCGCGCATGGGCCATCTCCGGGGTAAGCGAGTCAGTTTCCGGCCGCGACCCTAGCGCGCCCGTGCGCCCACGCAAGCAAACGCCCCGCCAGAAATCTGACGGGGCGCAGCCTTGTCGTACGCTTGTTGGGGGGACAGCCTCGTTAGAACGAGTAGCGCACGCCAAATTCCAGGATGTGATTGGTGCTCTCGATATCGAGTGAGGTCGGAAGCAGCGTCGAGTTTGTTTCCGCGTCACTGGACTGACGGAAGCGATAACCTGCAAACAGGTCTGTGCCCTCAGCGACCGGATAGCTGGCACCAGCCATCAGCTGGTAGAATCCGACCATCTCCTTGTCACCGACAACAGAAATACCCGACGGGACATACTCGACAGTGACCTCTGCGATGCCCAGACCCGCGCCGACATAAAGATCAACCGGCAGGGACTCGTCGGTAAAATCATAATAGCCGTTAATGGCATAGCCCAGGCTCTTCACCTCACCCTGGCCATCAGCAACCACATCAGCAACGGTCGCGCCGAGTGCGCCCGAACCCGTTATCAGCACGCCCGCATCGGCAGCCCCGAGCGCTGCACCGCCTGCAGTGACGTTGGTGTGGGTGTCGACGTCAGCCGAAAGGTAAGAAATCTCACCTTCAACACGAATGTTGTCAGCAATGCGAACACCGTAAGCGCCGGACAGGAAGAGACCGGTATCGAACTCGGTGGTCCAGCCGATGCCGGTGCCGGACGGAAGGGTCGTTCCCGCTGGAACCGCAACGCCCTCGCCGGTCACGAAGTCACGGGTAAGCGCACCCGCGTTGTCGCTGTCGGCCTGGAAGTTGAAGCCTGCGGAGCCAGACACATACTGCTGAGCCGTTGCCGGAGCGGCCATGAGCGCAACAGCGCTTGATGCAAGAGCGAATGCTTTCAAAGACATGATCGTGCCTCCTGTATTGGCGTTGGCTAGTCCTGCAGCCCACGCCGATCACGTTAAACCTGCGCGGATCGACCGCACGCATTCACGGGGTCACCCCGCGCTGCGCTATTGAATATTGTATGTACGATATTATAATCAAGAACCCGATGTAATTTTATTGCATCGCGTGGGGCGCGGCCTGCGGCTCCACGTTGCTGGCGTACACTTCAAAGAGGCGTAAACTGTCATGTACACAAATGATTCTGCAGCCGCGCGGCAGACCCTTCGCGCGCCAGAGTGAAAGTCACCGGACATGGCACCGGCACCGATGCAAAGTCCTGATAGCCCCACACCGGCCCCGACCGGTCGCAAGCTGGAGCTGCTCGCAATCCTCGCCCAGACCGCGATCGCGGACAGATCCGCCCCGGTCAGCCTTCGCCAGTTTGCGATCAAGGCAGGCGTTTCTGAGCCAACGTTGCGGCATTATTTCAATGACCGTCAGGGTGTTGTGATCGCCATCATTGGCTTCTTCGCCGACGGTGCTCGCGACTGGCTGGAGCGCAGCGCACAGCCTGCTTCGACGGTCACCGAAGCGGTGAGCGGCTATGCCGATCTCGCCATGGAAGGAGCCGACACTGACATTTTTGCGCAGGCGCATGCCTTCGCCCTTGTGGAGTCGATCCACGATCCTGTTGTGGCGCGCGCTTATCTGGATCTGGTTATCGAACCCTCTCTTCAGGCTATCGAGAACCGCATGCGGCCCTCTGTCGATCCTGAAGGCAACGACCCGGAGCGCGTTCGCCATGCTGCGCTGGCCCTTTATGGCACCGTTCTAATTGCAGTTCTGCACCAGCGCCTGCTGCGCGGCGCAGAGGCTCGCCCCCTTGATATGCCAGGCTTTTTTGGCGATCTGGCAGCGCTTTTCACTTCCAGCACCAAAACCGGACAAGACTAATGACACCAGCCGACGGCGAGCCGACTGAATTTCGTGCCACAGGGCTCAATCATGTTTCGCCCGCCATTCAGCTGAATCTCAATCTTCGAAGTCTGGGCCTGTCTGCGACGCTTGAAATAAACGAGCGAAGTGCTGCCCTCGCCGCTGAAGGCCGCAAGATCTACAAGCTGGGGCTAGGCCAATCGCCCTTCCCGGTGCCTGATCAGCTCCAGCGCGCCCTGCAAGACAACGCTCACCAGAAGGACTATCTGGCCGTTCAAGGGCTTCCGGCCTTGCGTCAGTCGATCTGCGACTACCTGAAGCGCACCCAGGATCTCGATTTCGACCCTGAAGACATCCTGATCGGCCCTGGTTCCAAGGAGCTTATGTTCCTGATCCAGATGGCTTATTACGGTGACCTGGTGATACCGCGTCCTAGCTGGGTGAGCTATGCCCCCCAGGCCCAGATCATTGGCAGGCCTGTGACCTGGCTGGAAACTGATCCCAATGAGGCGCTCGGTGTAACCGCAGACCGGCTTCGAGCCTTGTGCGCAACCGATCCGGAGCGCCCGCGCCTGCTTATCCTGAACTCGCCCGGCAACCCCACAGGCTTCGGATACAGCCCGGAAGCGCTTTCAGAAATTGCTGAAGTTGCTCAGGAATATCGCCTTCTGCTTCTGTCTGATGAGATTTATGGCGGGGTCCAGTTCGACGGCAAACACCAGTCCATGGCCCGGTATTATCGCGGTGGCACCATCATTTCAGATGGGATTTCCAAATGGGCTGGCTCCGGTGGCTGGCGACTTGGCTTCTTTGCTTTCCCCAAGTCATTGGCCTGGCTGAGAAAAGCGATGTCTGCGGCAGCCAGCGAGACCTACACCTCTGTCTCCGCACCCATCCAGCATGCCGCAATCCCGGCGTTTGAAGGTGGCGCACAGATGGAGCTCTACCTCCATCGCTCGCGCGCCATTCTTGGCGCTTTGGCGGACCATGTTTCGTCTCGCCTGACCCAGGCTGGGGCGAAACTTAACCCGATCCGTGGCGGCTTTTACGCCTTCCCGGTTTTTGACGCTTTGCGGGACCAGCTGGCGGCGCGCGGCATCACCACCAGCGCTCAGCTGACCCGCCAGCTTCTGGAAGACACCGGCGTTGCTACCCTGCCCGGCAGTTGCTTCGGACGCCCCGATACCGAGCTCTCCCTGCGCCTGGCCTATGTCGACTTTAACGGTGCGGCAGCGCTTGATGCGTTGCAGGCGGGCGAAGACCTCGACGCCGCCTTCCTGACGCGCCATTGTAACCGGGTGGTCGAGGGGATTGAGGCCATGGCCCGGTGGGTTGAGGCCTGATCGACCCGGTCTGGATCCATGAGACATGGACATTGAGCTTTTTCGTGACGTGCTGGGCACACCGGGTCTGTCGACCTGGCTGCGCATTGTCGTAGTGCTGTTTATCCTCGGGTGGGTTTTCACCTTCACCCGAATGCTCAAGGGCGGGTTTAACGATATCACGGAGATTTCCGGCTCCGCCTATGCCACCAGCGCCGAGCGCTGGAAGGCGCGCGCCTCCATGCCCGGCCGCCTGATCGGCCTAGTCCTGGCCTCAGGGATCGGGATGGCCGGGATAACCATTGGCCTGTTCGTCCAGGGTTCCATCCTGATCTTTATCTATCAGGAAGTCTTCGCGGCCCGGTAATCAGCCCCAGAGCCTGGGGTCAGGCACCGAAACACAACCCTGATCATAGACCATCGGATGTTCACGATCCGTCGAATGCAGCAAGGGCCCATCGATATCGACGAAGCGGCACAGCTGCGCCACCACAAAGGCCGGTGCCATGGACAGGGACGTGCCTGCCATACAGCCCACCATCAGCTGATAGCCCTTCGCCTTTGCCGCGTCTGCCAGCGCCAGCGCCCCGGTTAGCCCGCCGGTCTTGTCCAGCTTGATGTTGATGACCGAATAGCCGCTGGCAAGGCCCTCTAGCTCTTCTACCGTCTGGCAGCTTTCATCGGCTCCGATGGGCACCGGCCCCCCATAGCCGTCCAGCGCAGCATCCTCACCGCGGGCAAGCGGCTGCTCGATCATTTCAACACCAAGCTTTGCCAGCTCTGGCGCAACTTCGTGCAGGATCTCCATAGTCCAGGACTGATTGGCGTCGATGATCAGGGTGGCGTCGGGCCGGGCAGCTCTTACCGCCGCCACCCGCTCGACCGGCGTGGTAGCGTCCAGCTTGATCTTCAAGTGTGTCGACGGACCGGTTGCCGCTTCAGCGGCCATGACCTCAGGATCATCAACCGAGACGGTGTAGACCGACTGAACCGGCTGTGGTGCGATCCCCGTGAGGTCCCAGATCGTCTTGCTCAAGCGCTTGCACTCCAGGTCCCACAACGCGCAATCAAGCCCGTTTCGCGCCCCGCCCGCAGGCAGCAGGTCCTGCAAAACCGCGCGCTCAATCCCGGCCTCCACCGCAGCGCGCACACCTTCCAGGTCTTTCAGGACTGACGCCTGGTTCTCACCCAGATAGCTGACCCCGATGCCCTCACCGACCCCGGTATGGACACCGTCACTCAAGGCGATATGAACGATGGGCAGCTCGGTGCGGACCGCGTACGCAATCTTGAACGGCTTTTTATAGGCCACTGTTTCCGGCGTGATCGTGAGCTTCATGGCCTAGCCTCCTGCCGCCAGAACTGCGTCAGCCAGCCCGGCGGGCCCGTCGCGAATGGGATCAAAGGCGGGCAGTCCAGCCTCATCCGATGCCGCTTTCAAAGCCTCGCGGGCCTCGGCCTCATTGAGTTTTCCCGTGTGCAGCGACACAGCGGCAAACCTCACATCGGGATTGGTCAGGCGCGCCAGATCAAGATTGCGCTGCATGCACTCTTTCAGGCTGGGCAGCTTGTAATGGGGGTAACCATTGATGGTTTCGCGCCCGGCCTGGTGACACAGCACCAGCACATCAGGCTGCGACCCGTGCAACAGGCCCAGCGACACCGCAGCGAAACCGGGGTGGAAAAGCGAGCCCTGCCCCTCAATCACGTCCCAGTGGTCTGGTTCATTATCAGGCGACAGCATTTCTGCGGCCCCAGACGCAAAATCCACTACGACCGAATCCATCGGAATACCGCTACCTGAAATCAGAATGCCGGTCTGGCCCGTGGCCCGAAACGTGGCCTTCACGCCCTTGTCGACGAGCCCTTGATGCAGAGCCAGGGCGGTAAATTTCTTGCCCAGGGCGCAGTCGGTTCCCACCGCGAGGACGCGCTTTCCGCTTCGCTTCTTACCCGTCCCCACCTCGATATTGGCTGGCGGCACACGCACATCGATCAGGCGCTGGCCCGTCCGCTCTGCGGCTGCAACCAGCTCGGGCTGATCCTTCAGCTTGTGGTGAAGGCCAGCGGCAAGATCGAGCCCGGCTTCCAGCGCCGCAACGAGCGTCGGCGTCCAGCTCGGCACCAGCTTCCCGCCAATACCAGTGAGGCCGATAATCATGGTCTTCGCGCCCGCGGCGACCGCCTCCTCCAGCGACGCAGCCGGGAGTCCGACCGTCTCTGCGCCCTCATCAAGCCTCAGCTCGCCGACGCAGAGTTCAGGACGCCAATAGGCAATGCCGCGTCCGGTCTTGGCATAGCCCGCACTTTCAGAACCACCAAGGAAGATCAGATATTTGGCGTGAAGGTCGAGCATGGAAAAGCTCTCCTTTATTGTGCTCAAGCCCATCCGGGCTTTCGCTCCTCGCTGTCGCTGCGGGCGGCTGCCTGCCCCTGCGAAGGCAGGGGTTCGCCTTGCAACGCCTACGGCGTTGGTAAGCCCTCTATCGTTTTCCTCTGCTCCCCGCTTTCGCGCAAGAGGCCGCACTGGCAGCAATCGAGAAACCCGCTAGGCTGCGCGTTCAACCGGAGGCCTTAGCCATGGGTGTTTCAAACGCGCTCAACATCAATGATTTGCGCATGCTGGCGCAAAAGCGCCTGCCACGCATGGTGTTTGACTATATCGATGGCGGCGCTGACGACGAACACACCCTTCGCAACAACACCCAGCGTTTCCGCGATCGGGAGCTGTTGTGGAATGTGCTGGTCAATGTCAGCGAGATTGACCTGTCGACACGGGTCATGGGGCTGGACCTTCCCCTGCCCTTTATTCTCGCGCCCACCGCGGCCCAGCGCCTGTTTCACCCGCATCTGGGCGAGCTTGCCACGGCGCGAGCGGCCAACCGCCATGGCGTCGCCTATGGTGTCTCGACGCTTGCCACCCAGACGCTGGAGGATATCGCAGAGGCCCACCCGGGCCCGAAAATCTTCCAGCTTTATGTCTGGAAGAACCGTGCCCTTCTGGAAGGTATTTTGGAGCGCGCGAAGGCGGCTGGATATACCGGCCTGGTCCTGACCGTTGACCTGCCCGTCATGGGCAACCGGGAACGCGATCCAAGGAATGGCTTCTCTGTCCCGGTACAGCTCAACACCAAAACCATTCCGCAGGCGCTGACGAGGCCCGGCTATCTCATCGACCTGATGCGCGGTGGTCCGGCGGTCCCGGCCAACTTCAACACAGCCGACAACAAGGATGCGCTTGACCGTGAAAACGGCCGCTTTGATCCGTCCATCAGCTGGGAATATCTGACCTGGCTGCGCGATCAATGGGACGGACCGCTGGGTATCAAGGGCCTGTCACGCCCCGATGATGCACGCCGGGCGCTGGATGCCGGCGTCGACACGATCTGGATTTCCAACCATGGCGGGCGCCAGCTTGATACATGTCCAGCCACCATCGACACGCTGGGGCCCATCGCCGACGCGATAA
This sequence comes from Maricaulaceae bacterium EIL42A08, assembly GCA_024178355.1. GTDB lineage: Bacteria > Pseudomonadota > Alphaproteobacteria > Caulobacterales > Maricaulaceae > Oceanicaulis. The sequence goes on along the minus strand of JAMZNZ010000002.1, from coordinate 231,551 downwards.
ACGGCCAGGCCGACATCATCCTGGACGGCGGCATCCGCCGTGGCACCGACATCATCAAGGCGCTGGCGCTGGGTGCCAACGCGGTCGCTGTCGGGCGCGCCTACCTATACGGCCTCGCCGCAGGCGGTGAAGCCGGGGTCAGCCGAGCCATCGAAATATTAAGCGCCGAAACCCGTCGCGGCATGGAATTGATGGGTAGGCGGAGCTTAAAAGAACTAAGCGCTGAAGATGTGGTGGGGTGAGCCATAATCTCCCTATCCCGGCCAAGGCAAAGCCGCCGAGCCGTGACCCACTCGCCCCGCTATTTGTTCAAAGGTTCTGAGCTGACCGTGGATCCCGGCTCTCCCGCTGGTCGAACGGGACAGGTGTAAATGCCTGTAGATTTCATCCGTTACCTCTGCGGCGTCATCCTGACGAAAGTCAGGACACAGTCGCGCATGCAGAGCCGCTGGGTCCTGAATCGAGTTCGCCGATGACGGATCAAGATGAGCAATCCTCACTCACCCTGCGGAGGAGATCGCGGAGACGATCTTCAAGGGACGCACCACCTCATTTATTGCACCGCAGCAGAAACCCCTTTAAGAGCGGCGCATTCTTTTTAGCGACCTGAGATTTGTTCCAATGCCCAAGCGCCAACTCGCCAAGTTGCGTGAGAAGATCACGTTGTCTGACATAACCGGTGGCGACACCATGGCGGACTTTAGCCCGTCACGGATCGGCATTGAGCTGATGGCGGGCCTGACGGTGGCGCTGGCGCTGGTTCCTGAAGCTGTGGCCTTCGCCTTTGTGGCCGGTGTGCCGCCCATGGTGGGCCTTCACGCGGCCTTTCTGGTTGGGTTGATCACGGCCGTCTTTGGCGGGCGTCCGGGAATGATTTCCGGCGCAACGGGCGCGCTGGCCGTCGTCATGGTCAGCCTGGTCGCGCAACATGGTATTGAATATCTGTTTGCCACTGTAGTGCTGATGGGCGTGCTGCAGCTGGGTGCGGGTATCTTCAAGCTGGGCAAATTCATACGTCTGGTGCCCACACCGGTGATGCTGGGCTTTGTCAATGGTCTGGCCATCGTGATTGGTTTTGCGCAGCTGGAACAATTCAAAGTCCCCGGCACCAGCCAGGTCGGGGCCCACGGCATGGAGGGCGGCGAATGGCTGTCGGGTATGCCGTTGATGCTGATGCTGGGCCTTACGGCGCTGACCATGCTGATCATCTGGGTCACGCCCAAGATCACCAAGCAGATCCCGGCACCGCTGGTGGGCATCGGGATTGTGGCGGCCATCGTGATTGGCCTTGGCCTTGATGCACCGCGCGTGGGCGATCTGGCGAGCGTGTCCGGCTCCCTGCCCCAGTTCCATATCCCGCAGGTCCCCCTCACCTTTGAGACGCTGACCATCATCTTCCCCTATGCGCTGATCCTGGCCTCCATTGGCCTGATTGAAAGCCTGCTGACACTCAATCTGGTGGGCGAGATGACCGGCAAGCGCGGCGGTGCCTCTCAGGAATGCCTGGCCCAGGGCGGTGCCAATCTGGTGACCGGATTCTTTGGCGGGATGGGCGGCTGCGCCATGATCGGCCAGTCCATGATCAACGTGAAATCCGGCGGCCGCACGCGCATCTCGGCAACCGTCGCGGCGCTCTTCCTGCTGGGCTTCATTCTGGTCGGCGCACCGTTGATTGAAGCCATCCCGCTGGCCGCCCTGACCGGGGTGATGTTCATGGTGGTGATCGGCACGTTCGCCTGGCGCAGCCTTGTCATCATGCGCAAGATCCCGCTGACCGACGCCTTCGTGATCGTGCTGGTCACGGCCGTGACTGTGCAGTTTGATCTCGCCACAGCCGTGGTCGTCGGCGTCATCGTTTCAGCCCTGGATTACGCCTGGCAGAACGCCAAGAAAATCCACGTCACCAGCCGCGACAGCAAAACGGTGCCGGGTGCCAAGACCTACGCCATCGAAGGGCCGCTCTTCTTTGGCTCCACCGACAATTTCGCCGAACTGTTTACCCCGGAAGAAGACCCGGACACCGTGGTGATCGATTTTAAAGATTCGCGCGTGGTCGATCAGTCAGCCCTGCAGGCGATCGAAGACCTGGCGGCTCGCTATGAAGCGCTCGGCAAGACGCTGCAGCTGCGTCACCTGTCGCGCGACTGCCACCAGCTTCTGACCAAGGCCGGCCAGCTGATGGTAGATTCTGACGACGACCCAAAATATCAGGTCGCCGTGGACTACACGGTACGCACCGGCATCTTCGGCGCAGGGCACTGATTTCCCTGTCCTCCACCCCGTCCGGGGTGTCGGGTCCTTGCTGACGCTGCGGGCGGCTGTTCGCCTTGCGACGCCTGACAGCGTCGGGAACCATCGCTGACCCGGCTTTTATCTTTCATCCCGGACCTACACCGTCACAGACTATCAATGGCGTGACGCAGCGCACCAAGCTGATAGGCTGAGGCTTGGAACACGCTGGGAGCTCGCCTTGAAACTTGTCGCTCTATGTTTGGCTGCCTTCGTTCTGGTGGTGGGCACCGAGCGTCTGGCTCTAACACAGGATAGCCCCCTCACTGCGCGCGAGGCCGCCGACCGGATGGGGCGCGGCTTCAATCTCGGCCAGATGTTCGACAACGACCAGCACGAGCCGTCACTTGCCAATGCGAGGGCGAAGATCGACGCCTATTACGCGCTTGGTTTCCGCAATCTTCGCATACCGGTCACCTGGACGGAGGAGATTGACGGCTACACGCTGGTAGCCGATTTCGATGTGGGAAACCTGGACACCGAGGCTCCACGCTTTCGCGAGCTGTTGGCGGTGATCGACTATGCGCTATCCAAGCCTGATCTGTTTGTGGTGGTGAACATGCACCATGAAGACCGGTTAAAGGCAGAGTATCGTTATCAGGTGTTCCAGCGCCTTTGGCGCGACATCGCGACAGAGCTTCAGGACCGCGACCACCGGCTGATCTTCGAGCTGCTCAATGAGCCCCATATCGAAGGTGAGCCCATGGCCCCTGAACGCGTCCGGCACATGTCTGAGCTGGCCTACCAGGAAATCCGGGCAATCAATGCTGAGCGCATCATCGTTATCGGCGGCAATCAATGGATGGGAGCCCAGGAGATGGCGGTGACCTGGCCAGACCTGTCACAGGTTGGCGGCGGCGAGGATGAGTTCCTGATGGCGACGTTCCACCACTACAATCCCTGGGATTTCAACGGTGAGGATGGCGACAAGACCTATCTGTGGACCGAAGCCGACATTGTCGACCCCATCGAAACCATGGAGGCCTGGGCCAGGACCACCGGTCAGGGCATGCCGGTTTTCATCGGTGAGTGGGGCAATGGCTGGGGCAAACAGCGCAACAGTTTCAACTGCAACAATGTGCGCGCCCTCTATGAAGGCTTTGATGCCGACTACGCCTCACAGCGCACACCGGCCATGCCAACGGCGGTGTGGGATGATGGCGGCTGGTTCATGAGCTGGGATCATGAAACACACAGCTTTGCCAACGACCTGGCTCAATGCATCACCGGTTCCTGCCTGCCGGAGACCTATGAGCGCGTGAACGCCGACTGCTGAGACTTTTGGAGCTTCACCTCTGCCTTGGAACCTGATGCGGCCTTGAACGTAACTCGGTAGGTCCCTGGATCGCTCCGCGTCCGCTATGACAGGTGTCGTTGGTCAAAAAGAGAGCGCCCCAAGCGCAACGCGCTCGCAAGGCGAACAACCGCCCGCACCCCGAGCCTGATCAGCGCAAGAATACCCTGGCTCAACGAGGCATAAGCCTAGCGATGCTCTCGAGCAGTCGATGAAGTCTGAGGGGGCCAACATCGCGCCCGACGACCCGGATGGGTCGGAGGACAGGAAAAACCGAGCGCAACGCGCTCGCAAGGCGAACAGCCGCCCACAGCGAGCCGGACTTGCCCCAGCGCAGCGAGGATCGACTGAGCAGACGCGAAGGAGAACAAAGAAAAATGGTGCCGCTAGAGTGAATTGAACACTCGACCTCTCCCTTACCAAGGGAACGCTCTACCCCTGAGCTATAGCGGCGCAAGCGGTGTGGGCTGAAGAGCCCGCCGTCTTGAGAGCGCGGGTGATAGCGCATCGCAGCCCGTGCGCCAAGACCGGACTTGACCAATTTTGCAGGTCGTTACATCTCAGGGCCCATGAGCAAGACAAATGATACGTCCTCGAAGGGCTCCAAGCCGGGCAAAGCTGAGCCCACAGAGAAGGAAAAGCGCCTGGCCGACGCCTTGCGTGCCAATCTGCGCCGTCGCAAGGCCCCGCCCAAACCCTCTGAATAAATCAAACAATTGCCCTGAAATCGCCGCGTGCACCCAGCAAAAGCTTGGGGCATGGTGCTGCGCAGCAAAGCCATACGGGTACCGGGTAACTGACTAGAACAAGCTGGGCCCTTGGGCCCACAAGGCGAGCAGCCGCCCGCAGGGAGCGTGGCTTGCCAGCGCGCAGCGATGAACGAGCGGACGTGAGGAAGGACAGGGAATAAATGGATCGCATTCGAATCCGCGGCGGCCAGTCGCTCAACGGCACGATCGAGATTTCCGGCGCGAAAAACTCTGCGCTGAAACTGATGGCGGCCTGCCTTCTCACCGATGGAGAGCTGTCTCTTTCGCGCTCGCCGCGTCTGGCCGATTCGCGCTTTCTGGGGCAGTTGTTGGCCCATCTGGGTGTGGAGGTCGAAGAACAGGCGGGCTCACGCCTGCGCATGCATGCGGCTAACATCAGCGATCCCTTCGCGCCCTATGATCTGGTGCGGAAGATGCGCGCCAGCTTCAACGTGCTGGGCCCGCTGATTGCGCGCGAAGGCAAGGCGAAAGTGTCCCTGCCCGGCGGGTGCGCGATTGGCGCTCGCCCGGTCAATTTGCACCTTGAAGCCCTGGAAGCGCTCGGTGCTGAGATCGAACTTGAAGAAGGCTATGTACACGCCACCGCCCCGAAAGGCGGGCTGCAGGGCGGGCGCGTCGTATTTCCTTTTGTCTCAGTAGGGGCCACAGAGCACGCCATGCTGGCGGCCGTCCTGGCCAAGGGCGAGACGGTGCTTGAAAACTGCGCGCGAGAGCCGGAAATCGCTGACCTTGCTGGCTGTCTTAATGCCATGGGTGCCAAGATTGAAGGCGCGGGCGAGGCGGTCATCCGCATTCAGGGCGTGGATCGCCTGAATGGCACAGACTGGGCCGTCGTTCCTGACCGGATTGAGACTGGAACCTATGCCATCGCAGCTGCCGCTGCTGGCGGCAATGTGCTCCTGAAAGACGCAATCGAAGACCATAACCAGGCGCTGTGGCGCGCCATGCGCCTGGCCGGTGTGGAGGTTGAGGCAGAATCAGGCGGCGTGCGCATCAAGCGCTCCGGTCCAATCAAGCCGGTGGATATCCAGACCGAGCCCTTCCCGGGCTTCCCCACCGACACCCAGGCGCAGTTTATGGCGCTCATGACACTGGCCGATGGCGCTTCGATCATTCGTGAGACCATCTTTGAAAACCGCTTCATGCACGTGCCGGAACTCAGCCGTCTGGGCGCTGATATTCAGGTGCGCGGCAATGAGGCTGTGGTGCGCGGCCCCTCAAAGCTGAAAGGCGCGCCGGTGATGGCGACCGATCTGCGCGCCTCGGTCAGCCTGGTGATTGCCGGTCTGGCGGCAGAAGGCGACACAATCGTGAACCGGATCTACCACCTTGATCGCGGCTTTGAGCGGCTTGAAGCCAAGCTGTCTGCTTGCGGGGCGGACATTATTCGTGAATCTGAGTAACACTGACACCAAGCAACGCCAGAGACAGTACGCCCCATGACCACCAAGCCGCTCAAGCTGATGGCAGAAGACGCCGACGATCTGGCGCCGCTTTCCGCCGCGTTGCAGGACAGCGTCGCCCAGATGGGCGACTTTTCCTATGAGCCCAGGGCCCGGCGTTTCACGCTCGCGCTCAATCGCTTTCGCTGGGAAGCTGGCGACAGTGGACGCGGTCAACGGGTGCGCACGGCACTTCAGGTCAGCAGTGTACTTTCGGCCAAGGGACACCGCCTCAAGCAAGGCTCGATTGATGCGGTCGTCAGTCTGCTATCCATTACGTTTGAACCTGATGAGGCACCCGGCGGTGATCTGGTCTTCACGTTTTCTGGCGGAGGGGCCTTGCGTCTAACCGTGGAGTGCGTCGATCTTCTGATGGCTGACCTTACCGATCCGTGGCGCGCCGCAGGGCGCCCCGCGCATCCTGACGAGGAGGACGCCTCGTGAGCGATCATCGCCTCATCGCGGTAGAGCTGGATCAGCTGTCCATCGGCAAGGCTGACCCCAATGTGGAGCATGAGCGCCGCGTCGCTATCGCCGATCTGCTGGAATCGAACGAGTTTCGGCCTCTCGATTCTGAAAATGGCCCTTATGCGCTTCACCTGTCCATCGAGGACCAGCGCCTGGTGTTTGATGTCAAACGCCAGGACGGCGAACCGGTGCACATTTTCGTCTTTTCTCTCGGTCCGCTTCGCCGGATCCTGAAGGATTATCTGATGATGTGCGACAGCTATTACGAAGCTGTGCGCGATGCGACCCTGACCCAGATCGAAGCGATCGATATGGGGCGGCGCGGGGTCCACAACGAAGGCTCGACCATTTTACGTGAGCGCCTCGCTGGCAAGATCGACGTGGACTTTGCCACGGCGCGGCGCTTGTTCACGCTGATCTGCGCTTTGCACCGGAGGATGATGTGAGCCAGCCCGAAGTCCTGTTCGTGTGTGGCCGCAATGCGGTGCGCTCGCCCATGGCCGAAGCGCTGTACAATCAAAAAGCCGGTGGCGGTGCCATAAGTTGTGGTGTCGCGCCAGCAGGCTTTCCCGACGGTCACATGCTGACGGTGATGAAGGATATCGGCCTCGACCTGACCGATTTTGAATGCCAGGGGCTGGAAAGCGTGTCCGATCACCCCAAGCGTCTGGTTTGCCTGACCGAAGACATTGCCGAGACGGCTACCGCGCTGGCTGCGGGCTGGAGCGCGCCGATGGAGGTCTGGAATATCCCGGACCCCTCTATGGAATCAGGCCCGCGCGATGTGCGTTTGAATGCATACTCCGCAGTTCGCGACGCCATTGATGCGCAAGTCGAGACGCTGATTGCTTCGCTCAACAGTGATAAAATCGCAGACGTTGCACGCTGACGCTCGACGAAGGGGCCCGACAGGGCCTATATAGCGCGGCTTGAAGCGCAAACCGGTGCACATTTGCGCTGAACAAGGAATGAGGAGCCGTATGGCTAAAGAAGAACTGCTGGAGTTTCCCGGCGAAGTCGTGGAACTGCTGCCCAACGCGACCTTCAAGGTCAAACTTGAAAACGAACACGAGATCATTGCCCACACCGCTGGCAAGATGCGCAAGAACCGCATCCGCGTGCTAGCTGGTGACAAGGTCTTGGTCGAGATGACGCCCTATGACCTGACCAAGGGGCGCATCACCTATCGCTTCAAGTAAGCTGGTGACCGGCCCGTCCGGCCGTGCGCCACTGGTTCTTGCGAGCGCCTCACCGCGCCGCCGCGATCTTTTACGCCAGATCGGTCTGGAACCAGACGAAATCGCCCCCACCGACATCGACGAGACCGAACGCCCCGGCGAGCTGCCGCGGGCGCTGGCCTTGCGGCTGGCTGAAGACAAGCTGGCTGCGGCTGATCACGCCGGTGCCTTCGTGCTGGCCAGCGATACTGTTGTTGCGGTGGGACGGCGCAGCCTTCCCAAGACCGAAACACGCGAGGATGCCGAAGGCTGCCTGCGCCTTTTAAGCGGTCGCAATCACCGGGTCTACACCGGCGTGGCTGTGCGCGCGCCTGACGGGCGGGAGTCCAGCCGGGTCGTTGAAACCCGGATCGCCTTCAAGCGGCTGAGCGACCAGGAGATTGCCAGCTATCTCAACAGCGGTGAGTGGCAGGGCAAGGCTGGCGGCTATGGCGTTCAGGGGCGTGCGGCGGCCTATGTGATCAAAATGATTGGTTCCTACACCGCGGTGGTGGGCCTTCCTGTTTATGAAACCCGGCAGATGCTGATGGGACTGGGGTATCCGGTTTGAGAATTGTTGCTGAGCATTATGTGGGCGAAACCCGCGCTGCGGTTGTCGATGGCGACCGCGCGCTGGAACTGCATCTGGAACGCTGGAGCGAGAAAGACCGCCGCGCCATCCGCGGCGAAGTCTATCGCGCCCGGATCAAAACCATCGACAAGGGGCTGAATGGGGCCTTCTGCGATATTGGCCGCGGCCCGGACGGCTTCCTGCCCTTCGGCAAGGCGGGGCTTCCTGAAGGCTTGCACCAGGGCGGAGCGATTGGCGTCCAGATTGCCCGCGAGCAATTCCAGGACAAGGGGCCGACGCTGGCCCTGTTTGAGGTCGACGATGGCGATGCGCCGGAAATCGTCGTGCCTGCACCGCCCATCGCCGAGCGCCTGTCCATGATGTTCGACGCACCGATCAAGTCACCCAACGAGGCGGATTTTGATCTTGATGGCGAGTTCGACGCGGCGCTTGAACCGGTTGTGCCCATCTCAGGCGGCGGCAAGCTGATCATTGAGCCGGTGACAGCCCTGACCGCCATCGATGTCGATGCGGCCGGGCGCCAAAACCAGGGTCACGGCCCCAAGCTGGCTCTGGACCTGAACAAGGCCGCCGCGCGCGAGGCCGGTCGCCAAATCCGCCTGCGCGGTATTGGCGGTGTGATCGCAATTGATTTCCTTCCACTGAAGAAGAAGGCTGATCAGAACGCCCTCGATCAGGCTGTACGCGGTGCCTTCAAACGTGACCCGGCAAAGATTGATATCGCACCGCCATCACGCTTTGCCATTGTGGAGCTGGCCCGCCAGCGCCTGAGCCGTGCTCTGCATGAGCTGTGCTGGGAGCGCTTTGGCGTTGAGACCGTTGAGACCCGGGCTCTGGCAGCGCTGCGTCATCTGGAGCGCGAAGGCCGCGCCAATCGTACGGCGCGTCTGGCGCTGCGCTGTGGCGCTGAGGTCCACGCCTGGCTGGACGCAGACACCATTGGCTGGCGCAAGGCCATGAAGTCGCGCCTGGGTGATCGGTTCACGCTTGAACCAGGCGATGGCCTTGAACCGCGCGCCTATGATGTGCGACCGCTATAGCACCACACCGTGCCGATTATCGGATTGAGATGACCGAAGCCAAGAAACGCCCGCCCTGCCCCATCTGTAACAAGCCGAATGTGAAGGAGTTCCGTCCCTTCTGCTCGGCCAAATGCGCAGATATTGACCTGGGCAAGTGGTTTTCCGGCGCCTATGTGGTGCCCGGCGAGCCTGTCAGCAAAAGCGATATCGAGACCGACGAAGGCGGTTAGAACGAAAACCCCTTCTTCAGGTCAGGCTATAATGTCGCATCAGTAGGTATTTCTTAATACCGATTCACCGAATGTGTTCTTGAATAAATTCATGATTCAGGGACACCGAAGCGATGGATCGGCTTTCAATCAAATGGCGGCTTGGTGGCGGCTTTGCGATCGCGTGCGCAGGCATTCTGGTCATGGCGGTTGTTACCGTGGTCATGCTCAACCGGCTCAGCGCTGACTTTCGGGCGCTGGAATACGCTTTTGGCGTCAACGCCACGGTCGCGAGAATCCAGGAAGATGTCAGCACGGCCAACCTCGCCGCCTATGCCTGGCTGGCGACAGGCGACGACGGGCGGCGCGAGCAGCTGATTGAAAATATCGCCGCTGCCCGCCGCGATATCGCAACGCTTGGCGAGTCCGGATTCTTCACCACCGCTCAGATCACCGAACTGTCCGAACGCGCCGGTGAGTTTGAAGCCTCTTTCAATGCCCTGATTGAGGGTGACGCAGCAGCCTATGCGCGACTGCAAGAGCTGGGCCCAGAAATGCAGGCCTTGGCGCAGGCCAAATATGCGCGGGTCAACGAAGAAGTCGAACAGCTGAATGCGCAATACACAGCGCTCTCCAATCGCACGATGACCGTTATCCTGATCTTCTGCCTGATCGGCGTGGTCGTCTGCGGTGCGCTGGCTTTCGCGATTGTCCGCTCGCTGTCGATCCCGATGACCGCCCTGATCGGTCGGATCGAAACCCTGGCGAAAGGCGACTACGAGACCGAGACGCCCTGCACTGGCCTGCGTGATGAGCTGGGCCAGCTGGCCAACGCGCAGGAAACTTTACGCGCGCGGTTAAGCGAGCTGCGAAAGCTGGAAGAAGAATCCCAGGCTGAGAACGAAGCCCGCATCCGTCGCGCCGAGGCGCTGGAAGGCCTGATCCAGTCCTTTGAAGCTGAGGCCGAGCGCAGGGTGGCTGCCCTGTCTGAAGCCGGTGAGCGCCTGAAAGCTGCGTCCAGCTCGGTGTCGAGCATCACAAACTCTGTGGGCGAGCGCGCGACCTCCGTGGCCTCCTCCTCCACAGAGTCAGCGGCCAGTGTTCAAACTGTCGCGAGCTCCGCTGAGGAGCTGGCGGCCTCCATCGGCGAGATCCTGCGTGCCGCACAGGAGACGGCCACCGGCGTCAACAGCGCCACCGCGCAGTCCGACACCGCCCGTACCGAGCTTGATGCCATGGTTGAAGCGGTAAGCGGCATGACCGACCTTTTAAGCGCCATCAGTGGTGTGGCCGAGCAGACCAACCTGCTGGCTCTGAACGCCACCATCGAAGCCGCACGTGCGGGCGAGGCCGGCAAAGGCTTTGCGGTCGTTGCTGAAGAGGTCAAGGCACTGGCCGGTCAGACCCAGTCACTGACCGAGCAGATCGGGGCTCAGATCGATGCCCTACGCGAGCGCTCCACGATGGTTGCTTCAAGCGCCGGTCAGATCGGGACAGCCCTTGAAGGTATTCGCGGGCAAGCCACCGCCACCACCAGCACCGCCGAGCAGCAATCTGCCGCCGTGCAGGAAATCTCCTCCAGCGCTCAGGAAGCCGCTGCGGGCGTGACTGAAGCAAGCCAGGGCGTGGAGGATATCTCCCAGTCCATCGCTGGAGCGGTCGAGGAAGCCCGCACGGTCCAGTCCGTCGCTGATCAGGTCGAGGCCTCGTCCAGCGAGCTAAAGTCCCGGATTGCGGCCTTCATCAATGCGGTCAAAGCCGCTTAAAGCGTTCTACCGACATCGCCAAAAACCGGATCAAGGCCCGCAGAGCAATCTGCGGGCCTTTACATTTGGGTGCCTCTGGCAATGCTGGACGTCCAAAGCGTCCAAAGGAGACCCGCATGCGCGTTAGCCCTCTCACCTTGATGGTGTGCTCAAGCCTTATGTTTACTGGTGCTGTCCAGGCCCAGGACGCTGAAGACGACGCGCCGCCGCCCGCCTTCCCGGAAACCGAAATCTTCCTGTTTGAGTATGACGTGGCGAACGAAGACGACGCCTTGTCCCATGGACAAAACGTCACCCGGCGCGTGGGTTATGACAATCAGCCCTACTTTACTGCTGACAGCGCGACCTTTCTTTATTCGCGCGATGACGGAGCCCAGACGGATATCTGGGAGTACGACATCGAGAGCGGCACCCACACCCAGATAACGCGCACGCCTGAGTCCGAGTTCTCCCCCACGCCATCGCCGGACAATCAGATGATTTCGATGGTGTTTGAACGCAGCAATTCCATTTGGCACCTGGAACGAAGCAATCCAGATGAGCCACAACCGACCCTCGCTCCGGCAGGCATCATTGAGCCGGTCGGCTATTTCGCGCGCAATCACGAGACTGGCGCGATTTTCTTCTGGTCCCGCTTCGGATTTAACGTGGCGCTGACCCAGGCAGACGGGCCCGGCTATCACTTCATCACCGGCCACGCGGTGCCTTCCACGCCGCATCTGATCCCGGGCAGCGATGAGTTCAGCTTTGTCCATCGCCAGACCAATGAACAGGTCTGGATCAAGGCCTTTGACCCTGAGACCCGTGCGATCCGCCCCCTGACCCTGCTTGTTGGCACCAATGCCAATTACACCTGGGCCCCGGACGGATCGATCCTGCAGATCGAAGGCACCGGGCTTTACCGCTGGCATGCCGACGGCGAAGGATGGGAGATGATTTCCGATCTCGCCGACCACGGCATGGCGTCCGCCTACCGCATCGCGGCCAGCCCGGATGGGACACGCATTGCTGTCGTGGGATTACCGGCTGAATAGCAACGTCCTGATGAAACCCCGGACGCCGCGCAGCGGGGATCCGGGGCCTCAGGCTCATAATGGCGTTTTATTCTGGGCAAGGTCCCGGATCGCTACGCGTCCGGGATTTCATGCCCCCTACCGGCTCACGGTAAAGCGGGCGTAGAGCACGCGGCCGCGGGCGTCATGGACCTTGGTGTCATAGCCCAAAGGTGTGTCGACGAAGGGCGCATCCTCATCGGTGATGTTAAGCGCCCCAACTGTGAAGCCGACGCCATGGCCGAGCTGTTCACCCGACCAGCCCGCTTGCAGATCAAGCGCTGTCCAGGCGTCGATGTCGGCCCCGTCGTTTTCATCATCGTCATAGCCCGCGATGTGGCGCGCCTGAGCGCGAGCGCTCCATGCCCCGGCACTCCAGTCGAGATAGGCCGTGGCGCGAACATCCGGCAGCGAACGGGCAAAGTTGGTGAAGTTGCGGTTGCCGACCGCATCGATTTCAACATTCAGCACCGGATCAAACAGCGTGAACGCGTCGATATAGACCGCATCCACACCGCCACTGACTGCACCAAAACCGGTCTGGACCGGAGCTCGCACGATCGACAGATCAAGGCCCTGAGCTTCAACCGACGGAGCGTTGACGAAGTTAGCGGCCACCAGCACGACATCGCCGGCCGACGTCGTGGTCACGCGCGGATCGTTATAGATACCGTCATCGGCAAAATCGGCCGCGAGGATCGCGTTGGCGCTTTCTTCAACGATCAGGTCTTCCACCTCGGTGCGCCACAGATCAGCACGCACCGTCCAGCTCTCAGACGCAAAGTGTGCCGAGAGTGTGAAGGTGTCAGCCGTTTCGGGATCAAGCTCCAGAGAGCCGGTAGTCCGCACCGGGCGGAACAGGCTTTGGGCTCCAATCGCCAGCGACTGCAGGGTCGTCGTGCCGCTGACCTGCTGGTGCAGGGATGGCGCACGGAAGGAGCGCGACCAGCCACCCGAAAGGGTCAGCTGCTCGGTGACATCGAAAGCCAGCGCCAGCTTGGGATCGGTTGAGGAAAACTCCTCCAGGTCCTCATGGCGTACAGCCAGCTGAAGGCGGGCGCGCCCAGACAGCGGGATCACGCTCTCCGCGAACCCTGAGATCACGCGGCGCGCACCATCATAGTCCGGACCACCGACGATGAAGAGGAAGGCGTCCTGGTTAAACAGGTCACCATTGTCCACGTCCAGCGACTCGCGGCGGATCTGTGCGCCCAGCACCAGAGACGCCGCCCCGCCCGGTGCGGTAAAGGCGTTATCGGTCGCCACCACGCCTTCAAGGCTGGTGAGTGTGGATTCGCTTTTGCGAATATTTTCCCCGATCAGCCAGTCCACCAGCGCCGGATCATTGTAGCGCGGATCAGATGGATCAGTGACGATACCGCCGGAGCCAAATGGATTGAACCACTGGCAGCCATTGGTGCCCGGCGTGGTGCCGGTGCACCCCTCACCGCCCAGACCATTGATCGCCGCATCGAGGCGCGAGGCGACCGTGTCGGTGATCGTCGCGGTCAGTTCGTTGCGCGAGTAATTGGCGGTCAGCGTACCGTCCCACTCGCGGCCCGCAAAGTAGAGGCTGCGCTCCAGCGTGGCATCAATCCGGAAGGTGTCGTGCTCAAAGCTGCGCCGAGCCGCACCCGCAGACACGCCTTGCGGACGCCCTAGCCAGGTGACATCGCGGCCGAAATAATTGCCCGGGTTTGCCGCCGGGATGGTCGGGAAGCTCAACGCTGGCAGCGAAGGCGAGTTACCGCGCGTCAGCTCCTGGCTGGCAAGCGCCGCACGCAAGGTGAAGGTCGTCTCACCCAGATCCGCCGTCAGCGCGCCAAAGGCGTTGAGCCGCGCTTCGTCGCCAACGAGCGAGAAAAACTGGCCAAAGTCCAGCTGACAGAAGCCTGGCGCACCAAAAGCCGTATCCGCGCCCAGCACAAGCGGGTTGCCGCCCCCGGCTGCACAGTCGTGATCGAGGATTGCCTGCGGGCCACCAGAGCCGGTGACAACTTCAAAGCCGCCGCCAGGTGCCTGGATGTAATAGGCCCCGGGCTGACCGAGTGCCGAAAGGCCGGTACCAGGAATGAAATCAGTCTCGAAGCCCTCAACGCCATCCACGTCGCGATAGCTGATCGCGCCGGTCAGGTGGACATTTTCCGCAATCTTGCCGCCTGCGATGATCGACGCGACCGAGGTGAAACCGCCGCTTTCAAGACCGTCGGCACCACGCGCCTCTACCTGAGCTTCCACACCTTCAAACAGGTCGCGGGTGATGACGTTTACAACGCCGGACACAGCATCAGAGCCAAACAGCGGCGAGGCCCCGTCCTTCAGGATCTCGCTGCGCTCAATGGCGATGCCGGGCAGAAGCGCGTTCAGATCCACAAAGCTGGCCCCATCGTCCGCCGCGACGCTTGCCGGGGTCTGGCGCTGGCCATTGACGAGCACCAGCGTCGCACCAAGGCCCAGGCCGCGCAGGTTCACGCTGGAGGTGCCGGACGTGTCGTTCTGGGTGCCGGGGTCGTCGTTGAATTCAGAGCCGACCACCGACGGGTTGAACGCCAGCGCATCGCCCAAGTCGGTCAGTCCCGAGGCGTTCAGGCTATCACGGGTCAGCACCGCCACGGGGCGATCGCCCGCTTCAGCACCGCTGGCGCGGCCAGCCGTGATGGTGATCACATCATCAGCCTCTTGAGCAAAGGCACTGGGCCCCTCGCCCAGAGCGACAAGAAGAGCGACGGCACTGATCGACACAACACGTTTCATGGGAGCCTCAAATTTTTAGTGGTGAGGCGGCGCGTAGCAGGCTGCGGCGATGGGAGCAAGCAGGCCTGTGCCATGGGGCCTGCACTTGTGACCGAAGCGCGACAGCGGCCCCGCCTGCGGTTAACCGCACCCTGTCTGACAAAAGGGCGTGGACAGTGAAATTTTCCCGCCCTATAACCCCGGTCCTTCCAGAGCACCGGGCCCGTCCCGGAACGCCCAGATGCCCGGGTAGCTCAGTTGGTAGAGCAGCGGATTGAAAATCCGCGTGTCGGTGGTTCGAATCCGCCCCCGGGCACCATTATTTTATCTAACAAACTGAATTAATTGCGCTAAAATTGAGTGTGCGCCCTAGATACCCGCACTCATACCCAGATGGTTACCTGCAAGGCCTTTGTTTCTATCGGTGAGTTTTTGCCCCATCCCCGGGTAGGCTTTGAACTGGATGGTCCCATCGATGCCAGGGAACCCCTCTTCTAACTCCTGCTTCATAAGCCGGTCGCGCGTGGCACGCATTATTGTAGGTGCTTGGGAGTGGGATCATGAAGAATTCAACTTCTTGCGTGATCGTGGGCCTAATGTTGGCTGTCTTGACCTTTCGCCACCCACCCCGCGACTATGGTCTCAGATCCACATAGACGAAGACATATGGTGCGCAAAACAACGCCGCTCTCATCAAGTAACGAGTGTTTAGGCCGCATGACACGCTTGGCTATTCGAAATTGGTCCGCGTTTTTTTTAACACCGAGTATGTGAGCGGTTTCGACTGTTCCGCTTAGATCGTAGTTTGTGCAAATGTCAAAATTTACGGATAAATCCCCAGACTTGGAGGCCTATTGGCGATCGATCATCTTGTTTGGTCGCAACGTAGCATCCTACAAGTTCGCACTTGCTAAGTCTCTGCTTGAGCTTGGGAGCCGCGAGCAAGAGTTAATACGCTTAGAGGACCTTGCCCAACCCTTTGCTCGGAATGTTTGCCGGCACCTAGAGCGCCATCCCAAGCAAGGCACTTCCCCATCCAGTAAGTTTTTGGATGCGTGTCGAGATTTTACTCAAGGTAAGATCACAGAGTCTGATCTGATTGGCCAAACGGCAAAGCTGGGGTTCGTCAACGTGATTGATGCCTTCCACGTCGTAAACCAAGGCGAGATTCCGAAGCGCTTCTTCGTGGATGAGCGGAAGCAGAGTGCGGGTATTCGGCTTACAGACGATTTTTTCAAGATGTTCGAAAAAGGGCATACCGGTGATCTTGGGGAGGAAGTTGAGGCGCGCTGGCGACTCGTTGAAGCTGCCTGGAACCTCGGCGTCTCCCGAAACCTAGTAAGCATCCATCACGACGACAAAGTGAATGAACTCTTTGCTGGACCGAACAATCGTCGCATTTCCGTCACGTCTTCGCGGGGGGCCCTCAACGGCTATCAAAGGGGTAGATGTTTTTACTGTTTCGATAGGATTAGCATCCTTACTGGAGATGCGCGGCTATCTGACGTCGATCACTTTTTTCCACATATCCTGAAAGCAGAGATACCGAATTCGCATTTAGACGGGATTTGGAACCTCGTCCTTGCATGCAAAGACCGCAACCGTGGCCACGATGGCAAGTTTGCAAAGGTTCCCAGCACAAGGCTGTTAGCTAGATTGCATACACGCAATGAATTTCTGATCGAAAGCCATCATCCTCTACGAGAGACTTTAATGAGGCAGACGGGAACCCGTGAAAATGAGCGGAAGTCCTTCCTTCAAACCCAGTACAATCAAGCGCGTGAAAAGCTGATACATACTTGGCAGCCAATACTAAGATCAGAGCCGGTGTTCTGATGTCTTTAGAGTTCTACGAGAGTCATTCGGACAACTTCATCGCGCAAACTGTCAACGTCGATATGAGTGTACTGTACCAACGGTTCTGCAAACATCTGAAGCGTGGTGCATCCGTCCTTGATGCGGGGTGCGGGTCTGGTCGTGATGCTCGAGCGTTTTCGCAGATGGGCTACGACGTCGTGGCATTCGATGCTTCAACCAAGATGGTCGATGCCGCGACTAAGCGAGCTAACGTGCCTGTTTATCAGATGAAATTTGAGAATATGAAGTTTGACCACCACTTCGACGGAATATGGGCTTGTGCATCCCTACTGCATGTACCGCGGACAGGTCTTTGTGAAGTGCTTCGGAGCTTCTCGTCATTTTTGAAGCCGGGCGGCGTGATTTATGCTTCCTTCAAATACGGGGAACACGAGCGTGAAAAGGACGGACGCTATTTCAATGACCTGAATGAGCAGTCGCTTGCTGGATATCTAAAGAGTGTACCAGATTTGCAAACGGTGGATGTCTGGACGACACCAGACCAGCGCCCGCGCCGAAGTGATGAGCTTTGGTTGAACTGCCTTCTTACCTGCAAAGGCGCTTAGGTCTGAGTTTTTGCCCCACCCCGGGGTGCCTTTGCGCTGGCTGGTTCCATCGGAGCTAGGGAACCCGTTGGAGTGACTGACGCCATGATATTCATTCGCGCCTCACGTCATCGCGCGAATTTCGGCCCTGCGATATACCACGTTATGGCTGGCCAACGAGGATTTGCAGATTTACTCTCTCCCAGAAACGTATGATTAATGGGGGTAAATCAGCGATGTGGTTTGTTAGGTTGTTGACGATTGGGCTAATCGCCTCTGCGCTAACTGCCTGTGCGACGGTCGAAACACATACACGGAGCGACCCGCTAGAGCCCCTAAACCGCGCAGTTTTTGGCTTCAACGAGGCGGTAGACGAGGCAGTCGTCCTGCCCCTTACCAACGGGTACAGAAGTGTTACGCCGGATCCATTAGAAGCGGGCATAGCCAACGCCTTTGACAATGTGGGCGAGCCAATGACATTCGCCAATCAAATCCTGCAGGGCAAACCTATTGCAAGCCTTACCACTTTCGCCCGATTTGGGGTAAACACTACTCTTGGGATTGGCGGATTATTTGATGTCGCTAGCGACATGGGGCTGCGCCGTGGTGACGAAGACTTGGGCCAAACCTTTGGCGTTTGGGGGGTGCCGAGTGGGCCCTATTTGGTACTTCCAGTCTTGGGCAGCTCGACCCTGCGCGACGTGGCGGGCCAATCGATATCCACACCATTGAGAGTGCCTTATTATATTGATGACACGGAAACATTGGCCGCCTACCAAGCTCTCCGTATCCTTAGCATCAGCGCGCAATTCATCGACGCGCGAGAAGCCTTAACTGGCGACCGCTACCTCCTGATGCGTGATGCCTATTTGCAGCGGCGGGAGTTCTTGGTGAACGACGGAGAAGTGACAACCGAGGACCCGTTCCTCGATGACTAACTTGCTCCGGCAGATCTATCTCGCTGCCTTAAGCGTACCCTTTCTTGTGTTAGTCCTAATCGTGGTGGGGGTTGTGGCCGCCGCGTTACATGTGCCGAAGCTCAGCTTTAATGCTTCCACGACGGACCTTATTGCTGAGAACGATCCAGCCCTTGCGTCTTATCAAGCTGCCGTGGCTCAATTCGGCGGAGACGAGTTCATTGTGCTGACCTATGAACCAACCGGTGAGAGTCTGTTTGCACGCAGCACGTTGACCAAGATCGAAGAAATACAACGAAGGGTCGCTGATCTGCCCGGCGTTGCCAGTGTCACATCCATCCTTGATGCTCCCCTCTTGCAGAGCCCACCAGTTGCATTGTCAGACCTGGCCGAGGGGTTCAACACGCTGCGCGATCCCGCGGCGGACCTAGAGATGGCGCGCACTGAGCTGACAGAAAGCCCTCTATATCGAGAGCTCCTTGTCAGTGCAGATGGCAACGCTGCCGCGATGCGTATTCAACTCGTGCCCGCTACGGCATTGCAAGAGTTGACTGAAGAACTTGGCGCGAGGAAAGCATTGGGCAGCTCTGACCAGCAAATGATCCGCCACCTTGAAGAAAGCGTGCGTGTGGCACGGAACGAAAATGCCGCTGAGATGGCAACCTTGATAGCGCAATTGCGCTCGATCCAGGCAGACTTTTCTGACGGTGCCATTGTTCATGTGTCCGGCGTTCCAGCCATCGCAACAGATATGGCCCGCTATGCACAGCGTGACACAATTATTTTTGGCGTGACCGCTGTTGTGTTGGTCTTTCTCTGTCTTAGCTTCTTTTTCGGGCATTGGCGCTGGGCGGCAATGTGCCTGTCGACCGCGCTGCTTGGCGTGCTGTTTTCTTTGGCGCTTGTGGCTTTATTGGGGCGACCTTTAACGGTCATCTCAGGCAGCTTTGTTTCATTGATTATTATCTTTAGCACGGGATTCAGCGTCCATTTGGTGGTCCGCTTCCGCGAACTCAGCAACCACGCCTCTAAAGGCAAAGATACCCGAGTGCTAACCGATCAAACAATGGTTGATAAGTTTGCGCCATGCTTGTTCACGGCACTGACGACCTCGGCTGCGTTTGCGGCGCTTCTCCTCTCCGATGTCCTGCCGATCCGTGAGTTCGGTTTGATTATGTGCCTAGCTATTGCGATCACATTTGTTCTCAATGTTACATTTTTTCCAGCGGCACTAAAACGCTTTGGTGGTGCTCCGGCGAGAACACCGCATACCGTTGCAAAGCGGCCCGCAATCAGTCGCAGCCTTCTATGGATGGGGCGAAAGATGAGTTGGGGCGTCGTTGCCCTAGCTGTCCTTGGCGTGGCTGCAAGTGTCTACGGCGCACAGAAGCTGAGCTGGGATAGTCGTTTGATCGATTATTTCCGTGACGGCACTGATGTGAAATCAAGTCTAGCGTATATCGATGAGCGCTTTGGTGGGACAACCTCTATAGATATCCTAATCAATTTCGCTCCTTATGAAGAAGTGGAAGTTACGGATGATTTCTTTACAGATACGACTGACACGTACCCCCAGCGTTATTGGTATACCGACGATAAGGTCGCGGTAGCCAGACAAATTGGCGAGGCGTTGGCCCAGCGTCCGGGAGTCGGCAAGATAATTTCAATTGCCACGCTAGACGCAGTAGCCCAAACGTTTAACGACGGCCAATCGCTAAACTCGCTGCAGCTTGCCGGGGTTGTCGGCCAATTGCCTCCGTCATTACGCGAAGAACTACTTGCTCCTTTTGCATCACCTGAAGCGGGCCTTTTGCGCATTAGCTTACGAATCCAGGAAACTGAGCCCGGCTTTGACCGCAATGACTTAATAGCTGCGATTTATGATGAAGCGACTGAGTTAGGGCTCGCACCCAGCGACGTTACGGTGACAGGCGTGGGTGTCCTCTTTGGCAACATGCTGGAAAGCTTGGTCCGTTCCCAGTTAACAACGTTTTTGGGCGTCTTTGGTCTAACCTTCTCACTATTTTTAATCCTGCTACGCTCGTTCCGGATAGCCGTGATTGGCATCATTCCAAACATTGTAGCTGTCGCCGCGTTCTTAGGTACGATGGGATATTTCGGAATTGTCTTTGATTTAATGACTGTGACTATAACGTCGATTGTGGTCGGCATCGGTGTCGATAACGCGATTCACTACTTGCATCGCTACCGCCTCGAACGCCGCGGGGGCAACCCGAAGGCCGACGCTGTGCGCGCCGCACAAGACAATGTCGGTCGCGCTTTATTTATCACGACATTGACAACAGCGATTGGTTTTTCCGTGTTGTTGGCTTCAACGTTCACACCGACGCTTTATTTTGGCAGCTTGATGGCAGCGGCCCTTCTGGGCTCTCTCGCGATCAATCTCACCTTATTGCCCGCGCTTATTCACGCCCTCGACAAGTAGAGCCTGACCCACGGCAGACCTCCACTACCTTTGCGCGAGGCGCTCCGGCCAGGCCGCAATTACAGCGTCGAGATCACCGCGTTCGGCCTGCAGCGCGCTCGCAAATTGATTACGATAGGTGAGTCCTAAATTGACCCCATCGATAATAATATTTTGGGCTCGCCATTGCCCAACATCATCAGCACGCATCGAATACTGGACGTTGAACCGCGTGTCGTCACTGAGCACTACAACGGTTTGTACACTGGCGCGATCACCTCTGGATAATACTGTTTCAACGATTTCGATGCGCGCAATTTCCTCGGTTACAAGAGCGCGGGCGTAAAGCTCTGCGAGTGTCGCTCGAAACGCTGCGGCAAACGCCGTACGCTGTTCCGTAGAGGCCGCATCATAAGTACTGCCGCCCATCACGCCACGGGCAAACCTGTCAAAATCGATCACCGGTTCAAGAAGACGAACGAGTTCTTCTTCGAGTTCATCAGCTGTGGCCGGATATTCAGGGCGGAGCGCTACAACCTGCTCGAGCACCGCTGTCGAGGTCATCTCAACGATTTCCTCTGGCTGAGTCGGAGTCATGCTAACGACTGCGAACAGCGCACTTAATACGGTATTAAACGATTGGATCATCGCTAAGCCGGTAATGAGTAGTCCAAATTTGCTTCGCTAATTGGTACCATTTTTGGCGCAGGGGTAAAGCGCATGTAAGATCCTGGCAGATTATTTGCACCGTTAATGAGCCACACTCCAATCCGCTTACTCAGATCGCAGCGGGAATTCATTCGAAAAAATTTGGGTTTGAGGTTGTCCCACATCACGGGACAGACGGACACCTTCCTAAAGGGGTGTCTGCCCTTCCGTCATCGGCTTTCAGAACATTGCTGAAGCTATCCGTCAGCGCATTGCCTCAATGGTGTTGATGCTGGCGTCGGACGACATACACGACACCCCCTAAGGATGTCTGTAGTGTCGTCTGAGAACGCGACTGCAACAGCGCTCATGTCTGAGTTTTTACCCCACACCCTGGGTGCAATTACGCTGGTTAGTTCCATCGGCGCTAGGGAACCCTGTTTGCCCTTTACGGATGTCCTAGATACTCACGGGCACCAAAATGTGGGCCGGAACACCAAGTATGGTGGAGAAGCAAAATACCTACTGCGTCAACACAAACAGGAAACAGAATTCCTTATTAAATATAACAATTAAGAGAAACAGCGGCTCACGGGAACTTTAATCTGTTTAATAGGCGACAGACACGACACTCCCTAAGGGATGTCTGTCGTGTCGTCTAATGCAGCGTCGCTCTTGGGAAGGTACTCTCTAAGCGTAAAGCCTACTGAGAGCTCTACAATGCGGCCTTGGTATACTAGTTGCTCTTTAGCTCTGCGAAAGGCAGCGTTGGCTGTATCGGCCTTAAGGCTGCTAATGTCGTCAAGCGCCCTAAACGCATCACGCCACTCGTTTATGGTAGCCAATGGGGTTGCTGTGTCGGGGCAAACGCTCGAGCCGTTCGCGCAAGCTTGTTTAAGGGCTGCTATTGCACGTTGGGAATGGCCAGACGAATTATCTGACTTCATGGCGACTGGCGGGTCGCAGGGCTCGACAACGCAAGATGTAAGAGCATCGCCATCGCTGTCATATCCAAGGTGGACCTCATTAAGCCTGAAGCCATAGCTTGCTCCCTGCTCGCCATCTTTTTGCTTTCTCACTGTCGCGGCTGTCTCTCCGCTTTCACTAGGCGCTGAGACTTCAATTACAGTGTCGCACGCTCCGAAGAGGGACGAATGCCCGCGCATACCGCGCTCAGCGTCTTTGCCGGTGTGGTGAACGAGAATCACGGTGGCACCAAGCTCACGTGCTATTCGTCCAGTCACGTCAACCAATGCTCCCATGGTTTCAAAAGCATTTTCATTCTGGCCTGGAATGACGCGTGCAAGCGTGTCTAAGAAGACGACCCCAAGATCGTCGTCCATTCTACTTCGCGCGAGCTTCAGACTTTGAATAAGCTTCGTGGCTTGGGATGCGGGTCCAATTAGGTTGGGGGCTGCAACTATGCGCTGGAAGTTGTTGCAGGCATGCACGTCGTTCACGTGTTTGTATGCCTCAGGGCGCTTATCAAAGCCTGTGGCACCTTCAGCCACAACATAAGCGACACCGGCGTTGTTCACGCGATGGCCGCGCCAAGAGGTTCCGCGCGCAATAGCCAAGCCAAGGTCGGTCGCGAAGAAGGACTTACCAGAGGCGGAGGGGCCGTAGATCGCGCCAAGGTCGCCTTTTGCAAGCAAACCCTTAACTAAATAAGATGCCTTTGAATCACATACATAAGCCTCACTCAAAGAGAGGATCGGCCAGCTTTCATAATCGCTTGTTGTAGTAAACGCCTGCTCATCAAGGAGGCTTCGCAACCGATCAGTAAGCTGGACCGGATCATTGGCTTCAGTCGCGGCTAGAATGGATTTGACATCACCTTCTAGCTTTTCGATCGCGGCGCGCTTAATCAGGTCATCTAGGTAAGCAACAACGCACTCACTTGGGGTCGACATTTCGGTAAATTGCGCTGCGAAGGCTTCGCGCCCACCTGCATCTTGAACAGCCAATGTTTCAGGCAGCGATAGAATAACCTGAATAGGTGTGACGCTAGGCGCTTTGCGCGCTTCGTTGTATATGTGCTCCGAAACGCACTCGCATTCTGGACACTGCCAGCTATAGGCCGCCCAGAGATCGCTGAGTGTCAGCTTTGGGTCGAGGAATGCGGCACCAATAAGTTCAGGCTCGATCTCTGCTCTACGCTGCACGCTAGTCACCATCTGTGGAAGTTTCGCCCTCAATGTTTTGAGCCGTGCGACCTATTCGAGGGCGAGCCTTGGCCTTAGCTCGAATACGTTGATATTCACGTTTTGTCCCAATGCAGTAGTCAAGATCAAACATCAAATACCTCGCTCCAGAAGTGCTTCTATCTCTTCAAGACGCCACGCAGTGATACCGGGGCCAAGTTTAATTGGTGCTGGGTAAATTCCAGATTTCACACCAGCCCACCAAGAACTTTTGGATATTGGTAACATTCCATCCGGAGAGACAATTTCGGAAACTCTCAGGGCTTTCTTGGGTTTTTTGTCTGTATTTTGATTCATGCTTGCTCCAATTTGGACACATTCGGATTTTAACATGATGTCCATATTTTTTCTGAACCGTGCTCGACTGCTTTGCGAACTGCGTTAGGAGCGCCGTAGCAACAACTATTGTCCTACAGGTTGTCACAGGCGTCAGTGTTTGGAGGCGGCAGTAAATCCTTGGCCTCCGCGCGGACAAAAACTTCAATAAAAATTGGGGTTTGCGCTATTTTAGGCTAGGAAAGTCGCGACTCATGCGCTTGCCACGAGTGCGGTGCGCGATCAGCAATAACAGCATTTTTGAGGGTGCTTGCGGACGTGATTCGTGCGCTTAGTTGGCATGCTGGAGCAGAAATGCGCTCCACTCATTCATCATCCTTGTTCGCCCCTCAATGTGCTCGGCTGCATTGTATGCGCTTCTGACCTTGTTGCCTTCGACATGGGCTAGCTGTCTCTCTATCCAGTCGGACGGGAAGCTCTGCTCATTTAGAAGTGTTGATGCGGTTGATCGGAAGCCATGCGCGACATGCTTCTCAGGACCGAACCCAAGCGCGCGAAGCGTCTTGTTGAAGACGGGGTCTGAATACGGCTTCATAGGGTCTCGCGGTGACGGAAAGACAAGAGGCGAATTGCCTGCATAGGCCCTTAATTCCCCAAACAGCTCAATCGAGCGCTCCGAGAGCGGAACAAGATGATCACGCTTCATCTTCATACGGTCTGCTGGAATGCGCCAAAGCGCATTGGGTAGATCGACTTCAGACCAACTTGCTTTTCTCAACTCCCCTGGGCGCACGAAGGTATGGGCGAGAAGCTCTAAGGCTGCGCAGATAACCATGGAGTGTTGCCGTGATTGTAAAGCCTTCATCAGCTGGCCAAGTTCAGCTGGCTTTGTAACGCCTGACCTGTGAGTGACCTTTGGGCTTACCAGTGCGCCTTTGAGGTCGTCTGGCACATTTCTATCTGCACGGCCGGTACTAACAGCAAACTGCCAAATCCGGCTGCAAAGTGACCTGGCTTCTACCGCTGCTGTGTGAGCACCCTTCGCCTCAACCTGCCTCAGCACGAGGAGGAGTTCTTGGGCGCTTATATCCGAGATCGGCCTTGGAGCCAGACTCGGCGACAGATTCTTAAGCTGCGAGCGTCGCTTCTTTAGCGTCGCAGCCGCTAGCCCCTCTTTGTCGAGCTTTTCAAGATACTCAGTGGCTACGGCTTCGAAGGTAAGTGCCTCAGCAATGACTCTAGCGCGCTTAGAGGCCTTTCTAGCCTCACTGGGGTCTATACCCTCGGCGACCTCTCTACGAGCCTCCAGAAGGCGTTCTCGAGCCCTGCTAAGCGTGATCTCAGGGTACTTGCCAAGAGAGATCATCTTCTCCTTACCGTCGTAACGGTAGCGAAAGCGCCAGAGCTTGCGGCCAGACGGTTCGACCTGCAGGAAGAGGCCGTCGCCATCGCTGAGGCGAAAGCGCTTTTCGGTGGCTTTGGCGTTACGGATTTGGATATCTGTAAGCGGCATGATGCCTCCATTTCTACCCGCATTTATACCCGCAAACTATCTGGATGTCACCATACCGATTTGGACGAAGCCGGATAAGAAAGCCAGCAATTAGCCAGCTATTATTGAGATTTTTGGACCTCAATCGAATCGGACTGGACAGCGTCGGACATACCGCTGGTGCTGCCCCCGGGCACCATTTTCCCTGTCCTCCCTCCCCTCCGGTCGGTCAGTCCTCCCCCGGATCAAGTCCTGGGTGCGGGCGGGCGGTCGCCCTTGCGAGCGCAAAGCGCTCGGGGTGCTTGAGGGAGGCGGGGATTAAACCGCCAAACCTCCCACTCGCCAGGAATCTCCTTTAAACAGGGAGCATGAGCCAGATCACGTCCCTTTACGTCCACAAGGTCCTCAGCCAGGCGAGCCCCGGTGTGGAGACGCGCGACCTGCTCGAAGCGCTTGGGATGGAGCCTGATGGGTTGGTTGATCCAAAGCTGATGGTTTCGGCTGATCGTTACTACGAGTTCTTCGAAACGCTGGTGGCCCGCGACCCCAACGGATTGACGCTGCCATTGCGGATTGGAGCAGCGATGAGAAGCGATGAGTACGGGGCATTCGGGTTGGCGTGGAAGTCTGCGCCCAATCTTCGCGGCTCCTATATGCGTTCTGAGCGTTATGGCCACGTGCTGGGCAGTGCGGAGACCTATTCACTGCAGCGTGGTGACGGTGGCTGGTTCTTCAATCTGGACAAGGCGGGTGACGGCCAACCCGGCATGCAGCTGTCCAACGAGGCGAGCATGTCGGCGGTCGATGTGATCAGCAAGGAAGTCAGCACCGAGCCGTTCATGCCGCTGGCGGTCTTCTTCAAACACGCGCCACGCGGTGACGTCGCCGTTTATGAAGCCCATTTCGGTTGCCCGGTGCATTTCGAAACGGATCGGGACGCCCTGCTGGTCAGTGAAGAGAGCCTCGATGTGCCCAACACGCTGGGCGATGAAACCATTGCCCGCTTCTTTGATCGACATCTGGAGAGCGAGCTTGCCTCGCTGACAGAAGAGGACGGGCTGGAGCCTCGCGTGCGTCGGGCGGTGGCCAACATGCTCAGCGAAGGCGTGCCCACCCTTTCCTCAATCGCCACAGACCTGGGACTTGGGTCTCGCACACTTCAACGGCGCCTGACCGAGCAGGGTCACTCCTTCCAGAGCGTCGTGGACGCAGCCCGCCACGACCTTGCGCGGCAACTACTGCGCGAGACTGACTACAGCCTCGCCGAGATTGCCTTCCTGACCGGTTTTTCTGAACAGAGCGGATTTACCCGCGCCTTCAAACGCTGGGCTGGACAAACGCCCCGCTCCTACCGGCTGGCAGCCAGCACCGGCTGATAAGGCTCGCCTGACGCGATCGGTCAAAACTCTGGCACCATCTGGCAAGAAGGCAGCGCGCGCTTCCCATACCCATTGGCTTGCAAACACCAACAAGGAGCAAGCCAATGACCACCCTGCGTAAAAACAAAGGCCTCACGCTCGTTCTGGGCGGTACCGGCAAAACCGGTCGCCGCGTCGCGGAGCGCCTGAAGGCAAAGGGACACGCCGTGCGCATCGGATCACGGTCCGCACTACCATCGTTCGACTGGGACAATGAGAAGGGCTGGGATGCGGCCCTGAAGGACGTCACCGCAGCCTACATCACCTACACTCCCGACCTTGCGATGCCCGGGGCCGCAGACGCAATTGAGGCCTTCGCCGCCCGTGCAAAGCGCCGCGGCGTGAAGCGCCTGGTCCTGTTGTCAGGGCGCGGCGAAGAAGAGGCTCAGGCGTGCGAGCAGATCGTTCAGAACGCCGGTCTTGAGTGGACCATTGTTCGGGCCAGCTGGTTCAACCAGAACTTCTCCGAAGGCGCTTTTGTCGACATGGTCCTGGGCGGTGCCATCACCTTGCCTGCCGGCACTCAGGTCGAACCCTTTGTTGATGTTGACGATATCGCGGATGTGGCCGTCGCCGCCTTAAGCCAAGACGGTCACCATGGCCAGATTTACGAGGTCACAGGCCCTCGGCTGATGACCTTTGCCGACGTGGCTACCGATCTGTCCCAGGCCACCGGCCGCGCGATCACCTATGTCGATGTGCCGCATGAGGCCTTCGTGGCCGAAGTCGCCGGATCTGGCGCGCCCAAAGATGTGGTCTGGATGCTGGACTATCTGTTCTCAACCGTTCTGGACGGCCGGAATGCCTATCTGTGTGACGGCGTGAAGTGCGCTTTGGGCCGCGAACCCAAAGACTTCGCAGACTACGCCCGCAATGTCGCTGCTACAGGTGTGTGGGAGACACGCGCATGAGCCGGCTTCTGACACGCATCGCGCTTGGACTTTCAGGCACCGTGCTGGCATCGATTGGTGGGGCGCTTCTCGTCTCACCAGCCGACTTTCTAGCGATGAGCCATGTCTTCATTGAGAACGACCCTGGTCTTTTGTCCGAGCTGACTGCGCCGAGCGGTGTGCTGATCCTCACCGGAATGCTCATGATCGCCGGAGCCCTGAAACAACGGCTCGCCAATCTGGCGCTTCTGACAGGCGCAATCGTCTACGGGAGTTACGGCCTTGGCCGCCTTATCAGCATGGTGCTGCACGGCCTGCCCTCTGAATCCCTGATCATCGCGACTGTCATCGAGTTTGCAGTTGCGGCGGCATTAGTGGCGCTGCGCCTCACATCCCCGACCTGAACCCTCGGTTCAGGCTCTTGCAATCCCCGCATTCACTGACAAACAGGATATGAAGCTATGACCTATGAATGGTCCCTCTATTTTTGCCTCTTCCTCGCGCTTTGGAGCGCGGTGATCGGAGGCGTTTTCTCCGCTTTTTCCGAATTCGTGATGGCCGGACTCTTAAGAACCCAACCGGCCGGCGGCATCGAAGCCATGCAGCATATCAACCGCACCGTCATCAAAACCCAGTTTGTCGCTGGTATCCTCAGTATTGCGCTGCTCTCGGTGCTGTTTGCCGCCTACAGCACAACCGCATTTGAAGGGGCGGCGCTGATTGCCCTGATCCTGGCACCGGCGATCTATCTGCCGACGGTCTTCTTCATGACGTTGTTTGGCAATGTGCCTATGAATAATCGGCTCGCGCGGCTTGATCATACGACCGCTGAGGCTGAGGCCCATTGGCGGCAGTATGGCCGCAACTGGACCCGGCTCAATCACATCCGCTCGCTTGGAAGTGTTGCGACAGCCGGTGTGTATGTGGTCGCCGCAATGACCCTGATCACTACCGGTCAAGTTTGAGAGGCGAACACAGCATGCGTGATCAGGGGCCAGCACTGGCCCCTGAATCTCGCCTTTCAACCATCGGCTCTCGCCGCGCAGTCCTTCAGCGCGCCATGGGCCGCTTCAAGCTGCGCGTGGAGTTGGTCGGCGATCACGTAGAGCCCCTCACCATAGTCACGCCAGTCCTGTCCAGATTCGATGACCGGCGGCGGAAGTCCAGGGGCAATTTCGTCCAGCCGAAGGCCCTGCGCGCAATTGATTTCGATGACGCGAGCTTCTGCGTCAATCGGGCGAGCCGGAAAGGACGCGCATGCGCTCTGCGTCATCATCGTCAGCAAGACACTCAGAACGGTTAGCGGTTTCACGAGGGCGCTCCTGTATCCGGGCGAAGCGGTCAGCGGTGGCTGTCACACGATCGGCAACGCCCGCAAGACGATTGAGATTTTGATCCAGTGTAAGAGCAGTTCGCTCCAGGCTCTCCACCACCGCATCTGCCTGGCTCTGTCGACATCGGGCGAGCGCGAGCGAAAGCTCGGATCGCGCGTCGGCTTCACGCAGCGATTGAAGCCTTGCGCCTGCGCTGAACGCACCACCAAGAAGCAAACTCGACCCGGCAATTACAGCGAAGGTTTTCCAGCCCCTTCTCAGCATCAAGCGGTTTACCTGCAGCATTTCAAACCAATGCCGCTGAGGGACGGCCTTGAAGCCGGCAAGCCATCAGAGCGACGTTGCCCCCCATCAGCGACAATAAAATCAATATCCAGTTGCCGCATCTCAGTCCCCCGTCAGGTAGGTCACCTGGCCCTGAATTGCGGTGCCAGTACTGGTGATGTCTGACACCAACGCGAGCGACAGGTTTGCCGCATTATACTGCAACGCAAAAACAATTGCGCTTTCGTCTTTCAAATTCAGGCCGGTCAGTGCATCGCCGTTTTTCATGAACTTTGTCTGAGGAATGAATATACCCCGTTGGGCCTTTTCCGGCCCGCACGCAAAGGGTAGATTTCGCACATAAAGCGTGTTGGTCGAAGTCAGGCTGGCGACATTGATGCCATCAATGGTGATCCAAAGATGCACCATGTTACCGATGCGGAGATACCGACCGTCCCTCGCGCTTGTGGTCACAACATTACCACCGGTTAGTGCATCGGCGACTTCCGGCGTCCAGCTGCCCTGTTCGAAGACATCAAGCAAATTACCGCTTTGGCCAACCTTGAGCCCGTTGGGAAAGAGTGCCTGACCGGTATCGCACTCCAGCACCATGCCATCTGCCCAGCTGGCACCGTCGGCAGAGAGCTTTATTGAAAAGTCGTCAGCTCCGGTCAGACCAAATTCAGCCCGACCCGACCAGCCGGACTGAAAGATGAAAGATGCCGTGTCAGCTCCGGTTTCCTTGTTCATAACCAGACGGATATCACCGGTGCCGCCCTCACCTGCAGGTCTGGCGGTCCACAATGCGTTGTTCAGCCTGGCCGTGAAGGGATTGCTTGCATCCGCCGTCGTCCCGACGCCCAGCAGCTCCAGATTTCCCAGTGCTGTAACGAGGCTAGACAGACCGACCCAGCTGTTTCCATCAAAGACAAACAAAGCATTTTCATCGCGAATATAGGCAAGCTGACCTGTACGCGCTGACACAGCATGCCAGGCGCCATCTTGAAAGTAGGCCAGATCATGCTCATCAAACCCGGCCCAGCTTGCGCCAGAAGCAGCAGCGGGAATGAGCCAGGCTTGTCCTTCTGTTGGCGAAGCTGGTTCTGCGCTCACACTGCGACTTTCGACACTGGTCTGGACCAGTGCATCGAGCCGCCCCAGCGCTTCGTTGACGGTGACATGCTTCTGAGCCTGGGCGGGCATTAACCACGGCAGGGCAAGGTTTGGGGTCTGATCGGGCATGGCTGCGTCCTTCACGGCAATCAAGATCGCCAAAGGCTAAGCGCATCGGTCTGGGCCGGGGATGCAATTGGGACCTATCCCACACGCTCTTACGGGTTTTCCCGAAGCCCTGCGCGGTGTAGCTAAGCGGCCATGACCGACTCTGTGCTTCGTCTGGCCGGGGATAATCCGGCTCCTGACCTCGACGCCTGGCGCGCCGAGGCTGATGCCGCGCTGAAAGGCGCTCCGTTTGACCGGCTGATCAAGCGTACGCTCGATGGCGTTGCGCGCGGCCCGCTCTTCACACGTGAAGACCTTGATGAGGTCGGCGATGTGGGCGAGCCCGGTGCCGCGCCCTTCATCCGCGGACTCGATGCGGTCCGCGATCCCTACCTGCCCTGGCAAATCCGCCAGACCGTGGATCTGCCAGATCCCAAGGCTGCCAACGCCGCCCTGCTTGCGGAGCTGACCAGCGGGGCGAGCGAAATCGCGCTAAAGCTCGACTGCACCGGCAAGACCGGCGTTGCCGCGCGCACGGTGTCGGAGCTTCA
This sequence comes from Maricaulaceae bacterium EIL42A08, assembly GCA_024178355.1. Classification (GTDB taxonomy): domain Bacteria; phylum Pseudomonadota; class Alphaproteobacteria; order Caulobacterales; family Maricaulaceae; genus Oceanicaulis. Next base: position 200,655 of record JAMZNZ010000002.1, on the reverse strand, counting down.
AACCGTCCTTGATGGCGTATTGCTGGATCTGGTGGGCATTCATGTCAGCCCCAGCCGTATGGGCCCGCAGCATGCCGCGCTCTTCGTGGCAGCGCTGGACGCGTCCGGTGTTGATGGCAAAGCCGTGCGCGGTGGTCTGGGGCTGTCGCCGATCGGACAGAAGTCGCTGGCCGGTGGCGGTGCTGCGGATCTTGAGCAGCGCTTTGACCGCGCCACCGAGGCTGCCCAGCTGGTGGCTGAGCGCTATCCAAACCTGAAAACGGTTTCCATCACCGCCAGCGCAGCCCACGATGCCGGGGCCACTGAGGCTCAGGAAATTGCCTTCGCGCTCGCTGGAGCTGCCAGCTATATGCGCGTGATGATGGATCGCGGCCTGAGCGCAGACGCAGCGGCCAATGCGCTGGAGTTCAGCTTTGCCGCTGATGCGGACATCCACCTGACCATCGCCAAGCTGCGCGCAGCGCGCCGGGCGTGGGCGCGGGTCGCTGAAGCTTTCGGCGTATCTGAAAACAAGCGCGCCATGGCGCTGCATGTCGTCACCAGCGGGCGCATGCTGACCGCGCGCGATCCGTGGACAAACCTGATCCGCAATGCCTGCGCCGGCCTTGGTGCCGCAGCAGGCGGTGCAGACGCCCTGACGATCCGTCCCTTCACCGACGCGTTGGGCGCAGCCACACCCTTTGCGCGCCGCCTGTCGCGCAATCTTCAGATCATGCTCATGGAAGAAAGCCATCTGGGTAAGGTCGCAGACCCGGCTGGCGGTGGCTTCCTGCATGAAACGCTGGGCGCGCGCCTGGCGGAAGCCGGCTGGAAAGTCTTCCAGGATATAGAAGCGCGCGGCGGCCTGTTTGAGGCGGTGAAAGCCGGTTGGCTGCAGGACCAGATCGCCAAGGCCCGCAATGCTCGCGAGGACGCCTATGACGCGGGCAAGGAAGCCCTGATCGGCGTGTCCCAATATCCAGAGCTTGATGCGCGCCTCGTTGAGGTTGAAAGTCGCAGCTACACGGTGCCAAAGCTCGATGCCCCTGTGATCGAGCCGCAACCGTTCGCCGACAAGGTGAAGGCCGCAGCCGCTGGCGCCCAGGTGCGCGAGCTTGACCTGCCCGAGCCGGAATGGACACCCATGGCACCGGCCCGCATCGCCGCGCCGTTTGAAGCGCTTCGCGATGCTGCTGACGCCTTTAAAGACAAGACCGGCCATGCGCCAAAAGCCTTCCTGGCCACGCTGGGCGGTCTGGCGGACTTCAACGCCCGTGTGGGCTTTGCCACCAACCGGCTTGCAGTGGCCGGCGTGGTGACCGATGCCGCGCATGCATACGACAGCATTGAGGCTTGCGCGGACGCCTTCTCACAGTCTGGCGCGAAGCTCGCCGTCATCTGCGGCACCGACAACGCTGTTACTGAAAGCGCAGCAACGCTCGCATCAGCCTTGAAGGCGAAGGGAGCTGGGGAAGTCTGGCTAGCTGGCAAGGGCGACCATGACGGGATCGACCATGCCATCCATATGCGCAGCCGCATCCTGGAAGACGGCGCGCGCGCCCATAAAGTGACGGGAGTGGCGTCATGAGCCATCCAGATTTCACACAGATCGAGCTTGGTGAGCTGAGCACGGGTGCCGCATCTGTAGCCGAGGGCGAAGCCTGGACCAGCGCCGAAGAGATCGCGGTACAGCCGCGCTATACGGCCGCCGATACTGCTGAGCTGGACTTTGTTGACGCCAAGCCGGGGCTCGCGCCGTTTCACCGGGGGCCCTACCCGACCATGTTCACCCAGCGCCCCTGGACGATCCGGCAATATGCCGGTTTCTCCACAGCGGCAGACTCCAACGCCTTCTACCGACGCAATCTGGCGGCGGGCCAGAAGGGATTGTCGGTGGCCTTCGATCTGGCGACCCACCGCGGGTACGACAGCGATAATCCGCGCGTGATCGGCGATGTAGGCATGGCCGGTGTGGCCATCGATAGCATTCTGGACATGCGCCAGCTGTTTGATGGCATTCCGCTCGATCAGATGAGCGTATCAATGACCATGAATGGCGCGGTCCTGCCCATCATGGCGCTCTACATCACGGCTGGCGAAGAACAAGGCGTTTCGCACGCGAAGCTTTCAGGAACGATCCAGAACGACATCCTGAAAGAATTCATGGTGCGCAACACCTATATCTACCCGCCCAAGCCCTCTGTGCGCATCATTTCGGACATCTTTGCCTATACGGCTAAGGAGATGCCGCGCTTTAATTCCATCTCCATCTCCGGCTACCACATGCAGGAGGCTGGGGCCCCGGCCGATATCGAGCTGGGCTACACCATTGCCGATGGCCTGGAATATATCAAAGCCGGTGTGGATGCCGGGCTTGATGTAGACGCCTTTGCGCCTCGCCTGTCCTTCTTCTGGGGCATTTCCATGAATTATTTCATGGAGGTGGCGAAGCTCCGAGCCGCGCGCCTGATCTGGTCCAAGCTCGTTAAAGAGCGTTTTGATCCGAAGAATTCGAAATCGCTGTCGCTGCGCACCCACTCGCAAACGTCCGGCTGGTCGCTAACCGCGCAGGACGTGTTCAACAATGTGGGTCGCACCGCGGTTGAAGCGATGGCGGCTGTGGATGGCCACACACAAAGTTTGCATACGAACAGTCTGGATGAAGCGCTGGCGCTTCCCACTGACTTCTCCGCACGCATTGCCCGCAATACCCAGCTCGTCCTTCAGACCGAGGGCCACCTGACCGACGCCATCGATCCGTGGGGCGGTAGCCACTATGTGGAACGCCTGACCCATGATCTCGCCGCCCGCGCGCTCGCTCACATCGCAGAAATTGATGAGCTGGGCGGCATGACCAAGGCGATTGAAGCAGGTGTCCCGAAACTGCGTATTGAAGAAGCCGCGGCGCGCACGCAAGCCAAGATCGACAGCGGGCTTCAGACCATCGTGGGCGTAAATAAATTCCGCCTCACTGAGCCTGAAGACGTGCCGGTCCTTAAAGTCGACAACGCCAAAGTCCGCGCTGAGCAACTCGCCAAGCTGGAAAAACTGCGCGCAGAGCGCGACAGTAAGGCCGCAGAAGATGCGCTCACCGCGCTCACGAATGCGGCCGCCGCCGATGGCAATCTCTTGGAGGCTTGCGTCGTGGCGGCCCGCGTCGGTGCCACCGTGGGTGAGATGAGCGATGCGATGGAGAAGGTCTTTGGCCGCCACAAGGCCGAGATCAAATCAGTTCAGGGGGTCTTCTTGAAAGCCTCAGGCGACGACGAGAAAGTCAAAGCGGCTCTGGCCGCATCCGACCGCTTTGCCGAAGCCGAAGGCCGGCGCCCGCGCATCCTGATCGCGAAAATGGGCCAGGACGGCCACGATCGCGGCCAGAAAGTCGTCGCGTCCGCCTTTGCAGACCTGGGCTGGGACGTGGATATCGGCCCCCTCTTCCAGACCCCGGATGAAGCCGCCCGACAGGCAGTGGAAAATGACGTCCACGTGGTCGCCGCCTCCTCGCTTGCCGCCGGTCACCTGACCCTGGTCCCAGAGCTGAAAAAACAGCTCGCCGAAATGGGCGGTGAAGACAAGCTCATCATCGTCGGCGGGGTGATCCCCCCTGAAGACGTGCCGACCCTGAAAGAAATGGGCGCGCAGGCAGTCTATCCACCGGGCACGGTGATTGCCGATGCGGCGGTGGAGCTGATTGAGGCGCTGGAGGGGTAGCTTTCACTGGTCCTCAAGGGTCCGTCATCCCAAACTTGATTTGGGACCCAGCGGTGATGCCGGTATGACTGGGTCCTGAATTAAATTCAGGATGACGCTGGTAGTTTTTGCTCCGCCGTCAACCTGTCCCGGCCGACCATCGGGAGCGCCGGGATCTAAGGTCAGCGTCTTTGTGCTCAGATCATCGCGCCTGCGGTAGATCCCGGATCGCTTCGCGTCCGGGACACTGTTGGGCAAGGGGTGCGTCAATTCCTGCGGATCCTTCGAGACGCGCTTCGCGCCCCTCGCCGATGAGGGTTTCATAGAGCTCTTTCCTCCCTCATCGGCGAGGAGCGAGCCCGTGGCGAGCGTCTTTAAAGGACGCACGAACTTATCCCCACCCTTTCAATCTGCCTCCATACTGTGCGCACTCATCCCCACGGGAGGTCGAACCGGAGCGTCCGGACCGAGGGGGTGGGCGGGGTGTTCCCGAGTGGCGAGCGGACTAACGCACCGTAAGCTGCGAACCGGCGTTCAGTGGGGATGCGGTCCCATATGTGGATAAAAGAAGAGGCTTCAGTGCCGAGCCGTCGATCCCCGGGCTCGAAAAATCACCCCTGATGGCGCGGGAGCCTTTATCGGGCTTCATAAAGTCACCATACCCAATAACGGCCCGGACTTGCTCCCGCGCCCCTCCTGCTTGCCCAAAACGCCTGGCGGAAACGTCGAGGCGGGTTTGGTGTGTGTATATGACGCCCTCTTGCCTCCTTCTTTTGCCACCGAACAGACTTGGCAGGGGATTAAAAACCCGCATAGTTCACTCAGGTTTTTTAACGGGGACAGTTATGACCTTCACACGCATTCTCGCCGCATCTGCAGCGGCCCTCGCCTTCACCGGCATTGCCGCGGCTCAGGACTACACCCAGCCGCCAAATTTTGGCACCTATGAGCTGTCGTCCGGCTTTATGCCCGATCCGGCCGAGCTGGAAATCATTGCCGGCGGCAATATCGATGCGGCGGGCATTGGCTGCACCGGCATGATCACCAACGCACCGGACGCGCGCCTGAACTGGTCTGGCGGTGAGCTGACCATCGGTGCGCGCTCTGAGTACGACACCACGCTTGTGGTCAACGCACCGGACGGCGAATGGTATTGCGTCGATGACGTGAATGGCCTTGATCCGGCCATCCGCTTTAACGCGTCTGGCCAGTATGACATCTGGGTTGGCACCTTCTGGGAAGAGCCAGTCCCCGCCGTGCTGTACGCCACCGAATACTAGGCTTCCGGCCGGCCAGACATCAGAACGGGCGCGGTTGATGGCCGCGCCCGTTTTTTTGATGGCTGCACAGCTAGCACGCCTGCGCTAGACTAAGGCTTGTCAATGCAAGGAGGTGGCTCAATGCAGATCGACGCACGCGGTGTTTTCACCGGCTTTATTATTGCACCGGCGATTGGCGCGGCCGTAGCTGTCTTCGGCATGATGATCCACTTCGTCATGACCGATCCGGCCGGTGCTGAGCTGACGGTTGGCGAATTGATGCCGCTGGCCATCTCCATCTGGTTTTCAGCGCTGATGTTTGCTTATCCAGCGGGCCTTGCCTTCATCGCGTTGTGGCTGGTGCTAAAGGCCACCGGGCTTGGCAGCCTTGCCAGCTGGGTCGGGGGTGGACTGGCCGGATTTGCGGCCATGGGCGCTTACCTTCATCGCCTGCACGGCGGGTCGGTCAGCTCGGCGCTTGCTGGCGGGCAGGATATCTCGACCCTGACGCTCTCACAGCTACCCGCGACCTTTGCCTTGCCACTAATTGGGGCCGGATCCGGGATTATTGCGGCTCTGCTGTTTGCAATCTTCGCCCGGCGCTAACGACATCGCTGCAAGGGCATTATTTTTCGACTAGACTGGCCACAGATCAAATCTGGAGCCATCCCTATGCGCCTTATTCTGATACTTGCTGCCACCAGCCTGCTTGCTGCGTGCGCAACACCGCCGCCCGCCTACGGGCCGGCATCGTTGAACAACTCCGGGATTGGCTACGACGATGTGCGCATTGAAAATGACCGCTGGCGCGTCAGTTACACCGCGCGCGGTCGAGGTGCCGAGCTGGAAGCAGAACAGCTAGCGCTGCGCCGCGCGGCAGATCTGGCTCAGCGCAATGGCTTTGAGTGGTTCGAGATTGTAGACAGGCGCACCCAAACCGAAGGCGAAGAGCGGTCGCCAGTTCGCGTGGGCGGGTCAATCTCTCGCGGTTGGGGCAGCGGCGGCTTTTCCGGAACCGGTGTCGGGATCGGCGTCTCCATAAGCCCCCAGGCCCAGCCAACAACCACCGCCACACTGGAAGTGATCGCAGGCTCGGGTGAACCGATTCCCGACAACGCCTACAATGTGGCGGAAATTTTGATGCAGGCCCCCAAACCCTGAGCTGACTTACACCCCGGCCTTGCCGTTAAGGCCAAAGCGCGGTGAATTGGCAGCCATGAGTTCAACCGACATCCAGGCCCTGGCCCAGCGATTGGTAGCGGGAGACCGTGCCGCCCTGGCGCGCGCCATTACGCGTGTGGAATCGACACGGGCCGACCATCAGGCCGAGGCACGCGCGCTGATCACAGCGGTGATGGATAAAACCGGCAATGCCTGGCGCATCGGTCTGACCGGAGTTCCAGGCGTAGGAAAATCCACGCTCATTGAAGCGCTGGGTGGCCATCTGACAAGTCAGGGGCGCAAGGTCGCCGTACTGGCTGTGGACCCCTCCTCCTCGCGCACCAAAGGCTCCATACTTGGCGACAAGACCCGCATGGGTGCGCTTGCGGTGGACAGAAATGCCTTCATCCGCCCCTCCCCCAGCGCCGGAACGCTCGGCGGAGTCGCACGCAAAACCCGCGAGAGCATGCTTTTGTGTGAAGCTGCGGGCTATGACGTGGTCATCGTTGAAACGGTCGGTGTCGGCCAGTCAGAAACGGTCGTTGCGGACATGGTCGACGTGTTTGTGGCCTTGATGCTGCCGGGCGCAGGCGATGAGCTGCAAGGCATCAAGAAAGGCCTGCTGGAGCTGGCTGAGATCCTGTTCGTGAACAAGGCTGACGGCGAGAATGAAACCCGCGCGCGGCGGGCCGCACGCGATCTGGAAGCCGCGCTCCACCTTTTTGCGCCGGTCTCACCCCACTGGACACCGACCGTCCTGACCGGTTCAGGTCTTAACGCGGCTGGCATCGATACGCTCTGGGATACCGTCATCAAACACCGAAAGGCCCTCGAGCAGGCCGGAGCGCTCGACAGTCGCCGCCGCGAGCAACAGGTACGCTGGTTGTGGTCGATGGTCGAAGACCGGGTATTGGAAGCGTTCAAAGCCAACCCCGGGGTGACCGCGGCAGCAGGATCACTGGAAGCCGCCGTTGCCGAGGGACGCCTACCCGCGAGCGAAGCGGCAGAACGCCTGTTAAAGGCGCGTGATAAGCACCGCTAGCCTTCGCTTAAAGCCTTGGCCTGTTTTACCCATTCGTCGCGGACGATACGGCCGCGACCATTGATGAGGGCGTCAAAGCGTTCGACATCACCATCGCTCCAGACGGCAATCTGAGACAGACGCGTCACGCCCTCCCCGTTCAGCTTTTCAGCCGCTTTTGGCCCAAGCCCTTTGATCTGTGTGAGGTCGTCAACGGCAGAGGACGAGGCCGGTGCCGCTGGCTTGTCTGCTGGCTTTTGCTTTGGCGTTTTTGCAGCCGCTGGCTTCGGGCTTTTCTTCGCGGCTGGCTTCTTTGCCGATGACTTTGGCGTTTCGGGCACAGGTGCAGGCTCAGCCGGAGCCGCTTTGGTCTCAGGCTTTGCGTCAGGCCCAGACGACGTCCCGACCTCCAGCTTGGAGTCAGAGTCCGATTTACCCTCTTCAACAGGTGTTACCACCGTCGCGTCGAGCTTCTCGAGCATCGGACGCTCTGGCGTCTCATCAGAGCGGGACCGGATCACCCAACCAGCAATAACGCCGCCAGCAAAAGCGAGCCCGATCAAAATCCACATATGCCAGACCAGCCACAGCATGATCTCTATTCCTCTGTCTGTTCGGGTTCGGTGGGTTCAACTGGCGCGGGGGCCAGTGCAAAACGAAGCGCGCGGTCTGCGTCCTGAGGCGCGCTTTCAGCCAGAAACAGCTCCCGTGCGGGACCGGCTGCGGACATGGCTTCAATAACCGCTTCAGCGCGAGCTAGCGCCAGTACTTCGTCTGATGTATCGGCGCCCTCAGCCCGCACGGCCACAATCAGAGACCCGGCATTGCACGCATCAAAGGCGGCACCCGCGCGGCGTAGATTGGCCGTGGATCCTGACGTGAGCCCCGCCCCGCCCGGCGAAAAGGACACGGGCCGGGAGCCCTGCGCAGCCTCAACAAGAAGCCGGCAATGGACCGGGTCATTGATCTCAACGCCAAAGTCCCCGGCATCAGTGCGAATAAGCGCGGCACCTTGAAAACTCTCAACCCCACGCGCAATCGCCTGGCGCGCACGTATGGCCGTCGCGCTGTCAGGAGCAAGGCCGGTTAGAACATAGCGCTCTCTTGAGATACGGGCTGCGCCAGAATCAAGTCGGGTGAGTTCGGACAACACCAGCTGGACCGTGACTTCAAACCCGTCAGGCGCAGAGCCCGGTGCCAGCTGCATCTGCACATCTGCGCCCCCGGCAAACAGGCGGCGAGCCAGCGCCTCAATCCGGTCGACAGTGGCCGCATCCGGTGCCAGTCCGGATATCTGAACCCGGCCTGCCGCCTTTTCAGCACTGAATTGAACCGGAGCCTCCTCGCGAGCCTGGCGTGTCTGGTCAAGCACTCTGGTAATGCCGCCGGCAACCACCCCGCCAGCCCAGCTGGCGCTCGAAACGGCGTCCAGTGCCTGGGCCTGAGCCTGACGATCAGGAGCCAAACCGCTCAGCGTTGCCACTTGCCCGCTCAGGCTCACCGTCGCCCAGCGATCGGCATCAACGCCGCGAAGGGCCTCCTCCGCCGCTGCCTGCAACCGCTGTTCCAGCGACCGGGCCGACAGCGGGCTTGCACCAATGGCCAGAAAGCCAAGGGCGAAAAACAGGATCACAGCGATCAGGGCGGTTTGTCTGCGAGGCGATAGCGTCACGGGTGATCAGTTCCAGGATTCGGCTCTTGTTCATTCAGAGCATAACGCGGACAGGTACCCGCGCGAACCACCAATCGGTGTTAAAGCATAACAAACGGCATTGACCAAAAAAGCAAAAGGCCGGGCCTGTTTGCACAGACCCGGCCTTCGCCCCTCCCTGACCGGCCCTTTTTAAGGCCGTTTCAGGTCCTGCTTCTTACCACTCGGTACGCAGAGTTACGCCCCAGGTGCGCGGAGCACCAAGGAAGGCCATGTAGCTGGCCGTACCACGCGGATCGTTCGAGGTGCCTGCACCGCCGCGGCTGCCCTGGGCAAACGCGTCGAAGGCAACCTGAGCATAGGTCTCGTCGGTCAGGTTGCGACCCCAGGCCTCAATCGACCACAGGCCATCTTCACGACCAATGCCGATGCGAGCATTGACCAGGGTGAAGGCTTCCTGAAGCTTTTCCGGATCCAGGTCAGAACCGGTGTTGTACTCAGACACGTAGCGCGCATCTGCAGCTGCGGTGAAGAGCATGTTGCCAAACACCGGACGCTCATACAGCGCCTGACCGGTCACGAAGTGCTCCGGCGACAGCGAGTAGTCCTTGCCCTGGATGGCATCAACCAGCGGATCGCCCGTGTTGACCGTCGTGTACTCGGTGTTCACGTAGGCATAGCCCGCTGACAGGTCGAGGCCAGGAACCGGGGTTGCCCAGAAGGCGTCCAGCTCAAGACCCATGGACTCAGACTCGTCCACGCTTTCCACAACAAAGGCCAGGCCGTTAAAGGTGTTCAGCTGGAAGTCTTCAACCTGCTGCAGGAAGACGTTGCCGTTCACCTGCATGACGTTGCCGAACAGCTGGGATTTGAAGCCCAGCTCCCAGGAGTCGATGATTTCCGGTGCAAACTCGGAGTTCGAGTTCGTGTAACCGGTTGCATCGACCGGGCCGTTCAGCTGGCGGTCAAGGTTGAAACCACCTGCCTTGAAGCCACGTGAGTAGCCGCCGTAGACCATCACGTCGTCATTGACGTCATAGGTCAGGCGCAGCGTGCCGGACAGCTCCTCATCAGAACGTTCACGGTCATAACCATTGGCGTCCAGACCAGAGCGGGCATACGGCAGGCAAAGGGTGGGAGCTAGGGGGCCAAAAGCGGTCCCTGCAAAGGCCGCAGCCGGGTTCCACGCCGTTGCCGGGTTGAAGTTGGCGTAGGCTTCCAGGATCGAGCAGCCAGGCGTATTGGCTGTGTTGAAGGTCGCAAATACGTCCTTGGTCTCATTGGTGTAGCGGATACCTGCGGTCACAGCGAGGTTGTCGGTGAACTGGTAGGTATTGTGGGTGAAGATCGCCCAGCTTTCAGACGTCTGATCGTAAACGTCCTGAGCCACACCGGACCCGGCCGGGAAGAAGCTGCCTGGAGCCAGTGGGGTGTAACCCGGTAGCCCCGGAACGCCCGGCACAAAGCCAAGAGCCAGACCATTCAGGTTGGTTGAGACAAAGTTCGGGTCGGTGAGGCCCGATGCGATCAGGCCCAGGAAAGGCTCCCAGTCATTACCGTACTGGATGGCATCACCCAGACGCAGCTCTTCATGGGAGAAGAAGCCACCAACCAGCCAGTCAAGACGCTCTGTGGCACCCTGGAGGCGGATTTCCTGAGAGAAACGCGTAAGGTCGGTGAAGTTATTCGCCGCATCGCGGTAAGCCAGATCAGCGGCCGAGTAGTCGATGTCCTGCGAACGACGGTTCTGCCAGTTACGGAAAGCCGTCACGGTGGTCAGAGTACCAACCGGAAGCTCGATATCGAACTCAGCTGACACACCCCAATCTTCAACGAGCTGGGCGTATTCACGGTTGGAATAGGCAGTGCGGTCTTCCGGATTTGCCGGGAAGCCAACACCCGCGCCAACAGCGGTCTGCTCAGTCACGCCGCCCACGAGGGCTGCACCAACAGCAGAGTAGTCCCATGCCACAGCCGAGCAGCAACGCTCATCGCGCTCGGAATAATCCGCGATAAGGCGACCGGTAACGGTCTCGCTCGGGGTCCACAACAGCTGACCACGGACGGTGGAGTAGTTTTCAGTCTCGGAATCACGAACATCGTAGTTCGGGTCCTGGTCGATAACCAGGCTGGTAAAGCCGTCACGCTCTGCGTCAGCACCAAAGATGCGGAATGCCAGAACGTCTTCCACGATCGGACCGGTCAGACCCAGCGAGTAGCGCTGATAGCCATAGTCGCCGAGCTGAGCTTCAAAGCTGCCGCCATGCTCGAACTCAGGGGCCTGCGTGACAATGTTGAGAACACCAGCCGACGTATTCTTGCCGAACAGCGTGCCCTGCGGGCCGCGAAGCACTTCGATGCGCTCCAGCTCACCCAGATCACCGAAGCCAACGCCGTTGCGAGACCGGAAGACACCGTCGATGTAGACACCGACCGAGCTTTCCAGGCCAAAGTTATCGCCCACAGTACCAATGCCGCGAATACGTGCGGTGGTGATGGTTTCTGACTGAGTCGAGGTGACCATCAGGCCAGGCGCAATTGAAATCAGGTCCTTGATATCCTGAACGCCAGCTGCGTCCAGAGCTGCGTTGTCATACGCACCGATGGAGATCGGAACGTCCTGCGCGCTTTCCTCACGCTGCTGAGCGGTCACGGTGATGACCTCAACCGTGCGGCGTTCTCCACCGCCGACCTGGTCAAAGACCTGAGCCGAAGCAGCCGAGCCAAGAGCAATCGAAGAAGCCGCGGCGAAGAGCGCCGAGCGGGTGAAACGAGACATCATTGTGATGCGTCCTCCTAAGGATGTTTCATTCAGGTCGTCTGATGCTTGTTGTGTCCTTGCTGCAGCGCAGCATGCATCTTATTGTCAACATTGACCGATTTGCAGGCTGACTTGAAGCGAACTCGGCAGTGCTAACGACGCGATTGGACCCTTATCCCCACCTGCGCGAGCGCATTTCACAGAAGTGTTGCATTAGAAGCACGCCCTTTGCCGACAAGGGCTTTGCTGCGAGCGCGAACAAATCGGCTGCATGTTGGCGCGCTCCAGTTACCAGATGACAAGGAAACTCTGTCAGTATCAGGGAAAGCCTTGAGAGGATGCGCATGGACGACACCGTGATGAAGGAATTGAAGCGACGACTGGCAGAGACAGACCGTCTCGATGTCAGTCGCTATCAATTCATCAACATGGATCGGCTGCGTCGGGCCGCGGGGGCCGAGTGGCCGTCCATTCGCAGTCGCGTTTTCCTCGCCGCCTCCTCGATCATTGAACGCCGAGTGGCCGAAGCAGACCTTATTATCCCGTGTGCAACAGGGTTCCTCGTGATCTTCAACGCCCTGTCCGGGAAGAAGGCGGAGCAGACAACACGCAGCATTCGCGAAGAAATGGAACGCTTCTTTCTTGGCGACAAACAACTATCAGAGCTTGGCGTTGAAGCCTTTGCTGAGAAGCTGAGCCTTGCAGAATTCGAAGCGGCGATTGCTGGCGACGATATTGAGTTTGTTGACGCCATTCCCGAGCCCACCAAAGCCTCAGACGCAGACACGCAAAGCGACATCATTACCGGGCTGAGCTATTTTCCCGTTTGGGATGCACGCATGGAAGCTGCGGCGAGTTATTTTGTGGAGCCAACCTGCCCCGATGACAGCCTGCGTGGCACCAAGGCTTTCAGGCCTGAAAAGGCCGACGCCCGGCTTGAGTTTGATCTTCAAATCCTGGACGAGGCGGTAAAGTCGCTTGGAACACTGATCGAGACCGGCTCGCGGTGTGCATTGATTATTCCGGCTGGGTTCTCGTCAGCCTCCTTGCCGCGAACCCGGGCCCGCTTTGTGACCGCACTGTCTCAACTGCCAGATGCAATCAAGCCGCTGGTATGGGTCCGTCTTGAAGGGGCCCCGTTGAACGCACCGTCATCGATCATGGGTGAAACGGGTCGCATTTTGATGAGCCAGGCCAAGCACCTTTATGTGGATATGCGCCTTGATGCGGTCAGCATTGAGAGCCAGGTCGAAACCGGCACGTCCTTTGTGGGCGCAAGTCTGCCTGGCACGCATCGCCTGCCGCCTCGCGCCGATCTGGACCGGATCGTTGCGCTCGCTCGACGCAAATCGGTGAGTGTTTACCTGCACGGGGTGCACCGCTTTGAAGACCTTCAAGCCGCGATGCATGCGGGTGTTCAGCAAATCGCCGGGCGTTCCGTTGGAGTCTTCGACGCGCCGCGGGCACCTTTCAGGCTGACCAGCGAAGCCCTTATGGCCTCGGCGGCATAAGCCCGGCTTGCCGGACCCGCAGCCCCCGCCTACCCTCCTCGCACAAGAGCGTGGCCTTCTAGCTGCGCATCAAGTTCGGGGAGAATAATGATGGCTATCCGTTTTAGTCTTATGGCGACCGCAAGCCTTGCGCTGACCGGTGCCGCTAGCGCCAACGACCTTGAAGGTCCGCTACAGTTTGAAGATGTCTTCAGCCTGGAGATGGCAGCCAGCCCCCAGATCAGCCCCGATGGCGATCACATCGTTTATATCCGCCGCTCCAACGACATCATGACCGATCGCACGCGCCCGGCGCTATGGGTCGTCGATTATGATGGCAGCGATCACCGTCCCATCGCGAGCGGCTCAGCGTCATACTCCGGCGCGGCCTGGTCACCGGATTCTGAAGCCATAGTTGCGGTGGCAAGCGAAGAGGGTGAAACCAGCCTCATCAAGTTCTGGCCTTCGACCGGTCGTCAGGCGCGTCTGGCCGAGCTTCCTTTTGGGGCTGGCAATCTGACCTGGTCACCGGACGGCCAATGGATCGCCTTCACCATGTTCACACCAGCCCCCGGCCCGCAGGTCGATATCGGTATGCCCAGCCCGCCGCCGGGTGCTGAATGGGCGGCACCGTCCATTGTTGATGAAACCACCCGGTATGAGTTTGACGGCGTGGGCGAAATTCCTGACGGCGGCTCTCAGATTTACATTATCTCCGCTGAAGGCGGCGCTCCCCAGCGCCTGACCAGTGCCGCTGACGGCAATATTTCCGGCCTTGAATGGCACCCTGATAGCGAGGAAATTTTCTACAGCTGGGGTGGCCGCGAAGCTGACGGTTTTGATTTCAGGAAGTCTGACATCTGGGCGGTGTCCCGCTTTGGCCAGGAACGCCAGATTACGGATTTCCCGGGTCCGGAGGGTAGCCCGACAATTTCCCCTGACGGCGAGACGCTCGCCTATCTGGGTGAAGAAGAGCGCTATGAGTCCAACGTCGATGCCAATCTTTATGTGATGGATATCGACGGGGGCGAGCCGCGCCGCCTGCTCGCCGAGCTTGATCGTGGCATTGACCAGGTTGAATGGAATGGCGACAGCGCCCTGTGGGTCCGGTTTGATGATCGCGGCCAGACGGTCCTCGCTCGCACCACGCTTAGCGGCAATCTTGACCGGGTCACGGACGCCATCGGCGGCACGACCTTTGGCCGACCTTATACGTCCGGATCCTTCAGCGCATCGAACAACGGTCGCTGGGCTGCCACTCTGGCAAGCCCCTATGACCTGGCCGATGTGGGCGCGGGCAACCGCCGCGGTGGCCGTGAGCTGACCGATCTGAACGCCGATGTTCTGGGCCGCGCCGAGCTGGCCGAGATCATGGAAGTCAGCTGGGAAAGCTCCGCCGACGGTCGCGAGATTCAGGGCTGGCTGGCTCTGCCTCCAGGCTACTCGGGACAGGGCGATGAGCGCCTGCCGCTCATCCTTGAAATCCATGGCGGGCCGCACACCGCCTATGGCCCGCAATTCTCTGGCGAGGTTCAGCTAATGGCGGCGGCCGGATATGCGGTGCTCTACACCAACCCGCGCGGTTCGACGTCCTACGGTGAGGAATTCGCCAACCTGATCGACAAGGCTTACCCCGGCAATGATGTGGACGACCTTTTGTCCGGCGTCGACCATGTCATCGAGATGGGCATTGCCGATGAAGACCGCCTGTTCGTCACCGGCGGGTCCGGCGGCGGCGTGCTGACCGCCCAGCTGATTGGCATGACCGATCGCTTTGCTGCCGCTGCAGTGGGCAAGCCGGTCATCAACTGGACCAGCTTTACGCTGGCCGCTGATATCGGCCCGGCGATCATGCCCTACTGGTTTGGCGTGACGCCATGGGATGAGCCGGAAGAATACTGGCGCCGCAGCCCGCTCTCACTGGTGGGCAATGTGGAAACTCCAAGCCTGGTGTTTGTCGGCGCTGAAGACCGCCGCACGCCCGTGTTTGAATCTGAGCAGTATTACAACGCGCTACAGATCCGCGGCATTGATAGCCGTCTGGTCCGCATCCCCGGCACCTATCACGGCATCGCCGACAGCCGCCCGTCGCGCCTTCTTCAAAAGGTCGGGCATATCCTGGCGTGGTTCGAGGAGTATGATCCGGCGAATGCTGAGGGTGAGGAATAACTCCAACCGTCATCCCGAACTTGATTTGGGACCCAGTCGGATCGGCACCGAAGCCGGGTCCTGAATCAAGTTCAGGATGATGCTGAAAATTGGAACTGAGGCCGCGATTTCCGGTCTCAAAGCCCCTAAACGCTCCCACTCGGCCGCGCCTTGCAGGCGTCCCGCCACTTGGCCAGAGCGTCGAGATTTTCCGCGGGCGCCAGTTTTACCCAAGCGGCAAATTCCACGAAAACGAAGGCGGTTATGTCGGCAAAGCTGAACCCGTCACCAGCCACCCAGGGATTGTCCCGTAGCTGTTTATCAAGGCTTTCAAAAAAGCGCGTGCCCCGCGCCATGCCGCGTTCGGCGAGCGCAGGGATTTGCGCGACGGGGGCCGGTCCTGGAAGGGCGCGATCCTTCATCGCTTTGGAGGTGTTGCGCAGCACCTCCATCACGCTCATCAGGCCTTCAAATTCGGCCCGCCAGACCCATTCAGCCACACGCGCCTGTTCGATGGATGAGCGCCCCAGCAAAGGCGGGTCGGGAAATTCGGCTTCGAGATAGCGCACTATCCCGGCATTCTCACAGATCGCCTCGCCCTCTTCGGTGACCAGAACCGGTACGGTGCAGTTTGGATTGACCGCCTGAAACTCCGGCGCGAACTGCCCGCCGGAACGCAGATCAATCTCGATAGTCTCCACATCGATGCGCTTTTCGGCAATTACCATACGGGCGCGGCGGGGGCTGGGCGCGGTTGCGCAATCGTAGAATTTCACCATGGATGCCATCCTTTAAGAAAACTCGGTCGGTCGTTGGCTGGCCACATCCAGGCGCGCTTCAATCGCCTGGCCGAGCGCCAGGATTACGCTTTCATCAAACAGCGGACCCCACAGGCTGGTGGCATAGGGCACCGAGAAGGTGTCGCCGCTTTCATCGGCCGCAGCCCCGAAGACCGTACGGGTCGGTTGGTCGGTGAAACCTGACCGGAAGGCAAGCTGGGGGTTGCCGGTATAGTTGGTGATCAACAACATGCCGCCCGCGAAGTTCGGACCAATGATGGCATCGAGGTTGTCAAAGCGCTCGGCCATCATCTCCATGGCTTTGCGGCGCAGGCGGTCGGCGTTGACCATGTCCACCGCACTGGCAAAGCGGGCCCTGCGGAAGGTGTTCGGCCAGGCGGCATCCTCCTGCCAGCGCAGGCGATCGTCGAGGTCTTCCAGCGTCAGATGCTCAAAGGCGGCGGCCGATTCAGCCTCCAGCTGGATCAGCATCGCGCCCCACGGTTCAGCGTCGACGTCGAACTCCACAAGCTCCACACCAAGCGAGCGCGCCGCCTCCAGCGCTGCTCGGTCGGGATCAGCGGCCTGTTCAAACCAGGCCGGGTTATAGCCCAGCCGCAGGCCGGTCAGGTCGCGCGACAGGTCAGCCCCAAAGCCCGCTTTGATGCTCGACGCATCCCCGGCGTCACCGCCATTGATCGCATCTAGCACCAGCGCCGTATCCGCGACCGCTCGGCAAATCGGACCAATTTTGTCCAGCGACCAGCAAAGCGCCATCGCGCCAGTCCGCGGCACACGGCCAAAGGTCGGGCGAAGACCGGTGGTGCCACAACGGTGAGAGGGTGAAACGATGGAGCCTAGCGTCTCTGTCCCGATGGAGAAGCTGCACAGTGCGGCAGCAGTGGCAGACGCCGGACCTGCCGACGATCCAGAGCTACCCTCGTTAGGATTGAACGGATTGCGGGTCACCCCGTCATACCAGATATCCCCATAGGCAATTGCGCCGGTCGTGACCTTGCCCAGCAGAACCGCACCGGCGTCCTGAAGCCGTGTCGCCACCGTCGCTGTCTCGGTCGCAACCCGGTCCTGATAGACAGTCGCCCCCCAGGTCGCGGGCAGGCCTTCGACATCGATGATATCCTTAAGCGTATAGGGAATGCCGTGCAGCGGCCCCCGAAGCTCACCGCGCGCGCGCTCGGCATCGCGCGCTCTCGCTTCAGCGCGCGCGCGATCTGCAGTGACCGCTACAAAGCATTCCAGTCGATCAGCGTGAGCGGCGATGCGGGCCAGATAAATCTCGGTCAGCTCCAGCGAGCTGATTGCACCCGATGCCAGCCACTGGCTCTGCATCCATGTGGGGGCAAAAGCGATATCGGTGGCGTCTGATGGCAGAGCCGGTGCTGCACCGAGTCCGCGAACACCGCCTTGATCCGGCTCATATCGCTTGCCAGGAAGGCGCGGATCAAAGGTCATGGCGGGCGCCAGCGCGTTGGGCTTTTCCATCGCTCGCAGCGCTTCAGCGCGGGACACCCAGGCATCAATGCCGTTGAGCATCTGTTCACGCTCAGCCTCGGTATAACTCACCCCGGCAAGGCGTTCGGCCCCGGCCAGCTCGTTGGTCGTGATCGGCGGAACGTCCTGAGCCTTTGCAGATGCGGCGATTCCTCCAACCCCGGCAGCCGCGAGCAATCCAAGCGCCCCGCGGCGCGTGGCTCCTGTGGGCGAAAATGTGTCAGACATGCCTTAATTCCCCGATTTGAGCGTTTTTTGTCGCAAGCAATATCGCGCGCTTTGGCCTTTCTGGTCTATGGTTAACACTGATTAAGACTGTTGGCTCACAGGGGGCGAGACATCGGGCAAATTGCCTTATTTCTCACCCCAATTGTGCCTCACCTGGGCAGTTAATTTGTAAGCGGGGTTGTGAAATTGAAAATCAAAGGGGCTCCGAGATGTCAGACACCATTCAGTCACGCATTCGCCGTCCGATGCAGAACCGTGAGCTTCTTCAGCGCGGAGCTGCAGACGTGAACGACCGCCTCGACCAGGCGACACAAAAGATGTCGGACCGGCTGACCTACGCCTACCAGCGCGCAGCCGCCGCCTTTACCGCCTATCTGAACTTCAAGGATACGCGCGGCAGCCGCTTTGGCGACGATGAAGGCGTTAGGCCGATCATGCGCGCGCCGGCTTATCCTGAAAGCCACATCATGACCTTCTCCATTCTGGCGGGCATGGTGCTGTTTGAAGGTGTGCTGAACGCCTACTTTTTCTCAAAGGGGTCTGATCTAGGCCTCTTGGGCGGCTGGATTCAAGCCATCACGGTGGCCTTCACCAATGTGATCGCAAGCTTCTTCATCATCGGTTTTCTGGGTCTGCGCATGCTGCAGAACCCGCACCGTCCGTTCTCTTTCGCCGCGGCGTGTATCTTTGTCCCGGTGGCAGTCCTGCTGATCACCTTCCTGAATTTTTCGGCCGCACACTATCGCGACCTGCTGGAAATCAATGCAGCAACGCTGGCACTGGCTGACGTGGCTCCGAGCGGTGAGATCCTGACACCAATTACGCGCGCCCTCACCTTTGCACCGTTTGAAACGCTGGAAGCTTTGCTGCTGTTCATTCTGGGCATGACGTTTGCTGTCATCGGCGCGTTCAAAGGCGCGACCTTTGACGATCGCCTGATCGGATATGGCGCGGCACACCGCCGCCTTGTGGCTGCGTCATCGCATCTGGCAGCGGTTCTAAAGCAGCTGCCCTCTGGTCGGTCCGCTGACCAGTTCGACGAAGACGGCGAACCGCTGGTGTCAGCTTCTGTCGGCGACCACGCGACCACGCGCGAGCGGGCCATCGCCCTGAAGCACGAGATCGATGACGTGTTCGCTGAAGAAGTCGAAGAAGCACTGGCCGCCAGTCGTTCGCGCCGCCAGCAGCGCGCGGCTCGGGACACGCGCGAGGACGTATACGCGTCTGAGCCCCCGCCACGAGCGTAAAACTTGACCAGCACGGTAGCGCGGCCAGAAAGCCGCGCTACACTGGTCTTGGTTAATGAGGTGGGGTGACCATGCGCGGCAAGGATATACTCGGGCTTTTCAACATCCTGATTGTTCTTGGGATACTCGGCGGTATCAGCTATGCCGCCTTGCTCCTGAGGCCGGCTGAGTTTGATCAAGACACGTTGTGCCTCGCCGGTGAAGTTCCGCCGCACATGGCCATCGTGATCGACAAGACCGATCTCTACTCCCCCGAGCAGGCCGTTGGCATCGAAGAGCTCGTGCTCAGCTCTCGCGATCAGCTCGATATTGGCGAGCAGCTCACTTTGTTTGAACTCGACCAGCGCGGTGAGCTCATCAACACCAACAACTTCTCGCTCTGCAATCCCGGACGCGGAGACCAGATCAACCCGCTCTACCGCAACCCCCAGCTCGTGGAAGCGCGGTATCAGGCCCTGTTTGAGGGTCCATTGCAGCGCGCCCTCTCAGACCTTGTCGAGCCCAAGGAAAGTCCCGCCAGCCCGATCCTGGAAGCGCTCGCCCGTCTGGCTGTCAGCGACGAATTCAATGCCGAGCGCCCGCACCGTGAGATCATACTGGTCTCCGACATGCTGCAGAACTCCAACCTGTTTTCAGTCTATGGCCGCGCCCGCGGCGATCTCGCAACCCGCCTGCCTGATCCCTATCAGGTCGCGCTCGCGCTGGAAGAGGAATATGGCTCAGGCCTTCTGGGGGTAGAGATCGATATCTATGTTATCCCCCGGCGCGGCTGGGAGCAGGATCAGGCCACGGTCCTTCGCGGCTACTGGGATCAGGTCTTCCGCCAGCTTGGCATGCGCGCCCGCTGGGTGTCGCTTTAGAGCCCGAGTAGCATGAAGCCCCGGACGCATGGCGATCCGGGGCCTCTGCCAGTTTAGAGCACAAATCCAGGCTGGCTGGTTGATCCTAAGCTGCTTCGGCCTGTTCGCCCTCTGCCTGAGCGATGACGCCCGCCTTCTCTTCATCGCTCAAAAAGCCCCAGCGCCCGGCATCAATGATGCGCACGTCCGTAATGCCCATAAATCCGAAGATGTGACGCAGATACGGCGTGGCAAAATCGATCTCGCTATCAACCGGAGTTCCGCCGGAGGCGACAACGATCCAGGCTGTCTTGCCATCCAGAAGGCCTTTCGGACCCGTGTCCGTATAGACAAAAGTGCGGTGGACCCGTGCGACCTGGTCAATCCAGGCCTTCAGCACGGCTGGCACGGCGAAGTTATAGATCGGAGTGCCAATCACGATGTGATCCGCTGCTTCCAGTTCATCCACCAGCACATCTGACGGGGCTAGCGTTGCCAGCTGGTCGTCCGACCTGGCATCCGGCGACGTGAAAGTCGCGCCAACCCAGTCTGCATCAAGGAAGGCCGGGCCACCCTCGCTCAGGTCGCGGCGGGTGATCTCACCGTCCGCGTCGGCAAGACGGCGAACAAGTCGAGTGCTCAGATCACGCGACACGGACCCTTCGGTCCGGGCGCTGGCATCAATGTGAAGAATTCGAGTCATGGCTATCTCCCAACGACTATCTGGTGACACAGGTGGCGTCGTTGCGCTGAGAGATAGGCCAGGAAGGGTCAGCGATTAATAGAGCTCACTGGAAGCTTTTCATTTCCAGTGAGGCACTAATAATGATCCGAATCCTCTATGCGAGAGCTGTAAAGGATAAGACCGATCCCTACTCTGACGCCGCTGCCTCTACCGGCTCGCGGAAATCCATATCGGTGTCTGCCACCATCCAGGTGAACATCGTCCATGCAGCCACGTTCTGGGCCATCTCCTCCGGCACGATCTTGTCGAAGGTGTCGTTCGGCGTGTGGTGGAAGTTGAAGTAATCCTCACCATTCTGGGACAGACGCGCGACGGGCATGCCCATGGCCTGCAGCGGAATCATGTCCGGCCCACCGCCGCCTTCATTGCCACCGCGCAGAATGCCCAGATGCTGCATTTCAACTTGCATGGCATCAAAAAAGGGCACGGCATGATCAGCCACATTGGACGTCAGGCGCCAGACCGGTCGAGCACCGAAGTCGCTTTCAGACCCGATGACATGGTTTTCCAGCGTGCCGTCCTGCATGCGGGCATTGGCGTAAGCGCGTGCGCCCACAAGACCCACTTCTTCTGAGCCAAACAGGACAACGCGGATGGTGCGGCGCGGACGGCCCTGCTCCATGATCAGCCGTGCAGCCGCCATGGTGATACCCACACCCGCGCCATCATCCAGCGCGCCGGTTCCAGTGTCCCAGCTATCCAGGTGCCCGCCAATTATAACAACCTCTTCAGGTGCTTCAGAGCCGACGATTTCTCCAATGACGTTGCCACTGATGACTTCACCGCGCCAACCGGCATAAGTCTGCAGGCGCACGGTAATGGTCTCGCCGCTCTCATGAATCCGCTCGATCTGGTCGGCATCGGGGGCCGAAACAGCCAGCGCCGGAATATTAGCGGTTTGGCCGCCAGGACTGCTCATCATGCCGGTGTGGGCAAAGCGGTTGGAACTGGTGCCCACCGAGCGGATCAGAACACCCACTGCGCCACGATTTTCCGCTTCCAGCCATGCCGTCTGGCGCTTGCGATTGGCCCAGCCATAGCCTTCACCATTACGCGCAGCGACCATGCGGTCGTTCACAAAGGCGAGCTTACCCTCCAGCGCGTCCTCAGAATCATCAGACGCAATCAGGTCATCAAAGCTATCGAAGAAGACAATCTCGGCTTCCAGACCACCCTCTGGCGTGGCCGCAGCGCCGCCCAGCGATGTGGCATAAAGCTCCTGCGGGTAAGGCGACACGATCGCGACTTCCTCATAGATGGATCGGCCGCGGGTCCACAGGTCGAGTTCGAACTCTTCAATGCGAACATTCTCAAAGCCTAGCTCGGTCATCATCCGGACGCCCCATTCACGGGCACGCGCTTCCTGCGGGGTGCCAGCAAGGCGCGGACCGATTTCAGTGGTCAGGCTTTCAGTGATCTCATAGGCCAGGTCGCTTTCAAGCGCGGTTTCAGCAAGCTCATGGGCGATGCGAAGCGTCTCTTCATCAAACTCATGGGCATCCTGAGCGAAGGCGAAACCAGTCAGAAGCCCCAAAGAAACGACCGCTCCAGCCATGGTGCGAACCGAGGACACGAATGATGTCATGAGACACCTCCAACAAAACCTGACTTAATAAAACCTGGCGCGACCCTATACTTCGCCCTCGATAATGAGAAGAGCGTTGCGATGTCATGCATTCGCTGTGGCTGGACACGGCGAGGCTGGGTATAAGCAGTTCCATGACGACAGACACCGACACTTCCGACCTTCCGACCGAAGCTGAAAGCGCTGCGGCGAACACACCGGTTGAAGCCGACACCTCGCCAAAGCACGGAGCCTATGCTCCTGGCTTTGCGGCACGGATCGGACTTGCTGTCGGGCGCAAGCTGCCCGCAGGCCGGACGGGTTTGCGCGCGGCCGGGGCCGTTCGACCGCTGGCATTGATGGGGCTTACTGATGGGCGCAGCGATGTGGAAGCGCTGGGGTTAAAGCTCCGGCTCCACCCGAAAGACAATCTGTCTGAGAAGCGCCTGTTTCTGACCCCGCAATGCTTTGACCCGGTCGAGCTTGCTGCCCTTCGCGACTTCATGGCCCCCGGCAAGGTGTTTGTGGACATCGGGGCAAACGCGGGTGCCTACGCGCTGGTTGCCGCCAGGGCCGGGGGTCCGTCTTCTCGGGTAATCGCGGTCGAGCCCCAGCGCGAAATGCGCCGCAGGCTCCTGTTCAATGCGCGCCAGAATGATCTGCACAATATCGAATGCAGTGCCGTGGCCCTGTCTGACTATGAGGGCGAGGAAGTCCTTCGCATGGTCGAGGGCAATCGCGGCGGAGCGAATCTGACCGGAGCAGGCTCCGGCGAAGGCGAAGCGGTGCGCGTTACAACGCTGGCAAAACTGGCTGTAGAGCTGCGCTTGCCTCGCATTGATGGTGCAAAGATTGATGTTGAAGGGGGTGAACTTCCCATCCTCGCCGCCTATCTCAAGGCCACAGACGCGAGCGCCTGGCCAAGCCTGCTGATTCTGGAGCGGGCAGATCTGGGTGACCGCGATGCCCCTGACGCAGCCGCCTATGCTTTGTCCAAAGGCTATAACATCGCGGCACGCACACGAATGAATGTCGTTCTGACGCGCTGATTTTCATCGGGTTTGTCGACGACCAAAAAACGGGACGGACAACGCGATGTCAGCAGTTGAGATGATTATCTCCGGCAAGAAAAAGCATCTGGGCGATGACTTCACGGTGGCTCGGGTCCTGCCCTATCCCAAGCGTCGGCATGTGGGGCCGTTCGTCTTCTTCGATGAAATGGGGCCTGCCACCTTCAAGCCGGGCACCGGCATTGATGTGCGCCCTCACCCGCACATTGGTCTGGCGACTGTCACTTATCTTTTTGAAGGCGAGCTTGATCACGCCGATACGCTGGGCGTTCAAAAGACAATCTATCCCGGTGCGGTCAATCTGATGACGGCGGGCAAGGGCATAGTCCATTCTGAGCGGACCGGCCCGAAGGCGCGCGCGGACGGCCACACGATCCATGGAATCCAGGTCTGGATCGCGCTTCCCACGGACAAGGAAGAGATCGAGCCTGACTTTGAGCACACGCCAGCTGACAAGCTACCGGAATTTGAGCTCGGCCGTGCCACGCTGCGCCTGATACTGGGCTCTGCCTACGGCCACACCTCACCGGTCAAAGTGCACTCACCCATTGTCTACGCCCATGCCGAAATGCCCGTAGGCAGCGCGTTTGACCTGCCAGAAAACTCCGGTGATCTGGCCGCCTATGTTGTGTCTGGCAGCATCGAGACCGCCGGCGAGCCGGTCGGCGCAGGCCATATGGCAGTGTTCAACCCCGGTGAGGCCGCAACTATCCGTGCACGCGAGGATAGCCGCGTCATGGTGCTGGGCGGGGCCGATCTGGGACCGCGTGTAATGGAGTGGAATTTCGTATCCACGACCCAGAACCGCATCGGAAAGGCAAAGGCCGACTGGCGCGCCAGTATCGCGGGCAACTGGACCGACACAACCTTTGCCATGCCGCCCGGCGAAGATGAGTATATCCCGCTGCCCGGCGATCCCGATCCGGGACAAAAATAGCACGCAGCGCGCCCATTTACCCTGCGCCGCGACAAATCGGATCAATGACAACGATGCCATGCTTTGAGTGGGGTGATTTGCCCTGACGGCCCCGCTATGAAGCCTCCTTTCGGACCTGACGCGTACATAAAGTCAGGCCGTTCACACAGGCTTTAACCCACCATGGGGGATGATCATGGCAGACGGGATGATGACCGGGCGCGACTTGAGCGATCTCGGCGTGACGACGGCTACTCTCAATACTAACTGGGGCGAAGAAGCACTCTACGAAGCCGCGATCCTGCGCGGTGAAGGTCGCGTAGCTAAAGGCGGCGCGCTCGTCGTGGAGACCGGACAGCACACCGGCCGCTCTGCCCGTGACAAGTTCACCGTGCGCGATGAAACGACCGAAGACACCGTATGGTGGGACTTCAATGCCTCCATGAGCTCACAGCATTTCGACACGCTCTGGGCGGACTTCCAGGCCCATATGGGCGATAAGGAGCTGTTCGTTCAGGAGCTGTTTGGCGGTGCAGACAAACGCCATCGTCTGCCGGTTCGGGTTGTCACCGAATTTGCGTGGCACTCACTCTTCATCCGTCACCTTCTGCGCCGTCCCACAGCCGAAGACCTTGTCGATTTCGAAGCCCAGTTCACCATCGTGAACCTGCCGAGCTTCAAGGCCGACCCAGAGCGTCACGGAACCCGCAGCGAAACCGTGATTGCGGTTAACTTCGCCAAGCGCATGGTACTGATTGGCGGCACGTCCTATGCCGGTGAAACCAAGAAATCGGTCTTCACCATCCTCAACTACCTCCTGCCAGAACAGCGCATCATGCCGATGCACTGCTCGGTCAACGAAGGCGAAGAGGGAGATAGTGCCATCTTCTTTGGCCTGTCCGGGACCGGTAAGACAACGCTGTCTGCGGACCCCAAGCGTAAGCTGATCGGCGACGACGAGCATGGCTGGTCACCGGACGGCCTGTTCAATTTCGAGGGCGGTTGCTACGCAAAAATGATCCGCCTGTCTGAAGAGTCAGAGCCGGAAATCTACGCCACCACAAAGATGTGGGGCACGGTGCTGGAAAATGTCGTGATGGATCCGGCTACCCGTGAGCTGGATCTGGACGACGCGACGCTGGCGGAGAATTCCCGCGGAGCCTACCCACTACACTTCATCCCGAACAGCTGTTCTGAAAATGTCTCCGGCCATCCGCGCAATCTGGTCATGCTGACCTGTGATGCCTTTGGCGTGATGCCCCCGATTGCCAAGCTGACGCCGGCTCAGGCCATGTACCATTTCCTGTCCGGCTATACCGCGAAAGTGGCTGGCACCGAGAAGGGCGTGACCGAGCCCAGCGCCACTTTCTCCACCTGCTTTGGTGCGCCCTTCATGCCGCGTCACCCGTCTGAGTATGGGGCATTGCTGCGTGAGCTGATTGCCGAGCATGGCGTGGACTGCTGGCTGGTGAATACCGGCTGGACCGGAGGGGCCTATGGCTTTGGCGAACGCATGCCGATCAAGGCCACGCGCGCCCTGCTCAATGCCGCACTCGACGGCACACTGTCTGGCGCAGAATACCGTATCGATCCGGTCTTCGGCTTTGCGGTGCCAACCGCCGTTGCCGGGGTCGATCCGAAAATCCTGAACCCGCGCGACACCTGGGCTGATCCATCGGCCTATGACGCGCAGGCTGAAAAGCTGGCCGACATGTTCGTGGCAAACTTTGAAAAGTTCGAAGCCCACGTACAGCCCTATGTCCGGGCAGCCGCTCCCAAGCCGGAGCGTGCCGCTGCGGCCGAATAAGTCTGTCACCACAGCAAACGAAAAGCCCCGGCCAAACGGCCGGGGCTTTTTTGTTTAGCCCTGCCCGCCAGCGGCACGCTTTGGCTTATTGCGACGGCGCTTTTGCCCACCGCCTTGCTGAGCCTGCCCCTGACCGCGACCACCACCTTGGCCGCCCTGACCACGATGGGGGCGCTTGCGCCCCCGCCCCTGCGGCTTGGCGGGTTTGGCGGCCGCCCCCTTCGGCATCGGCGGAACCTCATTGATCGGTTCAATGGCGCGACCGATCAGCTTTTCGATGTCATGGAGCAGCGCGCGCTCATCAGGAGCGCACAGAGCGACAGCACGCCCCGACGCTCCCGCGCGGGCGGTCCGACCAATACGGTGGACATAGCTTTCCGAGACGTTGGGAAGCTCGAAATTGACCACCAGCTCCACACCATCCACATCGATACCACGGGCGGCAATATCTGTGGCGACCAGAACAGGTGCCGCACCCGACTTGAAGGCATCAAGAGCCCGCTCACGCTGGTTTTGCGACTTATTGCCATGGATGGCATTGGCCTTGTGACCATATTCCACCAGCTTCTTGGCCACCCGGTCTGCGCGGTGCTTTGTGCGAGTAAAAATGATCGTGCGCTTGCCGGCTTCTGGAGCCATAAGATCAATAAGCGCCGTTGGCTTGTCGGCCTGTTCCACGAACAGCACTTTCTGCTCGATCCGCTCGACCGGCTTTGATGGCGGCGTGACAGAGATGGTCTTCGGGTTGGTCAGAAAATCCGCCGAAAGCGACCGAATTTGCTTTGGCATTGTCGCGGAGAACATCACCGTCTGGCGCTGTTTCGCGACCGCGCCCAGAAGTTTGCGGATCGCAGGGATAAAGCCGAGATCAAGCATCTGGTCAGCTTCGTCCAGGACCACATAGCGGGTCATATCAAGGCGCGCCTTGCCCTCGCCCATATGGTCCAGAAGCCGACCCGGCGTTGCCACCAGGATATCGACACCGCGGGCAAGGGCCCGGATTTGCGGACCCGGTTTCACGCCGCCGAAAACGACCGAGTGAGTAATCTTGGTATGCTTGGCATAGGAGGCGATCGATGCACCGATCTGCGCAGCCAGCTCACGGGTGGGTGCCAGAACCAGGGCCTGGCAGGTTCGGCCAGGGGCCTGCTTGCCTTCAGCAATCAACCGGTTGATCAGCGGCAGCACGAAAGCGGCGGTTTTACCGGTCCCGGTCTGGGCCAGGCCCATCAGGTCACCGCCCTGTAGCATGACCGGAATGGCCTGCTCCTGAATGGGGGTCGGGGTGTCGTAACCGGCTTCAGTCACCGCACGCACCAACGGCTCGGCAAGGCCGAGCGAAGCAAAATTCGTCATTACATATCTCCGGCGCGCCAGCTCTATGGGCGGCGCGCTCAATCTTCTAATTCATGGAAAGCCTGCGCAGATCAGGCCATCGGGTGGGGGAGCGTAAACCGCTCAACGCCCGGCCAGGCACCTGGAAGGTGCCACTCCGATACGAAGCGCTGAAAGGCGGAAACCGCCTCCTCTACGCACGCTTCGAGCTGCGCTGTTTGAGCTTGTGGGCTGAAACGGTGTCAGAAGCAAGGCGTGTTTTGTTCCTGACAATACAGCAATACAGGTGCGCGCGCGGCCAGTGCGCGCTAAAACGCGTAAACCCTCACGCCAGACTTGGAGTTCAGGACCCGTGACCGACACACTGACGGCCCCCGCGCCCCAAACCAAAGATGTCCTGACCCTGCGCCAGCCCGATGACTGGCACGTGCATCTGCGCGATGGCGACATGCTGAACTTCTGTGCCGACTACACGGCGCGCCAGTTCGCCCGGGCCATCGTGATGCCAAATCTGGTCCCGCCGATCACGACTGAGGCCATGGCCGCCGCTTATCGCGATCGCATCCTGGCCGCCCTGCCTGAGGGGCGCGTCTTCGAGCCACTGATGACAGCCTACCTCACCGATACGATCGACCCTGAGGAGATTGCGCGCGGATTCAAATCCGGCGTACTGACCGCCTGCAAACTCTACCCCGCCAACGCCACCACGAACTCGGCCCACGGCGTCTCAGACGTGAAGAAGATCTACGGCGTTCTGGAGAAGATGCAGGAGATCGACATGCCCCTACTCGTCCATGGCGAGGTGGTATCTGCCGATATCGATATCTTCGACCGCGAGGCGATCTTCCTGGAGCAGATCCTCGGCCCCGTGATTCAGGCCTTCCCGCGCCTGCGCGTGGTGCTGGAGCATATTACCACTGAAGACTCCGTACGCTTTGTGGAGGATGGCCCGGACACCATCGCGGCCACCATCACGGCTCACCACCTGCGCATCGACCGCAATGACATGCTGGTTGGCGGGATCAGGCCGCATGCCTACTGCCTGCCGGTTGCCAAACGCCGCAGGCACCGTGAAGCCCTTCGCGCCGCCGCGGTTTCCGGCAATCCGAAATTCTTCCTAGGAACTGACTCCGCTCCCCATCAGCGCAAGGACAAGGAAAGCGCCTGCGGCTGTGCCGGCATCTTTTCGGCCCCCAACGCCATGGAAAGCTACGCGAAGACCTTTGAGGAGATGGGTGCCCTGGAGCGCCTTGAAGGCTTTGCCTCAGAGTTCGGACCGCGCTTTTACCAGCTGCCGCTGAACGAAGGCACAATCACCTTGCGCCGCAGGCCTCAAGCCATCCCCGACACACTCACGGTTCCCGGCATCGAGATCGTCCCGTTCCATGCGGGGGAGGATGTGGGCTGGGTGTTTGAGGGGTGACGGCTGCGTCACGCTCCACGCTGGACGCCGCCTACGCCAACACGCTCGACATCTATCGGCGCCAAGCCGACGGATGGGATGCTCACCGCCATCGCATTTTCTTTGAAAAGCCCTGGATTGATCGCTTGCTTGGGCCAGCCCCAGCGGGCCTGCGCGTCCTCGATCTGGGCTGTGGTGCCGGTGATCCGATCAGCGGCTATATGATTGAGCGCGGTGTTGAGCTGACCGGTCTCGATGGCGCGAAACCCATGCTGGACCTTGCTAGCAGCCGCTATCCGAACGCGTCCTGGGTCCACGCCGACATGCGCGATTATGCGCCTGACCAGACCTTTGACCGAATCTTGAGCTGGGATGGAAGCTTTCACCTGACGCAGGATGAGCAGCGCGCTTTGTTGTCCAAGCTGCCCGGCTGGCTCGATCCCGGTGGAGGACTGCTCGTGACCATTGGCCACGAGGCTGGCGAAGTGACAGGCACTGTGGAAGGCGAGACCGTCTACCACTCAAGCCTTGAACCAGATGAATACCGCGATCGTCTGGAGGCCGGCGGAATGAGGATTGAAGCCATCGTCCTGGAAGATCGAAGCATCGACTTTCACTCGCTTGTCCTGGCACGCAAGGCATAAAAAACCCCGGCTCAGCTGAGCCGGGGTTTCACTTTGGGTGCGGGGGTAGGATTTGAACCTACGACCTTCAGGTTATGAGCCTGACGAGCTACCGGGCTGCTCCACCCCGCATCAGGGTTGGTCCAACAGGACCTCCGGTACGCCTTTCGGTGCGGGCGAGTTGCCTGCGCCTCAAGGGAGGGCGTGTGTACGCACTGGCGCACAGAAGGTCAAGCGGCGGGCTACACTCCACACTGTCATTGCCCTGATTTTGAACGGTGAACACCGACGAACCGGATACTCACACCAACTTCACGACCTTGGGAACAGCTTCAGGCTCGCTATTGGGCACACAGTGCCCACATACTGCTTCGCAACACAAAATGGGAGCTGTGCAATCATGGCCGAATATACCCCCCCGAAGGTCTGGACCTGGGACACTGAAAGCGGCGGCAAGTTTGCCTCCATCAACCGCCCGATCTCTGGCGCGACCAAGGACGTCACGCTGAACGAGGGGAAACACCCCTTCCAGCTTTATTCGCTGGCAACCCCCAATGGAGTGAAGGTCACGCTTCTGTTCGAGGAGCTGCTGGAGCTCGGGATAGACGAGGCGGAGTATGACGCCTGGCTTATCAATATTGGCGATGGCGATCAGTTTGGCTCCGGCTTTGTCGATATCAATCCGAACTCAAAGATCCCGGCGCTTCTGGATAAATCCGGTGACAAACCGCTGCGCGTCTTTGAATCAGGCTCAATCCTGATCCACCTGGCAGAGAAATTTGGGCACTTCCTCCCCGCCGGCGGTCCTGAGCGGACCGAAGTCATGAACTGGCTGATGTGGCAGATGGGATCTGCCCCCTTCCTCGGCGGAGGATTTGGCCACTTCTATGCCTATGCGCCGGAGAAGTACGAATATCCCATCAACCGCTATGCCATGGAGGTCAAACGCCAGCTCCATGTGCTGGAAACGACGTTAGCCGACCGCGCCTATATCGCTGGAGATGAATATACAATTGCCGACATGGCGATCTGGCCCTGGTACGGAGCCCTCGTGCTCGGCAAGCTCTATGAGGCGGCCGAGTTCTTGTCGGTGCAGGACTATCCGAACGTGATCGCCTGGGCCGAGAAGATCGCTGCCAGACCGGCTACAAAGCGGGGAATCCGCGTCAACAAGGCTTGGGGCGATGAAGCCACTCAAATGCTTGAACGCCATAGCAGGTCAGACTTTGAAGATTAGTTGTCGAACTCGCTTTGACGACAGGGTAGAGCCCTGCTGGTAAACGCCGGCGGGGCTCTTTCCTATCGATAGAGGCCACACATAGCTTAAAGCTATCTCACGGCCCACCAGAACTGACGATGCAATATCGTCGCTAGCTTAAGAACAAAAAAAGCCCCGATCTGATGAGCGGGGCTTTTCTTTGATCATTGAAACGGAGGACAGTGTCGAACGTGCGGTCCGGGCGGCGACCTACTCTCCCATGCCTTAAGACATAGTACCATCGGCGCTGAGGGGCTTAACGGCCGTGTTCGGGATGGGAACGGGTGCGGAACCCTCGCTATAACCACCCGGACGGCGCGTCCGACACAAAAAGTAGAGATATATCTTAACTGCTTAGCTCAGCTTATGGACGAAGCGATCGCCGCCCATGAGCATCGTGGGATCAAGCCTATCGAGCAATTAGTACTGGTCCGCTCCATGTGTCGCCACACTTCCACTTCCAGCCTATCAACGTGGTGGTCTTCCACGGCTCTCAAGGAATACCTGGTTTTGAGGGGGGCTTCCCGCTTAGATGCTTTCAGCGGTTATCCCTTCCGTACTTAGCTACCCTGCTATGCTGCTGGCGCAACAACAGGTCCACCAGAGGTACGTCCATCCCGGTCCTCTCGTACTAGGGACAGCTCCTCTCAAGTATTCAACACCCACGGCAGATAGGGACCGAACTGTCTCACGACGTTCTAAACCCAGCTCACGTACCGCTTTAATTGGCGAACAGCCAAACCCTTGGGACCTGCTCCAGCCCCAGGATGCGATGAGCCGACATCGAGGTGCCAAACAATGCCGTCGATATGGACTCTTGGGCATCATCAGCCTGTTATCCCCGGCGTACCTTTTATCCGTTGAGCGATGGCCCTTCCACGCGGGACCACCGGATCACTATGGCCGTCTTTCGACTCTGCTCGACCTGTCAGTCTCGCAGTCAGGCTGGCTTATGCCATTGCACTCAACGAGCGATTTCCGACCGCTCTGAGCCAACCTTCGCGCGCCTCCGTTACTCTTTGGGAGGCGACCGCCCCAGTCAAACTACCCACCACGCAGGGTCCCGGAGCCGGGTTCACGGCTCGCGGTTAGACATCAATGAGGATAAGGGCGGTATTTCAAGGACGACTCCACCAAGACTGGCGCCCTGGTTTCAAAGTCTCCCGCCTATCCTACACATATCGCCACTAATGCCACTGCGAAGTTGTAGTAAAGGTGCACGGGGTCTTTCCGTCTGACCGCGGGAACTCCGCATCTTCACGGAGAATTCAATTTCGCTGAGTCTCTGCTGGAGACAGTGGGGAAGTCGTTACGCCATTCGTGCAGGTCGGAACTTACCCGACAAGGAATTTCGCTACCTTAGGACCGTTATAGTTACGGCCGCCGTTTACCGGGGCTTCAATTCGGAGCTCTCACTCCTCCTTTTAACCTTCCGGCACCGGGCAGGCGTCAGACCCTATACGTCGTCTTGCGACTTCGCAGAGCCCTGTGTTTTTAGTAAACAGTCGCCACCCCCTGGTCTGTGCCCCTGGACATCGGTTGCCCGACGCCAGGCTCCCTTCTCGCGAACTTACGGGAGTAATTTGCCGAGTTCCTTCAGCAGAGTTCTCTCAAGCGCCTTGGTATGCTCTACCAGTCCACCTGTGTCGGTTTGGGGTACGGTCTAAAGCGGGAGCTATTTCCAGGGACGCCTTTATTGCCCACCCAATCCAATAAGGATGAACAAAGTCCGGAATCCGTCACTACCCGCTGGCCCAGGAATATTAACCTGGTTCCCATCGACTACGCCTTTCGGCCTCGCCTTAGGGGCCGGCTTACCCTGCGCTGATTAGCATTGCGCAGGAACCCTTGGACTTTCGGCGAGAGGGTCTCTCACCCTCTTTATCGCTACTCATGTCAGCATTCTCACTTCTGATATCTCCAAGCAGGCTCGCACCTGCCCTTCGCAGACTTACAGAACGCTCCGCTACCGCTCTTTCGAGCCCGCAGCTTCGGTGTATCACTTAAGCCCCGTTACATTTTCCGCGCAGGAGCGCTTGACCAGTGAGCTGTTACGCTTTCTTTAAAGGATGGCTGCTTCTAAGCCAACCTCCTGGTTGTCTAAGCACTCCCACATCGTTTCCCACTTAGTGATAACTTAGGGACCTTAGCTGGCGGTCAGGGCTGTTTCCCTCTCCACTACGGACCTTAGCACCCGCAGTGTGTCTGCCATCTAGTACTCCTCGGTATTCGGAGTTTGGTTAGGTTTGGTAAGCCGTTGGGGCCCCCTAGCCCATCCAGTGCTCTACCCCCGAGGGTATTCGGATGACGCTCTACCTAAATAGATTTCGCGGAGAACCAGCTATTTCCGAGTTTGATTGGCCTTTCACCCCTAGCCACACGTCATCCCCGTCTTTTTCAACAGACGTGGGTTCGGTCCTCCAGTGCGTGTTACCGCACCTTCAACCTGCACATGGCTAGATCACTCGGTTTCGGGTCTCATCCCTCTAACTATGTCGCCCTATTCAGACTCGCTTTCGCTGCGCCTACACCTACCGGTTTAAGCTTGCTAGAGAGACGAAGTCGCTGACCCATTATACAAAAGGTACGCCGTCACCGCGCAAGGCGGCTCCGACTGCTTGTAGGCGTCCGGTTTCAGGGTCTGTTTCACTCCCCTCGTCGGGGTGCTTT
>JAMZNZ010000002.1:0-162500 GCA_024178355.1 Maricaulaceae bacterium EIL42A08 | reverse complement strand
CTCCGCCCAGGCCAATGCAATGGCGAATGCCAACGCAACTGCCGGCGGAATGGCAGGCGTCGGTGCCAATGGCCAAGCCTACGGACCATGGGCCAGCGCCGGTGCCTTTGCAGTCGGCAACCAGCTCAATGTGGTGGTGAACGGCAACTACAACACGGTCGTCATCAACTCCAACCAGACCAATACCGGCAATATCAGCGCCAATGCGAACGCGAATGCCAACGGCACTCAGGCGGGAGACAGCGACAATGACTAAACTCAAGACGCTTCTGGCCGCGGCGGTCACCTGCTTCAGCGTAGCTGCCTGTGCGACGTCGAATTCTGGATCGGACGGTCTGTACGCGACGCCAACGGGCGGCGCACCGGTAACACCCAATCCGCCCCCCTACTCTGACGCGCTGGTGTGCATGGCTGCCCATGCCCGCACGCAAGGTCAGGCCGCCCCGCGAATCGCGGTGGGTCGCATTGCCGACTACACAGGCCAGATCGCCCCGGAAGGCGGAACGCGCGTGACCCAGGGGGCCGCCCTGATGGCCATGAGCGCTTTTGCCAAGTCCGGCGCGCGTCTGGTGGAGCGTTTCGATACGTCGGTGGCCGAGCTTGAGCTGCGCTACACAAATAACCAGCTGATCGAGGACGCCAGCGAGGATCAGGGCTTCCGCCAGATCTATGCCGGCTCGATCCCAGGGTCTGACTATTATCTGGTCGGTGGCATTACCGAGCTCAACGCCAATATCCGGTCCAACGGACAGGATGCCTTTGCTGGAGACAGCGTCGACTCAGATCCATCCGCCCTCTTTTCGCGGCGTATGTATGTGATGAATGTGGGTCTCGACCTGCGTCTCATCGATTCGCGCACGCTCGAAGTGGTCGATGTGGTCAGCTACCAAAAGCAGATCATTGGCCGCGAGTTGTCAGCGGGCGTGTTCGCCTTCTTTGGTGATGCCGTTGTTGACGTATCCGCTGGCGGCCGCTCGCTGGAGCCGGTCCAATTGGCCGTGCGCAGCGTGATCGAGCGCGCTGTCCTTGAGATTTCTGCGCAGCTTTATGGCGTTACGCCAGAACAGACCTGTGCCTTTGACGACCCGATCGGTGGATCAAACATCACCGGCGGCGTCCAGCCATACACCACCTATGCCCAATCGGAGGCTCCTTATGTCCAGGCTCGCACGAGTGTTGATCGCGGCCACGAGCGTCGCGACGCTGACATCCGCAGCCAGCTTCGCGGAACCTACCGATAGGGTGGACCTCGACCAGTCCAACGACGGGTCGAACACCGCATCGGAAGCCATTACCGCACAGCAGGCTGAAACCGTGGTCACCAGCGCGTTCGCGCAGGCGAACTCGGCCACAGGTCTCATTACCAACTGGACCGGCGTGTACGGCCAGCAGGTGTTGGACGGCACGGCGCGCGCGACGTCCAGCGTCGCGATCGACAATGCCTGGTCCTATGTGACCTCCAACGCGTCGGCACAGGGCAACGCCCTGACCGTGCGCGGCGATGCCAATGCGACTCTTGATATGGCACAGACTGCGGGTGCTAGCGCGCGCACCAGAGCTCTGTCGGACCTGCGAATCTCCACCTATGGCGGTCACACCGTTCAGGGCGCAAGCGCGACCATGAATGCGGTTGAGGTCTCCACCTATGGCGATCGCGACGTCACCCTGTCCCAAAACAGTGCAGGCGCTACCGAGGCGGTGGCCCGGCTGGAGGCTGGCGACGCGGAGATTGAGACGGTTGCTCAAGGCGTCACCGCAGCAGGCAACAGCGCCATGGTCACCGGCGGAGGATTTGCCCCAGCCGAAATCGATCAGACCCAGTCCGGTGATGTCACAGCACGCGCGAGCACGACCGTCGGCACCGCCGATTATGGTGCCGTGAGCGCCAGTCAGGCGGCGGGCAACACCGCCACGCTGTTTAACGACTACGGGTACGGCGAGATTCGCGGCAGCCAGAGCAACTCTGGCAATGTGCGTGCGATCACCAATCTGGATCTTGGCACCTACAATAACGGCCTTGCTGTCGGCAGCGCGAACGCGGTTGGCAACAGCTCGCTCACCTCTGTTATTGGTGCAGACGGCTATTCTGGTGTGGCACAATCCAATACCGGAACCGTCAGCGCGCTGGTGAACTTCAATGAGGGTGCCGGTGGCGGCATGGGGACCGCCCTGTCGGCCTCGGCCATGGGCAATGCCCACAGCGCTTATATCTGTTCTGAATGTCCGGTCTCGCTGGGCGGAAACTTCAGTCAGGTCAATTCGGGCACGGTGAACAGCCGGGTCACTGCCAATCATTCCGGCTATGTGGGCGCAGTGACCTCGACCTCAACCGCCATTGGCAATGCGGCAACGTTTTCCACGAGGAGTGGGGGCTAGGCGCTACAGCTTAACCCGCCACACCAGACAAACTTGATAAGCAAAGGCAGGGTGCCAGTTCCTACGATCAAAGCGAACGTTCTCATCGCCTGAGATCTGTACTTGGTGAAGATATACAGCGTCCAGCCAACGACCGGCCCAACAATACCAGCCCAAAAGCTAACCTGAGCTAGGGCAATTGAATTATCAGAGCTTAACCCATTGGCGATGCCACTGACCGTTCCCACGAAAAGGCTCTGCAACAGGGCATAGATCGAAAGCGCGGTCAGCAAGAGCATAACGAGGAAGCGACCCGCAGCGTCAACGTCATAGCTAACTCCTTTGTCGGATGACGGCTTCTTTGGTGCTGACATGGGCGTCATCAATCTAAATTGCAGCGAGGTCAAACCCCGCAGGTAAACTCGCCCTGGCACACGGTGCTGACCACTGCCAGGAAGACCAGAACGCCGACCGCCCAGATCACCGGGAAGAAGAAAACCAGCTTCACGCCGGTGCGCGGTGCGCGGAAAAAGATGAAGCTCAACCAGCCCAGAATGATTCCGATCCCCGCCATGACCGGCCCGGCTGAAAGGAATAAAAACGCCGCCCAGGCGACATGATTGGTCGGCTCGGCATTCAGGTCATTGGCGAAGGTCATCATGTTGGTCAGGTACAGACCAAGCCCCAGATAACCGATCCCCACTGCCAGAAGCGTCCAAAGCAGCATTAGAATCACGGTCCAGACCGTGTATCGTCGCGTTTGAGTGTCGTCAGACATATCGCGCATCCCCCATCCCCTCGAAGGTTATGCTTATGAGCTTGTCCATCGCGTCCTGGAACGTCAACTCCATCAAGGCCCGCCTGCCCAATGTTATCGAGTGGCTGAAGGAAGCTTCACCCGATATTGCCTGCCTGCAGGAGATCAAGACGGTGGACGACGCTTTCCCGCGCCTGGAGATCGAAGAGCTTGGCTATAATGTCGAGACGGTGGGCCAGAAAAGCTATAATGGAGTCGCCCTGCTCTCCAAAAAGCCGATTGAGGAAGTCGCCCTACGCGCCCTGCCCGGCGACGATGAAGATGAGCAAGCACGCTATATCGAAGCGGTGATCAGCGCGGACACCGGCCCGGTCCGCGTGGCTTCGATCTATCTGCCCAATGGCAACCCGGCACCGGGTCCAAAATACGACTACAAGCTTGCCTGGATGGAGCGCCTGCGCAACCGCGCCGAAGCGCTGTTGAGCTTTGAGGAGCCTGTGATTCTGGCCGGCGACTACAACATCATTCCCCGCGATGACGATGTGCATGACGCGGCCGCCTGGGAAGGCGACGCCCTGATCCGTCCGCAAAGCCGCGCGGCTTTCAGCGCCATCAAGTGGCTGGGCTATACCGAAGCCTTTGAACAGATTGATGGCCGCGGCCACCAGTACACCTTCTGGGATTATCAGGCCGGGGCCTGGCCAAAAAACAACGGCATCCGAATCGATCACCTGCTGTTGAGCCCGCAAGCTGCTGATACCCTCGAGGCCGTTGAAATTGATAAAGGCCCACGGGGTAAAGAGAAGGCGTCGGATCACACCCCGATCATCGGGCGGTTTGCTCTGTAACCTTTTACACCCTCTTTCCCAGCGGAAGCTGGGGCCCATGCGGCCTATGGATCTTAGCTTCTGCCAGGAACGAAATAAGCGCTTGAAAACAAAGACGCGCTACCGCTCGGTCGCGGGCTCCAGCACCGTCTGGATTGTGTCTTCAATCAGCTTGATCTCGCCATGGAGCGTTTCGATACGCCCTTTCTGGTCAAGCGGGGTGAATATGGAGCCGCCTTCAAACAGGTTTCCGGTTTCAGCGGCGATCAGAAGTTCGCCCTTCTGAGCCCCCTCACCCAGCGATTCGTCGAAGACGCAGCGGACATTCTTGCCGGACAACAGCTTTTCCAGATCCAGCAGGCGCTCCATGAAGCTGGGTGTCAGCAGATAACGGGCCATCACCTGGTCCGTGCCATAAACCTCGAAAAGCTTTTCAAAGGTCGGATCAACCAGGCCGATTCGTTCCAGCTTGCGTCCGGCGCGCCCGAAAGTCTTGGTCGCCCAGCCCTCGAACGCATTGAAGATGCCTTTATCGCGGGTGACGAGCGTCACCCCTTCCACCGTGCGCGGGAAGTTGATGCGGATCAGCACACCGCGAAACACCGTCACGTAGTAGGTGCGGTTCTTGGAGCGGCGCTTCTGCTTAAGTTCGGCCTCATAAAGCTCGAAATCCGCGCCATGCGCGGTTCCGGAGAAGTGATCCTCGAACTTGCGCTTTTGGTGTGAGGGAATCAGTCCGTGGTCTCGGAAGCTGTCAAAACGCGCCGGAGCGTACGGCTTTTCGCTGTAGGTCAGGCCAAAGACCTGCGCTAGCCTGTGATTGAGCCCCAGCTTGAGCTCTTTCTTCAGGCTTTGGAGCGGCGCAAAACCAAGCGTCAGAACACCGGCGGCAGCCAATATCGCCGAGATCGCAATGAACGGGCCGGGAATCGGGGTCAGACCAATGAAAACCCCGACCAGAATTGCTGCAACAATGGCGATCGGGATCGACAGATAGAAACGCCCCAGTGATTTCTGGCGCCGCGCCTCCAGCTCGGTGAGCCAGGGCTCCATGTCCGTCCAAGCTTCATCGAGCTGTTTCATCCTCACCCCCGAATCAAAACGGGCGCTGCCACAGCAACGCCCGTCTTTTGTATCAATCCTGGCATCACGGCCTAGCGGCTGCGGCGCGCAATACGCTCCACCTCAGCCTGGACTTTCTCTTCCACGATGGAGGGAAGATTGTCATCAAGCCACTGCTTGAGCATCGGGCGCATCAGTTCGCGAACGATGTCTTCCAGCGTCTGGCCCTGCTGGGCCGAGACACGCAGGTTCTCAGAAAGCGCCGCGAACATGCCAGCCGCAGCTGTGGCCGAAGCCGGGTCAACGAGCGATTCGTCATCCTCAGCCGATTCAGCCTCGAACTCATCCTCACGGTCAACGATCATGAGATCGTCCGCTGCCGCAACTGGTTCTGGTTCGGGCTCAGGCTCCGGAGCAGGCTCTTCATCAACGAGCTCAGTAAGCTCCAGAGCCTCTTCTTCTTCGAACACCGGCTCGGGCTCGGGTTCGGGTTCGGGCTCTGGTTCCGGCTCAGCAACCGCTTCGGGTTCTGGCTCCGGTTCAGGTTCGGGCTCCGGCTCGATTTCAGGAGCCGGTTCGGGCTCAGCGGCCGATTCCGCTGGCGCTTCTTCTTCGTCTTCGTTGATGATGCGCCGGATGGAGGCGAGAATTTCCTCCATTGTCGGTTCTTGTTCGGCGTTTTCCTGAGCCATGGGTCATCCTTGTCCGTCGAGGGGGTAACGGTAGACCATAAAACTAAGGGCGCGCGGCAAGCTATGTCCAGCGCGACAAGCGGTTTTTCACGCTTTTGTCTGCCTGAAGGGTTAATTCCAGGGCGTCAGGTCTACATCCAGGCCGTTTCGCGGAGTGAAGACGTCGTTCGAACCTTGCGAATCAACCGGCAGCTGGAGGGTGTCAGGACCTAGAAGCCCCATCGACTGCAGCACCGCGTAGCTCGCAACCGTGAAATCGCGTTCAGCCCGCACCAGCTCGAGGCGCGAGTTGAGCAATTCCTGCTCCGCGTTCAATACGTCGAGCGTGGTTCGCAGGCCCACAAAAGCCTCCTGCTCCACACCCTCAAAAGCGATCTCGTTGGCGCGAACCGCCTGGCGGCTCGATTCGATCACGGCCTGAGCGGCCAGGTAGTTATTCCAGGCATTGGTCACGCCTTCGATCACCTGACGACGAATATTGACGCTGGACAGGCGCGCTTCATCGGCTGAGGCCAGCGCTTCGCGAACCCGGGAGCGGTTCAGTCCACCAGTAAAGATCGGCACCGAGACGTTTGCGGTCACGCTCGCGGAGCCCACGGCCTGGCCTGAAAAATCAGATGCGCGGCTCTCATTGGCCCGAGCAGACAAGCTGACATCCGGGCGAAGACTGCCGCGAGCCACCTGCACACCCAGCTCGGCTGCGCGCTCATTAAATCCAGCCGCCTGCAGGTCAGGATTCGCATTCAGCGCGGTTTCCAGGGCGTCGCCAAGGTTTTCAGGAACAGCCGGTGCTGCCTCTGCGGCCTGCGGTTCAGTCACCTCAACACCGGCAACACGGGCATAGCGGGCACGCGACGCCGCCAGTGCAGCCTGTGCGGCCGACAACTGCGCACGCGCGCCGGACAAGCGCGCCTCGGCCTGCGCCACGTCGGTTCGGGTGATCTCACCCACTTCAAAGCGATCACGGGCTGCGCGAAGCTGTTCGGCTAGCACATCCACATTGTTGGAGCGGATGCCCACCACCTGCTGGTCGCGCACGACTTCAGCATGGGCAGCCACGGCATCGATCAGGATTGACTGTTCGGTGGAGCGAAGCTGCGCCCGGCTCGCTTCAATACGGGCAATCGCCGCGTTAATGGCACCGCTGGTGCGACCGCCGCGATAGATCGACTGACTGACGTTTACGCCGTAGCCAACCGAGCCTTGGGGATTGTTGAAGAAACCGCCGCCCCAGCGCTCGCTTTCACTGACGTCGGCGCTCGCGGCAGCCGACGGCAAGCGTGCGGCACGGGCCTGATAATAGCCTTCTTCAGCCTGGCGAAGACGAGCGCGCTGAGCGGCCAGCGTCGGGTTGGTCTGGTAGGCCGACACCAGGGTCTCCTCTAGCGACTGGGCATGAGCCACGGCCGTTAAAGGAGTTGCAAGAACAGCCGCCAGCAAAACGGTGCGCAGTGTCGACTTCATGACCAACCTCTATCGCTCGCCCGATTGCGCACCGCTCGCGCAACGCCCGGCGGCGTTTTCAATACATATAGAGCCAAACACCAAAAGTGAACAGCGTTCACTTTTGGTCATCGTGCAGTTTCTCCTCAGGGTGTTACCCTTAAAAGACGAAACCACCTTCAGGCTCGAAGCCTGCCAGATAGGGCGGCGCTGCATCAAACACAGCGCGCTCACCAATATGACCGCGAGCCTTGGTGTAAATACGCGCCCGGCCAACCGCTCCGTCGCGCTCAATCACAGCAAGCCGTCCGCCTTCGGCCAGCTGGTCAAACCAGGCGTCGCGCGCCCTCGCGACCGCACCGTCAACGAAGATGACATCAAATGGACCCTGACCAGGAACGCCAGCCTCCAGGTCGCCTTCAACGACCACCGCATTATTGGCACCGATCTGCGCCAGTCGATCGCCGGCCTTGGTGGCAAAGCCCTCGCCGTCCTGCTCAAGACCCACAACGGTTTCAGCAAGACGCGAAAGCACCGCCATGGTGTAGCCGCGCCCAAACGCAATATCGAGCACCACATCGGTGGGGCGAATGTCGGCGGCTTGAATCAGCTTGGCCAGGTGTACCGGGCGCAGCATGGTGCGCGCATCCGAAAGCTTGATCTCGGTATCGGCGTAAGCCTTTGCGGACTGGGACTTCGGCACGAACATCTCGCGCGGGATTTCACCCATCGCGTCCTGGATCCGGTGATCCGTCACGTCCGACGGTCGGATCTGGCTGTTGACCATGGCAAGGCGGGCAACGGAGTAATCGGTCATGGCAGCAAGTTCGCTCTTTTTGATCCATGAGGACGTTAAGCCCTCTCGTTGATGCGGGCTTATATCGCTGCGTTGGCTTGTCCTGCAAGGCAGTTAAGCGCCCCGATGCGCTTCGCCGCAGGCTGCCCGCTGCCGCACCAGGTTCGTGGCGCTGCATCACAGGCGATGAAGCGCGTTGCGGTGTCTGCCTGATTTATATAAGACTTCGCGTCTGACTTCTTCGGCGGCGCCATGGCGGAGTGGTGACGCAGCGGATTGCAAATCCGTGTACCCCGGTTCGATTCCGGGTGGCGCCTCCAGAAGTCCCCCCAAAACAGCCAGCTTTATTCAGCAGCACTCGCATGCGGGTGATCGGTGACACCGGCTGCTTTCAGGTGCGGCTTCAACTGCCCAGTGAACGCCAGGAACGTCATGCGGTAGTCGCTGATCAGCGACCAGACCGGATGAATAAAGGTCGCGGGCTTGTTGCGTTCGATAAAGGCATGGCTCACCCACGCGAATCCATAACCAGCCAGCGGGAAGAAGATCAGCAGCCACCACGTCTGCGACATGAGCGCCAGGAGCAGTACGCTGGTGGCGATCACCGTCCCGGCGTAGTGCATGTAGCGAGTACCCGGCTCTGCATGCTCACGCAGATAGTAGGGCCAGAACTCTGAATAGGTTGCGCTGCGCGTTGCCATGATCATCCTCCTCGACCTGATCAACACTGATTGGCCCCTCGATAGCATGGCTGGCGCGCTCTTGCGAACAGGAAACTGGAAATCTTTATTAACGTTAGCGCCCTGTTAACCAGTGAGTCGGTATTTGTTAATCGTCTTCCCTCGAAGACACCCCACCATCCACCCAATGCCTTTTCGGGAGCTCTCGGGCTCCCGATTTTTTTTGCCTGCCCGTCAGGCATCTGACATTGATGTGTATCCGATGCGGTCAGCTTCTTGCGCGCGCTACAAAGCGTTGCTAAAGACCCTGCCTCCATCGCGAATGGATGATCCCTGGTAGCTCAGTTGGTAGAGCAGGTGACTGTTAATCACCGGGTCGGCGGTTCGAGCCCGTCCCAGGGAGCCACTTCTTTCAAATCCATGTAGTGGACCAGATGCAATCGCGCGCCTAGCGGTTTGCCAGTTGCTGTTCGATGTAGGCAATGATTTCGTCCCGAGCCGGGCTGTCATCCTCACTCAGCACGGCAAGCAGGGACGCGTGCGTTTCCTCGTTGTAATAGCTGAAACTGATCAGATCATTTAGCTCGGCCTCGCTGATCGCTTCATCAAAAACACGTGTGTAGTCGACAGTTTGACCTTCGGTCAGCACCAGCATCGGCACCTCGGCCTGATCGATGTAGGATATTGGCGAGGCGTCAGGTAGCCCCTCGCGCGGACCGAAAACGCCCAGCACATGGCCAACCGCAGCCTCTTGCCCAAGCCCGGCCTCGATCGCCTGATAGTAGCCTTCAAGATCATAGCCCCCTGCCACCGGTAGGGCCGCGACCATGTCGGTCGGCTCAAGCTGGTGAGCCGCAAGATAGCGGGCATCCATCGCCAGCAGCGCTGACAAATGGCCACCGGCTGAAAACCCACCGACAAAAAGCCGCTGCGAATCAAGACCGTACGCGTCGGCATTTGTGTGAAGCCAGGCAAAAGCACTGGCGACGTCATGGATATGGGCCGGATGCTGAACACCCGTCGAGGAGAATTGTTCACCCCGCCAGTCGCCCCGGCTTAGCCGGTAGGACATAACGGCCATCGCAACGCCCTCACGTGCAAACGCCCGAGCCAGCTCCAGATCATCCTTTCGGTCACCGAAGGCCCAGGCCCCACCGTGGATCCACAGCATGGTTGCTGCGGCTAGCCCGTCAGCGGGCATCACGAGATCAAGACGATGCTTCTCGTCACTAAACTCAGGGCCCTCATAGTAAACGATGTCTGGAAATTCCTGTAACTCCTGAGCGGAGGCCGTCATCGCCAAACATCCAGCCGCCGCAACGCTGGTAACAACACTCATGGTCCACTGGACACTTTCAGCCTGCTTCATTTCGCGTGCTCCACTAGCTTGAAAATCTCAGCGCGAGATCAGGTTACACAGCGGACTTGAGTTAGGCTCATTAATTCCAATGAATGCCGCCTTGGTCGTCACGACGCA
This sequence comes from Maricaulaceae bacterium EIL42A08, assembly GCA_024178355.1. Classification (GTDB taxonomy): domain Bacteria; phylum Pseudomonadota; class Alphaproteobacteria; order Caulobacterales; family Maricaulaceae; genus Oceanicaulis. The sequence goes on along the minus strand of JAMZNZ010000002.1, from coordinate 152,411 downwards.
TCGCGCTGCACAACGGCCTCGATTGAACAGTCGAGCATTCTATCTGCCCACGTGTCAGGCTTTTGGAGGCTTCCATGACCCACGTCCTCAAAATCGTTTTTGTCGCGCTTGTCGCTTGGATCGTAAGCTTCTGCTTTGCCGCACCTGTTGTTCTGGCGGCGGGCTGGCCGATGATGTTCGCTCACGGACTCGCCGGCGCCGCGGCTGGTGCGGCCGCTGTGCGCATGCACAGTCGCCGCCTCACAGAACGGGCGCAACTTTCGGCCACCTGACTTCCCAGGATTCCCGATCCGTCCAAACGTCTTTAAGCTCGAAGTGACGTTTAGGACATTAATCGCCAATGCAGCCCTCCATCCCCCTCACCCGAGACCTTGTGCTGATCGGCGGCGGGCACGCCCATGCTCTGTTCTTGAAGATGTGGGGCATGCGCCCGCTGGCCGGAGCGCGCCTGACGCTGATCGATCCGACCCCGGCGACTGCCTATACCGGCATGCTGCCGGGCTTCGTGGCGGGCCATTATGAGCGCCAGGCCCTTGATATTGATCTGGTTCGCCTCGCCCGCTTTGCAGGGGCGCGGGTGATTCTCGAGGCCGTCACCGGCATCGATCCCGACGCGCGGCGCATCTCCTTCAAGGATCGCGCGCCGATCCGCTACGATATCGCCAGCCTTGATGTCGGTGCCACCGGCCGCATGCCCGACATTGAAGGCTTTGCCGAGCATGTGGCGCGCGCCAAGCCCCTGTCCGATTTTGCCGATCGATGGTCGGAGTTCCTTCAGCAATTTCAGACCCTTAATGGCAAGCCGCGCGTGGCCGTCATTGGCGCAGGTGCCGCCGGTGTGGAGCTTGCGCTGGCCGCAGATCATCGCCTGAAACAGATGGGACGTCCCGGTCAGGTCACGCTGATCGAGGCCCGCGACCAGATCGCGCCAGAGTTATCCAGCGCTGCCCGGCGCGCGCTTCTGGCTGCGCTGAAGGCGGCTGGCGTCGAGATCAGAACCCGCTGCACGGTTGAGCAAATCACCGCTAACCAGCTGACACTGAACGGTGAAACACTAGCGAGCGACTTTGTCATTGGCGCGGCTGGCGTCGAGGCCTGGCCATGGATCAGCGACACAGGTCTGGCGCTTGAAAACGGCTTTGTCCGCGTGGATCAATACTTGCGCAGCGTCAGCCACCCAAACCTGTTTGCCGCTGGCGATTGCGCCCATTTTGATGCTGATCCACGTCCGAAAGCGGGTGTTTATGCCGTGCGCGCGGCCCCGGTACTGGCAGACAATATCCGCGCCGCGCTTCAGGATCTGTCCCCACCCCGGCGCTTCAAACCTCAGTCAGATTATTTGAAGCTGATCTCCACCGGCAGCCGGTCCGCGGTGGCGGATAAGTACGGCTTTGCGGTTTCCGCCAAGGCGTTTTGGGGCTTAAAAAACTCAATCGACACCGACTTCATGGAGCGGCTTTCTGACCTGGATCAGATGAAACCTGACCCGCCTGTGGGGCCGATGGCCGCAGGGGTGAAAAAACTGACCGAAAACGCCCAGCCACTGTGTGGTGGATGTGGCTCGAAAACCGGACGACAGGCGCTGAGCGAGGGACTGGCCGGCATGGCCGCGCCGGGTCGCAGCGACGTGCTGGTCGGCTCCGGCGATGACGCGGCGGTCTTAAAGCACGGTCGCCAGCACCAGGTGATCACGACAGACCACCTGCGTGCCTTTGTCGATGACCCTGGCCTGTTTGCCCGGATCACGGCGGTCCATGCGCTCGGCGACATCTGGGCCAGCGGAGCGGAGCCGCAGGCGGCTGTGGCCACACTGATTCTGCCTGCCATGGCCGACACGCTTCAGGCGGCGATGGTGGCTGAAATCATGGACGCGGCCTCAGCCGTGTTTAAAGACGCTGGCGCAGACATTGTAGGCGGCCACACCAGCACCGGCGCTGAGCTCAGCCTCGGCTTTACGATCACCGGCCTGGCGAAGGCAGCCGTGGGCCAGGGCAGCGCCCTACCCGGCGATGTGCTGGTCCTGACCAAGCCCATTGGCACCGGCGTGATTCTCGCCGGTGAAATGGCGCTGAAGGCCAGGGGTCGGGATGCGGCGAAATGCTGGTCGACGATGGCAGAGCCACAAGGCGAGCCTTCAGCGATCCTCAGCCAAGTTGCCACCGCCATGACCGATGTCACGGGCTTTGGCCTCGCCGGGCATCTGAACTCACTGCTGGGCGAGCAGAATGCGGTGATCGACCTGGATGCGATTCCGCTTCTCGATGGCGCGCTGGAGCTGGCGGATCAGGGCGTGCGGTCGACGCTGTTTGACGCCAACCAGCTCGCGCCGAAGGTCTTGAGCGCGCGTCCAGGATCGAAGGCTGATCTTCTGATCGATCCGCAAACGGCCGGGGGCCTGCTTGCTGCGGTTCCGGCCAGCAAGCTCGATGAGGTCAAAGCGAAATTTGAAAAGATCGGAAAACCGCTTTGGCAAATCGGTACGGTCGTCACACCGAATTCGGCTGCGGCGAAGATCACCGCAACATCAGCTCGCTGACATCAAAGCGCGGCCACCGCCTGCGCCAAATCATCGGCCAGCTGGTCCAGTCCGGCCTCGTCCAGTCGATCCGCCTTCAACGTGGCCAGCAGCTCACGGCCATGGCGGTCGCGCTCGCGGCCATATCGCGGATCGTAGTGCTCAGCCATCAGCTCACCGGCCAGCGCTTCGTGCGCCCCCTCACCGGCCAGCGTCAGCCAGCGTTCAATCGTCTCGTTGGACTGGTAGGGTTTCAGCGCTTCGAGCCGGTCCACCAGGCGATCATGATCCTCGGTGATGTCGCGATAGACCCGCGCCAGGAACTCGGCCCTCGCTTCTAGCGGCGCTTCGACCACCATGCGCGGGGCCGCTTCCATCGCTTTCCAGACCGCCGGTGGAATATTGATCTGACCAATCTTGGAGCTTTCCGCTTCCACAATGATGGGCCGGGATGGATCAAGGCCGCGCAGCGCCTCCAGCAACGCGCTCTCAAACGCTTTTTGTGACGGCTGGCCCCCATCGCGATGCCCGAATAGCGACCCGCGATGATTGGCCAGTCCTTCAAGGTCAAGCGCCTGGACGCCCCTCGCTTCAAGCTTCAGCAATATCTCGGTTTTCCCGGTCCCGGTATTGCCGTCCAGCACGATGAAGCGCCAGGCAGGCTCGGCTTCATAGAGCTGGTGCTGGACCGCCCGGCGATAGCTTTTATAGCCGCCATCCAGCACAGCCACCCGCCACCCAATCTCTTTCAGGATTGTCGCAAAAGATCCCGACCGCTGACCGCCACGCCAGCAATAGACCATCGGCCGCCAGCCGCCCGGCATGTCCTTTAGCGCCGTCTGCAGATGCTCAGCGGTGTTTTTCGCCACCAGGGCTGCACCGATCTTGCGCGCCTTGAACGGATCATCCTGGACGTAAATCGTGCCGACTTCGGCCCGCTCCTCATTGGACAGGACCGGCAGGTTAATCGCGCCGGGCACATGGTCCTCGGCAAACTCGGCCGGAGAGCGCACATCGATCACTGCGTCAAAGACGGACCGGTCGGCGTCAAAGTCTGAAAAGGAAAGCTTCATGGGGCTTGGTATGGGCCAGCTGGAAAGTCAGGGCAAGCCGACCTCAGCTTGACGCTGCTTCAGCCTGTTTGGCCCACATCCCGGCATAGCGGCCATCAGCTTGAAGAAGCTCGCCATGGGCCCCCGCTTCGGTCAGCTGCCCGTCTTCCATGACAAGTATCAGATCGGCTTTAGCGATCGTGGACAGGCGGTGGGCCACAGCGATGGTCGTGCGACCACGGGCGGCCTCGGCCAACGCAGCCTGAACCTCGCTTTCGGTCTGGGAATCAAGTGCTGACGTGGCTTCGTCCAGGATGAGAATGGGCGGATCCTTCAGGATAGCTCGCGCAACGCCGACGCGCTGCTTCTCACCACCAGACAGCTTCAGGCCCCGCTCGCCCACACGGGTTTCAAGGCCATCGGGCAACTGCTCGACAAAATCTTTCAGGCGCGCGCGCTCCACCGCATCCCAAAGCGCGGCCTCATCGGCGTCAGGGCGGCCGTACAGAATATTCTGGCGCAGCGTGTCGTTAAACAGGACCACGTCCTGGGGCACGAGGCCGAGATTTTCGCGCAGGCTGGTCTGACTGACACCCGCGATGTCCTGACCGTCGATCAGGACACGGCCGCTGTCCGAGTCATAAAAGCGGAACAGCAGGCGCAGCAATGTCGACTTGCCAGCACCCGACGGTCCGGCAAGACCGACAAAGGCCCCGGCGGGGATCTCGAAGCTGACATCATCAACCGACCGCGCGCGACCGTCATGGGCAAAGCTGACGCCCTCAAAGCGCACCGCGCCGCCGGGAACCTTCAGCGCCGGCGCATCGGGCTTGTCCTCGACTTCGGGGCGCAGGCGCAGGGTCTGGAACAGGCGCTCCAGATCGACGCTGGCCTGTTTGATCTCGCGATAGGCCCAGCCCAGAATGTTCAGCGGCTGGTAGACCTGCATCAACATCAAGGTCAGCGCGGCGATATCGCCGGCCTCCAGCTGACCGTTAGCGGCCATCCCCACACCGATCAGCGCCACCGCCAGCAGGCCGCCATTCATGATCGCCGCCTGCGCCGCGTTAAGCGCTGCCAGGCTCTGCTGGGACTTGGTCGCCGCGTTGGCGTAGGCGGTCTTGGCGTCGTCGAAGCGCCGGGTTTCCCGGTCTTCAGCCGCGAACGCCTTCACGGTTTCAAAATTGGCCATGACGTCGACTGAGCGGGCGTTCACCTCGGTGTCGGCCTCATTCATCTCGCGACGCAGCTTAACGCGCCACTCGGTCATCAGCCACGTCACCAGCGCGTAGGCCAGCACCGCAACCACCATCACGACGGAGAATATCCAGCCGTAGAAGATCGACACCAGCACTGCCGCGAGGACCAGCTCGACGATTGCAGGCAGAATATTGAACACCAGAAAGCGAAGCAGGAAATCGATCGCGTTGGCGCCACGATCGATCAGGCGGTTGACCGCGCCAGTGCGCTTGGTCTGGTGATAGCCCAGCGACAGCGACTGAACGTGAGCAAAGCCCTGGACCGCGGTGATACGCTGAGCATCCTGGCTGACCGGGGCAAACAGGGCATCACGCAGCTGAGGGCCACCGGCGGCTGCAAAGCGTAACAGGCCGTATAGCAGCACAAAGCCCACCGCAGCACTCAGGCCCGCCGGCGCCGTGGCGTCCGGTGAGCCGGTCAGGCTGCGTGTGATCGCGTTAATCCCCTCCCCGAACGCCATCGGCGAGGTCACCGCAAACAGCTTTGTGATGAAGGTGATCACCAGCGCCACGCCCATGCGCAGCCGCCATTTCGCCATCTCAGGCGAAACGAGGATCTTGATCAGCCGTGCAACAGCTTCGGACAACCGGCCTTCCGGCGCAGGGCCTTCCAGCACTTCTTTGTAATTGGGAGCGCTCATTGCGTGGCAATGTAGGGTGCCAGTGCCAGCACCGCCACCGCGATCACACACATACCAACAGGCTGTTAGCCGTCATCCTCGTCAGGCGTATTGAACACCTGGCCAGGATAGATCAGGTCGGGATCGCGGATCTGGTCGGCATTGGCCTCGTAGATCACCGTGTACTGGAAGCCGTCGCCATAGAGACGCCGCGCAATCCGCCACAGCGAGTTGCCCGGCTGGACAACTACACGCCCGGCCTCTCGCGCAGACACCGCATCTTCCGGCGTGGCGCGCTCAAACGGCAGCGCGATGACCGCCGTCACCTGGCCGGTTTCAGGGGCGATCTGATCAATCTGAAGATCGTAGACACCCGGCGGGAAGCTGGCATCAGCCTCGGTGGTCCAGCGCCCGGCCTCATTGGCCTCGGTTTCGCCCACCAGCTGACCATCAGCGAGAATGCGAACAAGACTGCCCGGCGTTGCACGACCGGAGAAAATCACCGCACCGCTTTCATCATAGTCGACGGTTTCAAGAGCCAGCGGGCCCGATTCCACGCCATCAAACGGGCTCTGGAAGACACGGCTGGCTTCGCCGGGGCGGCCCATGACGACCAGCGGTGTCGTATCGCGTCCCTCTGGAACCGACACAACAACAACCTGCTCTGAGCGGATCTCCTGCCCCGACGGTGTTGTCATCAGCAGCGACAGCTCCGCCGATCCGGTCGGCAGCGGCTCATTGACGATGATGACCCAGTCGCCTGTTTCATCGATCTCGACGCTGCTGAGCTCGCGCTCACCTAGCATCAGGGCAATCGTGCTGCCCGGTGCTCCACGGCCCGCAACGACAGCGGTTCCACGCGGATCAACGCGCACAATGTCAAAGGTGGGCGCCGCCAGCGCCGGAGCCTCTTCAGACGCCTCAGCAGCGGCAGGACCATCACTGGCAATCTCGCCGGTGTCCTCGCCCACACTCAGGCCTTCAGGAGACGGGCGCATGATCACCACCGCCAGGGCAACAGCAATCGCAAGGACCAGAAGTCCAGCGGCAATCAGGAAGGACCGCGTTGCGGCCATGGGCTACTCCTTGTCCAGACCGGGCGAGTATCTTAGCAGCATGCAAGTCTCGCACCACGCACTGAATTTTGCCTATGCTGACCGCAAGAGCTGTGAGATTCAACGCGCATTACTGCGCACACTGCGATTGAGGTGAGGCCAAAATGCGGAGCATCTGCGTCTTCTGTGGGTCAAAACAAGGCGAAGACAGCCATTTCAGGGCTCTGGCAGAGGCCACCGGCCGCGCCCTGGCCAAGGCCAATGTGCGCATGGTCTATGGCGGGGCAGAGGCTGGACTGATGGGGATCGCAGCCCGTGCGGCCCTTGAAGAAGGCGGCGAAGTGCTGGGCGTCATTCCCGAATTCCTGATTCCAATCGAGGGCGCACAAGCCGGCGCCGACATTCGCATTACCGCCACCATGGCCTCACGCAAGGCGATGATGGTGGAGGAAGCCGACGCCTTCCTGGTGCTGCCCGGCGGCTTTGGCACGCTGGAAGAGATTTTCGACATGATCATGCTGCGCCAGCTGGGCCGCCATGCAAAACCGGCCTGCTTCATCGATGCCGCCTATTGGGCCCCGATGAAGCAGCTGGTCCATCATATCGTCGATACCGGCTTTGCAGACCGCAATGTTCTGGACGCCATCGGCTTTCATGAAACGCCCGAAGACGCGATTGCAGGACTGATCTCCATGGTGGAGCAAGCCGCATAGGAGCAAGGCTCGCCCTAGCCCCTGGGGTCGAAGACGTCCTCGATCTTCAGCTCGAACGCCTCGGCAATGGCAAAGGCCAGCGACAGGGATGGGTCGTGCTTTTCAGTTTCGACCGCATTGATCGCCTGGCGGGAGACGCCAACACGCTCGCCAAGCTCTGCCTGGCTCCAGCGATGCTCTGCGCGAAGGACTCTGATCCGGTTCTTCATACGTAGCGCCGCCGCACAAATGGCACGGCCGCGCCCCAGACCGCCGCCAGCGCTGGCAAGACCCAGATCAGCGAAATGCGCGGCACATCCACAGCGCCTTCGACAAAGCCCCAGGCAAAGCTTCCAAATCCGACAACCGCCGCCGCGATCAAAATCGCCTCCAGCTGGATGCGGCGCTGAACCTCATCGAGGCTGTTGAGCAGGATCATGAATTCGCGAAGCGCAAACAGCGCCGGAACCACCGGAAGCAGCGCCAGGCCGATCCGCACCGGGGTCGCAAAGTCGAAAGCACGATCAAGGAACGGGACGCCAATCACAACGCCAGCATAGGCCAGCATGAAACCGGTAAAAGCAAAGGAATATCGTTTGGCTGCGGGGGTCATTGGGCCACTCCCGGTACACCGCCAAACGAGAATGCAAACGCGCCGAAACTGGTCAGGATCGAAATCGTCATCGCAACGCCAATGGCGATCCAGGCTCCGAGCGAGGGTTTTCTTGATGGACACACAGGCTCTCTCCCTTTCAGGTAAATCTGACAATAAGTCAGGTTTGCCTTACATTTTGCGCGATGTCAAGAGAACCTGACTTTTAGTCGACACATCCTGTCACCCCAGGTCTGTCTCCCCTTCAGAAACGCGATAAGGGCGGCCCTTACCGGACCGCCCTTTGAAAGCGCAGTATGTGTCTATCCATGTCAGTCACCCACCGCCCTAAGGCAGGTCGATGACATCACGGCACACAAGCTGGCCGGCCACATCAAAGACGTTCAGCTCTGCGTGGAAGGGACGCGGCATGGTCGGCGAACCGCCGAAGAACTGACCGCCACGATCTGACTGCACGCCAATCCCGCCCATGAACAGACGTGTGACGGGCTGCAGGCGATTGCGCGTGCCGGAGATCGGGCCGCTTTGCTGGTTGTAGAAGTCTGGCGTTTCAACACTCAGGCTCCAGCTGTCGGCCTCGACCGGATTGGCCAGAGCGACAAGACGAGGCTCGAACAATTGAAGGTCGCAGGTGTTCGAGCGCGGCTCGAAGGTCGCCACATAAGGCGGTTGAGACGGCGCGACCGGGCCGGGCGCACTAAGCTGGGGCGTTGATGCCAAAGCAGCACCGGCACCAGCAATAACAAGGGTGAGAGCAGGTATCGCGTATTTCATCGCTATGCTCCTTTCATCGGTGAGATGGGGTGTGGGTGCGCCCGGCTCCGGTATCGAAACCGGGCGCGACACTCACACGGGGGGTTAGTGATCGCCCTGGATGATCAGGGTCACATTGCCAGACCCACGCTGGCTCACATTGGCGGTCTGGCCACTGCCAGCCTGGATCACACCCACAGCATTATGGCTGCCCGATTGCTGGGTCACGGCCGAGTGGCCATAGCCAAACTGGGCGATACCCGCTTCGTTGCGATAACCATTCTGGTAGGCGTAAGCGTCGTTATACGCCCCGTCCTGACCGATCACGGCTGAGTTGCGGCGGCCATACTGGTCCAGCGCTGCGGCATTGCCACGGCCATACTGGGCCACAGTCGCACCATTACGCAGGCCGTCCTGGTAGGTGGAGATAAATTGACGCGAACCACGCTGTTGCAGGACCAGACGGTTTTCATAACCGCGCTGGCGACCGGCAATCTCGTTGGACACACCCGCCTGGCGGATATCAACGCGGTTGCGCTGCTGGGCTTCTGCCGTCGGCAGAGTGGTCATGATGGCGGCAAGGCTAAGGCCAGCGGCCAGGATCAAACGCATGCTCATTAAAAAGTCTCCTCTTTGCATCACAGGCGTTCCCCGCCTGACAAAATGGAGACTGTCAGAGTGCGTATGAATGCACTCAGAGGAGAGTGTTCAAACTCCGCTCATTCACATGAATGAACGCTCATACAGGCACTTAGCCGCGCCCACGATAGGGCTGAACGCCCTGATCAGGCACCCACAGGCCCTCTGGCTGTGTGCCCCACTGACCAAAGATATCGATGGGAATGCCGCCGCGCGGATACCAGTAGCCGCCGATGCGCAGCCATTTGGGACTGATCTCGTCAACCAGGCGCTGGCCAATCATCATGGTACAGGCTTCGTGGAAGGCCCCGTGATTTCGGAAGCTCTGCAGGTAAAGCTTCAGCGCCTTGCTCTCCACGATCCAGCGATCAGGCGCGTAGTCGATCACGATATGGGCAAAGTCCGGCTGGCCGGTGACCGGGCAGATGGAGGTAAATTCCGGGCAGGTGAAACGGATCAGATAGTCCGCATCCAGCGCGGGATTTTCGACGCGCTCGAGGCGAGCCTCCTCCGGCGTTGCCGCGGCGAAGGATTCAGAGCCGAGCTGGTCGAGTTTTGAGTAGCGTTCATCAGTCATGGGCGCGCATTTAGCGCTGCAGGGCCGAACGGGCAATGGCGCAGCGTGCGTGAACTGCCTATCTTGCAGCCAGAGGCCCTGACCTGAAAGAGATCTGATGCCCGAAGTGATTGCCATTCTGCCAGCGGTCAAACTGCTCGGCATCGGACTTCTTTGCATTCTGGCGGCAAAAGCGCTGAAGACTTCTAACATCGTTGCCTTCATCGCAGCGGGGCTGGTGATCGGTCCCTTTGGCTTTTCGCTGGTTGAGCAGAGTCAGACCACAGCACTGCTTGCCCAGCTGGGGGTGGTCTTCCTGCTGTTCGAGATCGGGCTGGGCTTTTCGTCAAAGACTTTGAAGGAGAGCGGGCGGGATCTGGTGGTGCTTGGTCCGCTTCAGATGGCGACCTGTGGCGCAGGCTTTGCGCTGATTGCCAAAGCCTTTGGGCTGGACTGGCCGCTTGCAATCCTTGTCGGTCTTGGCGCTGGCATCTCTGCGACAGCGGTGGTCAGCGCGACCATGGCTGATCGGGGCATCGTCACCTGCCCGCTGGGAAAATCCTCCACCGCGCTTCTGGTGTTTCAGGATATCGCCGGCATCTTCCTTCTGGTGTTTGCGGTATCGCTGGAAACCGGTGAAGGCTCTCTGGCGCTGGCTTTGGGAGAGGCTGGACTGAAAGCGGTACTGGCCGCCGGGGCCGCCCTCCTCATCGGTCGCTATGCGGCGCGCCCGGCCCTGACCTTACTGGCCAGAACCAACAGCCCTGAGATTTTCACGGCCACAGCCCTGTTCCTGGTGCTCGCCACGGCAGCGGCAACCGGCGCGCTGGAGTTATCCCTGACGCTGGGGGCTTTCCTGGCTGGCGTGATTGTCGCCGAGACACCCTACAAGACCGTGGTGAAGACCGAGGCCAAACCCTTTGGTGCCCTGCTGCTGGGCTTCTTCTTTATCACCGTCGGCATGGCGCTCGACTGGCGCGTGCTGGTGGCCGAAGCCCCGCTTATACTGGCAGCGCTTGCCGCGCTGATGATCGGCAAGACCGTGCTGACCTTTATCGCCGCGCTATTGTCAGGCTGGAGCCGCCCCGGTGCCACCCAGCTTTCCTTCCTCACCGCTCAGGGGTCCGAGTTCGGGCTCGTCCTGCTGGCGCTTCCGGCTGTCAGTGGCGCGCTGGGCGCTCAGGCGGCCGCCGTGCTGGTGGGCGCAACCGCTGCGTCACTGGCGCTGACACCGGCGTGGACGGCTTTGGGCATGAAGCTCGCCCGCAAGCTGGCGCAGGCAAAGGTCAAGGTGTCCGAGCCCACCGCCAGCCCCGACGGTGGACGCCCGATCCTGGTCTTTGCGATGACCGCGTCCAGCCGCCTGGCGCTGGATGGCCTGCGCAAGTTTCACATTCCCTATGTGGCCATCGACTCAGATGCAGACCGCTTCATGGACGCGGTGTCGGACGGCTATGACGTGACTTTTGGTGATCCCAGCGATGTGCGCCTGATGAAAGCGGTGGGCGTGACCAACGCCCGTGCCCTGGCGCTGGGCGAAGCGCGCTATGAGATATCGAAAGACGTCACGCCCTTTGTTCAGGAGAACTACCCGGACATGGCCCGCTTCGTTGTGGTGACCGACGACGCCGACCGGGACCGCCATGAAGCCCTGAACATGCACGCGGTCATCAACCGCGCCATGCCCGAAGGCCTCGACTTTGCCATCGCGCTGTTACGCTTTGCCGAGATTGAGGAACACAAGATCGCGGGCTGGATGCGTGAAGTGATGGACGCTTATGAGCCAGAGCGCCTGCCGGGCATGCCAACGGCGGCCTAAGCGCCCTCAATCGGCAGCGCGGTGCGCGCAAACACCGTGCGCATGGCGATGTTGGAGATGAGCCGCGCAACGCCCGGCAAACCAGACAGCTGCTCACGGTGGAGACGCTCATAGTCTCGCGCATCACGCACCTGCAGGCGCAGGATATAGTCCTCCGCCCCGGTGGTCAGGCGGCATTCCATGACCTCGGCGATCTCGGCCACCGCCTGCTCGAACGCCTCCAGCGTGCCACGGCGCTGGTTTTCCAGCGTCGCCAGCACAATCACCGTCAGACCCCGCTCAACCGCATCAGGGTCCAGCAGCGCCGCATACCCCCGGATCACGCCAGACGCCTCCAGCGCCCTCACCCGCCGGTGACAGGCCGACGCTGACAGGCCCACCCGTTCAGCCAGCTCTGCATTGGCCAGCCGCCCATCCGCCTGCAGCTCGCGCAGGATGGCGCGGTCAATCGGATCAAGGGCCATGGAGGTCTCCTGCACTGATTTTCGAACCGGGTTCGGCGCGAGGGCCCCACCCGTCAACACGATTGCAATAAAGTCCCGAAAATTGCCTCATATTGCAAGAATATTCGAGTTTTGAAAATTCACTTGCAGGATTTGCGCGCTTAAGACACCTTCCGCGCAAATTTCTACGAGCGGTGCTGGCACCGCCCACACGGGAGAGACACCATGCGCGTTGGCGTTCCGACAGAAATCAAGAACCATGAATACCGCGTTGGCATGACGCCGAACGGCGCTCGCGAGCTGATCGCCAACGGCCACGAGGTTTTGGTTCAGGACGGCGCTGGCATCGGCGCTGGCTTCACCAACGATCAGTATGAAGACGCGGGCGCGAAAATCCTGTCCGACGCGAAGGCCGTTTTTGAAGCTGCCGAGATGATCGTGAAGGTCAAAGAGCCTCAGCCGTCTGAAACCGCGATGCTGACCGCTGAACACATCCTGTTCACCTTCCTGCACCTGGCCCCCGATCCTGTTCAGGCTGAGGGTCTGCGCAAGTCGGGCTGTACGGCGATTGCCTATGAAACGGTCACCGACCGGGATGGCCGCCTGCCGCTGCTGCGTCCGATGTCTGAAGTGGCCGGCCGCATGAGTGTTCAGGTCGGTGCCAATGCCCTTCACAAGGCTGCGGGTGGTCGCGGTGTGCTGCTGGGCGGCGTGCCGGGCGTGACGCCGGGCAAGGTGGTCATTCTGGGCGCTGGTGTCTCAGGTAGCCATGCGGCGGAAATGGCGCTGGGCCTGCGCGCTGACGTCACGGTTCTGGATCGCTCCCTGCCAAAGCTGGCTGAGACCGACCAGTTCTTCCGCGGCGCGGTGAAGACCCGCTACTCCACGCAAGGTGCCATCGCTGAGGAAATCGCCGAAGCTGATCTGGTGATCGGCGCGGTGCTGATCCCGGGTGCTGCTGCGCCCAAGCTGGTGACCAAGGACATGCTGTCGACCATGAAGGAAGGCGCAGTCCTGGTGGACATCGCCATCGACCAGGGCGGCTGCTTTGAAACCTCCAAAGCCACCACGCACCAGGACCCGACCTATATCGTGGACGGCATCGTGCACTACTGCGTCGCGAACATGCCGGGCGCCGTGGCGCGCACCTCGACGCTGGCGCTGACCAACGCCACGCTGCCCCTCACGCTGGCGCTGGCGAACAAGGGGGCCAAGCGCGCGCTCAACGACGACATCCACCTGGCCCGCGGCCTGAATGTGACTGAAGGCGAGATCACCTATAAGGAAGTCGCCGACGATCTGGGCATGAAATTCGTCAAGCCGGACTGGCTGACGGTGCTTTAAGCGGAAAACCGCGTCTTCAGCGCGGCCGGAAGGTCGTGCTGAGGCGCGCGCCGATCCCCGCCAGAAGCGCAATCAGCACGGCCCCCATGCAGATCTGGGCTGCGGTCGCCACGATCTCCGGCTCCCCGCGCGCGCCATTGGCCGCCACGATCGCCCATAGCCCCCACGCCAGCGCCGCGGCGTAGGACAGCGAAGCGGTGCGCCAGACGATGATCACGGCGCTGAGCGTCGCGGCCGCCAGTACCGCGATTGCGGCTGGCGCGTCACCGCTGCCAAGCCACGGCACGCCATAGACCTCCGCCACGATCAGCAGATTTACGAACGCCGCCGCGTTCAGCCAGCCGCCCAGCGCAAAGATGGGCAGGCGCAAAGCCTTGTGCAGGATGCCGGCCTCCCGCTGGCCATCGCTCGACACCATGAAGGCCACGGCGGACAGCCAGCCCGCCCCGATCAGGCCCATGGACACGATCTCGATGCCATAAAACGGCACCCAGCTTTCCCACGCCGTGTTGAACCAGAAGGCCAATCCGGCGAGCCAGCCCGTCGCCCGCATCACCGGGTCGGACAGCCGGATGAAATGCACCACGGCGTAAATCGCTGCGCCCAGGAACAACACGCTCCAGATCGAAAACGCATACCCCGCCGGGGTCAGCAAAACCTCAACCTCAGCCGAGCGCGAGGCAACCGTGTGCTCCCAGCCGCGTGCGAAGGGAACCGAGCCCATAACCACCTGGGCGATGGCTCCAGTAGCAACGAAAAGGGCTCGGGCAAGGTCGGTGGGTTTCATGGGTGGGCTCGCGTTTTTATTGGTGCGCCATCATGGCGATGCGACGGGTTGCCGTCACCCGCGAACTTGAACCGGGAACACGTTTTGAGCGGGCAGTGCTCACTCCCTCTCCCCTTTTGGAGGGGAGAGGGTCGGGGTGAGGGGTTTTGGTGCCATGGCTTGCAGATTTTTCTAGACACTGAAGCGTACCCCCTCACCTGGCCTCTCCCCCTTGTTCAAGGGGGAGAGGGATGGGAGAGGCCTGCGCTACGCCCTGTCCCGGACGCCCCGGACCTGTTGGAGGGGGCGATCCGGGATCAACCGCAGGCGCTAAAGTCTGATCACAGAGATGATGACCGCAGATCCCGGCTCTCCCGAGGGTCGGCCGGGACAGGCGTTTGAAACCCCGGCTCGCGTTGCGTCCGGGGTTTCATAACGAGAGCCTCAGCCCCCCAGCACCCGCTTCTTCGCCGCTTCATACTCGGCCGCCAGCTGGTGCACATAGGCCCCGGCGCTTTGCAGCTTGTCGATGGAGCCGATGCCCTGGCCGCAGCCCCAGATGTCTTTCCAGGCTTTGGCGTCGGAGTTGCCGCCAGACCCGAAATTCATGGCCGAGGGATCGCTTTCAGGCAGGTTATCAGGATCAAGCCCGGCGTTTTCGATGCTTTCGCGCAGATAATTGCCGTGCACGCCGGTAAAGAGGTTGGAGTAGACGATGTCTTCGGCTTTACCCTTGACCACGCCCTGCTTGTAGTCCTCGCTGGCGCGCGCTTCTTCGGTCGCGATGAAGGCGGAGCCGATATAGGCGTAGTCCGCGCCCATGGCCTGAGCCGCCAGCACGCCGCCGCCGGTGGAGATGGAGCCAGACAGCGCGATGGGGCCATCGAAGAACTGGCGGATCTCCGCCACCAGCGCGAAGGGCGACAGCTCACCGGCATGGCCGCCTGCACCTGCGCACACCGGGATAAGGCCATCGGCCCCCTTCTCCAGCGCCTTGTGGGCGAATTTGATGTTGATGATGTCGTGCAGCGTCTTGCCGCCCCAGCTGTGGACCGCGTCGTTGAGCTCAACGCGCGCACCCAGCGAGGTGATGACCAGCGGCACCTTGTATTTCTCACACAGGGCGAGATCCTGCTCCAGGCGGTCGTTGGAGCGGTGAACGATCTGGTTCACCGCGAACGGTGCGGCGGGCTTGTCCGGATTGGCCTTGTTATAGCTGTCCAGCTCGGACGTGATCTCATCGAGCCACTCATCCAGCTGGCTGACCGGGCGCGCATTCAGCGACGGGAAAGAGCCGACAATTCCGGCCTTGCACTGGGCAATCACCGATTTGGGGTTGGAGATGATAAACAGCGGCGCAGCAATCACCGGCACGCTCAAACGACCTTCAAGAATATCCAATCCAGCCATGGCGGCCTCCCCGTGATGTCTTCAGTGAACAGTGTTCGTTGGCCGGTACGCTAACGCGGTTTTGCCAAGAGGGAAGCCCTCAGCTTCACCCTTTGGTGTCACTCGCCTTGGTGTCACTCGCCGACTTCCACCGGCAGGTCGTCGCGCGCGCCCCACTCTGCCCAGCTGCCGTCGTAAAGGCGCACGTCGCGAAAGCCACCTGCAATAAAGGCGGCGTAGAGGATGGCAGCGCTGACGCCGGAGCCACAGGTGGTGATGATGCGCCGGTCCTTGTCGGTATCAGGCAGCACGTGGGCCAGTGCGTCTTCCTTCAGCAATTTCCCATCGGCCCCGATCACCGACTGGAACGGCAGATTGATGGAGCCGGGGATATGCCCACTGCGCAGGCCCGTGCGCGGTTCAGGATCGGTCCCGGCAAATCGTCCAGCCGAGCGGGCATCCACGATCAGCGCATCGCGCATATTCATGTGGTAGCGCACATCCGCCCAGCTGACGGCATCATCGCGCACCAGGCGGATGCCGCGCTCGAACGCGCGCGCACGCTCCGGGGCGGGACCGCTTTGCACCTCGCCGCCCGCCTTGCGCCAGGCTTCCAGCCCGCCATCGAGGATGCGGGCATCACAGCCCATCCGGCGCAGTGTCCACCACACGCGGGCCGAGGCCATATAGCTGTTCTGGTCATAAACGATGAAGCGCTCTGATCCCGTCAGACCATTGAGCGACAACCAGCGCGCAAACAGCGCCGAGCCCGGGGCCATGTGCGGCAAGCCGCTGGTGGGGTCGCGAATCTCGTCAATATTGAACTGAACCGCCGTGGGGATGCGCCGCGCCTTGAAGACCTCGGCCTGGGACTGGGCGCCGCCGGGCAAAAACCAGCTCGCCTCGACAAAGCAGGGCTCTGCCTCGGTTATGGCGGACACAGCGGTGATGCTGACCGGTTCGCGCATCGATTCGCCTCCCCTTAACGCGCGTCCAGACTAGCAGGGCTGGCAGGTTGAGCCATTGCCAATTTCGACCGCCGCCGCTAAGCCGGTTTCCCTTCATTCACCGACCGACATATCAGAGCCTGACCCATGAGCGTGCGCCTGTCTGACCCTAGCGAAACGACCTTCCTTTCTGATCTCGAAGCTCGCGATCTGATCCATCAGAAAACGCCGGACATGACCGACGCTCTGATCGAGAAGGGCCGGCCGCCAATCTATGTGGGCACCGATCCCAGCGCGCCGAACCTGCACGCCGGCAACATGATCCCGCTTCTGGGGCTTGATCGCTATAGACGCCGCGGCGGGCAGATCATCCTGCTGCTGGGCGGGGCCACGGGCATGATTGGCGACCCGTCGGGCAAAGACGCAGAACGTGACCTGCAGGCGGCTGAGGCGGTGGAAGCCAATATCGCCAGCCAGCGCAGGCAGATGGAAGCCTTCTTTGCGCGCACCGACGGCCCCGATCCGATCATCGTGAACAATGCCGACTGGTTCCGCGAAATGAACGCGATCGAGTTCCTTCGCGATATCGGGAAGTTCTTTTCAGTCAACGCCATGCTGCAAAAGGACTCGGTGAAGACCCGCATCGAAAACCGCGAACAGGGCATTAGCTATACCGAGTTTTCGTACGCGCTCCTGCAGGGCTTCGACTTTGTGCACCTGTACAGGAAGTATGGCTGTAGCGTGCAGATGGGCGGGTCTGACCAGTGGGGCAACATCGTCGGCGGCGTGGACTTGCTGCGCCGGATGGAAGGGGTGCAGGGACACGCCCTCACCTACCCGCTGCTGACCAATTCAGAAGGCAAGAAATACGGCAAATCGGAAAAAGGCGCGGTCTGGCTCAATCCGGACGAAACCAGCCCTTACGAGTTCTACCAGTTCTGGCTGAACTCCACCGACGAGGATGCGCCTAAATTCCTCAAGCAGCTGACCGATATTGATCTGGATGCCCTCAAAGAGCTTGAGGCCGCACCCGCCCATGAACGCCAAGTTCAAAAGGCGCTGGCCGAACTGATCACCGCGCGCGTACATGGCGCTGACGCCGCGCGCCTGTCCATCGAAGCCAGCCAGGTCATCTTCAAGGGCAAGGCCGACACCCTGTCTGAATGCCTGGTCGCGATGATCGCGTCTGCGGTACCCACGCTCGACATCGCCGCGGGCGAACCTGCGGTTCTGATTGATGTGCTGGTGGATGAAGCCCTCGGCGCAGCAGCCTCCAAGGGCGAAGCCCGCCGACTTTTAAAGCAGAACGCGGTGTCGCTTAACGGGGTAAAGGTGCAGGACGAGCAAGCCGACCTGCGCGATCACATCGCCGGTGGCGGTGCAGTGATCGTGTCGGTGGGCAAGGCAAAGCGGTTCCTGGTGCGGTTTGGGTAAATCGCGCTGAAAGGAGCGAGTGCTGTCTCTTTCCTCCCCTGTTTACGGGGGAGGTGCCCGGGAACCGGGCGGAGGGGGAATTTCAACGCTGCAAAGCCCCCTCGTCCTTTTCAAGGACACTCCCCCCGTAAACAGGCGGAGAAAAACACTGAGCTGACTAAAGCAACCGCTCTGCGCCGGGATCATCGAGCAGGTGCGCGTCGTTCTCGCGCACCTTGTTGACGCGATCCGATACAGCGCGGGCTTTAAGCGCGCCCTGCGGCTCGACGGTGAAGAAGTCAGCGGGGTCCGTATCCGGATCGAGCCAGCGATCAAAGTCGGCGCGCTCGACAAAGACCGGGCTGCGATGGTGCAGATGGGCGATGTCCGGCCCGGCCTCGGCGGTCAGTATGGCAAAGCTGTCGACGCGCTCGTCGCCCTCGCCCCAGCGCTCCCACAGGCCCGCCATCACCATCGGCGCGTCATCGGATCGGGTAATGTACCAGGGTTGTTTGGAGCCATCCTCGCGCTTGGACCATTCGTAAAAGCCATCGGCCGGGATCAGCGCTCGGCGGCGCTTCAGGGCGGCCCGGAAGGTTGGCTTTTCTGCCGCCGTTTCAGAGCGTGCATTGATCAGCGGCTTGGCCCCGTCAGGCCCGGTCTTGGACCAGCTGGGCACCAGCCCCCAGCGGATCAGCGACAAGCGCTGCTCGCCCTCCTTGCCCCGGCGCACCACCGGCAAGCTTTGCGTTGGTGCCGCATTCCAGCTGGGCGCAAAATTCGGGCGGTCTTCAGTCTCAAACAGCTCAGAAAGCTGGTCGAGGGTCAGGGAAATGACGTAGCGTCCACACATGGATCAAGCCGTGCCCAAGCCCGACCCAAAGGTCAAGCGCCCGCACACCGGTGTCGGTGTCGTGGTGTGGCGCGGCGGCGAGGTTTTGCTGATCCGGCGCGGCAAGGAACCGTTCAAGGGCCAGTGGTCCATTCCCGGCGGCACGCTGGAATTTGGTGAGACCTTGCATGAGGCGGCCCTGCGCGAGCTTGCTGAGGAGACGTCCGTCACCGCTGAGATCGCCGGGCTGATCGACGTCTACGAAAGCGTCAGCCCGACCGGCCATTATGTCATGATCGACTATGCCGCGCGGTGGCTGGAGGGAGAGCCCGTTGCTGGCGACGATGCCGCAGATGCGCGCTTCTTCACCTTTGACGAGGCGGTCGAGGCCCTGCAATGGGACACGGCACGCAAGGCGCTGGAAGATTCGTTAAAAGTCCTGAACCGTCAAAATCCCGCCGCGATCAATCGGTAGAGCCTGTCCCATGCGAACGCTCATCTTCAGCCTCTGCCTTGTTCTTGCTGGCACTTTCAGCGCCAACACGCAGCAATACCGCGACCCCTACCCGGTGGAGTCGCTTGCGACTGTGCTGGGCAAAATGCACTATCTGGACTTTGCCTGTAACGGCAACGGAGCCCAGACCTGGCGCCAGACCATGATGGAATTGCTGGAGCAGGAAGCCCCCGCACGCGGGGCCTATCGCGACCGTCTGATCGAAAACTTCAATGGGGGCTTTCGCGAGTTTGAACGTCGCCGCCTGCGTTGCGGGGCCCAGGCTGAGCTGGAGCGCGAACGCCTCGCCCGCCAGGGCCAGGCGTTGAGCGAGCAATTGCGCCGGACGTATCTGGATTAAAAAAACATAGAAAATCTCTATGGCAGCAATCAGCCTAAAACGGAGCCAATTTCCATAAAAAAATTACGGAAAACCCTTGCTGCAAAGCAAGTTACAGTGATGACTACAAATATTCATAGGCATGGCCTATAGAATACAATGAATTAATTCATCAATAATCGGACCATTTAACCCCGACTTAACCCTGCCCGCTATTCAGGTTCCATCCAAATGGCATCGTTGCCATCCGATTTTTTGCATGGGGCAGGACAATGCGGATTACAATTCAATCACAGCTGCTGGGCGCATTCGCGATGCTTGGCGTACTTGTATTAGCCGTCGGTGTAACCGGCTTCTTTGGCGTGCAAGGCTTGGGCAGCGACATTCGCTACCTTCAGACATCTTCAGAGGAAACCGACCAGATCAATCGGGCCAAAATCGATCTAGCGTCAGCGCGTCTGAGCGCCTTTAACTGGCGGACCTCTGGCAGTGTGGACCACCGCGAAGCCTTCGACGGCTACTCCAATTCTGTTACCCAGCTCGCCAATCAGCTCGGTATGGCAGACCTGCAAGGCAATATCAGCGAGTACCGCGCGGCATTTGAAGAAGCTGTCGGGCATCAGGCCCGGCGCATGGACGCAGTCGCCCGCCTTTCGGCCAACGGACCGGAAATCCGGACCAATCTCACCAATGTTATCGAGAGCGCATACGCCGATGGCGACCCAGAGGCCTCCTACTACGCCGCCCGCGCTCAGGAGCGTTTGTTGCTGGGTCGCTTCTACGCTGAACGTTTCCTGGTTAATAACGACAGCGGATCAGCGCAGCGCTCGCGCGCCGAACTGGCGGCGGCCCGTGAGTATGTCGGAACGCTTTTACCACTGCTGCAAAACCCGACCCGTCGCGAATTGACGCAGGCCGCTGATGCCGGCCTTGAAGCCTATCAGAGCGCCTTTACCGATACCGTCAACGCGATCACCGCGCGCAATGCCGCCCTCGCCCGCATGGACGAGATTGGCCCACTGATGACCGCCGACACAGATGCCGCACGCGATGAGCGCTCGGCCTATCAGGCAGACGTTACCCAGCAGGCGCTGGCGACCGCTATGAGCACACGAACGCTGATGATCGGCGCGGTTGCTATCGCGCTGGCCATCGCTGGTGGCCTGGCCTGGTTCTTTGGTCAGCGCATCCCGACGGCAATCGCGCGGATTACCGATGCTATGCGTCGACTGGCCAACGGTGACAAGGACGTCGATATCAGCGGTGAGGAGCGCAAGGACGAGATTGGCGACATGGCCGCGGCGCTGGCTGTATTCCGCGACAACGCCAAGGAAATGGAGCGCCTGGAAGCCGAGCAGGCGGCCGAAAAGGAGCGCGCAGAAGAACAGCGTCGCAAGGCCATGATGGAAATGGCAGATCGGTTCGAAGCTGAAGTCGGCGAAATCGTCGGTGCCTTGAGCGAAGCGGCGAATGACCTGCAGCAGCGCTCCAAAGAGCTGAATGCCTCGGTCACGGGCGCAGGCGACCGTTCTACATCAGCCGCCGCAGCCGCCGCACAGGCTTCCGGCAGCGTTGAGGCAATGGCCTCGGCGTCCGAAGAATTGTCTGCCTCCATCCGCGAGGTCGCCCAACAGGTGGCCCAGAGCGCAGCCGCGGCGCGGGCGTCGAGCGAACGCGCAACAATCGGTGCGGAAGGCCTCGACAGGCTCAATGCGGCGGTCGCGGGCGTCGACGAAATCGTCCAGTCCATCAACGGTGTCGCAGAACAGACCAATCTCCTGGCTCTGAATGCCACCATTGAGGCGGCCCGCGCCGGTGAAGCCGGCAAAGGGTTCGCGGTTGTAGCTGAAGAGGTCAAACAGCTTGCCGGGCAGACCCAGAAGCTGACCGAGCAGATTGCAGCCCGCCTGAGCGACATTACGGGTGCCTCAACAGACGCCATCGAAGCGACACGACAGATCATCGACCAGATCGGCGAGATCGACTCCACCAGCGCAGCGCTTTCAGCGGCGGTTGAGGAACAGAGCTCGGCGACTGAAGAAATCTCCTCCTCCGCTCAGCAGGCGGCTTCGGGAGCCAAGACCGTCTCATCCGACATCGAAGGCGTTCAGGGGGCAGTTCAAGAGTCAGCCCAGGTCGCCGGGATTGTTGATCAGGCCGCCTCTGCTCTGCAGTCGCGGTCGGCCTCTCTATCGCAACAAGTCGGTGAGTTCCTCAAGACCGTGAGGGCTGCGTAATGCCCCGGCTGGCACTGTGCGCGACTGGCAGTGTCGTTGCCGGTCTGACGCCTGTTCTGGTGGCCGGCGTGGCTCACGCCGGCCCATCAGAAGAAAGCTCGAGCCCGTTCAATTTGTCCGGACTGATCTTTGCTGACGCAGTTTCCGGTAGCGGCGATGACTGGAAGGGTGATGAGACCCAAGCCGACATTCGGTTGGCTGAGTTCAGCCTGCGCTACGAGACCGAGAGCTTTATCGCGGTCGCGGGATACGACTTTGGACAAAACCGTGAATGGCGCGATGTTGGCATTGTACGACGCTTCGATCGCGGCTCACTTGGCTTCGGTTACTTCAAGGAACCCGCCGCACTGTCAAAGCTTTCCCCTCAGGGAGGAACGCTTGGGATGGAGGCGCCTCGCTTCGGTTCAACTTTCGGCATGGGACGCCGCCTCGGCGTTCACGGCAGCTGGCAGACCGAGCACCTCCTGTTTCAAGGCGCTGTCACCAACGGCTCCCTCGACAGCCCAGACGCAACGGGTCGCGGCCCCGGGCAAACTGCTGCCTCAATACGCGTGTCGACCGGCATTGAACATGTTCAAGGGGTATTCCATCTCGGTGGATATGCCAGGTGGCTCGACTATGACGGGTCCGGGTTCAAGCTTAGCGAAGGCCCGCACTCCGGCATCGTCGACAAATCCATCTATGTGAACCTGACACCGTCGTATGGCCGCGAGGCCGAGCGATCGACGCTGTTCGGAGGGGAAGTGGCGGCCACCGCCGGGCGCTGGTTCGTGTCCGCGGAAGCTTCCGCCCTGTCCGTGGACCTGCCTACCGGAAGCCATACGGTGACGGTAGGAGCCCTGCAGGCTTCGGTCGCGCTGACCGGCGAACGTCGCAGCTATTCGCCCTACAAAGGCGTTTTCAAGCCGATTAAGCCGGATCGCGCCCTTGGCGAAGGCGGGTATGGTGCGGTCGAGCTGACAGCCCGGATCGACCACCTTGGTCTCTCCCCGCTCATTGACGGATCAAGTACCGAAGTTGGTTTTGGTGTGATCTGGACACCTCGCGAAAATGTCCGGGTGATCGCCCGCCACGAGGAAGAATTTGGTCGGGGAGCCATGCCGGATTCACGCTCTCTCGGCATTCGAGTCCAATTTGGCTTCTAACCCAAAGCCGAGCTGCCATCTATTCATTCAGGTGGCAGCTGAACTCGGCCTATAACGCAGCAAGCCTACTTATTGCCGCCTCGACCACGGCCTCCACGCTCAGCTCGCCCATCAGGCTCTCTTCGGCAAAGCGCAGCTTGCCGCGCTCGTTTTCATCGGCTGGACCGCCAGCGCGGACGCTGGTCGCGTGATCGCCCCAGGGGCCGTAGATGCGCTCATCAGTGGGGCCAAACAGACCCAGTGTCGGCGTTCCCGCAGCGGCAGCCAGATGCATCAGGCCGCTATCATTGCCGATAAAGAGCCGGGCTTTTGACAGGCAGGCCGCCGCTTCCACCAGATCCAGCTTGCCCGCCAGATCGAAGATCTCGGCGCCAGGCAGAGCCGCGGCAACTGCGGCCGTCACTGTTTCGTCGCCCGGGCCGCCGAACAGGGCTACAGCCGCGCCTTCAAGCGCGCCACCTCCACCAATCAGAGCGGACGTGGCCTTGGCAAAGCGCTCAGCTGGCCATTCCTTGAACGGCGCCGCGGCCGCTGGCGATAGCGCCAGGATCGGCTTGTCTGAGGGGAGCAATTCATCGGCGCACTTGCGCGCGGCGTCATCGAGCCAGACTTCCGGCGAAGGCGCTGGATCGGCTGCGATCACATCGGCGGCTTCTACCACACGGTGCCGGTGCACATGCCCCGGCTTTCGGCGATTGACGAAGCGCTTGCCCGCGAGCAGGAACCAGCTGGTCAATGAGCCGCGCATGTCCACCACCAGGTCCCAGCGCTGGCCCACAACCTGCTTCCACAGATCGATCCAGTGACCTCCGCCCTTGCGCTTGGCCATGACGATGACCTTCGCCACATTGGGCGCAGCGCGAAACAGCGGGGCCGCAAGCGGGCCACAGGCGACCGTGATCTCAGCATCAGGGTGCTGGCGCGCAAGCTCGGCCAGCGGACCTGAGAACAGGACCGCATCGCCAATACGGGTCGCGGTGATGAAAAGGATACGCGTCATGGGCGGCAGGGATTATACGCTTCGCCGCGCGAAAGCCAGCACCTGCCTCTTGAAGACACAGCCCACTCAGCCGACGTTATCGACATGACCGAAAGCTTTGCGACTACCCTGCCCGACCGTGCCGTGATGTCCATCACCGGCCCCGACGCCCGCAGCTTCCTTCAGCGCGTCATCACGCGCGGCCCTGAGGGCGTTTCACCAGATGCTGCTCAATTCAGCGCACTGCTGACTCCTCAGGGCAAAGTGCTGGCCGATTTCATTGTCTTTGACGATGGCGAGGACGGCCTGTTTCTGGACGTCCCGGATAGCGAAGCAGATGCACTGCTGAAACGCTTCACGCTCTATCGGCTGCGAGCGAACGCCGCGATCACGCCTCGCGATGACCTGAGCGTTGCAGCCGCCTTGGGCGAAAGCGAGGAAGAGCTGCGCATGGTGGCCCAGGCGTTAAGCCCCGATCCGCGCAGCAATGCGATGGGTATCCGCGCGATCGTCCCGGCGGGTGGGCCGCAAAGCGATGTGGAGCTCTACCACACAGCCCGGATCGCGGCGGGTGTGCCCGAGTTTGGCGCAGACTATGGCCCCGGTGAGATCTTCTCCACAGATGTGAACCACGACCTGATCGGTGGGGTGGACTACAAGAAAGGCTGTTTCGTCGGCCAGGAAGTCGCCAGCCGCATGCACCGCAAGGGCGGTGTGCGAAAGCGTACGATTGTGCTTGAGGCTCAGGCCGCAACCCCGCAGGCTCCGGTCATGGCTGGTGAGGTCGAAATTGGGAGTGTCACGTCAGCCGCTGGCTCATTGGCGCTGGCCCGGGTGCGGATCGACCGTCTGACAAAGGCGCTCGACGCGGGTGCCAGCCTCACAATCGAAGGCGATTTGGCCCGGATCGTGACCGATTTGTCATCGCTTTGATGCTTGCGCCGAGGCTCTCCGCAGACAATTCTGGTCGTGTTGATCAAAGGGCCGAGCCGAGAATGACCCAACGCTGCGACTGGTGCGGGACCGATCCGATTTATGTCGACTATCACGACACCGAATGGGGCGTGCCTGAATATGACGGCCGCGCACTCTGGGAGAAGCTGATTCTCGATGGCTTCCAGGCCGGCCTCTCCTGGATCACCATCCTGAAAAAGCGCGACAATTTCCGCGAGGCGTTTGAGGGCTTCGACCCACAGCGCGTTGCCCGCTTTACCGATGCCGATGTGGAGCGCCTTTTGGGCAATGCCGGGATTATACGCTCGCGGTCCAAGATCGTGGCCACGATCGGCAATGCTCGGGCCTTTCTTGAGATGGAAGAGCGCGGCGAAGCCTTCGCGCCCTTCCTGTGGTCGTTTGTGGGGGGTGCGCCGGTCCAGAACCAGTTTGAGACCATGGCCGACGTCCCCACCGACACGCCGACCAGTCACGCCATGTCCAAAGCGCTGAAGAAGCGTGGGTTCAAGTTTTGTGGCCCGGTCATTGTCTATGCCTTCATGCAGGCCACGGGACTGGTCAATGACCACCTGGCCCGATGCCCGCGCCACGCGCCGGTCAAAGCCTTGGGAGCAAGCCAATGATCAAGTTCAAGACCCTGTCGACGCTGGTGAGCCTCCCAGCCCTTCTACTGCTCGCAAGCTGTGCCGGGGCTGAGCCCCCGCCCTCCCATGCACTCGATGTGACCTGTGATACGGGTGGCCGGCATGGGCCTTCTGGAGTTATGGACTGGACCTGTATTGATGGCGATGGCGAACGGCGCCTACCGGTGCGATCGCTTCATGAAATCATCGAAGGCGCACCTGACGACGACGATGGCTAAACTCTGCCAGGGCGCGGCATAACTGAGCGCTAGCTGTTCAGCCTGTTGGCGCGATACAAAGCGGCGGCTAAGTTGCGCGCAACAAATTGGAATGGATTCCTTGCGGAGTAGCCTTCGATGACCCCAGCCGTCATCCGGTCCACCGGTCTGTGGACCCCGGAAAACTCAATCTCCAACGCTGAGCTTGTGGCCAGCTACAACGCTTATGTAGAGCGGTTTAACGCAGAACACGCCAGCGAGATCGAAGCAGGCGACGTTGAGCCGCTAGCGCCCTCCTCGGTCGAATTCATCGAGAAAGCGTCCGGTATCAAATCGCGTTTTGTCGTCGACAAGGACGGCGTTCTGGATGTGGAGCGCATGGTTCCCAACATTCCAGCGCGCGAGAATGACAATATTTCCGTGCTTGCCGAGATTGGCGTTAAAGCTTGCAAGGACGCGCTGGAGCGCGCCGGCAAGACGGCTGCGGATGTGGACGGTGTCATCGTCGCCGCCTCGAACATGCAGCGGGGCTATCCCGCGATGGCGATTGAAATTCAGGACGCGCTGGGCATTGAAGGCTTCGGGTTTGATATGAATGTGGCTTGTTCTTCAGCCACGTTCGGCATTCAGGCAGCGGCGGACCAGATCGCTGCGGGCCATGCGCGCGCCATCCTGGTGGTCAATCCGGAGATTTGTTCAGGCCACCTCAACTGGCGCGATCGCGACAGCCATTTCATCTTCGGTGATGTGGCAACGGCCATCCTTCTGGAGCGTGAGGACCTCGGCCATGGCGGCTGGAAGATCCTCGGCACCAAGCTGAAGACCAAATTCTCCAACAATATCCGCAATAATTTCGGCTTCCTGAACCGGGCTGAGCGTCAGACCGGTGACAACAAGCCGCTCCAAAACGGTGCGCCTAAGGACGACAAGCTGTTCGTTCAGGAAGGCCGCAAGGTCTTCAAGGAAGTCGTTCCAATGGTGTCGGACATGATCCGCGGCCATATGGACGAGCTAGAACTTGAGGCCGATGACATGCGACGGGTCTGGCTGCACCAGGCCAACATCAACATGAACCTCATGATCGCCAAGAAGGTGTTCGGCCGCGATGCCGGGGGCGAGGACGCCCCGACCATTCTGGATGAGTACGCCAACACCTCCTCAGCAGGATCGATCATCGCCTTTCACAAGCATTCTGACGACCTTAAGTCAGGCGATCGAGGCGTGATCTGTTCGTTCGGCGCAGGCTATTCAGCCGGCACCGTCTTTGTGGAGAAACTGCCCGCGTGACTGCGTTAACCGACCAAGATTTGCTGGCGCGGATCCTCGCCAAGACCTGCGAGTATCTCGACTTTCCCGCCGTGGTGGGACACGAGACGCCGTTCCTGGATCATTTGGCCCGCGACTTCACCGCGCTTGGGTTCAAGACCGAGCGACCGAAGAATCTGTGTGTAGTGGACCTTGGAAAGCCCGGGCCGGTTTATGTCGCCCACGCCGATCGCCACGGGGCTGTCATCGACGATGATGGCGCAGCCGTTTACGCCGCCCATGCGGTCAAGAACGATAAATATGGCGAGGACACCAAGCCCAGCGCCAACTTTGTCGCATCGCTGAACACTCGCCATGCCGGTGAAGAGGTCTTTGCCTATGACCGGATCAGTGGCGGGCGCATCGCCTATGGCGAGATTACAGGTGCTGAGCTTGATGATAACGGGCGCGCTCTGATCAAGCTGAAGGACATGCCCACCCTGCCCGCAGGCACCCCGATTGCCTTTGCCCGTTCGCTAGAGCGCAGCAAGTCTGGCTTCATCGCCGGGCAGCTGGACAATCCCGTCACACTGGCCACGCTGCGCATCGCAGCCGAGCTGGGCCTTGGCGGCAAAATCATCTTCACCGCTGAAGAGGAAATCGGCCGGTCCGCCAGCCATTTCCTTCAGTGGGCTGATTCCAGCGACCTGGGCGATGCCGCAGACCTTGTGGTCTGTGACACCAGCCCGTTTGATGATGCCGCAGCCGCGCTGGCCGGTGCCGTGATCCTGCGCCGCCGCGATGCCACTGCGAGCTTTAATGCCGACCAGGTGAGCCGTCTTGAAAAAGCCGCGAGCGCAGCGCGCGCGCCGATCATCTTTAAAGACAGCTTTATCGAGCGGGAAAATGATGGCCGGACCAAGCGCGGCGACGTGCCAAAATCCATGGGCATGACAGAGCTTGGCCAGATCACAGCCCAGTCAAAGGGCCGCTATACCGGCGCGACGCTGCAGCTGCCGTCGTTCGACTATCACACCAATCGTGAGTCCACGACGCCCCGCGCCCTGATTGCCTGCGCCCGCTCCCTACTGGCGCTTTAGGGGCAGCACCCTGCTCGACAGTTCGCCGAGTCAGAACAACAACCGCCACAGCAGCGGATGCAGCCGTTATCGCAACAGTCGCCCCCCGCCTGCAGGAGCATAGACGAGCCCATACTCGCCTTCGGCGCATCAATGGTATCTATGGTGCAAGATGAGGTCGACTTTTCCAGTCCCTGTTGATCAAACCAGCTTTCATCGACCTCAGAAATGACGAGGTCGAGACGAATTTGGTCGGTATACTCCGAGCCGGATTCGCGGCGATGGTGTCTGCCTGAGGTATCGACTTCAACGCTTGCCCGCTGCCCGAGACGGTGTACACGCGTTCAGCGGGAGCAGCAGCGTTGGATTGGGCAACGGCATATGGGACCGCCAGGACAGTGCCCAACAGGACAAAGATACACGTTATCAAAGCCCGCATCACTTTAAACTCCAGATTGCACATAAAAATACTTGTGCCCTATAGCGCGAGCGTCAAATAAAAAATGGCCCCGCCGCGGACGGCAGGGCCAGTCAGGGAGGAAAGGTAGGGCGGACGCGCGAACCCTCATACGCGCGCCCGCCATGGCCAGATATCAGCTGCTCTCCCCGTGCAGTGAGATATCCAGCCCTGTAACTTCATCTTCCTCGTCAACGCGCAGCTTGATGACGCGGCCGAGGATCCAGGCGATGGCGAACGTGGCGATGGCACACCATGCTGCAGCAGCCAGAGCGCCCCAGGTTTGCGTCCAGATAAGCGCAATATTGCCCTCAACCGCACCTCCGCTGCCGCCAATGGCCGTCGCGGCAAACACGCCGGTCAGAACTGCACCCACAAACCCGCCAACACCGTGCAGGCCAAAGGCATCGAGGCTGTCATCCACCTTCAACACCGTCTTCAGACCGGTCACCGCGTAGTAGCAGGCGATCGAGGTCAGCGCGCCGATGAAGAAGGCCGCGTAAGGCTCCACAAAGCCTGCAGCTGGCGTGATGCCCACAAGCCCGGCAACAGCGCCTGAGGCTGCGCCCAGAACGCTGGGCTTGCCGCGCGTGATCCATTCAATAAGCGCCCAGACCAGCGCCGCGGTCGCCGCCGCGATCTGGGTGACGAGCGCGGCATGGGCCGCCAGAGCATTCGCAGACAGGGCCGAGCCGCCGTTAAATCCAAACCAGCCAACCCACAGGAGGCCTGCACCAATAACGGTCAGGACCAGGTTGTGCGGCGGATGACCTTCCTTGGCAAAACCACGGCGAGGACCAAGAACCAGCGCCAGCACCAGACCGGCGACGCCGGAGTTGATGTGGACAACCGCGCCGCCCGCAAAATCGAGCACACCCGCGTCATAGAGGAAGCCCTCGCCCCACACCCAGTGTGCTATCGGCGCATAGACCACCAATAGCCAGATGGGAATGAAAACCATCCAGGCTTTAAAACTCATGCGCTCAGCAACCGCACCAGCGATGATCGCCACGGTGATGATGGCAAACGTCATCTGGAACAGAATGAAGACCGCTTCAGGCAGGCCCGCCGCTTCGCTCTCAGTTGTCAGCCCGGCCAGCATCAATCGGTCAAAGCCGCCAAAGACATTGGTCTCCCCGCCCCCAAACGCAAAGGAGTAGCCCGCCAGCACCCAGACCACGGTCACGATCCCGGCAGCGCCCAGCGCGGTCATCAGCATGGCAAGCACATTCTGCCTGCGCACCATTCCGCCATAAAACAGCGCCAGCCCCGGCAGCGTCATCATCAGAACCAGGGCGCAGGCGGTTAAAATCCACGCCACGTCGCCGCCGTCAAATACAGGTGCTTGTGAGTCCATCGTTCCGTCCTCGTGCGCTGTCGAACGGGGCACAGACTTGGAGCGAAGTTGGCGGGAGTCAGCGCTGCACGCTCATTTTGCGCTGCAGCACACGTGTAATGCTCCACCATGAAGCAGCCATGCTCGCCAAATGAGCATACCGCCGCACGCGAGCGCAGCATGATAATTCTACTGACAAGGGATTTAAGGGCGGCTAACTCTGGTATCAGGAGAATGCGATGGCAGAACCCAAGACGCCCAAACCCCACTATCACGGCCACCGGGACCGCCTGCGCGAGCGCTTTGCCGAGGTGGGGGGCGCAGCGCTGGCTGATTATGAATTGCTGGAACTGGCACTGTTTCGCTCCATCCCGCGCCGGGATGTGAAGCCGCTGGCCAAGGCTCTGCTTGAGGAGTTTGGTGATCTGGGACGCGTGTGTGCGGCGCGCACAGAACAGCTGACCGCCCTGCCCGGTGTCTCAGAAAAAACTGCGCTTGATCTGAAACTTGTTCAGGCGCTGGCTGAGCGCATCTCTCGCGAACAGGTGACGGGGCGCACTGTCATCTCGTCCTGGTCAGCCCTGCTCGATTATCTGCGCGCTGCGCTACAGCACAGCGCAACTGAACAGTTCCGCGTGCTGTTCCTGGACAAGAAAAACCGCCTGGTGCGCGATGAGTTTCAGGCCGAAGGCACGGTGGACCACGCGCCGGTCTATCCGCGAGAGATCGTGAAGAAGGCCATCGCCCTTCATGCCAGCGCCCTGGTCCTGGTGCACAACCACCCCAGCGGCGATCCAACGCCCAGCCAGGCCGATATCGAGATGACCCGCCGCATCAAGGACGCAGCCAAGCCCTTCGACATCGTCGTCCACGACCACATTGTCGTCGGCCGCGAGCAAACGGCAAGCTTCAAGGCGCTTGGGTTGCTTTATCCTGGTGGAGCCAGTGGCTGCCAGAGCTCGACCTTGATGCCATTGGGATCCATGACCCAAGCGAACTTGCCGTAGTCGAAGTTTTCCGGCTCACCTTCCAGCGCAACGCCCTTGTCCTTCAGGCGCGCCAGCATGGCGTCCATATCGTCAATGATCAGATTGATCATGAATGGCTTTTGGGAGGGCGTGAAATATTCCACGTCCTTGTCAAAGTGGGCAAAGATCGTACGCCCACCGGGCCCGAAGGCCTCAGCTGTGCCCGAATGCAGGAAATCAAACCCGCCATAGTCGTTTGGCTCCAGCCCCAGCACGTCCTTGTACCAGGCTTTTGACGCATCCGGGTCTTCGCACTTGATGAAAACGCCGCCGACACCTAACACCGCCATATGTCCACCCTTTCATATCCACATTGCTTACAGGGTTACTCATGAGCGCCTCGCCGTCCAATTATTTCACCCATCTGGAATGCTCCATGACGGGAGCTGAGCTCACCAATGATCAGGCGCACAACCTGTCGCCGGAAGGCTGGCCGCTGCTGGCGCGCTATGACCTGGAAAAGATGAAGGGTGAGATTGACCGCGATGAGATCGCGGCGCGCGACGCGGTTTGCTATCCGGGATTCTGGAAGTGGCGAGAGCTTCTTCCTGTGAAGGACAACGCCCATGTCACCACACTGGGCGAAGTGGATACGCCGCTGGTGGACACCCGCAAAACGGCAGCAAAGATCGGCCTGAAAGGCGCGCTTCTGGTCAAAGACGAAGGACGCCTTCCCACCGGCAGCTTCAAGGCACGCGGCCTGGGAATGGCGGTATCCATGGCGCGCTCTTTCGGGATTGAGCGCATGGCGATGCCGACCAATGGCAACGCCGGCGCCGCCCTTTCGGCCTATGGGTCGGCAGCGGGCATGGAAACCTATGCCTTCTGCCCGGATGACACGCCTGAGATCAATGTGCGCGAGATCGCAGCCCAGGGCGGCAAGGTGTTTCGCGTCAACGGCCTGATCCACCAGTGCGGTGCCATTGTTGGCGCGCTGAAAGAAGAGATGGGCTGGTTTGACGTCTCAACGCTCAAAGAGCCCTACCGGATTGAAGGCAAGAAGACGATGGGCATCGAGCTGGCTTTCCAGCTGGGCTGGACGCTGCCGGACGCAATCTTTTACCCCACTGGCGGCGGCACTGGCCTGATCGGCATGTGGAAAGCCTTTGATGAGATGGAGAAGCTGGGCTGGATCAGATCAGAGCGCCCGAAAATGTTCGCTGTCCAGGCGGAAGGCTGCGCGCCCATCGTCAAAGCCTGGGAGGCGGGCGAAGAACATGCCGAGGAATGCATCGACGCACACACCTTCGCCGCCGGCATCCGCGTGCCCAAGGCCATTGGTGACTTCCTGATCCTGCGCGCGGTTCGCGAAAGTGGCGGCGCGGCCATTGCTGTCAGTGAAGATCGCATCGAAGCAGCGCGCACACTTTGTGCCCATGAAGACGGCTTGCTGCTCTGTCCTGAAGGCGCAGCGACGCTTGCAGCTGCGCAAGAGGCTCTCGACGCAGGACAGATCGGGAAAGATGCACGCGTGATGCTGTTTAACTGTGGAACAGGCCTGAAATACCCACTTGCGGATACGTCACGCTGGCTGGATCGCACACAGCCCATAACGCCTGAACTGCTGAACATCTGATCTTTGGACAGTTGGATAACGCCCCCCGATAAAATCAGGCTATGCCTATCCTTGATCGTCCCTAACTGATGAGACGCGCTGATGGCTGACGCCCGATCCTCTGCTGCAAAACCACCCGTTTCGACAACCGCGTGGGCGACGCTTGCCGTGCTTGTCGTCGTGTATCTGGTCAATTTCATGGACCGGCAGCTCTTTGCCGTCCTGCAGGAAGATATCCGCGCTGATCTGAACCTGAATGACAGCCAGCTTGCCCTGCTTGGCGGGACAGTCTTTGCGCTTTTCTATGCAACGCTGGGCGTGCCGTTGGCGTGGGCTGCAGACCGGACAAATCGCATTCGTTTGATCGCTTTTGCCTGCGCGGTGTGGAGTGTGTTCACCGCCCTTTCAGGGCTGGCGAACACCTTCCTGCAGATGGCTCTGGCGCGGATCGGCGTGGCCACTGGCGAAGCGGGTGGGGTTGCGCCATCCTACTCGGTAATTTCAGACTATTTTGCACCTTCACAGCGCGGCCTCGCGATTGGCATCTTCACCATCGGGGCACCGCTTGGTCTGATGTTTGGCACGTATCTGGGCGCTTTGATTGCCGCGGAGCTCGGCTGGCGCTGGGCCTTTATCCTTCTGGGGTTGCCAGGCGTTCTTTTGGCGCTTGGGCTTTTTGTGTTTGTGCGTGAACCAGAGCGAGGACGCATGGACGAGGCGGGCACCAGCCAGGCGGCACCGTCAAACCCTATTGATGCACTGAAGACCATTTTTGCCACACCAAGCCTGATGTTTTTAACACTGGGCGCGGCGACCACATCCTTTGCTGGCTACGGCATGTACCAGTGGATTCCATCATTCCTGCAGCGTAGCCAGGGGCTTGGGCTGGATGAAGTGCGCACGTTTCTTAGCCCGCTCTTCCTGCTTGGCATTATCGGCGCGATTGGTGGCGGCTGGATTGCAGACCGAGTTGGTAAATCGAAGCCCTCAGCCTACGCCTTTGTACCGGCTGCAAGCATCGCATTAAGTGCGCCTTTCTTCCTTGCCGCTATGCTTGTGAGCAATGGTGGTTTGAGCCTGATCCTCCTGGCAATTCCGATGATCCTTGGCTATGCGTGGATCGGACCATGCCTGGCGGCGGCTCAGACTTTGACGTCGCCGACCATGCGCGCGACCGTCGCCGCCATCATCGGGTTTTTCAACAATCTGATCGGGATTGGACTGGGGCCGCTTTTTATAGGGCGTATCTCTGACAGCCTTGCTCCCAGCCTGGGTGAAGGTGAAGCCCTGCGCGTCGCGCTGGCCTGTGGAGTTAGCGTGTTTCTGGTCGCGGCCACCCTGTTTGCAGCGGCCAGTTTCACCCTCAAGCGTGACCTCGAGCGCATGGCCAAGACTTGACTTGTCGGGCCGGTCGGCGCACTCCCGCGCGCAACTGGCCCACATCCAAACCTCAAAGGCTCTGCGATGATCCCGCGCTATACCCGTCCTGAAATGGCCGACATCTGGTCGCCGGAAACCAAGTATCGCATCTGGTTCGAGATCGAAGCCCACGCCACCGATAAGCTGGCCGAATTGGGCGTTGTCCCGACCGCGGCTGCACAGGCGGTCTGGAAAGCCAAAGACATGACGTTTGACGTTGAGCGCATCGACGAGATCGAGCGCGAGGTCAAACACGACGTCATCGCCTTCCTGACTCACCTGGCTGAGCTGGTCGGTGAGGATGCCCGCTTCGTCCACCAGGGCCTGACCAGCTCAGACGTCCTGGACACCTGCCTTGCCGTTCAGATGACCCGCAGTGCAGACCTTCTGCTGACCGGTGTCGACCGGGTGATGGCCGCGCTGAAAAAGCGCGCTTTTGAACACAAGACCACGACCTGTATCGGCCGCTCTCACGGCATTCACGCCGAGCCCACCACGATGGGCCTGAAATTTGCGCGCTTCTACGCCGAGTTTGCCCGCAATCGCGAACGCCTGATTCAGGCGCGCGCCGAGATCGCCACTTGCGCCATTTCCGGCGCTGTCGGCACATTTGCCAATGTGGACCCCAGCGTTGAAGCCCATGTGGCGGACAAGCTGGGCCTGGCGGTAGAGCCGGTCTCGACACAAGTCATCCCGCGCGATCGCCACGCGGCCTTCTTTGCAGCGCTGGGCCTGATCGCTTCGGCGATTGAGAACCTGGCCGTTGAAGTGCGTCACCTGCAGCGCTCTGAAGTGCGCGAGGCCCAGGAATATTTCTCCAAGGGCCAGAAGGGCTCGTCGGCCATGCCGCACAAGCGCAACCCAATTCTGACCGAGAACCTGACAGGTTTGGCGCGCCTGGTGCGTTCAGCCGTGACCCCAGCCATGGAAAACGTGGCGCTGTGGCATGAGCGCGATATTTCCCACTCGTCGGTAGAGCGCGGCATTGGCCCGGACGCCTGTGTGCATCTGGACTTCGCGCTGCACCGTACCGCCTCCATGGTCGAGGGCCTGATTGTGCATGCCGACCGCTGCCGGGAAAATCTCAACGCCTATGGCGGCATCCACAATTCCCAGCGCGTATTGCTGGCCCTCACTCAGGCCGGGGCAAGCCGGGAGGACGGCTATCGCTTGGTTCAGCGCAATGGCATGAAAACCTGGGACGAAGGCGGTTTGCTGGTTGAACACCTCAAAGCCGATGAAGACGTCCGCGGCTTCCTGTCAGAGGCCCAGATCGAGGCCTGCTTTGATGAGGGCTATCACCTCAAGCATGTAGATTCGATCTTTGCCCGGGTGTTCGGCGAGGCCTAGTCGAGCAGCTTTGCGCGCAGCTTCTCATCTGGAATGCCGCACAGATCGCCGCGCCCGAACCAGGCGATGCGATTACGGGCGACGAATTTATAGATCGGCTCGCGGATGAAGCGTGGCAGGATGCGGCCAATCTGCGTAATCGGCCCGTAGGGTGCGGACATATGGCGGCCAGCACGAATAATCGCGTCAGAGCCCGTCAGCGCCTCCTCGCCATCGATGAGTAGCCAGCTCCACGGATCGTCCGGATCAAGCTTGTGGTGGCGCAAGAGCGCTGAACCGGTTTCAGACTGAACCGTAGTGATGCGAAACACATCGCGAGGATCATGAGCGGCGAGAGTGCGTGCGCCCCAGCTACACAGGGCACACTCACCGTCCATGACAAGAATGATCTTGCCGTCCGCTTCAGCCAGCGATGGCAGGGGGTCTGTCAGGAGCTACGCCTCGCTTCGAACCTGCTCGCGCGCATCTTCCAGCAGCTGCTCCATCTTGTGACGGATCTGGTGGTCAGATTGTTCAATGCCGCGAGCATCAAAATCACCACGCACCTTGCGGAAGACATCTTCGTGACCGGCTTCTTCAAAGTCAGCCTTCACGACTTCCTTGGCGTAGTCAGCGGCGGCATCACCCTCGATGCCCATCAGCTCAGCGGCCCACAGGCCCAGCAGCTTGTTGCGGCGCGCGACCGCCTTGAACTCGATCTCCTGATCGTGGGCGTATTTGTTCTCAAAGGCGTTTTCGCGATCGTCAAAGCCGGACATGGCATCCCCGCTGGTAATTAAAAACTCTACCAATCAAGTAGCGGTCTGCGCGCTTTGGTTCAATGGATAAGAGCCGCACATTCACCCGGTTGCGACAAAATGGTGAGACAGCGTATTGTCACGGCGCGCGGCCCGGCCTATCCGGGCCGCTTACTGTTTGACCGGCCACCTGGCCCCAAAGCGATTGAAACGCCCATGTCCCGCCGCAAGAAGCTCTACGAAGGCAAAGCCAAAATCCTCTATGAAGGCCCTGAGCCGGGAACGGTGGTTGCCTATTTCAAGGACGACGCCACCGCGTTCAACGCCCAGAAGAAGGCCGTGCTGGAGGGCAAGGGTGTCCTGAATAATCGCATCAGCGAATATATCATGGGCCACCTGAACCGGATCGGCGTGCCGACCCACTTCATCAAGCGGCTGAACATGCGTGAGCAGCTCTTGCGCGAAGTGGAGATCATTCCGCTGGAAGTGGTGGTGCGCAACGTGGCCGCCGGCTCCATCGCCAAGCGCTTTGGCCTGACCGAAGGCGAGCCCCTGCCCCGCTCCGTCGTTGAGTTCTATTACAAGAACGATGAGCTGGAAGACCCGTTTGTGTCTGAAGAGCATATCACCGCATTCAACTGGGCCACCACCCAGGACATCGACGAGATGCTGGCCATGGCGCTGCGCGTGAATGACTTCATGGGCGGGATTTTTGCCGCTGCGAATATCCGCCTGGTCGACTTCAAGCTGGAGTTTGGCCGCGTCTATGACCAGAACGACATGATGCGCGTCATCCTGGCTGACGAGATCAGCCCGGACAGCTGCCGTCTGTGGGACATGGACACGAACGAAAAAATGGATAAAGACCGCTTCCGTCGCGACCTTGGCAATGTGACCGAGGCCTATGCAGAAGTGGCCAGACGCCTGGGCATCATCAAGGACGCCCAGATCATCAATCTCGACGAGGCAAACAAATGAAAGCGCGCGTTCACGTCTACCTGAAGCCCGGTGTTCTCGATCCCCAGGGCCAGGCTGTTGCCACCTCCCTCAACCATCTGGGGTTTGAGGAAGTCTCCGCTGCGCGCCAGGGCAAGTTCATCGAGATCGATCTGGAAACCGCCGACGCCGAAGAAGCCCAGAAGCGCGTCGCGGAGATGTGCGACAAGCTCCTGGCCAACCCGGTCATCGAAAACTACGACATCGAGCTGAGCGCTTAAGCGGTCCGAAGCCCCGTCTCTCTTGGTCCGCATGGCAATTTATGGCAATATTTGCCATTGCCAGCTTCGGGAGCGCGCCATGGCCACCATGAATGTCTCTTTGCCAGATGCCTTGAAAGCCCACGTGGATGACCGTGTGGCGTCGGGTGAGTATGCCAGCGCAAGCGATTATATTCGCGACCTCATCCGCCGTGACGACGAAGCCAAGCGCAAGTGGGCCGAGTATCGCCGTCTAATCCAGGAAGGCATCGATAGCGGCGTCAGTAACAAATCTATAGATGAGGTTTTTGACGAGGCCATAGCTCGGGCGAGAGAAGCTGGCGCCAAAGATTAAGCTCTCCGAACAAGCAAGCTTGGACCTCGATGAGATCTTGTTTCGAAGCGCCGTTGAATTCGGTATTCCCGCGGCGGGTCGATATCGGGACAAGATTGCCGAGAGACTTAAACTCCTTGCAGCTTTTCCGGAGGCATCGTCCTCGGTCCCCGAGTTTAGCGGTGTACGATCCACAGTGGTCCAAAGTCACAAGCTTTTTTACAGGATCGAGACCGATCACATACTGATCCTTCGCATCCTCCATACGCGTCAGCTGCCGCCGGGACTGGATTAGCGCGCTTCCCATCTCGCCAAGCGCGGCGGACCCTGCTAAAGCGCACAGCCATGAAAAGTGCCGTCATTGTATACCCCGGCTCCAATTGCGACCGCGATGCTGCGGTGGCCATTGAGCGTGTCACCGGTCATGCACCGACCATGGTCTGGCATGGCGAAAGCAGCCTGCCTGAAGGCCTTGATTTTATTATGGTCCCTGGCGGGTTCTCCTATGGAGATTATCTGCGCTGTGGGGCGATTGCGGCCCGCTCGCCGATCACCGCGGACCTGATCAAACAGGCTGAAGCGGGCGTGCCGATTCTCGGCGTCTGCAACGGCTTCCAGATTTTGATCGAGGCGGGACTACTGCCTGGCGCGCTGATGCGCAATGAAGGCCTGCATTTTGTGTGCGAGCGCGCGCCGCTGCTGGTCGAAACCAGTCAGACGCGGTTCACCTCGGGCTATGGCGACACCAAAGAGCTGACCATCCCGATCGCGCACCATGACGGCAATTACTTTGCTGACACCGAGACGCTGGACCGGCTGGAAGGCGAAGGCCAGGTGGCCTTCCGCTACGGCAATAATCCCAACGGCTCGGCCCGCGATATCGCTGGCATCACGAACGCGAACGGTAATGTGCTGGGCATGATGCCCCACCCTGAACGCGCCGTGGATGCCAAGCACGGCGGCACCGATGGCGTGAAGCTGTTTGAAAGCGTGATGGGGAGTGTCCAATGAGCCAGATCGCACCAGAAGAGCGCGACGCCGACGGCATCACTGAAGAGATCGCCCTCGAGCATGTGACGTCTGATGAGTATGAGATCATCCTTAAAGAGCTGGGCCGGGCACCGAACCTGGTGGAGCTGGGGATTTTCTCGGTCATGTGGTCGGAGCATTGCTCCTACAAGTCCTCGCGCTTGCATCTGGCAAAATTCCCGACCAGCGGTGACAAGGTCATCTATGGTCCGGGCGAGAACGCCGGCGTTGTCGATATCGGCGATGGTCAGGCGGCCATCTTTAAAATGGAAAGCCACAACCACCCCAGCTTCATCGAGCCCTATCAGGGCGCGGCGACCGGTGTGGGCGGCATTCTGCGCGATGTCTTCACCATGGGCGCGCGCCCGGTGGCGCTGATGAATGCGCTGCGCTTTGGCGACCCCAAGCACCCGAAAACCCGCCAGCTGGTGGCCGGTGTGACCGCCGGGATTGGTGGCTATGGCAACTGCGTCGGCGTGCCGACGGTGGGTGGCGAGACCAATTTTGATAAGGGCTATAACGAGAATATCCTCGTCAACGCCATGGCCGTGGGTCTGGCTGACGCTGACAAGATCTTCACCGCCGCCGCGCGCGAGCCGGGCTTCCCGGTGCTGTATGTCGGTGCCAAGACCGGCCGCGATGGCATCCACGGGGCCACCATGGCCTCGGCTGAGTTCGGCGAGGGTAGCGAAGAAAAACGCCCGACCGTTCAGGTTGGTGACCCCTTCACCGAGAAAAAGCTGATCGAAGCCTGCCTGGAGCTGATGGCTGAAGACGCCATCTCTTCGATCCAGGACATGGGCGCTGCTGGCCTCACCTCCTCCTCGGTGGAGATGGCGTCGTCTGGCGGTCTGGGCATTGAGCTTGATCTTGATCACGTGCCCCAGCGCGAAGAGGCCATGACAGCCTATGAAATGATGCTGTCTGAAAGCCAGGAACGCATGCTGATGATCGTGAAGCCCGGGCGTGAGCACGTGGCCGAGCGTATCTTTAAAAAGTGGGATCTGGACGTCGCGACCATCGGCAAGACGGCTGAGCACGGCCGTCTGGTTCTGCGCCACAAGGGCGAGGTGGTCTGTGACCTTCCGCTTGATCCCATTGGCGAGAACGCCCCGAAATACGACCGCCCGCACTTCCCGGCTGAGGCCCGCGCGCAGATCGACCCGTCCGATCTGCACCAGCCAGAGCACCTGGGTGAGACCCTTCTTCAGCTGATGGCGACGCCGGACATGGCGTCCAAGCGCTGGATCTGGAGCCAGTATGACCGCCACGTGATGGCCGATACGGCGGCTTCATCCGAAGACCCGGCGGATGCCGCCATCGTGCGCGTTCACGGCACCAACAAGGCGCTGGCTATCACGACCGACTGCACCCCGCGCTACTGCTTTGCGGACCCGTATGAAGGCGGCAAGCAGGCCGTGGCCGAAGCCTGGCGCAATCTCACCGCTGTCGGCGCTGACCCTATCGCGATCACCGATTGTCTAAACTTCGGCAACCCGGAACGCCCTGAAATCATGGGCCAGTTCGTGGGCTGTGTTGAGGGCATGGCCGAGGCCTGCAAGGTGCTCAGCTTCCCTGTCGTGTCGGGCAATGTCTCGCTTTACAACGAGACCGATGGCCGGGCGATCCCGCCAACTCCGGCGGTGGGCGGTCTGGGTCTGATCCCGGATATGGACAAGCGCGTCGGCTTTGGCTGCATGGAAGATGGCGACGTGATCCTGCTGGTGGGTGAGACCAAGGGTGAGCTCGGCGCTTCGCTCTACATGCGCCACA
The DNA here is from genome assembly GCA_024178355.1 of Maricaulaceae bacterium EIL42A08. Classification (GTDB taxonomy): domain Bacteria; phylum Pseudomonadota; class Alphaproteobacteria; order Caulobacterales; family Maricaulaceae; genus Oceanicaulis. The sequence continues at coordinate 112,177 of JAMZNZ010000002.1, read as the reverse complement.
TCGAAGGCAAGGAATCCGGCAACGCCCCGCGCGTTGATCTGGCCGCGGAAAAGCGCCATGGCGACTATGTGCGCGGTGAAATCCGCGCCGGCCGCGCCAAGGCTGTCCATGACCTGTCCGATGGCGGCCTCGCCTGCGCAGCAGCGGACATGGCCATCGCTTCCGGCACGGGCATCAAGCTCGCCTATCAGGGTAACGTGCCTCACTTTGCCTGGATGTTCGGCGAGGACCAGGGCCGCTATCTGATTGCCGCCAGCGCTGAAAACGCCGAGGCCATGCTGGCCGACGCCAAGGCCCAGTCCGTTCCGGTCAGCGTGATCGGCCTGGCCGGTGGGCGCTTCATCTCGATCAATGGTGGTCACGCCGTTGACCTGATCGCGCTGAAACAGGCTTACGAAAACTGGCTGCCCGACCTGATGGGCGCTGAGCCAGAAGCCCGCGCGGCGGAGTAGGTCTGGCGCTGGCTATAGCTGTCATGGCCCGGTGTGTCCGGGCCATCCATGCTGGATGATTTGCGGCTAACCCCGGCCTCACAGAATGGGTCCCCCGGCTAAACCGGGGGATGACACTGGGCGTGCACCGTTTCAGCCCTTACCCCTCACCATCACTCAGGCACAAATGCGTAGTGGGCATGTATTCGACCGCGCCGCCGACCCAGCCTTCGATACGCGGATGCACCATCCAAGCGCGCTCTGGATGGTAGAAAGGCGCGATGGCGAAGTCATCGAGCGCAATCTGTTCTGCCTGACGCAACAGGTCTGCTCGAACAGCCGGATCCCGCTCCCGATCCGCCTGCGCCAGAAGCCCATTGGCATCTTCGTTGACCCAGCGCGGGAAATTACCCACTGAGCCTTCGCGGATTACGTCGAGCATGTAGGAGACATCGCGCACCGTCGCGCTCCAGCCGCCCAGCGCTGCTTCAAACTCGCCCGCGCCCAGGTTCTGGTAGTGGACCGCCGCTTCAGCGCCGAAGATTTCGACCTGAACCCAGTCGGCCAGACTGTTCCAGTCATTCTGGAACACCGGCACGACCCGGTTGGCCACGCCGCCCGATGGGTAGGAGTATTCAAACCGCAGTGGATTATCGGGGCCAAAGCCAGCCTCCCGGAGCAGCGCAACCGCGCGTTCACGCCGGGCCTCCAGCGGCTCATCTGCCCAAGTTACCCGGGCCGCTTCATAGGGCGCCGCCAGGCCTTCAGGTACAAGGCTGTTTGCCACCCGCATGCCGGAGGTGACGACTTCGGTGAAGGCAAACTCCCGGTCGATGGAAATCGCCAACGCTTCGCGCACACGCACGTCATCAAACGGCGCCCTTTCGGTATTGGCCTGGAAGTAAAAGGTCGCCGGTGGTGTGGCGTGATTGATATGGCCCGGCATCTCGGTCTCAATCAGCGCCACGATATTGGCGGGCACCGCTGCGGCAATATCCAGTTCACCGGCCCGGGCCTGACGCGCGGCGGTCTCCGGCGCTGAGATCGGGAAGTAGAACACCTCGTCAAAACAGACATTTGCGTTGTCGTAGTAAAGCGGGTTGCGGCGCAGCACGGTCTGGCGATCCAGGATGCGCTCAACCAGCGTATAGGCACCGTTCACAACGATATTGGCGGGCTGAACCCAGGCATCGCCATGGGCCTCAATCACATGCTGAGGAAGCACGGCTCCCCGGCTGTCAGCCAGCAGTTCGGGCAGGAAGGCCATCGGCTCGGACAGGCGAATCTCGACCGTGCGAGCATCCAGCGCCGTGACACCCAGCGTGTCCGGATCGGCCTGACCAGACAGGATCGCGCGAGCGTTTTCGATGGGCCCATAGACCTCCACATACGCCGCCGCGGTTGCCGGATCGACGGCCCGGCGCAGGCTGAAGACCACATCGTCAGCGGTGATCGCGCGCCCGTCTGACCAGACCGCATCGCGCATTGAAAACGTCCAGGTCAGCGCATCCTCACTGACCGTCCAGTCGGTGGCGAGTGCTGGGCCCGGTATGCCGTCGGGCCCCCGGCGCAGCAGGCCGACAAACATGTCGCCGTTGATCGGCTCAGCCCAGGTGCCATCGGCCTGGTGGGGGTCAACGGTGCTGATCTCCGGTCCTTCGTTGCGATAGATGACGCCGCTTTCAAGCCGCTCAATCTGGCCCGTGCCGCCGCCCTCACTGCAGGCCGAAACACCCAGCGCCGCGGCCAGGATGAAAAGAGATCGCTTCATGTCATGTCCCCGTAAGATAAAGGCTTTAGCTGGCGTCGGCGCGGAGCGTCTGGAGCACGTACTGACCCTGTCGGTTCAGGCTGAACAGCACTGGACTGCCGTCCTCGCTAGCCCCTTCAGCCAGGGCTCGAGCCTGATCAAGATCCTCAACCGAGGTCCAGGCAATCTCTTCAACCACGTCGCCAACGCGCACCTTGCCAGCGGCATCGCTGTCAGGGTTGATCTCGGTAACGATCAGGCCCTCGGCGTCCGGGTGGACCCGGTAGCGGCGGCGCAGCTGGTCGGTAAGCGGTTCAAGTGTAAGGCCAAACAGGTCATCACCACCGGTTTCTGGTGCGTCCTCTCGCGGTGTTGCGCCAACGGGTGCAGCCGGTGAGTTGCCTTCGTTCAAGCGCTCGACCGTGACCTCCAGCGTCACAGCTTGTCCCCGGCGAAACACCTCCACTTCGACTGTGGAGCCTGGTTCGGTGGCGGCAACTATCCGCGGCAGGGCGCGGTCATCGGCGACCGCCTGCTCGGCAAACGCCAGAACCACGTCGCCAACGGCGAGATCGGAGTCCCCTGCAGGGCCTTCTGGATCTATCCGGGTGACAAGGGCACCGCGAGCGCTGGATAAGCCCATGGCATCGGCCATGTCCTGAGTGACGGGCTGAACATTGACGCCCAGCCAGCCGCGGCGGGTTTCGCCATACTCGATCAGCTGTTCCACGACCGGCTCAGCCACCCGGCTGGGGATCGAGAAGGAGATGCCGACACTGGCCCCGGTGGGCGAGAAGATGGCTGTGTTCACCCCGATGACTTCGCCATCCATATTAAACAGTGGCCCCCCGGAATTGCCCGAATTGATGGCCACATCGGTCTGAACATAGTCGTCATAGCGACCGCCGATATCGCGTCCCTGGGCACTCACCACACCGGCTGTCAGCGAGCCACCAAGCCCGAAGGGGTTACCGATGGCCACCACCCATTCACCAACACGCAGCGTGTCGCTATCACCAAAGCGCACAAAGGGAAGCGGCTCACCGGCATCCACGCGCAGCACCGCCAGATCGGTCGCCGGATCGCGGCCAATGATTTCAGCAGGCAGCACGCGGCCATCCTGCAGCACGACCTCAACTTCATCGGCATCGTCAATGACATGGTGATTGGTGACCACCAGCCCGTCCGTGGTGATGATGAAGCCCGACCCCAGCGAGCGCTCCACCCGCGGGCCATCGCCCAGCATGTCATTGAAGCGCTCCAGCGGAGAGCCCGGCGGGAAGACCGGCATGCCGTCTTCATCCCCGATCCGGTTGGCCGTGGCGATGTTCACAACAGCCGGGCTAAGCGCGTCATTCAGGTCTGCAAATCCGCCATTTGGCTGGGCCAGGGCGGTTGAAAACACCGGGACAAGCAACAGGGATAAAGCGGTCAGTATCGCGCGCATAAGGCGGCTCCAAATCAGTCGTTAACGTACGCTAGCAGACACCGCAGCGCCTCGCCATAAATCTGCCGCGCTGATAACAGCGTGTTGATAAGATGTAATTGGGGGTCCATGGACCTCCAGGCAAATGGGACCAGACTACAGGCAACATGACCTTGATTGAGGTGAAACCTGACCCGTGCACTCTGGCGGGCTGGCGCAAGGCGGATTTGACCGCTCTTGTGGCGGGTTTTCTGTGCCTTCTATCCCTCACCTTATCCCCCGCCCACGCGCGCCAGGCGATGCAGGTCGACGGCGAGCTTTCAGCCGAGCTGACCGGTCAGCTACGCGCCATGGTCAGCGCCTCGGCTGAGGATGGTGACCGCACCCTGCCCTCACCGTCGGTGTCCCGGCGGATGGTAGCGCTGTTGCGGTCTGAAGGCTTTTACGGGGCGGCGGTCCGCACCACGGTGCGCCAGGGCGAGGCGCTTTACATCGTTGTCCCGTCCGAGCGCTTCGTCGTCGAGAGCGCCCAGATCATCGCAAAGACCGATGCACGCGCCGCCGAGGTAGTGGAGCCTGCGCTTGATGCGCTGAGACCCGGGTCGCCCTTGCGCGCCGCAGCGGTCATGGCTTCAGAAGCGGCCGGGCTTGCCCGCATTCAGGAAGCGGGCTGGCCAGACGCTGAGACCGGCGAGCGTGAGGTTACGGTCGATCACGACACCCGCAATGCGGCCATCATGCTGGCCTATGAAACCGGGGCCTTCAGCCGATATGGCGAGATCCTGCCGGAGGGTGATCGCTGGCGGCCCCGCTTCGTTCAGCGTCTGGGTGACCTGCCCGAAGGCGAGATCGCCCAGCTCAGCGCCCTTCGCGAATACCAGGCCCGGCTGACCGCGCTCGACAGTGTTGCCCGCGCCCAGGTCCAGCTGGCACCGGCTGAACGCGGCGTTGAGGTCCGCGACATCCTCGTCAGCCTGACCCCAGCCCCGCGCCACGTGGTCGAAGGCGGTTTTGCGATCTCCACCAGTGAGGGCGCTGGCGTTGATGGCCAGTGGACCCGGCGCAATGTCTTCGGCGGTGATGAGACGCTGGCTATCGCCGCTTTGCTGTCCACCCTGGAACAATCGCTAGAAACAAGGCTAACCGCCCCGCACTGGCGGCGTCCGGACCAGACCCTGTCTTTCCTGGCCGCCGCGAGGAATGAGGAAACCGACGCCTTCGACCAGCGCGAGATTGAGCTGGAGGTTGACGTCAACCGCCAGCTCAATGCTGTCTGGACAGTGGGCGTTGCCGCCGGGGTCGACAGCTCACAAATCCGCTCCGGCACGGGCGAAAAGGACGACACCGTGTCACTCTTTAGCGGCATCACAGCGGTGTTTGATTCGCGCGACAGTCGCACGGATCCGTCACGCGGCATCCGGGCCACAGCCTCTGTCACGCCTGCGGTCACGGTGGGCGACATCCGGTCGGGCTACGTCATCACCGATGCATCGCTGGCGACCTACCGCCAGCTGACTCCTCAGCTGATTCTGGCCGGACGCGTGCGGGCGGGCAGTATTGCCGGCGCAAGCCTGAATGCGGTTCCAGCCGACCAGCGCTTCTATGCCGGCGGTGGCGGATCGGTTCGCGGCTTTGAATACCAGTCGCTCTCTCCTGTTGCCAGCGATGGCAGCCTTGAGGGCGGACGCTCAGTCGTGGAAGCGAGCGCCGAATTGCGCTGGCGTTCTGTCGGGCGCTGGGGCGGTGTGGTCTTCGCTGACGTGGGCACCGCGGCAGAACAGGCCGCGCCCGAGCTGTCTGATATGGGAGCCGGGGTTGGCGTGGGCGTGCGCTATCATTTCGACTTTGCGCCGCTTCGTTTTGATATCGCAGCGCCGATCGACCGGCGCAGCGATGAGGCTTCCGTTCAGGTCTATGTCGGTCTGGGACAGGCGTTCTGATGGCGGGTCGGTCCTTGTTCAAACGCCGCTGGTTGTCGATCCTGATCGGCCTGCTTTTGTCGCTGGTCTGCGCCTTTGCGGCGCTGGTCTGGGCTATGACGGGCGAGTTTGGTCGCCAGGTCGCCAGCTCAGCCATCAATGGCCGCGACATTGCCGGGTATGGCGAGCTTCAAGTTGAAGGCCTTCGCGGCAACGTCCTGTCTGACTTCACCGCCGACGCGGTGACCTTGCGCGATCAGGGCGGCATCTGGCTGACCGCTCAGAATGTTCGCATCAGCTGGCAGCCGCGCGCACTTCTGGGTGGCACGATCAGCCTTGAGAGCATCGAGATCGATCAGATCAATATCGCTCGCCGACCCATTCGCGCAGAGCGCCCGGAACCCGGCGGCAGTGGCGGTGGCCTCCCCAGCCTTCGCATTCAGCGCGTCGCCATCAACACGCTGGCGCTGGCTGAAGACGTGGCCGGACCTGAAGCCCAATACACGTTAAGTGGCGGGTTTGATGCAGCCGGACGTGCCTTCTTCGTGACGGCCGATGCAAGGCGCATCGATCAGGCGGGCGACCAGCTGAGCCTGACCCTCACCCATTCCAACAGCGGCGATCTGGATGGTCAGTTTGAAGTTGATGCCGTACCCGGCGGAGCGCTGGCCAGCCTGACCCGGCTTGAAGATACCGGTTGGCAGCTCACCGGCCAGATTGAAGGCACCTCGCGGGCCGGTGGCGGGCGCTTTGACCTGACCATTGAAGACGCGTCTGTGTCGGACGGTGAAGTGAGCTGGGAGCGTGGACGCTGGCAGCTGCAGGCTTCCGCCCTGCCCGGGCGCTGGCCCGCCTTGCCCGACTGGGTGCCGGAGCTGGCCCCGGATCTTGATGTGACCGCCAACGGTGCGCTGCAGCCGCGTTCCATCGATCAGCTGGATGTGCAGGCCGCGACCTTCACGCTGAACGCTCAAGACCTGCTCGCAGAGCGCTGGCAGGCAGATCTGGTGCTGACCGATGCCGGTCTGGCTCAGCTTCAGGCCTATGATCTTGGGGCCAGCGCAGCGCAAGCGCAGGTCATTGCCACAGAGGGCCAGTACGCCGTTTCCCTGACCATCGATCAGATCACCCATCCGCAGATTACGGCCGAGCGGTTGACCGCTGATGCCGTGATCCGCTCCCTGTCTGACGGGCGCGATATCGAGCTGACCGGTGATGTCGCCGGGCCGCGCGCCACCCATGCGCAGCTTTCCGGTTTGCTTCAGTCTGATGTTGATTTTGCGGCACGGCTTCAGTCAACCGAGGGCCTTATCAATATCGAGAGCCTGTCCGCGTTCACGACCCGCTGGCGGCTCGACGCGACGGGTGCGCTCAACACCCCCTCACTGGCCCTGACCGGAACGGCCGACCTCACCCTGGAAGACGTTTCTCCGCTTGGCATTGGCGTGGCTGGCCCGCTGGCCATCAACGCCTTCACCCGTGATGCATCACGCGGGTGGGACCGTCTGAGAGTTGAGGTGCAAAGCGACGGGCTTGTGGCCAGTGATGCGCTAGCGCCGCTGCTGGAGGATCTCACCGCCCGCCTTGATGTCGATATTGATCCCGAACACATCCGCCTGCCCCGCGCGGAGCTTCAGACCTCTGCCATCGCCCTGACTGGGTCAGGCGAACTGGGACGTTCAGACAGCGCCATTACGGCCAGCCTCGACGCCCTGCTCAACCTCGCCGCCTTGCCGGTCGAAGGTTTGAGCGGTCAGGCCTCTGCCGGGTTTGAAGCCAGCGGCACGCTGGACGATCTGGCGCTTCGCACGCAAGTCGAAACCGGTGAGCTTGAGCTCGGCGGGCTCGTCATCACGTCACCGCAGCTGCGCGCAGAAGCCCGGCGCGTGGGCGAGGCGCTGTCGGGGAGCTGGCAGCTGGATGCTGAGACCGACGAAGCTCCAGCCCGCCTGAGTGGCCGTTTCTCCCAGTCACCGGATCGCGCAAAGCTGACGGTGGCTGAGGCGAGCTGGGGCAGCGTACAGGCACAAGCCGAGGCCAGCCTTGCAGGCGAGCAACTGGCTTTGAACCTGATTGCGGCGGACACCGCTGCGCTTAAATCCTGGGCCGCCGATATTCGTTTCGCCGGGCCCGTTTCGTCCTTGATGGACGGTGAACTTGAGGCAACGACCAGTGCGGAGGCCTTTCCGATCACCGGTGGCGACCTGACAGCAGCGCAGCTGACCGCCCAAGGGCCGCTGAGCGATCTGGCGCTGGCAGGAACAGCACGCGGTCTGGCGTTTGAGCCCTTCTCCGTCCGCACTGAAGGTCGGCTACAGCTGCAGCCTGAGCTGACCACACTGAACGCCAGCCTGTACGGTGACTGGGGCGATTATCCGATCAACGCCCCAGACGCAATTGCGCTGCGCCGGACCGCCGACACGCTAATCGCCGATTTGAGCGCAAGCCTCGGTGAGGCTGACCTGAGCGGGCGTGTTGAGCAAGGCGAAGAAACCCGGCTTGTGTTCAACCTGTCCAATGCCCCGGCGCGCATTCTGTCGGATCTGGCACGCCTGTCTCCGGCCAATGGTGAGTTTGAAGCAAGCGCAGACATTCGTCAGGTCGAGGCACAATGGCGTGGAGGCATCCGCCTTTCCATTGCCAACATGGAGCCGGTCAGCGGCCCGCAAGGCGGAGCGCTGAACCTGGATGCCCGGCTTGATCTGGGCGACGCGGCGGACTTCACGCTGGCAGCAAACGCGGGCGGTCTTGAGGCCAATGCAGCGCTCAACCTACCCGGCACAGTCACAAATCTGGGTGCCCTTGCCCGGCCTGGATGGCGCGGAGACGTGACGCTTGTCGGCCCGCTCGACACGCTGGCGCGGCTCTACCTGCCCCGAACTGAGCGCTTTACCGGCGTCATCGATGGCGCTGCGCAATTCGCCGAAGGTGAGGTCGCCGGTAGCGTGATTATCAGCGACGGGGCCTATCGATCCCAGACCGTCGGCGTTGAGTTTACGCCATTCGATCTGCAGGCCCGCTTTACCAATGACCAGCTGGAGATCACCGAAGCGCGGCTCGGCGATGGTAACGGCGGGCGCGCCACGGCAGCAGGCGCGCTGCGCCTGACCGAAGCCGGGCTTCAGGGCGACGGTGAAGTCAGCTTTGAGCGTTTCCGCGCCGTTGCCCGCCCCGAACTGTTTGCCCAGACGACCGGTAATGCTGCGCTGGAGCTGCGCGGTCGCCAGCTGACGGTCACCGGTGAAGCTGATATCGACCGGCTTGCGCTGACACCGGTGGCACCGAGCGGCTCCAATATTCCCCAGATTGAAGTGGTGGAGCTGAACCGGCCCGACAGCCTGGACCCGGCCTATCGCCGCCCGATCCAGATCACGCTGGACTACACCGTGCGGGCTGATAATGCGCTGTTCGTCTCCAGCCGGAATTTCAATTCAGAATGGTCCACTAATGTGCGCGTTCAGGGGCCCGCCAACCGGCTGAACCTGACTGGGCGGGCCAGTCTGATCGACGGGCAGGCCTCTCTGCTGACCCGCATCTTCGATATCGACGAGGGCGAGATCAGCTTTACCGGCCCCATCGAGCGCACCCGCATCAGCTTGCGCGGGACTCACTCGCGCGCGGGGCTTGACGTGATTGCGCTTGCCGATGGCCCCATAACCGCGCCGCGCATCCGCTTTGAAAGCTCCCCGCCCCTGCCCGAAGACGAGGTGCTGGCCCGGCTATTGTTTGACCAGAACACCGCCGCCCTCAGCCCGCTGCAGGCAGCACAGCTCGCCGCCCAGCTGTCAGGGCGCAACTGGCTTGGCGCGTTGAGTGAAGCGGGCCAGCGGCTGGGCATTGATCGGCTGACCTTAAGCGAGACCGAAGACGGCGCGATTGCCCTGTCAGGCGGGCGACAGTTGAGCGAGGACGTCTATCTGCAGCTTGAAACCGGCACAGCGGCCTCGCTGGGCGCGGCGCGCCTGGAATGGTCGATCACGCCAGACATCGTGGTGCTGTCGCGCCTGACCGGGGACACCAATGCCCAGCTCGCCGTGCGCTGGCGGCGCGAGTTTGAATAAAAGAGCCCCGCCTGAAACCAGACGGGGCTTTCTTTAGTCGGACGAATGCGAGGCTTAGTCGGCCGAGGTGGCGCGAAGCATCCACGCGTTTTGTTCGTGCTGGCGCATGCGGGCGATGGCCATATCCTCTGTCACCTTGTCGCCAAGGTCCTCAGCAAGGTTGGAGACCTCCAGGAAACGGCGCGCGCAGCGCTCATTGTCGGTGGCCAGCGCGTCGACCATTTCACCAGCCGTTTTCGGCTTGCCGTCGTCATCTTCAATGACGCTGGTCTTCGCAAACTGGGCGTAGGACGTCGGCGCGGCCTCACCCAGCGCACGGGCCCGTTCGGCCAGGTCGTCAGCGGCCTCGAACAGGTCGCGATACTGGCTCTCGGTCAGCTCGTGGATCGACAGAAAAAGCGGACCGCTGACATTCCAGTGGTAACCCTGGGTCTTGGCGAGCAGCATGTAGGTGTCGCCCACAACCTCGCGCAGGGCACCGGCCAGACGTTCACGGTCGGCATTGTCGGTCACGCTGATGCGCGGTTCGTTTTCGTTGGCAAAGTCAGCTTTCAAAACAGCAGTCATATCGTCATCTCCATCATTGATGGGTGTGCAGAGTTTAAGATCGGCAGTGATGACAAGGCGCTAGAAAGCGACAGCAAAACCAATCACCGCGAGCGCCATCACGGCAACTGCCAGAGCGGTCGAGATCAGGAAGATCCGGCGCTGGTCCTTGCGTTCCGTGGCTTGTGTCGCTTCGGTCTCGGTGATCTTGGTCCTCATAAAATACTCCTTTCGCGCCGCGCGCAGCATTGCGCGTCGACAGCGATGGATATGGGTTATAAAAGTTATTTTTCAATATATTTTCTGAAATTGCCGATATGGATTTATCTAATACGATATATCGGCGCTTTAAAAATCGCCCCTTTAAACCATAATATCAGACCTATTATATTACCTTATTTATACATTATTCAGTGCGCATAGCGTAATTGCGATTTTCATCGCCGATTTCAGCAATTTCCACTGACTCATCATTCATGGGGCTGATCTCGGACATGGCCAGACTTGTTGGTGTTGAAGCGGCAAAGTCGGACTTGTCGTCTTCGTCCACAGCAGCCCGATCCGCCCGGCGCAGCACCATCGCCGCGGTTAATCCGACCAGCGCCACCGCCGTGATCGAGAACAGCCCCGAAGGCCCGGCCACATCCATCACCACACCGCCAAGCGTTGGCCCCACCATCATACCAAAGGCCCAGACCAGGATGACGCCGCTCATCATGGCCGCGCCCTCGCCTGCTCCGGCGCGGTCGGACGCGTGGGCGACCCCGACGCCGTAGATCGACATTGCGCCAGCCCCCCACAGGCTTGCCGCCATGAGCAACACCCAACCCGGTGCCGCGCCGCCGAACAGCGCCAGCAGTATCGAAGCGAAACCGGCGATGGCCGCCAGACCGGCAATCACCAGGCGCCGATCGATGCGGTCTGACAACAGCCCCGCTGGCCATTGCAGAACCACCGATCCGGCGATGAGCGCACCATTGAACAGCGCCGCAAAGGCCACCGCATCGACCGGACGGATCGCGCTGATATAGACAGAATAAAGCTGCAGCACCGCCGCGCCGCACAGACCTGAAACAACCGCCGTCATCAGCGCGGCCGGTGCCCGGCGCCAGACCTGGAGCGGGTTCATGGCGCTAGCGGAGGTGACTTCTGGCGGGGAGCGATCGGTCGCCGCCACAGGCACCAGGCTTGCCGCCATCAGCGCCACGATCAGCAGGAAGCCATAGACCGCGCCTTCAGGCAGCATCTGCACCAGGAAGGGTCCAGCCAGATAGCCGAGCTTTCCGGCCACCATGTAAAAGCTGATGATGGAACCGCGCTGTTTTTCAGGGGCCGCATCAGCAATCCAGCTTTCCCCGGTCGCCATCAGCATGGCCACAGCCACGCCTAGCGCAAACTGCACGACAATCCACCACGGGATTGCGGTCGAAAGGCTAAGCAAAGCCGCAGCCACCGCCGCGCAGGCCCCAAAGGCCGAGACCGAGCGGATATGGCCAATGCGTGAGACCTCCCGCGGAGCAAGCTGAGCCCCCAGCAGGAAGCCCCCCGCATAGGCCGACGCGACCAGGCCGATCCAGAGCGATCCGGCCCCGCTTCCAAGCAGGGTCAACGGGCCAACAATAGCCAGAGCGCCAAGAGCAGCCTGAAGGACAGACAGGCATATGATGACGGCGGTGAGGCTGCGATAGCTATCCACGGCAGAGCTCTTTCAGATCGGAAATGTCAGGGTCAGAAGAAAGGGGCGCGGTTGCCCGCGCCCCTTGATGGTCAGGTAAAGCTGGTCAGGCCCCTTAGAGGTTTGGATCAGCTTCCATGGTTTCTTCCATCTCTTCGAAACGCTCCTTCACCTTGCCTTTCGGCGCGGCGGTCACAGCGTCTGCGATCAGGATGGCCGCACAGCTGGCGATAAAGCCTGGAATGATCTCGTAGATCACGCCGGAGAGGTTGGTTTCCTCACCGCCCCACATCACCGTGATCGGTGCGTAGATCCAGAACAGCACCACAGCCGCACCGGTCACCATGCCGGCGATGGCGGCGGACCGGCTCATATCCTTGCGATAGAGGCTGAACAGGATGAGCGGACCAAAGGCGGCACCAAAGCCAGCCCAGGCGTTTGATACCAGCGACAGGATCGTGCTGGAGCGGTCAAACGCCAGGAAGATCGCCACCAGCGACACCGCCAGCACCGAAGCCCGGCCAATCAGGACAAGCTCCTTCTGGCTGGCGCTACGGCGCACGAAGGTCTTGTAGAAGTCCTCGGTCAGCGAGCTTGAAGACACCAGCAGCTGGCTGGAAATCGTCGACATGATGGCCGCCAGGATCGCTGCGAGCAGGAAGCCGCCCACCAGCGGGTGGAACAGGATCTGGCTCATCAGGATGAAGATGGTCTCCGGGTCGGTGAACTCGATCGCGGCATCGGCGATGACACCCTGATTGGTCGTCACAAAGGCCAGACCCAGAATACCGGTCAGCACTGCGCCGATGACCGTCACGATCATCCAGCTCATCCCGATCAGGCGTGCCGTGGCGACTTCTTTCAGGGTGCGGATGGCCATGAAGCGCACGATGATGTGCGGCTGGCCGAAATAGCCAAGGCCCCAGCTCATCGCAGAGACGACGCCGACAATGCTGACCAGGCCCAGAGTTTCTGGAACCATGGACAGATATCCAGACGTATCCGCCGCAGCGCGCGTAATCTCGGCAATTTCGCCCAGATTGCCCAGCTGCATGTAGGCCACGATCGGCACCATGATCAGCGCGATGAACATGATCACGCCCTGGACAAAGTCCGTCAGGCTGACCGCCAGAAAGCCCCCGATCAGGGTGTACATGATCACCACACCGGCGGTCAGGAACAGGCCCATATAGTAGTTCAGCCCGAAGCTGGCTTCGAACAGCTTGCCGCCAGCCACTACACCAGATGAGGTGTAGAGGGTGAAGAAGATCACGATCACGACCGAGGACACGATCCGCAGGATGCGGGTCTTGTCGTTGAAGCGCTTTTCAAAATAGTCCGGGATCGTGATGGCGTCGTCAGCCACCTCGGTAAAGACTCGCAGACGCGGTGCCACCAGGAGGTAGTTGAAATAGGCACCAATCACCAGGCCAACGGCGATCCACGCCGCGCCCAGACCGGAGACATAAATGGCACCGGGAAGGCCCATCAGCATCCATCCGGACATGTCCGATGCACCGGCAGACAGCGCACCCACAGCCGGGTGGAGCTGGCGACCGCCCAGCATGTAGCCGGACACGTCGTAGGTGGACTTTTTGTAGGCATAGAGCCCAATGCCGAGCATGAGTACGAAATACCCGGCGAGCGAAATCAGCGCTTCAACTTGCATGATGCGGCCTCGATCAGTTTCGTGAACAGATAAATGCGAGTGCAGTCAGCGACAGCGCTTACGGGCGCGTCTGGCCATTGCCCAGAACGCGGTATTTGAAGCTCGTCAGCTGCTCCAGCCCCACCGGGCCGCGCGCGTGCATCTTGCCCGTGGCGATGCCGATCTCTGCGCCCATGCCAAACTCCCCGCCGTCGGAGAACTGAGTGGATGCGTTGTGCATCACCACAGCTGAATCGATGGTGGTCAGGAAGGCATCAGCTGCGTCCTGATCCTCAGTAACGATGGCCTCGGTGTGAGCCGAAGAATGCTGAGCCACATGGGTCAGCGCCTCATCGAGATCATCGACGATCTTCACCGACAGGATGGCGTCGAGATATTCAGTGGCGAAGTCTTCGGCCGAGGCTGGCTTGATGCGGCTGTCGATGGCCTGAGCTTCGGCTTCACCGCGCACTTCACAATCGCCCAGCGCCTCGATGGCGCGCGGCAGGAAGTCCTTTGCAACAGCACGGTCCACCACCAGGCTTTCGGTTGCCCCACAAATACCGGTGCGGCGCAGCTTGGCGTTGGTCAGAATGGAAACCGCTTTGCCGAGGTCTGCCGCCGCGTGCACATAGGTGTGGCAGTTGCCATCTAGGTGCAGCAGCGTCGGGACACGCGCCTGGTCACGAACCAGCGACACGAGACCTTTACCGCCGCGCGGGATCACCAGATCAACCAGGCCCACAGCCGTCAGCAGCGCTTTGACCGCCTCACGGTTGGGCGTGTCGATCATCTGAATACAGTCCTGCGGCAGGCCAGCAGCCTTTAGACCTTCACCCAGGCACTCCACGATCACACGGGTGGAGTTCAGGCTTTCCGAACCACCGCGCAGAATTACCGTATTGCCCGACTTCAGGCACAGCGCACCAGCGTCAGCGCCCACATTCGGGCGGCTCTCATAGATCATGCCGATCACACCAAGCCGCGTTGCCACGCGCTCAATCTTCAGGCCGTTCGGGCGCTCGACCGTATTCAGGACCCGGCCCACCGGGTCAGGCAGGGCCGCGATCTGATCAAGGGCATCGGCGATACCGGAAATACGCTCCTCGTTCAGCACCAGACGATCAATGAAGGAGTCCGGCTTGCCAGCCTTCTTCACGCTTTCCACGTCGATGGTATTGGCGTCGATCAGGCGCGCGGAGTTTGCGCGCAGCGCTTCGGCGGCTTTGGTAAGCGCCATATTCTTCTGATCTGTGGATGCCGCCGCCAGCTGGCGACCCGCCGCAACGGATCTGCGGGCGAGATCCTCCACATATGCGTTGATGTCGACGGTATCGTTGGAGGCGAGGGTCGCAACAGCGGTCATGCCTAAGATCAGGTCCTTTTCACCTATTGTGTTCGTTAAAGTCTAAAAGTCAGTTCGTGCCGATCAGGCGCGAAGTTCTACAGCGCGCTCGTAAGCGGCTTTCAGGGCTGCCGAGATGTGTGTGCTGAGGGCACCATCATCGTTCAACGCCGATACGCCAGCGGCGGTCGTGCCGCCCTTGCTCATAATGCTGTCGCGCAGAAGCTCGAAACTGGTTTCACCTTCAGCCGCCAGCATCATGCAGCCCAGCATGGTTTCCAGCACCAGGCGGCGCGCCTCTTCGGGCGAGAAGCCCATTTCTTCAGCCGCATCCTGATAGGTGCGTGCAAATTCGAAGACATAGCCAGGCCCACTGCCCGCCGCGGCGGTGATGCGGTCAATGGCGTCTTCGGCCTGAACCCAGATGGCCACGCCCACCGCTTCAGCCAGCTTGGTGGCTAGCGCGCGCTGGGCTTCGGTCACCGCGCCCTGAGCATAGAGGCCACTGACCCCCTGCCCGACACGGGCTGGCATGTTTGGCATCAGGCGAACGACGGCTGCACAGCCGCAGGCCTCAGACACCACGTCAGCCGATGTGCCCGCAGCGATGGAGACGGCCACGCCGCCGTCCTTGAGGTATTCGGCAGCTGGCGGGATCGCTTTGGAGATCAGCTGCGGCTTGACTGCGACGATCATCGCATCAAAGCGTGCGTCGTCCAGCTCATCCAGCGACGCAATGTGCGAGACCCCGTCGGGCAGGATGGGAGAGCCAGGATCCATGACCGTGACGTCAACACCGTCCAGCTTGATCCAGCGCGCCAGCAAGGCACCGCCCATATTCCCACAACCAACCATCAAGATCGAACAGGTCACGCAAACTCCTACAGCCACATACACGGATGCGCCGCCATTTCTGACGACGCGTTCGAGTGGGGAGATAGAATGCTGTTTATGAAAAATCAACCCGCCACCTGCGACCGTATGGCCAAGTTCGAGTAAATTTGGTCAGCGTACGACATTTCGCAGATGATCTACGCAGGTCGCTTACTTGAAATAAATTTTGAAACGTCTATGTCTGCGCTCGTTCCGCGCCAATCTATGGCGCTTTTTTTTGGAGGTTATTTTGTCAGAACGTAAGCGTCTAGTGCTAAAGATCGGTTCATCTTTATTGGCGAACACTGATCATCTTACCTTGCGCTACGCTTTCATGCATGGGGTTTTGAGTGACGTGGCCAAGTTGAGAGAGGAAGGGACCGATGTGATCCTGACCTCCTCTGGCTCGGTTGCTATCGGCATGTCCGTCATCGATGCGGACCCGGAAACCGCGGGCATTCTCGACAAGCAGGCCGCAGCGGCCTGCGGTCAGCCGCTTCTGATGAACGCTTACAAGCAGATCGCACTGGAATACGGCTTTGATATCGCCCAGGTGCTCGTCACGCTGGAAGATCTCGAAGATCGCCGCCGCTTCCTGAACGTGAAGAACACCATCACCCGCCTTCTGGAAAACGGTGTGATGCCGATCGTGAACGAGAACGACTCGGTCACGACCCAGGAAATCAAGGTGGGTGATAATGACCGCCTCGCGGCCAAAGTCGCCCAGATGATCCAGGCCGACAACCTGATGATCCTGACCAGTGTGGACGGTCTTTATGACCGCAACCCGGAAGACCCGGAGGCCAAGCACGTGCCGGTGGTCGAGGATGTGTCGGGCTATCTTGACGTGACAGACTCAGTCAGCGCGCTGGGTACCGGCGGCATGCTGACAAAGATGAAAGCGGCCAACATGGCGCAAAATGCTGGTGTGACCACGCTGATCGCCAAGGGCGAAAACGAAGCGCCGATGACGGCCGTGCTGAACGGTTCGCGCCGCCACACGCGCTGCGTTGCCAATGGTGACCCGGACTCTAGCTGGCGCATCTGGCTCACCGATCGGCTGCAACAGGCTGGCGGCCTGACGGTCAACAAGGAGATGGCCGAGAAGCTGCGCGACAAGCGCACCTCCATCGAAGGCTCGGACCTGGTCTCCATCCAGGGTGAGTTCACCAAGGGTGACGTGCTGCACGTCTATGACGAGGACGGCGAGGAGCTGGCCCGCGGCATGACGAACTTCACGTCTGCTGAAGTGATGCTGCTGGCGCGCAATCCCGGTGAGGATCCTGAAAGCCTGCTCGGCTATGAGGTGAAACCGCGCGTGATTGCGGCCGACAATATGGCGCTGATCCAGGATCACCACCTGACCTGGGAAGCGCCCACCGACGAGATGAAGCTGGTCAGCTAACCCGGCCGGCTCAGGCCCGAAGTAAAAGGCCCTCCCACGCGGGAGGGCCTTTTTCGTGCCTAGTTTCGGTCCGTCCACACGATCCGATACAGGTCAAAGCGGCGGTCGCGCAGGTTTCGCACCGAGCCGGCGCGCCGCGCTTCGGTCAGGTCATCAATGTGCAGATCAGCCACCGCGATGGTCTCCACGTTTTCGCTCGCCTCAGCGGCAATGCCATCACGGGCAAACGGGAAGTCACACGGGGTAATTACCGCGCTCTGGGCGTAGTTGATGTCCATGTTTTCCACGCCGGGCAGATTGCCCACATTGCCCGCAGTGACGACATAGAGCTGGTTTTCCACCGCCCGCGCGTGGGAGCAGTAGCGCACCCGCAAATGCCCAGTCCGATCATCGGTGGCGTAGGGCGCAAAGATGATCTTCGCGCCTTCATCGGCCAGGCGCCGGGCAAGCTCTGGAAACTCGGTGTCATAACAGATCAGCACGCCCACCGGGCCGCAATCGGTCGGGATCGCGTGGACGAAATCCCCGCCCTTGATATTCCACCAGTAGCGCTCGTTCGGTGTGGGATGGATCTTCTCTTGCGAATGGACCGATCCATCACGCAGAAAGATGTAGGCGACATTCTGGATATCCCCGTCATCAGTGCGCGTGGGGTGAGACCCGCCGACGATATTGATGTTGAAGCGCACCGCCAGGTTACGCATCAGGTCCAGAAAGCGCGGCGTGTGGCGCGACAGAGCTTCGATGCTTTCCTCCGGCGTCAGCTTTCGCTTTTCCAGCGCCAGCAGGGACACCGTGAACATCTCTGGGAATACACAGAAATCAGCCCTGTATTCAGAACAGACCTCGGTGAAGTACTCCACATTACGTTCAAACTCTTCCATGCTTTCAACGGCGCGCATGGCCATCTGGATGGCGGCCACCCGCACGGTGGTCTTGGCCGGGCGCTGGTGGGGAAGCCGCGCCTCCACAAAGCTTGAATTGCGCCAGACCATGCGCGCGGCCGCACCGCCGCTGTCCTTGTCCTCCGGCATATAGCCTTTCAGGATACCCTCCGGCTCAAACCCAGCGCGCATCTGGAAATTCAGCACCGGATCCTTGATCTCGCCCTCGGCCACCGCATCGAGATAATCCTGCGGCGTGGGGTATTGCTTGCGCTTGCGTTTAAAGCCGGGCAGCCGGCCCCCAAACACCACACCTTTCAGGCCAAACTCCTCACACAGGGATTTGCGCGCATCATAGAGCCGCTGGCCAATGCGAAGGCGGCGCCGCGACGGGTCGACCGCGACTTCCATCCCATAAAGCCAGTCCCCATCAGGATCATGGCGCGCGGCAAAGCCCGCACCGGTAATCCCCGCCCAGTCATGGGGCCCGAAGGCCACGTCTTCGCCAATGATGAAGCTGGCGCACCAGCCCACCACATCGCCTTCATACTCGACCACAAACTGGCCTTCGGGGAAGTTGGCGATCTGGCCGCGGATCATGGCGGGAGTATCGGGATCCATATTCGGATAGGCCCGGTCCTGCAGCGCCAGGATCGCAGGCACATCATCGCGCGTGGCGTTGCGCACAAGCAGTTTGGCGCGGCGGCTCGGTTCTTTCATGGGCGGTCTTCCAGTTCGCTTGGGCCTGACCCTCTCACTTAGTCCGCTGCGGCGCTGAATGCCATGGCCCCCAGTCAGCCCCCCCAATAGTTTACCGTGCCGCTGCGCTCAAATAGCGCCTCAATTATTTAGTGTGCAAAACACATCCCTGGGTTATCGTGTCGGTGGCCGCGCATCCGCGCGAGGGACACAACAGGGGCAATGACCATGAAATCCGTATTTACGCTGGCAACAACCAGCCTTCTGGCACTGGCCGTTACGACCGCCTGCAGCGCCCAGCCAGCACCAACCGACTGCCGGGCCGTGGTCGCCATTGACCCGGAAACCACGCTGACCCAGCTGTCTGATTTCTGGTTTGGAGATACCAGTTTTCGCACCGCCATCATGCTCGCCAGCAATGCGCGCGTCGGACAGGACGAAATCAGCTTTATCAGCGACATGAACAACCTGCCGGTTGGCAGCAATGTCTGCGTGCCGGTAACCGAAGAGGCCAACACGCTGCGCCGTCGCTATGACCGGTATCTTGAGGCGGTTGATGACGCCTCCATGGCCGAACCCTCTGAAGTGGTAAACAGCCTCGATCCCCTGCCCCGGACCGGGGTCTACACCATGATCAGCTGGATCCGAAGTGATCAGGTGAGCCAGTACCCAGAAGCACCCGGCCCGCACGAGATGACCGGCGATACGTGGGTCACGCTCGCGCCGCACCTGCAGGACTTCTGCCGCGATTACCGCACCGAAGTGAGCGACGA
This sequence comes from Maricaulaceae bacterium EIL42A08, assembly GCA_024178355.1. Classification (GTDB taxonomy): domain Bacteria; phylum Pseudomonadota; class Alphaproteobacteria; order Caulobacterales; family Maricaulaceae; genus Oceanicaulis. The sequence continues at coordinate 92,742 of JAMZNZ010000002.1, read as the reverse complement.
TCCTGACGCCCTCGTGGTCCGCATGGAGCAAAGACTGGGTCTGCCGCCCAGCTCATCGAAAACCCATATCGTCCAGTTCCAGCTTTCACCCGATGAAGGCGGCGACGCCGTTTTCCGGCCCTGCGGTGATCCGGCGACCGACACCACCTCGTGCAGCGTCGGATTCCCGTCGCCCTGCACCGATGGCTGTGAAGCCCACCGGGCCTTCTTCCTGAACCAGTATTATACTTCCTACGGCACGGCACAGCCGGTTCAGTACCCGTGGACCTCGCTGGGCTATACCTTTGACTGGGGACCCGGCAACCAGCGCCCGGACGGCACGATCGGTTATGAGGAAGTTGGCGAAAGCGAATATGCCATTCCGGCTGGAACAACGGTCCAGTTCCTCGGCACCGTGCCGACCGAGCAGTATTGCTCTGTCTCGCCATAAGACAGCAGGAGCGGCGCGACTTGGGTTCTGAACCTATTGGCCTGCCGGAGCGATGCCGCCAGCAAACTCGGCCACCATGGGCAGGCCGCTGACCGTGTTGACCAGGCCATAAAGCGCGATCACCGCCACCAGCACATAGCCCCACACCGGGTGGAAGCGGCCGGTGGCCAGCCGGTCGCCCAGCATCACCACGCCGACAATGCCTGAATGGACAACAAGGCGCAGAAGCTCCAGCGCGTCGCGGTTTTCCATCAGCACCGGCATCGCCGCTTCGGGCCCACCCACGAACGGGATGATGAAGAAGGGCAGCACCCGGCCCAGCACCGGCTCAAACAGCATGATCAGCGAGGCCAGCATCAGGCGCCGGTGCCAGCTGGTGGTCTTTCGCGTCACGATGGCCGCGCTCACAAAGCCGGCAAACATCACGATGTTTAAAACGCCCAGGGTCAGGAAATAGCCCGGCGTAAAGAAGGGCGGCAGCCGCCCGATGGCGATGGTGTGGTAGGAGGTCATCAGCCCGCTGATCACCACAAAAGCCGCCAGCAACACGCCAAAGCGTCCAAGCTGTCTGTGAAGCGCGATGGGTCCGTGACTGCCCAAAACTGGCTTTGAACCGCCACCAGGATCAGCCACGCCCCCATGGTGACCGCGTGCACATGGGTCAGCAGAGGCATCTGGGTAATGTCGGTCGCACCCGCCAGGCTGAACATGGCAAAGCCGACCATCGCAATCAGCACCAGCGCCAGCATCGCCCGGTGTAAAAACCGGTTCTCCGCCGCGCCAGGCCCTGCCCCATTGGCCGCACCCGGCCCGTTGTCCAATACCGCCATGGCCTTCACCCCCGTGCTTGCCAGTCGCGAAGCCAGCCCGCCCTGTCCGCAAGCCAGCCCCGCCAAGGCGATCACTTTACCCATACTGAAGCTGGGGTCACGCGCAATGCGAGCGGCCTAACGCCGCGTGGGACGCCCACCGTGATCAGGCGGTTATAAGTGTCATACCCGAAGGTGCGACCGCCATAGCTGGTCAGGTTGCCGTTAGAGGGGGGCCTTTCCTCGCTTCGCGCGGCCCGCTCTCACCCTCCAGCCACAGCTGACCCGTGTATTGGAACCAGCCGCCGTTTGAGGACCCCCGGTACGCCGAACGCGTCATAGCTGTTGGTCTGGATCAGGCTGCCGCTGGTGTTGGAGTGGGCGATCAGCGCCGCACCATCATACTGATAACGCGAGGTGCCCGAGGCGTTTGAGGCGTCTGGCGGTACTTCAAACACCGCCAGATCACCCCACTTAAACCCTACCCCTCAACGCCCATGCAGAAGGCATTGAGCTTGTTGCCATCAAGGTCGCGGAAATAGCCCGCGTAGAAGCCGCCGCCGCGCAGGCCCGGGGCCCCTTCGTCGGTGCCGCCCGCAGCAATGGCGGCATTGTAGATTTCGTTCACGTGGTCAGGATCACGGGCGAGCAGCGCGACCATGACACCATTGCCCACCGTCGCCGGTTCACCGTTGAACGGCTTGGTCAGGCCGATTCCGGCCCCGCCCTCCATCGTGCCCCACGCGATGAAGTTTTCATCCTCCATCATGCGCGGCGTATCCATCAGTTTCGCGATGGTGTCGTAAAAGGGCGCTGCCTTCTCAAGGTCATTGGTGCCAATGGTGACGTAGCCGATCATGGCGTTTCTCCCTGTGGTCAGAACCGGTCGGCCGCCCGCGCGACCAACCCATGTTCGCAATTTGTTCTGATTGCATCTGGGCACAAAAATGCCCCTTCGGCAAGTCAGGAAATATGAAAGAATGGACAGGCTGAGACGATCTCACGCTGCGCTTTCGCCCCACTTGTCCACACGCAATTGCGCCCCGACAGCTGCGCCGAATCGGTGAAAAAGTTAACGTGAAGCTCACGCCAGACCGACCGGAGCACGCCATGGCCATCGCCGAAGCGACACCGACGCCAGATTATTCAAACGCCTCGCCGATCGAGCGGGCCTATCTGGACCTGTTGCGCGATATCCTTGAGACCGGCGATGATCAGACCGATCGCACCGGCACCGGCACGCGCGGCGTGTTTGGCCGGCAGATCCGCTGTGACCTGGCCGATGGCTTCCCGCTTTTGACCACCAAGAAGGTGCATTTCAAGTCCATCGCGGTGGAACTGCTCTGGTTTATCAAGGGGATGACCAACGTCAAATGGCTGCAAGAGCGCGGCGTCTCCATCTGGGATGAGTGGGCGGACGAGAACGGCGAGCTGGGTCCGGTCTATGGCAAGCAGTGGCGTCGCTGGGAAGGCCCCAATGGCGAGGAGATTGACCAGCTCAGCGCCCTGATCGAGCAGATCAAGACGAGCCCGGACAGCCGCCGCCACGTCATCAGCGCGTGGAACCCGGCCGATGTGCCGTCCATGGCACTGCCGCCCTGTCACACGCTGTTCCAGTTCAAAGTGCTGGGGGGCCGCCTTCACCTGCAGCTTTACCAGCGCAGCGCGGACATGTTCCTGGGCGTGCCGTTCAATATCGCCAGCTATGCCCTGCTGCTGGCCATGGTGGCCCAGGCGACCGGTTATGAGCCGGGTGAATATGTCCACACCTTTGGCGATGCGCACATCTACTCCAACCATTTCGATCAGGTCGCTGAACAGCTGTCACGCGCGCCCCGCGCCCTGCCCAGGCTGCACCTGAATCCGGACATCACCGACCTGTTCGCGTTCGAGTATGAGGACATCTGCATCGACGGCTACGACCCGCACCCACGCATCAGCGCGCCGGTGGCGGTGTAGATGGCGATCCAGCCCCGCCTCGCCGCCGTTGTGGCGGTCGCTAAAAACGGCGTCATTGGCCGGGAGGGTGACCTGCCCTGGCGCATTCCGTCTGATCTAAAGAATTTCAAGGCGACGACGCTGGGCAAGCCGGTGGTGATGGGGCGCAAAACGTGGGACAGCCTGCCGCGTAAACCGCTTCCGGGCCGGGCAAACATCATCGTCAGCCGCTCAATGACTGAGGCTGAGGGCGCCCATGTCTTCCCCGACACCAGCTCGGCCATCATTGCCGCGCGCACCGCGGCACTGGATGCCGGTGTCGATGAAGTGGCGCTGATTGGCGGGGCGCGGCTTTATACTGATCTGCTCCCCCTCACCGACCGCATCTATCTGACCGAGGTGGATCTGGAGCCGGAGGGCGATGCGCACTTTCCCGCGCTTGATCCAGATGCGTGGACCGAGGTGTCAGCGCAGCGCTTTGAGGCGCAGCCGGGCGACGATGCGGGCTTTGTGGTGCGTATTCTTGATCGTGTGGCTGCGACTTAAAGCCGGTTTTACTTGAACCGATACGGCATAACCGCCACATATCGGGACAAGCGCGGTTCACGCGTTGAACAACAATCCTAGAAGCGGGGAGCATATGCCCTGGAATGACAATTCGAGTGGCGGTGGCGGCGGAGGTCCCTGGGGCTCCGGCGGCGGCGGCAACAATAATGGTCAAAACCCGTGGGGCCGTGGCCCCAATAATGGCGGGCGTGGTCCCGGCAGCGGCGGTCAGGAACCGGATCTGGACGAGCTGGTCCGCCGGCTCCAGGCCTGGATCCGCGGCATGATGGGTGGCGGCGGCGGTGGCCGTGGCTCCAAAGGCGGCAAAGGTGGCGGCGGAGCCCTCGGGGCTCTGGTGGCCATCGGTGCGGCCGTAGTGGTCATGTTTGCGTCGGTGTATCAGGTCGGTCCGGGTGAAGCCGGTGTTGTCCTGCGCTTTGGTGCCTATGAGCGCACCACCACGCCAGGTCTGCGGTTCAAACTGCCCTTCCCGATCGAAACCGTTCAAATTGAAGACGTCACGACGATCCGTGACGTGACGCTGGGCGACACCCCTCAAGAAGCGCTGATGGTGACCCGCGACGAGAATATCGTCGACATCTCCTTCACGGTTCAGTGGCAGGTCGATCCAGCCAATGTGCGCGACTACCTGTTTAACGTGCGCGACCAGCAGGACACTGTGCGTTCGATTGCTGAAAGCGCCATGCGCGAGGTTGTCGGTACATCGGACCTGCAGCCGATCATCTCCGGCGGTCGTGGCGAAGTTGCGACCCGCGCCGAAGCGATCCTGCAGGAAACGCTCGACCTTTATGAATCCGGCATCCAGATCGTCGGCCTGAACCTGCAGGAAGCCTCACCGCCCGGTGACGTGATCGCAGCCTTCCAGGACGTGATTTCAGCCGCTCAGGACGCGGAAAGTAACGCGCTTGAAGCGACCGCCTATGCCAACCGGGTTGTCCCGGAAGCTCGTGGTGACGCGGTACGCCTGCTTGAAGAAGCACGCGGTTACCGCGATCAGGTCGTGGCCGAAGCTGAAGGTCAGGCTGACCGCTTCAACTCGATCTACACCGAGTATGCAGCGGCTCCAGAAGTAACCCGCCAGCGTATGTATATCGAAACCATGGAACGCGTGCTGGGTCGCTCCGATCTCATGATCCTTGATCAGGCCAATGGCGCGGTGCCCTACCTGCCGCTGGATCGACTGGGCCAGTCGCGTGGTCCCGCCAGTCAAGCTGCTGGCTCAGGCCAGGGAGGTTAAACCATGCGCATTCTGACAATCCTGCTAGTCATCCTTCTGGGTGGCGCAACCATCGCAGCTGTGACGGCGACCTATACCGTCAGCGAGACCCAGTCCGCCCTCGTGCTGCGCTTTGGTGATCCGGTTCGGACCACCAATGCGGTGGGCAATGAAGACCCCGGCCTGCACTTCAAGCTGCCGTGGGAAGAAACGCTGATCTTCGACAAGCGTAATGTCGAGTTCGACATGCGCCCGCAGCAGCTGACGGCCGGTGACCAGGAGCGTCTGGAAGTTGACGCCTTCCTGCGCTACCGCATCGTCGACCCACTGCGCTATTTCCAGACGGTTCGCACAGAGGCTGGTGCTCGTGCCCGCCTCAGCACCATCATGGAAGACGCCCTGCGAGCGGTGGTCGGCTCCATCCCGTCACAGGAAGTCATCTCCGGTCAGCGCACCGAGATCATGGACCGGGTGGAAACCTCGGTTGATGCCGCGGTCCTGCGCGCTGATCTGGGCCTTGAGGTGATTGATGTGCGCATCCTGCGTGCTGATCTGCCCGACGAGGTGGAAGAGCGGGTCTTCCAGCGCATGCGCTCTGAGCGTCAGCAGCAAGCTGCACTCATCCGCGCTGAGGGTGAGGAACGTGCCCGGGAAATCCGCGCTGGTGCTGACCGTGAAGCCACCGTGCTTCTGGCCAATGCCCGTGCTGAAGCCGAGCGCATTCGCGGTGAAGGTGACGCCCAGCGGAACCGGATCTATGCGGCGGCCTATGGCCAGGACGAAGAGTTCTTCGCTTTCTACCGGTCCATGATCGCCTATGAGACAGCGGTTCGCGATGGCACCCCCATCGTGGTTCCGCCGGACTCCGAGTTCTTCAACTATTTCCGGGGCCAGGCTGGCCTGAGTAACGGAAACTAACCCGTCAGGATTTAGTCCTGAACAGATGCGGCCGGGCTCATCAGAGCCCGGCCGTTTTTGTTTGCGGCAAAGATCGTCATTGCCTAGAGCCCGCCGGCGAACAAAACTTGTCGCATGACAGAGGCTTCGCGCCCTTCCGGTCAAACTCACCCATCAGGTGACGACGCATGCGCCAACTGTGGCGCGCCGCTGTCCGGTCAGTTTTGCGGCCAATGCGGGCAAAGTCGAACGACTTTGAACCGTCCGGTTCGTGCACTGGCCAAAGACTTTCTTGATGGCTTTTTCAGCCTTGATCAGCGCTTCTGGAAAACAGTACTGGGCTTGTTCACACGCCCGGGCACAGCAACCCGTAGCTTCCTTGATGGTCGGCGGGCCTCCTTTACGCCCCCGGTCCGGCTGTATGTTGTCGCCGCGCTTGTATTTGTGTTGGCCTTTCAGGTGTCAGGCATCACCCCACTCGGTCTGGCGAGTGGTTTGCGCTCCGCCCCTCACCTTGCGCAGACTGAGGCTCAGGTCGGCCTTTCAGCCGGGGAGCTTGATGTTTTCCTCGTGCTGTTCCGACCGCCGTGGGAACCAGAGCCACAACCGCTCAGCTGGGATGAGGTCCGCGCGACAATCGCAGATCTGGCTGAGACAGGTGAGAATGTTGGCGATCCGGTTCCTGAAACTGAGGCAGAAGCGCTAGCCGACGGCGGGTTCCTTGCGTTGATAGCGCGCATATCGCGCGATCCGGCAGGTGTGGAACGGCAGGCAAATCTGGCTCTTAATCAAGCCGTTCTGGTGATGGTGATCATCTTTGCGCTCTTGAACATGATGCTTCATCCAAGAGCCAAACTCATCACTCACGTGATCCATAGCCTGTATCTCCACGCGGCCGCCCTGCCCGTCATTCTCGTCTCCGCGGTGGCGTCGGTTTACGCCCAGGCAATCCACCTCTGGCCCAGCATTGCGCTCGGCCTGCTTGGCTTGTTCAGCGTGCTTTACCTGGTCTGGAGAGCAGATTGTGTGGTCTACGGCAGCAGCTGGTGGGGCGCGAGCCTGCGCGTATTTACGGTGCTCATCTTGTATGCGCTCAGCTTCATGTTCGTGGCAGTCGGACTTATCTTCCTGATTGTCCTGTAAACCAGCAATGAGCACACCGGTTTAAAAACACCCCATCATCGCTTATATTGAAGCCGTCCGTTTCGGCGGACTATGGCGATAAACGCGCGTGTAATAACCAGACTGGACCCGGGTGCGAATCCCGGCGGCTCCACCAATCTTCCCGTTCGTTTGGCGGGCGTGAGGGGCCGAATAGGATCGACAGATGGGTAAAGACGTAGCTTTCGCCCGAATGAGCTTCGTTACCAGCTCAATTTTGATAGTTGCAAACGACAACTACGCTGAAGAGGTGGCTCTCGCTGCGTAAGCAGTGCGGGTATCTCGCTTTTAAGTCCTGATCTCTAGCAAGGTCAGGCGGGGTTCGGGGGCGCCTGGCAACAGAAGCCCCCACTTTCACCCTCAAAAAATCAATTGCGCCGACGAGCCTCAATCCGGTTTGCTACACTAATCAGTGCGTCTCGCAGCGCCGGGCTCAGCCCTACATCAAACTGGGTGGGCTCGAGCCCTGTCAGCTCGCAGTTAAAGGCAAGGCTCGCTTCAAGTTCAGACGACGTCTTTGCCTTTGCAGTCAATTGATCGCGCGCCCTTAATGTCATCGCTTTAAGGATGGTGCTGAGTTCGCGGCGATCACTGACCTCTCGCTCAACAACAGGCGCGACAAGCTCGAAGACACGCTTCCATGCATGATGGAAGTCATCCCACGGGTGTTGGCACCACCCAGGCATCATGCCGTCCTCGCGTATCCAGCGGATATAGAGATTTTGCTGAACCGGAACACTGTCACCACTGAGCATCATGCGCGACAGATATCCGTAGTGAAGATTGATCCCGTCAGGCTTTTCATCCAGCAAGCTCTCATGACCAAAGCGGTCAGTGCGCACCATATTGCGCATTGGTGCCGCTGGTATCTGGTCGTAGGCAAACAAGGTCGCGACCCGCTCAGCAACTGTGCCGGTATAGTCAAATGCAGGAATCTTGCGCTCGACAGCCCCTAGCCAACTCACTTCACAATTGGCTGTCGCCGCTTCTGGAGCCTTGCGGAGTGCCGCGAGCATCGCTTCGCAGAACTGAGGAAGAAGAATATCGTCATGGTAATACATGGCGAAAAATTCTGTATCCACGCGACGGATCAAATCTGAGACATTCCCACTCCAGCCCCGTCGCACAGGCTGTTCAATAACAGTAATGCGGGGGTCTTGTTTTGCGAGCTCGCGGCAGATCTGAGCCGTGCCATCCTGGGATTGATCCACAGACACCAGAATCCGCACCCGTTTCAGGGTTTGCCCACACGCAAATCCAAGCGTCCGCCTGATAAAGAGTTCGGCCTGATAGGTTGGGATGCAGAGCGTAACCTCAGCCTTGCTAACGCCCGTTGACAGAAAGGGCGCAGAAAATGTCTTGAACATAGGCTTTGTCTTTCGCGGAGCGGACCAGTTCTATCAGACCACACTTATTCGTCAGGCATGAGAGCGAGCAGATGCGACGCCATCATCCGCAACTGGATCGTACAAACATTGGAGGTCGCAAGGAGCGTTTTCAGCTCCGATACGCGCAGCCATAGGCCCTGCTCCTCAACATCTTTGGGCGGAGTAGTCTCCAGCATCGCGAACTTGAAACGCCAGATATTGCGGAAAAACCGCCCTCCCTCATCGCTTTCCTCGCATTGATGGATTGTTTTGAGCTGCGGCTCACGAAGCCATTCAGGCACGTTAGCAACCGTTCCAGGATAGCAAGTATAGCTGGGGCCGAGACCAGCGAGCTGACCAAACCCGGTCTCTCTTGCGAAAGCTGTAAAAACTTCCAGGCCTTCAGAGCCATGACGGCAGGCCAACACAGCCAGCCCCTCGCCCTGCGCCTCGATAAGGGGTTGGCTCCACTGTCGAACTTCTCTCTCTGCGACGCAGGTCCGATACCCTCCCACAGAGATGCCCTGGCGAGGTCGGCTCTCACAGATCTTGGCCGCTCCGATCGACCATCCCTTGAGGTCATGGAGACCAATATACTCAATGGGGGCAACATCTGAGCATCGAAGCGCCAGCCAGCGGCCAAGCACTTCAGGTCGTTGTCCTGCCGTGAGGCTGCGCCTGACCGCCTGTGCTCTCGGATATAGATGGTCGGACATTTCGTAATCGCCCCATGGCGCAAGCGCGATGAGCGACCGCAGATCCGGATTTAAAAACAGGCTCTGCCCAATCGCATCTACCAGGGTCGACGCCCTCACCCAGTAGAAGGACGGAAGCGGTTCGTCCATCTCGGCAATCTCGATGACGATGGCGCGCTTCGTCTTATACAGATAGCGCTCGCCAAGGTCGGTTTGCGATGTGTCGGAGAGAATTTTCGCCCTCGGATCGAAGTGAATGAAATATTCGATATAGGGCGTGGCTGCGCCTCCATGCAGACCTGTATAGTTTGCGGCTGTGGCCTGTACCGTCGGGCCGAACTGTACTCCCCCAGGGCTGCCCGGTTCTGCACGGGCTTGAAGCAGATAATAGCGCTCGCCATCCTTCAGCGTTGTAATCAGGCCAGAAATAGCGGCCTGGGGCTGGTATAGAAAAACTCGGTCAAAGCTCCCAGCCTGACGTATCCCAACAACATTGAAAAAGCCGCGAGTTGTGTGCTGCAAGGCACCAGAGACTATCGACCAACCAGCCATTTCATCGAAAGCCACAGGGGCCACCGAAAATCCCTGTCGCTCGAGGGCTACAGCTCGCGATAATTCTTCAATGCCAGAGATCATTCCAGTTAGCCCTGCCCTTAAAAAACCACCGAAGCAAACGGAGCATCGATCAATGCGGGGCCCGGTTACGCCGTCGTGGCATGAGTATCTATGCGATAAGATGATCCGCCGCTCCTCATTAATGGATAAAATGTCAGTTCTGACACTGTGTCGCAGCGACGCCTGAACCCGATTTTGCGCCATGGGTTTAGGGCAAATCCCCAGAAAACTTTTACGGGCAATAATATAATTTATCGCGTCTTAAGCGTGTTTTTTTGCTTGATCGGAAACCGGGCTTGCGCCCAGCATGACTTCGGTCACCCACCGCAAATGCCCAAGAAGACCGACGCAAATGCGCAAAGCTGTGACCAAATAAACAACCTTAGATTGGGGGAACACATCTATGCGAACTATCATGATCGCCGCCGCAATGGCCGCAGGCATGGGTCCTGCCGCCTTTGCGGTTCAGCAAGCTGTCACAGACGAACCGGTGCGCAGCTCCAGCCTGACCGCAGGGCTCGAGACCCAGCGCTATGGCCTTGCCGGCAATGTCTCACAAGGCGCTTTGCAGCGCCTGAGCGCTGGCGAGCGCGTTCCGGTCATCGTCATGATGAGCGAACCCAAAGCCGATGATGGCGAAGTCCCGGGCTCTCAGGCGGCGATGAATGCGCGGATCCAGCGTATCGCCCGCGCCCGCGAGACCGCCCTGTCGCGCGCCTTTGGCGTCAACGGCTTTGAACGCGGCAATGGCCGCTCTGACCGCGCCACGATGATGCGTGAGTTTCAGGCGACGCCTGGCTTCAGCGCGATGGTCAATGCCAACGAGATTGAGCGCCTTCGCGCCACGCCCGGCATTGATGCGGATTACGAGGACGGGCTGAGCGAGCCGCTCCTGACGGACACCACGCTGCTGACCGGTGCCGAAGCGACCTGGGCGCTCGGCGCTGAAGGCTCTGGTGCCTCGGTGGCCATTCTGGACACCGGCGTTGAGCTGGAGCACCCGATGACCGCCACTGCGATCACTGCTTCAGCCTGCTTCAACCAGGTTGTCTCTGGCACCTCCACCAGCTTCTGCCCCGGCGGTGTGCCCCAGGCGACCGACCTGACCTCTGGTTCGGTGGGCGATAGCTGCGTGGAAGATGAGATCGACCCGACCAATGGCTCCAATGGCTGCTTCCACGGCACCCATGTGGGCTCCACCTCTTCGGGACGCACGACCAGCCTCAGCTCCGGCCCGATTGCTGGTGTTGCGCGCCAGTCCAACATCATCGCCGTGAATGTGTTTGCCCGCTTTGACGCGGCCAACTGCGGCGGTGCCCCGTCCTGCGTGCTGTCGTGGACGTCTGACCAGATCGCAGCCCTGGACTGGCTGTTTGCCAACAATGTTGCGCTGGACCTTGCGGCTGTGAACATGAGCCTGGGTGGCGGTCTGAACTCGTCGGCCTGTACCAGCGATCCGCGCGTCGGTGTGATCAACAACCTGCGCAATGCTGGCGTGGCAACCGTGATCGCATCGGGCAATGACGGCTCGTCCAGCCAGGTCAGCACGCCGGGCTGTATCGACCCGGCCATCACCGTGGGCTCGACCACCAAGACCGACAGCGTATCGAGCTTCTCGAACTCTAATACGCTGGTGGACCTGCTGGCACCGGGTAGCAATATCCTCGCTGCCTGGCAGTCAGAGCAGCCCGCGGTGGGTGGAAGCTGCATCGCTTCAGGTAGCCCGACGGCACCGGGTCCGGATGGCTTCTGTCACTGGTTTGCCAACTCCAGCGCCACCTCCATGGCCACTCCGCACGTAGCCGGCGCCTTTGCCATGCTGAGTGCCGCCTTCCCGACTGCCACGGTGAGCGATATCGAGACTGCCCTGGAATCCACCGGCGTACCGATCTTTGACTCACGCAACGGCCTGACCATCCCACGCATCCAGATCGACGCAGCCTATAACTTCCTCGCCAATGGCGGCGGTGGCGGCGGTGGCGGCGGTGGCGGTGGCGGTGGTGGTGGCGGTGGCGGTGGTGGTGGCACCGGCCCGGCGAATAATGACTTCGTCAATGCCACGACCGTCACTAACGGCACGACTACCGGCGACAATGTCGGCGCGGACAAGGAACCCGGTGAACCCAACCACGCCCAGTCTGGAGGCGCTTCTGTCTGGTATGCCTGGACCGCACCGTCCAACGCGCGTGTGACGATCTCAACCGGCGGCTCAAACTATGACACCCTGCTGGGCGTCTACACGGGCAGCTCGGTCAGCAGCCTGAGCACGGTTGCCACCAACGATGATCGTCGTCGCAATGACCTGACCAGTCAGGTCCGGTTCCGCCCATCTTCAGGTGTGACCTACTACATTGCGGTCGATGGCTTTAACGGCGACACCGGCAACATCACGCTGAGCATCAGCCAGTAAATCCCTCTTGCATGCTGAAAGGCCGCTGGCTGTTCAAGCTGGCGGCCTTTTTGCATCTGGTACCTGAAACTGACGCGAAACGACACAAATTTACTAATGATTTGTGAAGGTTACGCGCGTCTTTACTATCCTGGATGATTGATCGGACGCGGGCCTTGGGCACAGCATGGCGGCGGGCTGTGCAGCGCCGATGTCGCCCCCCTCTTTTGACTGGCGCGGTGAACAGCCTTCGAAACACCGATTTCAAAAGGGCAGATCACGCATGCGTACCGTTCTTTTAGCGACCGCCATTACCGTAGGCCTGGGCCAGGCCAGCTTCGCCGCCCAGCCCGCCATAATTGAAGAGTCCGTACGGGCCACCACGTCTCAAGACGCAACACCGACCCACCGCTACGGGCTTTCCGGGCCTGTTTCACAGAGCTCACTTGATCGCCTTGCCAGCGGCGAGCGCGTTCCGGTCATCGTCATGCTGGATGAGCCGAAGGCAGAGGAAGGCTTCCACCCCGGCAGTCAGTCGACCATGGACGCCCGTATCGCCCGGATCGCCGAGGCGCGCGAAACTGCGCTGCAACGCGCTTTTGGCGTAAACGGCTTTGACCGTCGCAGTGCGCGCGGCAATGGACGCTCAAATCGCGCGACGGTCATGCGGGAGTTTCGCGCCACGCCTGGCTTCAGCGCCATGGTCAGCGCCAATGAGATCGAGCGCCTGCGCACGACAGCTGGTGTGGCGGGCGTCTACGAGGACGGCCTTTCAGAGCCGTCCCTGACCACCACAACACAGCTTACCGGCGCTCAGGCCGCATGGTCTCTGGGCATTGAAGGTGCAGGCATGTCCATCGCCATCCTTGATAGCGGTATCGATCTGGATCACCCGATGACCGGATCTGCGGTGCGCGCTTCGGCCTGTTTCAATCAGATTGTCGATGGCGTTTCGCAAAGCTTCTGTCCGGGTGGTGTCGACGCCGTCACCGATATCAGCTCCGGCTCTGTCGGTGACGCATGCGTTGAGGACAATATCGACCCGGTCAATGGCGTGGACCAATGCTCGCACGGCACCACAGTGGGCTCCATCGCGGCTGGCCGCACGACGCCTGATGTGAACGGCCCCGCATCCGGTGTTGCGCGCCAGGCCGACATGATTGCCGTCAATATCTTTGCCAAATTCGGCTGGCCCAATTGCGGCTTTGCCAACACCTGTATCCGATCCTGGGAGTCCGATCAGATTGCGGCGCTCGACTGGCTCTACGCCAACCATCTGGAGCTTGATCTGGCCGCCATTAATATGAGTCTGGGGGGCGAGCTGTTCGCCTCATCCTGTGACGCTACCGACCCGCGCACCGCGGTCATCAACAATTTGCGCGCCGCCGGCATCGCAACGGTGATCGCCAGCGGCAATAACGGATCTATCAGCGCTGTCTCGGCACCCGGCTGCATCTCTTCAGCAATCACTGTGGGGGCCACGACCAATAGCGATGCGGTCGCGAGCTTCTCCAACTCAAGCGCGCTGGTGGACTTTCTGGCCCCGGGAAGCCGGGTCCGCGCCGCCTGGCAATCTGAACTGCCCGCCCCGGGCGAGAGCTGCATTGCCTCAGGCTCAGCCACTGCGCCGGGCGAGGATGGCTATTGCCACTGGTTCACCATCGCCAGTGGGACCTCCATGGCGACACCGCACGTGGCCGGAGCCTTCGCCATGCTGCGCGCAGCCTTCCCCGAGGCCACAGTGACCGACATTGAAGAGGCGCTCACCTCAACCGGCGTGACCATCACCGATGGCCGCAATGGCGTGACGGTTCCACGCATCCAGATTGACGCCGCCCACGCTCTTCTGCGCGCAACATTTGGAGGTCCAGAGAATGACAGCTTCGCCAACGTCATCGCGATTGCCGGGCGCAGCCTGACCCTTGAAGGCAGTAACGCCAACGCGGGCAAGGAAGCCGGGGAACCGGACCACGCCCAGGCCGGTGGCGCGTCCGTCTGGTGGAGCTGGACAGCAGATCGCACCCGGCGCCCGGTGGTGATCGATACCGAAGGGTCGAACTTCGACACCTTGCTGGCGGTCTATACCGGAAATTCGGTGGACGGACTGACACCGGTAGAGGTCAATGACGATGTGCGTCGCAACCGACAGACCAGTTAGGTGCGTTTCCGCGCAACGCCGGGTGAGACCTACTACATCGCGGTAGACGGCTTTGAGGGAGCGAGCGGCGACATCACTCTGAATATCAGCCGCTAGGCGATCTACGTGCAGGGATGTCAGGGGCCGTCAGTCGTTCAGGACTGGCGGCCTCTGGCTTTTCAGGCTCAGGCCGCTGAGGCAGTCGTTTCCGAGGCCAGCTCCAACAGCCGCGCCTGGTCTATGGGCTTGGCGATAAAGTCTGCAAAACCGGCCTTCATATACTGATCGACCTGTCGCCCCATGACGTTGGCCGTCATGGCGATCACTGGAGTGGGAAGCGCACTCGCATCCAACTCAATCCGGCGGATCTCCGCAAGAGCTTCGAACCCGTCCATGACCGGCATACGAATATCCATGAAGATGACGTCGTACTGTCCCGGTCTGAACATCTGAACGGCCTGCTCACCGCTGTCTGCAAGCGTCACCTGCGCCTCGATCGGGCGAAGCAGACCGGCCGCAACCAGACGATTGGTGGCACTGTCATCGACCACAAGGATGCGCCGACCGCGCGCATCGGTCTGGGTCTCCTCCACAATCTCCTCGATCTGCGAGCGGCGATGGTCCGCGCGTAGCAAAGGCAGCTCCACGCGGAAGGTACTGCCCTCACCCACAGCGCTTTCAACCATGATCCGCCCGCCCATGGCCGTGGCAATGCGCTGTGTGATCGCAAGACCCAACCCCGTGCCGCCAAACTGGCGCGTTGTGGAGCTGTCGGCCTGAACGAAAGGCTTGAAGATCTTGTCGACCTGCATCGCCGTCATGCCGCAGCCGGTATCGCGCACCTCGATCGCCAGACCCTCGGTCTCGGCCAGCGGATCAATAGCCACTTCGACGGACCCTTTACTGGTGAACTTGATCGCGTTGGACACAAGGTTATGCAGCACCTGTGAAATCCGGGTCGGGTCGCCCAGACGTTCAGCCTGCAGATTCAGTCCGCGCGCGACACTCAGCTTCAGCGTCAGGCCACCCGCCTGAGCATTCGGGGTGTGCAGGTCGATGATGCCCTGTATCAGCTCCACCGGAGAAAACTCGATATCCTCCAGCTCCATCTCGTCAGCTTCGATCTTTGACAGGTCCAGCACGTCATTCAGCATCGATAGTAGATGGGTGCCCGACGTCTTGATCACGCCGACCGCGCGCGCCTGTCCAGGATCGAGGCGACTGGCTTCCAGAACCGTGGCCATGCCCAGAACTCCATTCAGCGGCGTTCTGATCTCATGGCTCATATTGGCCAGAAACTCACTCTTTACGGCGTTGGCCCGGTCCGCCTTGACCTTTTCAGCATGCACAATGGCCAGCGAGCGGCTCATCTCCTCGCGGAATACCGCCGCGCCAACCCACAAAAAACCGATCGCGATCAGGAAAGCAGCGAGCTCTGAGCTCAGGCCTGCCAGTCCGTCCGGGCTCTCACCCCAGAAGCCGCAATAGATATAGGTGGCCGCTGCCAACAGGAGCGACACCAGGCCATCACGCGCGCCCAGCGCCAGGGTGAAAGTCATCACCCCGGTGATCAAAAGCAGGTTGGGCGGTGAGTAGAGCGCGCCGTTGGAGATCGACAGGAACACCAGCGCCAGCATGATGAAAGCTTCCAGAACGCGCGCACGCAGGCGGAACTGGCGGCTGCCATTGATAAAGAGCGGTGCCAGCAAACAGCCCAGAGCAGCGACGCCGCCGAGAGTCACCTCAACCGGAAATTCTGTTATCGTAGGCAGGTTCAGGAAGGTGATGACCAGCCCGCCCGTGCCCGCCAGCAGGCAGAACGCGGCGAGTGCGCGTCCTGATGCGACCGTCAGTCGATCCAGATCAGCGGCGTCAGGCCAGTATTTCTCAAGCCAGTTCATACCAATGCACCCCCGCCGGCGAAGTGGCGGGCCTTCACTGACCAAGAAAACCGAACTTTGGTTACTTTTTCATGGCCCTGGGGCGCACGATCCAGCCAAGCGCAAAGAAAAGCGCAGCCAGAGCCAGACACATCGGCACCGTCATGGCCCCCACCACATCACGCTCGATCGCGGCATAGTAGCTTGTCCAGGTGCCGATAAAGATCTCGCCATCGGCCAGAACAAACACACCCACGCTCTCAGGGGCCACGAGCCGTCCGATCAGCCCCAGTGTGGCGACAAATCCGAGAATGACGCAAAGACCCGACGCAAGCGCCTGACCGATCAGTCGGCCGCGCGCACTCGCGAATTCGACACCCTGCTCCAATGCACCTTGCGGGTATCGCGCTTCCACGGCATCGGCCCAGTCACTGGCAAAGTCTACTGGCTCGCCGAGTGCTGTGAGTGCCTTTTGAAGGCTAGCCGCGTCGGCTGAAGCGTCATGTTCGATCGCCTCAAGAATGTGCGCTTCAACGCCAGCGCGGACATCGGCACGTACCGGCTTGCGGCGCGCCGCCAGGCTCTCATCCAGCTTTGACAGATAGGCGCTTGCGGCATCGCGTGCTGCAGGATCCTGAAGCTGATCCAGTCGTTCCATCATTTGCCCATATCCTCGATCCGCGACGCGGTCTCACGCCAGGAGGTCAGCAAACTTGCAGCAGCCTGCTCACCGGCCGGGGTCAGGCTGTGAACCTTGCGCGCCGGCCCGGCCTGCTGAGTGTCCCAGTCGTGCTTGACCCAGCCAGCCGCCTCAAAGCTTGCCAGCAGCGGATAGAGCGTGCCCTCAGCCACGCTACTGCCCAGCACATCTTTCAGACGCTGTGCCAGCGCGTAGCCGTGGGCTGGCGCCTCGAGCAGTGCTGCCAGCGCCGCCACACCCAGAACACCCTTGCGCATCTGGCGCTCGATCCGCGCCTGCTCCGCCCTTGAGTCGGTCATGCTTGCTCCTTGACGGCTCCTGAAAAGCCGAATACGTGTGTTTTCACAATACCTCAATTTTCGAGGTATTGTGAAAATCAAAACACTCTGGTTGGAGACGACAATGAAGAACGAGATATCCGCGAACAAAAACAATGCGGTGGATGGGAGCGGCGCGATGCGCCTGGGACAATGCATGCGGCAACTGGCTGGTGCCATTGCGCTTATCGGCGCGGTATGGGTCACCGGTTGCGCGCCGGATAGTGCACAAGCCGCAGCGGTCATTGACGATGAAGTGGATCAGCGCTCAGCCGATGACTTCTATGACGCCTATCTGGATGAAGACCGGGCCGCGATCGCTGCCTGGCGCGAGCGAGACGACGACGCAAGTGTTGTTGAAGAGCTGGCCTACCGTACCGAACGCGACCAGCGCATCCGCCATCTCATTCTTGAGATGATTCAGGCACCCGGTGCCCAGCCCGACAACAACACACTTACCTGGCTGCGCCTGATGCAACGTATGAAAGGTATCGACGCGGACAACCAGCGCTGGATCAAGCGCGAGCTGGAAGAGCGCGACTGGTTCACGATTTCCGAATATGGCGCGGAGGCCGATAATGACGCCTTCCTGATCGTCCAGCACGCCACCGAAGACCCAGAGTTCATGCGCGAGATCCACACACGCTTTGAGCGCCTCCTTCCTGAAGGCGAGATCGCACCGGACAATTACGCGCTGCTGACGGACCGGCTTGCCGTGATGGATGGCCAGCCCCAGCCCTATGGCTCCCAGTTTGAGTGCCGTAATGGCGTTCAAAGCCTTCAGACACCTTTGGTAGATCCTGAGCCCATCGTGGATGAGCGGCGCGCCGAAGTGGGTCTGCCGACCCTGGCTGAGTACCGCGCGCTCCTGCCAGATTGCAGCAGCATTCCGGGCAATCAGGGCTAGGTCTTACGCGGCGTGCCGTTCGAACCTGAGCGGCATGCCGCCCTTGGGCCGCAGCGTCACCTGCATGACCGGTTCAACCTTGCCATGGGTAGGCATGACGGTCAGGCGCGACAGGACCATCGACAGAATGATGGAGGTCTCCATCATGGCAAACTGGGCACCCACACAGGCTCTGGGCCCGCCGCCGAACGCCATCGACAGATAGCGATTATTGGGGCGGCGGTCCGGGTTCCAGCGATCAGGGTCAAACCTGTCTGGATGGTCCCAGAACTCTGGATGGCGGTGCAGGGCGTAGAAGGCTAGAAGCACCATGTCGCCCTTTCGAACCTTGCGCCCTGCAATCTGAGTATCTTCCAACGCCCGGCGCCCCAACATGGGTGCAGGCGGATACAGGCGCAGAGCCTCCTCAACGACCTGTCTTGCAAGATGAAGCTGACCTGCCTGGTCTGCATCCGGCGCGCCAGCTCCGAAGACTGTCTCGGCCTCAGCTCTTACACCCGCCTGGCAGGCAGGATCGTTCGCAACCAGATAAAACGCCCACGTCAAAGCCACGGCGGTTGTCTCATGACCGGCCGCGACAAAGGTAATCAAGGTATCGCGTATATCCGTGTCGCTCAGCCCCTCTCCGGTATCCTCGTCACGGACTGACAGTAAGAGCCCGAGCAAATCGGTGCAGGGGTCTGCAACAGCTCGGCGCCGGTTGATCTGATCTTCAGCGGCCCGCCTGAAGACCCCCAGCGCCCGCCTTACTCGGGGCGCCATAAGGCGCGGGACCCATTGCGGAGCCGGTATCAGATCGGAGAAGCGCACATTTCCAATCTCTGCGAGGAGAATTTCAAACGCCTCGCGCAGGGCACCCCGATCAAGTCCGGACGACGTTGAAAACAGAGCCCGCTCGATAATGAAAAAAGTGACCTCATTGAGCAGCGCGTGAATCTCGATTGGCTTGCCATCATGATCCAACTGCGCGATCGCCAGTTCAGCGGCCTCAACCATCAGCGGAACAAATCGGTCCAGACGGCGCTTTAAGAAGGTCGGCTGAACCGTCTTGCGCTGGCGCTTCCAGCTATCGCCATGGGCCACAAATACTGCATCGCCCAGGATAGGCTTCAGCATCCGCATGATCAGTGGCGATTTACCCCAGGACATGAAGTTCTCATGGAGGATCGATCGGACCTCTTCAGGGCCCGAAACATAGTGCACCTGACGACCCATGAACGGGCCTGAATGATACGTCTCGCGGAACAGGCGATCCGGCAGCGTCGCAAGTGGATTAGCTCTCAACAGCTCAATGCGCTGACGCCAGCCCGCGTCAGCATCCATGGGTTGAACATGCGCCGGTTCAAATAGCGCCTCAGCCGGTCTTCCAAGACTGACAGTTTGCATCGATATAGCCCTGTGCCTGAAGCATCAACCGCGAGGCTAGAGGCGAAGGGTTTAAAATTTATGGTTAAGCCGCGCCAGCCGCTCTCTTTGATTGACGGCGCGATTGGCTGCGATAGGCTTTCAGTGTCACTTTGACGAACAGGGGGAAGGCTGCGTGGCCAACGATCTGATGGGATACGACCAGCTGGCTCAGGACGCGCTGCGCACCGTTGTGCGCAAGTCTGTTGAGCGAGCCGCCGGACCAGACGGGCTTCCAGGGGCCCACCATTTCTACATCATGTTCCGCACGACCGACCCGGACTGCGACATTGATGCGAGCTTGCGCGATTCCTATCCAGAAGAGATGACCATCGTTCTGGAGCACCAGTTCTGGGACCTGTCGACCAATGATGACGGGTTTGAAGTCACCCTGAAATTCGGTGGTGTGCCCAAATATCTCTATGTGCCCTGGCGCGCAGTCACCCGTTTCCACGATCCCAGCGTCGATTTCCGGCTGCACTTCAAATACGAAGCCCCAGAGCCATCCTCGAAAAGCGCAAACGCACCGGAAACCTCAGGCAGCGACGACAAGGCTGATGGCGATGCCACGGTGGTCAGTCTGGAAGCGTTTCGCAAAAAGGACTGAGCAGCGTGTCTTCGATCACGCGTGACGACTTGAAAAAAATCATGGCCAACCCGTCCTTCGTCCCTGCGTGCACGAAGCATCTGGGGTTTGAGCTGATTGATGCCGATCCTGAAACCGGGCGCATTGATGCCTGGTTCACCGCGCGGCCGGAGTTCCTCAATCCCAACGGCTCGGTTCAAGGCGGGATCATCACCGCTTTTCTCGACGAGGCCATGAGCTTTTCCGTCTTCGTGAAAACCGGCCTGAAAGCCGCCGTGCCCACGCTTGAGATGAAAACCAGCTTTCTTCGCCCGCTCATGACCGGGCGCGCGCGCTGCATTGGCGAAACCGTGCGGCTTGGCTCCAGCGTCGGGTTCACCCAAGGCGAGCTCTACAATGAAGAAGGCGTCCTGTGCGCGACCGCCAGCGCCACCGCCGCCATTCGCCCGCTTGAGGAAGGCACGCCCCTGAGCGGTGATGCCGGGTAAGCTTCAAAGCCTCGCCATCATCGCCGTGTGTCAGGTGCTGGCTCTGTCTGTGTGGTTCGCCGGGGCCGCAGCCCTGCCTGCCCTGCAGGTGAATTTCACACTTAGTCCAGTGCTGGCGGCCGGCCTGTCCAGCGCGGTTCAAGTCGGCTTTGTCGTCGGGGCGCTCTTAAGCGCCAGCTTTAATCTACCTGACCGCTTTGATCCGCGCGCAGTCTTTGCGTTCGGCGCCGCCCTTGCAGGGCTATCCAGTCTCGCCGCAAGCCTGATCTCGCCCGATACAGGGCTGATGATCATACTTCGCGTCCTCTCGGGGGCAGCGCTGGCGCTGGTCTATCCGGTGGGCATGAAGCTCGCAGCAAGCTGGGCGAAGGGCGATGCGGGGCTGCTGGTCGGGCTTTTGGTGGGGGCACTAACGCTCGGCTCAGCCATGCCCCACCTGAGCGCGCCGATCATGGCAAGCTCTTCGTGGCAAACACCCTTTCTGGCCTCAGCGGCTTTGGCGCTGATTGCCGCCGGGCTGATCTTTCTGGCCAGGGCTGGCCCGGCATTTCCCACTGGTGGAACGTTCAAGCCCGGCGCAGCGTTCACAGCCCTCAACCGTCGCGACATCCGCAATATCAATCTGGGCTATCTGGGTCATATGTGGGAGCTCTATGCCTTCTGGGCCTGGGTCGGTGTCTTCATCGTGTCCTGGCAGGTTGAGCGCGGCCTCGGCGCAGAACCTGGAGCGGGCGGCTACACCTTCGCCATCATCGCCATCGGAGCCATTGGCGCGCTTGCAGCGGGGTGGCTCGCTGATCGTTTCGGGCGCATGAAGATCGCTGGTACAGCGTTGGCGCTAGGCGGGCTTTGCGCGCTCGCCTCACCTCTGGTCTGGACGGGGCCGGGCTGGCTTTTGGGGGGCGTGCTGGCGATCTATGGCGTGGCGGTCATCGCTGACTCGGCCCAGTTCTCCGCCGCCATCGCAGAACGCGCGCCGACAGGCCTCGCCGGTAGCCTGCTCACGCTTCAGACCGCTTTGGGCTTCGGCCTCACCGTCATCAGCGTACAGCTGCTACCCGTATGGGCGGAGGTCATTGGCTGGCAATACGCGCTCGTCCCGCTGGCGATCGGGCCCGCGTTGGGGCTGGTGGCGCTCAGTCGATTACGAAAGCGCTAATTTTTTCAAAATCGTGTCCGATCTCGAAGGACGCACATTCCTCACGAGCGTCATCCTGAATTTAATTCAGGACCCAGGGGCTCTGCCTGTGCGACTGGGTCCTGACTTTCGTCAGGATGACGGGAATGTTCCTGCTCGATCCGGCGGGTCCTTTTAAGACGCGCTTCGCGCTCCTCAGGATGAGGTTTTCATAGAGCTATCACATCCCTCATCTTCAAGGAGTGAGCCCTTGGCGAACGTCTCGAAGGACGCACAACATATACCGTTGTCATGGCCCGGTTCATCTAAGCCGCCCGGATGAACCGGGAGATAACGCCTTTATTGAGCGAGTGGCCTCGCCCGCACCTTTACGCGCGGACGATCGCCCAGGACCTTCTCCACGTGCAGGCGTTCGACCTGGCTGTCGTCGTGAAAGACCACGCCGGTCAGCGAATCCAGGATCGCCTTGGCGACATTGTCCACGTCATGAACCGGGCTGTCGGCGGTACGCTCGATCTCGATCACCACTTCATAGGGACCATATTTCGGGCGCACGCGATTAAACTCGGTGCGGAAGAAGGACCCGATCAGGGACTTGAAGCGTTTTGACTGGCTGGTCAGCGCATCCACGCGCAGCTGCAGCGATCCGTTTACGTCAGCGGCTTGCACTTTGCCCCTCCCCTTCCAGTCGACATCGTCCCAGTCAGGTGGATTAACCAGGCCGTGTGAGTGACGATTGTCTTGATCCATGGCGGCCCGGTGATACACACCCGATTCGATAGTCTTTGAGTGTCTGACGCGAAGCGCGGGTTAACAAGTGCTTAATTGCGACAAGCGCAGGCCTTTTGATGGAGTGCCCCATGACCGAGATGCGTGTTGAAACCGATTCCTTTGGCCCTCTTGAGGTGCCGGCGGACAAGCTGTGGGGCGCGCAGACCGCCCGCTCGCTGATCAATTTCAAGATTGGTGGCCAGACCCAGCCGCTGCCGCTGATCCGCGCTCTGGGCATCGTCAAGCACTGTGCCGCCAAGGCGAACATGGCGCTCGACAACATGGAAGCCGAGCACGGTAACGCCATCGCGCAGGCCGCGCTGGAAGTCGCTGAGGGCAAGCTGAACGATCACTTCCCGCTGGTGGTGTGGCAGACCGGTTCGGGTACCCAATCGAACATGAACACCAATGAAGTGGTCTCCAACCGTGCAATCCAGATCCTGGGCGGTGAGGTTGGTTCCAAGGACCCGATCCACCCCAACGACCACGTGAATCGCTCCCAGTCGTCCAACGATGTCTTCCCGACCGCCATGCATATCGCGGCGGCCGAAGTCTTCACCCACAACGTCATCCCGGCGCTGCAGACCCTGCGCAATGCGCTCAATGACAAGGCGGAAGCCTTTGGCGACATCATCAAGATCGGCCGCACCCACCTGATGGACGCCACGCCGCTGACCTTGGGCCAAGAGTTTTCCGCCTATGTCCACATGGTCGACAACGCCATCCGCCGCATCGAGGCCGCGCTGCCTGCGCTGCTGGAGCTGGCTCAGGGCGGGACCGCTGTGGGCACCGGCCTGAATGCCAAGGTCGGCTTTGCGGAGCGCTTTGCTGAGGAAGTCGCCAGCCTGACGAAGCTCTCCTTCGTCACCGCGCCGAACAAGTTTGAAGCCCTGTCCACCAAAGACGCCATGGTGGAAGCCCACGGCGCGCTGAACTCGGCGGCTGTGTCGCTGTTTAAGATCGCCAACGATATCCGCCTTCTGGGCTCTGGCCCGCGCTGCGGTATTGGCGAGATTGCCCTGCCTGCCAATGAGCCAGGCAGCTCCATCATGCCGGGCAAGGTGAACCCCACCCAGTGTGAAGCCATGACGATGGTGTGTGCTCAGGTGATGGGCAATAATTCTGCGGTCAGCTTTGCTGGCAGCCAGGGCCACTTCCAGCTCAACGTGTTCAAACCGATGATCAGCTGGAATGTTCTGACCAGCGCGAAGCTCATCGCCGATGCGGCCATCAGCTTTACCAACAACTGCGTGGTGGGCATCGAGGCCAATGAAGAGCGTATCTCCGACATCATGGAGCGTTCGCTCATGCTGGTGACGGCGCTGGCACCCACCATCGGCTATGACAACGCCACCACGGTCGCCAAGACCGCCCACAAGAACGGCACCACCCTGCGCGAGGAAGCCATCAAGCTGGGCTTCGTCACCGAGGACGAGTTTGACCGCGTGG
Organism: Maricaulaceae bacterium EIL42A08; assembly: GCA_024178355.1. Taxonomy (GTDB): domain Bacteria; phylum Pseudomonadota; class Alphaproteobacteria; order Caulobacterales; family Maricaulaceae; genus Oceanicaulis. The sequence goes on along the minus strand of JAMZNZ010000002.1, from coordinate 68,881 downwards.
TGCGTCCTGAAAACATGGTGGGGCCGAAGTAGGCGCGGAGTTCTGAGGGTCCTTCGAGACGCGGGCTCACGCCCGCTCCTCAGGATGAGGGCGATGGGGAACTCCAACATTCCTCATCCTGAGGAGGCCGGAAGGCCGTCTCGAAGGACGCACACCCTCTCCGCTTGATCGATAAAACCGCCGCGCATACTGTCGCGCGAACTCACTCACCCACCGGAACACGCCCCATGACCCAGGCCAAAGCCCCGTCCTTTCAGGACCTGATCCTGACCCTTCAGCGTTACTGGGCTGACCAGGGCTGCGCGATCCTGCAGCCCTATGACACCGAGGTGGGTGCGGGCACCCTGCACCCGGCAACCACGCTGCGCTCGCTGGGCTCAAAACCGTGGCGGGCCGCTTACGTTCAGCCCTCGCGCCGTCCGGCCGATGGGCGCTATGGCGAGAACCCGAACCGGCTGCAGCATTACTACCAGTTTCAGGCGCTGCTAAAGCCGAGCCCGTCCAACCTGCAGGACCTGTATCTCGGTTCGCTCGACGCCATTGGCATTGATCGCAAGCTACATGATGTGCGCTTTGTCGAAGACGACTGGGAAAACCCGACCGTGGGCGCCTGGGGTCTGGGCTGGGAAGTATGGTGCGACGGCATGGAAGTGTCGCAGTTCACCTACTTCCAGCAGGTTGGCGGCCTTGATGTGGAGCTGGTCTCCGGCGAGCTGACCTACGGGCTGGAGCGTCTGGCCATGTATGTTCAGGGCGTTGAAAACGTTTACGATCTGGACTTCAACGGCGCGGGCATGACTTACGGCGACGTCTTCCTGGAAAATGAGCGTCAGCACTCCACCTTCAATTTTGAGCATGCCGATGTCGACATGCTGATCGAGTGGTTCAAGGGCGCTGAAAACCAGTGCAAGGCCCTGCTGGCGCTGGACAATCCGCTGCCGCTGCCCGCCTATGACTGGTGTCTGAAAGCCTCCCACCTGTTCAATCTGGTCGATGCGCGCGGGGCCATCTCGGTGGCCGAACGCGCCAGCTGGATCGCCCGGGTCCGCGACCTCGCCAAAGGCTGCGCGGACGCCTGGGTGAAGCTTGAAAAGCAGGCCAAAGAGGCCGCGTGAGCGCGTCCCTTCCACAAAACTGCATACGCGTCGTCATCCATGATGCCGACCTTGAGCTTTTGATCGATGGCGATGGCGACCACTACGCGACTCTGTATGGCGTGGTGAGCAAGTCCGCGGTTGAGGACATCGCCGAGACCCTTCCCTTCGAAATCACGCTCGGCCCCTATGAGGGCGAAAGTATTGGCCTCTATATCGCACCGGGCATTGGCGGCCTGACGCTGCCCCTGGCGCCTGAAGATGTGGCCGGGCTGAAAGCTCAGCTGGCCGAAGCGAGAGACTGCCCCGGCGCGTTGACCGCGCTCATCCACGCTAAGGGCGAGCCTCGCAGTGTCGGGGGTGGTCACGGCCTGCACTGGTGGGTGGCCGATATGGTGCTGGAGATGCGCCCGCCGCTCAGCGATTTTGAAGCCCCGGACCGCGACGACCGCGATCTCGACGCCACGACGCGCATCCGGGTTGAGACCATAGAGCATGGGGCAAGCGTGCAAATGACGGGGTGGATCGACATGAACCACAATGTCCACCCCTATGAGAACACGCCGGTTTCGATCGAGCTCGCCGACGGTGCTGCGAATGTCTTCACCGTGCACGATGGCACTTCGACACTGACCTGGCCGCTGCGGCCCGGTGATGCCGATCTTATCCAGGACCTGCACCAGCGCGCTGAAGCCTCAAAGGCGACGCTCTTGCTTGAGGTGGACCTTGGCCACAATCCCCTGTCCGACAATGAGATGAGCTGGCCGGTCACCGATGTTGGCTTGCTGGCGGTGGGGCTGTTGGCAGACTGATTTGTCACCTATCCCGGCCGACCACCGGGAGAGCCGGGACCCACCGATAACGCCTCAGCCATGATCACCCCGGAGCCTGCAATCGATCCCGGATCGCTCCGCGTCCGGGACAGAGGTAAAGGCCATTCCCACGCATCGTGCAGGAAGTTAGAGTGAACGCAAACCAAAGGACCCCGCCCCATGACCATCGAGCTTTTCCATAATCCCCAGTCGCGCGCGATGATGATGCATTGGCTTTTAGAGGAACTGGGCGTCGACTACGAGCTTGTTCCCGTCGCCTACGATGACGGGTCCATGCGCACGCCGGAGTTTCTGGCAGTCAGCCCGATGGGCAAGATTCCGGCGATCCGCGATGGGGAGGTCACGGTAAGCGACACGGCCGCCATCACCCTCTATCTCGCTGACAAGTACAAGACAGTCGACATGGCTCCAGCCATTGACGACCCGCGCCGTGGGGAATTCCTGCGCTGGCTCGTGTTTCAGGTATCCTCCATTGAACCGGCCATGATGCAGGCGGGCGCCAAATTCGAGACCAAGCGACAGCAAGCTGGCTGGGGCGATGTTGACTCGGTCGTGGATGTTCTCGATGCGCGATTGTCCAAGGCCGACCCGTGGCTTCTGGGCGACTGGTTCACTGCGGCTGATCTGGTGCTGGCCGGTGCCGTTGGCTGGGCGGTAGGCTGGGACCTGTTCCCGAAACGGCCTGCTTTTGAAGCCTATGTTGCGCGCGCCTTTGACCGGCCTGCGTATAAAAAGATCATGGGAGGCTAAGCCATGAGTGATCCTGTTCGCGCCGGTGACGGCCCGCTTCCCGTCGATGTCAAAGAGGGTAAGACCTACTTTTGGTGCACCTGTGGCAAGTCAGAGCGCCAGCCCTTTTGTGATGGCAGCCACGCGCCCACTGACTTCACACCGCTCGCCTGGACCGCCCCTGAAACCCGGCGCGTCTTCTTTTGTGCCTGCAAGGCCACCGAAGGCCAGCCGCTGTGTGACGGCAGCCATAACAAGCCGGCCTGACCCGCGCCCAAGCGCATGCGATTGCTGGACGTGTGGGCGCAACAGCGCTAATCCACGCGCACGTATTTTCGTCCGCCAGACATAAAGCCTGACACCCATGTCCGAACTGCTCCTTGAATTCTTCTGCGAGGAAATTCCCGCCCGCATGCAGGCGCGTGCCGAGGCCGATCTTGAGAAGCTGTTTGTGGAGCGGTTGAAGGGCGCTGGCCTTAACTGGGACGCGCTGAAGACCTTCTCCGGTCCACGGCGTCTGGGCCTGGTGATTACCGGACTTCCCACCAAGACCGAGGACGTGCGCGAGGAGCGCAAGGGTCCCAAGGTTGGCGCGCCGGACAAGGCGATTGAGGGCTTTTTGCGCTCTGCCGGGCTGGACAGCCTGGACCAGTGCAAGATCGAGGATGGCAAGAAGGGCCAGTTCTACATCGCCCTCATTGAAAAGCCGGGCCGCGCCACCGCCGACGTGGTTGCGGAAGCCGTTCCAGACGTGGCGAAGACCTTCCCCTGGCCAAAGTCGATGAAGTTCGGCGAGGACGCACGCCAGCAACGCTGGGTGCGCCCGCTCCAGCGGATCCTATGCCTGATGGATGGCCAGGTGGTGGACACCGAAGTCTTTGGCATCAAGGCGAGCAACATCACCGAAGGCCACCGCGTACATGGCGATGGACCGTTCGAAGTGTCCGATTTTGCCAGCTACGAGGCGGGCCTGCGCGACAATGGCGTCATCCTGAACCGGGCTGAGCGCCGCGAATTGATCCTGACCGGCGCGCGCAAGGTCTGCACTGAGGCTGGCTTTGAGCTGGTGGAAGATTCCAGCCTTCTGGAAGAGGTGACGGGTCTGGTGGAGCACCCGGTACCCGTGCTGGGCGAGATGGATCCCGAATTTCTGGACCTGCCGCCAGAGGTCATCACCCTGACCATGAAGACACACCAGAAGTACTTCGCGGTGCAGGACAAGACCGGCAAGCTGGTCTCCAAATTCGTTGTCATCGCCAACCAGGACGCGCCCGATGGCGGCGTCGCGATTGCAGCGGGTAACGCCCGCGTCCTGTCCGCGCGCCTGTCCGATGCCCGCCACTTCTGGGACCTTGATCGCAAGACGGGTCTCGAAGCGATGGCGGCCGAGCTGTCCAAAGTCACCTTCCACGAAAAGCTGGGCACCGTCGCCGACAAGACCGAGCGCGTCGCCACGCTGGCCCGAGAGCTGGCCGATGCGGTTGGGGCTGACCCGGAGCTCGCCTACACCGCCGCCAAACTCGCCAAGGCCGATCTGGTCAGCCAGATGGTCTATGAATTTCCTGAGCTGCAGGGCGCGATGGGGCGCTATTATGCTTTGGAAGCCGGTCTCGATGCGCAGACCGCCGACGCGATCCGCGATCACTACAAGCCGCAGGGCCCGTCCGACGCGGTCCCCACCGCGCCCGTCAGCGCCGCCGTCGCCCTCGCCGACAAGCTCGACACGCTGGTGGGCTTTTGGGCGATTAATGAGAAGCCAACAGGCTCGAAGGACCCGTTCGCGCTGCGGCGTGCCGCGTTGGGGGTTATTCGGGTGTTGTTGGAGGGCAATCTTCGTCTACCGCTTAACGAGCGGATTGTTTGGGCGTCTAAACACCTGACCAATACGTTTGTGAAATCGTACTTACAGGGACTTAAAGGGACGCGTCTCACCGATGTAGAGCCTGATCAGGACGTATCGGCATTGATACAGAATGCGCAGATCGACATTCAAAATATGAAAGTAAGCGGCGCAGAGAACGCTACAGAGTTCTTCGAACCGTTTTATGACAAGTGCGCTGACCTCCTCGCCTTCTTCGCGGACCGCCTGAAGGTCCACCTGAAGGATGAGGGCATCAAGCATGACGTGATCGACGCCGTGTTTGCGCTGGGCGATGACGATCTGGTTCGGGTGACGAACAAGGCGCGCGCGCTGCAGGCGTTTCTGGATGCTGAGAGCGGCACGGCCCTGCTCGCCGGGTATCGCCGGGCGGCGAATATCCTGGCCGCTGAGGAGAAGAAGGGCTTTGACCTGAGTGCGGCGCGTGAGGAGGTTGGCGAGGCTTCGCTCCTCTCCACCATCCGCGCCAGTGCCACGGCATCTGAAGAAACCGCGCTCATCGATGCCATCGAGGCTGCAGAAACCGCTGCGCAGGCCGCGCTGGCAGAAGAAAACTTCGAGGCCGCGATGAAGGCGCTGGCGCAGCTTCGCGGGCCTGTGGACGCCTTCTTTGAGGCGGTTGTCGTCAATGACGAAGACGCTATTGTGCGGCGCAACAGGCTGTTGCTGCTGTCACGAATCCGCGCTGCAACGGACGCAGTGGCTGACTTTTCTCGCCTGGAGGGGTAACAGGTGCGACAAACTGCACCACATTGCCTCTTCTCAGGGCTGAACAAACAGGGGTGAGCCGATCATGGCGAACAAATGGGTTTATGCATTTGGCGGCGGGTCTTCGGACGGTGACCGCGATGATCGTAACCTTCTTGGCGGCAAGGGCGCGAACCTGGCCGAGATGGCCAAGCTGGGCCTGCCGGTTCCGCCGGGCTTCACCCTGACCACAGCGGTGTGTACCGCCTTTTATGAAAATGACCGCAACTACCCGGCCGAGCTGAACGACCAGGTGGAAGCCGCGCTGGCTGACCTTGAAACCAAGGTTGGCAAGACCTTCGGCGATCCGTCCAACCCGCTGCTGGTGTCGGTGCGCTCCGGCGCCCGCGCCTCCATGCCCGGCATGATGGATACGGTGCTGAATCTCGGGCTCAACGACGAGACGGCAGAGGGCCTGGCCAAGTTGTCCGGTGATCGCCGCTTTGCGCTGGATAGCTATCGCCGCTTCATCACCATGTATTCCGACGTGGTGCTGGGCGTGTCCCATTCCGAGTTTGAGGAAATCCTTGAAACCTTCAAGGACGAGCGCGACTACCAGCTTGATACCGAGATCACCGCTGAGGAGTGGGAAGAGGTCATCGCCGAGTACAAGGACGCGGTTCAGAACGCCCTCGGCCACCCCTTCCCCACCGACCCGCGCGACCAGCTATGGGGCGCGATCGGGGCTGTGTTCGGCAGCTGGATGAATGACCGCGCGATCACCTATCGGCGCATGTATGACATCCCTGCAAGCTGGGGCACCGCGGTCAACGTGCAGGCGATGGTGTTCGGCAATATGGGTGATACGTCGGCCACTGGCGTGGCATTTACCCGCGACCCGTCCACCGGCGAGAACGGCTATTACGGCGAATTCCTGATCAACGCCCAGGGTGAGGACGTGGTGGCCGGCATTCGCACGCCGCAATGCCTGACCGAAGCCATGCGCATCAAGATGGACGACCACCTGCCGTCCATGGAAACCGCCCTGCCGGACGTCTATGCCCAGCTGATCGAGGTGTTCGACAATCTTGAGCGCCACTATCGCGACATGCAGGACATCGAGTTCACGGTGGAACAGGGCCGCCTGTGGATGCTGCAGACCCGCAACGGCAAGCGCACCGCCCGGGCGGCGCTGAAGATCGCCGTGGACATGGTCGCAGAAGGCCTCATCACCGAGGAAGAAGCGGTCCTGCGCGTGGATCCGTCCCAGCTTGATCAGCTTCTGCACCCCACTATCGATGCCGACTACCAGCGCGACGTGATTGCCAAGGGCCTGCCGGCCTCTCCGGGCGCCGCCTCCGGCAAGGTGGTATTTGACGCTGACGAGGCTGAACAGCTCGCCGCCCATGGTGAGAAAGTCATCCTGGTGCGCGTTGAGACGAGCCCTGAAGACATTCACGGCATGCACGCGGCCCAGGCCATCGTCACCGCCCGTGGCGGCATGACCAGCCACGCCGCCGTTGTGGCGCGCGGCATGGGTCGGCCTTGTGTGTCCGGTGCTGGTGAAATCCGCATCGACGCCAACGCAAAGACCTTCACCGCCCGCGGCAAGACCTTCTCCCATGGCGACATGGTCACCGTTGATGGTGCCACGGGCGAAGTGCTCAACGGTGAAGCACCGATGATCAAGCCGGAGCTGACCGGCGACTTTGGCGCCCTGATGAAGTGGGCCGACCGCGCCCGCCGCATGAAAGTGCGCACCAATGCTGAAACCCCCGCCGATGTTCAAACGGCGAAGGATTTTGGCGCTGAGGGCATCGGCCTGTGCCGGACCGAGCACATGTTCTTTGATGCCGACCGCATCGCAGCTGTGCGCGAGATGATCCTGTCTGAAGACCAGGAAGGGCGCATCAAGGCGCTGGCGAAAATCCTGCCGATGCAGCGCCAGGACTTCGCCGACATCTTCCGCATCATGGAAGACCTGCCCTGCACGATCCGCCTGCTTGATCCGCCGCTGCACGAGTTTCTGCCCCACACTGAAGAAGATGTGGTGGCTGTGGCCAAAGCCACCGGTCTGTCGGCTGAAGCGCTGATGGTTCGCGCCCGTGATCTCAATGAAACCAACCCGATGCTGGGTCATCGCGGTTGCCGTCTTGGGATCACCTACCCGGAAATCTACGAGATGCAGGCGCGCGCCATCTTCGAAGCCCAGGCTGATGTGGAAAAGGAAACCGGTGTGAAGCCGGTCGCCGAAGTGATGATCCCACTCGTGGCTACCGCCAAGGAGCTGGAAATCCTGAAAGTGCGCATCGAAGCCATCGCCCGTCAGGTGGGCGAGGAAAAAGGCGTTGAGCCAAAATATCTCGTCGGCACGATGATCGAGCTGCCCCGTGCGGCCCTGCGCGCCGGTGACATCGCCGAGCATGCCGAATTCTTCTCCTTTGGCACCAACGACCTGACCCAGACGACTTTTGGCCTGTCACGCGATGATGCGGGCAAATTCCTGGGCTCCTATCTGGAAGCCGGCATTTTTGAAAAAGATCCCTTCGTCTCCATCGACCGCGATGGCGTCGGCGATCTGGTTCAAATCGCGGCAGAACGCGGCCGCGCCGTGCGAAATGGTGTCAAACTGGGCATCTGTGGTGAACACGGCGGCGACCCAGCCTCGATCCATTTCTGCGAATCGGTGGGGCTGGATTATGTGTCCTGTTCGCCATACCGCGTGCCGATTGCGCGCCTGGCGGCGGCCCAGGCGGCCCTGAAAAGCGACTGAGAATAGCTTTATTTTCAACCGCGTAGCAGCGTCATAATTGAATGCCCTCGTTTGAGACCCTAATTATGCCTTAACCGGTATATATTGACGGGGTCACGGGCTCGGCGTATCAGCCCTGCCCCACACCGGAGCGCGTGGTTCAAACCTTGCAAACGGTTGGCAGATACCAAAGCAGTGAATTCACCGCTCTGGATCGGTAATTGGAGTTTCGATGGCACAGCGTCATCTCATCCAGCGCTTGAAGCGCGCAACGACGGGCCTGGCGGCCTGCGCTGCTGTCCTGGTGACAGCGGGCGCGGTGACGCTCGCGCCTGAGCGTGCGCGTCAGCAGGATGAAGCGGCCCTGTGGCGCACGCTGGCGGTCAACTATCTGTCTGACGAAATTGCTGCCAACACCGAAGAAACGATCCAGTTCGCCAGCTTCACCCTGAACGGCGCGGAATTGAGCCCGCGCACGCTAGATGATCTGCGCAGCTTTGATACAAGCCACCTGGAAGCCGCGCACTTGGCTGCGCGCGAGCGCCAATGCATGGCTGAAGCCATTTATTACGAGGCCCGCTCTGAGGGCCTGTCCGGTCAGATGGCGGTCGCCGAGGTTATCATGAACCGCGTGCGCCATAGTGCCTATCCCAACACCGTTTGTGACGTGGTGTATCAGGGGTCTGAGCGCACAACCGGGTGCCAGTTTACCTTTACCTGTGACGGCTCCATGGAGCGTGCACCCTATGGACGCGGCTGGGCGCGTTCGCAGCTGGTGGCTGAACACGCGCTCATGGGCTTTGCACGTCCGGTGACCAATCGAGCAACGCATTACCACACCACCGAAGTTGATCCGTACTGGAATGACTCGCTGGTGCGGACGCGCAAAATTGGTAGCCACGTGTTTTATCGCTTTCCCAACCGATCGGAACGCCAGCTTCTGATTGACGACCGAGAGGCCTAGGGCATCGTGCTGGACGATTCGCGAAGCAAAGGCTTGCGGGAGCGCAAGAAGGAAGCTCTGCGCGAGACGCTCTACAAAACGGCCCTGAGGCTTTTCCGCGAAAGCAGTTTCGAAACCGTCCCGGTCAGCGCCATCTGCGAGGAAGCGGGCGTCGCAAAAGGCACGTTCTTCAACCACTTCCCCACCAAGGATCACATCCTGCTGGAGTGGTATGGCCGCATGACCCACACGGGCAATGCAGCGCTGTTGCCTGAAGAGACCGTGTATTCGCGCCTGCTTGCACTGGCCAACGCATTTATTGATATCGGCCTTGTCAATGAAGACCTGTGGCGGGCCAAGCGCCAACGCATGAGCATCAATGAGGATTTCCGCCGTGCCGAGCGGGAAAGCGATGCAAAAAGCCGGGTCATTATCAGCGATATTCTCGCTCAGGGGATCACCCGCGGTGAAATCGATTCGATGCATGATCCGGATGTTCACGCCGATCTGATCCTCGCCATGCTTAGCGGCACGGTCCATGACTGGACCATTAATGGCTCCGAATTCGACATTCGCGGCATGATCGACGAGCGGTTGAAAGCTTTCCTGAAAGCCCTTGCCAAGCACGATTAGAAGCCCTAAAGGTGACCACGGTCACTTTAGGAGCTTGCATGTTTACTCTCCCCCGCGCCGTTCTGGCCTCAGCGTTTTTGCTGGCTGCCTGCGAACCTGCAGCAAATACGACTCCTGCCCCAACGGCCGATGCGCCCTGGAACCGGGCAGGTCCGGCAGAGCGCCTGCTGGATGGGCAGGGTCTGCCCCGTGAAGACTATCACGGTGTCTGGCGTTCACGCGGCTATGGCTGGATCCTTGATATCGATGAGGATGGCGTCACCCGCTATCAGGAGGCCGCGTCCTGTTACGCCACACCGTCTGAAACCCGCGATATGAGCGCCATGGCCTCGGTCCGCTATCGCTATGTAAGAAATATTCCCGGCGAGGAGGCGGCGATTTTCCAGCTGCTTCAGGGTGATACAAATCTGGTCTTTGATCGCATCGACACTCTGCCAGACGCCTGCCAGCAACCCACCGATACGTCGCCCACCGCCGTCGCAACTGCCTTTCTCGATCATTTTGAGACCCACTACGCCTTCTTTGACCGTCGCCTGCCCGATCGTGAGCAGCGCGCAGAGGCGCTGCGCCAGACCGTCAGCGATGATATGGGCGAGGCTGAGTTGTGGGACGCGCTGGTTGCCTACATGGATGGCCTGTCGGACAGTCACACCAAGCTGATTGGAACCGTCGACGGAGAACCTCGTCGGCAACAGGATGGTCAGGGTGAAACCCTGCCCTTTGTGCGCGACACTATTGGCGAGACGCCCTGGCTAATCGGCCTGATCACCCAGACGCTGGAAGCGCTCGGCGACACGGCCACCCATACACTCAATGACCGCCTGGTCTGGGGCGTGATCGAACCGGAACCCGGTCGGCGCGTAGGCTATCTCCAGCTCTTCGTGATGGGCGGGTTTTCCGACAATCCCGACTTTGGCAGCGATGCTTGGGCCGACGCTGAGATGGCTGCGCTCAACGCGGCACTGGACGAGGCGTTCACCGCCTTTGAAGGGGCGGACGCGGTGATCGTTGATCTGTCGAATAATCGCGGGGGCTGGGACCAGGTCGCCAAGGCCCTGCCGGGTCGCTTCACCGATACAGCCTTTGTAGGCTTTACCACGCAGAGCCGGGGCAGCGGCCTCGCGCCCTTTTTCCATATCATCGAGCCGGCTGGGGGGCCGCGCTTTACCGGGCCGGTGCGCCTGTTGACCAGTGATGTCACGGTCAGCGGCGGTGAATTGGCAACGCTGGCTTTCCGCCAGCTGCCCAACGTCACCCATTATGGCACCGCGACCCGAGGCAGCTTTTCCACGCCACTCGCCAAACCGCTACCCAATGGCTGGCTGCTGGAGCTGTCCAACGAAGTGTTTGCCGCACCGGATGGCGAAGTCTTTGAAGAAAGCGGCATCGCGCCGGATGTGTTGCTGGAGGTCTACCCGCAGGACGCCCCGGTTGAAGGGCACTGGCGGGCGGTGATGGCTCTGGCGGGTGAGTGAAGACCAGCGCTTGACGACAAAGCACAACGTGGATGCCCCCTCTCCCCCTTAAACAAGGGTGAGAGGGACCGGGAAGGAAGTTCCTATTGAACGCAGGCGAAAGTGCGACCTAAACCTTATCCAGTTCCAGGTCGAAGTTGGAAGCGAACCGCGTGCAGCACCCTGAAACCCTTGATCCGGTTCTGAAATTTTTGAGCGCGGTGGGGATCGACTGCACTGCTGGCGCGGTGCCAGGCGACAGCTTTCTGCCCGGTGTGAGGATGGAGGCCGGTCAATTGATCTACGATCCAGACCAGCTCACCTCACCCGGTGATCTGCTGCATGAGGCGGGGCATATCGCCATCGTCCCGGCACGTTTTCGCAGCCAGCTGTCGGGAAATATTGATGCCTGCCTTGCCAAGCTGGACCCAGACGGGTCGATCAATCACACCGATCTGGTGCCTATTGCCTGGTCCTACACCGCCGCGCTCCATGCCGGGATCGATCCTCGTCTGGTCTTTGATGCGGCTGGCTATGGCGCGGACAAGGGCAATGATATCGCGCTGATTTTAGACCAGCTCCAGATGGGCCTGTTTCCCGGCATCTCCATGTTGGCACAGATCGGACTCTGCTCCGCCCCGCCGCCCTTTGGCGACGGCACCGATCCGCGACCCTATCCGATCATGAAATGCTGGCTGGCGGATTAGGCCTCATCCAGACCCAGATCGAAGTTGGGGGCCGAATGGGTGAGCGCGCCAATGCTGATCACGTCCACGCCGGTTTCAGCAATCGCGCGGACTGTATCCAGCGTCACACCGCCTGAGGCTTCGAGCGTCGCCTTGCCCTTGGCGCAAGCGACCGCGCTGCGCAGATCATCAAGCGAGAAATTATCGAGCAGGATGCTTTCCGCCCCGGCCTCAAGCGCGTCATCAAGCTGATCAAGTCGATCAATTTCCACCGCGACACGCGTCATGTGACCGGCGAAGGCTCGCGCCCGGCGCACCGCCTCACCCACACTGCCGCACACCGCCACGTGGTTGTCCTTGATCAGGATCGCATCATCGAGGCCATAGCGATGACTCGCCCCCCCGCCAGCCTTCACCGCCTGAATCTCCAGCGCGCGCAGGGTCGGTGTGGTCTTGCGAGTGTGGGCGATGGTGGTGCCGGCACCCGCCACGGCGTCCACATACTGGCGGGTCAAGGTCGCGATCCCGCTCATCCGTCCAAGGAAGTTCAGCGCGGAGCGCTCGGCCGTCAGAAGGCTGCGGGCCGGACCGGACAGGCTGGCGACCACTTGGCCGGGGCTCACCCTGTCCCCGTCAGACTTTTCCCATCTCGCCTCGATCGCGGTGTCCACCTGGGCAAAGACTTCATCAGCCGCCTGACGCCCGGAGAGGACGCCTTCGGCGCGGCTGACGATGTCGAAACGCGCAGTCGCATCCGCCGGGATGGTGGCCAGGCTCGTCACGTCGCCGCGACCGCCAAGATCCTCATCAAGGGTCCGCGCAACAAGGTCGACGACAAGGCGGGAGGGGATGGGCGAGGTCATTCTGCAGCGTCCAAAACAGGCAGGTCAGGTTTCACCTGATCCAGGGTCAGGTAGGTGGGTATTCCAGTCCGATCCGCCTTGGGAAAATCGGAGCGATAATGGCCGCCACGAGACTCGTTTCGCGACAGGGCAGCCGACACCACAAAACGCGCCGCAACCAGCGGATGGGCCGCGCCATGCTCAGCCTCAAGCCGGTTCAGTGTCGCTAAAAGCCTTGTTAAACCATAGCGATCACGGACCACGCCCGCATCGGCTGACATAGCCTGACGCAAGCGCTGCAACGCTTCAACAGGCAGCTGAGGGGCGGGCTCGGCATGAAGCGCTTTGACCTGCCGCCGCGGAGAGTTTTGTGTCAGCTTATCCGCCGCCCGGCGGCCAAAAACCAAACCATCCAGAAGCGAGTTGGACGCCAGTCGATTGGCCCCGTGCAGCCCGTTGGCCGCACACTCGCCCACGGCCCAAAGCCCTGAAACGCCTGTAAATCCGTCAAGATCGGTGGCGACACCACCCATGTGATAGTGCGCTGCCGGTGCCACAGGGATCGCAGTTATCCGCGGATCTATCCCCGCTGACTTGCAAGCTGCAAACACCGCCGGGAAGCGCTCCGGGAAGGCCTCACCCACCGCCTCGCGAGCATCCAGGAACGCTCCACGACCAAGCTGAATTTGCGAATGAACACAACGTGCTACCACATCCCGAGGGGCAAGCTCAGCCAGCGGATGTGGATCCACCATGAAGCGCCGACCCTCACCATCGATCAGCGTCGCCCCCTCCCCGCGGAGCGCCTCAGTCGCCAGCGGAGCCGGGTCCCGTCCTATATCAATCGCAGTGGGGTGGAACTGGACAAACTCAGGATCTCGGATCGTCGCACCCAGCGCCGCAGCCATGGCAAGCGCTTGACCCTGACTGGTCCAAGGCGTTGTTGTTACAGCGTAAAGCCCACCAAGCGAGCCTGTCGCCAGTACGGTGTCCGCAGCTTCAATCCGGTGCAATTGGCCTGCTGGATCACGCGCTAGCACGCCCGCACACCCGCCATCACGGGCCGGTAGCAGCGCTTCACCGCGCCAGCCTTCACGGATGTCGATATGGTCAGCTAGGCGCACGGCCCGGATGAGCGCAGCCAGGATCCCGGCCCCCGCCTGATCACCCTTCACCCGGGCGACCCGGGCCCGGCTGTGCGCCGCCTCACGAGACAGCGCCCAAGCATCACCGCTCTTTTCAAACGGTGCTCCGAGAGCCAGCAAGTCCTTGATTTCTTGTGGCCCAGCCTCAGCCAATAGCTGCGCCGCAGCCTTATCAACCAAGCCTGCACCAGCCTCAATGGTATCGCTGGCGTGCAGGTCTGGCCTATCGTCATCCCCCAGCGCCGCAGCGACACCGCCCTGCGCCCAGCCTGTCGAGCTGCCCTCGCCCAGCCGAGCGCCGGTGAGCAGGATTACGCGGCGCGGCGCGGCATGGAGCGCCGTCCAAAGGCCGGCAATCCCAGCGCCGAGGATGATGATCGGTTGGGTCACTTCAGACAGATCACAACTGCTTAGACCGCTACATACGGCACGGCGACCGCGTCCTTGCCCGTCTCGAACGACGGCGGCGTGGTCGCCTTGGGCAGGTCGAGCATGGCTTGCAGAGAGGCGCGCGCCTTCTGTGCGATCACCGGATCGACCTCCACCTCGTGCTTTAAATCGCGCAGCGCTTCATAGATGCCGGTGAGGGTGATGCGCTTCATGTGAGGGCAAAGATTACAGGGCTTTACGAAATCTACGTCCGGATTTTCCACCGCCACATTATCGCTCATGGAGCACTCGGTAATCAGGATCGCCTTGGCGGGCGACTTGTCTTTGACATAACCGGCCATGGCTCCGGTAGAGCCGGCAAAGTCAGCGCGCGCCATCACCTCAGGCGGGCATTCGGGGTGGGTCAGGATGACCGCATCGGGATGCGCGGCACGCAGGTCATCAATGTCCTGTGGCGTGAACATCTCGTGGACTTCACAGCTGCCCTTCCAGGTCAGGATCTTGATGTCCGTCTGGGCGGCGACATTCTTCGCCAGATACTCGTCCGGGATCATAATCACTGTGTCGACGCCCCACTGGCGCGCAACACTTTCAACCACTTGCACGGCGTTGGAGCTGGTGCAGCAGATATCCGACCAGGCCTTTACATCCGCTGAGGTGTTCACATAGGTCACGATGGGAAGGTCGGGGTAAGCCGCCTTGATGCGCTGAACGTCTTCGCCTGTGATCGAGCTCGCCAGCGAGCAGCCAGCGTCCATGTCCGGGATCAGTACCGTCTTGTTCGGACTGAGGATTTTTGCTGTCTCGGCCATGAAGTGGACACCCGCCTGAAGAATGATGTCCTCATCAGCTTCAGCCGCGACCTGAGCCAGCTTCAGGCTATCGCCGGTGATGTCACCGACACAGTTGAAAATTTCCGGCGTCATATAGTTGTGCGCCAGGATGGTGGCTCCGCGCTCTTGCTTCAGGCGCAAAATGGCATCCACGAGCGGCGCAAATTTCGGCCACTCCATGGGTGTAACGACATCCTTTACGCGCTCATACAGATGATCTACGCGCGCCTTGACGCCGTCATCATACACAAGCGCATCGGCCTCAGGACACTGATTTTTATCGGAAAAGTTCATGCCATCCATGGGAGGCCTCCCATTACGCACCCCCTTTTGCTCGATATGATCATTAGTGGGGCGCTAAGAAACGGCGAAAGGTGATTTCGCCGTGAAAGTTATGCTCCGTTGGAGCCTAAGCTCAGACTACGAGATAAACCACCCGACTCCGACAGGCAAGTCGCAAGTCGATCACATTTCTTTCAAGCGTGGGATCGTCAGGCCAAGCGCCCCGCCGGAGCGCATGGTATCGCGGGTAAATCTGTGTAGTTCAGCCGGTCTGCCACCGGTACTGCTTTGCATGCGCCCTGTGCCTTCGACAAAGCCAGCACGGCCCAGCGAGCGGCGGAAATTCTGCTTGTGCAGGCTGAGCCCGGAGATGCTTTCCACCAGCTTTTGCAGGTCAGACAGGGTGAATAGTTCCGGCGTCAGTTCGAACACGATGGGGCGATATTTTATTTTGCCGCGCAGGCGCGACAGCGCGGTAGCAAGAATGCGCCGGTGGTCGGAGGCCATCGCCTCCCCCACCCCGTGCTCGGACGGTGCTTCACTGCGGTCCCTTGCCGCTTCTGCCACCAGCCCGGCCTCATAAAGGAGTTCATAACGATCCAGCGCTCGCTCTTCATTCCAGGGCGCACCATCAAGCCCGAAGGTTAAACGAACCCGGTCAAACCGCGCCGCGCGGCGCCCCGGCACACCGGCTTCATCGGCCCAGCTGCGCAAGGCCGGTTCGATATCTTCGGTCAGCAGTGCCGGGCGGCCCTCACGGTGGTCCTCCCAGGGAAAGAAGCGCGACCATCGCACCCAGCGTGCATCGTCCCCTTTGAGGACCCGCGCTTCCGGGGCCAGGCCCAGATACCCGACCGAGACAACCCGCGCGCCATCCGATCCAGCCAGAGCTGCCACGGGCGCGTCGCGTCCACGATCGCCGAAGGTGTAGAGCTGTTCCACATAGCCAAGCTCAAAGCCGGTCTGCCCCCTCACCCATTCGCGCAGGCCGATTTCGAACGTGCGATGGGTTTCAGGATCAAAGGGACCAAAGGGCAGCGCAGGCTGCCCACCATCCGGGCTTTCGGTGACAAGCACATTCAGCTCATCGCCGTCAGCGGCGAATATCACCGCATTCAGACCGACAACAACGCGGCCCAGGACACCTGGATCAAGGTCTGGCTTCATTCAGTGTTTCTCCCGCTCAACATGCTCTAAAAGCAGGTTGAAGCGGTCAAGGAAAAGCGTCTGGGCCGCTTTGACAGGAAGCGGGTCGATAGTCACTGAAAGACCTTTTGGCGGTCGACCGAAGAATTTGCGCGACTCCTCCACCGTGAAGCCTGCAATCTGGGTGGCTTCAAAATAGGCGCACGCCCGATCGGCGCGCTTGATGACCGCCTTCACCGCATCAGGCAGCACGGCGGGCAGGCCGTAGCGCGCATGGATCGCCGCTTCCAGGCGCGCCTCGAAGGCCTTGTAATCAAAGCCTAGCGCAGCCTTGAACGGCGAGATCATGTCACCGATCACATATTCTGGTGCATCGTGGAGCAGAGCCGCGAGGCGCCATCTATAGGGCCAGTCCGGCTCCAGATGAGCGCAAATTTTCTCCACCACGACCGAATGTTCGGCGACTGAAAACGCATGGTCGCCCTTTGTTTGACCATTCCAGCGCGCAACCCGGGCCAACCCCTGAGCGATATCTTCCACCTCCACATCGAAGGGCGAAGGATCAAGAAGATCGAGCCGGCGCCCGGACAGCATGCGCTGCCAGGCACGGGGGGCTGGTTTGGAGCTTGGAGCTTTGGCCAAGGCTAATCCGTCCTTCTGATCGTTGCGCCACCATGCGCGCCACTTTGTCTCGTGTGGAGTGCTTTTCCTTCCCGTCCTATCGTGAAACGGCGTAAACTCAAGAAAAGACGGTGTGGTTTGCACTGGCTTCAGCATCAAAGGAGATCGTGCCATGAACCGCGAACGCATCCTGGTGGCCCTGCAAGGGTCTGACGCTGATACAGGGCCAATTCAGGCCGCGACCGGCCTGGCACCCTTGTTCAACGCCGACCTGCGCGGCGTATTCGTAGAACCTGATCCCGCTCAATACATGCTGTGGACGGGCCCGGGCGCGGCCGGTGCCTCTGTGGTGTCGGGCGCACTGGATGCCGTAAAAGAAGAAGCCGACAAGGCTTCCAACGCCGCCAAGGGGCGTTTCGATGCCGCCGTCGCCGGCACCAGCCTGGAGGCCGCAGCCAGTTATAAGCGCATATGCGACAGCCCGTCTGATGCTGCCGAACAGGCACGTCTCGTGCGCCTTTTCGTGACCTGCCCCATGGCCGCAGCAGGCAAAGGGCCGCTGGCTGACTTTTCTGCCGCCTGCATGGTTGATGAAGGCTGCCCGGTTTATGTGCCGAGGGGCGGGACGGTCCCGCCGCAGAAGATCGCCGTTGCCTGGGATGGCTCGCGAGAGGCCGCCCGAGCCGCATTTGCCGCAGATCCCTTCTTCCAGCCGGGAGTTGAGGTGACCATTCTGCATAGCCCACGTAACCTGGATTATCACGACCGCGCGGCGTCAGCGCCAAACCGGCTTCGCAACTGGCTGAAAGCACGCGGGATTGAGGCCGTATCGAAGGAAATTATGGGCAAGGGCTCACTTGGTGACGGGCTGCTGGAGGCCGCTGCCGATGCAGACCTTCTCGTAGCCGGAGCCTACGGTCACTCGCGCATTACGCAGTTCATGTTTGGCGGCGTTACACGCCGCCTTCTGACCGCGACGGACGGCCCCTCGCTGCTCATCGCGCACTAGGCTTTTCACCCTCAAACAGGAGTGTTTTCCAATGGCTTTGACCCGTCTTACTCTGCGCCTCGGGCGCAATCCCGATGCTGGCTTCCCCGATGGCGATGATGAGCACGGCTATGTCGTGACCGCGCCGCTCGACAAGGACGGCCACCTGGATGCCAGCTTATGGCGCGAGCACAAGAAGGCGTGCACGGTGATCCGCTTTTCACCCAATGACGCAGAGCGCGCAGACGGCTGGCTCACCCACTGCGGGTCAAACTGGTTCTTCCATTACGACGAAGATCATGAAGGGCCGGACGAGCCAGTCTACAAGCTCGGCGATCATCTGCTGAGGCTTGGCGACTATGTCACGATCCACGAAGCGGACGGCGATGTGTTGACCTACAAGATCACCGACGCTCAGGACGTGCACGGTTAAACTTTAAGGCCTTCGGCAAAATCATGCCGGAGGTTCGTCGCTGTCGGTGAGCAAGGGCTCACCTTCGCTGCGGGCGGCTATTCGCCTTGCGACGCCTTCAGCGTCGTACGCAAGTAAATCAGTCGTCGCGGTGGACACGCTCGGAGCGCTCATGGCGCTCCTGGGCTTCCAGGCTCATCGTGGCGACTGGACGGGCATCAAGGCGCGCCAGCGAAATCGGCTCGCCGGTTTCCTCGCAATAGCCGTACTCGCCTTCTTCGATCCGACGCAACGCCGCCTCAATCTTGGAAATCAGCTTTCGCTGGCGATCCCGGGCGCGCAGTTCCAATGCACGATCGGTTTCGGTTGACGCGCGGTCAGCCAGATCAGGCAAGGCACCGATATCTTCCTGGAGGTTGGACAGCGTCGAGCGGCTCTCTCGAAGGATCTCGTCCTTCCAGGCCATGAGCTTGCGCCGGAAATATTCCTTCTGGCGCGGGTTCATAAACTCTTCGGTGTCCTCGTTGGGGCGATAGCCTTCCGGCAGTTCGATTTCGGATTTGGCCATGACACTCATTGGGTCAACTCCTGTTGTATCGCCGCCCCTGCAGCAAAGCGGAGGTAAAATATATCGGCGCAAAGCGGAGTCAATTCGCTCGCGCTGCGCACGCGCAAGTATCGCGCCAGTGTGACGCTCGTGTGAAAAGGTGGTGTGATTAGGGCCAGAGGTGGGCAGTCAGTTGCCCAATTTGGCTAGCTCCACAGCCGCGCGAAGCTCCACCTCATCAAGAGCGGCCTCCAGTTGCGGGTCGTGAGTCATGTCCCGCTGGGACTGGAGCGTATCCATCAGACGCATCAATGTGTCGCGGGGTATCTGCCCCTCAAGAAGCGCGATCTTCAGATCATCCAGGATGTCGAGCAGCGAAAACGCACGATTCGTCGCCTGCTTGCGTGCTTCGGTGAAGTCACCCGTGCCCTGAAGCGCCAGGAGAGCATCCACGGAGCCGATTGAGGACGTACCCGCCAGCGCCGCAGCACCGGCTGCGGAACTCGCTCCGCCGGAAGCAGGCGCACTCGCAGGCGCAAAACCATCGCCAGACGCAGCGCCTGACTTACGAGCCCGGTTGGGACCGGAAACACCGTTTGAGCCTGAAACTTTCATCGATCCACGCCTTTAATCGCGAATGTCTATGCTTGGCTTAATCTGTGTTAACAGCCCCTTAAGCAAGGGCGCAAAGCGGGCAGATTTTGCCCAGCAAAGTCAGCCGCCGCACACATGCGGCAGATTTTTCAATATCTATGCATCTGATTTGATTGGGATTTATTTGCGTTAACCTTGGCACGGTTTTCGCATCCCGCTCCGGTACAACAAATCAAGTCACCAGCTGAGTGTTAAGTCCTGTGATGATCCGTCTGATTTTAATTGCGCTGAGTGTTGTGGCCCTGACCGGTACGGCGGCCAATGCCAACCCTCGCATCAAGGACATTGCCGACGTTGAAGGCGTTCGCGACAATCAGCTGGTGGGCTATGGCCTCGTGGTAGGCCTTGATGGCACCGGCGACACGTTGCGCAACTCCGCCTTCACCCGTCAGGCCCTGAATTCCATGCTGGAGCGGTTCGACATCAATGTGCGCGAAGCTGATCTGCGCACCGGAAATGTCGCCGCGGTCATCGTGACCGCCGAGCTGCCGCCCTTCTCCATGCAGGGCACCCGGATGGACGTGACAATTTCAGCGCTTGGTGATGCCGACAGCCTGCAGGGCGGCGTCCTTATCGCAACCCCGCTGATGGCGGCCAATGGTGATGTCTACGCCGTGGCTCAAGGGTCGCTTGCTGTGGGTGGCTTTGCTGCTGAAGGTGATGCCGCCAGCGTGACGCGCGGCGTTCCCACCAACGGCCGCATCGCCAACGGCGCTGTGATCGAGCGTGAGCTGGATTGGGATCTCGCCTCGCAAAGCCAGATCCGCCTGGCTCTGCGCAATCCTGACTTCACCACGGCCCGCCGCATGGCCCAGACCATCAATGCTTATCTGGGTGATGGGGCAGCCTCGGCTGAAAACCCCAGCACAGTATCCCTGACCCGCCCAGGTGCGTTCTCTGGCGACATGGTCAGCCTGATCGCCGAAGTGGAGCAGCTGCGCGTCGAGACGGACATGCGCGCTCGCGTGGTCATCGACGAAAGCACCGGCACCATCGTCATGGGCGAGAATGTCCGCGTCTCAACGGTCGCGATCGCCCAGGGCGGGCTGACCATCACCGTTTCAGAGAGCCCGGTCGCCAGTCAGGCTCAGGCCTTTGCACCGGGCGGCGAGACAGTGGTTCTGCCGCGCACCGATGTTCAGGTATCTGAAGACATGGCCGATCTTGGTGTGCTGGAGGGCTCGGTTACCCTGCGTGAGCTTGTCGATGGCCTCAATGCTCTGGGCATCAGCCCGCGCGACATGATTACCATCCTGCAGACCATCAAGGCCGCCGGGGCCCTGCAGGCTGAAATCGAGGTGCTGTAAGATGGACGGACTTCTCGACGCCCAGCTTCAAAACGCCCTTGCCGCAGCACGCGGTCCCCAAGGACCATCGCGTCCCCGTGGTGAAACGCCAGCCGAGATCAGTGCTTCAGCCGAAGAGTTTGAAGCCGTGTTTCTGGCTCAGGTCATGGAACAGATGATGGGTGAAACCACCCAGTCCAGCTTTGGCGGCGGGCCCGGCGAACAGGCCTTCTCCTCCATGCTCAACGAAGAATACGCCAAGGTCGTCGCCAAGGCTGGCGGCATTGGTCTGGCCGATGCGCTGGCGCGCGAAATGCTGGCCCTTCAGGAAGGACGCGACGCATGACACAGCTTGCTGCCAACACACCCCATGAGCGCGCCGAGGCGCTGATTCGCCTGACAGGCCGCCTGACGGAGCTTCTGGACCAGGAAACTGCATTGTTTGAAGCGCGTGAGCCGCACAAGGCGGTCGATTTACAACCGGAAAAGACGCGCCTTGCCACGCTGTATCGAGCTGAAACCCAGCGCGCGAAAGCTGAACCATCGCGCCTTGCCGGCCTGCCTCAGATGCTCAAAGCCCAGCTGCAGGACAGCACCAAGGCGTTTGAGGCGGCGCTCCAGCGCAATGGCGCGGCAGTGGAAGCGCTAAAGACACTGACTGAAGGCCTCGTCAAAGCGCTCGCCGATGAAGCCAACCGCCAGGCTCAAGCCAAAGCCGGCTATGGCCCAGGCACCACGGGCCAGGCCCGCGTTGGTGCGCTGGCGTGCAATCAGACGGCTTAGCGCTTCAAATCTTCAGCCACATCGATATCGCGCAAGCCGCGCAGGTAGGTGATGCGCCACAGGCCGCAGGCGCGCAGGCGCGCTTCAAGATCGGCTCGGGTTTCAGCGTGCGACCAGCGAATGCGGTCAAACAGATAACTCGGAGCCGGTGCGTTAAGCGCGAGAAGCCAATACCCACCGTCCTCTGCCGGACCAATCACCGCATCGTGACGCCTCAAGGCGTTGAAGGCCCGCGCAATATCTGCGCGCCTGACATCAGGCGCATCAGTTCCGATAACGCAGACTGGCCCGCGATCAGCAAAAGCTCTGGCCTGTCTTGCGCCCAGATCGCCACTGCCTTGCGGCACACGATTGACGCGTTGGGGCCAGACGCCCGGATAGCGCCTATCCAACGCGCGATCTGGTGACACCGCCAGCACGCTCTGCCAGCGCCGATCCTGCAGCTTACGGATGATCCTTGCGCTCATCGCTCTGTGCCGGCGCCAGGCCTCCACCTTGCCAATACCTGCAGCGAGGCGCGTCTTTGCGCCTCCAATGACAGGTGCCTTGGCAAACAGGACCAGCTTCATTTGCGGTAGGCCTCAGCCAGCTTCTGTGGGCTTGCGCCCATATAGTATCGTGCCAGCAGAGTCAGATTTCGCGCTGAGCGACGGGTATACCCCTCGACAAGAAAGCGTTCCGCGCTGGTTTCAGCGGCAATGCCCAGGGGCTGCAATCGCCGCCGTCCGATCCGGCGAACGAGATCCACATCCTCAAAAAGCGGCCATGGCTTGTAGCCACCCAGCGCTTCATATAAGCGGCGCGAAATCAGCAGGCCCTGGTCCCCATAAGGCAAGCCAAAGAGCCTGCACCGAGCCGCAACAGCCCGCTCAAGACGCCGCGCCCGGTGCCCGCCATCATCAAGCGCAAAGGTGAAATAGCCTGCGCGATTGTCTTGGCTGTCCATGAAGCGACCGACCGCATGGCTCCACCCCGGGCGGGGTCGCGTATCGGCATGCAGGAAGAGGTACCAGTCATCGGCTGAAGTCAGCCGCGCAGCCGCTTCGGCCCCAGCAGCCAGCTGAGCTCCCCTGCCACAAGCGCCGGTCACAATGTGCGCCCCCACCCGTCGCGCGAGGTCTTGCGTGCGATCACTCGATCCCGCGTCAGCCACCAGCCAACCGGCGCTTAGGCCGATGCGCTCACCCTCGGCCAGCGCATCGAAAACACGGCCCAGCGAGGCCGCCGCATTAAGGCTTGGAATGATGGTTAAAAGTCGAGCCATGTCCTGCTTGAAGCGTCCGACGCGCTTAAAGTCAACGACAAAAAGTTCTTGCTTTGTTCTATTCTGTGGGTCAGCGTCCAGGCTATGACAGCTCGTTTTATCCCGCCTGCTGATAGCCAGCCCCTGCCCGATGAGCTACGCCCAAAGGGTCGAGGGGCTGTGTCCAATGCGTCTGGACGCTTTGAGAGTCAGCAGCGCGAGCCGTTTGACGATGGCTGGAGTGATACCGATCGCACGCCACCAAAGCTGAAAACCACGCTGATCAAGGACAGTTCGCGGTCGATCATCTCAACCAATGACAGCCCGGACATCTCGTTCGACAAGTCGATCAATCCCTATCGCGGGTGCGAGCATGGATGCATTTATTGCTATGCTAGGCCCAGCCATGCCTTTTGGGGATATTCAGCCGGGCTTGATTTTGAAAGCGTGCTTTTTTTCAAGCCCAGCGCAGCCGCCCAGCTAGAAAAAGCCTTCCGCAAGCCCGGCTACCGGCCCGAGCCGATCATGGTCGGAGCCAACACCGATCCTTACCAGCCGATCGAAAGACGTCTGCGCATCACCCGCTCGCTGCTGGAGCTGTGCTGGAAGTTCAAGCACCCGGTTATGGTGATCACCAAGTCGGCCAGCATTACACGCGACATTGACATCCTTTCAGAGCTGGCAAGCCGCGATCTGGCAAAGGTAGCGCTTTCCATCACGACACTCGATCGCAAGCTGTCGCGAGCGATGGAGCCCCGCGCTGCAACGCCGGAGCGCCGGCTTGAAGCGGTGCGTGAGCTGACCGACGCTGGCGTTCCGGTATCGGTCATGATGGCACCAATTATTCCGGGGCTCACCGATCACGAGATTGAACCGCTCCTGGCTCGGGTCGCGCAGGCCGGTGCGCAAAATGCCGCCTATGTGCTGCTGCGTCTGCCGCTGGAGGTGCGCGACCTGTTTACCGAGTGGCTGGAGGCCGAACGCCCAGCCGCAGCCAAAAAGATCATGAGCCTGGTACGCCAGACCCGCGGTGGCGCGGACTATGACGCGACCTTCCACAAGCGTGGTGTCGGCGAGGGCCCGGTCGCCGCCCTGATCGCCCAACGCTTTCGCGCCGCGTGCCAGCGCGAAGGGCTAACACGCCCTCGCCATCAACTCAGGACAGACCTGTTCAAGCGCCCCCTCGCCGAAGGTCGCCAGATGAGCTTGTTTTGAGAATCAAGTCACAAGGTGGAATGCGCCAAACGTCGTTGAACTTTGCGAAGCACTCTGCACTCACCGTCGGCATAGACGAAGCCGGGCGTGGACCGCTGGCCGGGCCGGTGGTTGCGGCGGCGGTAATCCTTCCTGACGGCTTTGAAGAGATCGAAGGCCTGTCGGGGCTCAACGACTCTAAAAAGCTCACCGAGAGGCGCCGCGATGCGCTAGCCTTGGCGATCCGCGAGCATTGTCATGTGGGTATTGCGGTGGCCGAACCCCATGAAATTGACCGACTGAACATCCTTCACGCCAGCCTTGCTGCCATGACCCGGGCTGTGCTGGCCCTGCCCATCACGCCGGACCATGCGCTTATCGATGGCAACAAGCTGCCGCGCGGCTTGCCCTGCAGCGCAGAGGCGCTGGTGGGCGGCGACGGACTGGAACCCGCCATCAGTGCGGCAAGCATAATTGCAAAGACCGTGCGCGACCAGCTGATGGTTGAGGCCGACGCTCGTTTTCCCGGTTATGGATTTGCGGGCCACAAAGGCTATCCCAGCCCGACGCACAAGCAGGCTCTCGATAAATTAGGCCCCTCGCCCATTCATCGGCTAAGCTATGCTCCTGTGCAGGCATCATTGCAGAAAAATGGCTTTGCACAGCGCTTTATGAATTCAGCTTAACCTGCGGGTAAGGCGAAACGATTCACCCATGACGAATCAATTCATTCGCTCACAAGCACGAAGGCGGCTCCACGGTGTCAGGCGCAATAAAAGACCAACTTCCGATCGACCAAATCCTTCAGGGTGATTGCGCTGAGGTGATGAAGTCGTTGCCGGATGAAAGCGTGGACCTTGTCTTCGCTGACCCGCCTTATAACCTGCAGCTTGGCGGCGACCTGCACCGCCCGGACAATTCCAAGGTTGACGCGGTCGACAATGACTGGGACCAGATTGGCGACTTTGACGCCTATGACCTGTTCAGCTGCGCCTGGCTGGAAGAGGCTCGCCGCGTTCTGAAGCCCAATGGCGCGCTTTGGACTATCGGCAGCTACCACAATATTTTCCGCGTCGGCTCCTTCCTTCAGGACATGGGCTTCTGGATCCTCAACGATGTGATCTGGCGCAAGTCCAACCCGATGCCGAACTTCAAGGGCACGCGCTTTACCAATGCGCACGAGACCCTGATCTGGGCGTCGAAAACCAAGGACGCCAAGCCCACCTTCAACTATGCCGCCATGAAAGCGCTCAATGACGGGGTACAGATGCGTTCTGACTGGACGCTGCCAATTTGCGCCGGCGGTGAGCGGCTTAAAACCGCTGAAGGCAAGAAGGCCCATCCAACCCAGAAGCCGGAATCATTGCTGCATCGGGTTTTGCTTGCCACCAGCAACCCGGGCGACGTGGTACTCGACCCCTTCTTTGGCACCGGAACGACCGGCGCTGTGGCCCGCAAACTTGGTCGTCACTTCATCGGTATTGAGGCTGATCCGACTTATGCAGCGACAGCGCAAAAGCGCATCGACGCGATCAATCCGGCGGACAAAGCCGCTCTATCCGTAACCCAGTCAAAGCGTGCCCTGCCTCGGGTGGCCTTTGGCTCGCTGGTTGAGTCCGGTCTCGTGAAACCTGGCGACACGCTCTACTGCTCACAGGGGCGCCGCACGGCTCAGGTTCGCGCCGATGGCACGATTACCGCTCCAGGCATCGCCGGTTCGATCCATCAGGTGGGTGCCCATGTGCAAAACGCGCCGAGCTGTAATGGCTGGACGTTCTGGCATATCCGCCAGGCTGGCACCCTGGCTCCCATCGACGTACTGCGCGCGCGTGTTCGTGCTGAGATGGACGCTTAGACCAGCCGGTCCTGCGCCTGCAGCCCCAGCTTTGCCGCCTTCATCATGACGCTGGGGAGCCCGGCCTCCTCGAGCTCGAAGAGCGGATGAAGCACGCCCTCGTCCGGCTGCCAGTCATCTGGAGCGTGAGCCGTCATAACGGTCAGCTGCAGCTCGAAATGGGTAAAGACATGGCGAACCTTTCCGGCATCTGACCACTTCGCCTCAAACGGCGTCTCGGATATGACTTCCGCTTCGTCAGGCCCAGCCTCGCTCCAATCAGTGCCCGGTACCTCCATCATCGCGCCAAGGAGCCCGGCCTCCGGACGCCGTCGCAGCCAGATGGCACCGTCACAAAGCACGTGGAAGCAGACACCCCGCCGGACCGGCTTGGGCTTTTTCTTTTCTTTCAGGGGGTAGCGCGTCTGTGTGCCAGCGTGCTGCGCTGCACAGTCTGATCTCCAGGGACAGCGGGTGCAGTCTGGCGACCTTGGCGCACAAACCGTGGCCCCAAGGTCCATCAGGGCCTGCGCGTAGTCACCGGGTCGATGGGAGTCAGCCAGTTCAGCCGCCAGAGCCTTGATCTGCGGTTTGGATTTGGGCAGCGGCGTCTCAAGGGCGAACATGCGGCTGATCACGCGCTCAACATTGCCGTCAACGACACTCGCAGGTTTGTCGAACGCCACAGCGCGAATGGCGTTGGAAGTATACTCGCCAATCCCCGGCAAGGCGCGCAGGCCTTCAAGATCTGACGGGAAAACACCTTCAAGCTCGGCGGCCACGACTTCAGCGCATTTATGCAGATTCCGAGCGCGCGCGTAGTAGCCAAGCCCCGCCCAGGCCGCCAGCACGTCATCGCGTGGCGCTGCGGCAAGGTCGAAGACAGTCGGCCATCGCTTCAGGAAGGTCTGCCAATACGGCGTGGCGTGGGGCACGGTTGTCTGCTGCAGCATGATTTCTGACAGCCAGACGGCATAAGGGTCTGCAACCACGCCGTTTTCACGGTCTTCAGGACGAATGCGCCAAGGCAAGGTTCGGCCCTGCCTGTCGTACCAATCCAGCAATGCGCGGCGCAGCAACTCTGGCTTTATCGACCGATCACGCAGATTTGACACCCCAATGCTCCCTGGTGCGGGTTGCGTTGTGCGCACGCGGCGCCATTCTGAGCCCAACATGACGCGCAAAGCTCGACCATCAAGCCTTGAAGGCATGACATCCCGTCGCCGCGTGGACAGATCGCTGTCTGCGCGGGAGGCCTGGGACTGGGCGAACAAACATCGCGGGTGCCCCCAGATTGCGCCGCCGCCGTCTGCCGGACGAGCCGCATCGCGCCTGATCAAACCGCTGGCAAGCCGCTTTGGTCCTGGCGCTGGCGAGCTTGAAGCCGCGTGGAAGGAAATTGTCGGAGAAGCGCTGGCGGCCTATTCCAGCCCGGTGAAGTTCCAGTCAGGCGCAGGAGGCCTGACACTGGTGGTCAATGCACGCGGTCCTGCCGCCTCCCTTATTGAAGCGCAGAGCGCGCAAATTCTGGAGCGGGTTGAACGGTTCTCCGGAAAGACCGCGAAAAAGCTCAAAATGACTCAGGGTGCCCTCAAATCGCGACCCACCCGGCAAACCACTCGCAAATCGCGCGTAACAAAGGTCAAGAATCTCACATCAGAGCCTGAAGGGCTCGATGCTGTGATGAAGGCCTTTGAAGACGCGGTGTTTAAACCCCATAATACGCGCCAATCGCGTGCACCTGACTCAACCGAGGAGTAGACCATGACCCTTCGCGCCCTGATTACGGCTGGCTTTGCAGCTGCCGCCATTGGCCTTTCGGCCTGCTCCTCTGGCGGTGCCACCGACGGTCGCACGGCCTATGAGCAAGAGGGCGACCGCGCCAAGGGCTCTGCAGACGCGCCTGTGACCATGGTGGAATACGCCTCGGTGGCATGCGGCGGCTGTGCGGCCTTTCACATGTCAGCCATGCCGACGATCAACGAATACATTGAGACGGGCGATGTACGCTTTGTCTTCCGCGAAATGATCACCGGTCAGCCTAACCTGGCCATTGCGGGCTTCATGCTCGCCAACTGCGCAGCTGAAGATCAGTATTTTGACGTCATTGACCTGCTTTTCGAACAGCAAAGAGCGCTTTTCACCGCAATGCAGCAGGGGCGCGCCCAGACGCAACTTCAGACCATTGCTCGCTCTTCCGGGTTTTCCACCGAAGAATTTCGCGCTTGCATGACAGACGAAGCCGGCGTTCAGGCAGTTCGCGACCGCAATGAAGCTGCGGCTGCGGCAGGTATTGGCGCGACACCGACTTTCTTCTTTAACGGCGACCAGTTGGACACTGTGACGGTGGATGGCACCCTCGCCTATGCGGTCGATGGCCAAGCGCTGGTTGACGATCAGGGTCCTATTCCGGCCACGTTCGAAGGCGAGACTTTCGAGCGAATCATTCTTTACTACAAGAATCGCGTCGAAGGTGGCGCGACGGATGGCGGCGCGCAGTAGACCGGAAAACCGGCACATGACGCGCCTTTTGGAGGCGCTGTTTGAAGTTCTCCCAGCTACGCCTGGCCGGCTTCAAGTCGTTTATCGACCCCACAGAGCTTCGGATCGACCCCGGTTTGACCGGGGTGATCGGTCCGAATGGCTGCGGGAAATCGAATCTGCTTGAAGCTCTGCGCTGGGTGATGGGAGCAACGTCGGCCAAGTCGCTGCGTGGCGGCGGCATGGAAGACGTCATCTTCGCCGGCACCGACAATCGGCCTGCGCGGGAGCGGGCCGAAGTCACCCTAACCATCGACAATAGCGACCGCCGCGCGCCCGCCCGGTTCAACGATGCTGACATCCTTGAAGTGGTCCGCAAGATCACGCGCGGCAAAGGTTCAGACTACACCATTAATGGTGAGGACGTGCGCGCCAAGGACGTCCAGCTTCTGTTTGCCGATGCCGGTACGGGTGCAAACTCACCTGCGCTGGTCCGTCAGGGTCAGATCTCCGAGCTGATCAACGCCAAGCCGGAAAACCGGCGCCGGGTGCTGGAAGAAGCCGCGGGTGTGTCCGGCCTGCGGGCCCGCCGCCGTGAAGCGCAACTGCGCCTGAACGCGGCGGAAGCCAATCTGGACCGGCTGCAGGACGTGATCGAAGATCTGGACGGTCGCTATGCCAGCTTGCAGCGCCAGGCGCGCCAGGCCTCACGCTACCGCACGATCTCTCAAGACATTCGCGCATTTGAATCGCTGCTTTGGCTGCGACGCTGGAGCGACGCTGTGGAAAGCCTCGCCCAGTGTGAAGAGACACTGAAATCCACAGATGCAGAGGCGGAAAAGGCGCTCGTCGCCGCCGCCGTGGCAACACGCGAAGCCGAAGCCGCCTCTGCCAAGGTGCAGCCGCTGCGTGACGCGGAGGCCGACGCATCAGCTTCTCTGCGCCTTGCCGAACGCACGCGCGACCAGCTTGATCGCGATATCAATGATGCCAAGGAAGCGGTTGTCCGCTTACGGTCCCGCATCAAGGATCTGGGCGACGCAGACGCGCGTGAAACCGAGCTTCACGACGAAGCGAAAGCTGCCCTTGAGCGTCTGAAGTCCCAGATCAACCGCATCAATGAAGATAGCGCTGGCGATAGCGCGGCCCAGGAGAAGGCTGAAGCTGCGCTGTCTGATGCTGAGACCAAACGCCGGGAAGCGGAAAACGCGCTTGATGCTACAAATTCTGCCAGCGCTCAGATCCGTGCCCGCCGCGATGCTGCCCAGCGCGACCTCAATAGCGCCATCAAGCGCTGCGAAACCCTGCAGGCTGAGGCCGAGCAGGCGCGTGAAGCGCTGGAAGCCTTCACCCGCTCAGGCGGCATTGATCTTACGGCCCTTGAGACTGCTAGCACCGAAGCAACAGAAGCCTTCACCAAGGCTGAGGTTGAGCTGGAGAGCCAGAGCGAAGCACTCAACACGACGCGTGCTGCGCTCCAGGATGCCCGCGATGCCCAGCAGAGCGCGGCCAGTGATCTGAGAGCTTTGACCGCAGAGCGCAGCAGTCTTGAGCGCTTGCTGGCCAGCGGATCCGTTGATGATCAGGTTTTGGATGAAGTGCGTGCCGATGCTGGCTATGAGCAAGCACTCGCTGCGGCGCTGGGTGACGATCTGGAAGCCGGGTTGTCTGTCTCTTCGGCTCGTCGCTGGGGCGGGGCGAGCGTGTCCGCGGCAAACCTTCCCGATGGTGTAACGGCGTTAAGCGCGGTGGTCGAAGCGCCTGAAGCGCTGTCTACACGCCTGGCGGCTGTGGGCGTGGTCGACAGCCTTGATGATCTTGACCACCTCGCCGGCATGCTGGAGCCAGGCCAGCGCCTGGTAACCCGTGACGGCGCACTGCATCGCTGGGATGGATATGCTGCCGATGCCGGTGCTCCGTCGGCTGCCGCCGTGCGCCTTGAAACGCGCAATCGTGTGGCCGAACTCGACGACCGCATTGAAGAGGCAGAGCGCCACCAGTCGAACGCCGCAAAGGCGGTTCAGTCGGCCGCGATCGAGCACAGTGAGGCGGAGCGCGCCGCGAACACTGCACGCAATACTGCCCGCGAAGCGGAAGCGGCCCTGCGCCAGGCGGAGCGTGCATTGTCGGCGGCTCAAGCCGAAGCTGCACGAGCCGAAGCGCGGCGTACCGGCCTGGCCGAAGCACTGGAGCGCGCAGAAAGCCGCCTCACTTCTGCACGGTCAGACCTCCAGGCCGCGGAGGCCGCAAAGGTTGAAGCTGAAAGCGGTGATGACGGCTCATCTGCGGTTGAAGCGGCCCGTGAGACCGCTGAGGCCGCGCGAGCAACCGCCGCCGAGGCCCGCGCATCGTTGGAAAATGTCAAACGTGAAGCGCAGGGTCGGCGCCACCGCATGGCCGCGCTGGAGCGTGAAGCTGGCGACTGGCAGCGCCGTGAAACCAGCGCCAAAGAGCGCCTTGATGCGATTGGAAGCCAGCTTGATGAGGCACAGGCGGCTCTGACCAAGGCTGAGCCCTTGCCCGACCAGCTGGAAGCCAAGCGCCCCGATTTGCTCGAAGCCCTTGATGCGGCCGAGGCCCACGCCGCCAAAGCGCGCGATGCAGTATCTGAGGGCGAGATTGGCCAGCGTGAAGCCGATAGCGCTCTGCGCGTTGCCGAAAAGGCCGCGGCTGAAGCGCGCGAGGGCCGCGCCGCAGCGCACGCACGCCTGACCGCCGCGCGTGAACGACTTGACGAGACGGTGGCCCGTCTGCGTGATGCAACTGGTGAAGCACCCGAAACCCTCCAAAAGCGCGCGACTTCAGATGAGTTTGCAGAGCTATCATCCAAGGAGCTGGAGCGCCGGCTGGATGAGGCTCGGCTGTCCCGGGAGCGTCTGGGTGCTGTAAATCTGCGCGCTGATCAAGAATCAGAAGAACTCGATACCGAGCGCACTCGCCTTAAGACCGAGCGCGACGATCTGATCGAAGCCGTGGCACGCCTTCGCAAGGCTGTCGACACGCTTTCAAAGGAAGGCCGCGCACGCCTGCTGGAAGCGTTCGAGATTGTCGACGGGCATTTCCGCACCCTCTTCTCCACCCTGTTCGATGGTGGGCGCGCAGAGCTGGCGCTCACTGAAAGCGATGACCCGCTTGAGGCCGGCCTTGAGATCTATGCCTGCCCGCCCGGCAAGAAGATGGAAACGATGAGCCTGATGAGCGGTGGCGAACAGGCGCTGACGGCCACTGCACTCATCTTTGCCGTCTTCCTGGCCAACCCGGCACCTGTGTGCGTGCTTGATGAGGTGGATGCGCCGCTCGATGACGCCAATGTGGACCGCTATTGCACCATGCTGGAGCAGATGCGCACCATGACTGAGACCCGGTTTCTGGTCATCACGCACAACCCCGTCACCATGAGCCGGATGGACCGACTCTTTGGTGTGACCATGGGCGAACGCGGCGTGTCACAGCTTGTCAGCGTTAATCTGAACACTGCCGAAGCGATGCTCGCTGCGGAGTAATAGAAATTTATCAATTAAATCAATAAGTAAATCATGAGCCGAGCTTGCTTGACTTGATTTAGACCCGCTTATAGGGTGCGCGCGCCTGATGGGGGGTTGTCTCCCTGAGGTACCGAACAGATGTCCCGTCTAGACGATCCGCACCCAGACCCTTCCGACCGCGATGATTTTGAGCGCCGGCTAAATGCCAAGCTCGATGCGCGACGGAAAGCGAACGCAGAGCAAAAACCTTCGGGTTGGAGCCAGGGTTTGAAATTCGGATCGGAGTTTGTCGGGGGTGTGCTGACGGGAACAGGTCTGGGCTATGTCTTTGATCTGTTCTTTTCAACGCTGCCTTGGGGACTATTTGTCGGGCTGATTATCGGTTTCGCGGCCGGAACACTGAATGTGGTTCGCGCTGCACAGGACTTAAACAGCGACGCAGGGCCAAGCGGTTCTGATGGCGCAGACCAGGGCTAAGGCGCACTTCGCGCGTGAGACAAAAGGGGCCGGGCGTGGCTGACACCAACCCGATCGACCAGTTCAAGATCAAGACCATCGCCGATATCTCGGTGGGGGATCTGAATCTGTCCTTCACCAACTCCAGCTACTTCATGCTGGTTGCCGCAATCCTCGTGATGGGTTTGCTGGCGATGGCGATGTCCAAGCGCGCTCTGGTGCCGAACCGGGCCCAGTCGGTTGCCGAGCTCATGTATGAGTTCGTGGCTGGCATGATACGGTCCACAGCGGGCGACAAGGGTCTGAAATTCTTCCCCTTCGTCTTCTCGCTCTTTGCCTTCATCCTTATGGGCAACATGCTGGGCATGCTGCCCTACTTCCCGGCCCCGGACTTCAAAGGCTTCACCTTCACCAGCCACATCATCGTGACCTTTGCGTTGGCGATGCTGGTCATCCTGGTGGTCGTGGGCTACGGCGTGATCAATCACGGCCTGAAATTCTTCTCCTTCCTCTTCCCGGCGGGCGTGCCCTGGCCGCTCTGGATCCTGCTGACGCCGATCGAGTTGATCTCGTTCCTGTCGCGTCCGATCACGCTGGGTGTTCGTCTGTTCGCAAACATGCTGGCCGGTCACATCCTTCTTAAGGTGTTCGCCAGCTTTATCGTAATGCTTGGTTCTGTCGGTGCCCTTGGTGCCATCGGAGCTGTTGCACCTTTTGTCATGGTCGTCGCACTGACCGCGCTGGAATTCCTGGTGGCTTTCCTCCAGGCCTACGTGTTCGCGGTGCTGACCTGCATCTACCTCTCCGACGCGCTTGACCCAGGACACCACTGATAAGCGTTTCGACGAGTTCACCCTTTCTATCCATCCGCACTGATCATCTTCGAGGAGTATCGACATGGAAGCGGAAGCCGCAAAATACATTGGCGCTGGTCTCGCAACGCTCGGCATGATGGGCGCAGCCCTCGGCGTGGGCAACATCTTCTCCAGCTTCCTGACGGGCGCCCTGCGTAATCCGTCCGCAGCTCAGGGCCAGTTTGGTAACCTGATCTTCGGCTTCGCAGTGACCGAAGCACTGGGCATCTTCTCGCTGCTCATTGCTCTGCTGCTGCTGTTCGTCGTCTAATTCTCCTGACGACGTGTAGGTGGGTTTTACGGGCCAGGCAGCGTGATCGCTGCCTGGCCCTGACCCACATTCAGGCCCGGCCTTGCTAAGGAGACGCCGTTATGGCGATCGAAGCCCCTGGTGAAGGCGCGGAATACGCAGCTGAAGCTGCCTTCCCGCCCTTTGACCCGACCTATTTCGCTTCCCAGCTGTTCTGGCTGGCGATCAGCTTTGCGCTTTTGTACTTTGTGCTCTCGCGCCTCATTCTGCCGCGCATCGGCGGGGCGATCGAGGAGCGCAAGGACAAGATTGCTGACAATCTCGATGCGGCTGCCGACATGAAGTCACAAGCTGACGAGACGGTTGAGGCCTACGAAAAAGAACTGGCTGAAGCGCGCACCCGCGCCCAGGCCGTTGCTGCTGAGGCGAAAGCTGAAGTGGACAAGGAAATCGCCGAAGCAACCCGCCAGGCCG
Source organism: Maricaulaceae bacterium EIL42A08 (assembly GCA_024178355.1). GTDB lineage: Bacteria > Pseudomonadota > Alphaproteobacteria > Caulobacterales > Maricaulaceae > Oceanicaulis. Next base: position 34,991 of record JAMZNZ010000002.1, on the reverse strand, counting down.
ATACTGAGCTGGAAGCCAAACTGGTCGAAAGCGAGAAGCGTATCCAGGCCGCCCGCGAGGCTGCTCTGGCCGACGTCAAGACGATCGCGTCTGAAGCCGCTGCTGCTGCTGCAGAGCATCTGGCCGGTCTCGACGTCAGCGAAGCCGATGCGGCGAAAGCCGTTGACGCGGCAAGGGGGTAGACCATGAGCTATCTTCTCCAAGACACGAGTTTCTGGACCGCTGTTGGTCTGGTGATCTTCTTCATCGTTGTCTGGCGCTTCGGAGCGTTCAAGGCTCTAGGCAAATCTCTGGACGATCGTGCCGAAACGATCCGAACAGAGCTTGATGAAGCCCGCCGCCTGCGTGAAGAAGCCCAGGAGCTGCTTGCCAGCTACAAGCGCAAGCAGGCTGAAGCGGCCGAAGAAGCCAAGAAGACCATTCGCCAGGCCAAAGCCGACGCAGACTACATGCGCGAAGAAGCCAAGCGTGAGATCGCCGAGCGCGTTGAGCGCCGTACCGCTCTTGCAGAGGCCCGCATCGCACAGGCTGAAGCCGCTGCTGCCAAGGAAGTCAAAGCGCTTGCAGCTGACCTGGCTGTTGAGGCCACCAAGGAGCTTCTGACCAAGAAGCTGACCAAGACTCAGAAAAACGCTCTGGTTAAGGCCGATATCGCGGCCACCAAGGATCGCCTGAACTAGGCCCTCCTGCCGCCAGACGAGACGATTAAAGCCCGGTGCGAAGCGCCGGGCTTTTTCTTTTGTCCCGCCTGCCCTGCCCGGCTCGACGCCAGCCCATTTTCGGCGCTAGGCTCCAGCCCCAAGAAATCGGTGAGGCTTCATGGTTCGATTTATTCTGATCGCGATAGGTATGGTGGTGATCGCCGCGCTGGCTCGCATGGCCTTCGTTGTCCCTGCAGCCGCAGGCTGGACGACAAGCTTTGCGCTCACCGACAATAGTGCCTGCACTCCCCTTGAGATCGCACCGGGGACCGAGGACGTGACCTATGACGCGGCAACCGGGCTTGTATTTGTCTCCACCGATGATCGCCGCGCTGAAGGCACCTCACCGGGCAATGGCATCTGGGCGTTTGATCCGGCCGATCCATCCGGTACCCTGCGCAGGGTCAGTGCCGATGCACCGGCCAATTTCCGGCCCCACGGGATCAGTCTTTATCGCGACGCGGACCATGCCCGCCTGTTCGTGGTGTCCCACCCCGGTGATGACCATCACATCCTGATCTTTGATGTCGCCAACGACGGCACGCTAACCCATGTGCGCACCATCAATGACCCGGCGATCTATTCGCCCAACGATGTTGCTGCTGTAGGTCCGGATACGGCCTTTGTGACCAACTCCAGCTATTTTGGGGACAACCCTCTGGGTGTTGTGGAAGCATTGCTCGGCCTGCCGCTCACCAATCTGGTGCTGATTGACGGCGACGAGGTCAGCGAGGCCGCTGGCGGCTTTGTATATGGCAACGGCGTTCAGATAAGCGCGGATGGCACACGCCTCTATGCGGCAAACTTCATTGCTCAAAAACTCTACGTCTATGAGCGCGACCTGGCGACCAACGCCCTGACAAAGGTCGATACCTGGCGCGCGCCCTTTGGCCTCGACAATATCGAGCTGGATGATGCCGGGAATGTCTGGGTGGCTGGCAATACGCAAGTCTTCTCCTTCCTCGACCACCAGGCGGATCCAGACGCCCGCGCTCCATCAGTCGCAGGCTATTTTGACGCCGGGACAGGAGCCTGGACCACCACCTTTGCCACAGATGGCACCGACATCGACTCCCTTTCGGTGGTTACACCGGTGGGTGATCAGGTCATGCTCGGTGCCGTGTTTGATTCCCATATCCTGATCTGCCCACAGGCAGGCTAGGCGACGTTCGAAGGACGATCCATGACCGAGCTTGTAACCGTCACCGACACCAACCGTGTGCGCACCATCCGCATCAACCGCCCGGACAAGAAAAACGCTCTGACGCGGCCAATGTACACGGCGATGGCAGATGCGCTGAAAGCGGCCAATGGCGATGAGACACGCGTCGTGATCATTGCAGGCGCTCCCGGTGCGTTCAGCGCCGGTAACGATCTAATGGATTTCATGGAGGCCCCGCCCCATATCGGCGGCGATGAAACACCGCCAGTTGAAGACTTCATGCGCGCCCTTCTGGCATGTGAGAAGCCGGTCATTGCGGCTGTCGATGGCCTCGCAGTTGGTATTGGCACAACACTTTTGCTGCACTGTGACCTCGCCTATGCGACGCCGCGCTCTGTTTTCACCACGCCCTTTGTAAACCTTGCACTCGCCCCGGAATATGGCTCCAGCCAGGTTCTACCGGGCATCGTCGGACGCGTGGTCGCCAGTGAGCTATTGCTGCTGGGGGCCAAGTGGGATGCGGCACGCGCAGAAGCCAAGCATCTCATCAATGCGGTGCTGGCCGAGGAGGGCTTTGAAGACGCCGTCCACAAGATCGCCGAAGAGCTTGCCGCCAAGGCGCCAGCAGCGGTGAAGGAAGCCAAAGCCCTGATTACGCGGCCCGAAGAAGATCTTCACGCCCGTATCGTTCACGAGGGCGGCATCTTTGCCTCTCAGCTGCGCAGCGAAGAATTCAAGGAAGCCGCGACCGCCTTCATGGAGCGCCGCGCGCCCGACTTCTCAAAATTCGGTTAGGTCATGGCCAAGGGTAGCCACGAATATATCGACGACCCGCGCAACGCGTCGATCCGGATCTGGATCAATGGTGAGCTGTTCGCGCGCGACAAGGCGAAGGTCTCAGTCTTTGATTCTGGCTTCATCCTTGGCGATGGCGTGTGGGAGGGCCTGCGCGTTCACCACGGTCATATCGCCTTCCTCGATCGGCATCTGGACCGGCTCTATGAAGGGGCGAAGGCCATCGATATGGATATCGGGCTAACGCCGGATGCGCTGACCAAAGCCCTGCATGATACGCTTGCCGCCAATGGCATGACCGAAGGCGATGGCGTTCATATCCGCCTGATGGTCACGCGCGGGATGAAGGCGACCCCCTATCAGGATCCCCGCGTGACGATTTCACCCGCGACCGTAGTGATTATCCCTGAGTGGAAGACGCCCAAGCCAGAAACCGCCACCAAGGGGCTCAACCTCTTCACCGTCCATGTCCGACGGGGCTATCCCGATGTTCAGGACCCCAAGCTGAACTCCCACTCAAAGCTGAACTGCATCACCGCCTGCATCCAAGCTGCCAAGGCCGGGGCTGATGAAGCGCTGATGCTGGACCCCCACGGCTTTGTGGCCACCTGCAACTCCACCCACTTCTTCATCGTGCGCAAGGGAGAGGTGTGGACCTCCACAGGGGATTATTGCCTTGGCGGGATTACCCGCGGCATGGTCATAGAGCTGTGCAGAGACGCTGGCATACCCGTCTTTGAGAAGAATTTCTCCCTGACAGAAGCCTATGGCGCGGACGAAGCCTTTGTGACCGGCACATTTGCAGGACTTGCTCCGGTCTCCACCATTGATGGACGCCATATCGGCGATGGGCGAGGACCAATGGTGGAACGCCTGCAGCAGCTTTACCTTGCCCGTATCGCCGCCGAGGCGCGTTCATGGGCGCGCTTATGACGGTCCGCATCTGCCTGTGGTCCGGCCCGCGCAATATCTCCACCGCCACCATGCGCAGCTTTGAAGCACGTGGAAACTGCGCGGTCTGGGATGAGCCCTTCTACGGGTATTATCTCAAGGCCACTGGCCTGGATCATCCGGCGCGCGACGAAACGCTTGCTCAATGGCCGACCGATCCTGATGAGATTGCCGCGGCATGTGCTGGCGACGCCCCCGACGGCGAAGCAGAGTTTTTCCAGAAACATATGTGCCAGCACATGCGGCCTGAGCTGGACTTGAGCTGGACCAAACACTGTCGGCATCTCTTCCTGATCCGTGACCCAGCCGATGTCGCCGCCAGCTTTAACGCGACCATGGGACGTGTGACCCCCGATGATCTGGGTGCGGTACGCCAACAATTTCTCTATGAGGAAATCTGCGAGATCACCCAGCGATCCAACTGGCCGATCATCGAAGGCGTGGATGTGCTGGAAAACCCTGAAGGCATGCTGCGATCAATCTGCGCCGCGCTTGATATCCCGTTTCGCTACTCGATGCTGAAATGGTCTGCCGGTCCCCGCAAGACGGATGGTCCCTGGGCTGAGCACTGGTACACGCGAGTGGAAAACTCCACCGGCTTTGCGGCACCGCGCCCCAGCCCCCATGCAGCACCGGCGGCGCTTTTGCCGGTCGTCGCGACCTGTCGCCCGGCCTATCTGGAGCTCCGCAAGCGCAAGCTTGAGCCGCTGTAAGCCATAGGAGACGCCAATGCCCTTTGATCACAGACCCGAGCCAGGTGGAGGTGGAGGCGATCGCAATGTGCTGGGCGGTCCGCTGGCTGATTGCAGCCATGATCCCAAGACCGGGTATTTTCGCGATGGATGCTGCCGGACCATGCCTGGCGACCACGGCGTCCACACCGTGTGCGCGGTGATGACCGATGAGTTCCTGAAATTCACCCAGAGCCGGGGCAATGACCTGTCTACCCCGCGGCCTGAGTTTGACTTTCCCGGCCTTCGCCCCGGCGACCGCTGGTGCCTTTGTGCCGTGCGCTGGCTGGAAGCCTATGAGGTTGGTCAGGCCCCGAAGGTGGTGCTCGCCGCCTGCCACTCAAAGACGCTGGATATCGTTCCCTTGGAGGCGCTGACCTCTCACGCGGCGGATGCGAATTAAGGCCCGCGTCGGCAATCCTGTCTTTCCGTATCTGCGAAGATAAGCCAGCACGCCTCGCCTATATTCAGCTTCGGGAAAGGACAGTACACACATGCAAGATCCCATCACAGAACAGCGCAAGGGCGATCAGGGTCGCTATGTCTTCGCTGATACGGCTGGCGATAGCGAGCTGACCTATCGGCTGAGTGGTGAGCGCATGGTCATCGACCACACCTTCACGCCCCCTGCCCTGCGCGGTCAGGGCACAGCGGGAAAGCTGGTGGAGCGTGCGGTGAGTGATGCGCGGACGCGCGGCTGGCTGGTCGTGCCGGTCTGTCCCTACGTCAAGATCAAGATTGACCGAACGCCGGCCCTCCAGGACGTTCTGGACCCCGGCTGGCGCGGGTAAGGAGGCCTGACATGGCTGAATTTGAAATCACCGAAGAACGCGGCGACACCAAGGGCCGCTATGTGGCCCGCGCTCCGGGCAAGCCGGACGCGGAGATGACCTTCTCCATCATGAACGCCACCACCATCATTATCGACCATACCGGCGTGCCCGATGAGTGGCGCGGCATGGGTGTGGGCAAGGCGCTGGTGGAGCGCGGCGTTCTGGACGCTCGCGAGCGCGGCATCCGCATCATCCCGCTATGCCCCTTCGCAAAGGCCCAGATCGACAAACACCCCGAATGGCAGGACGTACTCGGTGGCCGGGGCAAGTAATTGCGCCCCAGCTTGACCCCTGCGGCGCACGGCCCAACAGTGTCAAAGACGATTGATGAGGGGCTTTCATGCGGATTCTACTTGGCTTGGGTGGTGTAGTTGCCGCTGCGATTGCGGGCGGTGTGATTTGGCTGAATACATCTGATATCGGGCGAATTTATATCCCGAGCGGGATTGGCATTACCGCCAAGCAGGCCTGCTCGCTTAGCTTTGTGTCCGGTCTCGACACCAATACCGCCCGGGCGATGTATACCGCGCCCTTGCTGGGCGATATCGACAAGCATGTATCGGTTAATGTCGACCGCTACGCCGGTGAGGTGACCGCGAGCGTCTACGGACTGTTCACCCAGCGCGCGATTTATCGCGAAGGCCTGGGGTGCACGCTGGTGCACGGCAACGCCGAACTTGATACCGACACTGGCCTACTCCCGCTGACGGCCGAACCGATGTCACTCAATGCCGAGCACCGTGACGCCAATTTCGATGTCGCCGCCCTGAATGCCGCGCTTGATGCCGCCTTCACCGAGGATGGCCGCAATACGCTTGGAGTTGTTGTCCTGCACGAAGGTGAGCTGGTCGCCGAGCGCTACGCCGACGGAGTTACCGCTTTCACGCCGCTGCATGGCTGGTCCATGACCAAATCGCTAGCGGCAACCATGGCCGGCGTCCTGACCCATCGCCGGCTGATTGATGTGTATGCTGAAGGTCAGGTGCCGGCGCTTGTCGCTGCCGGTCGCCCTGAGATCACGGTCGATGATCTATTGCGCATGACCGGCGGTCTTGCCGGCTATGAGCTCAACAACGGCACCGATCCAAACTCCGACATGTTGTTCACCGAAAGTGATATGGCGACCTTCGCTGCAACGCGTGAGCAGATTGCCGGGCCCGGTGAGCGCTGGGACTACCAGTCAGGCAATACTGTCCTCGCTGGCTCCGCTCTGGAGGAGCATCTTGGCGACACGCCGGAAGAAGAAATCGCCACGATCCGCGAGTGGTTGTTTGAGCCGTTGGGCATGGCCCACTCCATCCTTGAAGCCGATCAGGCCGGGACGCTGCAATGGTCATCCTACATGTATGCCAGCGCTCGCGACTGGGCGCGGCTGGGTCAGCTTTACATTGATGGTGGACGCGCGCCGGACGGCACACAGATCATTCCCGAAGACTGGATCGACTACGTTACGGAAGTCACTCCGGGCTCAAACGGCATTTATGGCTCAGGCTACTGGATGTGGGCTGACGACTTTCCCTCTGACCATTTCATCATGAACGGGTTTCAGGGCCAGGAAGGCTTCATTATCCCGTTGCAGGATCTGGTCGTGATCCGCCTTGGCGCAACCAATGGCATGAGGAGTGGGGCAGCCGACTTTGCGATGGCCGTCATGCAGGCGCGCCGCTTGGAAGTGGAAGCCGAGCCGGAAGCGGCAGACGGAGTAGGCGACGAGCAGAACCAATAAGAAAAAAGCTGGCCTCCGGGGGGAAGGCCAGCTTTCAGGGTTTGCTCACAGGGGATTGCTTGCAAGCAGGAGTTTCGCGGAAGAATATTTATATTCGGTAAGTGAACTGATTTAGCGATACTGGCGCGTCCGATATGCGACACACCTGCGCAAATGCTTGGCGCTTTGTGCGGCCCGGCCTAGGTTCTTCGTCGAAACAACGGAGCACCACACGTGGCCTATAAATCCTTGCGTGAATTTATCGACTTGCTGGAAGCTGACGGCGATCTGGTGCGGGTATCGCGCCCGGTGTCGACCCATCTGGAAATGACCGAGATCCAGACCCGCCTGCTCCACAAGAAGGGCCCGGCAGTATTGTTTGAGAACCCGGTCCATGAGGATGGTCGCCCTTCGGAAATGCCCGCTCTGGTCAACCTGTTCGGTACCGTTGAGCGCGTTGCCAAGGCCGTCACGCTGGGTGGCGAGCCGCGCAAGTCCGCCGCTGAGCTGCGGGAAGTCGGTGAGCTCCTCGCCTTCCTGCGCCAGCCGGAGCCGCCGCGCGGCTTCAAAGATGCGCTCGACATGCTGCCTCTGGCCAAGACCGTTATGTCCATGCGCCCGACGAATGTGCGCAAAGCCCCCTGCCAGGAAGTGGTGCTGACGGGCGATGATATTGATCTTGATCGCCTACCCATCCAGGGGTGCTGGCCCGGTGAACCGGCCCCCCTGATCACCTGGCCGCTGGTGGTCACCAAGGGCCCGTCTGAAGACAAGCAGGACGATTTCAACCTTGGCATCTACCGCATGCAGAAGCTGGGCAAGGACAAGGCGATCATGCGCTGGCTCAAGCATCGCGGCGGCGCACAGCATTACCAGCGCTGGAAAAACGAAAAGCCGGAGCCCCTGCCCGCAGCCTGTGTGCTGGGCGCAGATCCCGGCACGATCCTGGCAGCCGTAACACCGGTGCCAGACACCCTGTCGGAGTATCAGTTTGCCGGGCTGATGCGCGGTCAGAAGGCGGAGCTGGTGGATTGCAAGACCGTGCCGCTGAAAGTTCCGGCTCAGGCCGAGATTGTGATCGAGGGTCATGTCATGCTCGACGAGTATGAGGATGAAGGTCCTTACGGCGACCACACCGGCTACTACAACTCGGTGGAAAAGTTCCCGGTCTTCAAGGTCAGCGCGATCACCATGCGCAAGGACCCGATTTACCTGACCACCTTTACCGGCCGACCGCCGGATGAGCCGTCTGTACTGGGCGAGGCCCTGAACGAGGTCTTCATCCCACTGGTCAAACAGCAATACCCGGAGATCGTGGACTTCTGGCTGCCACCTGAAGGGTGCAGCTACCGCATCGCCGTGATCAGCATGAAGAAGGCTTATGCCGGTCACGCCAAGCGGGTGATGATGGGGGCGTGGTCCTATCTGCGCCAGTTCATGTACACCAAATGGGTCATCGTGGTGGACGACGACATCAATGCGCGCGACTGGAAAGATGTGATGTGGGCGGTCTCCACCCGCATGGACCCGGCGCGCGACATCACGGTGATTGAAAACACCCCCATCGATTATCTCGACTTCGCCTCGCCCGTATCCGGCCTCGGCTCGAAAATCGGACTTGATGCCACCAACAAGATCGGCGGCGAGACCAATCGCGAATGGGGCGAGAAGCTCTACATGGAGCAGGACGTTATCGATCGAGTGGACGCCATGTGGGACGAATTGGGACTGGAAAAGCCATCCACTTAACTCGGCCCTAACCCTTTGAATGATTATATTCAGTCGAACACCCGAAAACGGGGTTCGACGGGGGACGGGGCGTGCTTCAGAAATCACCACAGGGCGTCGCCGGAATGGCTATGGCTGACGAGGACGTGCTTAACGTCATCGTGTGCGACCCCAGCGGTGTGCAGCGTCAAATCCTCGCCCGGTCGCTGACCTCGGCCGGATACCATGTCTACGGTGCGTCGACTGCAAGCGAAGCCCTCGCGCTGATCCGCTCCGGCGTGGGTGATATCCTGATGACCGGGCTGGAGCTTCCCGACTCCAGCGGCTTTGAGCTGTGCTGGCAGATCAAGTGCGAGCCAGAGACCGCCCATGTGCACACCATGGTGCTGTCGGCCCACACCGATATTCACCGCCTGACCAATGCGCTTGATGCCGGGGCCGATGACTTCCTGCGAAAGCCGCTGGTGGAAGCAGAATTTCACGCCCGCATGCGTGCCGCGTCCCGCATTGTCCGTTTGCAACAGCGCCTTGCCAACGAAGCGCGCCGCGATGCCCTGACCGGGGTTGCCAACCGGCGCAGCTTTGATGCCTCGCTCGGCCGTGCAATGAAAGAAGCCAGCGCCCAGGGCAAGCCGCTATCGGTCAGCATTCTCGATCTCGACAAGTTCAAGCTCGTCAACGACACCTACGGCCACACTGCCGGGGATATGGTCCTGGTCGAGATTGCCCGCCGGGCCCGCGATTTCTTACGCGACAATGAAACCTTCGGGCGCCTGGGCGGCGAGGAATTTGCCTTCCTCTTGCCTGATCAGGCGCTGGAGCAGGCCAAGGCCCGCCTTGATGAGTTTCACCAGATCATTGCCGACACCCCGGTCGACATCGACACCAGCGCGCCCCTGCCCGTGACCGCCAGCTTTGGCGTCGCAACACTATACGGGGATGCCGACATGGAAGACGCCAGCGCCCTGATGGACCGCGCCGACACAGCGCTCTACGCGGCGAAGGATGCAGGGCGGAACCGGGTGTGTGCAGCGTAGGATTAGCTGCCACATCATTCCCGCGAAGGCGGGAACCCAGTGATCATATAATGCAGCAACAGGCGGCTCTGGGTCCCCGCCTTCGCGGGGATGACGCCCCCCCCTTAAAACAGCCCCAGCGTAGAGCCACCGCCGCCCGCGTTCAGACGCTGCAGGCCGGCAGAATAGTTGGCGATCTGGGAGCTGAGGTAGGCGGGCACCGTGCCCCCGCGATTGCCTGGACCACCTTCCAGCAGGTTGCGGAGCGCAGGGTCCATGGTCAGGTCGCGCCAGGCGCGCTGAACCTTGGACTGGGCCGCACTCAACGCATCCAGCGTCTTCAACGCGGCTTCCCGGGTGGAGATATCGAGCGTTCGTGGCAGCTCCAGCGCGAACACGCTCGGCGCATCAGAAGTGCTGTCATCAGCCGGACCATCGAGCAGCGACGCCTTGCCTCGCAGAGAGCCTTCAGGAAGGCCGAGGCCTGACAAAGCGTCCTGCCCCTCCCCGCCAGCGGACAGGGTAATGGTGACGCCCTCCTTTGGCGTAATACGCAGCTGGTCGCCAGCCTGAGAGCGGCGCACGTCGGCATTACCATCCAGCACCAGAACCGCATTCAGCTTGAATGTCAGCGAGCGCATGGTGTCATCGGCATCAATGGTGATCTTACGTTTGCGACCACCATCAACCTGGATGAAGAAATGATCGCCCTCGCGCACCGAGCTGCGGTCGGTGATGACACGGCTATCGGCATAGCTGACTTTGCCTGAGGGGAAGCCGAAGCGGTCAAGCACGCTATCCCCGCCTGGATCAACCACGATGCCCTTGGCTTCGGACAGGCCGCCGCGACCGGAGACCTGCTGCGTCCACTGAAGCGCGCCTGTGGCCGCATCAAACCCGGCCGCAAAGGCGTTGCGGTCCCCGCTCTGGGTAGAGCCAGGCAGCGCGCCGCTGGTCTTGCCCGCGATGTAGGCAACGCCTCCGGTCACCTCGATCCCATTGGCGGAGTTGTCTTCTGCGGTGCCGAGGAAGGTCGTGTAGTCGACCTGCACGCCTGTGCCGCCACCGGTTTCGCTTAAACGGACGACGACCGCATCGCGGCCACCGGAATTTGCAGTGACCGTATTGCCCGGCGCAAAGCCTGCACCGGCGGCACCAGCGAGATAGATCGATCCATCATCGCCGACATCAATGCCGCCAATGCGTCCACCGTCCAGATCGCCCATATCAAGGGTCCAGGCCGGAGTACCCGTGCCATCATCGCCAGCGGCGTATTTTGTCAGAACCGCGCGGCCATCGACCTCGCTGGCCACCAGCAGGCCGCCATCTGCGGCAACGGCGGTCGCCGCGGCGCGCTCGGTTCCAGCCCCGGCTTCAGCAGCGCGGGTGTAGAGTGTGTTACCATTGGCATCGAGCGCACGGACATAGCCATCGACGCCGCCTTGATTGACAACACCACCAATATTGCCGCTCGACTGGCCAGCCAGATAGACCGTGCCGTCATCGGCAACCGTCACCGAATTGACCTGATCGTCAGAGGTGGAGCCGTAGCGCTTGGCCCACTGCTCGACACCGTCCGCAGAGTATTTCACAACGAGGCTGTCCGTCCCGCCAAGCTCTGTCGTGGTGCCCAGAATACCCTTGATGGAGCCGGCCACGACCACATCGCCTGAAGCATTGACCGAAATAGAGGTGCCGCTCGCCTCACCGCCAGACCCCAGCGTGCGGGTCCAGACCTTCTTGCCGGTGGTGTCATAGCGCATCAGGACAAGGTCCTGCTCGCCCTTGATGGTCTGGCCATCGATGGTGCTGGATGTCTGGCCCAGCACGTAGATGCCACCATCAGAGCCGCGCGCTGTGGCCAGCACTTCCAGACCGTTGGCGGTTTCGTCCGTTTCAGTGTCGCCGTCCTCGGTCGTGGTTTCAGTCACGGACGGGTCTGCTTCGATACGGCGCGCAAACTCCGCTGAACCGCCGGAGGCCAGATCGACATATTTGACCAGCTGGCCGGCCGCATCATCGCCCGTTCCGGAGATACCAGCGGTCCAGACCGCAGGCGCGCTGCCGGCTGCAGAGAAGGACAGCTGCTCGGTGATGACGCCTTCGATCTTGAAGCCCCAGTTATTGCCCTGGACGATACCGTTCTCGTCTTCTTCGCCGATTTTCACGCGCGACACGCGGCTGACCATGCTGGCAGCTTCAAGCTCGCCATTGATGAAGTCAGCGACGTTATCGAGCGTGCGCGGCGTCGCGCCCATATTCGCCAGATCAATGTTGACGTCGGTATCAACGCCGTTCTTGCGCACTGTGATCGTAAATGCAGCGGCGCCAGTCAGCCCGGCTACTTCGTCATCAAAGGCCCCTGTGTGGATGACACCACCCAGATATTCAGACCGGCCACGCGAAATTGCGAGCTCGGATTCAGCCTTCGACAGATCTTCGCCCTTGAGAACCGTTACGCCCTGCAGGTCGATGTCTTCAAAGAAGCCATCAAGCTGGCCAACGCCTTCATTGAAGCGGCGCGACCAGAAGGACAGGTCGGAGCTCGTCGCGGTTTTCTCCGCAGCCGCCGAGGCCAGCGCCTGGAGTTTTCTCAAACCCTGGTGCAGCGCAAACAGCGTCTTCTCATCCTCGCTGACATCAAGGCTGGAGAAGTTGCGAAGCGTTGCGTCAAAGAACTGCCCGTCGGCGAGCACATCACGACGCAATGCGTCCAGCGCAACAATCTCACCGCGTGGGTCCCACGGTGGCAGCACATCGGGATTTCGCTGGCTCGCCGCAGAGGTGGGCGCGGACGCGGTTCTGCTGGAACTCAAAGCCAGGCTCTGAGAGGCTTGAGCGCCATACCAGGCGGTCAAGAGGCCAACCGAAAACGTCATAAACGCCAATCCTTCGAATCAGACGGAGTTCGTCACCAATCAGATTGCGCTTGAAGGCGCAAATAAAGCGTTAGGATTTGAGGTAAATGCGACCTCTACGCGGCAAGGCCCAGACGCACCGGACGGCTTTGCAGGCTTGCCGTTTCGCCGCCGTGACGCTTTGCATTGATCGCACCGGCATTCAGCTCAACCAGATCAGGGCGGCGCAGGCATAGCCCCGCCAATTCAGCCGCGCTCATATCCGCCGCTCGCTCGCCCACGGCCTCAAACACGGCTTCAGCAAAGTTCAGGTCCGCCAGGCTGGACAAGCGCCAGCGCAGATTCTCCATTCCACCGCCCGGCCCATTGAGGTTGGCTTTCACCAGGCCCGGATGGGCCCTCATCCACGCGGTTGCACCTGCACGCTGTTCCGCCCTTCGGGCCTTGGCATCGGCTTCAAACAGAAGCCGGGCTGAAAACGCCGCGCAGTCCAGGCCGTCCGGGAAACCTGCAGGCATGGTGTTGCAGGCAAAGTCCGCATTGGCGTCGGATAATAATCCGGCAACGCCCATCGCCAGCGTCGGATCAAAGAAAGGCTGATCGGCTTTCAGCGAAATGATCCGGCTGGCCTCCACTGTGCGCACCGCGGTTACCGCACGGGCAAGGCCATCTGCCCCCCCGCGAACCACGACCGCACCGTTTGCGCGGGCCTCAAGGACAAGCGCATCACCGGCTTCACCTTCAGGAATGGTGACTATCAGAACCCCGGCTCCCGGCACCCGGGCAGCCCGGTGTAGACAGCGGGCCAGACCACTTCGCCCACCGACACTTTGAAGGAGAATATTGGCGTGGGCGCTACGGCGCGTTTCGATCAACAAAGCGGTTGTCATGCCTGCACACCCTTCGCGCAAACCAGATAGGATGAATCTTCGTTTACACAGGCTAACACCGCGTTAACCGGACCCGCGAAATGCTAAGCTCACACGGCGAATCGCCAACGGAGAAAATCGCGATGTCCACGAGCTCACCAGATACGGCAGACAGTGTCGAAAGCCTGTTCCTCGGTCGCGATTTTACCGAGCCGCGCATCAATCTGGATGGCAAGGTCATCCTGATCACCGGTGGCACCGGATCATTCGGCATGAAGCTGGTGGAAACCATCCTGGCTGAATACCAGCCACGCAAGGTCATCATCTTCTCCCGCGATGAGCTTAAACAGTATGAAATGGCTCAACGTTTCAGCCCGGTCGAGCATCCCTGCCTGCGCTATTTCATAGGTGATGTACGCGATGAAGCCCGTCTAGACCTGGCCATGCGAGGTGTGGACGTCGTAGTCCACGCGGCCGCGCTGAAGCATGTTCCGATTGCCGAATACAATCCGTTTGAATGCATCAAGACCAATGTCATCGGGGCGCAGAATGTGGTGACCGCCGCGATCAAACGCCAGGTGAAGCATGTCTGCGCCCTGTCCACCGACAAGGCTGCCAGCCCGATCAATCTCTATGGCGCGTCCAAGCTGGCGTCGGACAAGATTTTCTCAGCCGCCTCGGCAATGGGCGGTCAGGACGGACCGGTGTTTTCAGTTGTCCGTTACGGCAATGTCGTCGGCAGCCGCGGCTCAGTCGTGCCATTCTTTAAAAAGCTCATCGCTGAAGGGGCAGACCACCTGCCCATCACCGATGAGCGCATGACCCGCTTCTGGATCACCTTACAGCAGGGCGTGAATTTTGTGCTGTCCTCGCTGGCATCGGCCAAAGGCGGTGAGACCTTCGTGCCGAAGATCCCGTCCATGTCGACGGTAGACCTGGCCAAATCCCTCGCCCCGCAGCTGCCCCACAAGATCATTGGCATCCGGCCTGGCGAAAAGCTGCATGAAGTTATGGTGCCCGAAGATGATGCCCGCGCCACGCTGGAACTGTCGGACCGCTATATCATCCTGCCAGCCCATGATCCGCGCCACCGCGATGCATGGCTGGAAGACGGCGCGACGCCGGTGCCCGAGGGCTTCAGCTATGCTTCGAACTCCAATCCGGAACGACTGGATGCGCGTGCCCTGCACGCCATGCTGCAAAACCGCCTGACGGCATGACCATGGCGCTTGATACAGAAGCGTTTGAGGCCAACGGACACGCCTGTATCCGCGCCCCTGAAGTCGCCGCGGCCAAAGCAAGGGCCGAAGCGGCCATGCTCGATACCGCAAAGCATATTGCGAAGCGTGTGATGGGAGCGAACGCGCCCGACGAAGCCACGCGTGGCCATCAGCTAGCCGCGATGTGTGCGCAAGAAACCGATCAAGCCGCCACGCGGGCCTGCTATGAGGTGTTCCCCACCTTGCCTGAGGTGATCGCACTGATTAACGCGCCCGTGTTTCTAGACGCCGCCAAAGCGGCGGGCCTTGAACGCCCGGTGGCCAGGACCAACCCTCTGGTCCGGCTTGATCGGCCCGGCGATGTTCGCTTCACAACCCCGCTTCATCAGGACTACTGGTACTCCCTCTTGAGCGACCGAGCGGTCGTGATCTGGATGGCGCTGGGTCCGCTGGAAGATAACATGGGTGCGGTTGAGCTGCTGCCCGGCAGTCACAAACGCGATCTGGTCGCTTTCAAACCGTACGAGGCGGGGCATGAGTGGTTTGAATGCGCCGAGGAAATCGACGCTTCAGACGCTGTAGCGGCCCTGCCCGGCCGGGACGAAGCCATACTCTTTGATCAGCGCCTGATTCATCGCAGTGGTCATAACAGCTCAGACAAGGTCCGGGTGACCCTTCAGCTTCGCTACAACGATCTGGCCACGGCCAGCCACCTGACATCGACCTTCACGCCGTCTCTCTCTCGGCATGTCCTGACCCGGCAGGCAGAGCTTCTTGAACGCTGGGGATATTCCAATGGCTGATGATTTAAAGAGCGGCCACTGGACGCACGCGGCCTGTGATATCTGCGGAGCGCAGGACCACGAGCTCTTGGGCGAGCGCCACTATGTTGTCGCCGGACGCACCCGCCGCTTTGCGATGGACTTTCAGGACATGGCCTGCCGCGAATGCGGGTTTGTCTTTGCCGGCAAGCGCCCCGACGAGGCCTTCCTGATGGACTATTACCGCGACGCGCATATCGGCCATCGCGGCGGAGAAACCCATTTCGACGCCGAAGCGCGCGCCGCCACGGTTGCCAGCCATGTTCCGGCAGGAGGCCAGATTGTTGAGGTCGGTGCCAATGATGGAGCCTTCACTACAATCTTGAGAGACAACGGTTTTGACGCCTTTGGCTTTGACCCCAACGAGGCAGATGAAGCGCGCGACGTGGCCAAAGGCTTCGCCGGAAAGGGCGAGACGGGCCGCCCTGTAGCCAGCGCTGACGCGGTAGTTGCCTATTATGTCCTGGAACATGTGATCGCGCCGCGTGAGTGGTTGGCCGAACTGGCGAGCTATCTCAAACCTGGTGGTATCCTGATCGTTGAGGTTCCCAACTACACGACCCACCCCGAAGACTCGTTGAACATGGAGCACCTGCTCCATTTCACACCCGAGAGCCTGAAGCGGCTACTGGCTGTTTGCGGGTTCGAACTGATCGACACCCCCCCTGCGACCATGGGCTATGGCCAGGCCGCAGTGGCACGCCACACCGCAAAGCCGCGCCAGCTGGCCGTTGAGGTGGGCGCACTCAATCACGCGCTTGAGGCCTATGACAAGGCCAAATCTGCCCGTGAGGCACGTGCAGCGGCCAGTCGCAAAGCCGTAGCCTGCGCTATCGAGTGCGCGCACGGTCGCGAGACACCCGTCTTCATATGGGGAGCCAATGAATATGCCGAGCGGGCTGCACATCTGCTGCCCGAGCATTTCGACCATGTCGAAGTGCTGGACAAATCAGACAGCAAGCTGGGCAAAAGCTTTGCAGACCTCGACCCCGCAATTGCTCACCCTAATGACCGCGCCGACGTGGTGGACGCCATATTCCTGGTGTGCTCACCAAACTGGAATGCCCAGATCGCCGCAGAAATCGCCAAGCGCCCTGCCCCGGCGCTGGCCGTCATCGACGCTGTGACCGGCGAAAAGATCGCCTAGCGCTTTTCCAGAAGAAAGAAGGTGCCGTCATCGGACCTGGCAATCGGGTCGCGGTGATAGAAGAAGCCGTAGTCCACCAGCTTCAGCTGGTCGCCAAACCGATCAAGCATCTCACCGGCAAAATCCCGCTTGAACAAGCGAGCGCTGTGGCCTCGATAATTCACCTCCACCGGAGTTGGATTGTAATACTCAAACAACAGGATATGGCGGTGGCTCAGAGCAAACAGGGTGTCATAGACCTCTGGCAGGACCGATGGATCCAGATGGATCAGCACGCCGCAAATCATGGATAGATCATAGGTCTTCTTCGGCTCATACCCGATGACCGATGCATTCTCGACCTCTGCAATGCCAAGCAAATTGGCCGCTTTTGCGCTTTCAGTGTTCAGCTCGATGGCTTCCAGCGTTGTTGCCGGTGAAACGCGTTTCATGGCCACCAGGTTGAGCCCGATATTGCAGCCCACCTCAAAGGCGCTCTCAATCGGAGCGGCGTGCTTGAGCATCCGGGCCATGCAGGCGGTGCGTGCCGCGACCAGATCATCGGTCAACGCACAGCGCTCCCGATATGCATCGCCGAATTCACCAGCCCAGAAGGCCTCCTGATCGGTGCGGTAGCTCATGACTTATCCTCCTGTGGCAGCAAGGCCCGCCTTGATGATCTCAGCGTGACGCCAGTCGTCTTCAGTATCGATATCGACCGCACGAAACACCGACAGCACGTAGGGTCTGAAGGCGAGCGCGGCGGCACCATCGGTGTTCATCGCCAGCGTCTCGGCGCTGAATACACCCATAGCACCGGCGTCTCGATAGACCGGCGTTAAATCCTGGGTGCGATTGGCAAAACGGTCAGCCGGTAGCGCCGGAGTAAGAGCATCGCCCTCAATCTTCATAAAGCGCTCCAGCGGCGTTCCAGCGGGCACAACAGCCAGAAGCGGCGTGCTGCGGTTTTCACGATAGGCCTTGAAAGCCGTGCTGACAGTTTTTGCATCAAGCAGGGCCGCCGTGGCATAGATGAGCGCGATGTCATCAAAACGCTCGCCCTCATTGGCAAAGCGTTGCCAGTCTGTACGCACCACATCGCGGATCGGGGTGTAGTCATCTGCGAGGTCAGGATCGCGCAAGAAGGCTGGCGCCGCGCCATAACGCGTCGCGATGTCAGCGATCTCAGGATCATCTGTAGAGACGTGGACCCGCTCAAAGACACCACTTTCCAGCGCTGCCTCCAGTGCATGAGCCAGCATGGGCTTTCCAGCAAACTCGCGCACATTCTTGCGCGGAATGCGTTTAGAACCGCCGCGCGCCGGGATCACACACAATGCGCTCACACTGCCACCTCGGGTCTGTGCCCGGAGCGCAGAATTTCCAGCGCATCCGGCAGAGCATTCATCACAAGATCAAGCGCACTCATATAGGGCTGAAACTCACCATGGAGCTGTGGCCACTGCGGATGTTCATACGCGAAATAATGAAGCGAAACACCGGCCTGCTCAAGCGCCTCATCGCCATCCAAATAGTCCCTGGAGCCCGGCGGGGAGATGTAATCGGTGGCTCCATGGGCAACGCAGAGGTCCGCAAGACGCTGGGCCTTGGTGGAATTGACCGGTGTCGAAGAACTTCGCACGGTTTCAGCCGGCAACCCGATCAAGTCGCAAATCGATTGGATAAGGCTGATATTCAGATTGCAGAGGCCTTCGCCTGCATTGGTAAAGACAGGCGCAATACGATCCATGACCGGCGCGAAATACTCAGCCCTCGCATAGGCATGTTCCAGCGTTTTAAGTGCGGCCTCGCCAAAGCGCGCCTCCGGCTGGATCTGAGCCTCAAAAATGGATTGATCGCGCCGCCCTTTGGTGAGGACTGGAACTGTGAGCCAGAGCGGACCATTGGCCGTCTTGATACGATTACGTTGTTGCCAGCTGCGCTTGTCAAACTGGACATCGTCCAGAAACACAAAGCGGTCCACGCGGTCCATCAGAGCAAAATACCCGACCCAGGGCAGGAAGGTTGGCTGCATGATCGCCAGCGACCGCGGCTGAGCCTGACTATCGGGCATCGCGCTCATCGCTCCACCGCCGCGCAGACACCGCCGCGCCCGTAATCGTCGCCGTTATAGAGCACCACGCGCTTACCCTTGTGCGGCAATACAATGAAGTACTCCAGCATCCCGCTATCAGGGCCGCCTTCGGTGGGTTCGAGCCCCGGTCCAGCCTCCTCACGGGCCCAGTTCAGACCATCATCGCTCCATGCCCAGCGAGCGCGATAGGCATTTCCTTTGGATGCAAACCACATAACCCAGCGCTTGCCGTCGTGGTAGACGTACGGGCGCGCCAGCGCGTTCTCACCGGGCGCGAAGTCGATGGCAACACGGCCATCTCGCTGCCATGTGCGACCGTCCTTCGAGGTCGCGATCTGGATATTGTAGCGGGGCAGATCGGGATGCACCCATTCGGTGCCCGCCACATAATACATCCGCCAGTCGGCCCCATTGCGAACCACCCAGGGGGCTGTATTGATGTAGGGATTGACGTTGCACCGCTCGATTATCGGTGCCCGGTTCACCCGCACAAACGGGGCACTATCGCCCCGGCGTGACGCAAGGCCGCCATAGAGATCCATGCGTGTCGTACCGCCCGGTTTGAAACCGATATAATAGAGAAGCGTCTCGTCATCGTCTTGCACGATGCAACTGGGCAGCACGCCATTATCGTCAAACGCGCCAAGCGGGCCGGGCGTCAGCACAGGCTCCGCGCTGCGCTCAATCACACGGTCTGGCTGCTCCAGATCAATCAGGGCCCAACCCACATGGGACTGGTTTTGATCATTCCGCCCCGACTGGTAAACTCGCCAGAGTGAGCCCTCCACATGCTCCGGCGTCGGAAGCATGGCGTGCGTCCGGCTCCACCACAGCGAAGCATCGGGTTCAATCACAAGGCCAAGCTTGTCCCAGCGGGCAGGCTGTAGCACGGCGTCAGCCCTCCAGCCCGAAATAGCGATTGCGGATCTTGATGGCCTTTGGGTCATCCCCATCCAACAGAGTCGAGGCTGCAGTCAGCGCCACCGACCCGTCGCTCAAGTCCTTTACAACCGAAGCATCCATGGCGACAAAGCAATCATTGCCGATGGTCAGGAAGTCTCGAAGGGTCGCATTCACGCCAAAAAAGCAACGCCGGCCAATCTTGCAATGGCCCGAAATGACCACATGGCTGGCAAAATAGGTGTGGTCACCGATATGGCTGCCATGGCCGATATGATTGCCTGACCACAGCATGACATTGTTGCCAATCGACACAGTGGGCTGGATCACCTGGTCTTCCAGAATGAAGCAGTTATCACCATGGGTCAGGTCCGGCCAGGTTGTGGCTTTTGAGCAGATATAGCTCGCCAGCGTATAGCCTGCGGCCTTCACCTGCTCATACTTTGCTTGCCGCAAACGATTGAGCTTCTGGTAGGACAGGGCCACATGCATATCCACATCGTCGGGTGAATATTTTGCCTGCGCCTGTGACCAGGCGAGCAGCGGCACACCTTCAAAGCTGGCTTCAGTGGCGTATTCATCGTCGACGGTAAACGCGATCACCTCCCGCCCGCCATCGGTTTCGAAATAATACTTCGCAAGCGATGCAATTTCGCCTGACCCGAAAATTACGAGGGGTTTGGTCATGCCGAGCCCCCTAAATCCAGGTCGTCTGCGGTAAGCGGTTCATGCTCCGCAAGGTCACGACTGGCCACAGCACCGAATATTTCTTCAAAGCGTCGCGCAGGCAGCCCATGGCGAGCCCGGATGGCGCGCAGGTTGTCCGGCCCGAGCACCTCGCCCGCCTTGATAGCACGCGTTGTGTAGAAACAGCGCTTGTAGATGGGCGACTTCGTTTCGGCTTCTTTCATGCCGAAGCACACTTCCCCCAGCGTATCGTGAGCATCCTTCACCGAGCGGCAAAGCAGCGCCAGCTCGTCAGGCTCAATGGCGAAGCTGGAATCCGGCCCGCCCTCGGAGCGGTCTAGAATAAAGTGCTTTTCAATGATCGATGCGCCGAGAGCGGCGGCAACAATCGGCGCAGTCACACCCAGCGTATGGTCTGAGAAGCCAGACACGACACCAAAGCGCTCAGCGAGCGCAGGAATGGTCTTCAGGTGAGCGGCTGAGAGCGGTGCAGGATAGGCGCTCACACAGTGCAGGAGCGCATAATCTGGCGCGCCAATCTTCTTAAGGAAGGCCGTCGTTGCCTCAATCTCTTCAAGCGTCGCCGTTCCCGTGGACAGGATGAGTGGCTTTCCGGTTTTGGCGGCGTGCTGGATCAGGGGCCAGTCGGTGAACTCATTGGACGCAATCTTGTAAGCGGGTGCGCCCCACCCCTCCAGTCGGTCAACCGCATCATTATCAAAGGGCGAACTGAAGACCGTGATGTCGACATGGGCGGCATGGGCAAACAGCTCCGGAAACCACTCATAGGGCGTGGCAGCTTCCTGATAGAGCTTGTGCAGGTTCCACCCGGCCCACGTTCCACTGGTGATCTGAAAGTCAGCCTTGTTGCTGGGGACGGTCAGGCTGTCAGCGGTGTAAGTCTGGAATTTGACCGCATCGGCACCGGCGTCCTTTGCTGCGTCAATCATTGCCAGCGCCTTGCCTAAATCCTTGTTATGGTTGCCCGAAACTTCTGCAATAACGTAAGGCGCATGGCCCGGGCCAATTGCCCTTCCGTCAATGACGAGGGGCCTGGCTTTTGGTGGCGATGTATCAGGTGAGCTGGCGTCCATGGGCCGCAATCCTTGAAAAGTCTCGCTGAGTGTCGCGCGATTCGGTTATCAGCTCTGAAACGAAGCGCTTTGCTGCGCGCTCAGCACCGCCTCCATCGATCAGCCTGCGCGTATCCCGGTCTGCTACGGGAGCCGCAGCCTCTATGGCCTGGCGCAAGGCCGTGGCATCAGGCGGCCCGGACGCGAGCACTGTTGCCAGCCCGGCGGCCTCAAACGGGCGGTTCATGTCTGCATAGTCAGGCGATGGAGAGGCAATCAGGCTGTAGGTGCCGCAGGCTGCCGCCTCATACTTAGCAAGACCGGGGCCCAGAAGGCCAAGACGAGCCGAGAGCAACAAAGAGCGCAGATCGGACGGCGTACGAACCAGATCAAACCGATCATCGCCCCCCACCATCGCTTCCAGCGATACACATCGCGGCCCGTCAAACCCCGGGCCAGCAACAACTGAAGCCGTCCAGTCATCGGGTAGGCCGCACTCGACCAAAGCACCGACACAGGCTTCGGTCAGCGACCAGGGATCGGTACCGCTTATGCTGACAAGGAGCCGCGCGTCCCTATCACGAGGTTTGAGCGCCGGCTCAGCCCGATAGATCGGGTTGAGCACCGCATACTGAGCACCGCGCAGCCAGGTCCGGGCCGTTCGTTGTGGCGCATCGGGTTCAAGAATGTACGGTGTCAGGGCCACATGAGCCCGGCATTCGGCGGCCTCGGGTATATAGCCCTCAGCGCCCAGCCCATCGATAAGCCCGACACGCCGACCCTGCCCGTTCAAACTTCGCACCAACTCAGGCAGATCATCCAGCATGGACGGATGACTGAGATCGAGAATGACGGGCACGCCATCATCGGGATAGGTGTTCGCTTCATCCGGTGGCACGGCCCCTTCAGGCAAACGCCAGACCGCCAGGTCAACGCCTACCAGCTGCGGGCCAGAGGTGTCGCTATCAAGGATCAGCCCTGGCTTTACACCCTCATTGACCAATGCTTGCGCGAGAATTTCCGCACGCACACGATGACCAATGCCGAGGCTGGGGCCCGAACGCGCCCGGATCCAGATATCAACCGTCATGGACCGCCCAGGCTTTCAGCAAGCGCCTGAGCAACTCGGCCGACATCGCCGTCGGCCATATCAGGGTATAGGGGCAGCGACAGCGTCCTGGCGTAATAGGTCTCCGCGCCCGTCAGGGTCATCTCGCCATAGAGCGTCACGTAATAGGGTTGCGTGTGAACTGGGGTATAGTGAACCTGACTCCCAACCCCACGACTGCGCAATCGATCCATCAATTCGGCCCGCGTCACCCCCGCACCGTCAAAGTCGATCGCAACGTTCATCAGGTGGCGGCAAGCGTCAACGGGAGGCTGCGCGACGGGTGCTTGCACTAAGGGAGCCAGGTGGGCCAATTGCTCTCGATAGAGCTGACTGAGGTGTCTGCGACGATCAGCAAACAAGCCCAGCTTTGCCAGCTGTGAGCGCCCGAGCGCGGCATTGATATCCGGCATGCGATAGTTATACCCAAGCGCCTGCATCTCGTAGGTCCAGGGCTCCGCCTTGCCATTAAAACGCGTGAAAGCGGCTATATCACGTTCAACGCCATGGCTGCGGAGCTGTGAGGTGGCTCTGGCCAGCTCCGGTTTGCGGGTGGTCACCATACCCCCCTCACCGGCTGCCAGTGTTTTGACAGGATGGAAGGAGAAGGTCGCCGCATCGGACCGAGCGCAATTGCCCGCTGGGCCGTCTGGACCCACTGTGCCAAGCGCATGACAGCTATCTTCGACGATCAAAAGCCCCGCCTTGCGAGCCACCGCTTCTATACCGGTCATGTCACACAGGGCACCGGCCAGGTGGACCGGCAATACAGCCCTCGCACGCTCCCCAGCAAGGTTTAGCGCCTCGGTCAGAGTCTCCGGTGTCATCAGACCGGTCGCCGCGTCAACGTCGGCAAACACCACGTCAGCGCCGCAATAGAGTGACGCGTTGGCTGTCGCGAGGAAGGTGATAGACGGCACGATACACACATCGCCCTCACCCACCCCTAGTCCAGCCAGCGCCATATGAAGCGCGGCCGTCGCACTACTACAGGCGACCGCATGTGGTGCATCGACCGCAGCGGCGAATTCCACCTCAAAAGCAGGGATTTCTGGTCCTGTCGTCAGGAAATCACCGCGCAGCACACGTGTTACCGCGGCGATGTCACCCTCATCGATCGAATGACGCCCATAGGGCAGAAAGGCTTGTGTCATAGGATTAACATGCGCTGAGTCGGGTATGCGGGTCCTTAAACGAAAACCGCCCGGCCAAAGGACCGGGCGGCGGGGTGATTTCTCGTCGGCTCAGGTTTAGCCGTTGAACAGCGACAAGATGATCTGCGGCTCGGTGTTGGCGATGGACAAGGCCTGAACCCCAAGCTGCTGTTTAACCTGCAAGGCCTGTAATCGGGCGCTTTCCTTGGCCATGTCGGCATCAACGAGGTTGCCAACGCCTTCAGTAAGGCTATCGGTCAGCTTGCCGACAAAGGTGCGATGCGCTTCCATCTTCTTCAGATCCGAACCCAGATCAGCCAGCGCCTGGTTGACGTTATCCAGGCTGATCTTGATGGCGCTTTGAACCTGACCCGCAAGCGTGGCCGTCCCAAGGCTGGCATTGGAGGCGATTGTGATAACGGAGCCAGAAATCGACATGTCCTGGGCACCCAGCGTCACTGTCCGGGTCGCATTGGCATCTGCCAGGAAGGCGATGCCGTTGGTCAGCGAGCCGTTGAGCAGGTTAGCACCATCAAATTCGGCGTTGTCGAGGATGACTTCGACCTGTTCCAGCAGCGCCTTGAAGTCACCGTCAAAAGCCTGGCGGGAGAAGGTGTCGATGGACGGGTCCATGGCTGCCGTCGCCTTCTCACGCATCTGGATGAGGAGGTCGGAAATGGATTCGCCCGCTGCGATTGCAACGTCACCGATTGACACGGCGCGATCCAGCGAGGACCGGACCGAGCCCAGCGCGCCAATATCAGACCGCATTCCCTGAGCCACGGCGAAGACGGAGGAGTCATCTTTCGCGCCGGACACTTTCAGACCGGTATTGATGCGGTTTTGAACCTCGACCATGTCGGTATTGGTCTTGTTCAGGTTCTGAAGGGCGATCATCGCCGAAGTATTGGTGTGGACGCTCAGCGTCATGACAAGGCTCCGCTCATTCTGTTTGTGGGCCAAACCGCTTTCGACGGCCGTTCACATCCTTAATGAGCAATAAGCGGGCCAACTGTGCCAAGACGGCACATATCACGCTTTTTCAGAGCCTTAGACGCAAATCAACCCACCACACCTCAGCGTGTAGCGGGTCGTTACGGTTAATTCTTGCCTGCCAGAGCGGTCGTTTTTGCCGGGCAATCAGGCCCGCTCGTCGACCAGCCCCCCTTCGCGCCCACGAAGATAGGCGACCAGTTCGACATATTTCTCTGGCGGCCACTGGCGCACGGTTTCACCCGTCTCCGGGTCAAAAATCCGGTAGATGAAGCGGCCGGCGTCTTCGGCGCGTTCAATCTGAAGCCGGGATCTGGAGCTGGCGTTGATCTCGGCGCGCAGCACCTCGATCTGATCCACGCTTGGAATCGCGTTAGAGGCCTCGCGCTTGGTTTCGCGGGCCTTTGTCTCTTGTGCCTCACCTTGTGAGCCGCTCGTCACGGGGTCTGATACCCCCTTGGCGGATGCGTCCCACGTAGGGCGGCTCAGAGCCGTTCCCGACATGAGCGTCGCATTATCCATCGTTCCTCTCACAGAACGCTTATTGAGCGTTCGGTGCCTCCTTCTGTTGCTGTCGTCCCAATCATCTCAAAACTTCGACAAAGCTAAGCGGGCGGCCGGGGTAGAACCCCACGAACGACCCTGGCCGCCCGCCCGCTCAGAGTGGATTACCGGAAGTAACCCAGGATCGAAGACGGTGCCGAGTTGGCAATCGACAGCGCCTGGATACCCAGCTGCTGTTTCACCTGCAGGGACTGCAGGCGAGCCGATTCTTTTGCCAGATCAGCATCGACGAGATTACCGATACCCTTTTCCAGGGAGTCAGACAGCTTGCCGACAAACGTCTTATGAACTTCAAGCGACTTCGAACCGGTACCCAGACGGGCCAGCGAAGCGTTGAGGTTATCAAGCGAGGTTTCAATCGCAGCAGCTTGGGTCGAAGCTGCAGCAGCGGTCCCGAAGGAAGCCGTGGCTGCAACGGTGACAATCGAGCCGCCGAGGCTGAAGTCTTCGTCGTCAATGGTGAGCGTGTTCGAACCATCAGCATTGGCCAGAGCCGAGATGCCGGCGGTGTTGGAACCGTCGATAAGGTTGGTGCCGTTGAACTCGGCGTTGCTCACGATGGTCGTGATCTGATCGCGCAGAGCCTTGAAGTCTTCATTCAGGGCCGTACGAGACGCCGTGTCGAGGGAGGTGTCAGCACCAGCAAGCGCCTTCTCTTTCATCTCAACCAGGAGATCGGAGATGGCCTCGCCACCGGCCAGCGCCACGTCAACCGTGGACATAGCCAGATCAAGAGACTGGTTCACAGCCTTGTAGCCACCAACATCAGCGCGCATGGACTGTGCGATCGCGTAAACGCCGCCATTGTCCTTGGCAGAAGAAATCGCCAGGCCCGTGTTGATACGCTGTTGAACCTGCTGAAGATCCATATTGGTCTTGTTCAGGTTCTGAAGGGCGATCATTGCGCCCGGGTTTGTGTTGATCGTCGCCATTTCTTGGCTCCTTCAATTTTTCCGTTTCTACGGTGTTGGACGCGCATTTTGCGCGCGAAGTCCCGCCAGCCGCTGAGCATTCTGTTCAGCGGCTGGCGGAATTTGGCCAAGGCCTATCGGAAGTAGCCCAGGATCGAGCTCGGAGCCGAGTTGGCGATCGAAAGCGCCTGGATACCCAGCTGCTGCTTGACCTGCAGAGACTGCAGGCGAGCCGATTCTTTGGCGAGATCCGCGTCGACCAGGTTGCCGATACCCTTCTCCAGGGTGTCAGACAGCTTGCCGACGAAGGTCTTGTGGATTTCGAGTGCTTTGGAACCGGTACCCAGGCGAGCCAGGGCAGAGTTCAAGTTGTCGAGCGAGGTGCCGATAGCAGCGGCCGCATTCGACGCATTGGTTGCCGTGTTAATCTGGGTGCCAGCCGTGATCGTCAGGGTGGTACCCGTCAGGCTCAGGTCTTCAGCACCGATGGTGATGGCGTTGGAACCGTCCGCATTGGCCAGCGCCGTGATATCGGTCGCGCCGTTGGAAATGAGGTTGGTGCCGTTGAACTCAGCGTTGGCAACGATGGTGCCGATCTGGTCACGCAGAGCCTGGAAGTCCTCGTTCAGTGCAGTGCGCGACGCGGCGTCCAGAGAGGTGTCAGCTGCGGCCAGAGCCTTTTCCTTCATCTCAACCATGAGATCGGAGATGGCCTCGCCACCGGCCAGAGCCACGTCAACCGTGGACTGGACCAGATCCAGCGACTGGTTCACGGCCTTGTAGCCGCCAACATCAGCACGCATGGACTGAGCGATCGCGTAGACGCCGCCGTTATCTTTTGCCGAGGAAACCGCAAGACCGGTGTTGATACGCTGCTGAACCTGCTGGAGGTCCATGTTGGTCTTGTTGAGGTTTTGCAGGGCGATCATCGCGCCCGGATTGGTATTAATCGTAGCCATTTCTTGGCTCCCTTACGTTTCTACGTATGTGAATGCGTGCATTTTGCGCGCAGGGCCTTCTGGCCCGCAGTGATGCATCGCAAGGTCGGGGCCAGTTTCGCGTGAGAGATTCAAAAATCTCACTTAAGCGCTGAAAAGGTTGAAGTTTTTAGTTTTCGAGAAGGGGTGACGCGATTTCAACCCGGCAAAAATTGCCGCTTCCGCCGCCGTATTGCTGGGTAAAAACTGCCGACCCGGCAAATATCGCCGCTTAACAGAGGGTGAAGAATCACACGCGAATTCAGAGCGTTAATTTTGAGTTACCGCTGCGGCATGGCAAAAGAAACCGGGGCCTTCCTTGCGGAAGACCCCGGCCCTTTGTCCCAACGACTTACTGGAAGTAAGACAGAACCGACTGCGGCATCGAATTGGCGATGGAAAGCGCCTGGACACCCAGCTGCTGCTTGACCTGCAGCGACTGGAGCCGGGCCGATTCGCGTGCCAGATCCGCGTCCACCAGATTGCCGATCCCCTTCTCCAGCGAGTCAGACAGTTTGGTGACGAAAGAAGAGTGAACCTCAAGCGCCTTGGATTTCGTCCCGAGGCGCGCGAGCGATTCGTTGACGTTATCCAAAGATGTACCGATCTGAGACGCGATGTTGTCAGCCTGCGTAGCGGTCGCGAACGAGGCGGTCGAAGTCACCGTCACAATGGATCCCGACAGAGCCATATTCTCCGAGGTCACCGTGATTGTGTTCGATCCATCCTGGTTTGCCAACGCCGTGAAGGCCGTTGTCGAGCCATCGATCAGATTGAGACCATTGAACTCAGCATTGTCGACGATCGTCGTGATCTGATCGCGCAGAGCCTTGAAGTCTTCATTCAGGGCCGTACGAGACTGGGTATCAAGCGACGTGTCGGCTGCGCCGAGCGCCTTCTCCTTCATTTCAATAAGGAGGTCAGAGATCGCCTCACCCGCGGCCAGAGCAACGTCAAGCGTCGCCTCGCCGCGGTCCAGAGATTGCTGAACGACACCATAGCCAGCCACCTGAGACCGCATGCGCTGAGCGATGGCGTACAAGCCGCCATTGTCCTTGGCACCTGCTACCTCAAGGCCGGTATTGATACGGTTCTGCACTTGAGACAGTTCCATATTCGTCTTGTTCAGGTTCTGGAGCGCGATCATCGCTCCTGGATTGGTGTTCACCGAAGTTGTCATTGTGGGGTTCCTCCATTCTGGAAGCGAACGGTCAATTCTCGACCGGTGGACATTTTGTCCTAACCGAGCAACCGCAAACGCCGTGCCGCGGAACCCGCAAGGAGAATAGAAATTACATATTGAAAATCAGTGCGTTGAAATGGCACCTCGTGAGGACACCACCGCGCGGCGCAAACGGCCCGGCAGCTTCAGCCCACCTGAACAAATTTGCCGAGCAGGCGAGGCGTCACCCCGGAGTCGATCCGGGACCTGCCGCCCCCTCAAGAATATGTATAGGTCCCCAGGTCACGTCGCGTCCGGGATCAAAACATCACATG
Source organism: Maricaulaceae bacterium EIL42A08 (assembly GCA_024178355.1). Taxonomy (GTDB): domain Bacteria; phylum Pseudomonadota; class Alphaproteobacteria; order Caulobacterales; family Maricaulaceae; genus Oceanicaulis. The sequence continues at coordinate 6,516 of JAMZNZ010000002.1, read as the reverse complement.
TTCCATAGTCGCGCAGAGTTCGGCGCACTTCAGGACGAAAAATCCGCCTGACCCAGTGGTCTATCCAGCCGCAGCCTGAGCGCCCGGCTCAAGCCCCTGCATCACGGTGCGGTTCAGATCAATCAGCATGTCGATATCGCCTTCACCCCGCATGGCGGTGGAGGTCTCTTTAGAAATAAAGATCGATAGCGAAATGATCGACGCCCTGAGCGCTTCAGGCAGTCCGTTGTCGGGATTGGCACAATCAGCCGCGAAAGCTGACCAGACCCGACGGTTCCAGTCCAGCGCCTCGGCGCGTTTGCGGATTTCGCTAGCCTTGATCTCACGCACATCCATAAGCGCGCGGGTCACATGACCCAGAAGGCGGTATTCAGTGGAGCGCGGGTCTTCAGACCGGGCGCTAGTGCGCTGATAGGCCTGATAGGACATTATTTCTTGTCTCCGTCCCCGTCTGGAGACATCAGCTCTTTTTCATAAGCAATGAGCTTACGGCAGCGCAGAAGCGCTTTGTAATACTCACCGCTCATCACCTCGCGGCTGACGGTGACGCAATCGGTGAGCACATCCGGGTTCTTGATAACATTCATGAACTCGGTCATGCGAAGGACGAAGGCGTCATAGAGCCCATCCTGGGACGATGACGAGAGATACATCATCATGACCGGGAAATAGATGCGCTTGGCCGGTGTATCGGCCTCGTGCTCCTGCATGATGTCTTTTTCACGCAGCACGCTGGCTTTGTTCTGCAGGATAAGCGTTGCACGCCGGTCCCCGTTTTCAACAACCGCGCCGTTCAGCACAAAGCGCTCACCAGGCTTCAAGGACAGTTTGAGCGGCATAGCCGTCTCCGTTTGCCAGGCAGGAATTCTGCCCCATTCATGTGATTCACCGACGCAGCTTCCATCGACACGGTGAACAAAGGGTTTCACCGGTGTGCGGTTTTGTCGAGCAAGGCGTCAATCATTAGCAAAGCCTTAATCGAAGCGGTTCCGATTGGGTAACAATCCAGATGATCCAAGCCCCGCGAGAGTTCCATGGCGACTTTCAATCTCGATGCCGAACTGAATGCCGAAGCTGAAGCCCCGCTTCGTCAGGTCGATGTCCCGCGCACCGGCGCGCAAGCGGCCCTGGATGCAGCCCTTGGTGACCGCGCGGCCAAGGCAGCTCCTGCGAAGGCAGTCAGTCTGATCCGCCGTGCAGTCAAGATCATGGACGACGGCCCGGCAGCGGCCAAAAAGGCTGGTCAGCTTTGCCTGAAGGCGATTGATGCAGCTCCAAACTTCGGCCTCGCCTATCAGGGTATGGCCCTCGCGCTGGAGCGGCTCGGACGTTTGTCGGCGGCCCTCAACTGTTATGAGGAAGCGTTCAAGCACGATCCCAATAACGCCGACCTCTATCTCAATCTGGGCATGGTCGCGTGGAAGCTGGATATGCTGGAGGCTGCGGAGAAGTTCCTGCGCCTGCATCACCAGATGGCACCCAATGCCAAGGGTGCTGTGTCCAACCTGGCGGGTATTCTGCGTGATCAGCAGAAGTTTGAAGACAGTATGGAGCTGCTGCGCTCGGCCATCTACACCGATCCGGAAAACCCCGACCTGTGGAACTCACTCGGCACGACGTTGCTGGAAAGCGGTGATCCAGAACAGGCTGTGACCTTCTATCAGGAAGCGCTGCGCCTGCGTCCGGACTTTGCCCGCGGCTACCACAATCTGGCTTTCTGCCTTGATCTGCTCGGCGAGCTTGATGAGGCAATCGCGCTCTGGCGCAAATCGCTCACCATGAACCCCTCTGCGGCCGATCAGGTTATCATCGAACACGGCATGGCGCTGGCACTGTTTGCCAAGGGCGAGCTCAAAGAAGGCTGGCAGAAATACGAACGGCGCATGGATCCGCTCTATCCAAAGCGCGTCGAATTCATCGTCAAAGCCCCATACTGGTCCGGCGAAGACCCCGCCGCCATCAAAGGCAAACGCCTGCTGCTGGTGGCTGAACAGGGCCTCGGCGATGAAATCGCCATGTCGGCCGTTCTCGATGAAGCGTTTGACCTTGTTGGGCCTGAAGGGGCGATTGCTCTGGTCTGTGAGCGTCGCCTCGTAGACTTGATGCAGCGCAGCTTCCCCAGGCTGGACTATGTCGGCCGCCACGCCACGATCTTTAAAGAAGGCGTTCAGATCCGCTCCGTGCTCGACGCTGAACCTACTTTCAAACCTGATCTGTGGGCCCCACTCGGGTCCATGGAGCGCGCAGTCCGCCAGACCCCTGAAGACTTCCCCGGTCCCGAGGCCCGTAAAGTGCTCACACCGGACCCGTCCCGCATTGATGCCATCAAGGCTCAACTTGATGCCCTGCCTGCCGGCCTGCGTGTCGGCTTCTGCTGGAAATCAAAGCTGATGACCGGCAACCGTACCAAATACTTCTCGCCGTTCGAGATGTGGAAGCCGGTCCTGCAAACGCCGGGCTGCACCTTCGTATCTCTGCAGTATGGCGATGTGGATGAAGAATTGGCCCAGTGCGCCAAGGACTTTGGCGTCACCATTCACCAGATCGAAGACCTGGACCTGATGAATGATCTCGAAGGCGTCGGCATCCTGGGCTCTCTGTGTGATGTCATGGTCGGACAGGTCAACGCTTCGCTGACCATGGGGGCCCACTGTGGCGCAGAAAGCCTGTTGCTTTCTCCCGCCAAAACCCAGTGGACAACCTTTGGCACCGACCGCCTGACCTGGATGCCGGGCAGCCAGCTCTTCGTGCCGGAGAAATTCCGCGACTGGAAGACGCCGATCAGCCAGATCGCCGAGGCGCTTGGTGAGCGGGTCAAAGCGGTTGAAAAAGGCGCGGCTTAACACACCCCTCTTCGTCATTCCCGCGAAGGCGGGAACCCAGAGCCATTAAGCGCCTGAGCCTGGCCCGCTGGGCCCCCGCCTTCGCGGGGGTGACGACAGCATGGCGTTAACACCCCCAACAGCACCCAACTCTTGCCCTCACCATTTCAAACATTAGCGTATCGCGCTTGTAACGCGCGCTGCGCACACGCCTATGACGAGAAGGACGCCCCATGCGCTTTGAAGGCACCAAGGATTATGTGGCCACTGACGAGCTGGCTGCTGCGGTCAATGCCGCGATCATTCTCGAACGCCCGCTTCTGGTGAAAGGTGAGCCCGGCACCGGCAAGACCGAGCTTGCCAAGCAGGTCGCCGAGGCGCTCGGCGCTCCGCTTCTGGAATGGCATATCAAGTCCACCACCAAGGCCCGTCAGGGGCTTTACGAGTATGATGCCGTGGCGCGCCTGCGCGATAGCCAGCTGGGCGACGACAAGGTCCACGACGTCAGCAACTACATCAAAAAGGGCAAGCTGTGGGAGGCCTTCACCCACGAGCAGCGCCCCGTCCTGCTGATCGACGAGATCGACAAGGCCGACATTGAATTTCCAAACGACCTCCTGCAGGAGCTCGATAAGATGGAATTTCATGTCTACGAGACCGGCCAGACCATCAAGGCTGAAGTCCGCCCCATCGTGATCATCACGTCGAACAATGAAAAAGAGCTGCCGGACGCCTTCCTGCGCCGCTGCTTCTTCCACTTCATCGCCTTCCCCGACGAAGAAACGATGGAGCAGATCGTCAAGGTTCACTACCCCGACCTGAAGAGCCGCCTGCTGTCCGAAGCGCTGCAGACCTTCTTTGACCTGCGCACCGTGCCGGGCCTGAAGAAAAAGCCGTCCACATCAGAGCTGCTGGACTGGCTGAAACTCCTCATGGCCGAAGACATCGACCCGGCCGTCCTGCGCGAACGCGACCCCCGCAAACTCATCCCGCCGATGCACGGCGCCCTGCTGAAGAACGAGCAGGATGTGCAGCTGTTTGAACGCCTCGCGTTTATGAGCCGGCGTGAGGGGAGTTAAGCTCACCCCATGACCCCACTCTTCCACCGTTTCTTCACTGGCTTGCGCGCTGCCAAGATTCCCGTTTCGACGCGGGAGTATCTGACGCTGCTTGAGGCGTTGGAGAAGGGGGCGATTGATCAGGATCTGGACAGCTTCTACGCGGTGAGCCGCGCCGCCCTGGTCAAGGATGAGCGCAATTTCGACAAGTTTGACAAGGTCTTCGCCCACTTCTTTGAAGGCATAGAAGCGCTTGGCGCGATGTTTAAGGCCGATGAAATCCCGGACGACTGGCTGCGTGCCGAGATGCGCCGTCACCTGACCGAGGAGGAGATGGCCGCGCTTAAGGAGATGGACTTCGACCAGCTGATGAAGACCCTGCAGGAGCGCCTGCAAGAGCAGCAGAAGCGTCACGAAGGCGGGTCGAAATGGATCGGCACCGGCGGCACAAGCCCCTATGGCCACTCTGGCTGGAGCCCTAATGGCGTGCGCATTGGTGGTGAGTCCAAGAACAAGAAGGCCAACAAGGTCTGGGAGACCCGTCGCTTCAAGGATTACGATAACGAACGCGAGCTCGGCACGCGCAATCTGAAGATGGCGCTGCGCCGCCTTCGCCGCTTTGCCCGCGACGGGGCGGAGGAAGAGCTTGATCTTGATGATACGATCAATGCCACCGCCAATCGCGGCTATCTGGATATTCGCATGCGCCCGGAAAAGCGTAACGCCATCAAGGTGCTCGTCTTTTTCGATGTGGGCGGGTCCATGGACCCCTATATCGAGCTGACCGAACGGCTGTTTTCCGCCGCCAGCTCGGTGTTTAAAAATCTGGAATATTTCTACTTCCACAACTGCCCCTATCAGGCGGTCTGGAAGTCCAACAAGCGCCGTCAGTCGGAGACCACATCGTTGATGGATGTGCTGCATACCTATCCGGCTGACTACAAGGTCGTGTTTGTGGGTGATGCGGCGATGGCCCCCACCGAAATCACCCATCCAGGCGGCAGCGTTGAGGGCTGGAATGAGGAGGCGGGCGGCGTCTGGCTGCGCCGGATCGCAGAGACCTACCCCAACCTGATCTGGCTCAATCCCACGCCGGAAAACTGGTGGCCCCACACCTATTCGGTCCAGCTGATCCGCGAGATCGTCGGACCCGAACGCATGTTCCCCCTCACCCTGTCCGGTGTCGATCGGGCCATGAAGGAATTGGCGAAGAAGTAGCGTCCCTTTATGTCCTCCACCCCATCCGGAGTGGCGGGGCTGCCGGCACGGGGCGCTAACTCATCTGGCAGCATTCTCGTTCTTGCAGACATAAGGAAGCCGTTGATATGCGCCCAACCGATCTAAAGCTTTGAGCGTTGAAGCGCGTGCGTCTATATACCCGCCCATGACAGATCTGCCCGCGAATCTCGACCTCGATGACCTTAACGCCCGCACCCGCCCCGCGGACTGCGAGACCATGGCGGAGGTCCGCGATGGTGTTGACCGGCTCGACCGCGCCCTCGTCGCCCTGATCAAGGAGCGTGCGGGCTATATGGAAGCGGCAGCCCGCATCAAACCCTCACGCGACCGGGTACGCGACGAAGACCGCATCGAAGACGTCGTGAGCAAGGTCAAAGCCGCCGCCGCTGACGTCGGCCTGGCTGAAGCCATAGCTGAACCGGTCTGGCGCGAACTGGTGGAACGCTCCATCGCCTATGAGTTCACCGTGTGGGACAAAACGCGATAATCTGTCCTCCTTCGCCTCCGCTCAGTCGGGCGCGATGTTGCCCCCCTCAGATGTCATCAAACGCTCGAGACCATCGCTAAGCTCTTGCAGCGTGCGCGCAACGCGCTCGCAAGGCGAACAGCCGCCCGCACCCCGGACTTGATCCGGGGGGTATAGATATATCCAGAGAGAATTAAAATGCGTGCATTTTCCGGATCAAGTGCGTGGTGTTTCAAATTTTGCATATGTGTTTGTAGATTGGCAGACCCTAATATTTTGGGATCAATTGAAAATAAGGGATACATATCTAATTAAAACGGGAAATCTTCTTCATCGGATTCTTTCTTTATCCTGATTTTGTTTCTGCCACGCTCGCATTTAACAGAGGAATTTTTATTCAAATAGTCTACGAAAGTGTCGCCCGAAAGCGCCCAACATCCAGAAATTTGCGAATTTGAATTGTATGCGTTTACGAGGCGCCTGACTTCTTCTTCCGATAGATTTCCTAGCTCCTTGACCCGCGCAAACCTCCTTTTCGCCGCGTCGAAGCTGGGTGCATCACTGAACGTGGTGAGAGCTGCTTCCCGCAAAATATGCGCGCCCGCAAGACGCTTGTTCAACACTTCAAATATTTGATCAGCGTCGGCACTTATTCGTTTTGAGTTTCCTTGGATAGCTTGCTTGTTTCTGATGAATCCAGCGGGTGCACACGAGCCAACTTTGAGGCTGATAACAGGCACGTCGCGAGCGAGGGCAAAACCGATTTCCTGGTTTGTCCAGGCGCTTTCAAAGAAGTCGTCAGTAAGTGACCTGAGACCCTGCGATCCTTCGTTTATTTCGAGAGTCTGAGCCTTTCATAGTCCATGGTTTGAGGTCTGGCGAGCGTGCCGGGAGCGGAGCCCCGAGCTAGCTCGAGCGACCGGCGCGCTGC